>NZ_CP060131.1:2407500-4807500 GCF_014235185.1 Pseudonocardia petroleophila | reverse complement strand
TCCCGGAACTGGACGCCCGCCTCGATCATCTCCAGCACCAGCGTGGCCGCACCGACCTTGAGCATGGTGGTGGTCTCGGACATGTTCGAGTCGCCGACGATGACGTGCAGGCGGCGGTAGCGCTCGGCGTCGGCGTGCGGCTCGTCGCGGGTGTTGATGATCGGCCGGGACCGGGTGGTGGCGCTGGAGACGCCCTCCCAGATGTGCTCGGCCCGCTGCGAGAGGCAGTACACGGCCCCGCGCGGGGTCTGCAGCACCTTGCCCGCCCCGCAGATCAGCTGGCGGGTGACGAGGAACGGCAGCAGGACGTCGGCGATCCGGGAGAACTCCCCGGCCCGGGCGACGAGGTAGTTCTCGTGGCAGCCGTAGGAGTTGCCCGCGGAGTCGGTGTTGTTCTTGAACAGGTAGATGTCGCCGCCGATGCCCTCGTCGACCAGCCGGCGCTCGGCGTCGACGAGCAGGTCCTCCAGGATCCGCTCCCCCGCCTTGTCGTGGCTGACCAGCTGCGCGAGCGAGTCGCACTCGGCCGTGGCGTACTCCGGGTGGGACCCGACATCGAGGTAGAGCCGCGCGCCGTTGCGCAGGAAGACGTTCGACGAGCGCCCCCAGGAGACGACGCGGCGGAACAGGTACCGCGCCACCTCGTCCGGGGAGAGACGCCGCTGGCCGTGGAAGGTGCAGGTGACCCCGAACTCGGTCTCCACACCGTAGATCCGCCGCTGCATCCCCACAGCCTAGGCGGCGCGGGCCCGATCCGTGACGGATGTGACCGACGGTTTCCGGGCGCGCCGCACGCCGCCGGACCCTCCGCCGTAGGGTCGGCCGGGTGAGAAGTCGGGTGAGCAGGAGCAGGGGACGAGTCAGCGACCTGGACCGCGCGCTGACCCGCGCGGTGTCCGAGCTGCCTCCCAGCCCGGTCGACGGGGCCATGAAGGCGCTGTCGACGGCGGCGAACCACAGCCTGCTCTGGTTCGCCGTGGCCGGGCTGCTGGCGGCGCGCCGCGGGTCCAGCCGCAAGGCGGCGCTGCGGGGCCTGTTCTCCATCGCCGTGGCCAGCACGTCGGCCAACGCGGTGCTCAAGCCGCTGCTGCCGCGGCGCCGCCCGGCCGCCTCCGAGCTCCCCGCCTACCAGAAGCTGGCCGACCCGCCCACGTCGTCGTCGTTCCCGTCCGGGCACGCGGCGTCGGCGGCGGCGTTCGCCACGGCCGTCGCGATGGAGAGCCCGAAGCTGGGGCTCGCCGTCGCGCCGCTGGCCGCCACCGTCGCCTACTCGCGGGTGCACGTCGGCGTCCACTGGACCTCCGACGTCGTCGCGGGCGCCGCGGTCGGCACGGGCGTCGCGCTCCTGTCGCGGCGCTGGTGGCCGGTCCGGCTCACCGACGAGGCCCGCGCCCGGCCGCTCGACGCCGTCCCGGTCCTGTCCGGCGGCGAGGGCCTGGTCATCGTGTCCAACCAGCGCTCGGGCGACCCGGAGCACGACCCGGCCGCCGACCTCGAGGAGGCGTTCCCGCGCGCCGTCGTCGTCCGCGCCGAGCCCGACCGCGACCTCGACGAGCAGCTCGACGCGGCCGTCGAGGCCGCGGGCGACCGGGTGCGGGCCATCGGGGCCGCCGGCGGCGACGGCACCGTCGCGGCTGCGGCGGCCGTCGCGGGCCGCCGCAGGCTCCCGTTCGTCGTGGTCCCCACGGGCACGCTCAACCACTTCGCCCGCGACGTCGGCGTCTACGACCTGCAGGAGGCCGTCGACGCCACCGCGGCGGGCGAGGCCGTCGCCGTCGACCTCGCGGTGGTCGAGGTGCACCCCGGCCCGGACTCCGAGGCCGTCGTGCGCACCCGCTGCTTCCTCAACACCGCGAGCCTGGGCTCCTACCCCGACCTGGTGCGGCTGCGCGAGCAGTGGCAGCCTCGGTGGGGCAAGTGGCCCGCGTTCGCGGCGGCGCTGGTCGTGGTGCTGCGCCGCGCCGAGCCGGTGGGGGTGCGGATCGAGGGACGCTGGACGAAGGTGTGGTTCCTGTTCGTCGGCAACGGGCCCTACCACCCGCGCGGCATGGTCCCGGCCTGGCGCCCGACGCTCGACTCGGGCCTGCTCGACGTGCGCTGGCTGCGCGCCGACGTCCGGTTCTCCCGGCTGCGCGCCGTCGCGGCCCTGCTGCTCGGCGCGCTGGACCACAGCCGGGTCTACGGGCAGCGCGAGGTGCCGGAGTTCGACGTGCAGCTCTCCGTGCCGGGGATGCTCGCCACCGACGGCGAGGTCGTCGAGGAGGCGGGGCACTACACGTTCCGCGTGGCCAAGGAGCCGATCGAGGTCTACCGGCGCCGCGAGGAGAACTGGACCGGCCGCGACCGGCCGTTCCTGCCGTAGTCCCTCACGTCCGCAGCAGCTCCCGCACCCGCATCAGCGCCCGGCCGAGCTGGTTGCGGCCGGGCCAGCGGTCCGGGTCCCGGGCGTCGGGGTGGTCGGCGGCCAGCCCGCTGCCCCAGACGCGGTCGTGCGGGCTCGCCTCCACCAGCAGCCGCTGCCCCGTCCCGAGCAGGTACCCGCGCAGGTCGGGCCGGGCGGACGTGGCCCGGTTGCCCGCGACGACCACGTCGAACGCGACGGCGGCCCAGCGCGCGCCGTCGAACCCGGCCACCCCGCGGCCCAGCGCCTCGGCCCGCTCCGAACCACTGGCTGAGCACCCACGGGCCGGGCCCGTCGTGGAGCGGGGTGTGGTCCCAGAACAGCAGCGGCTCCGGCATGGCCCGAGTGTGGCAGGACCGGTAGAACGGGGGCATGCACGTCACCGGACTCGATCATCTCGTGCTCGTCAGCGACGATCCCGAACGGCTGATCGCCTGGTACGTCGACGTGCTCGGGCTGGAGCCGCTGCGGCTGGAGCGGTGGCGGGCGGGCGAGGTGCCGTTCGCGTCGCTGCGGGTGGACGCGGGCACGATCGTCGACGTGCAGCGCGGCTCCCGGTCGGGCACCAACGTCGAGCACCTCGCGCTGGTCGTCGACGCCGATCCCGACGCGCTCGCCGCCCTGGCCGCGGGGCACGGCGTCGACCCGCCGCGGGACCTGTTCGGGGCCCGCGGCCAGGGTCAGGGCATCTACCTGCGCGATCCCGACGGCAACGGGGTCGAGCTGCGCACCTACTCCCCCGCCCGCCCGGCCGCAGCGCTCGCCGACCCCGTCGACGGGTTCCGCCTGGCCCACGACGACCTCGGCGACGGCGACCCCGTCGTCCTGCTGCACGGCTGGCCCGGCGACCGGCACGACTTCCGCGACGTCGTCGGCCGTCTCACGGGGTCGTGCCGGGTCGTGGTGCCCGACCTGCGGGGCTTCGGCGCCACCGAGCGCCCGGCCGGCGCCGGGGCCGCCGAGTTCGCGGCCGGCCCGCAGGCCGCCGGCGTCGCCGGGCTGATCGAGCAGCTCGGGCTCGGCCCGGTCGTCGTCGGCGGCTACGACGTCGGCTCGCGCACCGCGCAGGAGCTGGCCCGGTCCCGCCCCGACCTGGTGCGGGCGCTGGTGGTCTCCCCGCCGACCCCGGGGGCGGGGCCCCGCGTGCTGACCGCGGCGGCGCAGGAGCAGTTCTGGTACCAGCACTTCCACCGGCTCGCCCTCGCCGAGCACCTCGTCGACGGCGACCCGGCCGCGGCCCGCCGCTACCTCGCCCACTTCTGGTCGCACTGGTCCGGGCCCGGCTTCACCCCCGACGACGCCGAACTCGACCGCCTCGCCGCCGACTACGGCCGCCCGGGCGCGTTCGTCGCGTCGGTGAACTGGTACCGCGCCGGGGCGGGCACGGTCGCCCGGTCGGTCGCGGAGCAGGTCCCGGCGCCCGCCGACCGCATCGCGGTCCCGACGACCGTGCTGTGGCCCGAGCACGACCCGCTGTTCCCGCGCGAGTGGTCCGACCGGCTCGACGCGTTCTTCTCCGACGTCGACCTCCGCTTCCTCGACGGCGTCGGCCACTTCGTCCCGATCGAGGCGGCGGCGGAGTTCGCCGCCGCGATCCTCACCCGCGTCCAGGAGAGTGCATGAGCAAGTCGCATCCGCAGCAGTGGTCGGTGAACGGGTCGGTCGACCGGCCGGACCCCGCCGACGTCGCCGCCCTGCGGGAGTTCTCGACCACCCAGATCGCCGACTGCGGCGGGCCGGTCTCCGTGGTCGGGCCCCCGCTGCGGCGCGTGGCGGGCGGGCCGGAGATCTGCGGCACCGCCGTCACGGTCTGGACGAAGCCGGGCGACATCCTGTTCGTGCTCAAGGCCCCCGACCTCGTCGGCGAGGGCGACGTGCTCGTCATCGACGCCGGGGGCCGCGACGACGCCGCGGTCATCGGCGACATCGTGGGCCGCACGATCCGCGACCGCGGCGCGGTCGGGCTGGTCGTCGACGGGGCGGTGCGCGACGTCGCCGGGCTCGACGAGGTCGGCCTGCCCACGTTCGCGCGCGGCGCCCACCCCGCGACCGGGTCGAACCAGGGGCCCGGCGCGATCAACGTGCCCGTGCACTGCGGCGGCGTCGCCGTGCACCCCGGCGACGTCGTGCGCGGCGACTCCAGCGGGCTGGTCGTCGTACCGCGCGCCGAGCTGGCCGCCGTGCTGGAGCTGACGCGCGCCGTGGCGCAGCGGGAGACCGACTGGCTCGCCGCCGTGGCCGGCGGGCAGACCCTGGCGCAGGCCACCGGGATCGACGCCCTGATCGACGCCCGCGGCGGGTCGGAACCCCCCGCTCCCTGATCGCGGGTGCGCGCCGACCGGGGGTGGGCGCGACGGGCGGGCCGGGCCCGCCCGTCACGCACCCGTCAGGAGCCGGTGCCGTTCTCCGGGACCACCGGGCTCTCGTCGCCGCCCACGTCCTCGGACCCGGCCGGGGCGTCGACAGTGCGGTTGGCCTCGGGGAGCAGCTCGCGCAGCGCCGAGCCGGTGATCCGGCGGAACGACCGGCGCGGGCGGCCGCGGTCGAGCACCGCCACCTCCAGCGCGCGCACGCCGAGCACGGCGGGCTGGGCGGTGCCGCCGTTGCCGGGGGTGGAGCTGGTCTGCAGCGCCTCGACGGCGAGCGCGATCGACTCCGCCAGGCCCAGCCCGGCCCGGTAGGTGTCCTTGAGCTTCGCGCTGATCGGCTCGGTGGTGCCGCCCATGACCACGAACTGCGGCTCGTCGGTGATGGAGCCGTCGTAGGTGATGCGGTAGAGCTGGTCGGCGTCGACGGTGGCCCCGACCTCGGCCAGGCACAGCTCCACCTCGTAGGGCTTCTGCTGCTCGACGAAGGAGGTGCCGAGCACCTGCGCGTAGGTGTTGGCCAGCATCCGCCCGGTGACGTCGCGGCGGTCGTAGGTGTAGCCGCGGACGTCGGCCATCCGGACGCCGGCGTTGCGCAGCGTCTCGAACTCGTTGTAGCGCCCGACCGCGGCGAACCCGATGCGGTCGTAGATCTCGGACACCTTGTGCAGGGCGGTGGACCGGTTCTCCGCGACGAACAGCACGCCGTCGGTGAAGGTGAGGACCACGACGCTGCGGCCCCGGGCGATGCCCTTGCGGGCGAGCTCCGAGCGGTCGCGCAGGAGCTGGTCGACCGACGAGTAGAACGGCATCGTCATGGGATCAGCCTCCGGGGTTCTCGGTGCGGCCGGCCACGACCTGGGCGACGACCTCGGCGATCTCGGTCTCCGGGCGGCGGATCGCGCCCTCGGGGCCGGTGATCGACACGACGATCGGGTAGAGCTTGCGGGTGAGGTCCGGCCCGCCGGTGGCGGAGTCGTCGTCGGCGGCGTCGTAGAGCGCCTCGATCGCGGTGCGGACCGTGGTGGGCAGGTCGGCGTCGACGCGGTGGCGCTTCTTCAGCGCCGACTTCGCGAACACCGACCCGGAGCCGACGGCGTGGTAGCCGAGCAGCTCGTCGTAGCGGCCGCCGGTGGCGTCGTAGGTGACGATCCGGCCGGCCTTCGACGGGTCGGGCGCCTCGGTGTCGTAGCCGGCGAACAGCGGCACGACCACGAACCCCTGCATCGCGGCACCGAGGTTGGCGCGGACCATCGCGGCGAGCTTGTTGGCCTTGCCGTCGAGGGACAGCGTGGTGCCCTCGATCTTCTCGTAGTGCTCGAGCTCGACGGTGAACAGCCGCACCATCTCCAGAGCGATGCCCGCCGACCCGGCGATGCCGACGGCGGAGTGCGAGTCGGTGACGAACACCTTCTCGATGTCGCGCTGGGCGATGACGTTGCCCTGGGTCGCGCGCCGGTCGCCGGCGATGACCACGCCGCCGGAGAACACCAGCGCGACGATCGTGGTGCCGTGCGGGACCTCCAGCGCGCCGCCGGCGGGCCCGGCCGGCACCGCGGAGGGGAGCAGGTGCGGCGCGTGGGCGGTGACGAAGTCGGTGAAGGACGACGGGCCGGGCGCGAGGTACGCGTCCAGGCCGACAGGGGCGCGACGCCCCGGATCGGGGAACGACATGGTCAGGTCTGCGCCTCTCGTCGTGCGGGTACTGCTCGTGCGGGTGAGGGAGGAGGGGGGCAGCCGGGGAGGCTACTCGCCGCCCTTCTGGACGTAGGCGCGGACGAAGTCCTCCGCGTTCTCCTCGAGGACGTCGTCGATCTCGTCGAGGATCGTGTCGACGTCCTCGCCGAGCTTCTCGCGACGCTCCTGGCCGGCCGCCGCGGCGTCGGCACCCTCGTCGTCGTCCCCGCCGCCGCCACCCTGACGCTTCGTCTGCTCCTGCGACATGACGCCTCCTGTCGATAGGTCGTGCTGGGTTGAACACTAACCCAGTACGCCGACGAAAGTCCGTGATCCGGCGCGCGACGATGCCGCTCAGCCGCGGGTGAGCGCCTCCACGAGCTCCTCCGCGGTGCGCGAGTTGTCGATCAGTTCCCCGACGTGCGAACGGGTGCCGCGCAGCGGCTCCAGCGTCGGGATGCGGACCAGCGACTCGCGGCCCAGGTCGAAGATCACCGAGTCCCACGACGCCGCCGCGACCTCGGCCGGGTAGCGCTCCAGGCAGCGGCCGCGGAAGTAGGCGCGGGTGTCCTCCGGCGGCGCGGTCATCGCGGCGGTGACGTCGTCCTCGGAGACCAACCGCTTGATCGAGCCGCGCGTGGCGAGCCGGTTGTAGAGCCCCTTCGCCATCCGGACGTCGGTGTACTGCAGGTCGACCAGGTGCAGGCGGGGGGCGTCCCAGGTGAGCCCGTCGCGCTCGCGGTAGCCCTCCAGCAGCCGCAGCTTCGCGGTCCAGTCGAGGCGGTCGGCGGTGCTCATCGGGTCGCGCGCGAGGTCGTCGAGGACCTCGCCCCAGATCTGCATGACCTCCGCGGTGGCCTCGTCCGGGCTGTCGCCGACGTGCGCGCGCGCCTTCTCGAAGTAGGCCTGCTGGATGTCCAGGCCCGTCATCCGCCTGCCGTCCGCCAGGTCGACCGTCGTCTTCAGCGTCGGGTCGTGGCTGATCCGGTGCACCGAGCGGACGGGCTCGGCGAGGCGCAGCTCGTCGAACCGCACGCCCTTCTCGATCATGTCCAGGACGATCGCGGCCGTCCCCACCTTCAGGAGGGTGGAGTACTCGCTCATGTTGGCGTCGCCGATGATGACGTGCAGCCTGCGGTACTTGTCGGCGTCGGCGTGCGGCTCGTCGCGGGTGTTGATGATGCCGCGCTTGAGCGTGGTCTCCAGGCCGACCTCGACCTCGATGTAGTCGCTGCGCTGCGCGAGCTGGTAGCCGGCCTCGTCGCCGGCCGCTCCCCGGCCGACCCGGCCCGCGCCGCAGACGACCTGGCGCGTCACGAAGAACGGCGTCAGCCCCGAGACGATCGACGGGAACGTGGTGGAGCGGGCCATCAGGTAGTTCTCGTGGGCGCCGTAGCTCGCGCCCTTGCCGTCGACGTTGTTCTTGTAGAGCTGGATCCGCGGCGCCCCGGGCACGGTGGCCGAGCGCATCGCGGCCTCCTCCATCACCCGCTCCCCCGCCTTGTCCCACACCACGATGTCGCGCGGGGTGGTGACCTCGGGGGTGGAGAACTCGGGGTGGGCGTGGTCGACGTAGAGCCGCGCGCCGTTGGTGAGGATGACGTTCGCCGCGCCGAGGTCGTCGAGCTCGGAGTCGACGGGGTTGTGCATGGTGGGCGCGGAGAGGTCGAAGCCCCGGGCGTCGCGCAGCGGCGACTCCACCTCGTAGTCCCAGCGGGCGCGCCGCGAGCGCGGGATGTCGGCGGCCGCGGCGTAGGCCAGCACCACCTGCGTGGACGTGATCACCGGGTTGGCGGTGGGGTCGCCCGGGACCGAGATGCCGTACTCGATCTCGGTGCCCATGATCCGACGGGCCGTCACGGGCGGGCCTTCAGCGCACTCATGCGTCGAGCCTAACCGCCGCGCCCCGGAGGTCCCCGGCGTGCGCCCGTCGATCATGTTGCATGATGAGACCGGGATCACATGCGGCCTCCTGCATGATCGGGGTTTCCCGAGCCCGAAGGGGGCAGTACTCGATGCCGGAGACGATGAAGTCCTTCGTGATCAAGACGGTCGGAGCGACCGAGGTGGTCGAGAAGCCGATCCCCGATCCCGGTCCGGAGGAAGCGATCGTCCGCACCACCGCGGCCCTGATCTGCACCTCCGACGTGCACACCGTCAAGGGCGCGCTCCCCGTCCCCGACGGCCGCACGCTCGGGCACGAGTCGGTCGGCGTCATCCACAAGCTGGGCTCGGCCGTCACCGGCTTCGAGGAGGGCCAGCGCGTCGTGGTCTGCGCGGTGACGCCCTGCTACCGCTGCTCGGCGTGCCAGCGCGGCTTCACGAGCCAGTGCGGCGGCGCGCTCGGCGGCTACAAGTACACCGTCCAGATGGACGGCAACATGGCCGAGTACTTCGTCGTCCCGGCCGCGGCGGCCAACCTCACCCCGATCCCCGAGGCGATCAGCGACGAGCAGGCCGCCTACTGCTGCGACATGCTCACCACGGGGTTCATGGGCGTCGAGCACTGCTACCTGCAGTTCGGCGAGACGGTGGCGATCTTCGCGCAGGGCCCCGTCGGCCTGTCCGCCACGATCGGTGCGCAGCTGATGGGGGCCGGGCGGATCATCGCGGTGGAGTCCCGCCCCGAGCGCCAGGCACTGGCCAAGCGCTTCGGCGCCACCGACATCGTCGACTTCAGCAAGGGCAACCCCGTCGAGCAGATCATGGACCTGACCGGGGGCGAGGGCGTCGACGCCGCCATCGAGGCGTTCGGGTTCCCGCAGACCTTCGAGGACTGCCTGCGCGTCACGAAGGCGGGCGGGCGCGTGTCGAACATCGGCTACCACGGCGAGAACCCGGCCCCGCTGCAGCTGCCGCTCGACGCGTTCGGCCTGGGCATGAACGACAAGGCCGTGCACACCGGCCTGTGCCCGGGCGGCAGCGAGCGGATGAAGCGGCTGCTGCGCCTGCTGGAGTCCGGTCGCATCGACCCGACGCCCATGACCACGCACACCTTCGGCTTCGACCGGATCAGCGAGGCGTTCGAGATGATGACGACCAAGGCCGACGGCATCGTCAAGCCCCTCATCACCTTCCCCTGACCCCACCCGCCTGAACGGCCCTCCCGCTGCGGCGGGAGGGCCGTTCACGCGTCCGCGGGCACGTCCCCCGCCGCGGGCCACAGCGGCTCCGGGGACAGGTGGGCCGCGAGCACGTCGCTGATCTCGCGCAGGGACGCCTGCTGGGCCGGGGTGAGCCGGTCGAACAGCAGCTGCCGCACCTCCTCGACGTGCCCGGGAGCGGCGGCCCGCAGGCGCTCCATCCCGGCCTCGGTCAGCGAGGCGAGCTGCCCGCGCTTGTCCGACGGGCAGGGCCGCCGCTGCACCCAGCCGGCCTCCTCCATCCGCGAGACGGCGTGCGAGAGCCGGCTGCGCGAGGACAGCGACGTGGTGGCGAGCTGGCTCATCCGCAGCGTCCGGTCCGGGGCCTCGGAGAGCCGCACGAGGATCTCGTAGTAGGCGTGCGGCAGTCCGGCCTCCTGCTGGAGCTGGCGCTCCACGCGGTCCCAGAGCAGCCGGCTGGCCGTGAGGAAGCTCCGCCAGGTGCGCTGCTCGTCGGCGCTCAGCCACCGTGTGTCGTCCACGTCACCCTCCCGGAATAGTTGAACACTCAACCCGTTTACCGTACTGTCCCTCTCAACACCTGAGAGTTCAACAAAACCACGGAGGTTCCGATGACCACGGCACAGACCCAGATCCCCGGATACATCGCCGGCACGTGGGACATCGACCCGGTGCACTCCGAGGTCGGGTTCACGGTCCGCCACATGATGGTGAGCAAGGTACGCGGCCGGTTCACCGGGTTCTCCGGTGCGATCACCACGTCGGACGACGTCACCGCATCGAGTGTCCGCGTCGAGATCGACGCCACCTCGATCGCCACCGGCAACGACCAGCGCGACGGCCACGTCCGCTCGGCCGACTTCTTCGACGTCGAGAACCACCCGACGTGGAGCTTCGTCTCCACCGCGGTGCGGGCCGACGGTGACGACCTGGCCGTCGACGGCGACCTGACCATCAAGGGCGTCACCAGGCCCGTCACGCTCGCCGTCGAGGTCGGCGGCTTCGGCCCCGACGCCTACGGCGGCACGCGCGCCGGGTTCACGGCCACCACCAGCATCAACCGCAGCGACTACGGCGTCGACATCGCGATGCCGCTCGACGGCGGCGGCGTCGTGGTGAGCGAGAAGGTCCAGATCACCCTGGAGATCCAGGGCGTGCTGCGCACCGCCTGATCGCCGCACCGACCGGCTCCCCGACGGCCCCTGACGCACCGCGTCGGGGGCCGCGGTGCGTCCGGGGCGCGGCTACCGTGGCTCCGTGACCTACCGCGAGTTCCGGGCGCCGGCTCCGCTGGCCGGGCTCGTCGAGTGCGGCTGGGTGTCCCGGACCGGGGACGACGAGCCGGGCGGGGTCCAGGACGTGCTGCCCGACGGCTGCATGGACCTGATCTGGACCGGCGACGGCGTCCTCGTCGCGGGGCCCGACACCGCACCCCATCCGGCCCGCCGGGTCCCGGGCACGGTCCTGGTCGGGCTGCGCTTCGCCCCCGGCCGGTTGCCCGGGCTGCTCGGCGTCCCGGCCACGGCGCTGCGCGACCGGAGAGAACCGGTCGGCGACGTCCTCGGGGCCCGCCCGACCGGCCTGCACCGCCACCGCAGGGCCGGGGAGGACCCGTCCGCGGACCTCCGCGCGGCGGTCGCCCTGCTCACCGATCTCGTCACGGCCCTCCCCGGGCCGGGTCCCGAGCGCGCGGCGGCGGAGCTCGCCGCCCGGATCGGGTCCGGGGCGGGCGTCGCCGCCACGGCCGACGCGCTCGGCTGCACGACCCGCACGCTGCACCGGCGCTGCCTGGAGGCCTTCGGCTACGGCCCGTCGGTGCTGCGCCGGGTGCTGCGCTTCCGCCGCGCGGTGGCGCTGCTGCACGCGGGCGTCGCCCCGGCCGAGGTCGCCGCCCGCGCGGGGTACGCCGACCAGCCGCACCTCTCGCGCGAGGTGCGGGCGCTGGGCGGGGTGGCGCCCGGTCAGCTGGGGGCGAACAGGTCGACGGTCGTACCGTCCGGGTCGAGCACGCTGGCGTAGCGCTGGCCCCACGGCGCGTCGAACGGCTCCCGCTCGCCGGGGTGCCCCGCGCCGGTCAGCTCGGCGTACGCCGCGTCGACCCCGGCCGGGTCCGGCAGCAGGAACGCGAGCCCCACCCGGCCACCGGTCACCGGGGGCACCCAGTCGGGGTCCAGGGAGAGGGCGACGTCCTCGGTGTCGAACATCAGCCGCAGCCCGCCGGGCAGCGTCGCCTCGACGTGCCGCGCGGACTCCGCTCCGTCGGGGATCGCCAGGCCCAGCATGCGGTAGAACGCGCAGGTCGCGGCCATGTCGCCCACGACCTGCCCGATGGCGTCCAGCTTCGCCTCGATCGTCATGCCGCCACGCTAGGCGTCGCGGCCGCGCCCGTCGTGTACGGATCGGACACGAACCGGCAACCCGACAAAACGCTCTGACCGGACGAAACGCCACGATCGGGGTACGGTGCGCCGGCCCGAACCCGGTGGCCGAAGGAGTCCGCATGACGAGCACGGAGCCCGCCCCGCGCCCCGCCGACCGGCCCGGCACCCGGACCGAGCCCCCGGTCGCGGCCCCGGCCGACCCGCGCCCGCCGGGCCGCGTGTGGGCCTTCCGCGGCCTCGGGCTGCTCGTCGCCGGGATCACCTGGCTCGCCCTCGGCTCGGCCACCGGGCTGGAGCCCGCCGGCCGCACGGTCGCCGCGATCGGCGTGCTGATGGCGGTCTGGTGGATGACCGAGGCGCTCCCGCTCTCGGCAACCGCGCTGGTCCCGATCGTCGCGTTCCCGGCCTTCGGCGTGCTCTCCGTCGGCGACGCCACCGCCCCGTACGCCGACCCGATCGTCTTCCTGTTCATGGGCGGCTTCCTCATCGCCATCGCGATGCAGAAGTGGGAGCTGCACCGGCGGATCGCCCTGCTGACGCTGCGGACGGTCGGCACCCATCCCCGGCGCATCGTCCTGGGCATGATGATCGCGACGGCGTTCCTGTCGATGTGGGTGTCGAACACCGCGACGACGCTGATGATGCTGCCGATCGCCCTGAGCGTGCTCGCGCTCGTGGTCGAGCGCAGCCACGGCACCGGCGAGGTGCGCCGCGGCTCGGCGATCAGCGACACCGTCGACGATCCCGCCGTGCGGATCTTCGGCGTCGGGCTCGTGCTGTCGATCGCCTGGTCGGCGTCGATCGGCGGGCTCGGCACCCTGCTCGGCAGCCCGCCCAACGCGATCGTGGCCGGCTACGTCAGCGAGCAGCTCGACCGCGAGATCACCTTCCTGGGCTGGATGCAGCTCGGGGTGCCGCTCGTCGTGGTGTTCCTGGTGATCGCCTGGCTGCTCATCACCCGCGTCCTGTTCCGGAGCGGGCTGGACGAGGTGCCGGGCGGCCGGGAGATGATCGCGGGGCAGCTCCGCGACATGGGACCGACGAGCACCGGGGAGAAGCGGGTCCTCGCCGTGTTCGCCGGGGCGGCGTTCCTGTGGATCGCCCCCGGCCTGCTCACCCAGATCGGGCCGGTCGAGGCGGCGCTGCCCTGGCTCGGCGACCTCGACGACACCGCGATCGCCATCGCCGCAGGGGTCGTGCTGTTCCTGCTGCCGGGCCACCGCCGGACCGGTGAGGGCCGCGGCGAGATGCTCCTGGTCTGGGAGGACGCCCAGAAGGGGCTGCCCTGGGGCGTCCTGCTGCTCTTCGGCGGCGGGCTGAGCCTGGCCGGGGCCGTCGCGGCCAGCGGGCTGGACGCCTGGATCGGCACCCAGGTGCAGGGCCTGGGCGTGCTGCCGATCGTGCTGCTCGTCGGGGCGATCGTGGCCATCGTCCTGCTGCTCACCGAGGTCACCAGCAACACCGCGACCGCGGCGACGTTCATCCCCGTGCTCGGCGGGGTCGCCCTGGGCATCGGCGCCGACTCGATGACGCTGCTGATCCCGGCCGCCCTGGCCGCGACCTGCGCGTTCATGCTTCCGGTCGGCACCCCGCCCAACGCCATCGTGTTCGGCAGCGGCACGGTCACCATCGGCCAGATGGCGCGCGGCGGGGCGGTGCTCAACGTCGTCGGCGTCCTGCTGATCACGCTGTTCAGCTGGCTGCTCGGCGGCTGGGCGCTCGGCCTGCAGTTCTGAGCGCGCCGGCTCAGACCGGCCCGACGTAGACCCAGCGCCCGTCCACCCGGCGGAACCGGCTGTGCTCGGCCACCACTCCCCCGTCGTGGTGCGCCCGGAACTCCACGGTGCCGGTGGACTCCAGCAGCCCGCCGCCGGTGCGGTCGAGCACCTCCAGCCGGGTCCACCGCGTCCCCGGGTCGACGTCGACGCGCCGCGGGCGGGTCTCCGGGTCCCACGACGCGTGCAGGTGGGCGGCGTCGCCCACGGCGAACGCGCTGAACCGCGACCGCATCAGCGCCTCGGCGGTGGGGGCCGCCGCGCCGCGGTGGTAGCGGCCGCAGCAGTCGTCGTAGGGGGCGGGTAGACCGCAGGGGCAGGTGCGCACGGTGCGAGTCTCCCGGCGGGAGCCCGCGCACGGCGCCGCGGGTGGCTGCGGGAGGATGCCCGGCATGTCCGTCGAGCACAGACCGCGGCACGTCGAGGGCGACGTGCTGCTCCCGGACGGGACCCGGGTGCGCGGCCGCGGGCGCCGGGAGCGGCCCGCCGATCCGCCCCCGGAGTTCGGGCTCTACCTGCACCGGCGGCGCACGCTGCTGGGTCGCCCGGTGCTCGTCCCGGACTGGCCGGCCGAGTGGCTGGACTGGCCCGACTTCCGCGTCCCGCGCGACGGCAGGCGCGCCGCGGCCGCGGTCGAGCACGCCTACCGCCTCGCCCGCGACGGCCGCCGCGTCGAGGTGGCCTGCGCCGGTGGCACCGGGCGCACCGGGACCGTCATCGCGTGCATGGCGGTGCTGGCCGGGCACCCCGCCGCCGACGCCGTGGCCTGGACCCGGGAGCACTACCGCCCCCGCGCGGTCGAGACGGCGGCGCAGCGCCGCTGGGTGCTCTGGTTCGCCACCCTCTGATCCGCCGCGGACGCCGACGGGGCCGGTCGCGGTGCGACCGGCCCCGTCTCCAGGCGCCCGCTACAGGTACTGGCCGGTGTTCGACGCCGTGTCGATCGCCCGGCTGCTGGCCTCGTTCTTGCCCGTGACCAGCGTGCGGATGTAGACGATCCGCTCGCCCTTCTTGCCCGAGATCCGCGCCCAGTCGTCGGGGTTGGTCGTGTTGGGCAGGTCCTCGTTCTCGGCGAACTCGTCGACGATCGCGTCGAGGAGGTGCTGCACCCGCAGTCCGCGCTGGCCGGACTCGAGCACCGCCTTGATGGCCGACTTCTTGGACCGGTCGACGATGTTCTGGATCATGGCGCCGGAGTTGAAGTCCTTGAAGTACAGGGTCTCCTTGTCACCGTTGGCGTAGGTGACCTCCAGGAACCGGTTCTCCTCGGTCTCGTCGTACATCCGCTCGACCACGCGCTCGATCATGGCGTCGATGCAGGCCTTGCGGTTGCCGCCGAACTCCGCGATGTCGTCGTCGTGGACGGGCAGGGTGTCGGTGAGGTACTTGGAGAAGATGTCCTGGGCCGCCTCGGCGTCCGGACGCTCGATCTTGATCTTGACGTCGAGCCGGCCCGGCCGCAGGATCGCCGGGTCGATCATGTCCTCGCGGTTCGAGGCGCCGATGACGATGACGTTCTCCAGGCCCTCGACGCCGTCGATCTCGGCGAGGAGCTGGGGCACGATCGTGGTCTCGACGTCGGAGGACACGCCGGACCCGCGGGTGCGGAAGATGGAGTCCATCTCGTCGAAGAACACGATCACCGGGGTGCCGGCGCTCGCCTTCTCCCGCGCCCGCTGGAAGATCAGCCGGATGTGCCGCTCGGTCTCGCCCACGAACTTGTTGAGCAGCTCGGGACCCTTGATGTTGAGGAAGAAGGCCCGGCCCTCGTTGGGGTCGTCGCCGCGCTGGGCCGCGATCTTCTTGGCCAGCGAGTTGGCGACGGCCTTGGCGATCAGCGTCTTGCCGCAACCGGGAGGGCCGTAGAGCAGCACGCCCTTGGGGGGCCGCAGCTCGTACTCGGTGAACAGCTCGGCGTGCAGGAACGGCAGCTCCACCGCGTCGCGGATCTGCTCGATCTGCCGGAACAGGCCACCGATGTCCTCGTAGCCGACGTCGGGCACCTCCTCCAGCACGAGGTCCTCGACCTCGGCCTTGGGCACGCGCTCGTAGGCGTAGCCGGCCTTGGTGTCGACGAGCAGCGAGTCGCCGGGCTTGAGCTTGACCAGGTCGGGGTCGGACTCGTCGAACAGCGGCGCGGCGAGCCACACCACGCGCTCCTCGTCGGCGTGCCCGACGACCAGCGCCCGGCCCGCGAGGCCGTCGGCGGTGGGCTCGGAGAGCACCTCGCGGAGCCCGCAGACCTCACCGATGCGCTCGTAGTCGCCCGCCTCGACGACGGTGAGCGCCTCGTTGAGCCGCACGGTCTGGCCGCTGCGGAGGTCCGTGGTGGACACCGCGGGCGAGACCGCGACGCGCATCCGGCGGCCGGAGGTGAAGACGTCGACCGTCTCGTCCTCGAAGCGCGCGAGGAACACGCCGTAGCCGCTGGGCGGCTGGGCGAGCCGGTCGACCTCCTCGCGGAGGGCGATGAGCTGACCCCGGGCGTCCTTGAGCGTCTCGGTCAGCTTCTCGTTGCGGGCCGAGAGCTGGGCGAGCCTGCTGGCCGACTCGGCGAGCCGCTGCTCCAGGGCACGGGCCTGGCGCGGCGACTCCGTGAGCTTGCGGCGGAGTAGGGCCACCTCTTCTTCGAGGAAGCGGATCTGGGCGACGGCCTCGTCGGGACTCATGTCCCCGTGGCCACCTGGGTTCTGTCTGCCGGTTCCGTCGTAGGGGTTCACGGCATCCTCCCTCCGTGTTCCGTTTCCATACGATACCTGGACACCCTGACACATGCGGTGCGGCGAAACGGTGATTGATCACTCACGCGGACGGCACCTTGACGGGCCGGGCACCTTCCGTGTCCGTGACGGTACGCGTCCGGGCGGCGCAGCGCGCCGCGTCCGCTCAGCGGGTGGACGTGGGCCGGCGCTGCGGCCGGGGCGGGCTGACGCCGTCGGCCAGTCGACGCGCGGTCACCAGGAACGCCGTGTGGCCCTGCATCCGGTGCTCGGGGCGGACGGCGAGCCCGACGACGTGCCAGGCCCTGACCAGCGTCTCCCAGGCCTCCGGCTCGGTCCAGCACTGCTGCTCCCGCAGGGCCTCGGTGAGCCGCGACAGCTGCGTGGTGGTGGCGACGTACCCGACGAGCACGCCACCGGGGACGAGCGCCTTCGCCACGGTGTCGAGCTGCTCCCACGGCGCCAGCATGTCCAGCACCGCCCGGTCGACCTGCCCGTCCTCGGCCTCGGCGTGAGCGGCGAGATCGGCCACGGTCAAGGTCCAGTTGGGTGGGATGCGGCCGAAGAACTGCCGCACGTTGCGCTCGGCGTGCTCGGCGTGGTCGGCGCGGATCTCGTAGGACACCACCCTTCCGGTGGGGCCGACGGCCTGCAGCAGGGAGCAGGTCAGCGCACCGGACCCGGCCCCGGCCTCCAGCACGCGGGCGCCGGGGAACACGTCGCCCCACATGAGGATCTGCGCGGCGTCCTTCGGGTAGATGACCTGCGCGCCGCGCGGCATCGACAGGACGTAGTCGGCGAGCCGGTGGCGCAGCGCCAGGTAGGGGGTGCCCACGGGCGAGAGGACCAGGCTGCCCTCGGGCTGCCCGATGAGGTCGTCGTGCCGGATCCCGCCGCGGTGCGTGTGGTACTGCGCGCCGGTCTCGAGGGTGATCGTGTAGTGCCGGCCCTTGGGGTCGGTGAGCTGCACGCGGTCGCCCGAGCGGAACGGGCCGCCGCGGGCCGGACCGGTCGACCCGGCGTCGGGGTCGGTCACGCCGTGCCGGCCAGGCGCCACTGACCGTCGATGAGCTGCATCGTCGCCCCGTCGGTGCGGGACTGGCCCTGCCGCGTGGAGGTCCAGCGGATGGTGGCGTTGAGCCCCTGCACCACCACGTCGTCGACGACCGTGCTGCTCGCCGCCTCGACGGCCGTCTCGGCCGCCCCGGGCTGCCCGAACACCGCGGCGAGCGCCTCCTCGCAGGTGCCGGCCTGTCCCCCGCCCGCCTGCACCGCCGCGACGAGCTGCGCGCTGGTCTCCGGGGCGTTGAGCGAGCAGGCGATCGGCCAGTCCTGGGTGGCGATGGCCTGCTGGTAGGCGCGCAGGGCGGCCTCGACCGCGGCCTCCTCGGGGCCGACCGCGCCGGGCCCCCGCGTCGCCGTCGGGGCCGCGGTGGCCGCCCCGGCCGTCGGTGCGGCGGGCGTCGGGTCCGCGGGTGCCTCGGTGCCGCCCGTGGAGCAGGCGGTGAGCAGCGCCGCGAGCGCTGCGGCGGCCACGGCGGATCGCATGGTCTTCATCGCGGGACAACCTACGGGGCGCGCACTCCCCCGGGTCGGCGACCCCGGGAGAGCGTCGGGGCCGTCGCCTACTGTCGCCGCGTGACCCGCCGCCCCGCCCTCTCCCCGTCGCGGGCCGGCGACTTCAAGCAGTGCCCGCTGCTCTACCGCTTCCGCACGATCGACCGGCTCCCCGAGCGGCCCACCCCGGCGCAGGTCCGCGGCACCCTCGTGCACGCCGTGCTGGATCAGCTCTTCGAGCTCCCGGCGCCGCAGCGGGTGCCCGCCGCGGCCCGCGCGCTGCTCGGGCCCGCCTGGGAGCGGCTGCGCGCGGAGGAGCCCGACCTGGCCGACGTACTGTCCGGGGCGGGCGAGGCCGACGCGGCCGGCTGGTGGGAGTCGGCCGGGGCGCTGCTCGACGCCTACTTCCGGCTGGAGGACCCCCGCCGGCTCGAGCCCGCGGCCCGCGAGCTGCTCGTCGAGACCGAGCTCGGGTCGGGGCTGCTGCTGCGCGGCTACCTCGACCGGCTCGACGTCGCTCCGGACGGGCGGATCCGGGTCGTCGACTACAAGACGGGCGCGGCCCCGGGGGAGGTCTTCGAGGCGCGGGCGCTGTTCCAGATGAAGTTCTACGCGCTCGCCCTGCTGCACCTGCGCGGCGTCGTCCCCACCCAGCTGCTGCTGATCTACCTGGCCGACGGCGCGCGCCTGACCTACTCCCCCGACGAGGACGAGCTGCGCCGCTTCGAGCGCACCCTGGAGGCGATCTGGGCCGCGGTGCTCGCCGCGGGCGAGACCGGCGACTTCCGGCCCAGCCCCGGCCGGATGTGCGACTGGTGCAGCCACAAGGCGCTGTGCCCGGCCTGGGGCGGCACTCCCCCGCCCTATCCCGGGTGGCCCGCGGTCACCGAGGAGTCGGTGCCCGACCGGGCCGACTGAGCGGGCATGATCGCGGACGTGCCGGATCTCGAACCCTTCTACCGCCCGCTCGACGGCCCCGACGGCGAGCGCTTCCACGCCACCTTCTCCACCACCGGGCCGTGGTTCGCCGACGCCCAGCACGGCGGCCCGCCCGCCGCGCTGCTGATCCGGGCGTTCGAGCGGTGCGCGCCCCGGCCCGGCACCGCGCTGTCCCGGGTCACCGTCGAGGTGCTGGGGCGGATCCCGGCGGGCGAGGTCGAGGTCCGTGCCCGGATGGAGCGGCCGGGCCGCAGCATCGAGCTGCTCGGGGCGGAGATGCTGGCCGGGGGCCGCGCCGTGCTGCGGGCCCGCGCGTGGCGCCTGGCCGAGGGCGACACCGCCGAGGTCGTGTCGGGCACCGAGCCCGCCCTGCCCCCGCCCGACGGCGTCCAGGTCCACCCCGACCGGGCCGAGGGCTGGCTGCCCGGCTACATCGACGCCGTCGAGTGGCGGTGGGTGTCCGGCGGATGGGACGTCCCCGGTCCGGGCGAGCTGTGGGGCCGCCCCCGGGTGGCGCTGGTCGAGGGCGAGGAGATCACCCCGCTGCAGCGCCTGGCCGTGGTCGGCGACAGCGCCAACGGCATCGGGTCGCCGCTGGACATCCGCCACTGGCTCTACGTCAACACCGAGCTGACGGTGCACCTGCACCGCGTCCCCGCCGGCGAGTGGGTCGGGGTGCGGGCGAGCAGCGTGATCGGCCCGACCGGGCTCGGCACCGCCACCGGCCTGCTCTTCGACACCGACGGGCACGTGGGCCGCACGACCCAGGGCCTGACCGTGCGGCCGCGCAGCTAGGTCAGCCCCGGCCGTCGATCGCGCGGCAGGACCGGATCTCCGACGCCAGGATCGCGCGGGCCCCGAGCTGCGCGAGCTGGTCCATCACCCGGTTGACCTCGCGCTTGACGACCATCGACCGCACCGCGGACCAGCCGGCCTCGGTGAGCGGCGACACGGTGGGGGCCTGCAGCCCGGGGCTGATCTTCTTCGCCCGGTCGAGCAGCTCGTTGCGGCAGTCGTAGTCGAGCATCAGGTACTGGCGGGCGTAGACCACGCCGCGCAGCCGCTCGATGAAGACGATCTTCTCGTTCTTGGTGTCGACCGACTCCTCGCGGTCGGGCCGCGGCTCGCGCTCGATCAGCGTGGCCTCCGACTGCGCGATCGCGTCGCCGATGACCTGCAGGTTGTGCTGGCGCAGCGTCCGCCCGGAGGACACGACGTCGGCGATGGCGTCGGCCAGGCCGAGCTGCACCGAGATCTCCACGGCGCCGTCGAGCTTGACGATCTCCGAGCGCACCCGGTTGCGGGCCAGGTGCGAGCGCACCAGCCGGGGGTAGGACGTAGCGATCGTCTTGCCCTCGAGGTCCTCCAGCTTGCCGATGTCGCCGTCGACGGGGGCGGCGTAGCGGAACTTCGACTGGCCGAAGCCCAGCTCCAGCACCGTCTGGACCTGGCTGCCGGACTCCTCCATGAGGTCGGCTCCGGTGACGCCCAGGTGCAGGTCGCCGGATCCGACGTAGGTGGCGATGTCCTTGGGCCGCAGGTAGAAGAACTCGATGCCGTTCTCGTCGTCCTGCATCGACAGGTCGCGCGAGTCCGAACGCTGCCGGTAACCGGCCTCGCGCATCATCGTTGCGGCGGGTTCGGCCAGGGTGCCCTTGTTCGGGAGTGCGACGCGAAGCATGAGCTCGTCCTTCGGTGTTTCGGCCTTACAGGAACTTGTAGACGTCTTCGAGCGTGATCTTGCGGCCGATCATCAGAACCTGCACGCGGTAGAGCAGCTGCGAGATCTCCTCGGCGAGGGCGTCGTCGGCCTCGTGCTCGGCGGCGAGCCACACCTCGCCCGCCTCCTCGAGGACCTTCTTGCCCTGCGCATGGACGCCCGCCGCGAGTGCCTCCACAGTGCCCGACCCCGCGGGCTTCGTGGCGGCCTTCTCCGTCAGCTCGGCGTAGAGCTCGTCGAAGGTCTTCACCGGGATTCACCTCTCACGGAACCAGTGTCATATGTCGTGCACGACGTGCCCCGTCGCCGTCGGGTGGCTGCTGCCTCCGGCCGCTCACCTGCGCCGGACGGGCGGTGGGAGCGGTGGAACGCGCAACGAACCCCGACGAGAGGCCGGCCCGTGCGGTCCAACGGTCTCACGCGGCGTCCCGCCCCCGTGCCCGGGTGTAGTCGTCGCGCACGCCGGCGGCGGTCAGACCGACCAGCGAGTCGCGCTCGACCCGGCCCGGGCCGGCCGGGACCGGCACCTCGCAGGGCACCACCAGCACCGCCGCCCCGGCCCGCTCGGCGGCCAGCGCGCCGGTCGGCGAGTCCTCCACGGCCAGGCAGTCGCGCACGTCGACGCCGAGCAGCTCCGCGGCCCGCAGGTACGGGTCGGGGTCGGGCTTGCCGCGGGGCACCTCGTCGCCGCAGACCGACACCGTGAAGTGCTCCCGGCCGATGCCGTCGAGCGCCAGCTCGGTGAGCTCGCGGACGGTGTTGGTGACCAGCGCGGTGGGCCAGCCGGCCTCCCGCACCGTCCGCAGCGCGGCCTGCGCGCCCGGTCGCCACTCCAGCCCCTCCCGGAACAGCTCGCCGGTGCGGCGCAGGATCAGCCGCTCCGCATCGGCCATCCGGTCGGCGTCGCGGGGCAGGCCGAGGTCGTCGAACATGATCCCGAGCGTCCGCGGCAGGTTGGAGCCGATGATGGCCTCGCGGGCGGCCGCGCTCAGCTCGCCGCCCAGTGCCCGGGCGGTGTCGGCGAGCGAGACCGTCCAGACCTTCTCCGAGTCGACGAGCGTGCCGTCCATGTCCCAGAGCACCGCCGCCGGAGTGGTGGTCGTCATTCGGGGTCGTAGGCCAGGTTGGGCCGCAGCCACCGCTCGGCCTCCTCGACCGACGTGCCGCGCCGCGCCGCGTAGTCCTCGACCTGGTCGCGCCCGATCCGCCCGACGGTGAAGTAGCGCGAACCCGGGTGCGCGAAGATCACTCCGCTCACGGCGGCCGCCGGTGTCATCGCGAACGACTCGGTCAGCGCCAGCCCCACCTTCTCCGCGCCGAGCAGGTCGAACAGCTCGCGCTTCTCGGTGTGCTCGGGGCTGGCCGGGTAGCCGAACGCGGGGCGGATGCCGCGGAAGCGCTCCGCGTGCAGGTCGGCGAGCTCCGGCTGCGCGTCGGGCTCGAACCACTCGCGACGGGCCCGCAGGTGCACCCACTCGGCGAAGGCCTCGGCCAGCCGGTCGGCCAGCGCCTTGACCATGATCGAGCGGTAGTCGTCCTGCTCGGACTCGAAGCGGGCGGACAGCTCCTCGGCGCCGTGGATGGCGACGGCGAACCCGCCCAGGTGATCGCCGTCGGGGGACACGAAGTCGGCGAGGCACCGGTTCGGCCGGCCGTCGGGCTTCTTCGTCTGCTGGCGCAGCATCGGCAGGCGCACCCCGTCGACGACCAGGTCGTCGCCCTCGGCGTGGGCCGGCCAGAAGCCGTACACCCCCCGCGCGCGCAGCGATCCGTCCGCGACGATCTCGTCGAGCATCTCGACGGCGTCGTCGAACAGGTCCTTCGCGACGGGGTTCTCCAGGATCTTCGGGTAGCGGCCCTTCAGCTCCCAGGCGAAGAAGAAGAACGTCCAGTCGATCAGCTCGCGCAGCTCGGTGAGGGTGGGCTCGACCTCCTGGATCCCGGTGAACGGGGGCACCGGCAGGTCGTCGAAGGAGATCCGCTCGGCGTTGGCCCTGGCCTGCTCGACGGTGAGCAGCGGGACGGCGTGGCGGCCCTCGTGCTCGGTGCGCATGCGGTCCTGCTCGACCCGGTTGTCCGCGTCGAGGGTGCCGGCGCGGTCGGGGTCGAGCAGGGCCGACACGACACCGGTGACGCGGGAGGCGTCCAGGACGTGCACGGTGGTGGCGTCGTAGGCGGGCGCGATCCGCACCGCGGTGTGCTGGCGCGACGTGGTGGCCCCGCCGATCAGCAGCGGCAACGACATCCCCCGCCGCTGCATCTCCGCGGCCACCGACACCATCTCGTCCAGCGACGGCGTGATCAGCCCGGAGAGCCCGATGACGTCGGCGCCCTCGGCGATCGCGGTGTCGAGGATCTTCGCGGCCGGGACCATGACGCCCAGGTCGATCACGTCGTAGTTGTTGCAGCCGAGCACCACGCCGACGATGTTCTTGCCGATGTCGTGCACGTCGCCCTTGACGGTGGCCATCACGACCTTGCCGTTGCCGCGGTGGGTGCCGCCGGAGGCGATCAGCGCCTCCTTCTCCGCGTCCATGAACGGCTCCAGGTGGGCCACCGCGCGCTTCATCACCCGCGCGCTCTTCACCACCTGCGGCAGGAACATCCGTCCCGAGCCGAACAGGTCACCGACGATCTTCATGCCGTCCATCAGCGGGCCCTCGATGACGTCGAGGGGCCGGGCGGCGGTCAACCGGGCCTCCTCGGTGTCGTCGATGATGAAGTCGACGATGCCGTGCACGAGCGCGTGCGAGAGCCGTTCGTCCACGGTGCCCTCGCGCCAGGTCAGGTCGACGACGCGTTGCGTGCCCTTCCCGCCGACGGTCCCCGCGTGGGTGACCAACCGGTCGGTGGCGTCGGGGCGGCGGTCGAACAGGACGTCCTCGACGAGTTCGAGGAGGTCCTTCGGGATGTCCTCGTACACCGCGAGCTGGCCGGCGTTGACGATGCCCATGTCGAGGCCGAGCGGGATCGCGTGGAACAGGAACGCCGAGTGGATGGCCTCGCGGACCACGTCGTTGCCGCGGAAGGCGAACGACAGGTTGGAGATGCCGCCGCTGATCCGCACGCCGGGACAACGCTGCTTGATCTGCGGGAGCGCGTCGAGGAACGCCTTGCCGTAGCCGTTGTGCTCCTCCATGCCCGTGGCGATCGCGAGCACGTTGGGATCGAAGATGATGTCCTCGGGCGGGAATCCGACCTGCTGGGTCAGCAACGCGTAGGCGCGTTCGCAGATGGCGACCTTGCGCTCGGCGCTGTCGGCCTGGCCCTGCTCGTCGAACGCCATCACGACCGCGCTCGCGCCGAGGTCGCGGATGCGCCGGGCCTGGGCGAGGAACGGCTCCTCGCCCTCCTTGAGGCTGATCGAGTTGACCACGCCCTTGCCCTGGACGCACTTGAGCCCGGCCTCGAGCACGCTCCACCGCGAGCTGTCGATCATCACCGGGACGCGGGCGATCTCCGGCTCGGTGGCGATGTAGTTGAGGAACGTGGTCATGGCCTGCTCGCTGTCGAGCAGGTCGGCGTCCATGTTCACGTCGATGAGGTTCGCGCCGCCGCGGACCTGCTCCAGCGCGACGTCGACGGCGCTCTGGAAGTCGTCGGCCTCGATCAGCCTGCGGAACCTCTTCGACCCGGTGACGTTGGTGCGCTCACCGATCATGACGAACCCGGTGTCGGCGCCGATCGCGAACGGCTCCAGGCCGCTGTAGCGGGTGGCGGCCCCGATCTCGGGCACCGGACGCGGCGCCGTGCCCCGGACCGTCTCGGCGATCGCCGCGATGTGCTCGGGGGTGGTGCCGCAGCAGCCGCCGACGATGTTGACGAGGCCGGCGTGAGCGAACTCGCGCAGCTGCGCGGCGGTCTGCTCGGGCGTCTCGTCGTAGCCGCCGAACGCGTTGGGCAGCCCGGCGTTGGGGTGGCTGGAGACGTAGGTGCCGGCGAACTTGGCGAGGTCGGCCACGTGCGGGCGCATCTCGGCGGCCCCCAACGAGCAGTTGACGCCCACCACCAGCGGGTCCGCGTGCGCCACGGCGTTCCAGAACGCCTCCACCGTCTGGCCCGACAGCGTGCGCCCGGACAGGTCGACGATCGTCACGGAGATCCACAGGGGCAGCTGCGGTGCGACCTCGCGGGCCGCGGCCACCGCAGCCTTGACGTTGAGCGTGTCGAAGATCGTCTCGAACATCAGCAGGTCGACGCCGCCCTCGGCGAGCGCGGAGATCTGCTCGGCGTAGGTGTCGCGGACCTGGTCGAACGTCACCCGGCGGAAGGCGGGGTCCTCGACCTTCGGCGAGAGCGAGAGCGTCACGTTGAGCGGTCCGACCGAGCCGGCCACGAAGCGCCGCCCGCCGTCCTGCGCCTCGGCCTCGTCGGCGGCCTGCCGGGCGAGCCGGGCGCCGCGCACGTTCATCTCGCGGACGAGGTGCTCCAGGCCGTAGTCGGCCTGGGCGATGCCGGTGGCGGTGAAGGTGTTGGTGGTCGTGATGTCCGCACCCGCCGCCAGGTACCGGCGGTGCACGTCCAGGACGACGTCGGGCGAGGTGATGTTGAGCAGGTCCGGGTCGCCGGTGACGTCGTGGGTGTGGTCGGCGAGCTGGTCGTTGCGGTAGTCGGCCGGGGAGAGCCCGGCGGACTGCAGCATCGTGCCCCAGGCACCGTCGAGTACCGCCACCCGCTGATCGAGCAGGTCGCGCAGATCCTTCACCGACATCGGGCCTCCCGCGTCTGTCGTGGGAGGCGCCCTTCTCATCGAACCGCGAACCGGCCGAGCGTGGCGGATGGCGAGCCAACCGTTGCAGCGCCTCTCGACCGCGTCCGAGATGCTACCGGTCGCGAACCCGCCGACACCGACCGGAACGCCACGGGACGGCCTCACCGCCGTAGGCTGGGGCGATGACCGATCCCGACCCGGCATCCGACCTGCCCCGACTCGTCGACCCGGTGATGATCGCCGCGTTCGAGGGGTGGAACGACGCGGGTGAGGCCGCGAGCACGGCGCTCGAGCACCTGGAGCTCAGCTGGGACGCCACCCCGCTGGCGTCGATCGACCCCGAGGACTACTACGACTTCCAGGTCACGCGCCCGCACGTCCGCTACACCGACGGCGTCACCCGCAAGATCGAGTGGATGACGACCCGCCTGTCGGTGGCCACGCTCCCCGGCACCGAGCGGCACGTCGTGCTCGTCAACGGCATCGAGCCGAACCTGCGCTGGCGCTCGTTCTGCTCCGAGCTGCTCGGGCACGTCGAGCGGCTCGGCGTGACCAAGGTCATCACCCTCGGTGCCCTGCTCACCGACATCCCGCACACCCGGCCCACCACCGTGAGCGGCATCTCCTACGACGTCGACTCCGCGAAGCGGATGCAGGTGGAGCAGTCCACCTACCAGGGCGCCACCGGCATCGTCGGCGTCTTCCAGAACGCCTGCGTCGAGGCCGGCGTCCCGGCGATGTCGTTCTGGGCCGCGGTGCCGCACTACGTCTCGCAGGCCCGCGTGCCGAAGGCGGCCGTGGCGCTGCTGCACCGCATCGAGGAGGTCCTCGACGTCGAGGTCCCGCTCGGCGGGCTGCCGGAGCAGGCCGAGGAGTGGGAGCGCACCGTCTCGGAGATGGCCGAGGCCGACGACGAGGTGCGCGAGTACGTGCGCCAGCTCGAGGAGCAGGCCGAGGCGGAGGACACCGACGTGCTCCCGGAGGCCGACGGCGACGCGATCGCCGCCGACTTCGAGCGCTACCTGCGCCGTCGCGGCAGCGGGGGCGCGGGCAGCTGACCGGTCCCCTCGCCCGGGGCGGGCTCTACGCGGGCGCGTTCCTGGGGCCGTTCGGCGGCGGCGTCACCGTGGCGATGCTGCCGGAGCTCGGTGCGACGTTCGGTGTCCCCGCCGGCACGGCGGCCGTCTCGGTCACCGCGTACCTGCTGCCGTTCGCGGCCGTCATGCTCGTGTCCGGCACCCTCGGCGAGCGCTGGGGGCGCCGGCGCACCGTCGTGCTCGGCTACGCCCTCTACGTGCTGGCGTCGTCGATGTGCGTGCTGGCCTGGGCCTGGCCGGTGTTCCTGGCCGGACGGGCGCTGCAGGGCCTCGCCAACGGGTTCACCACTCCCCTGCTGCTCGCCGCGATCGCCTCGGCGACGGCCCCGGACCGGCTCGGTCGCGCGCTGGGCTGGTTCGGGTCGCTGCAGGCGCTCGGCCAGACCTCCGCGCCGCTGCTCGGCGGGCTCGCGGCCGAGTTCGACTGGCGCTGGGCGTTCGGCGGCGTCGCGGTGGTGGCGACGCTGCTCGCGGTGGCCGGGATCCCGTCCGGGGCGCCGTCGGCGGCGCGGGGGTCGCTGGGGGCCTCGCTGCGCTCGGCGTGGCGGCCGTCGGTGCTGCGGGCCGGGGTGGTCGCCGCGGTCGGCTGGGGGTGCCTGTCCGGGTTGAACTTCCTCGTCGCACTGCGGCTGGAGGACGAGTTCGGGCTGGGCGCCGGGGCGCGGGGGCTGGTGCTGACCGGCCTCGGGGTGGTTGGCCTGCTCACGGCCCGGCTGGTGGGCGGCGGGGTGGACCGGATCGGGCCGCGGCGCAGCGTGCTGCTCGGCGCCGGGCTCGGCGTCCTCGTCGTCGTCGCGGTGGGGTTCGCACCCGTGGTCTGGGCGGTCGCGGCGGCGTGGGCGGTGGGCGGGGCCGCGACGCAGCTCCTGCTCGTCGGCGTGAACGCGCTGGTGCTGGGGTCGTCCGGGGGCAACCCGGGCGGGTCGATGTCGGTGGTGCAGGCCGTGCGGTTCGGCGGCGGGGCGCTCACCCCGCTCGCCCTGACCCCGGTCTTCGCGGCCGACCCCCTCGCGGCGTTCCTGCTGCCCGCACTGGTGCTGGCGGTGGTCGTGCCGATCGCACTGCCGCGCCCGGCGCCCGCTCAGCCGGCCAGCTGAGCCAGGAGCGCGCGGGCGTAGGCGCGCTCCGCGTCGACGTCGATGTGGCGGGTCCCGTCGCCGGTGACGACGGCCCAGCCGTCGCCCACCGGCTCCAGCGCCCGGAACGCCGCCCCCAGCGCCGTGCGCAGCTGGCCCTCGTGCGGCAGCCAGACCGCCGCGTCGGCGTCGACGCTGTCCAGGGCCCACTCCGTGGTGCCGTTGAACCGCAGGGTCCGCCCGCCCGGGCCGTCGTGCACCTCGATCGTCAGCTCGCTGACGACCCACACCTGGTCGTCCATGCCGCGGTCGGCGATGACGAACCGGTCGCCGGACACCGGCGACCACGGCAGGCCCGCGGCGCGCAGCCGGTCGGCGAGCTCGAGGGAGATCACGGCGCCTCCACGGTCACGGAACGGCGTGGGTCTTCAGGTCGGCCAGGTCGATCCACTCCAGGGTGCGCGCGTGGGTGGCCTCCAGCACGACGGGCGGGGCGGCGCCGGCCTCCAGCGCCTCGGCCCACCGCGACGCGCACAGGCACCAGCGGTCACCCGGTCGCAGGCCCGCGAACCCGTACTCGGGCCTCGGCGTGGACAGGTCGTTGCCCGCGGCCGCGCTGAACTCCAGGAACTCGGCGGTGACCTGCGCGCACACCGTGTGCACGCCCTGGTCCTCGCCGCCGGTGTCGCAGCAGCCGGTGCGGTAGAAGCCGGTCATCGGATCGGTGCCGCAGACCGCGAGGTCGCCGCCGAGCACGTTGTGGGCCATGTGCGACATGCAACCAGAACGGGTAAGCGGGGGCATGTCCACACAGGCACCCGAGAACCAGCAGCCCGACCCCGACGGCCCCCTCAACCCCCACGCCCCCGAGCTCGACCTCGACGTGCCGGTGCCCGCCTCGCCCGCCGAGACCGCGGCGGACGAGGAGGACGAGGACGGACCGGAGATCCCCGACTAGCTAGAGCCGGATCCCGAGCAGGGCGTCGAGGGCGTCCCGGACCAGCGCCGGGGCGGTCTCGTCGGAGCCCCGGCGCTCCAGGGCCTGCGCCGCCCACGCGTCGACAGCGGCGATGGCCCGCGGGGTGTCGAGGTCGTCGGCGAGGTGGGTGCGCAGGCTCGTGACCAGGTCGTCCGCCGCAGGTGCCGCGGTGAGGGCGACGGCCTCGCGCCAGCGGGCCAGGCGGGCGTTCGCCTCGTCGAGCAGTGCGCCGGTCCAGGCCCGGTCCTCGCGGTAGTGCCCGGCGAGCAGCGCGATCCGGATCGCGTTCGGGTCGACGCCCTCCGAGCGCAGCTTGGACACGAACACCAGGTTGCCCCGGGACTTGGACATCTTCTCGCCGTCGAGGCCGATCATCCCGGTGTGCGTGTAGTGCCGGGCGAACGGGTGCACCCCGGTGAACGCCTCGGCGTGGGCGGCCCCGCACTCGTGGTGCGGGAAGATCAGGTCGGAGCCGCCGCCGTTGAGGTCGATCTGCGGGCCGAGCCGGTTGAGCGCGATCGCGGCGCACTCGACGTGCCAGCCGGGGCGCCCGGCGCCCAGGTCGGACTCCCAGTGCGGCTCCCCGTCGCGGGCCATGCGCCACAGCAGGGGGTCGAGCGGGCTGCGCTTGCCGGGCCGCTCGGGGTCGCCGCCGCGCTCGGCGGAGAACCGCAGCATCGTCTCCTCGTCGTAGTTCGACTCGTAGCCGAAGTGCCCGGTGACCGCGGAGTCGAAGTAGACGTCCGGGAACTCGGCGTCGTCGACGCGGTACGCCGCACCCGAGGCCAGGAGCTTCCCGACGAGCTCGGAGATCTCCCCCATCGCCTCGACCGCCCCGATGTAGTGCCGCGGCGGGATCACCCGCAGCGCCTCCATGTCCTCGCGGAACAGGGCGGTCTCGCGCATGCCGAGCACGACCCAGTCGTCCTGGTCGCGGGCGGCGCGCTCCAGCAGCGGGTCGTCGATGTCGGTGACGTTCTGCACGTAGTGCACGTCGTGGCCGAGGTCGCGCCACAGCCGGTTGACCAGGTCGAACGCCAGGTAGGTGGCGGCGTGGCCGAGGTGGGTGGCGTCGTAGGGGGTGATGCCGCAGACGTACATCAGCGCCTCGCGCCCGGGGGCGGTGGGCCGGACGCGGCCGGTGGAGGTGTCGTACAGGCGCAGGGGCGGGCCCTCGCCGGGCACGAGCGGGACGTCGACGGGGGCCCAGGTGTGCATACGCCACAACTTACGCGGGCTCACCACCACTCGGATGCGAGCTTCGCCTCGATGTCGCGGACGTGCGTCCGGGTGCAGACCGGACAGAGCCACCCGTCGGTCCCGAGCGACCACGTCGGGTCGGCCCCGGCCCGCTGCGCCGGGCAGCGCTCGCACCGCTGCGGCCGGTCGATGCGGTGCACGACGTGCCACCCGTCGTCGATCGGGTTGTCGGGCTCCAGGTGCCCCTGCCCGACACGGACGAACCCGGCCTTCTCCAGCGCCCGCCACGACGCGATGTTGCCCTCGGCCACCGCCACGACGACGCACGGGGTGTCCGGGAACGCCGCCCACGTGTCGGCGAGCAGCGCACGGATCATCGGCGTGCCGAGGCCGCGGCCGGGCTCGGCGACGAGGTAGTCGATCGTCATCGCGCCGTCGGGGACGTCGGTCAGCGCGGAGAGCTCCGCGAACTCGTCGGGGTACGCGTCGATGCGGCAGCGCTGCGCCAGCCCGAACGGCCGCCCGTCGAGCGAGGCGATGAGGTCCTCGGCCGGCTCCTCGCCGCGCAGGGTCGGCCCGAAGTCCCGCTCGACGGCCTCCGGGGACGTCTCGTGGTTCCACCAGCGCGCCACGGCCGGTACGGCGAGCCAGCGCCCGAGCATCGGGAGGTCCTCGGCGGTGACCCGCCGCCAGGTGATCAACGCGCCCCGCGCACGGCGGCGACCACCGCATCCCCGAACTGCTCGAAGGAGTCGGTCATGTCGGGGACCACGCGGTTCATCAGCGGCGCGAGCGGGCCGCCGAACACCTCGGCCATCGTGAAGTCGGTGCGGCCCCCGTCGAGCGGGGCGAGGGTGAACGTCCGGACGCCCCGGTACAGGCCCAGCGGCAGCCCCCCGGACCAGACCATCTCCCGCGGCTCGTCCATCCGGTCGACGGTGAGCGTGAAGGTCTGCTTCGGGGACACCACCGACACCATCGCGATCTTCTCCCCCACCGCGATCCGGCCGCCGAGCGACACCACCGCCGGGTTCCAGTGCGGGTAGGCGGGGGCGTCGGTCAGCAGGTCCCACACGGTCTGCGGGTCGGCATCGACCACCCGGTGCACACGGTACGAACTCGGCACGGCTCCTCCTCGGTCCCGGCGGCCGACCGTAGACCCGGGCGAGGCACGGCGACAGGACCATCCGGCGGGTGGGTGGGTCAGCGGCGGGTGCGCAGGTAGTCCGCCACCACCTCCGCGCCCAGGCCGTCGAGCGTGGGGGCGACGACCCGGCCCCCGCACCGCCGGGCGAGGCCGTCGAGGAAGGCCGCGAGGCGGGGGTCGTCGCCCAGGACGAAGAAGGTGAACGCGGCGCGTAGGCCGGTGAGGCGGTCGACCTCGGCCACGGTGGCCCGCAGCGTCTCCGGGCTGGTCGGGTAGTCGAACGCGGCGTGCCCGTCCGGCTCGAGGTGGGCCGTCGGCTCCCCGTCGGTGACGACGAGGACGACCGGCTGGGCGTCGGGGTTGCGGCGCAGGTGCTGACCGGCGAGCAGCATGGCGTGGTGCAGGTTGGTGCCCTGCTCGTAGGCGCCGTCCAGGCCGACGAGCTCGCCCAGCTCCACCGACCGGGCGTGCCGGCCGAACGTGATGAGCTTGAGGTCGTCGCCGCGGAAGCGGGTGGAGATGAGCTGGTGCAGCGCGAGCGCGGTGCGCTTCATCGGCACCCAGCGCCCGTCCTGCACCATCGACCAGGACGTGTCGACGCACAGCGCCACGCACGCGCGGGTCCTCTGCTCGGTCTCGACGATCTCCACGTCGGTGACGTCGAGCTGCCGGGGGTCGCCGCCCGCCCGGCGCAGCTGGGCGTTGAGCAGGGTCTTCGGCACGTTCCAGGCCTCGGTGTCACCGAACGCCCACGGCCGGGTCGCGCCGGTCGCCTCGCCGGCCGCACCCGAGCGGCGGGTGTCGCGCTCGCCGCGCCGGGCCCCGATCCGGTCGACGACCTCGCGCAGCGCCGACTCCCCCAGCCGCCGCAGCGCCTTCGGGGACAGCTGCAGCGACCCGTCGGCGGCCCGCTCGAACAGCCCCTGCCTCTGCAGCTCGCGCTCCAGGTCGGCCAGCGCGCGGGCGTCGACGCGGGCCTGGTCGCCCAGGTGCTTCCCGACGGACTCCAGGTCGATGTCCTCCAGCCGCGCACCCGGGTAGCTCTGGGACAGCTGCTCGGCGAGCGCGTCGAGCTGGCCCAGCTCCTCCATCGCGCGGGTGGCCTCGCCCATGCCCATCGGGTTCTCGCCGCGGAAGCGGCCCTGGCCGTCCCAGTCCTCGCCGGGGCGCAGGCCCTGGAGCTGGGCGTCGAGCTGGGCCATGGCCTGAGCGAGGCGCGGGTCGCCGAACGCCTGCTGCGCGAGCTCCATCAGCTCGGCGCGCTGCTCGGCGCTCATCGAGTTGAGCATCCGCTGGGCCGCCGCCGCGCGCTGCGCGAGGGTGTCGATCAGCTCCTCGGTGGTCTGCGGGTCCTCCGGGAAGTGCTCGCCGTGCTTCGCCATGAACTGCTGGAACTGCTCGGTGGTGTCCTGCCCCGCGGCGTGGTTCGCGAGCAGGGAGTTGAGGTCGTCGAGCATCTCCCGGATGGCCTCGACGTCCTGCGGCGTCGCGTTCTGCATCGCCTGCTTCATCCCGGCGAAGCGCTGGTCGAGCATCTCGCGGCCGAGCAGGTCGCGGATCTCCTGGTAGGCCTCGCGGGCCTCGGAGCTCTGCCAGTCGTAGGAGTTCAGCTCGCGGACGGCGCCGCCCGTGTCGGTGGGCAGGGCGTCGAGCTGCATCTCCCGGAAGCGGGCGTCGTCGGTGTCCTGGCGGCCGAGGCTGTCGCGCTCGGCGTCCAGGGCGCGCTGCAGCAGCTCGCGGACCTCCTGCAGCGTGCCGTCGAGCCGGTTCTCCCGCTGGAGCTTCGAGCGGCGCTGGTAGAGCTCGCGCGTCAGCTCGTCGAGGCCGCGGCGGTTCTCCATCCCCCGGCGCAGCAGCTCCTGCAGGGCGCTGCGGGGCGAGGAGCCCTCCATGACGTCGCGGCCGATCTCGTCCATGGCCGCGCGCAGGTCGAACGGCGGAGCCAGCGGATCGGGCCCGTCGACGTAGGGGCCGTACTGGTAACCGGGGCGGCGTCGTGTCACCCCTCCACGCTACGTCTCCGCACCCCGGTCGTGCTCGTCGTCGATCCGGTCCAGGAAGGGCCCGAGCTCGGCCAGGAACCGGTCGCGCTGCTCGATCTGCGCCCAGTGCCCGCACCCCTGCAGCAGGACGACGCGCGCGTCGGGCATCGCCGCCGCGGCGCGGACGGAGTCCTGCGGGTCGACGAGCCCGTCCTCGCGGCCGTGGACGAACAGCGCGGGCGCCCGGATCTCCCCGACGCGCGCGCTGAGGTCGTTGCGCATCCGCCACGGCCCGACCGTCGCCTGGTTGTAGCGCAGGTAGCCCAGCCGCAGCCGTCGGGACTCCCGCCGGATCTCCTCGCGGACCGGCGGGGGCACGCTCGCCGGGTCGTGCACCATCGCCCGGACCGCGGTGCCGGTGAACCGGTTGGCCAGCCGGAGCAGGGGCAGCAGCACGGCGTCGGGGAGCCGTCCGGCGAGCCAGGCGAGCGGGTGCACCACGCGGTTCCCGGCGTAGCGGGCCAACCCGCCCGGCGCGACGAGGACGAGCCCGGCGACCGGGTGGCGCAGGGCGACGTTCAGCACGACGTCGCCGCCCATCGACACCCCGACCCACACGGCCGGGGCCGATCCGGCGACGGCCACGGCGACCTCTGCCATCGCGGCGGGCGCCCCGTCGACGGGCAGGCCCTCGGTGTAACCGAACCCGGGCAGGTCGAGTGCGAGCACCGGCCGCGTGCGGGCCAGCTCGCCGAACACCTCGAACCAGGAGATCGCCGCGTTGTCCGGGCCGCCGCCGTGCACCAGCACGACGGGGGTGGCGCCGGCCGGCCCGCCGCGCAGCACGCGGACCCGGCCCCCGGCGTGGGCGACGAACTCGACACGGGCCCCGGCGGGGACGAGCGGTGCGGCCATCCCCCGATCCTGCCGGATGAGAAGCCGCTCACCGACCGTTCATGGTGGCGCCATCGGCCGGCCCGACGCTGGTCCCCATGACCCCACCGCCCCTGACCCCCAGCATCGGCGCCGTCGCGCGCACCCGGCTCGCCGGCGACGCGGCCACGGTCGTCGGGTGGCTGCGGGTGCTGGCGCGCGAGGACGGGCCGGCCGAGGTGGCCGCGGCCCTCGACGCGCTCGGCGCCCTGCGCACCGACCTGCGCTCGCTGCGCCCGGTGCTGGACAAGGGCTGGACGGTCGCGCTGCGCGACGGCCTCGACGAGGTGACGGCCGTGCTCGCCCGGATCGCGGTGCTCGACGGGCGGGTCCGGCTGCTCGCGGAGTGCGGCGGCTCCGGGCCGGCGGACGCGCTCGTCGCGTCGACGGGGCGCGAGCGCGCCGCGCTCCTGGAGACCGTCCCCGCCGCGCTCGACCCGGAGACCGGGGCCGCGCTCGCCTTCCTCGCGTCGGGCCGCGAACCGGCCCCGCTGCGCGCCGCCGCCCCCGTCGGGGACCCGGGCCTGCCGGCCGCGGTGCTGCTCCCGCCGATGCTGCACCGGCGCTGGCGCAAGCTCGTGAAGGAGACGCCCGTGCAGGACCTGGAGTCGCTGCACCGCCGGGCGGCCGAGCTGATCGTCGTCGTCGAGGTCGCGGCCCGGCTGGAGTTCCCGGTGATCGGGCTGTGGCCCGCCGCCGACGCCCTGCGCACCGCCGCGGCCGCCGCGCTGCGGGTCGGGGCCGCGCACGAGCTGAAGGAGCGCCTGCCCGCCTGCACCACCCGCCGGGACCTGGCGCGGATCGTCGAGCGCCGGGTCTGGGTGACCCGCCAGGTCGAGAAGGCGCTGGCCGGGGTCGCCGCGCTCGGTCACCTGATCCCCGCCGACGACGACGGCCCGCCCAAGGCGGCGGGCGGCGGCCTGGTCGTGCGGCCGGGCCCGGGCGGCCCGGAGGTGCTCGTCGTGCACCGCGTCCGGCAGGACGACTGGTCGATCCCCAAGGGCGCGACGGCCCCCGGCGAGACCGTGCAGGAGTGCGCGCTGCGCGAGGTGCGCGAGGAGACCGGGCTGCGCTGCCGGATGGGCGCGGAGATCCACTCCGTCGTCTACCGGGACCGCAACAACCGGGCCAAACACGTGCGGTTCTGGCACATGACGCCGGTCGGGCCCGCGGCGCCGCCGGACCCCGCCGAGATCGACGAGGTGCGCTGGGTGCCGCTGGCCGACGCGGCCGGGCTGCTCACCCGCAAGCGCGACCGCGCCGTCGTCGCCGCGTTCGTCCGCGAGCACGGCACGGGGCGGGCGGCCTGATGCTCTCCGTCCTGTGGCGCTTCCGCGGCACCCTCGCCCCCCACCGCCGCGAGCTGACGATCGGCGGCCTGCTGATCCTCGCCGGCGCGGGCCTCGCGCTGGCCCTGCCGTGGCCGCTCAAGGTCGTCGTCGACCACGTGCTGGCGGGCCGCCCGTTCGGCCCGCTCTCCGGACCGGGACTGCTCGCGGCGTGCATCGCCGCGATCTGCGTCCTCGCCGCGCTGGGCGCGGGGGTGACCTACCTCGCCGAGCGCACGCTGTCGGGCGTCGGGGAGAAGATGCTGGCCGACCTGCGCACGGCCACCTTCGCCCACCTGCAGCGGCTGTCGCTGGGCTACCACCAGACCCAGCGCGTCGGCGACCTCGGCAACCGGCTCACCAACGACGTCAACACCATCCAGAGCCTGCTCGTCGCGGTGCTGTCGGTGCTGCTGCCCAACGCGACGCTGCTGGTCGGGATCCTGGCCATCTCCGTGGCGATCGACCCGTTCTTCGCGCTGCTGTCGCTGCTCGTCGTGCCGCCGCTGTACCTGGTGCTCGTGCGCTACCGCCGGATCATCAAGAGCTGGGCCGCCGTCGCCCGCAAGGAGGAGGGGAAGGTCGCCTCGCACGCCTCGGAGGTGCTCTCGGCGATCCGGCTGGTGGCGACGAACGCGGGCGAGGGCCGGTCGGAGCGCCGCTTCCGGTCCTTCTCCGACGCCCGCCTCGCCGCGGGGCTGCAGCGCGTCGACTTCGCGGCCCGGCTGCCCGCCGCCGTCGACGTCATCGTGCACGTCGGGCGCGCGGTCGTGCTGCTCGTCGGGACGCTGCGGGTGCTGGACGGGGCGATGGAGCTCGGCCTGCTGCTGGTGTTCCTGGCCTACAACGAGAAGCTCTACCAGCCCGTCAAGCAGCTCGCGAAGCTGCAGACCACGATCAGCAAGGGCCAGGCGAGCGCCGACCGCGTGCTGGAGGTCCTCGCCGTGCAGGCCGCGGTGCGCGACCGGCCCGGCGCCCGCCCGCTGCGCCGGATGCGCGGCCACGTCGCCCTGCGCGGGGTCGTCTTCGGCTACGACCCGGCCCGCCCGATCCTCGACGGCGTCGACATCACCGCCCTGCCCGGGCAGACGATCGCGCTGGCCGGGCCGACCGGGGCCGGGAAGTCGACGGTGTCGGGCCTGATCCCCCGCCTCTACGACGTGCAGTCCGGCTCGGTCCGGCTCGACGGCCACGACGTGCGGGACCTGACGCTGGACTCGATCCGCGACCAGGTCTCCCTCGTGCCGCAGGACGCCGCGCTGATGTCCGGCACGATCCTGGAGAACATCGCGTTCGGCGCGCCGCACGCCACCCGCGAGCAGCTCATCGCGGCGGCGCGGGCGGCCCACGTCGACGAGTTCGTCGACCGGCTCCCCGACGGCTGGGACACCGAGGTGCACGAGCGCGGCAGCTCGCTGTCGGGCGGGCAGCGCCAGCGCATCGCGATCGCCCGGGCGCTGGTCCGCGACACCCCGGTCGTCATCCTGGACGAGCCGACGTCCGGGCTCGACGCCGTCAGCGAGTCGCTGGTGATGCGGGGGCTGGAGCGCCTGACGGCCGGCCGCACCGTCATCGTCGTGGCGCACCGGCTCTCGACGCTGCAGAAGGCCGACCGGATCTACGTCCTGGACCGGGGCCGGGTCGTCGACTCGGGCACGCACGCCGAGCTCGCCGCGCGACCGGGGGTGTTCCGCGACATGCACCGGCTGCTGGGCGACCGCCCGGCCCCGTCCCCGCGGCCCCGGCTCGCCGCGGCCGGCTGAGCACGACCGGTGCCGGGCAGGATCGGTGCTGAGCAGGATCGGTGCCGGGCAGGATCGGTGCCGGGCAGGATCGGTAGGGTCCGGGCCATGGCACGGGCCCGTCGGACACGCCCCACCAAGCTGCTCCCGGACCCGCCGGACACCCCGACGCGGTGGGACCCCGCGCCCGCGGTGGCCGAGGACGGGGCCGTCTGGGACGGCGTCGACGCGGGGGCCGACGTCGAGGTGCCGCCCCGCGTGGCCGATCTCGACCTCCGCGAGTGCCGCTGGACCGGCGCCGACCTCCGGGGGCGCGAGCTCACCGGGTTCCGGGCCCGCGACACCCGGTTCGAGCACTGCGACCTGTCTGGCGCAGTCCTCGACGACGCGGTGCTGCGCCGCGTCACGTTCACCGACTGCCGGCTCACCGGGGCGTCCTTCGCCGGCGCCCGGCTCGACGACGTGCGGATCACCGACAGCACGGCCGACCTCACCGGCTTCCGCATGGCCACGGGCACGTTCCTGCTGGTGGAGAACACCTCGCTGCACGCGGCGGACTTCTACTCGTTCACCGCCTCGGGCTGCGCGTTCCTCGGCTGCGACCTCGGCGAGGCCTCGTTCCACGAGGCCCGCCTCGCCGGCACCCGGCTGCACGGCTCCCGGCTCGACGACGTGCGCGGCGCGATGTCGCTGGCCGGCGCGCGGATCAGCCCCGACCAGCTCGTCCCGGTCGGGGCGGCGCTGCTCGGGGCGCTCGGCATCGAGGTCACCGACTGACCCGTGCGCGGAAACGGCTGCCCGGGCAGCCGTTTCCGCGCACGGGGGTCAGCCGTAGCTCACCGAGTCGTCGTCGGCGGTGTCCTTGGCCAGGCGCCGGGTGAGGAACAGCAGCTCCAGGGCCAGCTCCGCGGCGCTCGCCATCGGGCCGGGCTGCTCGGTACCGCCCGCGTCGAGCCGCTTGGCGATCTCGGTCAGCGCCTCCACCTGCGGCAGCGCGGCGACCACCTCGGCCGCGGGCACCCGCTCGCCCGTGCGCACCGGCTGGCCCGCGACGGCCTCGGCGAGCGGGTTGAGGTCGATGCCGCGCAGCCGCGCCCGGGCGGTGTCGGCGGTGGCCCGGCGCAGCAGGTGCTCCATGTGCTCGATCTCGCGACCCTCCTCGCCGGAGGCGAACTCCAGCTTGCCGCGGAGCACCGTGGGCACCGACTCGAGGTCGACGGGCCGGGCGACGGCGTGCGCCTCCCCGGTGATCGCGGCGCGGCGCAGCGCGGCGGCCGCGACGGTCTCGGCCGCGGCCACGGAGAACCGCGCGGAGACGCCGGAGCCCTGGTCGACCGCGCTCGACTCGCGCAGCGCCCGGGTGAACCGCGCGACGATCTCCAGCAGGTGCCGGGGCACGTCGGCGACGAGGTGCGCCTCCTGCTCCACCAGCGTGATCTCGTCGGTGAGCTCCAGCGGGTAGTGCGTGCGCACCTCCGCGCCGAAGCGGTCCTTGAGCGGGGTGATGATGCGCCCGCGGTTGGTGTAGTCCTCGGGGTTCGCGCTGGCCACCAGCAGGATGTCCAGGGGCAGGCGCAGCGTGTAGCCGCGGACCTGGATGTCGCGCTCCTCCATCACGTTGAGCAGCGACACCTGGATGCGCTCGGCCAGGTCGGGCAGCTCGTTGATCGTGACGATGCCGCGGTGCGCGCGGGGCACCAGCCCGTAGTGGATGGTCTCCGGGTCGCCCAGCGAGCGCCCCTCCGACACCTTGACGGGGTCGATGTCGCCGATCAGGTCGGCCACCGCGGTGTCCGGGGTGGCGAGCTTCTCGGTGTAGCGGTCGTCGCGGTGCTTCCAGGCGACGGGCAGGTCGTCGCCGAGCTCAGCGGCCCGGCGCTGCGACGCCGGGGTGATCGGGTCGTACGGGTGCTCGCCGAGCTCGGAGCCCTCGATCACGGGCGTCCACTCGTCGAGCAGGTTCGTGATGGAGCGCAGCAGGCGGGTCTTGCCCTGGCCTCGCTCGCCGAGCAGCACGACGTCGTGGCCGGCGATCAGCGCCCGCTCGAGCTGCGGGAGCACGGTGGACTCGAAGCCGACGATGCCGGGCCACGGGTCGCGGCCGGCGCGCAGGGCGTCGACGAGGTTTGCGCGGATCTCGTCCTTGACGCCGCGCAGCTGGTGTCCGGAGGCGCGCAGGGCGCCCAGGGTCTGCGGGAGGTCGGTGCGGGGAAGATCGTGGGGCACGGTTCCACGCTACGCCCGCGGGCCCCCGTCGGCCTGCGGACCGACACCCGTCAGAACTCCAGCGGGGCGTGGTCCAGCCCCGGCAGGACGTACCGGGCGAACAGGTCGGCCTCGGTGCGGTGCGGGTAGCCGGAGAGGATGAAGCACTCGACGCCCAGCTCGGCGTAGGCCGTCAGCTTGGCCCGCACCTGGTCGGGGTCCCCGACGATCGCCGCGCCCGCCCCGGACCGGGCCCGGCCGATCCCGGTCCACAGGTTCGCCTCGGCGTAGCCCTCGTCGTCGGCGGAGTCGCGCAGCGCCACCTGGTTCGCGACGCCCGCCGAGCCGGTGTCGAGCGACTGCGCCCGCACCCGCTCCCCCACCCCGTCGTCGAGCTTCGACACCAGCCGGGCCGCGGCGGCGCGCGCCTCCGCCTCGGTCTCCCGGACGATCACGTGCGCGCGGTAGCCGAACCGCAGCGTGCGGCCGTGCGCGGCGGCGCGGGCGCGCAGGTCGTCGAGGGTGGCGGCGACCTTGGGCAGCGTGTCGGGCCACAGCAGGAACACGTCGGCGGCCTGCGCGGCCACCTCGCGCGCGGCCTCCGACATCCCGCCGAAGTAGAACGGCGCCCGGCCGACGGCCCGCACGCGCGGCGGGTCCAGCGTGAGCTGCACGAACTCGCCGTCGACGTCGACCGGCTGCCCGTCGAGCAGGGAGCGGAGCACCCGCATGATCTCCAGCGTGCGCCGGTAGCGGGGCGCGGACCCGAGGGTCTGCCCGGGCAGGTCCGAGGAGATGACGTTGACGGTGAGCCGCCCGCCGAGCATCTGGTCGATGCTGGCGAGCTGGCGGGCCAGCTGCGGCACCCACATCTCCCCGAGCCGGACAGCGAGCAGCAGCCGCATCCGCCGCAGCAGGGGCGCGATGCCGGCGGCGAAGGCCACCGAGTCGATGCCCAGGGCGTACCCCGAGGGCAGCAGGATGTTGTCGAACCCGGCCTCCTCGGCGGCCAGTGCGATGCCGCGGCAGTGCTCCCACGACGACAGCAGGGCGGGATCGGACACCCCGAGGAACTCGTGGTCGTCGTCGCACAGGGCGGCGAACCAGGACACCTCGACGCTCATGTCGGCTCCTCCAGTCGCAGGTCGGCCCCGGCCCGGACCAGCAGCGGGATGCGGTCCAGGGGCACCTGCTCGGTGACCCGCGCCGGGCCGGTGTACCGCTGCGCGGTGAGCAGGTCCGTCCACTCCCCGGCGGGCACGTACCAGCTGCGGCGCACCGGATCGGGCGAGTCGGAGAAGACCGGGACCACGAGCAGGTCGGGGCCGAGCAGGAACGCGTCGTCGACGCGGGCGGCGTCGGGGTCGTCGGGGAAGGCCAGCGCGAGCGGCCGCAGCACCGGGAGCCCGGCGGCGGCGTCGCGGGCCAGGCGCCGCAGGTAGGGCCGCAGCCGGTAGCGCAGCTTCACGAACCGGCGCGCGATCGCCAGCACCTCCGGCCCGAACGCCCACGGCTCGCGCGGGTGCAGCCCGTGGGCGCGCATCATCGGCGACAGCGCCCCGAACTGCAGCCAGCGGGCGTAGAGGGGGCCCGACTCGGTTCCGGCGCTGAACCCGCCGATGTCGTGGCTCCACCACCCCGGGATCGACATCGCCGCGTTGAGCCCGCCGCGCAGCGTGGCCCGCATCCCGTCGACGGTGGCGGCGGCGTCCCCGGCCCAGCCCGTCGGGTACCGCTGCGACCCGGCCCACCCCGCCCGCGCCCAGATCAGCCCGCTGACCGCGGCGACGGCCGAGTGGTAGCGCAGCGGGTAGAGGTTGTGCGCGTGCGCGGGCGGCACCCCGGTGAGCGCGGCGCCGTCGGGCAGCCCCTCGCCGAAGTCGGTCTTGAACACCGCCACCCCGGCGTCGAGCAGCGGCGCGTGCAGCTTCTGCCACCAGGCCCTGGCGTCCGGCGAGCCCAGGTCGACCAGCGCACGCGGCCGCCCGTCGGGGGTCGGCGTGCCCTGCACGGGCACCGGCTCGCCGTCGGCGTCGACGACGAGGTGCCCCGCCGCGAGCGCCTCGGCGTGCCGCGGGGACGCCGGGTCGAGGTAGGGCAGCTCCCACAGCGACAGCCGCAGGCCCCGCTCGGCGAGCGCGGCCACGAACTCGGCGGGGTCGCCGAAGCGGTCGGTGTTCCAGTCGAAGTCGCAGTTGAGGCGGTCGACGCGCAGCCAGTCGGGGTCGCAGTGCAGGACGTCGGCGGGGACGTCCTCGGCGCGCAGCCGGTCGGCGACGGCGAGCATCTCCTCCGCCGAGTGGTAGCGGCAGCGCCCGAGCCAGAACCCCAGCGACCAGTCCGGCGGCTCGGGCGCGCGGCCGGTGAGCGCGGTGTAGCGGCGCAGGCGCTCCGCCGGGTCGGGGTGGGCGACGAGGAACAGGTCGAGCGTGGCGTCGGCGATCCCGAGGACGAGCGCGTCGGGCACGGACTGGCCGACGTCGGCGTGCACGACCGCACCGGTGTTGAGGAACCCCAGGTGCCCGCCGGACTGCCACACCGGCGCCGGCTTGTACGCCAGCCCGGTGGCGGTGCCCATCGCGTCGGCGACCCGGAGCGTCAGGGCGCGGCCCCGCAGGTCGAACGCGGCGAACTGCTCGCCGAATCCGTGCACCGGGGCGCCGTCGAGCGCGATCCCCAGCACCGGGCCGGTGTCGTGGCGCAGCGCGGGTGCGAGCGGGAGGCCGTCGGTCTGGCGGACGTGCTCGGCCGTGCGGACGGCGAGGTGCCCGGCGTCGCCGAGCAGCGTGAAGCCGAACGGCCGCGCCCGGACCCGCAGCGCGACCCCGGGCCCCTGCAGCACCAGCCCGTCGCCGACGTCGAGCACCTCGACCGGCCGCGGCTCCGGTTCGGCGACCAGGATCCCCAGCGGCGGCAGGTCCGGACCCGACCGCAGCCGCACCACCCCGTCACCGACGACCGACACCACCAGCTGGCGCTCCCCCGCCGGGCCGGCGGGGGCGGGCAGCGCGGCGGGCAGGTTCGGCAGCGACGCCTCGAGCCCGGCCGCGTCGGCGGTGAGCCAGCCGCCGGTGTGCGAGCGCTGCGCCGACCGCTCCTGCAGCGTCAGGTGCAGCCGCCCGCCGTCCAGGCGCCAGGACGTGAGCGCGGTGACCAGGGACGTCATCCCTTGACCGACCCCGCCGTCAGCCCGGCGACGAACCAGCGCTGCAGCAGCACGTAGGCCACCGCCAGCGGCAGCGACGCGACGACGACGCCGGTGAACAGCAGCGGGTAGTCGGTGAGGTACTCGCCGGTGAAGCCGAGCAGGGCCAGCGGCAGCGTCTGCTTGGCCGGGTCGGTGATGAACAGCAGCGGGTAGAGCAGGTCGTTCCAGGAGATCACCAGCAGGAAGATCGCCGCGGCGGCCAGCGACGGCGTCGACAGGGGCAGCACGATCGAGCGGAACGTGCGCCACGGGGACGCGCCGTCGACGTCGGCGGCCTCGAACAGCTCCCGCGGCAGCGTGCGCATGAACCCGGTGAGGATGAAGACGGCGACCGGCAGCCCGGTGACGGTCTGCACCAGCACCAGCCCGACGAGCGAGTCGGTCAGCCCGAGCAGGTCGAACAGCACGAACTGCGGCACCATCGACGCCTGCACGGGCACCGCCAGCCCGGCCACGACGAACCCGTACGCGGCCAGCGCGAGCCGCCCCGTCAGCCGGGTGAACGCGAACGCCGCGGCGGAGGCCAGGCCGAGGGTCAGCAGCACCACGCACGCCGTCACCACGATGCTGTTGCGCAGCGCGACGGTGATCTGGCCGTCGGCGAGCACGGTGCCGTAGTTGGCGCCGGTGGCGGCCGTGGGCAGGCCGAGTGGGGACGCGAACAGGTCCTGGGTGGTCTTGAACGTGCCGAACACGACGATCAGCAGCGGCACGACGATGACCAGCGTGTAGACGGTCAGCGCGGTGCCGCGCCCCAGGGAGTACCTCACGCGTCCGCCCCCCGGGAGATGGCGCGCCGCTGCAGCCACGTGACCAGCGCGATCAGCACGAGGAAGAGCACGGACTCGGCCGCGGCGTAGCCGAAGCGCGAGTCGGCGAACCCGGCGTAGATGCGGGTGGCGAGGATGTCCAGCGGCGGGTTCGGCGGGTTGCCGGCCAGGCCGAGGACCAGGTCGAACGCCTTGAACGACTGGACGGTCGTGTACGCGACCACGATCAGGGCGGTGGGCGCCACCAGCGGCAGCGTGATGTAGCGGAACCGCTGCCAGCGCGACGCCCCGTCGACCTTCGCGGCCTCGTAGTACATCTCCGGGATCTGCTGCAGCCCGGCGATGAACACGACCATGAGCTGCCCGGCGTGCGCCCACACCTGCACGACGGCGAGCCACAGTATCGCGGTGCCCGGCTCGGCGAGGTAGCCGCTGCCGCCGAGCCCGATCGCCGAGAGAGCCGGGTCGAGCGGGCCCAGCTCGGGGTCGAACACGAACTTCCACACGAACGCCACCGCGACGCTGGACAGGATCGCCGGGAAGAAGAACACCGCCCGCAGCACCGTCGAGGCCCGGGTGGTGCGGGTGAGCAGCACCGCCAGCCCCAGCGACAGCAGCGTCTGCGCGATCGCGACGACGAAGGTGAACTGCAGGCTGTTGAGCGCGGCGTTGCGGAACTGGTCGTCGGCGGTGGTGAGCCCGACGTAGTTGTCGAGTCCGACCCAGGAGAACTCGGCGCTGTAGCCGTCCCAGTCGGTGACCGAGTAGAGCACCGTCTGCAGCGCGGGGGCGGCGAAGAAGTAGGTGTAGACGGCCAGCGCGGGGGCGGCGAACAGCCACAGCGTGCGCGCCGGGCGCACCCCGCTCGCCCGGGGCCGTCGCTGCGTCGTCGCGGCGGCCGGCGCGTCGGCGACGGCGGTCATCCCGGCCGCCGCTGGTCGACCACGGTCTGCGCCGACTCGGCCGCCTGCTCCGGCGGCACCCCGCGCACCACCTCCACGCAGGCGTTCTCCACCGCCGACCGGATGTCGAGGTTCTCGAACTGGAACCGCGGCGCGAGGATCACCGGCGCGTCGAGCCAGCGGGCGGTGGCCCGCAGGTCCGGGTCGGTGTACTCGACGCCCGCCACCGTGGAGTGCTGCACCGTGCCGTTGGCGTAGCGCGAGGCCACCTCGGGGCGGGACAGGAACTCCACGAACGCCACCGCCGCGTCCTGCTTCTCCGACGACGTGCTCACCCCGACGAGGAACGTGGCGTTGGCGACGCCCTGGTGGCGGGCCGCCCCGGCGTCGACCGTGATCGGGGCGATGAGGTCGATCGGGAACGCGGCCCCCAGCGTCCGGACGGCGGTGAGGTGGAACGACCCGGTCGCGAGCATCGCCGCCCCGCCGGAGGCAAACACCTGCTGGCAGGGCTCCGAGGACGCCCCGAGCGCGCCGTCCTGGAAGTACGGCGCCAGCTGGGCGTACTGGCGCAGGGTGGTGAGGAACCAGTCGTCGGTGACCCGGGCGGTGCCGGCCTCGATCGCGGTGAACATGTCGTCGGTGGGCGCGTTGTTCATGACCATCGCGTTGAGCAGCTGCCCCGCGTTGGCGGGCTCCCCGCCGGGCCAGGCGATCGGGGCGATGCCGAGACCGCGCAGCGACTCGCACAGCGCGAGGAAGCCGTCCCAGTCGGCCGGGGCCGAGCTCGCCCCCGCCGCGGCCAGCAGGTCGGTGTTGACCAGCGGCATGTTGAACACGTACTGGTAGGGCAGGCCGAGCTGGTTGCCCTGCGCGTCGCGGCCCGAGCGCACCAGCCGGGGCAGGTAGCCGTCGGTGAACGGCTGTGCGGACAGGTCGCCGTAGAGCCCGGCGTCGACCATGTCGACGAACTGCGCCCCGCGGAACGCGGTGAACACGTCCCCGGTGCCGCCCCGGCGGATCCGCAGCAGCGCCGTGGACTGGTAGTCGCTCGACGGGCTGATGTCCTGGCGCACCGCGGCACCCGGGTTCTCCGCGACGAACGCCGCGATGATCCCGTCGAGCACCGCCCGGTCCTCGCCGCGCCAGTGCGCGAACGAGATCTCTCCCGACGCCGGGCGGGCCGGGGCCGGGACGAGCGCCGGACCGGAGGCGCCCCCACCGCCCGGGGCGGCCCCGCCGGCGCGGGTCGTGCCGGGCAGCGCGCACCCGGCGAGCAGGCCTGCGGCCGCGGTGCCGGCCAGGAAGTGGCGGCGGGACAGACGGGACACGGGAACCTCGACAGGAGTGGGCGGACGCGGTCAGGACGCCGGTCGGGCCGGACAGAGCCCGTCGAAGTGGGCGCTGCGCCTGCTGGGCCAGAACCCCTCGAGCGACGGCGGCAGCACGGCCGCCATCCCAGCAGACGGTCCGTCGCGGTCGCAACACGGGCGACGGGCGGGACGAGACGCCCCGACCGGGGAATGCGGCTGCTCCGGAGATCGTTGCCTTCGGACATGCATTCGCCCGGGCGCACCGCCGTCCTGCTCGGCCTGCTGTTCGGGCTCGCCGGCACCTCGACGTCCGCCGTGACCGTCGCGCTGCCGCAGCTCTCCGACCAGCTCGGCATCACCGCCGCCACCGCGGCCTGGATCGTCAGCGGCTACACCGTCGCCCTCGCCGTCGCGACGCCGCTGCACGGGCGCCTCGCCGACATGGCCGGGATCCGGCTCCCGCTGACGGTCGGCGTCACGCTGATGGGGCTGGGCGCCGTCGGTGCGGCGCTCGCCCCGAGCTTCGGGGTCCTCATGGTGGCCCGCGTCCTGCAGGGGGCGGGCGCCGCGTCGGTGGCGGTGCTGGGCACGGCGCTGATCAGCGCCCGCTGGAGCGGGGAGGAGCGAGGCGCGGCGCTCGGGCGCGTGGCCGGGGTCGCGGGCACGCTCAGCGCGCTGGGCCCGCTGCTGGGCGGCGCGCTGGAGGCGCTGGGCGGGTGGCGGTGGTCGGTCGCGCTGCCGGTCGTCGGGCTGCTGGCGATCCCGATGCTGTGGCGCGGCGCCCCCGGGGGCGGCAGCGGTGAGCCCGTCGACAAGGTCGGTGCCCTGCTGGTCGCCGTGGCCGCCTCCGGGCTGGTGCTGCTCATCCAGTCACCGTCCGCCGGGATCGTGGCGGGATCGATCGGGGCCGTGCTGCTCGCCGTCGGCGCGCCCGCCGTCGCCTGGTGGGTCCGCCGCCGTCCGGAGGGGTTCCTGCCGCGCTCGATCGTCACCAACGTCACCGTGCTGCGCAGCGCGTTCGCCGCCGCCGCGGTGCCCGCCAGCTGGTTCGCCCTGCTGCTCGGGGTGCCGCTCGCCGCCGCGTCCTGGGGCTGGACCCCGTTGGCCACCGGCCTGCTGCTGGTCCCGGCCGCCGTCGTCGGGTTCTTCTCCCCGCCCATCGCGCGCCGCCTCCTCGTCCGGCTCGGCGGCCGCCGGACGATCGCACTGGCCTGCCCGACGGCCGTCGTGGCGCTGCTGGTCGCCGCGCTGGGCGGGGTGCTGGAGTCGCCGTGGCTGCTCGCCACCGCCGTCGTGCTCGTGACGATCGCGTTCGGTGTGGGGCAGCCGGCGATGATCTCCTCGGTCGGGGCCGCCGTGCCCGGCGCCCAGCGCGGCGTCGCGCTGGGGATCGCGACCCTGGTGTTCCTCACGGGTGCCAGCGTCGGTGCGGCGCTGGTCGGGGGCCTGAGCGGCGTCATCGGCGTGCCGGCCGCGTTCTGCCTGTTGATCGCGCTGCCCGTGCTGGGGATCGTCGCGCTGCTCGTCGGGGGTCCGGATCGGGTGGAACCGGCCACGGCGGGTTAACCTGGACATCGCCGTTCGAGCGATCGAGACCCCGTCGTGCCGCGGTGCGGAAGCCGATACCAGGGACGGGGAGCGCGTGGCAGACGACAGGTGGGGTTCGCCCCCGTCACGGAGCGGGGCCGACCGGACACCGGTGACCGGCGCCGAGACCGCGACCATGACGATCAGCCCGGCCCGGTCCGGGAGCGACTTCGCGCGGCTGTCGAGGCGGATCAGCGCCGCGGGCCTGCTCGACCCGGCCCCCGCCCACTACGTCGGCCGCGCGGTCCTGCTCGGGTCCGTGGTCGCCGCGACCGTCGCCGCGTTCCTGCTGCTCGGGGACTCGTGGTGGCAGCTCGCCGTCGCCGCGGTGGCGGCCGTGGTCTACGGGCAGGTGGCCCTGCTGGCCCACGACATCGCCCACCGCCAGGTCTTCCGGTCGCGCACCGCGTCGGAGTGGGTGGGACGGCTGGTGGGCAACCTCGGCATCGGCATGGCCTACGGCTGGTGGATGCAGAAGCACACCCGCCACCACGCCGATCCCAACCACATCGGCCGCGACCCCGACGTCGCGCCCGGCTCGCTCGCGTTCACCGCGGACCAGGCGCGGGAGACGCGCGGGGCCACCCGGTTCCTGGTCCGCCACCAGGACGCGCTGTTCTTCCCGGTGCTGACCCTGGCCGGGCTCGACCTGCGCCGCGCGGGTGTCCTCGGCCTGCTCCGCGGACGCATGCCGTTCCGGCGCACCGAGATCGCGCTGATCGCGGTGCACGTCGGCGGCTACCTGGCCGCCCTGTTCGTGCTGCTGCCGCCCGGGCTCGCCGTCGCGTTCTTCGCCGTCCACCAGTGCCTGTTCGGGGTGTACCTCGGCTCGATCTTCGCCCCCAACCACAAGGGCATGACGATGCCGACCGAGCGCATGGACTTCCTGCGCAAGCAGGTCCTCACCTCGCGCAACGTCCGGGGCGGCCGGCTCACCGACGGGCTGCTGCACGTGGCGATGGGCGGGCTCAACCACCAGATCGAGCACCACCTGTTCCCCTCGATGCCGACCCCGCGCCAGCGACGGGCCCGTGCGGTCGTCCGGGAGTTCTGCACCGAGATCGGGGTGCCCTACCACGAGACGACCCTGCTCGGGTCGTGGTCGGAGATGCTCGGGTCGCTGCGGGCGGCCGCGGCGCCGCTGCGCTGAGGACCCGCCGCCGAGGAGCGGGCCGGGGACCGGTCAGCTCAGGAACAGCAGCGCCGTCGGCACGGCCACGAGGGCCAGTGCGGAGAGCCGGACCAGGGCCCACAGGGCGAGCGGGAGCGGCGCGGGCGGTTCGGTGATGCGGGCGAGCCTGCGGTCGAGGGCGGTGGTGAACGAGCTCAGCGCCGCGGCCGGGGCCGCTCCGCCCATCGTCCGCAGCGCCCCCACCAGCTCCGCCGACCGCGACCCGGACGCCGCGACGTCGTCGGCCCGCATCTCGATCAGCGCCGCCACCGCCACCTGCGCGCACACCATCCCCTGCACGAACGGCGCGGTCGCCCCCCACGCGACGAACGGCAGGACGACGAGGTCGTGGCGTTCGCGCAGGTGGGCGCGCTCGTGCGCGAGCACCGCACGGACCCCGGCCGGGTCGAGCCTGTCCAGGACCCCGACGGAGAGCACGAGCCTGCTGCGCAGCCCGGGCAGGCAGTAGGCGACCGGGACGGGGTGGTCGAGCACGCGGGCGCCGGGGGCGGCGGGCCAGGGCGTGCCGAGGACGTCGAGCAGGTCGCGGTGGCGGCGCCGGGCCCGCTGGGTGCGCACGGTGATCGCCACGAGCACGCCGACCAGGCGCAGCGCGAGCAGCAGGGCCAGCACCAGCGCGACGACGTGGGTGACGCCGAGCCGCTCCGGCGCCGACGCGTCGATCGCCCGCAGCGCGGACGGCAGGGTGGGTCCCAGCGGGGCGAGCCCGTAGACGACGCCCGCGCCGAGCAGCGACAGCCCGCCCGCCAGGCCGACCGCCTGCCAGACCAGCAGGGCGCCGACGGGGTCGCGGGCGGGCCAGTGCGCCCGCGCGAGTGCCCGGCTGGCCGGCTCGGCCAGCACGACACCCAGGAGCAGCAGCCCCAGCGCGGTCAGCTCCATCACACGGGAAGTGTGGCAGCAGGGGTCAGTCGAGGAGGTCGCGCAGGGCGGCGCGCTCGTCCTCGGGGATGGACCCGAGGAAGCGGGCCAGGACGGCGCCGCGGTCGGGGGCGGCGTCGAGGGCGTCGCGCATCAGCTCCGCGACGTGGTCCTCGCGGCTCGCGACGGCGCGGTAGCGGTGCGCCCGGCCCTCGCGCTCGCGGGTGACCAGGCCCTTGCGCTCCAGGCGCCCGAGCACGGTCAGGACGGTGGTGGTGGCGAGGTCCCTGGCGGCGAGCGCGTCCTGGACGTCACGCGCGGTGAGCGGCGCGGCGGCCGCCCACAGCGTCTCCATCACAGCGCGTTCGAGCTCACCCAGGCTTGGCACGCCACCATTCTACCCCCGGTAGAAGGCCCCGCCTAACGGATCTGGACCTCGTCGCCGACCTGCAGGAACTCGAACCAGGCCACCGCGTTGTCGTGGGTCAGCTTCACGCAGCCCGCGGAGTTGGTGTCTTGCGGTCCCTCGTGGAACGCGATGCCGCCCTCGGCAAAGAAGACCGCGTACGGCATCTGCGTGAGGTACTCCCGGCTCGTCCACTGCTCGGCCTTCCACTCCACCTGGAACGTGCCCCTGGGGGTGGGGTCGATCTCGTCGCCGATCATCACCGGGACCGGGCCCCGGCGGACCGCCCCGTTCTCGATCAGCCACGCCGTGCGGCCGTCGAGGTCGACGCAGGCCCGCGCGGTGGCGGTGCACGGGGTGCCGGGCACGAACTGGGCGGACGCGGCGGAGCGGACCGGCACCGACACGGGCGTCTCCGCCGTGGCCGTGGGGGTCGGGGTGGGCGTCGCCGCCTCGGGCGCGGGGGCGGGTTCCGCGACCGGCTCCGCCGCGGTCCCGGTCGCCGCGGCCTCCGGTGCCGCGGCCCGCTCGCGGGGGGCCGGCTCGGCCGCCTGCGGGGCCGGGGCGGGGACGGCAGGGGCCGCGCGGGTCACCGGGGCGGCGGAGACCGGGGCCTCGTCGGCGGCACCGACCCCGAACCCCACCCCCACGAGCACCGTGCTCACGACGGCCGCGAGCGCGGCCCCGATCGCGACACGACGCGCACCCTGCGGATGTGCTCCCACGTACTGGCCCCTTCCGGACTTACTGCACGTGTCAACGACCTGACCGCACAGTGGTGACGATCAGTGTTGCAGGCCTCACCGTCCGTGGAAGATCGGGTTCCGCTTCTCGAGCCGGGCCTGCTGTCCCTCCCGCCGGTCGTCGCTGGTCCAGCAGTCCTCGAAGGCCGTGAGCAGGGCGGGGTCGTCGTCGGCGAGGTCGGCCCGGTCCAGGGCCAGCTTGTTGTAGCGCAGCGTGAGCGGGGCCAGCGTCGCGAGCTCCGCGGCCCAGGAGAGGGCGTCGGCCCGGTCCCCCAGCCGGTCGACGAGCCCGCGCGCGTGGGCGAGCTCGGCCCCGATCCGGTCGCAGGCGAGCAGGATCGCCCGGGCGGTGCCCCCGCCGCCGAGGCGGGCGAGCCGGCGCACCGTCCACGGGTCGACGGCCAGCCCGATCCGGGCCGTCGGCACGCCGAACACGGCGTCGGGGGTGGCGATCCGCAGGTCGCAGGCGATCGCGAGCTGGGTGCCTGCCCCGATCGCGGGCCCGTTGACGGCGGCGACCACCGGAACCGGGGCCTCGACGACGGCCCGCAGCGCCGCGTGCAGGGCGTCGCGGAAGCCCTCGGTGTAGACCTCGCCGAAGTCGGCGCCCGAGCAGAAGCTGCTGCCCGACCCGGTCACGACGATCGCGCGCACGCCGCCGTCGAGCAGTCCGCCGACGGCGTCGACGATCCGGCGGCACTGGGCGACGTCGAGGGCGTTGCGGCGGTCGGGGCGGTCCAGTTCCAGCAGGCCCACGGCGTCCGCGGTCGTCACGTTGATCACGGGCCGCAGATTACGGGTCTCCGCCCGGGGCCGGTCCGGGCCGTGCGCCGTAGGCTCCCGGGATGACGACGGTCGGCGAGCTGCGGATGGGCACCACGGCGGGTCGCTGGGTGCTGTTCACCACGGTCCTCGGCTCCGGCCTGGTCATGATCGACGGCACGGTCGTGAACGTGGCGCTGGAGTCGATCGGATCGGAGTTCGGGGCCGGGTTCACCGCGCTGCAGTGGACGGTCAACGCCTACACGCTCACCCTCGCCTCGCTGATCCTGCTCGGCGGCTCACTGGGCGACCGGTACGGGCGGCGGCGGGTGTTCCTCGTCGGCGTCGTCTGGTTCGCGCTGGCGTCGCTGCTGTGCGGGCTCGCGCCGAACGTGGAGACGCTGATCGCGGCCCGGGCGCTGCAGGGCGTCGGCGGGGCGCTGCTGACCCCGGGCAGCCTCGCGCTGATCTCGGCGTCGTTCCACGGCCCGGACCGGGCCGCCGCGATCGGGGCCTGGTCGGGGCTCGGCGGGATCGCCGGGGCGGTCGGGCCGTTCCTGGGGGGCTGGCTGGTCGAGTGGACCTGGCGGGCGGTGTTCCTGATCAACCTCCCGCTCGCCGCGCTGATCGTCGTGGTCGCGCTGCGGCACGTGCCGGAGACGCGCGACCCGGACTCCGCGCCCGGCCTCGACGTCTCCGGCACCGCACTGGCCGTCGTCGGGCTCGGGGCGCTGACGTACGCGCTGACCGGTCTCGCCGAGGCCGGCCCGACGCCGGCGCTCGTCGTCGGGCTCGTGGTCGGAGTTCTCGCCCTGGTCGCGTTCGTGGTGGTGGAGCGGCGCTCCCGGCACCCCCTCGTGCCGCCCGCGCTGTTCGCGAGCCGCACCTTCAGCGCGGCCAACGCCGTGACGCTGCTCATCTACGGGGCGCTCGGGGTGGTGTTCTTCCTGCTGGTCCTGCACCTGCAGACCGTCGCCGGGTTCTCCCCGCTCGCCGCGGGCACCTCGCTGCTCCCGGTCACCGCGATCATGCTGGTGTTCTCCGCCCGCGCCGGGGCGCTGGCCGGGCGGATCGGCCCGCGGATCCCGCTCACCGTCGGCCCGCTGGTGAGCGCCTGCGGCCTGCTGCTCATGCTCCGGATCGGTGCCGACGCCACCTGGGTGCTGCACGTCCTGCCCGCGGTGCTGGTCTTCGGCGCCGGGCTCGCGCTCACCGTCGCCCCGCTGACGGCGACCGTGCTGGACGCCGCCCCCGACCGCTACGCGGGATCGGCGTCGGGCGTCAACAACGCCGTCGCCCGCGCGGCCGGGCTGCTCGCGGTCGCCGTGATCCCCGGGCTGGCCGGGATCGGCGGGGCCGACTACACCGACCCCGCCGCGTTCGGCTCCGGCTTCCGGACCGCGATGACGATCGGGGCCGGACTGCTCGTCGCCGCATCGGTCACGGCGTTCGCGCTGGTCCGGCGGCCGTCCGCCCCCGCGGCCCCGACGGCCCGGGTGCGCATCGAGGAGTGCGCCCACTGCGGCGTCACCGGGCCGCAGGTGCACCCGGCGCGCTAGCGCACCGGGTGCGGGCGGGCGCTCAGCCGAGCTCCAGCGCCTGCGCCAGCGCGCGCATCGGGGGCAGCGGATCGGCGTAGCCCTCGGTGAGGATCTGGGCGCACACGTGGTCGGCGCCCGCGTCGACGTGCTCCGCGAGCTGCGCGGCCACCGCGGCGGCGTCGCCGTGCGCGACCAGTGCGTCGATCAGGGCGTCGCTGCCGCCGTCGGCGATGTCGTCCTCGGTCCAGCCCAGGCGCAGCAGGTTGGACGTGTAGTTGCGCAGCCCCAGGTAGGGCTTGTGCACGAACGGGCGGCCGACGGCGCGGGCCCGCTCCGGGTCGGTGTCGACCACGACCTTGTGCTCCGGCGCCAGCAGCACGCCCTGCCCGAGCAGCTCGCGGGACTCGCGGGTGTGCCGGGGCGTGGTCAGGTAGGGCTGCGCGCCCGCCGACCGGTCGGCGGAGAGCTTGAGCATCTTCGGGCCCAGCGCGGCGATCGCCCGACCGGCGGTGGGGACCCCGGCGGCGTCGAGCTCGTCGAGGTAGGCGACGAGGGAGGCGTAGGGCCGGGTGTAGTCGCTGGTGGCCTCGGGGTGGCCGACCCCGACGCCGAGCAGGAAGCGGCCGGGGTGCTTCGCCTCGATGCAGTGGTAGGACGCGGCCACCTCGGCGGCGGGCGAGGACCAGATGTTAACGATGCTGGTCCCGACGGCGACGCGCTCGGTGGCGTCGAGCAGCGACTCCGCCAGCTCGAGGTCGGCCGGCGGGGACCCGCCGATCCACACCGCGCCGTAGCCCAGCGCCTCGATGTCGCGTGCCAGGTCGGGGGTGAGCCCGCCCGCGTGCCGCCAGATCCCGTACCTGCCGAGTTCGACCGTCATGATCACCGCAACCCCGGGGGCCGCCGCGGCATTCCGGGCGGGTGTCGGGGGTCGCGCATAGGGTCGGCGGTGTGAACGAACTGCTCTCCCGCGCCGCTCCCCTGCGCATGCGTCCCCGGGTGCTCGTGCCCGCCGACCCGGGCCGCCCCCACCAGGCACCGGAGGGCACCGAGGCCGTCGTGGTGGGCGGAGGGATCGCCGGCATCAGCGCCGCGGTGGTGCTCGCCGAGCGCGGTGTGGCCGTCACGCTGGTCGAGGCCGCGCCCACGCTGGGCGGGCGGCTCGGGGCCTGGCCGCACACCCTGCCCGACGGCACGGAGCAGGTCGTCGAGCACGGGTTCCACGCCTTCTTCCGGCACTACTACACCTGGCGCGCGGTGCTGCGCCGGATCGACCCGCAGCTGTCGTTCCTCCAGCCCGTCGGCGGCTACCCCGTGATCTCCCGCGAGTGGCCCGACGAGGACCTCACGTCGCTGCCCGGCTCGCCGCCGTTGAACCTGCTGGCGCTGTTCGCCCGATCGCCCAGCCTCGGCCTGCGCGACCTGCTGGGCTCGAACCAGGGCCTGGCCGCCCAGCTGCTCGCCTACGACCGCGACCGCACCACCGCCCGCTTCGACCGGATGCCGGCCGCGGAGTTCCTCACCTCGCTGGGCATGTCCGACCGCGCGCAGGCGATGCTGTTCGAGGCGTTCGCCCGGTCGTTCTTCGCCGACCCGGGCGCGCTCTCGGCCGCCGAGCTGATCGCGATGTTCCACTACTACTTCCTCGGCAACCCCGAGGGCATCGCCTTCGACTCCCCCGACACCGACCACCTCACCTGCATCTGGGCCCCGTTCGCGGAGTACCTGCAGGCCCGCGGCGCGCAGGTGCTCGTGAACAGCCGCGTCAGCGCGATCGCGCCGGTCGACCGCCACCTGTGGCAGGTCGAGGTCGACGCCGCCCCGTCGCTGCGCACCCGCCACCTCGTGCTGGCCACCGACCCGGGCGCGCTGCGCGCCATCGTCGCGGGGTCGCCCGACATGTCGGTCGCCGCGCCCAAGCTGGCCCGCAAGGCCGCGGCGATCGCGGTGGCACCGCCGTTCGCGGTCACCCGGCTGTGGCTCGACCGCGACGTCCGGCCCGAGCGCGCCACCTTCAACGCCGTGAGCCGCGAGGCCACGCTCGACTCCGTCACGATCTACTCCCGCCTGGAGCGGCCGTCGGCGGAGTGGGCGGCGCGCACCGGCGGGTCGGTCGTCGAGCTGCACTCCTACGCCTGCGACGCCCCCGACGCCGACACCGCCACCGCACGGATGCGCGCGGAGCTCGGCGCGCTGTGGCCGGAGACGGTCGCGGCGCAGGTCGTGCACCTGCAGCAGCGCATGGAGGCCACCGCGCCCACCTGGCCGCCCGGCGGCGCGGGCACCCGGCCCTGCGTCACCGGCGACGCGCGGGGCATCCGGATCGCGGGCGACCACGTCGACTCGCCGTTCCTCACGGGGCTGATGGAGCGGGCGTCGGTCACCGGGGTGCTCGCGGCCAACGACATCCTCGACGAGGTCGGCGCCGGTCCCGAGGAGATCCGCGGGATCCCGCAGCGGGGGCTGCTCGCCCGGCGGTGAGGATCCCGGGATGAGGATCGCCCTCGACCCCGGCCCCCGCGACGGGCCGGTCCGGATCCGGCGGCTCGCCGACGACGGCGCGCCGCTGGCCGGCGTCGAGGCGCTCCCGGACCTGGCCGCGGCGGCCGCACTCGAGCGCGACCACGCCCCGCGCTGGGTGTTCGCCCGCGCCCGCACCTACCGCAGGCTGCTCGACGCGGGGGTGCGCGTGGGGCGGGCGCACGACGTCGAGCTGGTGGAGGGGCTGCTGGTCGGCGCGGCCGGGCGCTCCGGTGAGCCGCACGGCCTCGCCGCCGCGGCGGCCCGGCTCGCCGGGCGGGTGCCCGGCCCCGACCCGGCGCCGGTCGACGACGGGCCGCCCGGCCTGTTCGACACCGGTCCCGCCCGCGACGAGCTGGCCGACCTCGTGGCCGTGCACGCCGCCCAGCTCCGCGCCCTGACCGACCCGCGGCTGCGGCTGCTCGCCGCGGCCGAGTCGGCGGGGGTGCTCGTCGCGGAGGAGATGACCGCGCACGGGCTGCCCTGGAGCGCCGCGCACCACGACGCGCTGCTCACCGACCTGCTCGGCCCGCGTCCCGTGCTCGGCGGGCGCCCGCCGCGCCTGGCCGCCCTCGCCGCGGAGATCACGGCCGCGTTCGGCCGTCCGGTCAACCCCGACTCCCCCGCCGAGGTGCTGCGCGCGTTCGCCCGCGCCGGCCACGAGCTGACGAGCACCCGCGCCTGGGAGCTGCGGCACGTCGGGCACCCGGCCGTCGCGCCGCTGCTGGCCTACAAGGAGCTGGCCCGGCTGCACACCGCCCACGGCTGGGCGTGGCTCCGGACGTGGGTGCGCACCGGACCGGACGGGACGGGCCGGTTCCATCCCGAGTACGTCGTCGCCGGGGTGGTGACCGGTCGCTGGGCCACCCGCGGCGGCGGGGCGCTGCAGATCCCGAAGGCGCTGCGCGGCGCGGTGCGGGCCGATCCGGGGTGGCGGCTGGTCGTCGCCGACGCGGCGCAGCTCGAACCCCGCGTGCTCGCCGCCCTGTCCGGCGACCACGGGCTCGCCCCCGACGTCGACGACCTCTACGCCGCGCTCGCCGCCCGCGAGTTCGGCGGCGACCGCGAGCAGGCCAAGCTCGCGCTGCTCTCCGCGATGTACGGCGCGAGCGCCGGGCAGGCGGGCGAGCTGCTGGTGCGGCTGCGCCGCCGGTTCCCCCGCGCGATGGCCTACGTCGACGACGCCGCCCGTGCCGGCGAGACGGGACTGCTCGTGTGCTCGCACCTGGGCCGCACCTGCCCGCCGGCGCGGCCCGGCGACGAGGACCCCGCCCGCGCCAGGGCCCGCGGCCGGTTCACCCGCAACTACGTCGTGCAGGCCACCGCGGCCGAGTGGGCGCTGGTGCTGCTCGCCGAGCTGCGGCTGCTGCTCCGCGGCGGGCCCGCGGAGCTGGTGTTCTTCCAGCACGACGAGGTCGTGCTGCACTGCCCCGACGACCTGGCCCCCGCCGTCGTCGACGCGGTCGCGACGGCCGCCGACACCACCCGGCGCCGCCTGTTCGGCGACACCCCGGTCCGGTTCCCGCTGCAGGCCCGCACCGTCGCGAGCTACGACGAGCGCTAGCTAGCCCTCGGCGGCGGCGAGCACGTCCTGGGCCATCGACAGCATCCCGAGCGCGTTGGGGTGCACGGGGGCGGCCGGGGCCGTCGGCACCAGGCCCTCGATCCACTTCGTGCCCGGCGGCGTGCAGACGTCGTGCCCGACGAACCGGTCGTAGGTGTCGACGTAGGTCACGCCCGCCTCGGCGGCCTGCTCGGCCAGCATCGCGTTGAGCGCCTTCTCGGTGTCGCGCAGGTAGGCGACGTCGCCGGCGCTGAACGGGACGACCGGGAAGCACCCGGGGCCCTCGTCCGGCAGGATCGCGGGGTAGCCGACGAGGTAGACCTCGGCGTCGGGGGCGCGCTCGGCGATCGCGGCCAGCGCGGCGGCCACCTTCGGGGCGGTCTCCTCGATGCGGGTGGCGAGCTCGTCGCCGCCGTCGGAACCGGTGTAGAAGTCGCGGCACGCGGCGCCGAGCGGCGCGCGCGGGGACCGGGCGGCGCACTCGGAGATGATGGTGGCGAAACCGATGTCGTTGCCGCCGATCGACAGCGTGACGCCCGCGGTGTCCGGCACGAGCGCGTCGAGCTGCGGCGGGTTGGTGCCCAGCTCGGTCACCTGCGGGGTGAACAGGTCCTCGGTCGTGCCGCCGCTGCAGCTGACGTCGCGGAAGTCCGGGACGCGGCCGGTCTGCGCCACCAGCGACGGGTAGTTGCGGTTGGAGCGCAGGCAGCCGGCCGGGGTGCCCTTCTGCAGCGGGATCAGCGGCCCGGCCGCGTAGGAGTCGCCGAGCGCCACGTAGGAGTCGAACAGCGGCTCCGCGGCGTACGGGCTCTCCGCGGGCGCGGCCCCCGCGGGCGTCGCGAGGACGACGCCGAGCGCGAGCACCGTGCCCGGCAGGAGCAGCTTGGCGATCCGGGTCGGGCTCAGACGCATCACGTCCTGTCGAACGACCGCGCGCCGCGTCGGTTACGCGGCCGCCACCGTTCCCCGGGGCGGAACGCGGGGGTGTCCGGATCCGCCGCGCGCTCCTAGCCTCCGTGGACCATGCAGCGCAGCAGCGAGCGGATCCTCACCACCCACGTCGGCAGCCTCGCCCGGCCCCGTGACCTGCTGGAGGTCATGCGGGAGAAGGAGCACGGCCGCCCCTACGACGCCGACGGCTACACCGAGCGCGTCACCGCCGCCGTCGCCGAGGTCGTCGACAAGCAGGTCGACGCCGGCATCGACGTCGTGACCGACGGCGAGATGGGCAAGGTCAGCTTCCTGACCTACGTCAAGGACCGGCTGTCGGGCTTCGCCGCCGACTCGGGCGAGAAGCTGATGCCGCCGTCCTGGCAGGTCGAGATCGACGCGTTCCCCGAGTACTACGCCGGCTACCTGGGCAAGTACACCGAGCAGGTCTCCCCCATGACGACGATGGTCTGCACCGGGCCGATCAGCTACGTCGGACAGGAGCAGCTGGCGACCGACATCGCGAACCTGCGGGCCGCGATCGCGGGCGCCGAGGAGTCGGGCGGGCACGTCACGGAGGCGTTCCTGCCCTCGACGAGCCCGAGCGGGTTCGGCCGCAACGAGCACTACGGCTCGCACGGGGAGTACCTGCAGGCCGTCGCCGAGGCGCTGCGCGAGGAGTACCTGGCCATCGTCGACGCCGGGTTCCTGCTGCAGGTCGACGACCCGTGGCTGATCGAGTACCTGTCGGAGAACCCCGGGACGACGCCCGAGCAGCGCCGGGCCGACGCCGAGCAGCACGTCGAGATCCTCTCGCACGCCCTGCGCGGCATCCCGCGCGAGAAGATCCGCCTGCACACCTGCTACGGCCTCAACCACGGCCCGCGGGTGCACGACATCGACCTGCGCGACGTCGCCCCGCTGATGCTGAGGATCCCGGCCGGCGCGTACTCCTTCGAGGTCGCCAACCCCCGCCACCAGCACGAGTGGAAGATCTGGCGCGACATCCCGCTGGAGGACGGGCAGATCCTCATCCCCGGCCTGCTCGGCCACGCCACCAACTACGTCGAGCACCCGGAGCTGATCGCCGACCAGATCGAGCAGTACGCCGGGATCGTCGGCCGCGAGAACGTGATCGCCGGGGCCGACTGCGGCTTCTCCTCGCGCGCGAGCTTCTCCCCCGAGGTGCACCCCACCGTCGTGTGGGAGAAGTTCCGGGCGCTGGCGGCGGGGGCGGAGCTGGCCTCGAAGCGCCTCTGGCCCTGACCGGTGGGCATGATCGGGGCATGTCCGTGCTGCGCAGGCTCCCGGGGCTCGTCACCGTCGAGCACGAGCTGACCGTCCCCCTCGACCACGCCGACCCCGCGGGCGAGCGGATCACCGTGTTCGCCCGCGAGGTCGCCGACCCCGACGGCCGCGACCGCCCGTTCCTCGTCTACCTGCAGGGCGGGCCGGGGTTCGAGGCGCCGCGGCCGACCCGCCTGCCCGGCTCACCGGGCTGGCTCGACCGCGCCCTGACCGACTTCCGGGTGCTGATGCTCGACCAGCGCGGCACCGGCCGGTCGACGCCCGTCGGCGTGCTGCCCGGCACGCCCGCGGAGCAGGCCCGGTACCTCACGCACTTCCGCGCCGACGCGATCGTGGGCGACGCCGAGGCGTTCCGCGCCCACCTCGGCAGCCCGCCGTGGACGGTGCTGGGCCAGAGCTTCGGCGGCTTCACGCTGCTCGCCTACCTCTCCCGGGCCCCGCACGGGCTGCGTGAGGCGCTGTTCACCGGCGGGCTCCCGCCGATCGGGCGGCACGTCGACGAGGTGTACCGCGCCACCTACGCCCGGGTGCTGGAGCGCACCCGCCGCTACTGGGCCCGCTACCCCGACGACCGCGACCGCTTCCTCGCCGCCGTCGCGCTCGCCCCGCGGCTGGCGGGCGGGGACCGGCTCTCGCTCGCCCGGCTGCGCCAGCTCGGTGACCTCCTCGGGCGCAGCGACGGCCCCGAGGCGGTGCACGCGATCCTCGAGCTGCCCCCGGACTCCCCCGCGTTCGCCCACGACGTGGACGCGATCGGGTTCTCCCGCAACCCGCTCTACGCCGTGCTGCACGAGGCCTCCTGGGCCGACGGCGGGGTCACGGGCTGGTCGGCGCAGCGCGTCATGCCGCCGGAGTACGCCGACGACCCGGCCCTGTTCACCGGCGAGCACGTCCACCCCTGGATGTTCGACGAGTTCGGCGCGCTGACGCCGCTGCGCGGGGCCGCGGAGATCCTGGCCGCCCACGAGTGGCCGCGCCTCTACGACGCCGCGGTGCTCGCGGGCAACGACGTGCCGGCCGCGGCGGCGATCTACACCGACGACCTCTACGTCGAGCGCGCGTTCTCCGAGGAGACCGCCGCGCGGGTCCGCGGCCTGCGGCCGTGGATCACCAGCGAGTACGAGCACAACGGGCTGCGCGTCGACGGCGCCCGGATCCTGGACCACCTGCTCGATCTCGCCCGCGGCCGCCGCTGATCCGACCCTGCGCGCCGGGTGCTGCGATGATCGCGGGATGAAGGAGCAGCGCCGGTCCCGCAAGATCGCCATGACGCCCGAGGAGGTGGACGCGTTCCTCGCCGAGGAGCGGACGGTCCGCGTCGCGACCAACGGCACGCACGGCCCGCACGCCACCCCGCTCTGGTACGTCTGGCACGGCGGGGCGATGTGGCTCACGTCGCTCTCGCGCAGCCAGCGCTGGGCCGACCTCGCCGCCGACCCGCGGATCGCCGCCGTCGTCGACGCCGGGCAGGACTACGCGGAGCTGCGCGGCGTCGAGATCCGGGGGCGGGTCGAGGTGGTGGGCGAGGTGCCGCGCACCGGGGAGCCGGTGCCCGAGCTCGACGGCCCGGAGCAGGCCTTCGCCGACCGCTACACCGGCGGCACCATGCACCACGACGGCCGGCACGCGTGGCTCAAGCTGGTGCCCGAGAAGATCACCAGCTGGGACTTCCGCAAGATCGGCTGAGCGCCCGCGCGTTCCGCGGAACGCGAGCCGGGCGGCGCGCACCGGCGGCGTTCCGCGGGACGCCGCGTCAGGCGGCGACCAGGGCGTCCAGCATCGTCCGCAGCGGGACGCGGTCGCCGTCGAGGTGCGCCGCCCGACAGGCCGCCACGTTCTCCGCCGGGTCCATCGCCGCCCAGCGGACCGGATGTCCGGCCGTGCGGGCGAGCTGGCCGAGGAAGGCGCGCTGGGTGCGGCCGTTGCCCTCGCGGAACGGGTGCAGCCCGTTGATCTCGCCCAGCAGCCGGGCGAGGGCGTCGACGAAGGTGTCGCGGTCGAGTCCCCGGAGGCAGCGGTGGCGCGCGAGCTGCACGAACACGCGCTCGCCCGTCGCCGCCAGGTCCTGCGGCGCGCAGAACGCGACGCCCTTCCCGATCGCGACGGTGCGCAGCTCGCCCGCCCAGTCGTAGACGTCGCCGAAGAGGTGGCGGTGGAAGGCCTGCAGGTGCGGGAGGTCGTAGCGGCCGGGGAGGTCGGCGTGCTCCAGGTCGACCAGGCGCGACGCCGAGAAGTCGGACTCGGCCCGGGCCAGCTCCTCGCGGTCGGTGATGCCGAAGCGGTTGCGCAGGACCCCGGAGTCGAGATCGAGGTAGGGGTCCCAGCTCACCGGGTGTAGTGCTCGGTGAGCTGGCGGCGCATCTCGTCGGTGCTGATCCGGCCGAGGGCGACCTCGGAGAGCAGCCGGTGCCCGAGAGCGCTCGGCTCCAGCCCCTCCGCCCGCACCGACGCCAGCGCCTCCTCCACCGCCTCGCGGCGCTCGGCGCGATCGCGCAGGTGCTGGTAGTGCGACACCGACATCACGACGGCCTCGGGCTTGCGGTGCGCCCCGACGAACACGGGCTCCGCGTCGGGCTCCTGCACCTGCTTCAGCGTGGCCGCCAGCCCGGCGCGGAACTCGCGGAACGACAGCACCTGGGGCAGCAGCATGGCCGGAGCGTACCCGGATGCGTACGCATCCGGGTACCCCTGACCCTCCCCTACGGCGTGCCGGTGACCAGCGGCCACAGCGCGTCGGGGCCCGCCGCGAGCACGGTGGCGCCCAGCTCGGCCTGCCACCGGGCGTCGGAGCCGTCCTCGTCGCGCCACGCCCACAGCCGCGTGGTGAGCAGCCGCAGGTCGTGCTCGCGGGTGAAGCCGATCGCCCCGTGCACCTGGTGGGCGATCCGCGCGACCTCCCCCGCCGCCTCGCCGGTGCGCGCCTTGGCCGCGGCCACGGCGAACGCGGCGGACGCGGCACCGAACCCGTCGCGGTCGGCGGCGGCCGCCGCGGCCGAGGCCGCCGCACCCGACGCCGCCACCTCCGACGCGGCCAGTGCGAGCTGCTGCTGCACCGCCTGGAACTTGCCGATCGGGCGCCCGAACTGGACCCGCTCCCCCGCGTACTGCACGGTCCGGGCCAGTGCCCCGCGCGCGGCCCCGGCGAGGAGCTGGGCGCGGCCCAGCGCGGCGCGCAGCCGGAACTCCGCGGCCGCCCCCTCCGCGACGGGTGCGACGACCGCGTCCGCCCCGTCGACGACGACCCGGTCGCGCGGCTCCTCGGCGAGGTTCGCGCCGTCGGTGACCGCGAGCCCGTCGACGGGCAGCAGCACCACGTGCGACGGCGTCAGGACGACGACCGCCGACACCCCGCGGGCCCACGGCACGCGCTCCAGGGCACCCCGGACGGCCGTGCCGTCCACCGCGAGGTCGGCGGCCACCGCGGTGAGCGGGCCGTCGGGCACCTCGAGGCCGTGGGAGTGCAGCAGCCACCCGGCCAGCAGGTCGGTCTCGACGAGGGGGACGCGCGCCGCGTGCGCCCCTGCGGCCTGCAGCACCTCGGCGGCGTCGGCGAAGGACGCCTCGCTGCCCCCGGCCGCCTCGGGCAGCGTGAGCCGGGCCAGCCCGGTCTCCTCCAGCGCCGTCCAGAGCGCACCGTCCAGGTCGGTCCCCGCGGAGGCGGATCCGGCGAGCACGGACTCGGCGAGGTCCAGTACGTCGCTCATCAGCGCAGCCCCATCCCGCGCGCGACGATGCCGCGCAGCACCTCGTTGGTCCCGCCCCGCAGCGTGAAGCCGGGGGCGTGCAGCACGGCGTCGGCGAGCAGCCGGGCGAACCCGGACTCCGCGCCGGGATCCGGTGGGACCGCCACCAGCGTGCGCGCCGCGTCGACGATCTCGTTCTCGAAGCGGGTGCCCAGGTCCTTGACGACGGCGGCCGCCAGCTCCGGCGCCTCCCCGGACTCCAGCGACCCGGCCACCGCGAGCGACATGCGCCGCAGCGTCCACAGCCGCGACACGATCCGGCCGACCTCGCGCTCGGTCCCCGACGTGCCGGCCAGCTCGCCGAGCAGCGCGGTGAGCAGCGGGAACGTCGACAGGAACCGTTCGGGGCCGCTGCGCTCGAAGGCGAGCTCCCCCGTGACCTGCGCCCAGCCGGCCCCCAGCTCGCCGAGCACCTGGCCGTCGGGGACGAACACGCGGTCGAACACGACCTCGTTGAAGTGGTGCGCGCCGGTGAGCAGCGGGATCGGGCGGATCTGCACGCCCGGCGAGTCGAGGTCGACGATGAACTGGCTCAGCCCGGCGTGCCGGTTCGCGTCGTCCTTCGGGGCGGAGCGGGCGAGGGCGAAGAAGGCGTGCGCGTGGTGCGCGCCGGACGTCCAGACCTTGGTGCCCGTCAGCTCCCACCCGCCGTCGACCTGCACCGCCCTGGTCCGGACGGCGGCGAGGTCGGACCCGGCGTCGGGCTCGCTCATCCCGATGCCGAAGTAGCACTCGCCCGCGGCGATCCGCGGCAGGTAGCGCCGCCGCTGCTCCTCGGTGCCGAACCGCATCAGCGTCGGGCCGATCTGCCGGTCGGCCACCCAGTGCGCGGCGACGGGGGCGCCCGCCGCGAGCAGCTCCTCGGTGACGACGTAGCGGTCCAGCGCGCCGAGGCCGTGCCCGCCGTACTCGACGGGGATCGTCATGCCGAGCCAGCCGCGCCTGCCCAGCTCCTGGGTGAACCGCTCGTCCCAGCCGGAGAGCCAGACGTCGGCGCGCGGGGTCCAGGCCCCGGCGGCGCGCTCCTCGGCGAGGAAGGCCCGGACCTCGGCCCGCAGCGCGGCGGCGCGGGGCGGCAGCTCGGTGGGGGGCGGGACCAGCGCCGGCAACCGGCTCAACGTGGACGTCACCGCCCCATCCTGCGCCATCCCCGCGATCTCAGCACGGACGCGGGGGCTGCGTCGGGTGCACCCGGGTGGCAGCATCGCGCCCATGACGAATCCGACCGACGAAGCCCGGGTGCTCGACGCCGTCCCCACCGGCCTGTTCATCGGCGGGTCCTGGCGTCCGGCCGCGTCCGGCGCCACCCTCGCCGTCGACGACCCGGCCACCGGGAAGACGCTCGTCGAGGTGTCCGACGCGGGTCCCGAGGACGGCCTCGACGCCCTCGCGGCCGCCGCGGCGGCCCAGTCGTCGTTCGCCGCGATGGCGCCGCGGGCGCGCGGGGACATCCTGCGCCGCGCCTTCGAGCTGCTGATGGAGCGCATCGACGACCTCGCGCTGCTGATGACCCTGGAGATGGGCAAGCCGCTGGCCGAGGCGAAGGGCGAGATCACCTACGCCGCGGAGTTCTTCCGCTGGTTCTCCGAGGAGGCCGTGCGCATCGACGGCGGCTACGCGGTCGCCCCGGCGGGCAACAGCCGGTTCCTGGTGATGAAGCAGCCGGTCGGGGTGTGCCTGTTCATCACGCCGTGGAACTTCCCGATGGCGATGGGCACCCGCAAGATCGGGCCCGCGATCGCGGCCGGCTGCGCGATGGTGATCAAGCCCTCGGAGCTGACGCCGCTGTCGATGCACGCGCTCGCCGCGATCCTCGCCGAGGCCGGCCTGCCCGACGGCGTGCTCAACGTCGTCACGACGTCGAACGCCGGCGCGGTGATGGAGCCCCTGATCCGCGACGGCCGCGCGCGCAAGCTGTCGTTCACCGGCTCGACCGCGGTGGGCAAGAAGCTGCTGGAGCAGGCCTCGGAGAAGGTGCTGCGGACGTCGATGGAGCTCGGGGGCAACGCCCCGCTGATCGTGTTCGGCGACGCCGACCTGGACAAGGCCGTCGAGGGCGCGATGGCCGCGAAGATGCGCAACATGGGAGAGGCCTGCACCGCGGCCAACCGGTTCCTGGTGCACCGCTCCGTCGCCGACGCCTTCGCCGACAAGCTCGCCGCCCGGATGGGTTCGCTGGTCGTCGGCCGCGGCACCGAGGACGGCGTGCAGGTCGGCCCGCTGGTCAACGCGAAGGGCCGCGAGAAGGTCGAGACCCTGGTGCGCGACGCCCTCGACAAGGGCGCCGAGGTGAGGATCGGCGCCGACCCGTCCGACGGCCCGGGGCACTTCTACCCGCCCACGGTCCTCACCGGGGTGCCGCTGGAGGCGCGGCTGACCCACGAGGAGATCTTCGGGCCGGTCGCCGCGATCACCGTGTTCGACGAGGAGGACGAGGCCGTCGCCGCGGCGAACGACACCGAGTTCGGCCTGGTCAGCTACCTGTTCACCGAGGACCTGACGCGCGCGCTGCGGGTCAGCGAGCGGCTGGAGGCGGGCATGATCGGGCTCAACACCGGGCTGGTGTCGAACCCGGCCGCCCCGTTCGGCGGCATCAAGCAGTCCGGGCTGGGCCGCGAGGGCGGGCGGGTCGGCATCGACGAGTTCCTGGAGACCAAGTACGTCGGGATCGCCTTCGGGGGGTGACCCGACCTGACCGTTAGTCGCACTGCTTTTGCGACTGCGGGTCGTACGCGCCTAGCCTGGGCCGGCCACCCGGACGGGTGTCCGGGACGCGAGGAGGCGCCACGTGGTTCTCGCCATGCACATGAGCGACGGGCTGGTCAGCCCGCCCACGGCCCTGCTGTTCGGGGTGATCGCCGCGATCGGTCTCGCGATCGCGGCGACCCGGGCCCGCAGCGACCTCGACGATCGCACGGCCCCGATGGCCGGGCTGGTCACGGCGTTCGTCTTCGCCGTCCAGATGATCAACTTCCCGATCCTGCCCGGGGCGTCGGGGCACCTGCTCGGCGGCGCGCTCGTCGCGATCCTCGTCGGCCCGTGGGTCGGGTCGATGTGCATCGCCATCGTCCTGGTCGTGCAGGCGGTCCTGTTCGCCGACGGCGGGCTGACGGCGCTGGGCACCAACATCACCAACATGGCGCTGGTCGGGGTGTTCACCGGCCACCTCGTCGCGCTCGCGCTGCGCCGCTTCGCCACCCGCAGCCGGGCTGGCCTGCTGGCCACCGCGTTCGTCGCGGCCCTGCTCAACACGGTCGTCGCCGCACTCGCCTTCGTCGGCGAGTACGCCATCGGCGGGGCCGGGGGCGCCTCGCTGGGCACGGTGTTCGCCCTGATGCTCGGCTTCCACGTGCTCATCGGCGTCGGCGAGGGCGTGATCACCGCGGCCACCGTCGGCGCGGTCGCCTCCGTGCGGCCCGATCTCGTGCACCTGCTGCGCACCGCACCCGCCACCACCGAGAGGAGCCTGTCGTGACCACCCCGACCCGGTCCCGGACCCGCTTCTTCGCCGGGTTCCTGCTCGTCGCGCTGCTGATCGCGGGCGGGCTGTCCTACTTCGCCAGCCCCGATCCCGACGGGCTGGACAGCGTCACCCTGTCCGGCTGCACCCTGGACGACGCGGGCGAACCGGTGGGCGGCACCTGCATCGCGCAGAACGCGGAGGAGCACCGGCTGTCGGGCAGCCCGCTGGCCGACTACGCGATCGGCGGGAGCGAGGGCAGCGTCGGCGCCGCCGGGATCGTCGGGGTGGTCGTCACCCTGGTCGTCGCGGGCGGGCTGTTCTGGGTCCTGCGCACGCGCAGCCCGAAGTAGTGGGCGCCGGCCACTCCCATCCGCTGTACCTGAGCGGCACCTCGCCGGTGCACCGGCTGCCCGCCGAGGTGAAGATCGTCGCGGCGTTCCTGGGCGTCGTCTGCGTGGTGATCACCCCGCGCGAGGCGTTCGCGGTGTTCGGCGGCTACCTGCTGCTGCTCGCCGCGGTCTGGGCGGTCGCCCGCATCCCGGCCGGCTGGATCGCGGTGCGCTCGCTGATCGAGGCGCCGTTCGTCGTGCTGGCGGTCCTGCTGCCGTTCACCGGCCCGGCGCCGTACGTCGAGCTGGTCGGGCTGACGCTGTCCGAGCCCGGCCTGCTCGGGGCGTGGAACATCCTGGTCAAGGGCACGCTCGGCGTCCTGACCTCGCTCACCCTCGCCGCCACCACGCCGCTGCGCGACCTGCTGCTGGGCCTGCAGCGGTTGCGGGCCCCGTCGCTGGTCGTCACGATCGCCACCCTCATGCTCCGCTACGTCGACGTCATCGCCGGGGAGGCCCGCCGCATGCGCCTGGCCCGCATCTCCCGCGGCCACGACCCGCGCTTCCTGTGGCAGGTCGGGGCGACCGCCCGCGGGATCGGCGCGCTGTTCATCCGGTCCTACGAGCGCGGCGAGCGGGTGCACCTCGCGATGCTCTCCCGCGGCTGGGCCGGGGAGATGCCCCGCCTCGACGACGCCGTCACCACCCGCCGCACCTGGCTGGTCGGCCTGTCGCCCGTGGTCGTCGCCGCGGCCCTCGCGGTGACCGGCCTGGTGACGGCGTGACGACCTCCACCACGACCACGTCGCTGGCCGTGTCCGGGCTCGGCTTCGCCTACCCTGACGGCCACCGCGCCCTGCACGGCGTCGACCTGCGGATCGGGCGCGGCGAGCGCGTCGCGCTGCTCGGGCCCAACGGGGCGGGCAAGACCACGCTCGTGCTGCACCTCAACGGCATCCTCACCGCGGGGACGGGCAGCGTCGCCGTCGGCGGGCTCCCGGTCGTGAAGGACAACCTCCGCGAGATCCGGCGCCGCGTCGGCATCGTCTTCCAGGACCCCGACGACCAGCTCTTCATGCCCACCGTCGGCGAGGACGTCGCGTTCGGGCCGGCCAACTTCGGCGTGACCGGCGACGCGCTGCGCGTGCGGGTGCGCACCGCGCTGGACCGCGTCGGCATGGCCGAGCACGCCGACCGCTCGCCGCTGCACCTGTCCGGGGGCCAGCGCCGGCGCGTCGCGCTGGCCACCGTGCTGGCCTGCGAGCCGGAGATCCTCGTCCTCGACGAGCCCTCGTCCAACCTGGACCCGACGGCGCGGCGCGAGCTGGCCGAGGTGCTGCTCGACCTCGACGTCACGATGCTGATGGTGACCCACGACCTGCCCTACGCCCTGCAGCTGTGCCCGCGCAGCGTGGTGCTCGACGACGGCGAGGTCGTGGCCGACGGCCCCACCCGCGAGCTGCTCGCCGACCCGGAGATGCTGGCGCGCCACCGCCTGGAGCTGCCGTTCGGGTTCAGCCTGACCTGACCCGCACGCCCGGGTGGTCGGAGGACCGACCGCCCGGCGTGCGGAGCGGCGTCACGACTCCGGCGGCGGGGACGGGTAGCCGGGACGGACCGGGGAGTCCTTCTCCACGCGCGGGATCCCGCGGGGCGGGGTGGGCACGGAGCTCTCGTGCTCCGCGCCGCCGTTGGCGGAGATCCGGGCGGGCGGGGGCAGGTGCGGCGGGATGGCCGCCGGCTCCTGCGCCGCGGGCCGGGCCGGGACCCCGGTGGTCGCCCCCAGCGCCGGGACCTCCCGGCGCGCCTCGGCCTCGGCGTCGGCGACGACCTTCGCGATCTCCGGGTTGGTGGAGGTGTCGAACCAGTGCTTCATCGACTCCTCGTCGTCCTGGGGACGGGTCGTGGTGGCCGTGTCCTCCAGCTCGGACGGGGTGAACCGGAAGACGCCGTCCTCGCCGGGCGCGCCGAGCATGCGGGTGAAGCCCTCCAGCGCCTTGCCGAAGTCGCTGGGCACCATCCAGACCTTGTTGGCCTCGCCCTGCGCCATCTCCGGCAGCGTCTCGAGGTACTTGTAGGCGAGCAGCTCCGGGGTGGGGCGCCCGGCCTTGATCGCGGCGAACACCTTCTCGATGGCCGCCGCCTCGCCCTGCGCCTCCAGGTACTTCGCGGCCCGCTCGCCCTGCGCCCGCAGGATCGCCGACTGCCGCTCGGCCTCGGCGTCCATGATCGCGGCCTGCTTCGCGCCCTCGGCCAGCAGGATCTGGCTCTGCTTCTGGCCCTCGGCGCTGCGGATCGCCGACTCCCGCTGGCCCTCGGCGGTGAGGATCATGGCGCGCTTCTCGCGGTCGGCCTTCATCTGCCGCTCCATCGACTCCTGGATGGAGGCGGGCGGGTCGATCGCCTTGATCTCCACGCGGCCGACGCGGATGCCCCAGCGGCCGGTGGCGTCGTCGAGCTCGCCGCGCAGCACGGTGTTGATCTCGTCGCGCGAGGTGAGCGTGCCCTCCAGGCTCATGCCGCCGACGACGTTGCGCAGCGTGGTCGTGGTGATCTGCTCGACGCCGAGGATGTAGTCGGAGATCTCGTAGACCGCGGCCTTGGGGTCGGTCACGGTGTAGTAGACGACGGTGTCGATGTTGACCGTCAGGTTGTCCTGGGTGATCACGGGCTGCGGCGGGAACGACACCACCTGTTCGCGCAGGTCGATGCGCTCGCGCACCTTGTCGACGAACGGGACGAGGAACACCAGCCCGGGGTCGGCCGTGCCCTTGAAGCGGCCCAGGCGCTCGATCACCGCGGCCGTGGCCTGCGGGATGATCTGCACCGCCTTGACGACCGAGACAACGACGAGTGCCAGGAACAGCAGCCCGACGATCAACAGGGGATCCATGTCCGCCCTCTCATCGCCCCGTCAGGGGCGGATTAGTCGTGCGCGACCACCACTGCGGTGGCGCCGGTGATCTCGACGACCAGCACGGACCGGCCCTCGTCGATCACGTCGTCCTCGTGCACCGGCCGGGCCGACCACACCTCGCCGCCGATCTTGACGCGGCCACCCGCCCCGTCGACGCGGGAGACCACGACGGCCTCGCGGCCCTCGAGCGCCCGGTGGTGCAACCGGGAGTCCTCGATCTCGTGCTCGAGCCTGCGCCGCAGCGCCGGCCGCACCGCGAAGACGAGCAGCGGCGCCACGACCACGAAGGCGATCACGCCCGCGACCGGGCCGCCGACCAGGAACGTCACGCCGGCGGCCGCCAGCGCGCCACCGCCCAGCATCAGCAGCACGAACTCCCCGGACAGCACCTCGGCCGCGATCAGCGCAAGGCCCACGATGAGCCAGATCACGGCCGGGGTCATGCCCCGATCCTGCCAGAAGTCCGCTTCCCGTTGGGGAAGTCGATCTTCCTGTCCACGAACCGTGATCAGCCCGTCACGAAATCGATGAGCTGCTCGACGGCCCCGATGAGCGGGGTCTCGAGGTCGCGGAAGTTCTTCACCGAGCCCAGCACGCGGCGGGCGCCGTCGGCCGGCTCGCCCCAGCGCAGCGCCGCGCACACGCCGGTCTTCCAGTCCGTCCCGCGGGGCACCTGCGGCCAGGCCCGGATCCCGACGACGGACGGCTTCACGGCCTCCCACACGTCCACGTAGGGGTGGCCGGTGACGAGCACGTGCGGCCCGGCGACGGCGTGCGCGGCGCGGGTCTCCTTGGACCCGGCGACGAGGTGGTCGACGAGGATGCCGAGGCGCCGGTCCGGTCCGGGACCGAACTCGGCGACGGCGGCGGCCAGGTCGTCCATGCCGTGCATCGGCTCGACGACGACCCCCTCGACGCGCAGGTCGTGCCCCCACACGGTCTCGACCAGCGCGGCGTCGTGGATGCCCTCCACCCAGATCCGGGCGGCGCGGGCGGTGCGCGCCCGGTGGCCGGTGACGGCGACCGACCCCGACGCCGAACGCAGCGGCCCGGCCGGCGCCCGCTTCGGCACGACGAGCGTCGACGTCACGCCCTCGACGAGGAACGCCGCGGGCCGCAGCGGGAACACGCGGCGCCTGCCGTGCCGGTCCTCCAGCGTCACCTCGCGCACGTTCACCGTGACGACCGCGCCGCAGAACCCCTCGTGGTCCTCGACGACGAGACCCGGCTCGGCGGGGACGTCGGGGATCGTGCGGCGCACGACGGTGCGGGTGCCGTCGGATCCGAAGGCTCCGCGGTAGTCGTGGCTTCGCGTCATGGGAGGAGTTCTACCGGTGGGCCGCGACGCGCGGGCGCTGCGACACGCACCCACACGGTGACCTGCGGTGACGGTGGGTGCACGGGGTCACCCGTGCGGCAGGCGTGCGACCCCATGGGGTTGCTCGCTAACCTGGCCCCCGTGCCCCGTGCCTCCGCGACCTTCACCGTGTGGGCGTCGGCCTGGTTGGCCGGCGCCGCGGCGCCCGACGACGTGCTCGACGCGCTCGGGCCGTGGGCGCTCGCGCACGACGTGCAGGCCGCCGACGCCGAGACCGCGGCGCTGACCGCGCTGCCCCCGCCCGGCTCCCCCGTCTCCTCGCTGGCGTTCCTGCTGGCCACCCTGCGCCGCGCCTCCCCCCGCGGCCCGGCCCGCCTGGTGCTCCCGGTGCCCGGTGACGTGCGCGGCCTGCCCGGGCCCGGGGCGTTCAGCCGCGAGGCCACCTCGGCGGGTGAGGGCGTGCTGTTCGTCGACGCCGGGCTGGGCGTCGTCCCGACGACGGTCGCGGAGAACGTCGTGCGCTGGACGGTCTACCCGGTGCCCGAGGCCGGTCCGCCGGTGGAGTTCGTCGCGCTGAACCAGGCCGAGCGCGAGCTGCGCGAGCAGGTGCGGCAGTCGGCGTCGGTCCTCACCTCGCTCGGCGTGGCCCGGCACCGCCCCGGCGTGCGCGAGGAGATCGCCGCCGCCCTGCGCGCGCGGCCCGAGTCGATGTGGCCCGCCGGGATGCCCGGGCAGGCCCTGCGCGTGCTCCAGCACGCCGACGAGGTCGAGGCCATCCTGGCCGCCGCCCAGGTCGACGAGCCCGGCGGCGCGCTGTCGGCGTCGGCCGCCGAGGCGCGCCGGGAGGCGCTGCGGCCCATCGAGACCGCGGTCCGCGTCGCCCGCCGCGCGGCGGTCGCGGAGGCCGTCCGGGTGCTCGCGGCGAGCCCGCTGGTCTGAACCCGGCCCGGCCGGCCGGCCCGCGATCGATGAGTTCCCGGCGCCCCCGCCGTCCTACCCGTATGAGCACCCCTGCCCTGCCCCCCGTCACCGACGCCGAGACCTGGCGGCGCGAGCTCGACGCGCTGCGCGCCCGGGAGAAGGCCGCCACCCGTGAGCTCGACGCGATCGCCGCGCAGCGCCGCCGCCTGCCGATGGTCGAGCTGCCCGACTACACCCTCGACGGCGAGGACGGTCCGATCCGCCTGGTCGACGTCTTCGACGGGGCGTCGCAGCTGATCGTCTACCACCACATGTGGTCGCCCGGGCAGGAGTGGCAGTGCGGGGGCTGCACCGGGTTCACCTCCCAGTTCACCCGCCTCGACGTCCTGCGCAACTACGACGCGCGGTTCGTCGTCGTCACCCAGGGCCCGATCGACGAGGCGCTGGCCTACCGGCGGCGGGTCGGCAACACCATGACCTGGTACTCCACCGCGAACAGCCCCTTCGGCGCCGACGTCGGGGCACCGGCGGGCGGCGGGTTCGCCGTCAACGTGTTCCTGCGCGACGGCGACACGGTCTTCCGCACCTGGCAGACCGAGGGGCGGGGCACCGAGCAGCTCGGCCACACCTTCGCGCTGATCGACCTGCTGCCCTACGGCCGCCGGGAGGAGTGGCAGGACTCCCCCGAGGGCTGGCCGCAGGAGCAGGCCTACAGCCGGTGGCTCGACTCGCCCGACGTCGCCGCGCTGTACGGGCCGGCGCCGACCCCACGGTGACCGCGCCGGTCCCGGACGACGAGCAGCGGTTCGCCGCGCTCGTCGAGCGCCACCGCCGGGAGCTGCAGGTGCACTGCTACCGGATGCTCGGCTCGTTCGACGAGGCGCAGGACGCGGTGCAGGACACCTTCCTGCGGGCCTGGCGGTCGCGGGCCGGCGCCCGGGGCGAGTTCCGGGCGTGGCTCTACCGGATCGCCACCAACGTGTGCCTCGACCTCGCCGGCACGCGGCGGGCCGGGGGCGCGGGCGGGACGTCGGAGGTCGCGTGGCTGCAGCCCTACCCCGACGCCCTGCTCGATCTCCCCGACCCCGACGCCGGGCCCGACGCCGTCGCGGTGGCGCGGGAGACGATCGAGCTGGCGTTCCTCGCCGCGGTCCAGCACCTGCCGCCGCGGCAGCGCGCGGTCCTGCTGCTGCGCGACGTACTGGGCTGGCGGGCGGCGGCGGCCGCGCAGGTCCTCGGCGTCTCCGTCGCCGCGGCCAACAGCGCGCTGCAGCGGGCCCGCGCCACGATGCGGGAGCACCTGCCCGAGCGCCGCGCGGAGTGGACCGCACCCACCAAGGACGAGCGCGCCCTGCTGAAGCGCTACCTCGCCAGGAACGAGGACGGCGACGTCGACGCACTGGTGGCGCTGCTCGCCGAGCACGCGCGCCAGACGATGCCGCCGCTGCCGGTCGTCACCGAGGGCCGTGCGGCCATCCTGGGGATCTGGCGGACGGTGCTGCAGGGACCCGACGCGTGGGGCGAGTGGCGGTGCCTGCCCGTGGAGGTCAACCGGCAGGTCGCGCTGGCCTGCTACCTGCGCCCGTCGCGGGACCTGGTGCTGCTCGACGGGGTCCGCCGGGTCCCGGGGCCGCACTTCGAGCGGTGCGCCCTCGACGTCCTGCGCATCGAGGACGGCCTGGTCACCGAGGTCACCACGTTCGGCAGCGAGGTCTTCGGGTCCCTCGGCCTGCCCGAGCGGCTCTGACCGTGGACCTGCCCTTCCTGCGCGGGCCGCTGCCCGCGGCGTTCCGGCGGCGCACCGTCGTCGTCGAGCCCGGCGACTCGCGGCCCTACGACAGCGCCGAGTGGTCCGACGAGCTCGTCGTGGTGGAACAGGGCCGGCTCGACCTGGAGTGCCGGGCGGGCGGTGTCCGCAGCTTCCCGACCGGCGCGGTGATCTGCCTCGACCACCTCGGCCTGCGCACCCTGCACAACCGGGGCACCGACCCCACCGTCCTCGTCGCCGTGTCCCGGCGGCCCGACCACCACCGGAGAGCCCGAGAACCCCGCGTCGTCGACCTGCCCGCGCGCCCCTACCTCGGGGTCCGCCGCAGCTGCACCCCCACCACGACGCACCTCGCCGCCGACCGCATCCCGGAGGTGATCGGGCACCTGCTGTCCACCGGCGGGGAGGCCGCGGGGGCCCCGTTCCTGCGCTACCGCGTGCTCGACGGTTCGGGGTCGACGGAGGTGGAGGCGTGCGTGCCCGCAGACGACGTCGGCGCCGCCGACGGCGAGATCGCGGCGGGGGTCCTCCCAGCCGGGCGGTACGCCGTCGTGCTGCACCGCGGCCACCCCGACGGGCTGCTCGAGGTGACCGACCGGCTCCTGCGCTGGGCCGAGCGGGGCGGCCACGCCTGGGACAGGACGGTCACCGGCGACGCGGAGCACTGGGCGGCCCGCACCGAGCACTTCCTCACCGACCCCCGCGACGAGCCCGACCCGGAGCACTGGGAGACCGAACTGGCCTTCCGCCTGGCCGACTGACTCGGGTGGGGGCCGACTCGGGTGGGGCCGGCTCAGGTGGGGGGCGGGGTGCGCAGGTCGCGCAGTTCGGCCGCGTGGCGGGTGCGGGTCTCGGCGAGCTCGGCGCGCAGCCGGTCGAGCTCGGCGTCGGCCCGCTCCCGCAGCGCCCGCTCCCCGTCGACGCGGGCGGTCACGGTCAGCAGCTCGCGCTCGGCGCGCTCGCGGGCCGCCCGGTCCCCCGCCGACGCGGCGACCGCCTCGGCGGCGCGCTCCTCGGCGCGCCGCTGCGCCGCGGCCGCGGCCTCCCCCTGCTGCGCCGCGCGGTGCAGGTCGGCGTGCGCCGCCCGGGCCGCCGCCTCGGTGGCCTCCTGGGCGGACCGTGCGGCGTCGCGCTCCGCGCGGGCCCGCTCCCCCAGCTCCTGCCACTCCTGCGCGCGGGCGCGGGCCGCCTCCGACTCCGCGGCCGACCGCTCGGCCTGCGCCCGGGCCGCGTCGAGCCGGGTCCGGTCGCGCTCGGCCCGCTCCTCGGCCGCGGCCCGGTCGGCGACCGCGCGCTCCGCGACCTCCCGCGCCGCCCCCAGCGCCTCGGTGGCCTCCAGCGCCTGACGGGCCGCCGCACCCGCCCGCTCGACCGCCTCCGCCCGCTCCTTCCCCGCCCGCTCGGCCGTCTCGGCGGCCCGCCGCGCCCGGCCGACGGCCTCCTCGCGCGCCTGCTCCGCCGCCACGCGCAGCCGTTCGGCCTCGGCCACCCGCGCGTGCGCCGACCCGACCGCCTCGACGGCGTCGCGCTGCACCTCGTCCAGGCGCCCGAGCACCGCGTCGAGCGCGGCGGCCAGCTCCCCGACCGGACCGCGGACGGCGTCGACGTGCTCGCGCAACCGGTCGGCGTCGAGCCCGAACGCGGTGCCCCCGGAGTCCAGGCCCAGTGCGCCCAGCGCGTCCCGCTCCGCCCGGGCCATCTGCGCGCACGTGCGGCCGGACTCCCAGCGGGTGTCGCGGCAGAAGGAACGGCGGCGGCCGCCCTGCGGTCCGGGGGCGGGCAGTTCCGCGCGGCAGCGGCTGTAGCCGCAGCGTGTGGCCTCGTCGAGCATCCGACGATCGTAGCGGCTGAACTAGAAAACCGGTTGTTAGTTAGGAGAACTGAACCGACTCCCAACGAAACCGATGTTTCGTTGGGAGTTAGGATGGCCGCGTGCTCCCCGCCGTCCCGCAGACCGACGACTGGCCCGGCGTCCCCGATCCGGACGCGCTGCGCGAGCAGCTGCTCGGCTGGCTCAGCCAGTACGCCAACGCCGGCACCCGCCGCACCTACGCCTACGCGCTGGGGCTGCCGACCTCGTGGGTCGACCCCGTCACCGCCCCGTCGGCCCGGCGCCGCCCGCCGGCGGCCGCGACCGGCCCGCTGCACGACCTCGCCTGGTTCCGCTGGTGCGCCCGCCGCGGGCTCGATCCGCGCGCCGCCACCGGCACCGAGGTCACGGCCTGGCTGCACGCGCTCGACGCCGCGGGCGCGCAGCGGCGCACCCGGCAACGGATGCTGTCCACGGTGTCCGCGCTCTACGCCCACCTCACCGAGACCGGTGTCGTCGCGGCCAACCCGGCGGCGCTCAACCGCGCCCGGCTCGGGCTGTCGACCGGTGCGCGCGACGCCTCACCCACCGTGCGGCTGACCGCCGCCCAGCTCCGCGCGCTGCTTGTGTCGGCCGCGGAGCTGCACTACACGCGCGACCCCCGCACCGCCGCGCTCTACGCCCGCCGCGCGGTGGCGTTCGTCGCGCTGCTCACGCTGGGTCTGCGGATCTCCGAGCTGGTCGGGCTCGACCGGTCCGATCTCTACCGCACCGGCGGCGAGGAGGTGCTGCGGGTGCTCGGCAAGGGCGGGCTGCACCGCGAGGTCTACCTCACCGCCCCGGTCCGGGACGCGCTGGTCGCCTACCTCGCCGAGCGCGACCGGGTCAGCGGCGGCGCGGCCCCCGCCCGCCGCGGGACCGGCGCCGCCGCGGCGTCGCCCATGATCGCCACGCGCGACGGCGGCCGCTGCTCCCGCATCGACCTCTACACCCTGCTGCGGCGGATCGCCGCCGGTGCGGGGCCCGAGCTCGACGGCGTGGCCGACCGCGTGCACCCGCACGCCCTGCGGCACGCCTACGTCACCATCGCGCTGGAGAACGACGCCCGCATCCAGCACGTCCAGGCCGACGTCGGGCACGCCTCGATCGCCACCACCCAGCACTACGACCGGGGCCTGCGCAGCCGCCGCACCACCGCGGCCGACGTGGTGGCCGCCGCGATCACCGGCCCGTAGCGTGGCCGCCGTGGACCGCTACGAGCTGCGCCCGATCGGCCGCGTCTCCTCCCCGCTCACCGACCGGGCCGCCGCGCCGAAGCAGGGGCACGAGGGAGCACCGGAGGCCGTCGTCGTGCTCGACCCGTCGGTGGCCGTCGCCGCCCGGGACCTGACCGTGGGCCAGGACGCGATCGTGCTCACCTGGCTCGACCGCGCCGACCGCGACGTGCAGCTGACCCGCCCCCGCGACGACCCCGCCCGGCCGCCCACCGGCGTGTTCTCCACCCGCTCGCCGGACCGGCCCAACCCCATCGGGCTGCACCGCGTGCGGATCCGCTCGATCGACGGCCTCCGGATCGGGGTGCACGACCTGGAGGCCCTCGACGGCACCCCGGTCCTCGACGTCAAGGCCGTGGTCGATCTCCCCGGCGAGCGCTGAGCGCCACCGGGGAGACCGCCGGTCAGCCGTCGACCTTCTCCGACCGGTCGAGCTCGCGGACCTCGCCGCCGGCCATCCGGTCGCGGAAGCTGATGACCTCCTTCCTCACCACGGGCGCGAGGATGTAGAGCCCGATGATGTTGACCAGGGCGAGCAGGAACAGCACCGCGTCGGCGACGTTCAGCACGCTGCCCAGCGTCAGCACCGAGCCGACGACGGAAGCCGACGATCAGGGCCCCGATCGCCCCGCCCACGACGCCCTCGGCGGTGAGGGCGCCGCTGATGATCGCGCCGAACGCCGCGGGCACCTGGTCGATGTTGACCGCGATGACGGTCAGGCACGCCGCGACGTAGATCAGCGCCATCGCCGGCACCAGCCGGCCGGTGACCCGGCCGATCGCGGTGATCCCGCCGAAGATCACCGCCCCGACGACCGGTGCCAGCACCACACCGAAGATCAGCGCGGCGCCGTCGCTGCCCAGCGCGCCGGTGTCGCCGCCGGTGACGCTCCGCAGCTGGGCGAAGGTCTGGTCGGCCTGGAACATGTTGCCGCCGGCGCCCCCGAAGAACAGCAGGAAGACCGCGGCGAGGGCGGCCAGCACCCGCCCGAAGGCCGAGCCGAAGGCCCCGGGGTACCGCTCGGCGACGCCCTTGCGCAGGTAGTGCATCGGGCCGCCGGAGACGGTGCCGTCCTCGTGCACCTCCCGGTAGCGCACGCCCAGGGTGCACTCCACGAACTTCGTGCACATGCCGAGCAGCCCGGCCAGGATCATCCAGGACGTGGCACCCGCACCGCCCACGGTCATCGCCACGCCGACCCCCGCGATGTTGCCCAGGCCGACGGTCCCGGAGACCGCCGAGGTCGGCGCCTGGAAGTGGGTGATCTCGCCGGGCTCGTCGTTGCGGGTGAAGCGCCCCCGGACGATCTTGAGCGCGAGCCGGACAGGGTGTTGAAGTCGGCGAAGACCGCCGTCGACATCGGGTCGAACGCACCGTTGATGGACGACTCGATCTCGCCGAGCAGCCCGCCGGGCGCGGCGGCGAGCGGTGCAGCGAGGGGCGGCGGAGGTGTCATAGCTCGCAAGAAGACCCGAACGGAACGTATCGGGCAAGTCTGGCGAGGAGGCGGGTCCGGATCACCCTGCGCGCGCTCATCCGAGCAGCAGGAGCACCAGCCCGGCCGTCCCGGCGAGGGTCCGGACGTGGTTCCACCGGGTCCAGCGCGCCCGGTAGCGGTCCCAGTCCACCGCGCCGGCGGCGAGGGCGTCGTTCAGCGGGACGTTCACCGCGGCCGTCACCCCGAGGACCCCGGCCAGGTAGAGGGCGGCGCCGAGCACCGGCAGCGCCGACCCACCCGTCACCGCGACCCCGACGACCAGCGCCGCGCAGGCCAGCCCGGTCCCGACGAACATCCCGAGGAACACCGGGTTCAGCACCGCGGCGTTGATCGCGCGCATGGCGGCCGCCCCGTCGCGCCCGGGCAACCGGCCCAGCGCCGCCATCACCCCCGCCGAGAACGCGAACAGCAGACCGGCGACCAGCCCGCACCCCGTCGCGGCCACGATCCGCAGGACGGTCACGCCACCCACCCCCCCACCAGGTCCTCGATGCCGGTCGGCGTGGTGTTCTCCGCCGTGCGCACCGCGGAGATCCGCCCGGAGTTCAGCGCCGCCGTCATCCCGGTGTGCCGGGCCGCGGCGTCCGGGGAGAACCCGGCGCCGACCAGCGCGGCCACCATCTCGTCGTCGGGCAGCCGGACGTAGGGCAGGTCCGGGCGGTGCAGCGCCGTCCCCAGCACCCGTGCGACCTCGGTCTGGGTGAGGTCGCGCGGCCCGAGCAGCTCGACCGGGCCCGTCCGGTAGCGCGTGCACAGCGCACGGGCCGCCGCCGCGGCGACGTCCCGGGTCGCGACCATCGGCAGCGCGAGGTCCGGGTCGAGCGAGTCCGCGACGCACCCGAGCGCCTCGACGACCGGCAGCGCGTCGGCGGCGTTCTCCAGGAACCAGCCCGGTCGCAGGGCGAGCACCCGGGCGCCGGTCCCGGCGAGGTGCCGCTCGTGGGCGTGCAGCCCCTCGATGAACCCGGTCCCGGTCGGCAGCTCGGCCCCCAGGCTGCTCAGCGCCACGACGTAGGGCACCCCGGCCGCCCGGACCGCGGTGGCGATCGCGGCGGCCTTGGCCTCCTGCGCGCCGCGGTGGTCGGGCTCGTGCTCGTCGACCGGCAGCATCGTGAACACGGCGTCGGCCCCGCGGAACGCCTCGGTCAGGAACGCCGCGTCCCCGGCGTCGCCCACGCACGGGACCACCCCGACCGCCGCGAGCCGCTCCGCGGAACGGCCGACCGCCCGCACCTCCTCGCCGTCCAGCGCGGCCACCACCTGCCGGCCCACCCGGCCCGTCGCACCCATCACCGTGATCATCGTCTGCTCCCCTCGTCGGTTGCCGTGCGTCCAGGCTGCCGCCGGGCGACCGGACGTTCCATGCCCATCCGTCGCCGATCCGTGCTCGATCGTCCCGACCGATCGGACGTCCGGGCTGCCACACTGGGGACGTGGAGACGCCCTGGTCCGTCGCGCCGCCCGACCCGCTCGGCGAGGCCCTGCACCACCTGCGGCTCGTCGGCACCTTCTACTGCCGCTCCGAGCTGACGGCGCCGTGGGGCCTCACGCTGCCGCCGATGCCCGGCCACCTGTGGTTGCACGTCGTCACGGCGGGCGGGTGCCGGCTGGAGACCGACGGCGCCGAGGCCGTGCAGTTGCGGGCCGGCGACGTCGCGCTCGTGCCGCACGGGGACGGCCACCGGCTGCGCAGCGCGCCCGGCACCATCGCCCCGTCGGTGATGGACCTGCCCCAGACGTTCACCAACGACCGGTACGCGCAGCTGCGCCACGGCTCCGGCGGCGCCCCGACGACGCTCGTCTGCGCCGCGGTGCAGGTCGACACCCCGGGGGCCCGCGACCTCGTCGAGCTGCTGCCGCCGCTGCTGCACGTCGGCGCGTCACCCCGCACCGAGTGGATGCGGGCGACGCTGCGCCTGGTCGCGGCCGAGGCGGAGGAGCTGCGCCCGGGCGGCGAGGCCGTCCTCACCCGCCTGGCCGACGTCCTGGTCATCCAGGTCGTGCGGTCCTGGCTGGAGACCGACCCGGCGGCGCGCACCGGCTGGCTCGGCGCCCTCGCCGACCCCCGGATCGGGCGCGCGATCACCCTGATCCACCGCGACCCGGCCCACCCGTGGACGGTCGCCTCGCTCGCGGCGGAGATCCCGATGTCGCGCTCCGCGTTCGCCGCGCGGTTCACCGAGATGGTCGGCGAACCCGCACTCGCCTACCTGACGCGGCGGCGGATGCACCTGGCGCTGGACCGCCTCCGCGGCGGCGGGGGCGTCGCCGAGGTCGCCGGCGGCCTCGGCTACCGCTCGGAGGCCGCGTTCAGCCGGGCTTTCACCCGCGTCATCGGCACGACGCCGGGGGCGGTGCGCCGGGGTGCGCCGGTGCCCCGCTGAGGGTCACACCTCGCCGACGGCCACGATCCGGTCCAGGTCGCTCAGCACGATCGCGTGCCGCGCGGGAGACCCCGGCGGCACGACGAACCGCAGCGCCCTGCCGTCGGCGGCCATGTCCTCGACGAAGTCGTAGAGCACCTGGATCCCGGCGCTGCCCAGGTGCGTGACCGCCCCCAGCTCGACCACCAGCGGCAGCGCCCCGCCCCGGCTCGCCGACCACAGCTCGCGGCGCAGGTCCTCGGCCGTGCTGAGGTCGATCGGGCCGCCGAGCGCGATCCGCGGTTCGGGCGCGACCGTGCGGGTCACGCTCATCGTCGACGGCCGCGGCACCGCGCTGGTCTCGACGACCGTCGCCGGGCTGACCACCGGCTCGCGCCGCACCCGCCGGTCCAGCAGCAGGACGGTGCCCTCGGGCGAGTCGTCGATCTCGACGGTGTCCATGCAGCCGCGCATCATCATCAGCCCGCGGCCGCGGTGGCCGGGGTCGGGCGGCGCGGGCCGCCACCTGCCCCCGTCGGTGATCGTCATGCAGACCCGCCCCTGGCCGTCGAGCTGGCCCTCGACCCGCACGCTGCCGCCGCCGCCGGGGTAGGCGTGCTCGACGCTGTTGGTCGCCGCCTCCACCGCCGCGATCTCGATCGAGGCGATGTCGGCGTCGGAGACGCCGAGCTCGGTGAGCCAGGTCTCCAGGTCGCGGCGCAGGGTCGAGAGCCGTGCCGGTTCCGCCGGGATCTCGGTCACGAAGTCCGGGACGGCCCGCCCGGTGAGCCGCAGCGCCAGCACGGTGACGTCGTCGTGGTAGCCGTGGCGGGTCATCCGCTCGACGGTCAGCTCGGCGACGCGGTCGGTCGCGTCCGCCGACATCGTCGACGACGGGCCGCGGCGCATCGCCGCCGACGCCACCTCGGCGAGCTCCGTCAGCCCGACGGTGAGGTCCTGCGACGGCCGCTCGACCAGGCCGTCGGAGTAGCACAGGACGAGATCGCCCGCGGCGAGCACGGCCGTGCCGACCGTCGCCGCCGGCCCCGCGACCCCGAGCGGGCCGCCGCCGGGGGCGGGCAGGTAGCGCGCCGCGCCGTCGATCGACACGACCAGCGGTGGCGGGTGGCCCGCGCACACGTAGCGCACCTCCCCGTCCGGCGTGACCAGCGCGATGCAGACCGTGGCCCCGCGCGCGCCGGGCACCCGGCCGGCGAAGGCGTCGAGGCGGGCGAGGACGGTGTCGAGGTCGTCGCCGTCGAGCAGGAACTCCACGAGCACGGCCCGCAGCTGGGCCATCACCGCGGCCGCGGCCGACCCGTGCCCGACGACGTCGCCGACCATGATCGCGGCGGTGCCGTCCAGCGCCACCGCCTCGAACCAGTCACCGCCCGCGGCCTGCTCGGCGCCGGCCACCAGGTAGTGCGCGGCGATCCGCATGCCGGGCAGGACGGGCAGGCCGTCGGGCAGCAGGCTGCGCTGCAGCGTCAGGACGACGTCCTGCGCGGCCGCGTAGCGCTCGCGCAGGTCGGCCGTGTCGGCCTCCAGCGAGCGGCGGTGCCGGACGGTCGCGGTCGCGTCGCGGAACTGCACCGCCACCCCCGAGACCTCCCCCGGCGGGTCGTGCAGCGCGACGGCGTCGACGTCGACGAACCGGTCGTCGCCGTCGCCGGTGACCTCGATGCGCCACTCCCGCGCCGTGAACGGCTCGCCGGTGGCGTAGACGCGGTCGAAGTGGCCCAGCAGGTTCTGGCCGGCGATCTCGGGGAACACCTCGGCGAGCGGCCGGCCGAGGATCCCGGGGCGGTCACCGAGGAAGGTGCGGGCGGCCCGGTTGGCGCCGACGACGAGGTGCCCGGGGCCCCGGTGGACGAGGACGCCGTGCGGCAGCTCCTCCATGGCCCGAGCCAGGGCGTGGGGATCCGACATCGGCCTGCTCCTGGGGTCGGCTGAGCGGAGAGTACCGGTCCGGCCGGACGACCCCTCCGCCAAGTCATGGCGACGATCCGCGCGGAGTTCGGGATCTCCCAGCCCGCGGTCTCCCAGCACCTCAAGGTGCTGCGCGACAACGGGTTCGCGACCGTCCGCCCCGAGGGGACGCGGCGGCTCTACGCCGTGCGCGACGCACCGCTGCGCGAGGTCGACGCCTGGCTCGACCACTTCCGCCGCTTCTGGACGCCCCCGCTCGACGCGCTCGCCACCGAGGTGGCCCGCGGCCGTCGACGACGAGAGAGGAACGACCCGTGACCGACGTGTCCCGCAGCACCGGCACCCGCACCGTCGACGGGGAGGAGGCCCGCGTCGCGACCATCGCCCGGACCCACCCGACCGACGACCTGTGGGAGGCCTGCACCACCGCCGAGCGGATCAGCCGCTGGTTCCTCCCGGTCACCGGCGACCTGCGCCGCGGCGGTCGCTACCAGCTGGAGGGCGACGCCGCGGGCACCGTGGAGGAGTGCGATCCGCCGCACCGGTTCGTCGCGACCTGGGAGTTCGCCGGCGGGACCAGCCGGATCACCGTGTCGCTCACCGCCGTCGGCCTGCTCGGCCTGGCCCGGCACCTCGACGACCCGACCGCCCGGTTCGACGAGGCCGCCTTCGGTGCGTCCGCCGAGGGCCGGCGGTTCGTCGCGGAGTCGGGCGACGCCTGGTGCGCCGCGGGGGTGGCGAGCGGGCTCGACGAGCGGGCCCAGCGCGCGGCCGCCGACCGCTCGATCGCGTTCTACGCGCCTGCCGACTCCTGATCGCGCGCGGGTCGGCGCGGGGGCTCGCAGCACGCGACCGCGCACAGCCCGCCGTTGACGCCGCACCCCGCGCGCGGCACGGTGCCCAGGCCGCGCGGGGCGCGGTCGTGGCAGTGCTCGTCCATCAGCTCGACGACCATGTCGGCGAACCGCGGGTCCGGGCCCGCGGTCGCGGCGCGAGCGAACCCCATGCCCAGCTCCTCGGCCCGCTCGCGGGCCTCGGTGTCGAGGTCCCAGATCACCTCGACGTGGTCGGAGACGAACCCCACCGGCGCGATCGTGACGGCCGGGACGCCCCGGGCGTGCAGGGCGTCGAGGTGGTCGACGATGTCGGGCCCGAGCCACGGGATCCGCGGCGGGCCGGACCGCGACTGCCACACCACGTCGTGGTCGGCGACGCCGAGCTCGGCGGCCACCAGCCGCGCCGCCTCGGTGACCTGCTTCGAGTAGCGGTGCCCACCCTCCTCCGGCGGCCCGGCGGACGCGTCCGCCGACTCGGGCACCGAGTGCGCGGTGAACACCAGGCGGGCACCGTCGGGCAGCCCGGCCGCGCGCACGGCGTCGGCGTTGGCGGCGACGAACGCCGGATGGTCGAAGAAGTGGCGCAGCTTCACCAGCTCCGGTGCGCCCTCCCCCACGGCCTTGCGGGCCCGCGCGATGTCCTCGTGGTACTGGCGGCACGCGGAGTACCCGCCGTAGGCGCTGGTGGCGAACACCAGCGCGCGGGTGATCCCGTCCCGCGCCATCTCGGCGACGGTGTCCTCGACCATCGGGTGCCAGTTGCGGTTGCCGAAGTACACCGGCAGGTCCCGGTCCTGATCGAGGAGGCGCTCCCGGATGGCCGCGATCAGCTCGCGGTTGCGGGCGTTGATCGGCGAGACGCCGCCGAAGTGCTGGTAGTGCTCCTCGACGGCGTCGAGCCGTTCCGGCGGGATCCCCCGCCCGCGCGTGACGTTCTCCAGGAACGGTCGGACCTCGTCGGGCCCTTCGGGGCCGCCGAAGGACAGGACGAGCAGGGCCTGGAAGTCACCGGTCACCCTGGTGATCCTCGCACCGGCCGGGGCACACTGCCTGCCGTGCCCCCCGCGCGCGTGCAGGACGTCCACGACCTCGCCGAGGCGATGCCGCACGTCACCGTGGTCACCGGCGGTGCCGGCAACCGCGTCTACCAGGTGGGCGGGAAGTCGTTCGTGTTCTTCCGCACCCCGCGCCCGGACGCGGTCGATCCCGCCACCGGCGAGCGGTACGCCGACGTCATCGTGTTCTGGGTCCCCTCCGACGACGACAAGCAGGCGCTCGTGCAGGACCCGGGCACGCCGTTCTTCACCACGCCGCACTTCGACGGGCACCCGTCGGTCCTGGTCCGCGGGAGCCGGATCGGCGAGCTCGACCGGGCCGAGCTCGCCGAGATCGTGCAGGACGCCTGGCTGGCGCAGGCGTCGAAGCGCCGGGCCGCGCAGTGGCTGGCGAGCCGGGGTCTCTAGTCGGGGATGGAGGGGCCGACGGAGGAGGCCCCGGGGCGGGTCGGGCTAGACCCCGATGGCGTGGAACCCGCCGTCGGCCATGACCATCGAGCCGGTCGTGACGGGCAGCCAGTCGGACAGCACCGCGCAGACGGTCTTCGCCACCGGCACCGGGTCGCCGACGTCCCAGCCCAGCGGCGCGCGGCCGTCCCAGGCGTCCTCGAACGCGGCGAAGCCGGGGATGGACTTGGCGGCCATCGTCTTGACCGGGCCCGCGGCGACGAGGTTGACGCGGATGCCCTGCGGGCCGAGGTCGCGCGCGAGATAGCGGGTGACCGACTCCAGCGTCGACTTCGCCACGCCCATCCAGTCGTACGCGGGCCAGGCCTGGCGGTTGTCGAAGTCCATGCCGACGATCGAGCCGCCCGGGCCCATCAGCGGCAGCGCGGCGACGGCGAGGGACTTGAAGGAGTACGCGCTCACCTGGATCGTCGTGGCGACGTCCTCCCACGGCGCCTTCAGGAAGGCACCCTCGCCCAGGCAGGAGGCCGGGGCGAAACCGATCGAGTGCAGCACGCCGTCGAGGCGGTCGGTGTGCTCGGCGAGCCGGTCGACCAGGGAGTCCAGCTGCTCCTGGTCGCTCACGTCGAGCTCGACGACCGGCGCGGGCTTCGGCAGGCGCTGCGCGATGCGCTCGACCAGCCGCATCCGGCCGAACCCGGTGAGCACGACGTCGGCGCCCTGCTCCTGCGCCACCTTGGCGGCGTGGAACGCGAGCGAGGCGTCGGTGATCACGCCGGTGACGAGCAGCTTCTTGCCCTCGAGAAGACCCATGGCAGTCAAACTAGTGCCCCATTCCGAGTCCGCCGTCGACCGGGATGACGGCGCCGGTCACATATCCGGCACCGTCGGATCCCAGCCAGGTGACCACCGAGGCCACCTCCTCGACGCTCGCGTACCGGCCCAGCGGCACCTGCCCGAGGATCTCGGTGCGGCGGGCGTCGGGCAGGGCGCGGGTCATGTCGGTGTCGACGAACCCGGGCGCCACGACGTTGGCGGTGATCCCGCGCGACCCCAGCTCGCGGGCCACCGAGCGGGCCAGCCCGACCAGCCCGGACTTCGACGCCGCGTAGTTGACCTGGCCGGCCGACCCGGTCAGTCCGACCACGCTGGACACGAAGATCATCCGACCGGCGCGGGCCTTGAGCATGGCGCGGGTGGCGCGCTTGGCGACGCGGTAGGCCGCGGTCAGGTTGGCGTCGACGACCTTCGTGAAGGAGTCCTCGCTCATCCGCATGAGCAGGCCGTCGTCGGTGATCCCGGCGTTGGACACCAGGACCTCCACCGGCCCGAGCTCCTCCTCGACCGCGGTGAACGCGGCGTCGACGGCGGCGGCGTCGGTGACGTCGCACTGCACCGGGAACAGCTCCCCCGGCAGGTCGTCGACCGGGCCGCGGTGCGTCACCGCCACCTGGTCGCCCTGCGCGGCGAAGGCCTGGGCGATCGCCAGCCCGATCCCGCGGTTGCCTCCGGTCACCAACACTGTTCTTCCCACGGGCGACACCCTAACGGGACGTGTGCGCCAGGATCTCCGTGATCACCAGGTCCCACACCGCGGGCGGCGGCATCTGGTGCCCGACGCCCGGCAGCGGCACCAGGCGGGCGCCGGGGATCTCCGCGGCCAGCGCCTCGCCGTGCCCGAACGGGAACAGCGGGTCCTGCGTGCCGTGCAGCACGAGCGTCGGCACGCCGATCGCCCCGACCCCGGCCGTGCGGGCGTCGTCCTGGTCGAGGATCCAGTGGTTGGTCATCGTCGCGGCGATGTCGGTGGAGCGGGCGACGACCCGCGCCGCGAGCTCCCGGACGTGTCCCTCGTCGAAGGGGAGGGTGCCGTGGAAGAGCCGCTCGCCGTCGACGAACGCCGTGACGGCCGCCTCGGCGTCGGACCAGTCCGGCTCGGGCTGCGGCTCGGCGAAGGACCGCGCCACGTCCTCGCGCATGCCGGGGAGGGCGGGTCGGCCGACCGGGGCGGGCCCGACGGGGGTGGTGGAGAGCAGGGTGAGGGTGGCGACCCGGCCGGGGTGGCCCAGCGCCAGCTCCTGGCCGATGCCCCCGCCCATCGAGATGCCGACGACGTGCGCCGCGGCGATCCCCAGCCCGTCGAGGACCCCGAGGGCGTCGGCGGTGAGGTCGGCGCCCGTGTACCCCGGCCGGCCCGCCGGCCACGACGTCGAGGTGCCGGTGTCGCGCTGGTCGTAGCGCACGACGTACCGGCCGCCCTCGGCGAGCCGCGCGCAGAACGCGTCCTCCCACCAGTCCATCGACGACGCCGCGCCCGCGACCAGCAGCACGGCCGGGTCCCGCGGCGCCCCGAACGCCTGCACGGTCAGCTCGGCGCCGGCGGTCGCGACGCGCGTCTCGGTGATCGTCATGACTCTCTCCCCTGCATCGACTACGATGAACGTAGCAGTCACTATGAATTTCGAACAAGGAGGTCCGGTGCGCACCTACGGCGAGGCCTGTCCCGTCGCCCACGCCCTCGACGCCGTCGGTGACCGCTGGTCCCTGCTCGTCGTGCGCGAGCTGCGGCTGGGTCCCCGCCGCTACAGCGACCTCGCCGCCGCGCTGCCCGGGATCGGGCCGAGCGTGTTGTCGCAGCGGCTGCGCGACCTGGTGGACGCGGGGGTCCTGGAGCAGCGGGGCACCGGCTACGGCCTCACCGCATGGGGCGTGGGACTCGAACCGGTCTTCCGGGCGCTCGCGGCGTGGGGGATGGCGTCGCCCACGCCGCGCACGGGCCCGATCAGCACCGACTCGGTCCTGCTGGGCCTGCGCACCTTCTTCGCCCGCACCCCCGGCTGGGACGCCGTCGTGGAGATCCGGGCGGGGCGGGAGGTCTACCGCGTGGTCGTCGTCGACGGGGAGCTGCGGGAGCTGTCGCGCGGGGCACCGGCGCAGGTGCCGGACGCCGTCCTGACCGGCGACGACCTCACCGCGCTGGCCGCGGGCACCGACGCACTGGACCACGCGGTGGCGTCAGGGACGCTGACGGTCACCGGCGACGCGGCGGCGGTACGGCGACTGGTGACCTCGACGGCCCGCCCCCCGTCCCAGTAAGGCCACCATGCTGCCGTCTGGTGGCGGCATGGTGGCCTTGCTGCAACTCGGGCGGGGCGGGGACTCAGGGCAGGCGCCGGCCCAGGGCCAGGCCGGCCCCGACCCCCACCACGAGCAGCAGCACCCCACCCGCCAGCCACGGCCGGCTCGTGTCGACCCGGCGCACCTCGTACCCGATCTGCTCGCCCAGCTCGGAGTAGACCTGCCGCAGCTCCTCCTCGCTCGCGGCGGTGAAGAACTGGCCGCCGGAGAGCTCCGCGATCGTGCGCATCGAGGCGTCGTCGACGGCCACCGGCGTCGACTCCCCCGGCTCCAGCTCGATCGTGCCGTAGCGGGTGCCGAAGGAGATGCCGGAGACCGGGATGCCGGCCTCGGCGGCCGCGCGGGCCGCGGTGAACGAGCCGCGCGGCTCCTCCTCCGGCGCCCCGGACGCCGAGTCCGGCACGGTCTGCTTGCCGTCGCTCATCAGGACGATCCGGGCCGGCGGCGGGCCTTCCTCGCCCGTGCCCGCGATGGCCTGGGAGAACGTCTCGACCGACTGCAGCGCCGCGAAGATCGCCTCACCGGTGGCGGTCGACTCCGACAGGCGCAGGCCGTCGATCGCCCGCTTCACCGGGTCGCGCTCGACGGTCGGCGACACCAGTACCGCGGCCGTGCCCGCGAACGCGACGAGCCCCAGGTTGACCCCGGGCGTCAGCTGGTCGGCGAAGTCCTTGGCCGCCGACTGCGCGGCGGCGAGGCGGCTGGGCTCGACGTCGGTGGCCTGCATCGACAGCGACACGTCGATGACCAGTACGACCGTGGCGCGGTTGCGCGGGACGCGCGCCTCGGCCTGCGGGCCGGCGAGCGCGATCGTCAGCACGGCCAGCGACGTGATCAGGGCGACGGCCGGGAGGTGCCGGTACCAGCCGGGCCGCTGCGGGGCGACGCGGTCGAGCAGCTCCAGGTTGGTGAACCGGACGACGTCGCGCCGGCGCCGGGACAGCAGCACCACGTACCCGGCCGCGAGCACGGCGACGACGACGAGCAGCAGCAGCCACCACGGCGCGGAGAACAGGGTGGACATCTACCGCCCCCCGCCGGACCAGGCCCGCTTGCGGGCGAGCGCGAACCGCACGACGTCGGCGATCCAGTCGGAGTCGGTGCGCAGCGTGAGGTGCGCGGCGCCGCAGCGGCGCAGGGTGGCGGCCACCGCCTCGCGGTGCGCGGCCGCCGCCGCGGCGAACTCCCGGCACAGCAGCGGGGTCGTGGTGACCTCGCGCTGCCGCCCGGTCTCCGGGTCGGCCAGCACCACCGTGCCGACGTCGGGCAGCTCCAGCTCGCGGGGGTCGAGCACCTCCACGGCGAGCAGGTCGTGGCGGGTCGACAGCGCCCGCAGGGCGCGCTCCCAGTCGGTGTCGCCGAGGAAGTCGGAGATGACGACGGCCAGCCCGCGCCGTCGGGGCGGGCGGCGCAGCTGCTCGACCGCGGCGGCGAGGTCGCCGCGGGTGCCCTCGGGCGTCCGCGGGATCTCCGCGACCCGGCGCAGCATCCCGCGGGCGTGCGCGAGGCCGCCGCGGGCCGGGATGCGGACGACGGAGTCGCCGGTGGCGGCCAGGACGCCGATCCGGTTGCCGCCGCCGCGGGTCAGGTGGGTGACGGCGGCGAGGGCGGCGATCGCCAGGTCGCGCTTCTCGCACGAGGCCGTGCCGAAGTCGAGGCTGGGCGACAGGTCGAGCACGACCCAGGTCTCCAGCTCGCGGTCGGCGACGGTCTCCCGCACGTGCGGCTGCGTGGTGCGGGCCGTGACGGCCCAGTCCATGCGGCGCACGTCGTCGCCGGGCTGGTAGCCGCGCGCCTCCCCCGGCTCGCTGCCCGGGCCGGGCACGAGCCCGAGGTGGTTGCCCTGGAGCAGCCCGTCGAGCCGGCCGCGCACCGAGAGCTCCAGCTGGCGCAGCGACGCCTCCATCCGCCCGTCGCGGAACGACGGCGGGGCGGTCGGCGTGCGGCGCGCGGCGGGCGGGGACGTCACGCGGGCGTGTACTGCTGCGCCGGCCGGGCGCTGACCTGCGGCAGCGGCACGGTGGCGAGCACCCGGGAGATGATGTGGTCCATCGGCACCTGGTCGGCGACGGCGTCGTAGGACAGGACCAGCCGGTGCCGCAGCACGTCGGGGGCGACGTCGAGGACGTCCTGCGGCAGCACGTAGTCGCGGCCGCGCAGCAGCGCCAGCGCTCGCGCGGCGGCGACGATGCCCAGCGTGGCCCGCGGCGACGCGCCGTAGGAGACCCAGCCCGCGATGTCGGACAGGCCGTGCTCGGCAGGCGTCCGGGTGGCGACGACGAGCCGCACGACGTAGTCGACGAGCGCGTGGTGCACGAAGACCGTCGTGGCGACCTTCTGCAGGCGCACCAGCTCGGCCGGGTCGATGATCTGCTGCGCCACCGGGGGCTCCGCGCCCATCCGGTAGACGATCTCGCGCTCCTCCTCGACCCCCGGGTACTCGACGATCAGCTTGAACAGGAAGCGGTCGCGCTGCGCCTCGGGCAGCGGGTACACGCCCTCGTTCTCGATCGGGTTCTGCGTGGCGAGCACGAGGAACGGGTCGGGCATCGGGAAGGTCTTACCGCCGATCGACAGGTGCCGCTCGGCCATCACCTCGAGCATCGCCGACTGCACCTTGGCGGGCGCGCGGTTGATCTCGTCGGCGAGCACGAAGTTGGCGACGACCGGGCCCAGCTCGACGTCGAACTCCTCGCGACCCTGCCGGTAGATCCGGGTGCCGAGGATGTCGGCCGGCACCAGGTCGGGGGTGAACTGCAGGCGGGAGAAGGACCCGCCGACGACCTTCGCCACCGTCTCCACGGCGAGCGTCTTCGCGACGCCGGGCACGCCCTCGAGCAGCAGGTGGCCCTTGGCCAGCAGGCCGACGAGCATCCGCTCGACGAGCCGGTCCTGCCCGACGATCACCCGCTTGATCTCCAGGACGACGCGCTCGAGGCGCTCGCCCTCGTGGGCGGGGCTGGTGGGAGCGGGATCCGGGGCGGTCACGCCGCCATCTCACCGCATCGTCCGTGAGCGGGCGGTGAGCCCCCTCCGTCCCGACACGACTGTCACGACACGACCACGAAGCGTCACCTGATCAGGGGTACCTCGTTGGAGGGGACAAGCAACTCGGACACAGCGGGAGGTTCCGACGTGAAGGTCGTCCTGTTCTGCGGCGGTTACGGCATGCGGATGCGTGACGGGGTGTCGGACCTGCCCAAGCCGATGCACCGGGTCGGGCCGCGGCCCCTGATCTGGCACGTCATGCGCTACTACGCCCACTTCGGGCACACCGACTTCGTGCTCTGCATGGGCTACGGCGCCGAGCACATCAAGGAGTACTTCCTCAACTACTCCGAGACCGCGTCGAACGACTTCGTGCTCAACGGCGGGCGCGTGGAGCTGCTCGGGTCCGACATCCAGGACTGGACGATCACCTTCGCCCACACCGGCCTGGACTCCCCGATCGGCGAGCGGCTGCGCCGCGTGCGCGAGCACGTCGCGGGCGAGGAGATGTTCCTGGCCAACTACGCCGACGTCCTCACCGACCTCGACCTGGACACGATGGTCGCGGACTTCGCCGCCTCCGACGCCGTCGGCCGGCTCCTCGCCGTCCCGCCGCAGCCCGCGTTCCACTGCGTCGGGATCGGCGAGGACGACCGGATCACCGCCATCAGCCCGCTGCAGGAGATGCCGCTGTGGGAGAACGGCGGCTACTTCGTGCTGCGCCCGGACATCTTCGACTACCTCCCCGAGGGCGGCGACCTCATCGCCGACGCCTGCACCCCGCTGGCCAGGGAGGGCCGGATGACCGCGCACCGCCACCGCGGGTTCTGGCAGTCGGCGGACACGGCGAAGGAGCGCAACGCCCTGGAGCAGGCCTACCAGTCCGGTCACCGGCCGTGGATGCTGTGGGAGAACGCGCCGCGCATCCCGGTCCAGGTCTAGGGCACCGGCTCCCTACAGCACCCGGGTCGCCTCGGGCACCAGGTCCTTGCGGCGCAGCGGCACGATCCGGACCTCGGACCCGGTGTAGGGGGCCTCGATCATCCGGTCGTCGCCGATGTACATGGCGACGTGGTGGATCGGCGCGCGGCCCTTCCGGTAGAAGACCATGTCGCCGGGCTGCAGCTGCGAGATCGGAACCTTGCGGCCCGCGTTGAACTGGTTGCGGCTCACCCGCGGCAGCGACACGCCCGCGCCGTTGAAGGCGTAGAGCATGAGGCCCGAGCAGTCGAAGCCGACGCGGTTGCCCGGGTCGCCCGCCGGACCGGGGATCCCGGTGGTGGCGCCGCGGCCGTTGCCGCCGCCCCACACGTACTGCACCCCGATCTGCGACACCGCCCGGTCGATCACCCGCTGCACCGATCCCGCGCCCGCGCGCGGCGGGGCGGCGACCGAGGACGACGCCTCCTCCCGCGCCGCCGCGGCCTGCCGCTCGGCGCGCTGCCGCTCCGCCTCCTGCTCGGCGAGGACCCGCTGCCACTCGTCGTACCGGGCGCGCTGGTCGCGCAGCCCGGCGTCGGAGGACTCGGCGGCGTCGAGCAGCGCCTGGACCTGGGCGCGCTCGGCCTGCACGGCGGCCAGCTGCTCGGCCTGGGCGCGCGCCGCCTGGTCGGCTGCGGCGTACGCGGCGTCGGCGCTCTCCTTGGCCCGCGCGGCCTCGGCCTCGCGGTCCTGCGCCTCCTCCAGCTGGGCGCGGGCGGTCGAGTCGGCGTTGGCCTTGTCGACGCGCGCGCGCTCCAGCCCGTCCTGCGCGGCGAGCTGGGCGCGGGCGAGGAGATCGGTGAACTCCGCCCTGGCGACGAGCTCCTCGGGGGTCTCCGACGAGGTCAGCAGGCCGAGCGGGCCGGTGTCGAGGCCCTCCTGGTAGGTCGCGGTGACGAAGTCGTCGAGGCGGGCCCGGGCCTGGTCGATGGCGACGGTCGCCGCGTCGGTGGCGACGCGCGCGTCCTCGGCCCGCCGACCGGCCTCGTCGGCCGCCCCCTCCGCGGCCTCGAGGTCGACGAGCGCGGCCTCGGCGTTCTCCCGCTGCCCGGCCAGCTCCGCCTGCAGGTCGTCGGTCTGCGCGTCGAGCTCGGCGAGGCGGTTGGTGAGCGCGCCGACCTGGCCCGCGCGCTCCTGCACCGCCTGCTGGCTGGAGCTCAGCTCGTCGTCGGTGGGGTTGGGCGGCGGGGGCGGCGGCTGGGCGAACGCCGGGGACGTCCCGCCGAGCAGCGCGACGAGCAGCAGCACCACGACCACCCGCACGGATCCGCGCACCCCGCCAGCCCTTCTTGATCACCCGACCGAACGGGGCGACTGTGCCACCACCGCGCCGCGTCGTCGGGTTGCCACGCGCAGGGACGCCCCGAACTCCACCCTTGGGGCGGACCTCACGCTGACGTTCTAACCGGACAAGCGTACTGTTTGGGGTGAGAGGGGTCTCGCACACGACGCGGGTGCAGTAGGCGAGACTCCGACGAACCCGCGCCCACCACCGCAGGAGGACATCAGTGGCCAGCACCGACAGCTTCGGAGCGAGAGGGACCATCCAGGCCGGCGGCGCCGAGCACGAGATCTTCCGGCTCTCCGCCGTCGAGGGGTCCGAGAAGCTCCCGTTCAGCCTCAAGGTGCTGCTGGAGAACCTGCTCCGCACCGAGGACGGCGCCAACGTCACCGCCGACCACATCCGCGCGCTCGCCGGGTGGGACCCGTCGGCCGAGCCGGACACCGAGATCCAGTTCACCCCGGCCCGGGTGATCATGCAGGACTTCACCGGCGTGCCGTGCGTCGTCGACCTCGCGACCATGCGCGAGGCCGTCACCGAGCTGGGCGGGGACCCGTCGAAGGTCAACCCGCTCGCCCCCGCCGAGCTGGTCATCGACCACTCGGTGATCATCGACGTCTTCGGCACCCCGGACGCGTTCGAGCGCAACGTCGACTACGAGTACAGCCGCAACAAGGAGCGCTACCAGTTCCTGCGCTGGGGCCAGGGCGCCTTCGACGAGTTCAAGGTCGTCCCGCCCGGCACCGGCATCGTGCACCAGGTCAACATCGAGCACCTCGCGCGCGTCGTCATGACCCGGGGCGGCCAGGCCTATCCCGACACGCTCGTCGGCACCGACTCGCACACCACGATGGTCAACGGCCTGGGCGTGCTGGGCTGGGGCGTCGGCGGCATCGAGGCCGAGGCGGCCATGCTCGGCCAGCCCGTCTCGATGCTCATCCCGAAGGTCGTCGGGTTCAAGCTCGTCGGCGAGATCCCGGCCGGGGCCACCGCCACCGACGTCGTGCTGACGATCACCGAGATGCTGCGGCGCCACGGCGTCGTCGGCAAGTTCGTGGAGTTCTACGGCGAGGGCGTCGGCGCGGTGCCGCTGGCCAACCGCGCCACCATCGGCAACATGAGCCCCGAGTTCGGCTCCACCGCCGCGATCTTCCCGATCGACGACGAGACCATCCGCTACATGAAGCTGACCGGCCGCCCCGCCGAGCAGCTCGAGCTGACCGAGGCCTACGCCCGGGAGCAGGGCCTCTGGCACGACCCGAGCCGCGAGCCGGTGTTCTCCGAGACCCTCGAGCTCGACCTGTCCACGGTCGTCCCGTCGATCGCCGGCCCGAAGCGCCCGCAGGACCGCATCGAGCTCACCGACGCCAAGTCGGCGTTCCGCAAGTCGATCCACGACTACGTCGGCGGCGAGGCCGCCGCGCCGGAGACGAAGGTCGACGAGTCGGTCGAGGAGTCCTTCCCCGCGAGCGACTCCCCCAGCCTGTCCTTCGCCGACGACGACGCCGAGAAGCCCGTCGTGTTCTCCGCGGCCGACGGCTGCGAGGGCCGCCCGACCAAGCCCACCACCGTGCGCTCGGAGAGCCGCGGCGAGTTCGTGCTCGACCACGGCGCCGTCGTGATCGCCTCGATCACCAGCTGCACCAACACCTCGAACCCGTCGGTGATGCTCGGCGCGGCGCTGCTGGCCAAGAACGCCGTCGACCGCGGGCTGACCGTCAAGCCGTGGGTGAAGACGTCGATGGCCCCCGGGTCGAAGGTCGTCACCGACTACTACGAGAAGGCCGGACTCTGGCCGTACCTGGAGAAGCTGGGCTACCACCTCGTCGGCTACGGGTGCACCACCTGCATCGGCAACTCCGGCCCGCTCTCCGACGAGATCTCGGCCGCGGTCAACGAGGCCGACCTCACCGTGGTCTCGGTGCTCTCGGGCAACCGCAACTTCGAGGGCCGGATCAACCCGGACGTCAAGATGAACTACCTGGCCTCGCCGCCGCTGGTCATCGCCTACGCCCTCGCGGGCACGATGGACTTCGACTTCGAGAACCAGCCGCTGGGCACCTCCCCCGACGGCACCGACGTGTACCTGCGCGACATCTGGCCGTCGGCGACCGACGTCCAGAAGACGATCGACGACTCGATCAGCCAGGAGATGTTCACCAAGGACTACGCCGACGTCTTCGCGGGCGACGAGCGCTGGAAGTCGCTGCCCACGCCGGAGGGCAAGACCTTCGACTGGGACCCGCAGTCGACCTACGTGCGCAAGCCCCCGTACTTCGAGGGCATGGACACCGAGCCCTCGCCGGTCACCGACATCTCCGGGGCCCGCGTGCTCGCGCTGCTGGGCGACTCGGTCACCACCGACCACATCTCCCCGGCCGGCGCCATCAAGCCCGGCACGCCGGCCGCCCAGTACCTCACGGACAACGGCGTGGACAGGAAGGACTTCAACTCCTTCGGCTCCCGCCGCGGCAACCACGAGGTGATGATCCGCGGGACGTTCGCGAACATCCGGCTGAAGAACCAGCTGCTCGACGACGTGAGCGGCGGCTACACCCGCGACTTCACCCAGGACGACGCCCCGCAGGCGTTCATCTACGACGCCGCGCAGAACTACGCCGCGGCCGGCACCCCGCTGGTGGTGCTCGGGGGCAAGGAGTACGGCTCGGGCAGCTCGCGCGACTGGGCGGCGAAGGGCACCGCGCTCCTGGGCGTCCGCGCCGTGATCGTGGAGTCCTTCGAGCGCATCCACCGGTCGAACCTGATCGGCATGGGCGTCATCCCGCTGCAGTTCCCGGCGGGCGAGTCGGCGTCGTCGCTGCACCTGGACGGCACCGAGACCTTCGACATCGCGGGCATCACCGCGCTGAACGACGGCTCCACACCCCGCACCGTCGCCGTGACGGCCACGAAGGCCGACGGTTCGACCGTCGAGTTCGACGCGGTCGTCCGCATCGACACCCCCGGCGAGGCGGACTACTACCGCAACGGCGGGATCCTGCAGTACGTGCTGCGCGGCATGCTGCGCAGCTAGTCCCTCCTCCGCCCGACCCGACGGCCGCCGCTCCCCTGCCGGAGCGGCGGCCGTTCGTCGTCCGGGCCGCGGTTCGACGTCGTCGATTCATTGTCGATCCGCTGGCGTCAATGACTCATTGACATCAGGGGAGGGGCGCTCCGGGAGGCGGGACCGCCGTGTGCGGCTACCGTGCGGGCGTGGTGGTCGTCGTGGCGGGGCTCGTGGTGGCGGTCGGGGCGCTCGTCCAGGGGACGGTGGGGTTCGGGCTGGCCCTGGTGGCCGCTCCCCTGCTCGCGATCCTGGACGCCGCGCTGGTCCCCGTGCCGTTGCTGATGATCACCGCGGTGCACGCCCTGCTGACGCTGCGCCGCGAGTTCGGCGACACCGACTGGCCCGGCGTCGGCTGGGCCCTGCTCGGGCGCCTGCCCGGCATCGGGATCGGGGTGCTCGCGGTGTCCACGCTCCCCCCGCGGGCCTTCGTGGCCGTCGTCGGGCTGACCGTGCTGGTGTGCGCGGGCCTGTCGGTGATCCGCTGGCGGCCCCGCCCGACCGTGCCCGCCCTGCTCGTCGCCGGGTTCGTGTCCGGGGCCGGCGGCACGTCGTCGTCGATCGGGGGCCCGCCGGTCGCCCTGCTCTACCAGGCCGCCACCGGACCCCGCGTCCGCTCCACGCTCGCGGCCTACTTCACCGCGGGCACCCTGCTCTCGATCGGTGCGCTGGCGCTGGCCGGGCAGGTCACCGCCCAGGCCCTGACGGCCGGTGGGCTGCTGCTCGTCCCGATGCTCGCCGGGTTCGCGCTGTCGGGCCCCGCCCGCCCCCTGCTCGACCGCGGCTGGACCCGCCCCGCGGTGGTGGGCCTGGCCGCGGCGGGCGCCGTCGCGCTGCTGGTCCAGGCCGCGACCGGCTGAGGGTCGGGCGCGGGCGGCTCGGGCGCGGGCGGCTCGGGCGCGGACGGCTCAGGCGCGGGTCCAGGGCGGGGCGGCGGTGCGGCTTGCGTCGGCGCTGCGGTCGAACTGCACCGCCAGGCCGTCGAGCAGCAGGCGCAGGCCCCGCTCGAACAGGGCGTCGACGTCGAGGTCGTACTCCCCGGACACCATCCGCTGCAGGTGCGGGAAGTCCCCCGACGACACGAGCGCGAGCAGGGCGGGCTCCTGCTCGGCCATCCACTCCTCGTTGTCGAGCCCCGACGCGGCCTCGGCGTCGCGCTCGGACTCCAGCCCCACCGCCGTGCCGCGCACGAAGTTGATCAGCATGAGGTGGACGTCGAACGCCTCCGTCGGCTCCAGGTGCGGGTCGAGCGCGGACAGCACCCACTCCGAGTACGCCATGCCCGCCGGGATCAGCTGCGGCCGGGTGATCGACAGCGCGTGCGCCAGCCACGGATGGCGCCGGAACCCCGCCCACAGCGCCCGCACCGCGACCTCGACGCGCGGCCGCCACCCGGCCGGGGCGTCGACGGGCGGGCGCCACTCCCCCAGCGCCGCGTCGAGCATCCGCACGACGAGGTCGTCCTTGTCGCCCACGTGCCGGTAGAGCGCCATCGGCACGACCCCGAGGTCGGCCGCGACCCGGCGCATCGACACCGCCGTGAGCCCCTCGACGTCGGCGACCCGCACCGCCGCGCCGACGATCCGCTCGGGCGTGAGGACCGGCTCCGGGACCGCGCGGTCGGTGGCGGGCGCCCTCGACCGGGCCCACGGCGGTGCCGCGACACCGGGTTCGGTGGGGGCCGACGGGTCCGCGGGGGCCGCGACGACCGTGCCGACGCCCGGGACGGCCCGCACCAGCCCCTCGGCCTGCAGCGCCGCGAGGACCCGGCTCGCGGTGGCGATGGCGACGCCCCACTCGCGCGTGATCGCCCGCGTCGACGGCACCCGCTCCCCCGGCGCCAGCTCCCCGGACAGGATCCGCCTGCGCAGCTCACCGGTGATGGCCGCAGAACCCGTCGTCGTCACCCCTGTACTAGTACAGCACGGCTCGCCGGATGGCCAGTGCACTAGTACGATCAGGTCTCTGAGCTCGTAAAACGCACTTGCTAGAACACCGTGTACGTCGTACGTTACGGGCCATGCAGAACACCGACATCATCGTGTCCGGCGGCGGCATCGCCGGCCCGGCGCTCGCCCACTGGCTCACCCGGTACGGCTTCCGGGCCACCGTCGTGGAGCGGGCGCCCGCCCCGCGCACCGGCGGCCAGGCCGTCGACCTGCGCGGCGCGGGACGCACCGTCGTCGCGCGGATGGGGCTCACCGACCGGCTCCGCGAGGTCACCCTCCACCAGAGGGGCATCGCGTGGGTCGACGCCGACGGCCGGGTGACCGCCCGGATGCCCGTCGAGGCGTTCGGCGGCGAGGGCATCGTCTCCGCGCACGAGATCCTGCGCGGCGACCTCGCCGCGGTGCTGGCCGGCGCGGGCCCGGACGTCGAGCACGTCCACGGCGACACGATCACCGGCCTGGACGAGGACGCCGACGGGGTCACCGTCACCTTCGAGAACGCGCCGCCGCGCCGCGTCGGGCTGGTGGTCGGCGCCGACGGCCTGCACTCCGCCGTCCGGACCCTGACCTTCGGCGACGGCGGCGTCCGCCCGTTGGGCCTGCGCACCGCCTGGTTCACCGCACCCGCCGCACCCGACCTCGACGGCTGGTACCTCACGCACCGCGCGCCCGGCCTCGTCGCGTCGCTGCGGCCCGGCCGCCTGCCGCACGAGTCGAAGGCCGAGCTGAGCTTCCGGACGGCGTCGACGGACCGCCGGGAGCCCGCGGAGTGGGTCGAGGAGTTCGCGGCCCGGTTCGCGGGCGTCGGGTGGCGGGCGGGGTGGCTGGTCGAGGCCATGCGGGACGCCCCGGACCTCGCCGTCGACGCCGTGTCACAGGTCCACATGCCCCGCTGGTCGCGCGGGCGGGTGGTGCTCCTCGGGGACGCGGGCTACTGCCCCACTCCCCTGACCGGTCTGGGCACGAGCCTCGCCCTGGTCGGGGCGTACGTGCTGGCGGGCGAGCTCGCCGCGGCGGGCGGCGACCACCGCGTCGCGTTCGACCGCTACGAGCGGGTGCTCCGGCCCTACGTCGCGCAGGCCCAGACGCTCCCGCCCGGCGGGGTCGGCGGGTACGCCCCGAACAGCCGCCTGGCCATCCGCGCGGGGGCGGCGGCCCTGCGGGCGATGACCCGCCGGCCCGTGCGTCCGCTGCTGGAGCGGCAGTTCGCGAAGGCCGACGCCATCGACCTGCCCGACTACACGGCTCTCGCCGCCGCGGTCTGATCTCGTCAACGAACCGCTGCCGGAACGACGGCGTCAATGAGTCGTTGACTTCTGGAGGGCGACGGACCAGCCGCGGGGCGGGATCGGTCAGGCCCGGTGCAGCGGGTCGACCCAGGGCACGTGCTCCGGCTCCGCCACGCCCTCGATCTCGAGGTTGACCACCACCGGGTCCTGCCCGCTGCGGGTCAGCACGCACTCCAGCGGCTCGTCGTCGAGGGCGTTGATCTCCTGGTGCGGCACCCACGGCGGCACGAAGATGAACCCGCCCGGCCCCGCCTCCGCGACGAACTCCAGGTTCTCGCCCCAGCGCATCCGGGCCCGGCCCCGCACCACGTAGATCACGCTCTCCAGCTCGCCGTGGTGGTGGGCGCCGGTGCGGGCACCGGGATGGATGGTCACGGTGCCCGCCCACAGCTTCTCCGCCCCGGCCCGCGCGTGGGTGACCGCGGCGGCCCGGTGCATGCCGGGGGTCTGCGGGGTGTTCGTGTCGAGGGCGTCGGGCGGGATCACCCGGACGCCGTCGTCTCGCCAGTCGGTGCTCACGCCCGAGATCCTGCCCGGGATCACACGGCGGTGGCCAGCGTCAGGGCGAAGCGGTCGTCGGGGTCGGTCCAGGTGCGGGTCACCGCGTAGCCGGTGTCCTCCAGCGCCTCGGCCACGCCGTCGGGGCGGAACTTCGTGGAGATCTCGGTGCGCATCTCCTCCCCCTGGGCGAACTCGACGGTCAGGTCCAGCTCGGCGACCCGCACCGTCATCGCCCGCTGCGCCACCAGCCGCATCTCGATCCAGCTGTTCTCCGCGTCCCACAGCGCCCGGTGCCGGAACGCCTCGACGTCGAAGTCGGCGCGCAGCTCGCGGTTGAGCACGTGCAGCACGTTGCGGTTGAACTCCGCGGTCACGCCCGCCGCGTCGTCGTAGGCGGGCACCATCACCGACTCCTCGACGACCAGACCGGTGCCCAGCAGCAGCTGCTCCCCCGGCTCCAGCACCCCGCGCAGCTGCCGGAGGAAGGCGTAGCGCTCGTCGCGGGTGAGGTTGCCGATCGTGCCCCCGAGGAACGCGACCATCCGCCGCCCCCCGCGCGGGAGCCGGTCGAGGTGCTGGGTGAAGTCCCCGACGACCCCGTGCAGCTCCAGGTCCGGGTACTCCACGGCGAGCGCGTCCATCGCCAGGCGCAGCGCCGACTCGCTGACGTCCTGGGGCACGTACCGGCGCAGCGTCCCGGTGCGCCCGAACGCGTCGAGCAGCAGCCGCGTCTTCGACGACGACCCCGACCCCAGCTCGACGAGCGTCTGCGCCCCGGAGGCCGCCGCGATCTCGTCGACGCTCTGCGCGAGCAGCGCCGCCTCCGTGCGGGTCGGGTAGTACTCGGGGAGCTCGGTGATGTCCTCGAACAGCGCGCTGCCGCGGGCGTCGTAGAACCACTTGGGCGGCAGCGACTTGGGTACGGCGGTCAGGCCGGCGGCGGCGTCGGCGCGCAGGGCGCGGTCGGCGTCGCCGTCGGTGAGGTGGACGTCGAGCAGGGCGTTCATCGGACTCCCGTTGTCGTCAGAAGCGGATCCAGGCGGTGCCGGCCCGGGCGGGCCACCACCAGGTGCCGGTCGGGCACCTCGGTCCAGGAGGGGTGGTCGTCGAGCGGTTCGGACGCGACGAGCGCCGATCCGTCGTCGACCCGCAGCGACAGCGCGTGGTCCCAGGCGGTGGCCCAGACCGTCGCGCCGTCGGTGAGCAGGAGGTTGAGCCGCGACCCCGGCGCCGCCGCGCCGACCGCGGTGACGGTGCCGGCGAGCACGGCGGCCGGGTCCTCGCCCGCGCGCAGCCGGCGCCGGACCAGGGCCCACAGCAGGGCGGCGTCGGTCGGGGCGTCGAGGGTGAGCAGGTCGGTGACCGGCAGCTCGCCGGCCAGCGCGGCCACGGCGTCCGGCCAGCCCGCGACGCGGCCGTTGTGGCTGAACAGCCACGGCCCGTCGACGAAGGGGGCGTTGGCGCTCGGCGTGACCGGCATCCCCGTGGTGGCCGAGCGGACCGCGGCGAGCAGTGCCCCGGTCCGGGTGGCTGCGGCGAGGGCCGCGAACGAGTCGTCGGCCCAGATCGGCACCGACGTGCGGTAGCGCAGGGCGGCACCGCCCGGCTCGGGGTACCAGCCCGCGCCGAACCCGTCGACGTTCACGGTGCCCCCGCCGCGCATGTCGGCAGGCGCGTAGGACTGGTGCCGCAGCGAGTGCGGGGCGTCGAGGACCAGCGACGACAGCGTCACCGGTGGCCCGACGTAGGCCAGATGTCGGCACACCCGGTCAGGCGCCCCGCTCGGCGGCGTCACGCGCTCCGGCGTCGCGCGCGCAGCGGAAGCCGGAGAAGATCTGCCGGCGGATCGGGTGGTCCCAGTTGCGGAACGTCGACCGCAGCGCCGACGGGTCGGTACCGAAGGAGCCGCCGCGCAGCATCCGGTAGTCGCCGCCGAAGAACACCTCGGAGTACTCCGGGTACGGGAACGTCTCGTAGCCCGGGTACGGGTGGAACCCGGTGTCGAGCCACTCCCACACGTCGCCGATGAGCTGGTGCACCCCCAGCGGCGACGCGCCCAGCGGGTACGCGCCGACGGGGGCGGGCTGCAGGTGGCGCTGGCCGAGGTTGGCGTGCCGGGGCGTCGGCTCGTCGTCGCCCCAGGGGTAGCGGCGGGTGCGGCCGGTGGCGGGGTCGTGGCGGGCCGCCTTCTCCCACTCCGCCTCGGTGGGCAGCCGCTTGCCGGCCCAGCGGGCGTACGCGGCGGCCTCGTGGAAGCAGACGTGCACCACCGGCTCGTCGGCGACGACCGGCGCGCGGACGCCGAACCGGTCGCGGAACCAGGCCCCGGACGCGTCGCGCTCCCAGAACTGCGGCGCGACCACCCCGGCGTCGACGCGGTGGCGCCAGCCGGCGTCGCTCCACCAGCGCGGGTCGTCGTAGCCGCCGGCGTCGACGAACTCGGCGTACTCCCCGTTCGTGACGGGCGCGGTGTCGATCCAGTACGCGCCGACGTCGACGGTGTGGGCGGGGCGCTCGTTGTCCAGCGCCCACGGCTCGACGGAGGTGCCCATCTCGAACGGCCCGGCCGGGACGTACACCTCGCGGGCCGGCAGCGCGGACCCCGGGGGCGGGGCGGGCGCGTGCAGGACCGGGGCGCCGGTGCGGAGCTGGTGGGTGGCGAGCATGGTCTCGTCGTGCTGCTGCTCGTGCTGCACGATCATCCCGAACGCGAACCCGTGCCGCTCCAGGCGGCGCCCGGTCAGCGGGCTGCGGCCCAGCGCGTCGAGGGCCTTGTCCCGGACCTCGGCGACGTAGGTCCGGGCCTCCGACGGCGTGAGCAGCGGCAGCTCGACGCGGCTCGCGCGGGAGTGCTGGAACGCGTCGTAGAGCCCGTCGATCTCGGGGCGCAGCGGCTCGCGGCCGCCGACGTCGCGGACCAGCCACAGCTCCTCCTGGCTGCCGATGTGCGCGAGGTCCCAGACCAGCGGCGACATCAGCGGGGAGTGCTGGGCGACGAGGTCGGCCTCGTCGACGGCGTCGGTGAGGGCGATGCTGCGGGCGCGGGAGGCGGCGAGCAGGTCGGCCACGCGGGTGCGCAGGGCCTCGGCGTCGCCGTCCTGGGTGGAGGTGGCGGTCATGCGGTCTCTCCTTCCGGGATCCCCGGTTCGAGACGGGGGGCGGTGACGGCGTCGAGGTCGCCGGCCACCGGGTCGTCGGCGGGGCACAGCCCGCGCAGGACGTGGCGCTCGGTCATGGTGGTGAGCGCGTCGAGCACCCACCGCGGCGCGCCCAGACCGGGTAGCCGGTCCAGCGCGAGGGTGAACACGCCGGCGGCCGCGCGGGCGAGCACGAGGTCGTCGAGGCCGTGGCGGGCCCCGGAGACCCAGCGGCCGCGGGCGGGCTCGCACAGCTCCAGCACCCGGTCGACGGTGGCCGGGTCGGCGAGCACCGCGGCCAGGACGGCGGTGGGCAGCGCCCACCCGTCGCCGGGCTGGGCGTCGACGTAGCGGATCTCCAGGAACCCGTGCGGGCGGACCGGCGGGAACAGCGTGGAGACGTGGTAGTCGAGGTCGGCGGTGGTGGGCGGGGTGGGCAGCGCGCCGTTCACCCAGTCGCCGAAGGTGACGCCGCGGGGCACCGTCCACGTGCCCGCGCTCCGGACGCACAGCAGCGGGCTCGCCACGACGCGACGCGCCCACGCCGGTGCGGGATCGACGTCGGGGTCGGTGTCGTGCAGCGGCGGAGGGCCGGTGCGCGCCGGGTCGCAGGCCTGCCACGCCGCCCAGCGCGAGGACTTCCAGCCGGTGCGCCGCCCGTGCAGGACCGGCGAGTTGGCGAACGCGGCGAGCAGCACCGGCCCGACGGCGTGCACGGCCGCCCAGCGGCGGGCCGCGTCGGCGCCCTCCCCGGTGTCGACGCAGACCTGGACCGCGGCGGTCGAGCACATCGCGCTGCGGCCGTAGGGGCCGGTGCGGTCGAAGGACTGCTCCATCGCGCGGTAGCGCGGCACCTGCAGCAGGCGCACGGGAGGACGCAGCGAGTCGGCGGCCCGGGGGTGCGGCTGCAGGCCGCGGGCGGCGAGGCGGCCCAGCAGGGCCGCGCTGTCGGTGCGGACCGCGCGCAGCAGGCCCGGGAGGTCGGGGAACGGCGGGCTGGCCAGCTCGGCCTGGCCGCCGGGCTCGACGGTGACGGAGGACCCGGCCGGGAGCGGGCGGGCCGGTGACGCGGGATCGAGGGTCGTGGGGGCGTGCGGGCCGAGTGCGGCCACGAGCGTGTCGACGTCGAGGGGGCCGTCCGGCACCGCCCGGCGGTGCAGCAGCCACTCCAGCTCGACGCCGATCAGCCGCGGCGGCCCGTGCTTGAAGCAGACCGACGCGACGTAGGCCTCGGCGTCGGCGCAGTCGCGCAGCACCGACGGACCCGGATCCGGACGAACCGGATCTGCTTCCCTCGCCTCGTCGATCCCCGAGGACACGTCCTGACTCACGCGGAACGACGCTACCCGCGCGCCGGGCCGCGCGCAGGGGTGCTGCGGCGAACGAACTCGTGACATCCTTCCCAAGCCGTACGTACGTCTGGGTGGCTATCCTGGTGCGATGCCCCGCGTCAGCACCGACCAGCTCGCGGCGCGGCGCCAGGAGATCCTCGACGGGGCCCGCACCTGCTTCGCGCGGCACGGCTACGAGGGCGCCACCGTCCGGCGGCTGGAGCAGTCCACCGGCCTGTCCCGCGGCGCGATCTTCCACTACTTCCGCGACAAGGACGCCCTGTTCCTGGCGCTGGCCGAGCAGGACGCCGAGCGGATGGCCGACGTCGTCGCCGCCGACGGCCTGGTGCAGGTCATGCGCAACCTCCTGGCCGATCCCGTCGACGAGCGCAGCTGGCTGGGCACCCGGCTGGAGGTGTCGCGGCGGCTGCGCACCGAGCCGGAGTTCCGCGAGCGCTGGAGCGCGCACTCCGCGGCGCTGACCCGCGCCACCCGCGCCCGCCTGGAGCGCCAGGCCCGGGCCGGGGCGGTGCGCGACGACGTGCCCGTCGCGGTGCTCGCGCAGTACCTCGAGCTGGTGATGGAAGGGCTGGTGTCGCACCTCGCGATGGGCCTGTCCGCCGACGACCTCGGCCCGGTGCTCGACCTGGTGGAGACCGCGGTCCGGAGATAGAGCCCGTGCGCGGGAACGGCGGCCCTGGCCGCCGTTCCCGCGCACGACCCCTCAGCGGACCAGGTGCTCCTCGCTGTGCCGCACGGTGCAGCCGTCGATGCCGCACTCGATCCCGTCGTGCGGCGGGTCCGGGTCGGGCTGCTGCGCGAACTGGGTCCGGTGCAGCACCGCGTACCGGCCGCCCGCGGCGATCAGCTCCTCGTGCGTGCCGCTCTCCACGACCCTCCCGTGCTCGACGACCGCGATCGTGTCGGCGCGGCGCACCGTCGACAGGCGGTGGGCGATGACGATCGCCGTGCGCCCGGACAGGGCCTCCACCAGCGCCTCCTGCACCGCCGACTCCGACTCCGAGTCCAGGTGCGCCGTCGCCTCGTCGAGGATCACCACGCGCGGGCGGGCCAGCAGCAGCCGCGCGATCGTCAGGCGCTGGCGCTCACCGCCGGAGAGCCGGTACCCGCGCTCCCCCACCACCGTGTCGAGCCCGTCGGGCAGGCTCTCGAACAGCTCGCCGAGCCGCGCGCGGCGCAGGGCCTCGACGATCTCGGCGTCGGTGGCGTCCGGCTTCGCGTAGCGCAGGTTCTCCGCGATCGAGGAGTGGAACAGGTGCCCGTCCTGGGTGACGACGCCGACCGCGCCGCGCAGGTCGGCGAAGGCCAGGTCGCGCACGTCGACGCCGGACAGCGTCACCGCCCCGGAGTCGACGTCGTAGAGGCGCGGCACGAGCGAGGCGATCGTCGACTTCCCCGCCCCCGACGACCCGACGAGCGCCAGCAGCTGCCCGGCGCCCACCTCCAGGTCGACGCCGTGCAGCACCTCCTCGCTGGGCCGCTGGTCCAGCACCGCGACCTCCTCCAGCGACGCGAGCGACACCTGCTCCGCGCTCGGGTAGCCGAACCGGACGTCGCGCAGGGCGACGGAGACCGGGCCGTCCGGCAGCGGGAGCGGGTCGGGGCGCTCGCGGATCATCGGGTCGAGGTCGAGCACCTCGAAGACCCGCTCGAACGACACCAGCGCCGTCATGACGTCGACGCGGGCGTTGGCCAGTGCCGTCATCGGCGTGTAGAGGCGGGTGAGCAGCAGCGCGAGGGTGACGACCGTGCCCGGCTCGATCTGCCCGGTGACGGCCAGGTAGCCGCCGAGGCCGTAGACCAGGGCCTGGGCCAGCGCCGAGACGAGCGACAGCGCGGTGACGAACACGCGGGAGACCATCGCGGTGCGCACCCCGATGTCGCGGACGCGCTCGGCCCGCTCGCCGAAGTCGGCGGCCTCCTCGTCGGGGCGGCCGAACAGCTTGACCAGCGTGGCCCCGGGCGCGGAGAACCGCTCGGTCATCTGGGAGCCCATGCCGGCGTTGAGGTCGGCGGACTCGCGGCGCAGGTCGGCGATGGTGCGCCCCATCCGCCGGGCCGGGAGCACGAAGATCGGCAGCAGCAGCAGGGCCAGCAGCGTGACCTGCCAGGCCAGCGTCAGCATCACCCCGAGCGCGAGGGCGAGCTGGATCGAGTTGGACAGCACCGTCGCCAGCGTCGAGGTGATCGCCGACTGCGCCCCGATGACGTCGTTGTTGAGCCGGCTGACCAGCGCCCCGGTGCGGGTCCGGGTGAAGAACGCCACCGGCATCGTCTGGACGTGGGTGTAGACGGCCTTGCGCAGGTCGACGATCAGGCCCTCGCCGATGCGGGAGGAGAACCACCGCGACGCCAGCCCGGTGACCGCCTCGAGGATCGCCAGTCCCGCGATGCCCGCCGCCAGCGCGACGACGGTCGCGGCGGCCGCCGACGCCGTGCCGCCCCCGACGATCGCGTTGACGACCTGCCCCGCGAGCACCGGCGTCGCGACGCCGATGGTCGCCATCACGACGGTGAGCAGCAGGAACGCCAGCAGCCAGCCGCGGTAGGGGGCGGCGAAGCGCCAGATCCGCGGGATCGTCCCGGGTGCGACCGACCGCGGCGCGTCCACCCCGGCCGCCACCTTGCTCATCATCCCGACGGGCCGTTCCACGGGCACCACCTCCACCTACACGGTTGCGTCGGACAACGCCGTGCGGCGCCCGCCTACTCCCCCATCCTCCGTACCCCGGCCGCGACGCGCGACCGCGCCCGGCGGGTCGGCCGTTCAGAGGTACTCGGCGCCGGTGTGGTGCCCGGGTTCCGGGCCGGCGAAGGGCACGAAGCGCAACCGCACCCGACCGCCCCCGGCGACGACGTCCCCGGCGGGGCCGGGGCGGCCCGGCCCGTCGTCGTCGCGCGCGTCCGCACGGGTCGCCGTGACGATGCCCGCCGCGTTGACCAGGTCGAGCTGGGCGAGCAGCCGGACCAGCGCCGCCGGCGCGTCACCGGGATCCTCCGCGGTCTGGACCAGCGTGCGGTGGGCCATCGTCACCGTCCACCCGTCCCGGGTGCCGCTGCCGAGCGGCCCGGCCAGCACCACGTCGAGCAGCCACCGCGAGGGCTTGCCGCTCAGCGCGGGCGTGGTGTGGGCGTCGACGCCCACCACCTGGTCGGCCCGCACCAACCCGTCCGACTGGGTCTGCACCCACACGTTCGTCAGGCTCACCGCACCCTCCCCACCGCTCGGGCCGACGACGGACCGCCATCGGCGACTGCGACAACTCTACCTCTTGCGCCGGAGCAAATCTGCATCTATGGTTGCAGATATCCGGAGCGGACCCGAGTCACCCCAGGGACCGCCCGGAGCATCGCCTCCTGATGTCGACCGAGAGAGGAGTGGCCTGCGATGCTGATGCGCACCGACCCGTTCCGCGAGATGGACCGGCTGACCCAGCAGGTGTTCGGCAACGCGCCCGGGACCTGGAGCCGTCCCAGCGCGATGCCGATGGACGCCTACCGCGCCGGGGACGAGTTCGTCGTCTCCTTCGACCTGCCCGGCGTGTCCCCCGACGCGATCGAGCTCGACGTCGAGCGCAACGTGCTGACCGTCAAGGCCGAGCGGCGGCCCGCCGCGTCCGGTGAGCACGTCGAGATGCAGGTGGCCGAACGGCCGCTCGGGGTGTTCTCCCGGCAGTTGTTCCTGGGCGACACCCTCGACACCGAGCACATCGACGCCGCCTACGACGCCGGCGTGCTGACCCTGCGGATCCCGATCGCGGAGCGGGCCAAGCCCCGCCGGATCTCCATCGCCCACGCCGACGGCGGACGGCAGCAGATCGACGCCTGAGTCACCGGGTGGGCCGTGCACCGCGGACGCCGCGGTGCACGGCCCACCCGCGTGACCTGCTCCGGAACCTGCAGCGCGGGCTGTACAGTTGCTGCAGCGCGCTCCGCAGCACAGCGCGCTCGCCGACCGTCGGATCGGTGGGCGACACGTCCGGACAGCGGGCGGGAACGGGGTCTCGATGGGTGTCGGCCGGCTCGACGACGACGACTACCCCGCGGTCACCATGGGCCAGGCCGCGGAGCTGCTCGAGGTCCAACCGGCGTTCCTGCGCAGCCTCGACGCGGCCGGGGTGCTCACACCGCAGCGCTCCAGCGGCGGGCACCGCCGCTACTCCCGCCGCCAGCTCGAGCTCGCCGCCCGCCTGCGGAAGCTCTTCGACGAGGGCATGACCCTCGACGCCGCCGCCCGCATCGTGGGCCTGCAGGACGAGCTCGACACCGCGCGCGCCCGCATCGACGAGCTCGAGGCGCACCACGCCGCGCACCCCGGTCCCGACGCCGACCGCGGCCGGGCGGACGGCACCACCTGACGCAGGCCGGTGAGGCCGGTCGCCGGGGTCAGCCGGTGCCGGCGGCCAGCGAGCGGAGCCGGCGGATCTGGGCCGCGCGCTCGGCGGCGAGCGCGGCGGCGGGGTCCAGGCCGTCGGCGACGCCGGAGAGCAGGCGCAGGGTCTCCGCGGCGGCCTTCGGCGGGGCCGAGACCAGTGCGGTCGCGAGCTCGTCGACGGCGGCGTCGAGCTCATCGGCGGGCACCGAGCGCAGCGCGAGGCCGAGCGCGACGGACTCGACGGCCCCGACGCGGCGGCCGGTCAGGCAGATCTCGACGGCCCGGGCGTAGCCGACGGCCCGCACCAGCGGGTAGGTGCCCCCGAGGTCGGGCACGATGCCCAGCGCGGGCTCGGCCATGCAGAACTGCACGTCGTCGGCGACGATCCGCAGGTCGCAGGCCAGCGCGAGCTGGAACCCCCCGCCGATCGCGTGGCCCTGCACCGCGGCGACCGTGACCCGGGCCGGGTCGCGCAGCCAGGAGAACCCGGACTGGTACCCCGCGATCGTCAGGTCCGCCTCCTCCGGCGGCATCGTGCCCAGTGCGCTGATCCCGGGCTCGTCGGCCGAGGGCGTGAACAGGCTGCGGTCCAGACCGGCGGAGAACGCCCGGCCCTGTCCGCGCACGACGACCACCCGCACGTCGTCGGACAGCGACTCGCCGACCGCGGCCAGCGCGGCCCACGTGTGCGGGGTCTGGGAGTTGAGCGACTCGGGTCGGGACAGCGTGATGGTGGCCCGGGCGCCGTCGACGTCCAGGGTCAGTCCGCCGCGCTGGAGCAGGTCGGGTTCCGCGAGGGTCATGCCCGGCAGGCTACTGCTCCGTAACCCGCCCGCCCACGGGCTACTTCTTCTTGGTCCGGGTGGCTCCGCCGCGCCCGCGCAGCGTGACCCCGGTCTCCGACAGCACGCGGTGCACGAAGCCGTAGGAACGGCCGGTGGACTCCGCGAGCGCCCGGATGCTGGCGCCCTTCTCGTACTTCTTCTTCAGATCGCCTGCGAGCTTGTCGCGCTGGGTACCCGTGATACGGGCCCCCTTCTTCAGGTCGGGCATGACGCGCGCCTCCTCGTTAGCTCCCCGCGGATCCCCGCGAGGGATCTCGTCCGGCCCCCCGGTGCAGCAATGATCGTCCAGGTCAGAGGCCACGAGAAGGAGATCGACTCGATGATCGGTGAGCGGTTCGCCCGAATGGATCACGCGTACGGGTGATCATCTCTGCACGGGCGACACCGGGGCGTCACCCCGACGCCGCTCCCCCGTCACCCGGACGACGAGCGCGGCCGACGAGACGCCGGTCACACCGGCGTTCGGGTGGCGCGGCCGGGACCATGATCGCCCGATCAGGCCAACTGCACGAGCTCCAGGTACTCCGCCGACCAGAGGTCCTCGGTGCCGTCGGGCAGCACGATGACCTTGTCCGGGTGCAGCGCCTCCACCGCGCCCGGGTCGTGCGAGACCAGCACGACGGCGCCGGTGAAGCGGCGCAGGGCGTCGAGCACCTGGGCGCGGCTGGCCGGGTCGAGGTTGTTCGTGGGCTCGTCGAGCAGCAGGACGTTGGCCGCGCTGGACACCAGGCCGGCCAGCGCGAGGCGGGTCTTCTCACCGCCCGAGAGCGTGCCGGCGGGTTGCTGGAGCTGCTCCCCGGAGAACATGAACGTGCCGAGCACCGTGCGCAGCTGCTGCTCGGGGGTGTCGGGAGAGGCGTGCCGGATGTTCTCCCACACCGTGGCGTCGGGGTCGAGCGTCTCGTGCTCCTGCGCGAAGTAGCCGACGCGCAGCCCGTGGCCGGGACGCACGTCGCCCGCGTCGGCGCGCTCGGTGCCCGCGAGCAGCCGCAGCAGCGTGGTCTTGCCCGCGCCGTTGAGCCCGAGCACGACGACCTTGGCGCCGCGGTCGACCGCGAGGTCGACACCGGTGAACACCTCCAGCGACCCGAACGCCTTGCTCAGGCCCTCGGCGGTGAGCGGGGTCTTGCCGCACGGCGCCGGGTCCGGGAAGCGGATCTTGGCGACGCGGTCGTGCTGCTGCTCGGGCTCGAGGTTGGCCAGCAGCTCGTCGGCCCGGCGGGCCATGTTCTTCGCGGCCACGGCCTTGGTGGCCTTCGCGCCCATCTTCAGCGCCTGCGTGTGCAGCACCGACGCCTTCTTCTCGGCGTTGGCGCGCTCGCGGCGGCGGCGCTTCTCGTCGGTGGCGCGCGCCTCCTGGTACCGCTTCCAGTTCATGTTGTAGACGTCGACCTCGCCGCGGGTGGCGTCGAGGAACCACACCTTGTTGACGACGTCGGCGAGCAGGTCGGTGTCGTGGCTGATGACGACGAGCCCGCCGTCGTGGTTCTGCAGGAACGAGCGCAGCCACGTGATCGAGTCGGCGTCGAGGTGGTTGGTGGGCTCGTCGAGCAGCAGCGTGGTGTTGCTCGACGCGCCGCCGTCGGTGGCCGAGAACAGGATCCGCGCGAGCTCCACCCGGCGGCGCTGGCCACCGGAGAGCGTGGCGATCTGCTGGCCGAGGATGCGGTCGGGCAGGCCCAGGTGGGCGCAGATCCGGGCGGCGTCGCTCTCCGCGGCGTACCCGCCGAGCGCGGAGAAGCGCTCCTCGATGCGGCCGTAGTCGCGCACGGCCTTGTCGTTGGCGTCGCCGTCGACCAGCTCGGCCATCGCGTTCCGCGCCTTCTCCATCTCGCGCAGCATCACGTCGAGGCCCTTGGCCGACAGGACGCGGTCCTTGGCCGTGACCCGCAGGTCGCCCTCGCGGGGGTCCTGGGGCAGGTAGCCGACGGGGCTGTTGGCGTGGACGCCGCCGCCGTAGGGCTCGCCCTCGTTGGCCAGCACGCGCATCGAGGTGGTCTTGCCGGCGCCGTTGCGCCCGACCAGCCCGATCCGGTCGCCGGGCTGCACGCGCAGCGTGGCCCCGGACAACAGGATGCGGGACCCGGCACGCAGTTCCAGGTCGGTGGCGGTGATCACGAGAGGACTCCAGGGTTCGGGGGACGTGGGCCGAGACGGCCGCTACCCGATCCGGATCACGCCGACCAGAGTACCGGCCGGTGCACCGGGATTCCCGACGTAGGGTCGGCGCATGACTGATCTCACCGGCCGCACCGCCCTCGTCACCGGCGCCAGCCGCGGAATCGGCTACGCCATCGCCGCCGAGCTCCTCACCCGTGGCGCCTCGGTGACCATCACCGCCCGCAAGCCCGACGAACTCGACGCCGCCGCGGCCACGCTCGCCGCCGACCACGCGGGCGGCGACGCCGGGCGCGTGCTGGCGATCGCCGCGAACGCGGGCTCCGCTGAGTCGCGGGAGGAGTCGGTGACGCGGACGGTCGAGCGGTTCGGCAGCCTCGACATCCTCATCAACAACACCGGCATCAACCCCACCTACGGCTTCCTCATGGACGCCGACCTCGCCGCGGTCAGCAAGACCTTCGACACCAACGTCGTCGCCACACTGGGCTACGTGCAGCTCGCCTACCGCGCCTGGATGGGCGAGCACGGCGGCACGATCGTCAACATCGCCTCGGTCGCGGGCCTGCGCTCCAACGGGGTCATCCCGGCCTACGGCGCGTCGAAGGCCGCCCTGATCCGGCTCACCGAGGAGCTGGCCTGGCAGCTGGGCCCGTCGATCCGGGTCAACGCGGTGGCCCCCGCCGTCGTCAAGACGAAGTTCGCCGCCGCGCTCTACTCCGAGGGCGAGGAGAAGGCTAGCGCGCCGTACCCGCTCAAGCGCCTGGGCGAGCCCGAGGACATCGCGAACGTCGTCGGCTTCCTGGTCTCCGACGCCGCGGGCTGGATGACGGGCGAGACCGTCCGCGTCGACGGCGGGATCCTCGCGACGGGCAGCCTCGGCGCGGTCTGACCCGCCCGCGTCCCCCGGACCCGCGTCAGAGGACCGCGGCGTCGGTCCAGATCCGGCCGGTGCGGCCGGTGAGCACGTCGAGCAGGGCGCCGGCCTGGCCGTCGGTCAGGCTGGCGGTGTAGTCGATCACCGCGCGGCCGCGGGCCTGCTCCAGCGGCGCGCCCTGGCTGCGGGCGAGCTCGGCGAGGTCGTGCAGCCGGGCCGGGAGCCGGGGCGCGTCGTCGTCGGCGAGCCAGTCGGCCAGCGCCCCCACCAGCCCGGTCAGCACGGTGCCCTGCCCCCGCTGGTAGGACGCGAGGTCGGCGCGGCCGAGCACGAACCGCTGGTGGACGAACTTCAGCACCGCCACCTCGTGCCACTGCGGCCCGGCGAGCGCGACGGGCCCGGACCGCACCGGCGGGTCGGGGTCGCGGACCACACCGCCGGCGAGGCGGGCCGTCCAGCGGGCGGAGAACTCCGCCACCGCCCGCTCCGCGGCCATCGAGCCGTCGAAGGCGACCCCGAGCAGGCCGTCGACCAGCTCGTCGCGGACGCGGTCGACGGCTGCGGCGAACAGGTCGTCGTCGTAGGCCCAGGCGTCCTTGTCGGCCAGCCGCCGCCGCATCGCCTCCAGCCCGGCCCCGGGCCCCGACGTGCCCGCGTTGCGCCGCCACCCGGCCAGCTCGGCCGCGACCCCGGCCTGCTGCAGCACCCCGACGCGGTGGAAGTCCTCCAGGTCGTGGATGGCGTAGGCGACGTCGTCGGCGGTGTCCATCACCGCGGCCTCGACGGTCTGGCGCCACGGGCCGGTGCCGGGGAACGCGGCACGGGCGGAGCGCAGGTCGTCGAGCTCGGTCTCGTAGCAGGAGAACTTCGCCGACCCGGCCTCCGGCTCCCCCGGCAGCGGGCCGCCCCCGCGCGGAGGCACCGCGGCCCGGCTGGGGTGCGGGTCGGGGTACCCGCGCCGGGTCCACGGGTACTTGAGGATCGCGGCGCGGACGGCGGCGGTGAGGTCCAGGCCGGTGCCCGTCGGGCCGTGCAGGTCGATCGTGGTGACGATCCGGAAGCTCTGCGCGTTGCCCTCGAAGCCGTCGGGCAGCCCGAGGCGCTCGCGGGCCAGGCGGTCGAGGACCTGCTCGCCCTGGTGCCCGAACGGCGGGTGCCCGAGGTCGTGCGCGAGCGCCGCGGCCTCGACGACGTCGGGGTCGCAGTCCGGGACCCGTTCCGCGATCGCCCGGGCCACCTGCGCCACCTGCAGCGAGTGGGTCAGCCGGTTGTGCACGACCAGGCCCGTCCCGGTCGGGCTGACGACCTGGGTGACGCCGGCCAGGCGCGCGAAGAACGGCGAGGCGACGATCCGGTCGCGGTCGACGCGGAACGGGCCCGCGGCCAGCCCCGCCCCGGACTCCCCCGGCCCGGAGCGCCGGGCGGTGCGGGCGGTGCTGGTCGGGTCGCTCACGGGCCAGACGCTAGCGCCCGGCCGGTGGCCGCGTGCCGCGGCCGGGGACCGGGTAGAACTGCGCCATGACCGCCGTCGACGACGTCCTGGTCGTCGGGGGCGGACCGGCGGGCCGGGCCCTGGCCGCGGAGTGCGGCGCCCTGGGCCTGCGCACGACGCTGCTCGACCCCGCGCCCGGCCGCGCCTGGCCCGCCACCTACGGCGTCTGGGACGACGAGCTCCCCGACCTCCCGGACGGCGTGGTGGCGGCCCGGGCCGAGGGCCGGGCGATCGCGCTCACCGCGCACCGGCTCGACCGCACCTACGCCGTCCTCGACGTCGCGGCCCTGCGCGCCCACCTCGACGACCGGATGGCCCGCGGCGGCGTACGGGTCGTCACCGGACGCGCAATCGCCGCCCCGGGACCGGGCACCGCGGTGCTGGCCGACGGCACCGCGCTGCGGGCCGGGATCGTCGTCGACGCCGGGGGGCGCGCCCAGCCGCTGCGGGCCGGTCGCGACCGCACCCGGGTGCCGGCCGAGCAGACCGCCTACGGCCTCGTCGTCGACGAGGCTCTCGCCGTCCCGCTCGTCGCGCCCGGCGAGGCCCTGTTCATGGACTGGCGCCCCGACCACGGCGAGACCGGCTGGCCGACGTTCCTCTACGCGATCCCGCTGGGCGGGGGCCGGGTGCTGCTGGAGGAGACCTCGCTGGCCCGCCGCCCCGGCCTGCCGCTGCCGGTCCTGCGCCGGCGCCTGCTCGCCCGGCTGCACCGCCACGGGATCGTGCCCCCGCCGGACGCGGAGACGGAGAAGGTCTCCTTCCCGCTCGACCGGCCCCGGCACCGGGCGGCCCACGCCCTGGGCTTCGGCGCCGCGGCCCCGCTGGTGCACCCGGCCAGCGGCTACAGCCTCGCCCCGGCGCTCGGGCTGGCCCCGGCGGTGGCCGCCGCGATCGCCCGCCACCCGGACGCCGCGCTCGCGTCCGCCCGGGCCACCGTCTGGCCGCCCGCCGCCCGGGTGGTCCACCACGTCCGGGGCATCGGGCTGGAGGCCCTGTTGCGGATGCCCGACCCGGAGGTCGCCGGCTTCTTCGAGGTCTTCTTCTCGCTGCCCGACCGGCACCGCCGGGCCTACCTCTCCGGCCGTGACGACCTGCGCGGCACGCTCACGACGATGACCGCGCTCTTCGGGGCCGCCGACGCGCGGCTGCGCCGCAGGCTCGTCGGACCCGCGTTCCGGCCCCGGCTCGCCGACAACGGGACTGCCCCGATCGGGTGAGGGGCCGGTGCGGCAACCGAGTGCTACCGGGAGTAACCTGACGTCCCCCAAGACGGAGGCCCCCATGTCCGCGTACCGCACCATCGTCGTCGGCACCGACGGTTCCGACACCTCCCTCGCCGCGGTCGACCGTGCCGCGTCGGTGGCCGCCGACAGCAGCGCCGAGCTCGTCATCGTCTGCGCCTACACCCCGGCCGGGCGCGACGACACCGCGGGCGCCGAGGACACCCTCAAGGACGAGGCCTACCTCGTCGTCGGCTGGACCCCGGCCGAGGAGACGCTGCGCACCGCCGAGGAGCGCGCGGTCGCCGCGGGTGCCCAGAAGGTCCGCACCGTCGCGGCCGACGGCAACCCGGTCGACGTCCTGCGCCGGGCCGCCGAGGACGCGAACGCCGACCTCCTCGTCGTCGGCAACCGCGGGCTCAACACGCTCTCGGGCCGCATCCTCGGCTCGGTGCCCTCGGACGTCGCGCGCCGCTCGGGCGTCGACGTGCTGATCGTCCACACCACCTGAGCGGAGCCGGGCGATCAAGCGCGGGAGCCGCTTCCTCGCCGGCGTCGGACGGCTGTTCAACGGGGCGGTCGTACGCCACCTGGCGGGCGACGCCCCGCTCGACGAGGCCGTCGAGGAGATCGTCCTCGGCGCGCCCCGGCGCTACACCCGCGCCGGGCTGAGCGAGGCCGCCGACTTCGACCTCGACGAGGGCCGCAGGCTGTGGCGCTCGCTCGGGTTCGCCGAGGTGGGCGACGACGAGGTGCTGTTCACCGACCAGGACGTCGCCGCGGTGCGGCTGATGGCCGGGCTCACCGAGGCGGGCGTGCTGGAGCCGGAGGTGCGCGAGGCCGTCGCGCGGGCGGTGGCGCAGTCGATGTCACGGCTGGCCGAGTGGCAGGTCGGGATGCTGCGCCGGCTGCTGGAGGGGCACGGCGACGAGCTGACGCCGGTGGAGTCGCTGCAGGTCGCCGCGGCCGTCATCCCGGCGCTGGAGCAGCTGCAGAGCTACGTCTGGCGCCGGCACCTCGCCGCCACCGTGCACCGCATGATGGCCCCGGCCGCCGGCGCCGGGGGCGACACGTGGCCGCTGGTCGTCGGGTTCGCGGACATGGTCGGGTTCACCCGCACCACGCGCAGGCGCTCGCCCGAGGAGCTCTCGGAGATGATCGAGCGGTTCGGCTCATCGACGACCGAGGTGATCGCCGACGGGCGCGGCCGGATCGTCAAGACCGTCGGCGACGAGGTGCTGTTCGTCGCCGACGACGCCCCCGCCGCGGCGGGGATCGCGCTGGCGCTGCAGGAGCGGGTCCGCGCCGAGGACGTCCTCCCCCAGCTCCGCATCGGGCTCGCCGCCGGGGACGTGCTCACCCGCTACGGCGACGTGTACGGCGAGGTCGTCAACATCGCCTCGCGCCTGACCACCCACGCCCGCCCGGACACCGTCCTCGTCGACGACGTCGTCGCCGCCGCGCTCGCCGACGACGACCGGTTCCGCGTGCGGGCGCTGCGGCCGGTGTCGGTGCGCGGCTACCGCAGCCTGCACCCGTGGCTCCTCGAGCGGCCCTGACGTCGTGCGGATCCGACCTCGGGGGACCTGACCTCGGGCGCCCCTTGACCTCGACCCGGGTGCAGCCTGCACGATCGCGGCCATGAGCGACCGCTACTTCGCCCGCATCGGGCTCACCGCCCCCGAGCGGCCCGATCTCGCGGGCCTCCGCGCGATCGTGGCCGCCCACACCCGCAGCATCCCGTTCGAGAACCTCGACCCGCTGACCGGGCGCGACGTCGACATCTCCCCCGCCGCCGTCGCCGCCAAGCTCGTCGACGGCGGCCGCGGCGGCTACTGCTTCGAGCACAACACCCTGCTCCGCTCCGTCCTCGACGGCCTCGGCTACGCCGTCACCGGGCTCGCGGCGCGGGTCCTGTGGGGCAGCGCCCCCGACGCCCCCCTCGGCCCGCTCACCCACATGCTGCTGCGCGTCGACCTGCCGGAGGGCCCGCACCTCGTCGACGTCGGGTTCGGCGGGCAGACCCTGACCGGCGTGCTCGCGCTCGTCCCGGACGCCACCCAGGAGACGCCGCACGAGCCGTTCCGGCTGGTCCGTGCCGGGGACGCAGACGGGGACGTCCACGTCATGCAGGCCCGCATCGGCGCGGAGTGGCGGCCGATGTACCGCTTCGCGCCGCGGGCCGCACCGGAGATCGACTTCGAGGTGGGCAACTGGTACGTCTCGCGCCATCCCCGCTCCGGCTTCGTCACCGGGCTGGCGGCGGGCCGCGCCGCGCCCGACCGGCGGTTCGCGCTCGGCGGCCGGGTCGGGGGCGGGGGCGCCGCCCTCTCGGTGCACCACCGCGGCGGTCCGAGCGAGCGCCACGAGCTGGGGTCACCGGCCGAGGTGCGGACGGTGCTGGAGCGCGACCTGCTGATCGACACCGCCGGGCTCCCGGACCTGGGGACCCACCTCGCCCGCCTCTGGTGAGCGGGGGGCTTCTGAATCGATCGTGAGGACACTCACCAGGCACGGGCTTGCGTCGAGGGGGTGGTCCGGTCGCACCATGGAGCGCGGCGCACGCGGTCGTGCGTCTCCTTCCGACCGCCCGCGACACCGCCGGGCCCGCGACGGCAACCGACGCCGTCCGCGCACCGCCCGGTCCGAGGTCCTCCCCCATGCCCGACGTCCTCACCCGCCTGCGCGCGCCCACGTCCGCCGTGGGTGCCGTCTTCGCCCTCGACGGCCTGCTGTTCGGCAGCTGGGCCGCCCGCATCCCCGACGTCACCGACCGGGTCGGTGCGACGCACGCGACCCTCGGCGTCGCCCTGCTGTGCCTGTCGTTCGGGGCGCTGGCCGGGATGCAGCCCGCCGGTGCCCTGTGCGCCCGGTTCGGCGCCGGCCGCGTCACGACGGCGGCGGCCGTCCTCGCCTCGCTCGCCGTCGCCCTCCCCGGGGCGGCCGGCTCGGTCCCGGTGCTCGGCGCCGCGCTGGTGGTGTTCGGCGCGGCGACGGGACTGCTCAACGTGGCCGTCAACAGCGCGGGGGTGCAGGTCGAGGCCGGGGCCGGGCGTCCGCTGCTGCCCGCCCTGCACGCCGCGTTCAGCCTCGGCGGGCTGGCCGGGGCGGCGGTCGGCGGACTGGTGTCCGGCTCGGTCGGCGTCGCGGCGCACCTCGCCGCCGTCGGCGTCGCGGGGCTCGCGGTCGCGGCCGGGACCGCCCCGGACCTGCGCCGCCTCGCCGACCCGGTCGCGGCGGACGCCGCCCCCGCCGGGCGTCCGGTGGGCCGCACCCGCGGGCTGGTCGTCCTGCTCGGCGTCATCGCGGGCTGCACCGCGTTCGGCGAGGGCGCGCTGACCGACTGGGGCGCCCTGCACCTCGCCGACACCCTCGGCGCGTCCGCCGGGGTCGCCGCCGCCGGGTACGCCGGGTTCTCCCTGGCCATGGCCACCGGGCGGCTCGCCGGCGGGCGGCTGCTGAGCCGGTTCGGGGAGACCCGCCTGCTCGGCGGCGGCGCGCTGCTCGCCGCGGCCGGGATGGCGCTGGCCCTGCTGACGTCGTCGGCCCCGGTCGCGCTCGCCGGGTTCGTGCTGGTCGGGCTGGGGTTCGCGAACCTGTTCCCGGTCACGATCGCCCGGGCGGGCGCGCTGGGCGGGTCCGGCGGGGTCGCGCTGGCCTCGACCGTCGGCTACAGCGGCCTGCTCGGCGGGCCGCCGGCGATCGGCTTCCTCGCCGAGCACTCCGGGCTGCCGGCCGCGCTGGCGACGGTGCCGGTGCTCGCCGTCGTCGCCGCGGTGCTCGCCGTGGTGGTGGCCGTCGAGCGTCCGCGCGTCGACGTCCGCGCCCCGCTCGCGCGGCTGGCGACGGCGGCGGCGCGGGACACCTCCGGTCCGCCGCGGCGGGGGCTCGGCGGAGGCGGGTTCCCCGCCCGTCCCGCGGTCCGGCACGGGGCGGCGCTGCTGCGCCGCCACGGCACCGACCTGCGCACCCTCACCGGGGACGCCGGGCCCGCCCTGCGCCCCTACCCCGGGCTGGAGGCGCTCGCCGCCTGAGCCCCGCACACGGGTCCGGACCCGCTGTGCGGGCGACCGTAGGATCGTCGGCGTGGGTGCCGCGGCGGGGATCGTGCTGGCCGGGGGCCGGTCGTCGCGGATGGGCACCCCGAAGGCCGACCTCGCCTGGCACGGGTCCACGCTGCTGCACCGCACGACCGCCCTGCTCGCCCGCGTCGTCGACGGCCCGGTCGTGGTGGTCGCCGCCGCCGGGCAGGTGCTGCCCGCGCTCCCCGGCGGCGTCGAGGTGGTCACCGACCCGGTCGAGGGTCTCGGCCCGCTCGCCGGGATCGGGGCCGGGCTGGCCGCGGTCGCCGACCGGGCCGAGGTGGCGTTCGCCTGCTCCACCGACCTGCCGTTCCTGCACCCCGCGTTCGTGCGCCACGTCCTGCGGGCGGTGGTCCCCGGCGTCGACGTGGCGCTGCCGCACGCCCGCGGGTTCCGCCAGCCCCTCGCCGCGGCCTACCGCACCTCGCTCGCCCCGCTCATCGCGGCGCTGCTCGCGGACGGCAAGCGCCGACCCGGCATGCTCTACGACCGGTGCGCGGTGGCCGTCCTCGACGACGGCACCCTGCTCGCCGACCCCGACCTCGCCCGCCTGGACCCCGACCTCGACTCGCTGACCAACGTCAACGCCCCCGACGACTACGCCGCCGCCCTCGCCGTCCCGGCCCCGATCGTGCGGTTCGGGCTGCGCACGGTGCGCGCCGCGACCGTCGGCGAGCTCGGCGCGGGCGCGGTCCTGCTCGACGGACGGCTGGTCGAGGACCCGCTGACCCCGCTCGCGACCGGGGACCTCGTCAGGGCTGCGGCAGGTTCTGCACGTGCTGGAACCCGAAGCGACCCTTGATGCACAGGTGCCCGTGCGTGACGGAGTGGTCGGCCGGGCTGGTGACGTTGACGATCTCGCCCTGCTGCACGTGCAGCTCCAGGTTGCAGCCGACGCCGCAGAACGAGCAGATCGTGGTGGTCACGGTCTCGGACTCGGGGTGCCAGTCGCCGTCCTCGCGCAGCTCGTGCTCGCGGACCGACTTCAGCGCCCCCGTCGGGCACACCCCGATGCAGTTGCCGCAGTACACGCAGGCCGACTCCGGCAGCTCCGCGTCGAACTCCGTGGCGATGCGGGCGTCGAAGCCGCGGCCGGCCGCGGAGATCGCGAACGTGAACTGGGCGTCGGTCCCGCAGGCCTTGACGCACTTGTAGCACATGATGCAGCGCGAGTAGTCGCGCACGTAGAGGTCGTTGTCGATCTTCACGGGCTGTGCGACGGTCTCCGCGGTGGAGCCGTCGGGTGCGCGGTGGTGGCCCGCGTGGCGGGTGTCGCGGTCGGTCGAGGGCGGGGCGGGCGGGCCGTAGCGCTCCGCGTCGACGCCGTAGTCGTCCATCCAGCGGGCGACGTCGGCGCTCGCCTGGCTCAGGTCGGCCGACGAGGCCAGCAGCTCCAGCACCATCCGGCGGCTGTGGCGCACCTTCTCGGTGTCGGTGCGCACCACCATCCCGTCCTCGACCTTCCGCGCGCACGACGGCACGAGGACCCGCGAGTTCTCCACCTCGACCACGCACGCGCGGCAGGCGTTGATCGGGGTGAGGTTGGGCGCCCAGCACAGCGTCGGGGTGTCGGCCTGCGCGGGCGTGCCCTGCTCGTGCAGGGCGTCGAGGATCGTGGCGCCCTCGGGCACGCGCATCTCGGTGCCGTCGACGGTGACGGTGACCATCCGCCCGATCGTCCCGAGCATCACCGGAGCAGCCATCAGTGGGGCACCTTCCCGTTGCGCGACCCGTTGGGCGAGGACTCGGGCGGGCCGTCGAGCAGCCCGAGCGCCAGCGCCGACTGCACCGCGGCGGGTGCGGTGTGCCCGAGCCCGCAGATCGAGGCGTCCGCCATGACGCGGGCGAGGTCGCCGAGCAGCACCAGCTCCGGCCCGCGCGGTGCGCCGCGCTCCAGCCGGGCCAGCGACTCCTCCTGCCGGACGGTCCCCACCCGGCACGGCACGCACTGCCCGCACGACTCGTCGCGGAAGAACGCGGCGATGCGCCGCAGGATCGCGGTGAGATCGGTGGCGGTGTCGAACGCCAGCACGACGCCCGAGCCGAGCGTCGCACCGATCTCCCGGGCGCCCTCCAGCGTCAGGACGACGTCGAGCTGGTCGGGCAGCACGAACCCGCCCGCCGCGCCGCCGAGCAGGACCGTGCGCAGCTCCCCGGTGACGCCGCCCGCGAGCGCGAGCAGCTCGCGCAGCGTGGTGCCGAAGTCGACCTCGTAGACGCCCGGGACGCCGACCGCGCCGGAGACGCAGAACAGCTTCGACCCGGTGGAGCGCCCGCCGCCGACGGTGGCGAACTCGGCCCCGCCGACGTCGAGGACGCCGAGGACGTTGTAGAGCGTCTCCACGTTGTTGATCACAGTGGGCCGGCCGAACAGCCCCTTCACCGACGGGAACGGCGGCTTGTTGCGCGGCTCCCCGCGGAACCCCTCGATGGAGTTGAGCAGCGCCGTCTCCTCGCCGCAGATGTACGCGCCCGCGCCCCGCCGCAGCTCGACGTCGAACGCGAACCCGGCGCCGAGCACGTCGTCGCCGAGCAGCCCGGCCGCCCGCGCCTGCTCGATCGCGTGCTGCAGCCGCCGCGTCGCGAGCGGGTACTCGCCGCGGATGTAGAGGTACCCGCGCGCGCACCCGGTGGCGTACCCGGCCACCGTCATGGCCTCGATGAGCCCGAACGGGTCGTGCTCCATCAGCACGCGGTCCTTGAAGGTGCCGGGCTCGGACTCGTCGGCGTTGCACACGAGGTGGTGGGGCTGCTCGGGTGCCCGCGCGACCCCGTCCCACTTGACGCCGGTCGGGAACGCCGCGCCGCCGCGTCCGGTCAGCGAGGACTCCGACACCTCGGCGATCACCCGTTCCCGTCCCAGCTCGACGGCCCGGGCCAGCGCCGTGTACCCGCCGTGCTCGCGGTAGCTCGCGAGGCTCGTCGGGTCCACCACCCCGACCCGCCGCAGCAGCCGCAGCTCCGGCGAGCCGGCCTGCGGCACGCTGCGGCGGGGATCGGCGAACGCGGTGTCGGCGGAGGGGGCGGGGTCGGCGGAGAGGGTGGGGTCGGCAGGGATGGCGGCGGCCCGCTCCAGTGCGGTCCGGACGTCCGCGGCGGTGGCCGGGGCGAGGCTCACGTCGGGCTGCGCGGTGAGCTGCAGCAGCACGGCGGGCGCCCGCTCGCACAGGCCCAGACAGGGGCTGCGCACCACCGCGACCCGCGGGTCCCCGCCGTCGCCGAGCGCGTCCAGGACCTCCTCGCCGCCCGCGGCGCCGCACGCGATGTCGTCGCAGACGTGCACGACGTGCGGGGGCCGGGGCTCGGTGGCGAACATCGCGTAGAACGTGGCCACGCCGTACACGTCGGCGGGCGGGACCGACAGCGTGCGCGCGACGTGGGTGAGCGCCCCCTCGGTGATGTGCCCGACGGCGTCCATCACCGCGTGCAGCGCCGGCAGCAGCAGGTGGCGGCGGCCGCGGGCGGCGTGCCCGGCGTCGGCGAAGTGGACGTCGTGGCGGATGCGGTCACCGGTGGCCCGGGCGTGCTCGGCCACCACCGCCTCGACCGCATCCCGCTCGACGGCGCTCGCCACGGCTCCCGACAGACGAAGATCCACTCACACTCCCCGCTCGACCGTGCACACGTCCGTCAGCCGCCCGCCACCGGCAGGGTCGCCGGCCGCTCCGCCTCGGCGACCCGCTCGATGCGCACGGCCGTCGCCTTGAACTCCGAGGTGCCCGACTTCGGGTCCCACGCGTCGTTCGTCAGCACGTTGACGTCGACCTCCTCGGAGAAGTGCGGGGTGAAGCTCGCGAGCCCGGGCCGCAGCGAGGGGTCGAACGCCACCGGCGCCTCCACCGAGCCCCGCCGCGACGTGACGCGCACGCGGTCGCCGTCGGCGATGCCGAGGCGGGCCCCGTCGGCGGCGTCCATCCGCAGCGCCTCGCGGCGGCGCAGCGGCGAGGCGTAGCCCCCGGTCTGCACCCCGGAGTTGTAGGCGTCGAGCACCCGGACCGTGGTGAGGCGGATCGGGTACTCGGGCGTGAGCGTGTCGACCGGCGGTACGTGCTCGACCGGTGTGAACGGCGCCGCCTTCCCGCGCGCCTCGCCGGACTCCCACAGCCGCGCGTGCATGAGCGGCGTGCCCGGGTGGTCCAGCGACGGGCACGGCCACTGCAGGCCGCCGAGCGCGTCGAGGCGCTCGTAGCTCATGCCGTGGTGCCAGTTCAGCGACAGCGACCGCAGCTCGTCCCACACCTGCTCCGCGGTCGGCTCGCCCCAGCTCTGCCCCAGCCGGTCGGCGATCGCGCAGATGATGTGGGTGTCCGGACGCGCGAGCCCGGGCGGGTCGATCGCCTTGCGGACCCGCTGCACCCGCCGCTCGGAGTTGGTGACGGTGCCCTCGTACTCGCACCAGTCGGCCGCCGCGGGCAGCACGACGTCGGCCATGTCGGCCGTGGCGGTGCGGAAGATGTCCTGGACGACGAGGTGGTCGAGCCCCTCCAGCAGGTGCCGGGAGTGGGTGGCGTTGGCCTCGGACTCCGCCGGGTTCTCCCCGATGCAGTACAGCGCCCTCAGCTGCCCGGTCTCCATCGCCTCGAACATCTGCGACAGGTGCATGCCCGGCGTCGTCGACAGGGTGGTGCCCCACGCCCGCCCGTAGCGGGCCCGCGCGACGTCGTCGCCCACGTCGTAGCCGCCGGGGAGCTTGGCCGGGATCGCCCCCATGTCGCCGCCGCCCTGCACGTTGTTCTGCCCGCGCAGCGGCACCAGGCCCGAGCCGTAGCGGCCGACGTGCCCGGTGAGCAGCGCCAGGTCGATCAGCGCGAACACGTAGTCGGCGGCGTTGTGGTGCTCGGTGATGCCGAGGGTCCAGCACAGCTGCGCGCGCTCGGCGGTGGCGTAGGCGTGGGCGAGCTCGCGGATCAGTGCGGCGTCGACGCCGGTGATCTCCTGCGCCCGCTCGAGCGTGTAGGGCTCGACCGTGGCCCGGTACTCCTCGAAGTGCTCCGTGGCGGTGCGCACGAACTCCTCGTTCACCAGCCCCGCGTGGATGATCTCGCGGCCGATGGCGTTGGCGAGCGCGATGTCGGTGCCGACGTCGAGCCCGAGCCACGCGTCGGCCCACTGCGCCGTGGACGTGCGGCGCGGGTCGACCGAGTACATGCGGGCGCCGTTCTTCAGCCCCTGCAGCACGTGGTGGAAGAAGATCGGGTGGGTCTCACGCGCGTTGGAGCCCCACAGGACGAGCAGGTCGGCGTGCTCCGCCTCGACGTAGGACGAGGTGCCGCCACCGGCTCCGAACGTGGCCGTCAGACCGACGACCGAGGGAGCGTGTCAAGTGCGGTTGCAGGAGTCGACGTTGTTCGACCCCATCACCGCCCGCGCGAACTTCTGCGCGGTGAAGTTCATCTCGTTGGTGGCCTTGGAGCAGCTGAACATCCCGAACGCCTCGGGCGCCACGCCCCGGAACCCGGCGGCGGCGCGGTCGAGCGCCTCGTCCCACGTGGCGGGCCGGAGAACGCCGTTCTCGCGGACGAGAGGCTCGGTGATCCGGACGTGACGGGGACGGCGGCGGCGCATCGTCGGTCCTTCCAGCGGGAACAGGACTACCGTTGGCCACGATAGATGATCGTGGGTGTCCTGCGTCACTGGAGGAGAGAATGGGTCGGCTCAGCATCCGCAGGCCGGTGGTCCGGATCGGGCCGGGCGGGGCGCAGCGGACGCTCGACACCCTGGCCGCCGAGGAACCGCTGGAGCTGCGCGTCGACGGCAAGCCGCTGTCGGTCACCATGCGCACCCCCGGCCACGACGTCGAGCTGGCGCACGGGTTCCTGCTGACGGAGGGGGTGCTCGGCAGCGCGGCCGACATCGCCACCGCCCGCTACTGCGACTCCTTCGACGACGACGGCCGCAACACCTACAACGTCCTCGACGTGGGGCTCGCTCCCGGCGTGCAGCCGCCGGACGCCAGCATCGAGCGCAACTTCTACACGACGTCGTCGTGCGGGGTGTGCGGGAAGGCGAGCCTCGACGCCGTCCGCCTCAAGACCCGCTTCTCCCCAGCCGCCGACCCGGTGACCGTCACGCCCGCGCTGCTCAGCGCCCTGCCCGACCGGCTGCGCGCGGCCCAGAAGCTGTTCGACACCACCGGCGGCCTGCACGCCGCGGGCCTGTTCACCGCCGACGGCGAGCTGCTCGTCGCCCGCGAGGACGTCGGCAGGCACAACGCCGTCGACAAGGTGCTCGGGTGGGCCCTGCTCGACGGCCGGGTCCCGGCGGCGGGCACGGTGCTGATGGTGTCCGGGCGGGCGTCGTTCGAGCTGGTGCAGAAGGCCGTGATGGCCGGGGTGCCGGTGCTCTCGGCGGTCTCGGCCCCGAGCTCGCTCGCCGTGGAGCTGGCCGAGGACGCGGGCGTCACGCTGGTCGGGTTCCTGCGCGGGGAGACGATGAACGTCTACGCCGGGGCCGGACGCGTCGACGTGACCTGAGCCTGCGGATCCGGCCCGGCGCCACCTGCGACCATGACGCGGGGCAACGGACCGGGGAGGTCGGATGGCGGGGCGGAACGGCGGCGGTGGCGCGCCCACGCTGGAGTCGGTGGCCGCGCGGGCCGGCGTCTCCCGGGCCACGGCGGGCCGGGTGCTGTCCGGGTCGACGAAGGTCGGGCCGCAGGCGCGCGAGGCCGTGCTCCGGGCGGCCGCGGAGCTGCGCTACGTGACCAACCGGGCGGCCCGCTCGCTGATGACGCGGCGCAGCGACTCGATCGCCTTCGTCGTCGCCGAGTCCGAGGACCGGTTCTTCGCCGACCCCTACTTCTCGCAGGTCCTGCACGGGGCGCACGGGGTGGTGGCCCGCCACGACATGCAGCTGGTGTTCGCCGTGGTCAGCGGCGACGACGTCGAGCGGCAGCGCTTCGAGCGGTTCGCCCTGGGCGGGCACCTCGACGGCGCGATCCTGGTCTCCCTGCACGGCGACGACCCGCTCCCCCGCCGCCTGCAGGACGCCGGGGTGCCGGTCGTGCTCTCCGGGCGCCCGTTCGCGCACGAGTCGCGCACCCCGCTCACCTACGTCGACGCCGACAACGTCGGCGGGGCGATGGCCGCGGTGCGCCTGCTCGCGCAGCTGGGCCGCAGGCGGATCGCGACGATCACCGGTCCGCTCGACATGGCCGCCTCCGTCGACCGCGTCGACGGGTTCCGCGCCGAGCTGGCCGCCCACGACGTCGTCGACGCGGGGGCGGCCGACGGCGACTTCAGCATCGCCGGGGGCCGGCGCGCGATGCTCGACCTGCTCGCCGCCGACCCCGCCATCGACGGCGTGTTCGCCGCGAACGACCTGATGGCGGCCGGTGCGCTGCAGGCCGTGCGGGAGTCGGGGCGCCGCGTGCCCGAGGACGTCGCGGTGGTCGGCTTCGACGACTCCGCGATCGCGGCGTCGGCCCAGCCCGCGCTCACGACGGTCCGCCAGCCGATGGTCGAGATGGGCCGCACGCTGGCCACGCTGCTGCTCGACCAGATCACCCACGGCGGCGAGCCCCAGGCCCCGGTGATCCTGCCGACGGAGATCGTCCGCCGCGACTCCGCGTAGACCGCGTGGAGCGACCTCGTGAGAGCGCTCTCTTGACTTCTCACCCCATCGGGTCCACTCTCCTCCTCACGGTGTGAGCGCGCTCTCACGCAACGCGCCCACCGCCGACGACGCCGCCGGCACTGGAGGACATCGCGATGACCGTTCGGAAGAAGACCACCGCAGCACTCGCCACCGCCGTGGCGGGCACGCTGCTGCTCGCCGCCTGCGGAGGCGGCGGGTCGGCGCCCGCCGAGGGCGGCCCGGTCGAGCTGACCGTCAGCCTGTTCGGGACCTTCGGCTACGAGGAGCTCGGCCTGTTCGACCGCTACGAGGCCGAGAACCCGGGCATCACCATCACCTACGAGTCCACGCAGGGCGAGGACAAGTACTGGCCCGCGCTGCAGACCCGGCTGGCCTCGGGCAGCGGCGTCGCCGACATCCAGGGCATCGAGGTCGCGCGCATCGCCGACGTCGTCGCCAACCAGCAGGACCTGTGGACCGACCTGCGCGACACCCCGGCCGCCGACTCCATCGCGAACTACGTGGAGTGGAAGGAGCCCGCCGCCACCACGGCCGACGGCGCCGTGCTCGGCCTCGGCACCGACATCGGCCCGATGGGCATCTGCTACCGGTCCGACCTGCTCGCCCAGGCCGGGCTGCCCACCGACCCCGCCGCCCTCTCGGCCCGCCTCACCAGCTGGGACGACTACCTCGCCCTCGGCCGTGAGTACCAGGCCGCCGCCCCCGCCGGCAGCGCGTGGATGGACTCCGCGGGCGGGTTCTACAACGCGATCATCTCCACCGAGCAGGAGATCTACTACGACGCGGCCGGCGCGCTGGTGCACGAGACCAACCCCGCCGTGCGCAGCGCGTTCGACACCGCCGCCGCGGCCGGCCAGGCCGGGCTCATCGCCCGCCTCGAGCAGTTCGTCGACCCCGGTTGGGACGCGGGCTTCGCCTCGGGCAGCTTCGCCACCATCGCCTGCCCGTCCTGGATGATCGGCTACATCAAGGGCAAGGCCGGTGACGCCGGCGCGGGCCTGTGGAACGTCACGACCCTTCCCGGCGGGGCCGGCGGCAACTGGGGCGGCGCCTACCTCGGCATCCCGGCCTCCAGCGAGCACGTCGAGGAGGCCGCGAAGCTCGCCGCGTGGCTCACCGCCCCCGAGCGCCAGGCCGAGGTCTTCGCCTCCGCCGGCAACTTCCCGTCGACGACGGGCGGCATCGAGATGGTCGCCGACGCCACCGACCCGTGGTTCAACGACGCCCCGATCGGCCAGATCTTCTCCACCTCGACGCAGAACGCCCCGGTGCAGATCCTCGGCCCGGAGGACGGCGTGATCAAGAGCGCGATGGTGCAGGCGCTGCTGTCGGTCGAGGCCAACGGGGTCGCCCCCGCGGACGCCTGGAACTCCGCACTCGCCGACGTGAACAACCAGGTCGGCTGATCGTGTCGACCCCGCTCCGTCCGGCTCCCGGGGTGCGTACGCCCCCGGGGGCCGGGACCCCGTGGCGCACCCGGCTGTTCCAGGTCGAGGAGCGCTCCGCCCCCTACGCCTACGTCGCCCCGTTCTTCCTGCTCTTCGCCGCGTTCGGGCTGTTCCCGCTGATCTACACCGCGTGGATCAGCCTGCACTCCTACCGGCTCGGGTCGGACATGGAGTGGCTGGGGCTGGACAACTACACCTGGCTGCTGTCCAATCCGGAGTTCTACAACGCGCTGTGGAAGACGTTCACCATCGGCGTCCTGTCGACGGTGCCGCAGCTCGCGCTGGCACTGGGCCTCGCGCACCTGCTCAACTACCGGATGCGGGGCCGCACCTTCTTCCGCGTCTCGATGATCATGCCGTACGCCACGTCGGTGGCGGCCGCGGCGCTGGTGTTCGCGCAGCTCTTCGGCCGCGACGCCGGGGCCGTCAACTGGCTGCTCGGCATCGTCGGCGTCGACGCGGTCGACTGGCGCAACGGCGACTGGACGGCCCAGGTCGCCATCTCGGTCATCGTCATCTGGCGCTGGACCGGCTACAACGCCCTGATCTACCTGGCCGGCATGCAGTCGATCAGCCAGGACCTCTACGAGGCCGCCGCGCTGGACGGGGCGAGCCGCTGGCAGCAGTTCCGGCACGTCACGCTGCCCGGACTGCGGCCGACGATCCTGTTCACGATCGTCGTCTCGACGATCGGGGCCAGCCAGCTCTTCGGCGAGCCGCTGATCTTCGGCGGCGGGAAGCCCGACGGCGGCGCGCTCGGGCAGTACCAGACCCTCGGGCTGTTCATGTACCAGCAGGGCTGGACCTACGGCAGCCTCGGCCGCGCCGCGACCGTCGCGTGGGTGACCTTCCTGCTGATCATCGTGCTGGTCCTGGTCAACACCCGGCTGGCGAAGCGGAGGGCCCCGAAGTGACCGCGACCCTGGAACGACCGCCCGTCACGCCGGTGCCGCCGGCGACGTCGCGCAAGCGGCTGCGCCGCAACGACTCCGCGGGTCCGCTGAGCTACGTCCTGCTCGGGGTCACCGCGTTCGTCTTCCTCGTCCCCTTCTACTACATGATCGTCGCGGCCAGCCGGCCGATGGCGGAGATGAACCGGACGCCGCCGCCGCTGACGCCGGGCCCGGACCTGTGGTCCAACATCGTCAAGGCGATCGACTCGCAGGACATCGGCCTCGCGCTGGTGAACTCCACGATCGTCTCCGGCGTGATCACGGTCAGCACGGTGCTGCTGTGCACCCTGGCCGGCTTCGCGTTCGCCAAGCTGCGCTTCCGCGGCCGCGCGACGCTGTTCGCGGTGGCGCTGGGCACGATGATGATCCCGCCGAGCCTCGGCGTCGTCCCGCTCTACGCGCTGATGGCGAACCTCGGGCTGGCCGGCGAGCTCAGCTCGGTGATCCTGCCGTCGCTGGTGGCGGCGTTCGGGGTGTTCTTCATGCGTCAGTACCTCGTGCAGACGCTGCCCGACGAGCTGCTCGACGCGGCGAAGGTCGACGGGGCCACCTCCCTGCGGACGTTCGTCTCGATCGTGCTGCCGATCGCCCGCCCGGGCATGGCGGTGCTCGCGATGCTCACGTTCATGACGGCCTGGAACGACTTCTTCTGGCCGGTCATCACGCTCAACTCGTCCAACCCCACCGTCCAGGTGGCCCTCAACAACCTCGGCAGCGGGTACGTCCCGGACACCTCGGTGATCATGGCGGGCACCCTCGTCGGGACGCTGCCGGTGATCGTGGTCTTCCTGCTGCTGGGCCGTCAGATCGTCGGCGGCATCATCGCCGGCGCCGTGAAGGGATGACCCGCTTGACCACCACGCACCCGGTGACCAGCACGCACGCAGGGCCGGTCACCGCACCGCTGACGTTCCCGACCGGCTTCCTGTGGGGCTCGGCCACCGCCGCGTACCAGATCGAGGGGGCCGCCGCGGAGGGCGGGCGCACGCCGTCGATCTGGGACACCTACTCCCACACCCCGGGCCGGGTGGTCGACGGCGACACCGGGGACGTCGCCGTCGACCACTACCACCGCTTCCGCGACGACGTGGCCCTGATGGCCCGGCTCGGCCTCACCTCCTACCGGTTCTCGGTGTCCTGGTCGCGGATCACGCCGCAGGTCACCGCCGACGGGCTGGGCCCGGTGAACCCCGAGGGGCTGGCGTTCTACTCGGACCTGGTCGACGCCCTGCTGGCCGCCGGCATCACCCCGGCCGTCACGCTCTACCACTGGGACCTCCCGCAGGCCCTGGAGGACGCGGGCGGCTGGACCTCCCGGGCGACGGCGGAGCGGTTCGCCGAGTACGCCGGCGTGGTCGCCGCGGCGCTGGGTGACCGGGTGCGGCTGTTCATCACGCTCAACGAGCCGTGGTGCACCGCCTACCTCGGCTACGCCAGCGGCGTGCACGCGCCGGGGCGCACCGAGGACGCCGCGGCGCTCGCCGCGGTGCACCACCTCAACCTGGCCCACGGCCTCGGCGCGGCCGCGATCCGGGCGGCCGTGCCGGACGCCCGGATCTCGATCAGCCTGAACCTGGTGTGGGTGCGCCCGGAGACCGACTCGCCGCTCGACGCCGACGCCGCCCGCCGCGTCGACGGTCTGCAGAACCGGGTGTTCCTGGACCCCCTGCTGCGCGGCCGCTACCCCGCCGACGTGCTCGCCGACACCGCGGGCGTCACCGACTGGGGGTTCGTGCGGCCCGGTGACCTGCAGCTCGTCGCCGCGGGGGGCGTCGACGTGCTGGGGGTGAACTACTACTCCCCCACCGTCGTGCGGCACTGGACGCGGGAGCGGCCCAAGGAGTACGCCGACGGCCACGGCGACGGGGCGGCGAGCCCGTGGATCGCGTGCGAGGACGTCGAGTTCCCGTTCCGCCCCGGCCGCAAGACCGACATGGGCTGGGGCATCGACCCGCGCGGGATGACCGAGCTGCTGGTGCGGATGGCCCGCGAGGCACCGGGCCTGGATCTGCTGGTCACCGAGAACGGGGCCGCGTTCCCCGACGTCGTGGGCCCGGACGGCCGCGTCGCCGACCCGGACCGCCGCGAGTACCTGCGCACCCACATCGCCGCGGTGCACGCCGCGATCACCGCGGGCGCGCCGGTGGTGGGGTACTGCGTGTGGTCGCTGCTCGACAACTTCGAGTGGGCCTGGGGCTACGGCAAGCGCTTCGGGATCGTGCACGTCGACTACACCACCCAGGAGCGCACGGTGAAGGACAGCGCCCTGTTCTACGCCGACGTGATCCGGGCCAACGCGGTGCAGCCCTAGACCCCGCCCGTCGCGTCCGGGGCGGCCACCGAGCCCGGTCGACCCCGGTCACCGGGTGCCGGTGGCGGGCGCGCCGGTCAGGTCAGCGCGCCGCGCAGGGCCGCGAGCTGCGCCAGCGCCTCGTCGGGGTCCTCCGCCGCGGGGATCAGCACCACCGTGTCGGCGCCCGCGTCGCGCAGGGCGTCGAGGGAGCGGCGGGCGGCGGGCCCGGAGACCGTCAGCTCGTCGAGCCAGGAGTCGGGCAGGTCCCCGGCCGCGACCGGTGCCGTCACGTCGAGGTCACCCCACTGCCCGGACGACCCGCCGTCGCGCAGGCCGTCGGCCACCAGCGCGCGGACGTCGTCGCGGTCGGGGGCGGCGAAGGCGTACACGGTGACGTGGTGGGCGTCGGTGCGCCCGGCCTCCGCGCGACCCTCGTCGATGCGCTCCCGCGCCCGGCGCACGTAGGACGGGACCGACAGCTCGGTGAGCACCGTGCCGTCGGCGACCCGCCCCGAGACGCGCAGCGACCGCGGGCCGCGCACGCCGGTCGCCACCGGCGGGACGACGGGTGGCGGGAACTCCAGCGCGACGTCGTCGAGGTGGACGTGGCGGCCGTCGACGGTGACCCGCTCCCCCCGCAGCAGCGCCCGCACCGCCGACGTCGTCTCCTCCAGCGCCGCGAGCTGCGAGGAGGGGAACGCGCCGATCTGGTGCATCCACGAGGTGACGCCGTGCCCGATCCCCGCGCGCAGCCGCCCGGGGAACATCCGCGCCAGCGCGGCGATCTCCAGCGCGGTCGCCGCCGGGTTGCGCATCACGGCGGGCAGGACGCCCAGGCCCACCGCGATCCGCTCCGTGGACGCCAGCGCGACCGCCCCCGCGGCGACCCCGCCGGCGTAGAAGCAGTCCTCGACGACCCACAGCTCGTCGAAGCCGAGCCGCTCGACGCCCCGCGCGTAGGCGGCGGTGTGCTCCGGGAGCACCTCCCGCCGCAGCATCGCTCCCAGCCGCACCCGACACCCCCCGTGAACGAACCGGACCCCCGTCGAACCTAGCCGACGGGGGTCCTGTCCAGGGGTGCGGTCAGACGCGGAAGCCGAGCGCCCGCAGCTGCTCGCGGCCGTCCTCGGTGATCTTCTCCGGGCCCCACGGCGGCATCCAGACCCAGTTGATCTTGATGTCGTTGACCAGGCCGCCGGTGCCGCCCCCGGTCAGCGCGGAGCGGGTCTGCTCCTCGATGACGTCGGTGAGCGGGCAGGCCGCGCTGGTCAGGGTCATGTCGATCGTGGCGACGCCGTCGGTGGCCTGGATGCCGTACACCAGGCCCAGGTCGACGACGTTGATGCCGAGCTCGGGGTCGACCACGTCGCGCATGGCCTCCTCGAGGTCGTCGACCGACGGGCCGTCGGCCGCGGCGGGCGGCTCGGGCATGCCCGCCGCCCCGCGGACGACGTCGTCGGACCCGGTCGTCGCCGCCCCGGTCGTCTCGGTCGTCTCCGCCGTCTCGGTGGTCTCGCTCATGCCGTTGCCTCCTTGGAATCGCCGACCCGGATGACCGCGTCCTTGAACGCCATCCACCCGAGCAGCGCACACTTGACCCGCGCCGGGTATTTCGCGACGCCGGCGAACGCGACGCCGTCGCCGAGCACGTCCTCGTCGGGCTCGACCTTGCCGCGCCCCTGCGCCATCTCCTGGAACGCCTGGAGGATCTTCATCGACTCGCCGACGGACCGGCCGACGACGAGGTCGGTGAGCACCGACGCCGACGCCTGGCTGATCGAGCAGCCGAGCGTCTCGTGCGAGACCTCCGCCACCGTGTCGCCGTCGAGCCGCACCCGCAGGGTGATCTCGTCGCCGCAGGTCGGGTTGATCTGCATGGACTCGGTGTCGTACGGCTCGCGCAGTCCGGCACCGTGCGGCGTGCGGTAGTGGTCCAGGATGATCTCCTGGTACATCTGTTCGAGCTGCATCTACGCCACCCCGAAGAACTCGCGGGCCGCCTGCACGCCCTCGACCAGAGCCGTGACCTCGTCCGGCGTGTTGTAGACGTGGAACGACGCCCGGACGGTGGCGGCCACCCCGAAGCGTCGGTGCAGCGGCCACGCGCAGTGGTGCCCGACGCGGATCGCGACACCGCGGTCGTCGAGCACCTGGCCGACGTCGTGCGCGTGCACCCCGTCGACGACGAACGCCACGGCGCCGCCGCGGTCGTCGGTGGTGACCGGGCCCAGCACGCGGACCCCGGGGATCGCCGACAGGCCCTCGATCGCGAGAGCGGTGAGCTCCAGCTCGTGGGCGTGCACCGACTCCATCCCGATCTCGTTCAGGTAGTCGACGGCCGCCGCGAGGCCCACGGCCTGCGACGTCATCGGCACCCCTGCCTCGAAGCGCTGCGGCGGCGGGGCGTAGGTCGACCCCTCCATCCGCACCATCTCGATCATCGACCCGCCGGTGAGGAACGGCGGCATCGCGGCGAGGAGCTCGGCACGCCCGTAGAGCACGCCGACCCCGGACGGCCCGAGCATCTTGTGCCCGGAGAACACCGCGAAGTCGACGCCGAGCTCGGTGAGGTTGACCGGCATGTGCGGCACCGACTGGCAGGCGTCGAGCAGCACCAGCGCGCCGACCGCCTTCGCCCGCCGGGTCAGCTCCTCGACCGGGAGGATCGTGCCGAGCACGTTGGACTGGTGCGCGAACGCGACGATCTTCGTGCGCTCGGTGATCGGGTCGCTGTCGAGGTCGATGCGACCGTCCTCGGAGACCTCGAACCACTTCAGGACGGCTCCGGTGCGGCGGCACAGCTCCTGCCACGGCACCAGGTTGGCGTGGTGCTCGAGCCCGGTGACGACGATCTCGTCGCCCGCGCCGATCTCGAAGCGCTCCGCGCCCGGGAAGCCCGCGGCGTTGCCCATCGCGTACGCCACGAGGTTGATGCCCTCGGTGGCGTTCTTGACGAACACGACCTCGCCCGGGTCGGCCCCGACGAACGCGGCGATCCGCGCGCGGGCCGACTCGTAGGCGTCGGTGGCCTCCTCGGCGAGCTGGTGCGCGCCGCGGTGCACGGCCGCGTTGTGCTGCTCGAGGAAGCTGCGCTCCGCGTCGAGCACCTGCCGCGGCCGCTGCGCGGTGGCCCCGGAGTCGAGGTAGACCAGGGGCCGACCCCCGCGCACGGTGCGCGCGAGGATCGGGAAGTCCGCCCGGATCTTCTGGACGTCCATCAGACGGCAGCAGCCTTCGTGAACCGCTCGTACCCGTTCTTCTCCAGCTCGTCGGCCAGCTCGGGGCCGCCGGACTCGACGACCCGGCCACCGGCGAAGACGTGCACGACGTCGGGGCGGATGTGCTGCAGGATCCGCGTGTAGTGCGTGATCAGCAGGACGCCGGTCTCGCCGCCCGCGCGGTAGCGGTTGACGCCGTCGGAGACGACGCGCAGGGCGTCGACGTCGAGGCCGGAGTCGGTCTCGTCGAGCACCGCGAACTTGGGCTTGAGCAGCGAGAGCTGCAGCACCTCCTGGCGCTTCTTCTCGCCGCCGGAGAAGCCCTCGTTGACGTTGCGGTCGACGAACGCGGGGTCGATGTCGAGGTCGGCCATCGCGCCCTTGACCTCCTTGACCCAGGTGCGCAGCTTCGGCGCCTCGCCGCGGACCGCGGTGGCCGCGGAGCGCAGGAAGTTGGCCGTGGACACGCCGGGGACCTCGACCGGGTACTGCATGGCGAGGAACAGGCCGGCGCGGGCGCGCTCGTCGACGCTCATCGACAGCACGTCGACGCCGTCGAGCAGGATCTCGCCGGAGGTGACGTCGTACTTCGGGTGCCCGGCGATCGCGTAGGCGAGCGTGGACTTGCCCGAGCCGTTCGGCCCCATGATCGCGTGGGTCTGGCCGGACTCGATCGTCAGGTCGACCCCCGTGAGGATCTCCTTGGTGCCGCCGTCGACCGCGATCGAGACGTGCAGGTCCTTGATCTCCAAGGTGGACATGTGTGAGTGCTCCGTGTGTGGTGGTGTCAGACGCCGACGACGGCGAGCTCGGCCTCGACGGCCGCCTCCAGCCGTTCGCGCAGGTCGGGCAGGGTGATCTTGGACAGGATCTCGCCGAAGAAGCCGCGCACGACCAGGCGCCGGGCCGCGTCCTCGGGGATGCCGCGGCTCTGCAGGTAGAACAGCTGCTCGTCGTCGAAGCGGCCGGTGGCGCTGGCGTGCCCGGCGCTGACGATCTCGCCGGTCTCGATCTCCAGGTTCGGCACCGAGTCGGCGCGGGCGCCGGTGGTGAGCACGAGGTTGCGGTTGAACTCGAAGGTCTCGGTGTTCTCCGCGGCCGCGCGGATCAGCACGTCGCCGATCCAGACGGTGTGGGCCCCGTCGCCCTGCAGGGCGTTCTTGTAGAGCACGTTGCTCGTGCACTGCGGCACGCCGTGGTCGACGAGCAGCCGCTGCTCGAGGTGCTGGTTCGCGTCGGCGTAGCCCAGGCCCAGCAGCTCGGCGTCGCCGCCGGGGCCGCGGTAGTTCACGGTCGACACGATGCGCACCAGGTCTCCGCCGAGCTGCACGGCGACACCGCGCAGCGTGGCGTCGCGGCCGATCGAGAAGTGGTGCGAGCCCGTGTGCACGGCGTCGTCGGCCCACTCCTCGGTGACCACGAGGTGCAGCGTGGAGCCGTCGGCCAGCACGACCTCGAGGTTGTCGGCCAGCGTGCCGGAGCCGCTGTTCTCCACGACGACGGTGGCGACCGTGTGCGGGGTCGTGCGGATCTGCACGTGCCCCACCGCGACCGCGCCCTCGCCCGGGCCGGTGACCGAGATCGTCACCGGCTCGGGCGTGCCGTCGAGGGTGACGACGGTGGCCTCGGTGAACGCCGACCACGCCGCGGCGGCGATGCGGTCGGCGGGGACGCCGCCCTCGCCGATCCGCGCGTCGTCGCGGCCGACGGTCTCGACCGCCACGCCCGCCGCACCGGCGTCGCCCACCGTGACCGTGGCCGACGCCTCGAACGACGTGGTCTCCCACAGGCCGCGCAGGCGGCGCTTCGGCGTGAAGCGCCAGTTCTCCTCGCGGCCGCTGGGGACCTCGAAGGCGTCCACGTCGTAGGCGGTGAAGCGCTCGCTCGCGCTGGCCAGGGGCTTGGAGCCCATGCCCTTCTTCGCGCCGGCCAGCTCGGGGGCGAGGCCGGAAACTACGTCGGTCATCCGACCGAACCCTCCATCTGCAGCTCGATGAGCCGGTTGAGTTCCAGGGCGTACTCCATGGGCAGCTCGCGCGCGATGGGTTCGACGAATCCGCGCACGACCATGGCCATGGCCTCGTCCTCGGTGAGCCCGCGGCTCATCAGGTAGAACAACTGGTCTTCGCTCACCTTGGAAACGGTGGCTTCGTGCCCCATCGAGACGTCGTCGTTGCGGACGTCGACGTAGGGGTAGGTGTCGGACCGGCTGATCGTGTCGACGAGCAGCGCGTCGCACTTCACCGTGGACCGGGAGTGGTGCGCGTTCGGGTTGACGCGCACGAGCCCGCGGTAGGACGTGCGGCCGCCGCCCCGGGCCACCGACTTGGAGATGATCGTCGAGGACGTGTGCGGCGCGAGGTGCGTCATCTTGGCGCCGGCGTCCTGGTGCTGGCCCTCGCCCGCGAAGGCGATGGAGAGCACCTCACCCTTGGCGTGCTCGCCCATCAGCATGACGGCCGGGTACTTCATGGTGACCTTGGAGCCGAGGTTGCCGTCGACCCACTCCATGGTGGCGCCCTCGTAGGCCTTGGCCCGCTTGGTCACCAGGTTGTAGACGTTGTTCGACCAGTTCTGGATCGTCGTGTAGCGGCAGCGGCCGCCCTTCTTCACGATGATCTCCACGACCGCCGAGTGCAGCGAGTCGGAGCTGTAGATCGGCGCCGTGCAGCCCTCGACGTAGTGCACGTAGGCACCCTCGTCGACGATGATCAGCGTGCGCTCGAACTGGCCCATGTTCTCGGTGTTGATCCGGAAGTAGGCCTGCAGCGGGATGTCGACGTGCACGCCCGGCGGGACGTAGATGAACGAGCCGCCCGACCACACCGCGGAGTTGAGCGCGGAGAACTTGTTGTCACCGCTGGGGATGACCGACCCGAAGTACTCCTGGAACAGCTCCGGGTGCTCCTTGAGCGCCGTGTCGGTGTCGAGGAAGATGACGCCCTGCTCCTCGAGGTCCTCGCGGATCGAGTGGTAGACGACCTCGGACTCGTACTGCGCCGCCACACCGGAGACCAGGCGGGCCTTCTCGGCCTCGGGGATGCCCAGCTTGTCGTAGGTGTTCTTGATGTCGGCGGGCAGGTCGTCCCAGGTGGCGGCCTGCTTCTCCGACGAGCGCACGAAGTACTTGATGTTGTCGAAGTCGATGCCCGACAGGTCGGAGCCCCAGCGCGGCATCGGCTTCTTCTCGAACATGTCGAGGGCCTTGAGGCGGAAGTCGAGCATCCACTGCGGCTCGCTCTTGAGCGCGGAGATGTCGGCGACGACATCGGCGGACAGCCCGCGTCGTGCGGTGGCGCCCGCGGTGTCCGGGTCGGCCCAACCGAAGTCGTAGCGGCCGAGCGAGTCGATCGTCTCGTCCTGCGTCATCGGTACTTCTGGAGCTGTCGTCATTCGGGCTGTCTCCCTCTCGGGATCGTGGTGGTTGTCGTGCTCCGCCGGATCTCGGGAGGATCCAGAGGGACGTGGGTGGTGCACGCGGAATCTCCGCGGGCGATGGTCGCGAGGCGCTGCACGTGGGTGCCGAGCAGCTCCGCGAAGGCGTGGGTCTCGGCCTCGCACAGCGCCGGGAACTCGGCCGCGACGTGCGCGACCGGGCAGTGGTGCTGGCACAGCTGGACGCCGTGCCCGCCGGGGCCGGTGCCCGCCGACCGGGCCTGGGCCGCGTAGCCGCGCGCGGTGAGCACGTCGGCCAGTGCCTCGACCCGGGCGTCGGCGCCGTGCGCCGCGGTGACCGTCGCGATGCCGTCGCCGAGGAGCTCCTCGACGCGGCTCTGCGCGAAGCCCTCGACGGCGTCCGGGCCCCCGTGCTCGGCCAGGTAGCGCAGCGCGGCGACCGCGAGGTCGTCGTAGCCGTGGCCGAAGCGCGCCCGGCCGGCGTCGGTGAGCAGGTACTGCCTCGGGGGACGCCCCCGGCCGCGCGGGCCCCGGCGGGGGGCGTCGCGCACGTCGGCCTCGCCGTCGGCGAGGAGTGCGTCGAGGTGCCGGCGCACGGCGGGCGAGGACAGCTCCAGCGCCGCGGCGACGTCGGCCGCGGTGATCGGTCCCTGCTCCATGAGCAGGCGGGCGACCGACTCGCGGGTGCGACCGTCGGTGGGCCCCCCCGCCTGGACGGGCACACCGACGGTCCCGAGAACGGGGGTGCCGGTTGTTTTCACAACGCCAGTGTTGCCTATATCGCCGAGGACGGCAAAGGCACCCCCCGCCACGGGTGAGGCGCTTCACGTCGCGGCAGGTCGATACGCTCCCGGCATGGCCGCACCCGGGGTGGACGACACGATCGTGGACGAGGGTCCGCCGTCGCCGCCCGCGCGCGACCCGAGCCGCACCGCCCGGCTGTTCGGGCTCGTCGGGTCGCTGCTGATGGCGGGGGGCGCGCTCGGGTCCGGCGCCCTGCCCGTCCCCAACCCGCTGTTCGGCATCCGGGTGCTCAGCCTGCCCAGCCGCAACGCCACGGTCGCCATCGCCATCACCTACGCCGGCATCGGCATGGTCGTGCTGGCCTGGCTGTGGATCGGCAAGATGCTGCGCGAGAACGGCGCCGTCGCCCCGGCCCCGACCCGGGCCCAGCTCGGCCGCACCGCGGTGCTGTGGGCGATCCCGCTCGCGCTGGCGCCGCCGCTGTTCTCCCGCGACGTCTACAGCTACCTCGCGCAGAGCGCCACGCTGGCCCGCGGGCTCGACCCGTACACGCTCGGCCCGGCCGAGGCGTTCGGCGTCGACGACCCGCTGGTGCGGTCCATCCCCACGATCTGGCGCGACACCGGCGCCCCGTACGGCCCGTTCTTCCTCGTGCTCGGCCGCGGGATCACCGCGCTCACCGGCAACGACATCGTCGCCGGGGTGTTCGCGCACCGGGCGCTGGCCCTGGTCGGCGTGGCGATGATCGTGTGGGTGCTGCCGAAGCTCGCGCGGCGCTGTGGGCTCGACGTTGGGCTCGCGATGTGGCTCGGCGTCGCCAACCCGCTGGTGCTGTTCCACCTGGTCAGCGGCATGCACAACGAGTCGCTGATGGTCGGCCTGATGCTCGTCGGGTTCGAGGTGGGCCTGCGCGCGGGCGAGCGCTGGTGGGATCCGCACCTGCTCGGCGGCGGCGTGCTCATCGTGCTGGCCTCGGCGGTGAAGCTGCCCGCGCTGCTCGCGCTGGGGTTCCTCGGCATCGAGTGGGCGCGGCGGCGCGGCGGGCGGGTGCGCGACGTCGCGATCGCGGCCGCGCTGTTCACCGCGATCGCGGCGCTGGTCTACGCGGTCTTCGGCTACGGCACCGGCCTGGGCCTGCGCTGGCTCGACGCGCTGGGCGCGCCCAGCCTGATCCGCAGCTGGCTGTCGATCTCCACCGACTTCGGGCTGCTCGGCGGGCAGGTCGGCATCATCCTCGGCGGCCTGGGCGACCACACCGACGCCGTGCTCTCCCTCACCCGCGCGGCCGGGCTGGTGCTGGCCGCGCTGCTGGCCGGGTGGCTGATGCTCGCCGTGCTGCGCGGGCGGCTCGACGCCATCACCGGCATGGCCGCCGGGATGGCCGCGGTCGTGGTGCTGAGCCCGATCGTGCACCCCTGGTACCTGCTCTGGGCGGTCATCCCGCTGGCCGCCACGAAGGCGATGCCCAAGGCGCGGCGGGCGATGCTGGTGATCTCCGGCATCCTCGCGATCGTCGTGCCGCCGACGGGGGCCGACTTCAACTTCCGCGCCTACCAGCTGCCCATGGCCATCATCGCCGGGCTGCTGGTGCTCGCACTGTCCCTGCTCGTGGTGCGGCGCAGCCTGGCCGGGCGCACCGGGGTCGACGTCGACGCCTGGCCGGGGCGCGTCCCGGCGGGTCGCCCTCAGGACACCCCGGGGGCACCTCTCTAGACTCACCCCCGTGAGTCCGCACCCCGCCGTGTCCGTCCGTGGCCTGGTCAAGCGCTACGGCCGGACGACCGCGGTCGACGGGCTCGACCTCGAGCTGCCCGCCGCCTCCGTGCTGGCCCTGCTCGGGCCCAATGGCGCGGGCAAGACCACCACCGTCGAGGTGTGCACCGGGTTCGCCACCGCCGACGCGGGCGAGGTGCGGGTGCTCGGCGTCGACCCGGCGGGGGCGCCCGACGCGCTGCGCGCCCGGATCGGGGTGATGCCCCAGGGCGGCGGCGCCTACCCGGGCGTGCACGCCGGGGAGATGCTGCGGGTGGTCGCGGCCTGCGCCGCCCACCCCCTCGACGTCGGCTGGCTGTCCGGGGTCCTCGGGCTCGACTCCTGCGGGCGCACCCCCTACAAGCGCCTCTCCGGCGGGCAGCAGCAGCGGCTCGCGCTCGCCTGCGCGGTCGTCGGCCGGCCGGAGCTGGTGTTCCTCGACGAGCCGACCGCAGGCATGGACCCCCAGGGCCGCCGCCTGGTCTGGGACCTGATCTCCGCGCTGCGCCGCGACGGCGTCGCCGTCCTGCTCACCACCCACCTCATGGAGGAGGCCGAGGCGCTGGCCGACGACGTCGTGATCGTCGACGACGGCCGCGTCGTCGCGCACGGCACACCGGCCGTCCTCACCGCGGGCGAGCAGCAGGAGCTGCGCTTCCGCGCCCGCGCCGGGATGGACCTCGACGGTCTGCGCGCCGCCCTGCCCGACGGCTACGGCGCCGCGGAGCCGATCGCCGGCCGCTACCTCGTGCAGGGCCGGATCAACCCGGCGGTGCTGTCGGTGATCACCTCGTGGTGCGCCGAGCAGGGCGCGCTCGCCGACGACGTGCAGGTCGCCCGGCGCAGCCTGGAGGACGTGTTCCTCGAACTGACCGGCCGGGAGCTGCGCACATGACGTCGTCGATGTACTCCTCCCCGCAGGGCCGGTTCGTGGCGGGCACGTTCAGCCCGCGTCCGGGTCCGGGCGCACCGCTGAGGATGCTCCGCGCGCAGGCCGGCACCGAGCTGCGGCTCGCGCTGCGCAACGGCGAGCAGGTGCTGCTGACGCTGCTCATCCCGATCGTCCTGCTGGTCGGGCTCACGCTGCTCGACCTCGTGCCGCTGCCGGAGCCGCGCGTCGCGAGCGTCACGCCGGGGGTGCTGGCGCTGGCGGTGATGTCCACGGCCTTCACCGGGCAGGCGATCGCGTTCGGCTTCGACCGCCGCTACGGCGTGATCCGCCGCCTCGCCGCCACCGCACTCCCCCGCTGGCTGCTCGTGGCGGGCCGCCTGGTCGCGGTGCTGGGGATCGTGGCCGTGCAGATGGTCGTGCTCGGCGTCATCGCCGCGGTCCTGGGCTGGCGCCCCGCCGGCGCCGGACCGGCCTGGGCGGTGCTGCTCGTGCTGCTCGGGTCGGCGGCCTTCGGGGCGCTGGGCATCCTGCTCGGCGGCACCCTGCGGGCGGAGGTCACCCTCGCCGTCGCCAACGTCGTGTGGTTCGTGCTGCTGCTCGCCGGCGGCATCGTCGTCCCGGTGGCCCAGCTCCCCGGCCCGCTGGCCGCGGTGGCGTCGGCGCTGCCGTCGGGTGCGCTGGCCGAGGGCCTGCGCACCGTGCTCACGACCGGCGCACCGCCCGGCCTCACCCCGGTGCTGGTACTGGTGGCCTGGGCGGTGGCGGCCGGGCTCGCGGCGACGCGGCTGGTCAAGCTGCGCTGACCCCCGGCGACGGGCGGGCCGCCCGCGCCCCGGCCTACGATCGGTCCGTGAGCGTCCTCGACCGTCTCCCCGTCACCCCGGCCACCACGATGCGCCGCCTCGCGATCGCGAACCTCGTGGCCCAGGTCGGGATCATGGTCACCGGGGTCACGGTGCGGGTCACCGGGTCCGGGCTGGGCTGCCCGGGGTGGCCGGAGTGCTTCCCCGGCAGCATGGTGCCGGTCTCGAACGCCGACGTGGCACCGCTGCACCAGTGGGTCGAGTTCGGCAACCGGCTGCTGACGTTCGTGATCGTCCTCGTCGCCGGGCTGGTCCTGCTCGCCGCGCTCGGCACCCGCCCGCGGCGGCGCCGGCTCACCCTGCTGGCCGCCGTGATGCCGGCGGGGATCGTCGCGCAGGCCGTCATCGGGGGCATCACCGTGCTCACCGACCTGGCCTGGGGCGGGGTCGCGCTGCACTTCATGGTCTCGGCCGGGCTCGTCTGGCTCTCCGCGGCACTGGTGCTGGCCACCGGCGAGGGCGACGGGCCGCCGCGGCCGCTGGTGCCGCGGGCGATCCGCGGGCTGGTCGGCGTCAGCTCCGGGGTGCTCGCCGCGCTGCTGGTCGCGGGCACGCTCGTCACCGCGGCGGGGCCGCACGCCGGCGACGCCGAGACCCCGCGGCTCGGGCTGGGCGTCGAGTCCATGGCGCAGCTGCACGCGGAGCTGCTGTTCGGCTACCTCGGGCTGCTGGTCGGGCTGGGGTTCGCCCTGCACGCCGTCGCCGCGCCCGCGTCGCTGGTCCGGCGGTTCCGCGTGCTGATCGTCGTCGTGCTCGCGCAGGGCGCGCTCGGCGGCATCCAGTACGCGGTCGGCGTCCCGGAGGTGCTGGTCGTGCTGCACGTGCTCGGCGCCGGTCTGGTCACCGCCGCCGCGTCGACGCTGTGGTTCGCCACCGTCGAGCGCTCCGGCGCCCCGGTCGGCACCCGGGATGCGGAACCGGCACTCGCCGGGCCATGATCGGGCCGTGCGCGCGATCCAGATCACGGAGGCCGGTGGCCCCGACGTCCTGACGCCGACCGAGCTCGACGACCCGGCCCCCGGGCCCGGCGAGATCCTCGTGGAGGTGGCGGCGGCGGGCGTCAACTACATCGACACCTACCAGCGCGAGGGCATCTACCCGATGACGCTGCCCTACGTCGCCGGGCTGGAGGGCGCCGGGCGGGTGCGGGCGCTCGGCGAGGGGGTCGACGCGTTCGCGGTCGGCGACCGCGTGGCGTGGTGCGAGCAGCTCGGCAGCTACGCCGAGCTCGTCGCCGTCGACGCGGCGAAGGCCGTCCCCGTCCCCGACGGCGTGTCCGACGACCTGGCCGTCGGCGCGCTGCTGCAGGGCATGACCGCCCACGTCCTCGTGAACGACACCTACCCCGTCCGGCCCGGTGACGACGTCCTGGTGCACGCGGCCGCGGGCGGGGTCGGGCTGCTGCTCACCCAGCTCGCCGCCGCGAAGGGCGCCCGGGTGATCGCGACCGTCTCCACCGCGGAGAAGGAGGAGCTGGCCCGCGGGGCCGGGGCGGCCGAGGTGATCCGGTACACCGAGGTCGACGACCTCGCGGCCGCGGTGCGCGACCTCACCGGCGGCACCGGCGTGGCTGTCGCCTACGACAGCGTCGGGAGGACGACCTTCGACGCGAGCCTGGACTCCCTGCGCGTGCGCGGGATGCTCGTGCTGTTCGGCGCGGCCAGCGGCCCGGTGCCACCGGTCGACCCGCAGCGGCTCAACCGCGGCGGCTCGCTCTACCTCACCCGCCCCACGCTGTTCCACCACCTCCCGACCCCCGAGGCGCTGCGGGAGCGGGCCGCGGCGGTCTACGCCTCCGTCGCCGACGGCACCCTCGACGTCCGCATCGGGCACCGCTACCCCCTCGCCGAGGCCCGCACCGCCCACGAGGACCTGCAGGCCCGGCGGACCACCGGGAAGGTGCTACTGGTCCCCTGAGGACGGGTAGAACAGCACCGGCCCCGCCACCTCCACGTCGACCCGCTGCCCCACCCGCGGCAGGTCGGCGTCGGCGGTGCGGCAGCGCAGCACGGTGCCGCCGTGCTCGACCAGCACCGTCGAGTCGTGCCCGTGGAAGATCACCTCGCGGACCGTGGCCGCCGACCCGCCGCGCAGCCGGAGCTGCTCGGGGCGCAGCAGGACCCGGCCCGGGCCGTCCGGGCCGTCGACGGCGAGGCGGCCCAGCGCGGTGTCCGCCCGGCCCGCGCTGACCTGCGCCGCGAGCACCACGGCCTCGCCGACGAACGTGCCGACGTCGAGGTCGACGGGGGCCCGGTACAGCTCGTGCGGGGCGCCCGCCTGCACGACCCGGCCCGCCACCAGCACCGCGACCCGGTCGGCGACGCCGAGCGCCTCCTGCTGGTCGTGGGTGACGAGGACGGCGGCGGCCCCGGCGGCCCGCAGTGCCGCGCAGACCTGCTCGCGCACCTCGGCCCGCAGTCCGGCGTCCAGTGCGGTGAACGGCTCGTCGAGCAGGACCAGCGCGGGCGCCGGGGCGAGCGCCCTGGCCAGCGCGACGCGCTGCTGCTGGCCGCCGGAGAGCTCGTCGGGGCGGCGCCGGCCGTACCCGGGCAGCCCGACCAGCTCCAGCACCTCCTCGACCCGCCCGGTGCGGCGGCCCGCGCGGTCCAGCCCGAACCCGACGTTGCCCGCCACCGTGAGGTGCCCGAACAGCGCACCGTCCTGGGGCACGAGGCCGACGCCGCGACGCTCCGGCGCCACGTCGACGCCGCCGGAGGAGGGGTCGGCGGAGGCGACGAGCCGGCCGTCGAGCTCGACCGATCCGGCGTCGAGCGGGTGGAACCCGGCGACGGCGCGCAGCAGCGTGGTCTTGCCGCAGCCCGAGCCGCCGAGCACGGCCACCAGCTCGCCCGGGGCGACCGTCAGGTCGATCCCGTGCAGGACCGGCGTGCCCGGGTAGGAGGCGTGCACCCCCCGGACGACGAGTGCGGGCGTCACCGCCGCACGGCCCGGTCGAGCAGCAGGACGGGGACGGCGGCGAGCACGACGAGCAGGATCGCATAGGGCGCCGCGGCCGCGTACTGACCGGCTCCGGTGTGGGTCCACAGCCGGATCGCGAGCGTGTCGGCGCCGGTGGGGCGCAGCAGCAGCGTCGCCGGCAGCTCCTTGGCCGCGGTGAGGAAGACCAGGGCGGCCCCGGCGGCGACGCCGGGTGCGGCGAGCGGGACCGTCACGCGGGCCAGTGTCGTGATCCGCCCGTGCCCCAGCGAGCGTGCGACCTCCTCCAGCCGCGCCGGGGTGGCCGCGACGGCCGCCCGGATCGCCCCGACCGCCAGCGGCAGGAACAGCACCGCGTAGGCCAGGACGAGCAGCGGGGTCTCCTGGTAGATCCCCGGGAGCAGGCGGATGCCGAGGAACACCAGCGCCAGCCCGACGGTGATCCCGGGCAGGGCGTGCGCGACGTAGGTGGAGGTCTCCAGCGCCGCGGTCGCCCGGCCGCGGTACCGGGCGGCGAGCACGCCGACGGGGATCGCGAGCACCGTCGTCAGCAGCGCGCCGAGCGCCGCGACCTGCAGCGTGACCAGCCCGGCCGCGCCCAGGTCGGACACGTCGACGCCGAGCGAGGACCCCACCACCATCCAGTGCGTCAGGCTCCACGCGGGGATGCCCAGCGAGACGCCGACGACCACGGCGGAGAACCCCAGCCAGGGCACCCGCGCGCCGCCGAGCCGCACCGGGGCCGCCGGGCGGGCCGCGCCGCGCGCGATCCGGTGCGCCGCGCGCCCGCGGGCCCGAGCCTCCCCGAACGTCACCAGCGCGGCCAGAACCACGAGCACGCAGCCGAGCACCGCGGCCGGCGTGCGGTCGAACGTGCCGCGGTAGCTGGTGTAGATCCCGAGCGTGAAGGTGTCGTAGCGCATGAGCGAGACCGCACCGAAGTCGCTGAGCACGTACAGCGCGACGAGCAGCCCGCCCGCGGTGGCCGCGGGCCACGCCTGGCGCAGGGTGACGCCGAGCAGGACCCGCGCGGGCCCGTGGCCCAGCGACCGCGCGACCTCCTCCAGCCCGCCGTCGGCGGCCCGCAGCGCCCCCGCGACCGGCAGGTAGACGTAGGGGAAGCTGACGGCCGCGAGCACGCCGAACGCCCCCCAGAACCCCGCCGACGTGGGCCACTCGGAGATCCAGGTGAACCCGGCGACGTAGGACGGCACCGCCAGGGGCAGCGCGAACAGCACCGCGAGCACGCGCCGCCCGGGCAGGTCGGTCCGCACGACGAGCCACGCCGCCAGCGACCCGACGACGACGCACACCGCCGTGACCGCACCGGCGAGCAGCACGCTGGCGACGAGCAGGTCCAGCGTGCGCGGGCGCCCGAGCACGGTCAGGAACAGCCCCGGACCGTTCTCCAGCGCCCGCACGACCAGGTACACCAGCGGGACGACGGCGACGACGCCCGCCACCGCGCCCCAGCCGACGAGCAGCGCAGGGGCGCGGCCCGGCCGGACGCGGGCCCGGGGGCGCGTGGCCACCGCCGTCACAGCAGGCCGACCTCCTGCAGCAGCGTCTCGGTCTCGGCCAGCGACGACAGGTCGGCCAGGTCGACGTCGGGGGCCGACAGCGACTCCAGCGGGGCCAGGTCGACGTCGGTGCGGGCCGGGGTGACACCGGCGATCACCGGGTACTCGGCGGTCTCGTCGACGAGGTACTGCTGGCCCTCGGTGGAGAGCAGGTAGCGCACGGCCTCCAGCGCGGGGCCCGGGTCGTCGGCCGACGCGGTGACGCCGACGCCGGCGACGTTGACCAGCCCCAGCGGGTCGTTCGCGACGTAGTGGTTGCGGACCGGGTAGGTGGCCGGGTCGAGCTCCGCGATCTTCTCGAACAGGTAGTAGTGGTTGACCAGCCCGGCCGCCACGCTGCCCGCCGCCACGGCGTCGACGACCGCGCCGTTGCCGTCGAAGCGCTGGGGGTTCTGCGCGGCGAACGCGGTGAGCCACTGGCGGGCACCGTCCTCCCCGCGGATCAGCCGCAGGCCGGTGACGAACGACAGCCACGACGCGTTCGACGGCGCGATGCCGATCTGGCCCGCCCAGCGGGGGTCGAGCAGGTCGTCGAGCGAGGCGGGGAGGTCGGCCTCGGGCACCAGCGCGGTGTTGTAGGCCACGACGCGGGCGCGCGCCGAGGTGGCGACCCAGGTCGAGTCGGCGGCGCGGTAGCGCTCCAGGGCGGGTTCGAGCACGTCGGCGGGCAGCGGCGCGAGCAGCCCCGCCCCCGCGACGGCGCCGAGCGCGCCGGCGTCCTGGGCGAAGAACAGGTCGGCGGGCGAGTCGGCCCCCTCCTCCAGCAGCTGCGCGGCCATCTCCCCGGTGCTGCCGTAGCGGACCTCGACCGGGCTGCCGACCGCCGCCTCCAGCTGCGCGATCAGGGGCCCGACCAGTGCCTCGTTGCGACCGGAGTAGATCGTCAGCACGCCGTCGCCCTCCGCGGCCGCCTCGGGCGCCGGGCCGGGCGCACCCCCGCACGCGACGAGCGCGGCCCCGACCGTCAGCAGGGCGATCGTCCGGCTCACGTACTTGCTGGATGGATGCACGAAAGGTCCCTTTCCCGAAGTTGAGCGCAGGCTAACCTACCCACGGATCCGAGTCGACGGCCTGACGGGTACTGCGCCAGGGTGGGTCCATGACCAGCCGGTTCGACGACGTCCAGCGCTACCTCGACCTGCCGCGCCTGTCCGGGCTCGCGCTCTCCCCCGACGGCACCCGCCTCGTGACGTCCGTGGCGACGCCCGGACCCGACCGCACCCGCTTCGGCACCGCGCTGTGGGAGATCGACCCCTCCGGTGAACGGCCGGCCCGACGGCTCACCCGCAGCGCGAAGGGCGAGGCCGGGGCCGTGTTCACCCCCGACGGCGACGTCCTGTTCACCTCCGCCCGCCCCGACCCGGACGCCGCCGAGCAGGCCCCCGACTCCCCCGCCGCGCTCTGGCGGCTGCCGGCCGGCGGCGGGGAGGCCGAGGTCGTCGGCACCCGGCCCGGCGGGATCGGCGGCGTCGCCGTGGCCCGGGACGCGGGCACGGTCGTGGTGACGTCGATGACACTGCCGACCTCCACCTCCGGTGAGGACGACGAGGCACGGCGGAAGGCCCGCCGGGAGAAGAAGGTGACCGGGATCCTGCACGCCGCGCACCCCGTCCGGTTCTGGGACCACGACCTCGGGCCGGACGCGCCGCGGCTGCTCTGCGCGCCCGCCGTCGGCGACCCGTGGACCGACCTCACCCCCGTCCCCGGTGCCGCGCTCGTCGAGGGCTCCCACGACGTCACCCCCGACGGGCGCCACGTCGTCAGCTCGTGGGCGGTGCCGCAGCGCGGCGGGGGCACCCGGTCCACGCTCGTCGTCGTCGACACCGCGACCGGGGAGCGGCGGGTGCTCGCCGACGACCCCGGCCACGAGTTCCACGGCCCGGTGATCAGCCCGGACGGCACGCTCGTCGCGTGCGTCCGGGAGAGCCTGTCGACCCCGCACGTCCCCACCGACCTGCGGCTGGTCGTGCTGCCGCTCGCGGGCGGGGAGCCCGTCGACGCCGCCCCGGGGTGGGACCGCTGGGCGACCGGCGCGCAGTGGACGCCCGACGGCGCCGCGCTCGTCGTCACCGCCGACGACGGGGGCCGCTCCCCGGTGTTCCGCGTCGAGGACGGCCGGGTCACCCGGCTCACCGGCGACGACGGCGCCTACACCGACGTGCGGGTCTCCCCCGACGGCACCGTCGTCTACGCCCTGCGCAGCGCGATCGACGCCCCGCCCGCCCCCGTCCGGCTCGACGCCACCACCCCCGACCAGCGGCCCGTGCCGCTCCCGGCCCCCGAGCCCGCCCCCGACGTGCCGGGCACGCTCACCGAGGTGCACGCCACCGCGCAGGACGGGACGCCGCTGCGCGCCTGGCTGGTGCTGCCGGACTCGACGGAGCCCGCGCCGCTCGTCCTGTGGATCCACGGTGGCCCGCTGGGCAGCTGGAACGCCTGGCAGTGGCGGTGGAACCCGTGGCTGATGGCCGCGCACGGGTACGCGGTGCTGCTGCCGGACCCGGCGCTGTCCACCGGCTACGGGCTCGACTTCGTCGCCCGCGGCTGGGGCGAGTGGGGCGGCGCGCCGTACACGGACCTCATGGCGCTCACCGACGCCGCCGTCGCGCGACCGGACGTCGACGGGACCCGGACGGCCGCGATGGGCGGGTCGTTCGGCGGCTACATGGCCAACTGGATCGCCGGGCACACCGACCGCTTCGCCGCGATCGTCACGCACGCGAGCCTGTGGGCGCTCGACCAGTTCGGCCCGACGACCGACGCCCCCTGGTACTGGCGGCGCGAGATGACCGCGGAGACGGCGCTGGCCAACAGCCCGCACCTGCACGCCGATGCGATCACCACCCCGGTGCTCGTCATCCACGGCGACCGCGACTACCGCGTGCCCGTCGGCGAGGCGCTGCGGCTGTGGTGGGACCTGGTCAGCCGCCACGACGGGGACCCGGACGAGCTGCCGCACCGGTTCCTGTACTTCCCCGACGAGAACCACTGGATCCTCACGCCGCAGAACGCCGCGGTCTGGTACGCCACCGTGCTGGCGTTCCTCGACCACCACGTGCTCGGCAAGGACTGGGCGACCCCCGACCTACTGCAGTAGGCCGCGCAGCCGGTCGACGTCGGCGCTCTGCGTGGCGACGACGTCGTCGGCGAACGCGGCGACGAACAGGTCGGTGCCCGCGGTGCGCACCTGCGCCGCCATCGCCAGCGCGCCCTCGTGGTGGGCGATCATCAGCGCGACGAAGAGCCGGTCGAACGCGGGCCCGGTCGCGGCGGCGAGCTCGTCGAGCTGGGCGGGGGTGGCCGTGCCGGGCATCCCGGTGTGGTCGCCGTGCGCGGAGCGGGGGTCCTGGCGCGCGAGCCACGCCCGCAGCACGGCGATCTCCGGGCCCTGCACGCCCGCGATCCGCTCGGCCATCGCCCGCACCCCCGGGTCGGCGGACCGTGCCGGGGCCAGCGCGGCCATCTCCAGGGCCTGCTCGTGGTGCGGGACCATCCGCTCGACGAACGCGACGTCGGCGGGCGACACCGGCACCGGCGAGCGCCGCTGCGCCGCCTCCGTCCCCGACATGACCCGCGCGGGCTCCCCCGGAGCGCCGGGGACGACGACCCGCGGCCCGTCCGGCGCCGCCCCGCACCCGGCCAGGGCGAGCACGGCGACGGAGACCGCCAGTGCGCGTCGCATGGCGGTCACGCTACCGAGGGCGAGATGGTCCGGACGGGTGGTCCTCCCGCGTGGGGGTTCGGAAACGTCCGGTTCCCTTGGCACAGTGCGGGGCGGTCGGGGGACACGTCGGGGGGACGATCAGCGATGCGCGGACGGCTCAGGACCGTACTGGTCACGGCGGCGGTGGCGGCGCTGGCGCTGGTCGCGCCGGTGCCCGCGTCCGCGACCGTGCCCCCCGCGTCCGCGACCGTGCCGGGGCCGCCGCCGGTCGGACCGGGCGTCGACGAGATCGTGAGCAGCGACGACGTCACCCAGGTCGCGAACGTGCCGAAGCAGGAGCCGTTCACCGGCGAGGGGTCCTACGGCACCGACATCGCGTTCTCCGGCGACCTCGCCTACGTCGGCAACTACGACGGCTTCGTCGTCTACGACATCAGCGAGCCGGCCGCGCCGCAGGTCGTCAGCCAGGTGCTGTGCCCCGGCTCGCAGAACGACGTGTCCGTCAGCGGCGACCTGCTGTTCCTGTCCACCGACTCCCGCTGGAGCGACGACACCTGCTCGGCCGTGCCGCAGAACCAGGGACTGCTCCCGTACTGGGAGGGCATCAAGGTCTTCGACGTCTCCGACCCGGCGAACCCGGCCTACGTGACGTCGGTGGCCACGGCGTGCGGCTCGCACACCCACACGCTGGTCCCCGACACCGCGGGCGAGTCGGTCTACCTCTACGTCTCCTCCTACGCCCCCGCGCCCGAGCTGCTCGGCTGCCTCCCGCCGCACGACCGGATCTCGATCGTCGAGGTGCCGCTGGCCGACCCGGCGGCCGCCGCCGTCGTCGCGGAGCCGGTGCTGTTCCCCGACGGCGGCAACCCCGGTCCCGGCAGCGACACCACCACCGGTTGCCACGACATCACCGTCTACCCGGCGAAGGACCTCGCCGCCGGCGCCTGCATGGGCGACGGCGTGCTCATGGACATCTCCGACCGCGAGGACCCGCAGGTGATCGAGCGCGTGCGCGACGACACCCACTTCGCGTTCTGGCACAGCGCCACGTTCAACGACGACGGGTCGAAGGTCGTGTTCACCGACGAGCTGGGCGGCGGCAGCGCGGCCACCTGCACCGCGGCCGTCGGACCGTTCCGCGGGGCCGACGGGATCTACGACGTCGTCGACGGGCAGCTGGAGTTCCGCAGCTACTACAAGATCCCGCGGCTGCAGACCGAGCAGGAGAACTGCGTGGCCCACAACGGCTCGCTGATCCCGGTCCCGGGCCGCGACGTCATGGTGCAGGCCTGGTACCAGGGCGGGGTCTCGGTGTGGGACTTCACCGACTCCGCGAACCCCGTCGAGATCGGGTTCTGGGAGCGCGGGCCGCTGTCGGGCACCGAGCTGACGCTGGGCGGGTCGTGGTCGGCGTACTGGTACAACGGCCACGTCTTCTCCTCCGACATCCGGAAGGGTCTCGACGTGCTCGCCGTCGACGACGCGGCGATCGCGGGGGCCGGGGACGTCACCTTCGACGTGTTCAACCCCCAGACCCAGCCCGTCTACGGGCGCTGAGCCCGGGTTTCACCCCCGTCCGCCGCCGGGTAGGCCGTCCTCGACACATGAGGAGGCACGCATGAGCGGAAACAAGATCGTCGTCTACAAGGAGCCCGGCGTCGTCGCGGTCGAGGACCACGACTACCCCAAGCTCGAGGTCCCGGCCGAGGTGGCCGAGGCGATGGGCATGACGCGCAAGGCCGACCACGCGGTGATCCTGCGGACGGTCTCGACGAACATCTGCGGTTCCGACCAGCACATGGTCCGCGGTCGCACCGACGCCCCGCCCGGCCAGACCCTCGGCCACGAGATCACCGGCGAGGTCGTGGAGAAGGGCAGCGACGTCCAGTTCCTCGAGATCGGCGACATCTGCTCGGTGCCGTTCAACATCGCCTGCGGGCGCTGCCGCAACTGCCGCGAGGGCCAGACCGGCATCTGCACCAACGTCAACCCGGCCCGCGCGGGCTCCGCGTACGGCTACGTCGACATGGGCGGCTGGGAGGGCGGCCAGGCGGAGTTCGTCATGGTCCCGTTCGCCGACTTCAACCTGCTGAAGTTCCCCGACCGCGACCAGGCGCTGGAGAAGATCCTCGACCTGACGATGCTGTCGGACATCTTCCCCACCGGCTACCACGGCGCGTACACCGCAGGCGTCACGACGGGGTCCACCGTCTACGTCGCGGGCGCGGGCCCGGTCGGCCTGGCCGCCGCGTACGCGGCGAACCTGCTGGGTGCGGCCGTCGTCATCGTCGGGGACCTCAACGCCGACCGCCTCGCGCAGGCCCGCTCGTTCGGCTGCGAGACCGTCGACGTCTCGGCCGACGCGACCCTGGAGGACCAGATCGGCCAGATCCTCGGGACCAACGAGGTCGACTGCGCGGTCGACGCGGTGGGCTTCGAGGCCACCGGCCACGGCGCCGACGCGGGTGAGCAGCCGGCCGCGGTGCTCAACTCGATCATGTCGCTGACCCGCGCGGGCGGCGGCCTCGGCATCCCCGGGCTCTACGTCACCGGCGACCCAGGCGCCGGGGACGACGACGCCAAGCAGGGCACGCTGAAGGTGCGCCTGGGGCTGGGCTGGGCCAAGAGCCACTCCCTGCACACCGGCCAGTGCCCGGTGCTCAAGTACAACCGCGGGCTGATGATGAGCATCCTGCACGACAAGGCGCACATCGCCGACGCCGTCAACGCCGAGGTGCTCACCCTCGACGACGCCCCGCGCGGCTACCAGGAGTTCGACGCGGGTGCGGCCAAGAAGTACGTGCTCAACCCGAACGGGCTGATCCCGGCGGCCTGACCCCGGCCACCCCGTTCGACCGCGCAGACCCCCGGGCGCCGCGCAGACCCCCGGCGGTCTGCGCGGTGACAGCGGGATCTGCGCGGTGGCGGCGGGCGGTCAGCGGAACGTCCGCCGCAGCCGCTCGGCCACCGGCGCGAAGCGGTCGAGGTCGGCCCACATCCACCGCACCATCCCGAGGCCCTCGGCCCGGACCGCGTCCTCGCGCCGCTTCTCCTCGACCAGCAGCCGGGTGGGGTCCGCGCCCGGTCGCAGGGACCGGCCGTACTTCACCCGGCCATCGAACTCCCCCACCGTCCACAGCTCCGGCCAGCCGAAGTCGGTCTGCGCCACCTCGGTCCCGTCCGACGCGCGGACCCGCCACTGCAGCACGGGCGCCGGGAGACCGGCGTCGCGCAGGGCGACGCGGCTGCGGGTCTCGCCGACGCTCATCGAACCGGGGTCGGCGAACGCCAGCACCCGCCCCGCCCCGGGTGTACCCCGCCACCGCTGCGCCCGCACCAGCGCAGCGGCCAGCTCCTCGCGCGTGACGAGGTGGCGGTGCAGTGCCGCGTCGGCGACGACGAGGGCGGCGTCGAACGGCAGCGAGCGCGCGACGTCGAGCACCGTGCGCGCGACCGAGGTGACCCGCACGCCGGTGACGACCACGACCTCGTCGGGGTCCAGCCGGGCCGCGTGCAGGTGGGTGACGGGGCTGCGGCGGGCACCCGACCGCCGGTCCCGCGTCGCGTGCACCCGGGTGAGGTCGGCGTTCCAGAGCGGCAGTCCGTGCACGACGGCGGCCGACTGGTGGCTCGCGACGGCGTCCGGCGCCAGTTCCGTCATCGCCGCGTGGACGTGGAGCAGATGGCGCAGCTCGGGACGCGTCGGCAGCCCGCCCGCCACGTAACGACCGCGCCGGACCCCGACGAGCTCCCCGCGCTGCAGCTGCCGCCGGACCTCGTGCGGGACGGCGCCGCCGGCGAGCAGCGCACGCCGGTGCAGGAGGGGATCCACCGGGCGAGGATGCCGCGGCGGGCGGTGCTCCCGAGGCCGAACGGGACAGCCCGACCCACCGCGCAGACCGCGTGGTCACCGCGCAGACCGCCGGGGGTCTGCGCCGTGCCCCTGGGTCTGCGCCGAGCCCCTGGGTCTGCGCCGAGCCCGGGGGCCTGCGCCGAGCCCGGGGGCCTGCGCGGCGCGGGCCGTGTCGCTAGAAGGGCAGGCCGAGGACCGGCAGGCCGATGGCCGCGTCCACCGCGATCGCGGCGAACAGCAGGCACAGGTACATGTTGGACAGGTGGAACAGCTTCATCGGGCTGATCTCGTCGCCCGCGACGATGTCGTGGTGCAGCCGGTGGGCCGAGAACACGAACCAGGCCCCGCCCAGCACCGCGACGGCCGCGTAGATCCACGACGTGACGGGCAGCAGCGCGAGCGTGACCACGAACATCACCCACGAGTACGCGACGATCCGCCGCGACACCTGCACCGGCGTGGCCACGACGGGCAGCATCGGCACCCCGGCGGCGGCGTAGTCCTCGCGGTAGCGCATGGCGAGCGCCCAGAAGTGCGGCGGCGTCCAGAAGAAGATGACCGCGAACATGACCAGCGCGGGCCACTCGACGGTGCCGGTGACCGCCGCCCACCCGATGACGACGGGCATGCAGCCCGCCGCGCCGCCCCAGACGATGTTCTGCGACGTCCGGCGCTTGAGCAGCAGCGTGTAGACCAGCACGTAGAACGCGATCGCCGCGACCGACAGCGCGGCGGCGAGCCAGTTCGTCGTCAGGCCGAGCCACACCGAGCTGAGCACGCCCAGCGCCAGGCCGAACACCAGCGCGTTGCGCGGCGGCACCTGGCCCTTGGCCAGCGGGCGACGGGCGGTGCGCTTCATCACCTTGTCGATGTCGGCGTCGACGACGCAGTTGAGCGCGTGCGCGCTCGCCGCGGCCAGCGCGCCGCCGAGCAGCGTGGCGACGATCAGCCACACGCTCGGGATCCCCCGCTGCGCGAGGAACATCGCCGGCACCGTGACCACGAGCAGCTGCTCGATGATCCGGGTCTTGGTGAGGCCCAGGTAGGCGCCGACGGTCGTACGGGCACGGGCCACGAACCCGACCTGCGTCGGTGCCACGTCGGACACGGGCACACTCACCGGCACAACCTCGATCCGCGATGTGGTGGGGCGGTTCTTCTACAGCGCGTCGATCCTAGCCCGGCGCATGACGGGACGGCCTGTCGGGTAACCCGGCGTGAACCGTGGGTGCGGGACGGCGCGCGCAGCTGTCCGACGTGGATAGGCTGGCGCCGACGCGTCGTGGCGTACCGCCCCGTGACCAGCGCCCCGGACGATCCAGTGCCGAACGACCACGAGACCAGGGAGCCGCCGTGCCCGTGACCGATGCCGACATCGCCCGCCTGACGCAGGCCTCGCTGCCCGCCGACTGGACCGAACTGGACCGGCGGGCCGTCGACACGGTCCGCGTGCTGGCCGCCGATGCCGTCGAGAAGGCCGGCTCCGGGCACCCGGGCACGGCGATGAGCCTCGCCCCGCTGGCGTACAGCCTGTTCCAGAAGGTGATGCGCCACGACCCCACCGACGCCGACTGGATCGGCCGCGACCGGTTCGTGCTGTCCTGCGGGCACTCCAGCCTGACGCTGTACCTGCAGCTGTTCCTCGGCGGCTGGGGCCTCGAGCTCGCCGACATCGAGAACCTGCGGCAGTGGGACTCGGCCACCCCCGGCCACCCCGAGCACCGCCACACCCCCGGCGTCGAGATCACCACCGGTCCGCTGGGCCAGGGCCTCGCCTCCGCCGTCGGTATGGCGATGGCGGCGCGCCGCGAGCGCGGCCTGTTCGACCCCGACGCCGCCCCGGGCGAGAGCCCGTTCGACCACCAGATCTTCGTCATCGCCTCCGACGGCGACATCGAGGAGGGCGTCACCGCCGAGGCGTCCTCGCTCGCCGGGCACCAGCAGCTGGGCAACCTCACGGTGATCTACGACGACAACAAGATCTCCATCGAGGACGACACCGACATCGCGCTGTCCGAGGACGTCGCGAAGCGGTACGAGGCGTACGGCTGGCACGTGCAGGTCGTCGAGGGCGGCGAGAACGTCACCGGCATCCTCGACGCGCTGGAGGCCGCGAAGGCCGAGACCGGCCGCCCGTCGTTCGTGCTGCTGCGCACGATCATCGGCTTCCCCGCGCCGACGAAGATGAACACCGGCAAGGCCCACGGCTCCGCGCTGGGCGCCGAGGAGATCGCGGCGGTCAAGAAGATCGTCGGGATGGACCCCGAGCGGACCTTCCAGGTCGACGCCGACGTCCTCGCGCACACCCGCTCGCTGCGCGACACGGGCCGGGCCGCCCACGAGGAGTGGACCGCCACCTTCGACGCGTGGGCGGAGCGCGAGCCCGACCGCAAGGCGCTGCTCGACCGCATGCTGGGCCGCACCCTGCCCGAGGGCTGGGAGAAGGCGCTGCCGAGCTGGGACGTCGACCCGAAGGGCGTCGCCACCCGCAAGGCCTCCGGCGAGGTGCTCAAGGCCCTCGCCGACGTGCTGCCCGAGCTGTGGGGCGGCTCCGCCGACCTCGCGGAGAGCAACAACACCACGATGGAGGGCGCCGACTCCTTCGGCCCCACCTCGATCGCCACGTCGATGTGGAAGGCGCAGCCCTACGGCCGCACGCTGCACTTCGGCATCCGCGAGCACGCGATGGGCGCGATCATCAACGGGATCGCGCTGCACGGGCCCACCCGCCCCTACGGCGGCACGTTCCTCATCTTCTCCGACTACATGCGCCCGGCCGTGCGGCTCGGCGCGCTGATGAAGTGCGCCGGCATCTACGTCTGGACGCACGACTCGATCGGCCTGGGTGGCGACGGCCCGACGCACCAGCCCATCGAGCAGCTCTCCGCGCTGCGCGCGATCCCCGGGCTGTCCGTGGTGCGCCCGGCCGACGCCAACGAGACGGCGTCGGCGTGGAAGGCGGTCCTGGAGCGGCCCGAGGGCCCGTGCGGCCTCGCGCTGTCGCGGCAGAACCTGCCGACCCTGGAGGGCACCTCCGTCGAGGGCGTCGCGAAGGGCGGGTACGTGCTGGCCGAGGCCTCGTCCGGCACGCCGCAGCTGGTGATCATCGCCACCGGGTCCGAGGTGTCGCTGGCCGTCGAGGCGCGGAAGGTCCTGGAGGACAAGGGCGTTGCCACCCGGGTGGTGTCCATGCCGTGCGTCGAGTGGTTCGACGAGCAGGACGCGGCCTACCGCGAGTCCGTCCTCCCGAAGGCCGTACGGGCGCGCGTGACCGTCGAGGCCGGCGTCGCGCAGTCCTGGTACCGCTTCGCCGGCGACGCGGGCGAGATCGTCTCCATCGACCACTACGGCGCGAGCGCGGACGCCGACGTCCTGTTCCGCGAGTTCGGCTTCACCACCGAGGCGGTCGTCGCGGCCGCCGAGCGCAGCCTCTCCGCCATCGCCACCGACGCAGTCTGAGGAGTTCCGAGATGAGCAACGACCGTCTGAAGGCCCTCGCCGACGCGGGGGTCTCCATCTGGCTCGACGACCTGTCGCGCGAGCGCCTGCGCAGCGGCAACCTCCGGCAGCTGATCACCGACTCGCACGTCGTCGGCGTCACCACCAACCCGACGATCTTCGCGGGCGCACTGGCCGACGGCGAGGCCTACGACGAGCAGGTCCGCGAGCTCGCCGGGCGCGGCGCGTCGGTCGAGGACGCGGTCCGCGAGATCACCGTCGCCGACGTCACCGAGGCCTGCGACGTCTTCCGCGGCGTCTGGGAGGCCACCGGCGGCATCGACGGCCGCGTGTCGCTGGAGGTCGACCCGGGCCTGGCCCGCGACCCCGACGGCACCGTCGCGCAGGCGATCGATTTGTGGAAGGCCGTCGACCGGCCCAACCTGCTGGTCAAGATCCCGGCCACCGAGGACGGCCTGCCCGCGGTCAACACCACGCTGGGCGAGGGCATCTCCGTCAACGTCACCCTGATCTTCTCCGTCGAGCGCTACCGGGCCGTCATGGGCGCCTACCTCGAGGGCCTCGAGGCGGCCGCGGCCAACGGGCACCAGCTGGCCGACATCGCGTCGGTCGCGAGCTTCTTCGTCTCCCGCGTCGACGGCGAGATCGACAAGAGGCTGGAGAAGATCGGCACCGACGAGGCGCTGGCGCTGCGCGGCAAGGCGGGCGTCGCGAACTCCCGGCTCGCCTACGCCGCGTTCCAGGACGTGTTCTCCGGGGAGCGCTGGGAGGCGCTGGCGGCCAAGGGCGCGAAGGTGCAGCGGCCCCTGTGGGCCTCCACCGGCGTGAAGAACCCCGACTACCCGGACACCCTCTACGTCACCGAGCTCGTCGTCGCCGACACCGTCAACACCATGCCGGAGAAGACGATGCAGGCCTTCGCCGACCACGGCGAGGTCCACGGCGACCGGGTCACCGGCACCGCCGCCGAGGCGCAGGAGGTCTTCGACGCCCTCGAGCGCGTGGGCATCGACCTCACCGACGTGTTCCTCACCCTGGAGGACGAGGGCGTCGAGAAGTTCGAGAAGTCCTGGTCCGAGCTCGGCGACACCGTGCAGGGCCAGCTCGACGGCGCCCGCTGAGGTGGACGGGATGGGGCGCCCGTGCTGACCACCTCCGTCCACCCGCCGGCCGAGCTGCTCGACCGGCTGGTGGGCGGGGCCGTCGCCTCCCGGGTCGCCGACGGCCCGCGCGCCGCGTGCGTGCGGGCCGCCCGGCCGCTCGTCGGGGAGATCACGGCCCTGCGGGAGTCGCTGCACGTCGCGGGCCTGGCGAAGGTCCTGCTGGTCACCACGCCGGAGGTCGGCGCGCTCGCCGAGGCGCTCGCGGGCGACGGCGCCCGTCTGCTCGTGCTCGACTCCGCCGACCCGGTGCGGGTCGCCGACGCGCTCGACGGCGACCTCGACGCCACGGTGCTCACGGTCGCCGTCCCGCCCGGTACGGCGCCGGTCGACGTCCGGGCACTGGGCCGCGTCGTCGACGAGGTCCGCGCGGGGTTCCGGGCCGAGGGGCTCGACCCGGTCGCGCACACGGTCGTCGTGGCCGCCGGCCCGGACTCCCCCGGCGCGGGCGTCACCGTCACCGCCGGGGCCGCCGGTGCCTTCTCCCCCTACGTCCTGGTGCCCGCCGGGCTCGCAGGGGCCGACGTCGCCGCGCTGGTCACCGACGCGGTGGCGGCCCGCGACGGCCTGCTCGCCGACGACCCCGCCAACCCCGCACTGGTGCTGGGCGCGCTGCTCGCCGAGCACACCGTCGTCGAGGTCGGGGACCGCTTCACCGCCGCCCTGCTCGACGCGTTCGGCGGGCAGCCGGTGCCCGTGGTCCACGACGGGAACCCGGGCGTCCACCAGGCGCTGCGCATCGGCCCGGACGGCGACGTCGACGTGCCCGGCCCGGCCGCCGCACGGATCCTGCTGTGGGAGCACGCCGCGGCCGTCGCCGCGCACCTGCGCGGGCCGGCGGACCTCTCCCCCTCCGGCGCCGCCCTGCGCCCGGCGTTCACCGACGACGACGTCAAGGTCTCCGCGGGGGCGTGGCTCCCCGACGGCACCACCACCGTCGGCGACGCGCTGCTGGCCCTGCTGGACATCGACGGCACGCACGTGGCCCTGCACGCCCACCTCGACCGCGAGTCCGACGCGTCGATCGCGCTGCTGCGCGACGTGCTGGCCCGGCGGACCGGCCGCACCGTCACCTTCGACTGGGGTCCGGCGCTGCGGCCGGGGGCCGCGGTCTGCCAGATCACCGGCGCGGGAGACGGCCGCTCCGGGCTCGACGACGCCCAGGCCGGGCAGGCCGACGCCGACGCCGCGGCCCAGCCCGGACCGGTGCTGCGGCTGCACCTGACCGACCGCCTCCTCGGGATGGTGGCCGTCGTGCGCGCGGTGCAGCACCTGTAGGACGATCACCCCCCACACCGAACGACTGGGAGACACCCATGACGGCCACGCCGGCGGCGGGCTGGAGCAACCCGCTCCGCGATCCCCGCGACAAGCGGCTCCCGCGGATCGCGGGTCCGTGCGGACTGGTGATCTTCGGGGTCACCGGTGACCTCTCGCGCAAGAAGCTGATGCCCGCCATCTACGACCTCGCCAACCGCGGGCTGCTGCCGCCGGGCTTCGCGCTCACCGGGTTCGCCCGCCGCGACTGGGCCGCTCAGGACTTCGGCCAGGTCGTCTACGAGGCCGTCAAGGCGCACGCGCGCACCCCGTTCCGGCAGAGCGTGTGGGACCGGCTCGCCGAGGGGTTCCGCTTCGTCCAGGGCAGCTTCGACGACGACGACGCGTTCGACCGCCTCGAGGACACCGTCCGCGAGCTCGACCGCGAGCGCGGCACCGGCGGCAACCACGCCTTCTACCTCTCCATCCCCCCGGACGCGTTCCCGGTGGTGTGCAAGCAGCTCTCCCGCTCCGGCCTCGCCGCCCAGGAGGGGCTCGACCAGTGGCGCCGGGTCGTCATCGAGAAGCCGTTCGGGCACGACCTGAAGTCGGCCGTGGAGCTCAACCAGATCGTCAACGAGGTCTTCCCCGAGGACTCGGTGTTCCGCATCGACCACTACCTCGGCAAGGAGACCGTCCAGAACATCCTCGCGCTGCGCTTCGCCAACCAGCTGTTCGAGCCGATCTGGAACTCCCACTACGTCGACCACGTGCAGATCACGATGGCCGAGGACATCGGCCTCGGCGGTCGGGCCGGGTACTACGACGGCATCGGCGCCGCCCGCGACGTCATCCAGAACCACCTGCTGCAGCTGCTCGCGTTCATCGCGATGGAGGAGCCCACCTCCTTCTCCTCCGACGAGCTGCGCGCGGAGAAGACGAAGGTGCTCAAGGCGACCCGCCTGGTCGGGCCGCTGGACGAGACCACGGCCCGCGGGCAGTACAGCGGCGGCTGGCAGGGCGGCGAGAAGGTGCCGGGGCTCAAGGAGGAGGTCGGCTTCGACCCCGAGTCCGGCACCGAGACCTACGCGGCCATCACCGTCGAGGTCGACACCCGGCGCTGGGCCGGGGTGCCGTTCTACCTGCGCACCGGCAAGCGCCTCGGCCGCCGCGTCACCGAGATCGCGGTCATCTTCAAGCGCGCCCCGCACCTGCCCTTCGACGAGACGATGACCGAGGAGCTCGGGCAGAACGCGTTCGTGGTGCGGGTGCAGCCCGACGAGGGCGTCACCATGCGGTTCGGGTCGAAGGTGCCCGGCTCCACCATGGAGGTCCGCGACGTCACGATGGACTTCGGGTACGGCACCTCGTTCACCGAGGCCTCCCCGGAGGCCTACGAGCGCCTCATCCTCGACGTCCTGCTCGGCGAGCCGTCGCTGTTCCCGGTCAACGACGAGGTCGAGCGCTCCTGGGAGATCCTCGACCCGGTCATCGAGCACTGGCACGCCGCGGAGACCGGTCCCGATCCCTACCCGGCCGGCTCGTGGGGTCCCGAGTCCGCCGACGCCATGCTCGCCCGCACCGGCCGCACCTGGAGGCGTCCATGATCGTCGATCTCCCGTCGAGCACCACCTCCGCCGTCAACAGGAAGCTCGTCGAGCTGCGCGAGGACGGCGGCGTGCAGGCGCTGGGCCGCGTGCTCACCCTGGTGATCATCACCGACGACGGCTCCGCCGTGGAGGGGGCGATCGAGGCCGCCAACTCCGCGAGCCGCGAGCACCCGTGCCGGGTGATCGTGCTGGCCAGCGGGCAGCGCAAGGCCGCGCCGCGGCTCGACGCGCAGATCCGCGTCGGCGGTGACGCCGGTGCGAGCGAGGTCATCGTGCTGCGCGGCTACGGCGCGCTCGCCGCGCCCGAGGCCGGGGCCGGGATGGTCACGCCGCTGCTGCTGCCCGACGCCCCGGTCGTCGCGTGGTGGCCGGGCGAGGCCCCCGCCGTGCCGTCCGAGGACGCCGTCGGGCGCCTCGCGCAGCGCCGCATCACCGACGCGCTGTCGGCGAAGAACCCGCTGAAGGCGTTCGAGCAGCGCCGCGCCAAGCACGTCGCGGGCGACACCGACCTCACCTGGACCCGCCTGACGCCGTGGCGCGCGCTGCTCGCCACCGCCCTCGACGCCCCGCCGCACGAGGACGTCACCTCCGCCGTGGTGGCGGGCGAGACCGTGTCGCCGTCGACCGACCTGATCGCGGGCTGGCTCGTCTCGCGGCTCGGGGTGAAGGTCAAGCGCTCGCCCGCCGCGAGCGGGCCCGGCCTGGTGTCGGTGGTGCTGGAGCGGCCGTCCGGCCCGGTCGAGCTCGTGCGGCCGGACGGCAAGGTGGGCAGCCTGCGCCAGCCGGGGCAGCCCGACCGGCTCGTCGCGCTGCCCCGCCGGGAGCTGCGCGACTGCCTCGCCGAGGAGCTGCGCCGGCTCGACCCCGACGAGATCTACGCCGGCGCGCTCGCCGGCGTCGCGCAGACCACCCGCGGGCGCACGCCCGTGACGGTGCCGGCACTGGCGGTGTCGTCCTGATGGCCGCCGACATCGCCGTCCACGCCGACCCCGACGTCCTCGCCGCGGCCGCCGCCGCCCGGCTGCTCACGCGGCTGGTCGACCTGCAGGCCGCGGGCGCGGTGCCGAAGCTGGTGCTCACCGGCGGCGGCGTCGGGATCGCGATGCTCGAGCACATCCGGCAGACGCCCGCCCGTGACGCCGTCGACTGGGGCCAGGTCGAGTTCTGGTGGGGCGACGAGCGGTTCCTGCCGCCCGGGCACCCCGACCGCAACGAGACCCAGGCCCGCGAGGCCCTGCTCGACCACGTGCGGGTCGACCCGGCCAAGGTGTTCCCGATGGGCGCCGACACCGGCACCGGACCGTCCGGGGCCGGGGCCGCCGCCGAGGCCTACGCGCAGCTGCTCGCGAAGGCCGCCCGCCCGGAGGACCACGGGCCCGTGCCGTCGTTCGACATCCTGCTGCTCGGGATGGGCGGCGAGGGCCACACCGCGTCGGTGTTCCCGCACTCCCCCGCCGTCTACGAGACCGAGCGGTCCGTCGTCGCCGTGCACGGCTGCCCCAAGCCGCCGCCCACCCGCGTCTCGCTGACGCTGCCGGCGATCCGCCGCGCCGCCGAGGTCTGGATCATCACCACGGGCGAGGCGAAGGCCGCGGCGGTCTCCCTGGCCCTGGGCGGGGCGGGGGAGGTGGCCATCCCGGTCGCCGGGGCGCGCGGGCGCCGCCGCACGCGGTGGCTGCTCGACCGGGCCGCGGCGTCGGAGCTGCCCCGCGACCTGGTGCCGCCCATCGGATGAGCGGCCCCGCCGTCCGGCACGTCGTCGTCGACGGGGCCAACGTCGTCGGCTCCCGTCCCGACGGCTGGTGGCGCGACCGGGCGGGCGCGGCGCAGCGGCTGGCCGGGCGGCTCGCCGCGGCGCTGGACACGGGGGCGCTGGACACGGGGCCGCTGGAGACGGGACTGCTGCACCTGGTGCTGGAGGGTGCGGCCCGCGCGGCCGACCCTCCCCCGCACCCGCGGCTGCACGTGGTCCGGGCCGACGCGGACGGCGACGACGCGATCGTCGCGCTCACCCGGGACCTGGGCGGGTCCGGCGTCCTCGTCGTCACCGCCGACCGGGGCCTGCGCGACCGCGTCCGCGCCCTCGGCGCGACCTGCACCGGCCCCGCGACCCTGCTCGACGCCCTCCCCGGCCCGTAGCGGACGACCCCGGCGGCCTCAGCCCAGCCAGCCGGGGCGGACCAGGCCGGACTCGTAGCCGAGCACCACCAGCTGGGCGCGGTCGCGGGCCCCGAGCTTCACCATCGCCCGGCTGACGTGGGTCTTCGCGGTGGCCGGGCTGACGACCAGCCGCGCGGCGATGGCGTCGTTGGACAGCCCGGTCGCGACGAGGGCCACCACCTCCCGCTCCCGGTCGGTGAGCCGGGCGAGCAGGGCGCCGATCTCGCGGCCGGGCTCCGGCGGCTTGGCCCGCGCGGCGAACTCCTCGATCAGCCGGCGGGTGACCGTCGGGGAGAGCAGGGCGTCGCCGCGGTGGACGACGCGGACGGCCGCGATGAGGTCGGCGGGCTCGATGTCCTTGACCAGGAAGCCGCTGGCCCCGGCCCGGACGGCGTCGAAGATGTAGGCGTCCTCCGCGAACGTCGTGAGCATGACGACGCGGACGGCGGCCAGCCGCGGGTCGGCCACGATCTGCCGCGCGGCGTCGAGCCCGTCGGTGCCGGGCATCCGGATGTCCATGAGGACGACGTCCGGGGCGGTGTCGCGGGCCAGCCGCACGGCCGCGTGCCCGTCCTCGGCCTCCCCGACGACGGTGATGTCGGGCGTGGACGACAGCAGCGCGCGGAACCCGGCGCGGACGAGCGCCTGGTCGTCGGCGAGCAGCACCCGGATCACGGGGCCGCCTCCTCACGGGCGGTCGGCAGGTGGGCGCGCACCCGGAACCCGCCGGTGGGGCCGGGGCCCGCGCTGAACGCGCCGCCGAGCGCCGCGGTGCGCTCGCGCATGCCGGGCAGCCCGTTCCCGCCGCCGGGCTCCGACGTCCCCGCCCCGTCGTCGGTGACCTCGACGGTCAGGCCGCCGTCGGCGTAGTCCAGCTGCACCGTCGCGGCGTCGGCCCCGGCGTGGCGACGGGTGTTGGTCAGGGCCTCCTGCACGATCCGGTAGGCGGCGAGGTCCACCCCGGCCGGCAGGTCCCGCGGCGTGCCGGTGGTGCGGACCGTGACCGGCAGCCCGGCCTGCCGGTTCTCGGCGACGAGCGCGTCGAGGCGGGCGAGCCCGGCGACCGGCTCCCGGGACGGCTCGTCGACGCCGCGCAGCACCCCGAGGGTCGCGCGCATCTCGCGCAGCAGCTCCCGGCTGGACGCCTTGATCGTCGCGAGGGCCCGGCGGGCCTGCTCGGGGTCGTCGTCCATGAGGTAGAGCGCGACCCCGGCCTGGACGTTGATCAGCGACAGGTGGTGGCCCAGCGCGTCGTGCAGCTCCCTCGCCATCGCCAGGCGCTCCTCCCCCGCCCGGCGGCGCTCGGCCTCGTTCCGGGCCTCCTGGGCCTGTTCCAGGCGCTCCCGCCGCGACCGGCGCAGCTCGCACCCGGCGACGAACGCGACCAGCGACGCCGTCCAGCCCCCGATCGCGGGGAGCGGGACCTGCACCCCCGGGTGGGTGAGGGCGTAGATCGTGACGGCGGCGGTGAACGCCACCGCGGTCACGGAGTACGCGACGACCCGCCGCCCGGCCGACACCGCCTCGGCCAGCGCCACCAGCGACGCGACGAACACCGGCCCCACCGGGTAGCCCAGTGCGAGGTAGCCGACGAGCACGGCGGCGACCAGCCCGAGGACCAGCCCCGGCCGGGCCCGGCGCACCACGAGCAGCGCCGGCCCGGCCAGCAGCAGGACCACCGCGATGCCGTCGACGGGACGCGCCGCGGGCTGTCCGGCCCGGGCGGCCCACTGGGTGCCGGCCAGGGTGAGCACGGCCACCAGGAGCGGCACCAGGACCGTCGGGCGCACCCCACCCCACCACGCACGGGAGGCGGGGGTCGGCGGCACCGGTCCACGGTAGCCAGGTCCGGCCCGCCGCGACGCCCCCGCCGGGCGACGCCGGGCCTGCTCCCGCGGGCGTACGCCGGGCGGTCGCGCTACCGCACCGGGCGCAGTGCGGGTGCCCCCGTGGACCGGACGACCGGGACCGTCCGCGTCGCGAAGCTGGACGGGTCCCACCCCACCCGGACCACCGGAGCGAACATGACCACCAGCGACGTCCCCGCCACCCCCCGTCCCCGCCACCCCCGTCTCCGCCGCGTCCGCCCCCGCCGCCTCGGTCCGCGCCGCGTCGGTCCGCGTCTCCGACGCCGAGCGCGAGGAGGTCGCGCGGCGCCTGCGCGCCGCCGCCGCCGACGGCCGCCTGACCCTCGCCGAGGCCGACGAGCGCCAGGCGTCGGCGTACGCCGCGCGGTTCCACCACGACCTGGCCCCGCTCACCGCCGACCTGCCCGCGCCGGAGCCCGAGGTCGCCGCCCCGGGATGGCGCGGGCTGAGCCCGTCGGCCCGCCGCCGGCTGACCGTGCACGTGGCCGTGGGCGCGGTGGTCGCGGTCCTGCTGCTGCTCCGGTGGGCGGTCGGACCGGTGCTCGACGGCCCGGGGTTCGTCGGGGACGGCCCCCGCCTCTGGCCGGTCTGGCCGCTGTTCTGGATCACCCTGAGCGTGGTGTTCCACTACCGCCGGGCCGTGCGCCGCGCGGGATGACCCGGGTGCGGCGGACCCGGGTGCGGCGGACTCGGGTGTGGGCGGCCTCAGGTGCGGCGGCGTGCACCGCTCGCCGCCGCCCCGGACGCCCCCACCGCGCTCGCGACGACCGAGCGGCGCGGCAGCGGGCTGGAGTAGACGACGCTCGTGGTGACCGCGCCGAGCCCGGAGATGCGCCCGGTGACCTCCTCCAGGTGCCGCATCGACCGGGCCCGGACCGTCAGCACGAAGCAGTCCTCCCCGGTGACGTGGTGGGCCTCGCCGATCTCCGGGGTGGTGGCGAGCAGGTCGCGGAAGGGCCGGTAGTTGCCGTGCGGGTAGCGCAGCCGCACCAGTGCCGTGATCGCGAGCCCCAGCTTCTCCGGGTCGACCTCCGCGGTGTAGCCGGTGATCACCCCGGACTCCTCCAGCCGGCGCACCCGCTCGGTGACGGCGCTGGGCGAGAGCCCGACGGTGCGACCGAGGTCGGCGTAGCTCGCGCGGCCGTCGGCCTGCAGGGCTTCCAGCAGGCGCCAGTCCAGATCGTCCAGGGATTCCACGGCCATCGGACGAAACTACCGTGGATCCTGCCTGTGGCCGCGGGCGAGCAGACCCTAGCGTCGGCTCCATGACCGACGCCGTCGCCTTCTTCACCGCCCGCCTGGCCCACCTCACCGACGTCGCCGACGTGCACCGCGACCTGCCCGCGGGCGGGTTCGCGCTCGTCGACACCCGCAGCCGCGCCGCGTGGGACCAGGGCCACGTGCCGGGGGCGGTGCACCTGCCGACGGCCGACCTGCCCGGCCCGCTGGACCCGGGCACCCCGGTCGTCACCTACTGCTGGGGACCGGGCTGCAACGGCGCCACCCGCGCCGCCCTCGCGCTCGCGCGGCGCGGGTTCACGGTCCGGGAGATGCAGGGCGGGATCGAGTACTGGATCCGGGAGGGCCTGCCGGTGCAGACGGCGGCCGGGCGCGTGGAGCACGCACCCGACCCCCTCACCGCCCCCTGCGGGTGCTGACGGTCGCGGTCAGGAACCCTGCTCCTCGGGCAGCCGGCCGTGGTTGTACTCGTCGTAGGCGGCGAGGTCGAGGAAGCCGTGCCCGCAGTAGTTGAACAGGATGACCTTCTCCTCCCCCGTCTCCTTCGCGGCCAGTGCCTCGTCGATCGCGGCGCGGATGCCGTGCGCGCACTCCGGCGCCGGGATCTTCCCCTCGGTCCGGGCGAACTGGACCGCGGCCTCGAACACCTTCCCCTGCGGGTAGGCGACGGCCTCCATCCGGCCGTCGCGGACGAGCTGGGAGATCAGCGGGGAGTCACCGTGGTAGCGCAGCCCGCCCGCGTGGATCGACGGCGGGATGAACCCGCGGCCGAGGCTGTACATCGGCAGCAGCGGGGTGAGCCCTTCGACGTCGCCGAAGTCGTAGCCGAACTCGCCCTGCGTCAGCGTCGGGCAGGACAGCGGCTCGACGGCGAGCAGCCGCACCCCGGCGTCGGGGACGAACGGGAACGCGATGCCGCCCAGGTTGGACCCGCCGCCGCACGGCGCGATGACGACGTCGGGCAGCCCCTCCCCGGCCAGCCCCAGCTGCTCCTTGGCCTCCAGCCCGATGACGGTCTGGTGCAGCAGCACGTGGTTGAGCACCGACCCGAGCGAGTAGTGGGTGTCGGCGCGGCCGGCGCAGTCGCGCACGGCGTCGGAGATCGCGCTGCCCAGCGACCCGGGGTGGCTCGGGTCGTCGACCGGGGACGGCACGACCTCCCCGCCCCAGGTCTCGATCGCGATGCGCCGGTAGGGCTTCTGGTCGTACGAGGCGCGGACCATGTAGACCTTGAGGTCCAGGTCGAACTGGGCCGTCGCGAACGCCAGCGCGGTGCCCCACTGGCCCGCCCCGGTCTCCGTCGTCAGGCGGGTGACGCCCTCCGCCTTGTTGTAGAACGCCTGCGGCACGGCCGTGTTGGTCTTGTGGCTGCCCGACGGCGAGACCGACTCGTCCTTGAAGTAGATCCGGGCCGGCGTGCCGAGCGCCCTCTCCAGCCGGGTCGCGCGGACCAGCGGCGTGGGGCGCCACAGCCGGAGGATGTCGAGCACCTCTCCGGGGACGTCGATCCACGGCTCGGCGCTCACCTCCTGGCCGATCAGCGCCATCGGGAACAGCGGGGCCAGGTCGTCGGGGCCGACGGGCTCGCGGGTGCCGGGGTGCAGCGGCGGCTGCGGCGGCGTCGCGAGGTGCGGGACCACGTTGAACCAGGCACTGGGGATCTCGTCGGGAGGCAGCGTCCACCGCGTCATCGGCGGAGGGTATCGCGGTCGTAGGGTGCACGACATGGCCCTGCTCGACACTCCGCTGTCCGCCCTCGACGGCTCCCCGCTGCCCCCGCTCGACGGCCGCGCCGTGCTCGTCGTCAACGTCGCGTCGAAGTGCGGGCTCACCCCGCAGTACACCGCGCTGGAGCAGCTCCAGGAGCGCTACGGCGACCGCGGGTTCACCGTCCTCGGCGTGCCCTGCAACCAGTTCGGCGGGCAGGAGCCCGGCTCCCCCGAGGAGATCGCGACGTTCTGCTCGGCCACCTACGGCGTGAGCTTCCCGCTGACGGAGAAGATCGACGTCAACGGCCCCGGCCGCCATCCCCTCTACGCCGAGCTGACGGCCGTCGCCGACGACTCCGGGGCCGACGGCGACGTGCAGTGGAACTTCGAGAAGTTCCTCGTCGGCGCCGACGGCACGGTGCTGCGCCGGTTCCGCCCGCGCACCGAGCCGGGTTCCGACGAGGTCGTCGCGGCCGTCGAGGCGGCCCTGCCCCGGTGAACGGGCGGCTGCTGGGCGCGCTGGCGGGCGCGGTGGTCCTCACCGGGTGCGCCGGCACCCCCGCACCCGACGCGGCACCCGTGGCCCCCGAGCCGCCCGCGCCACCCGCGGCCTGCCTGCTCGACGCCGACGCGCTCGCCGCGGCGACCGGCGTCGCGTGGACCCCGGACGGGACGGCCGCGAGCGACACCCGCTGCGTCTACGACGCCCGGGGGTCCGACGCGTTCCTCGTCGTCGACCTCGCCGCGCCCGTCCCCCTCGACGACGTCGCCGCCGTGTGCGACAGGGACACGCGGACGCCCGCGGGCTCCGGGTTCGTCTGCCGGCTGCCCGGCGGCGGCGTGTTCGCCGCGACCGAGCACGACGGCGACCTGCTCACGCTCGCCGCCGCGGCCGTGCCCGCGGCGACCACCGCCGACCGGCTCGCGTCGGCCCTCGGCGCGCAGCTCCGCTGACCCGCCTCAGACGAGCCGGACGACGACCTGCTCGTTGTCGTGGGTGAACGCCTCGTACCGGAACGCGACGCCGTGGGCCTCGGCGTACTCGCGCCAGGCCCGCGCCTCGTGCTGCTCCCAGCCGGGGTAGTTGAAGAACTCGTCGAACACCACGACGCTGCCCGGGTGCAGCCGCGGGCCCACCGCGTCGAGGACGCAGGCCGTGGAGCTGTGCAGGTCGGCGTCGAGGTGCAGCAGGTCGACCGGCCCGGGGTGCGCGGCGAGGAAGCCCGGGAGCGTGTCGGCGAACAGACCCACCACCAGCTCGGCGCCGGGGACGTCGGGCGGGCGGGCGACGGCGAACGCCCCGGTGTCGAAGCCCGCCCGCCAGTTCTCCGGGAGCCCGTCAAAGGAGTCGAAGCCGTAGACGCCGCCGTCGCGGGCCGCGGCGATGATCGTCAGGGTGCTGCCGGTGAAGACGCCGAACTCGAGCGCGAGCCCGCCGGTCGGCGCGAGCGCCAGCGCGTGCTCCAGCGTGGCGACCGGGTGCGGGAAGGACCGCGCCTCGCGCATCTCCCGCTGGACGAACCGGGCGGTGGACGCCACGGCCTCGCGCTCGGCGGCGGCGATGGTGTCGCGCCGGTCGCGGATCTCGACCTGGCGGATCTCGGTGACGATCCGGTCGACCTCGGCCCGCACCGACGCGTCGATCTGCGCGCGGATCTCGGCGTTCTGCTCCGCGCGGTGCCGCGAGACGACCTCGTCGACGGCGCCCACGATCCTCGCGCGCAACGCTGCACGCAGGCCCACGGTCGCGCCTACAGCTCGCGGGACGCGCGCAGGCGGCCGAGCGCCTCGTCGAGGATGGCCGCGCCGTCCGCGTCGGAGCGGCGCTCCTTCACGTACGCGAGGTGCGTCTTGTACGGCTCGGTGCGCGGGGCCGCGGGCGGGTTCTGCCCGTCGCGCCCGGCCGGGAGCCCGCAGCGCGGGCAGTCCCACGAGTCGGGGATCTCCGCCTCGGACGCGAACGACGGCGTCGTCACGTGGCCGTTGGCGCAGTAGTAGGGGACGTGCTCGCGCGGGGCGGTCTCCCCGCGCTCGGACTCCCCCATCGGACCGGCACCCACGCGGGTGCCGCGAATCGCGTTGCCGCCGGACATCGCCATCTAGACCCCCACCTTCACCAGCAGGCCGGTGCCGACGATGGCGATCACCCAGATCAGCCCCGTGAACAACGTGATCCGCTGGATGTTCTTGTCCGCCATCGTCGAACCGGACAGGCTCGACTGCACACCGCCACCAAAGAGGCTGGACAGACCGCCACCCTTGCCCCGCTGGAACAGGATGAACGTCACCAGCAGCACGCTGGAGACGATCAGCACGATCTGGAGAGCGATCCTCATCCCATCCTCTTCACGTCGCGAACAACCGTGATCGAGGGTACAAGGCCGTCGGATCGCTACGGGAGCGGGCCGCCCGCCGCGATCGCGCACAGCTGGGCGAACTCGTCGGCGTCGAGGCTCGCGCCCCCGACCAGCGCCCCGTCGACGTCGGCCTCGGCCACGATCTCGCCGACGTTCTTGGCCTTCACCGAGCCGCCGTAGAGCACGCGGACCCCAGCGGCGACCTCCGCGCCGTACCGGGTCGCGAGCGCCTCGCGCAGGGCGGCGCAGACCTCCTGCGCGTCGGCGGCGCTCGCCACGCGACCGGTGCCGATGGCCCACACCGGCTCGTAGGCGACCACCAGCGTCGCGGCCTGCTCGGCGTCGACCTCCGCGAGCGCGGCCGTGAGCTGGCGCGTGGTGTGCGCGACGTGCTCCCCCGCCTCGCGGACGTCGAGACCCTCCCCGACGCACAGGATCGGCACGATGCCGTGCCGGAACGCGGCGCGCACCTTCGCGTTGACCGTCGCGTCGTCCTCGCCGTGGATCTCGCGGCGCTCGGAGTGCCCGACGGTGACGTAGCGGCAGCCCAGCTTCGCGAGCATCACCCCGGACACGTCACCGGTGTAGGCCCCCGAGTCGTGCGGGGACAGGTCCTGCGCGCCGTGCGCCATGAGCAGCTTGTCGCCGTCGATGAGCGTCTGCACCGAGCGGATGTCGGTGAACGGCGGCAGCACGGCCACCTCGACCTTCGCGTAGTACTTCTCCGGCAGCGCGAACGCCACCTTCTGCACCAGCGCGAGGGCCTCGAGGTGGTTGAGGTTCATCTTCCAGTTGCCCGCGATGAGCGGCTTGCGTGCCATCTCTACTGCTCCAGGACCGCGATGCCGGGAAGGGTCTTGCCCTCCAGGTACTCCAGCGACGCGCCGCCGCCGGTCGAGATGTGGGAGAAGCCGTCCTCGGGCAGGCCCAGGGCCCGCACCGCGGCGGCGGAGTCGCCGCCGCCGACGACCGAGAACGCCGACGAGTCGACGATGGCCTGCGCCACCCCCCGGGTCCCCGCGGCGAACGGCGCCAGCTCGAACACGCCCATCGGGCCGTTCCAGAACACGGTGGCCGCGCCGGAGAGCACCTCGGCGAAGGCCGCGACCGAGTCGGGGCCGATGTCGAGGCCCTTCCAGCCGTCGGGGATCGCGTCGGCCGCGACGGTCCGCGTGGTCGCCTCGGCGGAGAAGTCGTCGGCCACCACGACGTCGGTGGGCAGCACGATCTTCCCGGACTCCAGCAGCGTGCGGCAGCTGCCGATCTGCTCGCGCTCGAGCAGCGAGTCGCCGACGCCGTAGCCCTGCGCGGCCAGGAAGGTGAAGCACATCCCGCCGCCGACGAGCAGCGCGTCGACCTTCGGCAGCAGCGCCTCGATCACGGCGAGCTTGTCGGAGACCTTCGACCCGCCCAGCACCACGACGTAGGGCCGCTGCGGCGTCTCGGTGAGCGTGCGGAGCACCTCGACCTCGGACAGCACGAGCCCGCCCGCGTAGGCCGGGAGGTCCTTCGCCACGTCGTAGACCGACGCCTGCTTGCGGTGCACGACGCCGAACCCGTCGGAGACGAACGCGCCGTCGTCGCCGGTGAGCGCGACGAGCTCGTCGGCCAGCGCGGCCCGCTCGTCGTCGTCCTTCGACGTCTCGCGCGGGTCGAACCGGACGTTCTCCAGCATGACGACGTCGCCCGCCGCCATGCCGAGGTCGCCGCGGCCGGCGTCCCAGTGCTTCTGGCTGATCAGCCGCACCGGGGCGCCGAGGATCTCGCCCAGCCGCGACGCGGCGGGCGCCAGCGACAGCGCCGGGTCCGGCTCGCCCTTCGGCCGGCCGAGGTGCGCGACGATGATCACCATCGCGCCCGCGCCGGAGAGCTCGGAGATCGTGGGCGCCGAGGCCCGGATCCGGCCGTCGTCGGTGATCTCACCGGCGTCGTCGAGCGGGACGTTCAGGTCGGAGCGCACGAGGACCGGGCGGCCCTCGACGCCCTCGTCGATGAGGTCGTCGAGAGTCTTCACAGCTTCGAGGCCACCAGGCCGGTGATGTCGACGAGGCGGTTGGAGTAGCCCCACTCGTTGTCGTACCAGCCGACGATCTTGACCTGGTTGCCGATGACCTTGGTCAGGCCCGCGTCGAAGATGCAGGAGTGCGGGTCGGTGACGATGTCGGAGGACACGATCGGGTCCTCGGTGTAGAGCAGGACGCCCTTGAGCGGGCCCTCGGCCGCGGCCTTCATCGCGGCGTTGACCTCCTCGGCGGTGGTCTCCCGGCCGACGGTCGCCGTCAGGTCGGTGGCCGAGCCCGTGGGGATCGGGACGCGCAGCGCGTAGCCGTCGAGCCTGCCCTTGAGGTGCGGCATGACCAGCGAGATCGCCTTCGCGGCACCGGTCGAGGTCGGCACGATGTTGAGCGCGGCGGCGCGGGCGCGGCGGAGGTCCTTGTGCGGGCCGTCCTGCAGGTTCTGGTCCTGGGTGTAGGCGTGGATCGTGGTCATCAGACCCTTCTCGATGCCCACCAGGTCGTCGAGCACCTTCGCCATCGGCGCGAGGCAGTTGGTGGTGCACGAGGCGTTGGAGATGACGGTCTGGCTGCCGTCGTAGTCGCCGTCGTTGACGCCCTTGACGATCGTGATGTCCTCGCCGGTGGCCGGCGCGGAGATGACGACCTTCTTGGCGCCCGCGTCGAGGTGCTTCGCGGCGGCCTCGCGCTTGGTGAAGATGCCGGTGGACTCGACCACGACGTCGACGCCGAGGTCCTTCCAGGGCAGCTCGGCGGGGTCGCGCACGGCGAGGCCCTTGAAGCCCTTGCCGTCGACGAGGATCTCGTCGTCGGTCGACGAGACGTCGTAGGGCAGGCGGCCCAGGATCGAGTCGTACTTGAGCAGGTGCGCCAGCGTCGCGTTGTCGGTGATGTCGTTCACCGCCACGATCTCGATGTCGCTGGTGCCGGCCTTGCGCTGCGCGTCCACCGCGCGCCAGAAGTTGCGCCCGATCCGACCGAACCCGTTCACGCCTACGCGCACCGTCACGCCGTGCCTCCTCAGACTCGTCACTTCCGTCGGGGACGACCCTAGCGTCCGGACCCCGGACCGGGCACCGTCCGGTTCGGAATCGATACACCCGGCCGGACCGGCGGGTCCGGAATCGATCACGCCCCGGGCGGACCATTGAGCTGACGCGCACGTCACACGTAGCGTCGCTGCGATGTGCGCCGGGCCACCCCCGGCGTCGACCCTGTGGGAGGCGTCGTGACGATGGTGCAGCAACCCGGACCCGGCCGGGCCCGGTCGGCCCAGCCCGAACGCGCGCCGCTGGTGTTCGACTTCTCCGAGGGCGACCGCACGCAGGTCGACCTGCTCGGCGGCAAGGGCGCCAACCTGGCCGAGATGACCAAGCTCGGCCTCCCGGTGCCACCCGGCTTCACCGTCACCACCGAGGCCTGCCGGTACTACCTCGAGCGCGGCGAGGAGCCGCAGTCGCTGCGCGTGCAGATCACGATGGCGCTGCGCCGGCTGGAGAACGAGCTGGGACGCCGCCTCGGCGACGTCGTCGACCCGCTGCTGGTCTCGGTGCGCTCGGGCGCCAAGCACTCCATGCCCGGGATGATGGAGACCGTCCTCAACGTCGGGCTCAACGACTACTCCGTGAAGGGCCTGGCCGAGGCCGCGCAGGACGAGCGGTTCGCCTGGGACTCCTACCGGCGGCTCATCCAGATGTTCGGCCGGACGGTGCTCGACATCCCCGCCGAGCGCTTCGAGCACGAGCTCGACGCCGTCAAGGCCCGGGCGGGGGTGGCCACCGACGTCGAGATCCCGGTGCCCGCGCTCATCGAGCTGGTCGAGGAGTTCAAGCACATCGTCTCCGACGCCACGGGCCGGGAGTTCCCGCAGGACCCGCGCGAGCAGCTCGACCTCGCGATGCGCGCGGTGTTCAACTCCTGGAACACCGACCGGGCGCGGCTCTACCGCCGCCGCGAGCGCATCCAGCACGACCTCGGCACCGCGGTGAACATCTGCGCGATGGTGTTCGGCAACCTCGGCGAGACCTCGGGCACCGGCGTCTGCTTCACCCGCGACCCGGCCAGCGGGCAGCCCGGCGTCTACGGGGACTACCTGTCCAACGCGCAGGGCGAGGACGTCGTCGCCGGCATCCGCAACACCCTGACCCTGGAGGACTTCGCCGCGCTCGACCCGTCCTCGCACGCCGAGCTGACCCGCATCATGCGGCGCCTGGAGACCCACTACCGCGACCTGTGCGACATCGAGTTCACCGTCGAGCGCGGCAAGCTGTGGATGCTGCAGACCCGCGTCGGCAAGCGCACCGCGGCCGCGGCGTTCCGGATCGCCACCCAGCTGGTCGACGAGCGGCTGATCACCCGGGACGAGGCGCTGGCCCGGGTCACCGGCCACCAGCTCGCGCAGCTGATGTTCCCCCAGTTCGACGTCGACGCCGAGCGCACGCTGCTCACCCGCGGCATGGCCGCCTCCCCCGGCGCCGCCGTCGGCAAGGTGGTGTTCGACTCCGCCACCGCCGTCGCGTGGGCCGCGCGGGGCGAGCAGGTGATGCTGGTGCGGCGCGAGACCAACCCCGACGACCTCGAGGGCATGATCGCCGCCACCGGGGTCCTGACCAGCCGCGGCGGCAAGACCTCGCACGCGGCCGTCGTCGCCCGCGGGATGGGCCGCACCTGCGTGTGCGGGGCCGAGGAGATCGAGGTCGACGCGGCGGCCCGCACGCTGTCGGTCAACGGCACGCAGGTCGCGGAGGGCGAGGTGCTCTCCATCGACGGGTCGACGGGCGAGGTGTTCGCCGGTGAGCTGCCCGTCGTCGCGTCCCCGGTGGTGATCTACCTGGAGCAGGGGCTCGACGCGGCGCTCGAGGTCGCCGACGAGCAGACCGGTGAGCTGGTGCGCAGCGTCGACCGGCTGCTGCGCCACGCCGACCAGGCCCGGCAGCTGCGGGTCCGGGCCAACGCCGACACCGCCGAGGACGCCACCCGGGCCCGTGACATGGGCGCCGAGGGCATCGGGCTGTGCCGCACCGAGCACATGTTCCTGGGCGAGCGGCGGGTGCTGATCGAGCGGCTGATCCTGGCCGACGACCCGTCGGCCCGCGAGGCCGCGCTCGCCGAGCTGCTGCCGCTGCAGCGCGCCGACTTCGTCTCCCTGCTGGAGGCGATGGACGGGCTGCCGACCACGATCCGGCTGCTCGACCCGCCGCTGCACGAGTTCCTCCCCGACCGCACCGAGCTCGCCGTGCGGGTCGCGGTGGCGCAGGCGACCGGCCGGGGCGAGGAGGCCGACGTCGCGAAGGACGTCACGCTGCTGGCCGCGGTCGACCGGCTGCACGAGTCCAACCCGATGCTCGGGCTGCGCGGGGTCCGGCTCGGCCTGAGCGTGCCGGGGCTGTTCGCGATGCAGGTCCGGGCCATCGCCGGCGCCGCGGCCGACCGGATCGCCGCGGGCGGGCACCCGGTCGTCGAGATCATGGTGCCGCTGGTCGGGTCGGTGATGGAGCTGCACCTGATCCGCGACGAGATCGACGGCGTGCTGGCGGAGGTCGCGCGCGACGCGGGGGTGGCGCTGCACATCCCGGTCGGCACGATGATCGAGCTCCCCCGGGCCGCGCTGACGGCCCGCCGCATCGCCGAGGCCGCGGAGTTCTTCTCCTTCGGCACCAACGACCTCACCCAGACGACGTGGGGCTTCTCCCGTGACGACGTCGAGGCCTCGATCTTCGCCACCTACCTGGACAAGGGCGTGTTCACCGTCTCGCCGTTCGAGTCGCTCGACCGCGACGGCGTCGGGGCGCTGGTGCGGATGGCGGTGCAGGCCGGGCGGGAGGTCCGGCCCGACATCAAGCTCGGCATCTGCGGCGAGCACGGCGGCGACCCGGAGTCGGTGCACTTCTTCCACGACGCGGGGCTCGACTACGTGTCGTGCTCGGCGTTCCGGGTGCCGGTGGCGCGGCTGGAGGCGGGGCGGGCGGCGCTGGCGTCGGACACCGCGGGAGGGTCGCTCTAGCCGCGGTGCGCCTCAGCTCTCGTCGAGCATCTCCGCGGTGACCGCCGAGTCGGTGTCGGGGATGCCGAGGTCGGCGGCCCGCTTGTCGGCCATGTGCAGCAGCCTGCGGATCCGGCCCGCCACGGCGTCCTTCGTCATCGGCGGGTCGGCGAGCTGGCCCAGCTCCTCCAGCGACGCCTGGGTGTGCTCCGCGCGCAGCCGCCCCGCGGCCTGCAGGTGCTCCGGCACGTCCGGGCCGAGGATCTCCAGCGCCCGCTGCACCCGCGCCGACGCCGCGACCGCGGCGCGGGCCGAGCGGCGCAGGTTGGCGTCGTCGAAGTTGGCCAGGCGGTTGGCGGTGGCCCGGACCTCGCGGCGCATCCGCCGCTCCTCCCACGCCATGACGCACTCGTGGGCGCCCATGCGGGTGAGCAGCGCGCCGATCGCGTCGCCGTCGCGGACGACCACCCGGTCGGCGCCGCGCACCTCGCGGGCCTTGGCGGTGACGCCGAGCCGGCGCGCGGCCCCGACGAGCGCCAGCGCGGCCTCGGGACCGGGGCAGGTGACCTCCAGCGACGAGCTGCGACCCGGCTCGGTGAGCGAGCCGTGGGCGAGGAACGCCCCGCGCCACGCCGCCTCCGCGTCGCACACCCCGCCGGAGACGACGGGCGGCGGCAGGCCGCGGACCGGGCGGCCGCGGGCGTCGAGCAGGCCGGTCTGGCGGGCCAGCCCCTCGCCGTCGCGGACGACGCGCATCACGTACCGGGCGCCGCGGCGCAGCCCGCCCGGCGAGATGACGTGCGCCTCGCAGGTGTGGCCGTAGAGCTCGTGAATGTCGCGGCGCAGGCGCCGGGCGACGGAGCCCGTGTCGACCTCCGCCTCGATCACGACGCGGCCGCCGACGATGTGCAGGCCGCCCGCGAAGCGCAGCAGGGCCGCGACCTCGGAACGCCGACAGCACGGCTTGGTGACGACGAGCCTGCTCAGCTCGTCCTTGACCGCTGCGGTCATCGCCATGTCACGGACCTCCGGGGTGCTGAGTCGGACCATCCGGCAGCGTGCTCACCGGATGCGGTGCCTGCGGACCGGCCACCGCGCCGAGCGCATCGGCCAACGCCACCGGGTCGTGGCGCGGCACCGCGGCGTCGGCCGCGACCGGGGCCAGGTGGACCCGGCCGCCGGGCGACAGCATCGACGACGCCGCCCGGTGGAGCCGGTCGGGCACCGGCACGGCGGCGACGTCGGCGACGACCGCGTCCACCCTGAGTGCCGGTGCGTGCTCGGAGAGTACGGCCAGGTGTCTCTCCGGTGAGAACCCGGCGGTCTCCCCGGGCTCTGGGGCGAGGTTGAGCACCACCACGCGCCGCGCCGGTGCGGCGAGCACGGCGTCGCGGAGCCCGGGGACCAGCAGGTGCGGCAGCACGCTGGTGAACCACGACCCGGGGCCGAGGATCAGCAGGTCGGCGTCCCGCACGGCGGCCACGGCCTCCGCGCAGGCGCTCGGCCGCTCGGGCTGCAGCCACACGCGCCGGACCCGCCCCGGGGTGGACGCGACGGCGACCTGGCCGCGGATCCGGTAGGGGCCGCCGTCCGCACCGGACAGGCCCAGCCCGGTGACCTCGGCCTCGATGTCGAGCGGCTCACAGCTCATCGGCAGCACCCGGCCGCGGACGCCGAGCAGCGCACCGACCTGGTCGAGCGCGGCGACCGGGTCGCCGAGGGTGTCCATCAGCCCGGCGAGCAGCAGGTTGCCGACGGCGTGCCCGGCCAGTGCCCCGGTGCCGCCGAAGCGGTGCTGCACCAGCGCGGTCCAGCGCCGCCCGGCGACGTCGTCGGCGGCGAGCGCGGCCATCGCCATCCGCAGGTCGCCCGGCGGCAGCGACCCCAGCTCGCGGCGCAGCCGGCCCGAGGAGCCGCCGTCGTCGGCGACGGTGACGACCGCCGTGACGTGCTCGTCGACGACCCCGCGCGCGGCGAGCACCCGCAGCGCGGAGAGGGTGGCGTGCAGGCCGTGCCCGCCGCCGAGCGCCACCGCGCGCAGGGGCCGCACCGGCCGCGTCACTCCCGCCCCAGGTCGCGGTGCGCCACGTTCACCGTGACGCCCTGGTCGCCCGCGAGCCGCCGCGCGATCTCCTCGCTGATCGCGACGCTGCGGTGCTTGCCCCCGGTGCAGCCGACGGAGACCGTCAGGTAGCTCTTGCCCTCGCGCCGGTACCCGGCCCCGACCAGGCGCAGCAGCTCCAGGTAGCGGTCGATGAACTCCATCGCCCCCTCCTGGCTCAGCACGTAGTCGCGCACGTCGACGTCGCGGCCGGTGTGCTCGCGCAGCTCCGGGATCCAGAACGGGTTGGGCAGGAACCGGACGTCGACGACGAGGTCGGAGTCCATCGGCAGCCCGTACTTGTAGCCGAACGACACCAGCGTGACGCGGGTGAGCTGCTCGAACTCCGCGCCGAACGTGCGCTCCAGGGTGGCGCGCAGCGTGGGCACCGAGACCGTCGAGGTGTCGACGACGAGGTCGGCGCTCTCGCGCAGCGGGCGCAGCAGCTCCCGCTCGGCCGCGATGCCGTCGACGAGGCGGCCGTCGCCCTGCAGCGGGTGGCTGCGGCGGACCTGCTCGAACCGGCGCACCAGCACGGCGTCGGAGGCCTCCAGGAACAGCAGGCGCGGGCGGTAGCCGCGGGCGTCGAGGTCCTTGATGACGGCCCCGAGGTCGGCGGAGAACGCGCGGCTGCGCACGTCCATGACCACCGCGATCCGCGCCACCTCGCCGCGCGCCCGCGCCCCGAGGTCGACCATCGTGGCGATCAGCTCGGGCGGCAGGTTGTCGACGACGAACCACCCCAGGTCCTCGAGCACCTTGGCCGCGGTGCTGCGCCCGGCCCCGGACAGGCCGCTGACCAGCGCGACCTCGATCCCGGACCCCGTCGGGGTCGCCACGTCGTCGGTGGTCACGAACCCTCCCCCTGCAGTGCGGCCAGCACGGCCGCCGCCGTGCGCGGCCCGAATCCGGGCAGCGCGGCGATCTCGTCGACGTCGGCGGCCCGGAGCTTGCGGACCGACCCGAAGTGCCGCAGCAGCGCGCCCCGCCGGGCCGGGCCGAGGCCGGGCACGCCGTCGAGCTCGGAGCTGGTCATCCCCTTCGACCGCCGCTGGCGGTGGTAGGTGATGGCGAAGCGGTGCGCCTCGTCGCGGAGCCGTTGGAGCAGGTAGAGGCCCTCGGAGGTGCGGGAGAGGATGACGGGGTCGGGCTCGCCGGGCATCCACACCTCCTCCAGTCGCTTGGCCAGGCCGCACACGGCGACGTCGGTGATCCCCAGCTCGGCGAGGACGTCGGCGGCCGCCTGGGCCTGCGGGGCCGCTCCGTCGACCACGAGCAGGTTCGGCGGGTACGCGAACCGGCGCGGGCGCCCGGTCTCCGGGTCGATCCCGGGACGGGATCCGACGTCGAGGTTTTCGCCCGTATCGACCGAGCCGTTACCGGTCTCGCTGAGATAGCGGCGGAACCGGCGGCGCACGACCTCGGCGATCGAGGCGACGTCGCCCTGCTCGGCGGCGTCCTTGACCTCGAAGCGGCGGTAGTCGGACTTCTTCGCCAGCCCGTCCTCGAACACCACGAGCGAGGCCACGACGTCGGTGCCCTGCACGTGGGAGACGTCGATGCACTCGATGCGCAGCGGCGCGGTGTCGAGACCGAGCCCGTCCTGGATCTCCTGCAGCGCCGCCGACCGGGCCGTGAGGTCGCCCGCCCGGCGCAGCTTGTGCTGGGTGAACGCCTCGGCGGCGTTGCGGGCGACGGTCTCGGCCAGCGCCCGCTTGTCGCCGCGCTGCGGCACCCGGATGCCGACGCGGGAGCCCCGCAGGTCCGAGAGCCACTCGGCGAGCGCGTCGACCTCGGCGGGCAGCTCGGGCACGAGGATCTCGCGGGGCACCGGCTGCGCGGCGTCGTCGCTGGACTCCGCCAGCGACGCCTGCTCGCCGTAGAACTGCACCAGGAACCGCTCGACGAGCTGCGCGGTGTCGGTGGGCTCGACCTTGTCGATCACCCAGCCGCGCTGGCCGCGGACCCGCCCGCCGCGGACGTGGAAGACCTGGACCGCGGCCTCCAGCTCGTCGTCGGCGAACGCGACGACGTCGGCGTCGGTGCCGTCGCCGAGCACGACGGCCTGCTTCTCCATGGCCCGCTTGAGCGCGCCGATGTCGTCGCGCAGCCGGGCGGCGCGCTCGAACTCCAGCCCCTCGGACGCCTCGGCCATCCGCCGCTCCATCTGGCGGACGAGGTGGTCGGTGCGGCCGGACAGGAAGTCGCAGAAGTCGTCGACGATGTCGCGGTGCTGCTGGGCGTCGACCCGGCCGACGCACGGCGCCGAGCACTTGTCGATGTAGCCGAGCAGGCACGGCCGCCCGATCTGCGCGTGCCGCTTGAACACCCCGGCGGAGCAGGTGCGGGCCGGGAACACCCGCAGCAGCAGGTCGAGGGTCTCGCGGATGGCCCAGGCGTGGGCGTAGGGCCCGAAGTAGCGGACGCCCTTGCGGCGCGGGCCGCGGTAGACGTGCAGCCGCGGGAACTCCTCACCCACGGTGACCGCGAGGACCGGGTAGGTCTTGTCGTCGCGGTAGCGGACGTTGAACCGCGGATCGAACTCCTTGATCCAGTTGTACTCGAGCTGGAGCGCCTCGACCTCGGTGCCGACGACCGTCCACTGGACGCCCGCGGCCGTGGTGACCATCTGCCGGGTGCGGGGGTGCAGCCCGGAGAGGTCGGCGAAGTAGGAGTTGAGGCGCTGGCGCAGGCTCTTCGCCTTGCCGACGTAGATGACGCGGCCGTGCACGTCGGAGAACCGGTAGACCCCCGGGGCCTCGGGGATCGAACCGGTGGCCGGGCGGTAACTGGCGGGATCAGGCATGGCCGCTCCAGGGTAGGACGGCCCCCCGACGGTCCGCGGCACCGGGCCGGGGACCGGTCCCGGACGGGCCGGGCACGCTGCGCCCGGAACGGGTGTACTGCTAACGACGCGTGGCCCGACGACGATCCGACACGCAGACGACGAGCTCGGGAGGCCCCCCACCATGACCGATCCGACCGGACCTCCCCCGCCCGGCTGGAACCAGGGCGGCTGGTCCACCGCGGGCCCGGTTCCCGGGGGCGGCCAGGACGCCGGTGGACACCCCGAGACGGCCCAGCACCCCGGGGCGGGCCAGTACCCCGGGGCGGCCCAGCACCCGTCCGACCCGCACCACCGCCCCTCCGTGGACCCGGACCGGTACCCCGAGACGGCGCACTACCCGTCCGGCGCCCCCTACCCGGGCTCCCCGTACCCGGGAGGGCAGCACCCCGGCGGGCCGTACGGCGACCAGGGCGGGCAGCAGGCGGGGCCGTACGGGCCCTACGGCGGCCCGCAGCAGCCCGGTGGCCCGTACCCGGGCCAGGGCGGCTGGAACGCCGCGTACGCCGCCCCGTCGCCCGCACCGGGCCGCGGGAGGCGCACCGGGATCGTCGTGGCCGCGGTCGTGGCGTCGGTCGCGATCGTGGCGGCGGTCGTGGTGGTCGTGCTGCTGAACCGCTCCCCCGACCCGAACGCGCCGTTCGCGCAGGGCGCGTCCACCACCGCGCTGCAGATCCCGGACAACACCCCGGGCGGCGCCACCAGCACGATCACCCTCGACGGCGACGCCCGCGTCGGCCGCATCGACGTCGCGATGGACCTCACGCACCCCTACCCCGGCGAGCTCACCGGCGTCCTCACCTCGCCCGAGGGGCGCCAGGCCGTGGTGTTCGCGCGCGCGGGGACCGGCGGCCGGGTCACCCTCTCCACGACCGAGGCGTCGTCCCCGCTGGCCAACCTGCTCGGCGGCCCGGTCGCCGGGGCGTGGGCGCTGACCTTCTCCGACGAGGTCTCGGCCGACGCGGGCACCCTGAACAGCTGGGACATCACCGTCTACCCCGCCGCCTCCGACGCCCCGGCCCCCTCCGCGCAGCCCGCGCAGGGCACGTCGGACCCGGCGCTGGCGATCCCCGACGACGACGAGTTCTTCGGGGTCACCGACGTGGTCGACCTCGGCGGCTACGGCACGGTCGACCGGATGGTCGTCGACGTCGCCCTGACCCACCAGGTCAGCAGCGACCTGCGGATCGAGCTGCGGTCCCCGCTGGGCCGGACGGTGGTGCTGTCCGACGCCGAGGCCGGACTGGCCACCGCAGGGCGGATCGCGCTGAACCTGGACTCGTCCGCGCCGGGGTCGCCGCTGGCCGCGCTCGTCGGCGAGCCGGTGGCCGGACCGTGGCAGCTGCGCGTCTACGACACGGTCGTCATCGACACCGGGACCCTGGACGGCTGGGACATCACCGTCAACGGCTGAGCCGGTCCTGTCGGACCCCCGTGCTATCCCTGTCCCCGACACGAACGCGCGTTCGAGGGAGGTCCGGATGGGCGCCGACAAGCTCGACACGATCCGCAAGCTGCTCGCCAAGGCCGACGGCGCCGCCACGGTGCAGGAGGCCGACGCCTACACGGCCAAGGCCGTGCAGCTCATGGCCCGCCACGGCATCGACGACGCGCTGCTCGGCGCGGCCGATCCGGGCCACGACGAGATCGGGGCCACCCGGATCGCGGTGGACGACCCCTACAGCGCGGGGAAGGCGCGGCTGCTCGGCTGGGTCGGGCACGCGCTCGGCTGCCGGTGCGTCCTGCACGGCGTGGGCGGCGGCCGGGTCACGGGCGTCACGGTGTTCGGGCACGCGTCCGACCGCGCGCGGGTGGAGGTGCTGCACACCTCGTTGCTGCTGCAGGCCACGGCGCAGCTGGTGCGGCTGCGCCCGCCCCGCACCGGCGAGTCGGTGGCGGCCTACCGGCGGTCGTGGCTGCACGGGTTCGCGGTCGAGGTGCACCGGCGGATCACCGCGGCCCGGGAGCAGGCCCGCCACGACGCCGAGCACGACGCGGCCGGCCGGGGCGACCCCGGCCCGTCGGTGGCCCTCGTGCTGGCCGACCGGCACGACCGCGTCGAGCGGGCGTGGGCCGAGGCGTTCCCGGACCTGGGCCGGGCCCGGCGCACGGTGCTGAGCGGATCGGGACTGCACGCGGGGATGCGGGCCGGGGCGCGGGCGGACCTGGGCCACCACCGCGTCGCCCCGGCCCGCGCGCCGGCACTGGGCCGGTGAGGCGGGCCGGGCGGCGGAACCGGCCCCGGGCCGGGCCTCAGGCGGGGAGGGCGAGCAGGCGCTCCACCGCGGTGTCGACGCGGGTCGCGCTCACGTGCGGCGGCTCCACCACCGCGGGCACCCGGCCCTCCAGGCGCGTGGCGAGGGCGCCGACCAGGCCGGCCCGCACGGCCCCGTGCACGTCCCAGGAGTGCACGGCCACCAGCCCGGTGCGGTCGAGCGGGGAGTCCACCTGGCCGCAGACCCAGTCGTACACGCGGGCGGGCGGCTTGAACGACCCGATCGCCTCGGCCGAGTGCACGCCGCGCAGGTAGGTGCGCAGCCCGGCGCGGTCCAGGGCGTCGCACGCGGTCTTCGCGCTGCCGTGGGTGAAGGCGTAGGTGGGCACGCGCGCGTGGGCCAGCGCCACCAGCGCCGGTTCCACGTCGGGGTGCGGGGGCAGGTGCGCGAAGCCGGCGAGCACGTGGTCGAGCGCCTCGTCCGACAGCGTGTGCCCGGTCGTCGTGCGCAGCGCCGCACGGGCCACCTCGCCGAACGGCGGCGCCGCCCCGGCCAGGGTCAGCGCCATGCCGTCGCGCAGGGTGCGGGTGAAGAACAGCTCCCACTCGTGCGCGGGCCGGCCGACGTCGACGAACCGGGCCCCCAGCGCGTCGACCTGCAGCATCGTCTCGAACACGTCGAACAGCACGACCCGGGGCCGGCGGTCGGCGGCCCGCGGTCGGCGGCCCGCCTCCGAGGACGTCGTCATCGCCGTTACTCCTTTCGGAGCAGCCCGCTGCTCACGCGGCGGATCCTGGCTCAGGTGACCGGAGCCGGGCGCTCCGGCAGTGCGTCCCAGCGCCGAACGGCCTTGAGGACGCGCCGAACGTGCAGGGCCCGCAGCGGGGCGAGCGCGTACCCCGGGTAGCTGGCCAGCCACACGGCGCTGCCGAGGCTCACCGCGTCGGCGCCCGCCCAGAAGTACTCGCGGCAGTCGTCGACGGTGCGCACCCCGCCGGTCGCGATGATCGGCAGCGTCACGCCGCCCTCGCGCAGCTCCGACACCACGCGCAGCCCGATCGGCTTGATCGCCCGCCCGGACAGGCCGCCGTAGCGGTTGCTCAGGAACGGCTCGCCGGTGCGCGGGTCCAGCCGCAGCGCCTTGACGGTGTTGATCGCCGTGAGCGCCGAGACCCCGGCCGCGGCGGCCTGCCGGGCGTTGCGCAGGTAGTCGTAGTCGGGCGAGAGCTTGAGGATCACCGGGTGGGCGCTGCGGGGCACGGCCTCGTCGAGCACGTCCTGCAGGATCGTGGAGAAGTCGAAGTTGACGTTGTGGCAGCTCACGTTCAGCTCGACCGCGGCGATCTCACCGGCCGGCACCGCGGCGTTCACCCGGTCGATCAGCGTCACGAACTCCTCGGCGGAGAAGCCGCCGAGGGAGATGATCGTGCGCTGGTCGCGGGTGCGCGGGAAGTAGTCGCGCAGGTAGGCGTCGATCCCGACGTTGCACCAGCCGAACGCGTTGACCCAGCCGCCGTCGGTGCTGCGCAGCACGCGGCCGTAGCGCCGGAGCAGCCCCGGCAGCTCGCCGAGGGAGTAGTCGTCACGGGTGCTGAAGTGGCCCTCGCGCGGCTCCACCGTGAGCGTGCGGGTGGTCACCGCGCCGAACTCCGCGAGCGGCACGAACATCGACACCGGGCTCATCCCGTAGGGCACCAGCGGCGCGTTCGCCACGCCGTACCCGAGGAGGCTCGAGGAGGTGACCAGCCGGTTGCGCAGGACGATGTCGCCCAGCCGCACCTCGCCCCGGTCCTGGACCTGCTTCGCTCGCAACACGCCCCGATGCTACGTGGCGGGCCCGTCCCCCAGCGGGGTGTACGGCCGGTCGGGCCACCAGGGGTAGCCCTCGGGGAGGTCGGCGGACACGCGGTCGGGGAACCGGGCCGGGCGCTTGCCCAGGAACGCGCCCACCCCCTCCGCGGCGTCGGCGGAGCGGCCGCGCCGCGTCACCGCCCAGGAGTCCAGCCGGTGGGCCTCCATCGGGTGGTCGGCGCCGAGCATCCGCCACATCATCTGCCGCGTCAGGGCCACCGACACCGGGGCGGCGTTCTCGGCGATCTCGGCCGCGAGCGCGTAGGCGGCGGGCAGCAGGGCCGCGGCCGGGTGCACGGACCGCACCAGCCCGCCGTCGAGGGCCTCCGCCGCGGCGAACACGCGGCCGGTCATCGTCCACTCCAGCGCCCGGCTGATCCCGACGACCCGCGGCAGGAACCAGCTCGACGCGGCCTCCGGCACGATCCCGCGCCGGGCGAACACGAACCCGAACCGGGCGGTGTCGGCGGCGAGGCGGACGTCCATCGGCAGCGTCATCGTGGCGCCGACGCCGACGGCCGGGCCGTTGACCGCCCCGATCACCGGCTTCGTGCTCTCGAAGATCCGCAGGGTGAGCCGCCCGCCGGCGTCGCGGTGCACGTCGCCCCTGCCGCCGTCCTCGTGGGCGAACACGGCACCGCCCGCGGCGAGGTCGGCGCCCGCGCAGAAGCCGCGACCGGACCCGGTCACCACCACCGCGCGCACGTCGTCGTCGGCGTCGGAGCGGTCGAACGCCTCGCGGAGCTCGTCGCCCATGCGGGCGGTGAACGCGTTGAGCCGGTCGGGCCGGTCCAGGGTCAGGGTGAGCACGCCGTCGGCGACGGCGTAGCGGATCTGCTCGAACTCCACCGCTCAGGCGCGGGCCGCGGCGTGCAGGGCCCGCAGGCTCCGCATCGCCTCCACCGACCGCTGCCCGTCGACGGCCTGCACGGCCATCACCGGCACGTACTCGTAGTCGGGGAGGTCGATCCGCGCCCAGGACGCCCCGTCGGGGAACGCGATGCGCTCCACGTCGGTCCACGCGAAGTGCTTGGTCGCGATCACGTTGCGCACCTCGATGCCCGCGGCGTCGGCGCGCACCCGGGGCCGGGCCATCAGCAGGCAGCCGCCGGCGATGAACAGCCCGATCAGCACCAGCGCCACCTGGTCGGCCTCCCGGAAGAACACGCCGGTGTCGCTGTTGCGCAGCACCAGCGCGATCGCCACGAACAGCACGACGATCACGACCGCCGACACCCAGGAGATCACCAGCGCCCGCAGCGGGCGGAGCGTCACCGTCTCCTGCTGGGTCACGCTCACGACTCCTTCCGCAGGTCGCGCAGCAGCACCGCGGTGTGCAGGGCGGCGAGGCAGGCCTCGGCGCCCTTGTCCTCCGTCGCCCCCGGCCCGCCCGAGCGGTCGACGGCCTGGCCGTGGGTGTCGCAGGTGAGCACCCCGTTGCCCACGGGGGTGTGCTCGTCGAGCGCCACGCGCGTGAGCCCGGCGGTCACGGCGTCGCAGACGTACTCGAAGTGCGGGGTGCCGCCGCGGATCACGGCGCCGAGCGCCACCACGGCGTCGTGGGTGCGGGCGAGCTCCTGGCAGACCACCGGCAGCTCCACGGTGCCCGAGACCCGCACCACGGTGGGCTCGGGCGCCCCGGACTCGCGCGCCGTCGCCACGGCGCGCTCCAGCAGCACGTCGACGATGTCGGTGTGCCAGCTCGTCGCGGCCACGGCCACGGACAGGCCGGTGGCGTCGGGCAGCGTCCCGACCACGGGACGGCCCTCGCCGCTCACGAGGGCACCCCCGTGGCGTCCGGGCCCTCCAGGTCGGGCAGGTCGTGGCCCATCCGGTCGCGCTTGGTGCGCAGGTAGGCGAGGTTCTCCGGGACCGCGCGCACCGGCAGCGCGACGCGGCCGTTGACCGTCAGGCCGTAGCCCTCGAGCCCCGCGCGCTTGTCGGGGTTGTTGGTGAGCAGCCGCATCGAGCGCACGCCGAGATCGGCGAGGATCTGCGCGCCCATCCCGTAGTCGCGGGCGTCGGCGGGCAGGCCCAGTGCCAGGTTGGCGTCGACGGTGTCGGCCCCGGCCTCCTGCAGCTGGTAGGCCTGCAGCTTGTGCAGCAGGCCGATGCCGCGGCCCTCGTGGCCGCGCATGTAGAGCACGACACCCCGGCCCTCGGCGGCCACGGCCTCGAGCGCGGCGTCGAGCTGCGGGCCGCAGTCGCAGCGCAGCGAGCCCATGACGTCGCCGGTGAGGCACTCGGAGTGCACGCGCACCAGCACGTCCTCGCCGGTGTCCTGCTCGGTGCCGATCTCGCCGCGGACCATCGCGATGTGCTCGATCCCGTCGAGCACGGAGTCGTAGCCGTAGGCGGTGAAGTCGCCGTGGGCGGTGGGGATGCGCGCCTGCGCCACGCGCACGACGTGCTTCTCGAAGCGGCGCCGGTGCGAGATGAGGTCGGCGATGGTGATGAGCGTCAGGTCGTGCTCGTCGGCGAAGATGCGCAGCTCCTCGCCGCGCGCCATCTCGCCCTCGTTCTTCTGCGACACGATCTCGCACAGGGCACCGGCGGGCGCGAGCCCGGCGAGGCGGGCCAGGTCGACGGCGGCCTCGGTGTGGCCGGGGCGGCGCAGCACCCCGCCCTCGCGGGCCCGCAGCGGCAGCACGTGGCCGGGGCGCACCAGGTCGTTGGCGCCGGCGGCCGGGTCGGCGAGCAGCCGGATCGTGTGCGCGCGGTCGGCGGCCGAGATGCCGGTGGTGATGCCCAGCCGCGCGTCGACCGTCACGGTGAACGCGGTGCGGAAGCTGTCGGAGTTGGTGTGGTGCATGGGCGGGAGGTCGAGGCGGTCGCACTCGGTCTCGGTCAGCGCCACGCAGATGTACCCCGAGGTGTAGCGCACCATGAACGACACCAGCTCGGGTGTCGCCATCTCGGCGGCGAAGATGAGGTCGCCCTCGTTCTCGCGGTCCTCGTCGTCGATCACGACCACGGCCTTTCCGGCCTTGAGGTCGGTGAGGGCCTGCTCGATGGCCTCCATGCCGCTCAGCGGCGACCCGCCGTCCGTACCGTCCGTGCCGCTGTCCACATCTCCACCGTTCATCGGGCCCGGGTCGTTCACCGGGCTGCTCCGCCGTATCCGCCGACCAGCCGTTCCACGTACTTCGCGAGGACGTCCACCTCGATGTTGACGGTATCCCCCGCGCGCCTGATCCCGAGTGTGGTGTGCGCCAGGGTCGTCGGGATCAGCGCCACCGAGAACGAGTCGGGACCCACGCCCGCGACCGTCAGCGACACCCCGTCGACGGTGATCGAGCCCTTCTCGACGACGTAGCGCGCGAGGTCGGGGGCCAGGCTGAACCGCAGCTCGTCGCTGCGCTCGGCCGGGGTGCGCGAGATCAGCGTGGCGACGCCGTCGACGTGGCCCTGCACGATGTGCCCGCCCAGGCGCCCGGACACCGGGACCGCGCGCTCCAGGTTGACCGGCGTGCCCGCCGTCACGGCCGCGAGGCTCGACCGCTTGAGGGTCTCGGGGACCAGCTCGACGCTGAACGTGCCGTCGGTGCTGCCCCGGGGGTCGATCACCGTGAGGCAGACGCCGTTGACCGCGATCGAGTCGCCGTGCCCCGCGTCGCTCGTGACCAGCGGCCCCTTCACGGTGAACACCACGACCTCGGCGCTCTCGCGCACGGCGAGGACCTCGCCCATCTCCTCGACGATGCCGGTAAACATCCCGCCGCCCTTCCTCGATCCTGCCCGTGCAACCTGCGGGCCCACCCGGATCATCCCCCGGGCGGTGCCGTCGGCGTCAGGCGGTCCAGGTCCGATGGGGTGACGCGGCGCGCACCTGGTCGCGCAGCGCGGCGACGGCGCGGGCCGGGTCGTCGGCCCCGTAGACCGCCGACCCGGCCACGAAGCAGTCGACGCCCGCCTCGGCCGCGGCCTCGACGGTGTCGGTGTTGATGCCGCCGTCGATCTCGACGAGCACAGTCAGGTGGCCGGTGTCGACGAGCCGCCGCGCGGTGCGCACCTTGTCGAGCACCTCCGGCCGGAAGCTCTGGCCGCCGAAACCGGGTTCCACGCTCATCACCAGCAGCGTGTCGTAGTGGCGCAGCACCTGCACCCACGGCTCCAGCGGGGTGTCGGGCTTGATCGACAGTCCCGCCCGCGCCCCGGCCGCGCGCAGATTCTTCGCCAGCATGACGGGGTCGGCCGCGGCCTCGGCGTGGACGGTGACGTTGTGCGCCCCCGCCTCCGCGTAGCCCGGCGCCCACCGGTCCGGGTCCTCGATCATGAGGTGGCAGTCGAGCGGGATCGCGGTCGCGCGGAGCAGCGACTCGACCACCGGGAGGCCCAGTGTGAGATTGGGCACGAAGTGCGCGTCCATGACGTCGACGTGCAGCCAGTCGGCCCCGGCACCGGGCTCCCCCGCGACGGCCGCGGCCTCGTCGGCGAGGCGGGCGAAGTCGGCCGACAGGATGCTCGGGGCGATCAGGGGGTGCACCGCAGCAGGTTACGGGGACCGCGGCGCTCAGGTGTCGAGCGGGCGGCGCAGCACGGCCAGGAACATCGCGTCGGTGCCGTGGCGGTGCGGCCAGAGCTGGACGGTGGGGCCCGCGCCCAGGTCGTCGACGCCGGGCAGGAGGTCGCGGGCGTCGAGCAGCTCCGCCTGCGCCCGCCGCGCCACCCCGGTGACGACGCCGACGGTCTCGGACAGGTGCGGCGAGCAGGTGACGTAGGCGACCACTCCCCCGGGCCGGACGTGGCGCAGGGCGGCGGTGAGCAGCTCGCGCTGCAGCTTGGCCAGGCCCGGCACGTCCTCGGGGGTGCGGCGCCAGCGGGCCTCCGGTCGGCGGCGCAGGGCCCCCAGGCCGGTGCACGGGGCGTCGACGAGCACGCGGTCGAACGCGGCGTCGGGCAGCGGGGCCTCGCGGCCGTCGGCGTGGTGCACGGTGACCGGCAGCCCGTCGACGGCCTTGCGCACCAGCTCGGCGCGGTGCTCCCCCAGCTCGACGGCGTCGACGGCGACGCCGTCCATCTGCGCGAGCCCGCCGAGCAGCACGGCCTTGCCGCCGGGCCCGGCGCACAGGTCGAGCCACCGGCCGGTGTCGTCGCCGAGCACGGCGGCCCGGGTCAGGGCGAGCGCCACGAGCTGGCTGCCCTCGTCCTGCACGACGGCGAGGCCCTGGGAGACGGCGTCGAGGTCGCCGATGGCGCCGGAGCCGGCGTCGAGGTGCACGGCGTAGGGCGAGTACGGGCCCTCGGTGCCGCCGGTGGCCAGGGCCAGCTCCTCGGCGGTGATCTCGCCGGGGCGGGCGAGCAGGTGCACCACCGGGCGGGCGTCGTCGGCGGCCAGTGCCGCGTCGAGCTGGTCGAGGTCGCCGAGGGCGTCGGCGAAGGCCTGCGCGATCCAGCGCGGGTGGGCGTGGGCGAAGGCGGCGTGCCCGAGCGGGTCCTCGCCCGCGTCGGGCGCGAGCCGGGCCACCCAGGCGGCCTCGTCGTACTCCCCGACGCGGCGCAGCACCGCGTTGACGAACCCGGCCGAGCGCGACCCCGCGTCGGCGCGGACCAGCTCGACGGTGGCGTGCACGGCCGCGTGCGCGGGCACCCGCATCCGCAGCAGCTGGTAGGCGCCCAGGCGCAGGGCGTCGAGCAGCGCGGACTCCACCTTGACCAGCGGCCGGTCGGTGCAGTGCGCGATGACGGCGTCGAGCAGGCCCTGGGCGCGCAGCGTGCCGTAGCCCAGCTCGGTGGCGAGGCCGGCGTCGCGGTCGTGCAGCCGGTGGCGGCGCAGGATCGCGGGCAGCGCGAGGTTGGCGTAGGAGTCGCGGACCCGCACCGACGTCAGCAGCTCGAGCGCGGCGCGCCGCGGCAGGTCGGGCTCGGGCGGGCGCGCGGGGCCCTGGCGGCCGCGCGGCGGCCCGGACGCGCGGCGGACCCCGGCGCGGCGGTCGCCCCCGCCCCGGTTCCCGGCGCGCCTGCGGTCCTCGGACGTCATGTGAGCAGCTCCCCGGCCTCGATGCGGACCCCGCGCGCCCAGTCGGCGGCAGGCATCGCGCGCTTCCCGACCGGGCGCACCTCACCCAGCTCCAGCACCCCGGATGCCGTGCCCACCAGCACCCGCTTCTTCTCCGGCGCCAGCTCCCCCGGCTGCAGCACGACGTCGTGCCTGACGGGCCGCACCGGGCCCAGCCCGAGCCGCTCGTCGCGGAACACCGCCCACGCGCCGGGGTCCGGGGTGACCGAGCGGACCGTGCGGTCGACGACGTCGGCGGTGTGGGTCCAGTCGACGCGCGCGTCGGCGGTGAGCACCTTGGGCGCGTGGGTGACGCCCTCGGCCGGCTGGGCGCGCGGCACGAGCGAGCCGTCGGCGATGCCGTCCATCGTGGCGACGAGCAGCGCCGCCCCGGACTCGGCGAGCCGGCCCAGCAGGTCGCCCGCGGTGTCGGTCGGGCGCACCGCCTCGGTGACGACGCCGAACACGGGCCCGGTGTCGAGCCCCTCCTCCAGCAGGAACGTGCTGGCGCCGGTGATGTCGTCGCCGTGCCGGATCGCCGACTGCACGGGTGCCGCGCCGCGCCAGGACGGCAGCAGCGAGAAGTGCAGGTTGACCCAGCCGTGCCGGGGGATGTCGAGGGCCGCGCGGGGCACCAGCGCGCCGTAGGCGACGACCGGGCAGCAGTCGGGCTCGAGCGCGCGCAGGGCGTCGAGGAACTCCGGGTCCGACGGGCGCGCGGGCGTCAGCACCGGGATCCCGGCCTCGTCGGCGACGAGCCCGACGGCCGAGCGCGCGACCCTGCGGCCACGGCCGGCGGGGGCGTCGGGCCGGGTGACGACGGCGACGACCTCGTGGGCGGCCGAGGCCAGCAGCGCCCGCAGCGCGGGGACCGCGGGGGCCGGGGTACCGGCGAAGACCAGCCTCACCGGACCTTCCCGAACAGCGGGTGCGGGCTCTCCCGGACGACCGGGGCCGGCTCGCCGAACCACTCCGCCGCCCGGATCTCGGCCATCGCGAGCTTGCGGGTCTCGGCGTCGAGGCGGTCGACGAACAGCACGCCGTCGAGGTGGTCGGTCTCGTGCTGGATGCAGCGGGCCAGCAGCTCGCTGCCCTCGACGACCAGCGGCTCGCCGTGCACGTCGAACCCGCGGGCGACGACGTGCAGGTGGCGGCGGCACTCCCAGCCCAGCCCGGGGATGGACAGGCAGCCCTCGGGGCCGACCTGCTCCTCGTCGCCGACGACCTCGAAGGTCGGGTTGACCAGGTGCCCGGCGAAGGTGTCGCAGTCGTAGGTGAACACGCGCAGGCTCACGCCCAGCTGCGGCGCGGCCAGGCCGGCGCCGCCCTCGTCGTGCATCGTGTCGGTGAGGTCGGTGACCAGCTTGCGCAGCTCCGCGTCGAACGTGGTGACGGGCGCGGCGGGCGTGCGCAGCACGGGGTCACCGAAGAGGCGGACGGGCTGGACGGGCACGGCTCTCCTGTACGAGACGGGTGGCGGGGGCGACCTTCGATTCTGCCACCTCACTCGATCGCGACGGGATCCAGCCGCACGCGCACCGGATCGGGGGCCTTGCGGGCGGTGCGCGCGGCCTGGGCCGCGTGCAGGGCGGCGGCCAGTTCCCGGCCCCGCGCCCGCGGCACCCGGAGCAGGCTGCGCTCCCGCTCGACGCCGTCGGGGGCGGGAGGCTCGATCTCGACGGGTCCCAGCTCCTCGACCTCCAGGGCCGCCCGCACCTCCTCGACGATCTCGGCCACCGCCGTCGGCACGCCCTCCACCGCCGCCATCCGCACGGCGGGCGGGAAGCCCACCTCGGTGCGCGCCGCGAGCTCGGCGGCCGCGTGGTGGGCCGGGTCCCAGCGCACCAGGGCCTGCACGCCCGGCAGCGCCGCGTCGGCGGTGCTGACGACCCGCCCCCCGTCGGTGTGCGGGACGACCAGCGCGGCGGCGGCCAGCCAGCGGCGCAGCGTCTCCTCGGCCACCCGCAGGTCCGGGCGCGAGAGCATGGCCCAGCCGTCGAGCAGCAGCGCGGCGCCGTAGCCGCCGTCGGCGGGCGGCTCGGCCCCCGGCGTCGCGACGACGAGCGACGGCCCGGACGGCACCGACGCCAGCACCGCGGCCCCGCCCCCCGACGCCCGCACGGCGACCCCGGGGAACGCCCGCCCCAGCTCCTCAGCGGTGCGCCCGGCCCCGACGACCCCGGCGCGGAGCCGCCGCGACCCGCACGCCGGGCAGCGGAACGCCGGGTCCGGCCGCCCGCACCAGCGGCAGTGCGGCAGGGCCGGGGAGTCGGGATCGGCTCCCCGGCGCAGGCCGAGCGGGCCCGCGCAGTGCCGGCACCGCGCGGTCTCCCGGCACTGCCCGCACGACAGCCAGGGCACGTACCCCGAGCGCGGCACCTGCACGAGCACCGGCCGCCCGCCGGCGAGCGCGGCCCGGGCGGCCTCGAACGCGACGTGCGGCAGGCGGGCGGCCCGGGCGTCGGGGTCGCGGGCGAGCAGCGCCCCGTCGCCCTCGCCCAGCGCCTCGATCCGCGGCATCGCCGCCCGCACCACCGCCCGCTCCGCGACGACCTCCCGCGCCCAGCCCGACTCCACCAGCAGCTGCGCCTCGGCCGTGCGCGCGAACCCGGCGACGAGCAGCGCCGCCCCGGCCGCGTGGGCCCGGGCCACCAGGACGTCGCGGACGTGCGGGTAGGGCGCGCGGGGGTCGGCGTGCAGGTCGTCGCCGTCGTCCCAGACGGCCAGCAGGCCCGGCCGGGCGATCGGGGCGAACGCCGCCGCCCGCGTGCCGACGACGACCCGCACCTGCCCGCGGCGCACCGCGAGCCACCGGCGGTAGCGCTCGGCGGGGCCCAGCTCGGCCGTGAGCGCGACGACCGCCCCGGCCCCGACCCGCTCGGCCAGCGCCGCGTGCAGCGCGTCGACGTCGCGCTGGTCGGGCACGACGAGCAGGGCCCCCCGCCCCGCGGCGGCGGTGGCGGCGGCGGCCTCGGCGAGCCGGGCCGTCCACGACTCCCCCGGCAGCGCCTGCCACACCGCGTGCGCGGCCCGGCTGCCGCCCAGCGCGTCGAGCAGGGCGGTGCCGTGCCGGTAGCGCGACCACCCGGCCGGGTCGGCCACCGGGGCCGCGGGGTCCGGGGCGGGTTCGCGCACCTCCTTCTCCACGCGGGCGTGCCGCGGCGGCACCGCGAGCCGGACGACGTCGGCGAACACCCCGGCGTAGCGGTCGGCCACGGTGCGGCACAGCGCCGCGACCTCGGGGGTGAGCGCGGGCTCCGGCGACACCACCTTGTCGATCCACCCCAGCCGGCCGTCGTGCTCGGTCGTGGCCGCCCGTTCCAGCACCCAGCCGTCGAGCGCGCGCCCGGCGAAGCGGACGCGCACGCGCACGCCGGGCTGCGCGTCGGCGTCGAGGTGGGCCGGCACGCGGTAGTCGAAGGGGCGGTCCAGGTGGGCGAGCGGGACGTCGACGGCGACGCGCGCGACCGGGAGGACCTCGGCCGCGGTCCACTGCCCGCGCGCGGGCACGGGGCGGGTCGCGGTCATGCCCGCATCGTGCAGGACACCCCCGACGGTCCCCGCACTGGTCCGGACGGCCGCGCGCCGACCACCCGCCGTGTCGGACGACGGTGCCGGACTGGCTGAGCCGCCCTGCGCTCCGCGTGCGGTCAGCGGTGGACCGCCCTGACGGGCGGGGGACGTGATCGGCCGGGCTTCGACGTCGTGGCCGCGGTCGCCGACGCGTCCACGCCGTGGTGCGGCACCCGACCTGATGATCACCCGTCCGGGCTAGTGCGGCGGCGACCCAGGTCGCTTGTCCTGGTCCGTTCGGATCCAGAAGCTTGATCACTGTCGCGACGGGGTGAACCCGTCGCCGGGTTCTGACGAGGGGTAGTCGCCGTGGCGGGTCGCCATCGCAAGGTCCGACGTCGGGTGGTCGCCGGAGCGATCGTGGGGGCGCCGGCGGCGCTGGCACTGGCCCTCGGGGTGGCGCCGTCGCCGGGGGCGCGACCGCGCAGGGCGCCAACGGGGCGACCGGGACGGCCGGCCCCGCGGGGGCGCCGTCCTCCGGGTACGACAGGACCGGGGAGGGCGGCAGCCCGGGGGCCGCGGGCGGCGCCGGTCAGAACGCCGGTGCCACCGGTGGCACGGGCGGTGCCGGGGGCACCGGCACCGTCGACGGCGCGGCGGCGCCCTCCGGCGCGCAAGGGGCCGGCGGCGCCGCGAGCGCCACCGGCGGCGACGGCGGGACCGGCGGGGCCGGTGGCGACGGCGGGCCCGTCGAGTCCGGCACGCTCACCGACGGCGGGACCGGGGCCGCGGGCGGGGCCGGTGGCCAGGGCGGGTCGGCGACCGCCGTGGGCGGCGGCGGCGCGCCGGCGACCGCCACGGCCGGACGAGGGGGCGCCGGCGGTGCAGGTGGCGACGGCGGATCCACCACCGGAGTCGTCGACGACCCGGACGACACCACCACCACCAGCACCACCGGAGGGGCCGGTGGGCCCGGTGGCAGCGGTGGGAGCGGCGGCGACGCCACGGCCACCGGCGGCGCGGGGACCTCGACCGGCGGGGGCGGGGGCGGGGCCGGCGGGAACGGCGGTGACGGCGGGTTCGGCGGGGGGTCGACCAGCCCCTACCCGGTCGCCCGGGGCGGCGACGGCGGGGACGGGGGCAGCGGCGGTGCCGGCGGCACCCGCACCACCAGCACCGACGGCGGCACCACCACCGAGGTGGGGTCGACCGGGCGGGGCGGCGACGGCGGCGACGGCAGGGACTCGGGCCCGATCACGACCACCGAGGGCGACGGCATCTCCTCGGGCGGCCCCGGCGGCGACGGGGGCAGTCCCGGGGGCGAGGGCGGTGCGGGCGGCACGCGCGGCGAGGGCCCCCGCGGGAGCGACGGGAGCCCCGGCCGCGACGGCTGAGGCGACCTGGCGCGACCGAACGGCCCGCTCGACGCCTCTGCGCGCGAGCGGGCCGTCCCCCGTCCCCGGACGTGCGATCGCGGCGTCATCGCCGACCCCGGGCGGGTCAGGGACCGCCCGATCGTCCTGGCCGCGCACGCCGTGGTGCTCCCGGCCCGCGCGGCGGCGGAGGACGAGCTGCGGTGACCGGGAGGACCTCCGGCCGCGGTCCGCTGCATCGTGCAGGACACCCCCGACGATCCCCGCACTGGTCCGGATGGCCGCGCGCCGACCGGGTGGATCCGCGCACCGGGAAACGCGGACGTGAGACGCGGGCAACATCACCCACCTACCGTGTCGGCACCCCGACCGACCGGAGGACGCCGTGAGCACCCCACCGACCACCCCCTCCACCCGCACCGGCGCCGCCGACGACTACCTCGCCCGGCGTCAGCTGAAGAAGGGCGCGGCGGGCTGGGTCCTGCTCGCGGGCCTGGGCGTCAGCTACGTCATCTCCGGCGACTACTCGGGCTGGAACTTCGGCCTCGGCCAGGGCGGGTTCGGCGGCCTGCTGATCGCCGGTGTCCTCATCGCCGCGATGTACACCGCGATGGTGCTGGGCATGGCCGAGCTGTCCTCCGCCCTGCCGACGGCCGGGGGCGGCTACACCTTCGCCCGCCGCGCGCTCGGGCCGTGGGGCGGGTTCGCCACCGGCACCGCCATCCTCATCGAGTACGCGATCGCCCCGGCCGCGATCGCCACGTTCATCGGCGCCTACGTCGAGTCGCTGGGCCTGTTCGGCATCACCGACGGCTGGTGGGTCTACCTCGCCGCCTACGTGCTGTTCGTCGGCGTGCACCTGATGGGCGTCGGCGAGGCGTTGAAGGTGATGTTCGGCATCACCGCGATCGCGGTGATCGGGCTGGTGGTCTTCGCGATCGCCGCCGTGCCGCTGTTCGACACCGCCAACCTCACCGACATCCCGCCGACCGACGCCACGGGCTCCTCGCCGTTCCTGCCCTACGGCTACCTCGGCATCTGGGCCGCCGTGCCGTTCGCGATCTGGTTCTTCCTCGCGATCGAGGGCGTGCCCCTGGGCGCCGAGGAGGCCCGCGACCCGGCCAAGGACGTCCCGCGCGGGATCATCGCCGCGATGGCCGTACTGCTCGTCACGGGCGCTGCGGTGCTCGTGCTGGCCACCGGCGCGATCGGGGCGGCGGCGCTGTCGGAGTCGGGCAACCCGCTCGTCGAGGCGCTGGGCACCGGCACGATGGCCACCGTCGTCAACTACATCGGCCTGGCCGGGCTCGTCGCCAGCTTCTTCTCGATCATCTATGCGTACTCGCGCCAGACGTTCGCGCTCTCGCGCGCCGGCTACCTGCCCCGGGTGCTCTCGCTGACCAACGGCCGCAAGGCCCCGACGCTGGCGCTGATCGTGCCGGGCGTCATCGGCTTCCTGCTCTCGCTGACCGGCCAGGGCGCGGTGCTGCTCAACATGGCCGTGTTCGGGGCGGCGCTGAGCTACGTGCTGATGATGGTCAGCCACATCGTGCTGCGCCGCCGCGAGCCGGACATGCCGCGGCCCTACCGCACCCCGGGCGGCGTGGCCACCACCGGGTTCGCGCTGGTCGTGGCCGTGATCTCGGTGATCGCCACCTTCCTCGTCGACAGCGTCGCGGCGCTGTGCGCGCTCGGCGCGTTCGCGCTGTTCATGGCCTACTTCGGCCTCTACAGCCGCCACCACCTCGTCGCGAGCGCCCCCGACGAGGAGTTCGCCGCGCTGGCCGCGGCGGAGGACGAGCTGCGGTGACCGTCCGGCAGATCACCCTCGGCGGGCACGGCCACCGGTTCGCCGACCTCAGGGCCCTGCTCGCCGCGGCCACCCCGGAGCGCTCCGGCGACGTGCTGGCCGGGGTCGCGGCGCGCTCCGAGCAGGAGCGGGTGGCCGCGCAGGCGCTGCTCGCCGACCTGCCGCTCGCCACGTTCCTCGACGAGCTCGTGATCCCCTACGAGGACGACGAGGTGACGCGGCTGATCGTCGACTCCCACGACGCGGCGGCGTTCGCACCGGTCGCGTCGATGACCGTCGGCGAGTTCCGCGACCACCTGCTCGCGCCGTCCACCGACACCACCGCGCTGGCCCCGGGCCTCACCCCGGAGATGGTGGCCGCGGTGTCCAAGCTCATGCGGCTGCAGGACCTCGTCGCGGTCGCCCGGCGCACGCCCGTCGTCACCGCGTTCCGCTCGACGCTCGGGCTGCCCGGCACGATGGCCACCCGCCTGCAGCCCAACCACCCCACCGACGACCCGGTCGGCGTCACCGCGACCATCGTCGACGGGCTGCTGCTGGGCAGCGGCGACGCCGTCATCGGGATCAACCCGGCCACCGACAGCCCGCAGCGCACGATCGACCTGCTCCGCCTCGTCGACGACGTGCGGCTGCGCTACGACATCCCGACCCAGAGCTGCGTGCTCGCGCACGTCACGACGTCGATCGAGGTCATGGAGCGCGGGGCGCCGGTCGACCTGGTGTTCCAGTCGATCGCCGGCACGCAGGCGGCCAACTCCGGGTTCGGCGTCACGCTCGACCTGCTCCGCGAGGCCCACCAGGGCGCGCTCGGGCTGGGCCGCGGCACCGTCGGCACGCACTGCATGTACTTCGAGACGGGGCAGGGCAGCGCGCTGTCGGCCGACGCGCACCACGGCGTCGACCAGCAGACCCTGGAGGTCCGGGCCTACGCCGTGGCGCGCGAGTTCGACCCGCTGCTGGTCAACACCGTCGTCGGGTTCATCGGGCCGGAGTACCTCTACGACGGCAAGCAGATCACCCGCGCCGGGCTGGAGGACCACTTCTGCGGCAAGCTGCTCGGCGTCCCGATGGGCGTCGACGTCTGCTACACCAACCACGCCGAGGCCGACGCCGACGACACCGACGCCCTGCTCACGCTGCTCGGCGTGGCCGGCTGCTCGTTCGTGATCTGCGTGCCCGGCGGCGACGACGTGATGCTGCACTACCAGTCGCTGTCGTTCCACGACGCGCTCTACGCCCGGCAGGTGCTCGGCCTGTCCCCGGCCCCGGAGTTCGCGGCGTGGCTGGAGCGGATGGAGCTGCTCGACGGCTCGGGGCGGATCCGGGAGATCGACTCCCCCGCCGTGCGCGCGCTGACGGCGGGGCTGGCATGAGCGACCCCCTGGACGCCCTCCGCGCCGCGACCCGCGCCCGCGTCGCGCTGGGCCGCGCCGGCGACGCCCTGCCCACCGCCCGGCTGCTGGAGCTCCGCGCCGCCCACGCCGCCGCCCGTGACGCGGTGCACGCACCCCTCGACGTCGACGCGCTGGCCACCGACCTGGACGGAACGGTCCTGCGCGTGACGAGCGCCGCGACGTCGCGCGCGGAGTACCTGCAGCGACCCGACCTCGGGCGGCGCCTCGCCGACGGCACGGAGCTGGAGGCGGGCGGGCACGACGTCGTGCTCGTCCTGGCCGACGGGCTCTCGCCGCAGGCGGTGCACGCCCACGGCGTCCCCATGCTCCGGGCCCTCGTCGAACGCCTCGACGGCTGGCGGATCGCGCCGGTCGTGATCGCCACGCAGGCCCGGGTGGCGCTGGGCGACGAGATCGCGGCGGGGCTGGGCGCGCGCAGCGTGGTGGTGCTCATCGGCGAGCGGCCGGGGATGAGCTCCACCGACAGCCTCGGGATCTACTTCACCTTCGACGCGCGGCGCGGGCGCCGGGACTCCGAGCGCAACTGCCTGTCCAACATCCGCCCGCCGCACGGCACCGGCTACGAGGCGGCCGCGACGACGGCGGCGATGCTGATGGCGGAGGCGAGGCGCCTGGGGGTGTCAGGGGTGACCCTGAAGGCCGACCCCGCCCTCACCTCGTGAGGGTCAGAGGTTGACCTGGTCGTGGCGGGCGTAGAAGTCCACCCACTCCTCCTCGGTCAGCACGCGGCCGCTCGTGCGGATCTCCGCCATCTCGGAGAAGAACCGCTCCCGCGCGATGCCCGGGGAGAACAGGATGAGGAACCGCGCGTCGACGTCACCGTCGTTGCGGAAGGCGTGCACGCCCTGCTCGGGCACGTAGGCGTAGTCGCCAGCGCCGTACGCCGACCACGTGCTGCCGTCGAAGATCGTCAGCTCGCCGCCGAGCACGTAGAACGCCTCGGAGAACGTGTGGTGCAGGTGCGGCCGGGCCCCGGGGCCGGGCGGGGTCGTGTACTCGAACAGGCCGTAGCGCCCGGCCGTGGTCGAGCCGGGCGCCACGAAGCGCACCGCGGGCGGGCCCGTCAGGTCGGACGGGCCCGCCGCGCGGTGGACGTGGTAGCTCACCGACCGTCTCCGCTCAGGAGCCCACGGCGGCCTTCAGCGCGTCGGCGCGGGAGGTGCTCTCCCACGGCAGCTCGATGTCGCGGCGGCCGAAGTGGCCGTACGCGGCGGTCGGGGCGTAGATGGGGCGCAGCAGGTCGAGGTCGCGGATGATCGCGGCCGGGCGGAGGTCGAAGACCTCGGAGATCGCGGCCTGGATCTTCGCCGGGTCGACGTGCTCGGTGCCGAAGGTCTCGACGAACAGGCCGACGGGCGCCGCCTTGCCGATGGCGTAGGCGACCTGCACCTCGATGCGCTCGGCCAGGCCGGCCGCGATGGCGTTCTTCGCGACCCAGCGCATGGCGTACGCGGCCGAGCGGTCGACCTTCGACGGGTCCTTGCCGGAGAACGCGCCGCCGCCGTGGCGGGCGAAGCCGCCGTAGGTGTCGACGATGATCTTCCGGCCGGTCAGGCCCGCGTCGCCCATCGGGCCGCCGACGACGAACCGGCCGGTCGGGTTGACCAGCAGCCGCACGTCGGAGACGTCGAGGCCGAGCTCGGCGAGCTCGGGGCCCACGACGTGCTCGCGGATGTCGGGGGCCAGCATGCCGTCGAGGTCGATGTCGGCGGCGTGCTGGCTGGACACGACCACCGTGTCGACCCGCACGGCCTTGTCGCCGTCGTACTCGATGGTGACCTGGGTCTTGCCGTCCGGGCGCAGGTAGGGCAGCACGCCGGTCTTGCGGACCTCGGTGAGCCGCCGCGCGAGCCGGTGCGCGAGCGCGATCGGCAGCGGCATGAGCTCGTCGGTGTCGGTGTTGGCGTAGCCGAACATCAGGCCCTGGTCGCCCGCGCCCTGCTTCGCGATCTCGTCCTCGGAGAGCTCGACCCGGCTCTCGTAGGCGGAGTCGACGCCCTGCGCGATGTCGGCGCTCTGCGCACCGATCGCGACGTTGACCCCGCAGGACGCGCCGTCGAAGCCCTTCGACGACGAGTCGTAGCCGATCTCCAGGATCTTCTCCCGCACCAGCGTCGGGATGTCGGCGTAGGTGTTCGTCGTGACCTCCCCGGCCACGTGCACCTGCCCGGTGGTCACCATCGTCTCCACGGCCACCCGGCTGCGGGGGTCGTCGGCCAGCAGCGCGTCGAGGATCGTGTCGCTGATGGCGTCGCACATCTTGTCCGGGTGCCCCTCGGTCACCGACTCGCTCGTGAACAACCGTCGACCCACTGCCACCACGCCCTGCTCCGTCCGTCTGCACTTGATCCGTCGTGCCTGATCCTGGGGGCCGAGCGTAGTCGAGTGCGGATCCCCGGCCACGTGACAGTCGCCATCACGCACGGTGACGTTACGAGCGACACGTCACCGCTTCCGGTGGTGTCACGCCGGGTAGCGAATCGGTAACGGAGACGCTCGTTGGGCCTGGTGTACACCTTCCACCGAGCAGAGGATCCACGATGATGGCACGACCGGGCCGTACGGCCGCAGTTGTCGGCGGGCTGGTCGCGTTCGGCGCGATCACCCTCATGGGGATGCTGGCCGGGAGCGCGGCCGCCATGGCCCCCGGCCGCTGCACCGAGAACGTCAACGTCCGCGCGGAGCCGAGCAGCACGGCGCGGATCGTGGCGCTGTGCGAGGCGGGCACCGCGGTGGAGACCGGACGCACCAGCAACGGGTTCGTCCAGCTCACCGACCTGGGCGGCTGGGCGTCGACCGACTACGTCTCCATCGACGGCGCCGCCCCGACCTCGGGCAGCAGCACCCCGCGCAGCAGCTCCGCGCCGCGCACCACCGACACGGCCGACCGCGCCGACAGCACCGCGGACCGCTCCGGCTCGTCCTCCGCCGACGAGAGCGCCACCCGGACGCCGCGCACCACGTCCCCCTCGACGTCGTCCGACGACGCCGACGACACCCCCGGGACCACCGGCTCCTCGTCGTCGGACTCCCCCGAGGAGGAGGAGACCGAGAGCCGCGGCGGCGGGCTGCTCGGCTGATCGCGCCCCCGCGGGGGCGGGCCGCTCCGGGTGACCCCGATCACCCGTCCGAGCGCCCCTCCCGCGGGTGCGACCGGTGCGCCGCGCCCGTCCCGACCGCCCCTCCGCTCCCCGGGGCCGTCAGGACAGGCGCGGCGCGACCACGTCCCAGACCCGTGAGGCCAGCAGCGCCTTCGACCCCGTCGGCAGCTCGGTCTCGGACCCGTCGGCGCCGAGCAGCCAGCCCGCGTTGTCGGGCACCTCGAACGCCCGGCCGTCGCCCACCGCGTTGACGACGAGCAGGTCGCAGCCCTTGCGGGCCAGCTTCGCGCGGCCGTGCTGCAGGACGTCACCGCTCTCGTCGCCGGTCTCCGCCGCGAACCCGACGATCAGCTGTCCCGGCTCCCGCACCCGCACCAGCTCGGCGAGGATGTCGGGGTTGGTGGTCAGGTGCAGCGGGTCCGGGTCGGCGGACCCCTTCTTGATCTTGTGCTCGGCGAGCGCGACCGGCCGGAAGTCGGCGACCGCCGCGGCCATCACCACCGCGTCGGCGCCCGCGGTGGCCGCGAGCACCGCCTCGCGCAGCTCGCGGGCGGACCCGGCGCGCACCACGTCGACGGCGGCCGGGTCGGCCAGGTCGGCGGTGTGCGCGGCGACTAGCGTGACGTGCGCGCCGCGCTGCGCCGCGACCCGGGCGAGCGCGTAGCCCTGCCGCCCCGAGGACCGGTTGCCCAGGAACCGCACGGGGTCCAGCGCCTCCCGCGTGCCGCCCGCGCTCACCACGATCCGGCGGCCGGCGAGGTCGCGGGGCAGCGCGTCGGGCCGCTCCAGCAGCAGGCGGGCGAGCTCGGCGATCTCGGCGGGGTCGGGCAGCCGCCCGGGGCCGGTGTCCTCACCGGTCAGCCGGCCGGACGCGGGCTCCAGCACCACGACCCCGCGCTCGCGCAGCGTCGCGACGTTGGCGCGCGTCGCCGGGTGCTCCCACATCTCCGTGTGCATCGCCGGGGCGAACAGCACCGGGCAGCGGGCGGTCAGCAGGGACGCGGTGAGCAGGTCGTCGGCGCGACCGTGCGCGGCACGGGCCATGAGGTCGGCGGTGGCGGGGGCGACGACGACGAGATCGGCCTGCTGACCCAGCTTCACGTGCGGCACCGACGGGACGTCGGCGAAGACGCCGGTGTGGACCGGCTGCCCGGACAGGGCCTCGAACGTGGCGGCGCCGACGAACTCCAGCGCGGAGGCCGTGGGCAGCACGCGCACGGAGTGGCCGGTCTCGGTGAGCCGGCGCAGCAGCTCGGCGCTCTTGTAGGCGGCGATGCCTCCCGCCACCCCCAGCAGGACCGAGGGTGACGGCGTCATCGCTACTGCTCGCCCTCGGTGTGCTCCAGCATGTGGGCCTGGATCTCGCGCATGGCGATCGACAGCGGCTTCTCGCGCGGGCCCGGCTCGACGAGCGGGCCGACGTACTCCAGCAGGCCCTCGCCCAGCTGCGAGTAGTAGTCGTTGATCTGGCGCGCGCGCTTGGCCGCGTAGATGACCAGCGCGTACTTGGAGCTCACCTGGCCCAGCAGGTCGTCGATCGGCGGGTTGGTGATGCCCTCGGGGAGGGCCCCGGCGACGGGGGCGGTCAGCGGCATGCTCACGAAGAGGACTCCTGCGTATGTAGTGGGTGCGCACCGTGGGGGGTGGCAACCAGCAACTCTACCAACCGGGCCGCGACGGCCCGCGGCTCGTCGCTGATCACGGTGACGTCGAACTCGTGGCGGGCGGCCATCTCCTCGCGGGCGGTCTCCAGCCGGCGGGCGAACGCGGCCTCGGTCTCGGTGGCGCGGCCGGCGAGGCGGCGCTCCAGCTCCGCCATCGAGGGCGGGGCGAGGAACACGCTGACGCACTCGGGCATCGCGGCCTTCATCGCGCGGGCCCCGGCGAGGTCCACCTCGACGAGCACCGGGCGACCGGCCGCGAGCGCCTCCTCGACGGGGCGGCGCGGGGTGCCCGAGCGCTGCAGGCCACCGTGGATCTCCGCCCACTCCAGCAGCTCGCCACGGGCGATCATGGCGTCGAACCCGTCGGGGCCGACGAAGAGGTAGTCGACGCCGTGGGTCTCCCCCGCGCGCGGGTCGCGGGTGGTGGCCGAGACCGAGAAGAACAGCTCGGGCAGCACCGTGCGCAGCTCGCGCACGACACTGCTCTTGCCCACGCCGGAGGGGCCGGCCAGGACGATCAGCCGACCCCTCCCGACGTGCGCGGTCACCGTCAGGCGAATTCGCTGAGCAGCGCCTTGCGCTGGCGGTCGCCCAGGCCGCGCAGACGGCGGCTCGGCGCGATCTCCAGGCGCTCCATGATCTGGCCGGCGCGCACCTTGCCGACTCCGGGGAGCGACTCCAGCAGCGCGGAGACCTTCATCTTGCCGAGCACCTCGTCGGAGTCGGCCTCCTTGAGGACCTCGTCGAGGGTCGTCCCGCCCCGCTTGAGACGCTCCTTCCACTCGGCCCGGGCCCGGCGCGCCGCGGCCGCCTTCAGCAGCGCGGCGGCACGCTGTTCCTCGGTGAGTTGGGGAAGGGCCACGGTCTCCTCCGTCGTTCGTCGAATCACCGCCCCGCGGGGCTGCCCGCGGGGTCTGATCCGAACGTACTCACGACCCGTCCGGGAAGCGAAACGGGGGGTGCCACCTGTGTGTTCTCTCTCCCGCCACCCGTACGGGTGATACCACGCCGACCCGCGCGCGACGCGCCCCGACGCGCCCGCTCACCGCACGTCGTCAACCGTCCCTCGGGACCGCGTCCATGACACGCGGTGCCCGTGCCGCGACGCACCGTGCGATCCGGACCGGCCGGTCACCGGGAGCCACCGCGCGGGGCGGGTCGGGGCGGACATCCGGGCGCCGCACTGCTCCGAGAAGGCGATCTTCCGGGCGGCGGCCCCCGGCCGGAACCCACCGGCGACGCCCGGCCCCGCCGGGGGCCGCCGCCCCCGTCCGCGGCGAGCCGTCGCCCGGATGCGGCGAGCGGCGGGGTGGCCGCCGCGGTGGGAGGGTGACGGGATGAGCGCACAGGCCGACGGGTTCGACGCCGTGGTGGTCGGGTCCGGCCCGAACGGGCTCGTGGGCGCCCTGCGCCTCGCCGAGGCGGGGGCACGGGTGCTGCTGGTGGAGGCGAACGACCGGCTCGGCGGCGGGCTGCGCACCGAGGAGCTGACGCTGCCCGGGTTCCACCACGACGTCTGCGCCACCGTCGTGCCGCTGGCGCTGGCGTCGCCGGCGTTCCGGGCGCTGTCGCTCGACGTCGGGTACCGGCACCCGCCGGTCCCCGCCGCCCACCCCCTCGACGGGCGCGACGCCGCGCTGGTGCTGCGCAGCGAGGGGGCCACCGCCGCCGGGTTCGGGCGCGACGGCGCGGCCTGGCGGGCGTCGATGGGTGCGACGGCCCGGGCCGGGTTCCCGCTGGTCGACACGCTGCTCGCCCCGCTGGACCTGCCGCCGACGGCCCCGCTGGCCGCCGTCCGCTACGGGGCGCTGGGGGCGCTCCCGGCCACCGTCACTGGGCGGATCTTCCGCGACGAGCCCGCGCGCGCCGCGTTCGGCGGGATGGCCGCACACGCGATCCTCGACCTCGCCTCCCCCGTCACCGCGGGCTACGGGATGCTGCTCGGCGCGCTCGCGCACTCGGTCGGCTGGCCGGTGGTGCGCGGGGGCACCCAGGCACTGGCCGACGCGCTGGCACGGCGGCTGCGGGGGCGCGGGGCGGAGATCGTCACCGGGTGCCGGGTGGGCGACCTGGGCGAGCTGCCCGACGCCCCCATCACCCTGCTCGACCTCACCCCGCGCCAGCTCCTCGCCGTCGCCGGGGACCGGCTGCCCGCGGGCTACCGGCGCAGGCTGGAGCGGTACCGGTACGGGCCGGGCGTGTTCAAGGTCGACTACGCGCTCGACGGTCCCGTCCCGTGGACCGACCCGGCGGTCGCGGCGGCCGGCACCGTGCACCTGGGCGGCACGTTCGCCGAGGTCGCCGCGGCGGAGCGGGCGGTGGCCCGCGGGCGCAACCCGGAACGGCCGTTCGTGCTGGGGGTGCAGGCGTGCGTCGCCGACCCGTCGCGCGCGCCGGAGGGCAGGCACACGTTCTGGGCGTACTGCCACGTGCCGCACGGCTGCGAGGAGGACCGGACGGCGGCGATCGAGGCCCAGATCGAGCGGTTCGCCCCCGGGTTCGGCGACCGGGTGCTCGCCCGGCACGTCATGGGCCCCGCCGCGCTCGAGGCCCACAACGCCAACGAGGTGGGCGGCGACATCAACGGCGGCAGCGGCGACTGGCGGCAGTTCGTCTCCCGCCCCGTGCTCGCCCGGTCGCCGTGGCGCACCCCTCTGCCCGGGGTGTACCTGTGCTCCTCCAGCACGCCGCCCGGCGGCGGCGTCCACGGCATGGGCGGGTGGACGGCGGCCGGGCAGGCACTCGGCGCCCGCCCCTGACGCGCCCGCACCCGGCCCACCGGTGCCGGGCCCGCACCGCCCGACCCGCCCGCGCTCAGGCCCGCGCCACCGCCAGCTCGTCGCGCAGGTGCTCCGCGGCGGCGCGGACCGCCGCCGGGTCCGGACCCGCCCTCAGCACCGACCGCGACGCCGCGGGCAGCACCGTCCCGCGCACCCCGGCGAAGCGGGCCGCGACGTCGGCCGGGCCGGCGCCCTGGGCACCGAGGCCGGGGGCGAGGACCGGGCCGTCGAGGGCGGAGAGGTCGAGCCCGTGCTCGGCCGTCGCGCCCACCACCACCCCGACGCCGCCGGGAGCGGCGGCGTTGCGGGCCGCGGCCCCGTCGACCATCACCTGCCCGACGGTCCGCTCCCCGAACGTCGCCAGCTGCACCTCCGCACCCTCGGGGTTGGAGGTGCGGGCGAGGACGAACACACCGCGACCCGCATCGGCCGCGGCGTCCAGGGCCGGGGCGAGCGAGCTGAAGCCGAGGTAGGGCGAGAGCGTGACGGCGTCGGCGCCGAGCGGGGCACCGACCGCGAGGTAGGCGTCGGCGTAGCCGTCCATCGTGGAGCCGATGTCGCCGCGCTTGACGTCGAGCAGCGTCAGCGTGCCGGTGCCCGCGAACCCCGCGAGCACCCGCTCCAGCACCTGGACCCCGCGCCAGCCGTGCCGCTCGAAGAACGCCGACTGCGGCTTGACCACCGCCACGTGCCCCGCGAACGCCTCGACGCAGGCGTCGGCGAAGCGCGCGAGGCCCTCGGCGTCGTCGGTGAGGCCCCACTCGGCCAGCAGCGGCGGGTGCGGGTCGATCCCGGCGCACAGCGGGCCGTGCGCGTCGACCGCGGCCGCCAGTCGCTCCCCGAAGCCCACGACCGTGCTCATGACCGGGCCTTCTGCAGCGCCGCGTGCGTCTCCTGCAGGGAGCGCACCCCGATCCGGCCCGCCGCCGTCGCCTCGATGCCCTGCACCGCGGCGGCCGCGCCCTGCACCGTCGTGATGCACGGCACCCCCCGGCTGACCGCGGCCGCGCGGATCTCGTAGCCGTCGACGCGCGGCCCGGAGTTGCCGTACGGGGTGTTGATGATCATGTCGACCCGACCGTCGAGGATCAGCTCCACGACCGTCTCGCCGCCCTCGGAGTGCTTGCGCACCGGCGTGGTCGTGATCCCGTTGCGGCGCAGCACGTCGGCGGTGCCGTCGGTGGCGAGGATCTCGAAGCCGAGGTCGGCCAGGCGCCGGACCGGGAAGACCATCGCGCGCTTGTCGCGGTCGGCGACCGACACGAACACCTTCCCGTTCGCCGGCAGCGACCCGTACGCGGCGGCCTGCGACTTCGCGAACGCCGGGCCGAACGAGGCGTCGATGCCCATGACCTCGCCGGTCGACTTCATCTCCGGGCCGAGCAGCGGGTCGACCCCGCGGCCGTCCTTCGTGCGGAAGCGGTTGAACGGCAGCACCGCCTCCTTGACGGCGACGGGCGCGTCCGGCGGCAGCTCGCCGCCGTCGCCCTCGGCGGGCAGCAGGCCCTCGCCGCGGAGCTCGGCGATGGTGGCGCCCAGCATGATCCGGGCCGCGGCCTTGGCCAGCGGCACCGCGGTGGCCTTCGAGACGAACGGCACCGTCCGCGATGCGCGCGGGTTGGCCTCCAGCACGTAGAGCGTCTCGCCGTGCAGGGCGTACTGGACGTTGAGCAGCCCCCGCACCCCGACGCCGTGCGCGATCGCCTCCGTGGAGCGGCGCACGGCCTCGATCACGCTGCGCCCCAGCGTGACCGGGGGCAGGGTGCACGAGGAGTCGCCGGAGTGGATGCCGGCCTCCTCGATGTGCTCCATGACGCCGCCGACGAACACCTCGACGCCGTCGCACAGCGCGTCGACGTCGATCTCGACCGCGTCGTCGAGGAACCGGTCGACCAGGACCGGGCGCTCGTCGCTGATGGTCGTGGCGCGGGCGATGTAGCCGGCCAGGGTCTCGTCGTCGTAGACGATCTCCATGCCGCGCCCGCCCAGCACGTAGGACGGCCGGACCAGCACCGGGTAGCCGATGCGGGCGGCGATCTCGCGCGCGGAGTCGAAGGTGGTGGCCATGCCGAACGACGGCGCGGGCAGCCCCGCCCTGCGGAGCACCTCGCCGAACGCGCCGCGGTCCTCGGCCAGGTCGATCGCGGCGGCGCTCGTCCCCACGACCGGCACCCCCGCGGCCGTGAGACGGGCGGCGAGCCCCAGCGGGGTCTGCCCCCCGAGCTGCACGATCACGCCGACGACGGTGCCGCTCTCCTGCTCGGCGTGCACCACCTCCAGCACGTCCTCGAAGGTGAGGGGCTCGAAGTAGAGGCGGTCGGCGGTGTCGTAGTCGGTGGAGACCGTCTCGGGGTTGCAGTTGACCATCACGGTCTCGAAGCCCGCCTCGCGCAGCGCCATGACGGCGTGCACGCAGGAGTAGTCGAACTCGATGCCCTGGCCGATCCGGTTCGGGCCGGACCCCAGGATCAGCACCTTGGGCCGGTCGGGCTGGGCCGCGATCTCCGACTCGGCGCCGGGGTCGGTCTCGTAGGCGCTGTAGTGGTACGGCGTCAGCGCCCGGAACTCCGCCGCGCAGGTGTCGACGGTCTTGTAGACCGGGCGGACGCCGAGGCGGTGCCGCAGCGTCCGCACGCCGTCCTCCCCGGCGAGCTCGGGGCGCAGCGCGGCGATCTGCCGGTCGGAGATCCCGGCCCGCTTCGCCCGGCGCAGCAGCACCGACTCCAGCACGGGCGCGTCGAGGATCTCGGTGCGCAGCTCGGTGAGCGCGAGGATCTGGTCGAGGAACCACGGGTCGATGCCGGTCTCCGCGGCCACCTCGGCCACGGTCGCACCGCTGCGCAGCGCGCGCTCCACCTCGTAGATCCGCCCGTCGACGGGGACCCGGATCTCCGGGTCCCCCACGGGATCCGGCGTGGTCCAGAACCCGGCCGCCGTGGTCTCCATCGACCGCAGCGCCTTGCCCAGCGCCTCGGGGAACGAGCGCCCGAGCGCCATCGCCTCGCCGACGCTCTTCATCGTCGTCGTCAGCTCGGGGTCGGCGCCGGGGAACTTCTCGAACGCGAACCGCGGGATCTTGACCGCCACGTAGTCGAGCGTGGGCTCGAACGCGGCCAGGGTCTCGCCGGTGATGTCGTTGCGGATCTCGTCGAGGGTGTAGCCGACGGCCAGCCGCGCGGCGATCTTCGCGATCGGGAACCCGGTCGCCTTCGACGCCAGCGCGGAGGACCGCGACACGCGCGGGTTCATCTCGATGACGACGAGCCGCCCGGTCTCCGGCTGGACCGCGAACTGGATGTTGCAGCCGCCGGTGTCGACGCCGACCGCGCGCAGCACCGCGATGCCGACGTCGCGCATGTGCTGGTACTCGCGGTCGGTCAGCGTCATGGCCGGCGCGACGGTGATCGAGTCGCCGGTGTGCACGCCCATCGGGTCGATGTTCTCGATGGAGCAGATGACGACCACGTTGTCGTGGTGGTCGCGCATGAGCTCCAGCTCGTACTCCTTCCACCCCAGGACCGACTCCTCGATGAGGACCTCGGTGACCGGCGACGCGGCGAGCCCGCCCCCGGCCAGGCGCTCCAGGTCGGCCTCGGTGTGGGCCATGCCCGAGCCGAGCCCGCCCATGGTGAACGACGGCCGGATGACGACCGGCAGGCCCAGCTCGCCGACGGCCGCGCGCACCTCGTCCATGGAGTGGCAGACGGCGCTGCGCGGCACCTCGCCGCCCACGCCCAGCACGATCTCCTTGAACTTCAGGCGGTCCTCGCCGCGCTGGATCGACTCGACGTCGGCGCCGATCAGCTCGATCCCGTGCCGCTCCAGCGCCCCGTTGTCGTGCAGGGCGATCGCGGTGTTCAGCGCGGTCTGCCCGCCGAGCGTGGCCAGGATCGCGGTGACCGGGAACCCGGCGTCGCGCTCGGCCTCGATCACCTTCTCCACGAACTCGGGGGTGATCGGCTCGATGTAGGTGGCGTCGGCGAACTCGGGGTCGGTCATGATCGTGGCCGGGTTCGAGTTCACCAGCGAGACCCGGATGCCCTCGGCGCGCAGCACGCGGCAGGCCTGGGTGCCCGAGTAGTCGAACTCGCACGCCTGGCCGATGACGATCGGCCCGGAGCCGATCACCAGCACGTGCCGGATGTCCTCACGGCGGGGCATCAGCGCTCTCCTGCCATCAGCGAGACGAAGCGGTCGAAGAGGTCGGCGGCGTCGTGCGGGCCGGCCGCGGCCTCCGGGTGGTACTGCACGCTGAACGCGGGCGCGTCGAGCGCGGCGAGGCCCTCGACGCAGCCGTCGTTGGGGCAGGTGTGGGTGATCCGCGCCCGGCCGAACGGGGTGTCGAACTCCTCCCCCGCCTCGCCCTCGACGGCGAACCCGTGGTTCTGCGAGGTGATCGCGACACGGCCGGTGGCGTGCTCGATCACCGGGATGTTGATGCCCCGGTGCCCGTAGGGCAGCTTGTAGGTGCCGCGGCCCAGCGCCCGGCCGAGGATCTGGTTGCCGAGGCAGATGCCGAACAGCGGGATCCGCCGCTCCAGCACCGCGCGCGTCAGCGCCACCGGGCCGTCGGCCGTCGCCGGGTCGCCGGGGCCGTTGGACAGGAAGAACCCGTCGAAGCCCTCGACCTGCTCGATCGTGCTCGACGCGGGCAGCACGTGCGTCTCGACGCCCCGCTGCGCCAGCATCCTCGGCGTGTTCGACTTGATCCCGACGTCGAGCGCAGCGACCCGGAACCGCGTCGCGCCGACCGCGGGCACCACGTAGGGCTCCCGGGTCGTGACGGCGCCGAAGAGGTCGGAGCCCTCCATCCGCGGGCTGTCGAGGACGCGCTGCACCAGCACGTCGTCGGCGGCCAGGTCGTCACCGGAGAAGACCCCGGCCCGCATCGCCCCGCGCTCGCGCAGGTGGCGCACCAGCGCCCGGGTGTCGATGCCCGAGACCGACACGATCCCCTGCTCCCGCAACGCGTCCGCGAGCGATCCGGTGGACCGCCAGTTCGACGCCGACCGCGACGGGTCGCGCACCACGTACCCGGCGACCTGGATCCCGGCGGACTCGTCGTCCTCGTCGTTCCAGCCGGTGTTGCCGATCTGCGGGGCGGTCTGCACGACGATCTGGCGGTGGTAGGACGGATCGGTCAGCGTCTCCTGGTAGCCGGTCATGCCGGTGGTGAACACCGCCTCGCCCAGCCCCGTCCCGAGCGCCCCGTAGGCCTCGCCGCGGAAGATCCGCCCGTCCTCCAGGACGAGTACCGCGCTCGTGCTCCGTCCGCTCACCGGGCGACCTTCCCGTCCTGGGCCGTGATCCGTCCACGCAGGACGGTGGCGACCACCGCTCCGGGCAGCCGCATCCCCTCGTACGGGGTGTTCGCCGCCCTGCTGGCCAGCGCCGCGCCGCGCACGGTCCACTGGGCCTCCGGGTCGACCAGCGCGAACGTGGCCGGCTCCCCCACCGCGATCGGGCGGCCCTGGTCGGGCAGGTTCCCGATCTCCGCGGGCCGCTCGGACAGCACGCGCGCGACGCCGCGCCAGTCGAGCAGCCCCGGCTCGACCATGGTGTGCACCAGCACCGAGAACGCCGTCTGCAGCCCCAGCATCCCGGGTCGCGCCGCCTGCCACTCGGTGTCCTTGTACTGGCTGGCGTGCGGCGCGTGGTCGGTGGCGACCACGTCGATCACGCCCTCGGCCAGCGCCGCCCGCATCGCCTTGGTGTCCTCGGCGGTGCGCAGCGGCGGGTTGACCTTGTTGACGGGGTCGTAGCTGGTGAGCCTGCCGTCGGTGAGCAGCAGGTGGTGCGGGGTGACCTCGGCGCTCACCCGCACCCCGGCCGCCTTGGCCGCGCGCAGCACGTCGACGGTGCGGGCCGAGGAGATGTGGCAGACGTGCAGCGCGGCCCCGGCCTCGCGGGCCAGCGCGCAGTCGCGGGCGACGATCGTCTCCTCCGCGGTGGCGGGCCAGCCGGCCAGCCCCAGCCGCGAGGCGACGACGCCCTCGTGCGCCTGGGCGCCGCCGGTGAGGCGGTGGTCCTCGGCGTGCTGGGCGATCACCACGTTCAGCGCGGAGGCGTACTCCAGGGCCCGGCGCATGATCAGCGGGTCGTTGACGCACCTGCCGTCGTCGCTGAACATCCGGACCTGGGCGCGGCTCGCGGCCATCGTGCCGAGCTCGGCCATCTTCGCGCCGTCGAGCCCGACGGTGACCGCGCCGACGGGGTGGACGTCGACGAGCCCGACCTCCCGCCCGCGCCGCCACACGTGCTCGACGACGACCGCCGTGTCGGCCACGGGATCGGTGTTGGGCATCGCGAACACCGCGGTGAACCCGCCGAGCGCGGCCGCGGCCGACCCGGTGGCGACGTCCTCGGACTCCTCGCCACCGGGCTCGCGCAGGTGCACGTGCAGGTCGACGAAGCCGGGCAGCAGCACGTGCCCGCCGCCGTCCAGCACGGGGACACCCTCGGGTGCGGTGAGGCCGGCGCCCATCTCGGTCACGACGCCGTCGCGCACGAGGAGGTCGACGGCGTCCCCGCCGTAGGGCCGGACGTCGGTGATCAGCAGGTCGGTCGTGCCCTGTTCGGTCATTCCGGAGCTCCCGCGAGGAGGTGGTAGAGCACGGCCATGCGGACGTGGACGCCGTTGGCGACCTGGGCCAGCACGGCCGACGACGGGGAGTCGGCCACGGCGGGCGCGATCTCCATACCCCGCACCATCGGGCCGGGGTGGAGCACGACGGCGTGCTCGGGCAGCAGCGCGGCGCGGGCCTCGGACAGGCCGTAGCCGATCGCGTACTCGCGCGACGAGGGGAAGAACGAGCCGTGCATCCGCTCGGCCTGCACGCGCAGCATCATCACCGCGTCCAGGGCGGGCAGCTCGGCGTCGAGCGACGGGCTGACCCGGCACGGCCACTCGGCGACGCCGACCGGCAGCAGCGTCGGCGGCGCGATCACCACCACCTCGGCGCCCAGGGTGGCGAGCAGCAGGACGTTGGAGCGGGCGACGCGGCTGTGCAGGACGTCGCCGACGATCCCGATGCGGCGCCCGGCGATCGAGCCGAGCCGGTCCCGCAGCGTGGCCGCGTCGAGCAGGGCCTGCGTGGGGTGCTCGTGGGTGCCGTCGCCGGCGTTGACGATCGAGGTGTGGGTGCCGGTCATCTCGCGGTCGCGGTCGGCCCAGGCCGCCATGCGGTGCGCGGAGCCGGAGGCGGGGTGCCGGACGATCACGCAGTCGGCCCCCATCGCGGACAGCGTCAGGGAGGTGTCGCGCAGCGACTCTCCCTTGCTCACCGAGGACCCCGAGGCGCTGACGTTGACGGTGTCGGCGCTCATCCACTTGCCGGCGATCTCGAACGACACCCGGGTGCGCGTGGAGTTCTCGTAGAACATCGTGATGACGGTGCGGCCGCGCAGCGTCGGGAGCTTGCGGACCTCGCGGCCGAGCAGCGCCTGCTTGAGGCGGTCGGCGGTGTCGAGCAGCGCGGTGGCGGTGGCGGCGTCGAGGTCGGTGACCGAGAGCAGGTGCTTCACGGCGCGGCCTCCGAGGAGCCGGCTCCGCCGGTGGCCATCCGCTGCAGCCGCACGCCGTCGACGCCGTCGGTCTCGGCCAGCAGCAGCAGGATCTGCTCGTCGCGGGAGGTGGGGACGTTCTTGCCGACGTAGTCGGCGCGGATCGGGAGCTCGCGGTGCCCGCGGTCGACCAGCACCGCGAGCTGCACGGCGCGCGGGCGGCCGTGGTCGGCGAGCGCGTCGAGCGCGGCGCGGACGGTGCGCCCGGACATCAGCACGTCGTCGACGAGGACGACGAGCCGGTCGTCGAGGCCGCCCTCGGGCACCTCGGTGTCCCCGAGCGCGCGGGCGGGGCGGCGGCGCAGGTCGTCGCGGTGCAGCGTGACGTCGACGGAGCCGACCTCCGGGGCCGTGCCGGCGAACTCGCCGATCGCGGCCGAGAGCCGGCGGGCGAGGATCGTGCCGCGCGTCGGGATGCCGATGAGCACGACGTCCTCGTCGCCCGCGGTCTTCTCGATGATCTGGTGCGCGATGCGCGCGATGGTGCGGGTGACGTCGGCGGCGCTGAGCAGTTCCCGGTCTCCGGGCGCGCCTGGGACGTCCCCGCGGCGGTCGTTCGCCACGAGGCTCTCCTTCCCCGCCTCACCGGACGGGTCTTAAAGGAACGGTTTCCGCGGGCGACCGTACCAGCGGGTACCGACACGACCCGTCTCCGAACGCCCCGGCATCGCCAGCATCACACCGCCCGTCACGACACCCTCTGGAGTCCCACCCGTCACACGCTGGTCACGCTCCGGTCACGGCGGCCGCGCGGGGCCCGTCCCGTACCGGCCACAAAGCCCAGGCGGCGGCGTGTCGATCAGCCATTAGGGTGGAACCGGGGCGTAACGGGACCGCGACGGGCCGGACAACTTGACCAGACAGCGACGGCGAGCGCATGATTACTCTCCGTATTGATCCACTGTGTGGCGGGTGGCCGCGGGGGGCACCACTCGACTCGACCACCGGCGTCCCCGAACGCCGGATCCCCGAGAGCACATCAGTTCCTCCGACGTCGGCCCCGACCGGGCCGGCGCCAGTCACGGAAAGGGGTCGCCGCATGGGCGACTACGCCAAGGCGCTCGGCGGGAAGCTCCGCGCCATCCGGCAGCAGCAGGGCCTGTCGCTGCACGGCGTCGAGCAGAAGTCGGGCGGGCGGTGGAAGGCCGTCGTCGTCGGCTCGTACGAGCGCGGCGACCGCGCCGTCACGGTGCAGAAGCTGGCCGAGCTGGCCGACTTCTACGGCGTGCCGGTGGCCGAGCTCCTCCCCGAGGGCCGCGTGCCGTCGGGATCCGAGCCCGCCACGAAGATCGTCATCAACCTGGAGCGGCTGCAGCAGCTCCCGGCGGACAAGGTGGGCCCGCTGGCCCGCTACGCCGCCGCCATCCAGAGCCAGCGCGGCGACTACAACGGCAAGGTGCTCAGCATCCGCGCCGAGGACCTGCGCTCGCTCGCGATCATCTACGACAAGAGCCCCGGCGAGCTGACCGACCAGCTCATCGACTGGGGAGTGCTCCCCCCGGAGGCCCGTCCCGCGCCGTGACGCACCGGCACCTGGGGAAGGGTGCCGGCGCCACACGCACGAAGCGGCCCTGTCGTCCACCGGACGGCAGGGCCGCTTCGTCGTCCCCGGGCCTACGCCGGCACCGCGGTCCGGCGGCGCGCGTACCGGATCACCGCGACGGCCGGGACGATCCCCAGCGCCGCCAGCAGGGCCCCGGCCGCGGGCGGGGCGGCCAGCCCCAGCCCGGCCGACAGCACCAGCCCGCCCGCGGCGGCCCCGATCGCGTTGGCCAGGTTGAACGCCGACTGGATCGACGCCGACGCGAGCGCCGGGGCCTCCCCCGCCGCGTCCAGCACGAGCGTCTGCACCGCGGGCACGATCGCCAGGCCGACCGCGCCGATCCCGAACACCAGCACGGGGGCCGTCACCGGCGAGTGCACCGCGGCCACCGCGACCACGAGCAGCCCGGCCTGGGCGGCGAGCAGCGCGACCACCACGCGCCGCGGGTCGAACCGGTCGGCCAGCCGCCCGCCGGCCACCGTGCCGACGGTCATGCCCAGCCCGAACACGCCGAGCAGCACCGGGACCGTCGCCGTCCCGAACCCGGCGAGGTCGGTCATCATCGGCGCGATGTAGGTGTAGAAGGCGAACAGGCCGCCGCAGCCGACGACGACCGTGCCCAGCGCCAGCAGCACCGCCGGCCGGCGCAGCGCGGCGAACTCCGCGCCGATGCTCGGGCGGGCCGTGACGGTGTCGCGGGTCAGCGTGGCCAGCATCCCGGCCACGCACAGCAGCGCCAGCCCCGTGATGAGGACGAACGCGAGCCGCCAGCCCAGCAGCCCGCCCAGCGCGGTCGCCGCGGGCACGCCGACGAGGTTCGCGACCGTCAGCCCCAGCACCATCGACGCCACCGCGGACGCCCGCCGCCCCGGCGCCACCAGCGACGCGGCGACCAGCGCTCCCACGCCGAAGAACGCCCCGTGCGGGAGCCCGGAGAGGAACCGGGCGACGACGAGCAGCCCGAAGGTCGGGGCCAGCGCGGCGAGCGCGTTGCCCGCGGCGAACACCGCCATGAACAGCAGCAGGGCCGTGCGGCGGCGCAGCCGGACCGCGGCGGCCGTCAGCAGGGGCGCGCCCACGACGACGCCGACCGCGTAGGCGGTGACGAGGTTGCCCCCGACGGGCAGGGAGACCCCCAGGTCGGCGGCGATGCGGGGCAGCAGGCCCATCACGGCGAACTCGGAGAGCCCGATGGCGAACGTCCCCAACGCCATCACGACGATCGCGACCGGCACGGCGGTACTCCAGTACTCCTCGGCGCGGCAGGACCAGCCACACGCTACGCCGATCGTCGAATCGATTCGACGGTATGCGACGCACAGCACCCGCGCGGACGCCACCACCTCGTGAGCGGGGACGGCGGCCGGGGCGGCCGTTCCCGCGCACGGGCGTCAGCGGGTGGCGCGCAGCTGCTCCGCGATGTCGGCGATGCGGCCGAGCACGCCGTTGAGGAAGCGCGGGCTGTCGTCGGTGGACAGCGTGCGGGCCAGCTCGACGGCCTCCGTGATCGCCACCGGGTCGTCGATCTCGTCGACCCAGAGCAGCTCGAACACGCCGATCCGCAGCAGCGCGCGGTCGACGGCGGGCATCCGCGCCACCGTCCAGCCCTCGGCGTGCTCGGTGAGGAGCTGGTCGATCCGCTCCCGGTGCGCGACGACGCCCTCGACGAGCATCCCGGCGTAGTCCGAGACCGGCGGCGCGTCGTCGGTCTCCCGGCGCTGCACCAGCACCGCGAGCGGGTCGTCGCCGCGGGCCTCGGACTCGAACAGGATGTCCAGCGCGCGCTTGCGTGCCTTCGTCCGGGCGCGCAGCATCAGGAGGAGATGCGGCCGAGGTAGCGCCCGTCGCGGGTGTCCACCTTGACCTTCTCGCCGGTGGTGACGAACAGCGGCACCTGGATCTCGGCGCCGGTCTCCAGCGTGGCGGGCTTGGTGCCGCCGGTGGAGCGGTCGCCCTGCAGGCCGGGGTCGGTGTGGCTGATGACCAGCTCCACCGAGGTGGGCAGCTCGACGAACAGCGGCACGCTCTCGTGCAGCGCGACCATCGCGACCTGGTTCTCCAGCAGGTACCCCGCGGCGGTGCCGACGGTGTTCTCCGGGATCGGGATCTGGTCGAACGTGTCGCCGTCCATGAAGACGAAGTCGGAGCCGTCGCGGTAGAGGAACGTCATGTCGCGGCGGTCGACGGTGGCCGTCTCCACCTTCGTGCCCGCGTTGAAGGTCTTGTCGACGACCTTCCCGGTCATGACGTTCTTCAGCGTCGTGCGCACGAAGGCGCCGCCCTTGCCGGGCTTGACGTGCTGGAACGCCGTGACCGCCCAGAGCTGGCCCTCCAGGTTGAGCACCAGGCCGTTCTTCAGGTCGTTCGTGGTGGCCACGTGAGCAAGTCTCCTGCGTCGGTTCGGGGCGCGCAGCTCGTCCCAGAAGGGAATCGACCCAGTGGGAGGCGCGCCGGGTGTTCTCGCGGACGGCGCGCGCTCGGCGCCGTCGTCCGGAGCGTCAGGGTACCCGGGTCAGACCTCGAGCAGCTCCCTGGTGGTCCGGGTCAGCAGTTCGGGCTCCCCGTCGCGGACGACGAGCGTGTCCTCGATGCGCACGCCGCCCCGGCCCTCCAGGTACACCCCGGGCTCGACGGTGACGGCCATGCCCGCGGCGAGCGTGCCGGTGCCGGTGCGGGCCAGCGCCGGGGCCTCGTGGATCTGCAGGCCGATGCCGTGCCCCAGGCCGTGCAGGAACTCCTCGCCCCGCCCGGCGTCGACGCACACGTCGCGGGCGGCGGCGTCGACCGCGACGACGTCGGCGCCGGGGGCCAGTGCGGCCCGCCCGGCCCGCTGGGCGGCGGCGACCAGCGCGTGCAGCTCCCGCTGCCAGTCCGCCGCGGGGCCCAGGACGACGGTCCGGGTGATGTCGGAGTGGTAGCCGTCGACGAGCGCGCCGAAGTCCATCTTCACGAGGTCGCCCGCGCGGAGCCCGGCGTCGGTGGGGCGGTGGTGGGGCACCGCGGAGTGCGGCCCGGCCGCGACGATCGTGTCGAACGCCGGGCCCTGCGCGCCGAGGCGGCGCATCCGGGTCTCCAGGTCGAGCGCGACGTCGCGCTCGGTGCGCCCCGGCACGAGCCCGCCGTCGGCGAGCAGGCCGGCCAGCGCGGTGTCGGCGACGGCGCACGCGACCCGCAGCGCCTCGACCTCGTCGGGGTCCTTCACCGCCCGCAGCCCCTGCACCAGCCCGGGCGTCCGCACCAGCGCGACGCCCTGCGCGGCCGCGTCGAGCGCGGCGTGGGCGTCGACGGTGACCGCGTCGGACTCGAAGCCCAGCCGGTCGACGGCCGCCGCGGCGGCCAGGGCGAGCGCGCTCGCGCGGTCCTCGACCCGCTCCAGGTCGGGCACCTGCACCGCCGCCTGGGCGCGGTAGCGGCCGTCGGTGCAGAACCGGCTCGCGGCGTCGCCGTCGACGTGCACGAGCAGCGCGGCGTTCGAGCCGGTGAACCCGGTGAGGTAGCGGACGTTCACCAGGTCGGTGACCAGCAGCGCGTCGACCTCGCGGTCTGCGAGCAGGGCGCGCAGGGCGGCCCGGCGGTCGGGGGCGGGCATCAGGCGCGGTTCTCGGCGATCCACCGCAGCGCGAGGGCGTAGCCGGTGACGCCGAGCCCGACGATCACGCCGTCGGCCACGGCGGAGAGGTAGGAGTGGTGCCGGAACTCCTCGCGCTTGTGCACGTTGGAGATGTGCACCTCGACCAGCGCGGCCGTGAGCTGGGAGCAGGCGTCGCGCACCGCGACCGAGGTGTGGGTCCACGCCCCGGCGTTGAGCACCACCGGCGTGCCGGCGTCGGCGGCGGCGTGCAGCCAGCCGAGCAGCTCGCCCTCGTGGTCGGTCTGGCGGACCTCGACGGCGAGCCCCAGCTCCTCCCCCGTGCGCACGCACAGGTCGGCGAGGTCGGCGTGGGTGGTGGACCCGTAGACGGCCGGTTCGCGGGTGCCGAGGCGGCCGAGGTTGGGGCCGTTGAGGACGAGGACGTTCATGCCGAGATCCTCCCGTACGCCGTCTCCAGGAGCTCCGGGTCCGGTCCCTCCAGCCGTCCGGGGCGGGCGAGGCCGTCGAGCACGACGAACCGCAGCATCCCCGAGCGCGACTTCTTGTCCCCGCGCATCGTCTCGACCAGCTCCGGGAGCACCCCCGGCTCGTAGCGGACGGGGAGGCCGACGGACTCGAGCACCGTGCGGTGCCGGTCGGCGGTGGCGTCGTCGAGCCGGCCGGCCGCCCGGGCCAGCTCGGCGGCGAACACCAGCCCGACGCTGACCGCGTTGCCGTGGCGCCAGCGGTAGTCCTCGCGGCGCTCGACGGCGTGCCCCAGCGTGTGGCCGTAGTTGAGGATCTCGCGCAGGTGCGACTCGCGCAGGTCGGCCGCGACGACGTCGGCCTTGACCTGGATCGAGCGGCGGACCAGCTCGGGCAGGACGTCGCCGGTGGGGTCGAGGGCCGCCTCCGGGTCGCGCTCGACGAGCTCCAGGATCACCGGGTCGGCGATGAAGCCGGTCTTGAGGATCTCCGCGCTGCCGGCGACCAGCTCGTCGGCGGGCAGGGTCTCCAGCGTCGCCAGGTCGACGAGCACCGCGGACGGCTCGTGGAAGGCGCCGACGAGGTTCTTGCCCGCGGCGGTGTTGATGCCGGTCTTGCCTCCGACCGCGGCGTCGACCATCGCGAGCAGCGTCGTCGGGACGTGCACGACCCGCACCCCGCGCATCCACGCCGACGCGACGAACCCGGCGAGGTCGGTGACGGCGCCCCCGCCCAGTGACACGACGACGTCGCCGCGGGTGAGGCCGACCGTGCCGCAGACCTCCCAGCAGAACCCGGCGACGGTGAGCGTCTTGCCGTCCTCGGCGTCGGGCACCTCCACGCGGTGCGCGTCGACCCCGGCCGCGACCAGCGACGCCCGCAGCTCCTCGGCCTGCGCCGCGAGCGGGGGCTGGTGCACGACCACCGCCTTCGACGCCCCGAGCCCGGTGACGGTGCCGGCCACCTCGGCCCGCGCCCCCCGTCCGATCAGCACGGGGTACGGGGCTGCGGTGGCGACGTCGATCCGGATCACGGCGCCAGCCTAGTGCGGCGCCCTGACGGGGCCCGTCAGTGGCGCGAGGCGTCGGGCAGGCCCGGGTTCGGCAGCAGCGTGCTCTCGTGCGGGGTGGGCACGTCGAGGGGGTCCGACGGGTCGACCGGGGCCTCGGGGGTGTCCGGCGGGATCTCGCCCAGCGCCAGCAGCACCGCGCGGGCCACCTGGTTGGCGCTGCGGCGGCCCGTGTCGACCTCCACCGTCGCGACCTCGCGGTAGAGCGGGGCCCGGGCGTCGAGGAGGGCCTTGAACGTGGCCCGCGGGTTGACCCCGGCCAGCAGCGGGCGGGCGCTGGACATGCCGGTGCGGCGCAGGCCGTCGGCGAGACCGACCGTCAGCAGCACGACCCGGTGGCCGCGCAGCGCCGCGCGCGTCTCGGCCGCCAGCACCGACCCGCCGCCGAGCGCGAGCACCCCGTCGACGGTGCCGAGCGCGTGGGCGACGACCTCGCGCTCCAGCGCACGGAACGCGTCCTCGCCGTCGTGCAGGAACACGTCGGCGATCGGCTTCCCGGCCCGCTCGACGATCAGCGCGTCGACGTCGGTGAAGCCGACGCCGAGGCGGCGGGCCAGCACCTTGCCGACGGTGGTCTTGCCGGCGCCGGGCGGTCCGACGAGCACGAGCGTCGGGCGGAGTGGGGCGGTCATCGGTCCGAGCGTAGTGACCGGGCCGTGCCGGGTGGGCCGCCGCACCGCCCGGTGACGGGCCGTGCCCCCTCCCCTCACCCCACCCGGTGGCGCGATAGCCTCCCGGGGCGTCGATGCGGCGCACGGTGACGACTCCCGCCCCGGCGCACCCGGGGTGATCGCGATCGGAGATCCGGCGTGAACGACGGCGAACCGGACCTCCGGCTCCCCCCGCGGCGCGAGCAGCTCCCCCTCCCCCGCCGCGACGGCCAGACCCACCTCGAGCCCCAGCTGCGCGAGCCGGGCGGCGCCGGCTCCGGCACCCCCTTCGCGGCGTTCGGCGCGGAGCCGGGGTCCGACGCCTCCCCCGGCCCGTCGATCGGGTCGTCGGACGTCCCGGCCGCGGGCGACGGATCGGCCCAGGACTCGCCGACCGGCTCCGTCACCGCCGAACCCGCGGGCACCGGGTCCACGGGCACCGGGACCGCCGGACCCGAACCGGATGCCGCCGGGTCGGCGGGCACCGCGGCGGCGGGCGCCACGTCGGCAGGCGCCGGGTCGGCGGACACCGGGTCCACCCGGGCCGGGACCATCAGCGCCGAGACCACCAGCGCCGAGACCACCAGCACCGGGACCACCGGCACCGATCCCGCAGAGGCCCCGCCGGCCACGCCGCAGAGCCGCGCGGCGACCTTCCGGGCCGCCGTGCGCCGGGCCACCGCCCGCCCGCCGCGCCGCACCGGCTGACGCACCCGCCGCGGCGCCGCGCGGAGGCGGGTCAGCACGAGGGCCCGGACCGCGCGGGCTCGCCTGCTCTCATCCGGCCGCGATCCCGCACGAGATCGACGTGGGAGTGGTCTGCGGCCCGGCGAACCCCTCCCACGTCGGTCTCGTCCGTACGGCCGGGGCGCGCGGGCCGGTCGGACCGGCTGCGACCGCAGCGATGGCGAGCACCCCTCTCGCGGTGCCCCGTCCGGCGACCGGCCGGGTCCGCTACCGCCACGAGGGGCCCCCCGGCCGCCCGCCGGTGCACGCGCCGCGGGATCAGGCGTGCGCGGCCCGGTAGGACTCGACGTTGCGGCGGGTCTCGGCGAGGGAGTCGCCACCGAACTTCTCCAGGACCGCCTCGGCCAGCACGAGCGCCACCATCGACTCGGCGACGACACCGGCCCGCGGGACGGCGCACGCGTCGGAGCGCTGGTGGATCGCGGTGGCCTCCTCGCCGGTGGCGGTGTCGATGGTGCGCAGGGCACGGGGCACGGTCGAGATGGGCTTCATCGCGACGCGCACGCGCACCGGCTCGCCGTTGGTCATGCCGCCCTCGATGCCGCCCGCCCGGTTGGACAGCCGCTTCACCGGGTCGCCCGGGATCATCTCGTCGTGCGCCGCGCTGCCGCGGCGGTGCGCGGTGCGGAAGCCGTCGCCGATCTCGACGCCCTTCATCGCCTGGATGCTCATCAACGCACCGGCGAGCCGGCCGTCGAGCCTGCGGTCGGACTGGACGTAGGAGCCCACGCCCACCGGCATCCCGTACGCGATCACCTCGATGACGCCGCCGAGCGTGTCGGCGTCCTCGTGGGCCGCGTCGATCTCGGCGATCATGCGCTCGGTCGTCTCCGGGGAGAACGCGCGGACCGGGCTGGCGTCGACGCGCTCCAGGTCGCCGGGGCCGGGGACGGGGTCGTCCTCCGGGGCGTCGACGGCACCGATGGCCACGACGTGCGACACGACGGAGACCCCGAGCGCCTGCGCGAGGAACGCCTTCGCCACGGTGCCCATGACGACCTTGGCCGCCGTCTCGCGCGCACTGGCCCGCTCCAGGACCGGGCGGGCGTCGTCGAAGCCGAACTTCGTCATCCCGGCGAGATCGGCGTGGCCGGGCCGCGGGCGGGTGAGCGGGGCGTTGCGCGCGCGACCGGCGATCAGCTCGGGGTCCACCGGGTCGGCCGCCATCACGGTCTCCCACTTGGGCCACTCGGTGTTGGCGATGCGCACGGCGACCGGACCGCCCTGCGTGCGGCCGTGCCGCAGGCCGCCGATCACCTCGAGCTCGTCGGCCTCGAACGCCATCCGGGGGCTGCGGCCGTGGCCGAGCTTCCGGCGCGCCAGCTCGGCGCCCAGCTCCTTGGTCGTGATCTCGACACCGGCGACCATGCCCTCCAGCACGGCGACCAGCGCGGGACCGTGGGACTCCCCGGCGGTGATCCAACGCAGCACGCCGCCATCCTCTCACCACGGACCGCCCGCCCCGGCCGCGGCCGCCACCAGCACGACCGCCGATCCCAGCAGCATCGACGGGCCGTGCGGCACCGCGTCGCGCCGGCGGGCCAGCGCGGCCGCCGTCGTCAGGGCCGACGCGAGCACCGCCGCGAGGACGAGCGCGGGCCAGGACACCACCGCCAGCGGCGCGCCCAGGGACGCCGCGAGCTTCACGTCGCCCGCCCCGAGGGCCCCGGGCACGGCGAGGTGGACCGCGGCGTGCACCGCGGCCGCGACCAGCACCCCGAGCACCGCCCGCCCGACGGCGTCGGCCCCCAGGGGCGTGACCAGCCCCACCGCGGCCGGGACGGCGGGCAGGGTGAGGGCGTCGGGCAACCGGCGGTGCCGCACGTCGACGAGCCCGGCCGCGGTCCCGAACCAGGCCAGCCCGAGCAGCACCGGCACCCATCGGCCGGGGAGCACCCCCGCGGCCCAGGCCCCGGCGACCGCGGTCCACAGCGCGGCCACCGCGACCTCGCACACCGGCGCGCGCACCCGCGTCCCCCGCGCCATCCGCCCCAGCAGCACCCGGGCGGCCGCGCCGGCCGCCGCCCCCGGCAGCGCGGCGCCCAGCAGCACGGCCGCCACCGCCCCGGCCCCCGCTACTCCCGCGCCCGGCACGCCGGCCCCCGACCCGCCCGCAGCACCACCACCGTCCGGTCCACGTCCGTCCCCCGTCCCGCCCGTACCGCCGTCCCGATCCGGCCCCCAGCGTCGAACCCCCGCCACCTCCGCACCAGACCCCCTCCGCCCGCTGTGGACGGGCGACCCGCGAGGTGGACGACTCCCCGCCGGGGACGGCCCGGTGTCGGCCCGATGTGGTAAGCCCGGGAGACCCGACCGACAGGAGTCCCCATGGCGCCCGACCCCGCTCAGCTCGACCTGTTCACCGAGATCGGCGGTGGTGTCCTCATCACGCTCAAGCGCGACGGGCGCCCGCAGTCCTCGGTCGTGAGCCACGCGTTCGACCCGGCCACGCGCACGGTGCGGATCTCCGTCACCGAGGGCCGCGCGAAGACCCGGAACCTGCGCCGCGACCCGCGGGTGAGCTACCAGGTCACCCGGCCCGACCTCTCCGCCTACGCGGTCGGCGAGGGCACCGCCCGGCTCACGGCCACGGCGGCCGACCCGCACGACGACACCGTGGAGGCTCTGGTCGCCTACTACCGCGACGTCCGCGGCGAGCACCCCGACTGGGACGACTACCGGGCGGCGATGGTCGCCGAGGGCCGCGTCCTGCTCTCCGTCGTCCTCGACCACGTCTACGGCTGGGTGCCCCCGTCGTCGTGATCCGGGGCAGGATGGGCGGATGAGCGACGCCCGGGCGGTCGTGCGGGCCGAGGTCGACCACGGCAGCGCCGAGCTGGTCGGCGACCCGGACCGGCCACAGGGCTGGACGCTGCTGGTCGACGGCACGGCGCAGTCCCACGTCGACCTCGACGATCCCACCCACCTCGAGTTCGAGTACGTGCGGCGCCTCGCGCACGTCGTCGACCTGATCGCCGCACCCACGGCCCCGCTGCGGGTGCTGCACCTCGGCGGCGGGGCCTGGACGCTGCCGCGCTACGTCGCCGCCACCCGTCCCGGCTCGACCCAGCAGGTGGCCGAGATCGACGGTGGGCTCGTCGACCTGGTCGGGTCGCGGCTGCCCGTCGACGGGCACGGGATCGAGGTGACCGTCGGCGATGCGCGGGCGGTGCTGTCCGGGGTCGCGACGGGCTCGGTCGACCTGCTCGTCCTCGACGTCTTCGCGGGCGCGCGCACCCCCGCCCACCTCACCTCCGCCGAGTTCGTCGCCGACGCCGCGCGCGTGCTGGCCCCCGGCGGGGTCTACGCGGCCAACGTCGCCGACGGCGGGGCGCTGCCGTTCGCCCGCACCCAGTTCGCCGCGGCCGGGGCCCGGTTCGCCGAGCTGGCCGTCGTCGTCGCCCCGGCGGTGCTGCAGGGACGCCGGTTCGGCAACCTCGTGCTGGTGGCCTCCGACGGCGGGCTCCCGGTCGCGGGGCTGGTCCGGCGCGCGGCGGGAGACCCGTTCCCCGCCCGCGTCCTCGACGACGCGCACGTCCGCGAGCTGGCCACGACGGCGGTCGGCGACCGCGGGGCGGTCCCGTCGCCGATGCCGCCCTCCGGCTTCTTCGGCCGTCCCTGACCCCGTCCGCGACGGGCCCGGTCAGAACGCCCCGTTGTCGCGGGCCAGCTGCACGTTCGCGGTGTGCTCGGCGAAGGTCTCCGCGAAGCACGAGGTGCCGTCGGTCTGGCAGCGCACGAAGAAGAACCACGGGCCGGGCTCGGGGGCCAGCGCGGCGGCGACCGCGTCACGGCCGGGGGCCGCGATCGGGGTCGGCGGCAGGCCCGCGGTGGCGTAGCTGTTGTACGGGCCCGGGGTGCCGCGGTCCTCGGCGGTGGTGCGCAGCGCTTGGAGGTCGAGCGGGTAGTTGACGGTGGAGTCGAGCTCCAGGCGCTGGCCGGCGGCGAGCCGGTTGTAGACCACGCGCGCCACCTTGGGCATGTCGGGCGTGATGCCCTCCTTCTCCACCAGCGAGGAGATGATCAGCACCTCGTACGGGGAGGAGCCGATCGCCTCGGCCCCGGCGACGATGCCCCCGGCCTCCAGCCGCGCGGTCGAGGTGGCCAGCAGGCCCTGCAGCACCTGCACCGCGTCCTGCCCCGGCTCCACCTCGTAGAGGCCGGGCACCAGCAGGCCCTCCAGGCGGCGCACCGGGTCGGCCGCCGAGACGGCCTCCCGGGCCCACGACGGCACCCCGAGCTCGGCCGGGTCGGTCTGCGCCATCGCCGCGCGCAGGTCGTCGACGCTCACGCAGGCGTCGGCCCCGTCGATGGTGGCGCAGGTGGCCCGCGAGATCAGGGTGAGGACGCCGGGCGCGACCGTGCCGTCCGGGGCGCTGGTGTCGTCGAGCTGGACGCCGCCGCGGATCTCCAGCTGGCCCACGCGGGCCGCGGGGTCGAGCAGCCGCCCGACCGCGGCGGCCCCCGACATCCGCGACCGCATCTGGTACGAGCCGGGCTGCACGCCGAGGATCCGGTCGTCCTGCTCGGCGGCGTCGAGGAAGGCCCCGACGCTGGCGACCACCCCGGTGCTCTCCAGGGTGCGGCCGATCGCCGCGGTGGAGTCGCCGTCGGCGACCTGGATGATCACGTCGCCCTCCCCCGGGCCGTCGAAGTCGGCCGCGGAGGTCAGCGAGCGGAACAGGTAGTAGGCGCCGCCGACGACGGCGACCAGCAGCACCGCGACGGCGAGCAGCAGGACCCCGCTGCGGCGCGCCCGGCCCGGGCCGCGGCGGCCGCGCGAGGGGGCGGCGGAGCCGGAGCGGGCGTCGTCGTCCGGCCGGTCGTCCCGCTCGTCCCGCTCGTCCCGGTCGGCCCGGTCGGCCCGGTCGGCCGGGGAGGCCGCGGGACGGCCGTCGCGGACCACCGGGATCGGGGCGGTCGCGGCCTCGCTCGTGGGATCGGCGGCCGAACCGCCGACGGCACGCAAGCGGGTCGTCGGGCCGTCGATGTCCACAACGCCGGAGGGTAACGATCGGGTCTCCCCCGGACCCGACGGGGGTTGAACACTCACCCTGTCCGATTCATCCGGTTCGTCGGCGGACCCGCGGTGATCAGCGATGACGGTCGAGCCAGCCCTGCAGGATGCCGACCGCGGCCACCTGGTCGACGACGGCGCGTTGCCGGCGCCCCTTGCGCCCGCTCTCCCGCATCTGACGGGTGGCCACGACGGTGGTGAGCCGCTCGTCGGTCAGCTCGATCGGGACGTCCACCGCCGGCTCCAGCGACGCCACGAACGCGCGCGCCGCCTCGGCCGCCGGGCCTTCCCGCCCGGCGAGCGTGCGCGGCAGCCCCACCACGAGACCGACCGCCTCGTGCTCGGCGACGAGCGCCGCGATGGCGGCCACGTCGGTGCCGCCGTCGACGTCGCGCGCCACGGTGACCAGCGGCGTCGCGATCAGCCCGTCCGGGTCGGAGAGCGCCACCCCGACCCGGACGGACCCGACGTCGATGCCGATCCGGCGACCGCGCCTACCGGGCTGCACCGCTAGCGCGCACGCAGGTGCGCCCGCAGCGCGTCGACCGCGGCCGGGATCCCGGACGGGTCGGTGCCGCCGCCCTGCGCGAGGTCCGGCTTGCCGCCGCCGCGCCCGCCGACCGCCGCCGCGAACGCCGGGATCAGCTTCCCCGCGGCGAGCCCGGCGTCGCGGGCCGCCGAGGTGGTGGCCACGACGAACGCGACCTTGTCCCCGTCGCCGGAGAACAGCGCGACGACGCCCGGGCGCGAGCCCAGCCGGCCGCGGACGTCGGAGGCCAGCGCGCGCAGGTCGTTGCCGCCCACCCCGTCCGGCGCGGCGACGGCGACGAGGGCGATCCCGCCGACGTCCTCCGCCCCGTCGGCCAGTGCGCCCGCCGAGGACAGCACGGCGTCGGCGCGGACCTTCTCCAGGTCGCGCTCGGCGGTGCGCAGCCGCTCGACCAGGGAGTTGACCCGCTCCGGGACGTCCTCGGGCCGCGCCTTGAGCTGCTCGGCGAGGTTGGACAGCAGCAGGTGCTCGCGGGAGAGGAACCGGAAGGCGTCGAGGCCGACGAGGGCGTCGACCCGACGCACACCGGAGCCGATCGACCCCTCGGACAGCACCTTGATCATGCCGATCTCGCCGGTGCGGGCCACGTGCGTGCCGCCGCACAGCTCGCGGGAGTAGTCGCCCATGTCGACCACGCGGACGCGGTCGCCGTACTTCTCGCCGAACAGCATCATCGCGCCGAGCGCGCGGGCCTCGTCCATCGTGGTCTCGTAGGCCGCGACGGCGCGGTCCTCCTGCAGGACCGTGTTCACCTCGTCCTCGATCTCGGCGAGCGCGGCCGGGGCCACGCCCCCCGACGGGGAGGTGAAGTCGAACCGCATCCGGCCCGGGGCGTTGAGCGAGCCGGCCTGGGCGGCCGACGGGCCCAGCGCGCCGCGGACGCCGGCGTGCACGAGGTGCGTGGCGGTGTGGGCGCGCGAGATCGACGTGCGCCGCGCGACGTCCACCGTGGCGACGACGGCCGCGTCGAGCGTGACCTCTCCCGCCGTGACCGTGCCGCGGTGCACGCGCAGCCCGGCGACGGGCGACTGCACGTCGTCGACCCGGACGGTGAAGGAACCGCCCTGCAGCGTGCCGGTGTCGGCCTGCTGGCCGCCCGCCTCGGCGTAGAACGGGGTGCGGTCGAGCACGATCTCCACCGCGTCGCCCTCGCGGGCGGCCGGCACCGGCACGCCGTCGACGAGCAGCCCGATGACGGTGCCCTCGGCGGCGAGCTCGGTGTAGCCGAGGAAGTCGACGGCCCCGTGGGTGTCGAGCAGGGCGCGGTAGATCGAGCCGTCGCCGCCGTGGCCGACCTTGTGCTTGGCCGCGTCGGCCTTGGCCCGGGTGCGCTGCTCCTGCATGAGCGCGGTGAAGCGGTCGCGGTCGACCTCGAGCCCGGCCTCGGCCGCCATCTCCAGGGTCAGGTCGATCGGGAAGCCGTAAGTGTCGTGCAGCTGGAACGCGCGGTCGCCGGGCAGCACCGCGGCGCCGCTGCGCCGAGTCTCGGCCACCGCGGTGTCGAAGATCCGCTCGCCCGCGGTGAGCGTCTGGAGGAAGGCCTCCTCCTCGGCGCGCACGACGGCGGAGATCCGCTCGAAGTCGGTGACGAGCTCCGGGTAGGACGGCGCCATCGCGTCGCGGACGACCTCGGCGAACGCCCCGAGCACCGGCTCGGTGACCCCGAGCAGCCGCGCCGAGCGGACGATCCGGCGGAGCAGGCGGCGCAGGACGTAGCCGCGGCCCTCGTTCGACGGCGTCACCCCGTCACCGATGATCATGACGCCGGAGCGGGCGTGGTCGGCGATGACGCGGAACCGCACGTCGTCCTCGGCGTCGGCCCCGTAGCGGCGGCCGGAGAACTCCTCGGCCCGCGCGATCACCGGGCGCACCAGGTCGGTCTCGTAGACGTTGTCGACGCCCTGCAGCAGGGTCGCGACGCGCTCGACGCCCATGCCCGTGTCGATGTTGGGCCGCGGCAGCTTGCCGATCGGCGGGTGACCGGCCTTCGGGCTCAGGTCACCGCGCACGTCCTGCATGAAGACGAGGTTCCAGATCTCCAGGTAGCGGTTCTCGTCCGCGACCGGACCGCCCTCGGCGCCGAACTCCGGCCCGCGGTCGTAGTAGATCTCCGAGCACGGCCCGCCGGGACCGGGCACGCCCATGTCCCAGTAGTTGTCCTTGCCGTCGCGGCGCTGGATGCGCTCGGGCGGGAGCCCCGCGATGTCGCGCCACAGCTCGATGGCCTCGTCGTCGTCGAGGTAGACGGTGACCCACAGCCGCTCCGGGTCGAAGCCGTAGCCGCCCTCGTCCTGCGAGCCGGTGATCAGCTTCCAGGCGTGCGCGATCGCCCCGGCCTTGAAGTAGTCGCCGAAGGAGAAGTTGCCCGCCATCTGGAAGAACGTGTTGTGCCGGGTGGTGCGGCCGACCTCGTCGATGTCCCCGGTGCGCACGCACTTCTGGATCGACGTGGCGGTCGGGTACGGCGCGGGCACCTCCCCGAGGAAGTACGGCTTGAACTGCACCATCCCGGCGTTGACGAACAGCAGGTTGGGGTCGTCGAGGATGAGCGACGCGCTGGGCACGCGGGTGTGACCGGCGGCGACGAAGTGGTCGGTGAAGCGGCGGACGATCTCGTGGGTCTGCACGGCAGGGCTCTCTGCAAAGGAGGGGTGACGGGACGCGGGACGGCAGGGAAGGGCTAGTCCCCTGCCCGCGGCGCTCGTACAGGAGCGGGCTCGGCGACGGCCTCGGACCAGGTCGGGACGTGCCCGCCGGTGCGGCGCTCGACCAGCTCGGTCAGCTCGCGCTCGCGCGCGTCCATCCCGGCGCGGACCTCGGCGCCGAACGCGCCCAGCCCGGCCCCCAGCTCGCGCAGGCCGTCGGCGATGTTCTCGCCGATGCCGGAGGGGGTGACGTTGTGCGCGGCCCGGGTGGCGCGGCGGGTGACGTAGGAGCCGGCCACCGCCCCGACCCCGATCCAGAACAGGCGCTTCACTTCTTCCCCCGGCGACGGAGACGGCCCGGACGGGTCCGCAGCGAATGGGCGCCGGCGTCCCGGCCCGCGCGACGGGCCTTCACGGCCTTGTTCAGCCCGTAGGAGAACGCGGCGGCCCGGACCAGCGGTCCGCCCAGGGTGGCGGTGAACAGCGACGTGAGCACCGAGACGTTGCTGGTGACGGTGCGGGCGCTGGAGGTGATGCCGTCGACGCGCTCCAGCTGCGTGTTGACCTGGTGCAGCGTGGTCTGGGCGTTGTCGAGCAGCGGGGCGCTGCCCTCGTGCGCCTTGCGGATCGCGACGGTCGCCTCGTCGAGGGTGCGACCCAGCTTGAGCAGCGGGACCGCCAGCAGCAGCACGAGGACGACGAACGCCCCCGCGGCGATGAGCGCGGCGATCTGACCAGCCGACACGAAGCCTCCTCGAACCGTCCGACGACAGAGTGTGATCGGCGGTCAGGCTACCGCGCGGGAGGTGGCCCGCCACCTGGGGTCACGCTCTCCGCCCCGGCCCGCCGATGATCCACCGGGCCGGACGGCGGACCGGGCGTCAGTCGTCGTCGGCGGGCGTGCGCGGCACGGGGATCATCAGCTCGACGGCGCCCTCGCCCAGCGCGGCCCGGAGGCGGTTCAGCGCCCGGTGCTGGGTGACCCGCACCGCGCCCGGCGTGGAGCGGACCGCCGCGGCGGTCTCCTCCGCGCTGAGCCCGACCGCGATGCGCAGCACCAGGACCTCGCGCTGGCGCGGGGTGAGGATGTGCAGCAGCTCGCCGAGCCGCTCGCTGAGCTCGCAGGCGAGCAGGTGGTGCTCCGGGCCGTCGTCGGACACGGGGGCGTCGGGCAGCTCCGGGACGGGCTCGGTGCGGTTGCGACCGATGACGCGGAACGCGTCGGTGACCTTGTGCGCCGCGATCCCGTAGACGAACGCGCGGAACGACAGGCCCCGCATCTTGTACGCGGGCAGCGCGCTGACGACGGCGAGGCAGACCTCCTGCGCGACGTCGTCGGCCGAGCCCGTGACGGTCTCCTGCCGGCCGAGCCGGCCGCGGCAGTAGCGGAGCACGAACGGGTGGATCTCGGCGAGGAGTCGCTCCCGTGCGCGGTACTCCCCGGCGACGGCCGCGGCGACCATCGACTCCAGGCCGGGCGCCTGGTCCTCGACGACCTCGACGACCTCGACGACCTCGGTGGGCGCGGTGGGCGCGGTGGACTCGGTGGGCTCTGCGGTGAACGGCGGCAGCACCGTCGCGGTGCTCATCGGACGCTCTCGCTCATGGGGTTCCCCTCCCGGATCGGCGCGCGGAGGCGCCGACGTCGTGCGGACCGCTCCGCCCCCGGGGTCCCGGGGGGCGGGTCTCGTGCTGCCCTGCAGATGGAGGGATCCGTCGTCCGTGAGATACGCGAGCGCTCCCGGTACGCGACCCTCCCGAACCCGCCCCGCTGTGCCCGGCGGTACGAACTCGTTCACCCTTCAAGTACGCATTTTGGGTGACACTCCAAGTTGGAGTCAAGAGCACTTCGGCCGATGATTGGTTACTCTGCGTTCGATGTCCTCCGCCGACGAACCCCGAGCGGCCGATCCACGGGCCCGGGCCGCCCAGACGAAGCGTGACCGAACGCGGCGCGCGCTGCTCGACGCTGCCGACGCCACGTTCGGCTCCCGGGGATGGGCGCGCACCCGGATCGAGGACATCGCGGCCGCGGCCGGGGTGTCCGCCGCCACCGCGTACAACCACTTCCCGTCCAAGCACTCGCTGATCGGGCACGTCTACGCGCCGCTGGTGCGGCCGCTGTTCGTGCAGGCCGAGCGCGACGTGTCCACGGGCCGGGCGGCGGTCGCCGCCCTGGAGGACCAGGTCAGGGCCCTGGCCCGGATCACCTCGCGGCACCGGGAGCTCACCGCGTCGTTCTTCTCCGCGGTGCAGGACTACACGATCCGCGTCGAGGGTCCCGCCGACCCGGCCGACGAGATCGACCCGCGCCTGTTGGCCCCGGTCCCCGACTCGATCCGGGTGCTGATCGAGCACGGTCAGCGCACCGGGGAGCTGCGGGCCTACCCGGTCGCGGCCGACATCAGCGCGATGCTCGTCAACACGCTCCTCACGCGCACGATGAACCGGCCCGACGAGCCGGCCGAGGCCCGGGCCGAGCTGTTGCTCACCGTGCTGTTCGGCGCGCTGCGACCCGAGCTGCTGCTGAACGGCCCCTACGACGATCGCCCGTTCCGCCGTCGCTCCTGAGCCGGACGGCGGTACCGCTCGGCGATCCGCCGGTCACACGAGTCCCCGAAGGGGTGGTCTCCGTCACCGGTGTGGGTGCGACGCGCCCGTGGATCTTGTCGGCTCTGCGTCACACCCCGTCTGATCACGATCATGAACACGTACGCGGCACGCACCGCGGTGATCCTGGGTGTCGCACTCGCGCTGGCCGTCCCGGGGACGGCGGGTGCGGACGAACCGGACACCCCCGAGACCCGCACCGAGACCAGCACGAGCGTCGCCCGCGTCGACGGGTCGCGCGCCGTGACGCTCTTCGCCGGACCGGTGCAGCTGCGCCGCGGGGCCGAGTGGGTCCCCGTCGACCTCACCCTCGGATCAGGTCCGGACGGACTCATCCGCCCCGCCGCCGCCCTCCACGACCTCACGCTCACCCCCACCGGACCGGTCGTGCGCTGGGTCGGCGGCGGCTCCGCCGCCCTCGCCCCGGTCGGCCCCGGCCCGCTCCCCGCGCCGGCGCTCGCCGGCCACCGCGCCACCTACCCGCAGGTGGCGCCGGGCTACGACCTCGTCGTCGAGGCCACCCGCACCGGCTTCGCCGCGTCGATCCGGAAGGCCGGCACCCCGGTCGGCCCGGCCCCGGTGCTGGCCCTGACCTCGACCACCGCCGGGGCCGAGCGGGTGGTCGAGGGGACCGCCACCGAGTCGGCCGTCAGCCGCGTCGTCGCCTCCGCCCCGGTCGACGGCGCGACCCCGGCCCCGTTCGACACGACCGTGCAGTCGACGATCCTGCGCAGCGACGCCTCCGGCGACCCGGACCTTCGCCTGGGCAGCTACGACGGCGTGGCCGTGGCCCGCAGCTTCCTGTCCTGGGACCTCGCCGAGGTGACCGGCCGCCCGATCGGCTCGGCCGTGCTGCGCGTGCACCAGGACTGGTCGTCCTCGTGCACCCCGGCCGCGTGGGAGGTCTGGTCGACCCCGGCCGTCGGGCCGGCGACGCGCTTCGCGAACCAGCCCGTCGCCGAGCGGCTGTGGTCGACCAGCACCGAGACCCGCGGCAACGCCCCGGCCTGCGCGGCGGGCTGGACGCAGGTCGACGTCACCGAGCTGGTCCGGGCCTGGTCCGCGGCCGGCGCCCCGACCGGGACCATGATGCTGCGGGCCGCCGACGAGACCTCGCCCCTGGGCTGGAAGCGGCTCAAGTCGGCGGAGAGCCCGAACGTGCCGAACCTCGAGATCACGCTGGGCTGAGGACCGTACGCGCCCCCGGCGGGCCGGGCCGTCGGCGACGAGGGCGGTCCGCTCGTCGGGCCGGTCGGCGTCCCCGGGTGCCACGATGACACGCATGCCCCGCCCCGATCCCTTCCGCGTCGACTCCGAGGTCGGACGGCTCCGCCAGGTGATCCTGCACCGCCCCGGCCTCGAGCTGAAGCGGCTCACCCCCGGCAACAAGGACCGGCTGCTCTTCGACGACGTGCTGTGGGTGCAGCGGGCGCAGGAGGAGCACGACCGGTTCGCCGAGGTGCTGGCCTCCCGCGGCGTCGCCGTCCACCTGTTCGGCGAGCTGCTGCGCACGACCGTCGGGATCCCGGAGGCGCACGCCCACGTCCTGGACCGGATCTTCGACGAGCGCGTGTACGGCCCCATGGCCATCGACGCGCTGCGCAACTGCTTCGACGCGATGGACCTCGACACCCTGACCGAGCACCTGGTCGGCGGGATCACCAAGCGCGAGGTGCTCGACCGGATCCCGGAGCCGCGCTCGGTCGCCTTCCACGTCCTGGAGCCCGACGACTTCGTCCTCGAGCCCCTGCCCAACCACCTCTACACCCGCGACACGTCGGCCTGGATCGGCGGCGGCGTGTCGATCAACAGCATGCGCAAGCAGGCGCGCATCCGCGAGACCGTGCACTACGAGGCCGTCTACCGCTGGCACCCCCTGTTCGCCGACGCCGGGTTCCGGATCTGGTCGGCGGGCTCGGAGAACGGCGTCGCCACCACCGAGGGCGGCGACATGCTCGTGCTCGGGGGCGGAGCGGTGCTGGTGGGGATGAGCGAGCGGACGACGGCCGCGGGCGTGGAGCGGCTGGCGCGGGCGCTGTTCGCGGGCGGCGAGATCGACCGGATCGTCGCGCTGCGGATGCCCGAGACCCGCGCGCTGATGCACCTCGACACCGTGATGACCATGGTCGACCCGGAGACGTTCACGAAGTACGCGGGCCTGGGGATGCTCCCCGCCTACACCGTGCGGCCCGGCGACACCGAGAAGGAGCTGCACGTCACCGACCACTCCCCGGACGGCATGCACGCCGCGATCGCCGGGGCGCTGGGCCTGCCGGGGATCCGCGTCCTCACCGCGGAGCAGGACGTCCACGCGGCCGAGCGGGAGCAGTGGGACGACGGCTGCAACGTCCTCGCCGTCGCGCCCGGGGTCGTCGTCACCTACGAGCGCAACGTCACCACCAACACGTTCCTGCGCCGCCACGGCATCGAGGTGCTCGACATCCCCGGTGGCGAGCTCGGCCGCGGCCGGGGCGGGCCGCGGTGCATGAGCTGCCCGATCGAGCGGGACCCGGCCTGACCGCGGCGCGCGGACCCGGCGGCGTGGCACGCTCTGGCCCATGGGCGTCGCCACCAAGGTCCGTGATCTCACCGGGCCCGGCCACACCGACGCGTTCGGCATCGGCGGCACCGACCTCGGCACCACGACCACGGCCCCGGACGGGCGGCTGGTCTCGGTGTTCGGCGACACCTTCGCCTCCCCCCGTGCGGGCGGCCGCGGCTGGCGCTCGCCGGTGGTGCTGTTCGGCGACCCGGCCTCGGTGCCGACCGGGCTGCGCTGGACGGGCAGCGCCGGGCGGGGCCGGCGGGCCCGGCAGGTGGTGCGCTACGTCCACCAGCTCCCCCGCTGGTTCGCGCGCCGACCCCGGCGGGTCACGACGGTGCTGCCCACCGACGTGATCACCGTCGGCGACACGATGTACCTGCACGTCATGGTGTGCCGGGAGCTGGGCCACGTGCACTGGACGGAGATCCACTCCTCGCGCGACCAGGGCGTCACCTGGCGCCCCACCGGCGTCCGCTGGCCGGGCGGGCACCACGACGGCCTGTTCCAGATGCTCACCTGGGAGCGCGGCGACGACGGGTTCGTCTACGCGTTCACCACCGGCTTCCAGCGCGCCCACGGCCTGGTCCTGCACCGGGTGCCCGAGGACCGGATCACGGAGACGGGCGCGTGGGAGAGCTGGGGCTTCACCCCGGACGCGGGCTGGGCGTGGGGCCGGCCGCCGACCGTCGCCCTGCCGGGCGCGTTCGGCGAGCTGTCGCTGCGCCGCGTCGAGGACCGCTGGCTGCTCTCGGTGTTCGACGCCGGGAACTACCGCATCGACGTCCTCGACCTCGCCTCCCCCCTCGACGACCTGCACACCGCCCGCCGCGAGACGGTGCTGCACGGCTGCGCGTGGGAGCACGAGGACCACGCGGCCGGGCGGGTGGCCCAGCTCTACGGCGGCTACGTGCTGCCCGGCAGCACCCGGGCCGACCTGCACCTGGTCGTGAGCCAGTGGAACACCGCGCGGAACTGGCCCTACCGGGCGATGCAGTTCCGCGCCGACCTCTCGGGCTAGCGCCCGCGGACGACCCGGCGCAGCTTGGCCAGCCGCTCGGACAGCGTGCGCTCCCCGCCGTGCGGGGTGGGGCGGTAGTAGTCCTTCCCGACCACCGCGTCGGGCGGGTACTGCTGGGCCAGTACGCCGTCCGGATGGCTGTGCGGGTAGCGGTAGCCCACCGCGTTGCCGAGCTTCTCGGCGCCGGCGTAGTGCCCGTCGCGCAGGTGCGGCGGCACCGCGCCCACGGCCCCGGCGCGGACCTCGGCCATGGCCTCGTCGATGCCGACGATCACCGCGTTCGACTTCGGCGCCGTCGCCAGGTGCACCGTGGCCTGGGCGAGCGCGAGGCGGGCCTCGGGCATCCCGATCAGCTGGACGACCTGGGCGGCGGCGACGGCGGCCTGCAGCGCGGTGGGGTCGGCGAGCCCGATGTCCTCGCTCGCGTGCACCATCAGCCGCCGCGCGATGAACCGGGCGTCCTCCCCCGCGACGATCATGCGGGCGAGGTAGTGCAGCGCGGCGTCGGGGTCGGAGCCGCGGATGGACTTGATGAACGCGCTGATGACGTCGTAGTGCTGGTCGCCCTGGCGGTCGTAGCGGACGGTGGCCTCGGTGACGGCCCGCTCGACCGCGGGCACGTCGATCACGGTGGCCCCGGTGCCGACCACCCCGTCGGCGCTGGCCTCCAGTGCGGTCAGCGCGCGCCGGGCGTCGCCCGCGGCGAGCCGGACGAGTGCGTCCTCGGCCTCCGGCGCGAGCTCGACGGCGGCGGCCAGGCCCCGCGGGTCGGCGACGGCCCGGCGCAGCAGCGCGCGCACGTCGTCCTCGGTGAGCGACTGCAGCTGCAGTACGAGCGAGCGCGACAGCAGCGGCGAGACCACCGAGAACGACGGGTTCTCCGTGGTGGCCGCGACGAGCAGCACCAGCCGGTCCTCGACGGCGCCGAGCAGTGCGTCCTGCTGGGTCTTGGAGAAGCGGTGCACCTCGTCGATGAACAGCACGGTCTGCTGGTCGTGGTGGTCGCGGCGGCGCTTGGCGTCGGCGATCACCTCGCGCAGCTCCTTGACCCCGCTCGACAGCGCCGACAGCGCGACGAAGTGCCGCGACCCGACACCGGCGAGCAGCCGTGCGATCGTGGTCTTCCCGGTGCCGGGCGGGCCGTAGAGCAGCACCGACGCCGCCGCCCCTCCCTCGACGAGCCGCCGCAGCGGGGCCCCGGGGGCGAGCAGGTGGGCCTGGCCGACGACCTCGTCGAGCGTGCGCGGGCGCATCCGCGCGGCCAGCGGGGCGGTGGCCCGCGGGGGCTCGGAGGTGGGGTCGGGGGCCGGCTCGTCGAGCGCGAACAGCCCGTCCGCGTCGGTGCTCACGGTCCCACCCTGCCACGCGCCGCCTCACCCCCGGTCCGGGCGCTCCCGTCCGGCGTCGACGTCCTTCCCGCTCCGCTCCCGCCGGTAGCCGTCGAACAGTTCGAACGCGCCGATCACGGCCAGCAGGATCCCCAGCGGCCGGCCCTCGAACCACAGGTACCGCAGCTCCGGGAGCACCAGGGCCAGCACCAGACCGGCCCCCACCAGCACCGCTCCGAGCATCGTCTTCGGGTTCATGCCTCCTGACGCTAGAGATGTCCGGCGGTGGCGGCATCGGTCGAAAGAGGTGGATCGGTTCCCACTGATCGGGAAGGTTGTTCCGTATCGCGGGAGCGTTCGGCATCATCGGACCCGGACCGCCACCCCGGACCGCACCACCCGCCCTGTCGATCCAGGACGCCCCACCCGTCCGGTCGACCCCGCGAGGTTCCCGTGCACCTGTCCACCGCGTCGCGCGCCGTCCGCGGCTCCGCCATCCGCGACCTGCTCGCCCTCACCTCCCGTCCCGAGGTGATCAGCCTGGCCGGCGGCCTGCCCGCCGCCGACCTCATGCCCCGCGGGCGGATCGCCGACGCCGCCGCGGCCGCGCTCGCCGACCCCGCGTCGATCCAGTACGGCGAGACGGCCGGGCTCCCCGCCCTGCGCGCCGTCCTCGCCGCCCACGAGACCGCGCGCTGCGGCCGCGGGATCACCGAGGTCGTCGTGACGACGGGGTCGCAGCAGGCGCTCGACCTCGTCGCCCGCGCGGTGCTCGACCCCGGCGACGCCGTCGTGGTCGAGGACCCGGCCTACGTCGGGGCGCTGCAGGTGTTCCAGGCCGCGGGCGCCGCGCTGCACCCCGTCCCGCTCGACGCCGACGGCCTGCGCGTCGACGTGCTGGCGGACCGGCTGCGCGACGGGTTGCGCCCGCGGCTCGTGCACACCGTGTCGACCTTCCACAACCCGCGCGGCGTCACCCTCTCCCCCGCACGGCGCGTCCGGCTGGCCGCCCTGGCGGAGCGGTACGGCTTCGCGATCGTCGAGGACGACCCGTACGGCCTGCTCGCCTTCGACGGCGCTCCCCCGCTCCCGGTCGCCGCGCACTCCGACCGCGTGATCCGGCTCGGCAGCACGTCGAAGGTGCTGGCCCCGGCCCTGCGCGTCGGCTGGCTGTCCGGCCCGCCCGACGTGCTGGCCGCCGTCGAGCGGCTCAAGCAGTGCACCGACCTGTGCACGTCGTCGCTGACGCAGGCGATCGCCGCCGACCTGCTCGCCGACACCGCCTTCCTCGACGCCCACCTGCACGCCGTCCGGGCCGCCACCGCGGGCCGCGCCCGCGCCTTCACCGCGGCCGTCGCGGAGCACCTGCCCGGCGCCGTCTGCTCGGTGCCGACGGGCGGGATGTTCTGCTGGCTGGAGCTGCCCGGTGTCGACACCACGGCGCTGCTGCCCCGCGCGCTGGAGCACGGGGTCGGGTTCGTGCCCGGCAGCGCGTTCGCGGTGGGCTCCCCCGCGCCGTCGGAGATCCGCTGCTGCTACGCCTCGCACCCCGAACCGGTGATCGTCGAGGCGGTGCGGCGGCTGGCCGCCGCGGCGACGTAGTGTCCGACCGTGCGCCAGATCCTCGAACTGCTGGAGCGCGACGCCCAGCTCTCCCACGACACCCTCGCCACCATGACCGGCATCCCCGTGGAGGAGGTCTCTGCCGCGGTCGCGGCGTGGGAGGCGTCCGGCGCGATCCGCCGCTACAAGGCCGTCGTCGACTGGGACGCCGTCGACGGCGACTCCACCGCCGAGACCGTCACCGCGTTCATCGACGTCTCGCTGGCCCCGGCCCGCGGCGTCGGCTTCGACGACGTGGCCGAGCGGATCGCCCGGTTCCCCGAGGTCCGCAGCGTGTACCTGGTCTCCGGCAGCCAGGACCTGCGCTGCACCGTCGACGGCCGCAGCATCCGCGCGGTGTCGGACTTCGTGTCGCAGAAGCTCTCCACGATCGACCGGGTCCGGTCCACGGCCACGCACTTCGTCCTCAAGACCTACAAGCGCGACGGCGACTCCTTCGCCGCCCCCGAGGCCGACCACCGGCTGCCGGTGACGCCGTGAGGCCGCTCAACTCCGTCATCGCCGCCTGCCCGCCGTCGGGGATCCGGCGGTTCTTCGACATCGCCGCGGAGATGGACGACGTCATCTCCCTCGGCGTCGGCGAGCCCGACTTCGTGACGCCGTGGCGCATCCGCGAGGCCGGCATCTACGCCCTCGAGCACGGCTACACCACCTACACCTCCAACGCGGGCCTGCCGCGGCTGCGCGAGCTGATCTGCGACGACCTCGCCGGCCGCTACGGCGCGACCTACGACCCGCGCGACGAGTGCCTGATCACCACCGGTGTCTCCGAGGGCCTCGACCTCGTGCTGCGGGTGCTGCTCAACCCCGGCGACGAGGTGATCGTCCCGGAGCCCTGCTACGTCGCCTACGAGCCGTGCGTCGGGTTCGCCGGCGGCACCCCGGTCCGGGTGCCGACGCGCTGGGAGGACGACTTCGCGATCGCCGCCGACGTCGTCGCGGCCGCGATCACGCCGCGCACCAAGGCGATCCTGATCGGCTCGCCCGCCAACCCGACGGGGGCGGTGCAGCCGCGCGCGGCGCTGGAGGCGCTGGTCCGCCTCGCCGAGGAGCACGACCTCTACCTGATCTCCGACGAGATCTACGACCGGCTGACCTACGACGGCGTGCACACCTGCCTGGGGGCGCTCGCCCGGGACCGGACCGTGCTGCTCGGCGGGTTCTCCAAGGCCCACGCGATGACGGGCTGGCGGGTCGGCTGGATCTGCGCGCCGCAGCCCGTCGCGGAGCTGTGCGTGCGGGTGCACCAGTACACGATGCTGTGCGCGCCGCACGTCTCGCAGCTCGCCGCGGTGGAGGCGCTGTCCGGCCCCGACGACGACGTCGAGGGCATGGTCGCCGACTACGACCGCCGCCGCCGCGTGTTCGTCAAGGGGCTGCGCGAGATCGGGCTGGACTGCCCGGAACCGGGCGGCGCGTTCTACGCGTTCCCCTCGATCCGGTCCTCGGGCCTGGACTCCGAGACCTTCGCGGAGCGGCTGCTGCACGCCGAGAGCGTCGCGGTGGTGCCGGGCAACGTGTTCGGGCCGTCCGGCGAGGGCCACATCCGCTGCTCCTACGCCACCGCGCTGCCGCAGCTCGAGGAGGCGCTGGTGCGGATCGACCGGTTCCTGCACTCCCTGTAGAGCAGGGTGTTAGCGCCGGGTTCACAGCCCGGCAAAGCGGGTCGGCCAGGCTCTGCGGGCATGGACATCTGCCCTCTCTGCGCCCTCCCGCACACCACCGGCGACCTGGCGTGGAGCAGCCAGCACGAGCCGGACGGCACCGTCGTCCGGATCTGCCCGACCTGCACCCGCGCGCAGCTCTGGCTCATCGAGGCCGGACTGACGATCGCGACGGCCGCGGGCCCCGCGGCCACCGAACCGGTGCGCCGCGCGGCCTGAGCCCGACCCCCCGGGCCGCCGGCTCCGGACATTTCTCCACCAAGTCGTGACCCGCTCCGAGTCGCAGATCCCGCCCTCCGGTACCAGGCTGCTGCCCAGCAGCCGTTCCCGCGGGCGGGCTGCCGGACAGTGGTCGACCAACGGAGGAGCATCATGCGTCAACGACGACGGCGGCGCCTGGGCACCGCGGCGGTAGCCGCGCTCGCCCTGTGCGGCCTGGCCGGGTGCGGGGTGTCCGACCCCGGCCCACCGACCTTGACCTGGTACATCAACCCCGACTCCGGTGGCCAGGAGGAGATCGCGGCCCGCTGCACCGAGGCGGCGAACGGTGCGTACGACATCACCGTCTCGGTGCTGCCGCGCGAGTCGTCCGAGCAGCGCCAGCAGCTCGTACGCCGCCTCGCGGCGGGCGACTCCTCGATCGACATCATGAGCCTCGACCCGCCCTACATCCCGGAGTTCGCGCAGGCCGGCTTCCTGGCCCCGGTGCCGGCCGACGTCGCCGCCGAGGCCAGCGACGGCGTCGTGCAGAGCGCGATCGACGGTGCCACCTGGAACGGGCAGCTGGTCAGCATCCCCTTCTGGGCCAACACCCAGCTGCTCTGGTACAAGAAGTCGGTCGCCGCGGCCGCGGGGCTGGACATGTCCCAGCCGGTCACCTGGGACCAGCTCGTCGCCGCGGCACAGGAGCAGGACACCCAGATCGCGGCGCAGGGCCGGCGCGCGGAGTCGCTCGTGGTCTGGCTCAACGCCCTGATCGAGTCGGCGGGCGGACAGGTGATCGCGCAGACCGCCGACGACCCGGCGGACATCCAGCTGGGGCTCGACACCCCGGCCTCCCAGCGCGCCACCGACGTCATGCGGGAGGTGGCCGACAGCGGTGTCGTGGGCCCGGCGTTCACCACCGCGGGCGAGGACGAGAGCGTCGCGTCGTTCGAGGCGGGTGACGCCAGTTTCATGGTCAACTGGCCGTTCGTCTGGCCGCGGGCGCAGGAGGCGGCCGAGGGAGGCACGCTCGACCGGGCCGTCGTCGACGACTACGGATGGGCCATCTACCCGCAGGTCGACGCGGGCACGCCGAGCGCGCCCCCGTACGGCGGGATCAACCTCGGCGTGGGGGCGTCCAGCAAGTACCCGGACCTGGCCTACCAGGCCACCAGCTGCATCACCTCGGACGAGAACCAGGCGTACTACTTCGTGTCCAACGGCAACCCGGCGGCCAGCCTCGCCGTGTTCGAGGACCCCGAGGTCGTCGCCGAGTTCCCGATGGCCCCGGTGATCGCGCAGTCGCTGCAGCAGGCGAAGCCCCGCCCGCAGACGGCGTACTACAGCGAGGTCTCCGGCAGCCTGCAGCGCGTGTACCACCCGCCGACCGCGGTCGTCCCGGGCGTCACCGGGCCGACGGCGGCCGAGCTCATCCAGGCCGTCCTGTCCGGGGAGGAACTGCTGTGACCACCACCGCGCCGCCGTCCACCGGGTCGACCACGGCCGAACCGGCACGGCCACCGCACACCAGCGACCGGGTCCGCGCGGAGCGGCGCCTGGGCTGGATGCTCGCCGGCCCGGCGTTCGCCGTGATGCTGCTCGTCACCGCGTACCCGATCGCCCAGGCCGTCTACGACTCGCTGTTCTCCTACCGGCTCACCGACCCGGGCAATCGCTCGTTCGTCGGCCTGAACAACTACTGGGTGGTCCTGACCGACGCCCTGTGGTGGCAGTCGTTCGGCGTCACCGCGTTCATCACGGTCGTCACCGTCGCCGTGGAACTGGTGCTGGGCTTCGCGCTCGCGCTGGTGATGCTCAAGGCGCTCAAGGGCCTGCGCCCGATCCTGCGGGCGGCGATCCTGCTGCCCTACGCGATCATCACGGTCGTCTCGGCGTTCGCCTGGCAGTTCGCGTTCGACCTGACCTCGGGTTTCGTCAACAGCTGGTTCGCCTGGGTGCCCGGCATCTCGGCCGACACCGACTGGTTCGGCCAGACCGGCACGTCACTGCTGGTGATCTGCCTGGCCGAGATCTGGAAGACCACCCCGTTCATCTCGCTGCTGCTGCTCGCGGGTCTGGCCCAGGTGCCCGACGTGCTGCAGGAGGCCGCACAGGTCGACGGAGCCACCTGGTGGCAGCGCATGCGCAAGGTGACCATCCCGAACATGAAGGCCGCGATCATGGTGGCCCTGCTGTTCCGCACGCTCGACGCGTTCCGGGTGTTCGACAGCGTCTTCATCATGACCGCAGGCGCGAACGGCACCGAGACGGTGTCGTTCCTGGCCTACCGCCAGACGATCGCCCGGCTGGAGATCGGGCTGGGCTCGGCGGTGTCGGTGCTGCTCTTCCTGTCCGTGGTACTCATCGCGTTCGGGTTCATCAAGGGGTTCAAGGTCGACCTGTCCCAGGCCCGAGGGGAGAAGTAGATGTCCACACGCGAACGCACCTGGTGGATCGTCGCCGGAATCGGGATCATCCTCTACGCCCTGTTCCCGATCGCCTGGATCGTGTCCCTGTCGTTCAAGGCCTCGTCCGACATCTCCAACGGCCAGTTCCTGCCGACCGTCTTCACCTGGGAGAACTACTCGCTCATCCTCACCGGTGACGCGAGCGACCTGTTCCTGCCCGCGCTGGTCAACTCGTTCGGCATCTGCCTGATCGCCACCGCGCTGTCGTGCCTGCTCGCGATGTTCGCGGCCTACGCGATCGCCCGGCTCGACTTCCCCGGCAAGAAGATCATCCTGTCCACCGCGCTGGCCGTGGCGATCTTCCCGGTGATCTCGATCGTCACGCCGCTGTTCAACCTGTGGCGCCAGATCGGGCTCTACGACACCTGGCCCGGCCTGATCATCCCCTACCTGTCGCTGACGCTGCCGATCTCGATCTGGACGATGTCGGCGTTCTTCCGCGAGATCCCGTGGGAGATGGAGCAGGCCGCGCAGGTCGACGGCGCCACCACCTGGCAGGCCTTCCGCAAGGTCATCGTGCCGCTCGCGGCGCCCGGCGTGTTCACCACGGCGATCATCGCGTTCTTCCTCGCGTGGAACGACTTCGTCTACGGCATCTCGCTCACCTCGACGGGCGCGGCGCGCCCCGTCCCCGCGGCGCTCGGGCTGTTCTCCGGCGCGTCGCAGTTCGAGGACCCCACGGGGGCGATCGCCGCGGCCGCCGTGGTCGTCACGATCCCGGTGATCGTCCTCGTCCTGTTCTTCCAGCGGCGCATCGTCGCCGGTCTCACCAACGGCGCGGTCAAGGGTTAGGAGAAGTCATGGCTTCGATCGAGATGCGCAACATCGTCAAGAAGTACGGCGACGGCTTCCCCGCCGTGAACGACGTCAGCCTGGACATCGCCGACGGCGAGTTCATGATCCTGGTCGGCCCGTCGGGCTGCGGGAAGTCGACGCTGCTGCGGATGATCGTCGGGCTGGAGGACATCACCAGCGGCGACATGGTCATCGGCGGCACGCGCGTCAACGACAAGGCGCCGCGCGACCGCAACCTGTCGATGGTCTTCCAGAACTACGCGCTCTACCCGCACCTGTCGGTCTACGAGAACATCGCGTTCCCTCTGCGGCTGCAGAACGCCCCGGACGACGAGGTGCGCAAGCGGGTCACCGAGGCGGCCGACGTCCTGGAGCTGCACGAGCACCTGGAGCGCAAGCCCGCGAACCTCTCGGGCGGGCAGCGCCAGCGCGTCGCGATGGGCCGGGCCATCGTCCGCTCCGCCGACGCGTTCCTGTTCGACGAGCCGCTGTCGAACCTCGACGCCAAGCTCCGCGGCCAGATGCGCACGGAGATCGCGCGGCTGCAGCGGCGCCTGGGCATCACCACGGTCTACGTCACCCACGACCAGACCGAGGCGATGACGCTCGGCGACCGCGTCTGCGTGCTGCGCAAGGGCCTCATCCAGCAGGTCGCGTCGCCGCGCGAGCTCTACGAACAGCCCGTCAACCTGTTCGTGGCCGGGTTCATCGGCTCACCGCCGATGAACTTCCTGCCCGCGACGGTCTCGGGCAACCGCCTGGACACCCCGTTCGGGCCGATCGAGCTCGACGAGCGGCGCGCGAAGGCCGTCGAGGGCAAGGAGCTGGTGCTCGTCGGCATCCGCCCCGAGTACTTCGAGGACGCCACGCTCGTCGAGGACTCCAAGCGTCCGCTGGGGTCGGTGTTCACCGCGCGCGTCGACGTCACGGAGTGGCTCGGCGACTCGCAGTACGCCTACATCCCCTACGACGCGCCGGAGGACGTGACGCAGCAGCTCAAGGAGCTGTCGCGGGAGCTGGACTCCGACCAGCTGCGGACCCAGGCGATCGTGTCGATCGACGCGACCAGCCGCATCCGCGAGGGCCGGGACGCGGAGTTCTGGCTCGACAGCCGCAAGGTGCACGTCTTCGACCCGGAGACGGGCGACAACCTGACCCGGGACGCCGAGGCGGGGGCGGAGCTGACCCGTCTCGCCGCCGAGGACCGGGTCGAGCAGGTCGAGCACGCCCGGCAGTCGACCGGCTGACCCACCGCGGTGCGCGGCGGGCCCCGGGGCCCGCCGCGCAGCGCGGCACCCGTGGCTACGCGACCGACCGGAACGCCGGGTACACCGGCAGCGTCGACGGGCCGTCGGTGTGCCGGTCGCGCAGGACGTCGGCGACGGCCACCCCGAGCTCGGCGCTCGCGTGCCGCCCGGCTGCGGACGCGGCCCCCGCCATCTCCCGCCAGTAGTGCGCGAGCGCGGTGCTGATCCGCGGCGTCCGGGTCGGGTCGAGGCCCAGCGGCGCGTCGCGGCCGCGGATGCGCGGGAGCAGCCACCACGTGCACAGCCACACCCACAGCAGCTGCGCGTCCAGCAGCCGGTGCTCCAGCCGCTCGGGGTCGTCGAGGTCGGGCCACACGCCGGCGATCTCGTTGTGCCAGGCCTCCAGCATCGTCGCGGCCATGCCGGGCGGCAGCGCGAAGCTCGCCTCGCAGCCGGGGAAGGGCACCCGGAAGTACGCGGCGTCCAGCGCGACGTCGCGGAAGCAGCCGCCCTCGAAGTCGACGAACCGCACGCCGCGGCTGGTGACCAGGTTGTTGTCCGGGCAGGTGTCCGAGGGGCTGAACGCCCGGTACCGGGTGCCGCTGAGCAGGCGCGCGGTGTCCTGGGCCTCCCGGTGCGCCGCGGCGGGCACGGTCACGCCGAGCTCGTCGGTGAGCATCGCGGCGACCCCGGCCAGCGCGGCGCGCGCGTCGTCGACGACGGGGTCGCGCGAGGTCCGCTCCCCCAGCCGCCGCAGCAGGGCACCGAAGTCGTGCTCCCGCCCGGCCGTGGCCGCCTGCATCCGGCCCAGCCCGCGCGCCCAGCCCAGCAGGCAGCGCTGCGCCGCGGCGGGATCGGGACCGAACAGCGCGTCGGCGAGCGTGGAGCTGCGCCCGAGGTCCTCCAGGACGAGCAGCCGGGCGGCCGGGTCGTGGGCGATCAGCACCGGGCTCGCGCGCCCCTCGCTGGGCAGGGCGGTGAACAGCTGGCAGCTCGCGACCTCGTGGTGGAAGGGATCGGGCATCCCCGGTTCCGGGTCGGCGAGGTAGTGCTTGACGACGAGCGTGCGCGGCAGCGAGAACGGGTTGCGCGCGACCCGGGCGCGGGCCACGACCGAGCGGTCGCTGCCGCCCAGGTCCTCGGGATCGGCGAGGACCACCGACGCGCCCGCCCTGCGGGTGAGCAGGCGTTCGGCGGCAGCCAGCGCGAGGAGCACCGGCCTGGGGAAGCTCGCCAGGTCGCTTACCATCGCCCGCGACACTACCCCGTGGACAGCCGCCGCAACCGGTGGCGCCGTCCCCGGGCCCGCCGCGAGAGCAGCAGCACGAGCACGGCGGCGAGGACGATCCCGACGATGTTGACGAGCAGCTGCAGCGCCGACCCGGCGGCCTCGGCGAACCGCCCCTCCACCAGCGCGACGGAGGCGAACGCCGCCGCGGGCACCGTGGTGACCGAGATGAACACGCCCACCAGCGACGCCGACTTCGCCGAGGTCAGGGCCAGCATCCCGGCGGCCCCGGCGAGCAGGGCGACGATGAAGGAGAACCAACCGACCTGGTAGATGAAGTCGACCTGGTCCAGGGAGTCGAGGGTGGTGGCGTCGAGCAGGCCGATCGCGTCGAACAGCAGCGTCGCCGCGGCGGTGACGGCCATCGCCAGCGGGAAGCCGGCGGCGAGCGCCAGCGCCCCCCGGCGCACGAGGTCGCCGCGGCGCAGCACGATCCCCACCGCCACCGCGGCCAGCGGGCCGAACTCGGGTCCGAGCACCATCGCGCCGACCACCGTCACCGGCGAGTTGGTGACCGCCCCGATCGCGGCGAGCAGGCACGCGACGGTGAGGAACGCCTGGAAGCTGATCGACAGCCGCGAGTCCTCGCCGGTGCGGGCCACCACCTCGTCCCAGATGACGGCGTCCTGCGGGTCGCCGGGCACCACCTCCTCGGCGGTGTCGGCCGCGTCGGACAGCGTGGTGTCGATCGCCTCCAGCGTGACGCCACCGGTGCGGTCCACCCCGAGCGTGCACAGCCCGTCGAGCACGGCGTCGACGGCCTCCCGGGTGACGTCGGCCTCCACCACGTCCCCGGCGGGCTGGACCGCCGCCCCGGGCAGCACCGTGACGTGCGTGGCCCCGGGCTCACCGAGCAGCAGGTCGCGGACGGCGTCGGTGGTTCCCGTCGGGGAGATGACCCGCAGGTGCTGCACGGCGCGTCAGCGCGGCTCGGCGGGCGCCGCCTGCGTGGGTGCGGCGGCGGGCTTGGCGGCCGGCTTGGCGTCCACCCCGGCCTCCCTGCGCTGCTCCGGCGTGATCGCGGCGGGGGCGGCGGTGAGGGGGTCGTAGCCGCCGCCGGTCTTCGGGAACGCGATGACCTCGCGGATGGAGTCGACCCCGGCGAGCAGCGCGGTGATCCGGTCCCAGCCGAACGCGATGCCGCCGTGCGGGGGCGGGCCGAACGCGAACGCGTCGAGCAGGAAGCCGAACTTCTCCTGCGCCTCCTCCGCCCCGAGACCCATGATCTCGAAGACGCGCTTCTGCACGTCGGCGCGGTGGATACGGATGGACCCGCCGCCGATCTCGTTGCCGTTGCAGACGATGTCGTAGGCGTAGGCGAGCGCGTTGCCCGGGTCGGACTCGAAGGTGTCGATCCACTCGTCGTTGGGCGAGGTGAACGCGTGGTGCAGCGCCGTCCACGCACCGCCGCCGACGGCGACGTCGTCGGTCTCCGCGGTGGACTCGAACATGGGCGCGTCGACGATCCAGACGAACGACCACGCGGACTCGTCGAGCTGCCCGGTGCGCCGCGCGATCTCCCCGCGCGCCGCCCCGAGCAGGGCGCGGGCGTCCTTCGCGGACCCCGCGGCGAAGAAGATGCAGTCGCCGGGCTGGGCACCGACGGCCTTCGCGAGCCCCTCGCGCTCGGTCTCCGACAGGTTCTTGACCACCGGACCGCGCTCGTCGACGGTGCCGTCCTCGCCGATCAGCACGTAGGCGAGGCCGCGGGCGCCGCGCTGCTTGGCCCACTCCTGCCACGCGTCGAGCGCGCGGCGGGCCTGCGAGGCCCCGCCGGGCATGACGACGGCGCCGACGTAGGGGTTCTGGAAGACGCGGAACTGCGTCTCGGAGAAGTACTCCGTCATGTCGGTGAGCTCGATGCCGAACCGCAGGTCGGGCTTGTCGGAGCCGAAGCGGCGCATCGCCTCCTCGTAGGTCATCCGCGGGATCGGGAGCGGGATCTCGTACCCGATCAGGTCCCACAGCGCCGCGAGGATCGCCTCGGCGAGCTCCAGCACGTCGTCCTGCTCGACGAAGCTCATCTCGATGTCGAGCTGGGTGAACTCCGGTTGGCGGTCGGCGCGGAAGTCCTCGTCGCGGTAGCAGCGGGCGATCTGGTAGTACCGCTCCATCCCGCCGACCATGAGCAGCTGCTTGAACAGCTGCGGGCTCTGCGGCAGCGCGTACCAGCTGCCGGGGCGCAGGCGGGCGGGCACGAGGAAGTCGCGGGCGCCCTCGGGCGTGGAGCGGGTGAGGGTCGGCGTCTCGATCTCGACGAACTCGCGCGCGTCGAGGACCCCGCGGGCGGCCCGGTTGACCGCGCTGCGCAGGCGCAGGGCGGCGGCGGGGCCGCTGCGGCGCAGGTCGAGGTAGCGGTGCTTGAGGCGGATCTCCTCGCCCACCTCGGCGTGCTCGTCGACCGGGAACGGCAGCGGCGCCGACTCCGACAGCACGGTGAACGCGGTGACGGTGACCTCGACGGCGCCGGTGGGCAGCTCCGGGTTCTCGTTGCCCGCCGGTCGGGCCACGACCTCACCGGTGATCTGCACGCAGAACTCCGAGCGCAGCCGGTGGGCGCGCTCCGCCATCTCGCCCTCGCGGAAGACGACCTGCGCCGACCCGGAGGCGTCGCGGAGGTCGACGAAGATCACTCCGCCGTGATCACGGCGGCGCGCCACCCAGCCGGCGAGGGTCACGGACTGTCCGGCGTGCTCGGCACGCAACGTACCGGCGGGGTGGGATCGCATCACGGCGACGAGGCTATCCGGCACCCCACGGGACCCGGCCAGCAGGTTTCCCTACCCGGCGACGCCGCGCCGCCGGGCGCGTCCCGCGGGACGCAGCTGCCGACCGGTCAGAGGAGCGTGAGCTGCTCGGCGGTGTGCACGGCGGCCCGGGCCAGCTCGGCCGGGCCGGGCGAGCCCCGCACCACGCCCTCCGAGGCGGCGAGCCCGTGGCCGCGCAGCAGCGGGGCGACGCGCGCCGCCAGGGCCCGCCGGTACTCGGCGTCGACGTAGGCGCCGCGGCGGTAGAGCCGCCCGTAGGGCCCGACGAGGCGCGGGTGCTCGCGGGCGAGCCAGTCCAGGAACCACTCGCGGGTGCCGGGCCGCAGGTGCAGCGCCATCACGCTCACCCCGGTGGCGCCCGCCGCCGCGATCCGCCCGAACAGCGCGTCGAGGGCCTCGTCGGAGTCGGTGAGCAGCGGCAGCACCGGTGCGACCATCACCCCGCAGCCCAGCCCGGCTTCGGTGATGCGGCGGACGAGGTCGAGCCGGGCCTCCGGGGACGGGGTGCCGGGTTCGAGCCGGTGCTGCAGGTCGCGGTCGAGCAGGGCGATCGAGACGCCGAGCCCGACCGGGACGTCGCGGGCCGCGGCCGCGAGCCGCGGCAGGTCGCGGGAGAGCACCGTGCCCTTCGTCAGCAGCGAGAACGGGGTGCCCGAGCGCGCCAGGGCGTCGATCACGTCCGGCATGAGCCGGTAGCGGCCCTCCGCGCGCTGGTAGGGATCGGTGTTGGTGCCCATCGCGACCGGTTCGCGCGCCCAGCGGGGGCGGCGCAGCTCGCGGTCGAGCACGCGGGCGACGTTGACCTTGACGACGATCTGGGAGTCGAAGTCGGCCCCCGGGTCGAGGTCGAGGTAGGTGTGGGTGCCCCGGGCGAAGCAGTTGTGGCTCACGACCCCCTCGGCCACGAAGTCGCCCGTGCCGGTGGTGATGTCGTACATCGCCTCGGTGCGCCCCGTCGGCTCCACCGCGACGACCTCGGCGGCCACCCCGACCGGCGCACCGGACAGGTCCCGCCGCCGACCCACCGCGGGGCTCGTGACCTGCAGGAACCGCAGGTAGGCCGCCGGGCCGCCGGTGAGCCGGACGACCCGCTCGCCGCGCTCGGCGGGCTCCATCGCGAAGCCGAACCCCAGCCGGTGCAGCGCGCCGGTGACCCGCCCGACCACCTCCTCGTCGGCGTGGCGGACCCGCAGCTCCCCGTGCACGACGCCGCCCCGGGCGTCGACGACCCCGGCGAGGAACCCCGCGCACCAGTCGCCGCTTGGGCTCTCGGGCCAGCGGACGACCTCGGCGACCGGAGCGATCCCCCCGCCCGGGCTGCCCGCGCCCGGGGCCCCGGCGCGGACGGCGGGCGGGGCGATGCGCCCGTCGACCACTCCCCCGACGGCGACCGGGACCGGCGCCTCCCGGCCGATCTCCGCGAGGTAGTGGTGGGCGCGCCCGAGCGCCTCCAGCTCCAGGTGGGCCGAGGGGAAGCAGCGGTCGGGCTCGGCGGGCGCGGGCCCGTCGGCACGGACCAGGCCGGTCAGGTAGCCCCGCCGGTAGCCGGGCGTGGACGGGGTGGCGGGGTGCGCGGCGAACGCGCCGGGCCCCAGCAGCGCGCTCCCCGCCCGCAGCCGCGGGCGGCGACCGGAGCGGCACCAGCCGCCGGTGACGTGGCGCCAGCCGGAGTCGGTGAGGAACCGGTGCTCCCCGCTCGCGACGATCTCCGTGCCGCCGGACAGGCGCAGGCGCACCGCGGGCTTGACCGTGGACCAGTGTGCCCGCACCGTCGTGCGCACATAGCGGCGTCGCCCGTCGACCCGCTCGGTGCCGACCACGGCGTCGCCGACGCGCAGCTCGGCGATCGGGCGCGTGGACCCGTCGGCCATGAGCACGCGGGTGGGCCCGGCCAGGCAGTAGACGCAGGCGTGCGAGCAGCCGCGGTAGGGGTTGACGGTCCACCGGAACGGCACCGGCGACGAGCCGGGCACGCGGTTGAGCGCCGAACGCGCCTCCACCTCGTGGAACACCGTGCCGGCGAACTCGGGGGTGCGCACCGAGCGCAGCAGGCCGCGCAGGCCCGGCAGCGCCGCCTCCGCTCCGACACCGTCGTCCAGGACCTGCTGCCCGCTCCACCGCATGGCGTCATTCGAACACACGTTCGATCTCCGGGCAAGGCGGTTCCCCCGGCCCGTGCGGCGGATCCGCCCGCTCTGGGGCAGGCTGCCCGCTGTGTCCGATGCGCCGATCCGCACCCTCGTCGTCATGGGCGTCTCGGGGGTGGGCAAGACCTCCGTGGCCGCCGAGCTCGTGCGGCGCACGGGCTGGGCCTTCGTCGAGGGCGACGACCTCCATCCCGAGGCCAACCGGGCGAAGATGGCCGCGGGCCACCCGCTCGACGACGACGACCGCTGGCCGTGGCTGCGGCGGATCGCGGCCTGGATCGGGGAGCGGGAGGCCGCGGGGACCGGCGCGGTGGTCACCTGCTCGGCGCTGCGGCGGACCTACCGCGACCTGCTCCGCGACGGCCACCCCTCGGTGCACTTCGTCCACCTGCTCGCCCCGGAGACGCTGATCTCCGAGCGGCTGACGGCCCGGCGCGGCCACTACATGCCGGCGTCCCTGCTGGGCAGCCAGCTCGCGACGCTCGAGCCCCTCCAGGACGACGAGCCGGGGGTGGGGATCGAGACGACCGGCACCCCCGACGAGGTCGCCGACCGCGCCCTCGCGGCCCTCGCCGGCCCCGACCCTGATCCGGAACCCGGCACCGACCCCGAAGGGACGCGCTGATGGACGACTTCGTACCCGTGCACGGCACGGGGGTGCTGCTCCTCATCGCCGTGGGTGCGGTGGCCCTGCTCCTCGTGCTCATCATGGCGCTGCGGCTGCACGCCTTCGTCGCGCTGATCCTGGTCACCCTGCTCACCGCGCTCGCCGCCGGCATCCCGGTCGACCAGGCCGTGCCCGCGCTGCTGGACGGGTTCGGCACGACGCTGGCGAGCGTCGCGCTGCTGGTCGGCCTGGGGGCCATGATCGGCAAGCTGCTGGAGGTCACGGGCGGCGCGCAGGTCCTCGCCGACACCCTCGTCAGCCGCTTCGGCGAGAAGCGCGCCCCGCTCGCGCTGGGCGTCGCGTCGCTGCTGTTCGGGTTCCCGATCTTCTTCGACGCCGGGTTCGTCGTGTTCCTGCCGATCATCTTCAGCGTCGCGCGGCGCTTCGGCGGGTCGGTGCTGACCTACGCGCTGCCCTCGGCCGGGGCGTTCGCGGTCATGCACGCGTTCGTGCCGCCGCACCCCGGACCGGTCGGCGCGGCCGGGATCCTCGGGGCCGACATCGGGCTCGTGCTGGTCGTCGGCCTCGTCATCGGCCTGCCCACCTGGTACGTCGCCTCCTACCTGTTCGGGATCTGGGCCGGCCGCCGCACCGACGTGCCGGTGCCCGACCTCCTGTCCGCCGACGAGCCGGGGACCGGCGGCGACACCCGCACGACGGTCCGCACGGCGCCGCCGCGGTTCGGCACCGTCCTCACGCTCCTGCTGCTCCCGCTGGTGCTGATCCTGCTCAACACCGGGCTCAACACCCTCGCCACCGCGGGCGTCGTCGACGGGGACACGACCACCGTCGGGGCACTGCGGCTGCTGGGCCAGACCCCGGTCGCGCTGCTCATCACGGTGCTCGTGGCCCTGTTCGTGCTGGGCCGGGAGCGGTTCGGGCGCGAGGAGGCCGAGTCGATCGTGAACTCCGCGCTCGGGCCGGTCTGCGCGATCATCCTCATCACCGGGGCGGGCGGGGCGTTCGGGGGCGTCCTGCGGGCCAGCGGCATCGGTGACGCGCTCGCGCAGTCCCTCGACGCGCTGGGCCTGCCCGCCATCGTGGCCGCGTTCCTCATCGCCACCGCGCTGCGGGTCGCGCAGGGCTCCGCCACCGTCGCGCTGACCACCACCGCCGGACTGGTCGCACCGGTCGTGGCCGCCCAGGGCATGAGCGGCGTCGACCTGGCGCTCGTCGTCATCGCCATCGCGGCCGGGTCGACGGTCCTGTCCCACGTCAACGACTCCGGGTTCTGGCTCGTGGGCCGGTTCCTCGGGATGGACGTGCGCACGACGCTGCGGACCTGGACCGTCATGGAGACCCTGATCGGCCTGGTCGGGTTCGCGCTGGCCTTCGCCGCCAGCCTGGTCCTCTAGGCCGGATGCCGGGCCGCCGGGCGCCCCGGCAGGATGGGGCCGTGTCCGACCCCGGCGTCCCCCGCGCGGGCGCCCCCCGCCGGTCCGGCGGGCGCGCCCGGCCCCCGCACGACCCGGCCGACGACGCCCCGACCGGGCCGATCCGCGCGGTCCCCGGCGACGACCGCTCCCCGGACCCGGATCCCGCCGGACCCCGGGCCACCGGACCGGATCCCGCTGCCGCCGACGCACCCCCGGCCGGGCGCGCCGCCGCCCGGCGCGCCCGCTCCCGGCGGCGGGCGGCGGCGCCGGTCACCGGTCACGGCCACGCGCACGGGGGACCCGCTCCCCCGGCCGGGCGCCGGGTGCGGATCCTCATCGCCGCGCTGCTCGTGCCGTGCGCAATGGCCACGCTGGTCGGGGTGGTGCTGCTGTGGCCCGGCGGGCCGTCGGTCGCACCCCCGGCCACCGCCCAGACCCCGGTGCAGGGCGAGGTCACCGCGGCGCAGGCCACCGACTGCTCCCCCGGCTCCGGTGCTGGCGGGTGCGTCGCGCTGGTCGTCCGGATGGCCGACGGGCCGCTGCCCGGCCGTGACCTGGTGCAGGTCGTGCCGGTCGAGCCCGGCACCCCGACGATCGGCGTCGGCGACGACGTCGTGCTCGGCTACTCCGGCGGGGACGCCACCGACCCGGGCTCCTACCAGGTCGTCGACTTCCAGCGCGGCGGTTCGCTGCTGTGGCTCACCGGCCTGTTCGCCGCGGCCGTCGTGGTGCTGGGCCGGTGGCGCGGCCTCGCGGCGCTCGGGGCGCTCGTGCTCAGCTTCGTGGTGCTGCTGGGGTTCGTGCTGCCCGCGATCCTGGCCGGCAGCAACCCGCTCGCCGTCGCGGTCGTCGGGTCCTGCCTGATCATGTTCGCGGTGCTCTACCTGACGCACGGCCCGTCCGCCCGCACCTCGACGGCCGTGCTGGGCACGCTGGTCTCGCTGGCCCTGATCGGCGTGCTCGGCGCCCTGTTCTCGGTGGCCGCCCGGCTCACCGGCCTCGACGACCAGACCACCACGCTGATCGCCTCCCTGGGCACCGGGGTCGACGCGCGCGGCCTGCTGCTCGCCGGGGTCGTCATCGGGGCGCTCGGCGTGCTCGACGACGTCACGGTCACCCAGACCAGCGCCGTCTGGGAGCTGCGCCGGGCCGACCCGGACATGAGCACCGCCGGGCTGTTCACCGCGGCCATGCGGATCGGCCGCGACCACGTCGCCTCCGCCGTGAACACCCTGGTGCTCGCCTACGCGGGCGCGTCCCTGCCGCTGCTGCTGCTGTTCTCGCTGTCCGGGCAGTCCCTCGGCGACGTCGCCACCTCCCAGGCGGTGGCGACGGAGATCGTGCGGACGCTCGTGGGCAGCATCGGGCTGGTGGCCTCGGTCCCGATCACCACCGCGCTGGCCGCGGTGGTGGCCCGCCGCGAGACCCCCGAGGCGCTGCGGGTCTGACGCGCGGAGGCCCTGCGGTCACGCCCGGCGCCGCGCCACCAGCGTCGCCTCGCCGCCGCCCTCGGCCATCGCGTGGGGGACCAGGTCGCCGAACGCCGCGACGAGCTCGCCGGGGCGCGCGCGGAACGGGCCGCCGGAGTCGCCCACCTCGGACAGCACCGTGATCACGAGCAGGCCGCCGGGCGCCAGGGCCGCGGCCAGCGCCGGGTACAGCGCCGGGTCGCGGTAGCGCTGGCAGACCACGACGTCGTAGGGGCCCGCCCCCGGCAGGCCGGTGGTCAGGTCGTGCGCGATCCAGGTGACGCCCGCGGCCCCGTCCGCGGCCGCCGCGCCCGCGGCGAGCCCGACCGGCGAGACGTCCACCGCGTCGACGGCGAACCCGCGCCCCGCCAGCCACACCGCGACCCCGCCGCGCCCGCAGGCGACGTCGAGGGCCCGGCCCCCGGCGGGCAGCAGGTGCTCGCGACCGCGCAGGGCGTCGGGCGGCATCGGGGACACCGGCCCGGCGAGGGCGTGCCGGGCGTCCCAGCGGGCGGCGTCGGTGACCGCGTCGGGATCAGCCACCGAGCAGCACCACCAGCTCGCCGACGACGGCGTCGAGGGCGACCGACCGCTGCTCCCCCGACGCCAGGTCCTTCACGCCGACGGTGCCGGCGTCGAGGTCGCGGTCGCCGAGGACGAGGGCGTAGCGGGCGCCGGAGCGGTCGGCCGACTTCATCGCGCCCTTGAGCCCGCGCCCGCCGTAGGCGAGGTCGACGCGCACCCCGGCGCGGCGCAGCTCCCCGGCGAGCACGACGAGCCGGCGCTTCGCGGCGTCGCCCAGCGGCACCCCGAACACCTCGACGCGCGCGTCCGACCACGGTGTGACGCCCTCGGCCCGGCAGGCGAGCAGCGTGCGGTCGACGCCGATCCCGAAGCCGACGCCGGACAGCGGCTGCCCGCCGAGGGTCTCCATGAGCCCGTCGTAGCGCCCGCCGCCGCCGATGCCGGACTGCGCGCCCAGCCCGTCGTGGACGAACTCGAAGGTCGTCTTCGTGTAGTAGTCCAGGCCGCGCACCATCCGCGGGTTCTCCACGTACTTCACGCCGAGGTCGTCGAGGTGGGCCAGCACCGCGGCGTGGTGCTCGGCGGCCGCGGGCGAGAGGTGGTGCAGCAGCAGCGGCGCGTCGGCCATCAGCGCGCGCACCTCGGGGCGCTTGTCGTCGAGCACGCGCAGCGGGTTGAGCTGCGCCCGGGCGCGCGTGGCGTCGTCGAGGGGCAGCCCGGCCAGGAACTCCTGCAGCAGCTCGCGGTAGGCCGGGCGGCAGTCGGCGTCGCCGAGCGAGGTGAGCTCGAGGCGGAAGTCGGTCAGGCCCAGTGCGCGGTAGCCCTCGTCGGCGACGGCGATGACCTCGGCGTCCAGCGCCGGGTCGTCGACGCCGATGGCCTCGACGCCGACCTGCTGCAGCTGCCGGTACCGCCCGGCCTGCGGGCGCTCGTACCGGAAGAAGGGGCCCGCGTAGTAGACCTTGACCGGCAGCCCGACGCGGTCGAGCCCGTGCTCGATGACCGACCGGACCACGCCGGCGGTGCCCTCGGGCCGCAGCGTCACCGAGCGCTCGCCGCGGTCGGCGAAGGTGTACATCTCCTTGCTGACGACGTCGGTCGACTCCCCGACCCCGCGCGCGTAGAGCCCGGTGTCCTCGAACACCGGCAGCTCCAGCAGCCCGTAGCCCGCGCGCGACGCGGCCGCGACGAGGGTGTCGCGGACGCAGGCGAAGGCGGCGGAGTCGGGCGGGGTGTACTCCGGGACGCCCTTGGGCGCGGCGAAGGAGCTCACAGGCCACGCCCCGGGGCCGGGGTGTCGAGCCCCTGCAGGAACGGGTTGGACGCCCGCTCGCGGCCGATCGTCGTCGTGGCGCCGTGCCCGGGCAGGACGAGCGCGTCGTCGGAGCGGGTGAGGAGCTTGTCGCGCAGGCTCTCCAGCATCTGCCCGTGGTCGCCGCCCGGGAGGTCGGTGCGGCCGATCGACCCGGCGAACAGGGTGTCGCCCGCGATGATCACCTCGGCGCCCTGCCCGGCGTCGGCGGCCGAGGTCGGCGTGAAGATCACCGAGCCGCGGGTGTGCCCCGGGGTGTGGTCGACGCGCAGGGTGAGGCCGGCGAGGTCGAGCGAGGAGCCGTCGGTCATCTCCTCGACCGAGCGCGGCTCCCGCATCTCCAGCCGCCCGCCGAAGAACGCCGCGGACTCCCGCGACAGCCCCTTCATCGGGTCGGCGAGCATCTCGCGGTCCTCGGGGTGGATCCACGCGGCGATGTCGTGGCCGTCGCAGACGGGGGTGACGCTGAACGTGTGGTCGAAGTGCCCGTGCGTGAGCAGCACGGCGACCGGGGTCAGGCGGTGCTCGGCGAGCAGCGCGTCGAGGGGCTCCACGGCGTCCTGGCCGGGGTCGACCACGACGCACGCCTCCCCCGGACCCGACGCCACGACGTAGCAGTTGGTCTGGAACGAACCTGCGGGAAATCCGGCAACGAGCACCCGACCAGCGTAGAGCCCGGTCCTCCTGGATATCGTGGCGGCCGATCGGCGGACACGGAGGTGCACGGGTGGCGACCAACCAGATGCGGCGCGAGGCGGCCAAGCGCAAGCTCGAGCGCCAGCAGGAGCGCCGCGTGCAGCAGGAGAGGCGCCGCAAGCGGGTCGCCGCGATCACCTCGGTCGCCGTCGTGGTGGTGGTCGTCGTCGGGATCGTGCTGTTCACGACGCTGTCCGGCGGGGAGGACGCCACCCCGGCCGCCGACCCGGCCCCGACGGCCGTCACCCCGGCGGAGATCCCCACCGAGGCCGTCGCGCTCCCCGTGCGTCCCGAGCCGCTGCCGAACCCCACGACGTGCGCCTTCCCCGCCGACGGCAGCGAGGCCGCGAAGCCCGTCCAGCCGCCTGCCGGCACCGACGTCCCCAGCTCCGGCACCGTCGCGGTGACCCTGCAGACCAGCGCCGGGGCCGTCCCGCTGACGCTGGACCGGGCGCTGGCGCCGTGCACCGTCGACAGCTTCGTCAGCCTCACGCAGCAGGGGTACTTCGACCAGACGCCGTGCCACCGCCTCACCACCGACCCGGGCCTGCAGGTGCTGCAGTGCGGCGACCCGACCGGCACCGGGCAGGGCGGCCCCGGCTACACCGTCCCCGACGAGTTCTTCGACGGCCTCACCTACGGGCGCGGCATCCTGGCGATGGCCAACACCGGCCAGCCGAACAGCGGCGGCAGCCAGTTCTTCATGGTCTACGGCGACGGCGAGCTCCCGCCGCAGTACACCGCGTTCGGCTCGATCGACCCCGCCGGCCTGGAGGTCGTCGACACGATCGCCCGCGCCGGGCACGACGGGTCGCTGGACCCCTCGCCGGGCGGCGGCGCCCCCGTCGAGCCGGTCGTGATCGAGACGGCCACGATCGCCGGCTGACCCGCCGTGCACCTGCGGGCGGTCGCGTGTGCGCTGCTCGGCGCGCTCGTGGTGTCCGCGTGCGGCGCGGGCCCGCCGGTCGGCGAGACCGTCCGCGTCGAGCAGGGCGAGCTGCGGGGCCGCACCGACGGCGACGTCCTGCGCTTCGGCGACGTCCCGTACGCGGCCCCGGCGCAGCGCTGGGTCGCCCCGGGCCCGCCGGTGGCGTGGGACGGGGTCCGCGACGCCACCGGTCCCGGGTCCCGCTGCCCGCAGACCGCCGCCGCGCCGGGCGTCCCGCACGCCACCGCGGCGAGCGTCGACGAGGACTGCCTCACCCTCGACGTCACCGTCCCCGCCGGCACGCCCGCCGACGCGGGCCTGCCGGTGCTGGTGTGGCTGCACGGCGGCGGGTTCTCCGCCGGGGCGGGCACCGACTACGACCCGCGCCGCCTGGCCCGGGCCGGGCTCGTCGTCGTCACGGTCAACTACCGGCTGGGCGTGCTCGGGTTCCTCGCCCTGCCGGGCCTTCCCGGGTCGGGCACGTTCGGCCTCGCCGACCAGCAGGCCGCCCTGGGCTGGGTCGCCCGCAACGCGGCCGCGTTCGGCGGGGACCCGGCGCAGGTGACGCTGGCCGGGGAGTCGGCGGGGGCCGACGGGGTGTGCGCGCAGCTCGCCTCCCCCGCCGCCGCCGGGCTGTTCGCGCGGGCGGTGCTGCAGAGCGGCGGGTGCGGCACGGCCAACGTCCTCGACGTGATCGGCCCGGGCACCGGACCGGCCGGGGACACCTGGAAGCCGCTGCCGGTCGCCGAGCAGCTGGGGACGGGCGTCGTCGACGCGCTCGACTGCGACCGCCCCCGCGACCGGGTCGTCGACTGCCTGCGCGCGCTGCCGGTGGACCGGCTCGTCGGGCTGCCCGGCTACTGGAGCCCGGCCGTCGGCACGCCCCTGCTCCCCCGCCGCCCGTCCGACGTGCTCGCGACGGCGCCTCCCGTGCCGGTGCTCGCCGGCACCACCCGTGACGAGGGCACGCTGTTCACGAACGCGTTCCTGCCGACGCTCGACCCGGCGACGTTCCGCACGCTGCTGGCCCGGGCCGGCGGCGACCGGGCCCGCGACGTCGGCCGCACCTACGCCCCCGGCGACGCGACGCCGTCGCGGACCTGGGCCGACGTCGTCACCGACCGCGCCTACGCCTGCCCCGCCCTCGACACCTACGCCGCGCTCGCCGGCCGCGGGCCGGTCTACGCCTACGAGTTCGCCGACCCGACCGCCCCGTCGCCGTTCGCCGCGCTCGCCCCCGACCTCGCCGACGGCGTCACCCACGGCGCCGAGGTGCCCTACCTGTTCGACCTGCGCCCGGGCGTCACGCTGACCGCGGCCCAGCAGGGCACCGCCGCCGAGCTCGTGACGGCGTGGGCCCGGTTCGCCCGCACCGGCGACCCGGGCTGGCCCGCCTGGACCGGCGAGGGCACGGTCCGCACGATCACCGCGGGGGCCCCCGTGGACCGCCCGGCCGGGGAGTTCGCCGCGGAGCACCACTGCGACCTGTGGCGCTGACCGGGTCACCGGTACGCGCGCGGGCCACGACCGCCCGCCTGCGCTGCCCGGCACTACGGTGCGGGGCATGATCATCAGGCGGATCCTCGCACTCGTCCCCCTCGTGCTGCTCGTGGGCTGCGGTTCCGCCGCGCCCCCGGCACCGGCCCCGGGCACGGCCTCCGGTCCGCCCGCACCGGCCACCACGACGGCGGGCTCCACCCCGCCCGCGGGAGGGGTCGCCCGCTGCGTCGCCGCCGACCTGCGGGCCGGCCTCGGCCAGGCGAGCGGCGAGGGCCAGCGCACGGTGTCGATCGTCTACCGCAACGTCTCCGACCGGCCGTGCGAGGCGCGCGGGGTGCCGGGCGTCGACCTGCGGGGCCCCGAGGACCCCAACGGCCCCGTCTACTCCGTGCTGCGTCAGGAGGACAGCGGCACGGGCGCCACGCTGGAACCGGGGGGCTCGGTCTCCGCGACCCTCACCTACCTCACCGGCACCGACGGCTCCGTCGGCACGCTGGGCTCGACGGGCTGGATCCCCACCGAGCTCGTGACGACCCCGCCCGGCGACACCTCGCAGCTCACCGTGCCGTGGAACGGCGACACCGTGCTCCGCCAGGACGGCGCCACCCGCCCCGGCACCTACGTCGGCCCGCTCGCCGCGTCCTGAGCGCGGACCCTCAGCCCGCCGAGGTCACCCGGTACACGTCGTAGACGCCCTCGACGTTGCGCACGACCTTGAGCACGTGCCCGAGGTGCTTGGGGTCGCCCATCTCGAAGCTGAACCGCGACACCGCGACGCGGTCGCGCGAGGTGGTGACCGACGCGGAGAGGATGTTGACCTTCTCGTCGGCCAGCACCTTGGTGATGTCGGACAGCAGCCGGTGGCGGTCGAGCGCCTCGGCCTGGATCGCCACGAGGAACACCGAGCCCGCCGACACCGACCAGGCGACGTCGATGATCCGCTCGGAGCGGCTCTGCAGCTCCGCGGCGTTGGTGCAGTCGGTGCGGTGCACCGAGATGCCGCCGCCGCGGGTGACGAACCCGAGGATGTCGTCGCCGGGCACGGGGGTGCAGCAGCGGGCGAGCTTGGTGTAGAGGTCGGCGAGGTCGGCCGAGTCGCCCCGGACGACGACCCCGGCGTCGCCGGTGGCGCGCCGGGTCCGGATCGTCGACGGGGTGGCCCGCTCGGCCAGCTCCTCCTCCGCGTCCTCGATCCCGCCCAGCAGCGCGACGAGCCGCTGCACGACGTGCCGGGCGCTCGCGTGGCCCTCGCCGACCGCGGCGTAGAGCCCGGACAGGTCGGGGAAGTGCAGCTCCCGCGACAGCGCCGCCATCGAGTCGGCGGAGACCAGCCGCTGCAGGGGCACGCCGGTGCGGCGGGCCTCGCGCGTGATGGCCTCCTTGCCGCTCTCGATCGCCTCCTCGCGGCGCTCCTTCGCGAACCACTGCTTGATCTTGGTGCGGGCGCGCGGGGACGCGGCGAACGCGAGCCAGTCGCGCGAGGGCCCGGCGCCCTCCGCCTTCGAGGTGAAGATCTCGACGACGTCGCCGGACTCCAGCTTGCGCTCCAGCGCGACCAGCCGGCCGTTGACCCTGCTGCCGATGCAGCGGTTGCCGACCTCGGTGTGCACGGCGTAGGCGAGGTCGACGGGCGTGGACCCCAGTGGGAGCGTCAGCACGTCGCCCTTGGGCGTGAAGACGAAGATCTCCTTGGTGCCCAGGTCGAAGCGCAGCGACTCCAGGAAATCGCCGGGGTCGGCGGCCTCCCGCTGCCAGTCGAGCAGCTGGCGCATCCACGACATGTCGTCGACCTCGACGGTCGAGCCCGCGTGCGACGCCGCGCCGTTCTTCTGCGCGGTCTCCTTGTAGCGCCAGTGCGCCGCGATGCCGTACTCGGCGGTGCGGTGCATCTCCGCGGTGCGGATCTGGCACTCCAGCGGCTTGCCGTCCGGCCCGATCACCGTGGTGTGCAGCGACTGGTACACCCCGAACCGGGGCTGGGCGATGTAGTCCTTGAAGCGCCCGGGCATCGGCTGCCACAGCGCGTGGACCATGCCCATCGCGGCGTAGCAGTCGCGCACGTCGTCGACCATCACCCGGACGCCGACCAGGTCGTGGATGTCGTCGAAGTCGCGGCCCTTGACGATCATCTTGCGGTAGATCGACCAGTAGTGCTTCGGCCTGCCCTCGACGGTGGCGGCGATCCGCGCCGACTCGAGCTGGGCGGTGACCTCGTCGATGACCTGCTTGAGGTAGGTGTCGCGGGACGGGGCGCGGGTGGCGACCAGCCGCACGATCTCGGAGTACTTCTTCGGGTGCAGGATCGCGAAGGACAGGTCCTCCAGCTCCCACTTGACCGTGGCCATCCCGAGCCGGTGCGCGAGCGGGGCGAAGACCTCCAGGGTCTCGCGCGCCTTCTTCGCCTGCTTCTCCGGCGGCAGGAACCGCATGGTCCGCATGTTGTGCAGCCGGTCGGAGAGCTTGATCACCAGCACGCGGGGGTCGCGGGCCATCGCGACGATCATCTTGCGGATCGTCTCGGCCTCGGCCGCGTTGCCGTACTCGACCTTGTCGAGCTTGGTGACGCCGTCGACGAGCTGGGTGACCTCCTCGCCGAAGTCGGCGCGCAGGCGGTCGAGCGAGTAGTCGGTGTCCTCGACGGTGTCGTGCAGCAGCGCCGCGACCAGCGTGGTGGTGTCCATGCCCAGCTCGGCCAGGATCGTGGAGACCGCCAGCGGGTGGGTGATGTACGGGTCGCCGGACTTGCGCTTCTGGCCCTCGTGCTTGGCCTCGGCGACGTCGAAGGCGCGCTGCAGCAGCGCGAGGTCGGCCTTGGGGTGCACGGTGCGGTGCACGCTGGCCAGGGGCTCCAGCACCGGCGCGACGACGGCGACGCGCTGCGGCGTCATCCGGCGCGCGATCCGGGCCCGGACACGGCGGGTGGCCGAGGGCTTGGCGGGGCCGTCCGGGGTGGGGACCGGGGGCGCCGCCGGCTGGACGTCTGTCACCCCGAGAAGGATAGACGCTCTAGGCGTGCAGGAGCGCGTGCACCGGCAGTGGCGCCAGCGCCTGGCGCCCGGACAGCGCCGTGAGCTCCAGCAGCGCCCCGAACCCGATCACCTCGGCCCCCGCGACGGCGAGCAGGGCGACCGTGGCGGCCGCGGTCCCGCCGGTGGCCAGCACGTCGTCGACGACGAACACGCGGGCGCCGGGCGACACGGTCTCCGCGGGCAGCTCGAGGGTGGCGGTGCCGTACTCCAGGTCGTAGGTGCGCGACCCGGCGACGCGCGGCAGCTTGCCCGCCTTGCGCACCGGGATCACCCCGACGCCCGCGACGAGCGCCACCGCGGCCCCGAGCAGGAACCCGCGCGCCTCGATCCCGGCGACGACGTCGGCCTCCCCCACGCACGCCGCCAGCTCGGTGGCGACCGTGGTGAACGCGCGGGCGTCGGCGAAGACCGGGGTGAGGTCCTTGAACAGGATCCCCGGCGCCGGGTAGTCGGGCACGTCGCGGACGAGCCCGACGACGTGGGTGAGCGAGCCGTCCTCGTCGAGGTCGGGATCGGCGACGGTCACGTGCGCCGACGCCCGGTGGGGCGGTTGGCCTGCGGCCGCCGGGCCGTCGGCTTCTTCGCCCCGCCCGCCGACGCGGCCGTGGCGGCGCGCGCCGGGACCCCGGACGCGGCCGTGAACGCCTTCTCCTTGCGCAGCTCGGCGGCCAGCGCGGTGTCGTCGCCGACGTCCGGGGCGTCGCCGGCGGGGGCGGTCGCCCGCAGGCGGCGCATCCGGACCCGCTCGGCCTGCTCGCGGAACTTCGGGTCGCGCATCTTCAGGTCGACGAGCAGCGGCGTGGCCAGCAGCAGCGACGAGACCGCACCGGCGATGATGCCCACCATCTGCACGAGCGCGAGGTCGGCGAGCGTGCCGACGCCGAGCAGCCCCACGCCGATCACCAGCAGGCCGAGCACCGGCAGGACCGCGATGAGCGAGGTGTTGATCGAGCGCATCAGCGTCTGGTTCAGCGCGAGGTTGGCGGCCTCGCCGTAGGTGCGCCGGGACAGCCCGAGCAGACCCCGGGTGTTCTCCTTGACCTTGTCGAACACCACGACGGTGTCGTAGAGGGAGAAGCCGAGGATCGTCAGCAGGCCGATCACCGTGGACGGCGTGACCTCGAACCCGATGATGGAGTAGATCCCCGCGGTGACGACGACGTCGTGCACCAGCGCCACCAGCGCGGCGATCGCCATGGACCGCTCGAAGTAGAACGCCAGGAACACCGTGACCAGCACGAGGAACACCGCGAGCGCGATCAGCGCCTGGCGGGTGATCTGGTCGCCCCAGCTGCCGCTGACCGCGCTGTCGCTGATCGCGCTCTGGCTCGGGACGCCGTCCGGACCCACCGGCGCGAACTCGGCGAACAGGGCGTCCTTGAGCGTGACGAGCTGGGCGGCGTCGAGGGTCTCGGAGCGGATCTGCACCGACTGGGCGGCGCCGGTGCCCGCGACCTGCACCGCGGCGGGCTCCTCGCCGACCGCCTGCTCGTAGACCGCGCGCACCGACTCGACCTCGACGGGCGCGCTCGTGCCCGCCGTCGGGAACTGGATCTGGGTGCCGCCGGTGAAGTCGATGCCGAGGTTGAACCCCCGCAGCACGATCGACACGACGCACACGGCCACCAGCACGCCGAACGCGACGTACCAGGTCTTCCGCCGGCCGACGACGTCGAACGCGCCGGTGCCGGTGTAGAGCCGGGCGAACACGCTGGGCATGTCAGGCCCCCTTCGTGGTGGAGACGCGACGTCCGGACGCGGCGGCGGTGGCCTTCTTGTGCTCGGCCCCCATCCGCGCGGCGGACCCGAGACCGGAGAACTTCGAGCTGCCGAACACCTTGTTGTTCGACGCCAGCGCGACCAGCGGGTGCGTCACCAGGAACACGACGACCAGGTCGAGCACCGTGGACAGGCCGAGGGTGAACGCGAAGCCCTTCACCTGCCCGACGGCCAGCACGTAGAGCACGACCGAGGCGAGGAAGCTGACGGCGTCGGCGGCCAGGATCGTGCGCCGGGCGCGCACCCAGGCCCGCGGCACGGCCGAGCGGAACGTCCGGCCCTCCCGCATCTCGTCCTTGAGCCGTTCGAAGAAGATCACGAACGAGTCCGCCGTGATGCCGATGGCCACGATGAACCCGGCGACGCCCGCGAGGTCGAGGGTGAACCCGATCCAGCGCCCGAGCAGCACCAGCACCGCGTAGACGACCGCGCCGGACAGGATCAGCGACAGGATCGTCAGCAGGCCGAGCACGCGGTAGTAGACGAGGCAGTAGAGGAACACCAGCAGCAGCCCGACGCCGCCCGCGATCAGGCCGGCCTGCAGCGACGCGAGCCCGAGCGTGGCCGAGACCGTCTGGGCCTCCGACGAGGTGAACGACAGCGGCAGCGAGCCGTAGCGCAGGATCCCGGCGAGGTCCTGGGCCTCCTCCGGGGTGAACTGGCCCTCGATCTGGGTGTCACCGTAGATCGCCGAGTTGATCCGCGGGGCGGACACGACCTCGCCGTCGAGGACGAACGCCGCGTTCTTGCCGATGTTCGCCGAGGTGTAGGCGCCCCAGGTGGCGGCCCCGCTTGAGGTGAACTGGACGCTGACGACGGTGCCGATCCCGCCCTGGGCGGGCTGGGCCTGGGCCCCGGCGATCTCGGTGCCCTCCAGCAGGATCGGGGCGAGCACGTACTTCGCGGTGCCGTCGACGTCGCACGCCACCAGCGGCAGCGACGGGTCGTCGTAGCCGCGCAGGGGGTCGTTCGCGGCGCAGTCCAGCGTGGCGAGGGCCTGCTGCTGCACGGCGGGGTCGGTGCTCTGCCGCAGCGCCCTGGCCTCGTCGATGGCCGCGGCCAGCTCGGGGTCGGCGGGGGCGTCCGGGACCGCCGCGTCGGGGGCGTCGGAGGCGGGGGCGTCGGGGGCCGGCTCGGGCGTCGGCTCGGGGGTGGGCGCCGTCAGCGGGGTCGTCTGCGCGACGGGGGCCACGTCGGTCTCGACGACCGGGGGGCCCGCGCCCTGCGGCGCGTCCGCCGGGGCGGGGTCGACGGGGGCGGCGGGGTCGGCCGGGGCGGCGGGGTCGACCGCGGCCGGGGCGGCGGGGTCGGCGGGGGCCGCCGGGTCCGTGGCGGGCGCCGGGGTGGCGGCGACCGGGCCGCCGATCACCTCGCGGATCCGCAGCTGCGCGGTCTGGCCCAGCGAGCGGGCCTGCTCCCCGTCGTCACCGGGGACCGTGATCGTCAGGTTGTTGCCGTCGAGCACCACCTCGGAGCCACCGACACCCAGCCCGTCGACGCGCTGCTGGATGATCGACTGCGCCTGCAGCAGCTGGTCGCGCGGGGCCTGCGCGCCGGTCTCGGTGCGGGCCTCCAGCGTGACGCGGGTGCCGCCCTGCAGGTCGATGCCCAGCTTGGGCGTGATCGCGCCGTCGCCGGTGAAGAACACCAGCGAGTACAGGACGGCGATGACGCCGACGAACGACGCGAGGTAGCGCCAGGGGCGGATCTGCCCCGGGGTGGTGGCCACGGTGGTCTCTTCCTGACGTCACACCGCGACCGGTGGCCGCGGCGGGGGTTGTCGGCCGCTCAGCTCTGGGTGGCGCCGTTGGAGTCGTTGTCCTTGACCAACGACGGAGGGGCGTCGTCGGTGTCGGCGGCGGCCTCCTCGGTGGCCACGACCTTCTCGCGGACCGCGGCCCGCACCCAGGTGGTGACGACGTCGTCGGCGATCTCCAGGTCGACGGTCTCCTCGTAGGAGGCGTCGACGACCGTGGCGCGCAGCCCGGAGGTGGTGACGACGATGTCGCCGACCGCCAGCTCGGACTGCATCTGCTGCATCTCCGCCATCTGCCGGCGCTGCTTGCGCCCCGACAGGAAGATCGGGATGAACAGCAGCAGGATGAACAGGGGGAACAGCAGCGAGAGGTCCATGGTCTCCGTATCTCCGCACGTCGTCGGCCTGGCTGGAGTCTGCCAGCCCGGCCTCAGAACAACGGCGGAGGGCCACCCGGGAGGACGTCCGGCGGAGCGGTGAGACCCAGATGGGCCCAGGCCGACGCCGTGGCGACCCGTCCCCGCGGTGTGCGGGCGAGCATGCCGGCACGGACGAGGTAGGGCTCGCAGACCTCCTCGACGGTACCCGGCTCCTCCCCCACGGCGACGGCCAGCGTCGAGACCCCCACCGGGCCGCCGCCGAAGGACCGCACCAGCGCCCCGAGCACGGCCCGGTCCAGGCGGTCGAGGCCCAGCTCGTCGACGTCGTAGACGGCCAGCGCGTCGCGGGCGACCGCGCGGGTGACCCGGCCGTCGGCCCGGACCTCCGCGAAGTCGCGGACCCGGCGCAGCAGCCGGTTGGCGATGCGGGGCGTGCCGCGGGAGCGCCCGGCGATCTCCTCGGCGCCGTCCGGGTGCAGGTCGACGCCCAGGATCACCGCGGCGCGGCGCAGCACCCGCTCCAGCTCGTGCGGCTCGTAGAACTCCATGTGCGCGGTGAACCCGAACCGGTCGCGCAGCGGACCGGTCAGCGCCCCGGACCGGGTCGTGGCCCCGACCAGGGTGAACGGGGCGATGTCGAGCGGGATCGACGTCGCGCCCGGGCCCTTGCCCACGACGACGTCGACCCGGAAGTCCTCCATCGCGAGGTAGAGCATCTCCTCGGCGGGGCGGGCGATGCGGTGGATCTCGTCGATGAACAGCACGTCGCCGGGAGCGAGGTTGGACAGCATCGCGGCGAGGTCGCCCGCCCGCTCCAGCGCCGGGCCCGAGGTGAGCCGCACCGCGGCCCCCAGCTCCTCGGCCACGATCAGCGCGAGGCTCGTCTTGCCCAGCCCGGGCGGTCCGGACAGCAGGATGTGGTCGGGCGGGGTCCCGCGGCCCTGGGCGCCCTGCAGCACCAGCTCGAGCTGCTCGCGCACCCGCGGCTGGCCGATGAACTCGGTGAGGTTGCGGGGACGCAGCGAGGCGTCGACCTCGACGTCCTCCGGCTCGGCGGCCGCGCTCAGCTCACCCACGGCCACCCCTGCTCCGCTCACCCGTACGCACCGGCGCGCCCGGCCGCCGGCCCGACCACGCAGACCGGCGGTCGCGGCGCAGGCAGCCGGCGGTCTGCGCGGTGACCACGGGGTCTGCGACGTGCCCGCCGGAGGCCGCGGCCACCGTCGCCGCGCCCGCCGACGACGGGCTCACCGGGACCGGCCCAGGCTGCCGAGCGCGGCGCGCAGCAGGGCTGCGGCGTCGGCGTCGGCGTCGCGGGCCAGAGCGGCGTCGACCGCGGTCTCGGCGGGCTTCGCGGTGAACCCGAGCCCGACCAGCGCCTCCACGACCTCGTCGCGCCGGGTGCCGGTGACGGGCGTCGGGAGCGTCACCGCGGGCGCCGCCGCGACGGCCACGACCTTGTCCTTGAGCTCCAGCACCATCCGCTGGGCGACCTTCGGGCCGATGCCGGGGACCCGCGTGAGCACCTTGGTGTCGCCGTCGAGCAGCGCACGGACGACGTCGTCGGGGGTCAGGACGGCGAGCGTGGCCAGCGCGAGCCGCGGCCCGATGCCGGCGACGGACTGCAGCAGCCCGAACAGCTCGCGCTGGTCGGCGTCGGCGAACCCGAACAGCGTGAGCGAGTCCTCGCGCACCACCAGCACCGTCGACAGGCGCGCCTGCTCACCCCGGCGCAGCCCGGCCAGCGTGTTGGGGGCCGCGATCACCGCGAGCCCCACCCCGCCGACCTCGACGACGGCGTGGTCGAGCGCGATCTCCAGCACCTCACCCCGCACCGACGCGATCACGCAGCACCCTCCTCCGCCGACGAACAGCCGTTCGAGCAGCAGGCTACCGGTGCCCCGGCGGCCCCCGCCCCGGGGACGCGCCGCCCGACCGTGCACACCTGACGGCCGCGCTGCACACGCCGCGGCCCGTGTACGGCGACGGGGCGGTGTGCACGGCGCGGTGCCGGGGTGGGCGCGGAGCCGGTGCTCGGTGGTGCGCAGGCGCCGAGGTGGCGGGGTGGGCACGGGTCCACGGCTCCACGGCGGGCACGGAGCCGCGGTGACGGCGCGGCGGCGGAGCCTCGGCTCAGCGGGCCGCCTTCGCCGCCGCCGCCAGCCGGGCCCGGTGCGCCTTCGCCAGCTCGTCGGACCGCGCCTTCGCCCGCGCCATGCGGTCCAGCATCGGGGCCCGCCAGCAGTGGCAGATCGCGAGGGCGAGTGCGTCGGCGGCGTCGGCCGGGCGCGGCGCCTCGGCCAGCCCCAGCACCTTGGTCACCATGATCGTCACCTGCTCCTTGCCCGCGCGGCCCTCCCCCGTGACGGCGGCCTTGACCTCGCTGGGGGTGTGGAAGGCGACCGGCAGCCCGGCCCGGGCGGCGAGCAGCGCCACCACCCCGCTCGCCTGCGCGGTGCCCATCACCGTGCGCACGTTGTGCTGGCTGAACACCCGCTCGATCGCGACGACGTCGGGCCGGTGCCGCTCGATCCACCGCTCCACCTCCGCCCCGACGGCGAGCAGCCGCTGCTCCAGCGGCAGGTCAGGGGCGGTGCGCACCACGTCGACGGCGACGGCCCGGACCGTGCGCCCGGACGAGCCGTCGACCACGCCGAGGCCGCACCGCGTCAGCCCCGGGTCGACGCCGAGCACCCGCACCTGGTTCCCCCTCCGCGAACGGTCGTTCGAGCCGGGAGGCTACCCGGGGCCCGCGGCCGCGGGGCCGTGCCACGCGGGGACCGGCGCGATCCGCACGCGGCCGCCCGCCGGGGCCGCGGGGTGCGGACGGCACCGCTCACGCGCCCGACGCCGCGCCGACGCGGCGCGCCCCCCGGGCGTTCACCCCGGATCACTACGGTCCGGCCGTGTCCGACAGCCGAGTCCTGTTCCGCGAGTTCCTCCGCGCCCCCACCCGCGTCGCCACCGTCACCGCGAGCTCCGACGCGCTGGTCGCGGCGATGCTCGCCCCGCTGTCCCTCGACGGCGACCCCGTCGTCGTCGAGCTCGGGGCCGGCACCGGACGCGTCACCGACGCGCTCGCCGCGCGCCTGGCCGGACGCGGCAGGCACGTCGCGATCGAGCTGAACCCCGAGCTGGCACGGCGCCTCGCGGCCCGCCACCCGGGCGTGACCGTGGTGCCCGGCGACGCGGGCGACCTGCCCGCCCTGCTCCGCGGGCTGGGGATCGGGCGCGTCGACGCGGTGTCGAGCCTGCTGCCGTGGGTGGCGTGGGCGAGCGCGCCGATCGCCGACCTGGCCGCGGACGCGCTGGCCCCGACCGGCACGTTCACCCAGGTCACGCTGCTGCCGACGACGTGGCTGCCCCCGGCCCGGCGTCAGGAGCGGGCCGTCCGCGCCCGGTTCGGCGAGGTCGCCGTCAGCTCGACGGTGTGGGCGAACCTGCCGCCGGCCCGGGTGCTGGTGGCCCGGCGACCGGCCACGCCCTGATCTCCGCGCGGCGCCCCTCCGTAGGCTCGGGGACATGCACGGGGAGATCGTCGCGCTGCACGCCTCCCCCGTCCACGCCTACTCCGGACGCCCCGCCGACGGCCCCCTCCCCGACCCCGACGGCGGGTCGCGCACCTGCATCGAGGTCCGCGCCGGGCTCGGCGTCGTCGGGGACCGCTACTTCGGCCACGCCGCGCACCGGACCGCCTCGGTGACGGTGTTCGCCGTCGAGTCGCTGGAGCAGGTGGCCGCCGACCTCGGGCTCCCCGCCGTGCCCGACCCGCTGCTCACCCGCCGCACCGTGGTGCTGCGCGGGTTCGCGGTCGACGACCTGCCCCGCGGCACCGAGTTCACCCTCGACTCCGGCGACGGCCCGGTCCGCTTCCGCACCCACCGCCCGGCGAACCCGTGCGCATGGATGGACGTCGTCCTCGCCCCCGGTGCGTTCCGGGCGCTGCGCCGCCGGGGCGGGATGCGCTGCGAGCCGCTGAGCGACGGGGTGCTGCGCGTCGGGCCCGTCGTGGTCGGCGGCCCGCCCGCTCAGTGGGCCGCGTCGTCCCAGCTGCGGCCGTAGCCGACCGACACCTCCAGCGGCACCGACAGCTCCGCCGCCGCTGCCATCTCGCGGCGCACGAGCGCCTCCACCTGCTCGCGCTCGCCGTCGGCCACCTCCAGCACCAGCTCGTCGTGGACCTGCAGCAGCATCCGGCTGCGCAGGTCCTCGGCGGTGAGGGCGCGGTGCACCCCGAGCATCGCGACCTTGATGATGTCGGCGGCGCTGCCCTGGATGGGGGCGTTGAGCGCCATCCGCTCGGCCATCTCGCGGCGCTGGCGGTTGTCGCTGGTGAGGTCGGGCAGGTAGCGGCGACGGTCCATGATCGTGGCGGTGAAGCCGTCCTTGCGGGCCCGGTCGACGACTCCTGCCAGGTAGTCGCGCATCCCGCCGAACCCGGCGAAGTAGTCGTCCATCAGGCCGCGGGCCTCCTCGGTGGAGATCCGCAGCTGGTTGGACAGCCCGAACGCGGAGAGGCCGTAGGCCAGGCCGTAGTTCATCGCCTTGATCTTCGCGCGCTGGGCGGGCGTGACCTCCGTGGCGTCGACGGAGAACACCCGCGCCGCGGTCTCGGCGTGGAAGTCGTGCCGCGACCGGAACGCCTCGATCAGCGCGGCGTCCTCGGACAGGTGCGCCATGATCCGCATCTCGATCTGGCTGTAGTCGGCCGTCATCAGCTCCGCGTACCCGGGACCCACGACGAAGGTCTCCCGGATCCGGCGACCGGCCGCGGTGCGGATCGGCACGTTCTGCAGGTTGGGCTCGGTGGAGGACAGCCGGCCGGTGGCCGCGATCGTCTGGCTGTAGGTGGTGTGGATGCGGCCGTCGTCGGCGACCGACTTGAGCAGCCCGTCGACGGTGACCTTGAGCCGGGTGGCGTCGCGGTGCAGCAGCAGGTGCTGGAGGAACTCGTTGCCGGTCTGCTCGTAGAGCGTCTGCAGCGCGTCGGCGTCGGTGGTGTAGCCGGTCTTGGTGCGCTTGGTCTTCGGCATGTTCAGCTCGTCGAACAGCACCACCTGCAGCTGCTTGGGCGAGCCGAGGTTGATCTCCTTGCCGATGACGGCGTACGCGTCCTGGGCGGCCTGCTTCACCTGGCCGGCGAAGTCGGCCTCCAGCGCGGCCAGCGCCTCCCCGTCGACGGCGATGCCCGCGGTCTCCAGGTCGGCCAGCACGTACTCCAGCGGCAGCTCCAGCCCGGTGAGCAGGGACGTGGCCGCCTTCTCCGCCAGCTCGACGTCGAGGGCGTCGGCCAGCTCGGCCACCGCGGACGCGGCGACCATCTGCCCGGTCGCGCGGGCGGCGTCGGCCTCCTCCTCGCCGCCGAGGAGCGAGAGCTGCCCTCCCGTGTCCTCCCCGTCGACGCGCAGCTCGCGGCGCAGGTGGCGCAGCGCGAGGTCGGCCAGGTCGAAGCTGCGCTGACCCGGCCGGGTGAGGTAGGCCGCGAGCGCGGTGTCGCTGGTGAGCCCGGCGAGCGTCCAGCCCCGGCCGCGCAGGGCGTGCAGGGCCGACTTCGCGTCGTGCGCGGCCTTGGGCACGCCCGCGTCGGCCAACCACTCGCCGAGCGCGGCCTCGTCGTCGGGGGTCAGCGCGGTGACGTCGAGGTAGCCGCCCTGCGGGACGCCCGCGTCGGCCCCGGCCGCCCGGGCCTCCACCGACGGCTCCCCCGCCGCCAGTGCGATCCCCGCCAGGTCGCCCGAGGTGGCCCCGCCGGTGATGCCGTGGAACGCGAGCCCGACCCGGCGACCGTCGCGGGCGTGCGCGTCGAGCCAGGCCCGGACCCCGCCCGGCTCCACCGCGGCGCCCTGCACCTCGATGCCGCCCTCGGCCTCCGGCTCCGCGGAGACCAGCGTGGAGAACAGCCGCTCGCGCAGGACCCGGAACTCCAGCTCGTCGAACAGCCGGTGCACCGCGTCGCGGTCCCACGGGCGCACCTCCAGCTCCGCGGGCACCGCGGGCAGCGGCACGTCGCGGACGAGCTCGGTGAGCTGGCGGTTGAGCAGGACGTTGGCGAGGTTGGCGCGCAGCGCGTCGCCCGCCTTGCCCTTGACCTCGTCGACGCGGTCGGTGAGGTCGGCGAGCGAGCCGAACTCCCGCACCCACTTGGCCGCGGTCTTCTCGCCGACGCCGGGGATGTTGGGCAGGTTGTCGCTGGGGTCGCCGCGCAGCGCCGCGAAGTCGGGGTACTGGGTGGGGGTGAGGCCGTAGCGGTCCATCACCGCGGCCGGGTCGATCCGGCCCAGCTCGGACACCCCGCGCGTCGGGTAGAGCACCATCACGTTGTCGCTGACCAGCTGGAACGCGTCGCGGTCGCCCGTGGTGATCGCCACCTGGAAGCCCTCGGCCTCGGCCTGCGTGGCCAGGGTGGCGATGACGTCGTCGGCCTCGAAGTTGTCGACCGCGAAGTACGGGATCGCCAGCGCGGTGAGGACCTCCTTGATGAGGTCGACCTGGCCGCGGAAGTCGTCCGGGGTCGTCGAGCGGTTGGCCTTGTACTCGGTGAACCGCTCCGAGCGGAACGTCTTCCGGGAGACGTCGAAGGCCACCGCGAGGTGGGTGGGCGCCTCGTCGCGCAGCAGGTTGATGAGCATCGAGGTGAACCCGTAGACCGCGTTGGTGGTCTGGCCGGTGCCCGTGCGGAAGTTCTCCGCGGGCAGGGCGAAGAACGCCCGGTAGGCCAGGGAGTGACCGTCGAGCAACAGCAGCCGGCGACCCGTCGTCGGCGGCGCGGCGGGCGGGGTGGCGGCGGGGGTGCGGGCTGCGGGGCTCATCGCTGCCGGAGTCTAGGACCGCCCCCCGACAGGACCGGGCCCGCCCGCCTCACCGCACCTGGGCCGCCAGCGCCACCGCCCGGTCGCAGTTGGCGTCGTCGGTGCCGAACCGGATCGCGTCCGACGCGCCGCCCGCCGGGTCGAACTCGATGTCGGGGATCGACTCCGCCCCGTCGCCCGCCGCGGTCGTCGACACGTAGACCAGCAGGTCGCCGGTCCGCACCAGCACCCCGGCCGAGGCGGTGAAGTCGCCGGTGGTGCAGAACGCCTCGTCGCCGGCCGGCACGTCCTTGTTGAAGTAGGCCGCAGCGGACACGGTGATCCCGCCGCCGCGGTCCTCCGTCGTGCCCATCGCCGCCGCCCTCTCCGCGGCGAACCGGTCCGCGGCGTCCGGCCCGGAGTAGCGCGCGATCCGGGCGAGCCGCCCGCCGTCGCCGGACTCGACCGCCCAGCACGACGGCGCGTCGGCGAGGACCCGGGAGTCCAGGACGGGGGCCGCGACCGCCCCCAGCGCCCCGAGCTGGACGACGTCGTAGCTCCCGCCGAGCGCGCCGTCCACGGCCTCGGTCGACACGGCGTCGCAGCCGGTGCCGCCGGCCAGCCCGCCGACGCTCTCCCCGATGCCCGTGACGAGCCGGTTGACCGCCACCGCCCCGAGCACGACGAGCACCACCACCACGATCCCGACGACGACCAGCGCGCGGCCCGGTCCGCGGCGGCGCGGGGCGGGCGGCGGGGCCCCGTGCTGCGGCGGCGCGTACTGCTGCGGGGGGCCGCCGTGCTGCTGCGGCGGCCCGTACCGGTGGGGCGGGTACTGCTGCTGGGCGGGCGGCGGGTACCAGCGGCCGTCCGCGGCCCGGTACCAGCCCGGGGGCGGTCCCGACGGGGTGCTCATGCGGAACTCCGATCCGCCGGGCCCGGGCCCGGCGAGACGCGACGAACGGCCACCCCGACGGCGACGGCAGTCTCGACCGCCGCGCGGGGCCACATCAAGGACCGTGACCGGACCGTGCTGATACCCCCGGGTCGCGGTCCCGTTCCATCCGCACCAGCCCGACCCCGGCGGAGTCGACGACCGAGCCCGTCTCCACGTAGCCCGCCGCGGCGTAGAGCCGCCGGTTGTCGTCGCTGCGCGCGCCGGTGACCAGCCAGAACCGCACGACCGACGGCGGGGCGGCCGCGTGCACCGCCGTCAGCAGGGCCCGGCCGACGCCCCGGCGCTGCACGTCGGGGGCGACCGTGAGCCGCGCGATCTCCATGAGCCCGCCCTCGACGCGCCCGCGCACCGACCCCACCAGCCGCGGCCCGAGCCACGCCGCGGCCGCCGGGACGTCACCGGCGAGGTCGGCGCGGACCTCGTCCAGCGTCTCCCGCAGCGGCGGGATCCACGGCGCGTCGTAGCGCTGCGCCTCCGTGACATAGGCGGCGCGCTGGACCGTCCACAGCTCCCCCGCGGCCTCCGGGCCCGGGCGTCCCACCCGCAACTCGTCCATATCGGGCACGCTAGGCGGGAACCAGCCGCCCTCGTTCACCGTTTGGCATCTTGACACCGGGTCCGGTCCGTCCCGATATGCTCGGTCGGGTTCGACCCGGCTGTGCGGTACGCGACGCGGGCCGGGCGAGGATTGGGGGGAACGAGCCCCCCACAACAGATTCGGAGCAGTACGTGGGAGTCAGCCTCACCAAGGGTGGAAACGTCAGCCTGACCAAGGAGGCCCCGGGCCTCACCGACGTCATCGTCGGTCTCGGTTGGGACGTCCGTACCACCACGGGCACGGAGTTCGACCTCGACGCCTCCGCGATCGTGCTCAACGCGGAGGGCAAGGCCGTCTCCGACAAGCACTTCATCTTCTTCAACAACCTCACCAGCCCCGACGGCACCGTCGAGCACACCGGCGACAACCTCACCGGTGAGGGCGAGGGCGACGACGAGCAGGTCAAGGTCAACCTGGCCGGCCTGCCCGCCGAGGTCGACAAGGTCGTGTTCCCGGTCAGCATCTACGACGCCGACACCCGCTCGCAGAGCTTCGGCCAGGTGCGCAACGCGTTCATCCGCGTGGTGAACCAGGCCGGCGGCGCCGAGATCGCCCGCTACGACCTCACCGAGGACGCCTCCACCGAGACCGCGATGGTCTTCGGCGAGCTGTACCGCAACGGCGCCGACTGGAAGTTCCGCGCGGTCGGCCAGGGCTACGCCTCGGGTCTCGCGGGGATCGCCCGCGACTTCGGCGTCAACGTCTGAGGTCGCCGTGGCCATCGACTACAACAAGCGACCGTCCAAGCCCGAGCAGCCCGCGTCGGCTCCGTCCGCGGGTGGAGGTGGGGTGTCGCTGTCGAAGGTCACCCTGACGAAGTCGGCACCCAGCATCTCGCTGAAGAAGGGCGGCGGCGGGAGCGGCCAGCTGCGGGTCAACCTGCAGTGGAGCACCGGCGCGGCCCCGGCCAAGAAGGGCCTGTTCAGCAAGCTGACGGGCGGGGGCGGCGGAGGCGTCGACCTCGACCTGGCGTGCCTGTGGGAGTTCACCGACGGCACCAAGGGCGTGGTGCAGGCCCTGGGCAACGCGTTCCAGGCCCCCTACCAGGGCGCCCCGATCATCCGGCTCGACGGGGACGACCGCTCCGGGTCGAACGTCGGCGGCGAGAACATGTTCATCGACCTGTCGCGGATCAACGAGATCCGCCGCATCCTGGTGTTCACGTTCATCTACGAGGGTACCCCGAACTGGGCCAGCGCCGACGGCGTCGTCACGCTGTTCCCGACGGCCGGCCCCGAGATCGAGGTGCGGCTCGACGAGTCCGACCCGGGCTCGCCGACCTGCGTCATCGCCCTGCTGGAGAACCGAGGCGGCGAGCTGGTCGTCAACCGGGAGGTCCGCTACATCCGCGGCGGTCAGGCCGACGTCGACCGGGCGTACGGCTGGGGCATGGAATGGGCCCGCGGACGCAAGTGACCCGATAGCCCGGCCACAGCGCAGTGGCCTCCTTACCGAGAGGCTCTGCGATGAGGCACTTCGGGTTCCTGAGCGGGTCCGAGCAGGACGAGCTCTTCGAGCGGCCACCGGAGCAGTTCACCCGCGAGAGCGGGAACGACCTGCTCTCGGTGGCGCTCGGCGCCACGCTCTACATGCCGGCCGACCGGCCCGCGCTGGTCGCCGACGTCATCAAGCAGGCGGCCGCGGGCGTCACGTCCGTGGTCGTCTGCCTCGAGGACTCCATCGCCGACGAGCAGGTGGAGACCGCGGAGGACAACCTCGTCCGCGCCCTCACCGAGCTGCACGGCGACCCCGCCGTCGCGCTGCCGCTGCTGTTCGTCCGCGTCCGCGAACCGCGGCAGATGCCCGCGCTCGTCGCGCGCCTGGGGGACGCCGTGCGCGTCCTCGACGGCTTCGTGCTGCCCAAGTTCACCGCCCTGTCGGGCACCGACTACCTGCACGCCCTCGATGAGGCCGACGGCCGCGCCGGGCCCGTCCGGGACGGGCGCGGGCTGCTGGCGATGCCGGTGATCGAGTCGGGCGCCGTGCTCTACGCCGAGACCCGCGTCGACGAGCTGACCCGCCTGCGCGCGCTGCTGCACCGCGACCGCGCCCGGATACTGGCGGTCCGCCTGGGCGCCACCGACCTCTGCGCCCTCTACGGCCTGCGCCGCTCCCCCGAGCTGACGATCTACGACGTCAAGGTCGTGAGCAACCTGATCGGTGACGTCGTCAACGTGCTGGGGCGCGCCGACGGCACCGGGTTCACCGTCACCGGGCCGGTGTGGGAGTACTACGCCGCGGCCGAGCGGATCTTCAAGCCGCAGCTGCGGCAGGCCCCCTTCGACGTCGTCGACGAGCGCGAGCTGCGCAGCAGGCTGGTCTCCCGCGCCATCGACGGGCTGATCCGCGAGGTCGAGATGGACAAGGCCAACGGGCTGCACGGCAAGACCGCGATCCACCCGAGCCACGTCGCCGTCGTCAACGCGCTGTCGGTGGTGTCGTCGGAGGAGTACCGCGACGCCGCCGCGGTGCTCGGGGCCGGGCGCGGCAGCGGCGTGATGGCGTCGGGGCACGGCAACAAGATGAACGAGATCCGCCCGCACATGGCCTGGGCGCGGCTCACCGCGCTGCGGGCGCAGGTGTTCGGCGTCGCGCGCGAGAGCGTGTCGTTCGTCGACCTGCTCGCCGCCAGCCTGCCCAGGTGACACACACTGCGCCGGTGACCCTCCCGACGTCCCCCCTCGCCGACCGGATCGGCGTGCACGTCCGTGCGGCCGGCCCGGGCGCCGACCCCGCGGTCCTGCTCGGACTCGCGCTGCGGCGCAACCCGCGGCGCGCCCAGCTGCTCGTGTCGCGCGTCCTGGGCAAGCACATGCCGACCGATCCGCGGCTGGTGCGCGCGGCGGGCCTGCTGCTCGGCGGGCTCGTCGCCGACGCGCTGGCCGGGCGCGGGCCCCGCGCGCTGCCGGTCGACCTGCTGCACGCCGCCGTCGGCGGGGAGCGCAGCGCCGCGATCACCCTCGGGCTGACGGCCGGGGCCGGGCGGACCGCCGTCGACGCGCTGGTGCTCGGCTACGCGGAGACCGCGACCGCGCTGGGGCACTGCGTCGCCGAGGCGCTGCAGTGCGACCACCTGCACTCCACCCGCCGTCCGGTGGCCGGGTTCGCCACCGCGGGCGGGTTCAGCGAGGAGCACTCGCACGCCACCGAACACCTGCTGCTGCCCGCCGACCCCGACCTGCTGCGCGGCGACCGGCCCCTGGTCCTGGTCGACGACGAGCTCAGCACCGGGCGCACCGTGCTCAACACGATCACCGCGCTGCACGCGGCCCACCCGCGCGAGCGCTACGTCGTGGCGACCCTGGTCGACGCCCGGCCCGACGACGCGCTGCTCGGCGGGGTGGCCGCGCTCGGGGCCCGCCTGGACGTGGTGGCGCTGTGCCGCGCGGAGGTGACGGTGCCGGCCGACGTGCACGAGCGGGCGGCGGAGGTCCGGGCGGGCCTCGCCGACGGGTCGCAGTGGGGTGGCTCCACGCCGACCGGATCGGAGCAGAGCCACCCTGCTGCACCGGTCCGCCTCGCCGAGTGCGGGTGGCCCGACGGCCTGCCCGTCGGCGGTCGCCACGGCTTCCTCGCCGAGCACCACCGCGCCCTCGACGCCGCCCTCCCGGCGCTGGCCCGGTCCCTCGGCGCGAAGCCGGGGGAGAACACGCTCGTGCTGGGCACCGAGGAGCTGATGGCGCTGCCGCTGCGCCTGGCCCAGACCCTCGCCGACGCCGGGTGCGCGGTCCGGTTCTCCACTACCACCCGCTCCCCCGCCGTCGTCGTCGACGAGCCGGGCTACGCCCTGCGCACCGGGATCACCTTCCCCGCCCACGACGACCCGGCCGACGGCCCGGGCCCGCGGTTCGCCTACAACCTCGGCGGGCCCGGGTCCTGGGACCACGTGGTGGTCGTCGTCGACCCGCCCGCCGACACCCCCGCCCTGCGCGACGGGCTGCTCGCCGCGCTCGCGCCGCTGACCCGGAGGACCACGCTGGTGATCACCCCATGACCCCGGACCCGCTGCGGGGCCCCGGCTTCGGCAGCTACGCCCCCGACGAGGTCGGCTGGCTGCTCACCGACCTGTCCGGCGCGGAGCTGGAGGCGCCCACCGAGGAGCGCGAGGAGGCGATCCAGAGCGGCGGGGCGCACTACGCGGAGTCGCTGCCGGTGGAGTTCCAGCCCGACGCGGCCTACCTGGAGGTGTACCGCACCGCGCTCGACGCCACCGCGGCGCGCCTCGCGCAGGCCGTCGGCACCGTCACCGAGCTGGTCCTGCGCGAGCGCGGGCCCGGCGTCGTGCTCGCCTCCCTGGCCCGGGCGGGCACCCCCGTCGGGATCCTGCTGCGCCGCTGGGCCGCCGCCCGGCACGGCCTGGACCTGCCGCACTACGCGGTGTCGATCGTGCGCGGGCGCGGCATCGACGCACTGGCGCTGGACCACCTCGCCGAGCACCACGACCCCGCCCGGGTCGTGTTCGTCGACGGCTGGACCGGCAAGGGCGCGATCAACCGGGAGCTGGCGGCGGCGCTGGCCGCCGACGGGCGCGGCTTCGACCCCGACCTCGCCGTCCTCGCCGATCCCGGTCGCTGCGCCCGCACCTTCGGCACCCGCGACGACTGGCTGATCGCCTCGGCCTGCCTCAACTCGACGGTGTCCGGGCTGGTGTCGCGCACCGTGCTCAACGACCGGCTGATCGGCCCCGGGCAGTACCACGGCGCGAAGTTCTACCGCGAGCTCGCCGGCTCCGACGTGTCGAACGCGTTCCTCGACGCCGTCACCGCCGGGTTCCCCGGCGTCACCGACACCTCCGGGCCCGTCGACCGCGAGCCCGACCACGCCGGGTGGGCCGCGGTCGAGCGGATCGTCGACGCCTACGGCATCGGCGACGTCAACCTGGTCAAGCCCGGCGTCGGCGAGACCACCCGCGTGCTGCTGCGCCGCGTCCCGTGGAAGGTGCTGACGCGGGTGGGTGCGCCTGCGGCCGACCTCGCCCACGTCCGGCTGCTCGCGGAGCAGCGCGGCGTGCCGGTGGAGGAGGTCGACGACCTGCCCTACAGCTGCGTCGGGCTCATCCACCCGCGCTACACGCGGGGCGCCACCGGGGCCGACGGGCTGGCCGCGAGCCGATGAGCGTCGTCGCGTGCCTCGACCTCGACCGCACCGTCATCTACTCCGCCCGGTCGCTGGACCTGCGGATGCCCGACCACGAGGCCCCGCGCCTGCTCTGCGTCGAGGTCTACCGGAGCGTGCCCCTGTCGTTCATGACCGAGGACGCCGTCGCGGCGTTCCGGGCGCTGCGCGAGGTCGCCGAGATCGTCCCCACGACGACCCGCACGCCCGAGCAGCTCGCGCGCGTGCACCTGCCGGGCCCGCCGCCGCGGTACGCGATCGCCGCGAACGGCGGGCACCTGCTGGTCGACGGCACCCCCGACCCCGACTGGGCCGCCGTCGTGCGGGACCGGCTGACGGGGTGCGCCCCGCTCGCCCGGGTCCAGGAGCACCTCGACGCCGTGAGCGGGGATTTCGTGCTCAACCGGCGCACCGCGAGCGACCTGTTCTGCTACGCCGTCGTCGAGCGCGCCGAGGTGCCCGACGGCTGGGTCCGCGACCTCACCGGCTGGTGCGCCGAGCTCGGGTGGACCGTGTCGCTGCAGGGCCGCAAGGTCTACGCCGTGCCGCGCGGGCTCACCAAGTCGGCGGCCGCCCGGGAGGTCGCCGCCCGGCTCGGCGCGCACACGCTGCTGGCCGCGGGCGACTCCCTGCTCGACGCCGACCTGCTCGACGCCGCCGACCGCGCCGTCCGCCCCGCGCACGGCGAGCTGCACGACACCGGCTGGACCCGCGACGGGCTCGTCGTCACCTCCGCGACGGGTGGTGCGGCCGGTGCGGAACTCCTGGGGGTGCTCCGGGAGTTGGCGGTGCAGGGCCGATCACCGGCGCGTGGCAGGGTGTGAACCCTCCGACGAGAGGACGATTGCGACACCATGGGCTTCTTCGACCAGCTCAAGACCAAGATGGCCGGCCTGCAGGCCACGGCGACCACCGAGGTCGCCAAGTTCAAGTCCAAGGACTTCGCGAAGGCGAGCATGGCGATGTGCGCGCTCATCGCCGCCGCCGACGGCACGATCAGCGCCGAGGAGCGTCGCAAGACCGCCGGGTTCATCGGCAGCAACGAGGCGCTGAAGGTCTTCCCGCCCAGCGAGCTGCAGGACCACTTCACCTTCTACGCCTCGAAGCTGGAGTCCGACTACGAGTTCGGCAAGGTCGAGGCCATCGCCACGATCGGCAAGCTCAAGAAGGACCAGCCCGCGGCCCGGGCCGTCATCCAGGTCGGGATCATCGTCGGCGGGGCCGACGGCGACTTCGACAAGGACGAGCAGCAGGCCGTCCGCGAGGCGTGCCTGGCCGTCGGCATCGCGCCGGCCGAGTTCGACCTCTGAGGCACGTGCGCGGAGACGGTGGCCAGGGCCACCGTCTTCGCGCACGACCTACAGGTGTGCGGCCGTGGCCGGCAGCAGGTCCTGGAACGTGCGGCCCGACGCGATCGCGCCGATGGCCGTCATGCTCCAGCCGCCCTGCCCGTCCCGCGCGACCTTGGCCATGATCTGGGCGTTGTGCGTGCCGGAGCCGGAGAGCTCGTAGCGGGCCAGCTCCTCGCCCGTCGTCTCGTCGACGAGGCGGCAGAACGCGTTCTCGATCTGCGTGAAGTCCTGGCCGGTGAACGAGTTGACCGTGAACACGATCTGCGCGACCGCAGGCGAGAGCCGGGCCAGGTCGACGATCACGGACTCGTCGTCGCCCTCCCCCGCGCCGGTGAGGTTGTCCCCGGTGTGCTGCACCGAGCCGTCCTTGCTGCGCAGCTGGCGGAACCACACGGCGTCGACGAGCTGACGGCCGGCGTCGAACAGCAGCGCCGAGGCGTCGAGGTCGATCGACTGGCTGCGCGAGCCGAACAGGCCGCGCTTCTTCACCGCGTCCCAGCCCAGGCCCATCCGGACGACCGACAGGCTGCCGCCGCCGCGCTTGGCCAGCGAGACCTTCTGGCCCTTCTGCAGGCTGATCGTCACTTCGCCGCCAGCTCGTCGGCGGTCTTGTGCGTGTCGACGCCCTCGGCGGCGAGCCGCCGGTTGCGCAGGATGCTCGACAGCAGCGCCGCCCCGATGAACGCGACGCCGATGAGGCCCGTGAGGATCTCGTTGACGTGGTAGCCGATCCCGACCAGCAGGATCACCGCGAGCGCGCCGATCGCCCAGTGCGCGCCGTGCTCGAGGTAGACGTAGTCGGCCAGCGTCCCCTTGCGGACCAGGAACACCGTGAGCGACCGGACGAACATGGCGCCGATCAGGCCGAGGCCCAGCGCGATGATGATCGGGTCCGGGGTGATCGCGAACGCGCCGATGACGCCGTCGAAGGAGAACGCCGCGTCGAGCACCTCGAGGTAGAGGAACAGGAAGAAGCCGGCCTTGCCGGTGGCCTTCGCGAGGGTGCTCGGGCCGCCCGACCCGTTGGCGGCGGGCTCCGCGCCCTCCTCGCCCTCGACCTCCTCCATCTGCGCCTGGCCGGCCTGCTCGAAGAACTGGCCCAGACCCTGCACCGCGAGGTAGGTGATCAGGCCCAGCGAGCCGGCGAGCAGAACGACGGCGGGGTCCTCGGCGAGGAACTGCGAGAGCAGCACGAGCGCGAGCACGGCCAGGACGATCGAGATGCGCTCGATCTGCCCGATGCGCGACAGGAACTTCTCGATCGGCTGCAGCCACTTGATGTCGCGGTCCTCGAACATCCAGTCCAGGAACAGCATGAACAGGAACATGCCGCCGAACGCGGCGATCTGCGGGTAGGCCTCGTCGAGCAGGGCCGCGTAGCTGGTGGGGTCGCTCTCCGGGCGCTGCTCCAGCGCGAGCGTCAACGACTCCACCGGGTTGAGCCCGGCGGTGACGGCCACGATGACCAGCGGGAAGACCAGCCGCATGCCGAACACGGCGATGAAGATGCCGATGGTGAGGAAGATCTTCTGCCAGAAGTCGCTCATCCGCTCGAGGATCGTGGCGTTCACGACCGCGTTGTCGAACGACAGCGAGATCTCCAGGACGCCCAGGATGGCGCAGAGGATCAGCGCCTGCCAGCCGCCGTACAGGAAGGCGACGACGAGCGACACGACGGTCACCGCGTACGACCAACCGAAGATGCGAAGGTTCATGTCCTGATGGTCCTGTTCCCCTGTCGAAGTCCCGAAAGCGCGGGTGACGCGCCGCCACGGTAGCCGGTACGGGTCACCACGGACGGAGTGCGCCGCCCAGTGTGCCCCCGTCCGGTCTAGGAGGCGGTCTCGGCGGACCGGCCGCCGTCGACGGCGGCGCTGACCGTGTAGCCCGGCACCGGGCCGCCGGGGGCTCCGCCGTCCTCGATCTCGTGGTCGCGGGTGCGGCCGACGACCCGCCAGCGGCCGTCGGGCAGTGCGCAGCGGACGCGGAACTCGGCCCCCGGCGGACCGTCCCAGCGCACGACGACCGACCCGGAGGCGACGCGCTCGGCACGGACCCGGGTCGGGGCGGGCGGGCCCGCGGCGGCAGGGGGCCCAGGAGCCGGGGCGGGCGTCGTGCCCGGGGGCGTCTGATCGTCGGACCGCACCGCCGCCGAGCTGCGGCCGGCCTGCACCGCCTCCACCGCGTAGACGGGCGCCTCGACGGCGGGTGGGGCGCCGCCGTCGAGGACGGAGGTGTCGGTGACGCGCCCGACCACCTGCCACGTCCCGTCCGGGCGGCGCCGCGAGACCTTGTAGCGCACCTGCGGGGTGGGCGAGGGCTCCCAGACGACGAGGACGTCGCCCCGGCCGTCGCGGGCGGCCCGGACCCACGCCGGCGGGGCGACCGGGACGGCGGCGAGCGCCGCCTGCGCCCCGGGGTGGCCGGGACAGGTGTCGAGCACCGCGAGCAGCGCCGCGGCCCGGTCGGCGGTCGGGCCGGCGACGGCGGCGGCCACGGCCGCGTCGGCACGGGCGACGTCGCGCCGCGAGGCGGCCAGCAGGCGGGCGAGGTCGGCCCCGCCCGGGCCGGGGACGTCGGCCGCGGTGCGCTCCAGGTGCTCCAGGTGCTCCAGCGCGTCGGTGGCCCGGCGGGCGGCGACGGCCGCGACGGCCGCCTGCCACCGCCGCGAGGCCTCGTCGAGCACGGCGGTGATCTCGTCGGCGACCGCCCGCACCGGGGTCACGCCGTCGGTCCCGGCGACCCGCCGCGCGTCGTCGACGAGCCGTCGGGCCTCGGTCGGGCGGCCCGCCCGCAGGGCGGCGCGGGCCGCCTTGAGGGGTGCCTCCCACTCCCGCCCGCGCGGCCGGGCCGTCGGCGGTGCCGGTGGCGGTGGTGTCGTCGTCGGTGTCGGCGGCGGCGGGGTGGCGCCCGACTCGATCGGCGCCCCCAGCTCCGCTGCGACCTCGGCGAGGACGCGGCGGGCCCGGGCGTCGTCCAGGCCGAGGGCGCGGGCCTCGTCGAGGAGGTGCGCGTGGTCCTCGGCCACCAGCCGGTCCTCCACCAGCACCGCGGCCCGGACCCGCGGCCGCAGGTGCTCGGCGACGTCGGCGGCGACGGCGTCGAGGTAGGTCGCGATCGCCGCCGCACCCGGTTCGACCAGCTCCGCGACGTGCACCAGCAGCTCGTCGAGGACCGTGCGCAGCCGCGTCGGCGGCAGCTCCCGGGCGCGGGACCGCCACGCCGCGGCGCCGGCCCGCACCTGCTGCTCCGACGCCGACGGGTCCAGCCCGAGCAGGCCGAGGAGCGTCGGCGGGGCGGGGGCGTCGGTGAGGCGGCCGAACTCGTCGAGCAGGGCGCGGACCTGGCGGCGCCGCTCCGGTGTGACGCCGGCCGGCCGGTCCGCCGCCCGCAGGACCCGGTGGCGGCGCAGCCGCGCGGTCACCTCGTCACGGGTGAGCCCGGCCAGCGCCCCGACCTCGTGCAGCCCCTCGACCTTGTCGGCCGGGACGCCGCGGTGCCGGTCGACGAGCCGGGCGATCGCGGCGTCGAGCAGGGCGTAGCGCCCGGCGTCGCGCTGCTCGCGCTGGGCCCGGACCCGCGCGGCCGCGGTGTGCCGCCTGCCGCCGTCGAGCACCTCCGCGGAGCGGGCGTCGTGCCCGGCCACCAGCTCGGCGACGAGCACGCGGTACTTGGGGTGGTCGCGCATCCGCTGCCAGGCGCCCCACACCTCGGCGACGCGGGCGGCGACGGCGGCGTCGCCAGGGTCGTCGTCCAGCGGCAGGTCGTAGAGCTCGAACGGGTCCGACGACTCGGGCCCACCTCGCCTCAGGACGGCCGCCAGCACCCGCTTGCGGTAGTCGCCGGGATCGAACGCGCTGCTCATGGCGAGCCCTCACTCACGGTGGCCCTCACTCACGGCGGCGCTGCTTCCCGAGCCGGTCGCGCTCGCGGGCCACCTCCGCCTGCGAGAGCGTGGCGCCCGTCGTCACGGTGAGGGTGAGCGGCAGCCCGGCCTCGACGTGCGCCGCGGTGACGTGCAGGACCCCGTCGAACCCCATCTCGAAGACGACCCGCACCTCGGCGCCCTCGTCGTAGCCGGGCGGGATGCCGGTGATCTGGCCCTCGACCAGCACCTTCGCGTCCTCCGCCCGCGACGACTCGGCCTGTCCCTGCTGCTCGACGACGGTGAGCGCGATGACGGACTGGTCGGCGCGCATCGTGCCGAAGCTGCGGCTGGTGCGGACCGGGAGGCGGTCGTTGCGGTGCACGAGCCAGGTCGGTTCCAGCCGGCCGGCCGCCGCGTTGACCGCGAGGACCCCGAACCCGCGCGAGACGACGGTGTCGACGCGGATCTCCACCGCCCGTCGCACCTGCGCGAGCGGCACGGCGTAGGCGTCGGCGACGCGGCGGGCGGCGTCGTCGAGGTCGGCGGGCGCGGCGTCCTCCAGCGGGGCGCCGTCCCGGAGGCGGCCGCGGGTGCGCAGGTCGGCCGCGACCATGCGCTCCAGCTCCTTCTTCTCCCCGTACAGCGCGGCGCCGCGGGCGACGGCGAGGTCGGGGTCGTGCAGCCGGGCGTCGAGGTCGAGCTCGGTGAGCAGGGCGTCGGCGACGGCGGGCATCCGCGAGGAGCCGCCGACGAGCAGCACCCGGTCGACGCGCGACACCCCGCGGCGGGCGGCCTCGGCCAGGCAGGACCGGGTGAGGTCGACGGTGCGCCGCAGCAGCGACGCCGTCATCGCCTCCACCTCGTCGCGGGTGAGGGTGATCGTCGCGCGGGCGCCGTCGTGGGTGACGACGACGTCGGTGCTCGTGGTGTCGGAGAGCTGGTGCTTCGCGCGCTCGGCCGCGAGGACCAGCGCCTGGGTGCCGACGGCGTCGTCCATCGGGTCCTCGGCGTCGGGGTTCTCCTCGCCGAAGCCGCGGGCCAGGTGCAGCGCGATCCGCTCGTCCCAGTCGGCGCCGCCGAGCTGGTGGTCGCCCTCGACGGCGAGCACGGAGATCCGGCGGTCGGCGAGCTCGATGACGGTGGCGTCGAACGTGCCGCCGCCGAGGTCGTAGACCAGGACGGTCTCGTGGGCGCTGTCCTTCGACAGGTCCGGGCTGCCGTCGAGGCGACCGAAGCCGTAGGCGAGCGCGGCGGCGATCGGCTCGGACAGGACGTCGACGACGTCGAGGCCGGCGTAGGTGCCCGCGAGGACGGTGGCGCGGCGCTCCTCGTCACCGAAGTAGGCGGGGACGGTGATCACCGCGGACGTCGGGGTCTCGCCGGAGGCGAACCCGGCGTCGGCGACGAGGGACTTGAGGACCAGCGACGACACCGCGGGCGCCGACCAGGCCGTGCCGTGCGCGACGAACCGCCACTCGGCGTCGCCCATCCGCCGCTTGACCAGCGCGCACACGTGCTCGGGGTCCAGCCGCGCCTCGCGGCGCGCCCCCTCCCCCACGACGTGCTCGGTGCCGGAGGCGAACAGCACCACCGACGGGGTGGTGGGCTCCCCCGACATCCCGGCCAGCACCTGCGGCCGCCCGTCCGGGCCCGTCCGGGCGATGGCGGAGTTCGTGGTGCCGAGATCGATACCGTGGACGGCCACGGCGGGAGCGTAGCGATACGGTCGGGGCGTGCGGGAACTCGCCGACAAGATCGATGACGTGACCCGGCTGCTGACGCGGCAGGCCGCCGCCATCGCCGCCCTCACCGACGCCCGCGCGGCCACCGGCCCCGACGTCCCGCTGCTCGTCGACCTGCACGCGCTCCTGCGCGACAGCCTCGCCTGCGCCGCCACCGCCCGCTCCCGGCGCGAACGGGCCGCCTTCACCGCCGTCGCCGCCGGGCTCGAGCGGCTGGTCGTCGGGCGCGGGGGCGCGCTCGTCACCCCCGCCCCCGGCGAGGCGTTCCGCGGAACGCAGATGGAGGCGGTGGAGGTGGTGCCCACCGACGACCCGGCGCAGGACCGCACCGTGGCCCGGCTGCTGGAGCCGGGCCTGGACGCCGCGGGCCGCTCCGTCCGCCCGGCCCGGGTGGCGGTGTTCCGGGCCCGCTGACGCGGCGCGGACCCCACGGCGGGGACCCCACGACGCAGACCCCGTGCTCACCGCGCAGACCGCCGGCCGCCTGCGCGGCGCTCCCCGGTCTGCGCGGTGGGGGGGACGGTCAGCCGACCTCGGCCATCACGTCGTCGCTCACGTCGAAATTCGCGTAGACGTTCTGCACCTCGTCGCTGTCCTCCAGCGCCTCGATGAGGCGGAAGACCTTGCGCGCACCCTCGGCGTCGAGCGGGATGCTCATCGACGGGATGAAGGTGGGGTCGGCCGAGTCGTAGTCGATGCCGGCGTCGACCAGTGCGGTGCGGACGGGGATCAGGTCGGTGGCCTCGGAGATCACCTCGAAGCTCTCGCCGAGGTCGTTGACCTCCTCCGCGCCCGCGTCGAGGACGGCGAGCAGCAGGTCGTCCTCGGTGAGGTCGCCGCTCTTCGGGACGATCACCACGCCCTTGCGCGTGAACAGGTACGCGACGGAGCCGGGGTCGGCCATCGCCCCGCCGTTGCGCGTCATCGCCACCCGGACCTCGGTGGCGGCGCGGTTGCGGTTGTCGCTCAGGCACTCGATGAGCAGCGCGACACCGTTGGGGCCGTAGCCCTCGTAGGTGATCGACTGGTAGTCGGCGCCGCCCGCGTCCTGGCCCGACCCGCGCTTGAGCGCACGGTCGATGTTGTCGTTGGGGACCGAGCTCTTCTTCGCCTTCTGGACGGCGTCGTAGAGCGTGGGGTTCCCGTCGAGGTCACCGCCGCCGGTGCGCGCAGCCACCTCGATGTTCTTGATCAGCTTGGCGAACATCTTGCCGCGCCGGGCGTCGATGACGGCCTTCTTGTGCTTCGTCGTCGCCCACTTGGAGTGCCCACTCATCCACGAACCCCTTCCGGATCCCGACGATCCTATCCCCGAACCCGGACGGGGATAGGATCCGCGGGGTGTCAACCGGTCGCCTGAGGCTGTCCCTGCTCGGGACCTTCCGCGTCCAGGGCGACACCGAGGAGTCCCCGCCCGCGGGGCAGGCCCAGCGGTTGCTCAAGGTGCTCGCCGCGCACGACGGCGGGTTCGTCCCCGTCGACGTGCTGATCGACGTCCTGTGGTCCCGGCCGCCCGACCACGCCGAGCGCAACATCGCGGTGCTGGTGAGCCGGCTGCGCCGCGCGGTGGGCCGCGAGCGGCTCGAGGGCGGGCCCAGCGGCTACCGGCTCGTCCTCGACGAGCACACCACCGTCGACCTGTTCGAGGCCCGCGACCTCGTCCTCACCGCCGAGCAGGAGCTCGCCGGCCAGCGGTTCGGGCCCGCCGCGGGCGCGGCGGAGCGGGCCGCGGCGCTGCTCGCGCAGGGCCGGCCGCTCACCGAGGAGCGCGACGCGCCGTGGACCGCGGAGGTGCGCCTGCTCGCCGAGCACCAGCTGCGCCGGGCCCGGCGCACGTGGTGGACCGCGGCGCTGGAGCTGGGGGCGCACGCCGGCGTCGTGGAGGCCGCCGGCGCCGCGCTGCGCGACGACCCCCTCGACGAGGAGGCGGCCCGGGCGGCGATGACGGCGCACCGGCGGGCCGGGGAGTCGGCCCGGGCGCTGCTGGTCTACCGGGCGCTGCGCACGGCGCTCGCCGACCAGCTCGGCGCCGATCCCTCCCCCGCCACGCAGGCGCTGTTCCTGTCGGTCCTGCGCGCGGAGAAGGCCCGGCCCGCGGCCCCCGCCCCGGTCCCGGAACCCGCCCCGCTCGTCGGCCGGGAGGCCGAGCTGTCCCGCCTGGTCGCCCGCTGGGAGGAGGCCACGGGCGGGCGTCCCGGCTCGGTGCTCGTCGTCGGCGAGGCGGGCATCGGCAAGAGCGCGCTGGTGGAGGCGCTCGCCGCGCGCGCCGGGCGCTCCGGCGCGCTGGTGCTCACCGGGTGGTGCCGGGAGGCGGAGCGCTCGCTGTACCTGCAGCCGCTGCTGGACGCGGTGCGCGACGGCGTCTCCCGGCTGGACCCGCAGCGGGTGCGCACGACCGCGGGCGAGTGGCTGGGCACGCTGATCGAGCTCGTGCCGGAGATCGCGACGCGCACCGGGCCGGAGCCCTACGAGCGGGTCGGCGCCGAGCTGGAACACCGCCGCAGCCTCGAGGCGCTCGCCCGGTTCCTGGGCGGGCTCGCCGAGGAGCAGCCCGTGCTGCTGGTGATCGAGGACCTGCAGCACGCCGGGGCGTCCACCGTCGAGGCGCTGCACTTCCTCGCCACGCACACCCGGGGCCGGTTCCTCGTCGTCGTCACCGAGCGCACCGGGGAGGACGCGCCGGTCGCGGCGGCGCTGCGCGACGTCGCGGAGGTGCACGAGGTCGGGCCGCTGGCCGAACCGGCCGTCGCCGCGCTGGTGCGCGACTCCGGGCTGGCCTACGACGTCGCGAAGCTCTACGCGTGGACCGGCGGCTCCCCGCTGTTCGTCACCGAGCTGTTGCGCCATCCCTCGTCCGGCACGGGCGAGCTCGCCATCCCCGGCTCGCTGCACGAGGCGGTGGCGGAGCGGCTGGAGCACGCCGGCGAGGACGTCACCGCGCTGCTCGCGTTCGGCGCCGTGCTCGGCGACGCCTTCGCCCTCGACGACGTGGCCGCGGTCAGCGGCCTCGACGTGGAGGACTGCGCGGCCCGTGCCGCGCGGGCGCTGCGTGCGGGCCTGCTGGCCACCCGCGGCGAGCGGTTCCGCTTCCCCAATGACATCGTCCGCACCGTCGCCTACGACTCCGTCCCCGAGCCGATCCGGGTCAGCAGGCACCGCCGGGCGGCCCGGCTCGCCGACGCCCGCCCGGAGACCGCGGCCCGGCACCTGGCCGCGGCGCACGACTGGGGCGAGGCGGCCCGCGCCTGGCAGCTGGCCGCCCACGCCGCGCACCTGACGTTCGCCAACGACGAGGCCGAGCGGCTGCTGACCGACGCGATCGGGGCGGCCGAGCGCAGCGGTGACCGCGCCCTGCTCGCCGTCGTGCGGCTGCGCCGCGGGGAGACCCGCACCGAGCTGGGCCGCCACGACGAGGCGCGCGACGACCACGAGCACGCGCTGGTGCTCGCCCGCGAGCTCGACGACGAGGAGCTCGAGGCGCGCGTGCTGGAGCAGCTCGGCTGGACCGCCTTCTACGCCCGCGACGTCCTGGGCGCGGTCGACCTGGCCGAGCGCGCCTCGCAGCTGGCCGAGTCGGCCGCGGCGGCGAAGGGCGCGCTGCCCAGCGCCACGCTCCTGCTGGGCCGGGTGCGGCACTGGGACGGCGACTACGCCGCGGCGGGCGCGGCGTACGAGCAGGTGCTCCGCGCGGAGCCCGAGGAGCCGGGCAACGCCACCACGGCGATGGCGCTGGCCTACCAGGGCGCGCTGCTGCAGCACCAGGACCGGTTCACCGAGGCGCGCGCGGTGCTGGAGCGGGCCGCCGTGCTGTGCCGGCGCACCGGGCAGTTCCGCCCGCTGCTGCAGACGCTGTTCTTCATCGGCCTCGCCCGCGGCGACGTCGGCGACTTCGCCGGGGCCCTGCGCTCGCTCGACCGCGCCCGCTCGCTCATCGACGGCTACGGCGTGAGCTTCTACCGCGCCGGGATCGAGACGACGACGTCGTGGCTGTGGCAGGAGCTCGGCGACGTCGGCCGCGCGCGGGAGCACGCCGAGCTGGCCGTGGACCTGGCCCACCGCGGGGGCGGGGCGCTGGAGCTGGAGCAGGAGCTGCACGCCCTGCTCGCCCTCGCCGACTGCGACCTGCGGATCGGCCGGACCGACGACGCCGGGGCGCGGGTCGAGGCGGCCGCGCCGATGCTGGAGCGGTCGCTGCCGTTCCGGCCCCGGGCGGCGATGCGGCTGCTGGAGATGCGCACGCGGTTCGACCGCTCGTGGGCCGAGGCGCTGTTCGAGGAGGCCCGCACCCACGACTCCCCGAAGTACCAGGCACTGGCGCTCGCGCACCTGGGGCGCCACGAGGCCGCGGCCCGCGTCGCCGGCCGCATCGGGTCGGACCTGCTCGTCGGCAGGCTGGGCACCCCGGTCGACCGCCTCGCGGCCCGGGCCCGCATCGCGCGGGCACTGCCGGCCGAGCTGCGGGACGGCTACACGCGGATGCCCTGAGGGTCAGGGGCCGCCGAGGGCGATCTCCATGCGCAGGTGCGGGTGACCGACGTAGGTCTCGACGCCACCGACCCGGGTCCAGCCCAGCCGCAGGAAGAACCGCTCGTTGGGCGGCTGGATGTGCGCGACCATCCGCCGACCCCCCGCCGCACCCGCGGTGGCGACGGCGAAGCGCACCAGCGGGGCACCGAGACCCGACGTGCGGTGCGCGGTGAGCACGGCGAGGCGGTCGCCCTGCCACAGGCCGTCGCCGAGCGGGAACAGGCGGACGGTCCCCGCCGGCTCGCCGTCGACGAGGCCCAGGACGTGCAGGGTGGCCGGGTCGTCGTCGTGGACGTCGCGGTCGGACGCGGCGAAGATCCCCTGCTCCTCGACGAACACGGCGTGCCGGACGGCGTGGTGGGCGGCGAGGTCCGCGGCGTCGCCGTCGGTGAGGCGGCAGGACACCTGCGGCCGCGCACCCACCACGCGCGTCATGATCCGGCGGCCGGTCGCGAGCCGATCTGCAGCAGCGGCTTGCCCTCGCTGAGCTGGTTCTGCAGCCCGTTGATCCCGGAGCAGGCCTGGCAGCGCGCGCACCCGGCGACGGCGGTGTCGGCGCCGATCCCGCGCTCCTCCAGGTAGCCCGCGACCTTGCGGTACACGCGCTCGGTGTACTCCGCGGTCGGCGGCGCGACCTCCTCCATCAGCGAGCCCGCGACGGGCCGCAGCGGCACCACGAAGGGGTAGACGCCGATCTCGACGGCCCGCTTGCACGCGGCGATCGTCAGGTCCGGGTCCTCGCCCATGCCGAGGATGACGTAGGTCGACACGCGCCCCGGCCCCCACAGCTCGACGGCCCGCTCCCAGGTCCGGAAGTAGGTCTCGATGCCGGTGCGGAACTTCCCGGGCGCGACGTGCGCGAGCACCTTCGGGTCGAACGACTCGACGTGGATCCCGACGGCGTCGACGCCCGACCCGTGGACCCGGTCGAGCACCGCGAGGTCGTGCGGCGGCTCGAACTGCACCTCGACGGGCAGCCCGGAGGCCTCCTTGACCGCCTGACCGCACTCGGCGACGTAGTACGCGCCGCGGTCGGGGGCCCGGGTGCTCCCGGTGGTGAGGGTGGCGTCGACGGCGCCGTCGAGGTCGCGCGCGGCGACGGCCACCTCGGCCAGCTGCGCCGGGGTCTTCTTCGCGATGGTGCGCCCGGAGTCCAGCGAGACGCCGATGCCGCAGAACCTGCACTGGTCGGAGTTGCCCCAGTAGTTGCAGGTCTGCAGGACGGTGCTGGCCAGCGAGTCGAGGTGCAGCAGCGCGATCTTCCAGTACGGCACGCCGTCGGCCGTGGTCATGTCGTAGAAGCGCGGCCGGTGGCTGGTGGCGACCGAGGCCAGCTTGACGCCGTCGCGGTAGATGCCCTGCCCGTCGTCCTCGGCCTTCAGCACGTAGGGCGAGGGGCCGTCGGTCTGCGTGGGCACGGTGACCGGCACGCCCTCGATCCACAGCATGCCGGAGTCGGACGGGCCCGCTCCCCCGCGCCGGGACTCGACCGGCGCCTCGACGCGGAGTCCGACGCTCTGCAGATCGATGATCAGCGAGCTGACGTCCACGCCCGTGCTCCGCCCCGTCGACGAGGATTCACTATAGAGAGCGGTCATGTCGTATAGGAGACCCTTCGCATCGTGATCAGTCAAGAGGACTCGATCTCGGCGGCCCACCGGTCGCGCTCGGCGACCCAGGCGGCCGCGTCGGCGAAGGCCCGCTCCCGGCCCGGCGCGCCGTCGGCGGCGTACTCCTGCAGCAGGTACGGCTCCGCCCCGGCGTAGGGGTCGACCGCGGCCAGCAGCGTGCGGCCGGTGGCCAGGTGGGTCGTGACGGTCGAGCCGCCGTAGAGCTCCTCGATCCGCTCCGGGCCCTGCAGCACCGCCCACGACCTGCCCTCGGCCCGCGCGGTCGCGATCACCGCCGCCCGCCGCCCGCCCTCGCGCTCGGCGAGGACCTCCCGGGCCCGCGCGCTGCACGCCGCACCCACCAGCAGGTCGACGGGCAGGGCCGGCCGGTCCTCGGGCAGCACGGCCAGCAGCGCCTGCGGGTCGGCCTCCGCGGCGAGCAGGTCGTCGAACGATCCCGCGGTGCGACGCAGCTCACCCACCAATGCCTGCACCGACTCCAGCCCCCGGCGGTAGCCGTCGGGATCGCTCATCGCCACCGGGTAGAGCCGGTCCTCCGCGGCGCGCCACCGGGCCTGCGCCGCCTGCTCTGCCGCTGCTCCGTGCACTCCGGTCCTCCACTCACCCAGGTTCATCCACTATAGTTGATTACCCATCATCATCCTGTACGGCTGGAGTACGAGTCATGCCGCGGACCGCCGTCGTCGCCCTCGGGGGCAACGCCATCATCCGTGCCGGTCAGGCCGGCACGCACACCGAACAGGCGGCCAACGCCCGGTCGATGGCCCAGGCCATCTGCGAGCTCCGCGACGCCGGCTGGGTCGTCGTGGTCGTCCACGGCAACGGACCCCAGGTCGGCAACCTGTCGATCCAGCAGCACGGTGCGGCCGAGGAGGTGCCCGCGCTCCCGCTGTTCGTGCAGGGGGCGATGACGCAGGGCCAGCTCGGCACGCTGCTCGTCCTGGCGCTGCACGAGGTCGTGAGCGAGGCCCCGCCCGCCGTCGTCGCGATGGTCACCCACGTCGTCGTCGACGGCGAGGACCCCGCCTTCGGCGAGCCGACCAAGCCGATCGGCCCGTTCTTCGAGAAGGACGAGGCGGAGCGGCTCGCCGCCGAGCGCGGCTGGACGGTCGTCGAGGACTCCGGGCGCGGCTACCGCCAGATCGTCGCCTCGCCCGCCCCCCGCCGGATCCTGGAGATCGGCGCGGTCCGCTCGCTCGTCGACCAGGGGATGATCGTGATCACCTGCGGCGGGGGCGGCGTCCCCGTCGTCGAGGACGCGGGCGGGTACCGCGGCGTCGACGGCGTCATCGACAAGGACCTCACCGCCCGCCTCGTCGCCACCGAGCTCGGCGCGGAGGCGCTCGTCCTCATCACCGACATCGACCGGGTCGCGCTCGACTTCGGCACCGACCGGCAGCGCCCGATCCTCGACATGGGCGTCGACGAGGCCCAGGGCCACCACGACGACGGGCAGTTCCCGCCCGGCAGCATGGGCCCCAAGATGGCGGCCGCGATCGACTTCGTCCGGCACGGCGGCCAGGCCGCCGTGATCACCGACGTGGCGCACGTGCGCGCCTCCCTCGACCCCACCGACGGCGGCGAGGCCGGCACCCGCATCCTCGCCGCGCACTCCCCGATCGGAGCCGTGCTGTGACCGTCCACCGGGTCACCCTCTTCCGCGACACCTACCTCGACTCCGTCGTCCAGCTCACCGGCACGCGCACGATGCGCCAGGTCGAGGGCGTCGAGTGGGCGTCGGCGGCGATGGCCACGCCCGCGAACCTCGACACGCTCGGCTCGGAGGGCTTCGACGCAGGCGAGTGGTCGGGCGCCGGGGCGGGCGACCTGTTCATCGCCGTGCGCGGCGAGTCCGACGACGCCGTGGCCGCGGGCACCACCGCGGGCGAGGAGGCGATGTTCAGCCGCGGCTCCACCGACGCCGCCGACGGGCCGGTCCGGTCCGCCCGCAGCGTCCGCGAGGCGCTGGAGATCGCGCCGGACAGCTCGGTCGCCGTGGTGTCGGTGCCCGGCGACTACGCCGCGCTGGAGGCCCACCAGGCCCTCACCGCCGGCCTGCACGTGCTGCTGTTCAGCGACAACGTCCCCGTCGAGGCGGAGGTGGAGCTCAAGGAGCGCGCCGCCGGTCTCGGCCTGCTGGTGATGGGCCCCGGGGCGGGCACCGCGATGCTCGGCGGCACCTGCCTGGGCTTCTCCAACGTCGTGACGCCGGGGCCCGTCGCCGTCGTCGCCGCGGCGGGCACCGGCGCGCAGGAGGCGATGACCCTGGTCGACCGCTGGGGCGTCGGCGTCTCGCACGTCATCGGGCTCGGCGGCCGCGACATGTCCGCCGCGGTCGGCGGCATCATGGCCCGCGAGGCGCTGGCCGCGCTGCGCGCCGACGACGCCACCGAGGTCGTGCTGTTCGTCTCCAAGCCCCCGGACCCCGACGTCGCGCGGTCGGTGCTCGCCGCCGCGGCCGGGAAGCCGGTCGTCGCCGCGCTGATCGGGCTCGAGCCCGGGTCGATCGAGGTGCCCGACGGCGTCGTCCTCGCCGGGTCGTTGGAGACCGGCGCGGTGCGGGCGCTGGAGGCGCTGGGCCGCACCGCCCCCGACCCCACCGAGGGCCTGCGCGACGCCGTCGCCGCCGCGATCGCCGACCTGCCCGCCGAGCGGACGCTGCTGCGCGGCCTCTACTCCGGCGGCACGCTCTGCTACGAGGCACTGGTCATCCTGGCCGGCGCGCTGGGCGACGTGCACTCCAACACCCCGGTCGACAAGTCGCTGGGGCTGCCCGCCCCGGACGGCGCCCACACGTGCCTGGACCTGGGCGAGGAGGAGTACACGCAGGGCCGCCCGCACCCGATGATCGACCCGGAGGCGCGGATCGAGATGCTGCGCTCCGACGGTGCGGACCCCGACGTCGCCGTGATCGTGCTCGACGTCGTGCTCGGCCACGGCGCGCACCCCGACCCGGCCGCCGAGCTCGCCCCGGTCTGCGCCGACATCATCGCCGGCGGCGGACCGCGCATCGTCGTCTACGTGCTGGGCTCCGACGGCGACCCCCAGGGCCTCGAGGCCCAGCGGCGGGTGTTCACCGAGGCCGGGTGCGTGGTCACGGCCACGGCCGCCCGGGCCGCGCTCGCCGCGGCCGCCATCGCCGCGCGCGACCCGGAGATCGTCGGGCGGGCGGTGTGACGCGCGGGGTCGCACTCTTGACGTACTCGACGAAGCCGCGCGGCGGCGTCGTGCACACGCTGTGCCTGGCCGAGGAGCTGCACCGCCAGGGCTACCCGGTGCACGTGGTGACCCTCGGCGACCCCGACGTCGGCTTCTTCCGCCCCGTCGACGTGCCGCACACGATCGTCCCGGTGCGCGAGCGCGCGGGCACGCTCGACGAGCGGGTGTTCGCCGCGATCGACGCCCTCACCGACGGCCTGCGCGGGCTCGCGGGCCGGTTCGACATCCTGCACCCGCAGGACTGCATCTCCGCCCGGGCCGCCGTCGCCGTGCGCGACGACGGGGCACCGGTGACGGTCGTGCGCACCGTCCACCACGTCGACGACTTCACCACCCCCGCCCTGATCGACTGCCAGGCCAAGGCCATCCACCAGCCCGACCGCGTGCTCGTCGTCAGCGAGCAGTGGCGCGGCATCCTGCGCGACGAGTACGGCGTGACCCCGGACGTCGTGCCCAACGGCGTCGACACCGCCCGGTTCCCGCCGGTCACCGCGCAGCAGCGGGCCGCGCTGCGGGAGCGGGTCGGGGCGCGCGAGCGGTTCCTGCTGCTCGCCGTCGGCGGGGTGGAGCCGCGCAAGGGCACCCACCACCTGTTCGAGGCGCTCGGCGCGCTGGCCCGCGACCGGGACGAGCGCCCGGTCCTCGCGGTCGTCGGCGGGCACTCCTTCCAGGACTACACCGCCTACCGCGACGCCGCGCTCGCGTCACTGCCCTCGCTCGGGCTGGAGCTCGGCGTCGACGTGGTGCAGCTCGGCACGGTCGACGAGGCCGAGCTGGCCGGCTGGTACTCCGCGGCCGACGCGCTCGCGTTCCCGTCGGTCAAGGAGGGCTGGGGGCTCGTCGTCCTGGAGGCGCTGAGCATGGGCCTGCCCGTCGTCGCGAGCGACCTGCCGGTGTTCGGCGAGTACCTCACCGACGGCGTCGACGCCCTGCTCCCCGCCGTCGGCGACAGCCCGGCACTGGCCGACGCGCTGCACCGGATCGTCACCGACCACGCCCTGCGCGACCGCCTGCGGACCGCCGGGCACGCGGTGGCGGGGCGCTACACCTGGGCCGCGAGCGCGCAGCGGCACCGGGAGGTCTACGCGGAGATCCGGCGGACCCGCCCGTGAGCGGGAACGGCGGCCCCGGCCGCCGTTCCCGCTCACGAGGGGTCAGTGCCCGTGGCCGTGGCCGTGGCCCTCGTCGTGCTCGTGGTCGTGTCCCGCCGGGCGCTCGGCGAGCTCGCCCGCCCGGCCGGTGACCTCCCCGTCCGCCACCAGCCCGCGCTCCTGCACCACCGACTCCAGCGCCTGGAGCCAGCAGCGGTAGTAGCTGTAGCACTCCCCCTCCGGGTGCGAGCGCTCCCAGTAGGCGATGCGGGCGACGAGGTGGTCGCGGAAGTCGTCCCAGGTGAACGAGCCGGCGTCGTGCAGCGTCACCGCGAGGCCGAACGCGCGGCTCTCCCACGGCTCGGCGAAGACCAGCTCGCCGTTGTCGCGCGGCGGCGCCGCGGGCCCGTCGACCTCCAGCAGCGGGGTCGTCACCGCGCCACGCCGACCATCATGTCGCGCGTGACGTGCCCGACCAGCTCCTCCTCCGACGCGTCCTCGGTGCCGGCGGGGCGCAGCGGCAGCACGAGGTAACGCACCTCGCTGCTGGAGTCCCACACCTTGACCTCGACGTCGTCGGCCAGGGTCAGGCCCATCTCGGCGAGCACGGTCCGCGGCTCGCGCACGATCCGCGCCCGGTAGGCCGGGTCCTTGTACCAGCCCGGCGGCAGGCCGAGCACCGGCCACGGGTAGCACGAGCACAGCGTGCAGGTGACGACGTGGTGCAGCGACGGCGTGTTCTCCAGGACGACGATGTGCTCGCCCTGCGGCCCGGCGAACCCGAGCTCCTTGATCGCGGAGGTGCCCTCGGCGAGCAGGCGCGCCCTGTACTCCGGGTCGGTCCAGGCCTTCGCGACGACCTTGGCGCCGTTGAGCGGGCCCACGTCGTTCTCGTAGGTGCTGATGAACTTGTCCATCACGGCCGGGTCGACGAGCCCGCGCTCGGTGAGGATCTGCTCGAGGGCCTCGGTGCGCAGCGCCGGGGACAGGCGGTCGGGATTGATGGTCATGCCGGCTCCAGGTAGCTGTCGAACATGTCGGCGGTGAGGGTGAACGACTCCGCGTCGGCGCCCCACAGGTCGTGCGAGTCGAACTCCACCGCGTAGACGTGCTGGGCGTTCTCCCCCAGGAAGTGCGCGTGCGTGTCGGGCAGCAGCGCGGCGGGCTGGACGATCGTGACGACGCCCGTCCGTCCGCGCAGGTAGGCGACGAGCTGGGTGTGCCCGGTCGGGTCCTCGTCCTTGACGAGCACGCGGTCGCCGACGGCGAAGCGGGGTGGCTCCTCCACCGTCCGCAGCGATCCCGCGGCGGTGGGCTTGTAGTCCGGCTTGGCGTCCTGCTCCGGCGCCGGCGGCACCTCGACGGACTCGCCCCGGTTGGCCCGGACGCGGGCGTCGACGGTGCCGGGGGCGAGGATCGCGCTCTCGGTGAGCATGAGCTCGGCCGCGTTGAGCCAGCGGCCGTAGTAGCCGTCGTCGAGGTAGGAGGCGCGGTCGAGGCTGCCCAGGGCGTGCCGGAACGCGTCGAGGTTGCGGCCGGAGATGCGGCCCATCGTCAGCAGGGTGAGCGCGAACGCCCGACCCTCCCACGACTCGGCGAACGGCGGCTCGTCCGGCGTCGGGGCGGTGGCACGACCCCACCCCTCGGTGCCGCCCATGTTGGCGATGCTGCTCATCGTGTCCCTCTCGATGGCCGAAGGGGCGGGTGGTCGCGATGCGACCCCCGCCCCACTGGTCCGGCGTGTGTCAGAGCGTCCAGGTCTGCAGGACGAGGGCGCCCTCACGGCGGGCGGTGAGCGTCGCGTCGAGCACGTCGAGCGGGTGCATCGGCTTGACGCCCTCGATGAGGTCGGCCTCGCGCATGCCGTACAGCGCGGCCATGGCGAAGCGGCACGCGTAGACCTTGCCGCCCTCCTTCATGAACGTCTGGAGCTGGTTGTTGAAGTTCATGTGGCCGGGGAAGGCCTCGGCGCCCACGGTGGGGAAGCCGCGGGTACCCGACGCCATGAGCACGCCGGGGCCGTAGAGCACCATCGAGGTGTCGAAGCCCTTCCGGTTGATCCGGGTGGCGGTGAGCATGTTGACGAAGCCGACCGAGCCCTCGTAGGGGACGGTGTGCATGAAGATGTAGGCCTTCTCGCCCTCGTTGGCCTGGATGTCGTCGAAGAGCTTCTCGTCGTAGTCGACGATGATGTCGCCCTCGGTGGGGCGCTCGCCCTTGATCTGAGCCACGTTCTTCTCCTTCTGGTGCGGTGGATACCTGTCGCGGTCAGACCGCGGGTCCTTGGGATCGGGGCGGCGCTGCCCAGGTCTGACGGTGGCTGCCGGGCATCGCCCGCATGATCCGGCTGCGCAGCGGCCACGGCAGCAGCGCGTAGGTCGGCGCGAAGACCTTCAGCCAGAAGATCTCCTTGGCCCCCTTCGGCGGCCGCGGGGGCGGGGAGCCCTGCGTCCTGGCCAGCTTCTGGTGGGCGGCGATCAGGAGGTAGTGCTCGGAGTTGCTGCGCAACCAGCCGAAGAAGCCCGTGCCCGCCATGGTCAGGCCTTCTTCTTCGACTCGGCGACGCCGTTCGTGGCCGCCACCACGATCGGCTCGTTGAGGGCCCCGATGGCCGGCGAGTAGACGTTCTCCATCGTCGACAGGTCGTGCAGCGTCATCCCGAAGCGGATGGCCTGGGCGAGGAAGTCGGCCCGCTCCTTGATGCCCTCGCCGCCGCCGACCATCTGCGCGCCGATGAGCCGCAGCGTGCCCGGCTCGGCGAGCAGCTTCACGCGCACCGGCTGCACGCCCGGGTAGTAGCGGGCCCGCGAGATGCCCTGGGCCTCGCCCTTGACGTACGGGATGCCCAGCGCGGTGGCCGTGGCCTCGCCGAAGGAGGCCCCGCCGATGACCCACTTGCCCGCGGGCGTGCCCCAGGGCACGTACACGGCGCGGTAGGCGCGGTCGCCGCCGCCGGCGTTGGTGCCCGCGGTCTTGCCCTGGGCGTAGGCGTGCGACCCGGTCAGCCCCTGCAGCGGGGTGCGGGTGAGGCCGTGCGGGATCTCGACGACGTCGCCGGCGGCCCACACGTCGGGCGCGGAGGTCTTCATCCTCTCGTCGACGACGATCGCCCCGGTGGAGCCGAGCTTGATCCCGGCCGCCTTCGCGAGCGCGTTCTCGGGCGTCTTGTGCGTGGAGATGACGACGAGGTCGGCCGCGATCTCGCCGCCGGAGGTCTGCACCGCCCGGACCTTGCCGTCGGCGTCCCCGAGGAACGCCTCGAGCGTGGTGTTGAAGTGCAGGTGCACGCCGAGCTCGCGCCAGGAGTCCTCGACCGGCTTCATGATGTCCGGGTCGGCCATCATCGCCAGCGCGTAGGGGTTCGGGTCGATCAGGTGCGTCTCGACGCCGCGGTGCGCGAGCGCGGTGACCATCTCCAGGCCGAGCGGGCCGGCCTCGACGACCACCGCGCTCTTCGTCTCGGAGATGACCTTGTCCCACTCCATGGCCCGCCGGATGTTCTTGACGTAGTACAGGCCGCTCAGCTCGCCGCCGGGGACGCCGGGGTCGGCGTAGTTCCAGCCCGTGGCGATGATGAGCTGGTCGTAGGAGACCGCGCCCTCGCCCGCCACCGTGACCGTCTTGGCCGCGGTGTCGATCGCGGTGACCGCGGTCTCGTAGTGGACGTCGATGCCGGCGTCGACGTAGGCCTGCTTGCCGGCCAGGAAGAGCCGCTCGAAGTCCGGGATCTCGCCGCCGTGCACGTAGGGGATGCCGCAGGGGCTGTAGGCGACGTCCTCGTTCTCCGTGTAGACGACGACGTCGGCGCCGGGATCGGCGGCCTTGACCCCGCCCGCGGACCCCAGACCCGCCGCGCCGCCGCCGATGATCACCGTCTTGCGAGGCAAGGTGGAACCCGCTTCCGTCGGTCGATGTGTAATAGGAGGTGGACGATCACGCTTGCGTCCACCATAAGCAACGAGAAATCTACTATACTGAACGTGATCACTGTGTCAAGGAGAGCCGACATGACCGCTGCCCCGCCCGAGACGCGCGGCCCGGGCGACCCCGCGGCGTGGGAGCCGATCGTCGGCGCCATCGGTCCGAAGGTGCGCGACCTGCGCCAGCAGATCGGCCTGTCCCTGCAGCAGCTCGCGCAGCGCTCGGGCGTCTCCGCCGCCGCGATCCACAAGGTGGAGCGCAGCGACATGGTCCCCACGATCACCACGCTGCTCAAGCTCGCGGCCGCGCTGGAGCGCCCCATCGGGCACTTCGTGGAGGGCGTCGACACCGTCCCCGTCGCCGCGCACGTCCCCGCGGGCGCGCGCCCGGCCGTCCGCTCCGAGGCGGAGGGGGTGGAGCTGCGCGGGATCAGCGGGCCGCCCGAGCGGTTCCGCGCCGCGGGCTCGGTGGCGACCATCGCGGCGGGAGCCGGGGGCCGCCCCCGGCCGCGGCCCGGCGAGGAGCTGCTGCTGGTGCTGGAGGGCGCCCTCGACGTCGAGGTGGCGGGCGAGCGGTACACCCTGCGGGACGGCGACGCGCTGCACTACCCCACCGACCGCCCGCACAGCTGGTCGAACTCCGGTGCCGACCCCAGCAGGGCGATCTGGTTGTCGGTGCCCGAGGCCTGACCGCTCCCCCACCGCAGACCCCACCGCAGACCCCGCAGCAGGGCCGCGCCCGAGCTGGCCCCGATGGCCCGCAACCGCCGCTCCGCGCTGCGGCGGGCGTGGTCGTCGGTGGCGGTGAGCCGGTCGTGGGCGGGGGCGATGCACTGCCCGCGCGCCGCCCAGGCCAGGAACGCCGCCGCCACCTCCGTGGTGCGCACCGACGCGGCGATCTCCCGCAGCTCCGGTTCGACCGACGGCCCCGCCACGGCCCGCGTCGCCAGCAGCGCCCCGGCGAGCACGTCGTCGCCCTCGGGGGTCAGGCCGGGTCCGCGGCCGCCGAGGCGCGCGGCGAGGTCCCGCAGCGCGCGCACACCTCGGCCGGGTGTGCGACCACCGGCAGGAGGATGCGGGGGGAGGGATCCGGTCCAGGTGGGCGCGTCGAGGGACCGCGACCAGGTCGGCCCCGACAGCGCCGGGCCCTCGACGACCACCCGCTCCCCCACGTGCAGACCGGGGAGCACGGCCACGCGCAGGTGCAGCGGCCCGGACGGGGCGAGCCCGCTGGTCAGGGCGATCAGCCCGGCCGGGAACCGCAGGTAGGCGGCCACCCGGTGGACGGAGACCACCTGCCCGGTCGCGGGCCCGGCCAGCACCTCGCGGACGCCGAGACCGACGTCGAGCGTCGTGGTGGCCCGCCCGGGCGGGCGCGCCGCCGACCGTCCCCGGTCCCCCACGTCAGCCGGCCAGTTCCTTCAGGGCCGCCTCGAAGCACGCGGCCGGGGCCGTCGCCACCCCGGCGCCGACCTGCCCGCTGCCGTCGTGGGCGTGCAGGATCCCGGTGGTGACCTGCGGGCGGATGCCCAGCTCCACCACCCGGCGGACGTCGACGCCCAGCGGCGTGCCGACGAAGCCCATCGGCGGCAGCGTGAAGCGGCTGCTGCGCCCCGCGCTGATCCGCGCGAACCGCTCGGTGGCCTCCGCGGCGGCCGCCATCGTGCCGCCGAGGAACCCGGCGACGGCGGGCGAGCCGCCGGCCGCGGGCCCGCCGAGGCCGGTCAGCTCGAGCACCGCGCTGTCGCCGATGTCGGGCGCGGCGTCGTCGGGGCCCATGCCGGCGTTGTAGAGCGCGTCACCGACGGGCGGGGAGTCGGTGATGTGCCAGGTGTCGGAGCCCGCGAGCCGGATGCCGAAGTCGGTGCCGTTGCGGCTCATCGTCGTGACGATGCTCGACCCCCGCACCTGCCCGGCCCACGCCGTCAGCGAGCGCGCCCCGGCCATCGCGACGGTGAGGAAGAACAGGTGGTTGCCCGCCAGGAACCGTGCCACCTGCTCGCGCTCGGGCGAGGGCAGCGCGGCGATCTGCGGCAGCCAGGTCCGGATGAGCAGGTTGGTGGTGGCCTGGGTGCGCATGTGCAGGTCGTCGCCCATCGCGACGCCCTGCTTCGCGAGGGCGAACACGTCGAGCGGGCCCGCCTCCTCGACGACGCGCGCGAGCGCGGGGCCCGCGACGTCGCGCAGGAACCGCAGCCGCTCGATCGCGGCGGGGGTCTCGCGGCCGAACCACGGCACCTCGCCCGGTCCCTGGTTGATCGGCGCGTAGGCGCGGGTGCCGCCCTGCGGGCAGTCGACGACCCACACCGGCGCGGACGGGCCGATCGCGCTGGCCATCGGCACCACCGTGTCGTGGGCGTTGGCCGGGGCCAGCGTCACCGACCCGTCGGCCAGCGCCCGCCCGGCCTCGTCGACGTCGGACGCCCAGCCCTCGGCGACGACGGCGGCGCGCATCGAGCGGCGCAGCGGGTCGCACACCCGGTCCCAGGTGATCGACGGCCCGCAGTGCAGCAGGGTGCGCTCGCCGAGCCCGGGCAGGACGTCGGCGACCCGGGACACGCCGGTCAGGGTGGGCACGCCCTCGTCGAGGCGGCGCACGACCTCCGCGTTCGCGGCGTCGATCTCCGCGGCCCGCGGACCGTAGACCCGGGTCAGGGCGGCGACGAGGTCGGGGTCGCCGCCCGCGGGGGGCGACCAGTCCACCTGCTGGACGGGCACGCCCTGCTCGCGGACGGAGTCGGCGAACATCGGCAGCCCGACGTTGACGACGGCGACATCGGTGGGGAGCGTCAGCATCGGTTCTCCTTGTGGTCGACCACGGCGCGCGCGGTCTCGAGCAGGGCGTCCTCGACGCGGTCGAAGCCCGCGGTCCGGGCGGCGGCCTCGGCGTCGAGGCCGTCGAGGCGGGTGCGCAGGGAGGCGATCATGGCGGCGACGGCGTCGGGCGCGGCCCCGCCCTGGGCCGCGCGCGACAGGACGATCCGCCAGGGGTCGAGCACCTCGGACAGGTCGGCCCCGGCGAGGCCCCAGTCGTGGCCGGTGTGCTCCCGCGCGGCCTCGTCGATCATCTCGCCGGTGATGCCGCCGCCCGGGATCCCGGCCCGGCTGGCGGTGCGGACCGCGCGACCGACCACGACGTAGGCGGTGCGGTAGTCGACGCCGACCCGCTGCACGAGGTGCTCGGCGAGGTCGGTGGCCTGGGTGTAGCCGCGGGCGAGCTCCTCGGCCATCCGGTCGGCGTTGACCCGCAGGGTGCGCACGACGCCGGTGAACAGGCGCGTGATCCGCAGGGTGAGGTCCAGGGCCCGGGGCACCTCGCCGTAGGCGAAGATCAGGTTGTCGCTGCGGGCCGACGGGCTCTTCGTCACCGCGAGGAAGCCGGAGAGCCGACCGATGATCACGCCCGACGCGCCGCGGACGATCGCCAGCGCGTAGGGGTTGCGCTTGTTCGGCATGAGCACCGACGAGCGGGTGAAGGAGTCGTCGAGGTCGACGAAGTCGAACTCGCTCGAGGAGAAGATCTCCAGGTCCTCGGCGAGCTTGGAGAAGTTCGACAGCAGGCTCGAGGCCGTCGCCAGCACGTGGATCAGGCCGTCGACCTGCCACATCGCGTCGCGGGTGTGCTCGATGACGCCCTCGAACCCGAGCGAGGCGGCGATGAAGCTGCGGTCCTCGAGCAGCCGGGTGCCGTTGACGCAGCCCGCGCCCCCGGGCGAGCAGTCGACCCAGTCGAGCTCGTCGAGCAGGCGGCGGGCGTCGCGGACGCAGGAGTAGACGAACGAGAGCAGGTAGTGCCCGAACGTCGACGGCTGGGCCTGCTGCAGGTAGGTCTGGTCCGGGAGCAGGGTGTGGGAGTGCTCCTCGGCGCGGTCGCAGGCCACGCGCGCGAAGGCGACGGCCTCGGTGACGAGCTCGGCGAGCTGGCGGCGCAGGTGCAGGCGCAGCGCGATCCGGGTGGCCTCGCGGCGCGGGCGCCCGGCGTGCAGCCAGCCCGCGGCGTCGCCGATCCGGCCGACGAAGTAGTGCTCGCGGGAGTTGTAGGCCTCGCCGAACTCCGGGTCGTAGGGGAAGTCCTCGGCCGGGATCTCGTGGACGTCGAGGAGCAGGGCAAGCAGCTCCCGCTCGGCGTCGGGGGCGACGATGCCGCGGCGGGCGAGGTCGAGGACGTGGGAGATGTCGGCGAGGTTGAGCCCGCGGTGCAGGAACGGGGCGTCGGCGTTCTCCAGGGCGAACCCGGACTCGACCAGCTCGCGGGCCGGGCCGCCCTGGGGCGGTCCGCCCTCGCGGGTGCGGCGGGGGGTGGTCACTGCGGGGCCTCCACGTCGGGGCTGGCGGGTAGGTGGGTGAGGGCGGGGAGCACGCCGCCGGTGTGCCAGTACACGACCGGGCCGGCGGCGGGGAGCCGGTCGAGCAGCACCGCGAACGCCTTCGCGCCGTAGGAGTCGTCGAGCAGCAGGCCCTCGGTGTGCAGGGCGAGGCGGGCGGCGTCGCGGTCGCGCGCCGACGCGACGCCGAACCCGGCGCCGCGGGCGTCGACCCACTCGGGGGCGGTGGGGACGGGCCCGCCCAGCAGCGCCGCGCAGTCGGCGGCCAGCCCGGCGACGTGGGCGGCGATGTCGGGCAGCGGGCGGCTCACCGACACCCCGAGCACCGGCACGTCGACGCCGGCCGCGGCGAACCCGGCCGTCAGCCCGGCGATGCTGCCGCCCGAGCCGACCGACAGCACGACCAGCGCGGGCGTCAGCTCCGCGAGCACCTCGGCCGCCGCGGCGGCGAACCCCAGTGCCCCGAGCCCGGTCGATCCCCCGCGGGGCACGGCGTAGGGGCGGCGGCCCGCCGCGCGCAGCTCGGCGGCGCGGTCGGCGACGTCGCGGTCGAGCCGGCTGCGGTCCTCGCCGGTGTAGCGCAGCTCCGCCCCCGAGGCGACGGCGAGCGCCAGGTTCGGGGCGGGGGCGCCGCCCGGGGCGCCGGCGACGAGCAGCTCGCAGTCCAGCCCCGCGACCCGGGCGGCCAGCGCGGCGGCGGGGGCGAAGTTGGACCCCGCCCCTCCCCCGGTGACGAGGACGTCGGCGCCCTCGGCGAGCGCGGCGGCGACCAGGACCTCCAGCGGCCGGGTCTTGTTGCCGGCGACCCCGAACCCGGCGAGGTCGTCGCGCTTGACCCACACCGGCCCGCAGCCGAGCGCGGCCTCCAGGCGGTGTGCGCGGTGCAGCGGTGTCGGGAACACGCCGAGCGGAAAGCGGCCGTGCGCGGAAAGGGTGGCCAGGGCCACCCTTTCCGCGCACGAGCGCGCCCGCGCAACGACGCCGTCCACCATCCCCGCCGCCGCGTCGACGGCGGGGCCGGTCGCCCAGGCCCGGACCTGCGCCTCGTCGGCCACCCCGCGCGCGACGAGCCCGGCCACGAGGTCCTCGCCGGACTCGCGCAGCACCTCGTGCAGCACCTGCTGGGCGCGGTGCTTGCCGAGCACCCCGGACAGCCCGGCCAGCACCCGCTCGGAGGTCAGCCCCCCGCCGTAGCGCTGCGCGTTCGCGGCCATCGCCGCCGCGTCGACCTCCAGGCCGTCGAGCAGGCGCAGCGCCAGCGCCGTGGCGGTGCCGGTGAGCTGGCAGACCTCCGGCAGCGCGATCCACTCGGCCTTCCACGACCGCCCGTCGCGCTCGTGGCCGCCGACCATCCCCTCCAGCAGCACCGCGGCCGAGGACCGGGCGAGGCGGGCGAGGGTGTCGAGGTGCTCGCTGCCCTCGGGGTTGCGCTTGTGCGGCATCGTGATCGAGCTGACGGCCCCCGGTGGCGCGGCCTCGGCCAGCTCGCCGATCTCCGGGCGGGCGAGCTCGTAGACCTCGGTGCCGATCCGCGCCAGCGTGCCGCAGACCCCGGCCAGCACCCCGCCGAACTCCGCGACGCGGTCGCGCGCGGTGAGCCAGGAGATGCCGGGGTCGCCGAGCCCGAGCTCCGCGCAGAACCGGGCCCGCAGCTGCGGCCCGTCGGCGCCGAAGAACGCGAGCGCGCCGACGGCCCCGCCGAGCTGCCCGACCGTCCAGCGCGGGGCGCCCTCGTCCAGCCGGTCGAGGTGGCGGTGCACCTCGTCGGCCCAGGACGCGACCTTGAAGCCGAACGTGATCGGCGCACCGGGCTGCCCGTGGGTCCGCCCGGCCATCACGGTGCTCCGGTGCTCCCGCGCGAGCGCCAGCAGCCGCCCCTCGACGGCGAGCAGGTCGCGCCGCACGATCGCGCCGACGTCGCGCATGACGATCCCGAACCAGCTGTCGGTGACGTCCTGCACCGTCGCCCCGACGTAGACGTGCTCGCGGGCGTGCTCGGGCAGCACCCGCAGCAGGCCCCGGATCAGGCCGAGCGTCGAGTGCGAGGTGGCCCGGGTCTGCTCGGCGACGTGGTCGAGGTCGAGGTCGTCGATGCCGATCTCGGCGAGCGCCGCGGCCGCCGAGTCGGGGACGATCCCGAGGGACGCCTGCGCGCGGGCGAGCGCGGCGAGGACGTCGAGCCAGGTCTGCAGCATCGCGCGCTCGTCGAAGACCGCCGCCAGCTCGGGGGTGCCCCACAGGTGGGCGTAGAGGGTGGAGCTGCTCAGACGGGTGCCCACACCGGCTCCTGCTGCGCGGCGAGGGTGCGCAGCGCCTCGCGGACGTGCTCCAGCGACGAGCCCCACGGCACCGTGACCCGCCCGGGCGCGGTGTCGGTGTGCTCCTCCTGCAGGCAGCACTTCGTGAGCAGCACCGGCGGCTGCGGGCCGGGGGCGCGCTTCGGGCAGAAGTCCACGACGGGGACCTCCGTGCCGTAGAACCACTCGTGGATCTGCTGCGAGCGGGTGCAGCCGAGCAGGGTCCAGTCGGCCTGCGGCGGGTGCTCGTCGAGGTAGGACACCTGCGCGCCCGCGACGTCGCCCCCGGAGCCGCGGCACGGCAGCAGGTAGTGCCCCGCCGGGTGCTCGGCGGCCAGCGCGCCGAGGTCGGTCAGCTCGCTGACCAGCTCGATCGGCGGCAGGTCCTCGGTGATCGCGAGGATCCGCTGCGCCTGGTCGAACAGCTTCGCCGGTTCCGGGGGCACGACCTCGCGCACCACGATCCGCAGCGGCGCGGGGTCGAGGATGAAGTTGACGTGCTCGTAGCGGCCCTGCACGACGACCGCGCGCTTCCCGGGCACGGTGGCCGCGGCCGCGGCGAGCGCCGACGGGATCGCGGTGTCGACCTCCGGGTCGTGCACCCACGCGCACTCGTCGGGCCCGGCGAGCAGCGTGACCTGCACGATCGGGGAGAACAGCTCCACCTCCCCCGCCTTGACGACGTGCAGCACGGCGACGCGGCCCTCCGACCGCGCGACGACGAACCGGGTGCGGCGGTAGGCGTCGCGCCCGGTGAAGTACGCGCGCAGCGACTCCTCGTCGATCCCGAGGCCGGGCGGCAGGGCCGCCACGGACACCCCGCGGTAGCGGCCGGGGACAACGTTGGGCCCGGTCCGCGGCGCCGCGGCGGGGGCGCTCACGCGGGACCCGCCCCGGCCGCGTCCTCCTGCCGGGCGGCGGCGGTGTCCGAGCGCAGCCCGAGGCGCAGCGTCTCGACCGAGAGCACCTCCGAGAGCGCGACGTTGCCGAGGTTGACGTCGGGCCCGAAGCGGCGGACGAACCACGCCTGCTGCGAGGACCGCGGCGCCTCGAACACCACCCGCTCCACGCCGACGGCGGCCGCGACGGCCTCCACGACGTCGGGCCGGACGCGCCCCGCGGAGTCGAAGGTGCCGACGGTGCCGCTCTGCCGTCCCTCGGTGACGACCAGGCTCGCGCCCGCGTCGAGGTCGGACAGGGCCTCGGCGGGCCAGGTGCGGGCCGCGAGCTGCTCGCCCGGCGACTTCGCGCCCACCTCGGCGAGCACGGTGAAGCGGTCGACGGCCGAGGCGATCAGCGCGCGCTTCTCCGGCAGCGTCATGTCGACGGTGCCGCGCGAGACCTCGACCATCGCGAACCCCGTGTCGTGGGCCCACGCCAGGCACTCCCGGGCGCGGCCCTGCGCGAACGCGATCTCCAGCAGCGTGCCGCCGAGGCAGGCGGGCACGCCCTGCGCCGCGAGCAGCGCGAGCTTGGCGTCGAGCGCGGCGTCGACGTAGGCGGTGCCCCAGCCGACCTTCCAGATGTCGACGTGGGCCGCGGCCGAGGACAGCAGGTCCGCGGCGGCGCCGGGCGGGATGCCCGGGTCGAGCACGTGGGTCAGCCCGGTGCTGCGGGGCTTGGCCGCTCGCGCGGGGAGATGCAGGAACGACGGGTCGACCACGCGTCGATGATAGGTCACATAGTGGAGAGACACCTACTATAGGAGACGTGCCCCGTACTGATCAGGACTCGCTCGACGCCCTCGTCACCGTGCTGCGCTCCCATCCCGGGATGCGCGGCAAGGCCGCGATCGGCCTGGTGTCGGAGGTGCTGGGCCGCAGCGACTGGCTGGGCGGGCCGGGCGACGACGGCGCGGTCGTCGAGGCGTTCGGCGGGTCGGTCGTGGCCTGCGGCGAGGCGATGTGGCCGCCCTTCGTGCGGGCCGACCCGTTCGGCGCCGGTTTCGCCGCGGTGCTCACCAACGTCAACGACCTCGCCGCGATGGGCGCGGTCCCGCTGGGGATCGTCGACACCGTCGTCGCCGACGCCGGGGTCGCGCGCCGCGTGCTGGAGGGCATGCGCCGGGCCTGCGAGCTGCTGCGCGTCCCGGTGATCGGCGGGCACCTCACCGAGCACGACGGCGAGCCCGCGGTGTCCGCGTTCGGCGTCGGCGCCGCGACGCACCCGCTGTCGGTGACGCGCATGGCCGTCGGGCAGAAGCTGGTGGTGGCCTACGCCCTCGACGGGACGATGCGCCCGGACTTCCCGTTCTTCCCCGCCTTCGAGGCCCGCGGCACCCGCTGCGCCGACGACGTCCGGCTGCTCGCCGCCGTGGCGGCCGCCGGGTCGTGCGTGGCCGCGAAGGACATCAGCATGGCCGGGTTCGCGGGGTCGCTGGCGATGCTGCTGGAGCAGGGCCGGTTCGGCGTCGCGGTCGACCTGGCCGCGCTGCCGGTGCCCGCCGGCGTCGACCTGGCCGCCTGGCTCACGTGCTTCCCCAGCTTCGGCTTCCTGCTCTGCGCCCCGGACGGGCGCGAGGACGAGCTCGTCGCGGCGTTCACCGCGCGCGGCCTGCACGCCGCCGTGCTGGGCACGCTCGACGACACCGGGCACCTCGACCTGCGGCTCGGCGACGCGACCGCCACGGTGTTCGACGTCGGGACCGAGCCGGTGACGGGCCTGGCCCGGTGACCGGTTACGCCGCGATCCGGACCGGGACCGCCGAGCGGGCCGCGACGTCGGCGGCCAGGGAGAAGATCCGTTCGGCGCGGTCGGCGTCGACCCAGACGTGGGTGGCCGCGAACTCGATCCACCGGTCCGGGCCGACGAGCGGCTCGTCGGCGTACTCCAGCTCGCCCCACGTGACGGCCAGCTCCATCAGCTCGAGCACCTCGTCGGCGTCGTGCTCCACGGTGAGGAGGCGGTCGTGGTGGGCGCGCAGGGCCGGGTCGATCGTGCACCCGTCGGTGCAGGCGGCTCGGGTCGCGGTCGCGGCGGGACACGTCATGATCGTCATCAGCAGCTCCTCGGGTCGGGCGAGGCGCCACGTTCCCAGGTGTTCGTTGCACGTGTGTTGCACGTCCCACTACCGGAGGTACTCGTGACCGAACGCACGGTCAGCTCGCGCTGGGACGGCGGCCTGCGCGCCGTCGTCGACGCCGGGGGGTTCGAGCTCGTCGTGGACGAGCCGGAGTCCGTCCCGGGCGGCACCGGGAAGGGGCCGCAGCCGACCGACCTGCTGCTCGCCTCGGTGGCCTCCTGCATGACGCTCGCCATGGCCTACTCCGCGCGCAAGCGCGACATCGAGCTGGTCGGGCTGGACGTCGTGGTCACGGGCACCTACGACGGCCCGCAGTTCTCCGCGCTGCGGATCACCGTCACCACCGAGTCGCCGACGGGCGAGGAGCGCGACGCGCTCGTCGCGTCAGCGGAACGGGTCTGCTACGTCACCCGGACCCTCAAGCTCGGGCCCGCGATCACCGTCGTCGCGGGCGCGCCGGGCGACCTCGCGCAGGGGTAGCCCGAGCGCCGCGGCGGCCGCGGCGACGTCGTCGTGCTCGGGCTTGGACCCCCACGGCCCGTGCTTGACGCGGACCGCGTGCCCGTCCACGTCGACGGTCGTGGTGCGCCGCGGCAGCGCCACGCGCTCGACGGGGCTGCGCCGCAGGCCCAGGCTGCCGGTCTCGGCGAGGACGATCCGCTCGCACCCGGCGGCCCGCTCCGGCGCGGCCAGGACGTGCACGGTGTGCGCCGGGCGGCCCTTCTTCATCACGATCGGGGTGATCCAGGCGTCGGCGGCCCCGGCGTCGAGGAGGCGGGCGACCAGGTGCCCGAGCACCTCGCCGGTGACGTCGTCGACGTTGGTCTCCAGCAGCGTCATCGTCCCCACCTCCCCCTGCGCCTGCCCGAGCAGTGCCTGCAGGACGTTCGGGCGGTCCGGGTCGTCGCGGCCGCCCGCCCCGTAGCCCACCGCGCGCAGGACCATCGGCGGGACGGGCCCGAAGACGGCGCCGAGAAGCAGGGCGGCGCCGGTCGGCGTCACGGTCTCGCCCTCCCCCACCCCGGTCACCGGCGCGCCCGCGGCCGCGAGCAGCGCGGCGGTGGCGGGGGCGGGGAGCGGGAGGACGCCGTGCCGCGTGGTCACGGTGCCGTGCCCCAGCGGGAGCGGGCCGCAGTGCAGGGCGGTGACGCCGAGCAGGTCGAGCGCCGCGGCGACCCCCACGGTGTCGACGACCGTGTCGAGCCCGCCGATCTCGTGCAGGTGCACCTGCGCCGGGTCGACGCCGTGGATGCGGGCCTCCACCTCGGCGATCGCCCGCACCGCGCGCACCGCCGTCGGCCAGGCCGCGACCCGCTCCAGCAGGGCGGCGGCCCGGCGCTCGGTCGCGGTGTCGTGGACGGTGACGACGGCGCGGGTCGCCGTCAGCGCCCCGCGGGTGACGCGCTCGGCGTCGAGGCTCCAGCCCTGCAGGCCCGTCGCGGCGACGGCGGCGCGGACCCCGTCGAGCGGGGCGCCGAGATCGAGCAGGGCCCCGAGCAGCATGTCGCCGGACACCCCGCCGACGGGGTTCAGCCAGCAGATCACCGCGCGGCCGCCCGACGGTCCGCCGCGTGCGCGAGGCGGTGCGCCGCCATCGCCGCGCCGAACCCGGAGTCGATGTTGACCACGACGACGCCGGCCGCGCACGAGGTGAGCATCGCGAGCAGCGCCGTGACGCCCTCCAGCGCGGCGCCGTAACCCACCGACGTCGGCACCGCGACGACCGGGCACCCGACCAGCCCGCCGACGACGCTGGCCAGCGCGCCCTCCATCCCGGCCACGCAGACGACGGTGTCGGCCGCGGCGAGCACCTCGCGCTCGGCGAGCAGCCGGTGCAGCCCCGCGACGCCGACGTCGCGGATCTCGTGGACCTCCAGCCCCACCGCGGCGGCGACGGCGGCCGCCTCCGCCGCGACCGGGGCGTCGGAGGTGCCGGCCGAGGCGACGACGACCCGGAACCCCCGCGACGGGGCGGGGCGCCAGACGAGCAGCCGGGCCGCCGCGTCGTAGGTGCCGCCGGGCACCGCCACCTCAGCGGCGGCACCGGCCTCGATCCGGGTGACCAGCACCGGGCCCGTGTTGGCGGCCAGCAGCTCGCGCACCACCCCGGAGATCGCCTCCGGGGTCTTGCCGGGGCCGTAGACGACCTCGGGCAGCCCCGACCGCTGCTCGCGGTCGAGGTCGGGGCGGGCGTAGCCGAGGTCGGCGTACCCCTCGGGCCCCGTCACCGCAGGGCCGGCAGCCCGAGCAGCACGTTCATCCGCCCGCTCGCGAAGCCCTGCAGGTCCAGCGCGCAGAACGCGAAGCCGGCCGCCCGGACCGCGGCGTCGAGCTCGCGGCGCAGGTCGGCGGCGCGGGGCACGTCGGCGGCGGGGACCTCGATCCGCGCGACGGAGCCGTCGCCGTGCGACCGGACGCGGCAGACCGCGAAGCCGAGCGCGCGCACGGCGTCCTCGGCCCGCTCGATCCGGCCCAGCACCTCGACGGTGACGGGCTCGCCGTAGGCGACGCGCGAGGACAGGCACGCGGCGGCGGGCTTGTCGGCGGTGCCGAGCCCGAGCCCGGCGCTGATCCGGCGGACGTCGGCCTTGCCCAGGCCCGCCTCGACCAGCGGCGCGATCGCCCCGCGCGCGGCGGCGGCGCGCTGCCCGGGCCGGTGGTCGCCGAGGTCGTCGCACGTGGTGCCGAGCGCGATCCGCGCGCCGCTCAGCGCCGCGAGCGGGGTCAGGACGTCGAGCAGCGCCGACTTGCAGTGGTAGCAGCGGTCGCCGTCGTTGGCGGCGTACTCGGGACGGTCGAGCTCGTCGGTGCAGACCTCGACGTGGGAGACGCCGTGCGCGCGGGCGAAGGCCCGGGCGGCGACGCGCTCGCTGTGCGGCAGGCTCGCCGACACGGCGGTGACAGCGACGGCGCCGGTGCCCAGCTCCTGCGCGGCGACGACGGCGAGCAGCGCGGAGTCGACCCCGCCGGAGTAGGCGACCAGCAGGCGGCCCACAGCCCGGACCCGTTCCCGCAGCGCCGCCTCCCCGCCCAGCTCGGCGGTCGGGGGACCGTCCATGCGACACCTCCGCGACCGATCTTGCCGTGGCCGAGTCTAGACGCTGTGCCGACGCGGTCCGTGATCGTTGTAGTCTGGTCGGGATCGACAACGGTTCTCGATAGGAGTGGCTCCATGGTGCTCGGCGCATTCGTCGGCAAGGCCGCCTCGCTGGTGGTCACCGGTCTGGCGGGCGCGGTCGCGTTCGAGGGGGTCAAGAAGGTCGTCACCCGCGACGCCGTGCGCGGCACCGCCGTCGGCGTCACCGCGCTGGGCCTGCGCGGGGCGCGGGCGGCGGAGACCGGCGCCGAGAAGGCCCGGCTCGCCACCGCCGACATCGTCGCCGAGGCCCGCGAGCGGATCGGCGAGCAGGCCCCGGCGCCGGGCGCGGCGACCGGTCACGGGCACTCCCACTAGTGGTGCCGGCCGCCACCGTCCAGCCTCCAGCCACCGTCCGGTCCGACGCCGCCGGGCGTGTCCGGTTCGCCACGCCGGGCCTGCTCCGCTCCCCCGCCCTCGCGGTCGCCGTCGAGGATGCGGTGGACGCGGTCGCCGGGGTCCGCCAGGTCCACGCGTACCCGCGCACCGGCAACGTCGTCGTCTGGTTCGACCCGGCCCGCTGCGACCGCGGCGAGCTCGTCGAGGCCGTCGAGAAGGGACTCGGCGCCGACCCGGAGGCGACGTCGGCCCGCACGCCGCGCTCGGCCGACGCCCGCGACGGCGACCTCGTCCGGCTCGTCGTCGGCGGGGTCGCGCTCGCCGCGCTCGGGGTGCGCCGCGGCCTGGGCCGGCCCCCGCTGCTGGGGCCGACGAGCCGCACGGTCGCCACCGGCGTGACGATCTTCACCGGCTACCCGTTCCTCAAGGGGGCGTTCGGCGCGCTCGTCGGCGGCCGCGGGGCGGGCACCGACGCGCTCGTGTCCGCGGCGACGGTCGCTTCGCTGCTGCTGCGCGAGAACGTCGTCGCGCTGACGGTGCTGTGGCTGCTCAACATCGGCGAGTACGTCGCCGACCTCACGCTGCGCCGCTCCCGGCGCGCGATCTCCGAGCTGCTGACGGGCACGCAGACCCGCACCTGGACCCGGCTCGCCGACGGCACGGAGATCGAGGTGGACATCGACCACCTCGTGATCGGCGACGAGGTCGTCGTGCACGAGCACGTCGTGCTGCCCGTCGACGGGGTGGTGGTCTCCGGCGAGGGCGTCGTCGACCAGGCCGCGATCACCGGGGAGACGCTGCCCGTCGCCGTGGAGCCCGGCGCGGCGCTGCACGCCGGGTCGGTGCTGCTGCGCGGGCGGCTGGTCGTCCGCGCGTCGGCGGTGGGGCGCGACACCGCGATCGGGCGGATCATCGCCCGGGTCGAGCAGGCCCAGGACGACCGCGCCCCGATCCAGACCGTCGGCGAGAACTTCTCGCGGCGCTTCGTGCCCACCTCGTTCGCGGTCGCCGCGCTGACGCTGCTGGTCACCCGCGACGTCCGGCGCGCGATGACGATGCTGCTCATCGCGTGCCCGTGCGCCGTCGGGCTGGCCACGCCCACCGCGATCAGCGCCGCGATCGGCAACGGGGCCCGGCGCGGCATCCTGATCAAGGGCGGGGCGCACCTGGAGGCGGCCGGGCGCGTCGACGCGGTGGTGTTCGACAAGACCGGGACGCTGACGCAGGGGCGGCCGGTCGTCACGAACGTCGTGTCGTTCGACGACGACTGGTCGCCGGAGCAGGTCCTCGCGTACTCGGCGAGCTCGGAGATCCACTCGCGGCACCCGCTGGCGCAGGCCGTGATCCGCTCCACCGAGGAGCGGCACATCGCGATCCCGCCGCACGAGGAGTGCGAGGTGCTGCTCGGGCAGGGCATGCGCGTGCAGAGCGACGGGCGGGTGCTGCTCATCGGGTCGCGCGAGCTGCTGCGGGCGCAGCGGGTGCCGGTGTCGCGGCGGGCGCAGGACTGGGTGCGGCGGCTGCAGCGGGCGGCGGAGACGCCGCTGCTGCTCGCCGTCGACGGGCGGCTGGTGGGGCTGGTGTCGCTGCGCGACACCGTGCGGCCGGAGTCCCGGGAGGTGCTCGACGCGCTGCGCGCCGACGGCGTCACCCGGATCGTCATGCTCACCGGCGACCACCCGACCACGGCCGCCGCGGTCGCGGAGGAGCTGGGGATCACCGAGTTCCGGGCGCAGGTCATGCCCGAGGAGAAGCAGGACCTCGTGCGGGCGCTGCAGGCCGACGGCCACACCGTCGCGATGGTCGGCGACGGCACCAAGGACGCCCCCGCGCTCGCCCTGGCCGACATCGGCATCGCGATGGGGGTCGGCGGCACCGACGTGGCGGTGGAGACCGCCGACGTCGCGCTGGCCGGCGACGACCTCCGCGCCCTGCTCGCCCTGCGCGACCTCGGCCGCCGCGGCATCGGCCTGATCCGCCAGAACTACGGCATGTCCATCGCGGTGAACGCGGCAGGCCTGCTGATCGGCGCGGGCGGCGCGCTGAGCCCGGTGGTGGCGGCGGTCCTGCACAACGCGAGCAGCGTCGCGGTGGTGGGCAACAGCAGCCGCCTGATCCGCTACCGCCTCCCCACCTGACCCGCCCCCCCGCCGCACCGCCGCCCGCTGCTCACCGCCCACTGCGACGGGACGGGGACCCGGGCGGTGGCAGTTGGTCCGAAACGCCTCGCAGGTGCGGCCTCCACCCGCATCATCTGCGGCGTGAGGCGGAGGCGTGGACCTGATCGGGCGGCCATCTGGGCCGCGTCGCGCGGCGGGGTGATCACCGCCCGTGCCCTGGTGGCGCTCGGGGTGCCGGAGTCGACGGTGTACCACCGCTGCCGTGACGGCGGTCCGTGGCAGCGGCTCGCGCCCGGCGTCCTGCTGCTGTCCACGGGGCAGCCGACCTCGGACCAGCTCGTGGTCGCCGCACTCCTGCACGCCGGCGCCGACGCCGTGCTGACCGGGCTCGAGGCCTGCCGCCGGCACCGCATCCGGCGCGGCCCGGCCTCCGGTGCGTCGCTGCATCTCCTGGTGCCGCACACGCGTCAGGTCCGCAACACCTGGTTCCTCCGGATCGACCGGACCCGGAGGCTGCCCCACCCGGTCTCCCGCGGCGGGATCCCGCTGGCACCGGTCGCACGGGCCGTCGCCGACGCGGCGCGGCTGCTGCGCTCGGAGCGCGAGATCGCGGAGCTGATCTCCGACGCCGTGCAGCGGAACCTGTGCACCGTCGCGCAGCTGGTCACCGAGCTCGACGCCGGCGGCCAGCACGGGTCCGCCACCCCGCGGCGGGTCCTGCGCGACGTGCGCGACGGCATCCGGTCCGCCGCCGAGCTGGACGCGAAGAAGCTGTGGCACCGGTCCGGACTGCCCGAACCGTGGTGGAACGCACCGGTGCACGACGCCGCGGGCCGGTTCCTGGGGATCGCCGACGCGTGGTGGGACGACGTCGCGCTGGCCTGGGAGATCAACTCCTACCAGTGGCACCTCGCACCGGAGGACTACGCGCGGGAGCAGGAGAAGCGGGCGCGGTTCACGGCGGCCGGTGCGGCGATCCTCCCGACCCTCCCCGGCCGCCTGCGCGTGCAGCGTCGCGAGGTGACGGCGGAGCTCGTCGCGTCCTACCGGGCGGCCGCGGCCCGCCCCCGCCCTCCGGTCACGGCCGAGGGGCCGGGAGCCCGCCCACGATGAGTCGCAGTGGGGTGGCTCCACTCCAACCGGATTGGAGTGGAGCCACCCCACTGCAACCGAGGCGGGGCGGGGCGGGGCGGGCGGGCGCGGCGAGCGGCGGGGGGCGCGGGGCGGGGTGGGGCGTCAGCGCAGCGTCGCCACGAAGAGAGCGTGGATGCGCAGGTCGCCGGTCAGCTCGGGGTGGAAGGCCGTGGCCAGCACGCTGCCCTGCCGCACCGCGACCGGCCGCCCGGCCGCGGCGCCGGTGCCGGCCCCGCTGACCGTGTGGTCGGGCACCGTGGCCAGCACCTCCACGTCGTCGCCCGCCTTCTCCACCCAGGGCGCGCGGATGAAGACCGCGCGCACCGGGTCGCCCGGCACGCCGGTGACGTCGAGGTCGGTCTCGAACGAGTCGACCTGGCGGCCGAACGCGTTGCGCCGCACCACGACGTCGAGGCCGCCGAGCTGCTCCTGGTCGGGGCGGCCGTCGAGGACCTCGCGCGCGAGCAGGATCATCCCGGCGCACGACCCGTAGGTCGGCATGCCGTCGGCGACGCGGGCGCGCAGGGGCTCGAGCAGGTCGAAGGTGACCAGCAGCCGGCTCATCGTGGTCGACTCCCCGCCGGGCAGCACCATCGCGTCGACGGCGGCGAGCTCGGCCGGGCGGCGGACGGCCACCGCCCGCGCCCCGCACTCCTCCAGCGCGCGCACGTGCTCGCGGACGTCGCCCTGCAGGGCCAGCACACCGATCACGGGAACCACGCGGGCCAGGGTAATCCGCGGCCCACCGGGTGGGGGCGCGGCGGTCAGGCGGGGGCGACGTCCTTCTTCGCCGTCGCGTTCCGCACCGCCTCCGCCACCGCCGGGGCCACGGCCGCGTCGAACACGCTGGGCACGATGAAGCTGGCGTTGGGCTCGGTCACCACGTCGGCGATCGCGGCGGACGCGGCGAGCAGCATGGCGTCGGTGATGTCGCGGGCCTGGGCGTCGAGCAGGCCGCGGAACACCCCCGGGAAGGCGAGGACGTTGTTGATCTGGTTCGGGTAGTCCGACCGCCCGGTCGCGACGACCGCGGCGTGCTGCAGCGCCAGCGCCGGGTCGACCTCGGGGTCGGGGTTGGCCAGGGCGAACACGATCGCGTCGTCGGCCATCGTGGCGAGCTCGGCCGCGCCGAAGAGGTTGGGCGCGGACACCCCGATGAAGACGTCGGCCCCGACGAGGGCGTCGGCGAGCGTGCCGGTGGTCCCGGAGCGGTTCGTCATCCCCGCGATCGAGGTGAGGTTGTCGTCGAGGCCGGGCCGGGCGGAGTGCACGATCCCGTCGATGTCGACGGCGAGCACGTCACCGGGCGAGCCCGACCGCAGCAGCCGGATGATCGCCGAGCCCGCCGCGCCCACCCCGCAGACCACGACCTTGCACTCGTCCAGCTTCTTGTCGACGACCCGCAGCGCGTTGCGCAGCGCCCCGAGCACGACGACCGCGGTGCCGTGCTGGTCGTCGTGGAACACGGGGATGTCGAGCATCTCCCGCAGCCGGGCCTCGATCTCGAAGCAGCGGGGTGCGGCGATGTCCTCGAGGTTGATGCCGCCGTAGGCGGGCGCGAGGATCTGGACGGTCCGGATGATCTCCTCGGTGTCCTGGGTGTCCAGGGCGACCGGCCAGGCGTCGACGCCGGCGAAGCGCTTGAACAGCGCCGCCTTGCCCTCCATGACCGGCATCGCGGCGGCCGCGCCGAGGTTGCCCAGCCCGAGCACCGCGGAGCCGTCGGTGACGACGGCGACGGTGTTGCGCTTGATCGTCAGCCGCCGGGCGTCGGCCGGGTTGGCCGCGATCGCCTGGCAGACCCGGGCGACGCCGGGGGTGTAGGCGCGGGAGAGGTCGTCGCGGTTGCGGAGGCTGACCTTCGACGTCACCTCGATCTTGCCGCCAAGGTGCAGCAGGAACGTCCGGTCCGACACCTTGCGCACCGAGACGCCCGGCAGCGCCTCCAGTGCCGCGGTGATCTCCTGCGCGTGCCCCTCGTTGAGGGCGTTGCAGGAGATGTCGACGACGAGGGTGGCGGTGGCCGCCTCGACCACGTCGAACGCGGTGACGACACCCCCGACCCGGCCGACGGCCATCGTGAGATCGCCTGCCGCGCTCGCGGAGGAGGGGACCTCGACACGGGCGGTGATCGCGTAACCAGGACCGGGGACAGCCACGGCGCAGACCCTACCGGCGGGCACCAATGCACCCGGGTTCTGACCGTTGTGGTCGTGCGGCCCTTGTCCCGGGAGGCCGCTCAGGTGTGTGATGACGCTCACGTCGACGGGGACGAGGTGGTCACCATGGCCGGCAGAGCAGCGGGCGTGCGGACGCGGACGGTCGGGGCGGCCGTCTCCCCCGCACGGATCCGGAACGTGGTGCTGGTCGGGCCGTCCGGGTCCGGCAAGACGACGCTGGTGGAGGCGCTGCTCGCGCACACCGGCACGATCCCCCGGGCCGGGTCGGTCACCGACGGCACGACGGTGGGCGACCACGATCCCGCCGCGGTCCGCCAGCAGCGGTCCGTCGCGCTGTCGGTCGCCCCCGTGCTCCACGACGGCATCAAGATCAACCTGGTCGACACGCCCGGCTACGGCGACTTCGTCGGCGAGCTGCGGGCGGGCCTGCGCGCCGCCGACGCCGCGCTGTTCGTCGTCTCGGCCGACGAGGGCCGCGAGGGCCGGATCGACCCGGCGACGGTGGCGCAGTGGGAGGAGTGCGCGGCGGTGGGCATGCCGCGGGCCGTCGTCGTCGCCCGCTGCGACGGCCCGCGCGCCGACCTGGAGGCCACGATCGCCGCCTGCCAGGAGTCGTTCGGGGCCGGGGTCGCCCCGCTCTACCTGCCGATCCGCATCGGCGAGCGCCTCACCGGCATCTACGGCCTGCTCTCCCGCACCCCCGCCGGCCAGGCCCCGCACGGCGCGCGCGAGGCCCGGGCGTCGCTGATCGAGGGGATCATCGAGCAGTCCGAGGACGAGACGCTGATGGAGCGCTACCTCGACGGCGAGGACCTCGAGCTCGGCACGCTCGTCGCCGACCTGGAGACCGCCGTCGCGCGCGGGTCGTTCCACCCGGTGATCCCGGTCTGCGCCGCGGGCGGGATCGGGCTCGACGCGCTGCTGGAGGTGCTCGCGGGCGGGTTCCCGTCGCCGCTGGAGCACCCGCTGCCCCCGGTCTGCGGCATCGACGGCAGCCCCCGCGACGCCCTGTCCGCCGACCCCGACGGCCCGCTCGCCGCCGAGGTCGTCCGGACCTCGGTCGACGCCTACGTCGGACGGGTCTCGCTGGTCCGCGTGTTCTCCGGGACGCTGCGGCCCGACACCGCCGTGCACGTCAGCGGCCACGCCGCCTGGGGGCGGACCGCGGTCCCCCGCCAGCGCGGGGCCGACCACGCCCACGACGACGACGAACGGCTCGCCCACGTCCACGTGCCGCTGGGGGCGACGCTGCACGAGGTCGACGCCGTCGTGGCCGGGGACATCGCCGCGCTCACCCGCCTCGGGTCGGCCGAGACCGGCGACACCGTGTCGGCGGCCGACCGTCCGCTGCTGCTGTCCTGCTGGGACCTGCCCGAGCCGCTGCTGCCGATCGCCGTCGTCGCCCGCACCCGCGGCGACGAGGACGCGCTGGTCAAGTCCCTGGGCAAGATCGTCGCCGCCGACCCGACGCTGGTGCTCGAGCGCAACACCGAGACCCACCAGAGCGTGCTGTGGTGCATGGGCGAGGCCCACGCCGACGTCGTGCTGTCCCGGCTGCGCGCGGGCGGGGCGGGCATCGACACCGAGCCCGTGCGGGTCGCGATGCGGGTCACCCTCGCCGGTCCGGGTCGGGTCACCGGACGACACGTCAAGCAGAGCGGCGGGCACGGGCAGTACGCCGTGTGCCACGTCGAGTTCGAGCCGCTGCCGCGGGGATCGGGGGTCGAGTTCCGGTCCGCGGTCGTCGGCGGGGCCGTGCCGACGCAGTTCGTCCCGAGCGTCGAGAAGGGCATCCGCGCCCAGCTCGACCGCGGCCTCGACGACGACCGCCATCCCGTCGTCGACGTCCGCGCGGTCCTGGTCGACGGCAAGGCGCACTCCGTCGACTCCTCCGACGCCGCGTTCCAGACCGCGGGGGCGCTGGCGGTGCGCGAGGCGGCGGCCGTCTGCGGCACGGTGCTGCTCGAACCGTTCGACGAGGTGCACGTGCGGATCCCCGACCAGCACCTCGGCACCGTGCTCGGCGACCTGTCCGGGCGGCGCGGGCGGGTGCTGGGCACCGAGGTCGACACGCCCGGCCGCACGCTCGTCCGGGCCGAGGTGCCGTGCGTCGAGCTGCTGCGCTACGCCGTCGATCTGCGGGCGATGACGTCGGGCACCGCCGCGTTCACCCGCCGGTTCGCGCGCTACGACGAGGCCCCCGCGGGGTAGCGTGCGCCCGGTGCACCGACGCGCCGTGGCCGCCCTGTGGACCGCGGTCTTCGTGGTCGCCTTCGGCACCAACGTGCCCACCCCGCTGCTGCTGGTCTACCGCGACCTCCTCGGCCTGTCGTCGGACGCCCTGACCGGCGCGTTCGGCGTCTACGCTGCCGGGCTCGTGCCGGCGCTGCTGCTCGCCGGGCCCGCGTCGGACCGCTTCGGGCGCCGCCGGGTCGTCGTGCCGTTCGTGGTGCTCTCGGTCGTCACGTCGCTGCTGTTCCTCGGCGCGTCCGGGTCGGTGCTGCTGCTGTTCGTCTGCCGGTTCCTGCAGGGCGCGGTGTCCGGGGTGGTGTTCAGCGTCGGCACGGCCTGGCTCGGCGAGCTGGTCGGCGACCCGGCCCGCGCCGCCCGGCTGACGACCGCGGCGCTGGGCGGCGGCTGGGCGATCGGGCCGCTGGTGTCGGGGCTGCTGGCGCAGTGGCTGCCGCTGCCGACCGTGCTCCCCTACCTCGTGCACGTGGCCCTGATGCTGGTCGGGCTCGCGCTGCTGCCGCGGGTCCCGGAGACCCTCGCCCCCGCCGACCGCCGCCGCGGACCGTGGATCAACCTCGGCGTGCCGCCCGGGACCCGGACGGCGTTCGTGCTGGTCGTGCTGCCCGTCGCGATCGGGGTGTTCACCTTCCCCTCCACCGCGGTCACGGTGCTGCCGCTGCTGCTGACGCCGTCGATGCCGCAGATCGCGGTGGCGATCACCGGGCTCGTGGCCGGGGTGACGCTGCTGACCGGGGTGTTCGCCCAGCCGCTGGGCCGGCGGATCGGCTACGTCGCCGCCGGGCCGACGGGACTCGCGGTCGGGGCCGCGGGGTTCGGGCTGAGCCTCCTGGGTGTCTCCACCGGCGCCTGGCCGCTGCTCGTGCCGGTCGCGCTGCTGCTCGGCGTCGGCTACGGCCTGTGCCTGGCCGCCGGGCTGACGATGGTCGGCGAGCTCGCCTCCCCCACCGCGCGCGGCGCCCTGACCGGCACCTTCTACGCGTGCGCCTACCTGGGCTTCGGCGTGCCGCTGCTGCTGTCGCTCGCCGGGGGCTCCGCCGGGTTCGCCCGCCCGCTCGGCGTGCTCGCCGTCGTCGTCGCCGGGTGCGCGGCCCTGCTGGCCCTGCCCGCGGCGCGGCGGCTGGTCAGGCCGGCTGTGCCCGCCGCGTCGCCGCCCGCCGCGTCGCCGCCCCTCGCCTAGCCCGGGTCCGGGCCACGCCCGCGATCGTCCGCGCCATCACCGCGAACACGAAGTCGTGCGCGGGGAGCTGGGCGTACCAGTAGGCGCGGCCGGTCAGGCCGTCCGGGCGGAACACGACGCGCTGGACGTAACGGCTGCGGCCGGCGTCGACGGGCTCGGCGCGCAGCTCCAGGTGCACGGTGCCGGGCAGCTTGGTCTCCGCGCGCAGCGTCAGCGAGCGGCCCTCGTCGACCTCCTCCACGCGCCACCAGTCCAGTGCCGCGCCCTCCACCGGGCGGGCGGCGCGCGTGCGCCGGGCCCCGACGCCGCCGAGCAGCCGGTCGATCCCGCCGCGCAGCGCCCACACCCCGGGCACCGTGTACCAGCCGTTGTCGCCGCCGATGCCGCTGATCACCTCCCACAGCACCGCCGCGGGCGCCTCGACGTCCTCGACGTGCTCGCCGTGCAGCACCGGTTCGGGCAGGTCGGTGGCCGCGCGCCCGGCCGCGCCCTCCTCGGCCAGCGCGCGCCGGACCGTCTCCGCGTAGGGGGTGGGGCCGCCGGGCGGGGGGCCGTTCGGCGGGTCGTCGCGGACGACCAGGTCGTGCGCCATGGACTCCAGCAGCGGCCCGGCGAGGTGCCGGTCGACCGGGGTCAGCGCCTCCACGGCGCGGGCGAGCATCCGCGGCGCCGACACCGGCAGCGGCACGGTCAGCGGGCGGAACCTCCCCGCGACGGTGGCGAAGCCGGTCATCAGCTCGCGGAAGGACAGGACCTCCGCGCCGCCGATGTCGAAGGTGCGGTTGACCTCGGGTGCGAGCTCGAGGCAGGCCGTCAGGTGGTGCAGGACGTCGTCGATGCCGATGGGCTGCACGGCGTTCCAGGCGCGGTCGGGCAGCGGCAGGACCGGCGACAGCGTGGCGAGGTGGCGGATCATCTCGAAGCTCGCCGACCCCGCCCCGACGACGATCCCGGCCTGCAGCACCGCGGCGGGCACCGGTCCGGCGAGCAGGGCGTCACCGGTCTCGCGGCGCGACGCGAGGTGCTCGGAGTTCTCCTCCCCGGCCGGTTGCAGCCCGCCCAGGTAGACCACGCGCCGCACGCCGGCCTCCCCCGCGGCGGCCGCCAGGCGCTCGGCGGCGGCGCGGTCACGACCGGCGTACCCGGGGCCGTCCATGGAGTGCACGAGGTAGAACACGGCCTCCACGCCGGTGCAGGCGCGGTCGGCCGCGGAGTCGACGTCGCCGACGACGCGCTCGACGTCGTGGGCCCACGGCAGGCGGTCCAGCTTCGCCGGGTCGCGGACGAGGACGCGGACGGCGTGTCCCGCGGACAGCAGATGGGGCACGAGGCGGGCGCCGACGTAGCCGGTCGCCCCGATCACCAGACAGTGCACGGCTCCGAGCCTCCCCTACTCCCCTGGTCACTGCACCCCGAGGAGGCGCAGCCCCGCCGTCGTGGCGGCGGCGAGCACCACGACCACGACGAACGGCACCCGCCGCCACGCGGCCAGCGCCCCGACCGCGACGCCCCCGGTGCGCGCCCAGCCCGCGAACCCGCCGTCCTGGGTGAGCGCGGCGGTGGCGAGCAGGGCGACGAGCAGCGCGGTCGCTCCGAGGTCGAGCAGGCGCTCCAGGCGCGGGGACAGCGTCATCCGGTCGCGCAGGACCAGGCCGGACAGTCGCAGCAGGTAGGTGCCGGCGGCGAGGGCGAGGACGGCGGGCCAGGTCACGACGCCGGCCCCCGGTCCGGTGTCCCGGCGGGCGGTGTCGCGGCGGGCGGCGTCGCGGCGGCAGGCGCGCGCCCGGCCACGACCAGGCCGAGCAGGCCGACCAGCACCGGGAGACCCGGCGGGAGGAACGGCGTGGCGACGAGCGCGAGGGCCGCGGCCGTCAGCCCGACCCGGCGGGCGTCGGCCGCGCGCAGGCCGGGGAACAGCAGGGCGAGCAGGGCGGCGGGGAAGGCGGCGTCGATGCCGAACGCGTCGGTGTCGGGCACGGCGGCCCCGCCGAGGACCCCGACGACGGTGCCGACGTTCCAGAACACGAACAGCGCGACGCCGCTGGTCCAGAACGCGCGGGCGCCCCGGCCGCGGGCGAAGGCGACCGACTCGTCGATGAGGACGTGCGCGCCGAGCAGCCGACGCGGCCAGGACCGGCCGACGACGGAGGCCATGGCCAGCCCGAACGGCAGGTGCCGGGCGTTGATCAGCAGCCCGGCGACGACCGCGGCGACCGGGCTCCCGCCCGCCGCGACCACGCTCACCACGAGGAACTGCGATCCCCCCGCGAACACCAGCAGCGACATCCCCACGGCGAGGGCGAGCGGGATGCCGGCCGCGGCGGCGAGCGCCCCGAACGACGCCCCGACCACCCCGACCGCGGAGGCGAGCGCCAGGACGTCCCGCAGGCCGTCCGTTCGATTCAGCGAACGCATGTCCTCTAGACTGAACACCTCGACCATCGTTCGTCAAGCCGAACAAGGAGTCCGATGGAACGAACGGCACCGCTCGCGGCGATCGCCGCCGCGCTGCGCCGCGAGCGCGAGCGGATGGGCCTCTCGCTCACCGAGCTGGCGCGGCGGGCGGGGATCGCGAAGTCGACGCTGTCGCAGCTGGAGTCGGGCACCGGCAACCCGAGCGTGGAGACGCTGTGGGCGATCGCGGTCGTGCTCGACGTCCCGTTCAGCCGGCTCGTCGACCCCGTCGAGTCCCCGGTGCGGGTGGTCCGCGCGGGCGAGGGGCTCGCGCTGACCTCGGAGCACTCCCCGTTCACCGGCACCCTGCTCGCCGCCTGCCCGCCCGGGGCGCGGCGCGACCTGCACGTCATCACCGCGGAGCCGGGCCCGGCGCGCGAGGCCCACGCCCACATCCCCGGCACCACCGAGCACCTGCTCGTCACGGCGGGACGGTGGCGGGCGGGACCGGTGGGCGGGGAGGTGGAGCTCGCCGTCGGCGACTACGCCCGCTTCCCCGGCGACCGCGCGCACACCTACCAGGCGCTGGTCCCCGGGTGCGCCGGGGTGCTGGTGATGGAGTACGTCTGAGCCGCCCGTGAACGGAACGTGGTGGCTGTTCGATCACGGACCGACGGCCACCCGTGTTCCGTTCACGCGCCGGTGGTGCTCAGCCGATGCGGACGGGGTGGGGGATCAGGCCCGGGCGGGCCGGGGCGTCCGGTGCGCCCTCCGCGAGGCGGGGGGCCGGTCCGCCCTCGGACGCGGCGGTGACGTCGTCCGGGGTGCCCGTCGGGTCGGCGCCGGACGGGTCGATCCCCGTCGGGTCGGCGGAGACGGGCGGGACGTCGGCCGCGGCGGCGCCCGCCGGGAGCGCGTACTGGCGCACCCAGTCGACCTGCATCGACGACTCCTGCACGTCCGCGGCCCCGGTCGGGAACCAGTCCAGCTGCAGGCACAGGTGCATCGGGCCGGACGGGACGAGGGCGGGGTCGTCGACGCGCCACCACTCGACGCCGTCGAGGAAGGTGGTGACCGACGTCGGGGTCCACTCGACCGCCCAGGTGTGCCACGCGGTGCCGTCGACGGCGATCTCGCCCATCACCGGGGCCGCCTCCGCGCCGGGGTGGACGAAGGCGTTCGCGGTGCGGCGGGTGGGGTCGAGCATCTCCATGAAGTCGATCTCGCGACCGGCGGCGGCGGGGTCGTCGGGCCACAGCAGCAGGACCGCGTTGTACGACGGGTCGCTCGCCGGGGTGCGCACCCGCGCCTCCCAGCGCCCGTACTCCTGGCCCGCCGACCACGCCATCCCCCCGGTCGCGCCCGCGGCGTCGCCGGTGATGGTGAGGACGCCGTCGTCGACGGTCAGTGCGTCCGCGGTGCGGGTGCCCTGCCCGTCGAACCCGGTGCCGGAGTAGACCCGCCACGCCCCGGCCAGCGGACCGTCGAACTCGTCGGCCATCGCGGGCTCGCCCCAGCCCAGCGCTTCCGCGGCGGTCGGGGCGGCGCAGGCCTCCCCTCCGGCCGCGGTCTCGTCCGGCGCGCCCGCGGCGGGGTCGCCGGTGCCGTCGTCGGTGCCGGGCTCGTCGGTCGAGGCGGCCGCGGGCTCGTCGGTGTCGGGCGTGTCGCCGGTGGGCGGGCCGTCCGCGGGCTCGTCGGCGGAGGGGTCGGTCGTGTCGTCCACGGAGCCGTCATCGGACGAGTCGCCGTCCGTGGGCTCGACGGCCGCGTCGTCGTCCCCCGACCCGTCGCCGGCGGAGTCGTCAGCGGCGTCGCCGTCGTCTGCGCTGTCGCCGTCGTCTGCGGAGTCGCCGTCGTCTGCGGAGTCGCCGTCAGCGGAGTCGCCGTCAGCGGAGTCGCCGTCAGCGGAGTCGTCGCCGTCCGCGGGGTCGTCGCCGTCCGCGGGGTCGTCGGCGGCCGTGTCGTCGTCCACGGCGTCGTCGCCGGAAGCGTCGTCACCGGAAGCGTCGTCACCGGCCGCAGCGTCGCCGTCGCCGGTGTCGCCGTCACCATCGGAGTCGTCGCCGGTGTCGTCGTCACCGGGGTCGTCGGCCGGATCGTCCGCACCCGCGACCAGGCCCGACGCCGCGCTCTCCACTCCCCCGCAGTCCCGCGCCGCCGGGGCGGCGTGGGCCACCACGGAACCGGTCAGCAGCGCGAGGGCCACCAGACCCCCGACCGTCACCTGTCGCCTCATGAGTCCCACCATCCCCATCCGTCACGTTCGACGCCGGGGACGTTAGGGGCTGTGCGTGAGGTGGAACCGCTGCGTCACCCCATCGGGCCGGGTGAAGCACCCGGCCCGGGGACGCAGGGTCACCAACCGCGGCCGGCGTAGCGCTGGTCGGCGGGCAGCTGGTCGATGTTGATGCCGACCATGGCCTCGCCGAGGCCGCGGGAGACCTTGGCGATCACGTCGGGGTCGTCGAAGAACGTGGTGGCCTTGACGATGGCCTCGGCGCGCTGGGCCGGGTCGCCGGACTTGAAGATGCCGGAGCCGACGAACACGCCCTCGGCGCCGAGCTGCATCATCATCGCGGCGTCGGCCGGGGTGGCGATGCCGCCCGCGGTGAACAGCACGACGGGGAGCTTGCCCGCGGCGGCGACCTCGCGGACCAGGTCGATCGGGGCGCGCAGCTCCTTGGCCGCGACCCACAGCTCGGCCTCGTCGAGCCCGGCGAGCTTGCGGATCTCCCCGCGGATGGAGCGCATGTGCCGGGTGGCCTCGACGACGTTGCCGGTGCCGGCCTCGCCCTTGGAGCGGATCATCGCCGCACCCTCGGAGATGCGCCGCAGCGCCTCGCCCAGGTTGGTGGCGCCGCACACGAACGGCACGGTGTAGGCCCACTTGTCGATGTGGTGCGCCTCGTCGGCCGGGGTGAGGACCTCGGACTCGTCGATGTAGTCGACGCCGAGGCTCTGCAGCACCTGCGCCTCGACGAAGTGCCCGATGCGGGCCTTGGCCATGACGGGGATCGAGACGGCGTCGACGATGCCCTGGATCATGTCGGGGTCGCTCATGCGCGCGACGCCGCCCTGGGCGCGGATGTCGGCGGGGACCCGCTCCAGCGCCATGACGGCGACGGCGCCCGCGTCCTCGGCGATCTTCGCCTGCGAGGCGTCGACCACGTCCATGATCACGCCGCCCTTCAGCATCTCGGCCATCCCGCGCTTGACGCGCGCGGTGCCCAGCTGGGGGGAGGCGGTGGCTGCGGACTGCTCGGGCGACGACACGGTGGTACCTCTCAGATCGCAAGAAGCGGGGTGCTCGGAAGGGCGGTCGATCGATCGTACGTCAGGGCCCGGAGCGGCGCGTGCGGCCGCGGCGGGGATCACGGCGATCTCGAAGTACGCCGGCAGCGGGGCCGTGCCGGCCAGGCGCAGCCAGCGGACGAGGCGGCGTGAGCGCAGGTCGAGGGTGTCGCGGACGGCGTCGTGGTAGACGCTGCGCCCGAGCACCACGAACCGCTCGGCCTCGGTGAGCTGCGACACCAGCGACGCCGCCACCCCTGTCCGGTCGACGGCGGCGAGCCGGCGGCCCAGCTCGTTCTCGACGGACTCCCGCGCCCCGTCCACCCCCCGCGCGGCGAGGGCGGCCGCGGCGACGGCCCCCAGCCCCGCGTCCCGCGACCCGATCTCGGCCCCCACCTCCGCCCGCCGCCGCAGCGCCGCGTCGAGCCCGGCACGGGCGGCGTCGACGCGGATGTGCAGGCGGTGCAGCCGGCGCACGCGACCGGCCACCATCACCGCCGCGGCGAGCACCGCGACGGCGAGCAGCACCGTCAGCGCCGCCACGGGACCCCGACCCGCGCACCGCCGGACCCCGACCCGCCGGAGGTCATCCCGCCCTCCGGCGCGGCGCCCCGGCCAGCGCAGCCCGGTAGACGCGCACGACGTCGGCCGCGACGACCGGCCAGTCGTAGGCGGCCACCCGCTCGCGGCCCGCCGCGGACAGGGCGGCCCGGCGGGGCCCGTCGTCGAGCAGCGCGGCCAGCGACCGGGCCAGCGCCGCGGCGTCCCCGGCCGGGAACAGCGCGCCCGCCGGGCCCAGGACGGCCCGGAACGCGTCGAGGTCGGCCGCGAGCACCGGCGCCCCGGCGGCCATCGCCTCGGTGAGCACCATGCCGAAGCTCTCGCCGTGCAGGTGGGGCGCGCACAGCACGCGCACCGAGCGCAGGGCCGCGGCCTTGGTGGCGTCGTCGACGGGGCCGAGGACCTCGAGCCGGTCGGCCCACGGCCCGGCCGCGCGGCGCAGCGCGTCGGCGTCACCGCGCCCGACGACCAGCACCCGCAGGTCGGGCCGGGCCGGGGCGAGCACCCGCAGCGCGTCGAGCAGCAGCGCCATCCCCTTGCGCGGCTCGTCGAACCGCCCGACGAACCCGACGGTCTCCCCCGCCGTCGGCAGGACGGGCCCCCGCGCGAACCGGGCGACGTCGACGCCGTTCGGGATCTCCACCGCGTCGCCGCCGAGGTGGCGCACCTGCACCGCGCGGGCCGTCGGCGAGACCGCGATCCGCGCCGTCACCTTCTCCATCAGCGGGCGCAGCACGCCGCCGAGCGCGCTCAGGGCGCGGGAGCGGTCGGTCGCGGTGTGGAACGTGGCGACGATCGGCCCCCCGTAGGGGCAGGGCTCGGCGGCCAGGAGCGTCAGCACCGAGAGGCTGACGGTCGTGGGCTCGTGCAGGTGCAGGACGTCGAACTCGTGCGCGTCGAGCCAGCGCCGCACCCGCGTGAACGACACCGGCCCGAACCGCACCCGCGCCACGGACCCGTTGTAGGGCACCGACAGCGCGCGCCCGGCCCGGGTCACGAACGGCGGCACCGGGGTGTCCGGGCCGGCGGGGGCGAGCACGTCGACGTCGTGCCCGGCCGCGACCAGGGCGTGCGCGAGGTCGAGGACGTGGGCCTGGACGCCGCCGGGCACGTCGAGCGAGTACGGGCAGACCATGCCGACCCTCATGACCGATCCGCGTCATCCACGATCGGCGGTCCAGATCGGTTGCAGCATGTGCCAGTCCTGCGGCACCCGCGCCAGCATCGACCCGAACGCGTCGGCGACGCCCTGGGTCGCCTTCGCGACGGCGGCCCGGTCGGGCACCGGGACCGGGGCGGCGATGTCGAGCGCCCACCCGGCGGGGGTGAACGACGGGACCGCGGGCAGCAGCAGCGCACCGGTCGCGGCGGCGAGGCGCGCGGCCCCGCCGGGGAGGCGGGCGGGCTCGCCGCAGAGGTCGACGTCGACGCCGGAGCGGCTCAGGTCGAGGTCGGAGACCAGGCAGACGACCCCGCCGCCGCGCAGCCGCCGCATCAGCGCGCGGTGGGCCCGCGACCCGTCCTCCGCGGCCACCACCTCGAACCCCAGCGACTCCCGGTACGCCACGAACCGCCGGTACAGCGACTCCGGCTCCAGCTTCGCCGCGACCGTCGTGAACGAGGGGTCGCGGCCGAGCGCGCGCAGCGTCTCGACGAGCCAGACCCCGGCGACGTCCCAGTTGCCGCTGTGGGTGAGCGCGAAGACGACGCCGCGGCCCTGCTCCTGGGCGTCGAGGAACGGCTGGGCGCCGCGGACGTGGCGGTCCATCCGGCGGTGCACGTCGGCGAGGTCCGCCGACGGGAGCCGGAACACCTCGCACCAGTAGCGGGCGTAGCTGCGCAGACCCTCGCGGGTCAGCGCGTCGAGGTCGGCCTCAGGGGCGAGCCGGGCCAGGTTGGCCCGCAGCTGGGGGGAACGGGCCCGGTCGGCCCCGAGCCGGAACAGCCGCTGCGCGACGGGCCCGGGCAGCATCCGCACCCCCCGCCAGCCGGCCGCGTAGGCGGCGTCGACGAGGTGGGCCCGCGCGCTCACGCCTGGGCCGGGGTGGCGCTGCGGTGGACCGCGACCAGCCGCTGCCCGAACGTCCACACCGACGCCGCCGCGAGCAGCCACAGGGCCACGGCCAGGGCGTACGGGACGCCGAGGCCCTCCAGCCCGCTGCCGACGAGCGCGATGATCAGCCGCTCCGCCCGCTCGACCAGGCCCCCGTCGGCCGACAGGCCCGCCCCCTCCGCGCGCGCCTTGACGTAGGACACGAGCGAGCCCGCGACCAGGCAGACCAGTGCCGCGAGCCCGACCAGCCGCTGCTCCCCCACACCCAGCGCCCACCAGGCCAGCGCGGCGAACAGGGCGCCGTCGGCGAGGCGGTCGCAGGTGGAGTCGAGCACCGCGCCGAACGGGGTGCTGTGGCCGCGGGCGCGCGCCATCGCGCCGTCGATCATGTCGAACATCACGAAGAACCAGATGACGAGGGTGCCCACGAACAGCTCGCCGCGCGGCAGGAACCACACCGCCGCGGCGACCGTGCCGATCGTCCCGATCACGGTGACCGCGTTCGGCGTGACCCCGCGCGCGACCAGCCAGCGCCCGAAGGGCTCGACGGCGCGGTTGACGTGGACACGGGCGAAGAGGTTGAGCATCGCGCTCCTGCTGGTGGGGACTCCAGCCTATCCGTGCTGGTCCCACGCCGAGGCCAGCAGGTCGCGGGTCTCACTCAGCAGCTGCGGGATGACCTTGGTCTGCCCGACGACGGCGATGAAGTTGGCGTCGCCGCCCCAGCGCGGCACGACGTGCTGGTGCAGGTGGTCGGCCAGCGACCCGCCCGCGACGGTGCCCAGGTTCAGCCCGACGTTGAACGCGTGCGGGGCCGCCACCCGCTTCATGGTGCGCACCGCCTCCTGCGTGAACGCCATCAGCTCCCCCGCCTCGTCGGGCGTGAGGTCCTCCAGCTCCGCGACGTGCCGGTAGGGCAGCACCATGAGGTGGCCGGGGTTGTAGGGGTGCAGGTTGAGCACGGTGTAGACGGCGTCACCGCGGGCGACGACGAGACCCTCGGCGTCGGGCAGCGACGGGATCCGGCAGAACGGGCAGCCCGTGGCCCCGGCGTCCTTGATGTAGGCCATCCGGTGCGGGGTCCACAGCCTGCGGAAACCGTCGGGCGTGCCGATGCCGTCGCGGGGCTCCAGCTCCGGATCGGCGGCGTCGCTCATGGTCACCGATCCTAGGCCGGGGTCCGGCGTGCGGCCGTCGACGGTCAGGCGGTGAGGGCGTCGGCGGTGGGGTTGGCGTTGTTGCGGCTCGCCACCCACGCGGCGATCCGCTCCACCGCGTCGGCCACCGGCACGCCGTTGACCTGGGTGCCGTCGCGGAACCGGAAGCTCACCGCGCCCGCCTCGACGTCCCGGGCACCCGCGAGGAGCAGGAACGGCACCTTGGCGAGGGTGTGGGTGCGGATCTTCTTCTGCATCCGGTCGTCGCCCGCGTCGACGTCGACCCGGATCCCGCGCGCCCGCAGCGCCGCCGCGATCTCGCGGACGGCGGGGACCTGGTCGTCGGTGACGGGGATCGCGACGACCTGCACCGGCGCCAGCCACGCCGGGAACGCGCCCGCGTAGTGCTCCAGCAGCACGCCGAAGAACCGCTCGATCGAGCCGAACAGCGCGCGGTGGATCATGACGGGCTGCTGCCGGGAGCCGTCGGTGGAGGTGTACTCCAGGTCGAACAGGCCGGGCTCCATGAGGTCGACCTGGATCGTGGAGAGCTGCCAGGTGCGCCCGATCGCGTCCTTGGCCTGCACGCTGATCTTCGGGGCGTAGAACGCGGCCCCGCCCGGGTCGAGGACGAGCTCGAGCCCGCTGGCCTCGGCCGCCTCGCGCAGGGCGTCGGTGGCCGCCTCCCAGTCCTCGTCGCTGCCGATCGACTTCTCCGGGTCGCGGGTGGAGAGCTCAAGGTAGAAGTCGTCGAGGCCGTAGTCGCGCAGCAGGTCGAGCACGAACTGCAGCAGCGAGCGGATCTCCTCGCCCATCTGCTCGCGGCTGCAGTAGATGTGGGCGTCGTCCTGGGTGAAGCCGCGCGCGCGGGTCAGGCCGTGCACCACGCCGGACTTCTCGTAGCGGTACACCGAGCCGAACTCGAACAGCCGCAGCGGCAGCTCCCGGTAGGACCGCCCGCGCGCCCGGTAGATCAGGTTGTGCATCGGGCAGTTCATCGGCTTGAGGTAGTAGTCCTGGCCGGGCTTGCGCACCTCGCCGTCCGCGCCGATCTCCGCGTCGATCTGCATGGGCGGGTACATGCCCTCGGCGTACCAGGCGAGGTGACCCGAGGTCTCGAACAGCTGCCCCTTGGTGATGTGCGGGGTGTTGACGAACTCGTAGCCCGCCTCCTCGTGCCGGCGGCGCGCGTAGTCCTCCATCTCGCGGCGGATGATCCCGCCCTTGGGGTGGAAGACCGGGAGGCCGGAGCCGATCTCGTCGGGGAACGAGAACAGGTCGAGCTCGGAGCCCAGCCGGCGGTGGTCGCGCTTCTCGGCCTCCAGCAGGCGGTCCAGGTGGAGGTCCATGGCCTCGGTGGACTCCCACGCGGTGCCGTAGATGCGCTGCAGCATCGGGTTCTTCTCGCTGCCGCGCCAGTAGGCCGCGGCGCTGCGCATCAGCTTGAACGCCGGGATGAACTTCGTGGTGGGCACGTGCGGGCCGCGGCACAGGTCCGACCACACGACCTCGCCGGTGTGGGCGTGCACGTTGTCGTAGGCCGTGAGCTCCGCCCCGCCGACCTCCATGACCTCGCTCGTGTCGACGCCCTTGAGCTCGATGAGCTCCAGCTTGTACGGCTCGTCGGCGAGCTCCTTGCGGGCGTCGTCGAGGGAGTCGTAGCGGCGCCGGGCGAACCTCTGCCCGGCCTTGATGATCTTCTTCATCGCGGACTCGAGCTTCGTCAGGTCCTCGGGGGTGAACGGGACTTCCACGTCGAAGTCGTAGTAGAAGCCGTCGACGACGGGCGGGCCGATCCCGAGCTTCGCCTCCGGGCGCAGCTGCTGCACGGCCTGCGCGAGCACGTGCGCGGCGGAGTGCCGGATCACGGCGCGGCCGTCCGGGGTGTCGGCGCCGACCGACTCGACCTCGGCGTCCGCGTCGGGTGCCCAGGCCAGGTCGCGGAGCTGCCCCTGCGCGTCGCGGACGACGACGACCGCGCTCGGGCCGCTCGTCGGCAGGCCCGCCTCGCGGACGGCGGCGCCCGCGGTCGTCCCCGCCGGCACCCGGACGGGAGCGGGGGCGGGACTGGGTGCGGGCGCGGACACGGAGGGCCTCCAGGGGGTGGTGCGGACGTCGCGTCGATGCTAGAGGTCTCGTGCCGCGGGCCGTCGGCGCGGCTCCCCGGACGGGGACGACGCCGGCGCGCCGCCCGTGCGGGTCAGCTCAGGCGGCGCAGGCCGTCGGCGAGGCGGCGCAGGGTGTCGAGGTCGCGGGCCCAGGCGCGGTCGGGCAGGCCCACCGTGCCGCCCGGGCGCGGGGCGGGCACCGACCGCACCGCCCCGGCGGCCCGGCGGCGGGGCAGCACGACGGGCGGCGCGTCGGGTCGGCTGAGCTCGGCGAGGGCGACCGCGGCCAGCACCCCGTCCCCGGTGCGGGCGCGGTCCGCGACCAGACCGGCCAGCGCGGGCTGCTGCGGGACCGGCCGGCCGGGGGCGGTGCGCGGGGCCGGGACCCGGTGGGCGGCCGGGACCGGAGCCTCCACGGGGACCGGGGAGGCGGGGACCGGTGAGACGGCGCGGACCGGGGCCACGGCCGGCCGGGGGTGCGGGACCGCGGCGGCCGGGTCGGACGGCGGGGCGGGCTCCGGGGTGGGAGCGACACCCGGGAGGGGAACGGGAGCCGCCGGACCCGAGGGGGCGGCGTCGGACGGCGTGGGCTCCGGGGTCGCGGCGGCCGGTGCGGCCGCGAACGGCGACGGGGGCGACCCGACGACGCTCCGCCCGGGGCGGCGGGCGGCGGCGGGGAGGGACCCGGCGGGGGCGGTCCCGCGGACCGGGCCGAACGCCGCCACCCCGCCGGGCGCCACGGCCCGCCGCACCACCTCGTGGAACGCCGGGTCGGCGAGGGCGTGCCGGGCCCGCGCGGTGTCGGCCCCGTCCCGGTCCACCCACAGGTGCACGAAGACCCCGGCGACCGAGCCCCGGCGCAGGACGTGCACGGACCGGTCGGTGGTGACCACGACGTCGTCGAGACCGCCCGACCCGAACGCCGTCGCCTCGCGGAGCAGCGCCACCACCGTGGACGGGTCGTCGGACCCGGACGGGCCGTCGGGGTCCGCCCCCGCGGTGGCGACGACCGTCCCGGTGCCGTCGACGACCCGGACGGCCCGCGCGCCGGCACGCGACAGCAGCTCGGCCAGTGCGGCGGCGAGCCGTGGTGCGGGGAGCCGAGGGGCGGGGACGGCCATCGCCGCATACTCCCGCACCGGGCGCGACCCGGCCGGACCCGCCCGTCCGGACACGCCGGATTGGACCGGACGGCCCATCCGGGTCGGCCGTCTGCCGTCCGCCGTCAACCGTCGGCCGGATGCTGCCGACGGGGACCCGGGGCCAGGGCCGAGATCGGGGCGCGGGGACGGTCCGGCCGCCGGTCCGAGCGCGGTACGGGACCCGGCGGCGCAGGGGCGGTGGCCGTCGGCGGCACCGCGCGGAGGACCGGCGCGCGGGGCGGCAGCACGTCCCCGCCGAGGTCCAGCGCCGCGCGCGGCCCCTCGGGCCGGAACGCGCCGCCCAGGGAGAGCAGGGCCGCGTCCTCCCGCGTCCGGCCGCCGGATCCCGGCCGGACCGGACCGGAACCGTCCTGGCCGGAACCGTGCTGGCCCCGACCGTCCGGGCCCGGACCGTCCGGATCGGGTCTCCGCACCCCGCCGACCGCGGCGGGCCCCGCCGCGCCGGATCCCGCGCGAGCAGATCCGGACGCCACCGACATCGGCGCCCCGCCGCCACGGGCGTCCGGGGCCACCTCAGGGACCGCCTCCGGGTCGGGGCGGCGCAGCGCGTCCGGACGGCGCGACATCGTGGGACCTGCGGTCAGGGCCGGGGTCGACACCACCCGCAGCCGGCGCCGCGCCCGCTCCAGCACCCGCCGCCGGCCCGCGACGACGACGGCCAGGGCGAGGTGGTCGCCGTGCGGGTCCGGGACGGTCCGGACCACGTGGTGCCAGTCGTCGCCGTGGCTCACCACGACCTCGCACCCCTGGTCCGGGCCGCGCGCACCGCCGCGGGCGGTGCGCACCAGCTCGGCGTGCCCGGCACCCAGGAGCTCCAGCTCGGTGCGCCCGAGGTGCGAGGACCAGGCGTCGAGCACCATGCCGCTGTCGACGTCGACGAGCACCGCGGTGACGACGCGCCGGTCGCGCAGCAGCGGCCCGAGCACGGCCCGCAGCCCGTCCGCGCGGACGTTCACGGTGTGACGGTGGCGCGACATCGGGACCGGCCTCCCCCACACCCCGCGCGGACCGCTCAGCGACCGGCTGCGGCGGGGAAGAACGCCTGGTCACCCGGGCTGGGACGACCGGCCTTCACCCCGGGGGCGGCCATGTAGAACTGCTGCTCGATGACGCGCAGGTCCCGCCGGGCCATGGCCAGGTTCGCCTGGGCGCGGTTGAGGACGAGGTAGAAGAACAGCTTCTCGTCGTTGTTGCCGTGGATCGGGCGGATCAGGTGGTACTGGGTGTCGAGGGTGATGAGGATGTCCTCGATCGTCTCGCGCAGGCCCAGCTTCTCCATGACCTCGAGCTTCGTCCGGACGACCTCGCTGTTGCCGGGTGCGGCGACGTCGAGGTCGAACTCCGGGCTGCCGCCGCGCGAGCCGAGCGTCATGCCGCTGTCGTAGTCGACGATCGCGGCCGCGAAGGCGCCCTTGATGTTGGCGACCATGTCGAGCGAGTGTTCGATGTTCATTGCCGAGCCTCCAGGGGCACAGAATCCGGTCGACGCGGGGAGTTCGCGACCGTCACCCGTTCGGGGTGTGCCGACCGTATCCCCCACCATTTTCGGGCCCGCACGGGACCCCCTTTTCCGGGCATTGTCGCGGGGCCCGGACCACTACAGGGCGCGGAGCCCGGCCAGCAGCCGGCGCAGGGTGCCGACGTCGTCGGCCCAGCGCGGCGCCGGCGCCGCGGTCGGCTCCGGGCGCGGGCCCTGGGACCGGCGCGCCACGGCGCGGCTGCGGCACCACCGACGGCGCCGCGGGCGGCGGCGCGACGGCGACGGACCCGGGCGGCCGGGCCCGCGACGGCCACCGCGGGGCCCGCGTCGACGGGATCCGCACCGCGGGCGGCGGGATCGCCGCGGGCACCCGGCGCGGCAGCGGCGCCGGCGGCGCCGCGAGCGCCTGCGAGGGGGGCGGGACCTCGATCACCCCAGGTGGGAGGGCCGACGGTGCGGGCGGGGCGTCGACGAGCCGGACCAGCGCCAGCTCGCGGCGGGCGGCGGCCAGGGTGGCGCGGGACCGGTCGAGGCACAGCAGCAGCAGCAGCGGACCCCGCTCTCCCCCGTCGACCGGGCGGACGATCCGGTAGGACCGCCGCGAGGTGACCATCAGGTCCTCGAGGTCGTCGTCCGCGTCGGCGAGCAGGTCGGCGGCCGTGCGCGCCCAGCGCACGACGGCGGCCGGGTCGACCGGCTCCGCACCGGCCTCGGCGACGACGTCGCCACTCGCCCGGACGGCGGCACAGGAATAGGTCGCACCGGGCATCTGGAGCAGTTCCCGGAGGACGTCGTGGATCGTTGACAAGCGGCCGTCCTTCCTCGGCCGCGAATTGTTCCACGACGTCCTCGGAGCAGTTTCCGGCAACGCTTTCGGATCCGCACCTGCGGCCGAACGCCGTACGCCCCGCAGGTCCGATCGCCGACGATTCCGATCCCCCGGACTGCTCCGGTCGAGTACTTCCCAGCTCACCGACGGTGACCGACCGCCTACTGCCCGGTAGCGCTCCGCGGGCGCCCCGCTGGGCCGGACGCGCGGTCGGGAAGAACGGCCGGGGCGCGGCGGTTGCACCCGTCGTGGTGCCTCTCTCCGTACTCGACCTCGTCCCCGTCGGCTCCGGCTCGACCCCCACCGAAGCGCTGCAGGACAGCACCGCGCTGATCCGGCGCGTGGAGCAGCTGGGCTACCGGCGCTACTGGGTGGCCGAGCACCACGGCATGCCCGGCATCGCCAGCTCGTCGCCCGCCGTGCTCATCGCGCACCTCGCCGGGGCCACCTCGACGATCCGGGTCGGCTCCGGCGGCGTCATGCTGCCCAACCACCAGCCGCTGGTCGTCGCCGAGCAGTTCGGCACCCTCGACGCCCTGCACCCCGGCCGGATCGACCTCGGCATCGGGCGCGCCCCCGGCACCGACCCGCGCACCGCGCAGGCCCTGCGCCGCGGCGCCGGGTCGCTGGGCGCCGACGACTTCCTCGAGCAGCTCACTGAGCTGGCCTCCTACTTCCGCGGCGAGGGGCCGGTCACCGCGGTGCCCGCGCACGGGCAGCGGCCGGACATGTGGCTGCTGGGCTCCAGCGGGTACAGCGCGCAGGTCGCGGGGCTGCTCGGCCTGCCGTTCGCCTTCGCGCACCACTTCAGCGGCGAGAACACCGACGCCGCGCTGGCGCTGTACCGCGAGACCTTCCGGCCCGGCACCCTGCAGGAGCCCTACGCGATGATCTGCGCCTCGGTGCTGGCCGCCGAGACCGACGCGCAGGCGCAGCGGCTGGCGCTGCCCAGCGCCCTGCAGTTCCTCCGGCTCCGCCTGGGCACGCCCGGCCTCGTGCCCACCCCCGAGGAGGCCGCCGCGTACCCGTACTCCGCCCAGGAGCGGGCGTTCGTCGACGACCGGCTGGCCGGGCAGGTCATCGGCTCGCCCGACACGGTCCGCGACGGCGTGCGCGCGCTCGTCGAGCGCACCGGCGTCGACGAGCTGATGGTCGTCACCGGCGCCCACGCCGGAGCCGACCGGATCCGGTCCTACGAGCTGCTGACCGAGGCGTTCGCCCCCGCGGGCACGACGGCCCGATGACCGACCCGATCTCCGCCTTCCGCGACGCCGTGCACCGCGGCGACGTGGACGCGGCGGTGGCGCTGTTCGCCCCCGACGCCGTCTTCGTCTCCCCCGTCGTCCACCGGCCCTACGTCGGGCGCGACGCGCTGCGGGCGATCCTCACCGCCGTCGTGGGCGTGTTCGAGGACTTCACCTACACCGACGCGTACGGCGACGACGACGGGCGGGTGCTCGTCTTCACCGCCCGCGTCGGCGACCGCGCACTGCAGGGCGTCGACATCCTCAGGGCCGTCGACGGCGTGCTCACGGAGCTGACGGTGATGGTGCGGCCCTACTCGGCGGCCACCGCGCTGCGCGAGCGGATGGCGGCCCTGCTCACCCCGTAGGAGATCGGGACCCGACCCGGGGGGACGGCGCTGAGGGGGACGGCGCTCAGGAGACGGCGCTGTGCACCGGGCAGTCGCACAGCGGTGAGGCGGTGCGCTGGGTGGGCACGAGCATCCGGGAGTCGTCGACGAAGGGGTCCTCGCGGTCGGCCCGCGCGATCACCGCGCCGAGCACACCCGCCACGCCCACGGCGGACACCATCCAGACGGCGGCTCCACCCACGACCCATGCCAGCACGTCGTACTCCCCGAGCCGCCCACCGCGGCCAGCCCCGGGCCGCGCGCCCAGTCTGTGCGGTCGGGAGCCGCGACGCCATAGGCCGTTCGCGCACAATTCCGTTGCGCGCAACTCCACCGCGTCACCCCACGGTGGTGGCGGCCGGGGCCGGGCGTCGGGCGTGGACGGCGGAGAGGAACCGGTGGACCGCCCGGACGTGGTGCCCGGTGCGCGCCGACGGGAACCCGTCGAAGCCGTGCTGGGCGTGCGGCAGCTCGGCGAAGTGCACCTCGTTGCCCAGCTCCCGCATCCGCGCGACGAACCGCCGCGACTGGCCGACGGAGACGATCGTGTCGGCGCTGCCGTGCACGACCAGGAACGGCGGGGCGTCCGGCCCGGCCCGGTGCAGCGGTGACGCGGCCAGCCACGTCGCGCGGTCGGCGGCGTACGTCGTGCCGATCACGTCGTGCTCCACCGTGTGGTGCAGGCCGTGCTCGTCGACGGAGAAGTCGTGCACGCCGTACACCGGCACCGCCGCGACGACGGAGGTGTCGGCGGCCTCGAAACCGGGCTGGAACGCCGGGTCGCCCGCCGTGACCGCGGCCAGCGAGGCCAGGTGCCCGCCCGCGGACCCCCCGGTGATCGCGACGGACGACGGGTCGCCCCCGTGCTCGGCGATGTGCTCGTGCACCCACGCGAGCGCGCGCTTGACGTCGACGATCATCGACGGCCACCGCTCCTGCGGGCCGAGGCGGTAGTTGACGGTGACGCACACCCAGCCGCGGTCGACGAGGTGCGAAAGCAGCGGCGAGGCGGACAGCGCCTTGTCCCCGCCCGTCCACCCGCCGCCGTGGACCTGGACGAGCACCGGCGCGCCCCGGACGGGCTCCGCCGGGCCCCACACGTCGAGGCGCTGGGCGGGGTCGTCGCCGTAGGCGAGGTCGGCCGCGCGCAGGTGCCGGGACCGGGCCGCGCGCCCCGCCGGCAGCCGTCCGGCGGGGGCCGGCCCCGGTGTCCGGGGCAGGCCCGCCAGCGCCGCGTCGAGGACCACGGCCGAGCGCGCTGCGTCACCGCGCAGACCGTGCAGGGCGGCCACCGCGACACCGTTCAGCGCCGCGGCGGCGAGCCCGGCCGGGCCGCCGGCCAGCGCGGCACCCACCCCGGCCGCCCCGGCCAGCAGCGACACCGCCCCCGGGAACTCCGACGCGGGCAGGCACGGCGCCGCCTGCACGATCGACGCAGGCCAGCGCCGGATCACCGGGCGCCGCGCCCCGGCCGCGCCGAGCACACCCAGCGCCCCCACCGCGAATCCCGCGCCCCGCACGGCCCGCCGCCACACCACGATCCACCCACCACCCGAGATCCACCGATGGCGCGGCCCCGTCGGACCGCTCCGCAACCCCACCGACGCTACGCCTGCGGGGGGTTGGGCCGAACGGCCCAGCCCGACTACGTACAGTGGCCGCGGTCGACCGGGTCACCGGGTCGAGGCGCGACACGCTTCCTCTCATCGGGTGATCTCGGAGCGCCCGCCACACCGCGGCCGTGCGGAGACCCGTTGGAGCGGTGGAACCTCCGGCGCCCCGGAGCGGCAGGACGAACGGGAGGTGACCGGTGTCGGGAGCACACACCGTCGCCTCCGCACGGCGTCCGGGCCACGGGTCGCGGTCCGCGGGCGGGAGGCGCCGGGCCGCCGCGGGCGAGGTCGGCTGGTGGCAGCCCCCGACGCGCCGCCGCGGCGCGACGGTCCAGGACACCGCCCGCGCGGACGGCACCGGCCGCCGCCGCGCCGCCCCCGGCCGGATCGGCGCCCTCGTCAACCGGCTGCGCCCCGGCGGCGGCGGGTCGCAGCACCGCAGGCCCGCCACCCCGGAGGAGCGCCGCGCCCAGCGCCTGCGCCTGGTCCGCCGCACCGCCCTCGCGGGCCTGGCCGCGGTGCTGCTGGGCCCGCTGCTGGCCTTCGGGCTGGGCTGGGTGTTCTTCTCCGTCCCCAGCCCCACCGACGCGGTGACCAACCAGGTCGCGCTGGTGTCCTACTCCGACGGCAGCCGGCTGACGCGGCTGGTGCCCGAGGAGGGCAACCGGATCGCGGTGGCCATCGAGGACGTCCCCCCGCACGTCCGCGACGCCGTGCTCGCCGCCGAGGACCGCACGTTCTACTCCAACCCCGGCTTCGACCTGACCGGCATCCTGCGGGCGGTCTGGAACCAGGTGCAGGGCGGGTCCGGCGGCGGCTCGACCATCACCCAGCAGTACGTCAAGAACGCCCTCGTCGGCGACGAGTACTCGCTGTGGCGCAAGTACAAGGAGGTCGTGCTCGCCGTCAAGATCTCGCAGGAGCGCACGAAGGACGAGATCCTCGGCGACTACCTCAACGCGATCTACTTCGGCCGCGGCGCCTACGGCATCCAGTCGGCGAGCCAGGCCTACTTCGGCAAGCCGGTGCAGCTGCTGGACCCCAGCGAGGGCGCGCTGCTGGCCGGGCTGATCCAGTCGCCGTCGCGCTGGGACCCCGCGCGCAACCCCGACCGCGCCGTCGAGCGCTGGAACTTCGTGCTCGACGGGATGGTCGCGCAGGGCTGGCTCGACCCGGCGGAGCGGGCCGCGGTGCAGTTCCCCGCGACGATCGAGCCCCGCCGGGCCGCGGCCGGGGTGCCCGCCGACGCGAACGGGCACGTCGTCACGGCCGTCACCGCGGAGCTGGACGCGCTCGGCATCACCTCGGAGGACCTCGCCCAGGAGGGCCTGCGGATCACCACGACGATCGACCCCGAGCGCCAGCAGCAGGCCGTCGAGGCCGCGCAGGCGGCCCTGGAGGGGCAGCCGGACGACCTGCGCAGCGCGATGGTCGCGATCGACCCGCAGACCGGGGGGATCCTCGCCTACTACGGCGGCGACAACGGCCTGGGCCTGGACTACGCGCGCGTGCAGCGCCTCGCCGGGTCGACGTTCAAGCCGTTCGTGGTGCTCGCCGGCCTGCAGCAGGACCCGCCGGTCGGGCTCGGCGAGACCTTCGACGGCGAGGAGGTGCCCGGGCTGCGCAACGCCGAGGGCGCCGACTGCGACCGCTGCGACCTCAAGCAGGCCATGACGGTGTCCAACAACGTCGTGTTCAACACCCTCGCCAAGCAGGTCGGCCCCGAGGCCGTCGCCGCGGCGGCCCGGGCGGCCGGGATCACCGCGCCGCTCGACGACCCGAACGAGGGCATCGCGCTGGGCAACAAGGAGGTCAGTGCGCTCGAGCTGGCCTCGGCGTACGCGACGATCGCCGGCGGCGGGGTGTGGCACCAGCCGCACCTGGTCAGCGAGGTCGTCACCGCCGACGGGCGGGTGCTGTTCTCCGCCGCGGGGGCGGGGGGCATCACCGAGGGCGAGCGGCGCTTCCCCGAGCGGGTCGCGCGCAACGTCGTCGAGTCGATGCTGGAGGTCGCCGAGCAGGACGGCCTGTCGCTGCCCGGCGGGCGCCCGGTCGCGGCCAAGACCGGCACGGTGCAGTCGCGGTTCGACGGCGACAACAACGACGCCTGGATGGCCGGGTTCACCCCGTCGCTGTCGACGTCGGTGTGGATCGGCACCGACATGAACTCCCCGATCCGGACGGCGAGCGGCGAGCCGATCAGCGGCAAGACCCTGCCCGGCGAGGTCTGGCGGACGTTCATGGGCCAGGCGCTCGACGAGGCGCCGGTGGAGACGTTCCCGCCGTACCGCCCGATCGGCGAGGCCGCCTCCGACGCGCCCCCCGGCGTCGACCCGGAGGCGACGCCGACCCCGACGCCCACGCCGGAACCGGTCGTCACGCCGACGGAGGAGCCGCCGCCCCCGGCGCCGGAGGCCCCGCAGGAGTCCGGCGCCCCGCAGCCCGAGCGCCCCCGCGAGGACGACTCCCTGCTGTTCGGCACCGGCGGCGGCGCACCGCAGGAGACGCGGACCCCGCCGTCGACCCAGGACTGCTCCGTCACGCCCTGCGGCTGAGCCCGTGTCGCGACGCCTCCGGCGGGTCTACCGTTGGCGGCGTGGACGACGGGCCCGGTGTGCGCATCTTCGAGGTGCTGGCCTGGCCGTCGGACCGGCGGATCGTGCTCTACGTGCCGGAGATCGAGGCGGCCACCACGGTCGTCTCGATGGTGGGCGCCGAGGACGCCGCCCGCTCGCTGATCGCCGACCTCACCGGCCTCGCCCCGGAGGAGATCGACTGCCGGATCGGGGCGGGGCGGCCCCGCCCCTGAGCGGTTAGCATCCGCCGGTGATCACCGCAGATGCCGCCGCCCGCGACGTCGCCGCCCGCTGCGCCGAGGCCGCCGCCGCGTGGCTCGACTCCCTCGACGCCGAGCAGCGCCGCGTCGCCTCGGGCGCGGTCCCCGGGTCCGCCGACGACGCCGAGCGGCTGCGCTGGTTCTACACGCCGACCGACCACGGCGGGCTCACCGTGCACGCGCAGCGCCCCGCCCAGCAGCGGCTGGCGATGGCCCTGGTCGCGAGCGCGCTGTCCGAGGCCGCGTACGTCACCGTCGCGACTGTGATGGGCCTGGAGAACGTCCTGGACCGCACGGAGGGCTTCGTCACCTCCTTCGACCGCGACCGCGGACGCGACCCCGGGCTGTACTACCTGCGGGTCTTCGGCGAGCCGGGCGGAGCGGCGCCGTGGGCGTGGCGGTTCGGCGGGCACCACGTGTCGGTCAACGTCCTCGTCGTCGACGGGCGGGTGGCCGCGACGACGCCGCTGTTCCTCGGCGCCGACCCCGCCTCCTCCCCGCTGCTGGGCGGGGCGCGGCTGCGCCCGCTCGGGGCCGTCGAGGACCTCGCGCGCGACCTCGTCCGCTCGCTCGACCCCGACCTCGCCGCCGCGGCGGTGCTGCTGCCGCGCGCGCCGTCGGACATCGTCTCGGGCAACCGGACCCGCGCGTCGGCGGGTGACCGGGTGATCCCGCTGGCCGGGATCTGGCGCGCCCCGTTCGAGGACGCGGCCGAGCAGGCGAAGCTGCAGAGGATGAGCGACGGCATCGACGACAAGGCCGGTCTCGACGACGCCGACCACGCCGCCGTCGCGCTCACCGACGCCCCGAAGGGGGTGCCGGCGTCGGCGCTGGACGCGGGCCAGCGCGAGCGGCTGCGCGCGCTGCTGGGCTGCTACCTCGACCGCGTCCCCGAGGGGCTCTCCCCGCTGCCCCGCTACGCCGACGACACCGCCCTCGACGCGGTGCACCTGGCCTGGGCGGGATCGACGGCACCGGGCGAGCCGCACTACTACCGGCTGCAGGGCCCCCGGCTGCTGCTGGAGTGGGACAACACCCAGCGCGACGTCAACCACGCGCACTCGGTGTGGCGCGACCCGGAGGCCGACTTCGGGCTGGACACCCTCGCCGCGCACCGGGCCCGGCACCACTAGCCGACCCGCACCACCAGGTCGGCGCGGTCGCGCGAGGCCTCGACCAGCGCCGCGTTCGGGCCGTCGACCGCCGCCACCCAGGCGGCCGCCGCGGCCGGGGTCTTCCCGAACGCCACGTGCCGGGCGACCAGCCGCTCGTGGCGCAGCGCCGGGTCGACGTCGCAGAACCAGGCGGCGTCGAGCAGGCCGGGCACCGCGCGCCAGCCCGGCGCGTCGAGCAGCAGGTAGTTGCCCTCGGTGAGGACCACCCGGGCCGTGCGCGGCACCGGGATCGCCCCGGCCACGGGCTGCTCGAGGTCGCGCTCGAACGCCGGCGCGTAGACGACGTCCTCGTCGTGCGCGGCGATCCGCCGCAGCAGCGCGACGTACCCGCCGGCGTCGAAGGTGTCGGGGGCGCCCTTGCGGTCCGACCGGCCCAGGCGGGCGAGCTCGACGTCGGCGAGGTGGAACCCGTCCATCGGGACGTGCGCGACGGACTCGGGCCCGTGCTCGGCCGCCAGCGCCGTGAGCAGGGCCGCGACCAGCGTCGACTTGCCCGCGCCGGGACAACCGGCGACGCCCACCACGACCCTGTCGCCGGGCAGCGCGCCGATGCGGGACACGAGATCGGCCACGACGTCGGGGGTCACGAGACGCGCACCGCCAGCACCACGATGTCGTCGTCGGTGTCGGCGGCGGTGTCGCGGACCAGGTGGTCGCAGAACTCGCCGAGCGGGCGGTGGGCGTGGGCGCGGGCGAGCGCGAGCAGGTCGGCGTTCGCCCGGTCGTCGGGGTCGCGGCGGCGCTCGACGAGCCCGTCGGTGTAGAGCAGCAGGGTGCTCCCCGGCGGCAGCACGGCCTCGTTGTCGCGGCGCGCGCTGCCCGGCGCGACGCCGAGGACCACCCCGACGTCCCCGGCCAGGAACGCGGGATCGCCGTCGGCCGACACCAGCACGGGCTGCGGGTGCCCGGCGTTGGACCAGCGGAACACCGTGCCCCCGGCGCCCCGCACCACGTGTCCGTGCACCAGCGTGGTGAACCGGGTGACGCCGAGCCGGGTCGCGACGCGGTCCAGCGCCGCCACCGCCGCCGACGGGGGGCGGGCGTCGTCGGCGAGCGCCCGCAGCATGCTGCGGAGCTGGCCCATCGTGGCCGCCGCGGGCAGGTCGTGACCGGCGACGTCGCCCACCCCGACGGCGAGGTCGCCGCCGGGCAGCGGGAACGCGTCGAACCAGTCGCCGCCCACCGCGAGGCCCGCCGCGGCCGGCAGGTAGCGCGTCTGGATCTCCAGGCCGGGCGCCGTCGGCGGCTCGGTGAGCATCGCGCTCTGCAGGGCGACGGCGACCTGCCTGCTCTGCTGGAACGCGATCGCCTTCTCCACCGCGGCCGACGCCCGCGTGCCCAGCTCGCCGACCAGGCCCAGGTCGTCCTCGGTGTAGGGGGGCCGGTCGCCGGCGCCCACGAACAGCAGGGCGGCGACGACGACCCCGCCGGAGAGCACCGGCGCGACCAGCACCGAGTGGGCGTCGACGCCGACCCCCCACCGCGCCATCTGCGGGGTCGGCTGCCAGTCCTGCTCGCCGATCCGGGGCACCGCGGCGAGCACCGGTGCGGCCGTGCGGACGCACCGGGCGATGGGGTGGTCGGCGGCGAACACGAACCGGGGGTCGGTCATCGGGGACTCCGGCAGGCCGGGCGCGGTCCGGGCCACCGAGCGGCGCCCGGTGATGCCGCCCCGCGCCCGTGGCGGGTCCACCAGGTAGACGCGGCAGACGTCGGCGAAGTCGGGCACCAGCGCGTCGGCGAGGGCCCCGAGCTCGCCCTCGGGCTCGACGGCCGAGTTCATCGCGAGCGTGGCCCGGGCGAGCAGGTCGAGCCGGTCGCGGGCCCGGATCGCGTCGTCGATGTCGGTCTCGGTGCCGACCCACTGCGCGACGCGGCCCTCGGTGCGGACCGGGACGGCGCGGGTGCGGAACCACCGGTACCCGCCGTCGGCCGTGCGCAGCCGGTAGACCAGCGAGAACACCTCGGCGGTCTCGGCGGTGACGGCCTGCTCCCACGCCGCGCGCCAGGCGTCGCGGTGCTGGGGGTGGACCGCGTCGAGGAAGCCCCAGCCGCGCATCTCCGCGACGCTCTGCCCGGTGATCGCGCGCAGCCCCGGGGCGTCGCGGCGGGCGCTGCCGTCGACCTCCCGGACCCACACCGCGGCGCTCGTGGCCTCGATGAGGCTCTGGTAGCGGTTGAGCGCGTGCTCGCGCTGGGCGGCGACCCTGGCGAGCTCGCGGCGGGTCCTCTCGGCCACCGTGACGTCGACGATGACGGCGCCGCACCCGATCACCCGCCCGTCCGGCGCGTGCACCGGGTACATGCTCACCCGCCACTCCTGCGGCGGGCCGGCCCCGTGCCAGAGCCGTCCCCGGACCGGCACGGACGCGCGGGCCCGCCCGCCGGCGAGGACGGCGCGCAGGCCGTCGGCGATCGTGGCGCCGACCGCGCCGTGCACCTCCTCCAGCGTGCGGCCGAGCCGCTGGTCGACCGTGCCGCCGTCGATGTCGAGGACGGCGCCGTTGACGCGGCGGTAGCGCAGGGCGGTGTCGAAGTAGGCGAGACCGACGGGTGCGCTCTCCCACAGGGCGTCGAGCAGCGCGAACGCCTCGTCCCCCGCCCGCGTGTCGTCGACGTCCTGGAGCACCCCGACCACCGAGATCCCGGGCATCGTCACCGGGACGGCCCGGAAGTACAGCGTGGGGCCGGAGCCGCGGGCGGGGACGCGCCCGGCGAACGGGCGGCCGGCGCGCAGCTCGTCGGCGATCCGGGCGACGGTCGGGGCGTCCAGCGACGGCTCGGCCAGCCGGGTGCCCAGCACCCGCTCCGGCGGCCAGCCGGTCAGCTGCTCGGCGCGGCGGTTCCAGAGCACGACGGTCTCGTCCCCGTCGAGTGCGAACACCCCGACCGGCAGCCGGTCCACGACCCCGGCCGGCACGTCGTCCGGGTGCTCCACGCGGAGATCGTAGGTGCCGGAAGGCCCCTGGTGCGATGCTGGGGTTCGTGGACGGCAGCGCGGACCGTGACCGGCAGGACCCCGTCGACCGGCTGCGCGCCCTGTGCCTGGCCCTGCCCGAGGTCACCGAGAAGCTCAGCCACGGCGAGCCGACGTGGTTCGTGCGTAAGGTGTTCGTCTCCCTCGCCGACCACCACCACGACGACCACCTCGCGTTCTGGTGCGCCGCCCCGCCCGGGGTGCAGGAGGAGCTGGTGGCGGCCGAGCCGGAGCGCTTCTTCCGCCCGCCCTACGTCGGCGGGCGGGGGTGGCTGGGGGTGCGGCTCGACGTCGACCCCGACTGGGCCGAGATCGCCGAGATCGTCACCGACGCCTACCTGGAGATCGCCCCGAAGAAGCTCGCGGCCGAGGTCAGGTCGCGAACAGCGCGGACGGGTCCGCGAACGCCTTGAACTCCAGCGCGTTGCCCGCCGGGTCCAGCAGGAACATCGTCCACTGCTCCCCCGGCTCGCCCGCGAACCGCAGGTAGGGCTCGATCACGAACGCCGTGCCCGCCGCGCGCAGCCGCTCGGCGGTGGCGTGGAACTCCGCGACGTCCAGCACGAGCCCGAAGTGCGGGACCGGCACGCGGTGGCCGTCGACCTCGCTGTGCCCGACCGGCCCCGCGCCCGGCGCCACGTGGGTGACGAACTGGTGGCCGTGCAGGTCCCAGTCCTGCCAGTTGTCGGCGCTGCGGCCGCGCGCCAGGCCGAGGACGTCGCCGTAGAAGGCACGGGCGGCGTCGAGGTCGTCGACGGGGACGGCGAGGTGGAACGGGGGGACGGCTACGTTCGACACGTGTCCGATCTTCCCACGCTCGCCGTGCCCGGCGGCCGCGTCGAGTACGACGACGTGTCCGGTTCCGGTGACCGCGCCCCCCTGCTGTTCCTGCACGAGGGCCTCGGGTCGGTCGCCCTGTGGCGCGGGTGGCACCGGCGGGTCGCCGAGGCCACCGGGCGGCGCGCGGTGGCCTACTCCCGGCTCGGTCACGGCTGGTCCGACCCGCCGCCCGCGCCGCGCGGCGCCGGGTTCATGCACGAGGAGGCGCGCACCGTCGTCCCGGCCCTGCGCGCGGCGCTGGGCCTCGAGGCGCCCGTGCTGGTGGGGCACAGCGACGGGGCGTCGATCGGGCTGCTGCACGCGGCCCGGCCCGCTGCCGCGGGCGACGGGGTGACCGGGCTGGCGGTGCTCGCCCCGCACGTGTTCGCGGAGGAGTTCGGGCTGGCCGGGGTGCGCGCGGCGCGCACGGCGTACGACGAGGGCGGCCTGCGCACCCGGATGGCGCGCCGGCACCGCGACCCCGACGCCGTGTTCCGCAACTGGAACGACGTGTGGCTCAGCGACGGCTTCCGCGACTGGGACCTGCGCCCCGAGCTGCCCGGCATCACCTGCCCGGTGCTCGCGGTGCAGGGCACCGACGACCCGTACGGCACGGTCGCGCACGTGGAGGCGGTGCGCGACCTCGCGTCCGGCCCGGTGCGGCTGGTCGTCCTCGGCTGCGCCCACGCGCCCCACCTGGAGGCCCCGCAGGAGACGACGGACGCGCTGCTGGAGTTCCTCGCCGCCCTCCCCTAGACCGCCGCCCTCCCCTGGACCGCCGTCCAGCCCGACCAGCGGTCCGGGGTGATCACCAGCACCGCGCCGTCGGGCGGGGCCGCGGCGTAGGGCGGGTACTTCGCGCACAGGGCGGCGAGCGCCTCGGCGCGCAGGTCCCCGTCCTCGTGCACCGCGGCCGTGCCGTCGACCCGCACCCACCACAGCGTCGACCAGTCGTCGGCGTAGTGGTCGGCGACCAGGGCCACCCGGGGGTCGCGGCGCACGTCGTCGAGCCGGGCCAGCCGCGTGCTGCGCTTGGGCTTGACGTCGTCGACCGCGGAGCACAGCAGGTCCCCGAGCAGCACGAACGTGATCGGGACCAGCCGCGGGGTGCCGTCGGCGCGCAGGGTCGCGAGCCGGGCCACGGGGGCCGCGGCGAGCCGTTCCCGCCGCTGGGCGTCGTCGAGGACCGGCACCGCTACGCCGCCGGGACTTCGACCCGCACGGCCAGCAGCGCCGCCTCCCGGGTGTCGCGCCGCTCGTGCTCGGCGAACCCGGGGGCCGTGCACAGGAACAGCGTGCGGCCGTCCTCGCCGCCCAGCGCGCACGCGTACACGCCCGTCCCGACGTCGACGGTGTCGACGACCGCTCCCTGCGGCCGCACCCGCAGGGCCCGGTTGCCGAGCGCGTCGGCGACCCACACCGCACCCTCGGCGTCGGCGCACATCCCGTCCGGGGCGACCGCCAGCGACCCGAGGACGTCGGGCACCTCGGTGCCGGTCGGGTGGTCGCCGAAGCGGGCCCAGTCGCGGCGCTGCCCCAGCGAGCCGTCGAAGTCGACGGGGTAGCCGCTGATCCGGTTGCCGAGGGTCTCGGCGACGACGAACTCGCCGTTGATGAACACCGACCCGTTGGGGAAGCTCAGGTCGGTGGCGGCCACCGTGGTGGAGCCGTCCGGGTCGACGCGCACCACCGAGGCGGTGCGCACGGGGGCGCCGGACATGAGGTCGAAGCCGAAGTGGCCGACGAACGCGCGCCCGTCGGCGTCGACGACCATGTCGTTGAGGTGGCCGGTGGCGTACTCGGACAGGTCGGCGTGGACCGCGAGCGTCCCGTCGGCCTCGCGGCGCAGCACGCGGTGGTCGCGCATCGAGACGATCAGCAGCCGGCCGTCGGGCAGCCAGCCCAGCCCGGACGGCTGCGCGGGCACCTCGGCCTCGACGCGCACGTCGGAGCCGTCCTCGCGGGCGGACAGCACGCGGTGGGTGTAGAAGTCGGACACCCAGATGCGGCCCTCCCGCCAGCGGGGGCTCTCCAGGAACGAGTACTTCTCCAGCACGGCGGTGGGCCCGGTCTCAGGGGACATGGGTCAGAGTGTGGCCGTCTCGTCGGCGGCGCGCAGCACCCGCAGCGCATTGCGTCCGGCGAGCTTGGCCCGGTCGTCGTCGGACCAGCCCCGGTCGCGCAGGGCGTCGAACAGGGCGGGGTAGCGGGAGACGTCCTCCAGCCCGGTGGGCAGCTCGGCGCAGCCGTCGTAGTCGCCGCCGATGCCGATGTGGTCGACACCGGCGGCCTCGCGGGCGTGGTCGAGGTGGGCGACGACGTCGTCGAGGGTCGCGCGGGGCGCGGGCGGGCCGTCCCAGGACGCGGCGAAGGCGTCGCGGGCCCGCAGGTCGTCGTGGTCGAGCCCGCGCTCCCCCATCGCCTCGGCCAGCCGCTCGTCCCACTCGGCGACGGCGGTGGAGACGAACCGGGGCACGAACGTCACCATCGCGGTGCCGCCGTTGGCCGCGAGGGCGGCCAGCACGTCGTCGGGAACGTTGCGCGGGTGGTCGGTGACCGACCGGCACGACGAGTGCGTGAACAGCACCGGGGCGCGCGTCGCGTCGAGTGCGTCGCGCATGGTGGTGGCGGCGACGTGGGAGAGGTCCACGATCACGCCGATCCGGTTCATCTCGGCCACCACCTCGCGGCCGAACGGGGACAGTCCCCCGCAGACGGGCTCGTCGGTGGCCGAGTCGGCCCAGTCGGTGTTGGAGTTGTGCGTCAGCGTCAGGTAGCGGACGCCGAGGCGGCGCAGCATCCGCAGCACGGCGAGCGAGCCGTTGAGGCAGTGCCCGCCCTCCGCGCCGAGCAGCGACGCGATCCGCCCGTCGGCGCGGGCGGCGTCGACGTCGTCGGCGGTCGTGGCCGGGGCCAGGTCCCGCGGGTGGCGCGCGACGAGCCGGTGCACGAGGTCGACCTGCTCCAGCACCGCGGTGACGGCCGCGTCGCCGGTGAACGAGCACGGCACGTAGACCGACCAGAACTGGGCGGCGACCCGCCCCGCCCGCAGGCGCGGGAGGTCGGTGTGGAGCTCGGGTCGGGGGCGCGCGACGTCGGTGTCGCCGAGTCGTCGCAGGGCCCAGGGCAGGTCGTTGTGGCCGTCGACGAGGTCCAGGTCGGGCATGGGCACCAGTATGGGAACGAGCCCGGTATCGGGAACAATCGGCTGCGGCGCCCCGTTGATCGTTGCACTCGCAACAACCTGACCACGGAGGTACTCCGATGCCCGCCGTCACCGTCCCCGACATCACCGTCCTGCCCCGGGTCACCGAGCCCGACGTGACGGCCGTCGACCGGCCCGTCCGCGCGATCACCACCGCCCCGACCGGCTTCGAGGGCGAGGGCTTCCCGGTGCGCCGCGCGTTCGCCGGGATCGAGCTGCGCGACCTCGACCCGTTCCTGATGATGGACCAGATGGGCGAGGTCGAGTACGCGCCCGGCGAGCCCAAGGGCACCTCGTGGCACCCGCACCGCGGCTTCGAGACCGTCACCTACATCATGGACGGCGAGTTCGAGCACCAGGACAGCCACGGCGGCGGCGGGTCCATCACCAACGGCGACACCCAGTGGATGACCGCGGGCGGCGGGCTGCTGCACATCGAGCGGCCGCCGGAGGCGCTGGTCGCGAGCGGCGGGCTGTTCCACGGCCTGCAGCTGTGGGTCAACCTGCCGAAGGCCGACAAGTGGCTCGAGCCGAAGTACCAGGACCTGCGCGGCAGCGAGACCGCCCTGCTCACCACCCCCGACGGCGGCGCGCTGATCCGGCTGATCGCCGGTGACCTGGCCGGGCACACGGGGCCGGGCTCGACGTACACGCCGATGGCGATGACCCACACCACGGTCGCCCCCGGCGCGCGGGTGCGGCTGCCGTGGCGGCGCGACTTCAACGCGCTGGTCTACGTCCTGTCCGGCGAGGGCACCGTCGGCGCCGACCGGCGGCCGATCCGGACGGGCCAGGCCGCGCTGTTCGGTCCCGGCGACGTCCTCTCGATCACCGCGGCGGCCGCGCAGGAGTCGCGGCTGTCCGGCATGGACGTCGTGATCCTCGGGGGCGCCCCGATCCGCGAGCCGATCGCCTGGGCCGGGCCGTTCGTCATGAACACCAAGGCCGAGGTCATGGCCGCGTTCGAGGACTACCAGAAGGGCAAGCTGGGCGTCGTGCCCGCCACGTACGTCCCGCACGGCGGTGCCCGTGGCTGACGCCGAGGTCGTCGACGTGGCGGAGCGGTCGCGGTTCGAGGTCCGCGTCGACGGGGAGACCGTCGGGTTCGCGGCCTACCGCACCGTTCCCGGCGGACTGCGGTTCACCCACACCGAGATCTCCGACGCCGTCGCGGGCCGGGGCCTGGGCGGGGTGCTGGTGCGGGCGGCCCTCGACTCCGCCCGCGCACGGGGGTTGGCCGTGCACCCGGACTGCCCGTTCGTGCGCGGCTGGATCGCGAAGCACCCCGACTACGCCGACCTGGTCCCGGCCTAGCTCCTCCCGCCTGGCGCGAGGACTGTCGGGGCGGCTTCGTACTCTGGCCCGGTGCTCGCCGTCCACGCCCTCTGGTCCCCCGGTCGGGGCGTCCTGATCTGGGCGGAGGACGGGGAGCGCCCGGCCACCGGCAGCAGCCGGTCGCTGCGCTCGGCCCGGCCGCACCCGTTCGCGGTGCCGTCGGCGGGGCTCGCGGCGCTGCACCCGGGCAAGGCCACCACCGTCTCCCTGCTGCTGCCGTCACGGGCGGGCGGGCCGCTGGCCTCGCCCGAGCTGGTGCGGGCCCGCGACACCTCGCCGCGGGGCGGGCCGGTGCTGCGGCCGTGGTCGGTGCCCGCGCTGGTCGTCGACATCGCGGAGCTGGAGGACCCGGTCGACGAGGTGCGCTACGGCGCGTCGGTCGCCCACCTGCGCGCGGTCGCCGCGACGGCGGCCGACCTCGTCACCCGCGGCCGCGTCCTGCCCACGCTCACCGCGGGCGAGGCGCGCTGGCGACCGGTCGTCCAGGGCCTCGACGCGGTGGCCGTCGACACGCTCGCGGCGTCGATGCCCCCGGTCGGGCGGGCCGAGCACACCGGCGGTCGCACCGAGCTGGTCGGGCCCGACCCGGGCGCGCTGGTCGCCGACGCGCTGGCCGTCCTCGTCGACGCCGGCGTGCGCGACCGCCTGGCCCGCACCCCCGAACCCCTCACCATCGCCCCGGCGCGGCGCAGCCGGTCACCGGTCACCGAGACCTGGCTCGCCGCCCTCCTCACCCCCGACGCCCGGGTCGACGCGGGCGAGCGCGAGCTGGGCGGCCTCGCCGACGAGCTCGCCGCGTGGGACGCGTTCGGCACCGCCCCCACCGGCGAGGGGCGCGCGAGCTTCCGCCTGGTGGAGGAGCGCACGCTGCACGACCCGTCCGACCCGGGCGAGGACCCCGACGACCAGACCGGCGACGGCACGCGCTGGGTGCTGGAGTTCCTGCTGCAGTCCTCCGCCGACCCGAGCCTGCAGGTCCCCGCCGAGCAGGTGTGGGACGGCGCGGCGGCCCGGCTCATCGCCGAGCCCCAGGAGCTGCTGCTCGCCGAGCTGGGGCGCGCCGCGCAGGTGGTGCCGGCCCTGGCGCAGGCGCTGCGCTCGCCCCGCCCGGCGCGGTACGAGTTCGACCTCGACGGCGCCCACCGCTTCCTCACCTCCGACGCCGCGCTGCTCGTCGGGGCCGGGTTCGGGGTGCAGCTCCCGGCCGGGTGGGACGGCGCCCGCACCGTCGGGCTCACGCTCAGCGCCCGCAGCACCCCCACCGACGGCGTGATCACCCGCGGCGGGCTGGGCCGCGAGGAGCTGGCCGACTTCGCCTGGTCCCTCGCCGTCGGCGACGACGAGCTCTCCGAGGAGGAGATCGGCGAGCTGGTGGCGGCGAAGGCGCCGCTGGTGCGGCTGCGCGGGCGCTGGGTCAGCGTCGACGCCGACCGGCTCCGCGCGGGGCTGGAGTTCCTCGCCAAGGCCCGGCGGCGCGGGCGGGCCCCCACGGTCGCCGAGGTGCTCGCGGTCGCCCAGCAGCACCCCGACGACCAGGACGCGCCCCTGCCCGTCGCCGTGCGCACCGACGGCTGGATCGGCGACCTGCTCTCCGGCCGCGCCGAGAGCGCGCTGGCCCCGGTCCCGCCGATCCCCGGGTTCCGCGCCGAGCTGCGGCCCTACCAGCAGCGCGGCGTCGCGTGGCTGGCGTTCCTGGCCCGGCTCGGCCTCGGCGCGTGCCTGGCCGACGACATGGGCCTGGGCAAGACGGTGCAGCTCCTGGCCCTGGAGGCGCACGAGCGGCGCGACGGCAGCCCGGGGCCGACGCTGCTGCTGTGCCCGATGTCGCTGGTCGGCACCTGGCAGCGCGAGGCCGCGCGGTTCGCCCCCGGCCTGCGGGTCCACGCCCACCACGGTCCCGGCCGTCCCCGCGGCGCCGAGCTCACCGAGCGGATCGCCGCGTCCGACCTCGTCGTCACCACCTACGCCACCGCCACCCGCGACGTCGAGGACCTGGAGTCACGGCCCTGGCACCGGCTCGTGCTCGACGAGGCGCAGGCCGTCAAGAACAGCCGGGCCACGCACAGCCACGCCGTGCGCCGGTTCGTCGCCGGGCACCGGGTGGCGCTCACCGGCACGCCCGTGGAGAACCGCCTGTCCGAGCTGTGGTCGGTGATGGACGTCCTCAACCCGGGCCTGCTCGGCACGTCGGAGAAGTTCCGGGCGCGCTACGCGATCCCGGTCGAGCGGCACGGCAGCACCGAGGCCGCCGAGCTGCTGCGCCGCGTCACCCGGCCCTACCTGCTGCGCCGGCTCAAGACCGATCCCACGATCATCGACGACCTGCCGGAGAAGATCGAGATCACCCAGCACTACCGGCTCACCCGCGAGCAGGCCTCGCTCTACCGCACGGTCGTCGACGACATGATGGAGAAGATCGAGGACAGCGAGGGCATCGAGCGGCGCGGCAACGTCCTCGCGGCGATGACCAAGCTCAAGCAGGTCTGCAACCACCCCGCGCAGCTGCTGCACGACGGTTCCGCGGTCGGGCGCCGCTCCGGCAAGATCATCCGGCTGGAGGAGATCCTCGGCGAGATCCTCGACGAGGGCGACCGCGTGCTGTGCTTCACGCAGTTCACCGAGTTCGGGCACCTGCTCGTGCCGCACCTGAGCGCCCGCTTCGACACCGACGTCGCCTACCTGCACGGCGGCACGCCCAAGAAGCGCCGCGACGCGATGGTCGCGCGGTTCCAGGCCGGGGAGGGGCCGCCGGTCCTGCTGCTCTCGCTCAAGGCGGGCGGCACGGGGCTGACGCTCACCGCGGCCAACCACGTGGTCCACCTCGACCGCTGGTGGAACCCGGCCGTGGAGGACCAGGCCACCGACCGGGCGTTCCGGATCGGGCAGCGGCGCAACGTCCAGGTCCGCAAGTTCGTCTGCCCGGGCACCGTCGAGGAGCGGGTCGACGAGATGATCACGAAGAAGAAGGCGCTGTCGGAGATGGTCGTCGGCGACGGGGAGGGCTGGCTCACCGAGCTGTCCACCGAGTCGCTGCGCGAGGTGTTCAGCCTGGGCCAGGAGGCGCTCGACGAGGTGGTCGACGATGACTGACACCCCCGATCCCTTCTGGTGGCAGGACGAGGACACCCGTCCCCGCCGGGTCGAGGGCGGCATCCAGATCCGGAACCGGCGGGGGAAGGTCGCGCGCACCTGGTGGTCGGGGCGCTTCCTGTCGGTCGTGGAGTGCCTCGGCATCGGCGGGCGCCTCTCGCGCGGCAGGTCCTACGCCCGGGCCGGGCAGATCGTCTCCCTCGACGTCGACGCGGGCGGGGCGGTCGCGCAGGTCCAGGGCAGCCGGCCGCAGCCGTACCGGGCGCGGATCGGGGTGCCGGCGTACGGCAAGACCGAGTGGACGCAGGTCCTCGACGCGCTCGCCGCCGACGCCTCCTACGCCGCGGCGCTGCTGGCCGGGGAGATGCCGCGCGGGATCGAGGACGTGTTCGACCGCGCCGGCCTGAGCCTGTTCCCCGCCACCGCGCGCGACCTGGTGATGGACTGCAGCTGCCCCGACTTCGCGGTGCCCTGCAAGCACCTCGCGGCCGTGTTCTACGTGCTCGCGGAACGCTTCGACGCCGACCCGTTCCAGATCCTCGCTCTGCGCGGGCGCGACCGCGAGACCGTGCTCGACGACCTGCGCGCCCGGCGCGGCTCCCCCGCCCCCACGGGCGTGGCCCCGCTGGCCGACCTGCTCGACACCTACTTCGTCGCGGGCCCGGGGCTCGGCGAGCGGATCGCCGGGCCGCGGACCCCGTCCGACGCCCTGCTCGACCAGGTGCCGGAGTTCCCGGTGGCGGTGCGCGGGGCGTCGGTGGTGGAGCTGCTGCGTCCGGCGTATCAGGCGCTGGCCGACCCCGACGGGGAGTAGTCCAGGCGTCCCGTCCGCCGCGCCCGGCGCTCGAACCACAGCGTCGCCAGCGGCGGGATGCTGGCAGCCAGCGCGAGCACGAGGGTGCGCAGGTCCCAGCGGAACACCCGCGCGGTGAGGAGGGTGACCGCGACGTAGGCCACGAACAGCGCGCCGTGGATCGGCCCGAACACCGTGACCCCGATGTCGTCGAACACCACCACGTACTTGAACAACATCCCCACCAGCAGCCCGACCCAGGAACAGGCCTCGGCGACCGACACCACGCGGAAGAGCCGGGCGGTCAGGGGCGGGGACAGGACCGGAGCGGACACCCCGCCACTCTGCCCGACCTTCTACCGGCTGTCGAAACCGGGTGGGGCATGATCGGCCGATGACCCGTGCCGTCCCCACCGTCCTCGGCGTGCTCCTGCTCCTGATCGGGGCGGTCTGGACGCTGCAGGGCGCGAACGTGCTGCCCGGCAGCTTCATGACCGGTTCCCGGTTCTGGCTGGTGGTGGGCCTGGTCTGCCTGGTGGCCGGCGCCGTGCTGCTGTACCGGGTGGTCCGTCAGCGCGCGTCGAGGTAGCGGGGATCGGGATCGGGGAGCGGCGCCACCGGCCGCCCCTCCAGGATCGGGCCCATCGCCCGGTAGAACGTGCGGGCCGGCACCGTCCCGCCGAACAGCGTGCCGCCCGCGCAGCTGCGCGGGGGCGACCCGTCGCAGATCGGGCGGGGCGCCGCCGAGTCGTCGAAGGTGATCACGGCCCCGGCCAGCTGCGGCGTGGCCCCGACGAACGCGGCCGACTCCTGGTCCTGCGTCGTGCCGGTCTTCGCCGCGATCGGCCGGTCCCACCCGCTCGACGCCGCGGCGGCCGCGGACGTGCCGCCGGGCAGGTGGTCGCGGCCCAGACCGACCATGAGCGTGTCGGCGAGGCCCGGGTCGACGGCCTGGGTGCACGGCGGCTCGGCCAGCGCCACGGCGTTCCCGTCGCGGTCGGTGACCGAGGCGATCGGCGTCGGCGGGCACCAGGTGCCGTGGCTCGCGATCGTCGCCATGACGTTCGCGAGCTCCAGGTCGCTCGTCGGCGACACCCCGAGCGTGAACGACGCCTGGTCCTCCGCGCGGGCGACGTCGGCGACCGACCGGCCGTCGGGGCCGGGGGTGTCGAGCGAGGTGAGGCCGAGGCGCTGCGCCATGTCGACGGCGGGCGCGACCCCCGTCCGCCCCTCCAGCTCGACGAACGCGGTGTTGGGCGACTGCGCGAGCGCGTCGGTGAGCGAGAGCTGCGCCGGGTAGGTCCCGGCGTTGCGGACGGGCAGCGGGCGACCGTCGGCGCCGCGGTAGTTGGGCAGCGTGGAGCCGCTGGCCGGGACGTCGAGGACGGTGTCGATGCCCGCGATGCCCCGGTCCAGCGCCGCCGCCGCGGTGAAGATCTTGTAGACCGAGCCCGCGCCGAGGTTCTCCGGCACCACCGGCAGGTCGTAGGCGGACTCCCCCTCGCCGTTGCCGAACGGGCGGTTCGCCGCGATCGCCACGACGGGGTGCCGGTCGGCGCCCGGCGCCACCACGGACATGACGTCGGCGACGTGCGAGCCGTCCGGCGGGGCCTGCGCGGTCAGCGAGGTGACCAGGTGCCCGAGCGCGGAGCGGTCGAGCGTGGTGCGCACGGTGTACCCGCCGCCCGCGAGCAGCGCGGGCGGGAGACCGGCCGCCTGCAGGTAGGAGCTGACGTAGGCGCAGAAGTACCCGGCGTCGCCCGCGGCGGAGCAGCCCGCCCGCGGCACCCCGACGTCACCGACGCCCAGCGGCTCGGCCGACGCCGCGGTGTACTGCGCGTCGTCGATCGCGCCCTGGGCGTGCATCGCGTCGAGGACCAGGCCGCGCCGGGTCAGCGCCGCGTCCGGGTGCGCGACCGGGTCGTCCTCGGCCGGGCTCTGCACCAGGCCCGCCAGCAGCGCGGACTGCGCGACGGTCAGCCGGTCGGGCGTGGTGCCGAAGTACGCCTGCGCCGCCGCGCCGACGCCGTAGGCGCCGTGCCCGAAGTACACGAGATCGAGGTAGCGGGCGAGGATCTCGTCCTTGCTCAGGGCGTGGTCGAGCTGGACGGCCAGCTCCGCCTCGGTGACCTTGCGCGCCAGGCTCGGCGCCACCGCCGCCGCGCGCTCGGCGTCGGTGGTGGCGGTGACGTAGAGCTCGTAGTTCTTGACGTACTGCTGGGTCAGCGTCGACCCGCCCTGCTGCGCTCCCCCGCTCGCGTCGTGGACGACCGCGCGCAGGGTGCCGATCGGGTCGACGCCGCCGTGGTCGAAGAAGCGCCGGTCCTCGATCGCGACGATCGCGGCGCGCATCGCCGCGGACACCGAGCCGTCCGGGATCCGGAACTGGTCGTAGAGATAGGCGATCGGCGCACCGGCCGAATCGGTCACCGTGGTCGCTTCCGGGACGATTCCCGAACGCAGTTCCGGCGACAGTTCCGTCGCCGATCCGCTGGCCCGTTCCGCGACCAGCCCCAGGCCCCCGACCAGCGGCAACGACATCAGGGCGGCCACCAACCCCCCGGCCACGACCAGCCCGACCAACCGTGTTCCCGCACCCGCGATCCGCACGGTCTCCGGTCTACCATTCCCGCGCGATCAGGCGTCGGATCGGACGGAATGCCTCCTCCCGACATTCCGCGCACCTGCGGCGTCGAGTGGCGGGACCGGGCGCCCGGCCCCACTGTGGGTCGTGTGAACAACTCTCGGCGCGATCCTGAACCCGGCACGCGGCTGGGGCTCGTGCACCGGATCGGGGCGGTGGTGTTCGCCGCGGGCCTCGTCGTCTTCGGCGTGCTCGGCCTGGTCAACCAGCTCGAGCCCTTCACCACGAGCGGCACCCCGGTCCTCGGGCTGTCCTCCAACGGCCTGCTGTCGGTGATCTCCCTCGTCACGGCCGCCCTGCTGGTGGCGGCGGCGGTCCGCGGCGGGCGGATGGCGTCGACGGTGACGTTCGGGATCGGCGTCGCGTTCCTGCTCTCCGGTGTGGCGAACGTCCTGGTCCTCGACACCCCCTTCAACGTCCTCGCGTTCCGCATGTCGAACGTGATCTTCAGCCTGCTCGCCGGCGGCCTGCTCATGGTGCTCGGCGCCTACGGCCGGTTCACGGGCCGGCTGCCCGACGACAGCCCGTACCGGCAGGCGGGCGAGAGCGGCGCCGCCGACGGGGACGACGGCGCCGGCGCGCCGCTGCCGACGATCTACCCGCACGCGGACGACGCCGTGGCCGTGCGCGACCTCGCCGACGCCGAGCGCGCGGTGGCCCAGCACAGCGCCACCCCGGAGCAGGCCGCGGCCGTGCACGCGATCCGGGACGTCCGCACCGCGGAGGACCGGCTCGTGGCCTGGCGGTCGGCCACGGGATCCGCGACGGAGCCGTCGGCGGGCTAACGTCGCGGGGTGCCTCCTCCCCTCCCGCAGTCGCCGAAGGCCCCGTCGCAGTCGCCGAAGGCCCCGTCGCAGTCGAAGATCCGCATCGGCCTGGGTTCGGTGCCGCACGACGACCTCGGTGGGTACGTCGACGCGTGCGAGGCGGCGGGCGTCGACTCGGTCTGGCTGCCCGACTTCGCCTCCACCGACGCCGTCGACCCGCTGGTGGGGCTGGCCTACGCGGCCGGCCGCACCCGCCGGCTCAAGCTCGGCACCGGGGTGCTCGTGCTGCCCGGTCGCAACCCGATGCTGGTCGCGGCGCAGCTCGCCTCCCTCGTCGCGCTGGCCCCGAAGCGGATCCTGCCGACGTTCGGCGTCCGCGCCGTCAGCGTCCGCGACCGCGCCCTCTACCCGGTGCCCGGGGAGCGCGCCGCGGTGTTCGACGAGGCCCTGCTCGTGCTGCGGCGGCTGCTGTCCGAGCCGTCGGTGACCCACCACGGCGAGTTCTTCCACCTCGACGACGCCGCGGTCGGCCCGCTGCCCCCGCGCCCGCTCGACCTGTGGCTGGGCGGAACCGCCCCCGTCGCGCTGCGCCGGATCGGGCGCCTGGCCGACGGCTGGCTGGGCGCCGCCGTCACCCCGGCGGAGGCGGGCGGGTGCCGGGCCGGGATCGAGCGCGCCGCGGCCGACGCCGACCGGGAGATCGAGGACGACCACTACGGCACCAACATCGGACTGCTCCCGCCCGGGACGTCCGAGGCCGACCGCGCCGCCGCGCTGGCCCAGACCGCGCGGCGCCGCCCGGACGTGGACCCGGCGCTGCTCGTCGCCGACGGGTGGGCCGCCGCGCGCACCCAGGTGCGGGCGTTCGTCGACGTCGGCCTCACCAAGTTCGTGGTGCGCCCGCTCGCCCCGGTGGCGTCCTGGCGCGGGTTCGTCGACGAGTTCGTCGCCGAGCTCGGCCCGGAGCAGACGTGAGCGGGCACCACCTGGCCACCCGCGCCGTGCACGCCGGGAACGCCGTCGACCCCGGCACCGGCGCGATCCGCCGCCCGCTGGTCGCCGCGAACTCCTACGCGCTGCCCGATGACCCGTCGGAGCTGAGCTGGTCGGGCACCGGCACCCCGCTCTACACCCGCAACGGCGGCGCGAACCAGGGCTGGCTGGAGTGCAAGCTCGCGGCGCTGGACGGGGGCGAGGCCGCGTTCGCCACGGCCACGGGGGTGGCGGCCCTGCACGCGGTCTTCTTCACGCTGCTGCGCACCGGTGACCACGTCGTCTGCTCCGACGTCACCTACGCCGCCACGTACCAGCTCCTCACCGAGCTGCTGCCGGCCAAGTACGGGATCACGACGACGCTCGTCGACACCTCCGACGCCGGCGCCGTGCGGGCGGCGATGCGCCCGCAGACCCGGCTGGTGCACGTCGAGAGCCCGGCCAACCCGACGACGAAGATCACCGACGTGGCCGCCGTCGCCGCGGTGGCGCACGAGGGCGGCGCGCTGCTCTCGGTCGACGCCACGTTCGCCACCCCGGTGCTGCAGCGACCCCTGGAGCTCGGTGCCGACCTCGTCGTGCACTCGCTCACCAAGTACGTCAACGGGCACGGCGACGCGATGGGCGGGGCCGTGATCGGGGCCGCGGAGCTGGTCGACCGCATCCGGCTGGAGGCGGGCGTCAACGTCGGGGGCACGATCAGCCCGTTCAACGCCTGGCTGATCATGCGCGGGGCGGTGACGCTGCCGATGCGGATGCGGGCGCACTGCGCGGGCGCCCAGGTCGTCGCGGAGTTCCTGGAGGCCGACCCGCGGGTGGCCTACGTCGCCTACCCCGGGCTGCCCTCGCACCCGCAGCACGCGCTCGCCGCCCGCACGCTCGACGGCGGGTCCGGCGGCATGCTCGCGTTCGCGGTCCGCGGTGACCCGGCCACCCAGAACCGGTTCGTCGCGGCGCTGGAGCTGATCACGTCGGCGGTGTCGCTGGGCCACGACGAGACCCTGATCGTGCACGTCGGCACCGAGGGCCCGCGCGTGGCCCACTACCCGGAGGAGTTCCGCCGGTGGGGCCACCTGCGCCTGTCGGTGGGTCTGGAGGACCCCCGCGACCTGGTCGCCGACCTGGAGCAGGCGCTGACCCTCACCCTCGGTCCGCGCCCAGCAGCTGCGCCGCCCGCACGGTGACCGGGTCCGGCGCGGCCCAGGTCCGCCCGGGCACCGAGCGGACCCACTGCACCCCGCGCAGCGCGTTGAGCAGGAACACCCCGTCGGCGTCGACCAGCTCGCCGAGCGCCGGGGCGCGCAGGTCGTAGGGCACGGCGGCGGTGTCGAGGACGTCGAGCAGCGCGCGCCGGGCGGTGCCCGGCAGGATCCGGCCGTCCAGCGGCGGGACGGTGACGCGCCCGCCCAGCACGACGGCGACGCCCGAGCGGGTGGATTCCAGCACCACGTCGCGGTCGTCGACGAGCAGCGCCGCCTGGTCCGGCCCCAGCGGCGCCTCGACCTTCGCCACCCAGTCGCGGTCGGCGCACTTGTGCCGCGGGGCGCCGCCGGGTCCCAGGCGGTGCACCACCAGGTCGAGGCCGGGCTGCGCGGCGAGCGGCACCGGGACGAACGGGGCCGCGGTCACCGTGAGCCGCCCGTCCGGGGACGCGTCCACCCGGACGCGGGCGGGGCCGGGCGGACCGGTGGTCATCGCGGCCGCCACGTCGGCGTCGAGGGGCCGGCCGTGGCACTCGGTGAACGACGCCTGCAGCCGCCGCACGTGCTCGGCCACCCGCCGCGGCCGCCCGTCGACGGCGAGGAGGGTCTCGAACAGCCCGGCGGCGGGGTCGGCGAGCCGGCTCGGCCCCGGGTCCGGCGGCCACGGTGCGGCGCCGAGCGCGGCGAGCAGCGGCGCCGCCTTCGTCCGGCACTCGGCCCACTCCTGCACCGGTGTCGAGTCGACGGTGACGCCGCCGCCGACCCCCAGCCGCGCCGTGCCGTCCGCCGCGACCTCCAGCGTGCGGATCGCCACCGCGAGCTCGACCCCGGCGAGCGGGCTCAGGTACCCGAGCATCCCGGTGAACAGCCCCCGCGGCCCGGCCTCCAGCTCGCCGATCAGCTCGACCGCCCGGATCTTCGGGGTGCCGGTGACCGAGCCGGGCGGGAAGGTCGCGGCGAGCAGCCCGGCGTCGTCGGTGTCGAGGGTGCCGCGCACCGTCGACACCAGGTGCCACACGCCGGGGTGCGGCTCGATCTCGAGCAGCCGGGGCACGGTGACGCCGGAGCAGACGCGCGCGAGGTCGTTGCGCATCAGGTCGACGATCATCACGTTCTCGGCCGCGTCCTTGGCCGACGCGGCGAGCCGGTCCCGCTCGGCGGCGTCGTCGGGGCCGCCGGTCCGCGGGCGCGTGCCCTTGATCGGCGAGGTCTCGACGGTGCGCCCGCGGCGGCGCAGGAACAGCTCGGGGCTCGCGCCGACCGCCGTGCGGCCCGGGTCGGCCACCAGTGCGGCGCGGGCGGGGGCGTGGGCCTCGACGAGCCGGGCCCAGGCGTCGTGCGGGGACCCGTGCAGCCGGCCGTGCACGTGGCAGGCGATGTTGGCCTGGTAGATCTCCCCGCGCCGGATCGCCTGCACGCACCGCTCCACCGCGACGACGTGCGCGGTCCGGTCCGGGAACGCGGTGACCTCCAGGCGGGCGGGCACGGTCCGGGCCGGCCGCCGCAGGTCGGCGGTCAGCTCGGCGGCCCGCCGCCGGGCGGCCGCGGCGTCGAACGCGCCGTCGAGCAGCGCCTCGTGGAACCAGGCCGTGCCGTCGAACCGGAGCACGTCGCGGTAGGACGCCCACGAGTCGGTGCCGTCGAAGCCGCGGTGGCCGAACCAGCCCCCGCCGACGGCGTCGGGGTGCGCCGGGTCCGGCGCGACGGCGGGGAGCTCGGGGAACCGGCCGCCGGGCACCGGGTCGCAGGTGACCAGGCCGCCGGTCGACCAGTCCCCCGCCCAGGCGGTGACCCGCTCCCGGTGGGCGAGGCGCCGGGCGGCCTCGCCGACGCCGAGGCCGGGCAGGTCGAGCGGGACGACGTGCAGGATCACCGCACGATCCTCCCCCTCACCGGATCCGGTGCTCGGACCCCTTCCACGCCTCGTCCCGCAGCACGAACTTCTGGATCTTCCCGGTGGAGGTCCTCGGCAGGTCGGTGAACGTCACCGTCTTCGGCGCCTTGAACCGCGCCAGCCGCCCCCGGACGTGCTCGATGATCTCCTCCTCCGTCGCGCTCGCCCCCTCCTGCAGCGTGACGTAGGCGGCCGCGACCTCGCCCCACTTCTCGTCGGGCACCGCGATCACGGCGACCTCCAGCACCGCGGGGTGGTCGGCGATGGCCTGCTCCACCTCCACCGACGCGATGTTCTCCCCGCCGGAGATGATCACGTCCTTGGAGCGGTCGCGGAGCTCCACGTACCCGTCGGGGTGGATCACCCCCAGGTCGCCGGTGCGGAACCAGCCGTCCGGGATCGCGGTGGCCGTCGCCTGCTCGTCGTCGAGGTAGCCCAGCATCACGTTGTTGCCGCGCAGCGCGATCTCCCCGACCGACTCCCCGTCGCGCGGCACGTCGGCGCCGTCGTCGGTGACCACCCGCACCGCGCAGGAGATCATGTTCCCGACGCCCTGGCGCGCCTTGAGCCGCGCCTGCTCGCCCGCGTCGAGCTCGTTCCACTCGGGCCGCCAGTCGCAGATCATCACCGGCCCGAACGTCTCGGTGAGCCCGTAGAGGTGGGTGACCTCGAACCCCAGCTCCCCCATCCGACGCAGGATCGCCGGGCTGGGCGGAGCGCCACCGGTGGCCACCCGCACCGGCACACCGGAGAGCGGCGCCGCCTCCTTCGCGTAGGCCAACATCGACAGGACCGTCGGCGCGCCGTTGAGGTGCGTGACGCCCTCCTCGCGGATCAGGCGCCACACCTCGCTGGGATCGACCTTCGGCAGGCACACGTGCGTGGCCCCCGCCGCCGTGACGGCCCAGGGGAAGCACCAGCCGTTGCAGTGGAACATGGGCAGCGTCCACAGGTGCACCGCGCTCGGCGTCAGGCCGGTGTGCCCGACCATCGCCAGCGCCTGCAGGTAGGCACCGCGGTGGTGGTACATCACGCCCTTGGGCTTCCCCGTGGTGCCCGACGTGTAGTTGATCGAGAGCAGGCCGCGCTCGTCGTCGACGGTGTGGGCCGTCGGCGAGGCCCCGTCGAGCAGCGCCTCGTACTCCGCGCCGGCCCGGATCCGCAGCGGCGGGGCGTCCAGCTGGGCGAACACCGCGTCCACCAGGTCGTCGAACACGGGGTCGTGCACCAGCACGGAGGAGTTCGAGTGCTCCACGATGTACGCCACCTCGCCCGCCGAGAGCCGCGTGTTGACGGCGACGAGCGGCACCCCCGCCCACGGCACGCCGAAGTTCGCCTCCAGCAGCACGTGCGTGTTCGGGGCGAGCACCGCCACCGGGCGCCCGTCCGCGAGCGGAGCGAGCCCACCGGCCAGGCGCCGGCAGCGGTCGTGCAGCTCGGTGTAGGTCCAGCGCCGCTCCCCGTCGACGACGGCGGTGCGGTCACCGTGCGCGGCGGCGGCCCGGTCGAGGAAGGACACCGGGCTCAGGGGCTCGAAGCTGTGCTGCATGGACGCCAGCATCGCCCAAACCTAGGTTGGGGGCATGGCATGGGACTTCTCCACCGAACCGGAGTTCGAGACGCAGCTGGAGTGGATGCGGGGGTTCGTCCGCGACGAGATCATCCCGCTGGAGACGCTCGACCTCGACCGCGCGGCGTTCGAGCGGATCACCACCCCGCTCAAGGAGCGCGTCAAGGAGCGCGGCCTGTGGGCCGCACACCTGCCGCCGGAGCTGGGCGGCGGCGGGTTCGGGCAGGTCAGGCTGGGGCTCATGCACGAGATCCTCGGCCAGTGCCGCTACGCCCCGGGGATCTTCGGCAACCAGGCCCCCGACTCGGGCAACGCCGAGCTGCTCGCCATCGGCGGCTCCCCGGAGCAGCAGGAGCGCTGGATGCACCCCCTGCTGCGCGGCGAGCTGCGCAGCTGCTTCTCGATGACCGAGCCGGGGGCGGGCGCCGACCCGACGCTGCTGTCGACCCGCGCCGTCCTCGACGGCGACGACTACGTCATCGACGGCCACAAGTGGTTCAGCTCCAACGCCTCGCAGGCCGACTTCCTCATCGTCATGTGCGTGACGGACCCGGACGTCTCGCCGTACCAGGGCAGCTCGATGATCATCGTGCCGACCGACACCCCCGGGGTGAACGTGGTCCGCGACATCCCGGTCATGGACCACCCCCTGCACTCCCCCGAGCTCTACGGCGGGCACGCCGAGGTGCTCTACGAGGGCGTGCGCGTGCCGAAGGAGAACCTGGTCGGCAACCCCGGCGACGGGTTCCGGCTCGCCCAGCAGCGCCTGGGCCCCGGCCGCATCCACCACGCGATGCGCTGGCTCGGGCAGTCGCGCCGCGCGTTCGACATGCTCTGCGAGCGCGCCGTCAGCCGGCACACGCACGGGTCGATCCTCGCCGACAAGCAGATGGTGCAGGACTGGGTGGCGACCAGCGCCGCGGAGATGCAGGCCGCGCGCCTGCTCACGCTGCACGCGGCGTGGACGATGGACCAGGTCGGGGCGTCCAACGCCCGCCTGGAGATCGGGATGATCAAGTACTGGGGCGCGAAGGTGCTCCACGACGTGATCGACCGGGCCATCCAGGTGCACGGCTCGCTCGGGTTCTCCGGCGACCTCCCGCTGGAGGAGATGTACCGCGCCGCCCGCGCCGCCCGGATCTACGACGGGCCCGACGAGGTGCACAAGGCGACCGTCGCGAAGCGGATCCTGCGCGGCTACACCCCGACCGACGTGCCGACCGAGCACGTCCCGACGCGGGCCGCGGCCGCGCGCGAGAGGTTCGCGGAGTACCTGGTGGGCGCGACGGCCGACCTCTAGTCCGCCGGCTCCGCCGCGGCCCGGGCGGCGCGCTCGTGCAGGCGGGAGCGGATCTCGTCGGGGGTGTAGGCCTGCCGCTTCCGCTCCGCCCGCACCGTGACGACGCCCGTCGCCGCGACCCCGGCCAGCCCGGCGAGTCCGATCAGCTTCCACCAGCGCATCTCGCTACCGTACCGGCGTGCCTCCCCCGGACTCAGGAAAGAGCCTGATCACCCTCGACCGGGCCTGCGAGCTCGCCCGCACCGGCGACATCTGGGTCTTCCGCGGGAGCAGCGGCGCCGACCGGGCGATCCGCGGACTGACCAACTCACCGGTCAACCACGTCGGCATGGCGATCGTCGTCGACGACCTGCCGCCGATGATGTGGCACGCCGAGCTGGGCCGCTCGCTGCTCGACCTGTGGACCGGGCAGCACCAGCGGGGCGTGCAGCTGCACGACATGCGCGACGCCGTGCTGCAGTGGGGGCACCGCTACGGGCAGCGCGGCTGGCTGCGGCAGCTGAAGGGGCCGGTCGCCCGGCAGCACGAGGACGGGGCCCTGCGCGCGGTCGCCCGCCTCGACGGCACCCCCTTCCCCTCGACGGCCCGGCTCACCGGCCGCTGGCTGTGGGGCCGGACCCCGCAGCTGCCGTGGCGGCGCGAGCGAGACACCGGACCGGCCGGGTTGGAGACCGCGTACTGCGCGGAGGTCGTGGCGCTGACCTACGAGGAGATGGGCCTGCTCCCCCGCGACCGCCGGCCCAACTGGTACGACCCGGGCCGCTTCTGGAGCGGCGACGACCTGGAGCTGGCCGCGGGGTTCCGGCTCGGCGGCGAGATCGAGGTGGCCCTGCCGCCCGCCCCGGGCACCGAGCCGGTGGCGCTGGAGACCGCCCCGCCGCGTCCCCGGTGGCGCCGCGCGTGGGACCGCGTCAGCCCCCGGTAGGAGGCGCCACCGACTCTCGGTAGGCCCGCACCATCTCCGTGGCCTCGCCGAGGAAGCGCCGGGCGGCCGCGAGCTCCGCGGCGTCGTAGCCCGCCAGCAGCTCGTCCATCCGGGCCCCGAGCGGCCCGAAGAACGCCGAGCCGACCTGCTCGGCGGCGGCGCCGTAGTGCAGCGTGACGCGGCGGCGGTCGCGGTCGTCGCGGGCGCGGCGGACGTGGTCGGCGCGCTCCAGCCGGTCGACGACCGCGGTCGTCGCCCCGGAGGACAGCCCGAGGTGCCGGCCCAGCCGGCCGGGGGTGAGCGGCGCGCCCGCGCGGTCGGCCTGCATCACCGCCAGGAGCGCGGACAGGTCGGTGGCGTGCATGCCGTGGCGGTCGGCGAACACGTGGCTGAGCCGTTCGGCCTCCGCGGCGTAGGCCTGCAGCAGGCGCACCAACTCGTCCCGATCACCGTCCACGGCACGACGATAGCAGCATCTCGACCGTCGAGAGACGCCATTCCCCCGTCCCGGGGGTCGAAATACCGACCCCTGTTCGACAATGCGGCATCGCATCCTTTATCGTTGGCCACGAACAATTGACGATCCCGAGAAAGGCACGTGCGTGGCGAAGCACACCACCGTTACCCTGGTCGACGACATCGACGGTTCCGAGGCCGACGAGCAGGTCGAGTTCGCGATCGACGGCAAGGCCTACGAGATCGATCTCTCCTCCGCCAATAGCTCGCGTTTGCGCGACGCCCTCGCCCCGTTCGTTTCCGCGGCCCGCCGGTCCGGCGGACGTCGGGGCTCCGGCGGTTCGTCGGCCACCCCGGCGAGCCGGCCGAGCACCGACCGTGAGCAGAACCAGGCGATTCGCGAATGGGCGGTCGCCCAGGGGATGAAGATCTCGGAGCGCGGACGCATCCCGTCCAACGTTCTCGAGGCGTACCACGCGAACCACTGATCCGCCCGGAAACCGCTGATCAGGGCGCGCACAACCGCCACACGACGTCCTCGCCAGCCTCCCCGGGAGACAGTTCCTCCTGGGGCGGCCGGCGGTCGACCTCGGTGAATCCGAGGCGGCGCGGCACGGCCCCACTGCGCACATTCGCCACGTCGTGCACGATCTCGACGCGATCCGCGCCGATCCGGAACGCCTCGGCCGCCAACGCGGCCACCGCGGCCGTCACGTAACCGCGTCCGGTACGGGCGTGGTGCAGCCAGTACCCGATCTCCATACCGCCGGGGCCGATCCGGTTCGTCATTCCGCAGCCGCCCACCAGCTCCCCGGCACCCGCCGCCCCGGCGCCGAGCCGGATCGCGTAGCCGTACCCGGTACCGGCCGCCCAGCCCGCGTCCACGTGGTCGACGTGGCGGCGCGCGTCGGCGTCGGAGTAGCCGTGCGCGGCCCAGGCCATCCACGGCCCGATGTGCGAGAGCGACTCCCCCACCACCCGGTAGAGCTCGTCGACGTCGGACATCCGCCAGCGCCGCAGCGTCACCGGCCCGGCGGACAGCTCCTCGCGCGCGACGTCCACCCGACCATCGTGGCCCCTCACCAGACGGTGAGCAGCAGGTGGTTCACCGCCAGCGCGAGACCCGCCTGCGCGGCCAGCCAGCGCCGCGGGTGCGGCAGCCCGGCGCACGCGACGACCAGCCAGATCGCGAACGGCAGCCAGATCCGCTCCACCTCGGCCTTGCTCAGCCCGGACAGGTCGGCGAGCAGGACCGCCGCCCCGGCCGCGGCGACGAGCCACGCCGCGCGGGCCGGGAGGTCCGGGACCCGCCGCAGCCCGGCGACGACCGCGGGGCCGACCGCGAGCGCCAGCGCGGCGAGGTTGGCCCACACGAAGTAGGAGTACGGCCGCGTCGAGGCGACCGACAGCGCGTAGATCACCTGGACGCGCTCGAAGCCGTCGAACCACCAGAACCCGCTGACCGTGAACGCCGCGACGACGGCCGCGACCCCCGCCGCCGCCCACGCCCCGGCCCGCCAGGAGCGCGTCAGCCCGAGCACCGCGAGCGGGACGAGCCCGCCCAGCACCAGTCCGTAGGACAGGTAGAGGCTGCACCCCAGCAGCACGCCCCCGGCGAACGCCGGGAGGGCCCTGCGGCCGGCCGCCCCGATCGCGAGCAGCGCGACCCCCCAGGCCAGGATCGCGGCGAACATCCCGTCGGCCGAGACCCCGACCCACACCGCGCCGGGGAGCAGCACCCCGAACGGCAGCGCCGCCCGGGCGACCGCCTCGGCGTCGAGCGCGCGCAGCGTGACCGCGACCGCGACGCAGGCCGACGCCCCGATCAGCATCGTCACCACGCCCGCCGGTCCGCCGCCGCCCAGCCCGATCCGGTCGAGCACCACGTAGAACAGGAAGGCGCCCGGCGGGTGCGCGCCGACGTGGGTGACCCACATGTCCGGCGCGGGCAGGATGAAGTCGGTGAACGTGCGCAGCATCGTCGGCACGTCGGTGGCGCGCGGGACGTCCCACAGGTACTCCTGGTCGCTGCTCAGCCGCTCGACGACGCCGCGGGTCCAGCCGTCGACCAGGGCGAGCGACACCGTCCAGGTGGCCGCGGCGCCGTGGGCGAGCAGCAGCAGCGGCCGCCAGGCCAGCCGCGCGGCCAGCTCCGGGCCGCGCGCGACGACCGCCAGCGCGACGACGACCGCCACCGGCGTGCCCGGCCCCACGTGCGGCAGCCACGAGGCCAGCAGCGGCGGCACGCCCAGGAAGATGTCCTGGCCCGCGGCCTTGAGCGACTCCCCCACCAGGTGCGCGGCGACGACGAGCGCCGTGGCGGCGGCCACCGCGACCAGGTCCCACCGGGCGCGGTGGCGGACGGGGGTGCGGGTCGGGGTGCTCACGCGGCCATGATCGCCGACGGGCCCCGCCCCCGGCGCGCGGTGTCCGCGGACCGTCACATCCCCGGTCACCCCCGCCGGGCGTAGGCCCGGCGCCCGGCCGCCGACAGCAGCGCGACCGGCACCGCGGCGGCGACGGCCAGCCCGAACACCAGCGGGTACGCCCCCGCCTCGGCCAGCGGCGCGAACAGCGCGGTGCCCGCGGCGCTGCCCAGGAACAGCGACGCCGCGAACAGCGCCACCGCCGAGGCCCGCTGCTCCGGCACGACCTCGGTGACCCACGCCTGCAGCGTCGAGTGCAGGAACGCCCACGAGCCGCCGACGAGCGCGCCCGCGACGGCGATCGTCACGAGGTTCAGCGCCGTGGCGGGCACCGCCCAGCCCGCGACGAGGAACGCCCCGCCGATCGCCGCGAGCCCGGCGGGCGGCACCCGCCCGACGAGCCGGCGCACCAGCCGCGACCAGGCCAGCGCCCCCAGCCCGTACCCGGCCGCGAGGAACCCGGCGACGGTCGCGGTCGTGCCGAGCGACTGCGCGGCGGGCGCGAGGAACGTCAGCACCCCGAGCACCACGATCCCCTCGCTGACCGCGAGCGCCAGCACCGCGACCGCCCACGGCGAGCGCAGCACCCCGCGCAGCGCGTGCCACGGGCTGCCCCCGGTCGGGGCCCGGTCCGGCTCGGGCAGCCGGGCCAGCGCGAACCACAGCGCCACCGCGGCCGTCGCCGTGACGCCCGGGACGACCCGCCAGCCGACGACGTCGGCGAGCAGGCCCGCCCCCGCGGTCGCGGCCGCGACCCCGAGCGAGGACGCCGCCAGCACGTCGGACAGCGGGCGCTGCCGCACGTCGGCGGGCCAGGCGTCGCCGACGTAGACCAGGGTCGTGGGGATCAGCGCGGCGAAGCACCCGCCCGCGACCGCCCGGGTGATCCCCAGGACCAGCAGGTCCGGCGCCAGCACCGACCCGATCCCGCCGAGCGCGGCCCCGACCAGCGCGATCCGCATGACTCGCACCCGGCCGATCCGGTCGCTGACCAGCCCCCACACCGGCTGCATGAGGCCGTAGGCGAGGAAGTAGACGCTCGCGACGCCGGCGACGGCGGCCAGCGACGCGCCCAGGTCCAGGGAGATCACGACGAGCAGCGGCGCGATCGCGAAGCGGTCGCAGGTGCTGGTGAGCGCGGCGGCCTGGAGCAGGCGCAGCCGGGTGTCGGGGACGGTGGTCACCCGGCGACCCTCCTCCTCGCGGCCCGCGCCCGCCGACCCCGGGCCGCGTGAGGCTCGCCACCCCTTGCCCCCGCCACGACGGCCGGGCCAGGGTGGGTGGATGACGGTCTCCGGACAGGGCATGACGATGAGCGACCTCGTCGCCCGCTTCGCCCGCACCACCCCCGACGCGGTCGCCTTCCGCGACGGCGACCTGACGCTCACCTGGACGCAGACCCACGCCCGCGTCAGCCGGATGGCCTCGGTGCTCGCCGGGCACGGCGTCGGCCCGGGCGACCGGGTGGCGGTGCTGGCGCTCAACAGCGTGCCGCTGATCGAGGCGATGGCCGCGGTCCTGCGGCTCGGCGCGATCTGCGTGCCGGTGAACTTCCGGCTCGTCGCCGAGGAGGTCACCTACGTGCTGACCGACTCCGGGGCGCGGGTCGTCGTCGCCGACGACGCGTTCGCGCCGCTCGCCGGGGCGGCCGGGGCGGGCACCGTCGTCACGATCGGCGCGGGGCACGAGGACCTGCTCGCGGGCGGGTCGGAGGACTACACGGAGCTGCCCGTCGACGACGCCGCACCCGCGCTGGTCATGTACACCTCCGGCACCACCGGCCGGCCCAAGGGTGCGGTGCTCAGCCACCGCAACATGTACCTGCACGCCTACGCCAACGCCCTGCAGGCGGGCTCGGGCGTCGGCGACAACGTCGGGATGTCGGGGGCGCCGCTGTTCCACATCGCCGGGGTGTCGGGCTTCTACAACACCCTGATCGCGGGCGGCACCACCGTGCTGACGCCGTCGGGCGGCTTCGACCCGTCGGCGATGCTCGACCTGCTCGAGCGCGAGCGCGTCTCCACCGTGTTCTTCGTGCCGGCGCAGTGGGCGGCGATCGTCGCGGTGCCCGGCGTCCGCGACCGGGACCTGTCCGCGCTGCGCCGGGCGGTGTGGGGGGCCGCTCCCGCGTCGACCACGCTGCTGCGCACGATGATCGACACCTTCCCCGGGGCCGAGGTCATGACGGCCTTCGGCCAGACCGAGTGCAGCCCCGTCACCTGCATGCTCGGCGGGGAGGACTCGATCCGCAAGATCGGTTCGATCGGGAAGCCGATCGTGGGCGTCGAGGTCCGGATCGTCGACGACGAGATGGTCGACGTGGCCCCGGGCGAGGTCGGCGAGATCGTCTACCGCGGCCCGACCGTGATGGCGGGGTACTGGAACAAGCCCGAAGAGACCGCCGAGGCCTTCCGCGGCGGCTGGTTCCACTCCGGCGACCTCGTGCGCGCCGACCCCGACGGCTACCTCTACGTCGTCGACCGCAAGAAGGACATGATCATCTCCGGGGGCGAGAACATCTACTGCGCCGAGGTCGAGAACGCGCTCGCCGCGCACCCGAAGGTGGCCGAGGTCGCGATCATCGGCGTCCCCGACGAGCGCTACGGCGAGGCCCCGCTCGCGGTGATCGCGCCGCGCGACCCCGCCGACCCGCCGACGGCCGACGACATCGAGGCGTTCTCCCGTGAGCACCTGGCCGCCTACAAGCGGCCGCGGCGGATCGTGCTGGTCGACGCCCTGCCGCGCAACCCCAGCGGGAAGGTCCTCAAGACCGCGCTGCGCACCGCGCACGGCGCCGCGTCGGTGGCGGAGCCCGCCGTCTGAGTGCGGATACGGTGGGGCCGTGAGGTGGTGGATCATGGCGGTCGTGCTCGTCCTGACGGCTGCGTGCGGAGCCCCGCCCGGGCCCACCGCGATCGAGGGCACCTGGCAGGGCCGGATCGAGGCGCCCGGCTCGCCGCTGCAGGTCCGGCTCACCTTCTCCGGTGACGGCGGCGGGATCGACATCCCCGCGCAGGGGGTCACCGGCCTCCCGCTGCGCGACGTGCGGGTCGACGGCGCCGCCGTCACGTTCGCCCTGCCCGACGCCCCCGGCGGCGCGACGTTCCGCGGAACGCTCGACGGCGACACGATCAGCGGCGACTACACCCAGGGCGCCGCCCCGGCCACCCCGTTCGCCCTGACCCGCGGCGAGCCGGTGGCCGCGGCCCGCCCGCAGGAGCCGCGGCCGCCGTTCCCCTACCGCGCCGACGACGTGACCTTCCCCAGCGGCGAGGTCACCCTGGCCGGCACGCTCACCCGCCCCGACGGCGCCGGGCGGTTCCCCGCCGTCGTCATGATCACCGGCAGCGGTGCGCAGGACCGCGACGAGACGATCGAGGGCCACAAGCCGTTCCTGCTGCTCGCCGACACCCTCACCCGCGCCGGGTTCGCCGTGCTGCGCACCGACGACCGGGGCGTCGGCGGGTCCGGTGGAGCGGCGTCCGGCACGCCGTACGAGGTGCTGGCCGACGACGCGCTCGCCGGCGTCGCGTTCCTGCGCGGCACCGACGGGATCGACCCGGCCCGCGTCGGGCTGTTCGGGCACAGCGAGGGCGGCTACCTGGGCCCGCTCGCCGCGTCGCGGGGCGACGTCGCGTTCGTGGTCTCGATGGCCGGGCCCGCCGTGTCCGGCGAGGACGTGCTGATCCTGCAGAACCGGCTGCTGCGCGAGCAGGCGGGCGCGCCCGCCGCCGAGACCGACGCCTACCTGGCGTTCCTGGCGGAGTTCACCGACCTGCTGCGCGCGGGGGACGTCGAGGCCGCCCGGGCGCGGTCGCGCGACGAGATCATCGGCCAGCTCGCGACGCTGCCGGAGTCGCAGCGCCCGGGCCCGGAGCAGGTCGACGCGATCGTGGACTCGACGCTCGACCTCGCCCCGTTCCTGCTCCACGACCCCGCCCCCGCCCTGCGCTCGCTCGACGTGCCGGTGTTCGCGTTCTTCGGGGAGAAGGACCTGCAGGTGCCGCCGTCGCAGAGCGAGGGCCCGATGCGGGACCTGCTCGCGGGCGGCCCGGACGCCACCGTCCGGACCTTCCCCGGCCTCAACCACCTCATGCAGCCGACGGCCACGGGCGCGATCGGCGAGTACGGCACCATCGAGACGACGATCGCGCCCGAGGTGCTGGACGCGGTCACGGCGTGGCTGAGCGAGAGGTTCCTGTGACGGATCTCGATCCCGAGGAGTTCCGGCGGCTGGGGTACGCCGTCGTCGACTGGATCGCGGGGTACCGGGCCGGCGTCGGCGACCTGCCGGTGCGACCAGCCGTGGAGCCGGGGTGGGTCCGGTCGCAGCTGCCGGACACCCTCCCGGAGGCGCCCCGGGAGCTGGGCGCGCTGCTCGGCGAGCTGGACCGGGTCGTCGTCCCGGCCACCACGCACTGGCAGCACCCCGGGTTCTTCGGCTACTTCCCGGCGAACGCCTCGCTGCACTCGGTGCTGGGCGACCTGCTCTCCGGCGGGCTCGGCGTCCAGGGGATGCTGTGGTCGACCTCGCCAGCGGCCACCGAGGTCGAGCAGGTCCTGCTCGACGGCCTGGCCGACGCGCTCGGCCTCGGCCCGGCGTTCACCTGGGCCGGCGGCGGGGGCGGCACGATCGCCGACTCCGCGTCCTCCGCGGCGCTCGTGGCCCTGCTCGCGGCGCTGCACCGGACGTCGGGGGGCGCGTGGCGGGAGTCCGGCGTCGACGGCACCGAACGCGTCTACGTCACCGCCGAGACGCACTCCTCGCTCGCCAAGGCGGTGCGGGTGGCCGGGCTCGGCGCGCGGGCGCTGCGGGTGGTGCCGCCGTCGCCCGGCTCGCTCGCGATGTCGGCCGACGCGCTCGCGGAGATGCTGGCCGCCGACGTGGCCGCCGGCCTGCGGCCCGTGCTCGTCTGCGCGACCGTCGGCACCACCGGCACCGGCGCGGTCGACCCGGTCGCCGCGATCACCGCGGTCACCGCCCCGCACCGCGTGTGGGTGCACGTCGACGCGGCCTGGGCGGGGGTGGCGGCGCTGTGCCCCGAGCACCGCGACCTGCTCGACGGCGTGGAGCACGTCGACTCGTTCTGCACCGACGCCCACAAGTGGCTGATGACGGCGTTCGACGCCTCGCTGCTGTGGGTGCGCGACGCCGCCGCCCTCCCCGACGCGCTGTCGATCACCCCCGAGTACCTGCGCAACAGCGCCACCGACTCCGGGGCGGTCGTCGACTATCGCGACTGGCAGGTGCCGCTCGGCCGCCGGTTCCGGGCGCTGAAGCTCTGGACGGTGATCCACGGCTTCGGGCTGGAGGGGCTGCGCGCGCACCTGCGCGGGCACGTGGCGCTGGCCGCGGAGCTGGCGTCGTGGATCGAGGCGGAGCCCGGGTTCGTCCTGGCGGTGCCGCGGTCGCTGTCGCTGGTCTGCTTCCGCCTGGACACCGGCGACCCCGATGCCGACGACCGGGCGACGCGCGCGCTGCTGGAACGCGTCAACGCCTCGGGGACCGCCCTGCTCACGCACACCGTCGTGGACGGGCGCCACGTCGTCCGCGTCGCGATCGGCTCGGTCGCGACGGAGCGGGAGCACGTCGTGGCGCTGTGGGACCGGCTGCGCGGGGCCGCACCGGGGAGCTAGCTCCAGCGGCGCAGCAGCCGCCGCTCGGCCAGGCCGAGCAGGCTGTCGGTGAGCTTGCCCAGCAGGGCGAGCAGCACGATGGCCAGCAGCAGGATGTCGGTGCGGCCGGTGTTCTGGCTGTCGATCAGCAGGAACCCCAGCCCGATCGACGACGCGATCAGCTCCGCCGCCACCAGGAACAGCCAGCCCTGCGCGAGCCCCAGCCGCATCCCGGCCAGCGTGCCGGGGGCGATCGCCGGGAGCTGCACGGACAGGAACAACCGCAGCCCCGACCGGCCGTAGGCGCGGCCGACCTCCACGAGCTGGCGGTCGACGTGGTCGAGCGCCGCCGAGACCGTCGTGTAGACGGGGAAGAACGCGCCGATCGCGACGAGGACGATCTTCGGGGTCTCCCCGATGCCCAGCCAGAGCAGCAGCAGCGGCACCCAGGCCAGCGACGGCACCGCGCGCACCGCCTGGATCGACGGCGCGAGCAGCGACCGGGCCGGGCGGGCGAGCCCCACCAGCCCGCCGAGCACCAGCCCGGCCCCCGCCCCGACCGCGAACCCGAGCAGGACCCGCTGCGTGCTGATCCCGATGTGCCGCCACAGCTCGCCGCGCCCGAGCAGCTCGACGAACGCCGCCAGCACCGCCCCCGGCGTCGGCAGCTGCGACGGCGAGAACTCCCCCGACGTCGCCAGCAGGTGCCAGACCAGCACGAACAGCACCGGGACGACGAGACCCAGCGCCGCGGCCCGCCACCACCCGCGGCGGGCCCGGGGCGGCGGGGGCGCCGAGGTGACGGCGGTGGGCTGCTCGGTGAGGGTCACGCGCCTGCCGAGCCCGTCCCGCGGGCCGCCTCGGCGAAGCGCGGCTCGAACAGGGTGTCGAGCGCGGTGGTCGCCTCCTGCTCGGAGCGCACCAGCCCGTCGGCGACGAGCAGCGGCAGCAGGCGCGACAGCACCGCGCGCTGCGGCTCGCCGGGCACCGGGTCGATGGCGAGGTCGGTGCGCTCGGTGAGCTGGCGGCGCGCGATCTCCGGGTCGATGCCCGCCGCGGTGGCGAGCGTCTGCACGGCCGCGTCGGGGTTCTCGGCGATCCAGGCCCGGGCCCGCTCGTAGGCGGTGACGACGGTCTGCGCGAGCTCGGGCTGCTCCTCGATGAACGACTCGGTCGCGTTGAGCAGGCCGTAGGAGTTGAAGTCGAGGTTGCGGTAGATCAGCGTCGAGCCGGCCTCCAGCTCCGACTGCGCCATGAACGGGTCGAGCCCGGCCCACGCGGCGACGTCACCGCGCTCCAGCGCCGTGCGCCCGTCGGAGTGCTGGAGGTTGACGATCTCCACGTCCGACGCCGACAGGCCGGCCTGGGCGAGGGCCTGCAGGAGGAAGAAGTAGGGGTCGGTGCCCTGGGTGGCGGCGACCTTCTGCCCGCGCAGCTGCTCCACCGACGTGATCGGGGAGCCGGCCGCGACGACGATCGCCGACCACTCCGGGCGGCTGTAGACGTCGATCGACTTGATCGGCGACCCGTTCGCGCGGGCGAGCAGCGCGGGGGTGCCCGCGGTCGAACCGATGTCGATCACGTTCGCGCGCAGGTTCTCGTTGGCCTTGTTGCTGCCCTGGGACAGGATCCACTCCACCGACCCCGCGCCGAGCTCCTCCTCGAGCCAGCCCTGCTCCTTGATCACCAGGCTCTCGGGGTTGTAGTAGGCGTAGTCCAGGCTGAGCTGCACCTCACCGGCCGGCGCGGCGTCGACGGAGCCGTCGGAGCTCTCCCCCGACACGCAGCCGGCGAGCAGGGCGGAGGCGGCGAGGAACACGCCGAGGCGGGCGAGACGGGACATGACGGCGGCTCCGAGAGTCGTCGGGAGGGTCAGGCGGGGAGGATCAGGCGGGGGCGTGCCGGGGCACGCCGAGGCGGTCGAGCAGCTCGACGCGCAGGGCGGCGAGCACGGGATCGGCGCGGTCGCGCGGGCGGTCACCGGGGACGTCGAGCACGTGCCCGATCCCGGCTCCCGCGGGGTCGTTGGACAGGACGACGGCCCGGTCGGCGAGCTGCAGCGCCTCGTCGACGTCGTGGGTGACGAGCAGGACCGTGGCACCGGAGGTCCGCTGCAGGTCGTCGACCAGGTCCTGCATGCGCAGCCGGGTGAGCGCGTCGAGGGCGGCGAAGGGCTCGTCGAGCAGCAGGACGCCGGGCCGCCGGACGAGCGCGCGGGCCAGCGCGGTGCGCTGCGCCATGCCGCCGGACACCTCGCGCGGGCGGTGCCCGGCGAACGCGGTGAGCCCGACCGAGTCCAGCGCGCGGGCCACCTCCTCGCGGCCGGCGGCGCGCGCCGTGCCGTCGGGGAGCCCGAACGCGACGTTCTCCGCGACCGTGCGCCACGGCAGCAGCCGCGGCTCCTGGAACACGACGGCGGCGCGGTTCTCGATGCCGTCGACGCGGGTGCCGTCGACGAGCACCTCCCCCGCCGTCGGCCGGTCCAGGCCCGCGACGAGCCGCAGCAGCGTCGACTTGCCGCTGCCCGAGGCCCCCAGCAGCGCCACGACCTCACCGGCCGCGACGTCCAGGTCGATGCCGGCGAGCACCGGACGGTCGCCGAAGGCACGACCGAGTGCACGCAGGGTGACGGGCACGGCAGGCACACGGGTGGTCACGAGGGGTCCTGTCGGAGAGGGTCGGCGCAGGTGGGGCGGTGCGTCAGACCCGACAGGCGGCGCTGCAGACGTAGCCGAAGTCGACCCACGGTCGGGCCGAGAGATCATCGCGCTGCGCCACGCGAGCACGCTATGTGAGCGATGCCCGATCCTGCAACGCGGGAGCGGTCAGATCACCTCGTTGCCCAGCAGCGGCAGCACCGGGCGGCACGGCACGTCGCGGGCGTTCTCCGGGTCCAGAGCGTTGAGGATCAGGGCGCCGGTGCGCTCGGAGAAGATGATCGACAGGTGGTCGGAGAGGTCGATCTCGCAGCCGTCCTGAACGACGATGTTGGTGGCGCCCTCGAGCTCGCCGCTGGTGTACGGGACCACCAGCTGGTCGTAGCGGGTCATGATCGTCGTGTAGTCGACGCCCTCGACGCGGGTGCCCGCCTGCGCCATCCGCTCCAGGTAGTCCGAGCCGGAAATGAACTGCGGGCAGGAGCCGCAGGCCAGGGCGACCGGTGCGCCCGCGACGTCGCGCACCCCGAGCGCGTCGGCCAGCGCGGCGACCGGCAGGGGATCGGCGAGCGTCCCGTCGTAGAGCGGGGTGACGGCCACGTAGTCGTCGGTGACGGCGTCGCCGCCGAGGAACTGCAGCCAGTACTGCGGCATGAGCGTGCCCTCGGAGTGTCCGACGAGGTCGACCCGCTCCGCGCCGGTCGCCTCCAGCACGCCGTCGACGAACGCGTCGAGCTGTTCCGCGCTCTGCTCCATCGGCAGCAGCCCGCCGACCTGCTCTCCGGCGAGCGCGGTGCCGTAGGTCAGGGCGAACACGCAGTAGCCCTCGTTGGCCAGCAGCGGCGACATCGTCTGCCAGTTGACCGACTTGTTCGCACCCAGGCCGTGCACGAGGACCACCGGGTCGGGGTGCGCGGCGCTCGGCTCGCAGTCGTCGTCGTTGGAGCCGGGCGGGTCGGCCGGGGCCGGGGAGGCCTGCGCGGCGAGCGTCGCCAGTGCGCCGTACGGCACGGGGAGGTCCCGCTCCTGCGCCGACGCCGGTACCACCGCCAGCCCCGCGACCACGGCCGCGACCAGCGCGGCACCCCCGACGTACCCGATCCTGCGTCCCCGACCCATACCCGGCGAACGAGCGGAGGTCAGCGGCGGTTACTCACGAGTTGTCACGCAGCGTTCGGGATGCGGTGGCGCAGCAGCACGCGGCTGCCCCGTTCGTCGTAGCGGATGAGGACGGACTCCGACATCGTGCTCATCAGCGGGATCCCCCGGCCGCCCTCGGTCGGCCGCTCCACCGGCGGCTGCCAGTGGCCGTGGTCGACGACCTCGATGCACAGCGTCGTGGACGCCGAGTCCTCGGCGGGCTCGGTCCACAGCGTGAGCTCCACCGCGCCGGACTCGTCCGGACCGTAGGCGTGCCGGACGACGTTCGCGGCGGCCTCGTCGACGGCGAGGACGACGTCGGCGGTCTCGTCCGGGGTCAGCGACAGCGGCGTGAGCCACCCGGCGAGCTCGTGACGGATGACGGTCAGCTGGGCGGGATCGGCGGGCCAGCTGCGGTGCACGAACTCCACATGCCCCGGTGCGAACGGCTCCATGATCCAGATTTGCCCGGCGCGCTTCCGAGCAAACCCCGCCCGCCGCGCGCAGTGGGCCGTTCGGCCGACCCGGCGCGCCACTCGTCGGAGCCGCCGCTCGTCGGGGTCTGTCGGTCGTCGGGCCTACCAGTCGTCGGCGCCGGCGAAGGAGGTGGGCGCCGGGTCGAGGTGCAGGCGGGTGCGGGCGGCGGTGAGGTCGAGCGTGCGCTCCGTGCCGAGCTGGCTCACGGCGTAGCGGGTGAGCCGCGGCGGGTCCGGCCGGCGCAGCGCGCAGGCCACCGCCTCGGCGACCCCGGCGAGCCCCCACGCCGCCCGGCGCGGCAGGTGCCGGATGCGCGCGTCGATCCCGCGGGCGGCGAGCAGCCCGCCGAGCGCGGCGTCCAGGGTGACCGGTTCGGCGTCGCCGACGTTGTAGGTGCCCGGCGGGCCGGTGCACCCGAGCAGGCACGCTTCGGCGAGCGTGCCGACCGCGGTCAGGGTGTGGCGGGCGCCGCCGTCCCCGGCGACGACGAGCGTGCGGCCGCGGACCGCACCGAGGATGCGCGGGAGCAGCGTCGGGTCGCCGCGGCCGTAGACGGCGTGCGGGCGCAGCACCACCGTCTCCGGCCGCCCGGCCAGCAGCCGCTCGGCCGCCGCCTTGGACGCCCCGTACGCGGTGAGGTGCCGCGCCGCGGGCCCCGCCGACTCCGGCGCGTCGACGGTCGGGACGAACGGGTCGTAGACGCTCGCGGTCGAGAGGTGGACCAGCCGCACACCGGGGAAGGTCGCGGCGACGTGCCGGGTGCCGTGCAGGTTGGCCGCCCAGACCCGGACCGGGTCGGCCCAGTCGGTGACGGCCGCGGCGGCGTGCACCACGGCGTCGACGGCCGGCGGGCCGGGCAGGGGCCCGGCGGCGACGTCCCACTCGCGCCGGGTGAGCGGGTGGACCTCCCAGCCCCGGGCGCGCGCCGCCGCCACCACCGCGGAGCCGACGAACCCGGCGGCCCCGGTCACCGCGATCCGCACGCCGCCCCCTCCCGCCGGACGTCGCACCCGGCCGTTCCCGGAGCGGCACTGCCCGCACCGGTGCGGGCCGCGCCCGTCATCGCCGCGCCCCTCATCGCCGCGCCCGTCATCGCCGCGCCCGCGCGAGCCGGTCCCGCAGGGCGGCCCGGTCGGTCTTGCGGGTGCGCCCGGCCACCGGCATGTCATCGACCAGGACGATCTCGTCGGGCAGCGCGGACGCGTCGACCACCTGCGGCAGCGCCGCCCGCACCCGGTCGGCGAGCCCGGGCGGCTCCAGCGCAGCGGCGACGACGGCGAGCACCACCCGGTCGTCGCCGATCGCGTCCGGCACCCCGACCAGCACCGCCCGCGCGACGCCGGGCAGCGCGGCGATGGCGGGCTCGTGCAGGCCGGGGTAGATGTTGGTGCGGCCGCGGATGATCATGTCGGTGGCGCGGCCGCCGAGGACGATCGCCCCGTCGTCGGTGAGCGTCGCGAGGTCGCCGGTGGTGTGCTCGTCGGCGGGCTCCTCGCCGAGGTAGTGGCCGAGGTTCGCGCCGCCGACGACGAGCCGTCCGTCCCCGTCGACGCGGGCGCGGACACCGGGCAGCGGGGTCCCGACCAGGTCACCGGGCCCGGGGTGGGCGAGCTTCTCGGCCGCGGTGGCGACCGCGACGGGCAGGATCTCGGTCATCCCGTAGACCGCGAGGAACTCGACGCCCGGCAGCGCGGCGCCCGCCCGGCGCAGCAGCGGGGGCAGCACCGGCGCCGCACCGAGCAGGACCTGCCGCAGGGAGGCGGGCAGCGCCACCTGCCCGCGCTCGACGGCGTCGAGGACCGCGGCGAGGTCGGCGGGGACGAGGAACGTGTGGGTGGCGCCGTCCAGCCCGCGCGCCAGCTCGTCCGGCCGCGCGGCGGGGGCCAACCCGTAGGGCGGCATCGACCAGTGCCCGCCGCCGACCAGCGCCGGGAGCCCGAGCAGGAACTGGTCGGTGTGCACGCGGGTGCCCGGGCCGAGTGCGCAGCGGGTGGACAGCACGTCCAGCGCCGCGCCGAGCGAGCCCCGGGTGTGCACGACGGCCTTCGGTGCGGCGGTGGTCCCGGCGGTGAAGACGACGACGGCGTCCTGCCCGGGGTCCGAGGCGACCGACCGGCGCGGCACCGGCCGCAGCAGGCTGCGCAGCGGTACCGCGTTCCGCGGGACGCCCGGCAGCCACCGACCGGCCCGCACGTGGCGGACGGGCAGCCGCGCGTAGTCGGGCAGCAGCACCCCGCGGCGACGGGCCAGCGCCCGCAGCGGGCGGCGGCCCGCGGCGTAGAGGACCGACTCCGCCGCGGCCCAGCCCGGCGCGGCCAGCTCGGTGCGGGCGGCGAACAGCGCGGGCCCGACGCCGGGGTCGACGAACACCACCGTCCCGCCCGCCGCGACGACCCCCAGCGCGAGCACCACCGAGTCCGGTGACGGGCGGACGGAGAACAGCATGCGCTGCCCCGGGGCGAAGCCGGCCGCGGTCAGCCGGGCGGCGACGGCGCGGATCCGGTCGCCGAGCTGGGCGTACGTCAGGGTCACCCCGGCCGGCTCCGTCGCCGCGTGCGGCTCCGTGACCTCGGCGGGCCGGGTTCCGCGGAACGCCGTTCCTGTCCCACGGGACGTTCCCTCGCACCCGTCCTTCCGCGTTCCGCGGAACGCGCGGCGTATCCCGCCGGAGGTTCCCCGCTCGTCCTGCCGCGTTCCGCGGAACGCCGTTCCTGCCCTGCCGGAGGCTCCCCCGGCCCCGTCCTGCCGCGTTCCGCGGAACGCCGTTCCTGCCCCGCGGAACGCGCCGCGCCGGGGTGGTGGGCCGGTGAGGGCCGGGGCGTCGCCGTGCCGGTCGGCGGCGTCGAGGACCAGGCTCAGCAGGTCGCGGGCCGCCGCGCCGGACTCAGGCACCGCGCACCACCAGCTCGCGGTAGGCCGGGATCAGCACCCGGTGGGCGACGCGGCGGCGGGTGATCCGCAGCGGCCGGTCCAGGTGGGCGTCGAGCAGAGCGTCGAGGACCGTCCGGACCTGCGCCGTGGCCAGCGGCATCCCGAGGCAGAAGTGCGGACCGGCCCCGAACCACAGCCGGCGCAACGCGGGCGGGTGCGGGCGGTCCGGGTCGAAGCCGCCGGGCGCCCGGGCGGCCGAGACCGTCGCGATGACGACGCGGTCCCCCGGCCTCACCGCGACGGTCCCGATCCGGGCCGGGGCGGCCACGCGACGCAGCATCACCGGCGACGGCACGGTGATCCGCAGGCCCTCCTCGACGCACGCGTCCACGCGTCCGCGGTCGGCCGCCACCGCCCCCAGCAGCCCCGCGTCGTGCAGCAGGGCGACCAGCCGCGGCAGGAACGACACCACCGTCTCCGTGCCGGTCAGTGCGAACGCCGCCACCGCCCCCAGCGCCTCGCGCTCGGTGAGCCCCAGCTCGCGCATCCGGCCGGGCACGGTCGCGGGGTCCCCCTCGCGGTAGGCGGCGGCCGCGGGCGCCGTGATCCCGGCCAGCGCCGCCCGGCCCCGCACGACCTGGCGCGGCGTCAGCTCGGGGCGGCGCAGGCGCACCATCGAGGTCACCGCCGTCGCCGCCGCGAACGCCGGCCCGGCGGCGTCCCCGGCGTCGAGCCCGACCAGCCCCGCGATCACCGCGCCGGCCGCGCGCTGGGCCACCGGGACGAGGTCGACGGCCTCCCCCGCGGCCAGCCGACCGCGCAGCGCCGCGCACGGCTCGGCCAGCACCCGCGCACACAGCTGCGCCACCGCGGCCGGGGTGAACAGGTCGGCCAGCGCGCGGCGCAGCGCCGCGTGCTCCGCGCCCTCCATGTTGAGCAGCACCGACGGCCCGACGACGGGCGTCCACAGCGCGGCGGGCGATCCCGGACCGGTCTTGGTGAACGACGCGGTGTCGGTGAGCACGGCCCGCGCGAGCGCGGCGTCGCTGACGACGACCCCGACCCGCGGCACCCGCACCACCGGCCCGACCCGCGCCAGGCCCCGGACCAGCGGGTACGCGAGCGGGTGCGCCCCGAGCTGGACCCGGCGCTCCCACCGGTCGGTCATCGGATGTCCACGTGCTCGGGGCGGTACCGGTGGTCGGCGTACCAGCCCAGCGTCCGCACCAGCCCCCAGGCCCGCACCCGCCGGCTCGACCCCCGCACCACGACGTCGCGCCGGGCCCCGTAGCGGGCCGTCAGCGGGCGCACCGCGTTGACCAGCGCGCGGTCCTCGTGCACGTCCTGGATGCGGGTGCGCGGGAAGCCGCCCGCGCGCTCGTAGAGCTCCGCGGTGATCGCCATGTTGCAGCCGGCCGACATGACGTAGGGCCCGAGCGCGCCCGGCACCCGGTTGCCGGGCCGGAAGCGGCCGAACGCGGCCGCCACCCCCACCGCCCCGACGAGCACCCCGCGCTGCCACGCGGGCAGCCCCTCGTCGGTGCGCGGGAGCAGGCGCCCGGCGACGAGGTCGAGGTCGGCGAACGCGGCCCGGACCCGCGCGACCCAGTCGGGGGCGGGCAGGCAGTCGGCGTCGGTGCGGGCCAGGTGCGTCGCGCCCCGGGCGATCGCGAACCGCATCCCGGTGTCGGCGGCGGTCCCGGTACCGCGCCGCGGCTCGTCGACGACCTCGGCCGGCACCGGGTGCGCGCGCACGACGTCGGCGGTGCCGTCGGTCGAGGCGTTGTCCACGACGACGAGCCGGAAGTCCTGGTCGGTCTGGGCGGCCAGCGCGTCGAGCGTGGCCCCGATGCCCGCGGCCTCGTCGAACGCCGGGACCACGACGAACAGCCTCACAGCCGCACCACCGTGATGCCCAGGCTGACCCCGCCGGCCAGCCCGACGAGCGCGACCAGGTCACCCGGCCCGCAGCGCCCCAGCTCCCGGGCGGTGACCAGCTGCAGCGGCAGGCTCGCCGACGCGACGTTGCCGTGCTCGGCGACGGTGACCACGAGCTTGTCCCCCGGCACCCCCGCACCGCGCGCGAACACCTCCAGGTAGGGCAGCGAGACCTGGTGCACGGCGACGACCGCCATGTCGTCCCAGGCCAGACCCAGTCGGGCCAGCGTCGCGTCGAGGATCCCGGTGCCCACCGACAGGAACGCGGACTTGAGCCGGGCGGAGTCCATCGCGAAGTAGGTGTGCTCGACCTCGCGCGGGTGCAGCGACCCGCCCGCGGCCAGCGTGCCCGCCTCCCAGTGCCGGGAGTCGGCGGTGAACCCGGACCCGAGCACGCCGGTGCCGGGCTCCCCCGCCGTCAGCAGCACGGCCGCGCCCGCGTCGGAGAGCGTGTAGCCGGGGAACGCGCGCAGGAACCCGCGGATGCCGTCGACGGCCCACCGCACCGCCCGCGACGGCGTCTCCCCGCTCACGACGAGCACGCGCCCGTAGCCACCGACGGCGATCAGCGCGTCGGCGACCTCCATGCCGTTGAGCACGCTGTTGCACGCGTTCTTGACGTCCATCACCGGGCACGACAGCTCCAGCTTCGCCGCGACGATGTGCGCGGTCGCCGGCTCGACCATGTCCTGGCTGGCCGAGGCGAAGACCAGCAGGTCGATCTCGTGCGGCGCCGTGCCCGTGCCGGCCAGCAGCTTGCGGGCCGCGGCCACGGCGAGGTCGGAGGCCTGCTCGTGGTCGGCGGCCACGTGCCGCGACGAGATGCCGGTGAGCCGGTGGATCAGTCCGGACGGCGGTGACCACCCCGACGCTGCCGCGATCCGCGCCTCCACCTCCTCGGTGCCGACCCGCGACCCGGGCAGGTGCACCTCCACCCCCGCGATCCGCGCGCCCACGGCCCACCCCCTCCGGCCCCGTCGGTCGGGACGACCAGATCACCCGGGACGACCAGCACCCTAGGAGGCGCCCCGACCGTCGACGACCGCGGAACTACCGATACCGCCCACCGCAGGAGGATCATGTGCCAGGATCCCCCGCGTGCAGGGATTCCGACTCAACGGGTCGCGGGTGCTGGAGATCGACCTGGCGGGCGACGCCGTGCGCGCCGCGACCGGGTCGATGATCGCCTACACCGGCGACGTCACGTTCAAGAACGCCGGCATGGGCGGCGGCGACGGCCTGATGGCGGGCCTGAAGCGCCGCGCTGCGGGCGAGTCCGTCGCGCTCATGCACTGCACGGGGCAGGGCACCGTGTGGTTCGCGAAGGACGCGATGGAGGTGCTGATCGTCGAGCTGAACGGCGACACGCTCAAGGTCGAGTCCGAGCAGCTGCTCGCGCTGTCGGACAAGCTCAGGACCGACGTGGCGTTCGCCGGGGTGCGCGGAGCGTCGTCCGGGCAGGGGCTGTTCACCACCACCGTCACCGGGTACGGCACCGTCGCGCTGCTGTCGGCGGGCGGGCCGCCGATCGCGCTGGAGGTCTCGCCGCAGTACCCGCTGGTGGTCGACCCCGACGCGTTCATCGCCAGCCAGGGCCAGCTCAACCAGTCCTTCGTCACCGACGTGTCGTGGCGCAACCTGATCGGCGAGAGCTCCGGCGAGGCGTTCTCCCTGCGCTTCGACGGCAGCGGGGTCGTCTACATCCAGCCCGAGGAGCGCTGATGGGCACCTTCGAGCAGATCAACAACAAGGTCGTCGCCGCCGCCGTCGCACCCGGGCGGGAGATCCTCGCCCGCCGCGGCGCGATGCTCGCCTACACCGGCGACGTCGGGTTCTCCCCCGTCCACACGGGCCAGGGCGGGGCGGGCGGCATGGTCGGCCGGATGATGGCCGGCGAGCAGGTCCCGATGATGGTCGCCCAGGGCCACGGGACGGTGCACTACGGCTACCGCGGCCTCTACGTGACGATCATCGAGCTCGACGGGTCCGGGCCGCTGTCCGTCGAGGCCGACCGGCTCGTCGCGCACGACGCCGCGCTGCAGTCCACGGTGGTGTTCCTCGGCTCCCAGGGCGGCATCCGCGGGGCCGTCCGCGGCGCCGTCTCCGGGCAGGGCCTGTTCACCACGCAGCTGCACGGCTACGGCACCGCCGCGGTCCTGAGCCACGGCGGCACCATCGCGATCCCGGTCGGCGGGCGGCCGGTCGCGGTCGACCCGCAGGCCTACGTCGCGCACGTCGGGCAGGTGAACGTCGACATCGCCGCCTCGGTGGGCTGGCGCGACGCCGTGGGCCGGGGCTCCGGCGAGGCCGTGCAGCTCAAGCTCACCGGCCAGGGAACCGTCTACGTCCAGGCATCGGAGCAGAAGCTGTGATCCCCCTCAACCCGAGCACGCTGCCGGACAACGACAACCTCCCCGGCAACCACTACGCCTACTGCGTGCGCCTCGACGGGCAGCTGTTCATGCAGACCGGCCGGATGATCGCCTACTACCCGGCCCCGCACAGCAACGGCATCCGCTTCGAACCGCTCACCTCGGCGAGCATCGGCGGCATGGTCGCGACCCGGTTCTCCGCACCTCTCTACACCCGCGACTGGGTGGTGGCCTCCGGCGCGGGGCACCTGATCCTCGGCGACCGCGGCTACGACATCAACAGCTACGACCTCGACGACGGCAACCTCACGCTGCGCGCCGCGAACCTGCTCGCGTTCGACTCCTCCCTCGAGCTCAAGCAGTCGATCGTGCCCGGGTTCCTCACGCTGATCGGCACCGGCAAGTTCCTGGCCTCCAGCTCCGGCCCGGTGATCTTCGCCGAGCCCCCGATCCGGGTCGACCCGGACGCACTGGTCGGCTGGGCCGACTGCCCGTCCCCCAGCCACCACTACGACGCGCGGTGGATGACCGGGTTCCTCGGCGGGGCGATGGGGATGCTGGGGAGCAACTCCGGTGAGGAGCGCCAGTTCGACTTCACCGGCGCCGGCACGGTGCTCATCCAGTCCAGCGAGAACACCGTGGCCGACCCCCACCTGCTGCAGCAGCTGGAGGGTCAGGTCGCGGGGCTCGGGCTGTCCGGGCTGCAGCGGATGCAGCAGGTCGTGGCGCAGCGGCTGGCCCAGCAGCAGCAGCGCTGAGGCCCGCCCGCGGGGCCCTGCCTACGGCTCGGCGAGCCAGACGAAACCCAGCGCGGGCACGACGAGCCGGCCGTCGTGCACGAGCAGCGGGCCGTCGCTCGACAGCACCGTGTCGAGCGCGCCGAACCCGTCCAGGACGTGCGCGTCGACCGTGACCGGGTGCTCGGCGACGTTGACCATCCCGACGAAGTGCCCGCTGCGCGGGTGGCGGCGGTGCCAGGCCAGCACGTGCGGCGAGTCGACGTCGAGCGCCCGCCCCCGCCCCGCCGCGTGCAGCGCGGGCAGCGACGCCCTGGCCGCGGCCAGCGCCTTCGTCCAGCCGAACACCCGCCCCTCGACGGTGGCCGGGTCGTGGCGCAGCGCGGCCGCGGCGTCGTCGAAGTACGGGCGGTGCATCCAGCGGTTGTCGCCGGCGAGCGCGGGGTCGTCGAGGTAGGTCGTGTCGTTGCCCTGGGCCAGCTCGTCGCCCATGTAGAGCAGCGGCACCCCGCCCCAGGCGAACGTGACGGCGTGCAGCAGCACGAACCGGCGGATGCCGGCCTCCAGCGCGGCCGCGTCGCCCCGCTCGCGCGCCTCGCTGATCCCGCACAGCGCCGCGGTCGATCCGGAGATGCGGGCGTCGCCGGTCTCCGGGTTCTCCCCGAAGCGGGCGCCGCGGGCGAAGGACAGCGGGAACTCGCCCGCGTAGAAGGCGTTGAGGAAGTCGCGGTGGGCGTGCGGGTCGTAGCCGACGGCCCGCGCGTCGACGTCACCGACCGCCCAGCCGATGTCGTCGTGGCAGCGCACGTAGGTGGCCCAGGAGGTCTCGGGCGGGATCGGGCGCAGCCGGCGCAGCGACTGCACGGCGAGCCGGGCGTCCTTCGTCGCCAGGCTCGACCACAGCATCACCATGAGCTGGTTGTGGTAGGCCAGCTCGCACTCGGGGCGGTACCGCCCGGACCGTTCGTCGCCGTGGGCGCCGAGGTAGGCGACGAGCTCGTCGGGCGCCACGATCGCCTCGGCCTTGAACACCGTGGCCGGGGCGGCGAGCTTCACCGCCGCGTGCAGCGCCTGCACGATGTCGTGCACCTCGGGCTGGTTCATGCACGAGGTGCCCAGGCGCTTGCCCATGAACGGCACGGCGTCCATCCGGAAGATCTCGACCCCGCGGTTGGCCAGCCACAGGATCTCCTCCAGCATCGCGGTGAACACGCGCGGGGTGGAGTAGTCGAGGTCCCACTGGTAGTCGAAGAACGTGGTCCACACCCAGCCCGTGCCGGGCACCTCGGTGAACGAGCCGGGCGCCTGGTCGGGGAAGACGTCGGTGATCGTCTCCTCGTAGGCGTCGGGCAGCGTGCGGTCCGGGAAGGCGAGGTAGAAGCCCTCGTACGCGGGATCGCCCGCCAGCCAGGCGCGGGCCCAGGCGTGCTCGCGGGCGGTGTGGTTGAGGACGAGGTCGACGCACAGGCTCATGTCGCGGGCGCGCAGCTCCGCGGCGAGGTCGGACAGGTCGTCCATGGTGCCCAGGCGCGGGTCGACGGAGCGGTAGTCGGCCACCGCGTAGCCGCCGTCGTTGGCGCCCTCGCGCGGGGCGAGCAGCGGCATCAGGTGCAGGTAGGTCACGCCCAGCTCGGCGAGGTGGTCCAGGCGGGCGGGCAGCGCGTCGAGGGTGCCGGCGAAGCGGTCGGTGTAGGCGACGTAGCCGACCATCCGCTCGTGCTGGAACCAGCCCGGGTCGACCTCCCGGCGCCGGTCGACCGCCCGCAGGTCGGCCGGGCGCTGCGCGGCCGCGCGCAGGGCCAGATGCACGATCATCGCGGCCAGCCCGTCGGGGTCGGGGTAGAGCGCCGACAGCGGCACGTGCACGTCGGCGAACCAGCGGTCCAGCCGGGCGACGAACCCGACGGCCTCGACCGATCCGAGGCAGCGCCGGGCCTCCTCCACGACGCCGGGGCGCAGCCGCGCCAGCGCGTCGGCGGCACTGCGGGCCCGTTCGCCGTCGGACCGGGCGGCGGCAGCTGCGATCACCGGCCCATCCTGCCAAACGGGCGTGCTGGCACCACCCGCGGAACGGGTACCCGGGTCCTTCACCCGTCGGTGGAGCGGCACCAGGATTCCCCCATGACCACCGTGATCGGCCGCCGGGCGCGGCTCGCCGCCGTCCCCCTGTCCTTCGGCGGGCGCGCGGTCGCCGGCTGGGGTCGCCGCCTCGCCGGCGCCGACGCCGACGCCGTGTCGGCCGACGTGCTGGAGCGCAACGCCGAGCAGCTCTTCGCCGTGCTCGGGCAGCTCCGGGGCGGGGCGATGAAGGTCGGGCAGGCGCTGTCGGTCTACGAGCCGATGCTGCCCGCGGAGTTCGCCGAGCCCTACCGCCGGGCGCTGACCCGCCTGCAGGCCGCGGGCCCCGCGATGCCGGTCGCCGACGTGCACCGCGTCCTGGACACGCAGCTGGGATCGGCGTGGCGCACCCGGTTCCGCGAGTTCGACGCCGAGCCCGCGGCCGCCGCGAGCGTCGGGCAGGTGCACCGCGCGGTGTGGCACGACGGCCGCGCGGTCGCCGTCAAGGTGCAGTACCCCGGCGCGGGCGACGCGCTCGACGCCGACCTGCGCACCCTGGAGCGGTTCTCCCGGGTCCTCACGATGATCGTCCCCGAGCTGGACGCCCGCGCGGTGCTCGCCGAGCTGCGCCGCCGGATGCTCGACGAGCTCGACTACCGCGCCGAGGCCGCCCACCAGCGCGTCTTCGCCGCCGCGTTCGACGGCGACGAGCACCTGGCCGTCGCGAAGGTCGTCGCGTCGGCGCCGCGGGTGATCGTCTCGGAGTGGCTCGACGGCGAGCCGCTGGGCGTCGCGATGACCCGGGACACCGACGCGGCGCAGCGCGACCGGTGGGCGCGCACGATCGTCGAGACGATGTTCTCCACCCCCGCCCGCCTCGGGCTGCTGCACGCCGACCCGCACCCGGGCAACGTCCTGGTCCTGCCCGACGGGCGGCTCGGGCTCGTCGACTTCGGGGCGGTCGCGGAGCTGCCCGACGGCGTCCCGCCGGTGCTGGCCACGATCCTGCGGCACGTCGCCGACGGCGACGCGGACGCCGCGGTGGCGCTGATGCGCGCGGAGGGTTTCGTCGCGGGCGAGGTGGCGGCGTCGGACGTGCTGCGGTTCGTCGGCGGGCTGGCCGACCCGTTGCGCGAGCCGCGGTTCCGGTTCCACCGCGCGTGGCTGGCCCGGCACGGCGCGCGGGTGACGGACCTGCGCGGCCGGGCCTACCGCGAGACCGGGCGGGCACTGTCGCTGCCGGCCGGGCACATGGTGGTGGTGCGGGTGCTGTCCGGCTGGTGCGCGGTGCTGGCCCAGCTCGACTGCACCGTCGACGCCCGGGGCCTGGCGCGGGAGTGGCTACCGGGCTTCCGCTGAGCGGGTCCCGGGCGGGTCCGGATCAGGCGTCGATCCCCACCGTCAGGGTCGCGGTCATCCCGGCCGTCACGTCGCCGGTGACGGTCGCGAGCTGCGTGGCGTACCCGTCGGCGAAGACCGTGTCGCGGTCCAGCGAGGTCCGCGCGAGGTTCCGCACGCTCGACTCGTAGCCGGTCGTCGCGTAGACGAGCTCGCAGGCGTCCTGCGGGAGCGCGAGCTGCGTGGTGACCGTCGCGTTCTCCGGGGTCGTGGCCGACGCGAGGTCGGGGTAGACCTCGAGGTGCGCGTGCGGCCAGCGTCCCGAGTACGCGGCCGGGAAGACCGTCGTGAACGTGACGCGGCCGTCGGCGTCGGCGGCCTGGACGCCGCGCAGGTAGTTCTGGTCCTCGACGTCGTAGAGGGAGTACCGCCCGTCGCGGTCGCAGTGCCACAGGTAGACCGTGGCGCCGGGCAGCGGGGCGCCCGTCGCGGTGTCGACCAGCGCGAGCGTGATCGTCAGCGGCACGCCCTGCGCGGTGCCCGACAGCGACCCGAAGCTCGACCGGATGTCGCTGCGCACGACGCCGCTCTCGGTGAGCACGTTCGGGCCGTTGGAGCCGTCGCCGGGGTACGGGCCCGCGGTCTCCTCGGGGATCTCGGCGGCCGAGCCCGTCGCGGTGCCGGTCGCCGTGCCGGTCGTCGCGGTCGTGCCGGTCGCCGCCGACGCGCAGCCCGCCAGCGCGAGGGCCCCGGCGCCGGCGAACAGGCCGAGCAGGCTGCGGCGTCCCATCAGGCGGGGCAGGTCGTGGGCCAGGCCGAGATCGTGTTCGTGTTCGCTCATGGCCCCGAGCCTGGCGCGCGGCCCTGTGGGCCCGCTGTGCGCCCGCTGTGCGGCGGTTTCGTTCTAGGGTCCTCCCCGTGGACCTGGACGAGCTGGCCGACGCGCTCTACGCCGCGCCGCCCGCCGACTTCGTCGCCACGCGGGACGAGGCCGTCCGGGCGGCGCGCGAGCGCGGCGACAAGGAGTTCGCGACGGCCGCCGCGCGCCTGCGCCGCCCCACCCGCGCGGCGTGGCTGGCGAACCTGCTGGCCCGCCACCGCCGCGACCAGCTCGACGGGCTGCTCGGGATCGCCGCGAGCCTCGCCGACGCCCAGCGGACCCTCGACGGGGCCGCGCTGCGCGCGCTGTCGTCGCAGCGTCGCAAGCTCGTGGCGGGGATGGCGCGGGAGGCCGGCCGGCTGGCGCGCGAGGCGCACGAGCCCGTCAGCGACTCCCTGCTGCGCGAGCTGGGCGACATCCTGGAGGCGGCCCTCGCCGACCCCGTCGTCGCCGACGAGGTCCGGTCCGGTCGGTTGACCCGCACGATCACCTACTCGGGCTTCGGTCCCGGGTCCGACCCCGACGCCGTCGTGCAGCGGGCGGCGGAGAAGGCGGCCGCTCCCGAGCCCGCCGACGCGGCGGAGCCCGCGGAGGCGGAACCCGCGGAGGACCCCGCCGAGGTCGCCCGCCGCGAGCGCGAGCGGGCGGAGCGCCGCCGCGACCTCGCCGACGCCGAGGCGATGGAGGCGACGGCCCGGGAACGGCGCGACGCGGCCGAGGCCGAGCACGAGCGGGCCGAGCAGGAGCACGAGCGGGCCCGCGAGCGCGTCGCGTCGCTGACCGCCGAGCTCGACGCCGCCCAGCGCCACGAGCGCACCGCGGCCGCCGACAGCCGGGAGGCCGCGGCCGCGGCGCGGGCCGCGGCCCGGGAGGCGGGCACCGCCGCGACCCGCACGGCGCGCGCCAGGGCGCGGGTCGAGGAGGCGTGATCGGCTTGTGCGGGCGGACACACCGTGACGAGGTGTGAGCCCCCCGTCGCCCCGGACACCCTCTGGACATGGATACCCGCACCGTCGTCCCGACCCTGATCACCCAGCTCCGCGCTCTGCAGCAGCTCACCCAGACCGAGGCGCAGATCGCGAAGGTGCGCGTCACCCAGGCCCGGACCGAGGCCGTGCGGCGTGAGCTGCGGCAGAACGGCGCCAACGCCGAGCGCCGCACCGAGCGCATCAACGACGAGCTGCGCCGCGTCGGCGGCGTGCCCGACGTCGTCACCCCGGCCATCGGCCGCGTGCTCGCGCTGGTCAAGTCCACCGTCGAGCAGGGCCAGCCCCTCGACGAGGCGCTGCTGGGCGACCTCACCCTCGAGCACCAGCTGCTCGACCGGGCCCGCTACGTCCGCACGCTGGCCCGCCGCGCCGAGCGCGTCTCGACCGAGCGCCTGGCCGACGACCTCGTCACCGCGCACGAGGCCACCGTCGAGTGGCTGACGACCGTGCTGGCCGAGGAGGCCATGGGCGGGGTCACCGCGCTGGTCGCCACGCCGCTGCAGCGCGTCGCCGGTGGCGTCACCCGCGTCGTGAGCCTGCCGACGCGGTTCGCGATCGAGCGGTTCAACCAGGCCGTCGCCGCCGTCTCGCGCACGGGCGAGCAGGTCCGCGACTCCGCCGAGGACCTGGCCCGCGAGACCGCCTCCACCGTGACGCGCATCAGCACCGGCGCCCGTGAGGTCGCCACCGCCGGGCGCGACGCCGCGCTGGGCCGCGCCGAGCAGGTCGCCCGCCGTGACGGCGCCGACGACACCGCGCAGGCCGTCCACGAGACGCGCCGCAACCTGGGCACGCTGCGCGCCTCGGAGCTGCCGGTCCGCGACTACGACGAGCTCAACGCGCAGGACGCGATCTCCGCGATCCGCGAGCTGACGACGCCGGAGGACATCACGGCCGTCGCCACCTACGAGGAGAACCACAAGAACCGCGCGGGCGTCGCCTCCGCCGCGCAGACCCGCTACGCCGCGGTCGCGAAGGACGAGGCCGGGGTCTGATCCCTGGTCGTGCGGAGCGGGGCACCACCGTCGGTGGTGCCCCGCTCCCGTGCGTTCAGCGCCGCGCGGCCAGCAGGCCGAGCACGTTGAGCGCGCCCCAGCCCAGCCCGACGCCGATCGCCTTCTTCTTCGCGTCGCGGTCGTCGTTGGGCGACAGGGCGAAGGTGAGCGCGTCGCCGAGGTCACCGGCGATCCGGGCGGCGACGGCGAGCTGCAGCGCCGGGCCCGCGGGGGCGGCGGCCATGGCGATGCCGTTGGCGAGGTCGCGGACGCCGACCGCGCGCACGAGGATCCCGACCGGGGCGGGCGGCTCGTCGCCGGAGAGGCCGGCGGGCTTGGCGAAGATCGCGGGCCGGACCAGGGTGGACAGGCCGTAGGCGGCGGTGAGCACGCCGAGCGTGCGAGGGAGCCAGGTCATGGCCCGATCCTCGCAGCAGCCCCGCACCACCGCTCGGGGAGACTGGTCCGCGATGGACCTCCCCGATCTCCCGGTGCGCGCGGCGCTCGACGAGATCACGGCGACCCTGGCCGCCCACGGCTGCGCGGTGCTGGTCGCGCCCCCGGGCACCGGCAAGACCACGCTGGTGCCCCTCGCCCTGCTGGCCCTCGACGGCCGGGTGGTCGTCGCCGAACCCCGCAGGCTCGCGGCCCGGGCCGCCGCCGCGCGGATGGCGCACCTGCTCGGGGAGCCGGTCGGCAGGACCGTCGGGTACTCCGTGCGCGGCGACTCCCGCACGTCGGCGCGGACCCGGATCGAGGTCGTCACCTCGGGGCTGCTGCTGCGCCGCCTGGCCGCCGACCCCGAGCTGACCGGCGTCGGCTCCGTCCTGCTCGACGAGTGCCACGAACGCCACCTCGACGCCGACCTGCTGCTCGCCCTGCTGCTCGACGCCCGCGACGGCCTGCGCCCCGACCTGCGGCTGCTCGCCACGTCGGCCACGGTGGCGACGGGCCGGCTCGCCGAGCTGCTGGGTGATGCCCCGGTGCTGCGGGTGCAGGCGCGGACGTTCCCGGTGACGGTCCGCCACGATCCCCCGCTGCGCGGCGAGCGGATCGAGGGCACCGTCGCGCGCGCGGTGCGGGCGGCCCTGGACGGCGGGGACGGCGACGTGCTCGCGTTCCTGCCGGGCGTCGCGGAGATCCGGCGGACGGCGTCCGCGCTGTCCGGCGTCGACGCCGACGTGCTGCCGCTGCACGGACGGCTCCCGGCGGCCGAGCAGGACGCGGCGCTGCATCGACCGGCCGGGGGCGTCGGGTCGCGGCGCCGGATCGTCCTGGCGACGGCGGTGGCCGAGTCGAGCCTGACCGTGCCCGGCGTGCGCGCCGTCGTCGACGCCGGGCTGGCGCGGACGCCGCGGGTCGACCACCGGCGCGGGCTGGCCGGGCTGGTCACCGTCCGGGTCTCCGACGCCGTGGCGCAGCAGCGCGCCGGGCGGGCCGGACGCGAGGCCCCGGGGCGGGTGCACCGCTGCTGGCCCGAGGGCGAGCTGCTCCCCCGCTACCCCGAGCCGGAGATCCGCACCGCCGACCTCACCCGCCTGGCGCTGGACCTCGCCTGCTGGGGCACCCCGGACGGCGGCGGTCTGCGCTGGTGGGACGCCCCGCCGGAGGGCCCGCTGCGCGCCGGGCAGGAGGTGCTGCGCGCGCTCGGCGCCCTCGCCGCCGACGGCACGGTGACCGACCGCGGCCGGCGGATGGCCGGGCTGGGCCTGCACCCCCGCCTGGCCCGGGCCCTGCTCGACGGGGCCGCGCTGGTCGGCGCCCGGACCGCCGCGGAGGTGGTGGCCCTGCTCGACGACGACACCCTCGGCTCCGGGGCCGACGCCGACACCGAGCTGCGCCGCCTGCGCGACGGGTCCGCCCCGGGCAGCGGGCGGTGGCGCACGGAGTCCGCCCGCCTGCGCCGGCTGGTCGACCCCGGCCGCACGTCGGCACCCTCGTCGGGGCGTTCCGGGGCGGACGACCACGAGCACCCCCACGACCACGCCGCGCTCGTCGTCGCGCTGGCCCATCCCGAACGGCTCGCCCGGCGCCGCCCGGGGGACCCCGCACCGCCGGTGCAGGGGCGACGGCCGGAGCGGGGCGCGCTGTACCTCATGGCCGGGGGCACGGCGGTCGCGCTGCCGCCCGGCAGCCCGCTGGCCGCGGCGCAGTGGCTGGCCGTCGCGGTCGCCGACCGGGCGCCGGGCGCGGAGAACGGGACCGTCCGCCTCGCCGCCGCGGCCGACCAGGAGCTCGCCGAGCTCGCGGCACCCGCGCTGCTCGTCGAGGCCGACGAGGTCCGCTGGGACCGGGGCGACGTCACCGCCCGCCACGTCCGGCGCCTCGGCGCGATCGTCCTGCACGAGCGCCGGCTCGACCGCCCCGACCGCGACCTCGTCCGCGCCGCGCTCCTGCAGGGTCTGCGCGCGGAGGGACTGGGACTGCTGCGCTGGTCGGACGGGGCGAAGCGGCTGCGCGACCGGCTGGCCACCCTGCACCGGGTCGTCGGGGACCCGTGGCCGGACGTGTCCGACGAGGCCCTGCTCGCCGACCCCGACCCGTGGTGGACGGGCCCGTTCGCGAGAGCCCGCTCCCGCGCCGACCTCGGCCGCATCGACGCCGGGCCGGTCCTGCGCTCCCGGTTGGACTGGCGGCACACGAGCACCCTCGACGAGCTGGCCCCGGAGCGGATCACCGTGCCGACCGGGTCGTCGGTCACGCTGGACTGGTCGGGCGACCAGCCGGTGCTCGCCGTCCGGCTGCAGGAGTGCTTCGGCTGGACCGCCACCCCGACCGTCGCGGGCGGGCGGCTCCCGGTGGTGCTGCACCTGCTCTCCCCGGCCGGGCGCCCGACCGCCGTCACCGCCGATCTCGCGTCGTTCTGGACGACCGGCTACCCGCAGGTGCGCGCCGAGCTGCGCGGGCGCTACCCGAAGCACCCGTGGCCCGAGGACCCCCTCGGCGCGGCACCGACCCGTCGTGCCGGTGGGCGTCCGCGGCGATGACGGCCTCGCCCGGAGCCGACTCCGTCGAACATGTGTTCTAGCATCACCATGGATCGCCGACCGTCACGAGAGGGAACCCGCCGCGAGATGACCAGCCCGACCGAGACCAGCGTCCCCACCCCGGCTCCCGCCGACCCCGCCGCCGACGCCCCGGCCGCCGACGCCCCGGCCGAGCCGGAGAAGCGCCGCCGCGGCCGGCCGAAGGGCTCCACCTCCACCGCCCGCACCACGCGCGTGGTCGAGCTGACGCTCACCGTCAGCGGCACCGCCGACGGCGAGTGGCAGGCCGACCTCAAGCAGGGCGCCACCTGGCTCACCCGCGGGCTGCCGGTCACCGCGGCCGCCGTGTCCCGGGCGGCCGCCGAGCTGCACCCGGAGGTCGCCGGCCCGATCGACTCGGTGATCGGGGCCGCGCGCGAGCAGCGGGCCGCCCGCGTGGCCGCCCTGGAGGCCGAGCTCGAGCAGGCGCGGAAGGCGCTGGCCGAGATGGACGACGCCGGGACGCCGAACCCGGGCACGTAACCTCTACGGCGTGTCCATCGACCCCGCCGACCTGGAGACCTGCCTGCGGGTGCTCGACCAGGTCACCGACCTCGAGCCCGAGCACCCCGACGCCGTCGCGATCCGGCGGGCCACGGCGGGGATCTGGAAGTCCGTCAAGATCGCCCGCCGGCACGCGAAGCGCGACGCCGTCGCCGCAGCGGACGACGCCGTCACCGCGGCCACCGCCACCGGCGCCCCCGGCCGGATCGACGACGAGACCGCCGGGCTGCCGCTGGTGTCCAGCGCGGTCGGCGCGAGCGCGGGCACGCTGCTGCGGTCGCGGGCCTGCTACACGTGCAAGCGGCGCTACCACGTCGTCGACGCCTTCTACCACCAGCTCTGCCCGCCGTGCGCGGCGCTGAACCGCAGCCGCCGCGACGCCCGCACCGACCTCACCGGTCGCCGCGCCCTTCTCACCGGCGGCCGCGCGAAGATCGGGATGTACATCGCGCTGCGGCTGCTCCGGGACGGCGCGCACACCACGATCACCACCCGCTTCCCGCACGACGCCGTGCGCCGCTTCTCCGCGATGGACGACAGCGCCGACTGGCTGCACCGGCTCCGCGTCGTCGGGGTCGACCTGCGCGACCCGGCGCAGGTGGTCGCGCTCGCCGACACCGTCGCCGCCCAGGGCCCGCTCGACATCCTGGTCAACAACGCCGCCCAGACCGTCCGCCGCTCCCCCGGCTCCTACTCGGCGCTGGTCGAGGCCGAGCGCGCCGCGCTGCCGGAGACGCCGGTCGAGGTGATCACGTTCGACCACGTGAGCGACGCCCACCCGGCCGCCCTCGCGGGGAGCCTGCAGCACCAGAGCCCGCACCCGATCCTCGACGGCGCCGTCGCCGAGCTGGCGCTCGCGGCCCGCAGCGCGTCACCGGAGCGGATCGCCGCCGGCACCGCGATCGACGCGGGCGGCCTGCTCCCCGACACCGCCCCGGTGAACAGCTGGACCCAGCACGTCGACGAGATCGACCCCCTGGAGCTGCTCGAGGTGCAGCTGTGCAACCAGACGGCGCCGTTCATCCTGATCGGCCGCCTGCGCCCGGCGATGGCCGCCGCGTCCGCCCGCCGCAAGTACGTCGTGAACGTCAGCGCGATGGAGGGTCAGTTCAGCCGCGCGTACAAGGGTCCCGGCCACCCGCACACGAACATGGCCAAGGCCGCGCTGAACATGCTCACCCGCACCAGCTCCGGGGAGATGCTGGAGTCCGACGGGATCCTGATGACCGCCGTCGACACCGGCTGGATCACCGACGAGCGCCCGCACCCCACGAAGCTGCGCCTGGCCGAGGAGGGCTTCCACGCCCCCCTCGACCTGGTCGACGGTGCCGCCCGCGTCTACGACCCGATCGTCCGCGGCGAGGCGGGCGAGGACGTGCACGGGTGCTTCCTCAAGGACTACGCGCCCACCGACTGGTGACTAGTAGCGGCACTGCAGGACCTGCATCGCCCGTGCCGGGATCCGCACCCGGCCCCCCGGCGACGGGTGGCGGCGCCGGGCGTTGGCCAGCAGCGGGTCCGCGGTGTCGACGACGACCTGCCACGCCCGCCCGTAGGACTCGTCGGGCAGCGTGAACGACACCTGCTGGTGGTGGGCGTTGATCAGCAGCAGGAACGAGTCGTCGACGATCTGCTCGCCGAGGTCGTCGCGCTCGGGGATGCCCTTGCCGTTGAGGTACACCCCGATGCTGCGGGTGCCGGAGTTCCAGTCCTCGTCCGACATCTGCTGCCCGTCGGGCCGCAGCCAGGCGATGTCCTCGATGCTGGACCCGGTGATCGCGCGCCCCTGGAAGAACCGCCTGCGCCGGAACACCGGGTGCGCCTGGCGGAGCTTCGCCACGCCCGCGGCGAACTCGGTGAGCACCTCGTGCTCGCGCGCGTCCTCCCAGTCGACCCAGGCGATCTCGGTGTCCTGGCAGTAGACGTTGTTGTTGCCGTGCTGGGTGCGGGACAGCTCGTCGCCGTGGGAGATCATCGGGACGCCCTGGCTGAGCAGCAGGGTCGCGAGGAAGTTGCGCTTCTGCCGCTCGCGCAGCACGTTGACCTCGGCCGACTCGCTCGGCCCCTCCTCCCCGCAGTTCCACGAGCGGTTGTGGCTCTCGCCGTCGTTGTTGTCCTCGCCGTTGGCCTCGTTGTGCTTCTCGTTGTAGGAGACCAGGTCGTTGAGGGTGAACCCGTCGTGCGCGGTGACGAAGTTGATCGAGGCGATGGGGCGGCGGCTGTCGGCCTCGTAGAGGTCGGAGCTGCCGGTGAAGCGGGCGGCGAACTCGCCGATGCTCGCTGGCTCGCCGCGCCAGAAGTCGCGGACGGTGTCGCGGTACTTGCCGTTCCACTCCGTCCACAGCGGGGGGAACCCGCCCACCTGGTAGCCGCCGTCGCCGACGTCCCACGGCTCGGCGATCAGCTTGACCTGGCTGACGACCGGGTCCTGGTTGACGAGGTCGAAGAACGCCGAGAGCCGGTCGACCTGGTGGAACTCCCGCGCCAGCGACGACGCGAGGTCGAACCGGAACCCGTCGACGTGCATCTCGGTGACCCAGTAGCGCAGCGAGTCCATGATCAGCCGCAGCGACTCGTGGTGGCGGACGTTGAGGCTGTTGCCGGTGCCGGTGGTGTCGAAGTAGTACTTCTCGTCGCCGTCGACGAGCCGGTAGTACGCCTGGTTGTCGACGCCGCGGAAGGACAGCGTCGGGCCGAGGTGGTTGCCCTCCGCGGTGTGGTTGTAGACGACGTCGAGGATCACCTCGATGCCCGCGCGGTGCAGCGAGCGCACCATCGTCTTGAACTCCTGCACCTGCTCGCCGCGGGTGCCGAAGCAGGCGTAGCCGTTGTGCGGGGCGAAGAAGCCGATCGTGTTGTAGCCCCAGTAGTTGCGCAGGCCCTTGTCGTCGAGCGTGGAGTCGTGGACGAACTGGTGCACCGGCATGAGCTCCAGCGCCGTCACCCCGAGCGACTGCAGGTGCCGGATCATCGCCGGGTGCGCGAGGCCCGCGTAGGTGCCGCGGACGTCGTCGGGGACGTCCGGGTGGCGCATCGTCATCCCCTTGACGTGCGCCTCGTAGATGACGGTCTCGTGGTACGGGATCTTCAGCGGGCGGTCGTCGGCCCAGTCGAAGTAGGGGTTCACGACGACCGAGGTGGCGGCGTAGGGGGCGGAGTCGGCGTCGTTGTAGGAGTCCGGGTCACCGAAGTGGTAGCCGAACAGCGCCTCGTCCCAGGTGTTCTCCCCGTCGACGGCCTTCGCGTAGGGGTCGAGCAGCAGCTTGGAGGGGTTGCAGCGCAGGCCGGCCGCGGGGTCGTGCGGGCCGTGCACGCGGTACCCGTAGCGCTGGCCGGGCCCGCAGCGCGGGAGGTAGCCGTGCCACACGAGCCCGTCGCGCTCAGGGAGGGGGAGCCGCGTCTCGACCCCGGCGTCGTCGACGAGGCACAGCTCGATGTGGTGGGCGACCTCCGAGAAGATCGCGAAGTTGGTGCCGCCACCGTCGTAGGTGGCACCGAGGGGATAGGGCTTACCGGGCCAGATGTGCACGAACCATCCCACCATCGCGGGGGCCCGGCCGCTGGACGCAGCGGCCGGGAGTGCCCCCGGTCACCGCGTCAGAGGATCTCGTAGGCGATGGTGCCCGCCTCGTCGACGGTGAGGGTCACCTGCGCGGTGAGCGACGGGTCGGCGACGTTCGCGGCCCCGCACGAGATCGGCGCGCCCACGGCGTTGACCAGGACGGTCTGCTCCTCGGGCGTGCAGGCGACGACGACCTCCTCGCCGACGTCGGTGCTCAGCAGCGCGGACGCGGCCGACTCCAGCTCGGCGACGAGCAGGGTGCGGTCGTGGAAGATCGTCAGGTTGCCCTGGTCGTCGTTCTGGCGGACGGTGTAGCTCAGCGGCTGCCCGTCCAGCGTCGCGGTGCAGGTGGTGCTGGCGCCCACGACGACGTCGATCGTCTCCGGGCACACCACGTCGACCGGCACGATCCCGACCTCCTCCTGCGTGACGCGGACGATCTCGCCGCGGACGTCGTCGACGTCGAGGCGCTGCGGGGCGAGCAGGAACACCGCGGCGGCGCCGATCGCGCCCAGCAGCACGAGCGCACCCAGCACGACGGCGACGACGAGGCCGGTGCGCCGGCGCCGCGGCGGGGGCGCGGGCGGGGTCCACTGCGGGGGCGGGTACCCCCCGTTCCCGAACGGCGGGGAGCCGAAGGGCGGGGTGCCGGGCGCGAACTCGGGGTGGCGCTGCGCGGGGATCTGCTGGGGTCCGGCGAAGTTCGGGACGACGGTGGTCGGCTCGTACACGGTGGCTCTCCTGGGGTCTCGGTGCTGTACGCAGATAAACACTCGTCCCCGGGCGCCCTCCCGGACACGGTGCCTCCAGGTCGGCCGGGGTCGTGCCAGCACCACCCCGGCCCGTCGGACCGGCCCGTCAGGCCGGCTCGTCCAGCCAGGCCAGGATCGCGTCGGTGTGCTCGCCGACGCCGGGGATCGGGTCCAGCCGCGGCGGGCGCCCGGGCAGCGTGATCGGCGGGAGCACGGTGCGCACCGGCCCGCCCGGGGAGTCGACGGTCACCCAGCGGTCGCGGGCGGCGAGCTGCGGGTGGTCGAGCACCTCGGCGACCTCGCGGCGGCGGCCGTGGGCGATGCGGGCGTCCGCGAGCCGGTCGACGAGCTGCGACCCGGTCAGCCCGTCGAGCACCGCGTCGATCTCGGCGTGCAGGGCGGGGCGGTGCTCGACGCGGCCCGCCCCGGTGTCGAAGCGCGGGTCGACCGCGAGGTCGGGGCGCCCCAGCACGCCCGAGCAGAACGCCGTCCACTCGCGCTCGTTCTGGATCCCGAGGACGACCTCGACGCCGTCCCCGGCCCGGAACGTGCCGTACGGGGCGATCGCGGCGTGGCTGGTGCCGGTGCGCGGCGGCGGCGCCCCGGTGCCCGCGGTGTACTGCAGCGGGAACCCCATCCACTCCACGAGCGCGTCGAACAGGCTGATCTCCACGTGCGTGCCCGCGCCCGTGCGCTCGCGGTCGTAGAGCGCGGCAAGGACGCCGGAGAACGCGTACATGCCCGCCCCGATGTCGGCGGCCGGGATGCCCGCCTTCGCCGGCTCCTCCGCGCTGCCGGTGACCGAGACGAGCCCGGCCTCGGATTGGATCAGCAGGTCGTAGGCCTTCGCGTCGCGGTAGGGGCCGTCGGGGCCGTACCCGGAGATCGAGCAGGTGATCAGCCGCGGGTACCGGGCGCGCAGGTCCGCGGCACCCAGCCCGAGCCGCTCGGCGGCGCCGGGGGCGAAGTTCTGCACGAACACGTCGGCGCGCTCCAGCAGCCGGTGCACGGTCGCGGCGTCGGCCTTGAGGTCGACCGCCATCGACTCCTTCGACCGGTTCAGCCACACGAAGTGGCTTGACTGGCCGTGCACCGCGGTGTCGTAGGCGCGGGCGAAGTCGCCCTCCCCCGGCCGTTCGATCTTGATGACGCGGGCGCCCAGCTCGGCGAGCTGGCGGGTGGCGAACGGCGCGGCGACCGCCTGCTCGCAGGAGACGACCAGGATTCCATCGAGGGGCAGCACGGGCCCATCATCCCTCCCGCCGTCAGGGCGGTCCCATCGACACCGGCGGGTGCCGAGGATAGCCTCACCAACATGACGCGGACGCTCACCACGGATCCCCTGCGGGCGACCGTCGCCCGGCTCGACACGGCGATCGGGTGGCTGAGCCTGCGCGTCGGGCTGCCGGCGGACGCGTCGACCTGGACGCTCTGCGCCGACGTCGACGCGTCCTACCTCGCCGACTGGGAATCGCGGATGTCGGGCGCCATCGCCCGCACCTACGGCCGCACGCACCCCATGACGACCAGCGGGTTCTGCCTCGACGGCTACGCCGCGATCCCCGGCGGCGTCGGCGGTGCGGCGTTCCGCCTGGCCCGGCGCGTGCCCCGCCTCGACCGCTCCTCGCTCGCGTTCTCCCGCCACCCCGCGGAGCACCACCCCGACGGCATCGCCCTGCTCGACCCCCGCTTCTGGTGCCTGCCCGACGACCCCGACGCCGACCACCCGGCCGCCACCGTCGTCGACGACGAGGCGGCGCTGGCCGCGGAGCTGCGCCGGCAGGTCCGCGCGCACGCCGACGACTTCCTCGCGGGCTACCGCGGCGGCGCCCGCCTCCCCCGGCGCGGGCTGCTCGGCTCGTTCTACGACGCCCTCGACACCGGCGTCTGGTACGGCGGCGACCCCGACGATCCGGGCGTCGTCGGCGAGGGCGCGGTCGTGCTCCCGGGAGCGACGGCGCAGTTCGCGGACGCCTCGTCGCTCCACCGCCTCGTCGACGCCCGCGACCGCGCGCACGTCGCCCGGCGCCGCGTCGGCTGCTGCTACTACTTCAAGGTCTCCGAGGACGGCCGGCCCTGCTCGACCTGCCCGCGCGTCGACGACGCCGAGCGCGTCCAGCGCTACGCGGAGATCGACTGACGTCCCCTCGCGCATACGAGTAAGGTTGTCCTTACTTCCGGCGAGTAGGAGATCCGCGTGTACGGACGAGTGGAGCAGGTCGAGCAGCTGACCCCGCACCTGGTGCGCGTCGTGCTCGGGGGTGACGGGCTCACGGGGTTCTCCGCGGGCGAGTTCACCGACCACTACGTCAAGCTCGCCTTCCCCCCGCCGGGCGCGCCCTACGCGGTGCCGTTCGACGCCGCCGAGGTGCGCGCGACGCTGCCGCGCGACCAGTGGCCGGTCCAGCGCACCTACACCGTGCGCTCCTGGGCCGACGGGCGACTGACGATCGACTTCGTCGTGCACGGCGACACGGGCGTCGCGGGGCCGTGGGCGCGGTCGGCGCAGCCCGGTGACCTGGTCGCCCTGCGCGGTCCGGGCGGCGCCTTCGCGCCCGACCCCGACGCCGACTGGTACCTGATGGCCGGCGACGAGAGCGCGCTGCCCGCGATCGCCGCCTCGCTCGCCCGCGTTCCGCGGAACAGGCCGGTGCACGTCTTCCTCGAGGCCGACGGCCCGGCCGACGAGCTCCCGCTGTCCTCCCCCGGCGACCTGCACGTCACCTGGCTCCACCGGGAGGCCGACCCCACCGCCCCCGACCTGCTGCTGCGGGCCGTCGAGAAGCTGGAGTTCCCGCCCGGGCGGGTGTGCGGGTTCGTGCACGGCGAGGCCGTCGCCACCCGCGCGCTGCGCAAGCACCTCCTCGCCGAGCGCGGCGTGCCGCGCGACGCCCTGTCGATCTCGGGCTACTGGCGGCGCACGTTCACCGAGGACGGCTGGCAGTCGAGCAAGGCGGAGTGGAACAGGGCCGTCGAGCAGGACGTCTGACCGGACCGGCACGCCCACCGGACCGGCGCGGTCACCGGCCCAGCGCGACCACCTCGGCCAGCCCGGCCCGGACGCCGTCGAGGAACAGGTCCGGCTCCGTGACGGCCGCGTCGTCGAGCACGATCCCGACGCACGCGGTGCCGTCGTGGGCCACCATCGTGACGGTCGCGGCGCACCCGGCCAGCGGACCGAGCGGGTAGAGCCGGCTGACCCGCGACCCGGCGAACCACACCGGGTGCCCGATCCCGGGCACCGACGCCACCTGCACGTCGGCCCCGGAGCCGGACGTGTCGGACGGTCCGGTCGACAGCAGCAGCTCCCGCACCGTGCGGACGCGGTCGCCCGCGTCGGCGACGGTCAGCGGCGCGCGCACCACCGCCCCGGCGAGCCGGCCGCCCGCCCCGTCCTGCGCGCCGAGCCCGACGGGCAGCCCGAGGGCGACGGTGGTGTCGTCGACGTCGACCCCGAAGTGCCGGTGGTAGCCGCGCAGCGCGCCGAGGACGGCGGCGAGGAACCCGTCGGTCGGTGACCCGCCGGCCGCTGCCGCCCCGGCCCGCAGGTCCGCGAGCGGCACCTCCAGCACCTCGGCCCGGCGCACCCCGCCCCGCCCGGCCAGCAGGGGGGCGCGGCGCTCGGGGGCGTCGGCGGGCGGGGCGAGCACGCGGGCGGCGGAGCGGACGAGCCCGCCGACGGTGTCGACGGGGTGGGTCAGCACGTCGGCCCCCAACCGGGCCAGTGCCCCGGCCGCCGACGGCGCGGTGCGGACGGGCGGCACCGGCGGCTCGGGGCGGTGCGGATCGTGTTCCGCGGAACGGCTGTGCAGCATCCCCATCAGCCGGACGGCCCCGACGCCGTCGGTGACGCTGTGGTGGATCTTCACCGCGTACCCGGCCGCTCCGCCCTCCAGCCCCTCGACGAGCAGGGCCGCCCACAGCGGGCGGGTCCGGTCCAGCGGGGCCGCGGCGAACTCGGCCACGGCGTCGAGGAGCTGGCGGTGCGTCCCGGGGGCGGGCAGCGCGATCCGGGTGACGTGGTGGTCGAGGTCGATCTCCTCGACGCCGGCCCAGACCGGCGGCCCGGCCCCCAGTGCGGGCTCGGCGACGACCTGGCGCATCCGCGGCACCATCCGCGACGCCCACTCGTGCGCGGCCGCGAGCCGGTCCGGGTCGGGGGCGGGATCGAGCAGCTCCAGCAGGGTCAGCGTGGAGCGGGCCGACCCGCTGCGCCACACGGCGGCGGCGTCGGCGTCCATCTCCGCGGCGGTCTCCCAGGCCAGCGGCTCGGCCACCGGCCCGCGCGGCCCGGTGGTCACCTCGACCGTCCCCCGCGGCGCCCCGACCTCGCGCTGGTCGAGCACGTCGAGGTAGCCGGCGCGCACCTCGGCGACCCGCGCGTCGAGCTCGTCGGCGCGCCAGTCGGAGGTGTCGACCGGCGGCAGCACGGTGACCTGCACCGTGCCCTCCCGGATCGTCGACGCCCCGCGCCACATGAGCTCCCCGGCGTTGTGGATCACCACGGGCACGACCGGCACCCCGGCCTGCATCGCGACGTGGAACGCGCCCTTCTTGAACGGTCCGAGCGCCGGGGTGACGCTGCGGGTGCCCTCGGGGGCGATGACCAGCGAGATGCCCTCGCGCAGCCGCTGGACCGCGGGGGCGAGAGCGGCCTTCGCGGCGGTGGTGTCGCTCCGGTCGACGAACGCGACGTCGGCCAGCCGGAACGCCGCGCCGAACCCGGGGATGCTCGCGGCCTCCTTCTTCGCGACCCCGGTGAACCCGCCGCGCAGCAGCTTGGCGAGCACGATGACGTCGAGCTGGCTCTGGTGGTTGAACAGGAACACCGCGGGCCGGTGGGACACCAGGTGCTCGGCCCCCCGCACGTCGAGGGTGACCCCGGCGAGCGCGGTCCCCAGGTCCCCGGCCAGGCTCAGCCCGAGGTCGACCGCGTCGCGCCGGCTGCCCTGGCCGAGCAGCTGGTTGACCGCGCCCAGCGCGAGGCCCGCGCCGAACCCGCCGAGCGTGCCGCCGACGGCCCCGAGCGCCCGCGCGATCTCCCGCGCCCCGCCGCGGCCGCGCGACCGGAACCGGGCGACCGGCCAGCCCTGCTCGGCGGCCTCGCGGGCGAGCCCGTCGCCGGGGTTGAGCGCGCGCGGGCGGCCGACGGTGCCCAGGAACGGCACGTCCTCGTCGCCGTTGGAGTAGGCGTAGCTGCGCTCCAGGTCGACACCGTGCGCGGGCGCGAACTCCCGCACGGCCGCGGCCTTACCGGCCCGCCACAGCGGCGGCCCGCCGGGGTGCCCGGTGCACAGCCCGTCGGCGAACTCCACGGGCGTGACCAGCACGTGCTCGACGCCCATCGCCCGCGCCGCCGGCTCCACCTGGAAGCGGGTGGCCGAGGAGGCCAGCACCACGGTGTGCCCGGCGCGGCGGTGCGCGGCGACGAGCCGCCACGCCTCCGGGTAGAGCGACCCGGCGACGCCCTGGCGCCACAGCCGCTCCCCCAGCTCGGTCAGCTCGTCCTCGCTGCGCCCGGCCCAGGCGCGCATCCCGAGGACGAAGAAGCGCTCGAAGTCGTCCTCGGTGGTCAACCCGCGCATGCCGATGAGCAGCATCCGACCCAGGTCGACGGGCTCGACGTGGCCGGACCGCACGTGGTGGCGGGCGAAGGCGCCGAGGGAGAACCCGTCGATGAGGGTGCCGTCGAAGTCGAAGAAGGCGCCGATCCCGGGGCCCTGCGGCCCCGACTCGACGTCGGCGATCAGGTCGGCCTCGGACCAGCGCGCGTCAGGGTGCGACACCGACGACCTCCCGTCGCGACGCCGCGTCCAGCTCGTCGATCGTGATCACCTGTCCCAGCACGGCCCGCAGTCTGCTCGCCAGGTCGGCCCGGCGCAGACCCAGCTCCTCACGCCCCGGGTCGACCAGGTCCAGGTTGCCGGCCAGGCGCAGCGCGCTCGCGAACAGCTCGCGAGAGAGCGACTCCGGGCCGTGCAGCCGGCCCTGCAGCAGCATCTGCTGCCCGACGCCGGTGCACTCGTCGAGGAACTCCTTCTCCGCGATCGCGTTCCGCGGAGCGCGCGCGGCGAGCCGCTCGGCCACGACGAGCTGGGCGTCGACGAAGGACCGCAGCACGCGGTGCGCCATGAGGAACGGCGCCCGGCCCAGGATCGCGCGCCCGTCCTGCGCGGTCTCCCATCCCGGGTCGAGCCGCTCGAGCTCCGCGGTGAGCCGGGCCCGGTAGGTGTCGCGGTCGGGGAAGAAGAACTCGAACTTCAGCTGGTCGCGCAGCGCGAACGCGGACTCCCACCGCTCGTCGGGCGGGCTGAGCAGCACCAGCTCGGCCAGCGCGCGGTCGACGAAGTGGTGGATCGCGCTGTTGCGGTAGAACGCGGCGACGAGGTGCTGGCCGCGCTCGATCGCGTACACCGGCTCCTCCCCGCCCGCGTACGTCGTGACCACCCGGGACGCGGCCAGGGCGGCGAGGACCCCGCGGACCCCGGCGTCGGTGTCGAGCGCGTCGCCGCCGTGGCCGTCACCGCTATGGGGCAGGTCGCGGTCGAGCACGTACTCGCGGACCGGGGCGAGCACCCTGCGCACCTGGCCGAGGGTGAGCGCACGGTCGCGGACGCCGAGCAGCGCGAGCGTGACCAGCGCCGTCGCCATGACGGGCGTGACGCGGTTGATCCCGACGGCCACCTCGAACGCGGCCTTCTGCAGCGCGAGGCGCCGGTCCGGCGTCGCGTCCAGCGCGGCGCGCAGCGAGATCGGTTCGGCGAACCGGACCTGGGCGGTGCCGATCTGGCTCAGCTGCGCGCGGGCGTAGCGGGCGAGCCACGCGACCCCCTCGCCCTTCTTCGCCGCCCCGGCCTGCTCCGCGGCCATCGCGGCCACCTCGCGGAGCTGGTCGTAGGTGATCGAGACGGGCACCAGGTGGACGTCGGAGACCCGGTCGCGCTCGACGGCCTCGGCGACGTTGGCCAGCAGCCCGAACTTCGGCGGGCGCAGCTTGCCGGTGCGCGAGCGGCCGCCCTCCATGTACCACTCCAGGTTGAAGCGCTTGGAGAGCAGGAAGCCGAAGTACTCGCGCACGGCGAGCTTGTAGACCTCGTCGTCGCCGAAGCTGCGCCGGATGAACACGACCCCGGCGCGTTTCGCGACCGGACCGACCGGCCAGAACCGCAGGTTCTCCCCGCCCAGCACGTGGTTGCGCGGGAAGTCGTGCTCGGCGAGGACGTCGGCGAGCAGCAGCGGGTCGGCGTAGGAGCGGTGGCTGGGCAGGAACACGAGCGCGTCGCGGCGGTTGAGCTCGCGCAGCCGCTCCAGGCCCGCGGTGTCGACCTGGACGTCCCAGGCGCGGGCGTGCAGCGGGCGCAGGGCGCCGGACAGCAGGTCGACGGCCATCGGGCTCATCGACGCGACGAGGCCCTGCAGGTCGGTGCGCGCCTTCGCCGCCACCTCGGCCTCGGGCAGCTCCAGCTTCTCGGCCAGCGCGGTGACCTCGCGGCGGAACGACGGGTCGTCCTCGATCATCTCGACGATCTGCTTCGGCACCTTGTAGCGGTCGCCCACCAGCGCACGCTCGGCCCGCTCCAGCGCGAGCGTGGCCTGGCCCGCGACGAAGCGGCCCAGGTCGCCGCCGTCGCGGTGCCGGGCGCGCAGCTCCGCGACGGTGGCGGGCTCGGCGACGACGACCGGCGCGCGGTCGGGTTCGCGCCGGGCGATCCGGGCCTGCTGCCGCGCGGGCGGGCGGCGGGGATCGGTGAGCGAGACGAGGTCGGCCCAGCGGACGCGCCGGACCCCGTTGTGCTCGCGGGGCAGCCAGGCGACGCGCGCCGCCGTCACCACCGCGGCCCCGTCGGCCTCGGCGAGCGGACGGCTGAGCGCGGGACCGTGCAGGGGCAGGACCTGCACCGGGTCGAGCCCGCTGTCCTGCGCCCACCTCGAGATCAGGCCGCGCTCGACGTCGGTGGACGCCTGCACCAGCAGGATCGTCGGCGCGCCGGATCCCTCGGTCGCGCCGGCCGACGGTTGCACCGGACCGGCCTCCGTCGCGAGTCCCATGCGCGCCCCTTCCGTCCGGCCGATCCCCGATCGGACCCATCCTGTCTCATCCGGTGATCGGGGTCACCCGCCGGTGATCGCCTGTGGACAACTGCGGCGGTGCACCTCCTCGGGCGACGAGGGTGTCGGACCTCCGTGCCACGGTCGCGAACAGGTGTTCGAGACCCGATCCGGAGGACGTCATGACGCAGCCCGCCCCCACCCCGCCCCTGACCCTCCCGCAGCTCGAGGACGAGCTGCTCGGCCTCGCGGGGCACCTGGCCGCCGCCCAGAGCCGCTTCCTGACGCTCCTCGCGGAGTTCGACGACCGGGCCGGCTGGGCCGGTCCCGGGCTCAGGTCGTGCGCGCACTGGCTGACCTGGCGGATCGGGATGAGCCTGCGCACCGCGCACGAGCACGTCCGGGTGGCGCACGCGCTGCGGCGGTTGCCGCTGATCGCCGCGGCGTTCGCCCAGGGCCGGATCTCCTACTCCAAGGTGCGGGCGATCACCCGCGTCACCGTGCCCCCCGCCACCGTCTCCGCGGATCTCGCCGCGGTGGAGGCCGACGACCCCGCATCCGGCTCGCCGGCCTCCGACTCCGCGACCGGGCCGTCCGGCGCCGCGGCCGCCGGAGACACGGCCACCGGTGACACGGAAACTGCGGACACCGCCGTCGGGGATGCGGCCGTCGCGGACGCGGCCGCCGAGGGGAGGTCCGCCGTCTCGGGCGCGACCTCGGCCGGCGGGGTCGCCGACCGGCCCGCGCCGGCGCCGCGGCTCCATGACGCCCCGGTCGACGCCGAGCGGACCCTGCTCGATCTCGCTCTCGCCGGGACGGCCAGCCACGTCGAGACGGTCGTCCGCGCCACCCGCCGCTTGCAGGCCGACCCCGGCCGCCTGTCCGCACGGCGGTCGTTGACCTGGAGGTGGGCCGACGACGGGTCACTGGTCGTCGCCGCCCGCCTCACCCCGGCCGACGGGGCCGCGCTGATCTCGGCGATCGACGCGGCCACGGCCCCCGCCCCGGCCCCGAGCCGCCGTCCCGTCGCCGCCCCGCCGGACTGGCGGAAGCGCTCGGAGGCGGAGTACCCCGGCTCGGCCACCGACCGGCTCGCCGCCCGCCGGGCCGATGTCCTCGTGGCGATGGTGACCACGACCGGTGACCTGGATGCGGCCACGGATCCGGGTTCCGGCACGCGTCCGGAGACGGCCGACTCGGGCGCCGACACCGGCCCGGGGCCGGCCGCCGAGCAGCACGGCCGGCGGGCGGCCGTGCGGACGGCCGTGCAGCGCGGCCGGGCCGACGTGGTCGTGCACATCGACGTCGCCGACGGCACGGCCTCGATCGTCGGCGGGCCCGAGATCGCCCCGGCCACGGCCGAGCGCCTGGCCTGCGACGCCCGCGCCCAGGTGCTGCTGGAGGACGGCCGCAACCGGCTCTACCTCGGCCGGCGCCGGCGCCTGGCCTCGCCCGCGCAGATCGCCGCGCTCACCGTGCGCGACTCCGGGCGGTGCCGGTTCGCCGGATGCACCCGGGAGCGGCACCTGCAGGCCCACCACGTCGTGCACTGGCTGCGGGCCGGCCGCACCGACCTCGACAACCTGGTCCTCCTCTGCGGCTTCCACCACACGCTGGTCCACGAACGCGGCTACGGCATCCGACGGTCGGCGACGGGGTGGGAGTCCGTGCGACCCGACGGCACCCCGGTCCCGGCCGTCGGCGCGCCTCTCGTGGGCGACGTCGAGCGCCTGATCGAGATGCAGACCCGCGCGGAACTGCGGATCGAGCCCGACGGGCTGACGCCCACCTGGGGAGGCGAGCGGCTGGACCGCCACGCGATCCTCGCGCACCTGCTCCCCCCGGCCGGCGACGACGGCATCGACGACGCCGAGCGCAGCAGCGTCGCGGCCTGACCCACCACGGGCCGATCCACCGCGGGCCGATCCACGCGGGCGGCGTGCCGCGATCGCCGGTCCGGTCCACCCGGTGTCCCGCGGAACGCACCGGACGGCGTCACGGTCCGGATCGCACCGCAGCGGCCCGGCCCGGACGCGGGAAACGGGTCGCACGAACGGGTGATCCGGGCGGTAGGGTCGGCGGCCGTCATCGCCCCCGCGGGGGCGCCGCCGGAGAAGTCGGAGAGCCCGTGAAGGTCGCGCACCTGGTCCCCACCCTGCACCCCGGAGGGCCGGAGACCGGCCTCGTCGACCTCGCAGCCGCGGCGCCGAAGGCCGGGCTGGAGCTGATGGTCGTCGCGCTGTCGACGACGTCGGACACCACGCAGGTGAGCGCGCTGCGGCGGCTCGGGGTCCCGGTCGCGGAGCTCGGGCTGGCCCCCTACGACCCGCGGGCGGCGGGCCGGATGGTGCGGGCGCTGCGCGAGCGCGGTGCGGAGCTGATCCACACCCACCTGCCCCCGGCGGAGGTCGTCGGTGCCGCGGCCGCGCTGCGGATGCGGGTGCCGGTCGTCTCGACGCTGCACCACATCGAGAACGAGCCAGCCGACCGTGTCGACCGCCTGCGACGCACCGCCCGGATCCTCGCCCGGCAGCGCTTCATGTCGCGCACCGTCGCGATCTCCCGCACCCAGCGCGAGTGGTACCGCGGGCTGGGCGGGCCGGCGGGCGACATCGTCGTGCTCCCCGACGGCGTCGTCGATCCCGGGCCCGTCGACGCCGCCGAGCGCGACCGGGTGCGCACGATCCTCGACGTCGGCGAGCGCGGCACGCTGGCCCTGTCCAGCGCCCCGATGCGCCGCGACGCCGGGCACGAACTGCTGCTCGACGCCGTCGAACTGATCCCGGCCGCCACCGCGCTGACGGTCGCGCTGGCCGGCGACGGGCCGCTGCGGCCGTGGCTGGAGTCGCGGGTGGCGGCCTCGGACGCGCTGCGCGACCGCGTCCGGTTCGTCCACCGCGGGCAGGACGCCGCCACCCTGCTCGGCTCCGCCGACCTCGTCCTGCACACCAGCGCGTCGGGCGCGCTGCCCACCGCCCTGCTGCGCGCGATGGCGGCCGGGGTCCCGGCTGTCGCGACGCGCGTCGGCGGCGTCCCGGAGATCGTCTCGGCCGACACCGGCGTGCTGGTGCCGCTGCAGCCGGGCCCCATCGCCGACGCGATCGTCGCGCTCGCGGCCGACCCGGCCCGCCGGGAACGCCTGGGCACCGCCGCCCGCCGGCGCTACCTGGCCGAGTTCGAGGCCGTCGGCTGGGCACAGCGGCTGCGCACCCTCTACGACGGGGTGCTCGCGTGACCGTGTCCCTGCACCGCGCCACCGCCGACGACCTGCCCGCGATGGCCACCGTCGACGGGCGCGCGTTCGGGATCGACTACTCCGACCAGGACCTCACCGACCTGCGTCTGATCCTGGACCCGGACCGGTTCGTGCTGGCCCGCGACAGTGGCACGACCGGCGGCGGCACGACCGGCGGCGGCGCGACCCGCGGCGGCGCGACCCGCGGCGGTGGCGACCACGCCGCGGAGGGGGAGATCGTCGGGGTCGCCGGTTCCTTCCCCTTCGCGATCACCCCGCCCGGCGGGGCGCCGATCGCCGCGGAGGGCGTCACCTGGGTCTCCGTCGCGGCCACCCACCGCCGACGCGGGATCCTGCGCGCGATGCTCGGCGACCTGCACGCCGGCTACGCCGCCGCGGGCACGCCGCTGGCGGTGCTCACCGCGAGCGAGGGCGGGATCTACGGCCGCTTCGGCTACGGCGTGGCCACCACCGGCCGGAACGTGGAGATCGACCGGTCCCGCGCCGTGCTCCGGGCCGACGCCCCCGATCCCGGCGGCGTGCGCTTCGCCTCGACCGCGGAGGTGCGCGAGCGGGTCCCCGACATCCACCGCCGATGGTGCGCGGGACAGCCGGGCGCGCTGTCGCGCCCGTCGCCGTGGTGGGACTTCGCCCTGCTCGACCGCCCCCACCAGCGCCGCGGCGGCACCTCGCGGTTCCACCTGCTCCACGCCGACGGCTACGTGGGCTACCGCCTCGACTCCGGGGTGTGCCGGGTCGTGGACTTCTTCGCCGTCACCGACGAGGCCCGCATCGCGCTGTGGCGGGTGCTGCTCGCGATGGACCTGGTCACCACCGTCGCCACCGGGGCCGTGGCCGACGACGACCCGCTGCGCTGGCTGCTCACCGACGCCCGCGCGGTGCGCACCACCCGGGTCGGCGACGACGTGTGGGCGCGCGTCCTGGACACCCCGGCCGTGCTCGCCGCCCGCCGCTACGCCGTCGACGTCGACGCGGTGCTCGAGGTGCGCGACCCCGACGGGTACGCGGCCGGCCGGTTCCGGCTGCGCGGCGGCCCGGACGGCGCCGAGTGCCTCCCGACCGACGACGCCGCCGACCTCGCGCTGGACGTGCCCGCGCTCGGCGCGATCGCGTTCGGCGGAACGCGGGTGCACACGCTCGCCCGCGCCGGCCGGGTCTCCGCCGCCGACCCCGCGGTGGCGCGCCGGCTCGACGCCGCCTGCACCGCCGAGCGCGAGCCGTACGCCGGGACCCACTTCTGACCTGCGAGAGTGGTCGGATGGACGAGACCGGCACGCGACCGCTCGAGGACGGCCTGGTCAGCGACTTCACCCGCAACCTGTCCTACGGCGCCTACCTGCACCTGACCGAGCTGCTGTCGGCGCAGCACCCGGTGAGCCGCCCCGAGCACCACGACGAACTGCTGTTCATCGTGCAGCACCAGACCTCCGAGCTGTGGCTCAAGCTCGTCCTGCACGAGCTGCGCACCGTGTGCGACCAGCTCGCCGCCGACGCGCTGCGGCCCGCGCTGAAGGGGCTCGCCCGCGTCAAGCACATCCAGCGCCAGCTCACCGAGCAGTGGTCGGTGCTGGCCACGCTGACGCCGTCGGAGTACTCCGAGTTCCGCAGCTTCCTCGGCACCTCGTCGGGGTTCCAGTCCTTCCAGTACCGGGCCGTGGAGTTCGCGCTGGGCAACAAGGACGCCGCCATGCTCGGCTTCTTCGACGACGACCCGGCCGCCCGCGCGCTGCTCGCCGACCAGCTCGCCCGCCCCAGCCTCTACGACGAGTTCCTGCGCCTGCTCGCCCGCGCCGGCCACGACGTGCCGGCGGCGCTGCTGGAGCGCGACGTCACGAGGGCGCACGTGTTCACCCCGGACCTGGTTCCGGTGTTCCGGACGATCTACGAGGACTCGACCCGGTTCTGGGAGGCCTACGAGGCGTGCGAGGAGCTCGTCGACCTGGAGGAGAACGTGCAGCTGTGGCGGTTCCGGCACCTCAAGACCGTCGAGCGGGTGATCGGGTTCAAGCGCGGGACGGGCGGGTCGAGCGGGGTCGGGTTCCTGCGCCGGGCCCTGGACCTGACGTTCTTCCCCGAGCTGTACGCGGTGCGGACGGAGATCGGCTGATGCGGGACCGGGCCCGGGAGCTCGACGCCGCCGATCCGCTCGCCGCGTTCCGCGACCGCTTCCTGCCTGCTCCCGGCGTCGTCGCCTACCTGGACGGCAACTCGCTCGGCCGCCCGGTCGCCGGCGTCGCCGACCGGCTCGACGCGTTCGTCCGCGAGGAGTGGGCGGGCCGGCTGATCCGCGGCTGGACGGAGCCGGCGGGGAGCGGGGGCTGGATGCGCTGGCCGGAGGAGGTGGGCGACCGCATCGCGGCCGCCGCACTCGGAGCCGCACCCGGGCAGACCGTCCTCGCCGACTCCACGACCGTGCTGCTCTACAAGCTGGTCAGGGCGGCCGTCGACCACGACCCCGGCCGCCGCGAGATCGTCCTCGACACCGACAACTTCCCCACCGACCGCTACGTCGCCGAGGGCATCGCCGCCGAGCGCGGCGCGCGGCTGCGCTGGATCGAGACCGATCCCGCCGCCGGGATCACCGCCGACCAGGTCGCCGCCGCCGTCGGCCCGGACACCGCGCTCGTCCTGCTCAGCCACGTCGCCTACCGGTCGGGCTGGATCGCCGACGCCGCCGCGATCACCGCGATCGCCCACGACGCCGGCGCGCTGGTCCTGTGGGACCTCAGCCACTCCGTCGGGTCGGTCGAGCTGGCGCTGGACGCGTGGGGCGTCGACCTCGCGGTCGGGTGCACCTACAAGTACCTCAACGGGGGCCCGGGCTCCCCCGCCTTCGGCTACGTCCGGCACGGCCTGCACGACCGGCTGCGCCAGCCGATCCAGGGGTGGATGGGCGGCCACGACCCGTTCGCGATGGGTCCCGGCTACACCCCGGCCGCCGGGGTGCGCAGCCTCGTGTCCGGCACCCCGCCGATCCTCGCCGCCGTGCCGCTGCTCGCCGGGCTGGAGCTGCTGGAGGAGGCCGGGATCACGGCGGTGCGGGCCAAGTCCCGGGCGCTGACCGCGTACGCGCTCGACCTCGTCGACGCCTGGCTGCCCGGCGTCGAGCTGGTGTCGCCGCGCGACCCGGACCGCCGCGGCGGGCACCTGACGATCCGCGGGTCCGGGTTCCGCGACGTCCTCGGCGCGCTGTGGGAGCGCGGCGTGATCCCCGACTACCGCGAGCCCGACGGCATCCGGCTCGGCCTCGCCCCCCTGTCGACGAGCTTCACCGAGGTGCACGACGGGCTCGCGGTCCTGCGGGAGCTCGTCCCCGGGGGGCCGTCGTGACCGAGCCCGACTTCTGGTCCTTCGTCGACGTCGCCGTCGACCGCGCCGCGGAGCGCCTGCCCGGCCTCGACGCGGGCGCGATGCGGCTCGTGCTGAGCCTGTACCGGGCGTCCAACGCGCTGGTCTACGACCTGGAGTCGACCGTGCACCGGCCGCGCGGCTGGTCGTGGCCGGGGTTCCGGGTGCTGTTCGTGCTGTGGACGACCGGGGAGCCGCTGGAGGCCTCCCGGGTGGCGCAGCTGTCGGGGATGAGCCGGGCGGCGGTGTCGGCGCTGGTCAACACCCTCGTCCGCGACGGGCTGGTGTCGCGGCGCACGGCCGAGCACGACCGTCGGGCCGTCGAGCTGACCCTCACCCCGGACGGGGAGCAGGCCCTCGCCGAGGCCTTCACCGCGCACCACGAGCGCGAGCGGACCTGGGCCTCCGCGCTCACCGCCGACGAGGCCGCCACCCTCACCGGGCTGCTGCAGAAGCTGATGGCCGGCGACGTGGCCGCGGCGGCGAACCGGCGGCGGTGAGCCCGGTCCCCGGGTCGCGCTTCCGGTGCTCCCCGAACGGGTAGTGGACGCGATGACAGTCTTCGGCTTCCACGCCCCGCTGCTCGTGGGAGCGGCGTGCAGCGTGGCGACGGCCCGGTGGTGCGCCGAGTGGGCCGACGGCCTGATCACCACGAACGCGCCGCTCCCGCACCTGCGGGAGATGGTCGACGCCTACCGCGGCGCCGGCGGGCGCGGGAAGCTGCACCTGCAGGTGCACGTCAGCTGGGCCCCCGACGAGGCGGAGGCGGAGGGGATCGCGCACGAGCAGTGGCGCAGCAACGTGTTCCCGCCGCCGGTCTGCTGGGACATCGACCACGTCGACACGTTCGACATCGTGTCCGAGCACGTGGACATCGACGTCGTGCGCGGCGTCGTGAACGTCTCCTCCGATCTCGGTCGGCACACCGCACAGCTCGCCGAGTACGCCGCGCTGGGCTTCGACGAGATCGCCCTGCACCACGTCGGCCGGGAACAGGACGCCTGGATCGACGCCTTCGGCGCCCACGTCCTGCCGCAGCTGGAGGACGCCGCATGAACCTGTCCCGCACCGCAGACCTGTGGTGGAAGAACGCGGTGGTCTACTGCCTGGACGTCGAGACGTTCGCCGACGGCAACGGCGACGGCTGCGGCGACTTCCGGGGCCTGATCCAGCACATCGACCACCTCGACCGCCTGGGCGTCACCTGCCTGTGGCTGATGCCGTTCTACCCGAGCCCCGACCGCGACGACGGCTACGACATCACCGACTTCTACGGCGTCGACCCGCGGCTGGGCACGCCGGGCGACGTCGTCGAGCTCGTGCGCACGGCCCGCGACCGCGGCATGCGGGTCATCGCCGACCTCGTGGTCAACCACACCTCGGCCGAGCACCCCTGGTTCGTCGACGCCCGCAGCAGCCGCGACTCCCCCAAGCGCGACTGGTACGTCTGGGCCGACGAGCGGCCCGCCGACGCCGCCGAGGGCGTCGTGTTCCCCGACCAGGAGACGAGCCGCTGGGAGTACGACCGGAGGACCAAGCAGTACTACCTGCACCAGTTCTACTCCCACCAGCCCGACCTCAACGTCGCGAACCCCGAGGTCCGCGACGAGATCGCGCGGATCATGGGCTACTGGATGGAGCTGGGCCTGTCCGGCTTCCGCGTCGACGCCGTGCCGTTCCTGCTGCAGACCGACCGCCGGCAGGACACCGTCGCCCTCCCCGACCCGCACGACTACCTCGCCGACCTCTCGGCGTTCCTGCGCCGCCGCAACGGGGAGGCCGTGCTGCTCGGCGAGGTCAACCTCCCCTACCCCGACACCATGCCGTTCTTCGGCGCCCGCGACGGCGGCGGCGCATGCGACGAGCTGACGATGTGCTTCGACTTCATCGGAATGCAGCAGATGTACCTCTCGCTCGCCCGCGCCGACGCCGAACCGCTCGCCGACGCGCTGCGGCAGCGCCCCGACCCGCCCGAGGACGGGCACTGGGCGACCTTCGTGCGCAATCACGACGAGCTGACGCTGGACAAGCTCACCGACTCCCAGCGCGCCGAGGTGTTCGCCGCGTTCGGGCCCGACGAGGACATGCAGGTCTACGGTCGCGGCCTGCGCAGGCGGCTGCCGACGATGCTCGGCGGCGACGAGCGGCGGGTCCGGATGGTCTACAGCCTGCTGTTCTCGCTGCCCGGGACGCCGGTCATGTACTACGGCGAGGAGATCGGCATGGCCGAGAACCTCGCGCTGGAGGGCCGGTTCGCCGTCCGCACCCCGATGCAGTGGACCCCCGAGCCGCACGGCGGGTTCTCCACCGCCGACCCGTCGACGTTCCCGGGCCCGGTCGTCGAGGGCGAGTACGGCCCCGCGCACGTCAACGTCCGCGACCAGGTGCGCGACCCCGGTTCCCTGCTGGCCTGGTTCCGCCTGCTCGTCGACTGCTACCGGGCCTGCCCGGAGCTGGCCTGGGGCACCTACACGGTCCTGGACCCCGGCCCGGACGCCCGACCCGTCCTCGCCCACCGCTGCGACGCGGACGGCGCCACCGTCGTCGCCCTGCACAACCTGGCCGACGACGACGTCGAGGCGGTGCCGGTGCTGCCCGAGCTGGCCGGGACCGTGCTGACCGACGTCCTCGATCCCACCGCCGAACCCGTCCGGGTCGGCAAGGACGGCTCGGCGGCGGTGGCGCTCGGCCCGTACGGCTGTCGGTGGCTGCGCACCGGATGAGAGGGTGTACCCGTGGGTAACCCAGGAACGGCTCCGGTGGCGGTGGTGACGGGCGCGGCCCGCGGATTCGGGCGGGAGATCGCGCGGCGGCTGGTGGCGCGCGGGCACCGGGTGGTGATCACCGACCTGGACGAGGCCGCGGTCACCGCCACGGCCGACGAGCTGGGGGCGACCGGGATCGCCGCGGACGCGCGGATCGCCGCCGACCACGCCCGCGTGGCCGCCGCCGCGGTCGAGCTCGGGACCGTCGGCGTGTGGGTCAACAACGCGGGCGTGCTCAAGGCGGGCAAGGTCTGGGAGCAGTCCGACGACGACATCGCGCTGATGATCGACGCCAACGTCCACGGCGTCATCCACGGGTCCCGCGCCGCGATCGGCGTGATGCGCGAGCGCGGCGGACACCTGCTCAACATCGCGTCGATGTCGGCGCACGGCCCGGTCCCGGGGCTCGCGGTCTACGCCGCGTCGAAGTCGGCGGTGCTGAACTTCACCACCAGCCTGCAGGGCGACCTCGATCTCGACGGCATCCCAATCCGGGCCCACGCCCTGTGCCCCGACGCCGCCGACACCGCGCTCGTCCGCGCCGAGCAGGGCCACCGCGACACCGCGATCCTGCACTCGCAGAAGACCCTCCTCACCCCCGGGGCCGTCGCCGACGCCGCGATGGGCCTGCTCGACGGCAAGCGCCTGGTGCTCTCGCTCCCGCTGCGCCGCGCGGTGATGGCCCGCTCCGGGTCCGTGCTGCCCAGCATCGCGCTGCCCGTGCTGGCGCGGATGCGGGCGCAGGGCGAGCGGCGACGCGTCGCGGGGTCGTGAGCACCCGCCACGATCACGACGCGGGCGGCGACGCCGACCTGCTCGCGGCCAAGGCCGCGCTGCGCGAGGAGGTGTGGACCGCGCTGGTCGACGGCGGCGTGTCCCGCTTCCCCGGAGCCCGCAACCGGATCTCCAACTTCACCGGCTCCGAGGCCGCGGCCGAGCGCCTGCGCGGGACCGACGCGTGGGCCGCGGCGCGGACGGTCAAGGCCAACCCCGACTCCGCGCAGCTCCCCGTGCGGCAGCGCGCGCTGGAGGACGGGCGCACCGTCTACATGGCGGTGCCGCGCCTGGCCGAGCCCGACCCGTTCTTCCTGCTCGACCCCGACCACCTCGCCGACACACCGCGCAGGGCCGCGTCCATCGCCGGGGCCACCCGCTCGGCGCGCCGGGTCGCGGTGGCCGATCTCGAACCGGTGGACCTCGTCGTCACCGGCTGCGTGGCCGTCGGCGAGGACGGGGCCCGGCTCGGCAAGGGCGGGGGCTTCGCCGACCTCGAGTTCGCCCTCGCCACCGCCGCCGGTCTGATCGGTCCGCACACGCTCGTCGTCACGACGGTGCACGAGCTGCAGGTCCGCCCGGCGGGGACGATCCCGACCGCGGGCCACGACGCACCGGTCGACCTCGTCGTCACACCCGACCGGATCGTCGACTGCCGGGGTGCCCGCACCGGGCGTCCGACCGGCGGCATCCGCTGGTCGGAGCTGACCGAGGCCAAGATCGCGGCGATCCCGCTGCTTGGGCGCCTGCGTCAGGGGTAGGGCCAGGGGTTCGGCGCGCACGGCCGCACGCCCTTGGTCTGCTGCTGCATCACCGGCGCGGGCGCACCCGGCGCCGGGCAGGACTCGTGCCCGTGCCCCAGCACGTGCCCGACCTCGTGGTTGACGACGTAGTGCCGGTAGCCGGTGCGGTCGTCGCCGTAGTCGGGGTGGGCCAGGACCCAGCGGTGGAAGGTGAGCACCGCGCGCGGGCCGCTGCGGCAGGACAGCTTCCCGTACGTGACGAGCGGGCGGCACAGGGCGGCCGAGGTGTCCGGGCTCGCGAGCACCACGACGATCTCGGCGTCGCCGTCGGTGCGGGCGAACGTCATCGCCCCGTCACGGCCCCAGCCGCGCGGGTCGTTCAGGGTGGCGAGGACGAACCCGGCGAACACCGCCCCGTCGACGGGCAGGCCGCCCTCGACCTCGACGCGCACCGTCCGGACCGGACCGAAACCCGGTGCGGGCGCGGACCCCGCGACGACGGCCGTCGTCCCCGTCCCGACCTGCGGCACGACGTCCTCCAGGATCCCGGCGGCGGCGTCGGCCGGCGGCACCGCCGGGGACGGTGACCCCGTCGGGGCGGCCGTCACCGGGGAGGCGGGCACCGGGGAGGCGGGCACCGGCGACGCGGGCACCGGCGGCGGGGTCGGTTCGGGGGGCGCGTCCGGCAGGACCCCGGGCACGGCGAGCAGGCCCGCGCCGAGGGCGACGGCCAGCGCGACCAGCCGGGCACGGCGCAGCACCCGATCAGGGTCGCACGCGCCACGGCGGTTCGGCAGGACGTACACCCGACCCGGGCCCTACCGTGGCGCCAGGCCCAGGAGGTGTCCGGTGCGTCGATGGTGGAAGCCCACCCTGCTCGGCGCCTTCGTCGTGGCCGCCGTCGTGGTGGCGCTGACGGTCGGGGTGCCCCCGCTCCCCGAGGTCCGCGCGGCCGTCGCCGACGCCGGATGGGCCGGCCCGGTGCTGTTCGCCGCGCTCTACGCGGGCCTGTCGTTGACGCCCGTGCCCGCGACCGTCCTCAGCATCGCCGCCGGGGTGCTGTTCGGGTGGGCCGTCGGGGTGCCGGTCGTGATGGCGGGGGCGTTCACCGGCGCGGCCATCGGGTTCCTGCTCGCCCGCCACCTGGGCCGCACCGCGCTCGACGGCGTCGGCGGGGAACGCCTGGCCCGCCTCGACGCGTTCCTGCGCCGCCGCGGGCTGGTCGCCGTCCTGGCCGTCCGGATGGTCCCGATCCTGCCGTTCGCGGTGATCAACATGGCGTGCGGGCTGTCGGCGCTGCGCACGCGCGACTACCTGGTCGGCAGCGGGCTCGGGATGCTCCCGGCCGTCACCGCGTTCGTCGGCATCGGCGCGTACGGCACCGAGCCGGGCTCGCTGCCGTTCCTGGTCTCCGCGGGCGGGCTGGCCCTGCTGCTGGTGGGCGGCGCCGTGCTCGCCCGACGGCGCCGCCTCGCCTGACCCCCCGCTCAGTCGTCGTCGGGGTCGTCGTTCCCCCTCCACTCCCGGTCGGCCCGGTCGTTGGCCTCGGTGCGCTCCCGCGCGATCTCCAGCGCCCGTGCGGCCGTCTCCCGGTCCGGGTAGGGGCCGAGCCGGTCGGCCGCCCGCACGCCCTCGTCGGCCGTCACGACCCGGCCGTCCTTCAGGCTGTAGTACCACTCCTCGTCGCTCATGCGGTGCAGAATGCACCAATGGCGACGGCAGTGCTGGTGGGCGGTCCGTGGGACGGGCACACCGAGGAGGTGGCGCTCGACGGCGAGGGGCTCCCACCTCGGCTGATCCCCCGGTTCCGGGACACCACGATCTACACCGAGGACACCGGGCACATGCCCGTCCGGATCCCCGAGCGCGCGTACCGGCGCCGCGGGCCGCACCCGTCGGACGCGGGGACCTGGGTCTACGAACCCGACGTCGACGACCCGCTCGCGTAGCTCAGCCGCCCGCGCCGGGCCGCACGCGCACGACCACCTCGGTGTCGGTGACGGACTCGACGCCGACGGCGAAGCCCTCGACCTGCGTCTCCCCGCCGACCGGGACGGTGACGGTCTGCCCGGCCACCTGGATCGTCGCGGCACCGGCGTCGACGCCGACGAGCTGCGCGGAGATGCCCAGGACCGACACGGACGCGTCGCCGGAGCGGGGGAAGGTGACGGTGCAGCCGTCGAGGCCGCAGTCGGTGTTCGACCCGCCGGCACCGCATCCGGCGACGGTGAACAGCACGATCAGGGCAGCGAGGGCGGTACGGCGCATTCGGGACACGCACGGAGGGTAAGGGGCGGGCGTCGGCGCGCCGCGGCTGGGCGGCGTAGCCGAGGACCGGCCCCGGGGGTCCCGGCGCGGCGGCGCCGGGCCCGCTCAGGTCGTCGTCAGCCACACCGCCGCGTCGACGGGCAGCACGTCCAGCACCGCCTCCGTCGCCAGCAGGACGCGACCACCGGAGGGCAGGGGAACCGGCGCCGACGACAGGTTCACCACGCAGGTGAACCCGTCCCCCCGCGAGAACGCCAGCACCCCGTCCTCGGACGGCAGCCACTCCAGCGTCCCGTCGCCCAGCGCCGGGTGCGACCTGCGCAGGGCCAGCGCGGCGCGGTAGAGCGTCAGCATCGACGCCGGGTCCCCGTCCTGCGCCTGCACGCTGACCTCGGCGAAGCCGGCGGGCTGCGGCAGCCACGGGGCGGGTGAGCCGTCGGGGCTGAAGCCGAACGGCGACGCCGTGCCCGACCACGGGATCGGCACCCGGCAGCCGTCGCGGCCGCGCTCGGTGTGCCCGGAGCGCTCCCAGGTCGGGTCCTGGAGCACCGCGTCGGGAAGGTCCTCGACCTCCCACAGGCCCAGCTCGTCGCCCTGGTAGACGTACGCGCCGCCGGGCAGCGCCAGCATCAGCAGCGCGGCGGCGCGGGCGCGGCGGCGGCCCAGCTCGATGTCGAGCTCCTCGACGGGGGCGAGGTCGCTCAGCGCGTGCCCCGTCGCCGGGGGCCGGCCCAGCCGCGAGACGTGCCGGACGACGTCGTGGTTGGACAGCACCCAGGTCGCGGGCGCGCCGACCCCGCCCATCGTGGCGAGCGAGGAGTCGATCACCTTCCGCAGGTCGCCCGCCTCCCAGCGGGCGCCGAGGTAGTCGAAGTTGAACGCGGTGTGCAGCTCGTCGGGGCGCAGGTAGCGGGCCAGGCGGTCGTGCGAGGCCACCCAGGCCTCCGCGACGAAGATCTTCGGGTCCGCGTAGGAGTCGGCCACCCGCCGCCAGCCGCGGTAGACCTCGTGCACGCCGTCGAGGTCCCAGAACGGGTGCCCGCCGTCGCCGACGGTGTCCATCTGCCGGTCGGGGCCGACGTCCGGCAGCGCCTGGTCCTTGACCAGCGAGTGCGCGACGTCGATCCGGAACCCGTCGACGCCGCGGTCGAACCAGAACCGCAGGATCGACTCGAACTCCGCGCGGACCTCCGGGTGCTCCCAGTTCAGGTCGGGCTGCTTGACGTCGAACAGGTGCAGGTACCACTCGCCGTCGGGGACCTGCTGCCAGGCCGGGCCGCCGAAGACGCTGCGCCAGTCGTTGGGCGGGCCGTCGCCACGGCCCGGCCGGAACACGTAGCGCGACCGCTCCGGCGACCCCGGCCCCGCCGCGAGCGCCGCGCGGAACCACTCGTGCTCGTCGGAGGTGTGGTTGGGGACGATGTCGAGGATCACCCGCAGCCCGGCCGCGTGGGCCTCCTCGACGAGCGCCGCGGCCTCGTCGGCGGTGCCGAACGCGGGCTCGACGGCGCGGTAGTCGGCCACGTCGTAGCCGGCGTCGGCCATCGGCGACGGGTACCACGGGTTGATCCACAGCGCGTCGACGCCGAGGTCGCGCAGGTAGCCGAGCTTCGCCCGGATCCCGGCGACGTCGCCGAGGCCGTCGCCGTTGCCGTCGGCGAAGCTGCGGATGTAGAGCTGGTAGACCACGGCGTCGCGCCACCACGTCCGCGCCGCCGTGGTGGGGGAAGTGGCCGTTGCCGAGCTCATCGCGCTCCTCGAAGACGTAGCGGTGGGATTGATTCACCACCTTGCGTTACTACCCCCGGGTCCGTCAAGGTGATCCGGTGTCCGGAACCGATGTGGTGCGGCGGCTCAACACGCAGGCCGTGCTGGACGTCGTGCTGGACGCCGGTCGCAGCAGCGGCGCCGATCTCATGGCCCGCACCGGCCTGTCCCGCCCGACCGTGCACGCCGTCTGCGACGACCTGATCGAGCGCGGCTGGCTCGTGGAACCCCCGCGGCCCGGTACCGCCCGCCCCGGCCGCCCCGCCCGGATCTACGCGCCCCGCCCCGGCGCGGGCTTCGTGCTCGCCGTCGACATGGGCGCGACGTCGGTGCGGGCGGCGGTCGCCGACCTCGGCGGCGCCGTCGCTGGCGAGGCCGCCGCGGTGTTCGCCCACGAGCACGTCCCGGCCGCCGACCGGCTCGCCCTGACCCGCGGGACCTGCCGGCGCGCCCTCGACGCCGCGGGCGCCGCCCCGGAGCAGCTGCTCGGCGCGGTGCTCGGGGTCCCGGCCCCGGTCGACGCCTGCGGGCGCGCGTCCGCCGACGAGGACTACCTCCCCGGGCTCGCCGCGCTCGACCTGCGCACCGCGCTCGCCCCCGTCGTCCCGGAGGCGGTGGTCGAGAACGACGCCAACCTCGCCGTGGCCGCGGAGCGCTGGCGCGGCGTCGCCCACGGCGTCGACGACGTGGTGCTGGTGCTCGCCGGGGAGCGCCTCGGCGCCGGGGTCTGCCTGGGCGGGCGGGTCGTGCGCGGGCACCGCGGGGGCGTCGGCGAGATGGGCTTCCTCGACCTCGTCGACGGCGTCGGCGGCACCGCCGCGATCGGCAACCTCGTGCGCCGCTGGGGCTCGGCCGAGCTCGGCCGGACGGTGCGGGCCGAGCAGGTCGTCGCCGCGGCGGGGGCCGGTGATCCGGCCGCGCGCGCGGTCCTCGACGCCGTGGCGCGGCGGATCGCCCGGGCCCTGGCCGTGCTCGCGACCCTGCTCGATCCCGAGCTGCTCGTGGTGGGCGGCGCCGTGGCCGCCGCGGGCGAGGTGCTGCTGGCCCCGCTGCGGCGGGAGGTCGCCCGCGTGGCGGCCCGGCCGGTCCGGCTCGCCGCGTCCACCCTCGCCGACCGCGGGGTGCTGCTCGGCGCCGTCCGCGTCGCCCTCGACGACGTGCGCCCCCGGCTGCTGGACCTGCGGCCGGCCCGCTAGGCCGACGCGTCAGCGCGGGGCCAGCATCTCCCGCAGGGCCGCGGTGTCGGGGTGGGCCGGACCCAGGCCGTCCGCGGCGTCGCGGGCGGCCCGGTCGTACTCCGTGCGGGCCTCGACCGGGCGCCCGGCCGCGTCGAGGCAGTGCGCGAGCGCGGCGCGGATCGCGACCGTCGTGCGGTGCCCCGGACCCCAGGTCTCCTGCGCGTCGCGCAGCGCCGATCCGAGCACGACCAGCGCCGCGCGGGTGTCGCCGTCGTCGGCGTGGCTCAGGCCCGCCCCCAGCCGGGAGGTGAGCGTGTCGGGATGGGCCGCGCCGAGCACCCGGGTGCGGTGGGCCACCACCAGCAGGTAGTGCGCCAGTGCTTCGGCGGGCCGGTCCGCGGTCCGGTGCACCGCGGCGAGCACGTCCCGCGCGGTCAGGGCGAGCGGGTGGTCGGCCCCGAGCGTGCGCTCCCGGTCGTCGAGCGTGTCGACCAGCAGCGGGATGCCGGACCCGGGCCGCCCGGCCGCGAGGTAGGCGACGGCCAGATTGCCCTCGGCGACGAGCGTGTCCGGATCGGTGGCGCCGAGGTCGTGGACGGCCTCGGCGACGACCTCTTCCAGCACCGGCACGGCGTCGTGCGGGCGGTCGGCGGCGACGAGGGCCGCTCCGGCGTCGTGCCGCTCCCGCAGCCCGGAGCGCCCGGGCCGGGCGTGCGGGGCCTCGGCCCGGCGCTGCATCACCGCACCCTCGACGAGCAGCCGCGCACCCGCGAACCGGCCCCCACCGGGCATGGCCCGCACCGGGACCTCCGCCAGCGCGGTGACGACGGCGGCCGGACCCGCGGGCAGCTCGGCGACCAGCTCGTCGAGGAAGCCGGACCCGGTCACGAGGACGTCGTCCGCCCCCGCGGCGAGCACGAGCGCGAGCACGACCGCCCCCGGCAGGTCGAACGACCCGGGGTCGGCGACCCGCTGCTCCAGCTCCAGCCGCGCGCGGACGGCCCGCACCGGGTCCGCCGCGGGCCAGCGCGGGGCCGTGCGCAGCCGCCGCGGCGCCTCCCAGCGCAGCACACCCGCGTCGACCAGGTCCTCGGCGGTCCGGTCGTGGACGGCGCCGCCGAGGTCCCCCGCCCACTCCCGCACCCCCCGCGGCTCGCCCGGGGCGGCGACGGCGGCGACGACGAGGTCCCCGACGGGGTCGTCGTGGCGGGGGCCGCGGCGGCCGACGACGACCACCCGGTCACCCTCGACGGCGATCCGCCCGGCGACCATCAGGCTCACCAGCTGGGCGCCGAACAGGGCGGCGCGGACAGCGCGGGGCCCGGTCGCGGCGCGCCCCGTGACGGGGTCGTGCAGCACCGTGAACACGCTCGGGACGAGATGGGTGTGCTTCATGGGCCCCGGCAAGATACGCCGGTGGTACACGGCGGCCGACGTCCGAGGGGAGGCGCCGGCCGCCGGTGCTCAGGCGCCCTGCGCGCGGGTGTGGCGGCGCCGGGCGAGCTCGGCGATGCCGTGCAGGGCGCACGGCCACGCGGTGCCCGGGAGGCCCGTGCCGCCCTGGGTGCAGGTGCGGCAGCGACCGGTGCGGTCGGGCAGGTGCAGCGTCAGCAGCCGCTCCCAGACCTCGACCATCGGCGCCAGCTCGTCGGCGAGGCGGAAGTGCAGCGGGCTGGTCAGCCCGGGGGCGTCGGGATCGCCCATCCCGGGCAGCGGGGTGACCCGCGCCGGGCCCGCCGGTTCGTCCGCGCCCCGCCGAGACGGCGGATCCGCCTCCCACGACCGGTTCACGAGCATCCCCCCGAGTCCACGTACGCCCCCCGCCATCGCTGTGTGTCGCACGACCGCCGCCGTGTCGACCGCAACCCGATCGTGTCGGAACGAGCTTGCATCTGCAAGTGCTGGTGCGTGAACATCTGCACGTGCATCTGCAAGCGACGCTCGCCTGGCGCAAGAGTTCCGCGAGCAACCCCAGCGGCAACTGCGTGGAGGTGGCGGCCCTGCCGGACGGGGCGGTGGCGATGCGCAACTCCCGCCATCCGACCGGTCCCACGCTCGTCTACACTCGCGCCGAGATCGCGGCGTTCCTCGACGGCGTCCGCGCCGGGGAGTTCGACGACCTCGCCGACTGACGCCGAGCCGCCCGACCCGGCGGGTCGATCGGGGGGTCCGGTGCAGGACGAGGACCGCAGGCGCTACCACGACCTGCGCCCCGACTGGGCCGAGTCCTACATCCGGCTGGAGCGGGCCGCGAGCCTGATCCGCACCTACGAGGTGCAGTTCGTCCCCGGTCTCCTGCAGACCCCCGACTACGCGCGGGCGGTCCTGAGCGTCGTGCACGACGACCCGGGCGAGGTCGAGCGCCGGGTCGGGCTGCGCATCCGGCGCCAGGCGCTGCTCGACGCGCCCGGCGGGCCCCGGCTGTGGGCGGTCGTCGACGAGGCGGCGCTGCGCCGGATGATCGGCGGCCGCGAGCTCGGCCGGGCCCAGCTCGACCACCTCGTCGCGCTCGCCGAGCGGCCGAACGTGAAGGTCCAGGTGGCCCCGTTCCACTTCGACGGCCACGCGGCGGCAGGCGGCCCGTTCACGATCCTGCGCTTCCCCGACCGCGACGCCCCCGACGTCGTCGTCCTCGAGCAGCTCAGCGGCGCGCTGTACCTGGACAAACCCTCCGACGTGGAGCAGTACCGGCGGGTGATGGACCGCCTGTGCACGCAGGTCGAGCCGCTCGACCGCACCGCCGCGATCCTCCGCGCGATCCGGGCGGAGCTGTAGCCCTGAGGAAGCAGCCATGAGGAAGCGGCCGGCCTCCCCCCTCCCCCTGCGGCTGGGTCTCGACCCGGTCCGCCTCCGCACGCCCGACGTCGGGGACACCCCGTGGGCGACGATGCGCGACCACCTCGTCGAGCGGCTCCCCCGCGTCGCCCCGGAGCGGGTCGAGGAGATGCTGGAGCAGGGCCGGATCGTCGACGCCGACGGCCCGCTCGACCTCGCGGCGCCCTTCCGCCCCGGCACCTACCTGTGGTTCCACCGCGACCTGCCCGAGGAGACGCCGGTCCCGTTCCCGATCGGGATCGTGCACCGCGACGACGACCTGCTCGTCGTCGACAAGCCGCACTTCCTGGCCACGATCCCGCGGGGGCAGCACGTCGCCGAGACCGCACTGGTGCGCCTGCGCCGCGACCTCGACCTGCCCGAGCTCAGCCCCGCGCACCGGCTCGACCGCGGGACGGCCGGGCTGGTCATGTTCGTCGTGCACCGGGAGCGGCGCGGGGCGTACCAGACGCTGTTCCGGGACCGCCGCGTCCACAAGGTCTACGAGGCCGTCGCGCCGCACGACCCGGACCTGGAGCTGCCGCGGACCGTCCGCAGCCGGATCGTCAAGGAGCGCGGGGTGCTCCAGGCCCGCGAGGTCGACGGCCCGCCCAACGCCGAGACGCTCGTCGAGCTGGTGGAGCAGCGCGGTGGCCTGGCCCGCTACCGGCTGACCCCGCGGACCGGGCGCACCCACCAGCTGCGGCTGCACATGGCCTCCCTCGGCGTCCCGATCCTCGACGACGACTTCTACCCCGTGGTCCGCGAGCAGCCGCTCGACGACTTCACCCGCCCCCTGCAGCTGCTCGCCGCCGAGCTCGCCTTCACCGACCCGGTCACCGGCACGGCCCGCCGGTTCCGCTCCGGGCTGCGGCTGCGCGACCTGCCACACTCCCCCGCATGACGATGCAGGTCCCCCGGTTCTTCGTCCGCCAGAAGGTCACGCTGATGGTCAACCGGTACCTCGTGTTCGCCGCGAACCCGGACGGCACCGAGGGGCAGCTGATGGCGTTCGCCGAGCAGAAGCGGATGAAGCTGAAGGAGGAGGTCACCTTCTTCACCGACGAGACGAAGCAGCGTCGGGTGTTCTCCTTCCGGGCCCGCCAGCGCCTCGACGTCCGCGCCGAGCACGACGTGTTCGACGAGTCCGGGCAGCCGATCGGGTACTTCCGCAAGGAGTTCGGGGCCAGCCTGCTGCGCTCCACCTGGACGCTCGGAGGGCCGGGCCTCGACGCCCGCGGACAGGAGCGCCGTCCCGTCGTCGCGATCCTGCGCCGGGTCTGGACCGCGATCCCGTACCTGGGAGACATCTGGGTGCCGTTCGTCTTCCACTTCGACTTCGTCGACTCCGTCACCGGCGCGCCCGTGCTCACCAGCGAGCGGCAGCGCTCTATCCGCGACCGCTACGACGTCACCGTCCTGGACCCCCGGCTGGACTTCCGCGTGGCGGCGTCGATGGCCGTGGCCCTCGACGCGCTGCAGAGCCGCTGACCCGCGCGCGACCGGTGGCCGGACCACCCTCCCGGGTGATCCCGGTGCCGCCGACCTCAGGATCGGTGCCGCGTGTCGCACCGTGGGCCCGGTGACCTCAACGGAACGCCCTCGGCCACCGAAGGCACAGCCGTGACCGAGGCACAGCCGTGACCGTCTCCCCGCTCCCCACCGCATCGTCGCTGCGCGCACTGGTGCCCGGCACGGGGGTCGCCGCCGTCACCGCGTTCCTGATCCTGGCGGGGATCACGACCGCCGTGGACGGCGCGGCGCAGCAGTGGGCGGCGAACCTCGGCGTGCTCGCGTTCGCGGCCGCGGCGGTCGCGGGGTGCGTGCGGGCCGCGCGGCGCTCGCGCGGGCGCTCCCGCCGGGGCTGGGCCGCGCTGGCGGCCGCGGCCGGCTCCTGGGGCGGCGGGCAGGTCGCCTGGACGGCGCTGGAGTCCCTCGGCATCACGACCCCGTTCCCGTCGGTGGCCGACCTCGGCTACCTCGGCTTCCCGGTCTGCGCGCTGGTCGGCCTCGCGCTGCTCTCCCCGCGCGCGGGCTGGGCGGGCCCGCGCCGGCTGCTCGACGCGCTCACCGTCGGCTGCGCGCTGGCGCTGCTCGCCTGGTTCGCCGTGATCGACCCGCTCGCCGCGGGCCGGACGCTCGTCGAGGCGTCGGTGGCGCTGACCTACCCGGTCCTCGACGTCGTGCTGCTCACCGTCACCGTCCTGTCGCTGGCCCAGACCCGGGAGAAGCCGCTGCTGTGGGCCCTGCTCGGGCTCTCGATGGTCGCGATGGCGGTCTCCGACGTCCTGTTCTCCTACGCGACGGCGGCGGGCACCTACCTGTCCGGCTCGGCCGTCGACTGGGGGTGGTGGGCCGCGTTCCTGCTGCTCGCCACCGCGGGATCGCTGGTGACGGGGCCGCGGTCGAGCAGCCCGCGGCCCCCCGCGGTCCGGACCGTCGCCCCGGCGAGCCTGCTGCCCTACCTGCCGCTGTCGGCCGTCGTGCTCGTCGCGGCGGTCGAGTCGGCGACCGGGACGGGACTGGACCCGGTCGCCGTCGGGATTATCGTCGTGCTGGTCGGGCTGGTGCTGTCCCGCCAGTACGTCACCGTGCGCGACAACATGACGCTCGCCCGCACCGTGCAGGAGCGGGAGGCCCAGCTGCACGAGCTGGCCTTCCGCGACGGGCTCACCGGGCTGGCCAACCGGGCGCTGTTCCTGGACCGCCTCGGCCACGCCCTCGACCTGTCCACCCGCGACCGCCGACCGGTGTCGGTGGTGTTCCTCGACCTCGACGGGTTCAAGGCGGTCAACGACGGCCTCGGCCACGCGATGGGCGACCTCCTGCTGGTCGGCGTCGCCGAGCGCCTGCGCGCGACCCTCCGGGCGTCGGACACCCTGGCCCGCCTGGGCGGCGACGAGTTCGCGGTGCTCGTCGAGCAGGGGACGCGCTTCGAGCACGACGCCGCGACCGTCGCGCAGCACCTGCTCGACTCCTTCGCGGCCCCGTTCCAGATCCGCGGACGCACGGTGTCGGTGTCGGCGAGCATCGGTGTGGCCTCGGTCGAGCCCGGCGTCGACCCGCCGGGCGCCGAGCACGCGGCCACCCTGCTGCACCGCGCCGACGTCGCGATGTACGCGGTGAAGGAGGCGGGGCGGGGCGGCGGGATCCTCGTGCACTCGCCGTCGCTCGACCTGGAGCGCGGCCGCGACGAGCCCGCGCTGCAGCGCGCGTTCGCCACGGCGCTGGAGCAGGGCCGGGTCCAGGCGGTCTACCAGCCGGTCGTCGACCCGGTGACCGGCCGGATCGGGGCCTTCGAGGCGCTGGCGCGGTGGACCCACGACGGCGACGAGATCCCGCCGGCGACGTTCGTGCCGATCTCCGCGCGCGCCGGGCTCTCCGAGCACCTCACCGCGCTGATGCTCGACCAGGCGTGCACCCAGCTGGGCGCGTGGAACCGCGCGCTCGGGCACCGCAGGCTGCGGGTCGCGGTCAACGTCAACCCCTCCGAGCTGACCGACGTGGGCCTGCCCGACCGGATCGCGGCGCTGTTCGACCGGCACGGGCTGGCCGCGGGGCAGCTCGCGCTGGAGATCACCGAGAGCGGGATGACCACCCGCCCGGACACCGCGGTCGACGTGATGAACGCGCTGCGGGCCTCCGGCGTCCGGCTCGCCCTCGACGACTTCGGCACCGGCTTCTCGACACTGGCCCGGCTGTCCAGCACCCCCGTCGACACCGTGAAGATCGACCGGTTCTTCGTGGCCGACATCGACCACGACGTGCAGCGGAAGCGGTTCCTCGTCGGGCTGTTCGAGCTGACCCGCCACCTCGGGCTGCGGACCGTCGCCGAGGGCGTCGAGCGGCCGGGTCAGCTGCGCGAGCTGCGCCGGCTGGGCTGCGACCTCGTGCAGGGGCACCTGATCGGCCGCCCGGCGACCCCCGAGGAGCTCACCCCGGTGGTGCTGGCCGAGCAGCCGGTCATCGACCCCGAGCTGCTCGGGCGCGTCGGCTGATCCCCGCCCCCTACGCGAAGCGGGACGGGTCCCCCGCGCCGACGCGCACGATCTCCGGCTCGTCACCGGACAGGTCGACGACGGTGGTCGGCTCGGTGCCGCACTCCCCCGAGTCGATGACGGCGTCGACGACGTGGTCGAGGCGCTCCTTGATGTCCCAGCCCTGCGTCATCGGCTCGTCCTGGTCGGGGAGCAGCAGGGTCGAGGACAGCAGCGGCTCCCCGAGCTCGGCCAGCAGCGCCTGGGTGACGACGTGGTCCGGGATCCGCACCCCGACGGTCTTCTTCTTCGGGTGCAGCAGCCGGCGCGGCACCTCCTTGGTGGCGGGCAGGATGAACGTGTACTGGCCCGGCGTCGCCGCCTTCACCGACCGGAACACCGCGTTGCTGACCTGCACGAACTGGCCGAGCTGCGCGAAGTCGGCGCACACCAGCGTGAAGTGGTGCCGGTCGTCGAGGTGCCGGATCTCGCGGATCCGGTCGAGCCCCTTGCCGTTGCCGAGCTGGCAGCCCAGCGCGAAGCAGGAGTCGGTCGGGTAGGCGATCAGCCCGCCGTCGCGGACGAGGTCGGCGACCTGGGTGATCGACCGCCGCTGCGGGTCGACGGGATGCACATCGAAGTAGCGCGCCATCCCGCGAGGTTAGCGGTCCAGGAAGGCCTTCAGCTCGGGAAGGACGGCCGCATCGATCCCGTGCCCGCCGTCGTGCGGGAACTCCTCGACCTCGGCCCCGCACCCGCGCAGCTGCGCCACCAGGGTGGCCGTCTCGGCCGCGGACACCAGCGGGTCGCGGCGGCCGTTGGACACGGCGACCCGCTTCCCGGTGAGGTCGACGGAGCCGGGTCCGTCGCGGAAGGGCACCATCGCCGCCAGCAGCACCGCCGCCGAGAGCACCTCGGGGCGTCGGAACAGCAGCGCCGAGGCGGTGTTGGCCCCGTTGGAGAACCCGGCCGCGACCCACGGCCCGGCGTCGACGCCGAGCACGAAGTCGGCCAGCTCGTCGACGCGGGCCCGCAGGTCGTCCTCGTCGAGCACGCCCTCGGCGAGGCGGCGGAAGAACCGGTTGGCCCCGTTCTCCGACACCCGCCCGCGCGGGGAGAGGACGGGAGCGCCCGGAGCGAGGTGGTCGCGCAGCGGGAGCAGGTCGTGCTCGTCGCCGCCGGTGCCGTGCAGCAGGAGCAACGGGGTGCCGGCACCCGGGAGCCGGACGTGCTCGAAGGTCACGACGGCACCCGCAGGGTGGGCAGCGACGCGGCGATCTGCTCGCGCGTCGGCTCCAGCCACGGCGGCAGCTTCAGCGCGCGGCCCAGCTCCAGCAGCGGCTCGTCGATCGCGAACCCGGGCTCGTCGGTGGCGATCTCGAACAGCACGCCGCCGGGCTCGCGGAAGTAGATGGAGGTGAAGTACTGCCGGTCGAGGATCTCGGTGACCTGCATCCCGGCCTCGACCAGCTCCGCGCGCCAGGCGGCCTGCGTCGCCCGGTCCGCGACCCGGAACGCGACGTGGTGCACGGTGCCGCCGGCCTGGCGCCCCTCCGGCCCGCGGTCGCCCGCGACGTCGAGCACCGCGCCCGCCCCGCCCCCGGCCATCGCGAACCGGGCGCGGTCGCCGTCCTCGCCCGCCGCGCTCATCCCGAGCAGCCCGGTCAGCAGCTCGACGGTGGGGTCGGGCAGCCGCTCGGACAGCGTGACCGAGTGCAGGCCGCGCACCGCGTGCTCGGCGGGCACGTCGGCGACGCCGTCCCAGCCCGAGCGGGTGTCGCCCGGTGCGGCGACGACGTCGATGACGAGGCCGTCCGGGTCGCGGAAGGTCAGCACCTCCTCGCCGTCACGGGTGCGCGGGCCCTCGTGCGCGATCCCGAGCCCGGCGACCCGGCTCTGCCACCAGCCCAGCGACTCCGGCGGCACGCTGAACGCGGTCGCCGTCGTCAGCCCGCTGCCCTGCCGCCCGGCGGGCACGCCGCGCCAGGGGAAGAACGTGAGGATCGACGACGGCGAACCGGTCTCGTCGCCGTAGTACAGGTGGTAGACGTCGGGGGCGTCGAAGTTGACCGTCTGCTTGACCAGCCGCAGGCCGAGGACGGCCGTGTAGAAGTCGACGTTGGCCTGCGGGTCGGAGGCGATCGCGGTGACGTGGTGCAGCCCGTGCGGGGCGAGGTCCGTCATGCCCCCACACTAGTTGTCTGAGCAATCACCGCTACTTCTGGGAGAACGCGGCGTCGAACGCCGCCGACGGCGGGTCGAACGCCTGGCTCCGCACGAACGCCAGCGCCTCCGGGGCCCCGACGAGGCGGTCCATGCCCGCGTCCTCCCACTCGACCGAGATCGGGCCGGAGTAGCCGATCGTGTTGAGCATCCGGAAGCACGCCTCCCACGGCACGTCGCCGTGCCCGGTCGAGACGAAGTCCCAGCCGCGCCGCGGGTCGGCCCAGGGCAGGTGCGAGCCCATCCGGCCGTTGCGCCCGTTGCCGACCTGGCGCTTCGCGTCCTTGCAGTCGACGTGGTAGATCCGGTCGGCGAAGTCCCACAGGAACCCGACCGGGTCGAGGTCCTGCCAGACGAAGTGGCTGGGGTCCCAGTTCAGCCCGAACGCCGGACGGCGGTCGACGGCCTCCAGCGCGGCGACCGTCGTCCAGTAGTCGTAGGCGATCTCGCTGGGGTGCACCTCGTGGGCGAACCGCACCCCGACCTCGTCGAACACGTCGAGGATCGGGTTCCAGCGGTCGGCGAAGTCGCGGTAGCCCGCGTCGACCATCGACTGCGGCACCGGCGGGAACATCGCCACGGTCTTCCAGATGCTCGACCCGGTGAACCCGACGACGGTGTCGACGCCGAGCTTCGCCGCGGCGCGGGCGGTCATCTGCATTGCCTCGGCCGCGCGCTGCCGCACGCCCTCGGGCTCCCCGTCGCCCCACACCCGCGGCGGCAGGATCGCCTCGTGCCGGGCGTCGATCGGGTCGTCGCAGACGGCCTGGCCGGTGAGGTGGTTGGAGATCGCGAACACCTGCAGCCCGTGCTTGTCCAGGATGTCGCGGCGCCCCTGCACGTAGCCCTCGTCCTCGACGGCGGCCCAGACGTCGAAGTGGTCGCCCCAGCAGGCGATCTCCAGGCCGTCGTAGCCCCACTCCCCGGCCAGGCGCGCGACCTCCTCGAACGGCAGGTCCGCCCACTGGCCCGTGAACAGCGTGACCGGTCTCATCGGTCGATCTCCTTCCACTGGCTCCCGGCCTCGGCCGAGCGCGCGACGGCGTCGAGCACGAGCTGGACGCCCAGCCCGTCGGCGAACGACGGGACGGGGTCGGTCCCCGCCGCCACGTCGCGCACCAGGTCGACGATCTCGTGGGTGAACGTGTGCTCGTAGCCCAGCCCGTGGCCGGGCGGCCACCAGGCCCCCGCGTACGGGTGCACGGGCTCGGTGACCAGGATCCGCCGGAACCCGGCGACCTCGGGGTCGTCGCCGCCGTCGAGGAACTGCAGCTCGTTCATCTGCTCGAAGTCGAACGCGACCGAGCCCGCGCTGCCGTTGACCTCGAGGCGGATCTGGTTCTTGCGCCCGGTCGCGAAGCGGGTGGCCTCGAAGCTCGCCACCGCCCCCGAGGCGAAGCGGCCCAGGAACAGCGCCGCGTCGTCGACGGTGACCGGTCCTCGGCCCTGCCCCGACGGCAGCGGGCGCTCCCGGACGAAGGTCTCGGTGAGCCCGCAGACGCCGGTGAGGCGGTCGCCGGTGACGTACTGCGCGAGGTCGACGACGTGCGCGCCGATGTCGCCGAGTGCCCCCGATCCGGCGCGCTCGGCCTGCAGGCGCCACACCAGCGGCGCCTGCGGGTCGACGATCCAGTCCTGCAGGTAGGTCGCGCGGACGTGCCGGACCTCCCCGATCCGGCCCTGCTCGACCAGCCGCCTGGCCAGCGTCACCGCGGGCACGCGGCGGTAGTTGAAGCCGACCATCGACCGCACCCCGGACGCCTGCGCCCGCTCGGCGGCGGCGACCATCGCGCGCGCCTCCTCGACGGTGTTGGCCAGCGGCTTCTCGCACAGCACGTGCTTGCCCGCCTCGAGCGCCGCGACCGCGATCTCCGCGTGCACGTCACCGGGCGCGCAGACGTCGACGAGCTGCACGTCGTCGCGGGTCAGCAGCTGCTTCCAGTCGGTCTCGACGTCGCGCCAGCCCAGCCGGTCGGCCGCGGCCCGGGTCGTCGCGGCGTCGCGGCCGCACAGGACCGCCATGTCCGGGGCCAGCGGGAGGTCGAAGAAGCGGCCGGCCGTGCGCCACGCCTGGGAGTGGGCGGCCCCCATGAAGGCGTGGCCGACCATCCCGACTCCCAGTGCCCCGACACCGGGCGTCACGATTCGAAGCCCAGTGGCAGGTAGGTGTCGACGTTCTCCTTGGTGATCGTGGCCGAGGCCAGCGTGATCGACGTCGGGACCTCCTTCTCCACGAGGTCGCCCATCCCCCGGTTCTGCGCGACGAGCCGCGCCAGCGCCATCGCCGAGGACGCCATCGTGGGGCTGTAGGTGACCGTGGCCTTGAGCACCGAGGTGTCGGCCTGGATCTCGCGCATGGCGTTGGCCGAGCCCGCGCCGCCCACCATGAAGAACTCGCTGCGCCCGGCCTGGGTGATCGCGGCGAGGACGCCGATGCCCTGGTCGTCGTCGTGGTTCCACACGGCGTCGAGCTGCGGGGCGGCCTGGAGCAGGTTGGCCGCGACGCGCTGCCCGCCCTGCGCGGTGAAGTCGGCCGCCTGGCGCGGGCCGACGGCGAACCCGAACGACGCCAGCGCGTCGGAGAAGCCCTGGCTGCGGGCCTGGGTCAGCGGCAGGTTGTCGATGCCGGCGATCTCGCCGATCACCGGGTTCGCGACGCCCGCGTCGCGCAGGCGGGTGCCGATGTAGGTGCCCGCCGAGACGCCCATGCCGTAGTTGTCGCCGCCGATCCAGGTGCGGTAGGCCAGCGGCGAGTCGAAGATGCGGTCCAGGTTGATCACGGGGATGCCCGCGTCCATCGCGCGGCGGCCCAGCGAGGTGAGCTGGCTGCCGTCGTTGGGCAGGATGACCAGCGCGTCGACGCCCTGGTTGATCAGCGTCTCGACGGCGGCGATCTGCTGGGTGATGTCGTTGGTCGGGTTGACCGCCTCCAGCGTGACGTCGCTGTACTGGCCGGCCTGGGCCTGCGCGTTCGCGGCGATGGCGGCGATCCAGCCGTGGTCGGCGGCCGGGGCGGAGAAGCCGATGGTGACGGGCGTGCCGGGTTCGGCGTTGTCGCCCGCCGCGGCGGCGACGTTGGCGCCCCCGCCCGCGGCGGCCGGGGCGGCGTTGCTGGTGCAGGCGGCGGTGAGGGCCGCCCCCACCCCGAGGGCGCCGACGAGGAAACCGCGGCGCGCGAGACCGGACGAGTCAGACATGGTGGGCACTCCTGTGTGCGGGAAGGGATTCAGGGGGACGAGCGCTGCGCGCGGGTCTGGATCAGGACGGCGACGACGATGATCACGCCCTTGGCGATGTTCTGGACCTCGGTCGCCAGGTTGTTCAGGACGAACAGGTTGGTGATCGTCGTGAACACCAGCACGCCGAGGATCGAGCCGATCAGGGTGCCGCGGCCGCCCGTGAGGAGCGTGCCGCCGATGATCACCGCGGCGATGGCGTCGAGCTCGTAGAGGGTGCCGTGGGTGCTCGACCCGGTCGTCGTCAGCGAGGCGATCATGATCGCGGCGATACCGCAGCAGAGCCCGGACAGGACGTAGAGCGCGATGGTGTGGCGCTTCACGTCGAGGCCGGCGAGGCGGGCCGCCTCGGGGTTGCCGCCGATGGCGAACGTGCGGCGGCCGAACGTCGTGCGGTTGAGCAGCACCCAGCCCACCGCCACCACCGCGGCGAAGATGTAGACCAGCAGCGGGATGCCGAGCACGCGGGTGGTGGCGATCCCGGCGATGACCGGATCGACCACGATCTGGCTGCGCCGCGCGGAGATCCGTTCCGCGAGGCCCTGGGCCGTGATGAGCATCGCCAGCGTGACGATGAACGGGACGATGCGCCCGTAGGCGATGAGCAGCCCGTTGACCAGCCCCGCGCCCGCCCCGACCGCGAGCGCGCAGAAGACCATGACCCACGGGCCGAAGGACTGGGTCGCGACGGTGGTGGCCCACACCGAGGCCAGGGCCATCACCTTGCCGACGGACAGGTCGATGCCTCCGCCGATGATCACGAACGTGACCCCGACGGTGATCACGCCGATGATCGACGCCGAGGTGAGGATCGTCAGCAGGTTCGAGGTGGTGGCGAACGTGTCGGCGGTGGACACCCCGACCACGCACAGCAGCACGAGCACCGCCACCAGGCCGAGGTTGCGACCGGCCCCGCTGTCGAGCACCCGGGCCACCGCCGACGGGCCCCCCGCCACCCGCTCGACGGGTGGCGCGGCCATCTTCTGGTCAGGCATGTGCCGTCCCCTCCATCACCAGGTCCAGGACCCGGCCCTCGTCGAGCTCGTCGGCGGGCGCCTCGTGGACGACCGCGCCCTCCCGGACGACCAGCACCCGGTCGGCGAGACCGAGCACCTCCGGCACCTCGCTGGACACCAGCACCACGGCCACCCCGCTCGCGGCGAGCTGCCGGACCAGTGCGTAGATCTCGCTGCGCGCCCCGACGTCGACGCCGCGGGTGGGCTCGTCGAGCAGCAGCACCGTGCAGCCGCGCAGCAGCCAGCGGGCGAGCACGACCTTCTGCTGGTTGCCGCCCGACAGCGTGCGGACGACCCGCCGCGCGTCGGCGGGGCGCACGTCGAGCTGCTCGGTGACCTCCGTGGCCGCGGTCAGCTCGGCCTGCTCGCGCACGAACCCGCCGCGGGCGAAGCGGCCCATCGCGGGCAGCGTCACGTTGCGGTACACCGGCTCGCCGAGCAGCAGTCCCTGGCTCTTGCGCTCCTCGGGGCACAGCCCGACCCCGGCCCGCACGGCGCCGGGCACCGAGCCGCGGCGCAGCGTCCGGCCGTGGACGCGCACGGTGCCTGCGTCGGCGCGGCGGGCGCCGTAGACGGTCTCGAGGATCTCCGAGCGCCCCGACCCGACCAGCCCGGCCAGCCCCAGCACCTCGCCCGCGCGGACGGTGAACGAGACCCCCGCGAACTCCCCGCCGCGGGCCAGCCCGTCGACCTCCAGGACGGTGTCCCCGGGGGCCTCCCCCGTGCGCGGCGGGAACACGTGCTCGCTGGAGCGGCCGGTCATCAGGCGGATGACCTCGGCGGTCGGGGTGGTGCGGGCCGGGAGGTCGCGGGCGACGGTGCGCCCGTCCTTGAGGACGGTCACGCGGTCGCCGATCTCGCGGATCTCGGCGAGGCGGTGGGAGATGTAGACGACGGCGACGCCGTCGGCGGTCAGCTCGCGGATGACCCGGAACAGGTTCTCGACCTCGTGCGGGTCGAGCACGGCCGACGGCTCGTCCATGACAATCAGCCGGGCGTCGCGGGCGAGCGCGCGGGCCATGCTGACGACCTGCTGGCCCGCGGCGGGCAGCCGGCCCAGCTCGCGGCGCGGCGGGATCTCCGGGTGCCCGAGGCGGCGCAGCAGCGCGCGGGCGGCGTCCTCGGCGTCGCGGGGGCGGGTGAAGCCCAGCCGCGCCGGCTCGTGGCCGAGCACGATGTTCTCCGCGACGCTGAGCCCCGGCACGAGGTCGAGCTCCTGGTGGATGGTGGCGATCCCGGCGGCGTCGGCGGCCTGCGGGGAGCCGAAGGAGACGGGCTCCCCCGCCCAGCGCACCTCGCCCGCGTCGGGCCGGTGGGCACCGGCGAGCACCTTGATCAGCGTCGACTTGCCCGCGCCGTTCTGGCCCAGCAGGCAGTGGACCTCGCCCGCGGCGACGTCGAGGTCGACGCCGTCGAGCGCGCGGACCCCCGGGAAGTCCTTGACGATGCCCCGCATCTGCAGCAACACGGGGGAAACCTAGGAGGGTTGACCAGTGACGTACAACGGCCGAATAATGTGTGTTTAGGTCATTTTTCCGACGAAATCAGGTCGTGATGTCCTCACCGACGTGGACGCTCCCCGCACTCCGCCTGGAGGCCCCGCTGCTCTCCGGGCGGGTCGACGCGGGCGTCACGCTCAGCACCGTGACGCGGCTGGTCGCGTCCGGCACCGCCGTGAGCAAGGCCGACCTCGTCGTCGCCGCCGGGCTGGCGCGCACGACCGTCAGCGCGGCCGTCGACGAGCTGCTCGCGCGCGGCGTCCTGCAGCCCGACGGGATCCGCCCGACGAGCGGTCGCGGGCGCCCGGCCGACCGGCTCGCCCTGTCCCCGCAGTGCGGCTCGGTGCTGCTCGCCGACGTCGGGGCCCGGGGCGCGCACCTGGCCGTCGTCGACCTGCGCCAGCGGGTGCTCGGCCACGTGCACGCCGAGGTCGACGTGCGGGAGGGGCCCGCGGCGGTGCTGGGGGTCGTCGAGTCGGAGCTGGAGGAGCTGCGCGCCCGCGCCGGGCTGCCGGTGCGCGCGGTCGTCATCGGCCTGCCCGGCCCGGTCGACGGCCACCTCGGCATCCCGGTCCGCCCGCCGATCATGCCGGGCTGGCACGCCTACCCGGTCGCCGCGCGGCTGCAGGAGACGTTCTCCTGCCCGGTGGTGCTGGAGAACGACGTCAACCTGCGTGCCCTCGGCGAGGCCAGGGCGCTGCCCGCCGACCAGGCGCCGCTGCTGTTCGTCAAGGTCGGCACCGGGATCGGCGGCGGCCTGGTGACCCGCGAGGGCGTGCTGCACCACGGCGCCGACGGCGCCGCGGGCGACATCGGGCACGTGCGGGTCCGCGGCGCCCCCGACACCGTGTGCGTCTGCGGCAACATCGGGTGCATCGAGGCGGTCGCCTCGATCACCGCGATCGCGCGGCGGCTCGGGGACGCCGACGTGACCGACGTCCGCGAGCGGGTCGCCCGGGCCGATCCGGAGACGATGGCGCTGGTCCGCGAGGCCGCCGCGCTGATCGGGGAGGTCGTCGCGATGCTGGTGCACTTCTACAACCCGGCGCGGGTCACCCTCGGCGGGTCGGTGACCTCGGCCAGCGACGAGCTGCTGGCCGGGGTCCGCAGCGTCGTCTACCAGCGCGCCCTGCCGCTGGCCACCCGCAACCTGGTGCTCGCCACCAGCGTGCTCGGAGAGCACGCCGGGCTCGGCGGGGCGTCGGTGCTCGGCATCGAGCGGGTGCTCTCCGCCGAGCACATCGGCCTGCTGGGTCGCTGAGGGCGGCCGGTCGCCGATCGCCTACTGGACGGTGATCCGCACGATGTCGAACGCGGGCGTCTGGTTGGCGCGCTGCATCATCGGGACGCGGTGCGACCCGTCGCCCGCCCACACCGCGCACTGCGCGACGCCCGGGGCCGGCATCGCGTTCACCGGAACGGTGACGACGTCGGGCTCGGCCCCGCCGCCGTTGTCCTGGGTGGCGAGGAAGAACTCGGGGGCGGGCTCGGCGTCGGGGGCGACGGAGGTCGACTCGAGCATGCGGCAGGCGGTGTGGAAGTGGCCGCGCTGGATGCCGTCCTCGCTGAGGAACGAGCTCTCGCGGTAGTAGCCGCCGGCCGCGGCGCCGAGGAACCGGTCGCGGATCAGGTTGCGGGTGCTGACCTGCAGCGTGAACTTCTCCCCCACCGCGACGGTCTCCGGGGCGTCGGTGATCAGCAGCGACGGGCTCTGGGCGGCCGCGGCCACCTCGCCGAACGCGATCGCGACGCAGCGCGGGGCGTCCTGGAAGCCGGTGTGCGGGTCGAGGTCGCTGGTGGAGCAGTCGTCGCCGAGGATCTCCAGCCCGCCACCGGCGGCGGGGGGCGCGGTGGTGGTCGCGGCCGTGGAGGTCTGCGTCGGGGTGGTCTCCCCGGTGGTGGTCTCCTCGGCGGCGCCCTCCTCCTCCGCGGCCGTCGTCTCCTCCGCGGCCGTCGTCTCCTCCGCGGCCGTCGTCTCCTCCGCGGCGGTCTCCTCGGCGGCGGTCTCCTCGTCCGTCGGGTCGAGGTCCTGGGTGTTGCCCGCCGGGACCGTCTGGATCGTCGTCGGGGTGTGCCCGGCGTGCCCGCCGGTGACCGGCCCGGCCCCCTGGCCGTAGGCGCCGCCGTCGGTGGCGGGGGTCGCGACGGCGAAGTCGCAGGCCGTCGGCACGAGGACGACGGCGGCGGCCGCGAGGATCGTCAGCGCGGCGCGCCGGCCGCGGGCGGCGCGGCTGTTCTCGGGCAGGGTCGGATCGGGCAGCGCTGTCTCGCGCATCGGGGTGCCTCTCTGGGGACGGGGAGCGGAGCGCCGGGGAGCGGGGAGCGTCGGCGCGGCGGTACGGGGTCGTGCGTCAGCGCTTCACGGAGTGGCGCGGACCGGTCGGTGCGGCACGGGAGTGCGATCCGGTGTCGGACACCTGCGGGTGCGGGCCGGTGTCGGACACCCGGGGGTGCGGGCCGGTCTGCGACACGCGGGGACCGGGGATCCGGGGGTAGGACCCGGTGATGTGGGACTCGGGGTAGCGCGAGTGCGGTGGCGGGGCGGGCGCGGCGATGGCCGCGATGGCGCGGGCCGTCGCGTCCGGGGCGGGACCCCGGACCGGGACGCCGACCGGGCCCGGCCTGCGCCGCATCGCGGTGAACAGCGCGATCGCGGCGAGCACCGCGGCCAGGACGACGAGCGCGGGCACGATCAGGTCGGCCGGTCCGCGGCCGGAGCCGAGCAGGCCGGGCGACGGCGCCTCGGGCAGCGCCGAGTAGTCGACGAGCCCGGTGCTCTCCAGGTAGCCGATGTGCCGCGTCACGTACTCGTCGGCCTGCGCGGCGAACTGGCGGACCAGCTCGTTGCGGGTGCTGACCCGGACCGCGGCGATGACCGGCAGCACGGTGCCGTGCGCGGCGCGCAGGCGCTGCACGAACACCCGGTCGTAGTCGGTGCCGGTGAGCGCGGACATCTCGTTCATCCAGCTCAGCTGCTCGGCCGTGGGCCGGCTCGGCACGAGCACGCCGAGCTGGTCGGCGGTCTTCATCACGAGCTGGTCGAGCTCGACGTGCTCGTGGTGGATGTTCGTGCCGACGGTCTGCACCTCGGCGCGGCTGGCCTGCTGCTCGGCCTGCTGGCCGGTGGGGGCCTCCCAGAGACCGGCGAGGCGGACCTTGACGAGCAGGTCGCGGTCGGCGGGACCGAGCGGGCCCCACTCGGTCTGGGTGTAGCCGGCGGTGCCGGGGGTGCCGGACGCCCAGGACTGGGCGATCGAGGCGCTGATCGCGAGCAGCACCGCGACGATCACGGCCGTGCGCAGGGCGCGGGGAACACGGCGGAGCATGGTGGGGGGAGCCTTTCGACTGCGGTGTGTGGTGCGGGTGTCAGGCCATGTCGAACTGCTCGGTGCGGACGTGGTCCGGGGGAACACCGAGGAGCCCGAGTGCGTGGAACGCGGTCGCCACCAGGGTCGGCGAGCCGCAGACGAACCAGTCGAGCGAGCGCGGGTCGGGGATGCCCGCGAGAGCGGTGGTCAGCGGGGCGGTGGCGTTGCGGTGGGGACCGCGCAGCACCTCGCTGACCTCGAGGTAGAGGTGGTCGGCGAGCAGCGCCAGCTCGTCGCGGAACAGCACGTCGTCGCGGCTGGCCACGACCAGCACGAGGTGGAACCGCCGGGCGTCGCCCCGGTCGGCCGCGGTGCGCAGCATGCTCATCATCGGCGTCACGCCCACGCCGCCCGCGATCATGACGACGCCGGTGGCCGAGCGGGAGTCGTCGACGGTGAACGCGCCGTGCGGGCCGTCGACCCAGACCTGCTGGCCGGGCCGCAGGTCCGCGACGGCCGCGGTGAACGAGCCGGCGTGCCGGATCGTGAACTCGACGGAGTCGGGGTCGTGCGCCGAGGACGCGATGGTGAACGGGTGCTCCTCGGCGCGCGGGGAGCGGGCCAGGCGCAGCCAGGCGAACTGGCCGGGGGCGAAGGTCCAGTCGGCGTCGTCCCCCGCGCCGTGGCGGGCGCGGCGGCGGTCGAGCACGAGCGTGCTGATCGTCGGCGCCTCGGGCCGGACCTCGCGCACCACGAACTCCGACGACGGGTCGAACACCGCACGCAGCAGCCAGCGGTGCAGCAGGACCGCCAGCAGCGCGACGCACAGCAGCGCCAGCACGGCGCTCATCGCGGCGTCGGTGACGAGCTGCTGGAGGTACCAGACGTGCAGCGCCGAGCCGAGGACCGCGACCCCGGCGAGCCCGAGGTGCGTCCAGCGCCACAGCTCGTAGGGCAGGTGCCGGGTGCGGTCGCGCGTGACGGCCAGCACCACGACGAGGGCGAGCGCGACCGTGGCGACGGTCGCGGCGACCGACGCCGACGTGGCGCGGGTGGGCGTCAGCAGGGTGACGTTGACCGGGTCGGCGGCGACGACGCAGGCCAGGTGCAGCAGGACCAGCCCCGCGGCCAGGCCGCCCAGGGTGCGGTGGACCTCGAGGATCCCCTCGATCCCGAACGCCCGGGTGAGCGAGCGGACGCGTGAGGGCAGCACCGCCGCGCACACGATCGCCGAGAGCGCGAGCAGGCCCGTCGTCGTCGAGAGCTGGGTCCACAGTGGAGCGGGCGGGGCCGTGAGCAGGCGGATCACCACCGGGGCCACGAGAACCGTGCCCAGGGCCGCGATCCACGCGGCCCGCACGGTGCTCGCGGGATAGGGGCCGTCTGTCATGGGGCGGACGTTAGAAGGGGGTACCCCGTCGGGGTTGCGACCCTGAGAACCCCCCGGGCCGGGCGTCGTCCCGGGTGCGACGAGCGGGGACGGATAGGGCCGTTCGGACCACGAGTTGCGCCGACTGCCGCGTCACACCCTCAGGGACGCTGACGGTTCCCGCCGCCCGCGGCGGCCGTCGACCGCTCGCCGCTCCCCCGCGGCAGCACGCCCGCCCGGCCGCCCGGGGCGACTGCCCGGCGTGCGACCGGCGGCACCGACCCGTCACGCTCGGCGACGGGCGCCGTCCTACCGCAGAACCTCCCCGCGCGTCTCCCGCATCCGCAGCACGGTGACGAACGAGATCACCGCGCCCACGGCGACGTAGACGAAGAACAGGTCCGCGTACCCGGCCTGCCGCAGCGAGGTGATGATCAGCGGCGCGGTGCCGCCGAAGACCGCGACCGTCAGGTTGTACCAGGCCCCGATGCCCAGGCCGCGCAGCTCCGTGGGGAACAGCTCGCTCATCACGGCGGGCGCGATCGAGGTCATCGCGGTGTAGAGGGCGAGTCCGACGCAGAACACGACGAGCAGGTTGCCCAGCCCCGGCCCGATCAGCGTCGAGAGCGGGACGATCAGCAGCGCCGTGGCCGCCGACCAGACCAGCAGCTGCGGGCGGCGCCCGACCCGGTCGGCCAGCACGCCCATCGGGTACTGCAGCGCCACGAACAGCGCCGTCGCGATCGACAGGGCCACGAACACGTCGCCGGCGTCGGCGCCCTCCTGCACCGCGTACGGGGTGAGCGCGGAGAAGAAGGTGTAGTAGCAGAGCGTGGACAGCAGGGTGAAGCCGACGAGCTGCGCGACGGCCCGGGGGTGCTCGCGCAGCGTCGTTCGCAGCGGGTGGCGCAGCGCCTGCGCCTTCTCCTTGTTCTCCTCGAACTGGTCGGTCTCGGGCATCGCCCGGCGCAGCCACAGCCCGATCAGGCCGAGCACGCCCCCGATGATGAACGGGATCCGCCAGCCGTAGGCGGCGAGCTGGTCCTCGGTGAGCACCGACGTCAGCAGGGCCCCGAGCAGCGACGCGAGCAGCACCGCGGTGCCCGTGGAGATGTAGAAGAACGAGGAGTACCGGCCGCGGCGCTCCGGCGGGGCGATCTCGGCGAGGTAGGCCGACGCGTTCGACACCTCCCCGCCCAGCGACATGCCCTGCGCGATCCGGGCGAGCAGCAGCAGGATCGGCGCGAGCCAGCCCACGGCGTCGTAGGTCGGCAGGACGCCGATGACGAACGAGCCGCCCGCCATCAGCAGGATCGTCACGAGCATCGCGGTGCGCCGGCCGCGCAGGTCGGCGAAGCGACCCAGCAGCAGGCCGCCGAGCGGGCGGAAGAAGAACGCCAGAGCGTAGGTCGCCAGCGCCCCGATCAGGGCCAGCGCCGGGTCCGCCGGGTCGAAGATCTGCGTCGCGAAGTAGATGCTGAACGTCGCGTAGATCGTCCAGTCGTACCACTCGATGGCGTTGCCGACCGACGCCGCGACGAGCGTCCGGACGGGAAGGCGGTGCGGCGCCTCGACGGGCGCGGCGGAACGATCGGACACGGCTACCCCCGAGGTCGACGTCCCCGGGAGGGTAGGTGCTCGACGGCCCGTCCGCCGGATCAGGACGCGGGTCGCCGCAGGTGCGTGTCGAACCAGGCGAGGATCCGGGCCCAGGCCTCGTCGGCCGACGGCTGGTGCGGCCCCAGGCCGACCACCTTCATCAGCGACGCGGCCGGACCCTCGACCGTGCTGAGGAACGAGTGCCCCGCGCCGGGGTACTCCCGCACGTCGTGGACGACGTCGAGCTCGGTGAGCAGCGACTCCAGCTTCCCGGCCGCCCCGCGGAGCGTGGGGTCGGACCCGCCGTAGCTGGCGACGATCGGGCACGCGCCGACCAGGATCTCCCGGGCGTTGCGGGGCAGGCGCCCGTAGTTGGGGGCGGCGGCGTCGAACCCGCGCGAGGCCGCGCCCAGCGCGAACCCGCCGCCGAGGCAGAACCCGATGATCCCGACGCGGCCCGTGCAGTCGACGTGCCCGGCCAGCCAGGTGCGGGTGGCCTCGATGTCGCCGAACGCCGGGCCCTCGCCCGCGAGCATCGCCGAGAAGGTGGCGCGCAGGCAGCGCACCCCGCCCGCCCCGAACAGGTTCGGCGCCACGGCGAGGTAGCCGGCCGCGGCGAGCCGGTCGGCCTGGCGGCGGGTGTCGTCGTTGAGGCCGAACGCCTCGTGGACCACGACCACGCCGGGCCACGGGCCCTCGCCCGCCGGGACGGCGAGGTGGGCCTCCAGGGAGCTGACCGTGGTGGCACCGGGGATCGTCGTGGCGGGCACGAGCGGCACCCTACCCGCGCGTGATCAGGCCGTTGAGCAGCGTGTCGGCGTAGGCGGAGCCGATCTCGGCGGCGGACACGGTGCTCTCGTTGGGGTCGAACCAGCGGTTGGACCAGGCGACCATCCCGATCACCCCGAACGCCACCACCCACGGCTGCGTGCCGACGGCGAGGCTCCCCTCGTCGACGCCCGCCTGCACCATCGCGACCACGGCGTTCTCGTAGCGCTTGTTGTGCCGCGCCATCTCCCGCGCCCACGCCGACCGGTCGCGGGTGCCGGGCCCGAGGTTCTCCTGGATGTAGACGTAGAGGAAGGGATAGGCCTCCGCGTAGCTGACCATCAGGCCGACGATCAGGGCCCGCAGCTTCTCCGGCGCCGTCCCCGGACCGGCGAGGATGCGTTCCGCGGCGTCGGCGTTGGCCTCCACCGCGCCGCCCACGACGTCCTGGAAGAGCTCCTCCTTGCTGCCGACGTAGTAGTAGAGGGAGGCCCGGTCCAGCCCCATCGCCTCGGCCACGTCGGCGAGCTTGGTGCCGCGGTACCCGTTGCGCTTGAACATCGCCGCCGCCGCCGCGACGATCTCCGTCCGGCGCTCCCGGTAGGCGGCGCCGCCCTCGTCCCGGGCCGCCGCGCGCCGCCTGCCGATGCCGCTGGTCATCCGCGCAGTATGGCGTGCGGAGCCGGTGTTCAGGGCCAGTAGGGGGCGCGCAGGGTCCTCTTGAGGATCTTGCCGCTGGCGTTGCGGGGCAGGGCGTCGACGAAGTCGACGCTGGTGGGGCACTTGTAGCGGGCCAGCCGGGTGCGGGCGTAGGCGATGACGTCCTCCGCCGTCGGGGTGGCGCCGTCGGCGGGGACGACCACCGCCTTCACCGTCTCCCCCCACCGCTCGCTCGGCACCCCGATCACGGCGACGTCGGCCACGCCGGGCGCGCCGGCGACCGCGTTCTCCACCTCGGCGGGGTAGATGTTCTCCCCGCCCGAGATGATCATGTCCTTGATCCGGTCGTGCAGGAACAGGTAGCCGTCGGCGTCGGCGTAGGCGGCGTCGCCGGTGCACAGCCAGCCGTCGGCGGTCAGGGTGGCGGCGGTCTCGGCCGGGCGGTTCCAGTAGCCGACGGTGTTCTGCCCCGACCGCACCCGGATCTCCCCCACCTCCCCCACGGGCGACGGGTCCCCGGTGACCGGGTCGAACACCGCCACCTCGTGCCACGGCAGGGCCCGGCCGACGGACCGCAGCAGCTCGGGGCGGTCGTGGTCGGCGGGCGCCAGCGCGGTGACGCTGCCCGCCGTCTCCGTCATCCCGTAGACGCCGAGGAACGCGCACCCGAGCACCCCGATCGCCCGTTTCAGCAGGGCCTCGGTCATCGGCGCGCCGCCGTAGGCGATGACCTGCAGCGACGACAGGTCGGGCCCGGGAGGCGCATCGAGCAGCATCTGCACCACCGCGGGCACGAAGAACGCGTGCGTGACGCCGTGCTCCTCGATCGCGGCGGCGATCGCGGACGGCACGACCTCCGACATCAGGATCGTGTGGCCGCCGAGCCCCAGCGTGGTGAGCCCGTAGCCGGTGCCGCCGATGTGGAACAGCGGCGAGGCCAGCAGGTTCACGCTCGCCGCCGACATCCCGTACGCCGTCGCCCCCATCCGCGGGGTGAACAGCAGGTTGGCGTGGGTGAGCCGGGCGCCCTTGGGCAGGCCGGTGGTGCCGGAGCTGTAGAGCTGCAGCACGACGTCGTCGGCGGCGACCGGCACGGCGGGCGGGGTGGTGGGCAGCCCGGCGATCCAGGCCTCGTGGTCGGAGTCGAGGTCGACCACCCGGAACCCGGACGGCAGCAGGGCGCGTTCCGCGGAACCCGCCAGCACCAGCGCGGGCGCCGCGTCGGCGGCGATCGCCGCGATCTCGGGCGGGGCCAGCCGCCAGTTCAGCCCGACCAGCACCGCCCCGGCCCGCGCCGCCCCGAACAGCAGCTCGAACCACTCGGTGCGGTTGCGGGTCAGCACCGCGACGCGGTCACCGGGCCGCACGCCGTCGCGGACCAGGGCGTGCGCGACCTGCGAGGCACGGGCGTCGAGCTCGGCGAAGGTGATCGTCCGGCCGTTGCAGGTGATCGCCGGCCGGTCCGAGGCCAGTGAGGAGAGGAGGGCGCCGAGCGTCATGTCAGTAGCTCTTCGGCAGGCCCAGGCTGTGCTGGGCGACGTGGTTGAGCACCATCTCCTTGCTCACCGGCGCGGTGCGGAACATCCGCGCGGTGAACCACAGGTCGGACAGCCCGTACTCGTGGGACAGGCCGTTGCCGCCGTGGATCTGGATGGCGTGGTCGAGCGCGGCGACGGCCGCCTCGCCCGCGGAGTACTTGGCGATGTTGGCCGCCTCCCCCGCCTCGGCGCCCGCGTCGGCGAGCTGCGCGGCGTGCTGGGTCATCAGGCGGGAGAGCTGCACCTCGATGTAGGCCTTGGCCAGCGGGTGGGAGATGCCCTGGTGCGCGCCGATCGGCGTCGACCAGACGGTGCGCTCGCTGGCGTAGCGCGCCCCGCGCTTGAGCGCGTAGCGGGCGATGCCGTTGGCCTGCGCCGCCGCCGTGACGCGCTCGGGGTTGAGCCCGGCGAACATCGCCTTGAGTCCCGCCCCCTCCGCGCCGACGATGCCGTCGGCGGGGACGGGCACGTCGTCGTAGAACGTCGTGTACTGGTTCTCCGGGATCTGCAGCGCGGAGTCGATCTTCTGCCAGGTCAGGCCGGGGGCGTCGGTCGGGATCAGGAACAGCGACGGCCTGCCGCTGTCGGCGTCCCGGGCGACGACGAGCACGGCGTCGGCCTCGTCGATCCCGGACGTCCAGTACTTCTGGCCCCGCAGCCGCCAGCCACCGTCGTCGGCGCGGTGCGCGGTGGTGGTGATGTTGTGGGTGTTCGTGCCCGCGTCGGGCTCGGTGATCGCGAAGCAGACCTTCTTCGTGCCGTCGGCGATGCCGGGCAGCCACTGCGCCTGCTGCGCCGGGGACCCGTGGGCCACCAGCAGCGAGCCCGCGATGGCCGGCGAGATCACCAGCATGAACATCGGGCAGCCCTGCGCCGCCGTCTCCTCGATGACGAGCGCGAGGTCCTCCAGCCCGCCCCCGCCGCCGCCGTGCTCCTCGGGGATGGCGACGCCGAGGAACCCGGCCCTCCCCATCTCCGACCACAGCGCGTCGGGCTTCTCACCGGCGCGCGTGACCTCCTGGAAGTACTCGCGCCCGAAGCTCCCGACGAGCTTGCCGACGGCCTCGCGCAGCGCTCGGCGTTCCTCGGTCTCGGTGAGCAGCGCGTCGCGCACGATCCCGTCACCGGTTGACGACACAGCCATCAGACCTCCCAGTCGAAGAACCCGCGCCCGGTCTTGCGGCCCAGGTCGCCCCGCGCCACCAGTGTCTCCAGGATCGCGGGCGGGGCGTAGCGCTCGCCGTAGGTGGTGCTGAGGTGACGGGCGATGTCCAGGCGGACGTCGAGGCCCACCACGTCGGACAGCCGCAGCGGTCCGATCGGGTGGCCGTAGGCCAGCACGGCGGCGCGGTCGATGTCCTCCGCGCCGGCGACGCCCTCCTCGAGCATCCGCATGGCCTCGAACGCGGCGATGTTGTCGAGCCGGCTCGTCGCGAAGCCGGGCACGTCGCGGACCACGATCGACTCCTTGCCGATCGCGCCCGACAGTTCCCGGGCGGTGGCGACCGCCGCGTCGGACGTGGCCGCGCCCCGCACGATCTCCACGAGCGGCAGCGACCACACGGGGTTGAAGAAGTGCATGCCGAGGAACGCCTCGGGGCGGGCGAGGCCGGCCGCCAGCCCGTCGACGGACAGGGCGCTGGTGTTGGTCGCGAGCAGCCGCGGCACGCGCTCCTGGACCGCCGCCAGCACCTCGGCCTTGAGCGCGGCCTGCTCCGGCACCGTCTCGACGACGACGTCGAGCCCGCTCGCCAGCTCCCCCACCCCGTCGACGACGTGCAGCAGCCCGTCCAGCGCCCCGGCCCGGTCGGCCGTGAGCTTCCCCCGCTCGACGCCGCGGCGCGCCCGCTCCACCAGGTCGCCGCGCAGCCCGGCCCGCCGCCCGGCGTCGGGCTCGACGACGGTGGTGGCGAACCCGGCGGTGGCGAACACGTAGGCGATCCCGATGCCCATGGTGCCGCCCCCGACGACCCCCACGGCCCCGCTCACGCGCGCACCGCCCGGCGCAGGCCGACCCGGTCGCGCACCACGCGACCGCGGCCGTCCGGACCCACCATGCCCACGACGCTCATGCTCGCCTCCCGGCCCTCGCGCCCCTGCGTCCCGGGCAGCCCGCCGAGGTACCGGCCGTGCTGCACCGCCTGGAACGCCACGCGCGGGCCGGCCGAGAACAGCTCCCCCACCTCGACCCGCGTGACGTCGAGCAGCGGCGGGGTCGGCCGTCCGGTCCAGCCGTCGTCGAGGACGGCGGGGGCGAGGTCGCCCGCGGCCAGCCACTCGCGGACCGACCTCTCCGCCGCCGGGTCGGCCGGTTCCGGCTGCGCCGCCCACGGTGCGGGGGCCGGCGACTCGACCGGGTCGCTCGCGCGCTCGGCGAGCTGGCGGCGCCGGGAGTGGTAGTCCTCCTCGGTGACGTTGCGCGTGAGCCGGGTGCCGTTCCAGTCGAACAGCCCGATGCCGGTCCAGGCCGCGGGCTGCCCGCCGTCGGCCTCGGACGGGCCGTGCTCGGTGAAGCGCAGCGCGACGCGCTCCCCGTCGGTCCACAGGTCCTGCACCGAGAGCAGCAGCCCGGGGAAGCGCCGCAGCTGGGCCAGGGTGCCGGGGATGTAGGCGTCGTCGCGGCCGTCGAGGGTGTGACCGCCGATGAGGATCGCGTAGCCCGGATCCATGATCTCGGCGCAGGCCGACGGGTCGGCCCGGCCGAGCCAGTCGACCGCGAACCGCCGCATCAGTGCGACCAGGGGATGCACGAATCAACGCTAACGTTGACGTTCGCCGCCCGCAAGGCCCGACTCGTCAACCCCACTGTTGACACCGACCCTGCCAGTGGCGACCATCACAGGCGGCGTCCGCTGTCCGCCGGGCGTCGAGTCCACTCGAGGAGTCCTCGTGGCCCGCATGCGCTTCGGCATCTTCCTGCCCCCGCACCACGTCCCCGTCGGCCAGAACCCGACCTATTCCCTGCAGCGCGACGTCGAGCTCGTGCAACTGCTCGACCGCATGGGCTTCGACGAGGCCTGGTTCGGCGAGCACCACTCCTGCGGCGTCGAGCCGATCGGCGACCCGCTGATGTTCATCGCGCACGTCGCCCAGGTCACGAAGCACATCAAGCTCGGCGCGGGCGTCCTGTCGCTGCCGTACCACAACCCGTTCCTGGTGGCCGACCGCCTGATCCTGCTCGACCACCTCACCCGCGGCCGCGCCATGATGGGCGTCGGCCCTGGCGCGCTGGCCACCGACGCGATCATGCTCGGCCTCGACCCCGCGGAGGCCCGCAAGGCGCTGGAGACCGACGTCGACGTCCTCATGCACCTGCTGCGCAGCGACGAGCCGATCTCCATCGACACCGGCCGCTACAAGCTCGTCGAGGCCCGGCTGCAGTTGGACGCCTACTCCGACCCGCACCCGGAGATCGCCACCGCCGCGATCGTCTCGCCGTCCGGGCCGCGCCTGGTCGGCAAGCACGGCCTCGGGATGATCTCCATCGGTGCCACCATGAGCCAGGAGGGCTTCGACGCCCTCGGCATGCACTGGTCGGTCGTCGAGGAGCGGGCGAAGGAGTTCGGCCAGGACGTCAGCCGCGACGGCTGGCGGCTCGTCGGTCCGATGCACATCGCCGACACCAAGGACCAGGCGATCAGGGACGTCGCCCACGGCATCGACGCCTGGTTCGACTACCTCCAGCACACCGCCGCCGCACCCCAGCTCGGCGTGCTGGGCGAGAACACCCGGGAGCGCATCGACTTCGTCATCGAGTCGGGCATGGGCATCATCGGCACCCCCGCCGACGCGATCCAGCAGATCGAGCGGCTCGAGGAGCAGAGCCAGGGCGGGTTCGGGGCCTACCTGATGTTCGCGCACAACTGGGCGCCGTGGGAGGAGACCCAGCACCACTACCACCTGTTCGCCAACGAGGTGATGCCCGTGTTCAAGCGGACGACCAAGCGGCTGCTGGCCAACGAGGCGTGGACCCGCAGCGTCCGCGACCCGCTCGCCGCCAAGCAGTGGGAGGCGATCAACGCGTTCACCGCGCAGCACAAGGCGGAGCAGGAGGCCAGGAACGCCGGGTCGATGACGTGACCGGTGCGCGGGGCCCCCGGGTCCCCGCGCACCCGGACTACAGCTTCAGCCCGTCGTACCCGTCGGCCACGACCTGCTCCAGGATCCGCCGGTAGCCGCGCACCCCACCGGAGTACGGCATGAACACCCGCGGCTTTCCCTCGATCTCGTCGCCCATGTAGTAGCTGCGCGCCTTGGGGTAGAGGGTGGCGGCGGCCCGCTCGTTGACGTGGGCCACCCAGCGATCCTCGGCCTCCGGGGTCGCCTCCACCGTGCCGTCACCGACGTGCTCCATCAGCTCGGCCAGCCAGTCGACGTGCTGCTCGATCGAGAGCAGCACGTTGCTCAGCAGCGACGGGCTGCCCGGACCGGCGATGATCACGAGGTTCGGGAAGCCGGAGACGAACAGGCCCAGGTAGGTGCGCGGGCCGGCCGACCAGTGCTCGCGCAGCGTCCGCCCGTCCCTGCCGACGATCTCCGGACGGAGCAGGGAGCCGGTCATGGCGTCGAAGCCGGTGGCGAGGACGATCACGTCCAGGTCGTGGTGGCCGTTCTTCGTCGCGATGCCGGTCGGCGTCACGCGCTCGATCGGGTCGGTCCGGACGTCGACGAGGGTCACGTCGTCGCGGTTGAAGGTCGGGTAGTAGTCGCTGTCGACCGACGGGCGCTTGGTGCCGAACGGGAACCCGCGCGGCATGAGCTTCTCGCGGGTCTCCGCGTTCGCGACCTGCGCACCGATCTTCTCGCGGATGAAGTCGGCTGCCGTGTCGTTGGCCTCCTGGTCGAGGATCAGGTCGTAGTAGGCCAGCACGAAGCCGAAGCCCAGCCGCTTCCACGCCGCCTCGTAGGTGGCCCGGCGCTCCTCGGGGGTGGCGTCGAGCGCCGAGAGCCTGCTCGGGACGAACCCCAGCCCGCTGGGCGAGTTGCGGGCGGCCTCGCGGCGCTGGGCGTAGGTCGCCTTGACCTCGGCGTCGGTGGCGTCGTCGATCGGGGCGTTGGCGGCCGGGACGGAGAAGTTCGGGGTGCGCTGGAAGACCGTGAGGTGCGCGGCCTCGCGTGCCACGACGGGCGTCATCTGCATGCCCGACGAGCCGGTGCCGATGATCCCGACGCGCTGCCCGGACAGGTCGCGGCCCTCGTGCGGCCACCGCGCGGTGTGCAGGATCTCGCCGGCGAAGGACTCCTGACCCGGGAGCTCCGGGGCCTTCGTCGTCGACAGGTTGCCGACGGCCATCACCAGCCAGCGGCCCGACCACTCCTCGCCCGTCTCGGTGGTGACCCGCCAGCGCGACCCGTCGTGCTCGGCGCGGGTCATGCGCCGGCCCAGGTGCACGTCGCGGCGCAGGTCGAAGCGGTCGGCGACGTGCTCGACGTAGCGCAGGATCTCCGGCTGCGTGGCGTAGCGCTCGCTCCAGCGCCACTCCTGCTGCAGCTCCTCGGAGAAGGCGTAGGAGTAGTCGTAGCTCTCGACGTCGCACCGGGCGCCGGGATAGCGGTTCCAGTACCAGACCCCGCCGATCCCGTCGCCCGCCTCGAGCACGGCGACGGTGCGGCCCATCCCCCGCATCGTGTGCAGGGTCCGCAGCCCGGCGAACCCCGCCCCGATGACCAGAACGTCCACGTCACGCGTCACAGGAGGGACCGTACTGGGCTCGGACCAGGGTTTCAACACATACGTTGACGGCCGGACCGGCTCAGGAGCGGCCCGATCCGGCCCGTGGACGGCGACGTCCGGACCGCCCTCCGACCGCGCGGACGGCAGGGCTGACGAGCCGGCGACCGGACGCGATCAGCTCCGTGACACGGCGCGATCGGCGGGCTGCTCCACCTCGGGGTCAGACGCGTGCTGCCCGCGACGCTGCGCGGTCGGGTCGCCGGGTTCGGGCTGCTCACCGGCACGCTCGGCGGCGCGTTGTTCGTGCACGGCCACGGCTCGTTCGACTTCACGGTCCTGCAGCCGGTGTGGCTGGCCGTCGTCCTGTTCGTCGCCCTGCCGTCGCTGTTCGGGATGGCGGTGCCCGTCCTGGTGGAGACGCTGGCCGGTCCGCGCGGCTGGGTACGTCGCGGGCCCTGGTGGCTGGTCGCGCCGGCCACCGTCGCCGCGGCGGTGCAGCCGGTCGTCCTGGTGGTGTTCGCCGGAGGGTACGGCGTGGCCCTGACCATCTCGACGGTGCCGGTGCTGCACCGCTGGTGGCACGGGCGGGCGGTGACGGTCCTCGGTTCCACGCTGCTGGGCGCACTCGTCTGCTGGGGGGTGTACGGCCTGGCCGTCGACGTCGTCTCCCTCGTGCGGCAGCGGTTCCCGACCGCTCCGTTCCACCCCTGACGTCGGAGGAGCGCGGTCAGCGCAGGAACTCGGCGAGGTCGTCGAGGATGCGGCGCCCGGCCGGCACGGCGCCGAACTGGCCGACGAAGCCGTGCATCATCCCCTCGGCGTCGACGGCGGTGACCGGCACCCCGGCCGAGCGCAGCCGGGAGGCGTAGGCGAGGCCCTCCGCGCGCAGCACGTCGTGCTCGGCGGTGACCACCAGCGCGGCCGGGAGCCCGGACAGGTCGGCGGCGTGCAGCGGTGCGGCGTACGGGTCGGGGTCGGCGGGATCGGGCAGGTAGTGGCGCCAGAAGAAGTCCATCTCCCCGCGGGAGAGGCCGCCGCCCGCCCCGGCGGTGTCGGACGGGTCGTCGGACACCCCGCCCGGCGCGGGCGCGAGCGCCGGGTAGACCAGCACCTGGCCGGTGATCCGGGGCCCGGAACGGTCGCGCGCCAGCAGCGTGACCCCGGCCGCGAGGCCACCGCCCGCGCTGTCACCGGCCACCACGAGCCGGTCCGGGTCGACGCCCAGCTCGGGGCGCATCCCGGCGAGCGCACAGGTGGCGGCGTAGGCGTCCTCCAGCGGGCCGGGGAACGGGGTCTCCGGGCTGCGGCGGTACTCCACCGACGCGACGACGCAGCGCGTCGCGACCGCCAGCGTGCGGCACGGCCGGTCGGACGCGTCGACCGACCCCGCGACGAACCCGCCGCCGTGCAGGTACACGACCAGCGGACGGCCCGCCCCCGGCTCGGGGTCGTAGACCCGCACCGGCAGCACCCCCGCCGGCCCCGGCACCAGCACCTCGCGCACCGACGCGACCCGCTCGCGGTCCCCGGCCAGCACCCGCGCCCCGTCGACGGCCGCCCGGGCGCCGATGACGCCCAGCTCGTGCAGCGGCCGGGCCCCCAGCTCGGCCCAGCGGTCGATCAGCGCCCGTGCCTGGGGGTGCAGTGCCACCGCCGCAGTCTCATCGTCGGCGACCACGACCGTCAACACCGACGTGGACGGCGCTGGGGTCAGCGGCCTGCCCCGTCCAGGAGGTCACCGATCCGGGCCGCGGCCGCCGCCACCTGCGGGCCGAGCTCGCGGGCGCGGGCGTCGTCGAAGCGCTGCATCGGCACCGACACGGCCAGTGCGCCGACCGGGCGCCCGTGCGGGCCGAGCAGGGCCGCGGCCACCGCCCCGACCCCCGGACGCCAGCTGGCCAGGGCCGTGGCCCAGCCCCGGTGGCGCACCTCCCGCAGCTCCGCCCGCAGCGCGTCGGGGTCCACCAGGGTCTCCGCGGAGAACCGCTCCAGCTCGCCGGCCAGCAGGCGGTCGGCCTCGTCGTCGGGCAGCCGGGAGAGCACGGCGCGGCCGCTGCAGCTGGCGTGCAGGGGCACGCGGGTGCCCAGCCGGACCCAGGTCCGCACCGGCTCGGTGCTGTCGAGGCGGTCGATGACGACCATCGCCGGGGTCGTCCCACCGGCCGGGGCGTGCTCGGGGCCGAACCCGCTGAGGTGGATCGTCTCCCGCGTCCGGTCCCGCAGCTCCTGCATCCCGGCCAGTGCCGCCTCGCGCAGCGTCGTCTCGGTGGAGCCCCGCAGCCCGACGGCGAGGGCCCGGCCGGTCATCGCCCAGCGCCGCGGGTCGGACCGGGCCGGGGTGAGCCAGCCGGCCTCGCGCAGGGTCACCAGGCTGCGCTGCACGGTGCTCTTCGGGATGCCGGTGGCCCGGGCCAGCGCGGAGACCCCGACCGGCTGCAGCTCGGACACCGCCTCCAGCACCGCGAGGGTGGCCCGGACGGCCCGCATCCCGGCGTCACCGGACGGCGGGCCGGGCGGGGGCGCGGGGGGAACGGACACGGCGGCCCTCCCTTGACAGTCGTGAGCCCGGTCACCGATGGTGGCGGGACGATCGGTCCACGATACGGCACATGTGCCGTGTCACGGCACAACCGAGGAGGCAGACACGGTGGTGTGGACGTGACCGGGCTGCCGCTGGCCGGGATCACCGTCGTCGCCCTGGAGCAGGCCGTCGCGGCCCCGTTCGCGAGCCGTCAGCTGGCCGACCTCGGCGCCCGGGTGATCAAGATCGAGCGCCCGGACGGCGGCGACTTCGCGCGCGGCTACGACGGCGTCGTCGCGGGCGGGTCCAGCGCCTTCGTCTGGCTCAACCGCGGCAAGGAGTCGGTGCAGCTCGACGTCAAGGACCCGGACGGCCGCGCCGCGCTCGACCGGCTGCTCGACCGCGCCGACGTGCTGGTGGCCAACCTCGCGCCCATGGCGCTGGAGCGGCTCGGCCTGACCGCGGCGGCCCTCGCCCCGCGCCACCCGCAGCTCGTCGTCGCCACGGTGTCGGGCTACGCCCCGGGCGGGCCGTCGGGGGCGAAGAAGGCCTACGACGCGCTGGTGCAGGCCGAGAGCGGGCTGATGTCACTGACCGGGGCCGCGGGCGCGCCGGCCAAGGTCGGCATCTCGATCGCCGACATCGCCGCGGGGTCCTACGCGTTCAGCGGGATCCTCGCCGCGCTGCGCCACCGCGACCGCACCGGCGAGGCGCTGCCCGTCGAGGTGTCGCTGTTCGGGGCGCTGGCCGAGTGGATGGCCTACCCGCTGTACTTCACCGCCCACTCCGGCGTCGCCCCCGTGCCGATGGGCACCGCCCACCCGACCATCGCGCCCTACGGCGCGGTCACGGCCGCGGGCGGCGAGCAGCTCATGATCGCCGTGCAGAACGAGCGCGAGTGGGTGCGGCTGTGCACCGCGGTCCTCGACGACGCCGCGCTGGCCACCGACGTCCGGTTCGCCACCAACCCGCTGCGGGTCGCGCACCGGTCCGAGCTGGACGCGGCCCTCGCCGCGGCCTGCGCGCGCCGTCCCGTCGACGTGCTGATCGCCCGGCTGGAGGCGGCCGGCATCGCCTGGGGCCGGCTCACCGAGCTCGCCGACCTCGCCGCGCACCCCGAGCTGGCGCCGCCGGAGCGCTGGCTCGACACCCGCACACCCGGGGGCACCGTCCGCACGCTGCGCCCGCCCGGCGCCCCCGGCGACCGGATCGCGGGCGGCGGCGCCGTGCCCGCGCTGGGCGAGCACACCGCGGCCGTCCTGGCCGCACTGGAGGAGGACGCATGACGACCCACACCGGCTGGCAGGGCCGCTTCTACGAGGACTTCGTGGTGGGCGACGTGTTCGAGCACCCGCTCGGGCGCACCATCACCACGACGGACAACATCTGGTTCACGCTGCTGACCCAGAACACCGCGCCGGTGCACTTCGACCACGAGTACGCCCGGCGCACCGAGTTCGGGCGGCCGCTGGTCAACTCCACGCTGACGCTGTCGCTGGTGGCCGGGCAGAGCGTCACCGACGTCTCGCAGAACGTCTTCGCCAACCTCGGCTGGGAGAGGGTCACGCTGCCGCACCCCGTGTTCGAGGGCGACACGATCCACTCGCGGTCGACGGTGGAGGCGGTGCGGGAGTCCCGGTCGCGGCCCACGCTCGGCGTCGTCACGGTGGCGACCACCGGCACCAAGCAGACCGGCGAGGTCGTCATCGAGTTCCTGCGCACGCTGCTGGTCTACAAGCGCGGGCACGGCCCGCGGTTCGAGGAGGGCCGATGACCACCACGGAACTGCGCAAGGACCTGCGCGCCCTGATCGACCGGATCTGCGCCGACTTCCCCGACCCCTACTGGCGCGAGCTCGACGAGGCCCGCCGCTACCCCGAGGAGTTCGTCGCCGCGCTCACCGGCACCGGGGCGCTGGGCGCGCTGGTGCCCGAGGAGTACGGCGGGCAGGGGCTGGGTCTGGGCGACGCGTCGGTGCTGCTGGAGGGCATCAACGCCAACGGCGGCAACGCCGGACCGGTGCACGCGCAGCTCTACACGATGGGCTCGCTGCTGCGGCACGGCAGCGAGGAGCAGAAGCAGCGCTACCTGCCCGGCATCGCCTCCGGGGAGCTGCGGCTGCAGGCCTTCGGCGTCACCGAGCCCACCGCGGGCACCGACACCACCTCCATCACCACCACCGCCGTGCGCACGGGAGACGGGTACGTCGTCAACGGGCAGAAGGTGTGGATCTCCCGCGTCCAGCACTCCGACCTCATGCTGCTGCTGGCCCGCACCACCCCGCGCGACCAGGTCCAGCGCAAGTCCGACGGCATGTCGCTGTTCCTGATCGACCTGCGCGTCACCGAGGGCGTGGAGCTGCGGCCGCTGCGCACCATGGTCAACCACGAGACCAACGAGGTGTTCTTCACCGACGCCCGCATCCCCGCCGACGCGCTGATCGGCGAGGAGGGCGAGGGCTTCCGCTACATCCTCGACGGGATGAACGCCGAGCGGATCCTCATCGCCGCGGAGTGCGTCGGCGACGGGCGCTGGTTCGTCGAGCGGGCCTCGCGCTACGCGGGTGACCGCCAGGTGTTCGGCCGCCCCATCGGCGCCAACCAGGGCGTGCAGTTCCCGATCGCCCGGGCGCACGTCCACGTGGAGGCGGCCGACCTGATGCGCTGGAAGGCCTGCGACCTGTTCGACGCCGGGCGGCCGTGCGGCGCCGAGGCCAACATGGCCAAGCTGCTCGCGGCCGACGCGTCGTGGGAGGCGGCCGACGCGGCGCTGCAGACCCACGGCGGCTACGGGTTCAGCGTCGAGTACGACATCGAGCGCAAGTTCCGCGAGACGCGGCTCTACCAGGTCGCGCCCGTCTCGACGAACCTCATCCTCTCCTACGTGGGCCAGCACGTCCTGGGCATGCCGAGGTCGTTCTGATGACGACCCCACAGTTCGGTCTCGTGCTGTGCAGCCAGTTCCCGCCCGGTGACGACGCGGGCGCCCGCTTCGCCGAGCAGGTGCAGCAGGTGCACCACGCCCGCGACGCCGGGTTCGACTCGGTGTGGGCCACCCAGCACTACCTCGCCGAGGAGTTCCAGTACCTGCACCCGCTGGCCGTGCTGGGCCGGCTGCTGCCCGAGACCGGGGACATGCGGATCGGCACCGCCATCACGCTGATGGCGCTCACCCATCCCGTCGACCTCGCCGAGCAGCTCGCCACCCTCGACATCCTCTCCGGCGGGCGGCTCGTCCTCGGGGCCGGGCTCGGCTACCGCGACGTCGAGTTCGACGCCTTCGGGGTGCCCCGTGGTCGTCGGCTGCGCCGGTTCACCGAGAACCTCGACCTCGTGCGCCGGCTGTGGACCGACGACGAGGTGAGCTTCGACGGCGAGGCCGGGCGGCTGGACCGGGTCCGGCCGGTGCTGCGCCCGGTGCAGCGCCCGCACCCGCCGATCTGGCTGGCCGGGCACACCGACGCCGCGCTGACCCGCACCGCCGCCACCGGGCTGCCCTGGCTCGCCGCGGCCGCGCACGTCGACGCCGACCACCTGCGCCGCCAGGTGGCGTTCTACCGGGACGCCTGCGCCGCGCACGGGCGGGCCGACGCCGAGGTCAACGTGCTGCAGGAGGTGTTCGTGGGCAAGAGCGACGCCGACGCCGTCGACCGGGTCCGCGACGCACTCGCCGCCAAGTACGCGGCCTACCGGTCGTGGGGCCAGGACCGGGTGCTGCCCGACTCCCAGACCTTCGACAAGGAGTTCGACGAGCTGCGCCGCGGCCGCTTCGTGCTCGGCGGCCCGGAGACCTGCCGGCGGCGGCTGCAGGAGCTGGTCGACACCGTCGGCCCGACCCACGTCCTGCTGCGCCCGCAGTGGCCCGGGCTGGCGCACGAGCAGGTGATGGCGAGCCTGCACCGGCTCACCGGCGAGGTGCTCCCGGCGGTGCGCCCGACCGGGGTGCGCGCGTGAGCGGGCGCGAGGTCAGCCGCCGGTCGGTGCTCGCCGCCGGGCTCGGCCTGGCCGGCTGGGGGCTCACCGGCTGCGCCGCGGGCCCCGCCGCGACCGGCCCCGCCGAGCTCACCACCGCGACCTACATCCCGGCCTCCTACGACGACCTCTACCCCGGCGTCCAGACCTTCATGGACACCCTCGCGCAGCGCAGCGACGGGCAGCTGACCTGCGACATGTTCGACTCCGGCACGCTGCTCGGCGCCGAGCAGCTGCTGCCGGGCCTGCTGCTGGGCGTCGCCGACCTGATGTTCCAGACCAGCTCGTACGTGTCGTCGTCCTACCCGATCCTCGGGGCGATGGAGCTGCCGTTCGGGGCCGAGGACTTCGCGCGGCAGCGCCGGGCGATCGACCCCGACGGCCCGCTGTTCGCCCTGGTCAACTCCCAGCTCGCGCCCGTCGGCGTCCGCCTGCTCGGCGGGATGCCCACCACCTTCGAGTACCTGTGGACGGTCGACCGCCCGATCCGCCGGCCCGAGGACCTGCGCGGCATGCGCATCCGGGTGGCGGGTGAGATCGAGGGCGAGACCGTGAAGGCCCTGGGTGGTGCGCCGGTGTCGATGGGGTCCGCGGAGGTCTTCGAGGCGCTCGAGCGCGGGACCATCGACGGGATGATGAGCTACGTCGGCACCGTCGTCTCCCGGGACCTGCAGGAGATCATCCGCTTCGGGACGGCCGCGCACTTCGGGGCGTACACGGTGGACGCCTACTGCCGCGCCGACTGGTACGCCGAGCAGAGCCCCGGGGCCCGGGCCGCGCTCGACGACGCGGGTCGCGCGATCTTCCGCGACGGCACCGAGGTGATGGCGCGGGTGCACGAGGACGAGTACTTCCCGGCCGTCGTCGAGGGCGGCGTCGAGCTGATCGAGCCGACCGAGGCCGAGCTCGCGGCGTTCCGCGCCGCGGTGGAACCGGTGTATGGGCGCTGGCAGGAGCTGCTGGGCGACCCCGCCGTCGCCGACCGCGCCGTCGCACTCATCGAGAACGCGTGAGGAGCCCCATGAGAACCGTCCGCCGGGCCGTGCTGGCCTGCACCGGGGCCATGGCCGTCGTCGCCATGGCGGTCATCGGGCTGATGATGCTGACGATCAGCCTCGACGTCGTGCTGCGCTTCGCGCTCAGCGCCCCGACCGACTGGGCCTACCCGCTCAACGCCGCCGGGGTGCTCGTCTCGACCTCGCTGGCCGTCCCCCACCTCTACGCCACCGGCCACCACATCTCGATGGACCTGCTGCACCGCGCGCTCCCCCCCGCGCTGCGCCGCGCGGCCGACGTGGTCGTCTCGCTGGCCACGGCGTTCCTCGGGATCGTCCTGGCCATCAGCGCCGGGCGGTCGACGGTCGTGGCGTACGCCGGCGGCCTGACCGGCGCGGGCACGTTCAACATCCCGCTGTGGCTCCCCGACGCGGTGCTGTGCGTGACCGGGGTCTTCCTGGTGCTCGTCGCGGTGCTGTTCCCGCCGGGCCCGACCGACGACGGCGTGGCCGCAGTACCTGGGGACCCGGGCGCCCGCGCCGAGGCCGACGGGATCGCCGGCGGGGTGCGCGCATGATGCCCGAGGGGTTCGCGGTCGGGCTGGCGGTCGTGCTGCTGCTGATCCTCATCTTCCTGCGCGCGCCGATCTTCGTGGCGCTCGCGGTGGCGGGCGTCGTCGGACTGCTGGGGCTGGGCGGCTTCACCGCGGTGGAGCTCGTGCCGCTGGCGCTGGTGGCGCAGCTGCAGGAGTACGCGCTGGTCGCGGCGCCGCTCTACATCCTGCTCGGCGAGGCGCTCGCGGTCAGCGGGCTCGGGCGCGACCTGTTCGGCGCGGCGCACCGGTGGTTCAACCGGGTGCCCGGCGGGCTCGGCGCGTCCGCGATCGGCTCCTCGACGCTGTTCGGCGCGATGTCCGGGGTGAGCATCTCCTCGGTCGCGGTGATCGGGCGGATGGCCGTCCCGGAGATGCTCGACCGCGGCTACAAGCCGGCGTTCGCGAGCGGGTCGGTCGCGGCGTCCGGGGCGCTGGCGATGCTGATCCCGCCCAGCCTGATGTTCATCCTGTACTCCTCGGTCACCGGGGAGAGCGTGGCCGACCTGTTCGCGGGCGGGCTGCTCCCCGGCCTGCTGCTGGCCGCGATGATGATCGTCTACGTCGTCGTGCGGGCCAAGGTGGCGCCGGAGAACGCCCCGCGCGACGAGGAGCGGTTCACCTGGTCGGAGCGCCTCACCGCGGTCGGCAAGATCTCCCCCGCGCTGCTGCTCATCGCGCTGGTGCTCGGCTCGATCTACACCGGCTTCGCCACTCCCACCGAGGCCGCCGCGGTCGGCGCGCTCGCCGCCTTCGCCGTCACCGGGGTGATCTACCACAAGCTCGGGTGGCAGAACCTGCGGCACATCTTCGTCTCCACCGCGCAGGTCACGGCCGCCGTGCTCGCGATCGTCGGGTCGGCGTTCGTGTTCACGCAGATGCTGGTGGTCGCCCGGATCCCCGACCAGGTCACCGGCTTCGTCGTCGGGCTCGACGTGTCGCCGTACGTGGTCATGGTCGGGATCATGCTGATCCTCGTCGTGCTCGGCTGCCTCGTCGACGCGGCGTCACTGCTGCTGGTCGTCACCCCGATCCTGGTGCCGGCGATCACCGAGCTCGGGTTCGACCCGCTGTGGTTCGGCGTGCTGCTCGTCGTGAACCTGGAGATCGCGGTGATCACGCCCCCGGTGGGCCTGAACCTGTACACGATGAAGTCGGTCGTGCCGGAGCTCGACCTCGGCGACGTCTTCCGCGGCGTCGCCCCCTACATCGCGATCGAGGGCGTGCTGCTGGCGCTGCTCATCGCGTTCCCGGAGATCGTGACGTTCCTGCCGGGGCTGATCGGATGACGGGGCTCGCCGATCTCGCCGGCTGGGCCGCGGACCTCGATCCCACCCCGGCCGACGTCGAGCAGGCCCGCCGGGCGCTGGTCGACACCGTCGCGGTCACCGTCGCCGCGCTCGACGACCCGGTCGCCGGCTGGACCGAGGGCGAGGACGCGGCGCTGCGCTGGGCGGCCGTCGGCCACGTCCTGGACTTCGACGACGTGCACCTGCCCTCGACCTCGCACGTCAGCGTGGTCTGCGCCCCGGCCGCGCTGGCCTGCGGGGGCGGGGCGCGGGCCTACCTCGCGGGCGCCGGGGTGATGGCGCGGCTCGGCGCGGCGCTGGGCTGGGCGCACTACCGCAGCGGCTGGCACGCCACCTGCACCGCGGGCGCCCCGGCCGCGGCGGTCGCGGCGGGCACCGCCCTCGGGCTCGACGAGGCCGGCCTCGCGCGGGCGATGGCGCTCGCCGTGCCCGCGGCGGGTGGGGTGCAGCGGGCGTTCGGCACGGCGGGCAAGTCGTTGCAGGTCGGGTTCGCCGCCGCCGCCGGGGTGCGGGCCGCCCGGCTGGCCGCGGCGGGCGCCTCGGCCGACCCGGCCGCGCTCGACCAGTGGTTCGCGCTGCTCGGCGGCACCGGCGTCCCCGACCCGACCGGGCCCGCGATCCCCGGCGGCCTGGCGGTCAAGCTGCACCCCTGCTGCTACGCCCTGCAGCGCCCGATCAGCGCGGCGCGCCTGCTCGGGCACCCGCGGGACGTCCGCCGGATCCGCGTGCACGCCCGCGCGAGCTCGCTGCAGCCGCTGATCCACAGCCGCCCGCGCACCGGTCTGGAGGCGAAGTTCTCCTGCGAGTACGCCGTCGCGGCCGCGCTGGTCGACGGGTTCCCCGACGCGGCGTCGTTCACCGACGCGGCGGTGGCCCGCCCGCAGGTGCGGGCCCTGCTCGACCGCGTCGAGGTGCACGCCGAGCCGGGCGGGGACGACGTCGTGGCCGGGTGCACCCGGCTGGTCGTGGACCACGCCACCGGCCCGCCGACGGAGGTCGCGCTGGACCTGCCCGACGGCCACCCCGAGCGTCCCGCCTCCGCGGCCGACCTGGCCGCGAAGGTGGCGGGCTGCGCGGGCGACCGGGCCGCCGAGGTCTCGGCGCTGGACTGGGACATCGCCGCCGAGCTGCTGCGCGACGCCCTGCCCGGGCGCTGAGCGTCAGACCGGCTCGGCGACCGCGGACGCCGCCCGGTAGCGCTCCGACAGCGCGCGGTACTGCCGGGTGCGGAACGCGGCCAGCGTCACGACGAGCCCGGCGAGCCCGGTCAGCACGAACACCAGGGCGATCCCGCGGTCGGGGCCGGTGCCGAACCAGCCGCCGATGAGGTCGACGCCCGCGCCCGTCGTCATGAACGGGATGACGACGAACTGCGCGACCGGGCTGATCAGGAACGCCGTGAGCGGGGAGGCGGCCTGCTCGACGCTCTGCGCGAACCCGAACACCCGGCCCTGCCGCTCGAAGGGCACGACCTTCTGCAGCACGGTCTGCTCGGAGGCCTCGATGAACGGGATCACGCACAGGTACAGGAACATCCCGACGGCGAGCACGACGACCGACCGGTGCAGCGTGAACGTCGTCGCGAGCACCCACAGCACGACGTTGGCGACGAGCAGCGAGCGCAGCGGGCTGCTCCCCAGCCCGCGGCGGGCGATCACCAGGCCGCCGACGATGAAGCCGGTGGACAGCAGGCCCCACAGCAGGCCCCAGGCCTGCACCGACATCAGCGACAGGCCGTAGGGGTCGAGCAGCGCCATGTAGACGCCGCCGAGGAAGTTGTTGATCGTGCTGAACGCGATCAGCGCGAACAGCCCCGGCAGGGCCGCGACGACCGCGAGCGTGCCCCGCAGGTCGACGCGGCCGGAGTCGCCCTCCGCCGCGGCGGCCCGGTCACCGGGCACGTGCACCGTGAGCAGGTGCGCCACCGACAGCCCGACGACGAGCAGGGCCAGCACGAGGGCGTGGAACATCCCGGACAGCCCGACGAGCAGCCCGCTGATCACCGACGTGACCAGGAACGACACCCCCGACGCCGTGCCGACCAGCCCGTTGGCCTTGTCCCGGCGCTCGGCGGGCACCAGCATCGTGACCGTCGTGGACAGCGCGATCCCCCGCACGTTGCCGGCGATCACCCCGCTCATCAGGAGCAGGACGAACACCCACAGCAGCGGGCTCGTCGGGTCGGTGAACGCGGCGTCGCCCGCGACGAGGTAGACCGCGAACCCGGCCGCGTACAGCGCGAGCGAGGCGAGGTTCGACCCGATCATCACCGTGCGCTTGCGGTGGTGGTCGACGAGGCTGCCGAACCAGATCCCCGACAGCGACGTCATCACCAGGAACAGCCCGGCGATGATCCCGGTCGCGAACACCGACCGCGTCTGCAGGTAGACGTAGAAGGTGATCGCGAACCACACGGTGAAGTGGGTGACCGACACGAACAGCGTGTCGACGAGCAGGTGCCGGAAGACCCGGTCGGATGCGGTGCGCATGCAGGTAGGACGGGCGGGCGTCCGGAAAGTCATCGGTCGGGCCGTGGAACACCGCGCCGGACGCGTCGGTTGGACGGGGGCATGAGCACCGACGTCCTGACCCCCGACGACCTCGTCCTCCTGCGCCGCCCCCTGCAGGGCTTCCTCACCGTGGCGGGCGGGCCGACGCCGGCGCAGCCCCGGCCGGTGTGGTTCGAGACCACCCCCGAGGGCACGATCACGCTGTTCACCGACCCGGACGCCCCGAAGGTGCGCCGCCTGCGCCGCGACCCCCGGGCCTCGCTCGTCGTCGCCGCACCGGTGGGCGAGCGCGAGCACTGGGTGTCGGTTACCGGCTCCGTCACCGAGGAGCCGGGCGGGGAGGCCGACCTGGTCGCCCGCCTGTTCGCCCGCTACTGGGGCCCGGCCGCCGCCGACCGGGCCGACGAGCTCGCCGGCATGCTCGACGCCGAGTGGGTGCGGTTCGTCCTGCACCCGGAGCGGGTGCGCCGCTTCGTCAACTGACCTGCTTCGGCAGCAGGACCTCGCCCTCCAGCCCGTCGGGGTCGCGGAAGAACAGGCTGAGCGCGCCGCCGAAGTCGTTGACGTGCCCGTCGCTCGCCCCGGCCGCGACGAGCCGCTCCCGGATCGTCTCGAACGCCTCCGGGGTGGCGGTACCGAGCCCGACGTGGTCGATCCGGCCGCGGCCCCACATCGGGGTCTGCCGGTCGGGCTCGGTGTTGCCCTCGATCGTCACGATGTTGAGCTCGGTGCGCGGGCCGATCCGGATGGTCGTCATCGTCTCGCCCGGGTCCTCGCCGTGCTGGCGCGTCGGCCCGACCTCGGCGTCGAACACGGTCGCGTAGAACGCGCCGAGGCGCGCCACGTCCTTGGAGATCCAGGCGATGTGGTTGACGCCGTCGAGCAGCACGGTCTCCCCCTCACTCGATCGCCGCGGCCGCGGCGAACTGGGCGTTGTAGAGCGCACAGTAGGCGCCGCGGGCGGCGAGGAGCTCCTCGTGGGTGCCCTGCTCCACGATGCTCCCCGCCTCCATGACGAGGATCAGGTCGGCGTCGCGGATGGTGGAGAGGCGGTGGGCGATGACGAAGCTCGTGCGGTCGCTGCGCAGCGCCGCCATCGCCCGCTGCACCAGCACCTCGGTGCGGGTGTCGACGGAGCTCGTGGCCTCGTCGAGGATCAGCAGCGACGGGTCGGCCAGGAACGCCCGCGCGATCGTGATGAGCTGCTTCTCCCCCGCGCTGACGTTGGATCCCTCCTCGTCGATGACGGTGTCGTAGCCGTCGGGCAGCGACCGCACGAACCGGTCGACGTAGGTGGCCTCCGCGGCCGCCATCAGCTGCTCCGGCGTGGCGTCGGGGTTGCCGTAGGCGATGTTGTCGCGGATCGTGCCGCCGAAGAGCCACGTGTCCTGCAGGACCATCCCGATGCCCGAGCGCAGGTCGGAGCGGGCCATCGCGGCGATGTCGACGCCGTCGAGGGTGATCCGGCCGCCGTCGAGCTCGTAGAACCGCAGGATGAGGTTGACCAGCGTGGTCTTGCCCGCGCCGGTCGGCCCCACGATCGCGACGGTCTGCCCCGGCTCCGCGACCAGCGACAGGTCCTCGATCAGCGGGGTGTCGGCGAGGTAGCGGAACGCGACGTTCTCGAACGCCACCCGCCCCCGGCGCTCGGTGCGCACCTGCGGCGACTGCGGGTCGGGCGTCTGCTCCTCGGAGTCGAGCAGCTCGAACACCCGCTCCGCCGACGCCACGCCCGACTGCAGCACGTTCGCCATCGACGCCGCCTGCGTCAGCGGCTGCGTGAACTGCCGCGAGTACTGGATGAACGCCTGCACGTCGCCCAGGCTCAGCGACCCCGACGCCACCCGCAGCCCGCCGATGACGGCGACCGCGACGTAGTTGAGGTTCCCGACGAACATCATCGTCGGCATGATGATCCCGCTGATGAACTGGGCGCGGAAGCTCGCCTCGAACAGCTCGGAGTTGCGGGAGGCGAACTCGGCCTCGGTCTCGGAGCGGCGGCCGAACACCCGCACCAGCTCGTGGCCGGTGAACGACTCCTCGATCAGCCCGTTGAGCCGCCCGGTGTGCCGCCACTGCGCCACGAACTGCGGCTGCGACCGCGACGCGATCGCCTTCGTCAGCCACAGCGTCACCGGGATCGTGACCAGCGCGATCAGCGTCAGCAGCGGCGAGACGACGAACATCATCACGACCACGCCGACGATCGTCAGCAGCGAGGTGAGCAGCTGGCTCATCGTCTGCTGCAGGCTGGTCTGGACGTTGTCGATGTCGTTGGTGACGCGGCTGAGCACCTCGCCGCGCTGCTGGGAGTCGAAGTAGCGCAGCGGCAGCCGGTTGATCTTGTCCTCGACGTCGCGGCGCAGCGCGAACACGGTGCGCTGCACGATGCCGTTGAGCAGGTAGCCCTGGCCGTAGCCGAACACCGACGCGGCGAGGTACAGCGCGATCACGCCGAGCAGCACCATGGACAGCGCCGTGAAGTCGATCCCGACGCCGGGCACCACGTCCTGGGCCGCGATGAGGTTGGCGACGGCGTCGTCACCGGACGCGCGGGCGGCCTGCGCCGCCTGCTCCGCGGTGATCCCGGCCGGCAGCTGCCGGCCCACCACCCCCGCGAAGATGACGTCGGTGGCCGCGCCGAGCAGGTACGGGCCGATGACGTTGAGCGCCGTGCTGACGACGCCGAGCACGATCACCGCGACCACGCCGACGCGCTCCGGCGACAGCCGGACGGCGAGGCGGCGCAGCGACGGCCAGAAGTTCGACGCCTTCTCCGCGGGCTGGCCCATGCCGCCCCACGGCGGCCCGCCGCCGCGGCGCTCGGCCGCCATGCCGCGCGCGGCCTGGACGGTCTCCTTGTCCTGCCGGGGCTTCGCCGGGGCACTCACGCGCCCACCTCCGCACTGAGCTGGGACTCGACGATCTCGACGTAGGTCGGGCAGGTCTCCAGGAGCTGGTCGTGGCGCCCGATCCCGACCACCGCCCCGTCCTCCAGGACGACGATCTGGTCGGCGCCCTGGATGGTCGACACGCGCTGGGCGACGATCACGACCGTCGCCGTCGCGGTGACCGGCCCCAGCGCCGCCCGCAGGCGGGCGTCGGTGGCGAGGTCGAGCGCGGAGAACGAGTCGTCGAACAGGTAGATCTCGGGCTTGCGCACGAGTGCGCGGGCGATCGCCAGGCGCTGGCGCTGGCCGCCGGAGACGTTGGTGCCGCCCTGGCTGATCGGGGCGTCGAGGCCGCCCTCCATCGCGCGCACGAAGTCGGCGCCCTGGGCGATCTCCAGCGCCGTCCACAGTGCGTCGTCGGAGGCGTCCGGGTCGCCGTAGCGCAGGTTGCTCGCGACCGTCCCGGAGAACAGGAACGGCTTCTGCGGCACCAGCCCGATCCGCTTCCACAGCACCTCGGGATCGAGCTCGCGGACGTCGACGCCGTCGACGAGGACCGAGCCCGCCGTCGCGTCGAACAGGCGCGGCACCATCGACAGCAGGGTGGTCTTGCCCGCCCCGGTGCTGCCGATGATCGCGGTGGTCTGCCCGGGCCGGGCGGTCAGCGAGACCTCGCGCAGCACCGGGGCGGCGGCACCGGGGTAGGTGAAGCCCGCGCGGTCGAACTGCAGCAGGCCGTCGGCGCGGGCCGGGACCGTCGCGCGCCTCGGCGGGGCGACGGAGGACTCGGTGTCGAGCACCTCGCCGATCCGGTCGGCGCACACCGCGGCGCGCGGGATCATGATCGCCATGAACGTGGCCATCATGACGGCCATCAGGATCTGCAGCAGGTACTGCAGGAACGCGGTCAGCGCCCCGATCTGCATCTGCCCGGCGTCGATCCGCTCGGCGCCGAACCACAGCACCGCCACGCTGGACGCGTTGAGCAGCAGCATCACGACCGGGAAGATCAGTGCCTGCAGCCGGCCCGCGCGGATCGCCACCTCGGTGACCCCGGTGTTCGCGACGCCGAACCGCTCGGACTCCAGCGGCTCGCGCACGAACGCGCGCACCACCCGGATGCCGGTGATCTGCTCGCGCAGCACGCGGTTGACGGCGTCGATGCGCACCTGCATGAGCCGGAACTGCGGGACCATCCGGACGATGATCAGCCCGATCGCGACGACCAGCGCCGGCACGCTGACGGCCACCAGCCAGGACAGCCCGATGTCCTCCTGCAGGGCGAAGAAGATGCCGCCGACGCACATGATCGGCGCGGAGACGAGCATCGTGCACGACAGCAGCACCAGCATCTGCACCTGCTGCACGTCGTTGGTGCTGCGGGTGATCAGCGACGGCGCCCCGAACCGGCTGACCTCCCGCGCCGAAAACTCCCCGACGCGGTGGAACACGGCGGCGCGCAGGTCGGCGCCGAAGCCCATCGCGGTGCGGGCGCCGAACCAGACGGCCCCGATCGAGCAGGCCACCTGCGCGAGCGTCACCAGCAGCATCCAGCCGCCGGTGCCCAGGATGTAGGCGGTGTCGCCGCGGGCGATGCCCGAGTCGATGATGTCGGCGTTGAGGCTGGGCAGGTAGAGCGCCGCGATGGTGCCGACGAGCTGCAGTCCCACCACCGCCAGCAGGGGTCTGGAGTAGGCGCGCAGGTACCCGCGCAGGATCTTGATCAACATGGGCTGTTCCCGGCGTGGTGGTGGTGGGAGTAGCCGTCGAGCAGGACGGTGACGATCTGCTCGGCGGAGAGCGGCGACCCGTCGCAGATGCGGGGGTGGGTGCCGGAGAACACGAGCAGCCGCAGCACGTGCGCCAGCTCCTCGGGCGGGACGCGCAGGGTGCGGGCGTCGGGACCGACGAGGTCGGCGACGGCCGCGCGGAACGCGTCGTTCATGGTGCTGGGCGCGGGGTGCTCGCACTCCTCGTCGTCGGGAGGGCGGTGCATGCCGAGGGCGTCGAGGAGCCCGAAGACGCCGGTGAGCCTGCTCTGCAGGATCTCCACCGCGGCGACGAGGCGGGCGCGCAGCGGCAGGGACCGGTCGACGTCACCGAGCTCGCGCAGGGTGGCCCCGGGATCGAGCGCGGCCGCGGTGACCGCCCGCATCAGCGCCTCCTTGTGCGGGAAGACGCTGAAGATCGTGCCCTCGGCGACGCCTGCGGCCATGGCGATCTGCCGGGTGCTGACGGCGGCCCCGTGCCGCAGCACGAGCGGCAGGGTCGCCTCGACCAGCGCCCGTCGCCGCGCCTCGGGGGCGAGGCGGCGGGCGCGGCCGGTGCGGGCGGTGGTCATGGGCGCGACGGTATCTGAGCGAGCACTCAGTAAACAATCGGTTATGCCCGGACCCGCGAGTTTGCCGCTGCCGCCCCGCGAGTTTGCGAGAGCCGCCCGGCGAGTTTGCGGCAGGCGCCCGGCGAGTTGGCCGCAGACGCGCTTGCTGAGGCGTGCCGCCGCGCGGCACGCCGTGTGCACGGAAGCCTGGCGAGCAGGCCGGCGCCGTGCGATCTCGCCGTCGTGCTCGGACCCAGCTCCGCCCCGGAGTTCGCTGCCGCAGCCCGACGAGCCCGCCGCCGCCACGCGACTTGGCCGCGATCGTGCCGCACCGATGTCGCCACGGCGCTGCCGATGAGGCTGATCGTGTGACCCAGCGACCTGGCGTTGGCCGGAGGCCTTCGGCCGAGGTCCCTGACGTCATACGTCGTGGCCTGCCCGCGACGATGCCCTCGTGCGTCCGCAGAGGGTTGCGCTCCGGCGGGCATCGACGGGAGACGTGCCGCCCGGTTGACCCGACAAGCCGGCTGCCGGTCCTGGCGTGGTCCGGTCTACCGAGGGCCAGGACGCCAGCCGGTCATGCACGGGGTCGATCCGGGCGGTGGGGTTGCGGTTCGGGACCACCGGGCGTCTCGCCCGACACGGCGAGCCTCCGGGGCGCAGGTCGGGCACGTCGATCGGGAACGGCCGCCCACCCCGCCACGTGATCCGGTAGTTCACCCCAGACGACCCACGCCCGACCGGCGCCTGCGCACCACGCCGAAGAAGGCCGGACAGCCCACTATCCGAAGCGCCCAGCCATGCGCCGAACGGTCCCTGAGCTGCGACAATCCGCTTCCATTCGAACGTGTGTTCTAGTCGAATCAGGCCATGGCCGGCGACACCCTCCAAGACGCGCACCAGCACCTCGCTGCCGCACTCGACGACCTCGCCGCCGCCACCACCCACGCCTCCGAGAACGACCTGATCTCGCTCCTGACCCTCTGCGAAGGCGTGCACCGGCGGGTCGAGGCGATCTCCAGCGCAGCAGTCGCCATCCTCGACGACCGGGGCACGTTCCTGTCCCGCGGTTATCCGAGCACCGCTGCTGCGGTGTCGGATCTGCTGTCGTGGGACCACCGGCAGGCGCGGTCCTTCACCGCCGCGGCCGCCGACGTCCACGGCCGCACCACCCTGAGCGGAGAGCAGCTCCCCGCGCGGATGCCCGCCACCGCCGCCGCGCTCGACAAGGGGACGATCGGGTGGCGGCATGTTGAGGTCATCCACCGCGTCCTGGGCACGCGGGCTGCCGAACGGCTCACCACCGAGGAGTGGGCCGGCACGGAGGTGCAGCTCGCCGACTACGCCCAACAGGCCAAGCCCGGACAACTGCTCAGCTTCGGCACCCTGCTGATCGACCGACTGGACCAGGACGGGCCCGAACCCGACGACTCGCCGCCGCCTGTGAACGAGCTTCGTCTGACCCGGCACCGTGGCGGGGCGGGCGGGTCGTTGAAGGGCCGGTTCGAGGACCCCGCCCTCTACGACGCCATCGCCGCGGTCATCGATGCGAAGGCCAGGCCGTTGACCGCCGACGACGACCGGACCGCGGCCCAGCGGCAGGCCGAAGCATTGGCCGACGTGTGCGGGTACGTCCTCGACCACGGCGACGACCTCCCCGAGACCGGCGGCCGACGCCCCCACCTCACCGTCATCATCCGACTGGAAGACCTCGAGGACCGAGCGCGCGGGGCGATGTTGGAGTTCGGCGGCACCATCACCCCCGCCACCCTGCGCACGCTGGCCTGCGACGCCGGAGTCGTCCCGATCGTCATGAACGGCGACAGCCAACCGCTGGACGTGGGGCGGGAGAAGCGGACCATCCCCGACGGGCTCCGCAAAGCCATCACCGTCAGAGACCGCGGCTGCGCCCACCCCGGATGCGACCGACCACCGTCCTGGTGCGACGTCCACCATGTGGATCACTGGGGACGCGAGGGACCGACCGAGCTGAACAACCTGGTGATGCTGTGCAAGGCGCACCACCGCCAGATCCATCATTCGGACTGGACGGTCCGGATCCGGGACGGGCTACCGGAGTTCGTCCCACCCCGATGGATCGACCCCGCACAGCGCCCCCGCCGCAACCTCGCCGTCAGGTCATGAGCAGACCGCACCCTGCGCCGCCGACCCCACGAGCTTCGAGTACTTCCCCAGCACTCCCCGCCGCAGTTCCGGCGTGGGGGTGGGTGGCGTCCATCCGTCCCGGCGTCGCGCCAGCTCCGCGTCGTCGACGAGCAGGTCGAGGGTGCGCGAGGCCATGTCCAGCACGATCCGGTCGCCGTCGTGGATGAACGCGATCGGCCCGCCGTCGACGGCCTCGGGCGCGACGTGCCCCACGCACAGGCCGGTGGTGGCGCCGGAGAACCGGCCGTCGGTCAGCAGCAGCACGTCCTTGCCCAGCCCGGCGCCCTTGATCGCCCCGGTGACGGCGAGCATCTCGCGCATCCCCGGGCCGCCGCGCGGGCCCTCGTAGCGGATGACGACGACGTCGCCGGGCTGCAGGTCGGGCACGGCGTCCATCGCGCCCTGCTCGCCGTCGAACACGCGGGCGGTGCCCTCGAACCGCGACGAGTCGAACCCCGCGCTCTTGACGACGGCCCCCTCGGGCGCGAGCGAGCCGTGCAGGATCGTGATGCCGCCGGTCGGGTGGATCGGGTTCGACAGGGCGCGCAGGATCTCGCCGTCGAGGTCGGGCGGGTCGATCACGGCCAGGTTCTCGGCCAGCGTCGACCCGGTGCAGGTGAGCACGTCGCCGTGCAGCAGCCCGGCGTCGAGCAGCGCCTTCATGACGACCGGCACACCGCCGACGCGGTCGACGGTGGACATCACGTGCGCCCCGAACGGCTTGACGTCGGCCAGGTGCGGCACGCGGTCGCCGATGCGGGTGAAGTCGGCCAGCTCCAGCGGCACGCCCGCCTCCCAGGCGATGGCCAGCAGGTGCAACACCGCGTTGGTGGACCCGCCGAACGCCATCACGACGGCGATCGCGTTCTCGAACGCCTGCTTGGTGAGGATCTGCCGCGCGGTGATGCCCTTCTCGATCATCCCGATGACGGCCTCGCCGGACGCGCGGGCGATGCCATCGCGGCGCCGGTCGACCGCGGGCGGGCTCGCGGAGCCGGGCAGCGCCATGCCCAGCGCCTCGGCCGCGCTCGCCATCGTGTTCGCGGTGTACATGCCGCCGCAGGCACCCTCACCGGGGCAGATCGCGCGCTCGATCGCGTCGACCTCCTCGCGGGTGATCAGCCCGCGCGCGCACGCGCCGACGGCCTCGAACGCGTCGGCGATCGTCACCTCCCGCTCCCCCACGTACCCGGGCATGATCGACCCGGCGTAGAGGAAGACCGCGGCGAGGTCGAGCCGCGCGGCCGCCATGAGCATCCCCGGCAGGGACTTGTCGCAGCCCGCGAGCAGCACGGTGCCGTCGAGCCGCTCGGCCTGCACCACGGTCTCCACGGAGTCGGCGATGACCTCGCGCGACACCAGCGACCAGTGCATCCCGACGTGGCCCATCGAGATCCCGTCGGAGACGGAGATGGTGCCGAACTCCATCGGGAACCCGCCCGCGCGGTGCACGCCCTCCTTCGCCGCGAGGCCGAGGCGCTGCAGCGACAGGTTGCACGGGGTGATCTCGTTCCAGCTCGACGCGATGCCGATCTGGGGCTTGCCGAAGTCCTCGTCGCGCATCCCGACCGCGCGGAGCATGCCGCGCGCGGCGGCGCGCTCCAGGCCGTCGGTGACGTCGCGGGAACGGGGCTTGATGTCGGTCATGCGCGAACTCCTCGGGTGGTGGGGTGCCCAGCTTTCCTGCCGACCACCAGCACCACCACACCGGACAGCACCATGAACGCGGCGACGACGAACATCCCGGCCCGGAAGTCGCCGGTGACGCCCTGCAGCCACCCCGTCAGGTACGGGCCGACGAAGCCGGACAGGTTGCCGAACGAGTTGATCAGCGCGATGCCGGCGGCCGCCCCGACGCCCGTCAGGAACGTCGGCGGGATCTGCCAGATCACCGGGATCGCGGCGAACACGCCCGCCGCGCAGACGCACATCGCCGCGATCACCAGGTACGGCGAGTCCAGGAACAGCGCGACCGCCACCCCCGCCGCCCCGACGAAGGCCGGCACCGCGACGTGCCACGACCGCTCCCCGGTGGCGTCGGAGTGCCGGGCGTTGAGCAGCATCGCCACCGACGCCACCGCGTAGGGCACCGCCGTGATCAGCCCGATCTGCACCAGGGAGAACTCCACGGCGAACTGCTCCTGCAGGTCCGACACCACCTGCGGCAGGAAGAACGCGAGCACGTAGAGCCCGAACACCACCCCGAAGTAGACGACCGACAGCGCGATCACCCGGCCGTCGCGCAGCGCGCCGCGCATCCCGGTGGTCTCCGGCACCTGCTCGGTGTCCTCGGCCGCGATCCGCGCCTCCAGGGCCCGGGCCTCGTCGGCGGCGAGCCAGCGGGCACGGGTCGGGCGGTCGGGCAGCAGCACGAGCACCAGGAACCCGACGAGCACCGCCGGGACGCCCTCGGCGAAGAACATGAACCGCCAGCCCTGCTCGAACCCGAGCAGGCCGTCGCCGTTCTCGATGAGCAGCGTCGAGATCGGCGCCCCCAGCACGGAGGACAGCGGCACGGCCAGGAAGAACAGGGCGACCACCCGCGCCCGCTGCGCCCGCGGGAACCAGTACGTCAGGTACAGGATGATGCCGGGGAAGAACCCGGCCTCCGCCACGCCGAGCAGGAACCGCACGACGTAGAAGCCGATCTCGTTCGTCACGAACGCCGTGGCCGAGGCGACGATCCCCCAGGTCACCATGATCCGCGCGATCCACAGCCGGGCCCCGACGCGGTGCAGGATCACGTTGCTCGGGATCTCGAAGAAGAAGTAGCCGACGAAGAACAGCCCGGCGCCGAGCCCGTACGCCGCGGCCGAGAGCCCGAGGTCGGGGTTCATCCGCAGCGCGGCGAACCCGACGTTGACGCGGTCGATGTAGTTGAGCAGGTAGCAGAACCCGAGGAACGGCAGCAGGCGCCACATCGCGCGCCGCACCGCCGTCCGCACCGGATCCGGACGGACGTCGTCGGCCATCGAGGTACCCACCCTCCTGCTCACGGCACCAGCGGTGCCAGCGTCTCCAGCACGGCGCGGTTGACCGCGCACAGGTCGGCCGTGGTGTCGCGGGCCAGTGTGACGACCCCGGCGATGCCGTTGCCGATCTGCATGGTCGACAGGCACAGGGGCGCCTCGCCCGGCGTCGGCGCGGCCCGGTGCTCCAGCCCGGGACGGCCGCCGAACCGGGTGGCGACGCCCGGGCGCGCGGCCGGGTCCGTCGTGTACGCGCCGGTGGCCGGGCCCCAGCTCAGGACCGACGCGAGTGCGTCGGAGGAGTAGTCGCAGCCCACGCGGTAGAGCGTGCCCGGGTCGACGGGCGAGGGGAACGGGCGCGGGTCGATCCCCGGCGGCCGCACCGGTGCGGGGAACGCCGACCAGCCGATGGTCGCGCACGGGTCGAACGGCGCGCCCACGTCGTCGGCGGTCGGGAAGTCCTCCAGCGAGCCCAGCTCCAGCGCCCCCGGCGCCGCGGCCGCGGGACCCGGCAGGGCGACCGCGTCGAGGTGGGAGCGGGCGGTCGCGCAGTCCGCCGCGGTGACCGCGAGGACCTCGCGGAACAGGTAGGGCAGCGACGGGGCGAGCAGCGTGGTGTCGCTCGCCTGGCGCGTCACCGTGCAGCCGTCCGGGGCGTCGTCGACGACCTCGACGCGGCCGCCCGGCAGCAGCGTCGCCGTGCCCGGGACGTCGGTCTCGACCTGGGCCAGCCCGAACGCCACCGCCACACCCGGGGCCGAGCAGGTCCGCGGCCCGTCGACGGTGACGTCCGCGACGTCGACGGCCAGCCCGGCGAGGACCGCGCACGGGTCCTGCTCCCCCAGCGCGAACGCCGGGGCGGTGGCCGCCGCCGCGCGCCGGGGCGGGGCGTCGATGCGCGGCAGGACGTCGGCGAGGTAGTCACCGGCGAGCGCGCAGGAGGCGGCCGGGTCCTCGGCCACCTCGCCCCGCACCACGACGCCCCAGCCCAGCGCGACCTCCCGGGCGTAGCCGCACTCGGGACGGCCCTGCGCGCGCGGGGCCGGGGCGACCGGCGCGAACGTGCGCCCGCCGATCTCGCGCGGCGTGCCCGAGCCCCGCACCACCTCGGCGACCTCGATCGTCACGTAGGACAGGGCGCCGTCCGCGGCCGACTCCAGCGCGATCTCGCAGCCGTCGTACCCGCCCACCGGGCGTACGGCGAACGCGACGGCCCCGGTCTCGCGCTCGGCCGCGGCGACGTCGTGCATCGCGCAGACGTCCCACGACCGCAGGATCGCCATCTGCTCGGCGAGGACGCGCTCGGCGTCGTCGAAGGGCAGGGCGGCGACGGGGACGTCACGGGCGGGCGACCCGGTGCCGGGCACGACGGCCGAGCACCCGGAGATGACCGTGAACGCGGCCAGCGCCGCCACCGCCGTCCGCCCGCGCATCGGGCGAAACTAGCAGAGCGGCGCTGGACCGTTCGTCCTAAAGCGACTAGTCCCTCTGGCCCGCTCCGGCGCCCGCGAACCCGCGGTCGCGCCGGACGTTGGCCCGGCGGCCCTTGAGCGTCGTGGTGCCTCGCAGGCTGCGCAGGACGTCGTCGGCGGCGTGCTCCGGGATCTCGACGAGCGCGTGGCGCTCGTGGATCTGGATGGCGCCGATGTCGCGGCCCGTCAGGTTGGACTCGTTGGCGAGCGCGCCCACGATGTCCTGCGGGCGCACGCCGCTGGCGCGGCCCGCGTTGACGAACAGCCGCGTGGTGCCGGCCTTCGGCGCGCGGGTGCCCGCCGCCGATCCGCCGCGCCCGCGGGTGTCGCGGGGGCCGCGGGCGTCGCGCGAGCCCGAGCGGGGCGCGCTGACCACCGGGATGTCCTCACCGTCGTCGGGCGAGCCGGCGGCGGCGGTCATCAGCCGGATCGCGGCCGCGGCGACGTCGGCCGGGTCGAAGTCCTCGGCCAGGCCGGCGATCATCGCGTCGACGCCGTCTCCTGCGTCGGGCGTACCGGTCTCCAGCTCGGCGCGCAGCGCGTCGCGCGTGCGCTCCAGGCGGGCGGCCCGCAGGTCGGCGGCGGTGGGCACCGGCGCCATCTCGATGGTCTGCCCGGTGAGCCGCTCCACGTTGCGCAGCGCGTACACCTTCGACGGCGGCGCGAGGGTGATCGCGACGCCCTCGCGCCCGGCCCGGCCGACGCGGCCGATGCGGTGGACGTAGGCCTCGGAGCTCTGCGGCACGTCGTGGTTGACGACGTGGGTGAGCAGGTCGATGTCGAGGCCGCGGGCCGCGACGTCGGTGGCGACGAGCAGCTCGGTGCGCCCGCTGCGCAGCCGCTCGACCACGCGGGTGCGGTGCTCCTGGTCCATGCCGCCGTGCAGCGCCTCGGCGCGCAGGCCGCGACCGGTCAGCGTCTCGGTGACGGCGTCGACGTCGAGCCGGGTGCGGCAGAAGACGATGGCCGCCTTCGGGCGCTCGGCCTCCAGCACGCGCCCGAGCGCAGCGGTGGTGTGGGTGCGCGGCACGAGGTAGGCGGTCTGGCGGACCTGCGGCGCCTCGCCCTCGACGGCCTCCTCGCGGGCGATCCGCACGGTGACCGGCTCACGCAGGTACTTCTGCGCGAGGGTCTCGATGCGGCGCGGCATGGTGGCGCTGAACAGCACGACCTGCCGGGTGTCCGGGGTGGCGTCGAGCAGCGTCTCGATCTCCTCGACGAAGCCCATGTCGAGCATCTCGTCGGCCTCGTCGAGGACGACCATCTCGAGGTCCTGGAGCTTGAGCGCGCCGCGGTTCATCAGGTCGATCGCGCGGCCCGGCGTGGCCACGACCACGTCGACGCCCTGGTGCAGCGCCTTGAGCTGCGGGCCGACCGGCGCGCCGCCGTAGACGGTGAGGACGCGGGTGCGCAGGTGCGAGCCGTAGCGGGTGACCGCCTCGGAGACCTGCAGCGCGAGCTCACGGGTGGGGGCCAGGATCAGGCCGAACGGGGCCGCACCGCGGTCGCGCGCGGGGCGCAGGTCGGTGAGGCGCTCCAGCATCGGCAGCGCGAACGCCGCCGTCTTGCCGGTGCCGGTGGCGGCCTGGCCGAGCAGGTCGCGGCCCTCCACCAGCGGGGTGATGGCCTCGGCCTGGATCGGGCTCGGGCTGGTGTAGCCCAGCTCCTCGACGACCGAGAGGAGCTCGGCGCGCAGGGGCAGCTCGGCGAAGGTGATCTGGTCGGAGTCGTGCCGGGACGTGTCGTGCTGGGACAAATGAAGTCTTCCGTCGCAGTCGGCGGGCACACGTCGGCGTACCCGCGGGCGAGCCCGCGGGCCCTCTGCACGAAATCTGCCTGGCCGTTGCGGTCTCTGATGGCCTTCAACGCACCATCGACCGGTAATACTCCCAGGTGGCGCCGCCCACCACCACATCGGGGTGCGAGCATGACCGGCGTGGCGCACTCCCCCGGCGGCTTCGACTACGTGCAGCGCGGTGACGAGGTCCGCATCACCCACCGCGGCCGGCCCGCCACGACGCTGCGCGGGGCCGCCGCCGCGCAGTTCCTCGTCGACGTCGAGTCGGGTGACCCGCAGCAGCTCATGGCCCGGGTCACCGGCGACTACAAGCGGGGCAGCGAGCGCGCGGCCCGGGACCACCCGCGCAACCGCTGACGTCACACGGGACGTCGGTCACGATGTCGCTCGCCGTTCACCTCGCGCGGGGACCCTGGTCGACGTGACGATCTCCCCCGCACCCGCCAACCTCCGCGACGTGCGCGGTCTGCGCACCGACGACGGCCGGATCGTGCGCCGGGGCGTGCTCTACCGCAGCGAGCTGCCGCTGTCCGGCACCGCCGCGTCCGCCTCGGTGGCGGTCTGGCCGCCCTCGGACGTCATCGACCTGCGCGTCCCGGGCGAGGACCCCGCCCCGCACCGCCTCGACCGCCCCGGCACCACCGTCCACTCCGTCCCGATGGGCGCCGACCTCGCGCCCGCGCTCGCCGCGGAGCGGTCCACCGGCGACGACCTGGCCGAGGCCTACCGGATCCTCGCCCGCGACGCCGCCGGCTCCATCGCGCACATCGCCGGGGTCGTCGCCTCCTCCTCCGGCCCGGTGCTGGTGCACTGCACCGCGGGCAAGGACCGCACCGGCGTCGTCGTCGCGGTGCTGCTCAGCGCCGTCGGGGTGCGCCGGGCCGACGTCCTGGCCGACTACCTGCGCACCGAGGCCAACCTCCCGCAGCTGTGGGCCACGCTGCGCGCCGCGGGGATCCACGAGCCGCGCAACCGCGCCCTGATGGGCGTGCAGGCCGCGGCGCTGGAGGCGGTGCTCGACGAGGTCGAGGCCCACGAGGGCGGCGCCGCGGGCTGGCTGGCCGCACACGGCGTCGACGACGCCGTGCTCGCCCGTCTGTCGGACCGGCTGCTCGGGGCGGCGCAGGTCGTCGCCGCCTGATCGCGCAGGATCAGCGCATGAGGCTGATCCAGTGGGACGTCGACCGCACGCTGCTCGTCGGGGGCGGGGTGGGCGTCGAGGCGTACGCGGCGGCGTTCACCGCCGTCACCGGGATCCCGTGGCGCGGTGCGCTGGTCGCCGCGGGCCGGACCGACCTGTCGATCACCCCCGAGCTGTTCGCCCAGCACGGCATCGACGACGCCGGCCCGCACCTGGAGCCGTTCTTCGCCCGCTACGCCGAGGAGTTCGCCGGGCGGGCCGGGCGGATGGCCGTCGAGGGCCGACTGCTGCCCGGCGCCGCCGCGGTGCTGGCCGCGCTCGCCGGCCGGACCGACGTCGTGCAGACGCTGGTGACCGGCAACATCGCGCCCGTCGGCGTCGGGAAGGTCGCGGCGTTCGGCCTCGACGCGCACCTCGACACCGCCGTCGGCGGCTACGGCGACGACCACCCCGTACGCGCCGAGCTGGTGCGCCGCAGCCGGGAGCGCGCCGAGGCGGCCCACGGCCCGTTCGCCGACGCCGACGTGCTCGTCGTCGGCGACACCGTGCACGACGTGGGCGCCGCGCTCGCCGCCGGTGTCGTGGCCGTCGGCGTCGCCACCGGCCCGGCCTCGGTCGCGGAGCTGACGGCCGCGGGCGCCCACCACGTGCTCGACGACCTCTCCGACGTCGAGCACGTGGTGGCGGTGCTGGCGGGCTGAGCCTCCGCTACTCCTTGCCGCCGTCGGCCAGTCCGGCGCGGCGCAGGGCGTCGGCCATGGCGCTGTTGCCGAGACCGCCACCGGGGCTGCTGCTCGAGCCGCCGCGGGACCCCCCGCGGCCGCCGCCCTGACCCGCGCCGCGCTGACCCCCGCTGCGCCCGGCGTCGGCGCCCTTGCCGTCGCCGCGCCTCGCCCCGCCGTCCTTGCCGCCGCCCGACCCGCGGGGGCCGCCCCGGGGCCCGCCGCCGCGGCGCTCCCCCTCGGGGCGGTCGCCGCCGGAGCGCCGCTCGCGCTGCGACACCGGCTTCCCGTCGGCCCCCACCTCGTCGTCGAGGCGCAGGGTCAGCGAGATGCGCTTGCGCGCCTCGTCGACCTCCATCACCTTGACGCGCACCACGTCGCCGTTCTTGACGACCTCGCGCGGGTCGGACACGAAGTCCTTCGACATCGCCGACACGTGCACCAGGCCGTCCTGGTGCACGCCCACGTCGACGAACGCCCCGAACGCCGCGACGTTGGTGACCTGGCCCTCCAGCAGCATCCCCGGACGCAGGTCGGAGATCTTGTGGACGCCGTCGGCGAAGGTGGCCGTGCGGAACGCCGGGCGCGGGTCGCGGCCGGGCTTCTCCAGCTCGCCGAGGATGTCGGAGACGGTCGGCAGCCCGAACGTCTCGTCGACGAAGTCCTTCGCGCGCAGCGTCCTGATCTTCGGCGCGTTGCCCAGGAGGGAGGCGACGTCGACCTTCGCCGTCTCCACGATCCGGCGCACCACCGGGTAGGCCTCCGGGTGCACGCCCGAGGCGTCGATCGGGTCGTCGCCGCCGCGGATGCGCAGGAAGCCCGCGCACTGCTCGAAGGCCTTCGGGCCCAGGCGCGGGACGTCCACCAGCGCGGTGCGGGTGCGGAAGGGGCCGTTGGCGTCGCGGTGCGCGACGATCTGCGCGGCGAGGCCCTCGGTGATCCCCGAGACGCGGCGCAGCAGCGGCACCGACGCGGTGTTGACGTCGACGCCGACCGCGTTCACGCAGTCCTCGACGACCGCGTCGAGCGAGCGCGACAGCGCCGACTCCGCGAGGTCGTGCTGGTACTGACCCACGCCGATGGACTTCGGGTCGATCTTCACCAGCTCGGCGAGCGGGTCCTGCAGGCGGCGGGCGATCGACACGGCGCCGCGGATCGACACGTCGAGGTCGGGCAGCTCGGCCGAGGCGAACGCCGACGCCGAGTACACCGACGCCCCGGCCTCGCTCACCATGACCGGCGTCAGCTTCAGGGCGGGGTTGGTGGCGGCGAGCTCGCGCGCGAGCTGGTCGGTCTCCCGCGAGGCGGTGCCGTTGCCGATCGCCACCAGCTCGACGTCGTGCGCGGCGGCGAGCCTGGTCAGCGTGGCCAGCGAGCCCTTCCAGTCCTTGCGGGGCTCGTGCGGGTAGATCGTGTCGGTCGCGACGACCTTGCCCGTGGCGTCGACGACGGCGACCTTCACCCCGGTGCGCAGCCCCGGGTCCAGGCCCATCGTCGCGCGGCTGCCGGCGGGCGCGGCGAGCAGCAGGTCGCGCAGGTTCGTCGCGAAGACGCCGATGGCCCCCTCCTCCGCGACGGTGCGCAGCCGCACGCGGATGTCGATGCCCAGGTGCAGCAGGATCCGGGTGCGCCAGGCCCAGCGCACGACGTCGTTCAGCCACCTGTCGGCCGGTCGGCCCTCGTCGGTGATGCCGAACGCGGCCGCGATCGTGGCCTCGTAGTCGGTGCGCACGCCGGGCTCGGCCGGCTCGGCCGACGGTTCGAGCGAGAGGTCGAGGATCTCCTCCTTCTCCCCGCGCAGCGCGGCGAGGATCCGGTGGGAGGGGAGCTTGGTGAACGGCTCGGAGAAGTCGAAGTAGTCGGAGAACTTGGCGCCCTCCGCCTCCTTGCCCGGCTGGACCTTCGTGACGAGCACGCCGCGCGTCCACATCCGCTCGCGCAGCCCGCCGATGAGGTCGGCGTCCTCGCCGAAGCGCTCGACGAGGATCGCGCGGGCGCCCTCCAGGGCCGCGGCGGCGTCGGCGACCGTGTCGTTCACGTAGCCCGCGGCGGTCTCCTGCGGGTCGAGCGACGGGTCGCCGAGCAGGGCGTCGGCCAGCGGCTCCAGGCCGGCCTCGCGGGCGGCCATCGCCTTGGTGCGGCGCTTGGGCTTGAACGGGAGGTAGATGTCCTCCAGGCGCGCCTTCGACTCCGCAGCGCGGATCCGGCCCTCCAGCTCGGGCTCGAGCTTGCCCTGCCTGCGGATCTCGTCCAGCACGGCGGTGCGCCGGTCCTCCAGCTCACGCAGGTAGCCCAGGCGCTCCTCGAGCGTGCGCAGCTGCGCGTCGTCGAGGGTGCCGGTGGCCTCCTTGCGGTACCGGGCGATGAACGGGACCGTGGCGCCGCCGTCGAGGAGCTCGACGGCCGCGGCCACCTGGTTCCGCCGGACGCCGAGCTCGTCGGCGATGCGCTGCTCGACGGTGTGCGGGCCGTGCGGGACGGTGTTCCGGAGGGCGGTGGCAGTACTCGTCACCCGTCCATGGTGCCCGGTGACGCTCGGCGCACCACCGGCGGGCGGGCCCCCGCATCGGTGAGCGTCACCGCGCCGGTCACCGCCGGTGACCGGCCCGCCTCCCCGGCCCCCAGCTCCTCCGGCGCACCCGACGCCACCACCGCCGCGCCGGCGAACACCGGCTGCCGCAGCCGGTAGGAGAAGGCGGTGACACGGCGGTCCGGCGCGAACCGGCGGGGCAGCTCCAGCAGCAGCAGGGCGAGCAGCGGGCCGTGCACGACCAGGCCGGGGTAGCCCTCGACGCCGGTGACGTACGGGTGGTCGTAGTGGATGCGGTGGGTGTTGTGGGTCAGCGCGCTGAACCGGAACAGCAGGGGCGCGTCCGGGGTCAGGTCGAGCCGCCACGGGCCGGCGGGCGGCTCCCCCGCGGCGGCCGGGGCGAGCGCGCGGGCGGTGCCCGCGGGCTGGCTGCGGTAGGCGAAGTCCTGCTCCTCGACCTGCACGAGCGCCCCGTCGACGGTGAACTCGTGTCGCTGCGTCACCAGCACCATCGCCCCGCTGCGCCCCGACTTGGGCACCGCCGACACCAGCGTCGAGCGCCGGGTGACGAGATCGCCGACCCGCAGCGGGGTGCGGACCTCCAGCCGCCCGCCGGCGAACATCCGGCGCCGGTCCGGCAGCGGCGGGAGGAACCGGCCGTGCGCCGGGTGCCCGTCGTCGCCCAGCTCCGCCTGCGCCGGGTGGTCGAGCAGGTGGAACCCGTGCCACATCGGGGGGAGCTCGTCCCCGGGCGGCGGCTGGTCGAGCACGGCCGCGAAGGCCGCGCCCGGCCACGGGTCGATGCGGGCGGTCGTCACGAGCGGGGCGGGCGCCCAGCCGTCGAGGAAGCGGGCGAGGTCGTCCATGCCGCGATCATGCCCTCTGCCCGGCGCCCACGGAATCGGTAAGAACCGGGTGATCGCGGGGTGAGGAAATACCGCGATCAGCGCACATACGGTGAACGGGTCCGACCCCGAGATGCGCACCATCCGGACCGGGGTGCCGGTCCTCGGCGCCGCGTTCGACGCCGCACGCGCCCAGAGCAGCACCGCCACGAACTTCCGCGTCGTGGCCACCGACACGGCGTCCGGCGGTGCCTTCACCCTCGGCGGCTGACCCGTGCGGAGAAGCGCCCGGAACGGTTCCGGGGCGCTTTTCCCCTTACTCCCGGACCAGCAGCGCGACGCACTCGAAATGGTGCGTCATCGGGAAGGCGTCGAAGGCGCGCAGCTCCGCCAACCGGTATCCGCCGGCGGCGAAGAGGGCGACGTCACGGGCCAGCGCGGCCGGGTCGCACGCCACGTGGACGATCCGCTGCGGCGCCCGCTCGCAGAGCGTCCCGACGAGCTCGCGGCCCAGTCCCTTGCGCGGCGGATCGGCGACGACGACGTCCGGCTGCCCGTCCAGGACCCTCGCGAGCTTCTCGACCCGCCCCACCCGCCACCCGATCTGCGGGAGATCGGCCAGCGCGGCCCGCCCGTCGGCCACGGCGGCGCGCGAGGACTCGACGACGGTGACGCCGCCCGCGGGCCCGACCTGCCCGGCCAGCACGGCCGCGAACAGCCCGACGCCGCCGTAGAGGTCCCAGGCCACGCTGCCCTCGGGCGCGGCGGCCCACTCGCCGATTACCGCCGCGAGGGTGTCCGGCAGCGCCGGGTGCACCTGCCAGAACACGCCGGGCGAGAGCTTCCACTCCCGGCCGACGGCCCGCTGGACCGCCGGGCCGTTCTCGGGGAACCCGCCCCCGTGCGCGCCGGGGGCGTCGACGTGGACCAGCCCGTCGGCGTCGGAGGCCACCTCGACCTCGCCGCCGGGCTCGAAGCCGTGGTCGAGCACCGGGGGCAGCGTGCCGGCCGGGGCGAGCGGGCAGTCGGCGATGGGCAGGACGTCGTGGCTGCGGTGCGCGCGCAGCCCGGCCCGCCCCGCCGGGTCGACGGCGAGCCGCACGCGGTGCCGCCAGCCCAGCGGCCCGCCGGGCAGCTCCTCGACCACGGTCGGGCGCACGACGCCGGCGAGGCGCTGCAGCTGCTCGGCCAGCACGTCGGCCTTGAGCGCGCGCTGGGCGGCGGGGTCGGCGTGCTGCAGGTCGCAGCCGCCACAGCCCCCCGCGCGGGCCCAGTCGCACGGCGCGGGCACCCGGTCCGGCGACGCGTCGAGCACCGCGACGGCGTCGGCCCGGCAGAACCCGCCGCCGCCGTCCTCGCTCACCACGGCCCGCACCCGCTCGCCCGGCAGCGCGTGCCGCACGAACACGACCCGCCCCTCCGACCGCGCGACGCAGTGCCCGCCGTGCGCGACCGCGCCGACCTCGAGGTCGAGGATCCGGTCGGTCCAGTCGAGCGTCATCGGCGCACCTTCGTGGGGGGGACGGGGGCCGGCGGGGTCTCGTAGCCGCGCCGGGCGGAGCCGGGCGGGGTCTCGGGCCGCCGCGTCGTGACCCGCTCCGAGGACGCGAGCTGCCAGGGCACGCTGGTGACCATCACCCCGGGCTGGAACAGCAGCCGGCCCTTGAGCCGCAGCGCGCTCTGGTTGTGCAGGATCTGCTCCCACCAGTGCCCCACGACGTACTCGGGGATGAACACGGTGACGACGTCGCGGGGGTTGTCGCTGCGGATCCGCTTGACGTAGTCGAGGACGGGCTTGGTGATCTCCCGGTACGGCGACTCGATCACCTTGAGCGCGACCGGGATCTTGCGCTTGTCCCAGTCGCGCATCAGGCGCTTGGTGTCGGCCTCGTCGACGTTGACGGTGACCGCCTCGAGCACGTCGGGGCGCGTCGCCCTGGCGTAGGCGACCGCCCGCAGCGTCGGCTTGTGCAGCGTCGAGACCAGCACGATCGCATGGTTGCGCGAGGGCAGCACCCCGTCGCCGTCGCCCGCGATCAGCTCGGCCGAGACCCGGTCGTAGTGCTTCTGGATCGCCGTCATCAGCAGGTAGAACACGGCCATGGCGGCGATCGCGATCCACGCGCCGCGGGTGAACTTCGTGATCAGCACGATGACCAGCACGACGCCGGTCATGCCCGCCCCGAACCCGTTGACGACGCGCGCGCGGCGCATCCGGGTGCGCTCGGCGGGGTCGGTCTCGCCGGCCAGGTGCCGGTTCCAGTGCCGCAGCATCCCGAACTGGCTCAGCGTGAACGAGGTGAACACGCCGACGGTGTAGAGCGCGATCAGCCGCGTGACCTCGGCCTGGAACCCCACGACCAGCAGGATCGCGACGCCCGCGAGCACCAGGATGCCGTTGGAGAACGCCAGCCGGTCGCCCCGGGTGTGCAGCTGGCGGGGCAGGTAGCGGTCCTGGCTGAGGATCGAGCCGAGCACCGGGAAGCCGTTGTAGGCGGTGTTGGCGGCGAGCACGAGGATCAGCGCGGTGACCACGACGACGAAGAAGAAGCCGAACCGGAAGTCGTCGAACACCGCGTCGGCGAGCTGGGCCACCAGCGTCTGCTGGACGTAGCCGGCCGGGGCGCCGGGGAACTGGACGGCCGGGTTCTCCGCGATCTTCGCCCCGGTGAGCTGGGCCAGCCAGATCAGGCCCATGAACATCGTGACGGAGATGCCGCCGAGCAGCAGCAGCGTCTTCGCGGCGTTGCTCGACTTGGGCTTGCGGAAGGCCGGGACGCCGTTGCTGATCGCCTCGACGCCGGTCAGCGCCGCGCAGCCCTGCGTGAACGAGCGGAGCACCAGCAGCGCCAGCGCGAGCCCGGTGAGCGCGTCGCCCTCGGCCACGAGCTCCAGACCGGCGCTGGGGGCCTGCACGGTCTCGCCGAGCAGCAGGATCCGCGTCAGCCCCCAGATGATCATGGTGGCGATGCCGATCATGAACGCGTAGGTGGGGATCGCGAACGCGACGCCGGACTCCCGCACCCCGCGCAGGTTGACCGCGGTGAGCACGACGATCGCGGCGACGGCGAACTGCACCTTGTGCTCGGCGACGTAGGGCACGAGCGCGCCGACGTTGGCCGCGGCCGCGGAGATCGAGACCGCGACGGTCAGCGTGTAGTCGACGAGCAGCGCGCTCGCGACCGTCAGCCCGGCCTTCTTGCCCAGGTTGACGGTGGCGACCTCGTAGTCCCCGCCGCCCGACGGGTAGGCCTTCACGTTCTGCCGGTAGCTCGTGACCACCGTGAGCAGCACGATCACGACCGCGAGCCCGATCCACGGCGAGAACGCGTAGGCCGTGACGCCCGCGATCGACAGCGTCAGGAAGATCTCCTCGGGCGCGTAGGCGACGGAGGACATGGCGTCGGAGGCGAAGACGGGGAGCGCGATCCGCTTGGGCAGGAGCTGGTGGCTGAGCCGATCGCTCCGCTGCGGTCGCCCGACCAGGATGCGCTTCACCGCGGTGGCGAGCGTGGACACGCGCGCAGCCTATGCCCGCGTCCTGTCCGACCGGCAGCGGGCGCGCTAACGTTCCGCGGTGTGTACGTCGTGATCATGGGGTGCGGCCGGGTCGGCTCGTCGCTCGTCGCCGGGCTCGAACGCCTCGGCCACGAGGTGGCGGTCGTCGACCGGAACCCGCAGGCCTTCCGCAGGCTCGGACCGGAGTTCCGCGGCCGGCAGGTGATCGGCGAGGGCTTCCACCGGGAGGTGCTCGTCGAGGCCGGGGTCGAGCGGGCGAGCGCGTTCGCCGCGGTCTCCAGCGGCGACAACTCCAACATCATCGCGGCACGGGTCGCCCGGGAGAGCTTCGGCATCGAGCGGGTCGTCGCCCGCATCTACGACGAGAAGCGGGCCGCGGTCTACGAGCGCCTCGGCATCCCGACGGTCGCCACCGTGCCCTGGAGCACCGACCGGCTGCTGCGGATGATCCTGCCCGACGGCGTCGCGTCGGCCTGGCGGGAGCCCTCGGGCACGGTCGCGATCCTGCCCCTGCCGGTGCACGAGGACTGGGTCGGGCACCCGGTGTCCGAGCTGGAGCGCGTCACCGGGTCGCGGGTGGCGTTCGTGGTCCGGTTCGGCACGGGCGTGCTGCCCCGGCCCGACACCGTCGTCCAGGCCGAGGACACCGTCTACGTCGCGGCGGTCTCCGGCACGGTCAGCGACGTCACCGCGGCCGCAGCCGCTCCCCCGCAGGAAGGCTGATCCCATGCGCGTCGCCATCGCGGGAGCGGGCGCCGTCGGGCGGTCCATCGCGCTCGAACTGCTCGACAACCACCACCAGGTCATGCTCATCGAGCGCGAGCTGGCCAACATCGCGCCGGAGACCGTCGAGGCGGCGGAGTGGGTGCACGCCGACGCCTGCGAGCTGTCCACCCTCGAGGACGCCGACATCGAGAGCTGCGACGTCGTGATCGCCGCGACCGGCGACGACAAGGTCAACCTCGTGGTCTCGCTGCTGGCCAAGACCGAGTTCGCGGTGCGCCGGGTGGTCGCGCGGGTGAACGACCCCCGCAACGAGTGGCTCTTCGGCGACAACTGGGGCGTCGACGTCGCCGTGTCCACCCCCCGCCTGCTCGCCGCGCTCGTCGAGGAGGCGGTGGCCGTGGGCGACCTCGTCCGGCTGCTCACCTTCCGCCAGGGCCAGGCCAACCTCGTCGAGGTGACGCTGCCCGCCGACACCCCGCTGGCCGGGCGGCCGGTCCGCTCGGTGAAGCTGCCCGTCGACTCCGCGCTCGTGGTGATCCTGCGCGGCGGCCGGGTGATCGTGCCGCAGGCCGACGACGCGCTGGAGCCGGGCGACGAGCTCGTCTTCGTGGCGACCGCCGCGGTCGAGGAGGACATCCGGGCGGCGCTGGAGCGCTGAGCTACCCCAGGTGGTGCGCCAGCTCGGCGTGGTGCGCCGCCCCGTGCTCCCCCGCCGGGCTGACGTGCACCGACGCCGCCGCCAGCCGCGGCACGTCGTGCAGCAGGCGGTGCTGGGCGCGGGCGGCGAGCGCGTGCGCGTCGACGACCGACAGGCCGGGGTCGACGGCGATCGCGGTCTCGGCGCGCAGCCGGTGCCCGATCCAGCGCAGCCGCAGCGACTCGACGTCGAGCACGCCGGGGACCGCGCGCAGCGCCGCCTCCGCGGTGTCGACGAGCGCGGGGTCGACGGCGTCCATCAGGCGCCGGTAGATGTCGCGGGCGGCCCCGCGCAGGACCACCAGGATCGCGGCGGTGATCAGCAGCCCGACGACCGGGTCGGCGAGCGGGAACCCGAGCAGCACGCCGACCGCGCCGCCCACCACCGCGAGCGAGGTGAACCCGTCGGTGCGGGCGTGCAGGCCGTCGGCGACGAGCGCGGCGGAGCCGATCCGGCGCCCGACCCGGATCCGGTACACCGCGACGAGCTCGTTGCCGGCGAACCCGATGACCCCCGCGGCCAGCACGATGCCGACGTTCTCGACCGGTCGGGGCTCGATCAGCCGGTGGACCGACTCCCAGCCCGCCACCACCGCCGACAGCGCGATCATCGCGACGACGAACACGCCCGCGAGGTCCTCGGCCCGGCCGAACCCGTAGGTGTAGCGGCGGGTGGCGGCGCGGCGACCCAGCACGAACGCGATCCACAGCGGGACGGCGGTGAGGGCGTCCCCGACGTTGTGGATGGTGTCGGCGAGTAGCGCGACCGACCCGGACAGCGCCACCACCACGGCCTGCGCCAGCGCGGTCGCCAGCAGCACGACCAGGCTGATCTTGAGGGCCCGGATGCCGTCGGCGCTGGCCTCGAGCTCGGCGTCGACCGAGTCGGCGGGATCGTGGCTGTGCGGGCGGAGCACCGCGGCGACGGCGGCCCGGACGCCGGTGCGGTGATGACCGTGGCCGTGGCCGTGGCCCTGGTGACCGTGGCCGTGACCCTCGCGTGACTCGTTCACGGTTGCAGGATGCCCTGCTCAGGACCATCATGCAATCATGCGCGCGCACGACGGAGTGGCAGCTGCCAGCGGCCTGCACGAAAACGCCGCGGAGGTGCTGGGGCACCTGGCCGATCCCACGCGGCTGCACCTGCTGCGGCTCCTCGCCGCCGGGGAGCAGGACGTCACGACGCTGACGGCGCAGGTGGAGGCGTCGCGCTCGTCGGTGTCGCAGCACCTGGGCCGGCTGCGGCTGGCCGGGCTCGTGCAGGTGCGGCGCGACGGCCGGCGGATGCTCTACCGGGTCGGCAGCGACCACCTGCACGCGCTCGTCGCGGAGGCCTACGGGTTCGCCTCGCACGTGGTGCGGTCGATCCCGCACCACGTGACGGGGGACTAGACGGCCGGGTCCGCGGAGGCGCGGTGGGCGCGGCGGACGGCCCAGATCGTGAACAGCAGGGCCAGGCCGGTGAGCGGGTAGCCCATGGCCAGGCGAGCGACGCCGAGCCAGGTCTCCTCGTTGGCGTCGTAGAGCAGGCCCTGCAGGACCACGCGGGAGGCGAACACGAGCGTCCACAGCAGCGTGGCGTAGGTGTAGGCCCGCAGTAGCAGCGGGTTGTTCCGCCAGCCCTGCCCGTCGCCGTTGATGCCGTGCCAGATCACCCCGGCCAGGGGGCGGCGCACCAGGACCGAGACCAGGAACGCCACCGCGAGGAACCCGCTGGTGATCAGGCCGGGCAGGTAGAAGCCGCGGGCCTCGCCGGTGCGCGAGGCGATGAACGCGGCCAGGCCGACGCCGAGCAGACCGGAGACCGCGGGCTGCACCGGCTGCTTGCGCGCGATGCGCCACACGGTGACCAGCACCCCGGCGACGACCGCCGCGATGATCGCGGGCTGCAGCTCGAAGACGATGTTGGCGACGACGAAGACGCCCACCGGGATCGACGAGGCGACGATGCCGGACACGCCGCCCATCTGGTCGAGCAGCGTCGGCATCGTGCGCGCGGGACGCTCCCCGTCGGGACCTGCCGTCACTGGGCCTGGCAGATCTCGTAGTACGGGTTGTAGAGCACCTTGCGCCCGTCGCGGACGGCGAGGCGCCCGCGAACCCGCATCGTGCGCCCGGGCTCGATACCCGGGATGCGCCGCCGGCCCAGCCAGATCAAGGTGACTCCCTCGCTGCCGTCGAACAGTTCCGCCTCCAGGGACGCCGCGGCGTCCTGCGGGCAGAACTCCACGCTGCGCAGCCTACCGAGCACCTCGACCTCGTCGCCGCAGGCGCAGTCCGATGCGCGCTGGGCCCCGGACTTCTCGGCGTCGGAGGAGAGGTCGTCGGCGTCCAGCGTGTCGACGTCGCTGGTCAGACGCTTGAGCATCCGCTTGAACGCGCCACCGTCGGTGGTGCCCATCTCTCCCCCATCACATCCGGGCCCGCCGTCGGGCCCGCTACCCTTCCAGCGTAACTCCCCGGAAACCTGCGTCGATGCCCCCGGACGGGGCCGATCCCGCGCGTCGAGCCGCACGTGCCCGGCCGAGCGCCGAACGGTGGGGCGGCTCGCCGGACGGTCGGCCGGCGACGGCGGTCGTGCTCCCCGGATCCGGGTCCGACGAGGTGTTCGTCCGGGCCGCGTTCGCGGCGCCGCTGCGGGTCGCGGGGGTGGGTCTCGTGGCGCCCGCCCCGCGTCGCGGGCGGGACGTGGTCGCCGGGTACCGCGCGGCGCTGGACGCCGCGCTGGCGCGCGCCGACGGCCCGCTGCTGGTGGGCGGGGTGTCGCTCGGGGCGCACGTCGCGGCGCGCTGGGCCGCCCACGCGGACCCCGGGCGGCTGGCCGGGCTGCTGCTGGTCCTGCCCGCCTGGGGCGGTGACCCGGCCGACGCACCCGCCGCCCTCGCCGCGCGGTTCACCGCCGCGCAGGTGCGCCGCGACGGCCTGGCCGCCGCGGTCGCGTCCGCGCGGTCCGGGGCACCCCGGTGGCTGGCCGACGAGCTCGCGCGCGCCTGGGCCCGGCACGGCCCCGGGCTGCCCGACGCGCTCGACGCTGCGGCCGCGGAACCCGGCCCCTCCCCCGCCGAGCTGCGGGTGCTGGACGTGCCGGCCGGGGTGGTCGGGCTGTCCGGGGACGCGGTGCACCCGCTCGCGGAGGCCCGGCGGTGGGCGGCCCTGCTCCCCCGGGCCGCACTGGTGACCTCGACCCTCGACGCGTTCGGCGCCGATCCCGCCGTGCTCGGGCGGGCCGCCGTCCGCGGCTGGGCGCGCGCCCGCTGACCCGTCCGCGGTCAGCGGGGGCGGTGGTGGCGGCCGGGACGGGGGCCGGGGTCGCCGAGGAACGCCAGGGCCGGCGCCGATCCGGGGCGACCCTCCCGCGTCGACGGCGGGGTCCAGTCGGGATCGGGCGGCACGTCGACGCTGCGGCGGCGCCGGGGGGCGGGCTCGACCGCGGGGACCGGGTCGGTGACGGCGTCCGGCTCCGGGGCGCGCCGGCGGCCCGCCGTCGGCCCGTCGTCGTGGTGCTCCGGCGGGTGGGCGTCGATCGACGACCAGCCCACCTGCGAGTCGGTCAGGGGGTCGGACAGCGGGTCGAAGCCCGCCGACCGGCCGGCGAGCCCGTCGGCGTGGCGCCGCTCGTGCTCGGTGCCCGACCAGGCGGACGCCGGGCGGTCCCCCTCGATCGGCTCCGCCGTCTCGGGGCGGGCCCGGCGACCGGCCGCGGGGACGTCCCGGCCGTGGTCACCCCGGTGTTCCGCGGAACGGTGCCCGGGGGAACGGGACCCGGACGAATGGTGCTCGGCGGAACGGTGCTCGGCGTCGCGGCGGTCCGCGGGCCGGAGGTCGCCGGACTCGGGCTCGTAGCGGGACCGGCGGCGGCCGGGCCGGTCGCGGACCAGCGCGGCCAGGTCGAGCGTGGACTCGGGGCCGGACGGCACGTCGTCGGCGCGGCGGCGGCGACCCGACCGGGGCACGGCGTCCGGCTCGACCGCCCCGGGTGCGGGGAACCCGGCGGAGCGCGGCTCGTCGGGCGAGCCGTGGCGGGAGCGGCGGGGGGCGGGGTCCTCCGGCGGCAGCGCCGGCCACCACTCGGTGGGGGCCGGGTCGGGCTCGCGCCCGGGGTACGCGGGTCCTGTCCCGGCGAGGCCGTAGTTCGGGGCGCCGTACTCCAGGTCGGCGGGATCGTCGTCGCGGGTGTCGTCGTGGGCCCGGCGGCGGCCGGCCGCGGGTGCCTCGCGGACGGCGGCGCGGTCGTCGGACCGGGGCGCGGCGGCGGCCCACGGGTCGGCGGCCGACCAGGGACCGGGTTCGCGGTCGGGTCGGTCGTCGGTGCGGGGCGGGTCCGACCGGAGGCTCTCGCCGAGGGCCGGCCACCACTCGGTGGCCGCGTCGTCGCGGGTGCCGGGCAGGGGGTCGGCGGCGCGGGGATCGGCCGCGGCGTACGGGTCGGCGGCGAAGGGGTCCGCCGCATACGGGTCGGGGCCCAGGTCGCCGTCGGCGGGGTGGCCCGCAGGAGCCGCCCAGAGCGGGACGGGCGTCTCGTCGGGCCGGTCGCGGGGCGTCACGGGGAGGGCCTGCGTGGGGTCCGCGGGGGGCGGGGCGCTGGGGCGGACCGGATCGGGCTCCGGGGTCCAGCGGTCGGGGGTCCACGCGTCCGGGGTCCACGCGTCCGGGGTGCGGGCGTCCGGGGTGCGGGCGTCCGGGGTGCGGGCGTCCGGGGTCCGCGTGTCGGGGGTCCGGCCGTCCGGGGACCGGCCCCCGTCCGCGGCCGCCCGGCCGTCGGGCGTCCACGCCGGGCCGGTCGGGGGCGCGACGACCGGGGGCAGGGGCCGCCGGTCCGCCGGGCGCGGCGGCGCGGGGGCCGATGCGGCCGGCGGGAACGCCGTGACCGGCCGGATGACGGTCGGCGCGTCGATCCGGCGCGGCACCACCGGGGCGGGCGTGCGGACCGGGACGGGACCGGCCGCCGGGGGCCGGGCGCCGGGCGGGACGAACGGCGCCCGGGACGGCGGCGGGCCCTGCACCGGCCGCTCACGCGGCGGCCGGTCGTGGGACGGCTGCTCGTACGGCGGCCGGTCGTGCGGGGACCGGTCCGGCGCCGGCCCCTGCGGCACCGCGACGGGCGGCGGCCCGGGCACCCCGGCCGCCGAGTCGTCGACGACGTCGGCGTCGGCCAGCTCCTCGGGGATGGTCAGCGGCAGGACCGTGCGCACCGGGAACGGCGAGCGGCCGCGGTCGACGATCGTGCCCTTGAGCATCCGGCGCAGCGCCGCGTCGAGGTCGACGGCGTGCCGCTCGGGGCCCGTGGCGACGCCGTAGAGCATCCAGCGGGCCCCGTCGACCCCGACGAACACCGACGTGGCGGCCCCGGTCTGGGCGTGCAGCTCCCGGCCCCAGTCGCCCTGGAACGACCGGACGCGGGCCCCGCCCTCGCGCAGCGAGCTGTCGATCTCCGCGACCAGCTCCGCCCACAGCCCCGACGACTTCGGCGCCGCGAGCGCGCTCACCGACAACCGCCCCCCGGGCAGCGCGACGTGCACGGCCTGCAGGCGGCCGTTGGCCGTGGGCTCGACGGTGACGCTGCCCTCCGGTGGGACCGGCACGCGGATGGAGCCGAAGTCGAGCAGGCCGGGCGGGGGGCCGACCGCGGCGTCGAGGTCCTCGGCGTCGAACGGTCCGAAGTCGCGCTGGGCGGCGAACCGGCGACGGATCGCGGCCGTGCCGAACGTGCCGGTCGACGTGGCACGGCGCCCGACCCGGGCCTCGGCGGTCACCGCAGGCCCCCGTCCAGCACCGCGTGACCGCCCGTGGACCCGTGCCCGCCCGTTCCGCGCTCCGAGCCCGGCAGCGCGTCGACCTCCACGAACCGCACCTGCTCCACCCGCTGCACGACGAGCTGGGCGATCCGGTCGCCGCGGGACAGCCGCACCTCGTCCTGGCCGAGGTTGACCAGGCAGACCCGGATCTCGCCGCGGTACCCGGCGTCGACGGTGCCGGGGGCGTTGACGATCGACAGCCCCGTGCGCGCGGCCAGCCCGGACCGCGGGTGCACGAACCCGGCGAACCCCGGCGGCAGGGCGATGGCGATCCCGGTGCCCACGAGCTCGCGGCGCCCTGGGGCCAGCACGACGTCGTCGGTGCAGCTCAGGTCGACCCCCGCGTCATCGGGGCGGGCGCGGGCGGGCAGCGGCAGGGCCGGGTCGAGCCGGACGACGCGGACGTCCAGCGGGGCCGGGCACGCGTCGGCCGGGCGCTCGTCGACCGGCGATCCGCCCGGGGCGCGCCGGAGCGGCGCCGTGGGCGGTGCGGTGGACGGCACCTGCTGGGGAGCATCGACGGGGCCGGACACGACGACCGACGCTACCCTCAGGAATCGTGAACGAGCACCCATCGACGGCCGAGCCTGCGACGTCCGGCACCTCCGGGTTCGACGAGCGGTTGTCCGTGCCGTGGTGGTGGTACCTGCCGGCGATCGGCGTGGCGGTGCTCCTCGGCGCCGAGATCCACATGGGCTACCCGGGCGTCCGGGCCTGGATCGGCTACGCCGCGCTGATCCCCCTGGCGGTCGCGGTGCTGGTCTGGCTGGGTCGGGTCCGCGTGCGCGTCGGCGACGGCGTCCTGCGGGCCGGGGACGCCGTCCTGCCCCTGGCGCACGTCGGCCGCGTCGACGTCATCCGCGACCGCGACGCCAAGCAGGTGGCGCTGGGTCCCGACCTCGACCCGACCGCCCACCTGCTGCACCGCGCGTGGGTGCGGCCGGTGGTGCGGGTGGAGGTCACCGACCCCGCGTCCGACGCCCCGTACTGGGTGGTCAGCGTGCGCGACGCCGACGGCCTGGTCGCCGCGCTCGGCCGGTAGGGCCCGGACGCGAAGACGCCCCGAACCTCTCGGGTCCGGGGCGTCGAACGGTCGGTCGTCGCGGCGCTGATCGGGCGGCGCTGGTCTCAGGCGGCGCAGTCGCGGCAGACGAACTGCGGGCTGCTCTCCGCGAGCCGGCTGCGGTGGTGCACCAGGAAGCAGCTCGAGCAGGTGAACTCGTCGGCCTGCTTCGGGATCACCTTGACGGTGAGCTCCTCGCCGGACAGGTCGGCGCCCGGGAGCTCGAAGCTCTCGGCCGTGTCGGTCTCGTCGACGTCGACCACGGACGACTGCGCCTCGTTGCGACGGGCCTTCAGCTCGTCGAGCGAGTCCTCGGCCATGTCGTCGGTCTCGTTGCGCCGTGGAGCGTCGTAGTCGGTTGCCATCGTCCCACCCTCTGTGAACAGCAGTTCTTCGTCGTCGTGCCGCTGGACAACGTCACAGCGACGGGGTTTGTGCCCGACCTCGGGAGTGACGCCGGTCTCACCAGTCCGGGACCGCCAGCTCTGACCCGCGGCCGCGAACCTTAGCCCATGCGTCAACCCCCCGCGACCGACCCCGCGACGGGCCCGGCCCCGGGCGGCGGCGCGGGCTAGGGTTCCCGTTCGTGACCGCGTCTGCCGCCCCCGGATCCGACTCGCCCCGAGCCGAGTCTCCGGGCCCCGTTCCCGGTGCCGACCCCGGGACCGTCGGCCCCTGGCTCGCCGAGCGGCTCGGCGACCCGCGCTGGTCGGACTGCACGCTGTCCTCGATCGGCGGGGGCCGGTCCAACCTCACCTACCGCGTCGCGAGCCCGGCGGGCGAGGTCGTGCTGCGCAGGCCGCCGGTCGGCGAGGTCGCGGCCACCGCGCACGACATGGGGCGCGAGCGGCGCGTCATCACCGGCCTGGCCGGCACCGCGGTGCCCGTGCCGCGGGTGCTGGCCCACTCCGACGGCGGCCCGCCGGTCGACGCCCCGTGCTTCGTCATGGAGCTCGTCGACGGGGTCGTGCCGCTCGGCGAGCTGCCCGCGGGCTGGGCGGAGACCGAGGCCGACCGCGGCCGCGCCGGCCAGGCGCTGGTCGACGTGCTGGTGGCGCTGCACGCCGTCGACCCCGCGGAGGTCGGCCTGGGCGACTTCGGGCGCCCCGACGGCTTCATGGCCCGCCAGGTTCGCCGCTGGGGCAAGCAGTGGGACGCCGCGCGCGAGTCCGGCGGCGCCGTGGAGCAGAGCACGGCCGACGCGCTCACCGGGCTCGCCGAGACCCTCGCCGCGTCCGTGCCGACCACCCAGCGCGACACGATCGTCCACGGCGACTACCGCATCGACAACTGCCTGTTCGACGGCGCGGACCCCGGCCGCATCCGGGCGGTGCTCGACTGGGAGCTCTCCACCCTCGGCGACCCGCTCGCCGACCTCGGCCTGCTGCTCGTCTACTGGCACGAGGCCGACGACCCCGCGATCTGGCGCGGCGCGCAGCACCTGTCCAGCCCGACGCGGCTGCCCGGCTTCCCGACGCGCGCCGAGGTCGCCACCGCCTACGCCGCCGGTTCGGGACTCGATCTCGACCCGCTGCCCTGGTACGTCGCGTTCGGCACGTTCAAGCTCGCCGTCGTGCTCGCCGGGATCCTGGCCCGCGTGCACGCCGGGATGGTGCCCGCGTCGATGGCCGACGGGCTCGACGACGCGGTCGACCCGTTGGTCGCGCTCGGCGAGCACGTGCTCGCCCACGGGATCGACCGATGACCGCCGTGCCCTACCGGCGGCGGCGCCGCACCCCGATCGTCGCGGTGGTGGCGGTGCTCGCCGTGATCGCGGCCGTCACCTGGACCGTGGTGCTCGTCGGGGCGTCCGGCCCGAGCGGGCCGCAGTCCTGCCCGACGCCCGCCGCGGGCACCGCGCCCGGTGCCACGCTCGAGTCCGGCGCGCTCGACGCCGTCGTCCCGGCCCCGCCCGCCGCGATCCCGGTCCGGGTCTTCAACGCCGGCGGGCAGCGCGGGCAGGCCAACCTCGTGGCCGCGCAGCTCGACGACCTGGGCTTCGGCTCTGCCGGCCCGCCCGACAACGACCCGTTCTTCCCCGACGGCGACATGGAGTGCGTCGGGCAGGTGCGCTTCGGGCCCGCGGGCGAGTCGGCGGCGAGCACGCTGTCGCTGGTGCTGCCCTGCGCGGAGCTGGTGCGCGACGAGCGGGCCGACGACACCGTCGACGTCGCGGTGGGCACCGGCTTCGGCGACGTGAACCCGCCCCGCCCGGTGCGCGACGTGCTGGAGACCCTGGGCGCCCCCTCCCCCGCCGACGACGGCGAGGCGGGCGCGCCCGCTGCGGTCGACCCGGCGGCGCTGACCGAGGCCCGCGACACGACGCCCTGCTAGGACCCGTGCGCGGGAACGGTCGCCCCGGCGACCGTCTCCGCGCACGACCTCAGACGGACCCGGCCCCCGCGTCCCGGGCGCGCACCGCCAGCTCGGCGGCGATCCCCGGCGTCGCGGCGAGCAGGGCGTCGGCGCCGAGGCCGTCGTCGGGCGGGGCGAGGCCCCCGGCCCCGGGCGTCCGCACCACCGCGCCCGCCTCGCGCGCGACGAGCGCGGCGGCGGCCCAGTCCCACCAGTTGCAGCCGTGCTCGAGGTAGGCGTCGGTCCAGCCGGCGGCGACGGCGCACAGGTCGAGCGCGGCCGACCCGGTGCGGCGGACGTCGCGGACCTGCGGGAGCAGCGCCGCGACCAGCGACGCCTGCCGGGCGCGGCGCGTCCCGTCGTAGGCGAACCCGGTGCCCAGCAGCGACAGCGACACGTCGGTGGCCGCCGACACCGACAGCGGCCGCCCGTCGCAGGTGGCCCCGAGGCCGGCCGCCGCGCTCCACAGGCGCCCCGAGTCCGGCTCCACGACGGCCCCGGCCAGCGACTCGCCGCCGCGCGTCGCGGCCACCGAGATCGCGTACCAGGGCAGGCCGTAGAGGAAGTTGACGGTGCCGTCGATCGGGTCGACGACCCACACGACCCGATCGACGTCGACGCCCGCGCTGCCGCCGTGCTCCTCCCCCACCACGGGGTCCCCGGGACGCAGCACGGCGAGCCGATCGCGGATCAGCGTCTCCACCGCGGTGTCCGAGGCCGTCACGACGTCGGTCGGGGTGCTCTTGGTGGCCACCGACCCGGCCGCACCACCGGTCTCCCACGGCCGCGGCAGGCCGCGCAGGTGCGTGGCCGCCTCGGTGGCGACACGCACCGCGACCAGGCGCAACGCCTCCGGATCGACCGCGGGCGGAGTACTGTCGTGCGGGGTGCTCACCCGGTCATCCGATCACATCCCGGCCGCCCGGACACGCCTACGGGATCGCAGGCGCGAGCACCCGCGACGCACGCAGTTACAATGGCCGCACACCCCGCTGCGGGGCCGCCCCTCCGGTGCTCCCGGGCGGCGACCCGGCGGGTCAACGTCCCACAGATCTCGTCAGGCAGCCGGTATGTGATCGTCCGGCTCACCAGCGCACCGCAGTGAGAGGGCCTAGGTGGCAGCCGCAGATTCCGCAACCCGTACCGAGCCCACGGCCGACCCGGCCACGGCTCCCGCTCCCGCCCGTCGGGCGCCCCGGGCGAAGACCGCTCCCGCGGCCAAGACCGGGCCGAAGCCGCGCGCCCGTGCCGGCGCCAAGGCCGCGCCGGCCAAGAAGGACGGCGAGCCCGCCGACCTCGACGGCCCCGACGCCGACCCCGTCGAGCTCGACGGCTCCCCCGAGGGCGCCGATCTCGAGGAGGTCGAGGTCGACCTCGACGACGCCGAGCTGACGCCCGACGCCCCGGCCAAGGGCGTCCAGGTGCCCGGCAAGGCCACCGACGAGGACGAGGACGACGAGGACGACGACGAGGACGAGCCGGCCAACACCGGCGCGAACCGTCGCGGCCCCCGCGAGCGCTCCTCCACCCCGACGAAGTCCTCGGACTTCGTGTGGGACGAGGAGGAGTCCGAGGCCCTGCGCCAGGCGCGCAAGGACGCCGAGCTCACCGCCTCGGCCGACTCGGTCCGTGCGTACCTCAAGCAGATCGGCAAGGTCGCGCTGCTCAACGCGGAGGAGGAGGTCGAGCTCGCCAAGCGCATCGAGGCCGGCCTCTACGCCGCCGAGCGGCTGCGTCGCGCCATCGACGCGGGCGAGAAGGTCTCCCCCCAGCTGCGGCGCGACCTGCGCTGGATCGTCCGCGACGGCGAGCGCGCCAAGAACCACCTGCTGGAGGCCAACCTCCGCCTCGTGGTCTCCCTCGCCAAGCGCTACACCGGCCGCGGCATGGCGTTCCTGGACCTGATCCAGGAGGGCAACCTCGGCCTGATCCGCGCCGTCGAGAAGTTCGACTACACCAAGGGCTACAAGTTCTCGACCTACGCGACGTGGTGGATCCGCCAGGCCATCACCCGCGCGATGGCCGACCAGGCCCGCACCATCCGCATCCCGGTGCACATGGTCGAGGTCATCAACAAGCTCGGCCGCATACAGCGCGAACTCCTGCAGGACCTGGGCCGCGAGCCCACGCCCGAGGAGCTCGCCAAGGAGATGGACATCACCCCGGAGAAGGTGCTGGAGATCCAGCAGTACGCCCGGGAGCCCATCTCGCTGGACCAGACCATCGGCGACGAGGGCGACAGCCAGCTCGGTGACTTCATCGAGGACTCCGAGGCGGTCGTCGCGGTCGACGCGGTCAGCTTCACGCTGCTGCAGGACCAGCTCCAGTCGGTGCTGGCCACCCTGAGCGAGCGCGAGGCGGGCGTGGTGCGGCTGCGCTTCGGCCTCACCGACGGCCAGCCCCGCACGCTCGACGAGATCGGCCAGGTCTACGGGGTCACCCGCGAGCGGATCCGGCAGATCGAGTCGAAGACGATGTCCAAGCTGCGCCACCCCAGCCGGTCCCAGGTCCTGCGCGACTACCTGGACTAGACCCGGTCCTGCGCGACGGCCCCCGAGCTCCGGCCCGGGGGCCGTCGTCGTGTCCGCAGCCGGTCGGCGACCCTGCGGTCGCCTCGCGCCCTGCCGGGCGGGGTGCCGGTCGCCGGGGCAGAGTGATCCACCGTGATCCACCACCGCCCGGACCGAGGAGGCCCCGTGCCGCTGGACCCCGACTTCGCCGACGTCCTCACCCGCCTGGCCGACGCGGGCGCCCTACCGCTGGTGCGGGGCACCGCCCGGGAGACGCGCGCGCACTACCGGGCGCTGGCGCTGGCCCGGCGCGGGCCGGACTTCGTGCCGGAGTCCGTGGCCTCCGTCGTCGACGCGACGGTGCCGGGACCGGGCGGGCCGCTGCCCGTCCGCACCTACACCCCGGACGACGCGCACGCGGTGGTGCTGTTCCTGCACGGCGGCGGCTGGGTCATGGGCGACCTCGACACCCACGATCCCGTGTGCCGCCGCATCGCGAACGCGGTGGGCGCCACCGTCGTCGCGCTGGACTACCGACTCGCCCCGGAGCACCCGCACCCGGCCCCGCTGGAGGACGCGTGGGCGGCGCTGCTGCACCTGGCCGACCGCTACCCGGGACGCCCGCTCGCCGTCGCCGGGGACAGCGCGGGCGCGAGCCTCGCGGCCGGTCTCGCGCGGCACGGCCGGGACGCGGGCGGTCCGGCCCTGGCCGCCCAGCTGCTCGTCTACCCGGCCACCGACCCGTCGATGGGGCAGGACTCGGTGCGGCGCAACGGCGAGGGCCGGTTCCTCACCGCGGCCGACATGAGGTGGTTCTACGCGCAGTACGCGCCGTCCCCCGAGCAGGCCGGGGACCCGCGCGTCGACCTGCTCGCCGCACCCGACCTGGCCGGCCTCCCGCCCGCCGTCGTCGCCACGGCGGAGTTCGACCCGCTGCACGACGAGGGGGTCGGCTACGCCGAGCGGCTGCGCGCCGCGGGGGTGCCCGTCACGCACGTCACCGGCCCGGGCCTGATCCACGGCTACTTCGCCTTCCTCGGCGCCGTGGCCGCAGCCGACGCCCGCAGCCGTGAGGTGCTCGCCGCGTTCGCGGCCCTGCTGCGCCGGCCGGGCTTGCGCCATCGGTCAGGTTAGGCTAACTTTCCTCTCGTTGCTTCGTGGTGGGAGCAGCGCGTCAGTTCGGGACACCTCGGGGTCCGGCCGGTCCGGCCGGGCCCCGAGGCCAGTGCGGAGGCCCTCGTCGGTGCGGCCGCCTATCGTGTGCGGGGTACCCGCGCCGAGGAGGGCCGATGGAACCGGACCCGCCGCTCGTCGCACCCCACCTGCGCCCGGCCCGCACGTTCGACGCGGCCTGCGCCACCGTCGTCGAGTACCTCTCCCGGTTCGTGCCGATGGGGATGTGGGCCGTCACCCGCATCGTCGACGGACGGCAGGTCCTGCTCTCGGTCGACTCCCCCGCCTACGGCCTGCCGCCGGGCACGGAGCTGCCCTACGCGACGTCGCTGTGCCGCACGATGGTGGCCGGGGAGACCCCGCGGATCGCCCCCGACGTGGGGCAGGTGCCGCAGTACGCGGCCGCGGCGGTCGCGGCGCGGCCGTTCGTCGTCAACGCCTACGTCGGCACCCCGATCGTCCGGCCCGACGGCGCCCTGTTCGGCACCGTGTGCGGCTTCGACCCCGACCGGCAGCCCGAGTCGCTGCACGCCCACCGCCCGCTGCTCGACCTGCTCTCGAGCATGCTCTCCGCCGTGCTGGAGGCCGACACGCAGGCCACCGCGGCGGCGCGGGACCTGGAGCTCGCGCGCCGCGAGGCCGACACCGACGCCCTCACCGGCCTGCTCAACCGCCGCGGCTGGGACCGCTTCCTGCGCGTCGAGGAGCGGCGCTTCCGCCGCTTCGGCGACCCGGCGTGCGTGGTCGTCATGGACCTCGACCACCTCAAGACCGTCAACGACACCCGCGGCCACGACGCGGGCGACGACTACATCCGCCGGGCCGCGACGGCCCTGTCGCTGTGCGTCCGCGGCGGCGACGTGCTGGCCCGCCTCGGTGGCGACGAGTTCGGGATGCTCGCCGTCGGCGCCACCGTCGAGCAGACGGCGCAGCTGGTGGAGCGGATGGAGCAGTCGCTGTCGGCGGCCGGGGTGTCCGGCTCGTTCGGGCACGCGCCCTACAGCGTGGTCGCCGGGCTCCCCGGCGCGTGGCAGGCCGCCGACGAGGCGATGTACGAGCAGAAGCGGCGGCGCCGGGCCGCCGGGACCCCGGCGTGACCGCCCCGGACCCCCGCTTCACCCTGGCCAACGAGCGCACCTACCTGGCCTGGCTGCGGACCGCGCTCGCGCTCGTCGCCGCCGGGGTAGCCGTCGCGGCGCTGGTGCCGGAGTTCGGCGTCGAGGGCGCGCGGCACGTCGTCGGGGTGGTGCTGGCCGGGCTCGGCGTCGCGGTGGCCGCCGGGGCGATGCGGCGCTGGCACCGCGTGCAGGACGCGATGACGCGCGGGGCGGACCTGCCCCCGACCCGGATGCCCGCGCTGCTCGGCTCCGCGCTGGCCGCCCTCGGCCTGGCCGTGGCGGTGCTGCTGGTGGTCGGCGGCCTGCGGTGATCCCGCCGCCGGGGCTGGCCCCCGAGCGCACCGCGCTGGCCTGGGAGCGCACCGCCCTCGCGATGCTGACCGGCGGGGCCCTGCTCGCGGTCCGCCACCTCGGCGATCCCGGCTCGGGGGCGCTGGTCCTCGCCGTGCTCGGCGTGGTGCTCGCGCTGCTGCTGGCCGGGATCGGACGGCGGCGCGCCCGCCGGCTGCTCACCGACCCGTCGACCCCGCCGCGGGGCGCGGTCGTCGCCGGCGGCACCGCGGTGGCCCTGTTCGGTCTCGCGGTGCTCGGTGCGGTGCTCACCGGCGCACTGCGCTAGGACGACGAACGGCCCTCCCGTCCACTCGTGATGGACGGGAGGGCCGTGCGTCACCCCGGTCGTTCGGGGTCGTCCTAGTGCGCGACCGACTTCTCGACGCCCACCCCGGTGAGGGAGCGGACCGCCATCTCGGAGACCTTGTCGGCGTTCGGCTTCTCCTTGCTCAGCACGGTGCCGATGTAGCCGAGCAGGAACGACAGCGGGATCGAGACGATGCCCGGGTTGTCGAGCGGGAACCAGTGGAAGTCGACGCCCTGCAGCATCGACGCGCTCCGGCCGGTGGCCGCGTCGACGGGCTTGCCCGACACGACCGGCGAGAAGACGATCAGCAGGACCGTCACGCCGAGACCGCCGTAGATGCTCCACAGCGCGCCCGAGGTGTTGAAGCGCTTCCAGAACAGCGAGTACAGGATCGTCGGCAGGTTCGCCGAGGCCGCGACCGCGAAGGCCAGCGCCACGAGGAACGCGATGTTCTGGCCGTTGGCCAGGATGCCGCCGGCGATCGCGACGACGCCGATGACGACCGCCGTGATGCGGGCGACCTTCACCTCCTCGTTCGGGTCGGACAGCTCGCCCTTCTTGATCACGTTGGCGTAGATGTCGTGGGCGAACGACGCCGACGCCGTGATCGTCAGGCCGGCGACCACCGCGAGGATGGTGGCGAACGCGACGGCCGCGATCACACCCAGCAGCACGGTGCCACCCAGCTCGTAGGCCAGCAGCGGGGCCGCCGAGTTGGCGCCACCCGGCGCGGCCCGGATCGCCTCGGGGCCGACCAGCGCACCGGCCCCGTAGCCCAGGACCAGCGTGAACACGTAGAACAGGCCGATCAGCCAGATCGCCCAGACCACCGAGCGGCGGGCCTCCTTGGCCGTGGGCACGGTGTAGAAGCGCATGAGGATGTGCGGCAGGCCCGCGGTGCCGAGCACGAGCGCGAGGCCCAGGGACAGGAAGTCGATCTGGGTGATCGCGGTCTTGCCGTACTGCTTGCCCGGGTTCAGCAGCGCCTGGCCCGTCTCGCCGCCCGCGCGGACGGCGTCGGCGAGCACGGCGGAGAAGTTGAAGCCGTAGAGCGCGAGCACCCAGATCGTCATGACGCCGGCACCGGCGATCAGCAGGACGGCCTTGATGATCTGCACCCAGGTCGTGCCGCGCATGCCGCCGATGAGCACGTAGGCGATCATGACCGCGCCGACGATGGCGATGACGACCGACTGGCCGAAGCCGTCGGTGATGTTGAGCAGCAGTGCGACGAGGCCACCGGCACCCGCCATCTGCGCGAGCAGGTAGAAGAACGACACCGCGAGCGTCGAGGTCGCGGCGGCGGCGCGCACGGGGCGCTGCCGCATCCGGAACGCCAGCACGTCGCCCATCGTGTACTTGCCGGTGTTGCGCAGCAGCTCCGCCACCAGCAGCAGCGCGACGAGCCACGCCACGAGGAAGCCGATGGAGTAGAGGAAGCCGTCGTAGCCGTTGAGCGCGATGGCGCCGGCGATGCCGAGGAACGAGGCGGCCGAGAGGTAGTCGCCGGAGATCGCGACGCCGTTCTGCGGGCCGGAGAACCCGCCGCCCGCGGTGTAGAAGTCCGAGGCGCTCGACGTGGCGCGGCGGCTCACGTAGATGACGATCCCCAGCGTGAACACGACGAACAGGCCGAAGATGGTGATGTTGAGGATCGGGTCGCTGCCCTCGACCCCGCCCTGGGCGAGCACGATGGTGATCACTTGTCGGCCCCCTGGATGCCCTGGCGGATGGAGCTGGACAGCGGGTCGAGCCTGCGGTCGGCGAACTTCACGTACCAGGCGGTGATCGCGAAGGTCGACACGAACTGCAGCAGGCCCAGGAGCAGCCCGAGGTTGATGTTGCCCAGGACCGGGATCGACATGAACGGCGCGGCGTAGGTCGCCAGCAGGACGTAGAGGACGTACCAGCCGAGGAACAGGCCGGTGACGGGGAAGACGAAGCTGCGCAACCTGCGGCGCAGCTCCTGGAAGTCCGGCTCGGCCTCGATGGCCTGCCAGTCCCGGGTCGCCGCCGCGGGAGACGGATCGGTGGTACTCACGGTGCCTCCTTGCACTCGTCCGACCGCACTCGGCCGACCGGAACGGACGCTCAGGAAAGCCGTCCCGGTTCCCACCCGGAAGTGGGCCACGACACACAACCCGCACGGGCGACGAACGGTCGACGAACGGTCGGCCACGCCGTCCAACGGTCACGCAGAGTCAGGGACCCCCCGGGGTCAGGCGCGCGGACGGGTCTCGTCCAGGTGCAGGCGCAGCATCGCGGCGGCGGCCCACGCGGGCGGGTGGCCGCGCAGCGACACCAGCACCATCGTCGCGAACGCCAGCGGCACCGACCACAGCGCGGGCTGCCCGAGCAGGATCGAGGCGAGGCCGTCCGGGGACCCGAGCGTCAGGTCGACGACGATCACCCCGGCCGAGGCGACCAGCCCCACCACCATCCCGACGACGGCGCCGCGGGCGGTCAGCCCGGCCCACCAGATGCCGAGCACGAGCAACGGGCAGAACGTGGAGGCGGCGACGGCGAACGCCGAGGTCACCAGCACGCCCACGTCGAGGTGCACCGCGGGCAGCGCCAGCATGACGACGAGCGCGGCCGCCGCGAGCGAGGTCAGCCGCAGCCGGCGCAAGGTCGTGCCGGGCAGCAGGTCGTGCGACACGGCCCCGGACATCGCCAGCAGCAGCCCGAGCGAGGTGGCGAGGAACGCGGCGAACGCGCCCGCCGTCAGCAGGGCCGTGAACAGCGTGCCGGCGAACCCGCCGTCGACGCGCGCGGGCAGCGCGACGACGACGGTGTCGGTGCCGCCGGAGAGGTACAGCTCGGGCAGCAGGACCGCACCGAGCACCCCGTAGACCGCCGGGAACAGGTAGAACGCGCTGAGCAGCGCCACGGTGATCGCGGCGGTGCGGCGGGCGCCGCGCCCGTCGGGGCTGGTGTGGAAGCGCACCAGGATGTGCGGCAGGCCCATCGTGCCGAGCACGGTGGCGACCAGGATCGACAGGGTCGCGAGCACCGGGTGGCCCGCGCCGCCCGGGTCGAGCAGGGGGCGCGACCAGCTCTCCCCGCCGGGCGGGACGGCCCCGTCGACGTCGGGCACGTCCGAGCCCTGCGCGAACACCCACCGGCTGCCGCCGTCGACGACGTAGCGGCCGGGGTCGAGCACCCCGGGCGGGCCCCCGTCGACGGAGACGGTGGTGGGCTCGGTGACGCTCAGCTCCGTGCCGAGCCGGAAGTCGACGGGGGTGTCGCGCGTGAACGTCGTGAACTCCACCGGGGACAGCGCCGCCGCGCGCGTCTCGCCGGTCACGCTGAGCACCAGCCAGATCGCCGGGACGACGAACAGCAGCAGCTTGAGCCCGAACTGGAACGCCTGCACGTAGGTGGCCGCGCGCATCCCGCCCAGCGCCAGGGTGATCGACACCGCCGCCCCCGCGACGACGACCCCGACCCAGTACGGCGTGCCCGCCACGACCGCGAGCACCTGCCCTGCCGCCTTGAACTGCGGCACCAGGTACAGCGTGGCGATCACCAGCACCACGACCGCGGAGAGGCGGCGCAGGCCGGCGGAGCCGAGGCGGGCCTCGGCGAAGTCGGGCACGGTCAGCGCGCCGGTGCGGCGCATCGGGGCCGCCACCAGCGCGAGCATCGCGAGGTAGCCCGCGGTGAACCCGACCGGGTACCACAGCGCCCCGATCCCGTCCTTGACCACGAGCCCCGCGACGCCGAGGAACGACGCCGCCGACAGGTACTCCCCCGACACCGCCGCGGCGTTCAGCGCGGGCGAGATCCGCCGCGAGGCGACCAGGAAGTCCGAGGTGCTGCGCATGGCGGCCACCCCGCGCGCCCCGATCAGGAGCGTGGCGAGGACGACGAGGACGAGCGCGGCGACGATCACGCGTCCTCGGCCTCCTCCGCCCGGTGCAGCTGCCACCACGCGAGCACGACGAGCACCGCGTAGGGCAGGACGGCGATCGCGAGCCAGGACACGGGCACGCCGAACAGGCGCACGGCGTCCAGGCCCGGGAAGGCGGCCAGGACCAGCGGCAGCCCGATGATCAGCCCGGCCAGCCCGGCGACGGCCCCGAGCGCCCGCCGCAGCTGCTCGCGGTGCAGCCGCCGGGCGCGCTCCATGTCGGCGGGCGCGAGGTGCGGCGGGTCGACGCGCACGCCCGCCCGCCTGCGCGCGATCACCAGGCTGGTCTGCGGGCTGGTGACGGCCACCCGCCGCTGCTTGGTCATCGGCGCTCCCCCGTCATCGCCGGGTGCGGGGGTCGAAGTCGCCGCGGGTCGCGGCCTCGAGCAGGAGCTCGCGCAGGTCCCGGGCGTGCCGGCGGCTGACCGGGACGTCCCCGGCGTCGGTGTGCGCGAGCAGCCCCCCGCTGACGTCGCTGCGCAGCTCCCGCACCGCCCCGACGGCCAGCAGGTAGCTGCGGTGCACGCGCACGAACCCGGCGGGCGTCCAGTGCTCCTCGAGCCGGGAGATCGGGATCCGGACCAGGTGCCCGCCGGTCGGGGTGTGCAGCCGCACGTAGTCGCCCTGGGCCTCGACGAACCGCACGTCGTCGCGGCGGACGAAGCGGGTGCGCCCGCCCAGCTCCACCGGGACGGCGGCGAGCGCGTCGACCGGCTCCGCGGGCGGCTGGTCGGGCCCGCCCGCCGCGGTGAACCGGCGGACCCGGTCGAGCGCGGCCGCGAGCCGCTCCGCACCGACCGGCTTGAGCAGGTAGTCGACCGCCCCGATCCCGTACGCCGACGCCGCGTGCTCCTCGAACGCGGTGACGAACACGACCACCGGCGGGTCGGTCATCCGCGCGAGCAGCGACGCCAGCTCCATCCCGTCCATCGCCGGCATCGACACGTCGAGGAACACCACGTCGACGGGGCCGGCCTGGATCTGCCGCAGCGCCTCGACCGCGCCCGGGGCCGTCGCGACGTCGCCGACGCCGGGCGACTCCAGCAGCAGCCGCCGCAGCTCGTCGCGGGCGGGTTCGACGTCGTCGACCACCAGCACGCGCAGGCCGCTCACGTGGCCGCCACCCCCGGCTGGAACCGCGGCACCCGCAGCACGACCCGCGTGCCGGCGCCGTCGGCGGTCTCGACGATCAGGCCGTAGCCGGGGCCGAACACGCTGCGCAGCCTGCGGTCGACGTTGACCAGCCCCAGGCTGCCGGGCTTCCCGCGCCCGGCCAGGACGTCGGCGGCGTAGGCCGGGTCCATGCCCGCGCCGTCGTCCTCGACGCTGATCACGCACTCGCCCCCCTGCGCCTCCCCGGTGACCTGGATCAGCCCGCCCGGCCCCAGCTCCACGCCGTGCCGCACGGCGTTCTCCACCAGCGGCTGCAGCGCGAGATAGGGCAGGGCCACGGGCAGGATCTCCGGGGCGATCCGCACCTGCACCCGCAGCCGCTCCCCCAGCACCGCGCGGGCCAGCGCGAGGTAGGCCTCGATCGCGGCGAACTCGCCCGCGACGGTGGTGTAGTCGCCGCTGCGGGCGAGGCTGTGCCGGGTGTAGGCGGCGAAGTCGAGCATGAGGTCCCGGGCCCGCTCCGGGTCGGTGCGCACGAAGGACGCGATCACCGTGAGCGAGTTGTAGACGAAGTGCGGCGAGATCTCCGCGCGCAGGGCCCGCAGCTCGGCGGCCTCCGCGACGCCGGCGGAGGCCTCCAGGCGGCCCCGCTCCAGCGCCTCCCCCACCCACGCCGCGGCCTCGCGCAGCTGGCCCGCCGACAGCCGTCCCTGGGTGACCAGGACGCCCACCAGCTCGTCACGGGCGTGCACCGGCAGGGCGACCAGGTCGCCGCGCACCGACCGGGAGTCGGTGCGCCGCACGCGCTCGATCAGCTGGGCTGCGGTCGCGGGGTTGTCGGGGCGCCCGCCCCAGTGCGGGTCGCCGTCGAGCCCGACCAGGCCGACCGCGGTGACGTCGAGCAGGCGTCGCAGCTCGCGGGCGGCCCCGGCCGCCCGCGGGGCGGCGAGGCCGTCGCGCAGCTCGGTCGCGATCCGGCGGCCCGCGGCGAGGACGGCGAGCGACTCCGGGCCCGGGCCGGTGCGCACCGGTCGGCCGAGGAGGTGGGGCAGCCCGAGGTGCGGCAGCCGGAGGCGGGGCAGGGCGACCATCTCCGCCTCTCCGTCGGGGACCCGGGCCCGCGTGACTCTACGCTCGCCCCGTGGAGCTGAGCACCGAGGAACAGGCCGTGATCGCCACCGTCCGGGAGTTCGTGGAGCGCGAGGTCCGGCCGGTCGTCCGCGAGCTGGAGCACGCCGACACCTACCCCGAGGACCTGATCGAGCAGATGAAGCAGCTCGGCGTCTTCGGGCTCGCAGTGCCGGAGCCGTGGGGCGAGGCGCCGGTGTCGATGCCGTGCTACGCGCTCGTCACAGCGGAGCTGGCCCGCGGCTGGATGAGCCTGGCGGGGGCGATGGGCGGGCACACCGTCGTCGCGAAGCTGCTGGTCGCGTTCGGCACGCCGGAGCAGCAGGAGCGCTGGCTGCCGCGGATGGCCACCGGCGAGGTGCGGGCGACGATGGCGCTCACCGAGCCCGGCGGCGGGTCCGACCTGCAGGCGATGACGACCCGCGCCCGCCGCTCGCCCGACGGCGGCTACGTCGTCGACGGGGCGAAGACGTGGATCACCAACTCGCGGCGCTCGCAGCTCATCGCGCTGCTGTGCAAGACCGACCCGGACGCCTCCCCGCCGCACCGCGGCATCTCGATCCTGCTCGTCGAGCACGGGCCGGGCCTCACCGTGTCCCGCGACCTGCCCAAGCTGGGGTACAAGGGCGTCGAGAGCTGCGAGCTGACCTTCACCGACCACCGCGTCGCCGACGACGCCCTGCTCGGCGGCGTCGAGGGGCGCGGGTTCGCGCAGATGATGAAGGGCCTGGAGACCGGCCGCATCCAGGTCGCGGCGCGTGCGCTCGGCGTCGGGCGGGCGGCGTTCGACGACGCCCTGCGCTACGCCCAGGAGCGCGAGTCCTTCGGCAAGCCGATCTGGCAGCACCAGTCGATCGGCAACCACCTCGCGGACATGGCCACGAAGCTCACCGCGTCCAAGCAGCTGATCCTGCACGCCGCGGAGCGCTACGAGACCGGGCAGCGCTGCGACCTGGAGGCGGGCATGGCGAAGCTGTTCGCCTCGGAGGCGGCCATGGAGATCGCGCTCGACGCGGTGCGCATCCACGGCGGCTACGGCTACTCCACCGAGTTCGACGTGGAGCGCTACTTCCGCGACGCCCCGCTGATGATCGTGGGCGAGGGGACGAACGAGATCCAGCGCAACGTGATCGCCGCGCAGCTGGTGAAGCGCGGGGGTCTCGACTGAGGCCCCCGCGCGACGGGTCAGTCGACGGCGACGCGCTCGTTGGCGTCGAGGCCCAGCATGGCCAGCATCTCGGCGCAGTCGTCGACGTCGATCGCCCGGCCGGCCACCACGCGCGCGGCGCGGCGGTTCTGCAGGTCGTTGCTCATCTCGTTGGCGACCTGGGCGGCGGCGAACCGGCCGCCCTCGTCGTTGGTGGTGGGGCTTCCGGTCCAGCTCACGTGTCCGTGACTCCCTCGGGTCGCGTGCCGCGGGCCCCGAAGGGGTCGCTCGCACGTCGTGTGTCGACCCTACCCCGGGGTTACTCCGGTCGGGGTACCCATGCGGCGAGGCGCGGGGCCAGTGCGGCGAACAGCAGCGGATCCCGGACCATCGCGGTGTGGCTGCAGGTCACCTCGACGTGCTCGGCGTCCGGGGCGAGGCAGGACCGCCAGCCGACGACGCCGTCGCTGCGGGAGTACACCGACACCGCGGGCATCGTGAGCGGCGCGGCGAGGCCCGCCTCGGTGGCGGCGCGGCAGGTCCCGTCGAGGCAGTCGCGCTCCAGCAGGCCCCGCAGACCGAGGTCGGAGAGCCGGACCAGCGCGCGGCAGGCGACCGTGACCGCGGCCCGGGTGTCGAGCGGGTTCAGCACGGGCGTGCCCAGCATGACCAGTCCGCGCACCAGGTCGGGGCGGCGCACCGCCACCAGGCGCCCGATCCAGCCGCCGCGGCTGTGCCCGACGAGGACGACCGGCCCGCCGGTGACGGCCGCGTGCCGCTCCACCCGCCGCTCCAGGCGGTCGACGAGCTCGGCGGTGCAGCCGACGTTGATGCCCAGCCCGGCACCGGACGCGCGGTAGCCGCGGGCGTCGAGCCAGGTCCGCAGGGCCGACATCGACGCGTCGGCCCCGCCGAACCCCGGCACCACGACGACGCCGAGCCCCCGCCCGACACCGGGCCCGGTCGCGGTCCACACGGGATGGCGGCGCAGCGTGCGCCGGCCGACGCCGACGACGGGGGCGAGTTCACGGACCACCTCGGAGAGCACGTCCGGTCCAACGGCCCGGCGGACGGGATCGGTGCCCGACCGCGAGGGGTCTCACACCTCGAACCGGTACCCCATGCCGGCCTCGGTGATCAGGTGCCGCGGCCGCGACGGCTCCACCTCCAGCTTGCGGCGCAGCTGCGCGAGGTAGACCCGCAGGTAGTTGGTCTCCTTGCCGTAACCCGGCCCCCACACCGCGCGCAGCAGGTCGCGCTGGCCCACGAGCTTGCCGCGGTGGCGCACCAGGAGCTCGAGGATCCCCCACTCGGTCGGCGTCAGGTGCACCTCGGCGCCGTCGCGCACGACCTTCTTCGCGGCGAGGTCGACCCGGAAGTCCCCCGCGTCGACGACCGGCTCCCCGTCGACGGTCGCCACCGCGGCCCGCCGCACCGACGCCCGCAGCCGGGCGAGCAGCTCCGCCATCCCGAACGGCTTGGTCACGTAGTCGTCGGCGCCCGCGTCGAGGGCCCGGACCTTGTCGGTCGACTCGACCCGCGCCGAAAGCACGATGATCGGCACCGGGGTCCAGCCGCGCAGCCCGGCGATCACCTCGGTGCCGTCGAGGTCGGGCAGGCCGAGGTCGAGCACCACGACGTCGGGGTGGTGGTCGGCGGCCGCGCGCAGCGCCCCGCCCCCGTCGGAGGCGACGACGACGTCGTAGCCGTGTGCGGTGAGGTTGATCCGCAGCGCGCGCAGGATCTGCGGGTCGTCGTCGACGACGAGGACGCGCGTCACGGGAGCGGGACCGCTCGGGCGGGGGCCGCGGGGAGGGCGACGACGAGGGTCAGCCCGCCGCCCGGGGTGTCCTCGGCGACCAGCGACCCGCCCATCGCCTCGGTGAACCCGCGCGCGACGCTGAGCCCCAGGCCCACTCCCCCGGTCCTGTTGCGGTCCCCTCGGCGCTGGAACGCCGCGAACAGGCTCTCCCTGGCCTTCCCCGGGCCGCGGTCGACGACCCGCAGCTCGACGCGGTCGGAGTGGGCGCTGGCCCGCACCGCGACCGGCGCGCCGCGGCCGTGGCGCAGCGCGTTGTCGACGAGGTTGGCGACCACCCGTTCCAGCAGCCCGGCGTCGGCGACGACGTCGGGCAGCGTCTCGTCGACCGCCACCTCGACGCGCGCGGCCCCCTCCACCCCGGCGAGCGCGCGCAGCACCACCTCGTCGTAGCCGACGGGGGCGAGCAGCGGGACGACCGCGCCCGCGGCGAGGCGGGAGGAGTCGAGCAGGTTGTCGACGAGCGCGGTGAGCCGGTCGGCCGACTCCTCGACGGTCGCGGCCAGGTCGGCCTTGTCGGCGGCGGACAGCCGCAGGTGCTCGTCGCGCAGGCTGCCCGCCGCGGCCTTGATCGAGGTCAGCGGCGTGCGCAGGTCGTGGCCGACGGCCGAGAGCAGGGCGCTGCGCAGCTCGGTGGACTCGGCGCGGCGGCGGGCGGCCGCGGCGTCGGCGGCGTCGCGCTGGCTGCGCAGGGCGAGCAGGGCCTGCCCGCCGACGGTCTCCAGCAGCCGCCGGTCGGCCGCCGCGAGCGCGCGGCCGCGGCCGACGAGGTGCAGCCCCGGCTCCACGGCCACGTCGACGTCGCAGTCCTCGGGGCGGTCGCACACCGGCGGCCCGACCTCGGCCACCCGGCGCCACTCCCCCTGCGAGCGCTCCAGCACCGCCACCGAGCTGAGCCCGAACGCGTCGCTGACCTTCTCCAGCAGCCGCGGCAGCGGGTCGGTGCGGGTCAGCACGGTGCGCGAGAAGGACGCCAGCAGCGCCGCCTCGGTGCGCAGCCGCGCGGCCTGCTCGGTGCGCCGCGCGGCCCGGTCGACGACCAGCGCGACGAGGACGGCGACCAGCACCATCGCCACGATCGTCACGGCGTTCTCCGGCTGCGCGATCGTCAGGCTGCCGGTGGGCGGGGTGAGGAAGTAGTTGAGCAGCAGACCGCCGAGCACGGCGGCGAGGACCGCGGGTCCCAGCCCGCCCACCAGCGCGACGACGACCGTGGCCAGGAAGAACAGGACGACGTCGGTGGACAGGTCGACGATCCGCAGCAGCAGCACCCCGATCCCGGTCGCAAGGCCCGGCAGCGCCGCGGCCAGCACCCAGCCCAGTGCGCCGCGCGGGCCCGGGATCCCCGACCGCAGCGCGGGCAGCCGCAGGGCCCGCCCGCCGGCCTCGGCGTGGGTGACCATGTGGACGTCGATCGGGCCGGAGTCCTGCACGACCTGGGCGCCGATGCCCTCGTCGAGCGCGCGGGCGAGCCGGGAGCGCCGCGACGTGCCGATCACCAGCTGGGTGGCGTTGACGCCGCGGGCGAAGTCGAGCAGCGCGGCCGGGACCCCGCCGTCCCCCGGGCCGCCCACGACGGTGTGGAACGAGCCGCCCACGTCGTCGGCCAGCGTGCGCAGCGATGCGAGCGCGCCGACCGGGGCGCCCGCGAGGCCGTCGCCGCGCAGGACGTGCACGCACAGCAGGTCGGCCGATCCGGCGCGCTTGGCGATCCGCGCGGCCCGGCGCACCACCGTCTCGCTCTCGGTGCCGCCGGTGACGGCGACGACGACCCGCTCGCGGGTCTCCCAGGTGTCGGTGATCGCGCGGTCGGCGCGGTAGCGCTGCAGCGCCACGTCGACCTGGTCGGCGACCCACAGCAGGGCCAGCTCGCGCAGCGCGATGAGGTTGCCGGGCTGGAAGTAGTTGCTCAGGGCCGCGTCGACCTTCTCCGCGGCGTAGATGTTGCCGTGGGCCATGCGGCGGCGCAGCGCCTCCGGGGTGATGTCGACGAGCTCGATCTGCTCCGCGCGGCGCACCACCTCGTCGGGCACGGTCTCGCGCTGGGTGACCCCGGTGATCCGCTCCACCACGTCGTTGAGGGACTCCAGGTGCTGCACGTTGACCGTGGTCAGGACGTCGATCCCGGCCTCCAGCAGCTCGGCGACGTCTTGGTGGCGCTTGGCGTTGCGGGAGCCGGGGGCGTTGGTGTGCGCGAGCTCGTCGACGATCGCCACCTCGGGCGCGCGCGCGAGCAGGGCGTCGACGTCCATCTCCTCGAGCGCGGTGCCGCGGTGCAGGTGGCGGCGGCGGGGCACGGTCTCGATGCCCGCCAGCAGCGCGGCGGTCTTCTCCCGCCCGTGCGTCTCCACCAGCCCGACGACGACGTCGGTGCCGCGCTCGATCCGGCGGTGCGCCTCGCCGAGCATCGCGAAGGTCTTGCCCACACCCGGCGCGGCCCCGAGGTAGATCCGCAACTCCCCACGCTCACCCACAGACCCATCCTCCTCCCGCACCCCACCACCCCGATTGCAGCAAGGCCACCTTCACGCGATCTCGTTGCGTGAAGGTGGCCTTGCTGCAACGGACGCTCAGCCCGCGCCCGCGGCCGCCACCGCCAGGTTGAGCTCGGTCGTGTTCACCTGCGGCTCGCCCAGGAAACCGAGGACCCGGCCGCTCGTCGCGTCCGCGACGAGGGCGCGGACCGCGTCCTGCGACAGGCCGGTCACCCGCGCCACCCGCGGGACCTGCAGCTCCGCGTAGGCGGGGCTGATGCCGGGGTCGATCCCCGACGCCGAGCTCGACACCGCGTCCACCGGCACCGCGGAGACGTCGACGCCCTCACGGGCCGCGATCGCCTCCCGCCGGGCCGCGATCGTCGCGACCAGCCCCTCGTCGAAGCCGCCGAGGTTGGCCCCGGCCGAGGTGGAGGGGTCGCCCGGGCCGAGGCCCAGCTCGTCCTCGGCGGTGGCCGAGGGCCGCGTGTGGAACCACGGGTCGGCGGCCGGGTCGGCCGCGACCGGGTCGATCCCGATCAGCGACGACCCGACCGCCGTGCCGTCGGCGGAGGTGATGATCGAGCCCTCGGCGGGCCCGGACAGGCCCGGGACGCGGGCGACGAGCCAGATCCCGAGCGGGTAGACGACCCCGAGCAGCAGGGTCATGACCAGCAGCACGCGCAGCGCGGCGCCGGACTGGCGGACGATGGAGGTGAGCATCAGATCCCCGGGATGAGGCGGACGAGCAGGTCGATGAGGAAGATCCCGACGAACGGCGTGACGACGCCGCCCAGTCCGTAGATCAACAGGTTGCGGCGCAACAGGTTCGCCGCACCGGTGGGCCGGTACCGCACACCCTTGAGCGCCAGCGGGATGAGCACCACGATGATCAGCGCGTTGAAGACGACGGCCGAGAGGATCGCCGAGTTCGGCGACGCCAGCTGCATCACGTTGAGCTTGTCGAGCTGCGGGTGGAGCACCGCGAACATGGCCGGCAGGATCGCGAAGTACTTCGCGAGGTCGTTGGCCACGGAGAACGTGGTGAGCGCGCCGCGGGTGATGAGCAGCTGCTTGCCGATCTCCACGATCTCGATGAGCTTCGTGGGGTCCGAGTCGAGGTCGACCATGTTGCCGGCCTCCTTGGCCGCGGCCGTCCCCGTGTTCATCGCGACGCCGACGTCGGCCTGCGCGAGCGCGGGAGCGTCGTTGGTGCCGTCCCCGGTCATGGCGACCAGCCGCCCACCCGCCTGCTCCTTCTTGATCAGCGCCATCTTGTCCTCGGGGGTGGCCTCGGCGAGGACGTCGTCGACGCCCGCCTCCTTCGCGATGGCCGCGGCGGTGAGCGCGTTGTCCCCGGTGATCATGACGGTGCGGATGCCCATCGAGCGCATCTCGTCGAACCGCTCGCGCATGCCGGGCTTGACGACGTCGGACAGCGCGACGACGCCCAGCACCCGGCCGCGCTCGGCCACCACGAGCGGGGTGCCGCCGCCCTGGCTGATCGCGTCGACGACGTCGGTGACCTCGGCGTCGAGCGACCCGACCCACCCGGCCACGGCGCTCGAGGCGCCCTTGCGGATCTCCCGCCCCCCGATGTCGATCCCCGACATCCGGGTCTGCGCCGTGAACGGCACGAACTCGGCGACGGCCTCGTCGCGGGTGGCCTCGCCCGCCAGCCCGAACCGCTCCGCGCAGAGCGCGACGATCGAGCGACCCTCGGGCGTGGTGTCGGCCAGGCTGGACAGCCGCGCCGCGGCCGCCAGCTCCTCGGTCCCGACCCCGCCGACCGGGACCAGGTCGGTGGCCTGCCGGTTGCCGAAGGTGATCGTGCCGGTCTTGTCCAGCAGCAGCACGTCGACGTCGCCGGCGGCCTCCACGGCCCGGCCCGAGGTCGCGAGGACGTTGCGCTGCACCAGCCGGTCCATGCCGGCGATGCCGATGGCGGAGAGCAGCGCGCCGATCGTCGTCGGGATGAGGCAGACCAGCAGCGCGGTGAGCACGATCAGCGACTGCTGCGCCCCCGAGTAGCCGGCCATCGGCTGCAGGGCGACCACGGCGAGCAGGAAGATGATCGTCAGGGCGGAGAGCAGGATCGTCAGGGCGATCTCGTTGGGCGTCTTCTGCCGTTCGGCGCCCTCGACCAGGGCGATCATCCGGTCGACGAACGACTCCCCCGGCTTCGTCGTGATCTCCACGACGATCCGGTCGGACAGCACCGTGGTCCCACCGGTGACCGAGGACCGGTCGCCGCCGGACTCGCGGATGACGGGGGCGGACTCGCCGGTGATCGCCGACTCGTCGACGGTGGCGATGCCCTCGACGACGTCGCCGTCGCCGGGGATGACCTCACCGGCCTCGACGACCACGCGGTCACCGATGCGCAGCTCGGTGCCGGGCACCTGCTCCTCGCCGCCGTCCGCGGTGAGGCGCCGGGCGACCGACTCCGCCTTGGTGCGGCGCAGCGACTCGGCCTGCGCCTTGCCGCGGCCCTCCGCGACGGCCTCGGCGAGGTTCGCGAACAGCACGGTGAACCAGAGCCAGACGGCGATGAGGACCGCGAACACGCTGGGCTCGACGCACGCCAGCACCGTGACCAGCACCGACCCGACCCACACCACGAACATGACGGGGTTGCGGAGCTGGGCGCGCGGGTGGAGCTTGCGCAGCGCGTCGGGCAGCGACGCGAGCAGCTGCGACGGGGCGAACGCCCCGGCCGCGACGGAACGCTGCTCCTGCGGCTTGTCCAGTACTGCGGTCATGCGAGTGCCTCCGCGAACGGGCCCAGTGCGAGGGCCGGGAAGAACGTGAGTGCGGCGACGAGGACGACCGTGCCGCCGAGCAGCACGCCGAACAGCGGCCCGGACGTGGGCAGGCTGCCCGCCCCGGGTTCGACGCGCTTCTGCGCCGCGAGCGACCCGGCCAGGGCCAGCACCGCCAGGATCGGGACGAACCGGCCGATCAGCATGGCGACGCCGAGCGAGGCCTGGAACCAGCCGCTGGTGACCGTGATGCCGGCGAACGCGCTGCCGTTGTTGTTGGCGGCGCTGGCGTAGGCGTAGAGCACCTCGGACAGTCCGTGCGCGCCGGAGTTGTTCAGCGCGGCGTCGATCTCCGCGGGCTGGGCGAGCGCCGCCCCGGTGCCGAGCAGCACCATGGTCGGCATCGCCAGTATCGCGACGACGGCGGCGGTGATCTGCACCCGCCCGAGCTTCTTGCCCAGGTACTCCGGGGTGCGCCCGACCATCAGCCCGGCCAGGAACACCGCGATGACCGCGAGCACCAGCATGCCGTAGAGACCCGCGCCGACCCCGCCCGGCGCGACCTCGCCGAACAGCATGTTCAGCAGCGTCATGCCGCCGCCGAGGCCGGTGTAGGCGTCGTGCCAGCTGTTCACCGCGCCCGTCGACGTGCCGGTGGTGGAGATGGCGAACAGCACCGAGGACGGGATGCCGAACCGGGTCTCCTTGCCCTCCAGCGCGCCGCCCGCGAGCAGGTGCGCCGGGCCGTTCGGGTGGCTCTCGGCCCACCAGGCGACGGCGAGCAGGATCCCCCACAGCGCGCCCATGACGGCGATCAGCAGGTGCCCCTGGCGCCTGTCCCGCACGATCACGCCGAACGTGCGGGTGAGGCAGACCGGGATCACCAGCAGCAGGAAGACCTCCAGGACGTTCGTGACCGCGTTCGGGTTCTCGAACGGGTGCGAGGAGTTGGCGTTGAAGATCCCGCCGCCGTTGGTGCCGACCTCCTTGATGACCTCCTGGCTGGCCGTCGGCGCGAGCGCGATGGTGCTCCGCGCCCCGTCGACCCCCGTGACGTCGACGCCGGCCCGCAGCGACATCGTGACGCCCAGCGCGATCAGCACGATCGCCCCGACCACCGAGATCGGCAGCAGGATGCGGGTGACGCCGCGGGTCAGGTCGACCCAGAAGTTGCCGAGGCGATCGGACCCCGTGCGGGCGAACCCGCGCACGAGCGCGACGGCGACGGCCATGCCGACCGCGGCCGAGACGAAGTTCTGCACCGTCAGCCCGGCCATCTGGACCAGGTGGCCCATGGTCGTCTCGGGCACGTAGGACTGCCAGTTCGTGTTGGTCACGAACGACACGGCGGTGTTGAACGCGATCCCCGGCTCCACCGCGCCGCGGTCCAGGCTCAGCGGGAGGAACGCCTGGAACCGCTGCAGCAGGTAGAGGAACAGGACCGAGACGAAGGAGAACGCGAGCAGGGCGGCGGCGTAGACCGTCCAGCGCTGCTCGGAGCCCGGGTCGACCCGGACGACGCGGTAGAGCGCCCGCTCCACCCGCCAGTGCTTCTCGCTCTCGTACACCCGGGCCATGTAGTCGCCGAACGGCGCGTACACGGCCGCGAGCAGCACGAGGAGCGCGCCGACCTGGAGCAGGCCGGCGACGGTGGACGACATCAGAACTTCTCCGGACGGATCAGCGCGACGAACAGGTAGACCAGCAGGGTCAGGGCGACGACCACCCCGACGACGTTCGCGACGATCACAGCCTCTCCAGTCCGCGCAGTGTCAGCACGAGCACCAGGAAGCCGCCGACCAGCAGCAGCACGTACGCGATGTCGGCCATAGCCGGACCTCCCACCCCCACCGGCCGTTCCGGCGGGACGGCGAGAGCGTCCCCCCGGCCCGGGTGGTGGCGGGGCGCCCGCTACGGGGGCTTGACGGCCGGGGGCGCCGCCTTGACGCGATCTTGACGTCCGGGGTGACGGCGCGCACGCGCGTCACCCGGTGCGCTCAGAGCCGCGCGATCCGGCCGGGCGGGGCCGGTGCGACGGCGTCCGGGTGCAGGGCCCCGGCCAGCGCCTCGATCCCGTCGACGAGCCGGGGTCCGGCCCGCACGACGTAGGACGCGGAGTCCATCGCCAGCACCGGGACGTCGGGCAGCAGCGGGCGGACCGCGGCGGCCTGCGTGCGGGCGTCGTCGAGGCCGTAGCCGCAGGGGGCGACGACGACCACGTCGGCGTCGGGCAGGTCGGCCCAGTCCACGGTGGTGCTGCGGCCCGCGTCGACGCCGCCGACCGGCTCACCGCCCGCGCGGCGCACGAGCTCGGGGACCCAGTGCCCGGCGAGGAACGGCGGGTCGGTCCACTCCAGCACGAGCACCCGCGGCCGGGCCCGGTCCGCCACCGCCCGCCCGACGGCGTCGAGCCGCCCCCGCAGCTCCCCCACCAGTGCGTCGGCGGTGTCGGGGGCCCCGCCGCGGTGCCCGACGGCGGCGATCGCGGCCAGCACGTCGTCGACGGAGTGCGGGTCGATCGACAGCACCTCGGCGTCGGACCCGAGGAGGGCCAGCGCGTCGGCGACCGACCCCGCCGGCAGCGCGCAGACCCGGCACAGGTCCTGCGTGAGGATCAGCTCGGGCCGCAGCCGGCCGAGCGCGTCGGCGTCGACCTCGTACATCGGCAGGCCGCGCGCGGACCGGTCGCGCACCACGGCGTCGATCTCCCCGGGGGCGAGCCCGGCGGGCAGTGCGGTGTCGACGACGACCGGCACGCGGTCGCGGATCCCGGCCGGGTGGTCGCACTCGAAGGTGACCGCCACGAGGTCGTCGACCAGGCCGACGGCGGCGGCGATCTCGGTGGCGGCGGGCAGCAACGACGCGATCCGCATGCGACCAGCCTACGGAGGTCGGTCTTCCGGCATCCGGAAAGCCTGTTCGTCGCGGCACACCGTCCTCGTCACTCTGATCGGACCACCACGACACGACGGAGTGCCGCATGAGCGTGAGACAAGCCCTGGACGACGGCCCGATGACCCGCTTCCGCTGGGGCGTCGTCGTGGTCTGCGTGCTGCTGAACATGATCGACGGGTTCGACGTGCTGGTGATGGCGTTCACCGCGTCGTCCGTCAGCGCCGAGTGGGGCCTGACCGGCACCCAGACCGGGCTGCTGCTCTCCGCGGGCCTCGTCGGCATGGCGCTCGGGTCGCTGCTCGTGGCGCCGTGGGCCGACCGCGTCGGGCGCCGCCCGATCATCCTCGGCTGCCTGGTCGTCGCGAGCGCGGCGATGCTGCTGTCGTCGGTCAGCCAGAACGCGGTGCAGCTCGGGCTGCTGCGCGTGATCACCGGCGTCGGCATCGGCGGGATCCTGGCCAGCAGCAACGTGATCGCGTCGGAGTACGCGTCGCGGCGCTGGCGCGGGTTCGCCGTCAGCCTCAACTCCACCGGCTACGCGCTCGGCGCCACGCTCGGCGGCGTCGTCGCGGCCGTCCTGATCGGCGGCCAGGGGTGGCGCGCGGTGTTCCTGTTCGGCGGCGTCGTGACGCTGCTGGCGGTCCCGCTGGTGTTCCTGCGGCTGCCCGAGTCGATGGACTTCCTGCTCACCCGCGGCGACCTCGGCCGCGTCAACGCCCTCGCCGCCCGCATGGGCCTGCCCCACCAGGACCGCCTCCCCGACGCCACCGGAGCCCCCACCGGCGTCGGCGCGGGCTTCCGGTCGCTGCTCGCCCCCGAGCTGCGGCGCACCACCCTGATCCTCTGGGTCGCGTTCTTCGGCGTGATGGCCGGCTTCTACTTCGTGACGAGCTGGACGCCCACGCTGCTCGTCGACGCCGGCCTGACGCCCGGCCAGGGCATCGCGGGCGGCACGCTGCTCAACGTCGGCGGCATCTTCGGCGCCGCGTTCCTCGGCCTGCTGGCCACGAAGTTCGCGCTGCGCAACGTCCTGATCGCCTACCTGGTGATCACCGCGGCGCTGCTGGCCGTGTTCATCGCCTCGACGTCGTCGCTGGCGCTGGCGTTCGTGCTGGGCGGGCTGATCGGGCTGTTCGTCAACGGCTGCGTCGCGGGCCTCTACGCCCTGACCCCCGGGATCTACGCCGCGGGCGTCCGCACCACGGGCGTCGGCACGGCGCTGGGCATCGGCCGCGCCGGGGCCATCCTCGCGCCCGCACTGGCCGGCGTCCTGCTCGACGGCGGGGCGACCCCGCAGAACCTCTACCTCGTGGTCGGAGCGGTGTTCGTCGCCGTGGCCGCCGTCCTCACCCTGCTGCGCGCCGTCGCGCCCGTGGCCACGCCCACCAAGGAGCTCGCATGATCGTCCGGAACCAGTGGTACGTCGCGGCGTACGGCCGCGAGATCACCCACGACCTGTTCTCCCGCACGATCTGCGGCGAGTCGATCCTGTTCTGGCGCACGGAGGCCGGGGCCGTCACCGCGATGGCCGACCGCTGTGTGCACCGCCGCTTCCCGCTCTCCCAGGCCCCGACGCGGCTGGTCGGCGACCAGGTCGTCTGCGGCTACCACGGCTTCACCTACGGCGCCGACGGCGCGTGCGTCGCGGTGCCGGGCCAGACCCGCGTGCCGCGCACCGCCCGGCTGCGCTCCTACCCCGTCGTGGAGCAGGACTCGTTCGTCTGGGTGTTCATCGGGGACCCGGACCTCGCCGGGGGCGTCCGCATCCCGCGCGCGCCGTGGCTGGACTCGCCCGGCTGGACCGCCGTCTCCGGCATGGAGCCCCTCGCGGCCCGCGCCGGCCTGCTCGTCGACAACCTGCTCGACCTCTCCCACGAGACCTACCTGCACGGCGGCTACATCGGCACGCCGGAGGTGGCGGGCACGCCGATCACCACCGAGGTCGACGACGAGGCGGGGATCGTCTACGTCTCCCGCCACATGGACGACGCCGAGTGCCCGCCGTTCTACTCCCGCTCCACCGGCCTGAGCGGCCGGATCTCGCGCTGGCAGGACATCGAGTACACGCCGCCGTGCCTGTACCTGCTGCACAGCCGGATCGCGCCGGTCGGGTCGCAGCCGAACCCGGACGGGACGGACCCGGACGCCTTCCACGTCGAGGTCGTCTACGCGATCACGCCGGAGACGGAGACCTCCACGCACGACTTCTGGGCCGTGGCCCGCGACTTCGCGCTCGACGACGAGGAGGTCTCCGCGTTCCTCGCCGAGCAGAACCGCACCGTCGTGCTGCAGGACGTCGAGGCGCTGGACGTGCTGGAGCAGGTGATCGCGTCCGAGCCGGCCGGGTACCAGGAGCTGTCGATCAACATCGACACCGGCGGGCTGGCCGCGCGCCGCATGCTGGCGCGGCTCGCTTCGTCGACGGCCGTGCGGGTCTGACGTGGAGCCGACCCGGATGCTGACCGGCCGCGGCGTGCTGCGCGTGGTCTGGCTGCCCGGCAGCGACCGGCTGCAGGGCACCTGCCACTGCGGCGCGGTGCACGTCGCCGAGGGGCCCGTCGAGGTGTGGGAGTGGCTGCTCGCGCACCCCGTCGGCCACGGCACCGCCGTCCCCCGCACGCCCGAGCCGGTGGGAGCGCACGCATGACCGAGCCCGAGTCCGACCTCGTCGTCGACGCCCGCGCGGTGGTCGCCGACGGCGTGCTGGCCCTGACGCTGCGCGACCCGTCCGGCGCCGACCTGCCGTCGTGGGAGCCCGGTGCGCACGTCGACCTGCTGCTGAAGGACGACCTCGTGCGGCAGTACTCACTGTGCGGCGACCCCGCCGACCGGTCGACGTGGCGCGTCGCGGTGCTGCGCGAGCCCGACGGCCGCGGCGGGTCCGCCTTCGTCCACGACGCGCTGCGCCCCGGCGACACCGTGCGCGTCCGCGGGCCGCGCAACCACTTCGCGCTGGAGCCCGCGCCGCGGTACGTGTTCGTGGCCGGCGGCATCGGGATCACCCCGATCCTGCCGATGCTGGCCGCCGCGACGGCCGCGGGGGCGCAGTGGCGGCTCGTCTACGGGGGCCGATCGGCGGCGTCGATGGCGTTCGTCGACGACCTGCGCGCGGCCCACGGCGACCGCGTCGAGATCCGCCCGCAGGACGAGCACGGCCTGCTCGACCTCGACGTGTTCGCGCCCGACACGCTGGTCTACTGCTGCGGCCCGGCGCCCCTGCTCGACGCGATCGAGGAGCGCTGCCCGGACGGGTCCCTGCGGGTGGAGCGGTTCGCGCCCAAGCACGTCGGCGGCGCCGCCGCGGACGGTTCGGGGGACTCCTTCGAGGTGGAGCTGTCCTCCAGCGGCACGGTCCTCACCGTGCCGGTCGACCGGACCGTGCTCGAGACGCTGGAGGGCGCGGGGGTCGACATCCTGTCGTCGTGCCGGGAGGGCACGTGCGGCACCTGCGAGACGGGGGTGCTGTCCGGCGAGGTCGACCACCGCGACTCGCTGCTCACCGACGCCGAGCAGGCCGCGCACGACACGATGTTCGTCTGCGTCTCCCGGGCGGCGTGCGGGAGACTCGTGCTCGACCTGTAGGAGGTGGCGCCGGTGCCCCGTCCCGGACCGGTGCTGGCCCGCGGCCTGCGCATCCTCGACGCCTTCTCCGCCGACCACCCGGCGCTGACGCTGTCCGAGCTCGCCCGCCGCGCGGAGCTGCCGCTGTCGACCGTGCACCGCCTCGCCGGGGAGCTGGTCGGCTGGGGCGCGCTGGAGCGGGGTGCGGACGGGCGGTTCCGGATCGGGCTGCGGCTGTGGGAGGTGGGGGCGCTCGCGCCGCGCGGGTCGGCCCTGCGGGAGCGGGCGCTGCCGTTCCTGGAGGACCTCAGCCAGGTCACGCGGGAGAACGTGCAGCTCGCGGTGCGCGAGGGCGTCGAGGTCGTGTTCGTCGAGCGGATCGCCGGGTCCGGCGCGGTGCCGGTGCTCACCCGCGTCGGCGGGCGGTTCGCGCTGACCGCCACCGGCGTCGGGCTGGTCCTGCTCGCGCACGCGCCGCCGGAGCTTCAGGAGGAGGTGCTGACGGGGCCGGTGGAGCGGTACACGCCGCACACCGTCACCGACCCGCGGGCGCTGCGCGGGATGCTCGCCGACGTCCGGGTGAGCGGGTACGCGGTGAGCGACCGGCAGGTCACCGACGACGCGCTGTCGGTCGCCGCACCCGTGCACGACCGGCGCGGGGCCGTGGTCGCGGCGGTGTCGCTGGTCGTGCGGCACGGCACCGCGACGCCGCTGGCCCTCGCCCCGCTGGTCCGGACGAGTGCGCGGGCGATCAGCCGCGCACTGGGGGCCTAGCGGCGGACGGGCACGGTTCGCCGAACGCGGACGGGCTGCTGCGCCGAACGCCGGAGTCGCTCGCGGCATCCGGTCGAGCGACACGACCAACGGCCCCGCCGTGACGGTCAGTGGCCCGTTGGGCCGTTCAGGTGGCTGTCGGTGAACGGGCGAATGACACCTAGCGACGGGCCGGTTACCGCGCGACGATCGGCACCCCCTCCCCCACCCGCTCGCCCGGAAGGCCCCCGACCGTGGACGCGCTCTCCCCGACCCGACGGCGCTCCCCGCACGCCGTCACCGTCGCCGACCTGCTGTGCCGCTACTCGACCACCCCGTCCGTCGAGGCACGCCCCCCGGTGGTGCCGCCGGGCGAGCCGGTGCCGGTGTCGGCCCTGCTGCGGCGCGAGGGCCGGGCGCGACGCGCGCTGGACCGTCCGCTGGTACCCCGCGGCCACTCCCGGCCCACGCCCGAGCCGGACGCCGACGAGCCGCCGCGCCACCACGTCCGCCGGGCCACCGCCGCGGCGGGCGCGCTGTTCGTCGTCGGGGCGGTGTTCGGAACGACCGCGCTGGAGGACGCCCTGCTGCTGCCGTCCCCCGAGGCCGACGCCGGGGAGCCGTCCGGGTCCGCGGGGATCGACGGCGGGGTCGACCGGCCGGGTCTCCTCGCCGGGCCCGACGTCGCGCGGGCCTCGACCGCGCTGCCCCTCGCCGACGCCCCGCCCGTCAGCGGGACGGACATCGGCCGGGCCGTGCTGGCCCCGTTCACGGGGCCCGTCGCGCGGGGCGCGTCCGCCCCGGCGGGCACCGCGGCGGCACCGGGCACCGCGGCCGCACCGGGGTCCGGCGCCGTTCCGGGTGCCGGCGCCGTCCCGGGTTCCCCTGCCGCTCCGGGCCCGGTCGCGACACCGGGCACCCCGGTCGTCCCGGGGCCCGCGGTGCCGCCGCCCGGCGCGGAGCCGTCGACGCCGCCCGGGCCCGGCGGTCCCGGCACGGCCGGGCCGACCCCGCCCGGGTCGCCGACGGTCACCGTGCCGGTCCCCGACCTCGGCACCCCCGAGGTCGAGGTGCCCGCCGTCGTCCTGCCGCCCACCCCGATCGGCCCGGTCGCCACCCCGCCGGTCACGGTCGGCGGGGCCACCGTCACCACCCCCGACCTCGGGGTGACCGTCGACGGGGAGGGTGTCGGCGTGGCCACCTCCGACACCGTCGCGGACCTCCCGGACGCCGAGGTCGGTCCCCTCGACGCGGGGCCGGTCGGGCTCGGCGCGACGTCGGCGACGCTGCCCGCCGTCACCGTCGAGGGCGCCGAGCTGCTGCAGGTCGGGCCCGAGCCCGAGGTCACGGTGCCGGCTCTGGAGGTCTCCCCGACCGAGATCGAGACGCCGCCGCTGCACGTCGGCGACGCGGAGCTCGACCTCCCCGACGTCGAGCTCCCGGCGGTGTCGACGCCCGAGGTGCCGGTCGTCGAGACCGTCACCGGGCTCCTGGGCGGCGGATCGGGCCTGCTGGGCTGAGCGGCGCCGCCCCGGACCTCAGTCGAGCAGTGCGGCCGGCACGTCGACGATCCGGCTGCGCAGGTACTCCCCCAGCCCCTTCGCCTGGGGGTCGGGGCGGGCGGTGGACGCGACGCCGTCGCCGAGCAGCCGGTGCACCACCACGTTGACCGCGCGCAGGGCGGGCAGCTCGAACCGCTCGATGTGCAGGTCGGCGGCCTCCGGACCGAGCAGCCCGCGGAGCCGGTCGACGGTGAGGTAGGCGCGCAGCCAGGCGTGGCCGGCGTCGTCGCGGGCCCAGATCCCGACGTTGGCGTTCCCGCCCTTGTCCCCCGAGCGCGCGCCGCACACCGCGCCGAGCGGCGCGCGGACGGTGGGCCCGTCCGGCAGCTCGGCGGGGGGCACCACGGGCGGCGGCGGCACGGGCCCGGTCGGCGGGTCGGCGACGACGTGGCGCGACCCGTCGGGCAGCACCACGACCTGCTCCACCGCGGTCCGCGGCACCGCGGCGGGCCGGTACACCCCGTACGCCGACTCCGACGTCGGCGGCGTCGTCGTGTGGAACCCGGCGTACCCGCCCAGTGCGAGCTCCATCGCCGCCCCCGAGAACGCCCGGCCGACGACGCGCGGGTCCGGGTCCATGACGGTGATCTTCAGGTGCGCCGTGGCCAGCGCGTTCTCCGCGGCGTCGGGGGTGTCGAAGCGCAGCAGCCGCACGTCGACGGAGGCGAAGCGGTCCTTCCCGCCCAGCACGTCGAACAGCAGGGCCTCGCAGCGCGCGGCCTTCGCCTCGATGTCGAGGCCGGTGAGCACGAACGTCATGGTGTTGCGGAAGCCGCCGACGTCGTTGAGCGCCACCTTGAGCGTCGACGGAGGCGGGCTGCCCCGCACCTCGGAGATCCGGACGCGGTGCTCGCCGTCGGGGGTGAGCACCGCGGTGTCCATGTGGGTGGTGACGTCCGGTCCGAGGTAGGCGGGCTCGGCGATCTCGTAGAGCAGCTGCGCGGTGACGGTGCCGACGGAGACCAGCCCGCCCGTCCCGGGGTGCTTGGTGATCACCGACGACCCGTCGGCGGCGACCTCGGCGAGGGGGAAGCCCGGGCGGCGCAGGTCGGTGATCTCGTCGAGGAACGGGTAGTTGCCGCCCGTCGCCTGCGGGCCGCACTCGATGACGTGCCCGGCGGCGACGGCGCCGGCGAGGCGGTCCCAGCCCTCCTGGTCGTCCGCGTCCCGGTCCCAGCCGTGCCACCACGCCGCCGGGCCGACGACCAGCGAGGCGTCGGTGACCCGCCCGGTGACGACGACGTCGGCGCCCGCGGCGAGCGCCTGCGCGATGCCCCAGCCGCCGAGGTAGGCGTTGGCGGAGACGGGCGTGCCGACGACCGCGGGGGTGACCGCGGACAGGTCGCCCCGCAGGTCGTCGCCCTCGACGTGGGCGACGGCGACGGTGAGCCCCAGCCGCGCGGCGAGCGCCCGGACCGCGTCGGCCAGCCCGGCGGGGTTGAGCCCGCCCGCGTTCGCGACGATCCGGATCCCGCGCTCCCGGCACGTGCCGAGCACGTCCTCGACCTGGGTGAGGAACGTCCTCGCGTACCCGCCCGCCGGGTCCTTGGCCTGGGCCTTGGCCAGGATCAGCATGGTGAGCTCGGCGAGGTAGTCGCCGCACAGGACGTCGATCGGCCCGCCGTCCACCATCTCCCTGGCCGCGGCGAGGCGGTCCCCGTAGAAGCCCGAGCAGTTGCCGATGATCACCGGTCGCGTCACGGTCGCACCGTAGGCGACGATTCTGTCGGGGGTCGATGCGAACATGTGTTCGTGTCCGACCCGAGCCCGCCCGCCGACGCGGCCACCATCCTGCACGCCGACCTCGACGCGTTCTACGCGTCGGTCGAGCAGCGCGACGACCGCCGGCTGCGCGGGCGGCCGGTGATCGTCGGCGGCGGGGTGGTGCTCGCGTGCAGCTACGAGGCCAAGGCCCGCGGGGTGCGCACGGCGATGAACGGGCGGCAGGCGCGGTCGCTGTGCCCGCAGGCGATCGTCGTGCCGCCGCGGATGGCGGCGTACGCCCAGGCCAGCAAGGACGTGTTCGCGGTGTTCCGCGACACCACGCCGCTGGTCGAGGGCATCTCGATCGACGAGGCGTTCCTCGAGGTCGGCGGGCTGCGGCGGATCGCGGGTGCGCCGGTCGAGATCGCGGCGCGGCTGCGGGAGCGGGTCGCCGCCGAGGTGGGGCTGCCGATCACGGTGGGCGTCGCGCGCACGAAGTTCCTGGCCAAGGTGGCCAGCGGGGTGGCCAAGCCCGACGGGCTGCTGCGGGTGGCCCCGGAGGCCGAGCTCGCGTTCCTGCACCCGCTGCCGGTGCGCCGGCTGTGGGGCGTCGGGGCCGTCACCACGGAGAAGCTGCACGCGATGGGCATCCGCACGGTCGGCGAGGTCGCCGCGGTGGGTGAGCCCGCGCTGGTCTCGATGCTCGGCCGGGCCGGCGGGCGGCACCTGCACGCCCTGGCCCACAACCGCGACCCGCGCCCGGTGCAGGCCACCGAGCGGCGGCGCTCGATCGGGTCGCAGCAGGCGCTGGGCCGGCGCCCCCGCAGCCCCGACGAGCTCGACGCCCTGCTCGCCGGCACGCTCGACCGCCTGGGGCGGCGGCTGCGCGGCGGCCACCGCGTCTGCCGCACGGTGGTGCTGCGGCTGCGCTTCGGCGACTTCTCCCGCGCCACCCGCTCGCACACCGTCCCCGAGGCCACCGCGCACACCGCCACCCTGCTGGCCGCGTGCCGGGAGCTGCTGGTCGCGGCGCTGCCGATGATCCGCGAGCGCGGGCTCACGCTGCTCGGGGTCTCGCTGGGCAACCTCGCCGACGACGACGCCGTCCAGCTCGCGCTGCCCTTCGACCGCGCGGCGGGCGCCGCGCTCGACTCCACCCTCGACGACCTGCGCGCCCGCTTCGGCGCCCGCTCGGTCACCCGCGGCACGCTGCTGCGCACCCGCGCCCCGCTGGAGGTGCCCCTGCTCCCCGACGACCCGCCCCCCGACGACCCCTGACCGCCACCCCGCCGGGTCAGCGGATGTCGATCACCGACTTCGTGATCTGCGAGCGGGCGACGAGGCGCAGGCCCACCGCGGCGGTGGCGGTCACGAAGCCGAGGCGGCGGGTGCGGCGCTCCACCGCGGCCGTCACCGTCACCTCCTCCCCCGCCCGCCCCGGGCTGAGGATCTGGGTGGAGATGTGGTGGGTCACGGCGTGCTCGGCGGCGTCGAGGTGCGGGAGCAGGGCCAGGAAGGCGGTCAGCTCCAGGATCGAGCCCAGCGCCCCGGCGTGCAGGGTGCCGCCCGGGTTGATCGCCAGCCCGGCCACGGGGAAGACCACGCCCGCGGCGGGATCGGACGGGTCCAGCGCCCGGGCCTCGAGGGCCACCTGCAGCGGGATGGCGAGCGCGGCCGCGGCCCGCTCGGCGAGGGTGTCGGTCACGCCCGCAGCGTGCCACCCGGGCGTCCGGGCGGACCCGCGCGCCTCCCGACCACGGGGCGTGATCACCGAGGTTCCTCCGTCCGGCCGCACACCCCCGGCCGACGCCGGTTCGTTCCCCCACCGGGGGTGTGGCCACCCCCGGCCACCGCGCCCGGCTCCACTACCGTCCGGTGGAACGAGCGCCGCGATCCTGCACGGAGAGTCGATGTCAGACGAGCAGTCCCACGAGCCGAGCGAGATCACCTACGCGGAGCACTTCCATCCGGCCCGGCCCCGGAGCCTGCGGCACCGCGCGAAGGTCAAGGCGCCGTTCGCGCGCCGGTCGGTGGCCAAGGACGGGAAGCCGACCGGCACGAACCCGGCGTACGTGTCGTGGCTGCTGAGCCAGTCGATGCTGGCCGACGCCAACGAGATCAGCAGGCAGTTCTCCGGCCAGGGCACGATGTGGCAGAACCCGTTCGCCAACCCCGGGCCGCGCCAGGCGGTGGAGACGGCGTCGGTGTGGTTCACCGCCTACCCGATCTCCTTCATCACCCGCCCGGGGGAGTCGTTCCTCGGCGCGCTGGCCGACGAGGCGCTGTGGGACGCGTTCGCGACCATCGGCATCGAGGCCGTGCACACCGGGCCGGTGAAGCGCGCGGGCGGGCTGTCGGGTTGGCAGACCACCCCGAGCGTCGACGGGCACTTCGACCGGATGAGCACCGAGATCGACCCGGCGTTCGGCACCGAGGCGGAGTTCCGCGCGATGTGCGGCATGGCCACCTGGTCCGGCGGCACGATCATCGACGACATCGTCCCCGGCCACACCGGCAAGGGCGCCGACTTCCGGCTCGCCGAGATGAAGTACGCCGACTACCCCGGCGTCTACCACATGATCGAGATCGACCCGGAGGACTGGACGCTGCTGCCGGAGGTCCCGTCCGGCCGCGACTCGGTGAACATCGACCCGGCCACCGAGGAGCAGCTGGAGAAGGCCGGCTACATCATCGGGCGGCTGCAGCGCGTCATCTTCTACGCCGAGGGCGTCAAGGAGACGAACTGGAGCGCCACGAAGGCCGTCGAGGGCGTCGACGGGGTGGAGCGGCGCTGGGTCTACCTGCACTACTTCAAGGAGGGCCAGCCCTCGATCAACTGGCTCGACCCGAGCTTCGCCGGCATGCGCCTGGTCATCGGCGACGCCCTGCACTCGCTCACCGACCTCGGTGCGGGTGCGCTGCGGCTGGACGCCAACGGCTTCCTCGGCGTCGAGAAGTCGACGGAGGGGCTCCCCGCCTGGTCCGAGGGCCACCCGCTCTCCCAGGCCGCCAACCACCTGATCGGCTCGATGGTCCGCAAGCTCGGCGGGTTCACCTTCCAGGAGCTGAACCTGACGATCGACGACATCCGCGTCACCGCCGAGGCGGGCGCCGACCTGTCCTACGACTTCGTCAACCGCCCCGCCTACCACCACGCGCTCGCCACCGGCGACACCGAGTTCCTGCGCCTGACGCTGCGCACGTCGCTGGAGCTGGGCGTCGACCCGGCCTCGCTCGTGCACGCCCTGCAGAACCACGACGAGCTCACCTACGAGCTGGTGCACTGGGCCACCGGGCACCGCGACGACGTCTACACCTACCGGGGCGCGGAGATCACCGGCGGCGACCTGGCCGAGAGCGTGCGCCGCGACCTGTGCGAGCGGCTCACCGGGCCCGACGCCCCGTACAACCTGATCTTCACGACCAACGGCATCGCCTGCACCACCGCCACCGTCATCGCCGCGACGCTGGGCATCACCGACCTCGACGCCATCGAGGAGGTCGACACCGCCCGGATCATGCGCGTGCACCTGCTGCTCGCGATGTTCAACGCGCTGCAGCCCGGGGTGTTCGCGCTGTCCGGCTGGGACCTCGGCGGCATGCTCACCCTGGCCCCCGACCAGGTCGCGGAGCTGCTGGAGAGCGGCGACACCCGCTGGATCCACCGCGCCGCGCACGACCTGATGGGCGCCAACCCCGGAGCGCGCAGCTCGTCGTCGGGCCTGCCGCGCGGGCGCAGCCTCTACGGCACGATCCCCGAGCAGCTCGACGACGAGGCCAGCTTCGTCCGCCAGCTGCAGGCGATCCTCGCCGTCCGCACCCGGTACGGCATCGCGACGGCGCAGCAGGTCGACGTGCCCGACGTCTCGCACCGCGGCCTGCTCGTCCTGGTGCACCAGCTCGCCGACCCCGGGCAGCTGCACCTGACGGTGCTGAACTTCTCGGGCGAGCCCGTCACCGGGACCGTCCGGTCCGAGTTTCTGACCCCGGGCGCGGAGGTCTCCGACATGTTCACCAGCCGCCCCCTGGGCACGGTCGACGACCTGCACTCCTTCTCGATCGAGATGGAGCCGCACCAGGGGCACTCGCTGCTCGTGGCCGCGCCCGCGGTGGAACTGCTCACCCCCGCGTGACCTGACGGCGCCGCGGGACGAGCATGGAGGTGGTGACCTCCACCCGTCCCGCGACCGCCGTCCGGCCCGGCACCGGCACCGGCCTGCTCGTCCTCGCCCTCGTCGTGCTCGCGCTCAACCTGCGCGGCCCGATCGTCGCGATCTCCCCGGTGCTCGACACGATCCGCGCCGACCTGGGCATCGGGGCCGGCACCGCCGGGCTGCTCACCAGCCTGCCGGTGCTGTGCTTCGCCCTGGCCACGCCGCTCGCGTCGCTGCTGCTGGCCAGGGCCGGGCTGGAGCGGGGGGTGCTGATCGCGCTCGGCGCGCTGCTCGTCGGCACCGTCGTCCGCTCCACCGACGGGCTGCCCGCCGTCATCGTGGGCACGCTGGTCATCGGGATCGCGATCACCGTCGGCAACGTGGCGGTGCCGGTGATCGTCGGGCGGGACGTGCCCGCGCACCGCGCCGGGATCGTGCTGGGCGGCTACACCGCGGCGCTCAACGTCGGCTCGATGATCATGCTGTCGTTCACGGTGCCGCTGGCGGCGGGGCTGGGCTGGCGGCCCGCCCTCGCGGCGTGGGGCCTGGTCGCCGTGCTGGCGGCGGGCGTCTTCTGGCTCGGCACCCGCGGCAACGCCCGCCGCGCCGCGGAGGCGCCCGCGCCGGACGAGGGGGTCGGGGGCGGACCGGTCTGGTGGCGGCGCCCGATCGTCTGGGCCCTGACGATCGCATTCGGCGGCCAGGCGTTCTCCTACTACGGCGTGACGGCGTGGCTGCCGCTGCTGCTGCACGACGAGCTGGGCATGGACCCCGCGGCGGCCGGGGTGAGCGCGTCGGTCTTCCAGGTCGCGGCCGTGGCCGGGGCGTTCGGGGTGCCGGTGCTGCTGCGGGTGTTCGACCGCCCGCTGCCCTCCCTGCTGGTGGTCTGCGCGTTCTGGGCGACGCTGCCGCTGGGCCTGCTGCTGGCCCCCGAGCTGTGGCCGGTCTGGTGCGCGCTGGGCGGCGTCGCGCAGGGCGGCGGGTTCACCGTGATCTTCTCGATCGTCGTGCGCGCGGCCAGGGGACCCGCGGAGGGCCGCCGGATGTCGGCGCTCGTGCAGGGCGGCGGGTACCTCGTCGCGGCCACCGGCCCGACGGTCGTCGGGGCCGTGCACGAGGCCACGAACGCCTGGACGGTGCCGCTGCTGGTGGTGCTCGGCGCGGTCGCGGTGCTCACCGTCGCGGGCTCGTACGCGGCGAGTGCCCGCGCCGCGTAGGGGTCCCGGCGCCGGGCGCCCGAGCCGGCCCGGGTTGCGATGGCGGACCGATCACCGGGAGGTCAGACTGTCCGACGATGCGCACCGACCGGTCCCCGACGCCGAACCCTCTGTTCGCCGGGGGCGGTGAGGTCGGCCGCGTCATGGCGTCCCACGACTGGGCGTCGACGCCCGTGGGGCCGCCCGAGACCTGGCCCGCCGAGCTGCGCAGCGTCGTCCGGATCCTGCTGACGTCGCGGTTCTCGATGTGGATGGGCTGGGGCCCCGATCTCGCGTTCTTCTACAACGACGCCTACCAGCGCGACACGCTGCGCGCCAAGCACCCGTGGGCGCTGGGTCGGCCCGCCAGCGAGGTGTGGGCGGAGGTCTGGGACGACGTCGTGCCGCGGGTGCGCCAGGTGCTGGACACGGGCGAGGCCACCTGGGACGAGGGACTGCTGCTCACCCTGGAGCGGGCGGGCTACGTCGAGGAGAGCTACCACACCTTCTCCTACAGTCCCCTCGAGTACGCCGACGGCCGGATCTCGGGCCTGCTCTGCGTGGTCAGCGAGGACACCGAGCGGGTGCTCAGCGAGCGCAGGCTGCGCGTGCTCAGCGAGCTCGGCGACGTGTCCTCGGCCAGCGCGCCGTCGGTCGCCGAGGCCTGCCGCACCGTCCTGGCGGCGCTGGAGCGCGGGCGCGCCGACGTCCCGTTCGCCTCGGTCTACCTCCTCGACGACGCGGGGGCCGCGGTCCGCACCGCGTACTTCGGGATGGTCGACGACCCGCGGATCGTGCCGCCCGTGCTCGACCCCGGGTCGCCGCTGTGGTCGGTGCTGGAGACGGGGGTGCCGCGGGACCTGACCGGGCTCGCCGCCGACCTCGGTGGCCTGTTCCTGCCCACCGGGCACATCGACGAGTCCGTCGCGCCCGACGCGGCCGTGTGCGTGCCGCTCACCGGGGCGACCGGCCGGACGGTCGGCGTGTTCACCGCGGGGGTCAGCCCGTTCCGGGCGCTGGACGTCGAGTACCGGCGGTTCCTCGACCTCGTCGCCGGGCAGGTCACCACCGCGGTCACCGACGCGCAGGCCTACCAGGCCCAGCGGCGCCGCGCCGACGAGCTCGCCGAGCTCGACCGGGCCAAGACCGAGTTCTTCACCGGGGTGAGCCACGAGCTGCGCACCCCGCTGACGCTCATCGCCGGGCCCGCGGAGGACGCGCTCGCCGATCTCGACCACCCCCTGCCCCCGCCGCACCTGGCGCGGCTGGAGGTCATCCGGCGCAACAGCGGCCGTCTGCGCCGGCTCGTCGACACCCTGCTCGACTTCGCCCGGCTCGAGGGCGGCCGCCTGGCCCCCCAGCTCACCTCCGTCGACCTCGCCGGGCTGACCCGCGGCGTCGCCGAGTCCTTCGCCCCCGCGATCACCCGGGCCGGGCTCGGGTTCGCGGTGGAGTGCCCCGCGCTGCCGTCCGCCGTCGCCGTCGACGTGGACATGTGGGAGAAGATCGTCCTCAACCTGCTGTCCAACGCCGTCAAGTACACCCTCGCCGGCGAGGTGTCCCTCGCGCTGGCCCCCACCGACGACGGCGGGGTCCGCCTGACCGTCTCCGACACCGGCATCGGGATCCCGGCGCAGGACGTGCCGCTGCTGTTCCAGCGCTTCCACCGCGTGCAGGGGGCGGCGGGGCGCAGCCGCGAGGGGTCCGGCATCGGGCTGGCCCTCGTCGCCGAGCTGACGGCGCTGCACGGGGGCACCGCGGGCGTCGAGAGCGTCCCGGACCGGGGCTCCACGTTCACGGTGACGCTGCCCCCGGCCGCGCTCACCGGCGCCCCGCCGACGACGGCACGGGTCTCCGTCGCGGCGCAGCGCTACCGCGAGGAGGCGCTGCAGTGGTCGACCTCGGACGTCGACGCGCCGGTCCCGCTCGACGCGGGACCGACCGCGGGCGCCACCGTCCTGGTCGCGGAGGACAACAGCGACCTGCGCCGGTTCCTGGCCGGGCTGCTGTCCCCGCACTACCGGGTGCTCGTCGTCGGCGACGGGGACAGCGCGCTCGCCACCGCGCTCGCGGAGCGTCCCGACCTGGTCCTGACCGACGCGATGATGCCCGGACTCGACGGCTTCGCCCTGCTCGCGGCGCTGCGCGCCGACCCGGCGACCGCCACCACCCCCGTCGTGATGCTCTCGGCGCGCGCGGGCGAGGAGGCCGCGATCGAGGGGCTCGCCGCGGGGGCCGACGACTACCTGACCAAGCCCTTCTCCTCGGCCGACCTGCTGGCCAGGGTCCGGTCCAACCTGCAGCTCGCCCGGGTGCGCAACCAGGAGTCGGCGTGGCGCCGCGCGCTGATCGACGCGATGCGGGAGGGCCTGTGCGTGGTCGCTCCCGACGGCTCGGTCGTCGACGTGAACGCGGCCGTCCACACCATCCTCGGCTACGGCCGGGAGGGGCTCCCCTACCCGCCCCCCTACCCGTGGCTCCCCGACCCGGAGACCGACCCCGAGGCCGCGGCGGAGGCCTCCGCCGCCTTGGCCACGGCGATCGAGCACGGGACGGGCACCTACGTCGTGCAGGTGCGCCACCGGGACGGGCACTGGCTGTGGGTCGAGGTGTCGGTCGCCACCGCACCGGGCCGCGACGGCGGCGAGCCGATGCTGCTCAGCACGGTCCGCGACGTCACCGAACGCCGCCGGATCGCCGAGCGCGACCGGCTGCTGGCCGACACCGGGCGCCTGCTCGGCCGGCCCGGCGCCCTGCGCGACCGCCTCGCCGACCTCGTCGCCGCGGCCTCCCCGGTGCTCGGTGACCTGGCCGTGGTCTACCTCGCCCGCCCCGACGGCACCCACGCGGTCGTGGCGGTCCACCACCGCGACCCCGCCGTCGCCGACGCCGTGCGGGCGCTGCCGCCGGGGCGCCCCACCGCCGAGCAGGACGCCCTCCAGCGCGCCGGCCGCGCCTACGAGCTGCACGACCTGCCCCCGGGCACCCCCACCGAGGCGGCCGGGGCCCGGTTCGGCGGCGGGCTGGTCGTCCCGCTGCTCGTGGCCGGGCGGCTGCTCGGCGAGCTGGTCTTCGCCGCCACCGGGCGCGTCCGCCGCCACGACGAGACCGACGTCGCCACGGCGGAGGAGCTGGGCCGCCGCGTCGCCCTGATGATCGAGACCGACCGGCTCGCCACCCGCGAGCGCCAGCTCCACGAGGTCACGGCCGCGCTCGCCGCGGCGGGCAGCGTCACCGAGGCCGCGCGGGTGCTCGAGGCCGGGATCGTCGACGCGACGGGGGCGGTCGCCGTCTCGGTCACGCTGCCCGCCCCCGGCGGGCCCACGATGGTCCACGAGGTGGGCGACCCGCACGCGGTGCCCGCGGTCGACACCGTGATCCGGGCCGGCACACCCCACTGGGGCGCCTCCGGTGCGGCGCTCCCGCTGACCGTCGGCGAACGGATCGTCGGCGCGCTCGCGGTCGGCTTCGCCGGGCCCCGCGCCTTCGACGACGACGAGCGCACGTTCCTGCAGACCCTCGCCAGCGAGGCCGGGCTGGCCTTCGAGCGGGCCGCGCTGGCCGACACCCGCCGCGAGCTCGCCGACACGCTGCAGCGCAGCCTGCTGCCGCCCGCGCTGCCCGACCACGACCGCGTCACCCTCGCCGCCCGCTACCTCCCGGCCGCGTCGGGCAGCAACACCGGCGGCGACTGGTACGACGTGCTCCCCCTCGACGACCACCACGTCGCGATCGTCGTCGGCGACGTGGTCGGGCAGGGGCCGACCGCCGCCGCGGTGATGGGCCAGCTGCGCAGCGCGCTCTCGGCGTACCTGCTGCAGACCCACGCCCCCGCCGAGGCCCTGACCTGGCTGGATCGCTGGTCGGTCCGGGTGCCGGGGGCGCGGGCGAGCACCGCGATCTGCGTCGTCCTCGACACCCGCACCGGCGACGTCCGCTGGGCCCGCGCGGGCCACCCCCCACCGCTGGTGATCGGTCCCGACGGCGGGTCGCAGTTCCTGGAGGACGCCCACGGCGCGGTGCTCGGCGTCACCGGCGGCCCGCCGTTCACCGAGGGGAGCACCACGCTCGCCCCCGGGTCCACCGTGATCCTCTACACCGACGGGCTCGTCGAGCGCCGCGGCGAGATCGTCGACGACGGGTTCGCCCGGCTGGCCCGCGCGGCGGCTACGCACTGCACCAGCCCCGTCGAGAAGCTGGTCCCCGCCGTGCTCGACGCCGCGCTCGACGGGGCGGGCCCGGCCGACGACGTCGCCCTGATCGTCGCCCGGCTGCGCCCGCCGACCCTGGCCGGGCGCGGCCCCGCCCGGCCCGACCAGCTCGCCGTCGTGCGCCGCGACGTCGCCGCCTGGACCACCGCCGCCGCCCTGTCCGAGGACACCGGCGACGACCTGCAGCTCGCGCTCGGCGAGGCGCTGGCCAACGCCGTGGAGCACGCGTACCGCGGCCGCGCCCCCGGCGAGTACCGCTACCGGCTCGACCAGCGGGCCGACGGCGCGGTGCAGGTCGAGGTGAGCGACGAGGGCAGCTGGCGGCCCCCGCCGGAGGACCCCGGCTACCGCGGCCGCGGGCTGCTGGTGATCGACCGGCTCACCGGCGGCGCCGTCGTCGAGCGGTCGGCGCAGGGCACGCGCATGACGTTCACGGTGCACCCCGTCGACGATCCCGACCCCTCCCCCGCGGGCGGCCCCTCCGGCACCGCGTCACCCGCCTGGGCCGGCCTGCGCGTGCACGACGGGCCGTGCCTGGAGCTGGCCGGCGAGCTCGACGTCGCCACGGTGCCGGGGCTGCGCGACCGGGTCCTGGAGGCGGTCGCGGACGCCGGGGACACCGTGGTCGTCGACCTCACCGCCGTCGCGCACCTGGCCAGCGCCGGGATCGGGCTGCTGCTGGAGATCGCGGCGCAGGCCCCGCACGGGATGCGGGTCGTGGTGACGCCGGACGGGCCGGTGGCGCGGGTGCTGGCGCTCACGGACCTGGAGGAGAGCCTGGGGGTGACCCCCGGCTCCCCCTGACCCGACCCCACCCCCCGGCGAGTTTGCCGCAGCCGCCCGGCGAGTTTGCGGGAGCCGCCCGGCGAGTTTGCCGCAGCCGCCCGGCGAGTTGGCCGCTCTAGCCGGCGAGTTTGCCGCAGCCGCCCGGCGCGTTTGCCGCGATCGCCACGCGAGTTGGCCGCTCTACCCGGCGAGTTGGCCGGGGGCGCCCGGCGAGTTGGCGGGAGGCGCCCGGCGAATTGGCCGGAGGCCCCGATGGGTGGCACTGCTCGGCCGGGAAGGGCGGGTGCAACGCACTGCCCCGGTTCGACGGCGTTCCCGCTCAGGCCTCGACGGTGCCGCCCGCGGAGTACGGGCGGATGGGGTGCGCCGGGCAGGCTGAGTCGGCCGGCCACCGGTCCCGAACGTGGTGCGGTCTACTGCGGGCCACGACGCCAGCCGGTCGGGCACGGGGTCGATCCAGGCGGTGGGGTTGCGGTTCGGGACCACCGGACGTCTCGCCCGACCCGGCCGAGCCTCCGGGGCGCAGGTCGGGCACGTCGGTCGGGAACGGCCGCCAACCCGACCACGTCATCCCGGAAGTTCACTCCAGACGACCCACGCCCGACCGGCGCCTGCGCACCACGCTGAGGAATGCCAGACAGACCGCCGCTCGAAGCGACCAGCCATGCGCCGAACGGTCCCTGAGCTGCGGCGATCGACCCACGATCGAACGTATGTTCTAGTAGGATCAGGTCATGGCCGGCGACACCCTCCGAGACGCGCACCAGCACCTCGCTGCCGCAGTCGACGAGCTTGCCGCAGCCACCACCCAGGCCTCAGAAGCCGACCTGATCTCGCTGCTGACCGTCTGCGAGGGCGTGCACCGGCGGGTCGAGGCGATCTCCAGTGCCGCGGTGGCCGTTCTCGACGATCGGGGCACGTTCCTGTCCCGCGGCTATCCCTCCACCGCTGCTGCGGTGTCAGACCTGTTGTCGTGGGATCAGCGGCAGGCCCGCTCCTTCACCTCCGCGGCCACCGACGTCCACGGCCGCACCACTCTCAGCGGGGAACAGTTCCCCGCTCGGATGCCCGCCACCGCCGCAGCCCTCGACGCAGGAGTGATCGGGTGGCGGCACGTCGAAGTCATCCACCGCGTGCTGCGCACTCGGGCCGCCGAACGGCTCAGCACCGCGGAGTGGACCGGCGCCGAGGCACAGCTCGCCGACTACGCCCAGCAGGCCAAGCCAGGACAACTGCTCAGCTTCGGGACCCTGCTGGTCGACCGGTTGGATCAGGACGGGCCCGAACCCGACGACACCCCGCCCCCGGTCAACGAGCTCCGACTGACCCGCCACCGCGGCGGCGCAGGCGGGTCGTTGAAGGGCCGGTTCGAAGACCCCGCCCTCTACGACGCCATCGCCGCAGTCATCGACGCCAAGGCCAAACCGCTCACCGCCGACGACGACCGAACCGCGGCCCAGCGACAAGCCGAAGCACTCGCCGACGTCTGCGGGTACGTCCTCGACCACGGCAACCACCTCCCCGAAACCGGCGGCCGCCGACCCCACCTCACCGTCACCATCCGACTCGAGGACCTCGAGGCCCGAGCGCGCGGGGCGATGCTGGAGTTCGGCGGCACCATCACCCCCGCCACCCTGCGCACCCTGGCCTGCGACGCCGGCGTCGTCCCGATCGTCATGAACGGCGACAGCCAACCCCTCGACGTCGGCCGCGAGAAGCGCACCATCCCTGACGGGCTCCGCAAGGCCATTACCGTGCGAGACCGCGGCTGCGCCCACCCCGGCTGCGACCGACCACCCTCCTGGTGCGACGTCCACCATGTGGATCACTGGGGACGCGAGGGACCGACCGAGCTCAACAACCTGGTCATGCTGTGCAAAGCGCATCACCGCCAGATCCACCACTCGGACTGGACGGTCCGGATCCGCGACGGGCTACCGGAGTTCGTCCCACCCCGATGGATCGACCCGACGCAGACCCCGCGCCGGAACCTGCTCGCGGCCTAGCGGCCCTTCCAGACCGGCGCCCGCTTCTCGGCGAACGCCGTGGACCCTTCGCGCGCGTCGTCAGAGGCGAACACCGGCCCGATGATCGCGGCCTGCTCGGCCCAGCCCTGCTCGACGGTCCAGTCGGCGCTCTGCCGTGCGATACGCTTCGTCGCCGCGACGGCGAGCGGGGCGTTGGCGGCGATGGTGGCGGCCAGCTCCAGGGCGGCGTCGAGGGCACCGCCCTCGTGGGTGACGCGGTTGACCAGGCCGATCTCCGCGGCCCGCTCGGCGCCGATCGGGTCGCCGGTCAGCAGCATCTCCATCGCCAGCGCGTACGGGACGCGGCGGGTCAGCAGCAGGGCGCCGCCGGCCGCGGCGACGAGGGACCGCTTCACCTCGGGCACGCCGAACCTCGCGGTGCGCGAGGCCACGACCAAGTCGCACGCCAGCAGCAGCTCGAACCCGCCGGCCAGGGCCCAGCCCTCGGCCGCGCCGATGAGCGGCTTGCGGGGCGGGGCCTCGGTGATCCCGCACAGGCCCCGGCCCTCGATGCCCGGGCGCTCGCCCTTCAGGAACGCCTTGAGATCCATGCCGGCGGAGAACGTGCCTCCCGCGCCGGTCAGGACGCCCGCCCACAGCTCGTCGGAGGCGTCCAGCTCGTCGACGGCGTCGGCGATGCCCCGGGCGACCTCGCCGTTGAGCGCGTTCTTCGCCTGCGGCCGGTTGATGGTGATGACCTGCACGGCGCCGCGGCGCTCGACGAGGACCTCGTCGGACACGTTCCCTCCTCCGCGCGGCCCCTCCGCGCCCAGCTCCGCCAACCTACCGGGCGACGCGCAGGCCCGACCGCGTCAGCGGGGCGCCATCCGGATGGCGCCGTCGAGGCGGATGACCTCGCCGTTGAGCATCGGGTTGGCCGCGATGTGGACGACCAGCGCACCGAACTCCGACGGCTGCCCCAGCCGCGACGGGTGCGGCACCTGCTGGCCCAGCGAGATCCGGGCGTCCTCGGGCAAGCCCGCGAGCAGCGGGGTGTCGAACAGGCCGGGCGCGATGGTGACGACGCGGATCAGCGCCGACGCGAGGTCGCGCGCGATCGGCAGCGTCATGCCCACGACCCCGCCCTTCGACGCCGAGTACGCCGCCTGCCCGATCTGGCCGTCGAACGCCGCGACCGACGCGGTGTTGACGATGACGCCGCGCTCGCCGTCGACGATCTCCGTGGCCGCGATGCGCTCGGCCGCCAGCCGGATGACGTTGAACGTGCCGATGAGGTTGATGTTCACGATGCGCGCGAACTTGTCGAGCGGGTACACGCCCTTCTTCCCGAGGACGCGGATCGCGTCGCCGGTGCCCGCGCAGTTGACGGCCACGCGGATCGGGCCCAGCTCGGCGGCGGCGTCGAGCGCGGCGCTCACCGAGGCCTCGTCGGTGACGTCACCGGGCGCGAACCGCACGCGGTCACCCAGCTTCGCGGCGACGTCCGCCCCCGCCGACGACGGCAGGTCGAGGATGACGACCGACGCACCCGCGTCGAGCAGCTTCTCCGTGGTGGCCAGCCCGAGGCCGGACGCACCGCCCGTCACGACCGCTGCGGCTCCGTTGATGTCCACTGGTTCTCCTCGTGCGTCGAACTGCGTCGGTGCGATCCGTCCGCAGGCTAGCAGTCAGTCCTGACCGTTCGGCGTGGCGCCGGTCACCACGGCCAGCACCTGCCCGGTCGTCACCTGGTCGCCCGCGGCGACGTGCAGCTCGGCGAGCTCGCCGTCGGACGGGGCCGCGACCGTGTGCTCCATCTTCATCGCCTCCAGGACCACCAGCGGCTGGCCGGCGGTCACCGCGGCACCGGGCCCGGCGAGCACCCGCAGCACCGCACCGGGCATCGGCGCGAGCAGCGAGCCGGGGGCCTGCGCGGCGGAGGGGTCGACGAACCGCGGCACCTCGACGAGCGTCGTGGAGCCGAGCGGGCCGTCGACCCAGGACACCCCGCCCGCGGAGTGCACCGACACCGTGCGCCGCACCCCGCCGACGGTGAGGTCGACCGACGTCGGGGTCACCGCGTGCGTGGTGACGGCGAACGACTCGCCGTCGACGGTGACGTCGGCGCCGCCGCGGCGCACGCGGTAGGCGACCTCGACGGTCCGGTCCCCCAGCAGGAACGACACGTGCTGCGGGGCGGGCGAGACGCTGCGCCACCCCGACGGCAGCCCGCCGAGCACGCGCGCGGCGGCGCGGTTCGCGGACTGGCGGGCCAGCGCGGCGGCCGCGGCGTGCAGCGCGACCGCGGAGTCGGTGCCCGCGAGCAGCTCCGGGTGGCGGTCGAGGTAGCCGGTGTCGGTCGCCCCGGCCAGGAAGTCGGGCTCGCGCAGGATCCCGACGAGCAGGTCCCGGTTGGTGACGACGCCGTGCAGGCGCGCACCGGCCAGTGCCGCGGCGAGCGTGCGGGCGGCCGCGGCGCGGGTCGGGCCGTGCGCGATCACCTTCGCGAGCATGGGGTCGTAGTGCGGGCCGACGACCGACCCGTCGGCGACGCCGGTGTCGACGCGCACGTCACCCGGCACCGAGAACGCGTGCAGCGTGCCGGTCGCGGGAAGGAAGCCGGCCGGCACGTCCTCGGCGTAGAGCCGGGCCTCGATGGCGTGCCCGGTGATCCGGGCGCCGTGCACCTCGGGCGGCAGCGGCTCCCCCTCGGCGACGCGCAGCTGCAGCGCCACGAGGTCGAGGCCGGTGACCAGCTCGGTGACCGGGTGCTCCACCTGCAGCCGCGTGTTGACCTCCAGGAAGTGGAACGCGCCGTGGGCGTCGAGGACGAACTCGACGGTGCCCGCGCCCACGTAGGACAGCGCCTTCCCGGCCGCGACCGCGGCGGCCCCGAGCGAGGCGCGCAGCGCGTCGTCGACGGCCGGGGACGGCGCCTCCTCCACGATCTTCTGGTAGCGGCGCTGGATCGAGCACTCCCGCTCGAACAGCGCGACGACCGAGCCGTGGGCGTCGCCGAGGATCTGCACCTCGACGTGGCGCGGGTCGACGACGAACCGTTCCAGGAACACGGTGCCGTCGCCGAACGCGGAGGCGGCCTCGCGGCGGGCGCTCGCCACCGCGTCGGCGAGCGAGGCCGGGTCGGGGACCACCCGCATCCCGCGGCCGCCCCCACCGAACGCGGCCTTGACCAGCAGCGGGAAGCCGACCTGCTCGCCGAGCGCGGCGAGGTCGTCGTCCTCGCCGACGGTGGCGCCCGGCAGCACCGGCACCCCGGCCCCCGCCATCAGCGCCTTCGCCTCGATCTTCGACCCCATCGCCGCGATCGCCTCGGGCGACGGGCCGACGAAGGTGATCCCGGCCGCGGCGCACTCGCGCGCGAACCCGGCGTTCTCCGAGAGGAACCCGTAGCCGGGGTGCACGGCGTCGGCGCCGGTGGCGCGGGCGGCGTCGAGGACGAGGTCCCCGCGCAGGTAGGTGTCGGCGGGCGCGGCACCGGGCAGCCGCACGGCCTCGTCGGCGGCCGCGACGAACGGGGCGTCGGCGTCGGGATCGGAGTACACGGCGACGGTGGCGATCCCCAGCGCCCGCGCGGTGCGGAGGACGCGGACGGCGATCTCGCCGCGGTTGGCGACCAGCAGCTTCTGGATCACGGGGGTGCTCACATCCGGAAGACGCCGAAGCCGCGACGGCCCTCGACGGTGTTCGAGTGGGTGGCCGACAGCGACATCCCCAGCACGGTGCGGGTGTCACGCGGGTCGATGATGCCGTCGTCGTAGAGGCGGGCGGTCACGAAGAGCGCGTGCGACTCCGCCTCGATCTGGGCCTCGATCGCGGCGGTGCGCGCGGCGTCGGCCGCCTCGTCGAACGGCTTGCCCTGCGACGCCGCCGACGCCCGCCCGACGATCGACAGGACGCCCGCGAGCTGCGTCGCCCCCATGACGGCGAGCTTCGCGCCGGGCCAGGCGAACAGCAGCCGCGGGTCGTACGCGCGGCCGGACATGCCGTAGTTGCCCGCCCCGAACGACGACGCCATGTTCACGGTCAGGTGCGGCACGGTGCTGTTGGCCACCGCGTTGATCATCTTGGCGCCGTCCTTGACGATGCCGCCCTGCTCGTAGCTCGTGCCCACCATGTAGCCGGTGGTGTTCTGCAGGAACACCAGCGGGGTGTCGGTCTGGTTGGCCAGCAGGATGAACTCGGTGGCCTTCCTGGCCTCCTCGCTGAACAGCACGCCGCGGTGGTTGGCCAGCACGCCCACCGGATAGCCGTGGACCTGCGCCCACCCCGTGACCAGCGACGTGCCGTAGAGCGGCTTGTACTCGTCGAACTCCGAGCCGTCGACGGTGCGGGCCAGCACCTCGCGCGGGTCGAACGGCACCTTCGTGTCGGTCGAGACGATCCCCAGGATCTCCTCGGGGTCGTACACCGGCTCCTCGGCGGGCCCGCGCGGCGCCGGGCCGAGCTTGCGCCAGTTGATCCGCGTGAGGATCTCCCGGCCGATCCGCAGGGCGTCGCGCTCGTCGACGGCGAAGTGGTCGGACAGCCCGGAGACGCGCGAGTGCATGTCGGCACCGCCGAGCGCCTCGTCGTCGGCGTCCTCGCCGGTGGCCATCCTCACCAGCGGCGGGCCGCCGAGGAACACCTTGGCCTGCTTGTCGACGAGCACCGCGTAGTCGCACATGCCGGGCACGTACGCGCCGCCCGCGGTGGAGTTGCCGAACACCAGCGCGACGGTCGGCACGCCGGCCGCCGACAGCGCCGTCAGCTCGTGGAAGATCCGCCCGGCCGGGACGAACAGGTCGGCCTGGGTCGGCAGGTCGGCGCCGCCGGACTCCACCAGGTTGACGACCGGCAGCCGGTTGACCCGCGCGATCTCCAGCGCGCGCAGCGTCTTCTTCAGCGAGTACGGGTTCATCGCGCCACCGCGGACGGTGGGGTCGTGCGCGATCACCACGCACTCGACGCCCGAGACCACCCCGATCCCGGTGACGACGGTGGCCCCGACCGTGAACGCCGTGCCCCATGCGGCGAGCGCGGAGAGCTCCAGGAACGGGGAGTCCGGGTCGAGCAGCAGCTCGATCCGCTCGCGCACCGGCAGCCGCCCCCGGTCGCGGTGCCGCTGCTGGTACTTCTCGCCCCCGCCCGCGACGGCGATCGCCTGCTGCTCGGCGACCCGCTCCAGCAGGTCGAGCTGGACGGCCCGGTTGGCGCGGTAGTCCTCCGCCGCGGTGTCCAGTGCCGATCTCAGGACGGGCATTCAGCGACCTCCGTAGTGGTCCGCGTGCGCCTCGCGCACCACGTTCTTGCGGATCTTGCCGGTGCTCGTGCGCGGCAGCTCGTCCACCACGATCACCGACTTGGGGACCTTGTAGCCGTCGAGGCCCGCCCGCACCGCGGCCAGCAGCGCCCCCTCGTCGACGGTCTCCCCCGGCTTCGGCACGACCACCGCGGTGACGGCCTCGCTCCACCGCTCGTGCGGGAGCCCGATCACCACCACCTCCGCCACGCGGTCGTCGGCGGCGTACACGGCCTTCTCGACCTCGATCGAGGCCACGTTCTCGCCGCCGGTCTTGATGACGTCCTTGTAGCGGTCGGCGAACCACAGCACGCCGTCGTCGTCGAAGCGGCCGACGTCGCCGGAGTGGAACCAGCCGTGCGCGAACGCCTCCGCTGTGGCGTCGGGGTCGCGCAGGTAGCCGTTCATCGTCGACGGGCCGCGGTAGACGATCTCGCCCAGCTCACCGGCCGGCAGTAGCGTGCCGTCCTCGGCCATGATCCCCACCTGGACCCCGACGATCGGCGTGCCGACGGCGCCGGTGTGGGTGAGCTGGTGCTCGGGGCGGAACAGCGTGGTGACCGGGCTCATCTCGGTCTGCCCGAACAGCAGCGCGAAGTCGCACCCGAAGCCCTCCAGGCAGGCCCGGATCAGCGCGTCGGGCATCGGGGCCATCGCGTAGACCGCGCGCTTCAGCGACGACAGGTCGCGGTCGGCGAACGACGGGTGCTCCAGCGCGGCGCGGAACATCATCGGCAGCCCGAAGACCTGGGTGATCCGCTCGCGCTCGATCGTGTCGAGGAACGCTCCCGGGTCGAAGCCGCGGTGCACGTGGATCGTCGCGCCCACCAGCACCGCGGGGGTGCAGAACGCGTTGAGCTGCGCGGTGTGGAACATCGGCATCATCGCGACGAACCGGTCGTCGCAGTTCCAGCCCGCCTCCAGCGCCCCCGACATCGAGCCCAGGTAGATCGCCTTGTGGCTGCCGACCACGCCCTTGGGGAACGAGGTGGTGCCGGAGGTGTAGAGGTAGGTCAGCGCGTCGGCGTCCTCGACGTGCGCCTCGGGCTCGGACGGGTCGTCGACCAGCACGGCGTCCAGCGTCGGTGCGCCGTCGGGGGCCGGCCCCGGGCCGGGCGCGACGATCACCTCGACGCCGTCCGGGATCCCGTCGCGCAGCGCGTCGAGCAGCGGCGCCTCCACGACGATCCCGCGCGCCCGGGAGTGCCCGAGGACGTAGGCGACCTCGTCGGGCCGCCAGCCCAGGTTCGTCGGCACGCAGACCACGCCGAGCTTCGCGCACGCGTAGTAGACGGCGAGGAACTCCGCGCTGTTGGCCGACGCGAGCCCCAGCGCCTCGCCGCGGACGTAGCCGCGGGCGGCGAGGCCGTGCGCGAGCCGGTTGACCCAGGCGTTGAACTCCGCGTAGGTCCACCGGCGGTCGCCGTCGACGAGCGCGGGCCGCGTGGGCCGCAGGGCGGCGGTGCGGGTCAGCGAGTCGCCGACGTTGATCCGCTGGACGAGGTTCTCCACGGCGGTCACCCCTCCTAGTACGAGCGCGGGAGGCCCAGGCTGTGCTGGGCCACGTAGTTGAGGATCATCTCGCGGTTGACGGGCGCGATCCGCAGCAGGCGCGCCAGCCCCCAGTACGGAACGAGCCCGTACTCGGTGGCCAGCCCGTTGCCCCCGTGGGACTGGATGGCCGCGTCGACGGCGGCGATCGCGGCCTCGGCCGCGGCGTACTTGGCCATGTTCGACGCCTCGCCCGCCGGCAGGCCGCGGTCGTGCAGCCAGGCGGCCTTGCGGGTCATCAGCGCGGCCAGCTCGGTCTCGATCTTCGCCTTGGCCAGCGGGTGCGACACGCCCTGGTGGGCGCCGATCGGGGTGTCCCAGACCTTCCGCGTGGTGGCGTAGGCGGCCGCCCGGTCGAGCGCGTGCCGGGCGATGCCGACGCACAGCGCGGCCCCGGTGATCCGCTCCGGGTTCAGCCCGCGGAAGACCTGCCGGAAGCCCTCGCCCTCCCCGCCGACGAGCGAGGTGCCCGGCACCCGGACGTCGTCGAGGTGCAGGGTGAACTGGCGCTCGGGCAGCATCGCGTCGACGGGCAGCGGGACGGCCTGCATCCCCGGCGCGTCGGTGGGGACGACGAACAGCGACATGAGCGGGCCGCCGGAGGCGTCGCGCCCCGTGCGGGCGACGACGAGCAGCGCCTCCGCCTCGTCGACGCCGGAGATGTAGTACTTCGTGCCGTTGAGCAGCCAGTCGTCGCCGTCGCGCACGGCCGTGGTGCTGATCCGGTGGGTGTTCGAGCCCGCGTCGGGCTCGGTGATCGCGAAGACCACCTTCACCGTGCCGTCGGCCAGGCCGGGGAGCCACCGCGTCCGCTGCTCCTCGCTGCCGAACTCGCCGATCACCTCCGCCGAGATGGCCGCGGAGACCAGCAGCAGGAGCAGCGGGGTGCCGCGGGCGGCGATCTCCTCGCAGACGATGGCCAGCTCGACGAGCCCGCCCCCGCCGCCGCCGTGCTCCTCGGCCACGTTGACGCCGATGAAGCCCGACTCCCCCAGCGCCGCCCACAGCTCGCTGCACGGCTCGTGGGCCGCGGCGCGCTCGGCGTAGTAGGCGGGGCCGAACCGGCCCGCGACCGTGCCGACCGCGGCACGCAGGTCGCGGTGCTCGTCGGTCTCGGTGAAGTCCACCGCGTCCTCCCCGTGGAGTCGTCGTCGACCGGCCGAGTCATCGACGAGTCACTAGCAACGTAGACCTCCCGGTGCCACACTCACCAGATGCCGTCGACCGACACCGGGCGCAGGCGCGACCCGGACCGGCGGGCCCGGATCCTCGACGCCGCCGCCGAGCTCGCCGCCCGGCGCGGGTTCCACAGCGTCGGGATGGCCGAGATCGGGGCGCACGCCGGGATCGTCGGCACGGGGATCTACCGGCACTTCGACAGCAAGATGGCCGTGCTGGTCGCGGTGCTCGACCAGGGCATGGACCGCATCGCGACCCGGGCGGCGGAGATCGTGTCGTCGGCCCCCGACGACCGCAGCGCCCTGACCGCGCTGGTCCGCGACCACATCGACGTCGCGATCACGGAGCGCTCGATGCTCGCGGCCTACCACCGCGAGGTGCACAACCTCCCCGAGGACGACCGGCGCCGGTTGCGCAGGCGCCAGCGCCACTACATCGAGGACTGGGTGCACGTGCTCGCCCCGCTGCGCCCGGACCTGTCCGACCCCGAGCTGCGGGTGACCGTGCACGCCGCCGTCGGGGCCGTCCAGTCCACGCTGTTCTTCCGCAGCGGTCTGCCCGACGACCGCCTCACCGCGCTGCTCGTCGCACTCGCCCACCGCTGCGTCGGGGTGGATCCCGCGAGTGAACCGCCGATGACCGGCCCCTGATCCCCCGCACCCGCCACCGAGGAGAACGCCGTGTACCCAGGGACCTTCGCCGCGACGACCCCGGACAAGGCCGCCGTCGTCATGTCCGACACGGGGGCCGCGCTCAGCTACGCGGAGCTCGAGGAGCGCTCGGTGCGCCTGTCCCGCGTGCTGCACGCGGCCGGCCTGCGCCCCGGTGACGACGTCGCCCTGCTCGCCGAGAACGGCCTGCGCTCCTTCGAGGTGTTCTGGGCCGCGATGCGCAGCGGGCTCTACATCACCGCGATCAACCAGCACCTGACGCCGTCCGAGGTGTCCTACATCGTGAACGACTGTGGGGCGAAGGCGATCGTCGTGTCGTCGCACTGCGCGGGCACCGCCACCGCGCTGCTGGACGGGACACCGCAGGTCACGCTGCGCCTGGCCTACGGGCCCGACCCCGCCGACCACCACGACGACTACGAGACCGCACTCGCCGCCGCGCCGGCCGAGCCGCTGGACGAGCAGCCCCGCGGCCGCGACATGCTCTACTCCTCGGGCACCACCGGGCAGCCCAAGGGCGTCAAGGCGCCGCTGCCCGGCGTCGACGTCCGCGAGGGGGGCGACGCGCTGCTCGGCCTGTTCGGCCCGCTCTACGGGTTCGCCGACGACACCGTCTACCTCTCCCCCGCACCGCTCTACCACGCCGCGCCGCTGCGCTTCGGCGGGATGATCCACCAGGTCGGCGGCACGGTGGTCGTCATGCCGAGGTTCGAGCCGACGGCGGCGCTGGCCGCGATCGAGCGCTACGGCGTCACGCACAGCCAGTGGGTGCCGACGATGTTCGTGCGCATGCTCAAGCTGCCCGAGGAGGTGCGCGCCGGCTACGACCTGTCCTCGCTGCGGGTCGCGGTGCACGCCGCCGCACCGTGCCCGGTGGAGGTCAAGCGCCGGATGATCGAGTGGTGGGGCCCGGTCCTGCAGGAGTACTACGCGGCCACCGAGGCCATCGGCGTCACCGTGATCGACTCCCCCACCTGGCTGGAGCACCCCGGGTCGGTCGGCCGGTCGCTGCTGGGCGTGGTGCACGTCTGCGGCGAGGACGGCGCCGACCTGCCCACCGGCGAGGTCGGGCTGATCTACTTCGAGCGCGAGGTGCTCCCCTTCGCCTACCACAACGACCCCGGCAGGACGGCCTCCGCGCAGCACCCGGACCACCCGAACTGGGGCACCACCGGCGACGTCGGCTACCTCGACGAGGACGGGTTCCTGTTCCTCACCGACCGCAAGGCGTTCATGATCATCTCGGGCGGGGTGAACATCTACCCGCAGGAGGTCGAGAACGCGCTGACGCTGCACCCGGCGGTGCTCGACCTCGCCGTCATCGGCATCCCCGACGAGGAGATGGGCGAGCAGGTCAAGGCGGTCGTGCAGCCGGCCCCCGGCGTCGTCGGGTCGCCGGAGCTGGAGCGGGAGTTGCTCGCGTTCCTGCGCACGCACCTCGCCGGGTACAAGGTGCCGCGCAGCATCGACTTCGTCGACTCCCTGCCCCGCACCGAGACCGGGAAGCTGCAGAAGCACCGGCTGCGCGACCGCTACCTCACCGCGGCGGGCTGAGGTGCTGCTCGACGCGGTGGTCGACGTCGCGGCCGATCCCCTGGCCTGCGAGGCCGCGGCGGTCCGCGCGGAGGCCGACGGCTACGACGGCGTCTCGGTCCCGGAGACCTCGCACGACCCGTTCGTCGCGCTCGCGCTGGCGGCCCGCGCGACGAGCCGGATCACGCTGACCAGCGGGATCGTCGTGGCGTTCGCCCGCAACCCGATGACCACGGCGATGGCGGCCAACGACGTGCAGCTCGTGTCCGGCGGCCGGTTCGAGCTCGGGCTCGGGTCGCAGGTCCGGGCGCACATCGAGCGGCGGTTCGGGATGCCGTGGAGCCGCCCGGCCGCGCGCATGGAGGAGTACGTCACGGCGCTGCGGGCGATCTGGGAGCGCTTCGCCACCGGCGGGCGGCTGCGCGTCGACGGCGAGTTCTACCGGCACACGCTGATGACGGAGTTCTTCGACCCCGGCCCCCACCCGTACGGCCCGCCCCCGGTGCTGCTGGCCGCCGTCGGGGAGCGGATGACCGAGGTCGCCGGCCGCGTCGCCGACGGGATCTCCTGCCACAGCCTGACCACCGTCCGGTACCTGACCGAGGTCACGGTCCCCGCGCTGATCCGCGGTCGCGGCGGCCCGCTCGACGGCTTCACGGTCGGGCTGGCGCCGTTCGCCGTGCTCGGCGACACCCCGGAGCAGCGGGCCACCGCCGAGGCGGGGGTCCGCCGGCAGATCGCGTTCTACGGCTCCACCCCCGCCTACCGCCCGGTCCTGGAGCTGCACGGCTGGGGCGAGCTGGCCGACCGGCTCAACCGGCTGTCCCGGCAGCAGGCCTGGGCGGAGATGGCGGGCCTGGTCGACGACGACGTGCTCGACGCGTTCGCGGTGGCCGGTGACGCCGGCGAGGTCGCCGTGCGGCTGCGCGACCGGTTCGGCGCCCTCGCCGGGCGGATGTCGCTCAACACGCCCTACGCCGCCGACGCGGACCAGGTCCTGGAGGTGGCGGCCCGCCTGCGGGCATGATCGGCGCCATGGAGAACCTCACCGTCGAGCAGAAGGCGGCCCTGTGTATCGGCGCCGACTTCTGGCACACCGCCGCCGTGCCGGGGGTCCCGTCGATCCTGGTCTCCGACGGCCCGCACGGCCTGCGCGTGCAGCCCGGCGCGGGGGACCACGTCGGCCTCGGCGGCAGCCTGCCGGCCACCTGCTTCCCGACGGCCGCGGCGCTCGCGTCGTCGTGGGACCCGGACCTGGTCCGCGAGATCGGCGAGGCGCTCGGCGAGGAGGCACGGGCCCAGGGCGTCGGGGTGGTGCTGGGGCCGGGGGTCAACATCAAGCGCTCGCCGCTGTGCGGGCGCAACTTCGAGTACCTCTCCGAGGACCCGCACCTGGCGGGCGTGCTGGCCGCGGCGCTCGTCGAGGGAGTGCAGAGCCGGGGCGTCGGGACGTCGGTGAAGCACTTCGCGGCCAACAACCAGGAGACCGACCGGCTGCGGGTGAGCGCCGAGGTCGACGAGCGCACGCTGCGCGAGATCTACCTGCCCGCGTTCGAGCACGTGGTCACCCGCGCCCGGCCGTGGACCGTGATGTGCGCGTACAACAAGGTCAACGGCGTGTACGCCTCGCAGCACGGGTGGCTGCTCACGACGGTGCTGCGCGAGGAGTGGGGCTTCGACGGCGTCGTCGTGTCCGACTGGGGCGCGGTGGCCGACCGCGTCGCCGCGCTGGTGGCGGGCCTGGACCTGGAGATGCCGCCGAACCGCGGGGTCAGCGACCGGGCGATCGTCGACGCCGTCGCCGACGGGAGCCTCGACGAGGCAGTGCTGGACCGGGCCGTCGACCGGATGCGGACGCTGGTGGAGCGGGCGCACCGGCCCGAACCGGGCGAGGCGTTCGATGTCGACGCCCACCACGCGCTGGCGCGCCGCGCCGCCGCCGACGGGATCGTGCTGCTGCGCAACGGTCTTCCCGGCGGTGGGGGCCACGACCCCGAGGACCGGATCCTGCCGCTGCACGACTCCCCGTCGCTGACGGTCGCGGTGGTCGGCGAGCTGGCCCGCACGCCCCGCTACCAGGGCGCGGGCAGCTCGCAGGTCAACCCGACGCGCCTCGACGTCCCGTTCGACGAGCTGGTCACCGCCCTGCCGCGGGCGACGGTCTCCTTCGCCGCGGGCTACGCGCTCGACGGGCCCGGTGACCGCGCCCTGTCCGACGAGGCCGTCGCACTCGCCGCCGGGGCCGACGTCGTCGTCGCGCTGCTCGGGCTGCCCGCCGTCGAGGAGTCGGAGGGGTTCGACCGCGAGCACATCGACCTGCCGACCGCGCAGCTCATGCTGCTGTCACGGCTCGTCGACACCGGGGTCCCGGTCGTCGTGGCGCTGGCGCACGGCGGGGTCGTGCGCACCGACCCGTGGGAGCACCGCGTCGCCGCGCTCGTCGAGTGCTGGCTGGGCGGGCAGGCCGGCGGCGGGGCGCTCGCCGACGTCCTCACCGGCGCCGTCGACCCCGGCGGGCGGCTGGCCGAGACGATCCCGCTGCGCCTGGCCGACACCCCCTCGCACCTCAACTTCCCCGGCGAGGAGGGCCGCGTCCGCTACGGGGAGGGCGTGTTCGTCGGCTACCGCGGGTTCGACGCGCTCGACCGCCCGGTCGCGCACCCGTTCGGCCACGGCCTGTCCTACACCGAGTTCGCCTACTCCGCGCTGACCGTCGCCGTCGACGGGACGGACGTGACGGTCGGGGCCACCGTCACCAACACCGGAGGGCGCGCGGGCCGCGAGGTGGTGCAGCTCTACGTCGGCGACCCGCAGTGCTCGGTCGCGCGCCCGCCCGCCGAGCTGCGCGGGTTCACCAAGATCGCGCTGGAGCCCGGGGAGTCGCGGACCGTGGGCTTCACCCTGGGCGCCCGCGACCTGTCGTTCTGGTCGACGGTGCACGGCGGCTGGGTGGTGGAGCCGGGCGAGTTCGAGATCGCGGTCGGCGCGTCGTCGCGGGACCTGCGGCTGTGCCGCACCGTCACCGTCGACGCCCCGCTCCCGCGCCGCGCGCTCACCGCGGACTCGACGCTGCAGGAGTGGCTGGCCGACCCCGACCGCGGGCCGGAGCTGCGGGCCGCCGCGGGCCCGGGGATCCTGCAGGACGAGGAGCTGTTGCGGGTGATCGGCAACTTCCCGCTCGGGCGGCTCGCCGCCTTCCCCGGGATCGGGATCAGCCGCGAGACGCTGACGCGGCTCGGCGCCTGACCGTGCGCTCCAGGATGCCCAGCGTCGCCTTCAGCGCCTGCTCGGAGATGATCGGGAAGACCTTCTTCGCGCGCCACTCGTCGTTGATGCCGGACCAGTCGTAGTAGGAGGTCACGACGGTGCCGCCGTCCCCGTCCGGTTCCAGGCGGTAGCCGTAGACGTGGCCGATCGCCGGGCGGATCGTGCCGAGGATCGTCCAGGAGATCTCGCGGTCGGGCTCGAGGTCGCGGATCGTGACCTCGACGTCGTAGCGGCCCATCGGCAGGTCGCCGAGGGACTCGCGGTCCATGTGCACGACGAAGGTGTCGCCCGCGGCCGTCACGGGCTCCCCGGTGGCGTCCTGCAGCATCCCGGAGCTGTCGATCTCGACGTGGCCCTGCGGGTCGCGGAGCACGGCGAAGATCGCCTCCGGGGTGGCGGGGACGGTGCGGCGTACCTCGATTCGTTCGTCGGCCATGCCGGCATCCTGCCCCACCGCGGCGGGGTGCGCCGGGTCCCCCGACCGCCCCGGGCGGTCATCGCGCGGCCCGCACGGCCGGGGCAGGATGGGGAGCATGGACGCCGACGTGATCGTGGTGGGGGCGGGTCTGGCCGGGCTGGTGGCCACCGCGGAGCTGGCCGACGCGGGCCGCCGGGTGCTGCTGCTCGACCAGGAACCGGAGCAGAACCTGGGCGGGCAGGCGTTCTGGTCCTTCGGGGGGCTGTTCCTCGTCGACTCCCCCGAGCAGCGCCGCCTGGGCATCCGCGACTCGGCCGACCTCGCGATGCAGGACTGGCTGGGCAGCGCCGGGTTCGACCGCGGCGTCGACGACCCCTCCGGCGAGGACTTCTGGGCCCGCCAGTGGGCCACCGCCTACCTCGACTTCGCCGGGGGCGAGAAGCGGTCGTGGATGCACGGGATGGGGGTGCGCTGGTTCCCGGTCGTCGGGTGGGCGGAGCGGGGCGGGGGCCTGGCCGACGGCCACGGCAACTCGGTGCCGCGCTTCCACGTCACCTGGGGCACCGGGCCCGGGGTCGTCGAACCGTTCGCCCGCCGCGTGCGCGACGCCGCCGCCCGCGGGCTCGTCGAGTTCCGCTTCCGGCACCGCGTCGACGGGCTGGCGGTCACCGACGGCACGGTCACCGGCGTGCACGGCACGGTGCTCGAGCCCAGCGCGGCCCCGCGCGGCACCGCGAGCTCCCGGATCGCGGCCGGGGAGTTCGCGCTCGGCGCGCAGGCCGTGCTCGTCACCTCCGGCGGGATCGGCGCGAACCACGACCTGGTGCGCGCCAACTGGCCCGCCCGGCTCGGCGCCCCGCCGCAGGAGATGATCTCCGGGGTGCCCGAGCACGTCGACGGCCGGATGCTCGGGATCACCGAGGCCGCGGGCGGGCGGATCGTCAACCGCGACCGCATGTGGCACTACACCGAGGGCGTCCGCAACTGGGACCCGATCTGGGCCCGGCACGGCATCCGGATCCTGCCCGGGCCGTCGTCGCTGTGGTTCGACGCCACCGGGAAGCGCTTCGGCGCCCCGAACCTGCCCGGTTTCGACACCCTCTCGACCCTCGGCGCGATCACCGCCACCGGCCACGACCACTCCTGGTTCGTGCTCACGCAGTCCATCGTGGAGAAGGAGTTCGCGCTCTCGGGCTCCGAGCAGAACCCCGACCTGACCGGGAAGGACGTCCGCGCGACGCTGGGCAGGGCCCGCGCAGGCGCCCCCGGTCCCGTCCGGGCGTTCCTGCGCAACGGGGCCGACTTCGTCGTCGCCGACACGCTGCCCGAGCTCGTGGCCGGGATGAACCGGCTCACCGACACCCCGCTGCTCGACCTCGCCGACCTGGAGCGCCAGATCGTGGCCCGCGACCGCGAGATGGACAACCCGTTCACCAAGGACCTGCAGGTCACCGCCATCCACGGGGCCCGCCGCTACCGGGGCGACAAGCTCGTGCGCACCGCCGCCCCGCACAGGGTGCTCGACCCCCGCCACGGCCCGCTGATCGCCGTGAAGCTCCACGTGCTCACCCGCAAGACCCTCGGCGGGCTGCAGACCGACCTGTCCGGCCGGGTCCGGCGGGCGGACGGCACCCCGTTCCCCGGGCTCTACGCCGCGGGCGAGGTGGCCGGGTTCGGCGGCGGCGGGGTGCACGGGTACCGGTCGCTGGAGGGCACGTTCCTGGGCGGGTGCCTGTTCTCCGGGCGCGGGGCGGGGCGGGCGGCGGCGCTCGCGACGGGGGTATGAGTTCAGGTGATCCTTACCTAAGGTGGGTCCGTGCCCGCCTTCGAGTCCGTCCTGACCACCCCCGAGCAGCTCGCGGAGCACTACCGCCCGCCGCTCGAGCTGGTGGCCCGCAAGAAGATCGACCACGTCGACGACGGGGCGGCCGCGCTCATCGCCGCCTCGCCGTTCGTGCTGCTGGCGACCTCGGGGGCCGACGGCCGGTGCACGGTGTCGCCCCGGGGAGGCGACCCCGGGTTCGTGCGGGTGCTGGACCCGAAGCGGATCGCGGTGCCCGACCTCGCCGGCAACAACCTCCTCGACTCCGCGCACCACCTGCTGGCCAACCCGCACGCCGGCCTGATGTTCCTGCTGCCCGGGACGGCGGAGATCCTGCGGGTCGAGGGGCACGCGGTGATCACCGTCGACGACGCCGTGCTCGACCGCGTCACCGGCGACGGCAGGCGGCCCGTCTCGGCGATCGGGATCACCGTCGAGTCGGTGTTCGTGCACTGCTCGGCGTCGCTGAAGCGGTCCGGGCTGTGGGATCCGGAGTCCTGGGGCCGCGTCGCGGCGCCGACGGTCGGCGAGGTCGTCCGCGGCCATCTGGAGCTGACCGCCCCGCCGCGGTAGCGGCATGCTGTGCCGATGCCCCCTCCCTCGGCCCACGACTCGGCCCACGACTCGGCCCACGAGACCGCCGACGAGCTGTTCGCCGAGCACGCCGCCGTCTTCGGCGACGAGCTCGCCACCTACCGCGGCCACGTCCACCGCGTCATCGGCGTCGTCGCACTGCAGGGACCGGTGCCCGAGGACCGGGCCCGCGCGCTCGGCGTCGCCGCGTTCTTCCACGACGCCGGGATATGGTTCGACGGGACCTGGGACTACCTCCCGACGTCGTCGAGCCGGGCCGTCGGCGCACTCACCGGGGCCGACGCCGGGCACTCCGCCCTGGTCGCGGCGCTCGTCGACGAGCACCACCGCCTGCGGCGCGCGCGTCACCCGGACCCGCTGGTGGAGGCGTTCCGCCGGGCCGACCTCGCCGACGTCACGGGCGGGCTGGTCGGTGCGCCCGGGGTGCCCCGCGCGCGGTTCCGCGAGCTGGTGGAGCGGTACCCGGACCGCGGGTTCCGGCCGATGCTGGCCCGGGCGTTCGGCCGGGGCCTGCGCGAGGCCCCGTGGCGACCGGCGCCGATGCTGAGGTTCTGACGGAACGTGCCCGGGAGCGCGGCGGGCGAGCCGGAGGATCAGCCGTAGAGCCAGCCGACGTGGTCGTGGTCGTCGGGGTCCCGTCCGAGCAGCAGCGCGTCGCGGGCCCCGGCCTCGGCCCCGTCGAGGTGCCACAGCTCGCCCCAGCGCCGTGCGGTGGTCTGGACGCGGGCCGCGCGGGGCGCCCGCCGCTCGGCGTAGCGGCGCAGCGCCTCGGCCGCGGGCGCGCCGGAGGCGAGGGCGTCGGTCACCGCGTCGGCGTCCTCCACCGCCTGGCAGGCCCCCTGGGCCAGGTACTGCAGCATCGGGTGGGCGGCGTCGCCGAGCAGGCCGATCCGGCCGGTCACCCAGTGCTCGGTCGGCGGCCGGTCGTACATCGGCCAGCGGGCGTCGCGGCCCACGGCGGTGATCGCGCCGCGGACGTGCTCACAGCTCCCGGCGAACGCCGCGTCCAGCTCGTCCGGCCCGCCCCAGTCGGCCTCCCCGCGAGCGAACCCCGGGCTGCGGAACACCGCGACCTGGTTGTAGAGCGTCCGGGCGCGCAGGGGGTACTGCACGAGGTGGCGGCCGGGACCGACGAACACCACGACGTCGTCGAGGTCGGACCGGTGCGCCACCCGTTCCAGCGGGACCGCGCCGCGGTAGGCGACGTAGCCCGAGCAGACCGGTTCGTCGGCGACGAGCAGCGGCCGGATCCGCGAGTGCAGCCCGTCGGCGGCCAGCAGCACCCCGCCCGCGAACTCCCGGCCGTCGGTGCAGCGGACCTCGACCCGGCCGCCGGTGTCGGTCACCTCCCCGGCGCGGGCCCCCGTCTCCAGCGCGACGCCCGCGGCGCGGCAGGCGTCGAGCAGCGCGGCCAGCAGGTCGCTGCGGTGCAGCACGACGTACGGGCCGCCGTAGCGCCGCGGGAGGTCGGTGAGCGGGAGGTGGGTGAGCTCGCGGCCGGTGCCGGCGTGGGCGAGGACGAGCCGCCGGGGCAGGACCCCGACGTCGCGGAGGCGGTCGAGCAGCCCGAGCCGCCCCAGGACGCGGGTGGCGTTGGGCGCGAGCTGGATCCCGGCGCCGATCTCGCCGTAGGTCGCGGCCTGCTCCAGCACCCGCACCGACAGGCCGCGGCGGGCCGCGCACAGCGCGGTGGTGAGCCCGCCGATCCCGCCGCCGACCACCAGGACGTCCGGAACGGTCTGCGTCATGCCCCGACCGTAGGGGTCACGTCGGGACGACGTGCGCCTCGATCGCGGACGCGTCGGGGTCGCCGTACCGGTCGTGCCCGGGTTCCGGCGGGGCGCTCTCCTCCGGTTCGCTGCCGCGCACCTCATCGGGGTCGAGGTGCTCGTCGGTCGGGCTGCGCAGCGACCGGATCCCGGAGTTCAGGACGGCCAGCAGGGGCACGGCGAACAGCGCGCCCGCGATGCCCGCGACGAGCAGCCCCGTCGCGACGGCCAGCACGACGGCGAGCGGGTGCAGCCGGACCGCGCGGCCCAGCAGCAGCGGCTGCAGGACGTGGCCCTCCAGCTGCATGACCCCCACGATGATCGCCAGCACGATCAGCGCCGACACCGGACCCTGGGCGACGAGCGCGACCAGCACCGCCGCCGCGCCCCCGACCAGCGCCCCGATGATCGGCACGAACGCCCCGAGGAACACCAGCGCCGACAGCGGGACGGCCAGCGGCACGCCGAGCACCCCCAGCCCGATCCCGATCGCGACGGCGTCGACCACCGCCACCACCGCCGTGGCCCGCACGTAGCTGACCAGCGCGGCCAGCCCGCGGCGCCCGGCGACGTCGGTCCGGGCCCGCACGTCCGACGGCACCGCGAGCAGCAGGAACTGCCAGATCGCCGACCCGCCCTGCAGGAAGAAGATCAGGGTGAACACCACGAGCAGGATCTCGGCGAGGGTCTCCCCGAGCGCCGCGGCCGTCGTGAGGGCACCGGTCGTCAGCGCACCCTGGTTGTCGCCGATGAGCGCGAGGAGGTCCTGCTGGGCGCTGCTGAGCTGCTGCTCGCTGACGTGCAGCGGCCCGTTCGTGAGCCAGGCGGCGAGCGCGTCGACGCCCGCGGTCAGCTGGGCCGCGAGGTCCGGCACGCCGTCGACGAACGCGATGACGACGAACGACAGCACCCCGCCGAGCACGGCGAGCCCGCCCGTCATGACCACGGCGGTCGCCACCCAGCGCGGCACGCGGTGCCGCACGAGCCAGTGCACCGCGGGCGTGAGCAGGGCGGCGAGCAGCAGCGCGATCGCCACCGGCACGACGACGGACGCGAGCGTCGCGAGCACCTGGCCCACGACATACAGCGCGGCGACGACGACCAGCGCCCGCCAGCCGAGCGCCGCCGTCACCCGCAGCGTCCGCGGAACCCGCGCACGCTCGTCCACCGTCATGTCCACCGCCCCGTCCGGCCCGCGGCGGGCCGGACCCCCGGGTACCCGCCCCGCACCTCCCCCACCGGCCCGGGGCCGAAGTTGGGCCGATCAGCCCAGTTGCCGGCTCCTCCCGGGTAGCCTCGGCCGGCCCGGCACCCGAGCCCGAGGGGGACCATGACCAGCGCCGACCGTCCCGTCCGCACGGAGGTGCGCGGCCACGTCCTGGTCGTCACCGTCGACCGGCCCGCCCGGCGCAACGCGATCGACCGCGCCACCGCCGACGCGCTGAGCGCGGCGCTGGACCGGCTCGACGACGACCCCGACCTGTGGTGCGGCGTCCTGACCGGGGCGGGCGGGTACTTCTGCGCGGGCAGCGACCTCACCGCGAACGGCGACTACGTCACCGAGCGCGGCGGGGAGTACGGCGTCGTCCGGCGGCAGCGGCGCACCCCGCTGATCGCCGCGGTCGAGGGGTTCGCGCTCGGCGGGGGCATGGAGATCGCCATGGCCTGCGATCTCGTCGTCGCGGCCGCGGACTCCCGGTTCGGGCTGCCCGAGGTCGGCATCGGCCTCGTCCCCACCTGCGGGGCGCTGTTCCGGGGGCCGCGCGCGCTGCCCGTCAACGTGGCGCGGGAGCTGGTGCTGACCGGTGACCCGATGCCCGCCGCCCGCGCCCACGACCTCGGCTTCGTGAACCTGCTGACCGAGCCGGGCGCCGCGCTCGACGGCGCGCTGGGGCTGGCCGCGCGGATCTGCCGCAACGCCCCGCTCGCCGTGGCGGCCTGCGTCCGCGCGATCGACGACGCCCTCGGCGGCGACGGCGCGGGGTGGGCGGCGACCGAGGCGGCGAAGGACGTGGTGCTGCCCAGCGCCGACGCCACGGAGGGCGTGGCCGCGTTCCTCGGCAAGCGGCCCCCGACCTGGACGGCCCGCTGACCAGGGGCCGTCGGAGCCTGCCTAGGGGACCAGGACGACCTTGCCCGTGACGCCGCGCCGCGCGTAGCGGGCCAGGACCTCCGCCGCGTCGTCCAGGGGCGCCGTCGCGGGGCGCGGCGGGTGGAGCTCGCCGCGGGCGATGCGGCCGAGGACGTCGGCGAGGAGTTCGGCGTTGCCGGCGGGGCCCGCGACCTCGCGCGCCCAGTCGCCCCAGTCGACGCCGATCACGGTGCGGTTGCGCAGCAGCACGATGTTGGCCGGGAGCCGCGGGATCTCCCCCGAGGCGAACCCGAGCACGCAGAACCGCCCGCCCGCGCGCAGCGCCCGCAGCGCCGACTCGGACGCGGGGCCGCCGACGGGGTCGATCACGACGTCGGCCCCGCCGCCGGTCGCGGCCCGGATGCCGTCCTTGAGGTCGGTGTAGTCGAGGACGGCCTCCGCCCCGGCCGCGGTGGCCGCCGCCCGCTTCTCCTCCGACGACGCGACGCCGACGACCCGCGCCCCCAGACCCCGGGCGACGTCGAGGGCGGCGAGCCCGATCCCGCCGCCCGCCCCGAGCACGACGACCCACTCCCCCGCCGCGATCGTGACGCGCCGGGTCACGGCGTGGACCAGGGTGTTGTAGCTCTCCATCGCCGACGCGGCGACGGCGGGATCGACGCCGTCGGGCACCGGGACCGCGAGCGCCGCGGGCACGACGACGTGCGAGGCGTACCCGCCGAAGTCCATCAGGGCGGCGACGACGGGCGTACCGACGGCCGGGCCGTCGACGTCCGGGCCCCGTGCGGCGACCCGCCCCGCCACCGACGATCCCGGGGTGAACGGCAGCGGCGGCCGCAGCTGGTAGCGGCCCGCGACGATCAGCCCGTCGACGAAGCTGACGCCCGCCGCGGCGACCTCGACGAGCACCTCGCCCGGTCCGGGTTCCGGTGCGGCCCCCTCGACCACGGCCAGACCCTCCGGACCCCCGAACTCCGCACACACCACGCGCCGCATGCCGTGCACTCTGCCGGTTCGGCCCGGCCCCGCGCAGCGCAGGATCCCGGCCGCGCGCAGCGCAGGATCCCGGCCGCCGGTCCGGCCACGGTCCCGGGATCTGAGGCTAGGCTCACCTGCGTGTCCACTCCTCCCGCGACGCTGCTCCGCTCCGCCCGGCTCGCCGACCGGACCGTCGACGTGCTCGTGCGCGACGGGCGGGTCGCCGCGATCGGCACCGCCGTCGAGGCGCCGGGCGCCGAGGTCGTCGACCTCGACGGCCGGTGGCTGGGACCGGGGATGTGGGACAACCACGTCCACCTCGACGAGTACGCGCTCAACCGGATGCGGCTGGACGTCTCCGGGGCCGCGTCGGCCGCCGCCGCGGCCGGGCTGGTGGCCGAGCGGCTGCGCACCGCCCCGCCGGACCCCGGCGTCCCGCTCGTCGGCTTCGGGTTCCGCGACGCGCTGTGGACCGACACCCCGACCGCGGCGATGCTCGACCGCGCGGGCGGCGACGTGCCGGTCGTCCTCGTCTCCGCCGACCTGCACTGCTGCTGGGTCAACGGCGCCGCCGCACGCCGGTTCGGGACCGGCGCCGGTGTGGTCCGCGAGACCGGCGGCCAGCGGTTGCGCGAGGAGCTGGCCCGGTTGCCGCGCGCGGCGGTGGACCGGCAGGTCGCGGCGGTCCTCGCCGAGGCGGCCGCGCGCGGCACGGTCGGCATCGTCGACTTCCAGGAGCCGTGGCAGCTCGACACGTGGACCGACCGGTTCTCCGGTGCGCCCGGGTCGCTGCGGGTCGTCGCGGCGGTGTGGCCCTCGCACCTCGACGACGCCGTGGCGCGCGGCCTGCGCACCGGCGACGTCGTGCCCGGCACCGGCGACCTGCTGACGGCGGGCCCGCTCAAGATCCTCACCGACGGGTCGCTGAACACCCGCACCGCCTACTGCCACGATCCCTACGACGTCCCGCCGGACGCCGCGCACCCCTGCGGGATGCTCCTCGTGCCGCCCGACGAGCTCGACCCGCTGATGCGGCGGGCGACCGCGGCCGGGATCGACGTCGCCGTGCACGCCATCGGCGACCGCGCCAACGCCCTCGTCCTCGACGCGTTCGCCGCCACCGGTGCCGCCGGCCGGATCGAGCACGCCCAGCTGCTGTCCGACGCCGACGTGGGCCGGTTCGCCGCGCTGGGCGTCGTGGCGAGCGTGCAGCCCGAGCACGCCGTGGACGACCGCGACGTCGCCGACCGGCACTGGGCCGGGCGCACCCACCGGGCGTTCGCCTACCGCAGCCTGCTCGACGCCGGTGCGGTCCTCGCACTGGGCTCCGACGCCCCGGTCGCCCCGCTCGACCCGTGGGTCACCCTGGCCGCGGCGGTGCACCGCTCCGGCGACGACCGCCCGCCGTGGCACCCCGAGCAGCACCTCCCGCTCGACGTCGCGCTGGCCGCGTCGGCCGGACCGGACGGGCCGGTGGCGGTCGGGCGGCGGGCCGACCTCGTGGTCACCGACCGCGACCCCCGCACCGCGGCGCCGGGCGCGCTCCGGTCGATGCCCGTGGCGGGCACGCTGCTCGGCGGCCGGTGGACCCACCGCGCCGGGATCTGACCCGCATCCCGGTGTCCGGTACGCGTACTTGACGGAGGCATTTGGATAGGCAAACCTCACGAGATCCGGCGACCGATGCCGGTTCCCGTCCTGCTGGAGGAACCCCCGATGGCCCGCACCACCCCGTCCCCCCACCGGCGAGCCCTGCGGGTGGTACCGGCCCTCGCCTCGGCCGCGCTGCTCGCCACGGTCGCCGCCTGCGGCGGGGGCGCGCCCGCCGAGCCCGCCGCCGACGGCGGGGCGGCCGCGCCGTCCGGGGCCTACCCGGTGAGCATCGAGCACAAGTACGGCACCACCGAGATCACCGCCGAGCCGCAGCGCGTGGTGCTCGTCGGGCTCAACGAGCAGGACGCGATGCTCGCGCTCGGCTCGGTCCCGGTCGGCACGAGCAACTTCCTCGACGCCCCTAACGGCATCCACCCGTGGGCGCAGGAGGCGCTCGGTGACGCCGAGCCGCCCACGCTGCTCGACCAGACCGACGGCATCCCCTACGAGGCCGTCGCGGCGCTCGCCCCGGACCTCATCGTCGGGCTGTACTCCGGGCTGACCCAGGAGGACTACGACACGCTCAGCGGCATCGCCCCGACCGTCGCCCAGCCCGCGGGCCAGGAGGACTTCACCATCTCCTGGCAGGACACGACGCTCACGCTCGGGCGGATCCTCGGCAAGCAGGAGCAGGCGGAGGCGCTCGTCGCCGACACCGAGGCCCTGTTCACCGCGGCGAAGGCCGAGCACCCGGAGTTCGCCGGGAGGTCCGCGGTGATGACCACCCTGTACGAGGGCTACTACTTCTACGGCGAGGGCGACCCGCGCGGCCGCCTGCTCACCTCGCTGGGCTTCGTCGTGCCCCCGACGCTGGCGTCCTACATCAGCTCCGACGGCTTCGGCGGCACCGTGCCCGGCGAGCAGGTCGCCGCGCTCGACGTCGACGCGCTGGTGTGGCTGGCCGACGGCAGCACCGAGGCCGCCCTGCGCGCCGACGCGCTCTACAGCAGCCTGGGCGTCGTCTCCGGCGGTCACGAGGTGTTCGTCACCGAGGGCGAGCCGGTCAACAACGCCGTCTCGTTCGTGACCCCGCTGAGCATCCCGCTGATCCTGGACAACCTGGTGCCGCGCCTGGCCGCGGCCGTCGACGGCGACCCGGCGACGAGCACCGCCGCCGCCTGACCGACCCGCACGACCCGCACGATCGGGCCCGGCCGGAGCGATCCGGCCGGGCCCTCGCGCGTCACCGGGCGGCGGCGGCGATCGCGTCCAGCGCCCGGAACCAGGTCCGGGCCAGGTCCCGCACGGCCTCCTCGGACAGCACCGCGGCGGGCCACGACCAGGTCGCCGTCATCCGGGAGCCGTCGTCGTGGTCGTCGGTGACGACGGAGACCGACAGCGCGTGCCCCTCCGGCATGTCCGGGTCCGGCCCGACCTCGGCGGCGGCGCTCTCGTCGGCGAACGACCAGTCCGTCGCCTCCGGCACGGCGAACCGGCCGAGGTAGTTGAACTCGATCTCCGGCACGGGCAGGGCCGCGAGCACGTCGGCGGTCGGCGGGTGCAGGCGCCGCAGCAGCCCGTGCCCGATGCCGCCGTCGGGCTGCGCGGCGCGCAGGGCCGCGGTGCGCGCGACCACGGCGGCCGCCCCGTCCCCGCCGGCCAGCACGGCGGCCGCGTCGGCGCCGCCGAGGTCCAGGCGCAGCGGGTGCACGTCGGTGAACCAGCCGACGGTCCGGGACAGGTCCATCGCCCCGTCGCCCGCCAGCTCCTCCGCCCGGCCGTGCCCCTCGGTGTCGACGACGAGCGCGCCCACCGCGTCGTCCCGCCCACCGTCACCGTGCCGCGTCCGCCAGTCGGCGACGGCGACGGCGAGCGCCGCGAGCAGCACGTCGTCGACGCCCGCACCGAGGGCGGCGGGCACCGCGCCCAGCAGCGGCACCGTCCGCTCCGGGGGCAGGGTCAGGGTGACCTCGCGGGTCGTCGCGACGGTGTCGACGTCGGCGCGCAGCGGCCGCTCCAGCGGCAGCGGCGCGACGCCGTCGAACAGCCCGGTCCAGTGCCCCAGCTCCCCGGCCCGGTCGGCCGCCGCCCCGGCGAGGAACCCCGACCAGGTCCGGAACGAGGTGTCGACGGGATCGAGCACCGGTGTCCGTCCCGCCTGCACGTCGGCCCAGGCCGCGGCCAGGTCGGGCAGCAGGATCCGCCACGACACCCCGTCGACGACGAGGTGGTGGGCCATCAGCAGCAGCCGCCCGGGCTCGTCGCCGGCGTCGAACCACACGGCCCGCACCATCGCGCCCGCATCGGGGTCGAGCCCCGCCCGGGCCGTGAGCGCGCCGTCGCGGACCGCGGCGCGCAGCGCGTCGGGCCCGGACCCGGCGACGTCGACGCGCGTGAGCCAGCCCGCCGCGTCGAACCCGTCGGCCGCCGGGACCCGCAGCGACCAGCCGCCCGCGCGCACCAGCCGGGCGCGCAGCAGGTCGTGGCGGCGCCCCAGCGCGGTGAGCACCGCGGTGAGCCCGGCCCGGTCCAGCGCGGCCGGGGCGCGGACGAGCGCCTGCTGGTGGTAGCCGGCGAACGGGCCGCCGAGCTCGCGCAGCCAGTGCATGACCGGGGTGAACGCGACCTCGCCCGTGCCGTCGTCGGCGGGGCGGGCCGCGGACCCGACGTCGGTGGCGACCTCGGCCAGCTCGGCCGCGCCCCGGTGCAGGAACACCTGGCGGGGCGTGATCCGCAGCCCGGCCGCCCGGACCCGCCCGACCAGCGTCATGGCCAGGATGCTGTCGCCGCCCAGTGCGAAGAAGTCGTCGTCGATGCCGACCGACGGCAACCCCAGCACCTCGGCGAGCACCGTGACGAGCACCTGCTCGCGCGGGGTGCGCGGGGCCCGGGCCGGACCCGCCAGCGCGGCGAAGTCGGGGGCGGGCAGGGCGCGGCGGTCGAGCTTGCCGGTGGACAGCAGCGGCAGCGCGTCGAGGACGACGACCGCAGCGGGCACCAGGTGCGCGGGCAGGGTCCTCCCCACCGCGCGGCGCAGGTCGGGGCCGTCCAGCTCGTGCCCGACGACGTAGGCGACCAGCCGGGTCACCCCGCCGTCGGCGCGGGCCAGCACGGCGGCCTCGGCGACGCCGTCGAGCGCGGTCAGCGCGGCCTCGACCTCGCCGGGCTCCACCCGGAAGCCGCGGATCTTGATCTGGTCGTCGGCGCGGCCGAGGTAGGTCAGCCGGCCGTCGGCGTCGAAGCGGGCGAGGTCGCCGGTGCGGTAGAGCCGCTCCCCCGGCGTCCACGGGTCGGCGACGAACCGCTCCGCGGTGAGCCCGGCTCGGCCGAGGTAGCCGCGGGCGAGCCCGGCGCCGCCGACGTAGAGCTCCCCGGCGACCCCGGCGGGGACCGGGGCGAGCCCGGCGTCGAGCACGTACGCCCGGCTGCCCAGCACCGGCCGCCCGACCTGCGGCGACGTGCTGTCGGCGACGTGCGCGACCAGCGCGTCGACCGTGGCCTCGGTGGGCCCGTAGAGGTTGACCGCCGCGGTGGAGCGCAGCGCGCGCAGCTGCCGCCACAGCGGCGCCGACACCGCCTCGCCACCGAACCCGACGAGCGCGAGGGGGCAGTCGGTGCCGTCCTCCCCGAACAGCCCGACGTCGGCCATCCGCGCGAGGTAGGACGGGGTGACCTCCAGGAAGTCCAGCCCCTCGCGGCGCACGGCCGCGATCAGCAGCTCCGGGTCGCGGCGGGTCTCGTCGTCGAGGACGTGCACGGCGTGGCCGTCGAGCAGCCACAGCTGCGGCTGCCAGGACGCGTCGAACGCGAACGGCCAGGCGTGGCCGACGCGCAGCGGCGAGCGCCCGGTCGCGGCGACCGTGGGGCGGTGCAGCACCGCGCGGTGGCTCGCGAACAGGTTCGCCAGCCCCCGGTGCGGCACCACGACACCCTTGGGGCGCCCGGTGGAGCCGGAGGTGTAGATGACGTACGCGGGATGGTCGGGCCGCGGGCCGGGCAGCGCGCCGCCGGGGTCGGCGAGCGCGTCGAGGTCCTCGAGCAGGACCACGGGCACGTCGGTGGCGGGCAGCGTGCCGGCCACCTCGGCGGTGGTCAGCACCAGCACCGGTGCGGCGTCGGCCAGGGTGCCCGCGGTGTGCCCGGCGGGGTCGTCCGGGTCGAGCGGGAGGTACCCGGCCCCGGCCCGGTGCACGGCCAGCACGGCCTCGAGCACCCGCGCCGAGCGCGGCAGCGCGAGCGCGACGAGCCGCTCCGGGCCGGCCCCGCGCGCGGCCAGGAGCCGGGCGAGGCGGGCGGTGCGGGCGTCGAGCTCGGCGAAGGTCCAGCGGATCCCCGGGGACACCACCGCGGTGGCCGACGGGGTGCGCGCGACCTGGGCGGCGAACAGCTCGGGGACGGTCGCGCCGTCGACGTGCGGAGCCGCGCCCCCGTCGGCCCAGGGGCCGAGGATCGTCGCGCGCTCGTCGTCGGCGAGGACGTCGATCCGGCCGACGCGCCGCTCCGGGTCGGCGACGACGGCCGCGAGCACCCGCATCAGCCGCTCGACCAGCACGACCGCCGAGGCGTGGTCGAACAGGTCGGCGCTGTACTCCAGCGCGCCGCCGATCGCCGAGCCGTCGCCACCGGACCCGTCCTCCACGAAGTCGAAGGACAGGTCGAACTTCGCCGTGCCGGACCCGATCTCCTCCGGCGTGACGTCCAGCCCGGGCAGCGCGGGCGCACCGCCGTCGTCGGCGAGGTAGACGACCATCGTCTGGAACAGCGGGTGCCGGGCCAGCGAGCGCGCCGGGTTGAGGGCCTCGACGAGCCGCTCGAACGGCACGTCCTGGTGGTCGAACGCGGCGAGGTCGGTCTCGCGGACCCGGGCCAGCAGCTCGGTGAACGCGGGGTCGCCGGAGACGTCGGTGCGCAGCACGGTCGTGGAGAGGAAGAAGCCGACGAGGTCGGACAGGGCCTCCTCGTCGCGCCCGGCGACCGGGCTGCCGATCGGGATGTCGGTGCCCGCGCCGAGGCGGTGCAGCAGCACCGCGACGGCGGCCTGCACCACCATGAACATCGACGTGCCGGTGCGCCGCGCGAGCGCGCGGAGCCCGTCGGCGAGGTCGGCGGGCACGTCGAGGGCGACCGAGCCGCCGCGGAAGCTCGACTCGGCCGGCCGCGGCCGGTCGGTGGGCAGCGCCAGCTCCTCGGGCAGCCCGGCCAGCGCGTCGCGCCACCAGGCGATCTGCCGGGCGGCGACGCTGTCGGGGTCGGACTCGTCGCCGAGCAGGGCGCGCTGCCACAGGGTGTAGTCGGCGTACTGGACGGGCAGCGGGGCCCACCGCGGGGCCGTCCCGGCGGTGCGGGCGGCGTAGGCGGTGGCGAGGTCACGGCCCAGCGGGCCGTCGGACCAGTCGTCGGCCGCGATGTGGTGCAGCAGCAGGAGCACGAGGTGCTCGCGCTCCCCGGTGCGCGCCGCGGTGACGCGCAGCGGCAGCTCGCGGTCGAGCGCGAAGCCGTACCCGGCGGCGCGGGCCACCTCCTCCGCGGACCCCACGACCTCGAACGGCACCTCGGCGTCGTCGACGATCCGCTGGAAGGCCTCGTCGCCATCGGTACCGATGACCGTCCGCAGGCTCTCGTGCCGGCCGACGACGTCGCCGAACGCCGCCCGCAGCGCGGCGACGTCCAGGTCGCCGGTGATCCGCCACAGGACCGGGATGTTGTAGGTCGCGCTCGGGCCCTCGACCCGGTGCAGCACCCACAGCCGGCGCTGGGCGAACGACAGCGGGACCCGCTCGGGCCGGTCCCGGGCCACCAGGGCCGGGCGGGTCGCGGCGGCGGGCCCGGCCGCCTCCACCAGCGCGGCGAGCCCGGCGACCGTCGGGGCGTCGAACACCGACCGCAGCGTCAGCGCGGCACCGAGCTCGGCGCGGATCCGCCCGACGACCCGCATGACGAGCAGCGAGTGCCCGCCGAGGAGGAAGAAGTCGTCGTCGGCCCCGACCCCGTCGCGCTCCAGCACGTCCGCGACGATCCGCGCGAGCGCCCGCTCGGTCGGGGTCTCCGGGGCGCGGCCGCCGGTCCCGGCGTCGTCGGGGGCGGGGAGGGCGGCGCGGTCGAGCTTGCCGCTGACCGCGCGCGGCAGGGCGTCGAGCACGACGAACGCCGAGGGCACCAGGTGCTCGGGCAGCGAGGACGCGAGCGCGCCGCGCAGCCCGGCCGGGTCGGCGTCCCCCACCACGTAGGCGACGAGGCGGGGGCCGGTCGGCCCGTCGTCGCGGACGACGACGGCGGCCTGGTCCACCCCGGGGAGCGCGGTCAGCGCGGCCTCGATCTCGCCGGGCTCGATGCGCAGCCCGCGCAGCTTGACCTGGTCGTCGGTGCGGCCGAGGAACGCGATCGAGCCGTCGGCGCGGCGGCGCACGAGGTCGCCGGTGCGGTACATCCGCGACCCGGGCGGGCCGGACGGGTCGGCGACGAACCGGCCCGCGGTGAGGGCGGCGCGGTTCAGGTAGCCCCGCGCGAGCCCGGCCCCGGACAGGTACAGCTCCCCCGGCACCCCGACCGGGGTCGGGACCAGCCGGGCGTCGAGGACGTGGGTGCGGGTGTTCGCGACCGGCGCACCGCCGGCCGGGCCGTGCCAGCGGTAGGCGTCGACGGTGAACTCGGTGGGGCCGTACACGTCGTGCACCACCGTGCCGGGCAGCGCGGTCAGCCGGTCCCACAGCTCGGGCGGGGTCCGCTCGCCGCCGACCGTGAGCAGGGCGGGGCGGGTCCGCTCCGGGTCGAGGAAGCCGAGGCGGCCGAGCTCGCGCAGGTAGGTGGGCGTGAGGTCGACGTAGTCGATCGCGTGGGCGTCGAGGTGGGCGAGGACCGCGGCCGGGTCCAGCGCCACCGCCTCGTCGACGACGTGCAGCTCGTGCCCGGCCAGCAGCCACAGCACCGGCTCCCACGAGACGTCGACGCCGAAGGAGGCGAGGTGCACCGCGCGCAGCGGCTCCCGGCCCAGGCGGGCCGCGGTGGGCGCGATGAGGTCCTCGTACTGCGAGCCGTACAGGTTCGCCAGGCCCGCGTGGGTGCCGGTGACGCCCTTGGGCACGCCGGTGGAGCCCGAGGTGTAGATCACGTAGGCGGCCGCGTCCCCGGTGACGGCGACCGGCGCGGACGCGGGCGCGTCGGGCAGCGGGCCGTCCAGGAGCACCCGCCGCGGGCCGCCCCCGGGCAGCCGGGTGCCCGCGGTGGTGAGCACCAGCGCGGGGGCGGCGTCGGCGAGCACCAGCGCCAGGCGCTCGGCGGGGTGGTTCGCGTCGAGCGGCAGGTACGCCGCACCGGCGGCGAGCACGCTCAGGATCGCGGGGACGACGTCGGCGCGGGGCAGGGCCAGCGCCACCAGGTCGCCGGGGCCTGCGCCGTGCCCGGTGACCAGGGCCGCGACGGCGTCGACGCGCGCGGCGAGCTGCGCGAAGGTGAGCCGCCCGGCGCCGGTGACGAGCGCGACGCGGTCCGGGTGCCGGCGCACCGCGGCGGCGAACAGCTCGGGGACGGTGCCGCGGTCGACCGTGCGCGGCCGCTCGGCGGCGGCGGCGAGCCGCTGGGCCGCGCGGTCGGCGTCGGTCCGGACGTCGACGGTGCGCAGCGGCGCGTCGGGGTCGCGCGTGACGGCCGCGAACAGGGTGACCAGCCGCTGCAGCAGCTGGTCGGCGGTGGCGCGGTCGACGAGGTCGTCGGCGTACTCGAGGTGCAGGGTGACCGCGTCGGGGTCCTCGACGAGCGTGACGTCGAGGTCGAACTTGGCGGTGGTGTCGGCGAGCGGGTGGTACTCGGGGGCGAGCCCGAGGAACGGCCCGTCCCGGTCGGTGCGGTTCTGGTAGGCGAGCATCACCTGGAACAGCGGGTTGCGTCCGGCCGCCCGCGGCGGGTTGACGGCCTCGACGACCCGCTCGAACGGGACGTCCTGGTGCGAGAACGCGGCCAGGTCGGCCTCCCGGACGCGGGCGAGCAGCTCGGTGAAGCTCGGGTCACCGGACAGGTCGGTGCGCAGCACCAGGGTGTTGACGAAGAACCCGACGAGGTCGTCGAGCGCGGAGTCGGTGCGCCCCGCGATCGGCGCGCCGAGCGGGATGTCCTCGCCCGCACCGAGGCGGTGCAGCAGCGCCGCGACGGCCGCGTGCAGCAGCATGAACATGCTCGCGCCGGTGGCGCCGCCCAGCGCGCGCAGCGCGGAGGCGGTGGCCGGGTCGAGCGTCGCCCGGACGATGCCGCCGCGCCCGCTCGGCCGGGCCGGGCGGGGCCGGTCGAGCGGCAGCTCCAGCTCCACGGGTAGCCCGCGCAGTGCGTCGGTCCAGTACGCGAGCTGGGCGTCGCCGACGCCGGAGTCGAGCAGCTCGCGCTGCCACAGGGTGTGGTCGGCGTACTGCACCGGCAGCGGCGCCCACGCCGGGGCGCGGCCCGCGGCGCGGGCGAGGTAGGCGGTGTCGAGGTCGCCGAGGAACGGCCGGTCCGACCACTCGTCGGTGGTGACGTGGTGCAGCACGACGGCGAGCACGTGGTCGTCCTCGGCGAGGCGCCACAGCGCGACCCGCAGCGGGATCTCGCGGGCCAGGTCGAACGGGCGGGCGACGAGGTCGGCCAGGTCGGCGTCGACGGCGTCCCCGCCCGCGACCGTGAACGGGATCTCCGGGTCGGTGAGCACCCGCTGGTACGGCTCGCCGTCGTGGACACCGAAGACGGTGCGCAGCGACTCGTGGCGCGCCACGACGTCGTGCACCGCGGCCCGCAGCGCGTCGACGTCGAGCGGCCCGCGCAGGCGGTGGACCAGCGGGAACGTGTAGGCCGTCCCGGGCTCGGCGATGGCGTCGACGAGCAGCAGCCGCCGCTGCGCGGGCGAGGCGGGCACGCGGTCGGGGCGGGTGCGGGCCACGATCGGCGGGCGGGCCGGGGCGCCCGCGGCCGCGCGCCCGGCGAGCAGCTCGGGCGTGGGCGCCTCGAACAGGTCGCGGATCGCCAGCTCGGCGCCGAGCGCGGTGCGCGCGCGGCTGATCAGGCGGGTGGCGAGCAGCGAGTGCCCGCCGAGGTCGAAGAAGTCGTCCTCGACGCCCACCGCGGGCAGCGCGAGCACCTCTGCGAACAGCCCGCAGAGCACCTCCTCGGTCGCGGTCTCCGGCGCGCGGCTGCCGACCAGACGGACCGTCGGGTCCGGGTCGGGCAGCGCGGCCACGTCGAGCTTGCCGTTGGCGGTGAGCGGCAGCTCCGGCACCGTGACGAACGCCGAGGGCACCAGGTGGTCGGGCAGCCGCTGCCGCAGCGCGTCGCGGACGGCGGCGACGAGCGCCCCGGCGCCGCGGGCGGCGGTGGGGTCGTTCGCGGTGGGCGCCCCGGAGTCGCCCGGCAGGTGCAGGGCCACCGGCGGCGCGGTGTCCCCCCGCAGGAAGACGGCGTCGACGGTGCCGGGCTCGGCGAAGGTGACCGCGACGGCGAAGCCCAGCTCGGCCCCGAGCGCGTGCAGGTCCTCCTGCTCCACCCCGCCCGCGGCGTCCAGGAGCGCCCGGGCGGCGCCGACCGGCCTGCCGTCGGCGAGCGCGCGCTGCGCGGCGCACTCCCCGGCGAGCCGGGCGTCGGGGACGCGGGCCACGCGCAGCAGGTCCGGGCCCTGCTCGCGCAGGTGCGCGGCCAGACCGTCGAGGTCGGCGACCTGCAGCCCCCAGATCAGGGTGGGGGCCCCGGCGACGGGCCGGACGTCGGCGGGCGCGCGGTGCAGCACCGCGTCGTAGCGGTGGCGGGTCAGCTCGTCGTGCGCGCGGCCGCGCCGGGTGCGCACCGACACCGCGGTGCCGGGCACCCGCTCGGCCAGCTCCGCGAAGAACTCCGGTGCGAGCAGCAGCTCCTTCTCCAGCGCGACGGAGCGCCGCACGGCCCGCTCCACCGACACGGGGTCGGCGCCGGGATCGGCGCGGCGCAGCTCGACCGCGGTGCGGAAGGTCCGCAGCAGGCCCAGGTGCCGCACGTCGCCGACGAACACGGCCCCGCCCGGCACGACCAGCTCCAGCGCGGCCGTGACGACCCCGGCCAGGTAGTCGGCCCCGGGGAAGTACTGGACCACGGAGTTGATCACCACGGTGTCGAAGAACCCGGCCGGGAGCCCGCTCAGGTCGTGCGCGGGCCGCGCCATCAGCTCGACGCCGGCGAACCGCTCCGGCTCGCGCGCGACGTCGGCGCGCAGCTTCTCGATCACCGGCGCGGCGAGGTCGGTGGCCCAGTACGCGTCGCAGTCCGGGGCCAGCTGCCCCATCAGCAGGCCGGTGCCGACACCGATCTCCAGCACCCGGCGGGGCGCCAGCTCCCGGATCCGCTCGACGGTGGCCGCGCGCCACTCCTGCATCTGCGGCAGCGGGATGGGCGCGCCGTCGTAGCTGGAGTCCCAGCCGGCGAACCCGCCGGCGTCGCCGCCGGACGCCGTCGGGATCTCGGTGTACTCGTCGGAGTAGATCTCCTCCCACTCGGCGACCTGGTCGGCCTCCACCGCGGCCCGCGCGGCGGCGTCGAGCGGGGCGGGCACGACGTAGCCGACGAGCCGCCTGGTCCCCGCGGCGGCCGGATCGGGCACGGCGACCACGGCGGACCGCGCCACCGACGGGTGCGCGTCGAGCGCGGCGGCGACCTCCCCCAGCTCGACGCGGTGGCCGCGGATCTTCACCTGGTCGTCGGTGCGGCCCAGGAAGTCGATGGTCCCGTCGTCGCGTCGGCGCACGAGGTCGCCGGTGCGGTACATCCGCCCGCCCGGCGTGCTGGGGTCGGCGACGAACCGCTCCGCCGTGAGCGCGTACCGGTTCAGGTAGCCGCGGGCCAGCCCGGCGCCGGCGATGTAGAGCTCGCCCGGCACGCCGTCGGGGACGGGGCGCAGCCAGGCGTCGAGGACGTGCGCGGTGGTGGCCCGGATCGGGCGGCCGACCGTGGGCGTCGCGCTGTCGGTGGTGCCGCCGCCGAGGGTGTTGATCGTGTACTCGGTGGGGCCGTAGAGGTTGTAGCCCAGGGTCCCGTCGGTGTCGCGCAGGGTGGTCCACACGGCGTCGGAGACGGCCTCGCCGCCCAGCAGCACGAGCGGGGGCCGGTGCGCCTCGGCCCCGTCGTCGAGCAGTCCCTCCTCCAGCAGCAGGTGGGCGTAGGTCGGGGTCACGTTGACGACGTCGATGCGGTGGGCGTCGCAGTAGGCGACGAGCGCGCGGGCGTCGCGGCGCAGCTCCTCGTCGCAGACGTGCACCTCGTGGCCCTCGACGAGCCAGAGCAGCTCCTCCCAGGACATGTCGAAGGCGAACGACACGGTGTGCGCGATCCGCAGCCTGCGCCCGCCCTCGGCGGCCACGACCGGGTCGAAGATCTCGCGGCGGTGGTTGAGCTGCATGTTGGTCAGCCCGCCGTACGGCGTGACCACGCCCTTGGGGCGCCCGGTCGAGCCGGAGGTGTAGATGACGTACGCGGGATGGTCGAGCCGGCCGGGGCGCGACGGCGCGAACGGGCCCAGCTCGTCGTCGGTCAGCGGGCCCGCGGGCAGCGCGGCGCGCTCGGCGACCACCGCGGGGTCGTCGAGCAGCAGGGTCGGCAGCCCGCCCATCCCGGTGGAGGTGGCGCCGAGGCGGGCGGCCACCCGGGAGGTGGACAGCAGCAGCAGGGGCGCGGCGTCGTCGAGGGTCTCGACGAGCCGCTCGGCCGGGTGGTCCAGCTCCAGCGGCAGGTACGCGGCGCCGGTCCGCAGCACCGCGAACAGCGCGACGACGGTCTCCGCCGACCGCGGCAGCGCCAGCGCGACGACGCGCTCCGGGCCGGCGCCGCGGGCCAGCAGCAGCCGCGCGGTGCGGTCGACGGCCGCGCCGAGCTCCGCGTAGGTCATCCGGTGCCCACCGGAGACGAGCGCGGTCTCGTCCGGGGTGGCCCGGACCTGCGCGGCGAGCAGGTCGACGATGGTCTCGTCGCCGACCGGGGCGGCGGGCGCGGGGCGGGTCCGCTCGCCGGGCAGCACGGTGTCGAGCTGCGCGACGGGCCGCGCGGGGTCGGCGAGGAGCTGGTCGAGCACCGCGGTGAAGCGGGCCAGGTGGGCGTCGGCCACCGCGGGGGCGACGACGTCGGGCCGGTGCGAGACCAGCACGGCGTAGGGCTCGCCCGGGGTGACGACGAGGTTGAGCGGGTAGTGCGTCGCGTCGACGTTGGACAGCCCGGTCACGCCCAGCCCGCGCAGCACCTCGCGCTGCGCGGTGTCGGCCCCGCGCATCACGAACAGCGTGTCGAACAGCCTGCGGTGCCCGGACGCCCGCTGGATCGGCCCGAGACCGGTGCTCTCGTGCTCGGCGAGCGCGAGGCGCTCGTCCTGGACGCGGCGCAGCAGGTCGAGCACCGGCTCGTCGGGGAGCAGCCGCACGCGGGCGGGGACGGTGTTGAGGAACAGCCCGATGGTGTCCTCGACGCGCGGCACCTCCGACGGGCGGCCCGCCACGGCGGTGCCGAACACGACGTCGGTGCGCCCGACGGCCGTCGCGAGCGTGATCGCCCACGCGGTGCTGAAGACGGTGTTCGCGGTCAGGCCGTGCCGGTGGGAGAGCTCGCGGAGCCGGGCGGTCGTCCCGGCGGGGAGCGAGGTCTCCACGACCCGCGACGGCCCGGTCACCGGGGTCCCTGCGGGGTCGACGAGCGTCGGCTCGGCGAGGCCCGCGAGTGCCGCGCTCCAGGCGGCGGTGCCGCGCTCGGGGTCGCGGCCGTCGAGCCAGCCCAGGAAGTCGGCGTAGGAGCCCGGGGCGGGCAGCGCGGCGGCGCGGCCGGTGTAGTGGGCCAGCAGCGAGGTGAGGAACAGCCAGGCCGACCAGCCGTCCCACAGCAGCAGGTGCCGGTTGACCACGAGCGTGTCGGTGTCGCCCCGACGCAGCACGAGCAGCCGGAACAGGGGCGGGCGGGCCAGGTCGAAGCGGGTGGCGCGGTCGGTGGCGAGCACCTGCGCGGTGCGGGCGGCCCGCTCGTCGGCGGGCAGCCCGGACAGGTCGATCTCGGTGACCGGCGGGTCGAGGTGCTCCGCGACGAACTGCACCGGGCCCGGCAGTCCCTCGCTGGTGAACCCGGCCCGGATGCCGTCGTGGGCGGCCAGCACCGCCGCGCAGGCCGCGCGCAGCCGGTCGAGGTCGATGCGGTGGTCGAGGTCGACGACCTCCTGCACGGTGTAGGCGTCGCCCGCGGTGTCGAACCCGGCGTGGAAGAACAGCCCGTCCTGCAGCGGCGAGAGCGGCCAGACCGCGGCCACCGGCACCGGGCTGACGCGCCGGACCTGCGCGACCTCCTCCGCGGGCACGGCGCGCAGCGCGGACCGGGCCGGGCCGGGCCGCTCCGCGTCGTCGAGCAGCGCCGCGATCCCCGCCGGGGTGCGCCCGGCGAACACCTCCCGCGGCCCGACGGCGAGCCCGGCGCGGCGGGCGCGGCTCGACACCCCGATCGAGGAGATGCTGTCGCCGCCCGCGGTGAAGAAGTCGTCGTCGGCCCCGCAGCGCTCCAGGCCGAGGACCTCGGCGAACACCGCGCACAGCACACGCTCGGCTGCGGTGGCCGGTTCGCGCGGGCCGGTGGTGCGGGCGGCGGCCGGGGCCGGGAGCGCCGCGCGGTCGAGCTTGCCGCTCGGGGTGAGCGGCAGGTCGTCGAGCGCGACGACCGCGGCCGGGACCATCGGGGCCGGGAGCACCGTCGCCAGGTGGGCGAGCAGCGCCGCCGGGTCCGCCTTGCCCGGTACGACGTAGGCCACCAGCGCCGGGGCCGGGCCGTCGTGGCGCACGACCACCGCGGCGCGGGCCACGTTGGGGTACGCGAGGAGCGCGGCCTCGATCTCGCCCAGCTCGATCCGGTTGCCGCGGATCTTGACCTGGAAGTCGGTGCGGCCCAGGTACTCCAGCGCGCCGTCGGGCGCGCGCCGCACGAGGTCGCCGGTGCGGTACATCCGCCCGCCCGTCCCCCACGGGTCGGCGACGAACCGGCCCGCCGTGAGGCCCGGCCGCCCCTGGTAGCCCCGCGCCAGCTGGACGCCGGTCAGGTACAGCTCCCCCGCGACGCCGTCGGGCACGGGGCGCAGGCACCCGTCCAGGACGAGCACCCCGGTGTTCCACACCGGCCGCCCGATCGGGACCGTGCGACCGTCCCCGGCCGTGCAGGTGTGGTGGGTGACGTCGACCGCGGCCTCGGTGGGCCCGTAGAGGTTGTGCAGCGGCACCCCCGTCGACGCCGCCCAGTGCCGGGCGACCTCGGGCGGCAGCGCCTCGCCGCTGCTGAACACCCGGCGCAGGCCGGCGGACCAGCCGGGGGCCAGGTCGGGCTCGGCGGCGAGGAACGCCGCCAGCATCGACGGGACGAAGTGCATCGTGGTGATCCGCTCGCGGCGCACCACCTCGGCCAGGTACGCGGGATCGCGGTGCCCGTCGGGGCGCGCCAGCACCACGGCCGCCCCCTCGCACAGCGCCCAGAAGAACTCCCACACCGACACGTCGAAGGTGGCGGGGGTCTTCTGCAGCACGCGGTCCGCGGCGCGCAGGCCGTACTCGTGCTGCATCCAGGCGAGCCGGTTGACGATCGCGCGGTGGGTCACCACGACGCCCTTGGGGCGCCCGGTCGAGCCGGAGGTGAAGATCAGGTAGGCGGCGTGGTCGGGCCCGGCGCGGTGGACCGGTGCGCGCCCGCCGCCGCCGTCGACCGCGACGCCGGGCACCCCGGCGAGACCGGCCCCGTCGGCGGTCACCACCGCGACGGCCCCGGCGTCGGCCAGCATCGCCGCGGTGCGGGCGGCGGGCTGGTCGAGGTCGACCGGCAGGTAGGCCGCCCCCGCCCCGAGCACGCCGAGCAGCGCCACCACCAGCTCCGCCGACCGCGGCACCGCGACGGCGACGACCTCGTCGGGCCCGGCGCCGCGCGCGGCGAGCCGCCCGGCCAGGTCCCGGGAGCGGTCGAGCAGCCGCGCGTAGTCGAGCTCCCCGCGCTCGTCGACGACGGCGACCGCGCCGGGCGTGCGCCCGGCCTGCGCCTCGATCCGGTCGAGCAGCGTGGCGTCGGGGACCGGGACCTCGGGGACCGGGGCCGGGGCGGCGCCGAGCGGGAGCGCGGCGACGGTCGTGTCCGGGGCGGTGGCCAGCGCGGTGAGGATCGCGACCAGCTGCTCGGCGACGAGGTCGGCCGCCCCCGCGGCCACCCGCGCCGGGTCGTACTTGACGGTGAGCCCCAGCCCGTCGGCGACGTCGACGACCAGCGCCACCGGGTAGTGGACGGCGTCGTGCACGTCGACGCCGGTGACCCGCAGCCCGGCCACGGGGGCGGACGTGCGCGGGTAGTTCTCGATCACGACGAGCGTGTCGAACAGGTCGGGCAGCCCGGCGAGCCGCTGCAGCTCCCCCAGCCCGACCTGCTGGTGGTCCAGCAGGTCGGTGCCGGCGTCGCGCATCCGGACGAGCACGTCGGCGAGGCGGTCGGCCGGGGACCAGCGCAGGCGCACGGGCACCGTGGCGATGAACAGCCCGACGGCGTCCTCGATGCCGTCCACGGCGGCGTCACGGCCGGAGACGGTGGAGCCGAGCACGACGTCGTGCTCCCCGGTGAACCGGCCCAGCAGCAGGCCCCAGGCCGCGTGCAGGGCGGTGCCGAGCGTGACGCCGACGGCGCGGGCGGCGTCGGTGAGGGCGGCGGTGGTCGCCGGGTCGAGCCGGGCCTCGCGGCGCGCGTGCACCCCGGTCGCCGGGGAGCCGGCACCCGCGGGCGGCGCGGGCAGGGCGGGCACCAGGTGGGTCGGGCCGTCGAGCCCGGCCAGCTCCGCGCGCCAGGCGGCGCGGGCCGCGGTGCGGTCGCGGGCGGCGAGCCAGCGGAACCAGGCGCGGTGGACCGCGCGCGCGGCCCCGTCGTCGACCGCGTCGGCGGTGCCGGCGACGTGCCGCCCGTAGCGCCGCAGCAGGTCCTCGACCAGCACGGCGACCGACCAGCCGTCGACGACGACGTGCTGGAAGCTCACGACGAGCCGGGCCGTCCCGTCGCCGGGCCGGACCAGGGTCAGGCGCAGCAGCGGCGGACGGGCGAGGTCGAGGCGGACCGCGCGGTCGGCGTCGAGGACGGCGTCGAGGCCGTCCGGGTCCGCGAGGTCGACCTCGGCCCAGGGCAGCTCCGCCGTCCGGGCGATCACCTGCACCACGCGGCCGTCGGCGAGCTGGTGGAACCCGGCCCGCAGCTGGGGGTGGGCGTCGAGCAGGTCCTGGCCCGCGGCCCGCAGCGCGGCCGCGTCCGGGACCGCGTCGAGGTGCAGCACCTCCTGGATCCGGTAGACGTCCGCCGCTCCCGCGTCGAGGGCGGCGTGGAAGAACAGGCCCTCCTGCAGCGGCGAGACCGGCCAGACCTCCCCGGCCTCGGCGAGGGGGTCGCCGGCGGGGAGCCCGACGAGCACCCCGGCGTCCGGGCCGGACTCCGCGACCACCTCGACGACCGCGGCGAGCCCGGCGACGGTCCGGTGGGTGAGGACCTGCCGCGGCGTCACCGCCAGTCCCGCGGCCCGGGCCGCCACGACGAGCTGGATCGCCCGGATGCTGTCGCCGCCGACGGCGTAGAAGTCGTCGTCGACACCGATCCCCGGCACCTCGAGGACCTGCGCGAACAGCGCCGTCAGCACCTCCTCGCGCGGGGTGCGCGGGCGGTGCCCGCCCACCTGGGCGCCGAGGTCGGGGGCGGGCAGCGCGGCCCGGTCGATCTTGCCGCTGGTCAGCACCGGCAGGGCGGGCAGCGCGACGACCGCGGCGGGCACCATGTACTCGGGCAGCCGCTCCCGCAGGTGCGCCCGCACACCGGCCACCAGCTCCCGGACGTCGCGGAACGGGGTGGGGCGGTTGGTGGTCGGGCCCGTCGCGGGCCCCGGCCGGTACACCGGGCCGGTCGCGACGCCCGGGCGCGCCAGCACGGCGTCGAACCGGCCGTCGTCGGCCCCCGCGGTCCAGGTGGTGGCGACGCGGTAGCCCAGGCGCTCGCCGAGCGCGTGCACGTCCTCGGGGTCCACCCCGGCGCCGGGGACCGGCCCGCCGTCGACCGCGGCGAGCGCCGCCCGGTCCGCGTGCAGCCGCAGGTTCGGCACCCCGGTGACGCGCAGCAGGTCGGGGCCCGCGGCCAGGCGGGCAGCGAGGTCGGCGGACCCGGCCCACGCGACCTCCTCGGCCGCCGCGGGTTCCGCGGGTGCCCCGGCGCGCAGCACCACGTCGTAGCGGTAGCGGCTCAGCTCGTCGTGCGCGGTGGCCCGCTTCAGCGTGACGTCCGCACTGCCCAGCCGCGGGTCGTCGGCGACCAGCTCGGTGAAGAAGGAGGGGTCGCACAGCAGCTCCCCCTCCCAGGCCACGGCCGCATCGAGGGTCGCGGCGTCGAGCGCAGGAGAGCCGGGCCGGGCCGCCGCGACCCCCGCCCGGAACGTGCGCAGCAGCCCGGCGTGGCGCACGTCGCCGACGAAGACCGCCCCGCCCGGCGCGAGCAGCCCGGCGGCGCGGCGCAGGACGTCGGCGAGGTGGTCCCCCGACGGGAAGTACTGCACCACCGAGTTGATCACGATGGTGTCGTAGCCCCCGGGCAGCCCGTCGAGGTCGTGGGCGGCGCGGGCGTGCAGGTCCACGCGCCCGGCCAGCGCCGGGTCCGCCGCGACCCGCCGCGTCAGCGCCTCGACGGCGCGCTCCGACAGGTCCAGGCCGGTGTAGTGCTCGCAGCCGGGGGCGACCTCGGTGAGGATCAGCCCGCTGCCGACCCCGATCTCCAGGACGCGGCGCGGGGCGAGCTCGCGGATCCGGGCCACGGTGGCGTCGCGCCAGGCCCGCATGTCGGCGCGCGGGATCGGGGTGCCGTCGTAGGTGGAGTTCCAGCCGGCGAAGTCGTCGCCGTCGGCGGCGTAGAGCAGCTCGTGGACGTCCTTCCAGTCCGCCACCCGGCCGGTCCCCGCCCCGTCCAGGCGCGGCACGACGTAGGCCACCAGCCGCCGGTCCCCCGGCCGGTCCTCCCGGACGACGACCGTGGCCTGGTCGACACCGCCGTGCGAGCGCAGCACCGACTCGATCTCGCCGGGCTCGATGCGGTGGCCGCGGATCTTCACCTGGTCGTCGACGCGGCCCAGGAAGTGCAGGTTCCCGTCGGCGTCGGTGCGCACGAGGTCGCCGGTGCGGTAGAGCCGCCCGCCCGGCGTCCACGGGTCGGCGACGAACCGCTCCGCGGTCAGCGCCGGGCGGCCCAGGTAGCCGCGGGCCAGGCCCGGGCCGCCCAGGTACAGCTCGCCGGGCTCCTCCCCGGCGACGGGTGCCAGCCGGTGGTCCAGGACGTGCACCGAGGTCATCGGGTCGGCCACCCCGATCGGCACCGACGGGCCCCGCAGCCGGGCCGGGTGCGCCTCGCCCAGCGTCGAGTTGACGGTGGCCTCGGTCGGCCCGTACGCGTTGAACATCCGCCGACCGCGGCCCCAGCGCCCGACCAGCTCCGGGGAGACCCGCTCGGTCCCGGCCAGCAGCGTGGCGGGCGGCAGCGTCACGTCGGCGGGCATCGCGGCCAGCAGCGCGGGCGGCAGGATCATGAACGTGACGCCGTGCCGGTGGGCGTACGCGGCCAGCTCGGGGCCGGGCACCCGCAGCTCCGACGGCACGACGACGAGCCGCCCGCCGGAGAGCAGGCCCAGGCACAGGTCCCAGAACGCGACGTCGAAGCTGGGCGAGGCGAACTGCAGCACCCGGCTGTGCGGGCCGATGCCGAACCGCTCCACCTGCGTCGCGACGAGCTTGGCCACCCCGGTGTGGGAGAGCACCACGCCCTTGGGCCGCCCCGTGGACCCCGAGGTGTAGATGACGTACGCGGCGTTGCGGACGTCGAGCACCGGGCGCGGGTCGTCGACCGGGGCCGCCGCGAGCTCGGCGACGACGGCGGGGTCGTCGAGCAGCACGCGCGGGACGTCGCCGGGCAGGTCCGCCGCGAGCTCCACCGTGGCGACCAGCACCGCGGGCGCGGCGTCGGCCGCCGTGTGGGCGAGGCGGGCGGCCGGGTGGTCGGGGTCGAGCGGCAGGTAGGCCGCACCCGACTTCAGCACCGCCACCTCGGCGACGACCATGTCGAGCGAGCGCGGCAGCGCCAGCGCGACGACCCGCTCCGGCCCGGCCCCGCGGGCGACGAGCAGGTGGGCGAGGCGGTTGGCCCGGGCGTCGAGCTCGGCGTAGGTGAGCTGCTCGTCGCCGAGCACGAGCGCCACGGCGTCGGGGTCGCGGCGGACCTGCTCGGCGAAGAGGGCGGGCCAGGTGGTCGCGGACATGCGGGTACCCCGTCGTGAGTGCGGTGTGCGGGTGGTGCGTGGGGGCGGCGGTCAGTCGCCCGTGCGCTGCTCGTCGGACTCCATCGCGGCGACGAGGCTGCGCGGGCGCAGGTCGGTCCAGTGCGCCTCGATGTGGTCGAGGCACTCCTGGCGCCCGGCCGGGCCCAGCGCGACGGTCCAGCCCTGCGGGACCGCCACGAACACGGGCCACAGCGAGTACTGGCCCTCGTCGTTGACGAGCGCGTGGAAGGTGCCGTCGGGGTCGTCGAACGGGTTGGTGGACATGGGGTGCTCCTCGGTGGTCGGGGCGCTCAGGCGCCGGAGGCGGCGCGCGCGAGGTGGGCGGGCCGGTGGGCGGGCCGGCGGGCCACGACGGACGCGGCGATCTCCCCGCTGCGCACGGCGACGTTGGACAGCAGCGTCGAGGACAGGCCGTGGGTGTGCTCGGTGGCGCCCTGCACGTAGATGCCGGCGCGGAGGTCGTCGTCGGTGGCCACCCGGTAGTCGCGGCCGATGTCGAGGCGGCCCAGGCGGTCGCGGCGGCACCGCGGGGCGACCGCACCCAGCAGGCCCACCGGGTCCGACGGCCGGTAGCCGGTGGCGTAGACGACGAGGTCGGCGGTGAGCACCTCGCGGCTGCGGTCGACCATCGACTCCACCGCGAGCTCGACGCGGTCACCGGTCTCCACCACGTCGGCCACCCGGCTGACGTTGAGGAACCGCAGGCGCTCCCGCCCGCTGACCTTCTCGTGGTAGTGCCGCCGGTAGAGCGCCTGGATCAGGTCGAGGTCGACGACGGAGTAGTTGGTGTTGCCGTGGTAGCCGAGGATGAGGTCCTTGACCTCGTTCGGGGCCCGGAAGAAGTCGTCGACGGCGCTCGGGTCGAACACCCGGTTCGCGAACGAGCTGTCGTCGGCGGGGCTGTAGCCGTAGCGGGCGAACACCGCGCAGACCTCGGCGTCGGCGAACGTGCGGTGCAGGTGGTCGGCCGCCTCGGCGGCGCTCTGCCCGGCCCCGACGACGATCACCCGCCGGACCTCGATGCCCGCGTCGGCCGCCGCGGCGGTGGCGGCGAGGAGGTCGCGGCTGTGCCAGGTGCGCCGGCCCGCGGTGACGCCCTCGGGCAGGTGCGGCACCAGCCCGGTGGCCAGCACGACGTTGCGGGTGCGCAGCCGCCCGCCGTCGGCGGTGCGGACGTCGAGGAGCTCCGGGTCGTCGGGGACGGTGTCGACGCCGACGACCGTCGTGCCGTAGTCGACGCGGTCGGCGAACCCCGACGCGGCCCACTCCAGGTAGTCGTGGAACTCCAGCCGCGTCGGGAACGACGTGCCGTAGTTGATGAAGTCGACGAGCCTGCCCCGGTCGTGCAGGTAGGACAGGAACCCGTAGCGGCTGGTGGGGTTGCGCAGGGTCGCGAGGTCCTTGAGGAACGACACCTGCATCGTCGCGTCCTCGATCAGCATCCCGCGGTGCCAGCCGAACTCCGCCTGCCGCTCGACGAACCGCGCCGCGACGCGGCCCTCCCCGTGCTCGTCCAGGGCGATGGCCAGCGCCAGGTTCGACGGGCCGAACCCGATGCCGACCAGGTCGTGGACGGCGCGGCGGCCTGCATCGGCCGATCTCAGCTGCGGCATGACTGCCCCTTCTCGACGTTCCCCCGACGTACGGGCCATAGGCAACCCTTATCCAAGGATTGCCTAACTACAAGTCTTGACGGAATCCGCCGCGCGTGTGTCGGTACGGCGGCGCCGCCTCAGCTGCGGGGATCCGGGCCCGCCAGCAGGGCGGCCACCGCAGCCGCGTCGACGCCGGTGTGCCAGGTCCCGGCCGGGTGGTCGACCACTAGCGGGCCCAGGTTGCACGGCCCGAGGCAGCCGGTCGGGGTGACGAGGGTGCCGGGGTCGTGGCCGGTGGCCGCGACCAGCGCGCGGTGCGCGGTCCCGGCGTCGTAGGCGGTGCAGCGCGGGCCGCGGCAGACCAGCAGGTGCCGGACCACCCGCGGCAGCACCGACCAGGCCGGGCTGCGGAACGCGCCGGGGCCCGCCCGGACCGGCTCCCCGGCGTCGTCACCGAGCCGGGCGATGGCCCCCGCGAGATCGGGGTGGCCCGCCAGACCGGTGGCGAGGGTCACGTCCACGGCGTGGGCCCGGTCCGCGCGCCAGTGCGCGACGGCCCGCCCGATCCAGGCGGTGAGGTAGCGGTCGTCGGGCACGGCGAGGGCGACGATCCGCACCTGCGCCGCCCCGGCGGCGGCCGCGGCGTCGAGCGCGGCGTGGATCGAGGGCTCGGCCTGGTCGAGGTGCGCGACCCGCACCGGCAGGGCCGTGCGGTCCGCGACCGCGGCGGCCAGCGCCGCGAGCGACCGCCCGTCGACCCCCGACGGGGTGGGGCGGGCGACGAGGAGCAGCTCAGCGTGCGGCACGGTCGCGGGCCTCCCCGTCGACGAGCCGCCCGGCCCGCATGGTGACCACGCGGTCGGCGTAGCTGCGCAGCCGCGCCTGCTCGTGGCTGACGACGAGCAGCGCCGCGCCGTCGTCGGCGATCGTGCGCAGCAGGGCGGCGATCGCGGTGGCAGCGGCGACGTCGAGGCTGGCCGTGGGCTCGTCGGCGACGAGCAGCACGGGCCGGGCGACGAGCGCGCGGGCGAGCGCGACCCGCTGGGCCTGCCCGGTCGACAGGGTGCCGGGGAGCCGGTCGACGTCGACCCCGGCCAGCCCGACCCCGGCCAGCGCCTCGGCCGCGAGGTCGCGCAGCCGGCGCCGGGGGTGGCGCTCGCCGCGGGCCCGGCGCGGTTCGGCCAGCGTGCGCCACAGCGGCCAGCGCCGGTCCAGGCTCGCGACCGGGTCCTGGAACACCGGCATGACGAACCCGGGCCGGTCCCCGGCGAGGCGGACCCGCCCCGCGTCCGGCGCCTCCATCCCGCCCACCAGCCGCGCGAGCGTCGACTTGCCCGACCCGGACCGCCCGATCACGCCGACGACCTCGCCCGCGCGGACGTCGAGGTCCACCCCGTCGACGGCGGTGACCGTCCCGTAGCGGCGCACGACCCCGCGGACGCCCGCGACGACCGGTCCCGGCTCCGGGCCCGCCGCGCGCGGGGCCGGGGCGGACGCGGCCACCAGCACCCGGGTCTCCGGGGCGGCGGGGGCCGTCAGCAGCGTCGCCGGGTCGCCCCGCTCGACGGCCCGCCCCTCGTCGAGCACGAGCACCGAACCGGCGTGCCTGCCCACGAGCGCGAGGTCGTGGCTGATCAGCAGCAGCGCCCCGCAGGAGCGGCGGACCAGGTCGAGGACGTCGTCGGCGAGCTCGGCGTCCAGCGCGCTCGTCGGCTCGTCGGCCAGGGTGAGCAGCGGGCCGTGGGCGGTGGCCGCCACCAGCGTCGCGCGCTGCAGCATCCCGCCCGACCACTGGTGCGGGTGCTGCGCCTGGCGCCGCCCGGCGTCCGGGATGCCGACGCCCTCCAGCGCGGCGGGCACGGCGCCGTCGGGCGGGCGGCGGCGGTGCGCGGCCCAGGCCTGGACGACGTGGTGCCCGACGGTCCGCAGCGGGTCGCACGCCGCGAACGGGTCCTGCGGCACGTACCCGACGACGAGCCCGCGCAGCGCCCGCAGCTGGGCGTCCGGGGCGCCGAGCACCTCGCGGCCGCCCACCCGCACGCTGCCCGACACCTGCGTGCCGGGCGGGAGCAGCCCGAGCACCGCGCGGACCAGGGTGGTCTTGCCGCTGCCCGAGCGTCCGACGACGGCCCAGCGCTCCCCCGCGCCCACGGTGAGGTCGACGCCGTCGAGGGCGACGCGGCCCCCCGGGTACCGCACGGTGAGCCCGGTGACCTGCAGCGGGGCGCTCACCCGGGACGCCCCGGGTCGGTGACGTCGCGCAGCGCGTCGCTGATCAGCGCGGCCGCGGTGACGGTGAGGACCAGCCCCACGCCGGGCCCGACCAGCTGCCACGGGGCGTAGGCGAACGTGGCGCGGCCGGTCGCGAGCATGTTGCCCCACTCCGCGGTCGGCGGCTGCGCCCCGAGCCCGAGGAACGACAGCCCGCCGAGCGCGAGCACGGTCTCCCCCAGCCCGAGCGTCGCCGCCACCGCGACCTGCGACGCCGCCGCGGGCAGCACGTGCCCCAGCGCCACCCGCACCCGCCCGACCCCGGCCATCCGGGCCGCGACGACGTCGGGCCGCCGGTCGCTGCCGCGGGCGACGCTGCGGGCCAGCCGCGCGAGCCCGGCCCAGCTCGTGGCCGACATCGCGAGCACCAGGTTCCCGAAGCCGGGCCCGAGCACCCCGACCACGGCCAGGGTGAGCACCAGCGACGGCAGCCCCAGCAGGACGTCGGTGAGGCGGGTGAGCACGGCGTCGACCCGTCCGCCGACCGACCCCGCGACGGTGCCGACGACGAGCCCGACCACCGACGCGATGGCCATGACCAGCAGGGCCGCGCCCAGCGACGTCCGCGCGCCGGCGAGGCTGCGTGCGAGCAGGTCGCGGCCGGACTGGTCGGTGCCCAGCCAGTGCGCGGCGCTCGGGGCGGCGAGCTGGTCGGCGTAGTCGGGCAGGTCGGGGTCGACGGCCAGGAACGGCCCGACCAGCGCCGCCGCGGCCAGCGCCGCGGCCAGCACCAGCCCCGCGCGCGCGGCCGGGCGGCGCAGCAGCGCGCGCCACACCCCGGCGCGGGCCTCGGGGACGGCCACGACGGCGGTCACCGCGCGTCCCGCCGCAGCCGGGGGTCGATGAGGGCGCACAGCAGGTCGACGACCAGGCTCGTCACCACGTAGACCACGACCGCGACGAGCGTGAACCCGACGACGACCGGCATGTCCCGGGCGTCGATCGCCTCCACGGTGTAGCGGCCGACGCCGGGCCAGGTGAACACGCTCTCGACGACGGGCGCCCCGCCGATCAGCGCCGCGGTGCCCAGCCCGACGACCGTGAGGAACGGCGCCGCCGCGTTCGGCAGCTCGTGCACCCGCAGCCGCCGGCCCGGCGACGCCCCGCGCGCGGCGCTGACCCGCAGGTAGGGCGCCGAGCGGGCCTCCAGCAGGCCGGTGCGCAGCACCCGCGACCAGGTCGCCCCCGACGCCAGCGCGAGCGTCAGCGCGGGCAGGAACACCGTGGCCCAGGTCCCGTCGGCGATCACCCGGCCCAGCCCCGCCCCGACCACGACCACGTCGAGGACGACGACGCCGAGCACGAAGCTCGGCACGACGAGCATCCCGAGCGCCACCACCCGCGAGACGACGTCCGGCCACCGCCCGGGGGCGGCCGCGGCCGCCGCGCCGAGCAGCAGCGCCAGCGCGACGGCCAGTACGAGTGCCGCCCCGGTGAGCCGCAGGGTCGCGGGCAGCCGCGCGGCGAACTCCAGCGCCACCGGCTGCCCGGTCCGCCAGGAGATCCCGAGGTCCCCGGTCACCGCGTCGGCGGCCCACCGGAGGAACCGCAGCGGCAGCGGGTCGTCCAGGCGCAGCTCCGCCCGGACCGCGGCGATCGCGGGCGGGCTCGGCTCGGTCACCCCGCGCGCCTCCAGCACGCGCCGGGCGGGATCGCCCGGGGTCACCGCGAGCATCCCGAACACCAGCGCCCCGGCCCCGGCCAGCGTGACCAGGGCCTGCACCAGCCGGGCCGGTACGGCGCGCACCTCAGGCGGCCGGCGCGGTGCGGGCGTCCACCCAGAGGTTGGAGATCGGCACCTCGTAGCCGCGCCACGCGGGGCCGGCGACCACGGCGGGCAGGCGGATGCCGAGGTAGGCGAGGTAGCCGTCGTCGGCCACGCGCGTCTGGATCCGCCGCAGCAGGTCGTCGCGGGCGGCGGGGTCGAGCTCGACCGCGACCGAGTCGATCAGCGCGTCGAGCTCCGGGTCGGCGATCCCGGTGACGTTGCCCGGACCGCCGCTGCGCAGGTAGGTGTTCAGCGGGGTGACGTAGTCGCCGCCGAAGGAGATGAACCCGTTGCCGCGCACCGCGGCCTGCCACCCCGCGGGCTCCTCGACCGCCGAGGTGATGTCGGGGACCTGCCGGATCTCCACCCCCACCCCGAGCGCCGCGAGCTGCGACTGCACGGCCAGCGCGAGCGTGTCGGAGTCGGGCTGCTGCGGGTAGGTGAGCATCGTGAAGGCCAGCGGCACGCCCTCGCGGGTGCGGGGTCCGTCGCCCTCGCGGACCCAGCCCGCCCGGTCGAGCAGCGCGCCCGCGGCGGCAGTGTCGGTGCGCTGCGTCCGCTCCGCCCAGGGACGCGAGTCGGTGTAGAGCCCGGTGGCCGGCGCGTAGAGGCCGTTCATGACCTGCCCGGCGATCTGGTCGTAGTCGACGGCGGCGTAGACCGCGCGGCGGACCAGCGGGTCGTCGAAGGGGGCCGTGCGCTGGTTGAACTCGAGCACGAACGTCGGGCCGACGGGCTCGCCGGTCACGAAGAACGCGTCGGTGCGGCCGTCGAGGGTCTGCGCCGACGCCGTCGGCGGGTACAGCGCGATGTCGGCCTCCCCGGCCTGCACGGCCTGGATCCGCGCCGAGACCTCCGGCACGAACCGCACGGTGAGGTCGTCGAGCGCGGGGACGCCGTCCCAGTAGCCCTGCCGCGGGGAGAGCTGCATCGACTCCGCGTCGAGGGAGTCGACGACGTAGGGCCCGGTGTAGAGGCCCGCGGCCGGCAGGTCCGCCGCGGGCGCGCCCGACGCGCGGTGGGCCCGGTAGGCGGCCACGTCGTAGACGGGCACCATCGACTCGTCGGCCAGCAGGGCGGGCACGTTCGGCGCGGGGCGCGCGGTGGTCAGCACGGCCTGCAGCGGCCCGGTCGCGGCGGCCGTCGCCCCGGGGAGCCCGGCGGCGAGGTCGGGGTTCTCGGCGAGCTGGAAGGTCAGCAGCGCGGCCAGGGCGGCACCGTCGAGGGGGGCGCCGTTCTGGAAGGTGACGCCGTCGTTCAGGTCGAGCACCCAGGTCAGCGGGCCGGGGTTGGCCAGGCCGGACAGCACCCACGGCGTCGGGTCGCCGTCGCGCTCGGGGTGCATGAGCAGCTCGACGTAGCCGAACTCCGGGCCCCAGAACCCGTTCTCGATCGGGTCGAGGTCGTCGATCGCGAAGCCGGTGGCGATCGTCAGCGTCGGGGGCGCGTCGGCGGTCGCGGGCCCGGGGCCGGTGGTCGCGCAGCCGGCCAGCAGGACCGCGAGCAGCGCGAGGAGCGCCGGCAGGGGACGGGTCGGCACGGCGCCTCCAGACGTCGTCGGATGATCGCGACGACTCTAACAACACATGAACAGTTGTTCAGATGTGACGGTGGTCGCGCGGACCGATGAGTTCCGGCCGCGGCCGCCGTCCTACCGGCATGACGACCCACACGCTCGCGCTGCCCGACGCCGACCTCGCCTACGACGTCCTCGGCCCCCTGCCCCCCGCCGACGGCCGCCCGGTGCTGCTGATGATCGGCCAGCCGATGGACGCCACCGGCTTCCGCGCGCTGACCGCGCAGTTCCCCGACCGCACCTGCGTCACCTACGACCCGCGCGGGATCGGCCGCAGCACGCGCAGGGACGGCCGGGTCGACAACCGCCCCGAGACCCAGGCCGCCGACGTCCACGCGCTGATCGGGGCGCTCGGCGCGGGCCCGGTCGACCTGTTCGGCAGCAGCGGGGGCGCGATCACCGGGCTCGAGCTCGTCGCGACGCACCCCGACGACGTGCGCATCCTGGTGGCGCACGAGCCCCCGCTGATCACCACCCTCCCCGACGCCGCGGCCGCCGCGCGCGCCGAGGCGGGCTGGCGCGAGGCGTACCAGGCCAAGGGGTTCGGGGCCGGCATGGCCGGCTTCATCGCGGGGACGTCGTGGCAGGGCGAGTTCACCGACGAGTTCTTCGCGCAGCCCGCCCCGGACCCGGCCGCGTTCGGGATGCCGACCGAGGACGACGGGAACCGCGACGACCCGCTGCTGTCCGACCGGTCCGCGGCGTTCACCGCCCACCGCCTGCCTGTCGACGCGCTGCTCGCGGCCCCGACGCGGGTCGTGCTGGCCGTGGGCGAGGAGTCGGCGGGCCTGCTCACCGGCCGCACCACGGTGGCCACGGCCGCGCTGCTCGGGCAGGAGGCGACCGTGTTCCCCAGCCACCACGGCGGCTTCATGGGCGGCGAGTTCGGCTACCCGGGGCAGCCCGAGGCGTTCGGGCGGACGCTGCGCGAGGTCCTCGGCGGCTGACGCCGCGCGTCGCCGGGCCCCGACGGGGTGCTCGGCCATGATGGGGACGTGCAGGACGAGGACGGACCCGACTCGCCCGCGCGGCTCGTCGAGGCCGCGCGGCGACGGCGGTTCGAGCTGCTCCGCGCCCACCAGGACCTGCGCGACACCGACCTCACCGACGAGCGCGTCGACGACATCGTCCGGGCCACCGACGAGGTGCTGGCGCTGGAGGACGAGGCCGCCCGGGCCGAGGAGGCCGTCGCGCACGCCGCCAGCACCCGGCTGGTGCTCCGCACGGCGCTCGCCCTCGGCGCCGGGTCGGCGGTGCTGCTCGTCGTCGGTCTGGTGGCGGGGTGGTGGAGCACGTGGGGCGTCGCGCTGCTGGCCGCCGGGATCCTCGCCGCGGTCGTGATCGCGGCCGCGCACCGCTTCGGCCCGCCCGAGGGCCACCGGCAGCGGCGGGGCGGCGCGGTCGCCGTGCTGGTCGCCGGGGTGGGGCTGGCCGCCGTCGCGCCGGAGTGGGCGCCGGGGTGGCTGCGGGCGGCCGTGGCGGCCGTGGCCGTCGTCGCGGTCGCGGGGTTCCTGCTCACCGTGCGCCGCCCGCCGGTCGACGAGGAGGTCTGAGCCCGTGGACGACGACGACCACCAGCACCCCGACCTGCACCACCAGATCGCGCGCCTGGAGAACCGGCTCACCCAGCTCCGCCGCGACGTGGACGCGAAGGCCGACGCCGGGCCCGTCGAGGAGCTGCGCGACGACCTGAGCCGGCACACCGACCACACCGGCCTGCTCGAACGGCGCGTCGACGAGGCCACCGAGGCCGTCGACTCGGTGGAGCGCGAGCTCACCCGGCGCCTCGACGAGACCACCGCGCGGCTCGACCGGCGGCTGCGCTGGCTCGACCGGCACGTCCGCGCGTCCACGGGGGCCCGCACGGCCGACCTCGACGGCGGTGCCGACCTCGTCGTGCTCGCCGCCCGGGCCGAGCGCGGCGCCGACCTGGAGGCGGAGCTGCTGCCCGAGCCGCGGCGCCGGATCCACCAGGCCGACCTCACCGAGCTGCGCCGCTGGCGGGTCGGGCACGGCCGGGCGGTGCAGGCCGTCGTCGCGGCGAGCCTGGCCGTCGCCCGCAGCGAACCCGGCACGCCGACGCGCGCGGGCGCGGTCCGCGAGTTCGCCGCCGCCCGCCTCGACCTCGACGACTACCGCCGCACCGCCGAGCACGTCGCCGACGCGGCCGACCGGTCGGCGGCCGTGCTGGCCGCCGACGACGAGCGCCGGGAGCAGCGGGCCGAGGCGATCGCGGAGGGCCACCGCTCCGCCGACGCCCTGCGCACGGCCCTGCGCGCCCGCCTGGCCGGGATGATCGAGCGCGCGGAGCTGCCGCCGGTGTGGTTCGACGCGGTGCTCGGACCGGGCCCGCCCGCCGAGGCCGGCCCGTGGCTGGAGACCGCCGTCGACCTGCTCGCCCACCGCGTCACCTACGGGATCACCGACGTCGCCGTGGCACTGGGCGACCCACCCGGCCCCGACGCCTCCCCCCGCCGTCGCGATTCCCACCACCGGATCGCGGCGCGCCTGGCGCCCCACCGGTCCTGAGACCGGCCCACGCACGACCCGTGCGCGCGGGCGTCAGGGGCGGTCGAGCAGCTCACGCACCCGCTCCGGCGGGCGGGCCAGTACGGCCCGGTCCCCGTCGATCACGACCGGCCGCTCGATCAGCGCGGGGTGGGCGGCGAGCGCGTCGAGCAGGGTGTCGCGGTCGGCCCCGGCCAGCCCCAGCTCGCGGTACACGGCCTCGCCGGTGCGGACGATCGCGGCGGGATCGTCGGTGCCCAGGCGGCGCAGCACGTCCTCGATCTCGGCCCGCGACGGCGGGGTGTCGAGGTAGCGCACCACCTCGGGCACCACCCCGGCCTCGGCCAGCACCTGCAGGACGCCCCGGCTCTTCGAGCAGCGGGGGTTGTGCCAGACGATCACGCCGCGAGCCTAGGCCCCGCGCCGATCACCCCGCCAGCTCGTGCCGCTCCCCCAGCCACCCGACGATCTCGGCGGCGGCGAGCTCGTTGCCGGTCGGCTCCCCCGGCGCGAGCGCCCCGCCGAAGTGCAGGCCGCGGACCGAGGCCGTCGTCAGGTCGGCGGCGCCGAGCGCGGCGGCCATCCGGCGGGAGTCGGCGGACCTCGCGGAGTCGCTGCCGCTGATCACCGCCGACGCCGCGCGCTCCGTCTACGGGGTGGTGCTCGACGGCGACGGGGTCGACGACGCCGCGACCGCCGCCGAGCGCGACCGGCAGCGCGGGCACCGCCGGGAGCGGTCCGGCTCGCCCGCCCCGTCCGGCCCCCTCGACGTCGCGACGGGTCGCCGTCTCGACGACAACCTCGTCGAGGTGCCGTCGGGCGGCGGCCACGTGGTCGCCTGCCGGCACTGCGGGGAGTCGCTCGGCGAGGCCGGGTCGCTCACGCTGGCGCGCTACGAGGGACCGGCGACGGACGCGGGCCCGCAGATCATCGCGACCGCGTCGGACTACGTCGACGCCCCCGTGGTGTTCCGCCAGTACTGCTGCCCCGGCTGCTGGACCGCGGTCTGGTCCGCCGTCGTCCCGGCCGACCACGTCGACCCCGTGACGGGCCGGTCCCCGGACAGCAGCGCGGCGTAGAGCGTCAGGCCCGGCCCGAAGGCCAGCACGACGGCCGGACGGCCGGGCCGGGGACGGCCCGCGGCCCGCAGCCGCGCCAGGACGAGCAGCACGGTCGCCGAGGAGCAGTTGCCGTGCTCGGCGAGCACCGCGCGAGTCGGCGAGCGCGTCGCCGGGCAGGGCGAGCTCCTGCTCCACGACGTCGAGGATGCGCGGGCCGCCGGGGTGCACCGCCCACGCGTCGACGTCGCCGACGGCGAGGCCGTGCCGGGCGAGCAGCCCGGTCACCATCGGGCCGACGTGCCGGGCCAGCACCGCGGGCACCTCCGGGGAGAGCCCCATCCGGAAGCCCTGGTCGGTGACCTCCCACGTCATGTGGTCGGCCGTGCCCGGGTCGGTGAGCGCGGCGACGTCGACGATCGCCGTCCCCGCCCCGGCGCCGGGCTCCACCACGAGCGCCGCCGCGGCGTCGCCGAACAGCGCGTGCGAGACGACCTGGCCCATGTCCCCGGTCGGCGGCTGGACGTGCAGCGACGTCAGCTCCAGGCACAGCAGCACCGCCGGGCGCCCGCGCGCCACCACGTAGTCGCTCACCGCGCCGAGCCCGGGCAGCGCCGCATAGCAGCCCATGTGGCCGACGACGAGCCGCTGGACGTCGGCGGCCATGCCGAGGTCGGCCGCCACCCGGATGTCGACGCCCGGCGTGGCGTAGCCGGTGCAGGAGACGACCGCGAACAACCCGACGTCCTCGGCCGCGATCCCGGCGTCGGCGAGCGCGGCGGCCACGGCCTCCTTGCCCAGCGGCAGGGCGTCGGTGGCGTAGCGCCGCATCCGCCGCCCGGTGCTCCACGCGGACGCGTCCTCCACCAGCGGGTTCACCGCCACGTGCCGCCGCGTCACCCCGGCCCCGTGGAACACCCGCTCACGCGCCCGCCCGCCCCCGGAGTGCGCGGCGTAGAAGCCGTCCCACATCTCGTCCTGCCCGAAGCCCTCGCCGGGCACGGCCGACCCGGTGCCGGTGATCCGCGCGGTCACCGGCGCCGCCCCGCGCCCTGGAACAGCACCGCGGTGGTCGGGACCCGGACCATCCGCACGCGGGGCCACGACCGCACGGCGTCGACCAGCGACGGCCGGACGCCCCAGATCTGCAGGTCGACGCCGTGCCGGGCGCACTCGCGCACCAGCTCGGACCGGTCGACGAACAGCGCCGGGTCGTGGATGCCCGGCGGCGGCCCCCCGGGCAGGCGCTCGGCCAGCGTCACGGCCACGACGCGGGCCAGCGCGGTCGCCGCGATCGTGTCGATCACCAGCAGCCCACCGGGGCGCAGCAGCCGGCAGGCCTGCGCGACGACCGCGGGCAGGTCGGTGACGTGCTCCAGGATCTCCCCCGCCGCGACGACGTCGGCGCACCCGTCGGCCAGCGGGACGTGCGCGACGTCGCCCCGGACGGCGGTGACACCGTGCTCGCGGGCCTGCCGCAGCGCCGACGCGGTGAGATCGACGCCGACGTGGTGGTACCCCTTCCCGGCGACGTGCGGGGCGAGCAGGCCGGCGCCGCAGCCGAGGTCGACGAGCACGGCACCGGGGCGGTCGGCCCGCGGCACGAGCGCCGCCCGGGCCTCGGCGAGCCAGTGCAGCATCGCGAAGCCGCCGCGCGGGTCCCACCACTGGGCGGCGAGGTCGTCGTACTGGCCCGGGTCGTTGCGCGGACGGGTCGCGCGGAGGGTGGCCACTCCTCAGGCTGACATGCTGGGTGGCATGCGGCCTGCCGAGTTCGGCCCCGGTCCGGACGGATCGGTCACACGGCGCGTGCTGGCACTGGCCCGGTCCTGCCATCCGGAGCCGACCGTCGCGGTCACCGCACTGGTCACCGCGCTCGCCGTCACCACCGGGCGCGACTCCGTCGGGGTGCTGCTCGTGGCCGCCGCGGTGCTCACCGGGCAGCTCTCGATCGGCTGGCTCAACGACCACCTCGACGCCGGTCGCGACCGGGCCGTCGGCCGCACCGACAAGCCCGCGGCCGCCGGGGTCGTCGACCCGCGGACGGTGGGGGTCGCGGCCCTCGTCGCCGCGGTGCTCTGCGTGCCGCTGTCACTGGCCTCCGGGGTGCTCGCCGGCGGGCTGCACCTGGTCGCCGTCGCCGCCGGGCTGGCCTACGACCTGGGGCTCAAGGCCACGCGGGCGTCGGTCGTGCCGTACGCGGTGTGCTTCGGGCTGCTGCCGGTGTTCGTCGTGCTGGGCTCGGGGGGTGCGCCGCCGTGGTGGCTGCCGGTGGCGGGGGCGCTGCTCGGGTCGGGGGCGCACTTCGCGAACGTCCTGCCCGATCTCGACGACGACCTGGCCACCGGGGTGCGCGGCCTGCCGCACCGCCTCGGCGCGGCGCGCAGCCGGATCGCGGCGGCGGCCCTGCTGCTGGCCGCGTCGGTCGTGCTCGCGGGCGGCGTCTCGGGGTCCGGGGCGGTGCCGGTCGGGGTGCTCGTCGCGGCCCCGGTGGTGGCGGGCGCCGTGCTCGTCGCCGGGTTCCGGGTGGGTCGCCGCCCCGGGTCGCGGGCGCCGTTCCGCGCGGTGCTGGTCGTGGCGCTGATCGACGTCGTGCTGCTCGTCGCGGCGGGACCGGCGCTCGTCACCTGAGCCGGACGTAGTCGGCCACGATCGACGCCAGCACGCGGGCCGAGGCCGTGCCGCGGCCCAGCCCCACCTCGACGACCGCGTCGAACACCCGGCGGTCCCGGCCCGCCGCGACCACGGCGGCGTCGACGAACCGGCCGTGCGGCACCGCGCGGGCGAGCGCCCCGACGTGGCGGTGGTGGCGCCCCAGCGCCCGCCGCAGCGCCGCCCGGTACGCGGCCCCGGCCCCGTCGCCGCGCAGCGCGGCCCGGGCGGCCAGCGCGCCGGAGGCGACCCCGTAGAAGATGCCCTCGCCGGTCACCGGGTTGACCAGCGCCGCGGCGTCGCCGACGAGCAGGACCCGGCCGTCGGGCTGGAAGCGCGGCCCGGTGGAGAGCGGGAGGTGGTGCCCGCGCACGTGCGCCGGGAGCGGCCCGGGGAGCTCCTCGGCGAGGCGGTCCAGCAGCTCCCGCCTGCTCGTGGGCACGGCCGACCCGAACACCCCGTAGCCGACGTTCGCGCCGCCGCCGGGCAGCGGGAACGACCACGCGTACGCGGGTGGGCGGGCCCGGGCGAACGCGATGACCAGCGCGTCGGGGTCGGCGCCGGAGTCGGTGTAGCCGCGCACGGCCAGCGCCGTGGACCGCGCGGGCGCGGGCGGGGCGCCGAGCGCGCGGCGCACCGCGGAGTGCGCGCCGTCGGCCCCGACCACGACGCGCGCGGCGATCTCCCCGTCGAGGACGACCCGGTCCGGCCGCACGTCCAGCCGGCGCACGCGGTGGCGCCGCAGCACCGCGCCGCGGGCCACGGCGGCGTCGACGAGCGCCGCGTCGAGGACGGTCCGCGGGATCACCCGGCTCGGGTCGTCGCACCGGGCGTCCACGGTGCGCCCGCCCGGCGAGCGCACCCGCAGCCCCCACACCGGCGGGCCGAAGGCGGTGAGGTCCGGCCCGCCGAGGGCGTCGACCATGGCCACCACGTGCGGGGCGACGCCGTCGCCGCACACCTTGTCGCGGGGGAAGTCGGCCGCGTCGAGCAGCAGGACGTGCGCGTCCGGGCGCAGCTGCAGCAGTCGCAGCGCGGTGGCCGCACCCGCGGGCCCGGCCCCGACCACGGCGACGTCCGCCACGTCTCCCATCCCCGCATCATCACGCGCCGGGCGCGATCCCGCGCGAGACTGGGACCGTGCCGGGCGTCGTGGTGGTCGGGGCGGGCCCCACCGGGCTCGCCGTCGCGGGGCTGCTCGGGCGGCTCGGTGTGCCGGTCACCGTGCTCGACCGGCACACCGAGCCCTACGCCCGGCCGCGGGCCGTGCACCTGGACGGGGCGGCCGTGCGGGTCCTGCAGCACCTCGGCGTGCACGAGGAGTTCGCGGCGATCAGCCGCCCGGCCACCGGGCTGCGCCTGCTCGACGCGGCGCACCGCCCGTTCGCGGTGTTCCGCCGCGACACCGCCCCCGGCGTCCACGGCCATCCCGAGGCCAACCTGTTCGACCAGCCCGACCTCGAGGCCGTGCTGCGCGCGGCGGTGCGGCGGGCGGGCGTCCCGGTGCGCGGCGGCGTCGAGGTCACCGGGGTGTCCGACGACGGCGACGGGCCGCACGTCGTCCTCGCGGGCGGTGAGCGGGTCCCGGCCGCCGCGGTGCTCGGTTGTGACGGGGCCGGCAGCACCGTCGCGGCCGCGATCGGGTCCGGGACGCGGGTGCTGGGGTTCGCCCAGCGCTGGCTCGTCGTCGACCTGCGCAGCCCGGCCGGGATCGCGGGCTGGGGCGGCGTCGACCAGGTCTGCGACCCGCGCCGGGCCGCCACCGCCCTGCACCTCACCGGCGACCGGTACCGGGTGGAGCTCCGGATGCACGACGGCGAGACCGCGGACGGCCTCGACCTGCCGGCCCTGCTCGCCCCGTGGGCGTCGCCCGGGTCGTACACCGTCGTGCGGCGGGCCGAGTACGTCTTCCGCGCGCAGCTCGCCCGGCGCTGGCGGCGCGGTCGCGTGCTGCTCCTCGGCGACGCCGCGCACCTCATGCCGCCGTTCATCGGGCAGGGCCTGGGCACCGGCCTCGGGGACGCCCACAACCTCGCCTGGAAGCTCGCCGCCGTCCTCGACGGGCGGGCGGGCGAGGACCTGCTCGACACCTACGAGGCCGAACGGGCACCGCACGTCGTCGCGGTGACCCGCGCGGCCGTGCGGGTCGGGCGGGCCATGACCGGCGGCAACGGGTTGTTCGCCGCCCTGCGCCGGCCCGTCGTCGCCGGGCTGCTGCGGCTGCCCGGCGCGGAGGCGCGGGCCCTGGCCGGGATCCGGACGCGGTACCCGCCGAGCGCGTGGGTGGACCGCCGCGTCCGGCGCGGGGACCTGCCCGGGACCGTCTGCCCGCAGCCCGCCGTGCGCGGAAGCGGCGGCCGGGGCGGGGATCTCCGCTCACGAGTCCTGCTGGACGAGCTGCTCGGGCCGGGCTGGGCCCTGCTGGCCGCCGGCCCCACCGACGCCGGCCCGACCGACGCCGGCCCGATCGACGCCGCGCTGGGACGCCGGGCCGGCGCGCTCGGCGCCCGTGCCGTCGTCGTCGACGACCCCGTGCTGCGCGGCTGGCTCGCGCGCGGCCGGGCCGGCGCCGTCCTGCTGCGCCCGGACCGCGTCGTCGCCGCGGTGTCCCGGACCTGACGGGTCAGCCCCCGCCGCCACCGATCTCGTCGCCCGCGCCGCCCTCGCCGGGGGCCTGTTCGTCGCCCTGGTCGCCGCCGTTGCCGACGCCGTCCCCCTGCTCGCCGGCGGGCGGCACGCCGGGCCCGCTCTCGCACGCCCCGGCCCCGGTGAGCAGCAGGGCGGCCGCGGCGAGGCCCGCGGCCGCCGTCCGTCGCACCCTCGACGCACCCATCAGGCGTTCCGTCGGCGCAGGCGGTTCACCACCAGCACGGCGAGGACGGCGGCGACGGCCGCGGCGGCGACGGATCCGGGACGTTCGCGCACGACCCGCCCGACCTGCGGGGCGTTCTCGTCGAGCGCCGTCTGCGCGCGCTCGAGCCCGGCCTTCGCCTGGGCCGTGACCTCCTCGCCGCGGGCCTTCACCCGGGACGGGACGTCGACGCGGTGGGCGAGCTCGGAGACGGTGTCGCCGAGCTCGGCACGCAGGTCCTCGATCGCGGCCCGCTTGTCCTCGGGGGTCCGCGCGTCGACGACGGGGCGGTCCGGATCCACCGGCGCCGCCGGGGTCTCGGCCACCAGGTCGGCCACGGTCCGGGTGTCGTCGGAGCCGACGTTCTCGGCCCGGTGCGCGCCGGTCATCGCCGCACCGCCGCCTTCACGGTGTCGACGTCGCGGCCGACGGAGTCGACGGCCGCCTCCGGCACCGGCGGGACCGCCCGGCGGATCTGCGAGCGGCCGAGCAGCGCGAGCACGCCCGCCACCACGAACATCACCACGGCGACGATCAGCGCGGCCAGCCACACGTCGAGGACGAGGGAGAGCCCGGCGACGGCGGCCGCCACCAGCGCGCCGACCCCGTAGAGCGCGACGACCCCGCCGGCACCGGCCAGGCCCGCGCCGACGCCCGCGCGCTTGCCCTTCTCGGCCAGCTCGGTGCGGGCCAGTTCCAGCTCGCCGCGCACCAGGTCGGTGACCTGGCTGGACAGGCGGGTCACCAGCTCGCCGGTGGACAGATCGCCGGGGTCCACGGCGGCGTGCCGCGAGGCGGACGTTGTTTCGGTGCTCATGACGGGGACGTACCCGCTCCCCCGCCGGTCACACCTCTCACCCCCGTTCGGGTGCCGCCTGCAGGTCGCCCGCGGGCAGCCGGTCGGCCCCCCAACTGCGCTCGATGTAGCCGACGACACGGGCCAGGTCGGCCGCCGGGACCCGCTCCGGGTCGCCCCGCTCGAACGGGTCGTAGTGGTAGATGTAGAGCCGCGACGCGAACTGCTCGAACGGCAGCGAGCCCTCGCCGAACCGCTCGCCGTTGCCCGCGGTGCCGACCACGACGCCGTCGCCCCAGTCCTGGCCGCTGTCGTTGTTGGGGTTGTAGAAGTAGACCCGCATCTCGTCCTGCGGGTCGAAGTTCACCCGCAGGATCGTGATCGCATGCCAGCCGATGTAGCGCGCCGCGCTGTCGGTGACGGCGACGCCGGCGGGCTGCGGGTGGATCAGCGGCTGGTAGCCGTTGTAGTCGGGGTGGTAGCTGGCGTAGAAGTGCCGCAGGAACTCGTCGAGGTCGATCAGCTTGCCGGTCTCGACGTCGACGTTGATCCGGAACCCGCGCCCGGACCACCAGCCGTGGAACTCGGGGTTGACCCAGCGGTGGGGGTCGCCGGGGCGGTCGGCGCAGCGCCGGCCCATCTCGGCGTAGACGCGGTCCAGGTGCGGCACGACGAGCAGCGACACGGGATCGAGGTCGGTCGGCAGCGTCGTCGCCACCCCGCCCCCGCTCTCCCGCGACGAGATCGACTGGCCCTCGAAGTGCATGATCAGCTCGTCGTCGCGGGCCGCCCAGACCAGCACCTGCAGCAGGTAGTCGGGGTCGTTGTAGGCCCACATCGACAGCGCGCGGGCCGACTGGCAGGTCGGGTTGTCGCCCTGGCCGACGCCCAGCGGCAGCCCGAGCATCGACAGGACCCCGGCGAGCAGGCGCGCGCGGGGCGCCGGCGTCGGCCCGAACGCGAGGGTGAGCCGCTCCTGCGCGTACGGCGACAGGACCAGGCCGAGCTGGCGCCACAGCGCGGGCTCGACGGCGGGCTGGTAGAGGATGCCGCGGTCGAGCAGCAGCGCCAGGCCGTAGATGCACTGCGCGGTCTGCGGGTGCACCGCGACGTCGATCAGGCGGTGCACCAGCTTGTGGAAGCGCAGCATGCAGTCGCGGCCGGTGCCGGACAGGCCGAGCGCCTCCGCGAGGAGGTAGTCGCCCTCCTCGAGCAGGAACCGCAGCAGCTCCGCGTGGTAGGGCGACACCAGTCCGGTGTCGTGCATGGCCCGCGCGAACCCGGTGGCCTCGTACTGCAGGCCCGCGGCGTCCATCGCCTCCAGGCGCGAGCGGTAGACCTCGGTGCCGGGGTCCTCCCGGCACGCGTCGGTGGTGCCGAACAGGCTCGTGATCAGCCGGTCGAGGCCCTGCCCGGTGGACCCCAGGTCGACGGACGGGTCGCTGCGGTAGACCGCGATCTGCGTGATCATGTCGCGCACCTGGTCGACCTGGATCGGCCGCTGGCGCAGGATCCGCCAGATCTCCTCGACGAGGTGGTCGAGGATGCTCTCGTAGCCGACGGTCTCGCCGAGGTACCGGAACAGGTCGCGGATGAGCTGCGCGGTGCGGCCCTGCGTGGTGCGCTCCGCCTCGCTCGGCGGGGTGAACAGCAGCTCGATGTTCATGGCCAGCACCTGCGAGAGGAACTGGTGCGCGTCCTGCGCGGAGATCGACGGGTGCTCGTAGGACCCGGTGGCGACGGCGAGCATGCGCAGCTCGCTCGCCGCCTCCATCAGGACGGTGTCGGCCTCGGTGCTGTGCAGCGACCCCCCGACGAGCGCGGGGATGAGGATCTCCGGGGAGTCCCAGTCGGTGCCCCGGAACAGCCCGGCCCCCTCCAGCGCGGCGGCGCGGGCCTGGACCTCCGCGCACCCGCCGGGCAGCAGCAGGACCCGCCGCAGCGCGTCGAGCACGTGGCGCAGCTTGAGGTGCTTGCCGAAGTCGCGCGCCCCCGCCATGGCCCGCACGGCGTCGTCGAGCGACGCCAGCCGCTTGGCCAGCGCCGCCGGGACGTCGGTACTAGACGTAGAAGTCAAGTTCTTCCTGTCTCGCCAGCAGATCGCGCATCTGGTACGGGTCGTCGCCGAAGAAGTAGACCAGACCCCAGTGGGTCCCGAACGCGGTGCGCTTGGTGACCGTCTCCTCCAGGGGCGCCGTGAGCTCGTGGGACTCGAAGTACTCGTGGCCCTCGGTCTCCTCCGGCATCGCCAGCTCGCTGACGACCCGGCGCCGCGGGTACACCCCGAAGCAGCCGGCGTAGCCACGGGCGTCGACGACCTCCTGCGGGAAGAACGCCTCGATCTCCTCCTCGGTGGTCTTCGGGTCGAACGCGAGCACGAGCGCCTGGTAGGCGTTGAAGCCGTACGCCCGCTCGAGCAGCTCGAAGACCTTGAAGCCCGGCGGCCGGTAGGCGACCTCGCCGAAGTACATCTCGCCGTCGCTGGTGACGAAGTACTCGGGGTGGATGAACCCGAAGTCGATCTCGAAGGCCTTGATCAGCTTCTCGATCTCCTGCGTGATGCGGGCCCGGTACTTCTCCAGTTCCGGGGTGGCCGGCACGAACACCGAATAGCCGAGGCGGACGTACTCGGAGATGTTCAGGAACCGGATCTTCCCCTTGTAGATCCACGCCTCGACCGCGAACTCCCAGCCGTCCAGGTGCGATTCCATGAGGACCGGGAACTCCTCCTCCGGAATGGTGTCGACCTCGTCCGGAGTGCGGATCACCCGGTGCCCGAGGCACCCCGCCTTGTCGAACGCCTTGAGGTGGATCGGGTCGTTCGGGTCACCGTCGAGCTTGAGCAGCGTCTGGTTGACCCGCTTGAGGAACCGGATCACGTCGGCCTTGTCGTGGGCCTCCTCGAAGATCCCCACCCGGATGCCCCCGAGCTGCGCGCGACGCTTCATCAGCGCCTTGTCCCGGAGCAGCATCGCCTGGCCGAACAGCCGCGGGTTGCCCATCAGGACGGAGTTGATCGCCCCCGCCCACTCGACGGTCTCCTCGTAGAGCGGGATCGCGACGTCGACGCCGGCGCTCTGCAGGGTCTCGGCGATCTCCATGGAGCGGTCGTTGAGCCGCTCGAAGTTCCACGGGATGTAGGGGATGTCGTGCTCGGTGCAGTACTCCTCGGCCCAGTCCGGGGCCACCACGACGTAGCGGCGGTCGAACCGGTCGAGGGCCTCGACGGCGTTCAGGCTCCATCCCAGAATGGCGACGTAACCCTTGTCCGGATTCCGCGTGACCGGCTCGGACGACGACATGGCAATTCCTCTCCGAATAGCTCTGACCAGAAGGATCAAGCTCTACCGGCACCCTACCCCGGCGTCCCGGCTCGGACAGGATGGAGTCCGGAGCAGCGCGTTGACCTGCTACGAGTCGGTACATCCGGGATCGGACCGCACTGTGATCGGCGTCATTCCCGCATTGTCGTGGACAGATGTCCGCCATTTCTGCGGGGTTGTCGGGGCGAATCCGTTGGCGCCCGGGGCGTCGGGCCGGGCGCCCGCGCGGAACCCCGTCGCGGGCCGTGGCGACTCGGGTGCGAGGGGTCGAGGGTGCCGACGCGGGTATCCCCTGCGGGTCTCGGCCGGCGGTGGGGCGAGCGCGGACCGGCGCGGCGAGCTGGCGGCGCGTCTCGTCGCCGGTCGACGGGATCGGGCGTGGGGGCTGGGCGGTACCCCCTGTCCGCCCGCGCGGGAGGCGCCGGAGGGCGGTGCGCGGGGCGGCACTGCGGGGCGCGGCACCCGGGACCACGCTTGCGCGACCTCCGGGTGTCGACGCGCGATTGCGACGCGGGCACCACGGCACGGGCGCGACGGCACGGTCGGTCGTCGCCGCGGTCGGTCGTCGCCGCGGTCGGTCGTCGCCGCGGTCGGTCGTCGCCGCGGCAAAGAGGCCGTGCGACGGAGGTCGGTGACGAAGGCGGGCGACGAAGGCGGGCGGCCACGACAGCGGCGGATTGCGGATGGCGGAGGCGACGGAGAGAGCGGCCGAGGCGGACGGCGGAGGTTGCGACAGCGGTGCGGGCGGCGGCGGCACGAGCGCTGCGACCGGCGGGCCGGCATGCCGCTCGCCCGGTTCTCGAGCCTCCGGAGCGAGAGGTGGCGTGCTGGCGTCAGGCGGCGGACCCGTGCTCCGGTGACGACGGCGGCTGACCCACTCGGGTATCGACGCCGGCGCGGTACGTCCGGCCGACGGGAGTGGTGGTCGTGATTCCTGTCGGCGCGCTTTCCGCCCGCCATCCCGGCATTTCCCGAACGTGGTTGTGGAATGCGCACAATCCGCGTCCATTGGTGAACTCGGTGCGGCCACCGTCTTTCCAGCGGCGGATGTGGTCGATGTGGCGGATCGGGGCGTCGCAGTACGGTTCACGGCAGCGATGCCCGTCCCGGGCCCGGATCAACGCGGCCAACCGCCCGGTGAACAGGCGGCTGCGGGAGTCCCCGCCGATCACCACTCCGTCGCGGGTGATCAGCCGTCGCCAGGTCCTCCGGCCACCGCCGGTGGTGAGGAGCTCGACCGGGACGGGGCCGTGGCCGGCGATCTGCGCGGGCAGCGGGCTGTCCGGATCGATCAGAGCCTCGACCGGGACCAGCACCTGGATCTCGATGTTCACGTCCCGGGCGGTGGCCTGTCCGGTGAGGCGTTCGACGAGGGTGTCGGCCATGATCTGACCGCGCCCACGGGTGACCGGTTCGGCCCGCACCGCGACCTCGTTCACCGCAGCGGCGAGGGCGGCGTAGCAGGCCACGGCCTCCTCGACCGGCAGGTGGGCGGTCAGATCGGCCATCCCGTCCGCGACGGGGCGGACCGACACCCGGCGGCCGGTGCGGGCGGCCCGGCAGCGAGCGGTGAACTTCTCCGGAGCGACCCGCGCGGCCAGGGACCGGGTGAGGTCGTGGATCCGGCGCACGCCGAGGGTCTCGACCCGGCGCTGCGCCAGCATCTCGTCGACCTCGGAACGCTCAGCACCGGACAGGTGCGCTGTGGCCGCCACGATGGTCGCCGTCTGGTACTCACTGAGTCGTCCCGCGGCGAACAACTCCCGGACCCGGGCGTGCCCGGAGTGCAGGTCCCGCGCGATCCGGACCCGCCGCCGACCCTCGGTCGGCGACACCCGACAGGCCAACCCGACCTGGGCGGCGATACTGCGTTCGAGCATCTCCGGGTCGACGTCACCGGCCGCGGTCTGCGATTCCGCGTGTGCTGTCGCAAATGCGAGAACGGCCTCGGACTGTTCGGCGGCGATGGCCGCCTTCCGTTCCTCGAGCTGCGCGATCCGCTCGATGAGAGCCGCCTCGGACATGGGCCCATTCTACCATTCTCCACGCATTCGTGCGAACATGTGTTCGAACGAGTTGGCGGCAGTGCGCACGGCCCGTCGGCACGGCGAGCAGGCGAGGCCGGTGATCGGGAACCCGGCCGACTCCGCACCCGACCCGGACGCCCGGAACGACGGACCGGAGTCCGACGCCGCCTCCCGAGTGCGGCCCCGAGGCGGCGGCCGCCGGACGCGACCTACCGCTGCTCCCGAGACCCGACCGACACCGCGGCGCAGACCTGCTCCCCGGCCGATGTCGCGATCGAGGACGGCGGCACCTGCGCCCACCCGTCCGGCAGACCGCGCCGTGGGTCGACGCGCAACACGCCCACCGACCCGTTCCGGCCGCACGGCCCCACCCGGAACGGCCGGCACCCCCGACGAGGGGGTCGGGCGTCAGGCCGGGTCCCGCCGCAGCACCGCGACCCCGCGCGGCCCGAGCCGGACCGCCGGACCCTCGCGCGTGCCGTGCAGGACCTCGCCGTCCAGCTCGACCTCGACCGGGTCGGTGGTGCGGTTGACCAGGAACCAGAACTCGACGCCGTCGCCCGCCCGCACCGCCAGCTCGACGTGGCCGCGCACCTGCGGCGGCAGGTCCGAGCCCACCCCGGGCGGCAGCAGCCGCTCGGCCAGCCCGGCCAGCGCGGGGCCCTGCAGCCGGGTCGACACCCACGCGGCGGACCCGCCGCCGGCCGCGGTGCGGCGGGTCACCGCGGCGCGTCCCGCGTTCTCGCCGCCGGTGTAGCGGGCCAGCACCTCGGCGTCGACGACGTCGATCCGGTCCGTCCAGACCGTCCCGGTCCCGCCGAACGCGTCGAGCCCGACCGACTCCCCGTCGAGCAGCGGGGTGAACTCCTCGATCCGGATGCCCAGCAGGTCGCGCAGCGCGCCCGGGTACCCGCCGAGGTGGACGTGCGCCCGCTCGTCGACGATCCCGGAGAAGTAGGTGGCGACCAGGTGCCCGCCGCCCTCCACGTACCCGGTGAGCCGCAGGGCCCGCGCCCCGTCCACGACGTGCAGCATCGGGGCGACGACGAGCGCATAGCCGGTGAGGTCGGCGTCGGCGGGCAGGACGTCGACGCGCACGCCCAGGTCGGCGAACGCGGCGTACCACTCCACCGCGTCGCGGCGGTAGTCCAGCCGCGTGCTGGGCAGGAACTCCTGCGCGGTGGCCCACCAGGAGTCCCAGTCGAACAGCAGCGCGACCGGGGCCCGCCCCCGGTGCGACCCCGCGACCGGCGCCAGCGCGTCGAGCACGGAACCGAGCGCGGCGGCGTCGCGGAACACCGCGCTGTCGGGCCCGGCGTGCGGCACCATCGCCGAGTGGAACCGCTCGGCCCCCGCCGTCGACTGGCGCCACTGGAAGAAGCAGATCGCGTCGGCCCCGTGCGCGACGTGGGTGAGCGCGTCGCGGGCGAGCTCCCCCGGCCGCTTGGCGCGGTTCACCTTCTGCCAGTTGACGGCGCTGGTCGAGTGCTCCATCAGCCACCACGGCCGCCCGCCGGCCAGCCCGCCGGTGAGGTTCGCCGAGAACGACAGCTCGTCGTGCTCGTGGCGGCCGGGGCGCACGTAGTGGTCGTTCGAGACGACGTCGACCTCACCGGCCCAGGACGCGTAGTCCATCCGGCTGGCCTCCCCCATCACCATGAAGTTGGTGGTGACCGGTACGTCCGGGGTGATCGCGCGCAGCAGGTCGCGCTCGGCGCGCAGGTGCTCGCGCAGGGCGTCGGAGGAGAAGCGGGCGAAGTCGAGCTGCTGGGTGGGGTTGGCCGGCGTCGGGGCCAGCCGCGGCGGCAGCACCTCGTCCCACCGCCCGTAGGACTGCGACCAGAACGCGGTGCCCCATGCCGCGTTCAACGCGCCGACCGAGCCGTAGCGCTCCCGCAGCCACACCCGGAACGCGGCGGCGGCGTCGTCGGAGTAGTCGTGGGCGTTGTGGCAGCCCAGCTCGTTGTTGACGTGCCACGCCACCAGCGCCGGATGGTCGCCGAAGCGGCGGGCGAGGCGCTCGACCAGCGCCAGCGCGTGCCGCCGGAACACCGGTGAGGTCGGCCGCCAGTGCTGGCGCCCGCCCGGCCACAGCGTCCGCCCGTCGGCGTCGACCGGCAGGACCTCCGGGTGCGCCGTGGTGAGCCACGGCGGCGGCGACGCGGTGGCCGTCGCGAGGTCGACGGCGATGCCGCCGTCGTGCAGCAGGTCCAGCACGTCGCCGAGCCAGTCGAGGTCCCAGGCGTCGGCCGCGGGCTGCAGCAGCGCCCACGAGAACACCCCGACCGTCGCGATCGTGACGCCCGCCTCGCGCATCAGCGCGACGTCGCGCGCCCACACCTCACGGGGCCACTGCTCCGGGTTGTAGTCGGCGCCGTACTCGATCCGGGTGCCGCGGCCGCGCAGCGGGAGGGGCGTGACGGGCACGGCTCAGCTCTCGCCCCGGACCGCGACCGGGAGGCGAGGGGCCGGGAGCGGCTCGACGGAACGGGGTTCGGACGGGCGGGGTTCGGCCGGGCGGGGTTCGGGCAGCACCACGGCGTCGAGCTCGTCGTCGACCGCCTCCGCGCCCGCCACCATGTGCGCGGCGACCCACTGGACCAGCGCGATCCAGCACGAGCTCAGCGCACCGGAGTAGGCCGGGCCGGCCACCTCGCGGACCGCGCGGGTCAGGGCGTGCCCGATCACGAGGTAGTGCTGGGCCTGAACGCCGTACCGCGTCCGGTGGTCGGCCCCGAGCCGGCGCAGCACGGCCTCCAGCTCGACGGTGTCCTGCGTCGCGATCTGGGCGATCGCCCCGAGCAGGACGTCGGTCATCTTCTGCATCTGGTCGGTCATGTCGGCCGCGAACATGCCCCGCAGCTGCGGGGCCATCTCGAACAGGTTCGCGTAGAACACCTCCGCGAGCCGCACCGGCCGCGCCGCGACCGCCGCGCACGAGGCCTGGACGGCCTCGATCGTCGCGCGGGACGGACGCCGGACCGTCGACGGGTCGCTCACCGGACCACCCCGAGCTGCTGCCTGATCATCGTGCTGCCTCTCCGTCGCGCCGGCGCGCACGTCACGGCGCCGGCACTGTCCCTATCGCTCCCGGACCGCCCGGCGTTGCGCCCGCGGGCGGACGGAGACCCGTCGCACGTCCGCGGCGCGTGCCGGACGGGGCGGCCGGACGTAGCCTCGGGGGATGACCGTCGCCAGGACGCTGTTCGAGTTCGACGACTCCTACGCCCGCGAGCTGCCGAGCCTGTCGGTGCCGTGGACCGCCGCCGAGGTGCCCGCGCCCCGGCTGCTGGTGCTCAACGAGGGCCTCGCCGCCGAGCTGGGCGTCGACCCGGCGCTGCTGCGCGAGCCGGCCGGGGTGTCCTCGCTGGTCGGGCACGGTCTCCCGGAGGGCGTCACCACGGTCGCGCAGGTCTACGCCGGTCACCAGTTCGGCGGCTACCAGCCGCGCCTGGGCGACGGCCGGGCGCTGCTGCTCGGCGAGGTGATCGACACCGCGGGCCGCCGCCGCGACCTGCACCTCAAGGGGTCCGGCCGCACACCGTTCTCCCGCCGCGGCGACGGGCTGGCCGCGGTCGGCCCGATGCTGCGCGAGTACCTGATGGGCGAGGCGATGCACGGCCTCGGCATCCCGACGACGCGCGCGCTGTCCGTCGTCGCCACCGGCGTGCCCGTCCCGCGCGACGGCACGGCGCTCCCCGGCGCGGTGCTGTGCCGGGTCGCCGCGAGCCACCTGCGCGTCGGCACGTTCCAGTACGCGGCGAACCTGCGCGAGACCGCGGCGGGCGACCTCGACGTGCTGCGCGGGCTGGCCGACCACGCCATCGCCCGCCACCACCCCGACGCGGGCTCGTACCTGGAGTTCTACCGCCGCGTCGTGCACGTCCAGGCCGAGCTGGTGGCCCGCTGGATGCTCGTCGGCTTCGTGCACGGCGTCATGAACACCGACAACATGACGATCTCCGGCGAGACCATCGACTACGGGCCCTGCGCCTTCCTCGACGCCTTCGACCCCGCCGCGGTGTTCAGCTCCATCGACTCGGGCGGCCGCTACGCCTACGCCAACCAGCCCCCGGTCGCCCAGTGGAACCTCGCACGGCTCGCGGAGTCGCTGCTGCCCCTGATCGACCCGGACACCGAGAAGGCGGTCGCGGCCGCGACGGCCGTGCTGGAGGAGTTCCCCGACGCCTACCGGCGGCACTGGGAGGAGGGCATGGCGGCCAAGCTCGGGCTCACCACCCCGGACCCCCAGCTGGCGAGCGACGTGCTGGAGCTCCTGCGCGGCCAGGGCGTCGACCTCACCCTGTTCTTCCGGGCCCTCGCCGCGGGCACCGCGCGCGACCTGTTCGTCGACCCGGCGCCGTTCGACGCCTGGGCGCGGCGCCGCGACGCGCTGCTGCCCGCCGACCGCACGGCCGTGGCGGCGGCGATGGACCGCGTCAACCCGGTCTACGTCCCGCGCAACCACCTGGTCGAGGAGGCGCTCACCGCCGCCACCGCGGGCGACCTCGCGCCGTTCCACAAGCTGCTCGACGTCGTCGGCGCCCCCTTCGACGAGCGACCAGGCCTGGCGGAGTACGCACAGCCCGCCCCCGACGGCGCCCCGCCGCACGTCACCTACTGCGGCACCTGAACCCGGCCCGGCAGCCGCAGCGCGGCGGGGAGCGTCACCGACACCGCCGTACCGGCCCCGGGGGTGCTGCGGACCCACATCCCGCCCCCGGACTCCTCAGCGATCCGGCGCACCAGCAGCAGCCCGACGTGCCCGGGCGGGGGCGGGCGGTCCGCGTCGAACCCCCGCCCGTCGTCGACGACGTCCAGGCGGGCCGTGTCGTCCCCGGCCGCCCCGAGCCGGACGAGGACCCGGGACGCCCCGGCGTGCCCGGCGGCGTTGTGCAGCAGCTGCCGGGCGATGCGGTGCAGCAGGGTCGCCGCGTCGTCGCCGACGTCCGGTACCCCGTCGACCTCGACGTCGGCGCCGGCCTCGGCCGCCAGCGCCCGCACCGCCGTCACGAAGGTCTCCCCGGTGACGCGGTCCGGCACGAGCTCGGTGAGCAGCGCGCGCATCCGGCGGACGTCCTCGCCGATCATGGAGCGGGCCCGCCCCACCAGCTCGCCGGACCCCGACCCGGCCGCGGTGTCGAGCAGCAGCCCCGCCCCGGCGAGGTCGGGGATGACGTCGTCGTGCAGCCACCGCGCGAGGTCCCGGCGCGCCAGGTCGGACGCGGCCAGGCCGTAGTGCAGCGTGTCGGCGCGCTCGCGGCGGTCGCGGTCGATGCGCCGGGCCAGCGCGACCGATAGCGCGAGCATGGCCGAGCCGAGCAGCAGCAGCCCGCCCAGGGCGATCGGCAGGAGCACCACCACGGCGGAGCGGGTCGTGCCCGCGACGTCGACCGGCACGTAGACCTCGAGCCGGGCCGGGTTCCCCCCGGCGTCGCGGAAGCCGACGAACACCTCCAGCAGCTCGTCCGCCCGCGCGCTCTCGAAGCGGTGCTCGGGGTCGTCGGGGACGGACAGGACCACGGTCTCCCCCGCGTCGATCCGGCGGCCGAGCCCAAGGTCCGTCCCGCGGCGGGTCGCCTCGATCCGGGGCTCGTCGGAGAAGACGATCTCCGCCTGGTCGCCGTCGACCCGCCACACCTTGACGCGGTGCACCACGCCGGAGCGCAGGAACGGGTCGAGGTCGCGCAGCAGGTCGGCGCGGTCGAGCGGCTGCGCGTAGTCGCGCGCGGTGAGCGGCACCATGACCGCGGCCCCGACCTGCGTCGCGACCCGCTCGGCCGTGCGGCGCGCCTCGCCCTGCGCGACGGCCCACACCCCGGCCGTGACCAGCGCCGACAGCACGACGGCCGCGGCGACGATCAGCGCGGTGTGCCGCAGCACCGTCGCCCGGACGGTGGGGCGGGCGTCGGGCGGGCGGAGCCCGGCCGCACGGGGGTCGGACCACATGCTCAGCACCCGCCGCCGACCAGGACGATGCCGAGCCGGTCGGCGGTGACCACGGCGTCGAGCTGGGTGTGCACGCCCAGCTTGGCCAGCACGGCGCGGATGTGGTCGCGCGTGGTGTGTACGGAGATCCCCAGCGCCGCCGCGATGCGGGTGGCGTCGCGGCCGCGGCCCAGCTCGACCAGCACCTGCAGCTCGCGCGGGGTGAGCCGCGCGGCGGGCGTCGGTTCCGGGGGCGCCGCCGGACCGTCCGCCGGGGCCCGCACCGCGTCGAGGATCTCGGCCAGCGGCGCGTCCTTCGCCAGCACCGCGGCGGCCCCCGCCCGCCGGGCGAGCCGGACCAGCTCCGGGCGCGGGTGCGCGGTCAGGACCACGATCCGGGCGGCGGGGCGCAGCTCCCGCAGCCGCGGGATGGCCGTGAGGCCGCCGCCGTCGGGCATCTGGAGGTCGACGACCGCGACGTCGAAGGCGAGGGTCCGCGCCTGCTCGACCGCTTCGGCCACCGAGTGCGCCGTGCCGGCGCAGCGCAGGTCCGGCTGCGCGTCGAGGCCCATCGCGAGCAGCTCGGTGAACACGCGGTGGTCGTCGACGAGGAAGACCGCGAGCATCCCACCCCCTCAATACTGGGGAGATACGCCGCCCCTACCCCGAGGCTAACCTCCCCTCCCCGGTTGCGGCACACCCGACAGGCACGGAGCAGATGACCCACGGCGACGCGGTGTGGATCCATCCGGGCCTCGTGTCCGAGGCCGTCGCCGCCCGGGAGCTGGGGATCCGGCCCACGACGCTGCGCCGGCAGATCGAACGCATCGGCCTGCGCCCGGACGCCCGCAGCGCGACCCGGCGCCGGTACTGGGACGTGCACGCGCTGGGCCGGGCCCTCGCGGACGCCCCCGACCCGGTCGACGCCACGCGGGCGCTGCTCGCGTCCGTGCTCGGCCGCGTCGACCGGACCGGCGACCGCTCCCTGACCCGCCAGATCGCCGACGACCTGGGCGCGGCGGTCGGGCGCGGCGCCCTCGCGGGGAACGGGCCGCTGCCGTCCACCGGGGCCATCGCCCGGCACTACGACGTCTCCGAGAACACCGTGCGCCGGGCGGTCCGCGCGCTGTGCTCCGAGGGGGTGCTGGTGCGCCGCCCCGGGACGCGTATGACCGTCCCCGCGGCCCCTACAGGCCCAGGTCCCGCCCGATGATCTCCTTCATGATCTCGGTCGTGCCGCCGTAGATGGTCTGCACCCGTGCGTCGACGAACGCCCGCCCCACCGGGTGCTCGCGCATGTAGCCGTACCCGCCGTGCAGCTGCAGGCATCGGTCGGCGACCCGCACCTGCAGCTCGGTGGTCCACCACTTCGCCTCGGCCGCCTGCACCGCGGTGAGCTCGCCCCGGGCGTGCAGCTCGACGCAGCGGTCGACGAACACGCGGGCGATGTCGAGCTCCGTGCGCAGCTCGGCGAGCAGGAAGCGGCTGTTCTGGAACGACCCGACGGGCCGGCCGAACGCCGTGCGCTCCGCGACGTACTCCAGCGTGCGGGCCAGCACCCCCTCCGCGGCCGACACCGCGGTGACGGCGAGCGACAGCCGCTCCTGCGGGAGGTTGCGCACGAGCTGCAGGAAGCCCTCGCCCTCCTCGCCCAGGCGGTTGGCCGCCGGGACGCGCATGCCGGTGAAGGACAGCTCGCTGGTGTCCTGGGCGTGCAGGCCGAGCTTGTCCAGGTTGCGGCCGCGGGTGAAGCCGGGGGTGTCGGCCTCCACGACGAACAGCGTGAGCCCGCGGTGGCGCTCCGGCGACGTCCGGGTCGCGAGCACCACGAGGTCGGCGAGCTGGCCGCTGGAGATGAACGTCTTCGCGCCGTCGACGACGTAGTCGTCGCCGTCGCGGACCGCGCGGGTGGCGATCCCGGACAGGTCGCTGCCGGTGCCCGGCTCGGTCATCGCGATCGCCCCGACCAGCTCGCCGGACGTGGCGCCCGGCAGCCAGCGCCGCTTCTGCTCGTCGGTGGTGAGGTCGAGCAGGTACGGCCCGACGACGTCGTTGTGCAGCGCGATCCCGAGCCCGGCCGCGGCGTACCCGGAGCGGGCGAACTCCTCGTCGAGCACGGCGCAGAACCGCCAGTCCCCGACGCCCGCCCCGCCGTGCTCCTCGGGCGTGGCGGGCAGCAGCAGGCCGTGGTCCCCCGCGCGGCGGTACAGGTCCCGGTCGACGACGCCTGCGCGCTCCCAGTCGTCGTGGTGCGGGGCCACCTCGGTCGCGATGAACGACCGGACGGTGGCGCGCAGCTGCTCGTGGTCGGCGTCGTAGACGGTGCGCGGGAAGCGGTCAGCCACGGTCCCCGCCCAGCCGCTGCGTCGCCCTGCTCCGGCCCTGCCGGAGCCGGTCGAGGCCCTCGGCGATCGAGCGCTCGAACAGCTCGCGGCCGAGCAGGTCGTGGGTGACCCGCAGCTCGTAGGCGGTGGCCGCGGCGTGGTCCATGTGCGAGGCGCGCAGGGCCACCTCCTTGAGCACCGTCGTCAGCTCGGCGCCGTGCTCGGCGATCTGCTTCGCCAGCCGCAGCGCGCTCTCGCGCAGCCGTCCGACCGGCACGACCTCGTCGGCGATGCCCACCCGCAGCGCCTCGTGGGCGTCGATCGGGTCGCCGGTGAAGTACATCCGGCGGGCGCGCTGGCTGTTCGTCTTGCGCAGCATGCCGTGGTAGAAGCCGTTCATCGCGTACTTGACCTGCGTCGACCCGAACGCGGCGTTCTCCGAGGCGATCGTGATGTCGCACATGTTCGCCAGGTCCATGCCGTAGCCGGGGGCGACGCCCGCGACCGCGGCGACCGTCGGCTTGCGGAAGTCGTAGAGGGTGATCATGAGGCGGTACGCGAGGTCGGTGAAGCGGGTCCGGTCCGCCGCGGTGGTGCCCTGCAGCACGTCGAGGGCCCAGCCGGAGCAGAAGTGCTCCTCGGTGCCGATGAGCAGCACGGCGGCGACGGCGTCGTCGTAGGCCCAGGCCTCCAGCGCCGCGACGATCCCCTCGTGCAGCTCCCAGCCCAGCGCGTTGCGCTTCTCGGGGTGGTCGAGCGCCAGGATGCCGACGCCGTCCTCGACCGAGGTGTTCAGGTACATCAGGTGGTCTCCTCCTGCGGTGCGGCGGCGGCCGGCGGGTCCGCGACGGTGGTGGGGTGGTCGGACCGGTCGTCGACGCGGCCGAACCCGGCGACGGCGGAGTCGAGGCTCACCCCGCTCCCGACCGGGCCAGCGACATCACGTACGCGCTGCCGGTGCGGTCCCCCCGCGGCGGCAGCGCGCCCATCTGCTCCAGCATCCCGACGATGTCGTAGGCGGCGAGGTAGTGCGCGAGCCTGCCGTCGCGGAACTCCAGGAAGATGTCGCAGCCGTGCGAGCGGAACGTGCCGCCGGTGCCGAGCTTCGCCGGGGCGCTGCCGGACTGCTCGAACAGCACCAGGCCGCGGCTGTGGTCGGGGTTGAGGAAGCGCTCGGTCTCGGTGAAGACCACGTCCGGCATCGCCTGCCAGATCCGGTCGACGTAGGCCGGCATGCCGTCGATCCCGTGGATCACCCCTGGCCAGAAGACGCGGTCGTCCCAGGTGACGTCGTCGTGCAGCAGGGCCAGCACCTCGCCGGTGTCGTGGGAGTTCCACGCGGCGAGCCACCGGTCGGCGAAGTCGTGCAGGAACGCGCTCACTTCTCCCCCTTCCGCTCCCGGACCGCCCGGTAGGCCTCGGCGATCCGGTCCATGACCTCGGGGTGCCGGATGACCTCCCGGTAGGCCAGCGTCTCGTAGGTCAGGGCGCTGATCGGGTCCATCGCCGGGGAGCGCCGCGCCAGCTCCTTGTTGTTGACGGCGGACTCCACGGTGGTCTCGGCGATCGAGCGGGCCAGCCGCAGCGCGCCGGTCAGCACCTCCCCCGGCATGGTCAGCCGGTCGGCCAGGCCGATCCGCAGGGCCTCCGCGGCGTCGATCCGCTCGCCGGAGAACGTGAGCAGCTTCGCCTGGCTCAGCCCGACGATCTTCCACAGCGGCGAGAAGTACGGGGTGAGCCCGAACTTGATCTGCGGGAAGCCCCAGACCGAGTTCCGCGAGGCGATGCGCATGTCGCAGAAGACCGCGATGTCGCAGCCGCCGCCGAGGGCCGCCCCGGCGACAGCGGCGATCGTGGGCTTGCGGTAGTCGAGCAGCGTGCCGTAGGCCCGCAGGCACACCTCGGAGTACTCCGCGCGCGTCTCGTCGGTGAAGCCGGACTGCAGGTCCAGGTCCAGCCCCGCGCAGAAGACGTCCTCGCCGCCGGTGATCACGACGACGGCGACGGAGTCGTCGTGCGCCCAGGCGTCGAGGGTGTCGGAGAGCTCGGTGAACATCTCGATGCTCAGGGCGTTGCGCCGTTCGAGGCGGTCGAAGGTGAGGACGCCGACGCCGTCGGAGACCGTCCTCGTCGTGCTGCTCATCGGGAACCTTTCACGGGGGTCGGGCCAGTCGTCCAGACCCGGCGGTCGGGGAGGTCGGCGAGCCGGTGCTTCTGCACCTTGCCGATCGCGGTGGCCGGGATCTCGTCCACGACGTGCCACTCGACGGGGGTCTTCTGCCGGGCCAGGCCGCGCTCGTGCAGGTGCGCGACCACGCGGTCGGGACCCGCGGCGAGCAGGTCGTCGTCGACGACGATCCAGGCGCCGACGGCCTCGCCGAGCCGCTCGTCGGCGACGGCGGTGACCGCGACGCGACGCACCCCGGGGCACGACGAGATCGCGATCTCGATGTCCATCGTGGAGAACTTCTCGCCGCCGCGGTTGACGATGTCCTTGGTGCGCCCCGCGATCTGCACCCAGCCCTCGGCGTCGACGCGGCCGACGTCGCCGGGGTAGAACCAGCCGTCGGCGTCGATCTGGCCCGCGGTCAGCGCGGGGTCGGTGTAGGCGGTGAGCAGCTGGGGGCCGCGGATGCGCAGGTGCCCGACCGTGCCGGGCGGGACCGGCCGCCGCTCGTCGTCGACGGCCTGCATCTCCATGCCGCGCAGCAGCCGCCCGTCCCACTCGCGGCGGCGCGCCAGCGGGTCGCCGGACCAGGCGACGGCGCAGACCCCCGCGGTCTCGGTCATCCCGTAGGCGCGCACGACGGCCATCCCGACCGCCGACGCCCGGTCGACGACCTCGGGCGCGATGGCCGCACCGGCGCACGCGTAGACGTCGAGGCGGCGCGTCGAGGCCGGGGCGGACTCGTAGCGCGCGGTGAGGTCGGCCGCGAACACCGTGGCCCCCATCATCAGGTTGACGCCCTCGCGGTCGATCAGCTCGACCGCGGTGTCGGGCTGCCACCCGGGCATGACGACCGAGCGCCCGCCCAGGAACACCGGGAACACCACGGCGGCGACGAACCCGCCCAGGTGCGACAGCGGCGTCGCGGCCAGGGTGACGGTGTGCTCGCCCGCGCCGAGCGCGTCGCGGAAGTTGACCAGGTGCGCGATCAGCGCGCGGCTGCTCAGCAGCGCCCCCTTGGGGGCCGCGGTCGTCCCGGAGGTGTAGAGCAGCAGCACCGGCTCGTCCACCGGCGGCGGCCCGGGCAGCTCCACCGGCGCGTCGACCGGCCCCGGCACCGCGGACCAGCCCGGGTGCGCCTCCCCGACGGCGTAGCGCACCGCGGGGGCCAGCCCGAGCTCGTCGAGCAGCGCGTCGATCTCGGCGACCGGGGCCCGGTCGCCCAGCTCGGTCGCGGTGCACACCGCGGCGGGGCGGCAGTCGGCGAGGATCTGGCGCATCTCGTGCTGCCGGTAGATCGGCATCACCGGGACGTCGACGGCCCCGGCCCGGAACGCCGCCACCTGCAGGACCAGCGCTTCCAGGCAGTTGGGCAGCTGCACCAGCACGCGGTCGCCCGGCCGCACGCCGCGCCCGACGAGGTCGGCCGCGACCGTCCGCGTCCACACCTCGAACTCGCCGTAGGTGACGCGGCGGCCCTGGAACAGGAACAGGTCCCGGTCCGGGTGCCGGGCGGCCTGCGCGGCCACCAGTCCGGCGAGCGTCTGCTCGGTCCACAGGCCGGTCGCCCGGTAGCCGGCCTCCCGGTACCGCTGCTCCGGGTTCTCTCCCGTGGTCGCCATGGGCCGCACGCTATCTAGTGAATATTCACTAGGCAAGCCCCTCGTGGGACCGGCCGGGCCCCGGGTAGCGTGAGCCGACGGACGGGGCGGGGAGGGTGCGGTGGCGATCGAGGCAGGCGGCGTGCGCGCGGCCCGTCCGCCCGCGGGGCAGCGCCGTCCACCCGCGGGGCAGCGCCGCCGGGAGCTGGCCGAGACCGCGGCCACGCACTTCCACCGCCTCGGCTTCCACCGGGTCGCACTGGCCGACGTGGCCGCGGGCGTCGGGGTCACCGCCCCGGCGGTGTACCGGCACTTCCGCAACAAGAACGCGCTGCTCGCGGGGGCCGTCGCCACCGGGCTCGACCACGTCGAGGCCGCCCTCGACGGGGCCACCGGGCTCGCCGACGCCCTCGACCGCCTCACCGACGCCGCGCTGGCCCGCCGCGACTTCTGGGTCCTGTTCCGGCGCGAGATCCGCCACCTCGACGACCGCGACCGCACCGAGGCCACCGCCCGGTTCCGCGGCCTGTTCGACGCGTTCACCGACCACGTGCGGGCGGCCCGTCCGGACGTCGACGCCGGGCAGGCGCAATTGCTCGCCGCCGGCGCGTTCGCCGCGCTCGCCAGCCCGTCGACCCGCCCGCTGGACCTCCCCCACGAGCGCTACCGCACCGGGCTGGCCCGGGCCGCGACGGCGGCGTGCGCCACGGTCCTCCCGGCGGCCGCGCCCGGGCGCCCGGCGCGCGGGCGCCGGGCCGCGGCGTCCCCGGACCGCGGCGAGCAGGTGCTGGAGACCGCCATCGCGCTGTTCCACCGGCACGGGTACGCCGCGGTCAGCGTCGACGACATCGGGGCCGCCGCGGGGATGGCCGGCCCGAGCATCTACCACCACTACCCCACCAAGGCCGAGCTGCTGCTGGCCGCGTTCTCCCGCGCCGCCGCCCTGCTCCCCCGGCCCGACCCCGGTGCGGCCGACCCGCTGGGCGACCTCGTCGAGCGCTACACGGGCCTCGCCGTGCAGCACCGGGAGCTGTTCGGCGTGTACGTCACCGAGGACATCAACCTGCCGCCCGCGGCGACCCGGGAGATCGCCGCGGCGCTGCGCGCCGACGTCGACCGGTGGGTCGCGACGGTGCGGGCCGCCCGGCCCGGCCTCGCGGCCGTCGACGCCGAGCTGCTGGTGCACGCCGCCCGCAACGCCGTGCACGACCTCGCCGGCACCGGCCGCCGGCACCCCGGCCCCGGCGTCGAGGCCCGGATCGCGGCGCTGGCCGGGGCGATCCTGCACGCCGGCCCCTGACCCGTCGAACGGTGGCGACGGATGTCGCCGAGCCCCTTGACAAACCGCGGCGACGCTTCGATTGTTAGCGCTCACATGCGGCGGTGCGCGCGTTCACCTCCGCGACCCGGCGACGACCGGTACCGACGTCTCGAAGAGGAGATCCACGTGATGAGAAGACTGCACGTGACGGGACGGTTGCGCGCCGTCGCGGTGGGGGCACTGCTGGCCGTCGGCCTGACCGCCTGCGGCGGGTCCGGGGCGGGCGGCTCCGGCGGCGCGGGAACCGACGCCGCGGCCGCCGACCTGCTCGTCGGGGTGTCGATGCCGACCCAGACCTCCGAGCGCTGGATCGCCGACGGCAACGCCGTGCAGCAGCAGCTCACCGACGCCGGGTTCCAGGTCGACCTGCAGTTCGCGGGCGACGACATCCCGACCCAGAGCCAGCAGGTCGACCAGATGATCACCCAGGGCGCCGACCTGCTGGTCATCGCCGCGATCGACGGCACCGCGCTGAGCAGCCAGCTGCAGGCCGCCGCCGACGCCGGGATCCCGGTCATCTCCTACGACCGCCTCATCCGCGAGACCCCGAACGTCGACTTCTACGTCACCTTCGACAACTTCCAGGTCGGCGTCGCGCAGGCGAACGCCCTGCTCACCGGCCTGGGCCTGCAGACGGAGGACGGCTCACCCGGCACCGCGACGGGACCGTTCACCATCGAGCTGTTCGCGGGCTCGCTGGACGACAACAACGCCTTCTTCTTCTTCGACGGCGCCATGTCGGTGCTGCAGCCCCGCATCGACGACGGCACCCTCGTCGTCGGCAGCGGCCAGACCTCCATCGAGCAGGTGGCGATCCTGCGCTGGCAGCAGGAGACCGCGCAGCGGCGCATGGAGGACCTGCTGACCTCGGCCTACAACGACGGCACCCGCGTCGACGGCGTCCTGTCCCCCTACGACGGCCTGTCCCGCGGCATCATCACCGCGCTGCAGAACACCGGCTACGGCACGGCCGCCAACCCGATGCCCACCGTCACCGGACAGGACGCCGAGATCGCCTCGGTCTCCCTCATCGCGCAGGGCGTGCAGAGCTCGACGGTCTTCAAGGACACGCGCCTGCTCGCCGAGCAGGCCGTCATCGCCGCGACGGCGTTCCTCGACGGCGGCGAGCCGCAGGCCAACGACACCACGACCTACGACAACGGCGTGAAGGTCGTCCCGTCCTACCTGCTGCCGGTCGAGACCGTGTACGCGGACGACATCCAGTCGGTGCTCGTCGACTCCGGCTACTGGACGGCCGAGGAGGTCGAGAGCGGCCAGGCCGGCTGACGGCCCCGTCCGACGGGCCGCCGGTCCCCCACCGGGACCGGCGGCCGCCCCCACTGCACCGAGGACGACGTCATGGACGACCACATCCTGGAGATGCGCGGCATCACCAAGACCTTCCCCGGCGTGACGGCACTGGCCGACGTCACGCTCGCCGTGCGCCGCGGCGAGATCCACGCGATCTGCGGCGAGAACGGCGCCGGCAAGTCGACGCTGATGAAGGTGCTCTCCGGGGTGCACCCCGCGGGGACCTACGACGGCGAGATCGTCCTGGACGGGACGCCCGCTCCGTTCACCGGCATCCGCGACAGCGAGCAGCGCGGCGTGGTGATCATCCACCAGGAGCTGGCGCTGGTCCCGCACCTGTCGATCGCGGAGAACCTGTTCCTGGGCAACGAGCGGCGCGGCCGCGGGGGCCTGGTCGACTGGAACCGGACCAACGCCGAGGCCACGGGCCTGCTGGAACAGGTGGGGCTGGCGGAGAGCCCGGTGACCCCGGTCGGCGAGCTGGGCGTCGGCAAGCAGCAGCTGGTGGAGATCGCGAAGGCGATGTCGAAGGACGTGCGGCTGCTCATCCTCGACGAGCCCACCGCCGCGCTCAACGACACCGACTCCGCGCACCTGCTCGACCTCATGCGCAGCTTCCGCGACCGCGGCATCACCTCGATCATCATCTCCCACAAGCTCGACGAGATCGTCAGCATCGCCGACCGCACCACCGTCATCCGCGACGGCCGCACCGTCGAGACGTTCGCGCTGGCCGCCGAGGAGCACCCGCGGCAGCGGATCATCCGCGGGATGGTCGGGCGCGACATCGACTCCTTCTACCCCGCGCGCGACTCCGCGCCGGGCGAGGAGGTGCTGCGCGTCGAGGACTGGACGGTGCGCCATCCCGTGCAGGACCGCACGGTCGTCGACGGCGCGTCGTTCCACGTGCGGGCGGGCGAGGTCGTCGGCATCGCCGGGCTGATGGGCGCCGGCCGCACCGAGCTCGCGATGAGCGTCTTCGGCCGCTCCTACGGCCGCGACATCACCGGACGGCTGTTCGTCCGGGGTCGCCCGGTCCGCACCCGCACCGTCGCCGAGGCGATCGACGCGGGCATCGCCTACGCCACCGAGGACCGCACGAAGTACGGCCTCAACCTCATCGACGACATCCGCCGCAACGTCTCCGCCGCCGCGCTGGGCAGGCTCTCGCGCCGCGGCTGGGTGGACGGCAACGAGGAGACCCGCGCCGCGGAGGACAGCCGCCGCGACATGAACATCAAGGCGCCCAGCGTGATGAGCGTCGTGGGCACGCTCTCCGGCGGCAACCAGCAGAAGGTCGTGCTGGCCAAGTGGCTGCTGACCGACCCCGACGTCCTCATCCTCGACGAGCCCACCCGCGGCATCGACGTCGGCGCGAAGTACGAGATCTACGTGATCGTCAACCAGCTCGTCGCGGCCGGGAAGGCCGTCGTCGTCATCTCCTCGGAGCTGCCGGAGCTGCTCGGCGTGTGCGACCGCATCTACACCCTGTCCGCCGGACGGATCACCGGCGAGGTGCCGGTGGCCGACGCCACCCAGGAGGGCCTGATGGCCCTCATGACCCAGGAGCCGGAGGCCGTCGCATGACCACCACCGCCCCCCAGCAGAAGGACCCGGTCGGCGGCGACGCGCCCGCCGCCGCCCTGCACACCGGGACCAGCGACATCCGGGCGCTGATCACCCGCAACCTGCGCCAGAGCGGCATCTACATCGCCTTCGTCGCGATCGTGGCGCTGTTCGCGATCCTCACCGGCGGGGTGTCGCTGAGCCCGGGCAACATCACCAACATCGTCCTGCAGTACTCCTACATCCTGGTGCTCGCGATCGGCATGGTGATCGTCATCGTCGCCGGGCACATCGACCTGTCGGTCGGCTCGGTCGTCGCGCTCACCGGCGCGGTGTCGGCGGTGCTGGTGATCGGCCAGGGCCTGCCGTGGTGGGTCGGGGTCCTCGCCGCGCTCGCCGTCGGTCTCGCGGTGGGCGCCTGGCACGGCTTCTGGGCGGCCTACGTCGGGATCCCCGCGTTCATCGTCACCCTCGCCGGGATGCTGCTGTTCCGCGGGCTGACGCTGCGGGTGCTCGACAACATCTCGCTCTCGCCGTTCCCCGCGGAGTACCAGCTCGTGGCCAGCGGCTTCCTCAACGGGCTGCTCGGCGGCGACGGCTACGACGTGTTCACCCTGCTCATCGGGGCGCTCGCGGTGGCGGGCTACGCCGTGAGCGGGTTCCGCACCCGGGTCGCCCGGGTCCGCTACCTGCAGCCGGTCGAGTCGTTCCCGCTGTTCGTGACGCGCGTGGTGCTGGTCGGCTCGGTCGTCATGGCCTTCGCCTGGCAGCTCGCGCACGCCCGTGGCCTGCCGCTGGTGCTGATCATCCTCAGCGTGCTGGTGCTCGCCTACGGCGTCGTGACCAAGCGGACGATCTTCGGCCGCCAGGTCTACGCGATCGGCGGCAACCTCAACGCGGCCACGCTCTCGGGCGTCAAGGTCAGAGCCGTCAACTTCTGGATCTTCGTGAACATGGGCCTGCTCTCGGCCGTCGCGGGGATCATCTACTCCTCGCGGTCCAACGGCTCCCAGCCCGCCGCGGGCACCATGTTCGAGCTCGACGCGATCGCGGCGGCGTTCATCGGCGGCGCGGCGGTGACCGGCGGCGTCGGCACGGTCGTGGGGGCGATGGTCGGCGGCCTGATCATGGCCGTGATGAGCAACGGCATGCAGCTGATGGGCGTCGACCAGTCGGTGCAGTCGATGGTCAAGGGCCTGGTCCTGCTGCTCGCCGTCGCGTTCGACGTCTACAACAAGCGGCGCGCGGGGGCCGCCCGCTGAGACCCGCCTATCGTCGGGGCATGAGCGTGGTGGAGTCGGTCAACGTCGGCGGGGTGCGGCCGATCGCGGCGAAGTCGGGGTTCACCGGCATCGACAAGCGCCCGGTCGCCGGTCCGGTCCGCGTGCGGGAGCCGGACGCGGGCGGCAGCGGGCTGTCCGGGGACCGGATCTGCGACGTCCGGCACCACGGCGGGCCGGACCAGGCCGTCTACGCCTACGCCCGGGAGGACCTCGACGGCTGGGCCGAGGTGCTGGGGCCGCTCGCGTCCGGGGCGTTCGGGGAGAACCTGACGACGCGCGGCGTCGACGTCACCGGCGCCGTGATCGGCGAGCGCTGGCGGGTCGGGGCGGACCTGGTGCTCCAGGTGACGGTGCCGCGCGTCCCGTGCCGGACCTTCGCCGCCTGGCTCGACCGCCGCGGCTGGGTCCGCACCTTCACCGAGGCCGCCGTCCCCGGGGCCTACCTGCGGGTCGTCGTGCCGGGCGAGGTGCGGGCCGGGGACGCCGTCGAGGTCGTCCACCGGCCCGGGCACGGCGTCACGATCGGCACGACGTTCCGCGCGCTGCTCACCTCGCCGGAGCTGCTGCCGCTGCTCGCCGGGGTCGACGAGCTGCCGCAGGAGGCGAAGGACCAGGTGGCGCGCCGCACGCGGACCGTCCTCGACGACGCCTGACCCGCCGCGCTACCAGGCGTCCGGCTCGAACTCCGCCGTCATGGCCCGCCACGCCACCGGCTCCGCGCAGTGGGCGCAGGTCATCCGCGGCTGCGCGGCGTGCCCGCAGCCGGTGTGCACCAGCCGCACCGGCGGCACCTCGTGCACGTGCTTGTCGCCCCACTCCATCAGCGCGAGCAGCACCGGGTAGAGGTCGGCCCCCTTCGCCGTGAGGCGGTACTCATGGCGCGGCGGGTGGTCCTGGTAGCACACGCGGTCGAGGATCCCCTCGGCCACGAGCACGCGCAGCCGGTCGTTGAGCACGTTGCTGCCCAGGCCCAGCTTGGTGCGGAAGTGGTCGTAGCGGCGCTCGCCGCGGAAGCACTCGCGCAGGATCATCATCGTCCAGCGCTCGCCGATCACCGACCAGGTGCCCGCGACCGAGCAGTAGACGTCCTGGAGCTCGTCGTGCTTCATCGTCACACTGTAGGACACGAATCGAGTGCTACTGTCACGTTCGATTCGAGTTCGACCATCCACCAGGAGGACGACATGCCCTACTACCAGTTCACCGTCCCGACCGGCGGCGCCACGCTGGCCCACAGGGCGGAGGTGGCCGCGGCCGTCACGAAGGTCCACTCCGAGGTCACGGGCGCGCCGGGCCGGTACGTGCACTGCTCGTTCGTCGAGGTCCCCCCGGGCAGCATCTTCGCCGCGGGCGAGGCCGTCACCGGGCCGCGGATGGTCGGGCTGATCCGCAACGGCCGCTCCGCGGAGCTGCGGGGCAAGCTCCTGCACGGCCTGGCCGACGCCTGGTGCGCGATCACCGGCGACGCGAAGGAGGACGTGGCGATCTTCCTGCACGAGGTGCCGGGCGCGAACGTCCTGGAGGACGGCGTGATCCTGCCCGAGGCCGCCGACGAGCCGGGCGCGATCCTCTGACGCCGGGGGGCCGGCTCAGGTGACCGGCTGGTCGGCGTCGTGCGCCTCCAGCGCCGCGACCAGCGCGTCGACCGTGCGCTCGCCGCGGTAGGCGATGCCGTTGACGAACAGGGCCGGCGTGCCCCGCACGCCGCTGCGGACCCCGGAGTTGAAGTCGGCCTCGACCCGGTCCTCCACCCGCTGGGTCGCGGGCCACAGCACCGACTCGGGCGGCACGCCGATCTCCTCGGCGTAGCGGCGCAGGTCGGCCTGGGTGAGCGCGGGCTCGTCACCCGACATCAGCCGCCCGTACATCGGCCAGAACTGCCCGACCAGCGCCGCGGCCTCGGACGCGAGTGCGGCGGAGAGCGCGTAGGGGTGCAGCTCCGCGAGCGGGAAGTGCCGGAACGCGAACACCACGCGGCGCCCGAGCCGCTCGAGCACCTCGTGGACGACGGGCACGGTGGCCCGGCAGTACGGGCACTCGAAGTCGCCGTACTCCACGAGCGTGAGCGGGGCCCCGAGCACACCCTTGAGGTGGTCGTAGGGCCCGATGGGCGGGTCCAGAGGCGTGGTGCTGATCGTCGACCTCCTAGGGGATGATCGAGCCCGTGACCACGACACTAGCCGAGCGCGGAGACCTCAGTCGCGCCGCGCGGGGCTTCCTGCGCACGGAGTCCGGTTCGGCCGTGCTGCTGCTGTCCGCGGCCGTCGTCGCCCTGCTCTGGGTGAACCTCGGCGGCGGGTACGAGGAGTTCTGGCACACCGAGTTCTCCCTGCGGATCGGCGACACCGCGCTCACCGAGGACCTGCGGCACTGGGTCAACGACGGGCTGATGGTGCTGTTCTTCTTCAGCGTCGGGCTGGAGATGTCGCGCGAGGCGGTGCTCGGCGAGCTGCGCGGGGCCCGGGCGATCGCCGCGCCGGCCCTGGCCGCGGTGGGCGGGCTGGTCGTGCCCGCGCTGCTGTTCCTCGCGTTCAACGCCGGCGGGCCCGCCGCGGGGGCGTGGGGCATCGCGATCTCCACCGACACCGCCGTCGTGATCGGGGTGCTCGCGCTGGTCGGGCCCCGCTGCCCCGACCAGCTGCGCGTGTTCCTGCTGGCGCTCGCGATCGTCGACGACATCGGCGCTGTCGCCGCCATCGCGTTCTTCTACACCGACGACGTGCAGGTCACGCCGCTGCTGCTGGCCGGGGTCCTGTTCCTCGCCCTGCTCGCGCTGCGCTACGCGCAGTTCTGGCGCACCCCGCTCTACGTCGTCATCGGGCTCGTGATGTGGCTCGCGGTGCTGGAGTCCGGGGTGCACCCCAGCGTCGTCGGGGTGGCGCTGGGCCTGCTGGTCAACGCCTACGCCCCCCGCCAGTACGACATCGACCAGGTCGCGGTGCTGGGCCGCAGCTTCCTCGTCGACCCGAGCCCGCAGCGGGCGCTCGCGACGCAGGCGGCGGTCACCGAGGCCGTCTCCCCCAACGAGCGGCTGCAGCTGCGGATCCAGCCGTGGAGCAGCTACGTCATCGTGCCGCTGTTCGTGCTGGCCAACGCGGGGGTCCCCCTCGACGGCGCGACGCTCGCCGCCGCCGCGTCGTCGCCGCTCACCTGGGGGATCGTCGTCGGGCTCACCGTCGGCAAGGTCGTCGGCGTGTCGGCGGGAACCTGGGTCGCGCTGCGCACCGGGATCGGGCGGGTGCCCGACACGCTGCGCTGGGGGCAGCTCATCGGCGGCGCCGGGCTGGCCGGGATCGGGTTCACCGTGGCGCTGTTCGTCACCGACCTGGCGCTGGACGACCAGGCGCTGGTCGACCAGGCCAAGATCGGCATCCTGGCCGGCTCGCTGCTGGCCGGGCTGATCGGCTGGTCGATCTTCCGGTTCGCCGGCGAGCGCGGCGGCCAGTGCGCCCCGTCCGGCCTGCCGGTGCTGCCGCCGCGGCCGTGGCGCCCGCCCAGCTGACCGGCATCTGGACTACAGCAGCGCGCGGTTCGCCCCGCCGTCGACCGGGACCGCGGTCCCGGTCAGGAACCCGGCCTGGCGCGAGCACAGGAACGCGACGACCGCGCCGAAGTCGTCGGCGCTGCCGACCGGGACGTCCGGCAGGCCGCCGTCGTTCATGCTCCGCAGCCGCGCGGTGTCGTGGAAACCGGGCAGCACCGAGTTGACGGTGACGCCGTCGGCGGCCGTCTCGGTCGCCAGCGTCCTGAGGAACCCGGTCACCCCGGCGCGCGCGGTGTTGGACAGCACCAGGTTCGGGTACGGCTGGCGCACCCCCAGCGACGTGATCGCGACGATCCGCCCCCATCCCGCGGCCCGCATGCCCGGCACCGCGGCCAGGCACATGTGCACGACCGCGAGCAGGCTGCGCTCCAGCGCCGCCGGGTAGGCGTCGGCCGGCGTGTCCAGCGCCGTGCCGGGGGCCGGGCCGGGGCCGTTGGTGACCAGGATGTCGACGCCGCCCATCAGCCGCGCCGCCTCCTCGACGAACCGCGTCCCCTCCTCCGGGCGGGTCAGGTCGGCTACGACGAACGCGGCCCCGATCCGCTCGGCGGCGTCCATCGCCCGCCCCTCGTCGGAGCCGCAGATCGTGACCCGCGCCCCCTCCGCCGCGAGCGCCGCCGCGCTCGCGAAGCCCAACCCGCCGCTCGCCGCGGCCACCGCCGCCCGCCGTCCCGCTAGTCCGAGGTCCACGGCGTCATCGGACCAGGCCGGGCGCCGCCGGACAAGCCCGCCCGGAGCACGACGGCCCGCGACCGTCACGGTCGACGCGGGCGCGCCCGGCCCCGCTCGTCGGCTCCCGTCAGGAACGGCCGTCCCGCAGCACCGCGTGCGCGTAGGGGACCTCGCTCGGCGGGCCCGGGCTGACCCAGGAGTGCACCGGCTCGCCCGGCCGCAGCGCCGAGATCATCGACCCGGTGGTGTAGTCCTGCGGGCCCGCGCCGCCCACCCGGCAGACCGGGTGCGCGGGGTCGTCGGCGGAGCGCAGCGCGTCCTGCAGGTCGGCCAGCGCCGGGGTGCCCGACCCCACCCGCGCCCGGACGGCGGCCAGGCGGGCCTCCGAGTCGCGGTGCGCGGCGGGCGACCCGGGTGTCCCGGTCACCGGGCCGAGCGGATGGTTGGTGTGCAGCACCCGCGCCGGGTCGGCCGGGTGGTGCTCGGCCACGCCGTCCGGCCGCGCCTCGAGCGACCGCACCCGGCCCGGGGCGGCGAGCAGGTAGTGCTGGCTCGTCGCGTGCGGCAGGTCGTGGACCAGCCGCACGGCCTCGTCGAGCGAGCGCGCCTGCAGCAGCCGGCGGATCACGAACGCGACCGGGAGGCCGTCGCGGGCGGCGGGGAGCTGCGGCACGGCGTTGACGCACACCCCGACCCCCGCCGCGTTCACCCCCATCAGCGCGACGACGCCGGCGACGGTGAACACCAGCGCGGCCGGGGCGTCGCCGCGCGGGGCGACCCGCAGCAGCACCTGGTGGCCCCGGGTGTGCGCACCCAGGTCCATGTTCTGCCCGATCCAGGTCGGACCGTCCGGGAGCGCGAGCCCGAACCCCGTGCACTTGGCGAGCGCGACCGACCGGGCGGCGGGCTCCTCGTCGATCAGCTGCAGCGCGAGCAGCAGGTCCGGGTCGACCCCCGCGCCCGCGGCGACGCCCCGGACCTCCGCGGCCAGGTCCGGGGTCAGCTCCTGCACCGCGGACCGGAACCCGGTGCGGCCGAGCAGCCCGCGGGCGTGCGCAGCCGGGTCGGCGACGCCCTCGGCCGCGAGCGCGCCGAGCCAGGCGTCGAGGTGCGCCCGGATCCGCGGGGCGAGCGCGACGCCGTGCGCGACCGGGTCGTCCAGGTCGGTCGCGGCGAAGGCGGCCACGTCAGTCGTCGTCCGTGGCCGTCACCAGCACCTCGGCCGGGGCGACGTAGCCGTTCGCGTCGAGCACGCGCCCGGCGGCCCGGGCCGCCGCGACGACGTCGGGCGCCCACTCCAGCTCCGTGCGCCCGTCCCCGCCGTTGACGACCAGCAGCTCGCCGAGGCCGGCGTCGGCGGCGCGGCCCGGCGCGGCGTCGAGCAGCGTGACCGAGCGCCACGCCCCCGCGGGCACCGACAGGGTGTCGAGCGGCCCCAGCTCGACGGTCCGCTCGTCGGCCCCGGTGTTGAGCCGCACCGCCCAGCGCCCGGCCTTGGCCGTGAGCACCTGCGTGCCGGGGTGGCGGTGGGTGAGCACGCCCTGCCCGACGGACGCGCGCAGCCAGGCGAGGTCGAACCCGTGCGGGTCGTGCAGCCGCGGCGCCGCGCGCCGGTCCTCGCTCATCCCGTAGCCGATCACCAGGCTGAGCTCGGCGCCGCCGCCGGGGAGCGTGGAGCACAGGAACGGCTCGGCGATCCACACCCGGTCCGCGGCGTGCGTGACGCGGGCGCGGAACTGCTCGGGACCGACCGGGTCGAGCCGGTCGATCTCGGCCTGCGGCATCGGCGTGACGAGCGCGACGCCGTCGGGCACGGTCTCCCCGCGCACGGTGTCGACCAGCCGGTTGTCGGCCGTGAGGTGCAGGCCGTGGCCGGCCGCCTCGCGCAGCACCGACGGGCCCCAGATGATGCCGCCGGTGTCGTCGCCGCCCAGGACGGTGAGCAGCACCCCCTCGTCGGCGCCGACGTTGGTGAAGCCGCGGAAGATCCACGTGGGCACCGAGACGACGTCGCCGTCGACGCTGCGGTACTCCCCCTGCCGGCCGTCGGCGCCCCAGCGCAGTTGGTAGTCGCCGTCGAAGTTGACGAACACCTCGGCGGTGAAGTGCAGGTGCAGGCTGTTGGTCGTGCCGTGCGGCATGCCGGCGGCACCGAGCTGGAAGCCGTGCGGCTCGCGGAGGTTGACGTACTGGTCGGCGCTCTGGGTGACCCCGGGCCCGATGAAGGAGTAGTTGTCCTTGCGGTCCGAACCCGGGGTCCGGCAGTCGATGAAGGCGGCCTTGCAGGGCACCCAGTCCGTGCGCCGGATGGTGCGCCGGGCGATCTCGCCGGGTGGGACCACTGTCCCGGTGCTGCTGTCGATCGTGGCCGTGTCGGTCACGGCGTCCTCCGCTGACTCGTCGGTGCTGGCTAGTAGATGTTGGTGTCGGTGAACGCGCCGTCGCCGCGCGTCGCGTTGATCTGCGCGCGCAGGGCGATCTCGTCGTAGACCCGCATCTCGCGCACGATCCGGCCGCGCTGCACGAGGAACTGGGACACGCCCAGCAGCTCCACCGGGTGCCCGGTGAGCGGGCCGAACGCGGGCGTGCCGTGGTAGGTGCCGTGCAGCACCCACATCACGGCGATCCGCAGGCCGGCGTAGCGCTCGTCGGTGTGGGTCTGGACGTCGCGCACGACGAACCGCGCGTCCGGGAACGGGGCGACGAGCGAGAGCAGGTCGCGCTGGTAGCCGTCCGGGCGCACGACGGTGGTGTCGCCCACGGTGTGCAGGAACAGGTCCCGCTCCATGTACTCCGGCACCTTGTGCAGCCGGCGCTGGTTCCACACCTCGTCGAGGAACTCGAGCACCGTCTCGCACTCGGCGCGGTGGTCGTCGGGGCGCGGGCCGCTGTCGCCCGCGGCGAGGACGTCGGCCGGCGGGGTCTGCGTCATCGACCCGGAGTAGCCGCGGAAGAGCTGGCCGCGGGCGACCTCGTCGGGGTCGAGCCCGCGCTGCAGGACGTCGGCGAGCTCGTCGCGGACGACCCACTCCTCGACCATGCGGCCGCGCCGGTAGAGGCAGTTGGCGACCGTGCGCTTGCGGATGCGCCGGCGCCGGCCGTCGATCACGTGCTCGTCGCTGGAGAACACCAGGTGCGAGCTGAGGAAGGCGTCGTCGCCCCGGGCCTCCCACACCACGTCCTCGGCCTGCCCGACGTGCTGCGGGGTGCCCGCGATCCGCATGAGGCTGCCCTCGATGACGCCGTCGCGCCCGATGACCGTGCCCAGCCCGCCGTGGACGATCGAGTCCGGCTCGTAGTTGTCGACGATGTAGGAGATGTCGCGCTGCACCCAGATCCGGTCGGTCACCTCCCGGATGAAGTCGTCGGGGTCCGTGTACGGCAGGTACGCGACCGGGTCGAGCGGCATCGCTGGTCCTCTCCTCGCTGATCTGGCGAGGTTCAGTGTATGCGTATGCATCGATGCCGACAAGGGCGTGAGGTCAGCCGCGGGGCTCCCCGACCGTGTCGCGGGCGACGTAGCGCGTCGGGTACACCGCGTGCACCGGGTCGGCGTCGGGCCGCTCGACCCGGCCGACCAGCAGGCGGGCCGCCTCGCGCGACATCCCGTCCAGGTCGTAGGCCACCGTGCTCAGGCGGACCAGCGCCCACGCCGAGGTGGGCAGGTCGTCGAAGCCCGCGATCGAGACGTCGCCGGGCACGGCGGCGCCCAGCTCCCGCGCCGCGTTCAGCGCCCCGAGCGCGACGACGTCGTTGCCGCACAGCACCAGCGTGGGCGGGTCCTCCCGGCCGAGGAGGGCCCGCAGCCCGTCGTGGCCGGTGCGGAAGTCGAACGGGCCGTGCAGCACGTCGCGGTGGGCCAGGCCGATCCCGTGCTCGTCGAGGACGGCCCGCACCACCTGCTCGCGCTGCTCGCCGGTGCTGGTGTTGCGGGGCCCGAACACCGCCCCGATCCGGCGGTGCCCCCGGCGCAGGACGTCGGCGAGCAGCTCGCGCACCCCCCGCTCGGGATCGACGGTCACCGAGTCGGCCGCCACGCTCGGCGCGGTCCGGTTGAAGTAGACGAACGGCACGCCGCGGTCGCGCAGCCGGGCAGGCAGGATCGAGTCGACGGTGGTCGTCGCCAGCACCACCCCGCACAGTCCGTGCGCCAGCACGCGCTCGGCGACCGGCCCGCTGTCCGAGGACTCGGTGATCAGCACCAGCTCGTGGCCGAGGCGCTCCAGCTCCTCGTGCAGGGGGGCGATGACGTGGGCGTAGAACTGGTTGTCCAGGTCGGTGACGACCAGCCCGACGCGGGTGGACCGGCCCACCGACAGCGCCCGGCCGATCGCGCTGGGCGCGTAGCCGAGCGCCTCGGCGGCCTCGCGCACCCGCCGCTTGGTCGCCTCGGAGACCTTCGGGTCGTCGCGCAGCGCGCGCGAGACCGTCGGCTGGGAGACCCCCGCGAGCCTCGCGACGTCCCGACTGGTGATCATCCGCCCCTCCGATGTCCGCCTTGACAGTAGCCGCACGGCCCGGCTTCACTGACCAGCATACGTATGTTAACCGGCATCGGGAGGACACAGTGGAGCGACGTCCGACGGTCCGGCGGCGCGCGTGAGCGCCGCCGGGCGCACCGCGCTGGTCACCGGCGGCGGCAACGGGCTCGGCGCGGCGATCGCCGCGCACCTGGTGGCCGACGGCGCGCGCGTCGTGCTGGTCGGCCGCCGGGCCGCGCCGCTGGCGGCCACCGCGGAGCGCCTGGGCGCCGCCGCCCGCGCCGAGGTCTGCGACGTCGCCGACCCGGACGCGGTCGACGCGCTGGCCGCCCGGCTGGCCGACGAGGAGGTCTCGGTGCTGGTCAACAACGCCGGCGTCGCCGGGCCGGTCGCGCCGCTCACCGAGATCGCGCCGCACGAGTGGGACGAGGTGTTCGCGGTCAACGTCCGCGGCGTGTACCTCGTGTGCCGCGCGTTCCTCCCGGCCATGGTCGCGCGCGGCGCGGGCGACGTCGTCAACATCGCGTCGGTGTCGGGCAAGCGGCCGCTGACCCGCCGCACGCCGTACTGCGCGTCGAAGATGGCGGTGCTCGGGCTGACGTCCACGCTGGCCTTCGAGGTCGGGGAGGCCGGGGTGCGCGTGAACGCGGTGTCGCCAGGGCCCGTCGAGGGCGAGCGGATGGACCGCAACTTCCGGCTGGAGGCCGAGCGCACCGGCACCACCACCGACGTCGCCCGCGCGGCGTTCGTCGGGCGGGCGGCGCTGGGCCGGATGGTCACCGCCGACGAGGTCGGCCGGGCGGTCGTCGCGGTGCTGGGGATGCCCGGGCTCACCGGCGCCGACCTCGACCTGTCCGGCGGGATGGTCGCGTGAGCGGGCTCGCGAGGTCGTCCCTGCGGGTCCGGCTGCTGGCGGGCGAGCGGGTGTCCGGCGCACTGGTGCGGATGCCGTGCGAGGACGTCGTCGAGATGCTGGCCGTGGCGGGGCTGGACTTCGTGCTGATCGACTGCGAGCACGGGCCCGCCGACGTCCTCGCCCTGCGCCACCACCTCGCGCTGGCCGATGCCCACGGGATGCCCGTGCTGGTGCGGCCCGGCGAGGGCGAGCACGTCCTGGCGCAGCGCGCGCTCGACCAGGGCGCGCAGGGGATCGTCGCGCCGCACGTCGACTCCGTCGCCGACGCCGAGGCGCTGGTGCGCGCGCTGCGCTACCCGCCGCGCGGCGTCCGCGGGTTCGCCACCTACCCGCGCGCGGGCCGCTTCGGCACCGTCACCGCGGCGGAGCACCGCGCCACCGCCGAGGAGCGCACGCTGGTCATCGCGATGCTGGAGTCCCCCGCGGCGATCCGCGACGCCGGCGCCGTCCTCGCCGTCGACGGGATCGACGGCTACCTCGTCGGGACCGCCGACCTCGGCGCCGTCCGCTCCGCCGACGACCCCACCGTGGCCGAGCTGCTGGCCGCGGTGCGCGCCGACCCGGCCGCGGCGTCGGCGATCCGGTGCGACCTCGCCACCGGCGACACCGCCGCGGCGTTCGGCGCCGGCGCGCAGGTGGTGGTGCACAACCTCGCCCACGTGCTCATGGAGGCGTTCCGGGGGCTGCGGGCCTGACGAGCCGCTCCCCCGACGCCCAGTCCACGAGCGCCGCGGCCACCCGGCCGGGCGCCTCCAGCGGGGACAGGTGCCCGACGCCGTCGAGCACCCGCAGGTCCGCGCCGGGGACCAGCGCGGCGATCTCCTCGTGCCGCCCGAGCGGGCAGAGCCGGTCCTCGCGGGCGGCGAGCACCAGCGTCGGCACCCGCACGCGGGCCAGTCCCGGGCGCTCGTCGACCCGCGTGGCCTGGGCGGCGAGCTGGTGGTCGAGCACCCGCTCCCCCACCTCGTCGGCCATCGCGAGAGCCCGCTCGGCGTGCGAGGGATCGTGCAGGAGCACCGGCAGCAGGTCGGCCTGCAGCTCCCGCGCCGTGGCGCCGGCGGCGATCGCGGCGCGCTGCGCGGTCCACGCCGCGTACTGCTCCGGCACCGGGGCCCGGGCGTTGGTGGACAGCAGCGCGAGCCGGGAGACCCGGTGCGGCGCGCGCCGCACGAGCGCCATCGCGACGATGCCGCCGAGGCTCAGCCCGGCGAGGGCGAACCGCGGCGGCAGCGTCGCGAGCAGCGCGTCGACGCACCCGTCGAGCGTGGGGCGGTCCGGCACCCCGTCGAGGACGGCCCGGTCGCCGAGCCGGGCGCGCACGCCGTCCCAGAGGCCCGGCGAGCAGCCCATCCCCCCGAGGAGCACGAGCGGCTCGCTCACCCCTTGACCGACCCCGCGTTCAGCCCGGCCACCAGGTAGCGCTGGGCGATGAAGGCGAACGCGACGACCGGCAGCGTCAGCAGCATCGCGGCGGCACCGGCCTGCTGCAGCATCGGCAGCGTCTGGCCGAGCTGGGTCGCGATGAACACCGGGACCGTGCGGGCCGAGACGTCGGTGAGGATGTTGGCCGTCAGGTACTCCTGGAACGCGAACAGGAAGATGAAGATCCCCGCGGTGAGGATGCCGGGGCCCATCAGCGGCACCATGACGCGGCGCAGCGTCTGGAACCGGGTGCAGCCGTCGATCATGGCGGCCTCGTCGAGCTCCTTGGGGATCTCGGCGAAGAAGTTGCGCAGCAGCCAGATGCTGAACGGCTGGTTGATCGCCACCAGCGCCGCGGCCACGGCGAACGTCGTGTCGTAGACGCCCAGCGCCCGCGAGATGTCGTACATCGGCAGCACGACGGAGAACCGGGGCAGCGCCCGGAACACCAGCGCGGCGATGAGCAGCGCCGCACTCATCCAGCCGGGGAACCGCGACAGCGCGTACGCCGCCGGGATGCCGATCACCAGAGCCGCGATGGTGCTCAGCACCGCCACGACGAGGGTGTTGATCAGGTACTTGTAGAACTGCGTGGTCTGCCAGAGGTCGACGAACGAGGTCAGCGACGGCTCGTAGAAGAACTGCGGCGGGTTCAGGAACGCCACGTCGGTCGGCTTGGTCACCGTCGCCGCGGTCCACAGGACCGGGCTGAGCATCGCCAGGCAGATCAGCACCAGCAGCCCGCCGACCAGCAGCGAGGTGCCCCCGTACCGGCGCGGGCGGCGGGACGGCTCGGACTGCGGGCGGGTGGCGCTCTCGGACTTCTCGAGGATGCTCATGCCTGCCGGGCCTCCCTGGCGACGTTGCGGATGAAGGGGAAGAGCATGAGGCCGATCAGCAGGATCAGCAGGACGTTGACCGCGCTGCCGAGCCCGAGCTGCTGCCCGCCGTCCTGGAAGGCGATGTTGTAGATGTAGAGCATGATCGACTCGTTGCCGATCTGCACCGCCTGCGGCGAGAGCGGGATGAGCTGGTCGAAGGTCCGCAGGATGTCCATGATCGAGATGATCGCCACGAACCCGAGGACGCCGCGGATGTTCGGGATGATCACGTTCCAGTGCGTGCGCCACGGCCCCGCACCGTCGATCTTCGCCGCTTCGATGATCTCCGTGGACACGCCCTGCAGCCCGGCGATGATCACGAGCATGGAGAACGGCAGCATGAACCAGATGGTGTTGAGCCAGACCATCACCCGGTTCGGCCAGGGGTCGGTGAACCACAGGACCTCCTGGCCGGTCACGATCGTCACCAGCTGGTTGACCACGCCGCCGAAGTTCGCGTCGAACAACCAGGAGAACATCGTCGCGCCCACGACGTGCGGCACGACGTAGGAGATGAGCAGGATGCCGAGCACCCAGGGCTTGGCCCGGCCGAGCCGGTTGACCATCACGGCGAGCAGGTAGCCGCCGACGAGCAGCGCCGCCACGACGGCCACGGTCAGCCCGACGGTGAACAGCACCGCCTGGCCCAGCCGCGCGTCGGTGAGCGCGTCACCGTAGTTGGAGAGCCCGACGAACTCGCCGTCCTCGCCGTAGTTGACGCGCTCGAAGCTCCACTCGACCGTGCGGTAGAGGGGCAGCAGGAGCAGCCCGCCCATCACCAGCACGCTGGGGGCCACGAACGCCAGGAACTCTCGCCGTCGCACTGCTCACCTCGCTGACCGTTCGGGGCGGCCGCCCGGGGACCCCGGGCGGCCGCGCGGGCTGCTACTGCGGGGGGTACTCGCCGACGATCTCGGTGGCGATCTGCTGCATCTGCGCCAGGCCGTCCGGGATCGGGGTGTTGCCCAGGATGACGTCGGCCACCACGGTGCGGGTGTCGTTGGCGATCCGCGAGGTCCACGGGTACGGCTCGGCCGGCGGGGCCTGGCCGATCGACTCGAGCGCCGCGGCGGCGTACGGGCTGCTGTCCGCGGTCACGATGCCCTCGCGGGCCGGGAACGCCGCGGGCACCGACGCGCGGGACGCGTCCTCGCCCACCGCGGTGGCGATCATCTGGAACAGCAGCGCGGGGTCGGCGGCGGCGTTGGCCGGGATCGACCAGCCGTCGACGGACAGGGAGTTGTACAGGACGTCTCCCCCGCCGACCGAGGGCGGCGGCGCGAACGCGAACTGGTCGGCGAACCGGCTGTTCGTCGGCTGCGACAGGTCGTTCATCCGCCCGGAGAACATGATCGCCATCGCGGCGGAGCCGTTGTACATCTGCTGCTGGACGCGCGGCTGGTCGAACGTGGTGACCTGCGGGTCCATGAACGGCACCAGCGAGCGGAGCTCCTCGAACGCGGTGACCGCCTCCGGTGCGTCGAAGTTCGGCGTGCGGGTCTCGGCGTCCACGTAGTCGACGCCGAGCGAGCCGAGCGCGGCGTCGTAGGCCGTGGAGATGTCGGCGCTCGCGAGCAGCGGCAGCGCGATGGGGTACGGGATCTCCCCCGCCTGCTGGATCGCGGTGGCGGCGTCACGCATCTCGGCGAAGGTCGTCGGGGGCTGCAGCCCGAGTGCGTCGAAGACGTCCTTGCGGTAGGCCATGACGTACATCTGCGCCTGCATCGGCAGCCCGTAGAGCTTGCCGTCGTAGGACAGCGCCTCGCGCATCGCCGGGTCGAGGCCGTCGAGGCCGTACTGCTCGCCGAACTGGGCGACGAAGTCGTCGAGCGGCGCGAGCTTGTCCTCGGCGGCCAGCGTGGGCAGGACGAAGCCGTAGGTCTCGACGATGTCGTAGGTGCCGGTGTCGCCCGCGAGCGTGGCGGTGGTCTTCTGCACCTGGCCCGCGAAGTCGATCGGTTCGTGGTTGACGGTGATCTGGTCGGTGGTGCAGCTGGCCACCATGGTGTTGGTGAACGGGTCGATCGCCGACGAGTTGTAGGCGAGGACGTTCACCGTGACCGGCTGGGGCGGCGCGGGCAGGTCGCAGGCGACCTGCGCCGCGCTCGACTCCGCGGTGCGAGAACCCGCACCGCAGGCGGACAGCAGGACGGCGGCGGACATCGCCACGGCGAGTACCTGCCAACGGGATCTGGACATCACGGCTCCTGGCTGAGGTGGTGGAGGAGAAGATACGTATGCACGGTCAGTTCCGCAGGGCGACCGCGTCGAGACGGATCTGCGCGCTGTCGCGGTGCCCGACGAGGCCCTCGGCGTCGGAGACGACGACGGTCGGGCCGGCCTGCGAGGCGGTCGCCTCGCGGGTGGCCCGCTGGTGGGTCAGCTGCTTGAGGAACCCGGCGACCGAGAGACCGCCGGTGAAGCGGGCGCCGCGGACGGTCGGCAGCACGTGGTTCGTGCCGGACATCCCCTTGTCGGCGTAGGCGACCGTCGACCAGGTGCCGAGGAACAGCGAGCCGTAGTTGCGCAGCGCGCCGAGCCACCAGTCGAGGTCCTCGGCGAGCACCTCGAGGTGCTCGGGGGCCAGCAGGTTCATCACCTCGGCGGCGGCCGCGCGGTCGCGCACCAGGTAGACGGAGCCGTGGTCGCGCCAGGCCGCACCCGCGATCTCCGCGGTGGCCAGGCCGGCCAGCTGCTTCTCGACCTGGCGCACCGTCTCGTGGGCGACGCGCTCGGAGGTGGTGACCAGGCTCGCGGGCGATGTCGGGCCGTGCTCGGCCTGGGCCAGCAGGTCGGCCGCGACGAGCGCGGGGTCGGCGGTGTCGTCGGCGATCACCGCGACCTCCGACGGGCCGGCGAGGACGTCGATGCCGACGCGGCCGAACAGCTGCCGCTTGGCCTCGGCGACGTAGGCGTTGCCCGCCCCGACCACCATGTCGGCGGGACGGCCGTCGAGCAGCCCGAACGCCATCGCGGCCAGCGCCTGCACCCCGCCGACGGCGAACGCGGCGTCGACGCCGGTGATCTGCGCGGAGTACAGCACCGCCGGGTGCGCGCGTCCCTCGAAGGACGGCGGCGTGGCCGCCACGACGTGCGGCACGCCTGCCGCCTTCGCCACGCCGACGGTCATGAACGCCCCGGCCAGCAGCGGGAAGCGGCCGGCGGGCAGGTAGGCGCCCACGGCGTCGACCGGCACGAACCGCTGCCCGCAGACGATGCCGGGCGCGACCTCGGCCTCGAAGTCCTGCAGCCGCTCGCGCTGCATCGTCGCGAACCGGCGGGTGCGGTCGGCCCCGGTGTCGAGTGCCTCGCGCAGGGCGGCGGGCAGCGCGTCGCCGCTGCGGGCGAGCTCGGCCGCCGACACCTCGAGGCTGTCGCCGGTGAACCCGTCGAGCTCGCGGGCGTAGTGCAGCACCGCGTCCATGCCGTCGCGCTCGATCCGCGACAGCATCGACGACACGGTCGCGGTGACCTCGTCGTCGCGTCCGGCCGGCCGGTCCACCCCGGTCGGTTCCTTGACGACGAGCAGGCCGTCGCCGAAGCCGTTCTTCTCGGCAGTCGTCAGATGCATACGCATACATTAGGAGTCGCGGGGCACGCTCGCAAGAGCTGAACCGCAGGACCGCCCGGGTGCGATGATCGGGCCGTAACCCCGTCAGCCCGCGCACCCCGGAGGCGAGTCATGAGCAACGACGCCCAGGCCATCGACGTCCAGACGGTCACCGTGCCCCACCTCGGCGGCTCGACCGTCGGCCACGCGTTCGCCCGCCCCTACGACCCGGCCCTGCCCACGCTCGTCCTCGTCAACTCCTTCAGCACGTCGGTCGACCTCTACCGGCCGCAGTTCGCCGACCCCGAGCTGACCGCGGCGGCCAACCTGCTCGCGATCGAGCTCTACGGCCACGGCCGCACCCGCTCCACCTACCCGCACTTCACCTACTGGGACAGCGCGATCGCGAACCTGCAGGTGCTCGACCGGCTCGGCATCCCCGAGGCGTTCGTGCTGGGCACCTCGCAGGGCGGCTGGGTCGCCGCCCGGATGGCCCTGCTGGCCCCCGACGTGGTCCGCGGCATCATCCCGCTGGGCACGTCCATGGACTTCGAGAGCGCGCGCAGCCGCGACCTCGGGTGCTGGGACGGGATCGAGTTCTGCACCCCGTCCCTCGACGCGCTCGCCGCGCCCGTCGGCGACGACTGGGTCGTCCCCGACGAGTTCGTCGACGCGGTCCTCGGCGCCGGGCTGGGCGAGGACGTCTCCCCCGACGAGCGCGCGTTCTGGCACGCGGCGCACCGGCGGAACTACGCCGGGGACGCCGGGCGGCACCGCCTCCGCACCGCCACGGTCAACCTCCGCGACCGCGACGGCCTGCACGCCCGGCTCGGCGACGTGCGCTGTCCGGTGCTGTGGCTGCAGGGCACGGCGGACTCGGTCTACTCGGTGGCGAACGCCGAGGAGGAGATCCGGATGTTCACCGGCTCCCCCGACGCGGAGCTGCGGGTCGTCCAGGACGGTCAGCACTTCCTCAGCGCGTCCGACCCGGACGTCGTCGACGCGGCGGCGGCCGAGTTCGTGCGGCGCCGGAGCTGAGCCCCGGCCGGCCCTGCCCGCTCGGGGCAGGGCTGGCGCAGGAGGAGCCCTACTTCTTCTTGCTCTTCTTGCCCTTCTTGTCCTTCTTCTTCTTGTCCTTCGCCATGGCCGAACCCCCTCTCCGCGCGCCGCCGAGGTCAACTCTGCGTTGACTCGGGTCAACTTAGCATTGACCCCGGGCCGGGTTAGCATCCCGTCGTGACCGCCGGGCGCTCGACGCAGATCAGACAGGCGCTCGACGCCCTGGACGCCGCCGTCGACCCCGTCGCGGCGCTGGCGGCGGCCAAGGAGGTCCGCGAGGCGGCGGAGGCGCTGGAGATCGCCGCGGCCGCCGAGGTGCGCCGCGACGGCGGCACCTGGACCGAGATCGGCGCCGTCTACGGCACCAGCAAGCAGGGCGGGCAGCAGCGGTTCCGCCACCTGCTGGGCCCCGACGACCCCGACGCCGCCCGGCGCCGTCGGCGGCGGCGTCAGGCCTGAGTGCGGCGGACCCGGTCAGCCGGGCGAGGTCCTGCGCGATCAGCCCGTGGTGCGGGTGTCGGTGGGCCGGGCCCGGTCTGCTCGGTGGTCAGTACCGATGCGGTCGTCGGCTCCGTCGTCACGGCCGCCCCGCGCGATACCGTGCGCCACAACGCCCGTTCGGGTGTGCCGCGACGGCCCGCGGTGCGGTCTGATCGACGCTCTGACGTGGAGGTGCACGGTGGACGGTCCCGGGGAGATCCTGCGGGCGGCGGCGCGCGGGTTCGGTGCGCGACCCGCGCTGGTGACGGCGACGCGGACGCTGAGCTTCGCCGAGCTCGACGCGCTGAGCGACCGGGTCGCGGCGTGGCTCACCGCCCGCGGCGTGCGCGCGGGCCAGCCGGTGTCGCTCTACGCGCAGAACCGGTGGGAGTGGGTGGTGGCCTACCACGGGGCGCTGCGGGCGGGCGCGGTCGTGAACCCGGTGAACGTCATGCTCACCCCCGAGGAGCTGGCGTTCGTGCTGCGCGACTGCGGGGCGGCGGCGGTGTTCACCAGCGCCGAGCAGGCCGCCGCGGTGGTCGAGCTGACGCGCGACCTGCCCGATCCGGTCACCGTCGTGGCGTTCGGGCAGGCCGCGGGCGCCGTCGCCTTCGACGAGGTGCTGGCCTGCGACGGCCCGGTCCCCGACATCACCGTCGACCCCGCCGCCCCGTCGACGATCGGCTACACCTCCGGCACCACCGGCCACCCCAAGGGCGCGGTGCAGAGCCACCGGGCGGTGCTGCTCAACTGCGCGCTGACGGCCACGATGCACGGCCGCACCAGCGACGACGTCGTCGTGACGGCCCTGCCCGCACCGCACGTCTACGGCAACGTGGTGATCAACGGGACGTTCCTCGTCGGCGGCACCGTGGTGCTCATGGAGCGCTTCGACCCCGCGCAGGCGCTGCGGCTGATCGGCGAGCACCGCGCCACGCTGTTCGAGGGCGTGCCCGCGATGTACGCCACCATGCTCGCCTCCCCCGCACTGGAGTCGGCCGACCTGTCGTCGCTCACGCGGTGCACGGTGGGCGGGCAGACCATCCCGCTGTCGACGATCCGGCGCTGGCAGGACCGCTCCGGGGCGCCGCTGATCGAGCTGTGGGGCATGACCGAGATCGCCGGCCTGGGCACGACGCACGCGCTGCACTCCCCGCCCGTCCCCGGGTCGATCGGGGTGTCGCTGCCGGGGATCGAGATCCGCGTCAGCGACCTCGAGGACCCCTCCCGCGACGCCCCGCGCGGCGAACCCGGGGAGCTCATGGTCCGCGGCCCGATCGTCATGATCGGCTACCACGGGAACCCGGAGGCGACCGCCGAGACGATCGAGCCCGACGGCTGGCTGCACACCGGCGACATCGCCACGATGGACGACACCGGCCACGTCTTCGTCGTCGACCGCCGCAAGGACATGATCATCACCGGCGGCTACAACGTGTACCCCGCCGAGATCGAGCGCGTGCTGGCCGCCCACCCGGCGGTCGGGCAGGTCGCGGCGGGCCCCGTGCCCGACCCGGTCCGGGGCGAGCTGGCCTGCGCCTACGTCGTCCTCGCCCCCGGCGCGGCCGTCACCGAGGAGGAGCTGATCGCCTTCGCGGGCGGCTCGCTGGCCGCCTACAAGCGCCCGCGCCTCGTCCGGTTCGTCGACGCGCTGCCCGCGACGTCCACGGGCAAGATCATGCGGCGGGAGCTCATCAAGCAGTTCGACGCGTGACGGCGTCCGCGGCGTCCACCGACGGGACGGACGCACTCGGCCCCCTCGCCCGCGGGCACGCCGACCTCGTCGAGCTGCTCGGGCTGTCGGTGAACACGGTCAAGGCCCACCTGCACAACGTCGTGCACAAGGTCGACGCGCGCGACCGCGCCCAGGTGATCACCCGGGCGCGGGCCCACGGCCTGCTCCGAGCGGCCGCCGCCGGGGCGGGGACGGTCCCCGGCCCGTCCGCGCCCTCAGGCCGGGATGCCGGGCGGTCCCAGGATCTCGATCCCGAACTCCGCGGCCCGCGCGGCCAGCACGGCCGGGTCGGGCGGGCCACCACCCGGTGGCGGCAGCGTGCGCGCCGTCGCCGGCTCGCTCGCCGCGCGGAGGAACCCGTCGAAGCCGCCCGGTGCGGTGCCGAGCAGGAACCGGGCCTGCGGGGACACGACCTCGAAGGTGTGCGGCACCCCGGGCGGGCCGAAGACGAAGGCCCCGGCGGAGGCCTCGACCAGCGTCCCGTCGGCCCAGACCGCCAGCTCGCCGTCGAGGACGTACCACCACTCGGCCTCGTCCCGGTGCCGGTGCAGGGGTGAGCCGTGGCCCCGGGGGGCGTGGAACTCCGTGATCGAGACGGCCGAGCCCGTGGCCGCCGCGGGCGCCTTGACGGTGGCCAGGGCGTCGAGGAACCACAGCGCCTCCCCCTCGCCCGGGGCGGTCAGGAACGGGGTCGGGGCCGGGGGGACGACGGTGCTCATCGCGCCTGCTCCGTCCGCGCGTCCCCCGCCACCGTGCCGGGAACGGACTCCGCCGCGGCCGCCAACCGGCCGAGCGTGTGGTCCATCGCCCGCTGCAGGTCCCCGAACCGGTTCAGCGGCACGTCGATGATCCGGAAGCCGACCGGGAGCCAGCGCACGTCGTAGGACTGGGTGACGCGCGTGCCGCCCGCGACCTCCTCGAGGCGGAAGCGCCACTCGGTCGACTCCCGGCCGCCCTCCTCGGTGACGAACGCGAACTCGCGGCCCCGGTCGGCGGCGAGCACCCGGCCGCGACGCGACCAGCGGATGAGCCCCCTCGGCCCGGTGCGGTTGTGGCCGACGAACGTCGCGCCCGGCGCCGGACCGGTCGACCCGCCCGTCCACTCGACGGCCACGCACTCCGGGCTCCACTCCCCCATCCGCGGCAGGTCCGCGACCAGGTCGTACACGACGTCCGGTGGCGCGGCGACCGTGGCCTCGCGACTGCCCCGGGTCAGCCAGAACCGTTCCCTGCGGACCATCGTGGCCCCCCTCTCTCGGTGAAGCTAAAGCTATGACTTGTAGCTAAAGCTGTCAATCATCGATTCTGCTATGGTCCGTCGAGTGACGGTGACCAGCAGCGGACGACCCACGTCGGACCGGCGCGCGGTGCGCCGCCGCCAGACGATCGAGGAGATCCTCGGGCTGGCCGAGGAGGTGATGACGGAGGAGGGCGTCAACGGCCTGAGCCTCTCGGAGGTCGCCCGGCGCCTGGGCGTCGCGCCGCCGTCGCTCTACAAGTACTTCCCGTCGCTCGCGGCGGTCTACGAGTCGCTGTTCCTGCTCGGGCAGCAGCGGCACCTCGCGGAGATGCGGACGGCGATGACGGGCCGGTCCGGGCTCGACGCCCTCCACCACGGCCTGGACGCCAGCGGGCGGTGGTCGCTGGAGAACCGGGCGCTGGCGCAGCTGCTGTTCTGGCGCCCCGTGCCGAGCTTCGAGCCCTCGCCGGACGGGCTCGCCGTCAGCGCGGAGATGGTGGCGGTCCAGCGTGCGACCCTGCGCGAGGCGGTGGCGGCGGGCGAGCTCGGGGACGCGGCCGACTCCGAGGAGGCGATCCACCTGCTGTCCACCCTGATCGTGGGGGTGATCAGCCAGGCGATGTCGAACGAACCCGACCTCCCGTGGGGCGAGGGCCGGTTCAGCCCGGTGTTCCCCCGGCTGATGGCGCTGTTCGCGGCGGCCTACCCGCCGGAGCGGCGCGCGGTAGGCTGACACCCACTAGTCGTCAGCTCTATCACTACGGGGGTGCTCGGGTGCGTGCCGTGGTCCTCTCCGGCGGTCTCACCCACGACTTCCCGGCCACCACCGCGTGCCTGGGCGCGCTGCTGGAGGCCGAGGGGCTCGAGGTGGAGGTGCACACCGGCACCGCGGGCGTCGAGTCCGCGCTGCACGCGCTGCCCGGGGCCGCCCTGTTCGTGGTGAACGCCCTGCGCTGGACGATGACCGGCGCGCAGACCCCGGCGCGCTACCGCGAGCGGGCCGCGGCCGAGGGAGCCAGCCCGTCCGCGGGCGCCCGGGCGGCGCTGGACGCGCACCTGGCCGACGGGGGCGGCGTGCTCGGGATGCACACCGCCAGCCTGTGCTTCGACGACTGGCCCGGGTGGGGCGCCACGCTCGGCGGGGCGTGGGAGTGGGGCCGCTCGCAGCACCCGCCGCTGGGCCCCGAGGTCACGGTGTCCGTCGCGGCCGAGCACCCGCTGGTCCGCGGGCTGGACGCGTTCACCCTGGTCGACGAGGTGTACGGCGACCTGCGCTACGCCCCCGACGTCACCGCCCTGCTCACGGCCCCGCAGCCCGGCGGGGACGCGGCGCAACCGCTGCTCTGGGCCCGCGACCACGGCGGCGGCCGGGTCGTCTACGACGCGCTCGGCCACCACCCGCCCTCCTACGCGGTGCCCGAGCACCGCGAGGTCCTCCGGCGGGCGGTCCGCTGGACGACGCGGGGCTGAGCCGTGCTCTCGCTCGCCGCCGGCACGGTGCTCGACCTGTCCCCCGGCGACACCGTGGAGTGCGCGGCCGCGGCCGGGTTCGGGCTGGCCGGGGTCCGGATGGCCGACCCGCGCACCCAGGCCCGCGGGGTGGCCGACGCGCTGCGGCGCACCGGGGCCGACCTGCTCGACGTCGAGGTCGTCCGGCTGGCCCCGGGCCCGCTGACCGACGCCCAGCGCCGCCTGGCCGTCACCGCCGCCGAGCTCGGCGCCCGGTTCCTGCTCACCGTGAGCGAGGACCCCGACGAGCCCGCGACCGTCGGCAAGCTCGCCGAGCTCGCCGGTCTGCTGGGCGACCGGACCCGCGTCGCGCTGGAGTGCATGGCGTTCACCGCCGTGCCCACCCGCACCGCCGCCGAGCGGATCGCGCGGGCCGCGCCCGGTGTCACCGTGCTGCTGGACCCGCTGCACCTGCACCGCGCGGGCGACCGGCTCGACGACCCCGCCGACCCGGCCCTGACCGGGTACGCGCAGCTCAGCGACGTCGCCGACCCCGGACGGGCCCCCGCCGACCTCGCCCACGAGGCGCGGCACGAGCGGGTGCCGCCCGGGCACGGCGGCCTGCCGCTGGCGGCGTTCGTGGCCGGCCTGCCGGCGGGGGTGCCGCTCGCCGTCGAGGTCCAGTCGGACGCGCTGGCGGCGGCACTGGCCCCGCGGGACCGGGCGGAACTGGTGCGGACCGCGGCCGAGGCCGTGCTCGGCGGGACCGGGAGGAGATGACGTGGGACGCGCGATCGAGGGGATGTCGGTGCTGGTCACCGGCGGCGGCTCGGGCATCGGCGAGGCGGTGGTGCACCGGCTCGCCGCGGCCGGGGCGCGGGTGACGCTGTCCGGGCGGCGCGCGGGGAAGGTCGCCGCGGTCGCCGACGCCGCGGGTGCGCGCGGCGTCGTCGGCGACGTCACCGCGGCGGCGGACCGCGCGGCGATGGTCGCCGCCGCCGTGGAGCACGGCGGCGGGATCGACGCCGTCGTCCACGCGGCGGGCAACATGTACCGCGGCCCGCTGGAGGAGCTGACCGACCAGGGCCTGCACGACGTCTTCGCGTCCAACACGATCGGCCCCATGCTGCTCACCGGGCTCGCGCTGCCGCACCTGCGGGAACGCCGCGGCGCGGTGGTGTTCTTCGGGTCGGTGCACACCCAGCGCGCGTTCCCCGGGGCGTCCCCCTACGCCGCCACCAAGGGCGCACTGGAGACGCTGACGGGCGTGCTCGCCGCGGAGCTGGGCCCGCAGGGCGTCCGCGTGAGCTGCGTGCGGCCCGGCGGCGTCCTCACCGAGATCAACCAGCGCGCCGGGGTCTTCGACGACGCCACCGCGGCCGCCCGGATGGAGTCCCTCGGGCCCGCGCACGCCCTCGGCCGGCCCGGCACCGTCGACGAGGTCGCCGAGGCCGTGGAGTACCTGCTCGCCGCGGAGTGGGCCACCGGCGCCGTCCTGACCATCGACGGCGGGCTGGGACTGGGCGTGACGAACGCCTGATCGGGTCCCGCTGCGATCAGGTACCGCTGCGGCGGCCGCGGCGCGGCGGGGCGCTCGCCCCGGCCGGGCCCCGCCGCAGCAGCGCGGCGGGGATGCCGTGGTCGGCGCGGAGCCGGCGCAGGGCGGGGTCGGAGGTCCAGAAGCTCTCGAAGTCGTCCGGGGCGAACCGCTCCGCGATGAGGTGCATCGCGATGTCGTGGCGCACGTACTCGACCGCGACCAGCACGACCGCGGGGTCGTCGGTGTAGACGCCCCACGCGTCACCGTTCACCACGCCGCCGATGACGGCCTGCTCCCGGTCGGCGGAGACGACCAGCAGCCGGCAGCCGAGGTTCTCCAGCACCACCTCCGGGGTGGAGAAGCGGTGTGCGGTGGTGTTGCCGACGGGGTCGTCGTCCTCGCCGAAGGACACCACCGACACCTCGACGCCCTCGGACTCCGCGCGGCGCACCACGGGCTTGAGCGGGTCGATCTCGGCGGGCCAGCCGGACAGGAACAGATCGTTGCGGGCCGCGGCCACGACGTCCTCGGCCCGGGCCAGCAGCGACGCCCGGTCGGTGAGGTTGTGCACCAGCCGCACCTGCGGCGGGGACGCGACCTGGGGCAGGGCGTCGCGCAGGGTGTCGATCGAGGCGTCGAACTCGCGGCGCATCCGGTCCAGCAGCGCCGAGGGCGGCAGCGAGATGTACCCGACGCTGGCCTCGCCCGCGCGGACCTCGTAGGCGGCGCCCCGGCTGACGAGCTTGCCGAGCGTCTCGTAGACGGTGCTGCGCGGCACGCCCGAGCGCTTCGCGACCTCGTAGCCGTTGAGCGGGGTGCCCGCGGCGATCAGCGCCACGTACGCCTTCGCCTCGTACCCGGACATCCCGAGGCGCTGCAGCTCCGAGATCACGCTCTCCTGGGACATGCGGCCATCGTCCCATCCGGTCAGTCGTCGCTGCTCACGACCGTCGTCTGCACACCCACCGCGTCGACGCTGCGGGGCCGCGGCATCGCGTTCAGCGCGCTCTTGGTGATGCCCCCGTCGACCGCGAGGGTCTGGCCGGTGACGTAGGCGGCCTTGTCGGAGCCGAGGAACAGCACGGCGTCGGCGACGTCCGCGGCGGACCCGAGCCGGTGCAGCGGGACCCGGGCCGAGCGCAGCCGCCGGACCTCGGGGTCGGCGTAGATCGCGTCGGACATCCCGGCGTCGATCAGTCCCGGGGCCACGGCGTTGACCCGGACGCCGCCCGGCGCCCACTCCAGCGCCATGTGCTCGGTGAGCATGATGATCCCGGCCTTCGACGCCGTGTAGGCGCCGGCGTTCGGGGCGGCGGCGAGCCCGTTCACCGAGGCGATGTTGACGATCGACCCGCCCCCGGCGGCGATCATCCGCGCGGCCACCGTGCGCGCGACGAGGAACGTGCCGGTCAGGTTGACGTCGACGGCGTGGCGCCAGTCGGCGGCGGGCAGGTCCAGCAGGGGCCCGAAGCGCACCACGCCGGCGTTGTTCACCAGCAGGGCGGGCGCCCGCGGCAGCGCGTCGACGGCGGCCCGCACCGACCCCTCGTCGGCCACGTCCACGCGCGCGGGCACGCACGCGTCACCGAGGTCGTGCGCCACGGCGCGGGCGGCGTCCTCGTCGACGTCCCAGACCGCGACCCGGTACCCCTCCTTCACCGCGTGCCCGGCGATGACGGCCCCGATGCCGTTCCCGGCCCCGGTGACCACGGCCCACTTGGTCGTCACGACTGTCCCCCCGTCGTCGAGCACGGCCGGTCGCCCCAGATCGAATCCGAACGGCGTTGGCACGGTAACGACGCTACTGCCCCGCCTCCGGGCCCGTCCAGCCTCTCGCACCCTCCGTACGGACGTGCCAGACTGGCCGTCGGACCGACTAGTCGTCAGTGTGCTGACGAACATTCCGACGGAGGGATGCGCCGTGGCGGACGGAATCCTGATCAGCGGCGGCACGGTCGTCGACGGCACGGGCGCCCCGGCGCGCGCCGGCGAGGCGGTGCTGCTGCGCGGGGGGCGGATCGTCGCGCTCGGGGCGGCCGCCGAGGCGCAGGCCGCGCCCGGCGAGACGCGCATCGACGCCACCGGGAAGACCGTCATGCCCGGGCTGATCGACGCGCACACCCACCTGACCTTCGGCGAGCCCACCGGCAACGACGAGCTGTTCCACCACCGCACCGAGGCCTACAGCTCGATGCTCTCGGCCTACAACGCGCGCAAGGTGCTGCGGGCGGGCGTCACGAGCGTGCTCGACGCCGACTGCCTGTGGAACATCGGCTGCGAGCTCCGCGACGCCATCGACTCCGGGATCGTGGAGGGCCCGCGGATGCGCGCCGGTGGCCAGGCGCTGATGACGATGCTCGGCGGCACCGCAGGCCGGATGATCGCCGACGAGGGCACCACCGCCTACGCCACCGTGGTGCGCGGGCGGGACATGATGGTCAACGAGATCCGGCGGCAGATCAAGTACGGCGTCGACTGGATCAAGATCATGGTCACGGGGCTGATCCCGTCGATGAAGGGGCCCGAGGTCAAGGTCTGGAACTTCGACGAGCTGCGCCTGGTCTGCGACACCGCCCACGAGCTCAACACGAAGGTCGTCGCGCACTGCCGCAACTCCGAGAGCACCCGCGACGCCGCCCGCGCGGGCGTCGACCTGATCTACCACGCGTCCTACATGGACGACGAGGCGCTCGAGGCCGTGCTCGAGGCGGGCAGCGCGCTGTGCCCCACCTTCACGCTGCTGGGCAACCTCGCCGACTACGGGGCGAAGGTCGGCAGCGCGCCGGAGCTGCTGGAGGTCTTCCGCGCCGAGATCGCCGTGACGGCGAAGCAGATGGCGAAGGCCCACGCGGCGGGCGTCCCGTTCCTCACCGGGTCCGAGACCGGGTTCGCGGTCACCCCGGTCGGCGAGTGGCACGCCCGCGAGCTGGAGATGTTCGTCGACTACATGGACATCTCCCCGATGGACGCGATCGTCGCCGCCACCCGCAACGGCGCGTTCGCGATGCGGATGGAGGGCGAGGTCGGCACGCTGGAGGAGGGCCGGATCGCCGACGTCCTCGTCGTCGACGGCGACCCGCTGGCCGACGTGCGGGTCCTGCAGCGCAGGGACGCCATCGCCGAGGTGATCAAGGACGGGAAGCGGATCGACATCACCACCCCGATCCCCGAGCAGAAGCTGCGGACCTCGGACCAGGTGCGCTTCCTCGCCTCCTGCCCGCTGACGCGCTCGCTCGCCTTCACCGAGGAGCAGCTGGAGAAGCTCTCGCATGTCTGAGGGCACTCCCCCCGGCACCGTCGACGTCCACGCCCACGCCGTGCTCGCCTCCTCGGAGGGGGCGGCGGGGGCCGCCGGCCCGGAGCTCGGGACGTCGCCGGACGGGCGGCCGTTCTACCGCGTCGGCGACTACGTGCTGCACGGCGTGCGCTACGCGGGCAGCCCGTTCATGGACGTCGACGTGCGGCTGGCCGCGATGGACGACGCCGGGATCGCCCGGCAGCTGCTCTCCCCCAACCCGCTGACCTACTTCGGGGACCTGCCGGTCGCCGACGGCGTCGCGTTCGCGCGGTCCTGGAACGACGGCCTCGCCGAGCTCGTCGGCCGGCACCCGGACCGGCTCCTCGCGTGCGCCCAGCTCCCGGTGCAGGACGTCGCGCAGTGCGTCGCCGAGGCGCGCCGGGCCGTGCGCGACCTGGGCATGGCCGGGGTCTACCTCGACACCGACCCCGCGGGCCGCACGCTGGACGACCCGGCGCTCGACCCGCTCTACGCGGCGCTGGTGGACCTCGACGTGCCGCTGTTCGTGCACCCCTCGCCGCTGGGCCCGGACGGCCCGGCGGCCGACGCCCGGCTGCGCCGCTTCGACCTCGACCTGCTGCTGGGCTTCGCCTACGACGAGACGCTCGCCGTGGCCGCGCTGGTGTTCGGCGGCGTGCTCGAACGCCACCCCGGCCTCGACGTGTGCGTCTCCCACGGCGGGGGCACGGCGGCGTTCCTGTCCGGGCGGTTCGCCGCGGCCGTGGAGAAGCGGCCGTGGGCGTCGCAGGCGCTGCGCGACGCCGGGTTCGAGCACTGGTACCGGCGGATCTGGTTCGACACCCACGTCCACGACGAGCTGTCGCTGGAGCTGCTCGTCGCGCACGCCGGCGTCGACCGGCTGGTGTTCGGCACCAACTTCGCGGGCTGGGACTCCGGCGCCCACGACGCCCCGGCAGGCGACCTCGGCGCGACCCTCACGGCCAACGCCGCCCGCCTGCTGCGGCTCCGGTAGGCGCGCAGCGGACGGCGATCGTCACGAGCGCGCGTCGGCGGGGCCGCGGTGCGCGGATCGCGGGGGTGCGTCAGACGACGTCGATCCGCTCGCCCGTGTCGGCGTCGTGCACCTGCAGCGCCCCCGACGGGCAGGAGCGGGCGAGGTCGAGCTGCACGGCGTCGGGCGGCGGGGCGGCACCGGGGACGAGCTCGGCGAGGTCGTCGGCGTCGAAGTCGAAGACGTCCGGGGCGTCCGCGACGCACTTGCCGGAGCTGATGCAGAGCTCCCGGTCCACCGAGATGCGGTAGGTCATCGCGCCGCCCCCAGCAGCACCGGGTAGCTGCCCCAGTACGGGCGCGCGGTGGCCGCGTCGCGCTGCGGCGGGCGGTCCGGGTCGCGCCGCACCCCGGCGGCGAACATCCGCCCCACAGCGCCCGTGACCAGCCCGTACAGGTGCGTGTCGGGGTCGGTGTCGGGACGCGCGACGACCCCCGCCGCGAGGTCCTGCCCGATGCAGACGTGCATGCCGGCGGCGAAGCTCAGCCCGAACGGCGCGACGCCGGGCGGCAGCGTGCGGTCGGGGTCGAACTCCGCGGCGTCGGGGCCGAACAGGGCGGTGTCGCGGTTGACGGCCATCAGGTCGATGACGACGGTCGCCCCCTGCGCGATCTCGACGCCCGAGCGCAGCCGCACCGGCGCCAGCGCCCGGCGGCGGCCGGTGGGGCTCGACGGGTTGAGCCGCACGGTCTCGTGGATGCAGCGCTGCACGAACAGCGGATCGGCTGCGCGGTCGCGCTGCTCCGGGTGCGCGGCGAACCAGCCGAGCATGTGGTCGATCGCCCGCACGAACGCCGTGGCGCTGGTGTGCCCGCCCGCGAGCAGGTAGAACGCGACCTCGCGGCGGACCACGTGCGGCGGCAGGTCCAGCGCGTCCTGGTTCTGCAGCAGCGTCGAGAGCACATCGCGCGGCTGCTCCTGCGGCGGCAGGGCCCGGCGGCGCGCGATCGACGGTGCGAGGAACTCCGCGTCCCAGTCCTCCAGCGCCTGCGCGACCGCGGCCGCCTGCGCCGCCCTGTCGCCGGTGGAGTGCGCGAGGGTGGCGCCCTCGATGAACCGCATCATGTAGGCGTGCAGGCGGCCCGTCTCCTCCGCGGTGCCCAGCGGCCGGTCGACGCCCGCGGTCAGTGCCGCGAGGTTGAGCATGAGCTCGTGGCCCAGGTGCACCAGGTCGACCCCGCCCGCCTCGACGTACGGGGCCAGGGTCCGCCGCGTGACCTCGGGGAACAGGTCGCGCTCGTAGCGCTCGAACACCTCGCGGCGGAACATCCGGTTCTCCGCCCGGCGGCGGTCGCGGTGCGCGGTGCCGTGCAGGTTGACCAGCACGTCCGCCATGACGACCTCGCCCTCGTCGTAGAGCGACTGCCGCAGGTCCCTGCTGCGGTAGGCGTCCTTGGCGTCGGCGAAGGACGTCAGGGTCACGACGTCGGGGACGGCCGGTGCACTCATCTCTCGCTCCTCGTCAGTCCGTCGCCTCGACGGCCCCGGCGATCCGCAGGGCGGCGAGCCCGTCGGCGAACGTCGGGACGTCGGCGGTCTCGCCGGTCGCGAGCGCGCGCACCAGCCGCGTGAACGGCTCGGTGGCCGCCCCCGTGGCCGCGACCAGCTCGCGCGGCCCGTCGTCGCCGGTGCGGGCCCCGGACAGCCGGACGGGGAAGTGCCCGGTGTGCCCGGCCGCCTCGGCCAGCAGCATCCCGTCCGACCCGTGCACGACCAGCCGGAACCCCGCGCCGAACCGCGCGACCCAGGACGTGTGCACCGAGCACACCGCCCCGTCGGGGGTGCGCGCCGTCCACGCCGCGGAGTCGACGCTGTCGGCCGGCACCCGGCCGCCCCACAGCGGCTCGCGGCGGGCGACGCTCCCCCGCACGTCGGAGAGGTCACCGAACACGAAGCGCAGCAGGTCGGCCGTGTGCAGCCCGTGCACCCGCAGCGAGCTCGCCCCGTGGGAGGCGTCGGCGCACCACGCCGACGACGCGATCGCCCGCTCCGTCGTGAACGTCGGGTACAGCGCGGTGGCAGCCACGTTGTCGACGCGCCCGACGAACCCGTCGGCCACCAGCCGGCGAAGCTCGGTGATCCCCGGCCAGAACCGCGACTGCATGTCGACGAAGCCGCGCTCCCCCGCCGCGGCCGCCATCGCCTCCCCGTCGGCGACGGTCGGCGCGAGCGGCGCCTCGCACAGCACCTGCTTGCCCGCGGCCAGCGCCGCCTCCGCCATGGCGCGGTGCCGGCTGGGGCGGGTGGCGACGTCGACGAGGTCGACGGCCGGGTCGGCGCACAGCGCCTCGAACCCGACGTGGGCCCGCGGGATGCCGTGCCTCCCCGCCGCCGCCTCGGCGGTGTCGCGGTGCGCGGTCGCCACGGCGACCAGCTCCACCAGCCCCTCCTGCGCGAGCGCGGCGTAGGCGGGCAGGTGCGTGCCCTCGGCGTAGGCGACGCCGACGATCCCGACGCGCAGCGGCGGGTGGTGCTGCGCCGTCACGCGGGCACCGCGGGCCGCTCCCGTGCGGACCCCTCGAGGGCGGGCAGCACCTCGGTGCCGAACAGCTCCATCGCCTCCAGCACCGCGGCGTGGTCCGGGCCGGTCGGGTACCGGAAGATCATCAGGAAGTCGTCGACGCCGGCCTCGTCGCGGAAGCGGCCGATCGTCTCGACGCACTCGTCCGGCGTGCCGAAGACGAACCGGTCCTGCACGAACTCCTCCAGCGTGATCTCCGCCGACGACGTGACGCCCGGCAGGTCGGTGATCGCGCCGTAGTCGAACAGCGTGCGCGCCATGGCCAGCGCGGTGTCGCCGAACTTCTCCAGCGCCGCCTCGCGCGAGGTGTAGGGCCAGCAGAACCGGATCGACGTGACGTGCGGCGTGCGGCCGTGCGCCTCGGCCGCGGCCCGGTAGTCGGCGGCCATCGCGGACATGGTCGGCAGCGACATCAGCGCGTTGGTGATCCAGCCGTCGGCGAGGCGGCCCGCGCGGCGCAGGCCACCGGGCGTCCACGCGGCCAGGTGCAGCGGCACGCCCTCGGGCCGCACGGGCTTCGGGATCACGGACACGTCGTCGAAGGAGTAGATCTCGTCGGCGAAGGAGAACCGGTCCTGCGTGTGCGCGGCGCGCAGGATCCGGACCGTCTCGTCGAAGCGCTGGGCGCGGTCCTCCCAGCCCACGCCGACCGTCGAGTAGTCGACGGGCATGTACCCGACGCCGAGCCCGAGCCACGCGCGGCCGCCGGAGAGCTGGTCGAGCATCGCGGAGTCCTGCGCGAGCTCGACGGGGTTGTAGAGCGGCGCGATGGCGATCGCCGTGCCGACCTTCACCCGCTGCGTGCGCGCCGCGATCGCGTACGCGAGGTGCAGCGGCGAGCCGAAGTACTCCTCGGAGTACTTGTGCTCGGTGGTCAGCGCGGCGGAGAAGCCGAGCCGGTCGGCGGCCTGCGCCTGCTCCAGGATCTCCCCCAGCACCGCGTGCGGGTCTCCGGTGACCAGGCCTTGGGTGAACAGCACTCCGACGGACATCGGTGTCTCCTCAGGAACGGGGGGTGTCGAGGTGGACCAGCGCGATCTTCGTGTCGAGCATCGACGGCATCCCGGCGTGCAGGACGCTGCCGTGGTCGCCGCGGTCGTCGACGCCGCGCGCCGCGGCGCGCCCGGCGAGGCGGCCGAGGGTGAAGCCGCCGCAGATGTGGACGCCGCCGAGGTCGGAGACGGGGTTGAGGCCGCCGACGCAGTCGCCCGCGGCGAACAGCCCGGTGATCGGGGTGCCGAACACGTCGACGACCTGCAGGTCGGTGGTGACCCGGAACCCGCCGCAGCAGAAGTTGATCCCCTCCACCATCGGCACGGCGGTGAACGGGGCCGTGGCGCAGCGGCGGCGGCCCGGCGGCAGGACGACGCGGCCGAACGCCGGGTCCCGGTCGGCGCCGGTGCCGAGGAAGGCGTTCCAGCCCTCGACCGTGCGCTCCAGCGCCCCGGCCGGCACCCCGATCGCCTCGGCGAGCGCGGCGAGCGTGTCGGCCTGCACCGGCGGCTCCGGCATCTGCCCGATCAGGCCCGTCTTCTCGCGCGCCACCTCGTCGTCGACGACGTACCAGGCGCGGCGCCCGGGCTGCGCGTGCAGCCGCTCGACGCGCTCCTCGTAGGGGCCCGCCTCGTCGTGGAACCGCTCCCCCGCCGCGTTGACGGCGATCGCGTCCTCCACCACCGACGAGGAGACGATCACCAGCGGCGGCACGAACGTCATGTTGACCAGGTCGCCGCCCACGGCCTGCCCCATGAGGTGGCCGTCGCCGCGGCAGGTGTCGATGCCCAGGTACGGCGCCCTGGCGACGAACCCGGGCTGGTAGCGGCGGCGCAGCTCCGGGTTGGACTGGTAGCCCCCGGTGGCCAGGACGACCCCGCGCCGGGCCGCCAGCGCGTAGCGCCGCCCGTCGGCGAGGCCCGTCGCGAGCACGCCCGTGACCGCGCCGTCGGCGGTGACCAGCCGGTCGGCGACCGTCCCGTACAGCGTGGTGACGGCGGGCAGGTCGAAGTCGGGCCGGAAGGCGCGGCCCAGCATCCAGCTGTCCTCGACCGCCGCCATCCGGTCGACGCTGTGCTGGCGCGGCCGCGGGATGAACCGCGAGAAGCGGACGCCGCGCGCGGTCAGGATCCGGTGGGTCTCGGCGCTCTCCCGGGCGAACAGGCGCACCAGCTCCTCGTCCCACTCGACGCCGAACCGGTCCTGCGCCTCGGCCACCATCGCCCGGGCGTCGGCGACGAAGGTCTCGACGTCGTCGGTGATGCCCTGCTCGCGCTGCATCGCCGAGTCGACGAAGGCCAGGTAGCCGGTGGACCACACCGCGTTGCCGCCGATGTGGTCCATCGCCTCGACCGCGATCACCTCCGCGCCCTCCGCCGCCGCCTCGGCCACCGCGGCCATCCCGGCCGGGCCGGTGCCGAGCACGACGACGTCGGCGGTGAGCGTCCGGACGGGATCGACCACGCTGTCCTCCTGGTGAGCGAGGTCACGAGACTCCCCCAGCCGCGGAGCGTCGTCAAGGGACTGACGACGCTGTGGTCGCCACCTGGACGACGACCCTCCGCCGTTGCTAGCGTCGCTAGGGACAGCACGCCGCAATCCCGGCGCCGGACGCAGCGAGGCGGGCCATGCAGACGATCACGCTCGACGGGTACGCCGAGGTCCGCGAGGCCTACCGCCAGCACGACCTGGAGCAGGCCCTCTACGACGCGGGCGGGGTCGTGATGGCCGACAGCCTGCTGGTCCTGCACGGCGCGGAGCACCGCCGCAGGCGCCGCGTGGAGAACCGCCTGTTCCGCCGCGGCACGTTCCGGTACTGGGAGAAGGCGTTCCTGCGCGACGTCGTGCGCGACACGCTCGCCCCGTTCCGCGCCGCGGGCCGCGCCGACCTCCTGGAGATCGGCTACCGCACGATTATGAGCCTGACGGCGATGGTGGCCGGGATCGACCGGCCCACCGGCAGCGACGCGGAGACCGACCAGCTCTACCGCCTCGCCAAGAAGTTCTCCGAGGGCGCCACGATGGTGCACACCACGCGCGACCCCGCCGTCGTGCGCGCCGAGGTGCAGGCCGCGCTCGACGACTTCGACCGCGTCTTCCTGCAGCCCTCGATCACCCGGCGGCGCGCGCTGCTGGACCGGTTCGCCGCCGGCGGGATCGACGAGGACGACCTGCCCCGCGACGTCCTGACCGCGCTGCTGCGCCACGGGGAGGAGCTCGGGGTCGACGAGGACGTGGTGCGCCGCGAGTGCGCGTTCTACCTGCAGGCGGGCTCGCACAGCACCGCCGACGCGTTCAGCCACGCCGCCGACGACTGGTTCGCCTGGGCCGCGCGCGACCCCGACGCCGCCGACCGGGCGCGCCGCGACCCGGCGCTGCTGCAGCGCTGCGTGTACGAGACGCTGCGGCTGCACCCGGCGAGCCCGGTGGCCCAGCGCCGCGCGCTCGCCCCCGTCACGCTGCGCGGGGGCACCGAGATCCCCGAGGGGTCGTTCGTGGTGCTCGACATCGCGGGCGCGAACCGCGACCCGCGGGTCTTCGACCGGCCCGAGGAGTACGACCCGCTGCGCGAGGTCCCGGCCGACGTGCCGCGCTGGGGCCACGCCTTCGGCGGCGGCATGCACGCCTGCATCGGCACCGAGCTCGCCGGCGGCGTCCCCGCCCCGGCGGACCCGACGCCGGAGCAGGCGCACGAGCAGGTGCTCGGCACCGTCACGCTCCTGCTCGACGCCCTGCTCACGGCCGGGGCCCGCCCCGACCCCGACGACCCGCCGCGGCGCGACCCGCACTCGGCGCGCGACCACTTCGCGGCCTACCCGGTGCTGTTCGCACCGGGGTGACCGGCGGCGGCGGTCCTTGCCCTCGCCCGGGAACCGACGTTAGGTTCCTAACGTCGGCCTGCGGGACCGCCGGCAGCACTCGGGTCGCACGTGGGGCACGCAGGACGAGGAGGTCCGCAGCATGGGATCGATGGTCGGCGCATCGGTGGTCCGCAAGGAGGACCCCGCACTGCTCACCGGACGCGGCACGTTCGTCGACGACATCCGGCTCCCGGGCACCGTGCACATGGTGTTCGTGCGCAGCTACCTCGCCCACGCGCGGATCCTGTCGGTCGACACCGACGCGGCGCAGCGGCTCCCCGGCGTGCTCGGGGTGTGGACGCACGCCGACCTCGACGGACTGCCCGCCACGCGCTCCGTCCCCGGCATGGAGCGCCCCTGCCTGGCGAAGGACAAGGTCCACTTCGTGGGCGAGCCGGTGGCCGTCGTCGTGGCCACCGACCGCTACCTCGCCGCCGACGCCGCCGAGGCCGTCGTCGTGGAGTACGAGGAGCTGCCGGTCATGGCCTCGGTCGCCGCGGCCACGGCCGAGGGCGCGACGCCGATCATCGACGGGCTGCCGTCGAACGTGGTGCTGGAGCAGCAGCTCTCCGCCACCGACGCGGAGGCCGAGCTCGCCGCGGCCCCGCACCGGCTGGCGATCGCGCTGGTCAACCAGCGCTGTGCCGCGGTGCCGATGGAGCCGACGGTCTGCCTCGCCGACTGGCAGTCCTCCGGCCTGACGATCTGGGCCACCAGCCAGACCCCGCACCACATGCGCAACGAGATCGCGCAGATGTTCGGCCTGTCCCAGCAGGAGGTGCGGTTCGTCGCGCCCGACGTCGGCGGCGGGTTCGGCGCGAAGGCGTCGTTCTACCCGGAGTTCCTGCTCACCGCGGAGCTCTCGCGGCGGCTGCGGCGCCCCGTCAAGTACGTGGAGACGCGCAGCGAGAACATGACCTCGATGGTCCACGGGCGGGCCCAGCAGCACGACGTCGAGGTCGGCTTCGACGACGAGGGCCACCTGCTCGCGCTGCGCGTCCGGATCACCCAGGACTGCGGCGGCTGGCCCGACTCCACCGGCATCGGCCTGCCCACGCTGACCTCGTTCATGTCGGGCGGCTGCTACCGGATCCCGACGATCGCGCCGAGCTTCCGCTCGGTCGTCACCAACACGACGCCGGTCGGCTCCTACCGCGGCGCCGGGCGCCCCGAGGCGTCGTACATGATCGAGCGGGTCGTCGACCGCGTCGCCGCCGAGCTGGGCATCGACCCCCTCGAGGTCCGGCGCCGCAACTTCGTGCAGCCCGGCGAGATGCCCTACGCCACGCAGTTCGAGGGCATCGTCTACGACGAGGCCGACTTCCCCGGCGCGCTCGACAAGCTCCTCGAGCACGTCGACTACGCGGCCCTGCGCGCGGAGCAGGCGCAGCGCCGCGCGGACCCCACCGCTCCCCTGCTGGGCATCGGGTTCTCGACGTTCGTCGAGATGGGCGGGTTCGGCCCGACGCCGCTGTTCGAGCAGTTCGGCTACGTCGGCGGCTGGGAGTCGGCCAACGTCCGCCTCAACGTCGACGGCTCCGCGGTGATCAAGGTCGGCACCAGCCCGCACGGGCAGGGCCACCAGACCGCGTTCGCGCAGATCGTCGCCGACCGGCTGTCGGTGCCGTTCGAGCGGATCACGCTGGTCCACGGCGACACCGCCACCGTGCAGGAGGGCATCGGCACGATGGGCAGCCGCGGGGTCCCCGTCGGCGGCTCGGCGGTGTTCAAGGCGGCCACCAAGGTGCGCGACAAGGCGATCCGCATCGCGGCGCACATGCTGGAGGCCGACGAGTCCGACATCGAGCTCGCCGACGGGCGGTTCTCCGTGCGCGGCGCGCCCGACCAGGGCGTCGACATGGCCGAGGTCGCGGTGCGCGCGTTCAAGCCGCACCTGCTGCCCGACGGCTTCGACCTCGGCCTCGACGAGACGGCGCACCACGAGCCGAGCAACCTGTCCTACCCCTCGGGCGCGCACTGCTGCGTCGTGGAGATCGACCGCGACACCGGCAAGGTCCTCATCCGCCGCTACGTCGCCGTCGACGACTGCGGGGTCGTGATCAACCCGCTGATGGCGAAGGGGCAGATCCACGGCGGCGTCGCGCAGGGCATCGCGCAGGCGCTGATCGAGGAGGTCACCTTCGCGGAGAACGGGCAGCCCGGCACGGGCACGCTCGTCGACTACACGCTCCCGTCGGCGAAGGACCTCCCCCGGTACGAGACCGACCACCTCGTCACGCCGACGAGCTTCAACCCGCTGGGCGCCAAGGGGCTCGGCGAGTCCGGCGCCACCGCGGCGCCCCAGGCCGTCGTGAACGCCGTCGTCGACGCGATGGCCCACCTCGGCGTCCGCTCGATCGACATGCCGTGCACCCCGCAGAAGGTCTGGCGCGTGCTCCAGGCCGCCACCCGGAACGGGAGCTGAGTCCCATGTCCCACCACAAGGTCCGGATCACCGTCAACGGCACCGCGGGCGAGGACGAGGTCGAGGCCCGCCAGCTCCTCGTGCACTACCTGCGGGAGACCCGCGCGCTGACCGGCACCCACGTCGGCTGCGACACCTCCAACTGCGGGGCGTGCACCGTGCTGCTGGACGGGCGGACGGTCAAGTCCTGCACCGTGCTCACCGTCGCCGCCGACGGCGGCGACGTGCTCACCATCGAGGGGCTCGACGAGCAGGGCGAGATGTCGCCGGTGCAGCAGGGCTTCCAGGCCTGCCACGGGCTGCAGTGCGGGTACTGCACGCCGGGGATGGTCCTGTCGGCCACCGGGCTGCTGCTGGAGCAGCCCGACCCCGACGACGACGCCATCCGCACGGGCATCGAGGGCAACCTCTGCCGCTGCACGGGCTACGACATGATCGTCGACTCCGTCCGCTGGGCGGCCGCCCACGGCGGGGCCGGCACCGCCGCCACCGCACACGCCGCACACGCCGAGGGGAAGCACTGACATGGCCGCCGTACTCCGCGGGCTCGAGGGCAAGAACGTCCTGATCACCGGGGCGGCGAAGGGGCAGGGCTTCAGCCACGCCATGGCCTTCGCCGACGCCGGGGCCGACATCGCCGCCCTCGACATCACCGAACCCATCGCCGACATCTACCCGCTGGCCACGGCCGCGATGCTGGACGCCACCGTCGCGGCCATCGAGGAGCTGGACCGGCGCGTCATCCCGCTGCCGTGCGACATCCGGGACGAGAGCCAGGTGGAGTCCTCGGTCGCGAAGGCGCTGGACTTCTTCGACGGCCGCATCGACGTGATCGTCTGCAACGCGGGCGTCGCGGCGCTGGACTCCATCCAGGGCATGCGCACCCACGTGCTGGACGCGGTGTTCGACACGATCGTCAAGGGCCACATGCACCTGGCCAAGTACGTGGTGCCGAACATGATCGAGCGGCGCTCCGGCAAGATCGTCAACATCTCCTCCGGCGTGACGGGGTCGGGACACGCCCAGCTCTCGCACTACGTCGCCGCCAAGCACGCCATCCAGGGCCTGACCTCGGCGTGGGCGTTCGAGCTCGCGGAGTTCGACATCAACGTCAACTGCGTCGCGCCGGCCACGATCCGCCCCGGCGAGGGCCAGGGGTCCGGGATGGTGCTGGGGCTGGCCGGCGAGGTCGGCATGACCGCCGACGACGCCTACGAGATGTTCTCCGCCGCCGGCAACATGCCGGGCCCCAAGTGGCGCACGGAGATGCAGAACATCACCGACGCCGTGCTGTTCCTCGCCTCCGACAACGCCGACCAGATCACCGGCCACGTCCTGCGCGTCGACGCGGGGCAGGGCGCCCGCTGAGCGCACGGGCCGGGCCCGCGGGCCCGGCCCTCAGGGCAGCCGCTCGACCGCGACGGGCCGCCCGTCGGGGTCGCGGACGACGATCCGGCCGGTCGGGGTGCACGCCGGCGGGACGGGCACGCCCTCGCCGAGCAGGCGGCGGCGCAGTGCCCGCACGTCCCGGGCACCGAGGCGGATCCACGGGTCCTCCGCCGCGGGCCCGGCGGACGGCGCCCGCCGCCCGGCCTGGACCAGCACGAACGTGACGGCGTGGCAGCGCAGCAGGACCCACCCGTCGGCCGCCCGCACGACGTCGCACCCCAGGCGGAGGTAGAAGTCCAGGGAGCGGGCCATGTCCGTCACGCCCGCCCGCGGCACGCGGGCGTCCCGGTCGGCCGGGGCGGTCCGGGCGGGAGCGGGACGGACCGCTGCGGGGCCGAGGGTCGCGGTCATCGGGCCTCCGGTCGGGACGGTGGTCGCGGTGGGGACGGGCGGTCCCGCCGGGTCGGCGCGCCGGGCCGGGGATCGACAGGCCCGACGCACCGGGTTCCGGGGGGCGCGCAGCCGGCCGGTGGCGCAGCCGGCCGGTGGGTCGAGGGGTCGCCGCCGGACCCACCCCCGGAACGCGGGTCGTGCGGCGCCCGTCGGGCCGCCGCACCCACCCACGAGAGAGCCCCGGTACCTCGGGCTGTCGCGGTCGACGCGATACACCGGGTCCGGGGCATAAAGCCGAGCAGCTCTCGCGCTCGGACCCTCACCGTAGGGTCGGGCCACGGGGGCGGCAACTCGTGGGGACGGGTTGCGGGAGGCCCCCCGCGGGTAGGTAGCGGGCACGGACGTCGATCACGGCGTCCGCCGTCGCCCGAGGAGCCCCGATGACGACCGTCCACCACCAGCTCGTCGTCGTCGGCACCGGCTCGGGCAACACCGTGATCGACGACTCCTTCGCCGACCTCGACGTCGCGATCGTCGAGCGCGAGGAGCGCTTCGGCGGCACCTGCCTCAACGTCGGGTGCATCCCGACGAAGATGCTCGCCTACACCGCCGAGGTGGTCGACACCGTGGAGCGCTCCGGCGAGTTCGGCGTCGACGCCGACCTGGGCGGGATGCGCTGGACCGATGTCCGCGACCGCGTACTCGGGCGGGTCGACCCCCTCGCGCGGGAGGGCCGCGACGGCCGCCGCGACACCTCGTGGATCACGGTGCACACCGGCCACGCCCGGTTCACCGGCCCGCGGACCCTCGACGTCGACGGCACGACGGTCACCGCCGACCGGATCGTCCTCGCCACCGGCAGCAGGCCGCTGGTCCCGCCGCCCGTCGCCGAGTCCGGGCTGCCCTACGAGACCTCCGACACGATCATGCGCCGGGACCGGGTCCCGGCCCGGCTCGCGGTGCTGGGCGGCGGCTACATCGCCGCCGAGCTCGCGCACGTCTTCGCGGCCGCCGGGTCCGAGATCGTCGTCATCGAGCAGGGCCCGACCCTGCTCGGCCCGCAGGACGAGACCGTCGCCGCGGAGTTCACCGCGCTCGCCGGCAAGCGCTACGAGCTGCACCTGGGCCGGGAGCTGACCGGGGTGTCGGGCGAGCCCGGGGCACTGCGGCTGACGCTGGACGACGGATCGACCGTCGAGGCCGACACCCTCCTCGTCGCCGTCGGCCGGATCCCCAACGGCGACCTCATGGACCTCGCCGAGGGCGGCGTCGAGGTCGACGAGAAGGGACTCGTGCTCGTCGACGAGCACCAGCGCACCACCGCCGAGGGCGTGTGGGCGCTCGGCGACGTCTGCTCGCCGGTCCCGCTCAAGCACGTCGCCAACCGGGAGGCCGACGTCGTGCGGCACAACCTGCTCCACCCCGACGACCTGCGGTCCGCCGACCACGACACCGTCCCGTCCGCGGTGTTCACCGACCCGCAGATCGCCCAGGTCGGGGCCACCGAGCAGGAGCTGCGCGAGGCCGGCACGCCGTACCGGGTCGGGACCACGCGGTTCGGCGACACCGCCTACGGCTGGGCGATGGAGGATGACACCGGGTTCTGCAAGGTGCTCACCGACCCCGACACCGGCGCGGTGCTCGGCGCGCACGTCATGGGCCCGCAGGCCCCCACCCTCATCCAGCCCCTGGTCCTCGCCGTCACCCTCGGCATCCCCGCCCGCACGCTCGTCGACCGGCCGTACTGGATCCACCCGGCGCTCACCGAGGTCGTCCAGCAGGCGCTCATCGCGGCCACCTGACCTGCCGAGCCCGGCGAGCCGTCAGGGGCGGGGCACGTCGCGGACGACGGCGCGGACCAGGTGGGCGAACCCGACCGTCCCGACGACGATCCAGCCGGCGGCGCACACCGCCGCCCAGTCCCAGCCGGTCAGCGGAGTGCCCGCGGGCAGCGCGCCCGCGCCGAGGGCGGCGACGGCGACGAGCACGACGCGGGTGGGGCGCTCGGCGACGGTCACCGCGCCGACGCCCGGCATCCCCGCGGCCTGGGCGCGGCTGCGCAGGTACTCGTGCAGCAGGACGAGGGCGACCGCGGCCGCGCACCACGCCGCGGGGGCGCCGAGCAGCAGCAGGATCCCGGCGAGCAGCAGGTCCCCGACGCGGTCGGCCATCGCGTCGACGACGGCCCCGAGCGGGCGCGCCCGGCCGCCGCGCACGCGACCGCACCGTCGAGCCCGTCGAGGACTCCGGCGAGGACCACCAGTGCCGCGACGAGCAGGGCCCCGCGCCCAGCGAGATGAGGTCGGGCGGGGTCCGCGCGACCGGGGGCCACGCCGCGACGGCCGCGCTGCAGCGGGTGCGGGAGGGCCGCCGCGACCCCGTCGCCCTCGCGGCGCCGCTCGCCGTGGGGTGCGCCGTCGTGGCCACCGCGCGGCCGCGGCCGCGGTGGGCACCGGTCGCGGCCGTGTCCGTCCTGGTCGTGCTCCGGGTGGCCGAGCTGCGGCGGGCCGGGTTCCGCAGGGCCGGGTTCCGCAGGGCCGGGTTCTGCAGGGCCGGGCGGGCGCTCTGACCTCAGCCCGGTCCGGTCTCCGGCACACCCGTCTCCCGCACGACGGAGAGATCGGGCCGGGTCTGCGGCATCAGGTCCTCGGGCATGCTGCCCAGCACGAGCGGCAGGTTCTGCACCGAGATCCGCGCGGCCACGCGCGCGACCCCGTCCACCAGCGCCGGGTGCAGATCGGTCAGCTCGTGGCGCAGGGCCGCGGCGATCGCCCCGGCGAGCGTCTGCCCGTCCGTCATGACGGGAGGATCCCGCAGACGGCAGCGTTCCGCTGCGTGGGCGACCCGGTCATCGCGGCGGGGCGGGGTGTCCGTCGTCGTCGGCGGCGGCCTCGGCGCGCCGCTCGGCACCGGTCTCCCCGGCGTAGCCGAGGTCGTCCCCCGCGATCCGCCCGACGAACTCCTCGGTGCGGCCGGTCCCGGTGACCGATCCACGGTCCCCGGTCAGGTCGGTGTGCTCCCCGCCGGTGTCGCGGTTCGACGCCAGTGCCGGGTCCTCGGCCACGTCCTCGCCGGAGCCCCGACCGTCGGGGTCGGTCCTGCCGGAACCGGTGATCCTGCTCCACAGGCTCATCGCGCGGTCCCCCCGTCGGCGACGCACCGGGCGGTGCCGGTCGTGGTGGGCGGATCGTCGATCACGGAGACGGCCATGCGGGTCCTTCCCGGCCGTCGGCGGAGCGGCGGCGGGTGCGGAGGTGCGGCCCCCGGTCGGGGACCGCGGTGCGGGTCGGCACCACCCCGACCGCGTACCCGTCCCGCGGCCGCCCAGACGACCGGGACCGCATCCGCGCCCCGATCGTCCATGACGTGCGCCACACGGGCCGGCCGCGTGAGTGGCGTCATCGTGTGCGGCACCGCCGCCCGGGGTATCCGTCCGGGGCGACCAGCGTGGTCGCCGTCGGCCCGGGACCCCGGTCGCACCTTCGACGATCCGTGGCCACGCAGCACCTCCCGTGCTCGGCGGACCACGTCGGAGGACCCGTGGCAGTCATCACGCCGAGCACGCACGCCCGCACCCGTCGCGCGGCCCGGTCCGCGGCGGTGCACGAGCGGACGATCCGCCTGCACGGGCAGGACGTCGCCTACCGCGAGGCCGGCGCCGACAGCGGCGGGCCCGTCGTGGTCCTGCTCCACGGCCTCGCCAGCAGCTCCGCCACCTGGGACCGGGCCCTGCCGACGCTCGGGCGCCGGGCCCACGTCGTCGCGCCCGACCTGCTCGGCCACGGCCGCTCCGCCAAGCCCCGCACCGGCGACTACTCCCTCGGCTCCTACGCCGCGGGTCTGCGGGACCTGGTGGTCGCGATCGGGGCGGAGCGCGCCACGCTCGTCGGGCACTCGTTCGGCGGTGGTGTCGCGATGCAGTTCGCCTACCAGTTCCCCGAGCTGACGGAGCGCGTCGCGCTCGTCGCCAGCGGCGGGCTCGGCCCGAACGTCAGCATCGCCCTGCGCGCCGCCACCCTGCCCGGTGCCCCGGCCGCGCTCTCGGTCCTGACCGCGACCACCCCGCGCTGGGTGGTGGAGCTGGTGCGGCGCACCGCGCGCGGTGCCGGGCCTGGCCGGGGCCGATCTGGACGGGGTGTTCAGCGCCTTCGAGTCCTTCGCCGACGACGGGGCGCGCAGCGCCTTCCTGCAGACCGCGCGCGGCGCGCTGACCTGGACGGGTCAGCGCCTGACCGGCACCGAGCGGTTGGACCTGCTCTCCGACACGCCGGTGCTGCTCGTCGCCGGGTCGCGCGACCCGGTGATCCCGGTGGCCCACACCGTCGACGCGCACCGGGCCCTCCCGCGCAGCCGGCTCGAGATCTTCGAGGGCGCGGGGCACTTCCCCCACCTCGACGACCCGCAGCGCTTCGCCCGGGTGCTCGTCGACTTCCTCACCCGGACCACCGGCGCCCGCACCGACCTCGACGCGCTGCGCCGCAGGCTCCGCGCGTCGGGCGGGCCCGGGCCTCAGCGCAGGACGTCGCCGGGGTACATGCGCCGGTAGGCGTCGGCCGACCACTCCGCGAGCAGCAGGGTGGCGTCGTCCTGCAGCAGCCCGCCCTGGTGCTCCAGCACCGCGGCGGCCAGGCGGCGCAGCGTCTCCGGGGCCGACAGGCCGGACGCCGCCGCGTGCTCGGTCATCTCGACGAGGCGCTCCTCGCCGAAGAACGCGCCGTGCCGGTCACGGGCCTCGACGACGCCGTCGCTGTAGAACAGCAGCCGGTCGCCCGGTTCGAGCTGCTCGGTCGTCACCGGCTGGTCGGTCCCGGCCGGGGTCCGCACCCCCAGCGGGGTCCGCGGCGGCGGCCCGAGCTCCTTGACGACCCGGCCGCCGCGGACGAGCAGCGGCGGCGGGTGCCCGGCGTTGAGGATCGTCAGCTGCCCGGTGCCGACGTCGAGCCGGGCCAGGATCGCCGTCGCGAACTGCGGCGGGCCGGGCCGGCCGCCGATGAGGCCGTCGGCGTGCGCGGCGATCGCGACCAGGTCCTCCACCCCGGCGCGGCGCGCGTTGCGGACGGCGGTGATGGCCAGGGCCGTGGTGATGCTGGCCTGCAGGTCGTGCCCGACGGCGTCGAACACGGCCAGGTCGACCAGCTCGCCGTCGACGTTGTAGTCGAACGCGTCCCCCGCGACCCGGTCGTGGGGCTCCAGCACGGCCGAGACGACGAGGCGGTCGGTCGCGAACGTGCGCGGCGGGAGCAGCTGCCAGAGCAGCTCCGACGGCGCGGAGATCGGGCCGTTGCTGCGCCAGCGCCGCAGCCGGTCGCTGTAGACGGTCTTCGTCGCCACGATGTGACCCATCAGGCTGGCGACGATCCACAGCCTGCCCCGCAGCTCGGCGTCGTCGACGTGCCCGCAGCCGGCAGGGTCCCCCAGCCCGACCCGCATCACGCCGATCCGGTCGGTGCCGTCGAGCACCGGCACCCACAGCACGGGCGTGCCGTCGTCGGCGGTCCCGGCCAGGATCTCGCCGAGCTGGTAGGCGCGCCCGCCGAGGGAGTTCACCAGGTCGATCTGCTCGTTGCCCACGGTGCGCAGGGACGTCAGGACGAGCTGGGACGCGTCGACGACCAGCAGGTCGGCGGTGAGGCCCAGCTCGGCGATCTCGGCGTCGAGGGTCGCGGCGAGCTGGTCGGCGACGAGCAGGTGCCCGGCGTCGACGAGGCGCGCCAGGAGCCGGGCCCACACCACGTGCTCGCTCGTCGCCATCGCGCGGTCAATGTACGTGTTCTGGAGTTGCCGGTCCCCCGGTGCGGTCGTACGGTCGAGGCAGAGCCTGCTACCGGCTCGGCCTTATGCCCCGGACCTCGGTGTATCGCCCCTGCGCGAGGCACCTGGAGGACGGGTCGCACCGAGCGCAGCTCTCCTCCAGCCCCTCCCGCGACGGCCGTGCGGAACTCCGGCCGTCGGGCGTCGCCGCGTCCGCCGATCCCCCTGAGAGGCATCCATGACCGGGAACGCCGTGTTCCGCTTCACCGACACCGTGATCCTCTCCGTCTGCGGGGTCGACGCCCCGCAGATCGTCACCTCCGACTCGTTCGACGAGCGGCTGGCCGAGACCTTCGAGCGGGTCGGGCTGCGGCCCGGCCTGCTGCAGGGCCTGGCCGGCATCACCGAGCGGCGGTGGTGGCCCGCCGACGTCAGCTACTCCGACGCCGCGGCGATGGCCGGGGCGAAGGCGCTGGCCGAGGCCGGCGTCGACTCGGCCCGCGTCGGGCTGCTCATCGACACCTCCGTCGCCCGCGCGCACCTCGAACCGGCCGCGGCCGTCGCGGTGCACCACGCGCTGGGCCTGCCCACCGACTGCATCAACTTCGACCTCGCGAACGCCTGCCTCGGCTTCGTCAACGGGATGCAGCTCGCCGCCACCATGATCGACGCCGGTCGGATCGACTACGCGCTCGTCGTCGACGGGGAGGGCACCCGCCACACCCACGAGGTGACCCTGGACCGCCTCGCCCGTCCCGGGACCACCCGCGAGGACGTGCTCTCCCAGTTCGCCACGCTGACGCTGGGCTCCGGTGCGGCGGCGATGGTGCTCGGCCGCGCCGACCGGCACCCGGACGGGCACCGCTTCCTCGGGGGCGTGCACCGCTCGGCGACCGAGCACCACGAGCTGTGCATCGGCGACATGGAGTCCATGCGCACCGACGCGAAGGGCCTGCTGGACGCGGGCGTCGCCCTCGGCACCGCGCTGTGGGCCGGTACGCGCGACGATTACGACTGGGCCGACATGGACTGCTACGTCGCGCACCAGGTGTCGCGGGTGCACACCCGGGCCATGTGCCACGCGCTGGACCTGCCCGTCGACCGCGTCCCGCTGACGTACCCGACGCGCGGGAACATGGGCCCGGCCGGTGTGCCGTTCACCCTGGCCGCGCAGGCCGACCGCCTCGACCCGGGCGACCGGGTGCTGCTGCTCGGGGTCGGGTCCGGGCTCAACGCCTGCTTCGCCGAGGTGGTCTGGTGAGCATGCCCACGGCCACCCTGCCGCCGGCGCTGCCCGGCCTGGACCCCCGCTGGTCGCGGCTGGTCACCGCCGACGACGCCGACGGCGTCACCCGGACCTGGCACGTGCTCGACAACGGCGTGGAGCCGACCGGGGGCACGATGTTCTGCGTCCACGGCAACCCGACGTGGTCCTACCTGTGGCGCCGGTTCCTCGCCGCGGCGCCGCCCGGGTGGCGGGTCGTCGCGGTCGACCAGCTCGGCATGGGCTACTCCGACCGCACGGCCACCGCACGCACGTTCGCCCAGCGGGTCGACGACCTGGGCGTGGTCTCCGACGCGCTGGGCATCACCGGCCCGGCGACCGGGACGGTCGTGTCGGTCGGGCACGACTGGGGCGGCCCGATCTCGCTGGGCTGGGCGCTGGCGCACCGCTCGCAGCTGCGCGCGGTGGTGCTGGCCAACACCGGCGTGCACCAGCCCGCGGACTCGAACGCCCCGGCGCTGATCCGCCTCGCCCGCAGCAGGCCCCTGCGCACGGCCGTGTGCGCGGCCACCCCGGTGTTCGTCCGCGCGACCAGCGCGCTGTCGCGCCCGGCCCTGGACGCCGGCGTCCGCGACGCGCTCGCCGCGCCCTACCGCGGCGCGGACCGCCGCCGGGCCGTCGCCGAGTTCGTCGCCGACATCCCGCTCGAGGCGGAGCACCCCAGCGCGGCGATGCTCGACCGCGTCACCGACGGGCTCGACGGGCTCGGCGACCTGCCGGTCCTCGCGCTGTGGGGCCCGCGCGACCCGGTCTTCTCCGACGTCTACCTCCGCGACCTGCTCACCCGCGTGCCGCACGCCCAGGTGCACCGCTACGAGAACGCCTCGCACCTGGTCACCGAGGACGCCCCGCAGACCGCCCGGCACACCTGGGACTGGATCGGCCAGCTGTCCTCTCCCGCCACCGACCGCCCGGCGGCGGCCCCGACGACGGACGGGGCACCGCACCGCCCGGTCTGGGCCGCGCTGCGGGCCCGGGCCGGTGACCCGGCGACCGCGATCGCCGACGGCGGCCGCCGCATCTCCTTCGACCTGCTGGCGCGGCGCGTCGACGAGCTCGCGGCCGGCCTCGCCGCGCACGGCGTGCGGCCCGGTGACCGGGTCGCCCTGCTGGTGCCGCCCGGCGCCGAGCTGACCGCCGCGGTCTACGCGTGCTGGCGGGCCGGGGCGTCGATCGTCGTCGCCGACGCCGGGCTCGGCCCGGCCGGGATGGCCCGGGCGCTGCGCGGCGCCGCGCCCGCCGTCGTCATCGGCGTCCCGCGGGGGCTCGCCCTCGCCCGCCTGCGGGGCGTGCCCGGCCGCCGGATCACCGCCGGGCCGGTCCCCGCGCTCGTCCGGCGCCTGCTCGGCGCCGGACCGGGGCTGGCCGATCTCGCACGGCTGGGCCGCCGCTCCCCCGCCCCCGAGCCGCCCGGCCCCGACGCCGAGTGCGCGGTCGTGTTCACCTCCGGCGCCACCGGCCCGCCCAAGGGCGTGGTCTACCGCCACCGCCAGGTCCGGGCCCAGCTCGACGCCCTCACCGACGCCTTCGGCCTGACCGCCGACGACCGGCTCGTCGCCGCGTTCCCGCCGTTCTCGCTCTACGGGCCCGGTCTGGGCATCGCCTCCGCGGTACCCGTCGTCGCGGGGCCCGGCCGGCTGACCGCGACCGCGCTGGCCGACGCGGCCGCCGCTGTCGACGCGACGGTGGTCTTCGCCTCGCCCGCCGCGCTGCGCGGGGTGGTCGCGACCGCGGGCGCGCGCCCGTCCCCCGCACTGGGCCGCGTCCGGCTCGTCGTCTCCGCGGGGGCGCCGATCCCCGGGTCGCTGCTGCACCGGCTGCGCGCGGTCCTGCCCGCGGCGCAGGCGCACACCCCCTACGGGATGACCGAGGTGCTGCCCGTCACCGACATCACCCTCGACGGGATCGACGCGGCCGGGCCCGGCGACGGGGTCTGCGTCGGCCGCCCGCTGGCCGCGGTGCAGGTGCGCGTCGGCCCGCTGTCCGCCGACGGCACCGCCGGTGACGACCTGACCGCCGCCCCGGGCGTCACGGGCGAGGTCTGCGTGCGCGCGGCCCACGTCAAGGACCGCTACGACCAGCTGTGGGCGACCGAGCGCGCCAGCGCGCGGACGCCCGGCTGGCACCGCACCGGCGACGTCGGCCACCTCGACGCCCAGGGGCGGCTGTGGGTGGAGGGCCGCCTGGGCCACGTCGTCACGACCACGGCCGGGCCCGTCACCCCGGTCGGGGTCGAGCAGCGCGTCCAGCAGGTCGACGGCGTGACGGCCGCCGCGGTCGTCGGGGTCGGGCCGGTCGGCGGGCAGGTGCTCGTGGTCGTCGTCGAGCAGGCGGTGCCGACGCGCGGTCCGCTCGCCCCGCCCGCCCTGGCCGCGGCGGTCCGCGCCTGCGCCGGGGTGCCCGTCACCGCGGTGCTGGTCACCCCCGCGCTGCCGGTCGACATCCGGCACGCCTCCAAGGTCGACCGCACCCGGGTCGCGCGCTGGGCGGGGCGGCACCTCGCCGGGCGGCGGGCGGGGCGGCGGCCGTGAGGGTGCTCGTCACCGGCGCGAGCGGGATGCTCGGCGGGGCCGTCGCCGACGCACTCGCGGCGCGGGGGGACGACGTCACCGTGCTGCAGCGCCGCGCGTCCGGGCACGGGCACCGGGAGGTCCTCGCCGACGTCGCCGACCCCGACGCGGTCACCGCCGCGGTGCTCGGGCACGACGCGGTGGTCCACCTGGCCGCGAAGGTCGACATCACCGGCCGCTGGGCCGACTTCGTCCGCACCAACGTCCGGGGCACCGCCGTCGTGGTCGGCGCCTGCCGCGCCGCGGGGGTGGGCAGGCTCGTGCACGTCTCCTCGCCGTCGGTGGCGCACGCCGGATCGGCCCTGGTCGGCGTGGGGGCGGAGCCGGCCGACCCCGCCCGCGCCCGCGGGCACTACGCCCGCAGCAAGGCCGCCGCGGAGCTGCTCGTCCTGGACGGGGCGGGACGGGGCGGGACGGGGGGCGACCGGCCCGCCGTCGTCGCCGTCCGGCCGCACCTGGTGTGGGGGCCCGGCGACACCCAGCTGATCGGCCGGATCGTGGCCCGCGCCAGGGCCGGGCGGCTCGTCGGCGTCGGGTCGGGCGCCGCGCTGATCGACACGACCTACGTCGACAACGCCGTCGACGCGCTCGTCGCGGCCCTCGACCGCTGCACCGTCCTCGACGGCCGCGCACTGGTGGTGTCGAACGGCGAGCCCCGGCCGGTCGCCGAGCTGCTGGCATCGATCTGCCGCGCGGCCGGGGTCCCCGCACCCCGCCGCGCCGTCCCGGTGCCGGTGGCCCGCGCCGCCGGGGCGCTGGCGGAGGCGGCCTGGGCCGCGGTGCCCGCGCTGCGCCGGGCCGGCGACCCGCCGATCACGCGGTTCCTCGCCGAGCAGCTCTCCACCGCGCACTGGTTCGACCAGCGCGCCACCCGTCGGGCACTGGGCTGGGCCCCGCGGGTGCCGCTCGACGACGGGTTCGCCGCGCTGGCGGCGTCCCGGGCGCGGTGAAACCGGTACCCGCGGTCCGCCGAGCCTCGGATCGACGGTCCGTGGATGTCCCCCGCGCACCCGGACAGAGTGGACGGCACACCCCACGAACGAGGAGCCGCGCATGCCACGCACACCCGGGTTCACCGTCCCCGACCTCTCCGGACGGCGCGCCGTCGTCACCGGCGGCAGCGACGGGGTCGGGCTCGGCATCGCCACCCGGCTCGCCGCCGCGGGAGCCGAGGTGCTCCTGCCCGTCCGCAACGCGGCCAAGGGCGCGGCGGCGATCGCCAGCATCCGCCGCCAGGTGCCCGCCGCGGACGTCGTGCTGCACGAGCTCGACCTGTCCTCGCTGCGGTCCGTCGCCGCACTCGGGGAGACCCTGCGCGCCGAGGACCGCCCGATCCACCTCCTGATCAACAACGCCGGCGTCATGACCCCGCCGCAGCGGCAGACCACCGCCGACGGGTTCGAGCTGCAGTTCGGCACCAACCACCTCGGGCACGTCGCCCTCGTCGCCCACCTGCTGCCGCTGCTCCGCGCCGGTGCCGCGCGGGTGACCTCGCAGATCAGCGTCGCGGCGAACCGGGGCGCGGTGAACTGGGCGGACCCGAACTGGGAGCGCTCCTACGACGGCATGGCCGCCTACAGCCACTCGAAGATCGCGTTCGGGCTCTTCGGGCTCGAGCTCGACCGGCGCAGCCGCGCCGAGGGCTGGGGCGTCACCAGCAACCTGTCCCACCCCGGGATCGCCCCGACGAACCTGCTCGCCGCCCGCGCCGAGGTCGGCCGCACCCGGCAGACCGCGGGCAGGCGGCTGATCGGGGCCCTGTCCCGCCGGGGCATCCTCGTCGGGACCGTCGAGTCGGCGGGCCTGCCCGCCCTCTACGCCGCCACGTCCCCCGAGGCCGGGGCCGCCCGGTTCTACGGTCCGAGCGGTCCCGGGCACCTCGGCGGCCCGCCCGCGGAGCAGACGCTCTACTCCCGGCTGCGCAGCGCCGAGGACTCCCGCCGCGTGTGGGAGCTGTCCGAGGAGCTCACGGCGACGTCGTTCCGGGCGCAGCGCTGACGGCGTGCGGGAGCTTGAACGGCGCGGTCATGCCGCCGTCGACCGGCAGCGCGACGCCGGTCACGTAGCGGGCCTCGTCGGAGGCCAGCCAGGCGACGGCGTTGCTGATGTCGATCGGGTCCACCCACGGGATGGGCAGGGCGTGCATCGCCTGCATCGCGGCGGCGGCCGTGGCCGGGTCGGGATCGGGCATCCCGCTGAACAGGCTGTGGATCGCCGGGTTCTGGATCATGTCGGTGTCGACGTTGGTGGGGTGCACGGAGTTCACCCGGATCCGGTGCGGCGCGAACTCCACCGCGAGCACCTTCATCAGCCCCACCAGCCCGTGCTTGGCCGCGCAGTAGTGGGCCAGGTTCGGGAACCCCATCAGCCCCGCGACCGAGCTGGTCAGCACGATCGCGCCGCCGCGACCGCCGTCGACCACGGCGGGGGCGGCGGCCCGGACCGTCTTCCAGACCCCGGTCAGGTTGATGTCGATCATCTCCTGCCAGGTCGCCTCGTCCATCTCCAGGGACGGGGCGTACCCGGCGATGCCGGCGTTGGCGACGACGACGTCGAGCCGGCCGAACGCGGCGAGCCCGTCGGCGACCGCGGCCTGCAGGGCCGGCAGGTCGCGGACGTCGGCCCGGACGGCCAGTGCCCGGCGGTCGAGGTCCTCGACGAGCTTCACGGTCTGCTCGAGGTCGGCGGGGTCCGCCATCGGGTAGGGCGCGGAGTCGACCGGGCTGCAGAGGTCCACGAGGACGACGTCGGCGCCCTCCCCGGCCAGGCGGACGGCGTGCGAGCGGCCCTGCCCCCGCGCCCCGCCCGTGATCAGCGCGACCCGACCGGCCAGGCGGCCCCCGGCGGGGGCGCTCACGGCAGGACCCGGTCGATCTCGGGGGCGAGCAGCTCGGCGGCGCGCGCGGCGGTGATGACGTCGGCGGGGTCGGGCTGGATGATCTCCCGGGACGCCCCGTCCTCGTAGACGTGCTCGCCGATGAGGCGACCGCGCTCGTCGTAGGGCCAGACGAACGCCAGCGTGCGGCGCAGCAGGTACATCTCCCCCGGGTCGCCCGCGCGGATGTCGGAGAAGGCGCTCTCCCCGAGCATCGGGGCCGGGACGAACGCGTTGAACACGACCTCGCCGGAGAAGCCGTGGTCGTTGACCGCGATGTCCTGCTCGGCCACCCACATGACGATCGCGTTCGCGGCCATCAGGGACTCGTAGAACCCGACGACCTGCTCCATGCCGTCGAGGATGATCGACTGCCCGCCCTCGTGCAGGCGGTAGTGCGGGTGCTCGACGGTCATGTCCGGCGCGAGCAGCTCCTTGTAGCGCCCGGCGACCTCCAGCAGCCCGTGGCGGCGGTAGTTCTTCAGGATCGCCCGGTGCCGGGGGTTGTCGATGCCCTCCAGCTGCTTCTCCAGCCCGGCGAACATGGTCACGAACTCGTGCTCGTAGCGGCTCATGGCACCGACGTTCGTGGTCGTCCCCGGCGGTGTCCAGGACACGTGTCGGCCACCGCGTGAACCATCCGGTTATCACTCCAGGTGGACGCCCCGTCCGCCGGATGACGTGCGACACTGCCGGGACCGGAGGGAGTCGGCGTGGACCTCAACCTGCACCTCGTGCGCTACCTCGTGACCGTCGTCGACGAGGGCCACTTCGGTCGGGCCGCGGCCCGGCTGCACGTCAGCGGGCCCGCGCTGAGCAAGCAGGTCCGCATGCTCGAGCGCCGGCTCGGCGCCGAGCTGGTCGACCGCAGCGCGCACCCGGTCGTCCCCACCGAGGCGGGCCGCCGCTTCCTCCCGGACGCACGGGCGGCGCTGGCCGCCGCCGACCGGGCCGTCGCCGCGGTCGAGGCGCACCGCCGCACCCTCGCCGGGGTGCTGCGGCTGGGGTTCATGACCGCCGCCACCGGCACGCACACCCGGCGCATCATCGACCTGGTGCAGCGCGACGGCCCCGGCGTGTCGGTGCAGCTCGTCCAGCTGCCCTGGCCCGACCAGGCCGCGGCGGTCCGGACCGGGGCGGTGGACGCGTCGCTGGTGCGGCCCCCGATCGCCGACACCGACGGGCTCCGCCTCGACCTGGTCCGCCACGAGCCGCGGGTCGTCGCGCTCCCGGCGGGGCACCGGCTGGCCTCCCGCGCGGAGGTCGCGCTGGACGACCTCGACGGGGAACCCCACGTCACCGACGACGAGACCGACGAGCAGTGGGTGCGGTGGTGGGCGTGCGACCCCCGGCCCAGCGGCGTCCCCGTCCGCTACGGGCCCGTCGTGCACACGATGGACGAGCTGCTCGAGGTCGTCGCCTCGGGCGAGGCCGTCGCGATCACCGGCAGCTCCGTGGTCGACAGCCACCGCCATCCCGAGGTGGTCTTCGTCCCGGTCACCGACGCCGAACCCTGCCCGATCTCGCTGTGCACCCGCTCCGACGACCGGTCCGCGCTCGTCGGGGCGCTCCGCCGGGCCGTGCGGGCCGTCCGGGACGACACCCGCTAGGTCGCCGGGCCACGACCCGGGGGACGTTCGGCCCGTTCCGCCGGCGGGTCGGGGCGACGAGGGTGGGGACCACCACCCACACCCGGAGGTACGACATGGAGAACGACCGCACCGTCGTCGACCACAGCGGCACGTCCATCGGCACCGCGACCGCGGCAGGCGACGTCCTCGACCACAGCGGGGTCCGCATCGGCACGGTGACCGCCTCCGGCGACGCCGTGGACACGTCGGGCGTGCGCATCGGCAGGCTCCGGGCGGCCGCGGCCGCGCTCGCCGGCTGACCCGCGCTCCCCGGTCGGGGAGCCGGGCGCCGGGCGCGGGAGGTCGTCACCCCCGGCGTTCCCGGCCGCCCGGCTGCACGGGCGCCGCGGCGTCCGGGCGCACGACGACCACCGGGCACGGTGAGCGGTGCACCAGCGCGTTGCCCACCGACCCCAGCACCAGACCGGCGACCTCGCCCCGCCCGCGGGACCCGACCACCACCAGCTGGGCCCGGGCCGCCTGCTCGAGCAGGGCGTGCGCGGGCCGGTCGCGGGTGACGACCTGCTCGACGAAGGTGTCGGGGAACTTCTCCGCCCACCCCGCCAGCTGGTCGGCCAGCAGCTCCCGCTCGGCGTCCTCGATCGCGGCCCAGTCGATCCCCATCGACGCCACCCCGGGGTCGAACACCATGCCCGACCAGGTGTGCACCGCCACCACCGGGACCTTCCGCGCCGACGCGGCCTCGAAGGCGAACGCGATCGCCGCCTGGCTCGTGGCGGACCCGTCCACCCCGAGCACCACGGGCAGCGACCCGTTCTCCGCCGACTCCCGCTCCGCCCACCGCACGACCGCGACGGGGCACGCCGCGTGCGCGGCCAGCGCCACGGCGACCGAGCCCAGCAGCAGCCCCTCCAGCCGGCTCGCACCCCGGTCGCCGACGACGACGAGCTGCGCGCGCTCCGCCTCGGCCCCGAGGACCGCGATCGGCGACCCGACGATCAGCTGCTGCTCGACGTCGAGGCCCGGCTGCTGCGCCGCGGCCACCCCGGCCGCGGCCGCCAGGTGCCCGCGGGCCCGCCCCAGCAGCTGCTCCCGGTAGGCGGTCCCGTGCGGCAGGTGCTCCTCGGCCGGCCAGCCGAACCCGATCACCAGCCGCAGCGGGACCCGCCTGCGGGCGGCCTCCGCCGCGCCCCAGCGGACGGCGTCCGTCGCGCTGTCGGATCCGTCGACGCCGACGACCACGGTCCGCCGGATGTCGTGCTCGCTCATCGCGTTCTCCTCGGGTGGGGGTGCACCCCCACCCTCGTCCGCGGCCGGGCGCACCGGCAGCGGCACCCGACCCCCGTCGCCAGGGCCTTCGGCCCGTTCCGGCGCCGACACCGGGGACGTCCGGCCCGAACCGGCCCCCGTCCGGGCGGCCGCGCTCAGGCCATCGTCAGTCCGCCGCTGACCGACAGCGTCTGGCCGGTGATGTAGCCCGCGGGCCCGGAGGCGAAGAACGCCACCGCGGCGGCGACGTCGGCGGGCTGGGCCAGGCGGCGCATCGGCACCGCGCGGGTCATCCCGGCCAGGACCTTCGCGCCGTCGGGCGAGCTGTCGGCGTAGGCGCGCAGCATCGCGGTGTCGGTCGGGCCGGGGCACACCGTGTTGGCCGTGACGCCCGTCGACGCGATCTCCCGGGCGAGGGTCTTGGTGAAGGCGATGATGCCGCCCTTCGCCCCGGAGTAGACGGCCTCCAGCGACGACCCGACGCGGCCGGCGTCGGACCCGATGTTGACGATCCGGCCGTAGCCGCGCTCCGTCATGCCGGGCACGACGGCGTGGCAGACCCGCAGCGCGCCCGTGAAGTTGATGTCGAGGACCTTCTCCCAGAACTCCTCGGTGGTGTCGACGAAGTTCATGAAGTCGTCCCACCCGGCGTTGTTGACCGCGACGTCGACCGGCCCCAGCTCGGCGGTGACGGTCTCCACCGCCGCCCGCACCGAGGCCGTGTCGGTGACGTCGGCCCACACCGCGATCGCGGTGCCGCCGGCCGCGGTGATCGCCTCGGCGGTGGCCCGCGCCGGTTCGAGGTCGCGGTCGACGACCCCGACCCGGAAGCCCTGGGCGCCGAGCGTCGTCGCGATGCTCCGGCCGATGCCCCGGGCCCCTCCGGTGACGAATGCGGTTCTGGTCATCGTCGTCCTCTCAGCAGTGTGTCGCTCAGCAGTGTGTCGCGGTGCTCCGGGGCGGCGATCGCCGCGAGGTGGGCCGGGCGTTCGTGCAGCGGGCGGCCCCGCAGGTGCGCGACGCCGTGCTCGGTGACGACGGTGTCGACGTCGGCGCGGGCGGTGGTGACCGTGCCGTGGTCGAGCAGGGGCACGATCGTCGACGCCCCGCCGCTCGTCGACCGCAGGGCGATCACCGAGCGCGCGCCGGTGCGGGCCGCGGCCCCGGAGAAGTCGGCCTGCCCGCCGACGCCGCCGAGGTAGCGGCCGCCGACCGACTCGCCGTTGACCTGGCCGGTGAGGTCGACCTGCAGGGCGGAGTTGATCGACACCAGCCGCGACAGCCGGGCGAGGACGGCGGCGCCGTGCGTGTAGCCCGCCGGCCGGAACTCGACCGGCATCCCGCCGACCCGGGCGTAGAGGTCGGCGCCGCCCAGCGCGGTGCCGGTGACGACGACCCCGGGGTCGATCTCCTTGTGGCGCCCGGTGATCACGCCCGCGTCGACCAGCCGCAGCACGCCGTCGGTGATCATCCCGGTGTGCACGCCGAGGTCGCGGTGCCCGGACAGGCCGTTCAGGATCGCGGCGGGCAGCGACCCGACGCCCAGCTGGATCGTGTCGCCGTCGCGGACCAGGTCGGCGACGTGCGCCGCGATCGCCTCGTCGACGGCGTCGGGGGTGCGGTCGGGGAACTCCGGCAGCGCGCGGTCGGTCTCGACGACGGCGGCGAACCGGTCGAGCGGGATGCCGGGAGTGCCGGCGGTGACCGGCATCCGGTGGTTGATCTCGGCGATCAGGGTGCGGGACCAGCGCGCGGCGTCGGCGGCGTAGTCGACCCCGATCCCGAGCGAGCACGTGCCGTCCGGGCCGGGCGGCGCCACCTGGACCAGCCCGACGTCGCCGGGGAGCAGCCGCTGCGCGAACAGCCGCGGCAGCGTCGAGTAGTGGCCGGGCACGATCTCCAGGCCCGGGACCCGCCGCAGCTCCCCCATCGCCCCGTACGAGACGAGGGTCAGCCCGGGGGGCCGGTCGCGGCGGTGCGGGGCGATCCCGCAGAACCCGCGGACCGCCCCGATGTCGCCGACCTGGGCGTGCAGCGCGTCGACGAGCGGGGTGGCCTCGGCCGCGGCCTGCCCCCACCAGACGCCGTCCCCCGCCGCGACGTGGCGCCGCAGGTCGATCATCAGTAGCTCCTCGGCAGGCCCAGCACGTGCGAGCCGAGGTAGTTCAGCACCATCTCCTGGCTCAACGGCGCGATCTTGAGCAGCCGCGCCTCCCGGAAGTACCGCGCCACGTGGTACTCCTCGGAGTACCCCATCCCCCCGTGGGTCTGCAGCGCCCGGTCCGCCGCGTCGAACCCGGCGTCCGCGCACAGGTACTTCGCCGTGTTCGCCTCCCGCCCGCACGGCAGGCCCCGGTCGTAGAGCCAGGTCGCCTTCCGCAGCGTGAGCTCCGCGGCGTCGAGGCGGGCCAGCGAGTCGGCCAGCGGGAACTGCAGCCCCTGGTTCATCCCGATCGGCCGCCCGAACACCTCGCGCTCGTTGCCGTAGCGGACCGCGGTGTCGAGTGCGACCCGCCCGATCCCCAGCGCCTCCGCCGCGATGAGCATCCGCTCCGGGTTCAGGCCGTCGAGGATGTAGCGGAAGCCCTGCCCCTCCTCCCCGACCCGGTCCTCCACCGGAACCCGCAGGTCGTCGATGAACAGCTCGTTCGAGCTCACCGCGTTGCGACCCATCTTCGCGATCGGCCGGACGTCGACGTGCGCCCGGTCCAGGTCGGTGAGGAACAGCGTCATGCCGTCGGTCTTCTTCGCGCAGTCCTCGAACTTCGTCGTGCGGGTCAGCAGCAGGACCTTCTCCGACTCCTGCGCCTTGGAGATCCACACCTTGCGCCCGTTCACGATGTAGGAGTCCCCGTCGCGCCGCGCGAACGTCGTGATCTTCGTGGTGTCCAGCCCCGCACCGGGCTCGGTGACCCCGAAGCACACGTGCAGCGAGCCGTCGACGATCCGCGGCAGCGTCCGCGCCTTGAGCTCCGCGGACCCGTGCAGGATCACCGGGTGCATCCCGAAGATCGACAGGTGGATCGCACTCGCCGCGTTCATCCCCCCGCCCGAACGCGCGACCTCCTCCAGGATGATCGACGCCTCGGTGATCCCCAGCCCGTGCCCGCCGTACTCCTCGGGCGTGGTCACCCCGAGCCAGCCACCGGTGGCCAGGGCGTCGTAGAACTCCGTGGGGAACGCGTGCTCCCGGTCCCTGGTCATCCAGTACCGGTCGTCGAACTCGCCCGCCAGCTCCGCGATCGCCGTCCGGATCGTCTGGTGATCATCGGTCAGCTCGAAGTCCACCGGGGGACCATAACCAGATCGTGGGCGCGGCCGGGACCCGGAATGCCGCACGCCGCCGGCGAGTTGGTTGAGAGGTGAAGAACATCGGTTTCCTCTCCTTCGGGCACTGGTCGGACTCGCCGCACTCGATGGTGCGGTCCGGCGGTGACGCGCTGCTGCAGTCCATCGAGCTCGCGGTCGCCGCGGAGGAGCTGGGCGCAGACGGGGCGTACTTCCGGGTCCACCACTTCGCGCAGCAGCTGGCGTCGCCGTTCCCGCTGCTCGCCGCGGCCGGGGCCCGCACCAGCCGGATCGAGCTGGGCACCGGCATCATCGACATGCGCTACGAGAACCCGCTCTACATGGCCGAGGACGCCGCCGCGGCCGACCTCATCTCCGGCGGCAGGCTCCACCTCGGGATCAGCCGGGGATCGCCCGAGCAGGTCGTCGACGGGTTCCGCCACTTCGGCCACGAGCCGGCCGAGGGCGAGACCGACGCCGACATGGCCCGCCGGCACACCAGCCGGTTCCTCGAGGTCATCCAGGGCGAGGCCTTCGCGCGGCCGAACCCGCGCCCGATGTTCCCCAACCCCCCGGGCCTGCTGCGCATCGAGCCGCAGTCCCCCGGTCTGCGCGACCGGATCTGGTGGGGCGCCGGCACGCGCGCGACGGCCGAGTGGACCGCGCGCCAGGGCATGAACCTGATGAGCTCGACGCTGCTCTCCGAGGACACCGGCGTGCCCTTCCACCAGCTGCAGGCCGAGCAGATCCGGCGCTTCCGCGACGCCTGGGCCGACGCGGGCCACGACCGCGCGCCCCGGGTGTCGGTGAGCCGCAGCATCTTCCCGATCGTCGACGACCTCGACAAGCAGCTGTTCTGGCGCGAGCGCCACAGCACCGACCAGGTCGGGTTCCTCGACGGCGGCAACGCCCGCTTCGGAAGGACCTACGCGGGCGAGCCGGACAAGCTGGTCGACGAGCTGGCCGAGGACGAGGCGATCGCCGCCGCCGACACGCTGCTGCTCACCGTGCCGACCCAGCTGGGCGTGGACTACAACGCCCACGTGGTGGAGGCGGTCCTCACCCACCTGGCCCCGGAGCTGGGCTGGCGCTGACGGGGTCCGGGAACATCCGGGCCGTGCGGGTCTCGTCCCCCGGCGGGATCCGGTGCCGGCCCACCACCCGGTCGACGACCATGTTCTGGAAGCGGTGCAGCGGTTCCTCGAACCGGTAGCACAGGCGCCCACCGCGGTAGGCGGGGTTCGCGATCCCCTGCTGGACGCGTTCGACGATCTCGAGGTCCTGGCGGTTGACCAGGTCCCAGAACTCCGCGAGCGCGTCCAGGCCGGCCTCGTGGTCGGGGTCGTCCAGGGAGTCGGGGTGCGCCAGGAGCACCGCCGTCTCGACCGTCCGCCCCGGCGCGGCCGGGCGGGTGAACAGCACGAAGGCGTGGTTGGGCAGCACGCTCAGCGCGGTGCTCGGGAAGAGCCACACGAACCGGCCGCTGTCGGCGTCCTCCCCGGTCAGGCCGCCGACCGGGCGCAGCCCGTCCCAGCCGCCGGCGTCGCTGTTGCGCGAGACCGGGGTCGTGCACATGCCCGTGTACATCCCCGGGCCCTGCCACCGGTAGTGGTCGGAGAACCTCGAGACCCGGCTCAGCTCCGGGTGCACCCAGGGCAGGTGGTAGTACTCCATGAAGTTCTCGCCGACGAGCTTCCAGTTCGCCGCGACCTCGTAGGTCCGGCGGCGCTGCGGCACCCACCGCTCCAGGTCGTAGGAGGCGAAGCGCTGCGGCAGGTCACCGAGCTGTTCGACGAGCGGGCCCGGGTCGGGGTCCAGGCTGACGACGAGCAGGAAGCCCCAGCTGTCGACGGCGACCGGGAGCAGGCCGTGGTCGGCGCGGTCGAAGGCCCGGGCGGGGGCGGTGTCGAAGACCGGCTCCTGCCCGGCCGGGACGTCGGAGCCCTCGAACAGCGGCGTGCCCAGGCACGCACCGTCGAGGTCGTAGGCCCAGGAGTGGTAGGGGCAGCGGATCCGGTCGCCCCGGCCGACGTGCCCGGCCCCGGGCGGCAGCAGGGCGGTCGCGCGGTGCCGGCAGACGTTGTGGAACGCGCGCAGCGCGCCGTCCCGATTGCGGGTGACGATCACCGAGCGCCCCGCGACCTCGACGACGAGGCACGCGCCCGGCGCCGCCACGTCTGCGGTGCAGCCGACGGCGACCCACCCGGTCGCGAACACCCGCTCCTGCTCCAGTGCGAGGAACTCCGGGCTGGTGTAGGCGTCGGGGAGCAGGGTCGCGGCCGACTCGACGGGCAGCCGGGTCGCGGCGTAGAGCGACTCGTCGGTGAACCGTGCGGGGTCGACGGGTCGGGCCGGCAGCCCGGCGTGGGGGTCAGACATGGAACGCCGTCACGAAGGCCGGGTCGGTCAGCGCGGGCCGGGTGAGGGAGAAGGCGTCGATCGGGTGGGCCGGCGCCCGGTCCAGCGCGAGGTCGGCGAGCAGGCCGCCGATCAGCGCCGCGAACTTGTACGCGTGCCCGGCGCCGACGGCGACCGCCACCTGCGGGTGGTCCGGGACCGTGTCGAGCACGAAGTCCTGGTCCGGCGGCACGGTGTAGAGGCAGGTCCGCGTGTACAGCTCCGGCCCGCCGAACCGCGGGAGGTGCTGATCGACGAACCGGCCGTAGCGCGCGCGGCGCACCGGATCGGGCTCGAACGTGCGGTCCTCGGCGGTGGTCTCGGGCCCGCCCATGTGCTGCCCGAGCTTCGTGGCGACCTCGCCGTACACGGGGAAGCCGTAGAAGTTGTGCTCGCCGTGCCACATGAACACCGGGAACCGGGCCGGGGAGAACTCGGCCAGGTGCGGCGTGGCGTAGTAGGTGACCTGCTCCTGGGTCACGGTCAGCGGCAGGTGCACCCCGCAGCCGCGCAGCACCCGGTTGGTCCACGCGTCCGCGGTGACGACCACCCGGTCGGCGAGGAACGTCTGCTCGTCGGTCTCCACCACCACCCCGGCGCCGTCCGGACGCACGGACCGGACGGCGGCGTGCTCGCGGACGGTCGCGCCGTGGGCCCGCGCCAGCGCGACGTGCACGGCGTTGGCGCGGGCGGCGTCGACGATGCCCGACTCGGACTGGTGGAGCGCGACCTCGCCGCCGTCGAGTCGGAACTGCGGCCACCGGGCCGTGATCCCTGCCGCGTCGAGGACCTCGTGGTCGACGCCGTACCGGGCGAGCACGTCGGTGTAGCCCTCGATGTTGCGCGTACCGGAGTCGACGCCCCGGCGCGCCGCGCGGTCCTCGATCACCAGGCCGCCGGTGCGGGTCACGAGCGTCTGCCCCGACTCCTCCTCGACCTCCGCCCACGCCGCGTAGGCCGGGCGCGCCAGCGCCGCGTACTGCGGCTGGTGCTGGACGAGCCGGATGATCCGGGAGTGGTCCTGGGAGGCACCGCGGTCGTGGCCCAGCCCGAACTGCTCCAGACCCAGCACCCGCGGCCCGAGCTCGCGGGCCAGCCGGTGCAGCGCCGCGGACCCCAGCCCTCCGCACCCCACGACGATCGCCCCGTAGGTCTCCACGTCCCGCTCCCGTCGCCGCCCTCCCGCCGAGTGTCGGGGCCGTGACCGTGCACGTCCATCTCCGGTTCACGCACCAGACCTTGTACGTTCCGTACATGATCGACCGACGGCTCCCGGTCCTGCAGGCGATCGCGCGCCACGGGACCGTCACCGCGGCGGCCCGGGTCTGCCTGCTGACCCCGTCGGCCGTGTCGCACCAGATGCAGGCGCTCGCCCGCGAGCTCGACGTCGTCCTCCTCGAGCCGGTCGGGCGCACCGTGCGGCTCACCGCCGCCGCGCACACCCTCCTGGAGCACACCGCCGCGCTCACCGCCGCCTGGGAACGGGCGCAGGCCGATCTCGAGGCGCACCGCAGCGGGGGGCTCACCGGCACGCTGCGGCTGTGCGGGTTCTCCACCGCGGCCGCGGTCGTCGCCCCGCGGGCGCTGACCCTGCTGCGCCGCGACCACCCCGGCCTGGGGCTGCACCTGCGCGAGGCCGAGCCCGCGGTGGCCTTCGACCTGCTGGCCGCGGGTGCGGTCGACGTCGCCGTCCTGGTCGCGACCCCGGACATCCCCCCGCGGTCCGACGCCGCCTTCGAGCAGCACCCCCTCTGCACCGAGCCGCTCGACATCCTCGTCGGGCCGGACCACCCGCTGGCCGGCCGCGCCGCCGTCGCGCTGGCCGAGGTCGCCGACGACCCGTGGATCGTGGGGACGCCGGGGCGCAGCTACCACCGCCTGGTCACGACGGCCTGCGCCGGTGCGGGCTTCCAGCCGGTCGTCGCCCACCACGCCGACGAGTGGGACACCGGCGCGGCGCTCGTCGCCGCCGGGTTCGGCGTCGCGCTCGTCCCGCGCCTGGCCGCCCTGCCCGCCCGGCACGACACCCGCCGCATCCCGGTCACCGGGGCGGGCGCCCCGGTCCGGCACGTCCTGACCGCGATCCGCGCGGGCTCGGCCGGGCGGCCCGTCGTCGCCGCCGGGCTCGACGCGCTGCGGCGGGTCCGGGCCACCGGACTCCCCGAGCTCGGGCCGCCGGACTGAGGGGCGCTCCCGGGAGCCCCGGTCTCAGGTGCCCGCCGGGCGCCTCGGCCGGCACACCAGCACCGGGCACGGCGCGGAGTGCTGCACCCGCGAGGCGGTGCTGCCCAGCAGGATGGTCGAGGTGAGCCCGCGGCCGCCGGCCGCCAGCGAGATGAGGTCGGCGCCGGCCTCCTCCGCCGCACGCACGATCTCCGTGGCGGGCGAGCCGCTGCGCACCTGCTTGTGGATCACCGGTCCCCAGCCGTCGAACACGGCGGCCACGACGTCGACGGCGGCCTCGGCCTCGGCCTGGAAGCTGAAGTCGGTCGGCTCGGTGTTGCGCCGCCCGGTCAGCTCGTTGGCGAACGGCACCGCGGCGTACGGGCTGACGACGGCCACCACGGTGACGTCGGTGATCTCGCGGGAGTCCGCGATCCACTGGAACTGCTCCGCCCCCACCAGGGAGGCCGGGGACCCGTCGGTCGCCACGATCACGTGCACGGCTCAGAGCTCCTTGTCGGTCGTGGGGGTGACGACGGGGGTCCGCCGGCCGCCGGTGTAGCGCTGGACCAGGAACAGGACCAGGCCGACGGCGAGCAGCCCGGCCACCCACAGCAGCGAACCCGGGTCGTCGAGGACGGTGTAGACGAGGACGACCAGGTTGCCGACGATCCCGAGGACGAGCAGCGGCGTGTTGGCGCGGTAGGTGTCCGGCGTCTCGTCCTGCCCGCGCAGCTTCAGGCAGGCGACGATCACCAGCGCGTAGATGAACAGCAGGAACACCACGGTGATGGTGGCCAGGCGGTCGACGATGTCGAGGTCGGAGCCGCCGAGCTGGATCAGCGCGCCGATCACCAGCAGCGTGCCCACGACCGCGGCTCCGAACAGCAGCGCCACGTACGGGCTGCGCCGGGTGGGGTGCACCGTGGAGAACACGCCGGGCACCACGTTCTCGCGGGCCATGCCGTAGAGGATCCGGGACTGGGCGACGACGGTGACCAGCGCGGTGTTGCTGATCGCGATCATCGCGATGAGGCCGAACACGACCAGCATGACGCCCACCGAGATCGGCAGGATCCCCGCCCGGACCACCTCGAGCAGCGTGTTGCCGGACAGGGTCTCGATCGGCACGGCCAGCGCGGCCGACAGCGAGACCAGGACGTAGACCACCCCGGCGGTGAGCATGCCGCCGATCAGCGCCCGCGGGAACGCCCGCGACGGGTCGATCGTCTCCTCGGCGACGTTGGCGGCGTTCTCGAACCCGGTCATGGCGAAGAACGCGAGCGACACGCCCGCCACGACCGCGATCGCCTGGCTGCCCGCGCCGCCCTCGACGCTGAACTGCGTGAGCACCGACGGGTCGCCGATGCCGGTGAACAGCGCGACCAGCCCGATGACCATGACGATGACCAGGCCGCTCAGCTCGATGAACGTCATGACCACGTTCGCCACGACGGACTCGCTGATCCCGATCAGGTTGATCAGCGTGATCAGGGTGACGAAGGCCAGCGCGATCAGCATCGTCGGGATGATCGCGTCCTCCGGCAGCCCCACGACCCCGGCGAAGTAGCGGACGAAGCCCGACGCCAGCGAGCCGACGGCGGCCATGTTGGCCGACAGCATGCAGATGGTGATGAAGAACGTGAGCACCGGCGACCGGAACGCCTTGTTGACGTAGAGGGAGGCGCCCGCGGCCTGCGGGTACTTGGTGACCAGCTCGGCGTAGGCGAGGCCGGTGACGGTCGCGACCGCGACCCCGGCCAGGAACGCGATCCAGAACGCGCCCCCGACGGCCGCGGCCACCAGGCCGATCAGGACGTAGATGCCCGAGCCGAGCACGTCCCCGACCACGTAGAAGTAGAGCTGCTTGGCCGTGATGGACCGCTTGAGCTCGTGGCGATCGAGGGTGGCCTCGGCGGCGGAGTCCGACATGAGGGACGACCGTACGGGTCGGATGTGACGAACGACGTTTTCTTGACATCACGTATCCAGGTTGTACGGTTTCGTCGTGCGCATGGGTCAGGGTGTCGAGTGGACGCTGCACGTGCTCCTGACGCTGGCCTGGCTCGACGACGAGGAGCCGGTCACCGTGGCACAGCTGGCGACCGGGCACGACCTCCCGGCGCCGTACCTGAACAAGCAGCTCCAGGCGCTGGCCCGGGCCGGGATCCTCGAGTCGACGCCCGGGGCGCGGGGTGGGTTCCGGCTGGCGCGGCCGGCCGCGTCGATCAGCCTGATGGACGTCGTGGTCGCCGTCGAGGGCACGCAGGACGCCTTCCGCTGCACCGAGATCCGGCAGCAGGGAGTGGGCGGGGACCTGCCGCGGTCCGCGTTCGACGCACCGTGCGCGATCAGTGCGTCGATGCGCCGGGCCGAGCTCGCGTGGCGGCGCGAGCTGGCCGGGCAGACGGTCGCCGACGTCCGGGACGAGGCCGACCGCCACGCCCCCGGCGCCCGCGACGCGACCCGACGGGCGTACGGACGTCAGCCGGTGGACTGACCGGCGCGAGCACGGGGCGCACCGACGCGCCCGACGTGGAGGGAGATTCCGGATGTCTGATGTCCTGATCATCGGTGGCGGTTTCGCGGGGGTCTGGGCCGCAGCGGCAGCGGTCCGTGCGCGACGGCGGGCCGGGGCGCCCGAGGAGGCGGTGCGGGTGACCCTGGTCGCCCCCGGTGACGACCTGGTCATCCGCCCGCGCCTGTACGAGGCGGACCCGGAGCGCATGCGGGTCGCGCTCGACCGGGTGCTCGGCCCGATCGGCGTCCGCCGGATCGCCGCGACCGTCACCGGCATCGACACCGACGGACGCGCCGTCGCCGCGCTAGGCCGCGACGGCTCGCCGCTGGAGCTGTCCTACGACCGCCTCGTCCTCGCCGCGGGCTCCCGGGTGCTGACGCCGCCGGTGCAGGGCGCGGAGCACCTGTTCGACGTCGACACCATGCCCGCCGCGGCCCGCCTCGCGTCGCACATCGGGCGGCTCGCGGGCCGGCCGGACGGGGCCGAGCGGTTCACCGCGGTGGTCGTCGGCGGCGGGTTCACCGGCATCGAGATCGTCACCGAGCTGCCGGCCCGGCTGCGCGAGGTCGCCGGAGGGGAGCCCGTGCGGGTGGTGCTCGTCGAGCGCGCCGACGCCGTCGGCCCGGAGCTGGGCCCCGGCCCGCGCCCGGAGATCCTCGCCGCGCTGGGGCACGCCGGCGTCGAGGTCGCTCTCGGCACCTCGCTGGCGTCGCTCGACGACGCGAGCGCGACCCTGTCCGACGGCACCGTGATCCCGACCCGCACCGTGGTCTGGACCGCGGGCATGCGCGCCAGCACCCTCACCGAGCTCGTCCCCGGCCCCCGCGACGCCCTCGGCCGCCTCGAGGTCGACGAGCACTTCCGCGTCACCGGGGTCGACGGGGTGTACGCCGCGGGCGACACCGCGGCCGCGACCCTCGAGGACGGGCACGTGGTGATGCAGAGCTGCCAGCACGCCGTGCCGCAGGGGAAGTTCGCCGGCGCCAACGTCGCGGCCGACCTCCTGGGTCTCCCCCGGGTCCCGTTCGCCCCGGACCCCTACGTGACCTGCCTGGACCTGGGCCCCTACGGCGCGGTCCTGAGCCTGGGCTGGGACCGGGCGGTCGCGCAGACCGGCGCCGAGGCCAAGAAGACCAAGCAGACGGTCAACTCCGAGTGGATCTACCCGCCGGTCGACGACGCGCGGGCGATCCTCGAGCTGGCCGACCACCGCACCACCTGGCCGACCGGATCGGTCGGCCGGGGGTGATCGGCCTCAGGACTGCGGGGCGACGACCGGGGGTGTTGCCGGACGCCGCCACGTCGTCGGCGAAGTCCCCGTCGACGTCGACCGGGACCGTGTCCGGCTCACCGTCGCCGTTCGAGTCGAGCCGGGTGGTCGCGGTGTGGCCGTCGCCGTCGAGGTCGACGTAGCCGAAACCGCCCTGTTCGGACTCCGGAACCTCGGGACGTCGCACAGCACTGCGGCCCCGGCCCCCTGTGCGGGGGTCGGAGCCGCGGTGCCGTCGTGCACCGGCGGTGGACGCCGGCCCGGTGCTAGATGTCGTCGTCCTGGCCGGACTCGTCCTGCACGGTCTCGACCTGGTCGGTCTCGACCTGCACGTCCTCGTCCTCGGTGGCGGTGTCCGCCTCCTCCTCGGGGGCGACGGCCACCTCGTCCTCGGCCGGGGTGACGGCCTCGTCCGTGGACGGTGCCGTCGCCGGGGACTCGTCCGGGACCGGGGACTCGTCCGGGACCGGGGACTCAGCCGGGGCCGGGGACTCGGCCGGGGCCGGTGAGTCGTCCGGCGCAGGTGCCTCGACAGGTGCGGGCGCGTCGTCCGTGGCGGGAGCCACGTCCGGGCCCTGCACCTCTTCGACGGCCGGGACCTCGAGGGGCTCCGGGGCCACGGTGGGCTCCGGTGTCCCGATCGCCGTGTCGTCCGTGGCGGGTGCCACGTCCGGGACCGGCTCTGCGGCCGGTGCGTCCGCCGCAGGCTCGGTCGCCGCCGGCGCGTCGGTCGAGGCGTCGACGAGCGGCGCCCCGATCGGAGCGGCGGTGCGGGCCGCGGCCCGGGCCGCACCCGGGAACGGGTTCGGCGCCTGGTCGGACAGGGTCACCGTGTCCTCGCCCTCACCGGGGTTGATCGTGTCCTCGCCCGGCCCACCGGTGAGGGTGTCGTTGCCGGCGCCCCCGCTGATGTCGTCGTCGTAGACCGTGCCGGTGATGGTGTCGTTGCCGTCGCCGCCGGTGATCGTCTTGCCGCCGGTGGCGTTGGTGCAGTCGATGGTGTCGTTGGCGGACGTCCCGGTCACCGTGGTCGCGGTCTGCGTCACGCCCACGCTCACCACGCAGGCCACGTAGGCCGGCTCGCCGTCGCCGGGATCGGTGCCCCGTCGTCGTCACCGGGGTCGGTGCCGTCACCGGGGTCGGTGCCGTCGTCGGGTCGGTCCCGCCGCCGTCATCCGGGTCGGTCCCGTCGTCATCGCCGCCGGTGCCGTCATCATCGCCGCCGGTGCCGTCATCATCGCCGCCGGTCCCGTCGTCATCGCCGCCGGTGCCGTCGTCACCGCCGCCGCCGTTGCTACCGCCGCCGTTGCTACCGCTGCCGTTTCCGCCGCCGCCGTTGTTACCGCCGCCGCCGTTTCCGGGCTCTTCCCAGATGAGGGTGTAGGTCGGCCGGGCGCGTCGTTCCGCAGATAGACGTCGAGGTCTCCCGACGACGGAGGTTCCTACGCCATCCATCCGAAAGACCTCGACGTGTCCGACGCTACCCCGCCGGCCGGCTTCGGCCGCCCTGACCTGACCGCCTTCGCGGCTCATCCCAATCGACCCTGATCGGGTCTGCTGACCCCCTCGACGAGAACGCAGCGACATCACAGCCACCCAACCCCGACCGTCCGGGAAGCCGGGGCACGTCACATGGCCTGTGCTGCGGGCGTGTCGAGTGGGTCGTCCAGGGGCGACGCAGGAGCGTCGACGCGACGTGCTGAGAGGTGGGACTGCCCAGGGTTCGGTTGACTCCTGACCTGTGAGGACGTGGTCCTCGCTGGAAGGATCGTCATCGTGCCCAAGCCGTTCCCGGCCGAGTTCCGACGTGATGTGATCGCGGTCGCCCGTCAGGGCGACCAGTCGATGGCCCAGGTCGCGCGCAGCTTCGGGATCTCAGAGTCGTGTCTGAACCGATGGTTGAGGATCGCCGACCGCGAGAACGGCCTGCCTGCCCAGGCCGCCTCGTCCTCGGCTCCGGCCCACGGCAGCCGCTCGGGTGATCTAGAGGCCGAGAACCGCGAGCTGCGCCGCCGGACCAAGCAGCTCGAGCAGGAGAACGAGATCCTGCGCCGCGCGACGGCCTACTTCGCCCGCGACGTCCTCCCAAAATGATGTACCCGCTGGTCCTCGACCTCGCCGACGACAAGATCCCGGTCGCGGTGACCTGCCGGGTGCTGGGTTTCTCCAAACAGGCCTTCTACCAGTGGAAAGCAAAGCCGGTCAGCGATCGTGACTACGACGACGCTTATCTGATCAACGCCGCGATCGATGTCCACCACGACGACCCCGAGTTCGGCTACCGGTTCATCGCCGACGAACTCGCTGCGCAGGGCTGGGCAGCCTCGCGCAATCGAGTCAGCCGGCTGTGCACGCTGCAGCAGCTGTGGTCGACTCACGCCCGCCGACGCGGCCGCCAGCGCCGGCCCGGACCACCGGTGCACGATGACCTCGTGCGACGCGAGTTCACCGCGGCGCGACCGAACCAGCTGTGGCTGACCGACATCACCGAGCACCCCACCGGCGAGGGCAAGATCTATCTCTGCGCGATCAAAGACGCCTGTTCCAAGCGGATCGTGGGCTACTCGATCGACGCTCGTATGACCTCCGCGCTGGCGGTCACCGCGCTGCGCAACGCGGTGGCGCTGCGCGGAACCTCGGCGGCGACGATCGTGCACTCCGACCGAGGCAGCCAATTCCGGTCACACGCCTACCAGCGCGAACTCCGCGCCGCCCGACTACGCGGCTCGATGGGTCGCGTCGGAACCTGTGCCGACAACGCCGCAATGGAGTCGTTCTTCAGCTTGCTGCAAAAGAACGTCCTGAACCGCAGACGCTGGGCCACCCGCGCCGAGCTGCGGCTGGCGATCGTGTCCTGGATCGAGACCACCTACAACCGCCGACGCCGCCAACAAGGCCTCGGACGACTGACCCCGATCGAGTTCGAGACACTGCTCAACACCGCCCACGCAGCCTGACCCACCTACCGAAACTGGGTCAACCAAAGTCTGGGCAGTCCCGGTGGTTCCAACCGAGCGCTAGGTGTACTGATCGGAGACGTTGGTCGAGGTCGTGTGACGACACGGTCTGACTGATCTTGATAGGTGAGGACCCCCTGGGGTGGTGTGGAGCTGTCTGACGGCACCCACACCACGACCCAGGAGGTCCTCACCGTGCACGCTAACGCCGCGCTGACCCCGACCGCACGACTACGGCTGGGGAAGCTGGTCGTCGAGCAGGACTGGCCCGTCGCCCGGGCTGCGGAACGGTTCCAGGTGTCCTGGCCGACGGCGAAACGCTGGGCCGACCGGTACGCCTGCGAGGGCGAGGCCGGCATGCAAGACCGGTCCTCCCGCCCGCACCACTCACCCTGCGCGACGCCGGCCCCGGCGGTGCGCAAGGTCGTGCACCTGCGCTGGAAGCAACGCCTGGGGCCGGTCGGAATCGCCGCGATCCTGGGGCTGTCGACCTCCACGGTGCACCGCATCCTGACCTCGTGCCGGATCAACCGGCTCTCCCACCTGGACCGGGCCACCGGGGAACCTGTGCGCCGCTACGAACATCCCCACCCCGGCGACCTGGCCCACGTGGATGTGAAGAAGCTGGGCAACATCCCCGACGGCGGCGGATGGCGCTTCGTCGGACGCGCCCAAGGCAAGCGTCATCGGGCCGCGACCCCGGGCAAGCCGCGCAACCGTCACCACCATCCCAAGATGGGCACCGGCTACCTGCACACCGTCCTGGACGACCACTCCCGCGTCGCTTACACCGAGATGTGCGACGACGAAACCGCCGCCACCGCGGTCGCCGTGCTGCACCGGGCAGTGGCCTGGTTCGCCGCCCGCCACGTCACCGTCCGGGCGGTCCTGACCGACAACGGCGCCTGCTACCGCTCACACCTGTGGCGCGAGGCCTGCGCCGAGCTTGAGATCCGCCACCGCCGCACCCGCCCCTACCGCCCGCAGACCAACGGCAAGGTCGAACGGTTCCATCGGACCCTGGTCGAGGGATGGGCGTTCCGCCGGCTCTACGCCAGCGAAACCCACCGCCGCAAAGCCCTACCGGGCTGGATTCACGAGTACGACCATCACCGACCCCACACCGCCTGCGGCGGACACCCACCGATCACCAGATTGACTAACCTGTCCGATCAGTACAGCTGGGACTGTCCGACGAACGGTGTAACTGGTCCGACACGCCGAGCGCAGCTCGGGGGAGGGATCAGCAATGACCGAGACGATCGAGCCTGTGCCGGATCGGATTGATCAGCAGCAGCTCGCCCAGCAGTTGGTGGAAGCAGCCCGGGCCGAGGGGGTGGAGCTTGTCGGCCCGGGCGGTCTGCTTACCGGGTTGACGAAGACGGTGCTCGAGACCGCACTGGAGGCGGAGATGACCGAGCACCTGGGCTATGACCGCCACGACCGGGCCGGGCAGGAGAACCCCAACTCCCGCAACGGGACTCGCGTCAAGACGGTGCTGACCGAGATCGGGCCGGTGCAGATCGAGGTGCCCCGTGACCGGGACGCCAGCTTCGACCCGGTCATCGTGCGCAAGCGCCAACGGCGTCTGGACGGCATCGACGAGATCGTGTTGTCGCTGACCGCCCGCGGCCTGACCACCGGGGAGGTGGCGGCGCATTTCGACGAGGTCTACGGCGCGAAGGTCTCCAAGGACACGATCTCGCGGATCACCGACAAGGTCCTCGACGAGTTGGGCGAATGGGCCCAGCGTCCGCTCGACGCGGTCTACCCGGTGCTGTTCATCGACGCCATCCACATCAAGGTCCGCGACGGCCAGGTCACCAACCGGCCCTTCTACGTCGTCATCGGCGTCACCGTGGACGGGCACCGCGACATCCTCGGGATCTGGGCCGGCGACGGCGGCGAGGGCGCGAAGTACTGGCTCCACGTCCTGACCGAGATCAAGAACCGCGGCGTGGTCGACGCCTGCATCGTGGTCTGCGACGGCCTGAAAGGCCTCCCGGAGTCGATCACCACCGTGTGGCCCCACGCGCTGGTCCAGGCCTGTGTGCTGCACCTGATCCGCAACACCTTCCGCTACGCCTCCCGCCGCTACTGGGAACAGATGGCGCGGGATCTGCGCCCGGTCTACACCGCGCCCACCGAGGCGGCCGCCGAGGACCGGTTCGCCGAGTTCGCCGCGACCTGGGGCGGGCAGTACCCGGCCATCGTGGCGTTGTGGCGCAACGCCTTGGTCGGAGTTCGTGCCGTTCCTCGACTACGACGTCGAGATCCGGAAGGTCATCTGCTCCACGAACGCGATCGAGTCGATCAACGCCCGCTACCGGCGCGCGGTCAAGGCCCGCGGCCACTTCCCGACCGAGCAGGCCGCGCTCAAGTGCCTCTACCTGGTCACCCGAGCGCTCGACCCGACCGGGAAGGGCCGGGCCCGGTGGGCGATGCGCTGGAAGCCGGCGCTGAACGCCTTCGCGATCACCTTCGCCGGACGTATCGTTCCCAGCAACGGAAGCTAGCCATCACGACCGGTTACACCGTTCATCTGACACTCCCGTACAGCTAGGACACCGGCTTTACAGGCATGGCGATAGGTCAGGAACGGCGTCGTTCCCTGCGCAGGAGGGAGCGCAGAGTCTCGGCGTTCGCGTAGCCGACCCGTCGCGCGATCTCGGCGGAGGTGAGGTCCGTGGTTGCTGAGAGGTGCCGAGCTCGTTCGATGCGAAGCCGTTGGACGAAGCCGAGCGGAGTGAGGTTGAGCGCCGCACGGACTCGTCGTTCGAGGGTGCGCCGGCTGGTGCCGAGCGACTGCGCGACGAAGGCGACGTTGAACGGTTCGTCCAGGCGGACGCGCACGAAGCGTTCGAACTCGACGACGATCGGGTCCTCGTGCCGGAGATGTTCATAGGCGACGAAGGCCGCCTGCGACGGGCGCTCGTCGATGATGAGGAGCTTGGCGACATGTTGGGCCAGGTCGGGGCTGATCGATCGCACGAGTGAGAGCGCGAGGTCGATGTGGGCGAAGGCGGCGCCGGCAGTGACGAGGTTCCCGTCGACCACGACCATGGTGTCGAGATCGAGGGCGACGGTCGGATAGCGCTTCAGGAACTCCGGCCCCAGGAACCAGCTGGTCGTCGCCCGCCGATGATGCATCCGTCCGGTCTCGGCGACGGCGAACACGCCGGTGCACGCCGCGGCGATCCGGGTGGTCGCGTCGTCGAGGCGCCCGAGTGAGGCGATGACCGAACGAGCATCTCGGCTCTGGAGGGCGTCGTGGGTCGCGGCGGCCGTGAGGGTTCCAAGCGCAGGGACGACGACCACGTCGAACTCTCCGGACTCCGACAGCGGGTGGTCCACCGACAGGGTCATCGATGCCGTCGTGGTCACTCGCCGTTTCGGTCCGAGGATGGCGAGTTCGATCGGGTCGATCCGCGGGTCGACATCGCCGCGGGCTCCGTCGGCCACCCGCACGATGTCGATGACCGACGCGACCGCCGAACCGAAGCAGCCGTCGATCGCGATCAGTCCGATACGCATGGCGCGAACGATAGCAATACTGCCGTATACGCCACTCCCCACCGGCCCTCGCTCGTCGTACGCTGAACTCGCCCCACGAAGAACCCCGACGTCAAGGAGAACCCCTCATGTCCACACCCGCATCACTTCCGTATGCCTTCGTCGCCAAGATCGTCGCGGCCGATGGACAGCACGACGCGCTCGCCGATCTGCTCGCCGGCGCTGTCGCACTCGCCAACGAAGAAGTAGGAACGATTGTCTGGTTCGCGGCTAGGACCCACGCCGACACCTTCTGGATCTTCGATGCATTCCCCGACGAGGCCGCTCGCGACGCCCACGCCAACGGCGCCATCGTCGCAGCCCTGATGTCCAACCAGCACCTCCTCGGCGCAGCACCCGAGATCCTGGCGGCCGACGTCCTCGCGTCCAAGCTCCCGTAGTCCGCCAACGCACGAGACGATCGCGCCCCGCCGAGCCGTCGGACCCGACCGCCTCGACACCCGCACCACGTTGACGATCCCCGACGGGCCGATCACGAGGAGGCCAGGCAACACCAGGCGCAAGCCTGGAGCGGCACTGTTTCACCGGTGGTCATCGAGAGAGCCAGCGCGGTTCCATGGCAGCGCAACTGTGTCAACTTGCCCTCCGTCCCGCGAGGCGCCGTGGGCGGGTCGTGGTTGCGATCCGTTGCCGTGACGGGAGACGCGTTGCGCGTCGCAGCGATGACGGGTCGTTGGCGTTCCGGGGCGTTGCGTTCGTGCGCGCCGCGCGTGCGGCATGGAGCATCTCGCTGCGCACACAGCGATCGCTGCGCCGACGCACCGTTGACACCTCGCACGTCCAGGTCGCGACACAACGCCACGCTGCGTTGCCGAGCGGAGCGAGGCATATCGGCACACGGACAGGATGCCGGCCGCGAGCGCTCAGCCGGCGAGGGGTCCGTCGCAGAGGAGAGCGACGTCGGTGTCGGGCAGAGCCGTGAGGCCAGCGCATCGCGCGACCACCAGAACCGAACCGCCCCTGCCCTGCGTTTGCGCAGGTCAGGGGCTGTTCGCCGGAGCCGCCTGTTGGAATCGAACCGACGACCTAATCACGTCGGCTTTGCGGGCTCTTCCCAGATGAGGGTGTAGGTCGGCCGGACGCGTCGGTCCGCAGATAGACGTCGAGGTCTCCCGACGATGGAGGTTCCTACGCCATCCATCCGAAAGACCTCGACGTGTCCGACGCTACCCCGCCGGCCGGCTTCGGCTGCCCTGACCTGACCGCCTTCGCTCGACTCGACGGCCTCGGTCTGAGCGTGACCGGGCAACGACTTGAACCGGATCGTGCGGTCCTCGCGTGCCGCGTGGTGGAACCAGATCAGTCTTGCCGACGGTGCGGCAGCGAAGGCGCTGCTCGTGACACCGTGATCCGGCGGTTGGCCCACGAGCCGCTGGGCTGGCGACCGACCGTGCTGGAAGTTGTAGTGCGCCGCTACCGCTGTGCCGACTGCGGACACGTGTGGCGCCAAGACACCAGCGCCGCGGCGGAGCCACGCGCGAAGCTCTCGCGCACCGGGTTGCGGTGGGCGCTGGAAGGGATCGTGGTCGCACACCTCACCGTCGCCCGTGTCGCCGAGGGACTCGGGGTCGCGTGGGACACCGCCAACAACGCGGTCCTGGCCGAAGGCAATCGGCTGCTGATCAACGACCCCACGCGGTTCGAGGGCGTGAAGGTCATTGGCGTCGATGAGCACGTCTGGCGCCACACCAGGCGTGGCGACAAGTACGTCACCGTGATCATCGACCTCACCCCGGTCCGCGATGGCGCCGGCCCAGCAAGGCTGCTGGACATGGTCGAGGGCCGGTCGAAGGCGGCGTTCAAGACCTGGCTCGCCGACCGCGACGACGCCTTCCGTGACGCGGTCGAGGTGGTCGCGATGGACGGCTTCACCGGGTTCAAGACCGCCGCTGCGGAGGAGATCCCGGACGCGGTCACGGTGATGGATCCCTTCCACGTCGTGCGCCTGGCCGGTGACGCCCTCGACAGGTGCCGGCGCCGGGTCCAACTCGCGATCCACGGGCACCGTGGGTTCAGGGACGACCCGCTCTACAAGTCGCGGCGCACGCTGCACACCGGCGCGGACCTGCTCACCGACAAGCAGAGCGACAGGCTACGCGCGCTGTTCGTTGATGACGCTCACGTCGAGGTCGAGGCGACCTGGGGTGTCTACCAGCGCATGATCGCCGCCTATCGCCACGAGGACCGGCAACGTGGCCGCGAGCTCATGGAGAAGCTGATCACCGACCTCAGCGCCGGCGTCCCCAAGGTGCTCACCGAGCTCACCACCCTGGGCCGGACCCTGAAGACGCGAGCCGCCGACGTGCTCGCCTACTTCGAACGACCCGGCACCAGCAACGGGCCGACCGAGGCGCTCAACGGACGGCTCGAACACCTGCGCGGCTCCGCACTCGGGTTCCGCAACCTGACCAACTACATCGCCCGAAGCCTGCTCGAGACCGGCGGCTTCAGACCCCAACTCCTACACCCCCGATTCGGATGAGCCCGTTTCCGTCGCCGCCGTTGCCACCGCCGCCGCCGCCGTTGCCACCGCCGTCGCCGTTTCCGCCGCCGTTGTTGCCGCCGCCGTTTCCGTTGCCGCCGCTTCCGCCGCCGCCGTCTCCGCTGCCGCCGCTTCCGTCGCCGCCGTTACCATCGGCACCGTCGTCGTAGCCGCTGTCCGACTCCGCATCCTCGTCACCGCCGGAGCCGGCCGGACGGTCGATCGCGTCGTGCGTCGGGGTCACGAGGGTGAACTCGTCCACCGGCGCGTGCGCCGGGGTGATGACGTCGACCCGGTCCGCCGCGAGGTCGGACCACACCCGGCCCGAGTACGCGATCCCTGCGTCGGTGTCGGCCGGTGAGGCGAGGGGGTTGCCGCAGTAGCAGCGCACCTGAGGCACGCCGAACCGGTCCACCATCACCGCGGTGCCCGCCTGGAGCACCGCCTGCAACGACGTCACCATGCCGTCCGCGAAGCCGTGGTTGGTCACGGCCGTGTCGGTGCGCAGCGTCACCGGGGTCAGCCCGCCGACGTACTCGGCGATGCCTGCCGCGTCGATGGACTCGACGGCGGCGAACGCGTCGGCGCGGTCGGCGTTCTGCTCGAGGAACGCCACCATCGCCGCCCGGTCACAGGCGTTCTGCGACGTGCCGCCGTAGAGGCCGGGCGTGTCCCCGGAGACCGCACCCCGGGCCGGCGCCGCGGAGGTCTCCGTGGGCTCGACGGCCATCAGCGCGAAGGGACTGCCGCCCCGCTCGTCGGCCGGTTCGGCGCGCACATCGTCGGCGACCGTGTACTCCGCGGCCTCGCTCATCGGCCCGATGGTCCATGCCGCTGTCGCGGCATATCCGAAGATCAGGCCGGCCACTGCAGCAGTGGTCACCATTCTTCCATACATGGGATTCCTTCTTCGCTGACCCGCGTCAGCACGTGGCAGAGCCGTGTCGTGGAGAGAGTCGTCTCGTGGAAGAGCGAGAGTGGATGTGCGTTCCGCTGCGCTGCCCGTCGACCTCACTGCTGAGGACGACCGGGTGCGCCGCGTCGGGCCCGGCCCGGTGCAGCACGAGCGTCGGCCGGGGGGAGGGGAACGCATGACCGGCGATCCGCCGGGACACCGACGTCCCCACCGAGCGGAGGTGACGTCCGGACGATCAGGACCACGGGCCGCTACCGCCCCGTGCCCCGCTCGTCCGTCGATGTGGTGCTTGCCGAGTGTGCGCTTCCGACCACTCCCCGTCAACTCCCACTTGTCGATCGGCAAGTACGGCTTGTCGGGTGGGCGCCGCGGTTCGACCGTCACCCCGGCGGGGATCCCCTGGTACGCGCAGCTTCCGGCGCGGACCGGCCGAAGGAGCTCCCGTGCCCCAGTTCTCGATCACCCACACGCTCCGCCGCGTGCGCGCACTCGTCGACGCTCCCGCCGATCCCCGCCCGGCCGACCTGCCCGCAGACCTGCACGGCAGCGGGCCCGTGGTCCTGGTCGGCGGCTTCTGCACCACCGACCTCACCCTCGCCCCGCTCCGCGACCGGCTCACGGGCCTGGGCTACACGGTCCGGACCCACACGGCCGGTGTCGGCATGGGCTGCGGCCGACGCACCGTCGACGACCTCAAGGACGTCGTGCGGCGGTTCGCCGACGAGACCGGATCGCCGGTCCGCCTGCTCGGGTACAGCCGCGGAGGCCAGTTCGCCCGGGCCGTCGCGACCGATCCGGCGATGCCCGTGCACTCCCTCGTCACGCTGGGCACCCCGTTCGACGTGTACGGCGTGAGTCTGCCGCTCAGGCTGCAGGCGGGGGCGCTCGCCGTGGCGGGCACGCTCGGCGTACCGGGCCTGTTCACCGTGGCCTGCTTCTACGGGTCGTGCTGCACGCAGTTCCACGACGCACTCCGCGGCGTGCCGGACGTCCCGTTCGTCGCCGTCTACAGCCGCGAGGACCGGCTCGTGCGCTGGCGGGCGTGCCTCGATCCCGCCGCGCGCGTCGTCGAGGTGCCCGGCAGCCACCTCGGCCTCCTCGTCGACCCGGAGCCGTTGCGCGCGGTGGCGCAGGCGCTGCACGGTCGCGACGCCGCGGCCGTGCCCGCCTGAACCCGGGAGCATCAGCGGGGCCCCGTCGTCGCCTCCTCGACGGTGGCGGCGCGGAGGGCGGCGGTGGGGTCGACGACACCGCCCGCGTCGACGAGGCCGTGCGCCGCTCCGACGGCAGGGCGTGGCGCTGGGCCGGCGCGTCAGACCCGCTCGACCACCGCGGCCAGGCCCTGCCCGCCGCCGATGCACATCGTCTCCAGCCCGTAGCGCGCACCGCGGCGGACCATCTCCCGCGACAACGTGGTGAGGATGCGGGCACCGGTGGCCCCGACCGGGTGCCCCAGGGAGATGCCGGAGCCGTGGACGTTGACCCGGTCGGTGTCGTCGAGCTTCCACTCCCGCGTCACGGCCAGCACCTGCGCGGCGAACGCCTCGTTCAGCTCGATCAGGTCGACGTCGTCGAGGGTGAGCCCGGCCCGCTCCAGCGCGAGGGCGGTCGCCGGGACCGGGCCGATGCCCATCGTCGCGGGCGGCACCCCGGCCACGGCCCAGGACACCAGCCGCACCAGCGGGCGCAGGCCGAGCGCGGCGGCCCGCTCGGGGGTGGTGACGACGCAGGCCGCGGCGCCGTCGTTCTGGCCAGAGGCGTTCCCGGCGGTGACCGTGGCGTCCGGGTCGTCGCGGCCCAGCACCGGGCGCAGCCGCGCCAGCACCTCGACGGAGCTGTCGGGCCGGATGTGCTCGTCGCGCTCCACGACGGTGTCGCCGCGCTTGCCGGGCACCGTGACCGGCACGATCTCCTCGGCGAACACCCCGGCGGCCTGCGCGGCGGCGGCCCGGCGGTGCGAGCGCACCGCCAGCTTGTCCTGCTCGTCGCGGCCGATGCCGTAGGAGCGGCGCAGGTTCTCCGCCGTCTCCAGCATCCCGCCGGGCACCGGGAAGTTCTCGCCGCCCGCGGTGACACGCCCGCGGGCCAGCGCGTCGTGCAGCAGCAGACCCGGACCCGCGGGGGTGCCCCAGCGCATGTCGGCGGAGTAGAACGGCGCCCGCGACATCGACTCGACGCCCCCGGCCAGCACGACGTCGCTCACGCCGGTCTGCACCTGCATCGCGGCGGTGAGCACGGCCTGCAGCCCGGAGCCGCAGCGCCGGTCGATCTGCTGGCCGGTGACGGTGACGGGCAGCCCGGCGTCGAGCGCGACGACCCGCCCGACCGCGGGCGCGTCCATGGTCGGGTAGCTCTGCCCGAGCACCAGCTCGTCGACGGCGGCCGGGTCCAGCCCGCTGCGCTCCAGCACCGCGCGGACCACGGTCGCGCCCAGGACGTGGGCGGGGACGGTGCGCAGGGTGCCGCCGAACCCGCCGACCGGGGTGCGCAGCGGCTCGCAGATGACGGCGTCACGCATCGACGGCCTCCGGGATCTCGGTGCGGAAGGGCGCAGCGGTCCGCTCGCGCACCTCGTCGAGGGTCACGCCGTCGGCCAGGTCGGTCAGGACGAGCCCGCCGTCGCGCACCCGGAACGTCGCCAGCTCGGTGACGACCACGTCGACCGGACGCCGCGCCGTGAGCGGGTAGGAGCACTCCGCGACGATCTTGGGCGTGCCGTCCTTGGCGGTGTGCGTGGTCGCGACGACGACGGTGCGGGCCCCGACCAGCAGGTCCATCGCCCCGCCGACGCCGAGCACCGGCTTTCCGGGCACCGACCAGTTCGCGATCCGGCCCCGCCCGTCGATCTGCAGCGCGCCGAGCACCGCGACCTCGACGTGCCCGCCGCGGATCATCCCGAACGACGCGGAGCTCGCGAAGAACGAGGCGCCGGGCCGGGCGGTGACGGGCTTCTTGCCCGCGTGCACGAGATCGGGATCGACCTCGCCGGGCCCCGGGGTCGGGCCGACGCCGAGCAGGCCGTTCTCGGTCTGCAGGTGCGCGGCGAACCCGGGCAGGTGGTCGGCGACCAGCGTCGGGATGCCGATGCCGAGGTTCACCACCGCACCCGGCGGGATGTGCGGCACGACGCGGGCGGCGATGCGTTCCTGGACGGCGCTCATGAGAGCACCAGGACGTCGACGAACAGGTGCGGGGTCACGATCTCCTCCGGGTCGAGTGCGCCGACCGGCACGATCTCGTCGACCTCGGCGATCACCAGGTCGGCGGCGGTGGCCATGTCGGGGTTGAAGTTGCGCGCGGTCTTGGCGTAGACGAGGTTGCCGAGCTCGTCGGCGGCGCGGGCCCGCACGAGTGCGACGTCGGCGCGCAGGCTCTCCTGGTAGACGTGGGGCTCGCCGCGGATCACCCGCTCGTCGCGGCCCTCGCCGAGCGCGGTGCCCCAGCCGGTGCGCGTGTAGAAGCCGCCGATGCCCGCTCCCCCGGCCCGGATCGCCTCGGCCAGCGTGCCCTGCGGCACGAGGTCGATCTCCAGGCGGTCCTCCTGGTAGGCGGCGACGACGTCGGGGTTGCTGGTGAAGTAGGAGCCGACGGCCTTGGCGACGCGGCCCTCCAGGAGCAGCTTCCCGAGCCCGCGGCCGGGCTCGCCGAGGTTGTTGCTGACGACCGTCAGGTCCGTCACCGACGAGTGCGTCAGGAGCGCGTCGATCAGGGTCAGGGGCGCGCCGACCAGGCCGAACCCGCCGACCATGACGGTGGCGCCGTCGGGGATGCGAGAGACCGCGGCGGCGGGGTCCAGAACGGGGAGGGGCATGCCCCGAGCGTCCCCCGCACCTCTCGATATGTCCAACATCTGCTTCGTGGCGACCCATATGCTGCGCCTATGCGATTCCGCCGGCTCCGCTACTTCGTCGCGGTCGCCGACGAGCTCAGCTTCACCCGGGCCGCCGAGCGGTTGCACATGGCCCAGCCCCCGCTGAGCCAGCAGATCGCGCTGCTGGAGAAGGACCTCGGCGCCACCCTGTTCGACCGGTCACGACGCGCGGTCCGGCTCACCGCGGCCGGCGCGGCCCTGCTGCCCGAGGCCCGGCGGCTGCTCGCCGACCTCGACGACACCGCCCGGCTGGTGCGCCGCGTCGCGGACGGCTCCCTCGGCAGGCTCTCCGTCGGCTTCGTGCCGTCCGCGATCAACGGTGCGCTGTCGGACCTGCTGCGCGGGTTCCGCGCCGGGCACCCCGACGTCGAGCTGACGCTGCGCGAGCGGGACCCCGACGCCCTGCTCCGGTCGGTTCGCGACCGCAGCCTCGACCTCGCCGTCCTCTACCTGCCCGCCCCCGAGCCCGACCTGGACCACCGGTGGCTCGGGTCCGAGGAGCTGCTCCTCGCGCTGCCCGCGCACCACCCGGCCGCCGCCCGGTCGCGCGTCGCGCTCACCGACGTGGCCGACGAGCCGTTCGTGCTCCCCGAGCAGCACGACGTCCCCGGCCTGCACGCGGCCGTCGGGGCCGCGTTCGCCGACGCCGGTGTCACGCCGCGGGTCGCCCAGCGCGGGGTGTGGCTGATGCAGACCGTCCTCGGTCTCGTCGCCGCCGGGATCGGGCTCGCGGTCGTCCCCTCCTCCGTCGCCGCGCTCGACCGGGCGGGCGTCGTGCTGCGGCACCTCGACGGTGCCGCCCGGCGGGTCGACCTCGCCGCGGTGTGGCGACCCGACAACCCGTCCGCCCCCCTCGCCCGGATGCTGTCGGGCACCGACCGGCCGGCCGGTCGTCCCTCCGGTGGGAGCGGGCCGCCCGCCTGAGGCGCTCGCGGCGGACGACCGCCGACCGGCACCTTGCGGGACCACGACGGGCCGCCGCCGGTGACGGCCTGCGCCCGTCACCCGGTCGCGCACCGGTCGGGGGCGTCCCGACCGCCGCGCGGCCGACCGACGCGGAACGCCGGCGGGCGCAGCCCGAGGAAGGCGGCCATCCCCACCCCCGTCACCGCGGCCAGCAGGACGAGGGCCAGCGGGTAGCCGCCCGGCCCGGCCTCGACCGCCGTGACCAGCAGCGGGCCGAGCACGAGGCCCAGGGACACGAACCCCATCGACCAGCCCATGATCGTGCCGAAGGAGGTGAGGCCGAAGTAGTCGGTGCGCATCGCGGTCATCGCCGGCCCGCGCAGCCCCCAGGCCAGGCCGTGCACGACGGCCGCGGTGACGAGCACCCCGAACCCGGACGCCGTGGCCATCACCAGCAGCACGGCCGACTGCACGAGCATGCAGCCCGCGGCGAGGTGCCGCTTGTCGATGCGGTCGCCGATCACGCCGGTGACGACCTGGCCGACCAGCTGCGCCACCGACATCGCCGCGACCGCGAGCCCGGCCGTGCCCAGGGACATCCCGTGGTGGCGGGTCAGCAGCGGCACCAGGTGCAGGTTGATCGCGCTGACCGCGACCAGCGCCGCCCCGTGCCCGACGACCAGCAGCCAGAACGCCGCCGTGCGGACCGCGGCCCGCAGGTCGTGGTCCTCGTCCGCGGGCCGCACCGCGGCCCGCTCGTCCGGGGCCGGGGCGGGGACCACCGGCGCCTCCACCGGCTCCGAGGGCAGCACCGCGCTCGCGGCCAGCCCGACGGCCACGGTGACGGCGGCGATCCCGAGGAACGTCACCCGCCAGCCCAGCCCCTCCAGCGCCAGCACGACCAGCGGCACCGCGAGCCCGCCGAGCGCCACACCGCTCGGCAGCAGGCCCAGCGCGAGGGTGCGGCGCTCGGGCAGCACCTGCACCACGGCCACGGTCAGGGGCATGATCCCGGCCGCGGAGCAGCCCAGCGCGATGACCACCACGGCGGCGAGGAACTGGCCCTCGTCCACGGCGATCCCGCCGACCCCGAACCCGAGCGCGGTGACGAGCGTGCCGGCCCGGGAGACGGCCCGGGTGCCGAACCGGTCGCAGCACCAGCCCGTGAGCGGGGCGATGAAGCCGTTGCCCAGCTGGACGATCGCGTAGCCGATCGCGATGACGCCCGGCGACCACCCGGTCTCCGTCGTGATCGCCACGAGGTAGGCGCCGAACGCGGCCATGATCAGGCCGTTCTGGAGGGTGAGCAGCACCGAGCCGCTCAGCACCACCCACCAGCCGCTGCGCCCGGCCCCCTGCCGGCGCAGCACCGTCATCGGGCGACGGCCGGGCGCTCGGGCGCCGGGGCGGCGAACTGCGACCGGGCCCAGCCCAGGTCGGCCTTGCCGGTGTTGAGCCGCGCCACCTCGTCGACGACGACGACCCGCCGGGGCTTCTTGTACCCGGCCAGCCGGCCCGCCACGAACGCCCCCAGCTCGGCGGGCGCCGCGGAGCGACCCGCCCGCAGCGACACCACCGCCGCGACGGCGCTGCCCCACCGCGGGTCGGGGACGCCCAGCACCACGGCGTCGCGCACCGCCGGGTGGTCGCGCAGCACGAGCTCGACCTCGTCGGCGTACACCTTCTCCCCGCCCGTGTTGATCACCTGGCTGCCGCGGCCGAGCAGCCGCAGCCGGCCGTCGGCGTCCAGGCGCGCCATGTCGCCGGGCACCGACCAGCGCACGCCGTCGATGTCGCGGAACGCCCCGGCCGTCTTCTCCGGGTCGCCCTCGTACCCGGCCCCGGCGACGACGGGTGCCGCGAGCAGCCCGACCTCGTCCGACCCGGGCGGCACGTCGCGGCCGTCGGCGTCGATCAGCCGGGCCCCGGCGGCGAGGGTGAACGTGCCGGCCTGGTCGTCGGCGGTGGCCCGGGTGACCGCGGAGACGGCGTACACGCCGCCCTCCGACGCCGCGATCGTGTCGAGCAGGACGACGTCGGCGTGCGCGAGCAGCCGCCGCTTCACCGGCGGGCTCCACACCGCGCCGATGCTGCGGATCCGGCGCAGCGAACCGACGGCGGCCGGGCGGCCCGCCGCCGCGGCGGCGTCGAGCGCGTCGAGCAGGCGCAGCGCGAAGGCGTCGCCGACGATCGTCAGGTCGGTGACGCCGTGCCGGGGGCCCGGGTCCGGCCGATCTCGCTCGACGAGGCCGTCGAGATCACCGAGGCGCGCGCCGTCGTCGAGGGGCTCTGCGCGGCCAAGGCGGCGCAGCGGGCCACCGCCGACGACCGCGCGCGGCTGCGCGTGCTGGGCGAGGACCTGCGCGTCGCGGTCGACACGGCCGACCTCATGGCCTACACGCGGATCAACCAGGACGTGCACCACGCGATCCGGGTGGTCTCGGCGCACGAGACCGCCGGGCTGATGCTCGACCGGCTGCGCACGCAGAGCGTCCGCTACCACTACACGGTGGCGCTGCTGCCCGGCCGGCCGTCGGTCGGGCTCACCGAGCACCTCGAGGTGATCGAGACCGTCTGCTCGGGGGATCCCGACCTCGCCGAGCAGACCATGCGCGCCCACCTGATGAGCGTCGTCAGCGCGCTCCAGCAGCTCGACGCGAACCTGCACCAGCAGTGGTGACGCCCCGATCCGACCGCCCCAGGAGGACGGCTGTGACCGACCGCATCCGCACGACCCACGTGGGCGCACCCCACGGGATCGCACCCGAGACGCTCCGGTGAGGGGACCGACCATGGAGTTCCTGGTACGGGCGCAGAACACGCTCCCCCCCGACACCGCCGACGAGGAACGGGCCCGGCTCAAGAAGGGCGAGCGCGCCCGGGCCGACGAGCTGCGCGCCGCCGGCATCCTCAAGCGGCTGTGGCGGGTGCCCGGGCGCAACGCCACCATCGGCCTCTACGAGGTCGCCGACGCCACCGAGCTGCACGACGTGCTCGCCTCGCTGCCGATGTTCCCGTGGATGGACATCACGGTGGAGGCGGTCGCCACCCACCCGCAGGAGCAGTGACATGACCACCTTCGTCCTCCTGCACGGCGCCTGGCACGGCGGCTGGGTGTGGGGCCGCGTGGCCCCGCGCCTGCGCGCCGCGGGGCACGACGTGCTCACCCCCACCCTGACCGGGGTCAGCGACCGGTCCCACCTGCTGCACCCCGGCGTCGGCCTGGGCACCCACACCCACGACGTCGTCGCCCTGCTCGAGGCGGAGGACCTGCACGACGTGGTGCTGGTCGGGCACAGCTACGCCGGTCTCGTCGTCACCTCGGTGGCCGACCGCTGCCCGGAGCGGATCGCCCGGCGCGTGTACCTCGACGCCTTCGTCGGCCGCCACGGCGAGGCGGGGATCGACCTGCTGCCGCCCACCGTGGCCGGGCACTACCGGGAGGCGGTGTCGGGTCCGGGGCACGGCTGGCTCATCCCCGTCCGCTCGCTGCAGGTGCTCGGCGTCACCGAGGAGGCCGACCTCGCCTGGCTGACCCCGCGCCTCACCCCGCACCCCTGGTTGACCTACACCGAGCCGCTCGCCCTCACCGGGGCGCACGAGGCGGTGCCGGCGACGTTCGTGGAGTGCACCGACTGGATGCGGGTGTTCCGTCCGCACGCCGACCGGGCGCGGGCCGCGGGCTGGCCGGTGCTGGAGGTGGCCACCGGGCACGAGGCGATGGTGACGGCCCCCGGCCCGCTGGTCGACGCCCTGCTCCAGCCGTCCGACCCGCGCCGGGACCGCAGCGTCGCCTGACCGCCGGCCCGGAGGTGGATCGGCCCGCCTCTTGACCTTCCCCTCGGGGGAAGCCCCACGGTCGGGTCATGAGCACCTCCACGCCGTCCTACCCGGCCACCCTCTCCCTCACCGGCCGCCGTGCGGTCGTCGTCGGCGGCACCCGGGGTCTCGGGGAGGCGGTCGTGCGGCGCCTGGCCGCCGCCGGCGCCCGCGTCCTCGCCGTCGGGCGGACCGCCCCGGCCGCCACCTGCGCCGATCGGGTCGTCACGGCCGACCTCACCCGCCCGGACGCCGCGGCCGCCGTCGCCGCGGCCCTCGACCCCGCCGAGGGGCTGGACGTCGTCGTGCACGTGGCGGGCGGGTCCCGGTCCCCCGGTGGCGGCCACGCCGCGCTCACCGACGCCGACTGGGACGCCGAACTGGCCCTCAACCTGCTGGGCGCCGTCCGCATCGACCGCGCGCTGACCCCGCTGCTGAAGCAGGGCCGTGGCGGGGCGGTGGTGCACGTCGGGTCCATCCAGAGCCGCATGCCCCTGTGGGACGGCACCCTGGCCTACGCGGCGGCCAAGGCCGCCCTGCGCACCTACAGCAAGGGGCTGGCCAACGAGCTCGCCGCGCACGGCATCCGCGTCAACACCGTCTCCCCGGGCGGGATCCACAGCCCCGCCGCCGACGAGCTCGCGCGGCGCATCGCCGAGTCCCGCGGCATGTCCGCCGAGGACGGGTTCCGGGTCCTCATGGACTCGCTCGGCGGCGTCCCCCAGGGCCGCTTCGCGCCCCCCTCCGAGATCGCCGAGGTGATCGGCTTCCTCGTCTCCGACGCCGCGGCGTCCGTCACCGGGGCCGACATCGCCGTGGACGGTGGCACGGTGGCCACGGTCTGAGCGCTCCCCCGCGCACCCCGGCCGCTGTCCGCGCTCCGGGCCGGGTGCCCTGATAACGTCCTCGCGACACAGTCACGGTCGCTCCCCCTGACCCCGCGGGCGGCTCCTTCCACGAGCCGCGACAGGGGGCGGAGTTGGGTCGACGCGGGCTGCACGCGGACTTGCGGCTGATCGACACGGTCGGGGTCCTGGAACTCGACGGAGAGCTCGACATCGCCACCGCGGCGGCCCTGCGCGCCGCGCTGGACGGGGCCGTCGCCCGGATCCCCGGGATCGGTGCGCTCGTGCTCGACCTCGCCGGTGTCCGGTTCTGCGGGGCCCGGACCATGCTGGAGCTGTCCGCGACCGCCCGCCCCGTCACGCGGCGCGGCGGGCGGCTGTTCCTGGCCCGCTTCCCGCGGGCGGTGCGGCGACTGGTCGGCGTGCTGGACGTGCCGCACCGCCCCCACCCGCTGGCGGATCCGGCCGACCCGCACGGCCTCGAGCTGCTGCCCGGTCCCTTCACATCGCGCCGCCCCCCGCTACGGTGACCACCACGGCACCCCCGGACCACGACAGCCCGGACCAGGACGGCAGGGGAGGCACGAGCGTGGCGATCGACCCGGCCGCCCTGAGCGCGAGCATCCAGCGGCTCGAACGCGTCGCGCACGACCGCGACGGGTCCGGACCGGCCGACCCGGTCGCGTTGGTCGAGCTCGTGGTCGGCGCCGCCGACAGCCTGTTCGCCCTGTCCGGCGTCGGGCTCATGTTCGTCGACTCCGACGACGCCCTGCGCTACGTCGCCGCCTCCGACGGAGCCATCCGGGCGCTGGAGCGCGTGCAGGAGGAGCTGGGCGAGGGCCCGTGCCTGGACAGCCTCGTCCTCGACGCGACCGTCCGGAGCCCGGACCTGACCACCGACGAGCGCTACCGGGCCGTCGGCGCGATCGTCGGCCCGCTGGGTGTGCGCGCGGTGCTCGGCGTCCCGGTGCGCGTCGCCGGTGCGCCGGTGGCCACCCTCAACGTCTACCGGGACCGCCCGCACGACTGGCCCGACGACGAGGTCGACGCCCTGTCGGCCTACGCCCGGCTGCTGGGCTCCCTGCTCGGCACCCTGGTCGCCGCCCGCCGCAGCGACTCGCTGGCCGCCCAGCTCCGGTACGCCCTGGAGCACCGGATCGTGGTGGAGCGCGCCATCGGCTACCTGATGGCGGACCGGGGCGTCGACGCCGTGGCGGCGTTCGACCTGCTGCGCCGGGCGGCCCGGCACGACCGTCGCAAGGTGCGGGAGGTCGCCGCCGACGTGCTCGGCGGCGGGGCGGACGTCCTGGCCGACGCCCGCCGCCCGACCCGGCCCGCCCGGTAGCGCCGCGGGGATCCGGTCACGGCGGGCGGTCTCATTCTGAGATCCGAGGATTGGTGAGCCGCGTCACGAGGAAGCCAGCGGACATGACCGCAGATGTGAACGAGGCCCCTGATCCCGACAGCGACGAGTTCCTCACCGAGCAGAACACGGTGGACAAGACCACCGACCCCGAGACGTCCGCCGACGAGGTCGGCACCGACGCGGAGCTGCTCTCCACCGACCCGACCACCACCGACGACCCGCAGTAGCGCCCGTGGGTCCGACTCCGTCCAGCAGCGTGGCGGTGTCCGGACCCCTGACCGGTCGGGGCGGGCCGTCCGCGTGGACGGCCGTCCGGCTCCGGCACCAGCTCCCTGATCACCACGCTGAAGGAGTCCCACGTGAGCGAGAACCAGCCCGGCCAGGAACCGCAGTACGGCGAGGAGACCGACCAGGAGCCGCACTACCCCGCGGACGGCGGCACGGCCGACGACGCGGGCCCGGGGTCCGGCGCCGGTCCGGCCAACCCCGACCTGCACGGAGCGGCGCGCGAGGTCGAGGAGGGCGCCAGCGGCGACGGGGCGGCGAAGACCTCCGGGGCCTAGGAGGGCCGGGCCGGCTCGGCAGATCAGCGCCCGGCCCGGCCCTGCTCCCCGGCCACGGCGGCGATGCGGGACGGCGACGCCCGGTCGTCGGGCGTCGCCGGGCGCCAGAGCCGCACGACCCGGCCCTCCACGACCAGCGCGTCACCGCCCATCTGCCGGGTGTCCTCGACCGGCTTGTGCAGCGTCGCGCCCCCGGCCCTGAGCATCGCGTAGCGCGCGATCGTGCCGGGCGAGTAGACCCGCCGGATCGGGGCCCGGCGCAGGCGGAGCCGGTGGTCGGGGTCCGACAGCACCAGCCCGGTGAGTCCGAGGTACCGGGCCACCGGGGCGAGCGCGTCAGGTCCCGCGCCCGCAGCCCACGGCCGCCGATCGCTTCCCCGATCACAGCGCTACCTCGACGGCGAGGCCGACGACGTGACCGCCGCCCGGGTCGCCGAGCACCTCGAGGTCTGCCGGCGCTGCGGCCTGCAGGCCCGGACCCACCAGGCGATCAAGCAGGCGCTGCGGTCGGGCTCCCGCGACGTCGACGACCTCGCCCTGCACCGCCTGCGCACCTTCGGCCGCTCCCTGGCCGACCCCGACGGACCCCGGTGATCACCGCGACGGCGCGGGTGCGCCGGCGGCCCGGTCACGCGGCGGCTCCCGGTCACGGATCGCGGCGATCCCGGACGGCGTCGTCGGGCTGGTCGCCGTCGCCCGTGCGGTCGAACCTGCGGAGGCGCCGGGGGAACGGCGGAGGCAGCCCGTCGTGCCTCGACACGTAGAGCATGACCACGCCCGCATAGCCGAGCAGCACCATGCACACGACCGCGACCACCCCGTTCAGCACCGGGACACCTCCACCTCTCCGCAGGTCCGCACGCCGGGTCGGCGACCCCGGCGCGGCACCTCGGCACCGCGGCGCGTTCCTCCGTGCCCGGGGCGCGACCCCCGGGCGGCGACCGGGCGCCTCACCCCACCAGCGCAACGGCCCGGGTCGGCCCGCCGTGGGCACCCTGCAGCTTGAGGGGGAACCCGACGAAGGTGAACCGGGTGTTCACGACCCGGTCGAGGTTGGCCAGGTTCTCGTAGTGGGTGATGTGCTCACGGCGGCACATCATGTGGCACGGGTAGCTGGTGCTCGCGGGGTTGTCGGGCGTCGGGCTGTCGACGCCGAACGTCTTGATCCCCCGCTCCACGATCCACTCGCTGGCCGACCCGCCGAGCCCGGGGAACTCGCTGAGGTACCGCTTGTCCCCGTTGTACCGGTTCCAGGTGGCCGTGTGGAACAGCACGATGTCCCCGCGCTCGACGTCCACCGGCGAGTCGCCCACGACCCGGTCGAGGTCGTCGGCGGTGATGTCGGTCCGGGGCGGGAACCCCGTGACGTCCAGGCACACGGCGGTGCCGTAGAACAGGTCCAGCGACATCTTCTCGATCGTCTCGGCGGACGGGTCCGGGTCGAGGTGGGAGAAGGAGTCGACGTGGGTCGGCCCGTTGTCGTTGAGCATGAACCCGGTGGTCTGGAACGAGAACCCGCCGTCGAAGCGCGGGGCGGTCTCCTCGTGCGTGGCGTGGTCGAACTGCACCGTCTTGAGGTGGCCCGGGTAGACCTTCATGCCCTCGTAGATGTCCTGCGAGAGATCGATCAGCTGCATGTCCACTCCTAGAACATCACGACGCCTGCGGTCACGTTCATGTCTTCACCGGTGATGGAGGCCGCCGCGTCGGAGGCGAGGTACGCGCACGCCGCGGCCACCTCCCCCGCCTCGACGAGCCGGCCCAGCGGCGACGCCCCGGTGAACGCGGCGAGCGCCTCGGCCTCGCTGATGCCCCGCGCGGCCGCCTGGCGGGCGATCACGTCGTCGATGCGGGGGCCGGCGACCGCACCGGGGCAGACCGCGTTGACGCGGATCCCGTGCGGCCCCAGCTCCACCGCGAGCGTCCGGACCAGCCCGATCACGCCCATCTTCGCGGCCGCGTAGGGCGTGCGGCCGTGCAGCGGGCGCTTGCCCGTCATCGACGAGACGGCGACGAGGCTGCCCTCCCCCGCGGCGACGAGCGCCGGGACGAACGCGCGGAAGGTGAGGAACACGCCGTCGAGGTCGGTGGCCAGGCAGTCCCGCCAGTCGGCGAGCTCGATCTTGTGCAGCGGTGCCGTCGGCCCGGCGATCCCGGCGTTGGCGACGACGGTGTGCACCGGCCCGAGGTCGGACGCCGCGGCCGCCATCGCCGTCACCGACGCCTCGTCGCGGACGTCGCAGGCCAGCGCGAGCGCGGTGCCCCCGCCGGCCTCCACCTCGGCGACGGTCTCCCGCAGCGTCGCGGCGTCCCGCGCGGTGGCGGCGACGGCGAACCCCGCGGCACCGAGGGCGACGGCGATGGCCCGCCCGATGCCGCGGTTCGCGCCGGTGACGACGGCGACCCGCGTGCTCACGCCGCCCCACCCGGTTGCAGGAAGGCCACCTTCACGCCACGCCGTTGCGGCATGGTGGCCTTCCTGCGACGGGGCGGGGTCGCGACCACCGTCAGCCCCCGGCCGCGCGGATCGCGGCCCGCAGGCGGTCCGGGGTGATCGGGAGCTCGGTCACCCGCACCCCGAGGTGCGCCAGCGCGTCGTTGACCGCCACGTTGATCGCCGCGGGCGCCATCATCCGGCCGCCCTCACCTCCGCCCTTGATGCCGTGCAGCGTGTACGGCGACGGCGTCTCGTGGTGGCCGATCCTCAGCTCCGGCACCTCCATCGCCGACGGGACGAGGTAGTCGAGGAAGCTGGACGTGAGCAGCTGTCCGTCGTCGTCGTAGACGAACTCCTCGTAGAGCGCCGTGCCGATGCCCTGCGCGGTGCCGCCGACGATGTGCCCGGCCAGCGAGCGCGGGTTCACCAGCGTGCCGCAGTCGTGGACGGCGGCGTAGGCCAGGAAGCTCACGCTCCCGGTCTCCAGGTCCACCTCCACCACCGGCACGTGGCAGGCGTGGCCCATGAACGGGTAGAAGACGCCGAGGTCGGTGCGGTCGGCCGAGGGCATCGTGGTGTACGGGTGGTCGAAGACCTTGGAGTCCTCGAGCCCGCTCTCCATGTCCTCGGGGAAGCTGTGCTTGAACAGGTGCAGCATCACCGCGATGTCGGCGAGGCTCTTGCGCTGCTCGGGCACCCCTCTGACCTGGTAGCCGCCGTCGACCCACTCCATGTCGTCGGGGTTCGCCTCCAGCAGGTGCGCGGCCGCGCGCAGCGCCTTCGCCTTGATCTTGGCCGTGGCGCCCTCGACCGCGCCGGCGAGCATCACCGTGGTGCGCGAGCCGCCGGGACCCGTCGCGGGCAGGCCGTTCTTGCTGCCCTGGTAGACGATCGAGACGTCGTGCGGGTCGCAGTCGAACTCCTCCGCCACGAGCTGCGCCACCATCGTCTCCGGGGAGTTGCCCCAGAAGGCGCAGGAGTACAGCGTCGCGGTGATGCCGCCGGTGGCGTCGACCTTGAGCGTCACGCTCTCCGGCATCGACGTGACCGGGGCGCCGGGCTCGTCGAACCAGAACCAGAACTCCGTCGCCGAGAACACCGACCGCTCCTGCGCGGTGATCAGCCCGATGCCGATGCAGCGGCCCTCCTCGCGGGCCTTCGCCTGCACGTCGCGCCAGTGGCGGTACTCCGAGAGCTCCAGCGCCTTGTCCAGCACGGCGTCGTAGTCGCCGGAGTCGTAGACGTTGCCGGTGGGGATGAAGTGCGGGAACTCGCGGATGAAGTTGCGCCGCCGCAGCTCGACGGGGTCGAGGGCGAGCTCGCGGGCCGCCTTGTCCACCATCTGCTCGAGCATCCAGTTGTTGACCTCGGAGCCGAAGCCCCGGTAGGCGCCCTGCTGGTTCTTGTTCGTCAGGGCCGCGCGGACCCGGTAGCGCACGCTCGTCATCGCGTAGGGGCCCACGACCTGGGCGAGGGCGTTGCCGTGGTGTCCGACGCCGAACTGGATGTAGGCGCCGTAGTCCTCGACGGTGTCGATGTCGATGCCGCGGATCGTGCCGTCCCGCATCATCGCGAGGCGCACCTCGTAGACGCGGTCGGAGCCGTGGTGGTCGCAGTTGGACATGTTGTCGACGCGGTCCTCGAGGTACTGCACGGGCCGCCCGACCTCGCGCGAGCACATCCCGGCGATCACCGCGGGCTTGGTGGCGAACAGCTTCGAGCCGAAGCTGCCGCCGGCCGGCAGGGGCCGGACGTCGAGCTTGTTGGCCGGGATCTTCATCGTGCCGGCCACCATGAACAGGTAGCTGGTGAAGCTCAGCGAGTTGGTGTGCACGGTCAGCGCGCCGGTGGCGTGGTCGAAGTCGGCGATCGCGCCGACCGTCTCCAGGGGCTGGCCCCCCGAGCGGTGCCAGCGCAGCCGGTCGGTGACGATCACGTCGGCCTCGGCGAAGTCGCGCTCGACGTCGCCGAAGTCGAAGGTGCGCTCGTAGGCGCAGTTGGAGCCCAGGTCGTCGTGGACGAGCGGGGCACCGTCGGCGAGCGCCCGTTCCGGGTCGACGACGGCCGGCAGGGGCTCGTACTCGACGTCGATCAGGGCGAGCGCGTCCTCGGCGAGGTAGCGGCTCTCGGCGACCACGACGGCGACCCCCTCACCGACGTAGCGGACCTTGTCCACGGCCAGGCAGCGCCACGTGTGGGCCGCGGGGTTCGGGCCGAAGTCGGGCAGCGGGTCGCACAGCTCGGCCGCCCGCGCACCGGTGATCACCGCGTGCACGCCGGGCGCGGCCGACGCCTCGGTGGTGTCGATCCCCGTGATCCGGGCGTGCGGGTGCGGGCTGCGCAGGACGGCGGCGTAGAGCATGCCGGTGACGGTCATGTCCCCGATGTAGCCGCCGCGCCCGCGCAGGAACTTCGGGTCCTCGACGCGGCGGATCGACTTGCCGACCCAGGTGCGGTCGGGCTTGTGCGTGCGGACGGGCGGGGCGTCCGGGCGGTCCACGGTCGTCATGCCTGTGCTCCGGTCGTCTCGGTCGAGCCGGCCTTCATCCGCGCGGCGGCGGCGCACACGGCGTCGGTGATGAACTGGTAGCCGGTGCACCGGCAGAGGTTGCTCGCGATGCCCTCGCGCACCTCCTCGCGCGTCACGTCCGGCTTCTGCTCGACGATCTCGCACGCCCGCATGAGCATCCCGGGCGTGCAGAAGCCGCACTGCAGTCCCTGCTTGTCCCAGAACTCGTCCTGCAGCGGATGCAGCTCGGATCCCGAGGCGAGGCCCTCCACCGTGCGCAGCTCCGCGCCGTCCACCTGCACCGCGAACGTCGTGCAGGAGCGGATGCTCTCGCCGTCGCGGAGCACGGTGCAGGTGCCGCAGACGCCGTGCTCGCACCCGATGTGGGTGCCGACGAGCCCGAGGTCCTCGCGCAGCACGTCGACGAGCAGCTTGCGGGGCTCCACCGACACGGTGGACGTCCGGCCGTTCACGGTCAGCGTGACGTCGTGGCGTTCCATGTCGCTCACCTCCGGTCCTGGGCGCGGGTCAGCGCCAGCTCGATGCCGCGGCGCAGGTAGCTGCGGGCGATGTCGGTACGGGTCTCGGTGCTGCCGTGCGCGTCCCCCGACGGGGAGAGCCCGGCGACGGCGGCGTCCACGGCCGCCCGGATCGACGCGTCATCCGGCACGGTGCCGGTCAGGGCCCGCTCGGCCGCCGCGGCGCGCACCGGCACCGGGGCGACCCCGCTCAGGGCGATCGCCGCCCGGGTGACGGCGTCGCCGTCGGTCTCGATCACCGACGCGACCCCCACCAGCGCGAAGTTGCCGTGGGTGCGCGCGAACTCCACGAAGGCCTGCCCACCGTCACGGCGCGGGAACCGGACCTCGGTGAGGATCTCGCCCGCCCCGATCGCCGTGGTGAAGGGCCCGACGAAGAAGTCGGCGGCGGCGATCGTGCGCGCGCCCTGCGGGCCGACGACGACGAGCTCGGCGTCCAGCGCCAGCGCGACCGCCGGGAGCTCGGCCGCGGGGTCGGCGTGCGCGATGCTGCCGCCCACGGTGCCGCTGTTGCGGATCGGCGGGTGCGCGACGTAACCGAGTGCCTCGGCCAGCAGCGGTGCGCCGAGCGCGACCTCCGGTGAGTGCTCGGCGCGGGACAGCCGGACCATCGCCCCGATCGACAGCACGTCGCCGTCGGTGCGGATCCGGGTCAGCTCCTCGATGCGCCGCAGGTCGATCAGGTAGCCGGGCTGGGCCAGCCGGAAGTTCATCAGCGGCACGAGACTCTGCCCGCCGGCGAGAGCCCGGGCGTCGTCGTCAGCGTGCTCGCCCAGCAGCGCGACGGCCTCCGCCACGCTCGTCGGCGCGGCGTAGTGGAACGGGGGCGGTTTCACGGCGACCTCCTCGTCGTCCGCGCGGCGGTCGGAGGGCCGGCCACCGGCGCGCCACCGATCGTGATGAGTGCCACACCGGCGGGGCCATGTGTGGCCCCCCAGAAGAACCGGGGATGTGCTGGGCAGGCCCACAGAGGGGCCGGGGCTACGGCTCCCCGGCCTGCACGATGTCGCGCACGGTCAGGGCGAGCTGCAGGTCCAGCCGCGTGTCGCTGCGCCGCAGGCTGCGTCCGGTGAGCTTCTCGATGCTCGCGATCCGGTAGCCCACCGTGTTGGGGTGCACCACGAGCTCCCGCGCGGTGGCCGACGTCGAGCAGCCCGCGGAGAGCCACGCCCGCAGCGTGGGGAGCAGATCACCGCCGCGCAGGTCGTCGTGGGCCACGACCGGGCGCAGCAGGTTCCGGGCGAACCGGCGCAGGGTGTCCGGGGCGCCCTCCTCCAGCAGGAACGCCGCGAGGCCCAGGTCGCGGACGTCGACCACTCCCCCGGGCCGCGCCGAGCGGCGCAGCCGGACCGCGCCTCGGGCCACCCGGTAGGCGGGCCCGTGGTCGGCGGGCCCGTCGGCGATCGGGCCGATCGCGACGGTCGCCGTGCGCTCCGGCAGGACGAGCTCGATCTGGGCCAGTGCGCCGCGCAGCACGTCGTCGAGGCCGGGGCCGTCCGGGAACAGCAGGACGTGGACGTCCTCGTGGTACCCGATCAGCGGCGGTGCCGTCTGCCGTGCCGCCGCCCGCACGATCTCGGTCACCCGCGACGCCGGCCCGGGTGGGTCGAGCGCCAGCACCACGACGACGTGCGGCCGCGCGAGGTCGTGTCCCAGTGCGGCGGCCCGGTCCAGCACGCCCTGCGGGTGCTGCGGCCCTCCCGGGTGCAGCAGGTCGCCGACCAGGTCGCCGGACAACCGTTCCTCGACGTCCACCAGGTTCTGCTGCTTGAGCACCTCCAGCGCCACCACCAGCGCGAACCGCTCGATCACCCGGCGTTCGACCGGCGCGGGCGACGCGCGCGGGTTCGTGACCCACAGGCGCGCCGCAAGCTCACGTCCCACCACGACCGGCGCCACCCAGACGCCGTGGGCGCGACCGACGGGGTGCCCGACGGCCGACGCACCCGGACGGCCCGAGCGGTCGACGCCCACCTCCACCACCTCGTTGCGGCGGTCGAGCGCGTCCAGCGCTCCCCGCACCGGCCGGCGCCGGCGCGCGGCGGCGTCCGGTGGCGGGCGGTAGCCGGAGACGGGCGCCCTGGCCAGCACCCTGCCGTGGCGGTCCTCGACCGTCACGGACGCGCCGAGCGCGTCGGCCAGCGCGGTGACCAGACCGGCCAGCCCGACCTCGTCGAGCACCAGCCGCATGAGCGCACGGTGCTGCTGTTCCGCCCACTCGGTGACGGCGCGGCTGCGCTCCAGCTCGGCGTTCGTCCGCGACAGCGCGACGATCACGTCCTGCTGGCCGGTGCGCAGCCGGGCCGCCTCGCACGCCAGTGCCGCCTGGTCGGCAAGCAGCTCCACGAGCTCCACCTCCGCGGCGCCGAACCCGCGGGCGGCCGTCGAGTAGGCGACGACGACGCCGAGGGTCCCCGCCCCGGGGGCGTGCAGCGGGGCCGCGATCAGGGACCGGTACCCCTGCTTCGGCGCCAGGTGGGTCAGCCGCCCGTACCGGGGGGCGCTGCCGACGTCGGAGACGGTCACGGTGCGCCCGGCCCGGAAAGCCTCGGCGGCGGGCGAGTCGAGCTGCGGGCCCGCCGGGTGGATGAGCAGCGAGCCGGTATCGCTCACGAGGGCGACGTAGTCGCGCGACAGCCCCGACGAGCCCGCCACCCGCAGGTGCGTCCCGTCGGGTTCCGCGAGCATCACGGCGCACTGGTCGAACCCGATCAGGACGCAGGCCTGCTCCGCGACGCGGGCCAGCACCCCGTCGAGCGGCTCGGCCGCGTTGACCGCCCGGGAGATCTCGCCCACCGCGCTCATCCACGAACGCAGCGTCGACGGCGCCTCCGGAGTGCCCACCCCAGCACGGTGACGCCGCGGTGACGCCCCCGCAAGAGGCCGAACGCCCTCATCCACGACGCCGACGTTCAGCCGTGGTGCGCAGCGCGGTGCGCGGTGAGCGCGTCGAGCCCGAAGTCGGTCTCCGGATCGCGCCAGACGGAGTGCGCGTGGTCGGCGCCGCGCGCGGTGTCGTCCCACTCCAGCAGCAGCCGTGGAGCCTGGAGGCGGTAGTAGTGGGGCGCGCCGGGCTCGGTCGGCCCGGCCCAGGCGAAGTGCACCGCGTCCTCGTCGAGCGGCGGGGCCAGGCCGTCGGGCACCCGCCCGCGGTACGCGGCGAGCAGGCTGCTCAGGATCTCGCGCTGGCCGGCGTCGAGTGCGGTGGCCGGGAGGCCCTTCGGCTCCGTGGTGAGCGCGAGCAGGCGGTGGTCGTCGGCGCCGAGGCCCGAGGCCTCCTCCGCCGTCCGGCTCATGGCGGTGACCCGGTCCCGCAGGCGTCGCTCGGTGAAGTGCCCGCGCCAGATGTCGGGCAGCAGGACCATCTCGTCCCCGTCGGAGATGCGCGCCCGGTTGCCGCCGACGATGTCGCTCGGGGCCCGGTCGAGCAGCACCGCGCGGGCCGCGGCCTCGGGCGACAGCGACCGCACCAGCTCCCGCGCGAGGTCCTCCACCCGGCCCAGCGGCCGCAGCAGGCCGCCGCCCAGCAGCGGCGACGTCGCGGGATCGGCACCCAGGAAGCACGGCGTGGTGGAGCGGACGGCCCCGTCGACGACGAGCACGTTGAGCGAGACGTGGTGGCCGCCGAAGCGCCAGCCCCACACCCCCGCCGGGCCCGGCTCCCCGAAGACCCGGAGGTGGTAGAGGCCGGGGTCGCGACCCCGCTCCCGGCCCCAGTCGACGGCGAAGTCCTCGACGTGGTCGAGGACGTTCTCCAACCCCATGATCGTGGCCACGGTGACGTACCCCGCCGTCGACGTCCCGGCGGCGACGAGCTGCATGGCCCGGCTCTGCTGGGCGGGGCGCTGGGCACCGACGGGCACGCCGCCGTGGTCGGTCGGGGTGTAGTACCAGCGCAGGCGCTCCGCGTCGGACTCCGGGTCCGTGCCGGGGGCGGGCCAGTGCGCGACCGCCCGCTGGTCGGGGTCGAGCCCGTCCAACCAGACCCGGGCCGCGGCCGCCATGCGGTCCGCGACGGCGACGGGGGCGGGGACGGGGCCGGCCGGGGTGTCGGGTCGCGTCACGGTGGGGTTCCTCCCTCGGCGGCGGCGAGCGCCTGGCGGATGGCGGCCCGGAGCAGGGCCGGTTCGTGGGCGGGGTCCATCGAGGCGATCAGGGCGAGCCCGGCGCGCGAGAGGTGCCGGGCGAGCAGCGTGGCGGCCGCGGGCGCGTCCCGTGCGCGGCACAGCCGGGCGAGCTCGGCGTGCTCGCGGGCCCCGAGCGTCCAGCCGCTGCCGTCCCGGCCGACGTAGACCTTGCGGTAGCGGCCGGTGTGCTCGGCCCACAGGACCGTCGAGCTCAGCATCCGCTGCCCTGCGTGGGAGACCAACCGCATGTGGAAGCGGTGGTGCAGGGCCTCCCACCGGTCGAACCCCCGACCCTCCGCCGCGGCGACCGCGTCGACGAGCCGGTCGAGCTCGTCGAGGTCGGAGGGGCTGAAGCGCGGCACGCTCAGCCCGAGGGCCAGCGTCTCGTTGGACACCCGCAGCGCGTAGAGGTGCTCGACCTCCTCCACGGACAGGTCGGTCACCCTGGCCCGCTGGTTGACCTCCACCTCGATCAGTCCCTCGCGCTGCAGCAGCCGGAAGGCCTCGCGGACGGGCCCCCTGCTGACCAGGCGCTCCTTCGCGATCCGCGCCTGGGACAGGCCCGACCCCGGCGCGATGTCCCCGGAGAGGATGCGCCTCCGCAGATCGGCGTGGACGACGTCGGTCGCGTCCCGGCCCCCGGGGACGACCAGCTGGTGGGTGACCGGTTCCTGGCGCACCGGGAAGATCATCCCGGACGTCCCCGACCGCGTCACCGTCCGGGCCCGTGCAGGCCGAAGATCAACCGGGGATCGCCCGGCCGGAACGTGCCGGTGAACTGGGAGCTGTCGCCGATCTCCCGGTTGCGCTCGAGCAGTCGCGAGCCGAGTGCGAGCTGGGCGGTCTCCCACGCGGCGAGGGCCTCCGGCACGTCGCCGCCCGCCGCCTCGAGCTCGGCGGCGAGGACCCAGCCGTCCTCGGCCGCCTTCGCCGTCCCGGCCGCGGTGTGCGGGCGGACGGCGAACGCGGCGTCGCCCAGCAGGCAGGCCCGGCCGAACACCATGCGCGGCACCCCGATGTCGAACACGGCCTGGACGAACGGCTGCCCGATGCGGGCGACGACCTCGGCCACGGGGGGCGCGAGCTGCGCCGCCGCGGAGCACCGCAGCTCCTCCACCAGCTCGTCGCGCACCGAGCCCGGCGGCAGCGACACCGGTCGCGGCTGCCCGTCGCGGTCGGTGAGGAAGGCGGCCAGGTCGGGCTCCGCCACGTTGCGGTACCAGACCATGTTGATCAGCCGCTCGCCCACGGCGACCGCCCCGTCGGGCCCGGGTATCGGGTAGACCAGCACGTGGCTGCCGGGCAGGACCTGGTAGGTCAGCGCGTCGTGCAGCGCGTCGAACGCCGGCCCGTCCAGTTCGCGCTCGGGCACCGTCCCCCGCCACGCGACGTAGCCGGCGTAGCGCGCCCCGACCTCGGGGAGCAGCAGGGACCGCGCGACCGAGCCGATCCCGTCCGCGCAGACCAGCAGGTCGGTCCGCACGTCCTCGCCGTCGGCGAAGCGCACCCGCACCCCGCCTGCGGGGTCCGGGGCGAACGACGTCATGTCCCGGCCCAGCCGGTACCGGTCGGCGCCGAACGCGTCGAGCAGGGTGCGGTAGACCGTGTTCCAGGACGAGAAGCGGTACCGGTGCCGCTGGGCGTGCCGGACCGAGCCGTCGCGCTCGAGGAAGCGGATCCAGTCGGTGCTGGAGCTGATCCGCCCGACCGGGACACCGAGCCGCTCCACCGGGTAGCGGAGCGTCTCCGGCAGCACCGCGATCCCCGCGCCGCGGGCCTGCAGCGTCTCCCGGGACCGCTCGTGCACCGTGACGTCGCAGCCGAGGTCGCGCAGCAGCAGCGCGGCGGTGAGCCCGCCCAGCGAACCGCCGACGACCGCGACGGAGGGCATCCCCGTCGCGGTCGGGCCCGTCGCGGTCGGTCCCGTCGTCTCCATCCCGCTCAGGGACGACCGAAGGTGGCGATCGAGTCGACGGCGAGCTCGAAGAGCACGCGGCGCTCCTCGCGGCCCGGGTCGCGCAGGGCGTAGGCACCGGGGTCCCCGGTGTACTTGGTCCAGATCCGGTCGAGCTGGGCCGTGACGCGCGGCCCCTCCTCCGGGTCGTCCTCGGAGACCTCCCGGGTGACCGTCGCCTTGATGCTGATCCAGTGGTAGGCGTTGGCCGGGTTCATCAGCAGGAAGGTGGCCTGCGGGGCCGCGCGCAGCCAGTCGACCTTCTTGCGGTGCGTGGCCAGGTTGAGCAGCACGGTGTCGCCCTCGTAGTCGAACCACACCGGCGTCAGGTTCGACCGCCCGGTGCTGCCGGTGACCGACACGACCGCCGTGACCGGCTCGTCGAGGAGCTGCCGGTAGATCGGGTCGAGGTCGGCGAGGCTCGACACCGAGGCATGGTCACCGATCTCGAACTGCCCCGGCTGGGTGCCCTCGGAGACGTCCCGGAACTTCGCCACTGTGATCGCCATCGTGGGCTCCCTCGGATCGACGCGCATCCACTGCTGACACTTCGACGAAAGCTAGGGCGAGATCCGGGGCGTGTCCAGGCTGTGAACAGAGCATTCTCCGGGGCTACCGTGACACCGTTCGCTCAAGTGTCGACACCTGAGAGGGACGACCGTGGATCCGACCACCACCCGCGGACTGGCCGACGCGCTCGCCGACGGGCTGCTCGCCGCCGGCGTCCGGCGGATCTTCGGGGTCCCCGGCGGCGGGCCCAACCTCGACGTGATCGGCGCGGCGGCCGACCGCGGGATCGACTTCGTCCTCACCCACGGCGAGACGGCCGCCTGCATCGCCGCGTCCACCCACGGCCGGCTGACCGGGACGCCCGGCACCGCGCTCGTGACCCGCGGGCCCGGCCTGACCAGCGCGGCCAACGGCCTCGCCCACGCGACACTCGACCGCGCCCCCCTGCTCCTGGTCAGCGACACCGTCCCGGCGTCCACGGCGGGCCGCACCGCGCACCAGCGGCTGGACCAGGTCGCCGCCGCGTCGCCCCTGGCGAAGTGGAGCGGCACCCTGGGCCACGTCGAACCGGTGGCGGTCGCGACGGCGGCCGCCCGGCTGACCCTGCAGTCCCCGCCCGGCGCGGTGCACCTGGCGTTCGACCCGACGGCCGCAGGCGACGCGCCACCGACGCCGGCGCCCCCGTGCGCCGTCGACCCGCGGCACCTGGCGGGCGCGCGCACGCTGGTGGCGTCGGCGCGGCGTCCGGTGGTCGTCGTGGGGATCGACGCGCTCGCCGACGTGGCCGCGGTCCGGGAGGCACTGGCGGGGATCGACTGCCCGGTGCTGGTCACCTACGCGGCCAAGGGCGTGGTGCCGGAGTCCTGGCCCACCTTCGCCGGGCTCTTCACCGGCGCCGCCGTCGAACGCCCGCTGCTCGCGGGCGCGGACCTGGTCGTCGGGATCGGGCTGGACGCGGTCGAGGCGGTGCCGGGACCGTGGCCGTCCGGCGCCGCGGTCGTCCTCGTGCACTCCCACCCGGTCGAGACCGCCTACTTCGGCGACCCGGCGCTGCTCGTCGGTCCCTACGCCGCACTGCTGCCCGCCCTGCTGGCGGGGGCGGCACCGGACTGGCCGCCCGGGGCGGGTCGCCGCGCGCACGACGCCGCCGTCGACCGCATCGGCGCCCACCCTCCGGCCACGGCGGGCGCGCTCACCCCGCTCGACGTGGTGCGGGCGGCCCGCGCGGCGCTCGGTGACGTCGCGCTCACCGTCGACGCCGGCGCGCACATGCTCGTCACCATGCCGCTGTGGTCCACCGACGGGCCCGACCCCGTGCTGATCTCCAACGGCCTGGCCACCATGGGGTTCGCCCTGCCCGCGGCGATCGGGGCCGCCCTCGCCCGCCCGGGACGCCGGGTCGCCTGCCTGACCGGCGACGGCGGGCTCGGCATGGCCATGGCGGAGATCGAGACGCTCGCCCGGCTGGCGCTGGACGTCACTGTGGTCGTGTTCAACGACGCGGCGCTCACCCTCATCGCGCTCAAGCAGGGCGCCGGGCAGGGGGGTGGGCCGGCCGTCAGGTACGCGGCGACGGACTTCGCCGCGGTGGCGGTCGCGATGGGCGTGCCCGGCGTCGTCGTCGGGACCGTCGACGAGGTCCACCGGGCGCTCGGGGCACGGCGGCGCGGCCCGCTGCTCGTGGACGCCCGGATCGACCCCTCCCCCTACCGGCACGTGATCGACACGATCAGGGGCTGAGGCGTGGTGGACCGATCGGTCCACCAGTTGTAGTTTCGGGCCGTGCCGCGCCCCCGCCAGTTCGACGAACAGCGGGTGCTCGCCGCGGTGCAGGCGGCCTTCTGGGACAACGGGTACGCCGGCACGTCGCTGGAGGACCTGCTCGCGGCCACCGGGCTGGGCAAGGGGAGCCTCTACGGCGCCTTCGGCGACAAGCAGAGCCTGTTCCTCCGGGTGCTGCGCGAGTACGACGAGGCCAACGACCGGATGCTGCGGGCCCGGCTCGAGGGGGCCGACCGCGGTGTCGACGTCGTCCGCGACTTCGTGCTCGCTGCCGTGGGAGATCCGAGTGGGGCCGGGGCCCGCCGCGGGTGCCTGCTGGCGAACACCCTGATGGAGCTGGCCGTGAGCGCGCCCGAGGTCGCCGCCGAGGCCCGGCGCAGCTACGACGCGACGACGGCGGTGCTGGCCGAGTCGATCCGGCGGGCGCAGCGCGAGGACGACGTCACCTCCCGCATCGACCCGGTCCAGACCGCGCAGGCGGTCCTCGCCGGCCAGCTCGGCCTGATCGTCCTCGGCCGCACCGGCCGGGACCCGGTCCTCCTGCAGGCCGTGGCCGGGACGCTGCTCGCCACCCTGCTGCCCGCGTCCTGACCCCCGGCGCACCGACGGCGGCGTGGGCGGGGATCACCCCACGCCGTTCTTGACCGAACCGTCCAGTACGTGGCAAGTTATGGACCGAACGGTAAAGAACTCGGGGATGGGAGCGATCATGGGAGTGCTCGACGGCAAGGTCGCGTTGGTGACCGGCGGGAGCGGCGGTATCGGTCTGGCGATCGCGCGCGCCTACCTCGCGGAGGGTGCGCGGGTGTTCGTCACCGGCCGTCAGCGGGCTCGGCTCGCTGCGGCAGAGGCCGAGCTCGGTCCCGGGGCGACCGGTGTGACCTGTGACGTGAGCCGGCTCGATGACCTCGACGCCCTGTACGCGACCGTCGCCGAGCAGGCGGGACGGCTCGACGTGGTGGTGGCCAACGCCGGTATCGGCATCGCGGCCCCGCTGGGCGAGATCACCGAGGAGCAGGTCGACGCCATGTTCGCCACCAACGTGAAGGGCTCGCTGTTCACCGTGCAGAAGGCCCTGCCGCATCTCGCGGAGGGCGCCTCGATCATCCTGATCGGGTCGACCGCCGCGACCCGGCCGGAGCCGTTCCTGCCCGTGTACGGGGCGACCAAGGCCGCGATCCGCAACCTCGTGCGCGGCTTCGCCCACAGCGCCCGCACCGGCGGGTTCCGGATCAACGCGCTCTCCCCCGGAGCGACCCGCAGCTCGGGTCTGCTCGGGCTGCTCTCAGCCGAGGACCTCGCCGCCACCGAGGACTCGGTCCCGCTCGGTCGCCTCGCCGAGCCCGAGGAGATCGCCGCGGCTGCGGTGTTCCTCGCGTCGGAGGCGGCCGGCTTCGTCAACGGCTCCGACCTCGCCGCCGACGGCGGCTACGCACAGGTCTGACGCCCGCCGATCCGCCCGCCCGCGGTGCGCCGGGCGACCGTGCGGCTTGACCGTGCCGCTGCGGCACGGTGTCGACTGTCCCGACCATCGACGACGTGGCGTCGCCGTGCGCTGCCGTGGCACAGGAGGAGCAGGACGATGAGTGTGGAACTGGTGCACCCCGGACGGGTCAACCGGGTCGATGTCCACCACCAGGTCGCGGTCGCGCAGGGCTCGCGCACCGTGCACCTCGCCGGGCAGGTGTCCTGGGACACCGAGGGCCACCTCGTGGGCCGCGACGACGTCGCGGCGCAGGCCGAGCAGTGCTACCTCAACATCGCCGCCGCACTCGACGCGGTCGGGGCGACGCCGGACGACCTGGCCAAGGTCACCGTCTACGTCGTCGACCTGGACGAGGCCAAGGCGGAGCGGTTCGTCGTCGGGCGCGACCGGGCGGGCGCGACGCTGGGCGCGCGGTTCCAGCAGCCGAGCACCTGGATCGGGGTCACCTCGCTGGCTGCGCCGGGCTTCCTCGTCGAGGTCGACGCCCTGGCGGTGCTGCCCTGAGGCGGGCGCCCGCCGCCGGTGCGGGCGCTCGACCGGGCCGGCGGACCCGCGGCCCGCGACGGCGCACGCGTTCCCTCGTGCGCGCCACGCTCTGGTCCCGCACGCCGCGGTGGGGTGGGATGGAGGGACCCGGCCCCTTCCACCCTGGAGCGTCACCATGGGCACGTACAACCCCGCGATGCAGAAGGCGACCCTCGCCGCGGTCGAGAGCGACGCGCACGGCCTGATCTCGAAGAGGACCGCCGAACTCGACGGCGTCAGCGTCACCGAGGTGACCTTCGCCGTCGGGGCGCGGTGGTCCCACGACCTGAAGGACTACGCCGGGACCGACCTGTGCCAGCTCCCCCACGTCGCCTACGTCGTCGCCGGCACCCTGGGCGTGCAGATGACCGACGGCTCCACCGAGGAGTTCTCCGCAGGTGACGTGATGCTGCTCCCGCCCGGGCACGACGCGTGGGCCGTCGGCGAGCAGGACTGCCGCTTCCTGGAGTTCTCCCGGGGCAACGACTACTACTCCGCCTGAGCCCTCCGGTTCGCCGACGGGACCGGAGCCGGCCGTGAGCCGCCCCGGTCCTCGGTCTCGCTCCACGCGATCAAGGGGTGCAGCGCCTGCATGAGTCCCCGTGCCCGCTCGGTCGGCTCGTAGCGGATCAGCACCGGCATGGTCGGCACGACCGTGCGCTCGACCAGACCGTCGTCCTCCAGCTCCTTCAACCGCTGGGTCAGCAGGCGGTCGGAGATGCCGGCCACCAGCGCTCGGTACTCGACGAAGCGCCGGGCGCCACGCATCCCGGCGAGGAGGATGCCGGCGGTCCACTTGCGCCCCACCAGCTCGATCGAGGCCTGGAAGCCGCGACACCTCTCCTCGTCGATGTGCTCGAAGCCGGCTGCGGGACCGTGGAGCGAAGTCACTTATGCAGAGTAAGCGACTTACCGGGTGTTTGCCATGCGGTGGGAACCCGCAGAACCTGGTCGAGGCCCCGCACGGCCGTGACGACGAGGAGATGCCGCGATGACCTACGCCCACCGGTTGGAGTTCGGGACGTTCCTCGCTCCCGACAGCCGGACGCCGGAGGACCCGGTCGAGCTGGCGCGGCTGAGCGAGCAGCTCGGCTACGACCTGGTCACCTTCCCGGACCGTCCCCACCTGCCGGAGCACCTCGACACCTGGACGCTGCTCTCCTGGGTCGCCGGGGTGACCGACCGGATCCGGCTGGCGGCGAACGTCCACAGCGTCCCGCTGCGGTCACCGTCCGTCCTGGCCCGGTCGGCGGCCAGCCTCGACCTGCTCTCCGGCGGCCGCGTCGAGCTCGGGCTCGGCGCGGGGGCCCACCGGGAGGCCGTCGAGGCGATGGGCGGAGACGGGCTGCCGCCCGCGCAGGCCGTGGACGCCCTCTCCGAAGCCGTCGACGTCGTCCGCGCCCTGAACGGCGTAGCGGGCGCGGTGACCTACTCCGGCGAGCACCACCGGCTGAGCGCCGCCCAGCCCACCGTCCCGACACCGCACGAGATCCCGATCTGGATCGGGGCGGCGGGGCCGCGGATGCTGCGCCTCATCGGCGAGAAGGCCGACGGGTGGTCCGCGACCCTCGCGGCGGTCGGCGTCGACGGGCTGGCCGCGGGCAACCGGACCATCGACGCTGCCGCCCGCGCCGCCGGCCGGGATCCGCGCGAGATCCGGCGGCTGCTGAACGTCTCCGGCCGCTTCGCCGCGCAGCGCGCCGGCTTCCTCGACGGACCCGCGGCCGACTGGGTGAGCGACCTGCTCCCGCTCGCCGTCGACCACGGTGTCGGGACGTTCGTCCTGATGTCCGACGACCCCGCGACGCTGACGCGGTTCGCCCACGAGGTGATCCCCGCGCTCCGCGCCGCCGTGGACCGGGCGGTGCCGCACGGTGCCGCGGGGCTGCGGGTCCGCCCGGCCGCGGTGCTGGCCCGGCGCCGCGACGGCATCGACTACGACGCCGCACCCGCGTCGCTGGCCGAGGTGGTCGAGCCGGGCGACCGCGCCTACCACCGCCTCCGCTCCGGCTACCTGCGCGGGGGATCGCCGGGCATCGTGCTGCGGGCGTCCGACGCCGCCCAGGTCGCCGACGCGCTCGCCTTCGCCCGCGCCCACCCCGACCTGGACCTGTCGATCCGCAGCGCCGGGCACGGCGTGAGCGGCCGCTCCACCAACGACGGCGGGATCGTCGTCGACGTCTCGCTGATGAACACCGTGAAAGTCCTCGACGAGGAGACCCGCCGGATCCGCGTCGGTCCGGGCGCACGCTGGATGGAGGTCGCCGCGGCGCTGCATCCCCACGGATGGGCCCTGAGCTCGGGCGACTACGGCGGTGTCGGGGTCGGCGGTCTCGCCACGGCCGGCGGCATCGGCTACCTCGCCCGCGAGCACGGCCTGACCATCGACCACCTGCGCGCGGTCGACATGGTGCTCGCCGACGGCCGGATCGTCCGGGCGAGCGACACGGAGAACCCGGACCTGTTCTGGGCGGTCCGCGGGGCCGGGGCGAACTTCGGGATCGTCACCTCCTTCGAGTTCGAGGTCGACGAGGTCGGCGACGTCGGCTTCGCCCAGCTCGCGCTCGACGCGAGCGACACGGCCGGCTTCCTGCTCGACTGGGGACAGGTCATGGAGAGCGCCCCCCGCGACCTGACCAGCTTCATCATCCTGGGCCCGCCACGGCGCGGACGGCCCGCGGTCGCCCAGGTGATGGCCGTGGTCGACTCCGACGACCCGGACACCGTCCTCGCGCGGCTCACCCCGATCGCCGGGATCGCACCCCTGCTGCAGCAGCAGGTGCGGATCACCCCGTACGCGGTGGTCATGGCCAACGCGGACGACGGGGTGCACCGGGGCCGGGGCGAGCCGGTCACCCGCAGCGGGCTGCTGCGCCGCATCACCCCGGCGTTCGCCGAGGCGGCCGAGCGGTTCCTCGCCACCGGCGCGGTGCACTTCTTCCAGATCCGCTCGCTGGGCGGGGCGATCTCCGACGTCGACGCGGACGCCACCGCCTACGCCCACCGCGACGCGAACTTCCAGGTCGTCGCGTTCGGCGCTCGCCGCGACCTGCTCGACACCCTCTGGGAGGACCTCTACCCGCACTTCGAGGGCCTCTACCTCAGCTTCGAGAGCGACCCTCGCCCCGCACGCCTGCTCGACGCCTTCCCGCCCCGGACGCTGGCGCGCCTGCGCGGGCTCAAGGACGAGTACGACCCGGGGAACACCTTCCGCGACAACTTCAACATCACTCCCGCCCTGGAGAGGAGCGCACCGTGACCGACTACGGACACGACCTGACCTTCGGCAGCTTCGTCACCCCCTCGGCCCGACCCGCGCAGCACGCCGTGGAGCTCGCACTGCACTCCGAGCGGGCCGGCCTGGACCTGGTGACCTTCCAGGACCACCCCTACCAGGCCTCGTTCCACGACACCTGGACGCTGCTGTCCTACGTCGCCGCCCGCACCAGCCGGATCCGGCTGTCGGGCAACGTGCTGAACCTGCCGCTGCGCCAGCCGGCCGTGCTCGCCCGCAGCGCCGCGAGCCTGGACCTGCTCAGCGGCGGCCGGATCGAGCTCGGCATCGGGGCCGGTGGCTTCTGGGACGCCATCGAGGGTATGGGCGGTCGCCGGTTGGACCCCGGTCAGTCGGTGGAGGCGCTGGAGGAGGCCATCTCGATCATCCGGGGCATCTGGGACGTCGAGCAGCGCGGCGGAGTCCGGGTGGACGGCACCTTCCACCGGGCGACCGGGGCGAAGCGCGGTCCCGCGCCCGCCCACGACATCGGCATCTGGGTCGGCGCCTACAAGCCGCGGCTGCTCCGGCTGACGGGACGCCGTGCGGACGGCTGGCTGCCGTCACTGCCCTACCTGCCCGACGGCCCCGACTCGCTCACCGAGATGAACCGGCACATCGACGACGGCGCGCACCGGGCCGGGCGTGACCCGGCGGCGATCACCCGGTTCCTCAACATCACCGGGACGTTCACCGACACCCGGGGCGGTCTGCTCGTCGGCCCACCCGACCACTGGGCCCGGGAGCTCGCCGAGCTCACGCTGACCCACGGCATCTCGGGGTTCATCCTCATGGGTGACGACCCGGCCGCCATCGACCTGTTCGCCGGCGAGGTCGCACCCGCGGTGCGCGAGACGGTCGCCGCCGAGCGGAAGGCGCGCGCACCGCGGTGACCTGCGCCCGGGCGGGGCCGGCCCACCCGTCGCCGGCGTAGAGGTAGTGCGACTCGTCCATCCGCTCGACGGTGCGCGGAACCTCGCCGGTCTCGCCGGCCTGGCGGAAGACCTCGTAGAAGCCGTGGTGGCCCCAGAAGTTGTTCCACCCGACCCCCGAGACGCCGCGCCGGGCCTGGCGCATCGCCTCGTCCTTGTTGCGTCCGAAGTGCACGGACCGCAGCACGCCGGTGTTCTCACCGAGCGCGAGGTCGTGGCCGAGGACCTGCTTCGCCTCGTCCTGGTAGGCCTCGACCATCTTGCGGTAGTCCTCGGGGATCGAGGTCAGGATGATCGGGGTGATCCCCTCGCGAGCCGTCCACCGGATCGTGTTCTCGCTCATCGAGAACGCCTGGAACAGCTTCGGGTGCGGCTTCTGGTACGGCTTGGGCACGACGGAGATCTTGTGCAGCAGGCCGTCCTCGCCCATCTCGCCGTCGGCGCCGAACCGCCGCGTGTAGTCACCGGCGGGCCAGTTCGTGCCCCCGTACGGGTACGGGAAGGAGTAGAACTTGCCGTCGTAGGTGAAGGACTCCTCCTTCCACGCCAGCTTGAGGATCCGGTAGACCTCCTCGAACAGCTCGCGGTTGAGCTTGTCGCGCTCGCTCGCGTCGCTGGTCGCGGTCTGTACCGGGAGCAGCTGGGTCATGGCGTTGAACCAGCGCTCCTGATAGCCGCGGGCGAACCCGACGACCGTGCGACCCTCCGTCATCTGGTCGAGCCACGCGGTCTCGATGGCCAGCTTCACCGGGTTGTGGCTGGGCAGCACGTAGCCGACCGGGCCGACCTTGATGTTCTTGGTGTGGTGGGCGACGTCGAGGTACAGCGAGTGCGGCCCACCCTGCTCCATGCCCTCGGTGTGCAGGTGGTGCTCCGGGAAGCAGATGGCCTCGAAGCCGTAATCGTCCGCCATCTTCGCCAGCTCGCGGACCTCTTTGAGCATCTGCTGCCACTTCTCGGTCCGGTGACCGATGGGACGCAGGGCTTCCCGTTCACGTTCCGATGCCGGAAGTGCCGGAAGCATAAAATAGACGAACTTCACGTGCGGACTCCTCCACCTGGGATCGTTGCCTGGACTCTTTTCCCGGCCCTGTTTCACGGCCGTCCGGAGATCTTGGTGGCACGCACGCTAGCCGGGCCGGACGGTGGGCAGCTGTCCGATCCTGCAACACTCCTTGACGGTCGGTACCCCCGTCGACACACCCGACCGAGGCGCCGCGCAATGCCTTGACCTGCGGAGGGAGTGCTCGTACCCGGGCCGCCAGCAGACCGCGTCGGACAGCCCCCGGCGGCTCGCTATCATCATCATGCGCAGCTATTCTCGCGCCATCGCCGGGCGGCACTGGCTCGCCCTCGGTCCGGACGGGGTGCGTGTCGAGAGGTGGGTCGAAATGGCGAGGAATGACAGCCAGAGCGGCGCTCGGCGGAGCCCGAAGATATCCGAGGTCATCGCCCGCGAACTGGCGAGCCAGATCGTGAACCAGAAACTCCCGGCCGGCAGCGTCCTGCCGACCGAGAAGGAGATGATCGAGAGTTTCGACGTCGGCCGCTCCACCATCCGGGAGGCGCTGCGACTGCTGGAGACGCGCAGCGTCATCACGCTGCGGCCCGGGCCCGGCGGCGGGCCGGTGGTGCGCCGACCCCGCCCGGAGGACCTGGGCGAGGCCCTCACCCTGATCCTGCAGTTCGAGGACGCCTCGCTCGACGACGTGATGGAGGCCCGTCGCGCGATCGAGCCCATGATCGCCCGGCTGGCGGCCGCCCGGATCTCCGACGCCGAGCTGGACACGATGGAGGCGACGATCGGCGTGATCCTGGACGACCCGAGGCCCGAGGTCTTCCAGGAGCAGAACCGGATCTTCCACTCCACCCTGTCCAAGGCGGCGCGCAGCGTCGTGCTGCAGGTCTTCGTCGAAAGCCTGAGCAGCGTCGCCGACGGCGTCGCGGGCGGAGTCACCTACACGGCGCGGCGGTACGTCGCCGCGGCGCACGCGCACACCCGCATCATCGAAGCGCTCCGCGCACACGACGGCGACCTCGCCGAGAAGATGATGCGCGACCACCTCGACGAGGCGGACGCGTACTGGCACAAGAAGCACAAGAACCTGGTGTCGCGGCCGGTGGTGTGGCGGCGTTGAGCGGAGCTCGCGCAGTACACGGATGATGCTGAGCCGCCCGGCTCAGCACGCGCCGACCTCGGCGAGGCGCCTGCGGACGTCCTCACGCCGCCGGCCGGGACGGCCACCCGGTGCCCGGGTGGCCGTCCGCGGTGGGTGCAGGAACTCGCACTCGTCCCTCAGGAGCGACGCTCGAACGGCGCCGTGTTGAGCAGCCGTCGGCGCACGGCGGAGTTCAGCGGGCCGTCCTTCTCACTGTCGGCCTTCACCCGCTGCCACTCGGGGTCGGCGAGGAACCCCGCCCAACCGTCCTGCATCTGCTGGTAGGACTCCCACCGCACGACGTACACGACCTCGCCGATGCTGTTCTCGCCGAACTCGGTGTGGGAGATGAACTCGACGTCGAAGCCGTGCTTGGCGAACAGCTCGAGCGTGTGATCGGTGAACCGGGCGATCAGCGCGGGCAGCCTGCCCGGCACGACCGTGTACTCCCTGAGTTCGTACAGCACGTCACTCCCTCCTCAGCCGCTCAGGCAGCGGCCGTCGATACCCAGGATCCTGATCTTGCGGTAGAGCGTGGAACGCGCGATGCCGAGCAGCTCGGCCGCGGCCAGCTTGTTGCCGCCGCTGTCGTCCAGCGCGTTGAGCAGGGCCTCGCGCTCGGCGCGCTGCAGGGCGGTGAGCCGGTGCCGGATCGGCGCCGTGCGGTACTCGGGCGGCAGGTGCTTGAGCGCGACGTTCCGACCGCCCGACCGTAACAGCGCGCTCGAGAGCACCGCGCGCAGCTCGCGCACGTTCCCCGGCCAGACCTGGCCCGTCAAGCTCTGCAGCGTGGCCGGCTCCAGGCGCGGCGCGGGCGAGCAACCGGCGAGGTCCCGGACGAGCACCTGCGCGATGGCGGCGACGTCCTCGGCCACCTGCCGCAGCGGCGGCAGCTGCAGGCGTGCCGGGAAGCAATCGCGCAGCCGCGTCGTCACGTCCTGGCTGCCGCCCGGCCGCGCCGTGGCCACGAGCCGCACCGCCTGCTCGTCGGCGCCCTCCACCAGCCCCACCGCGCGCCAGGCCAGGTCGCCGGGCAGCTCGTCGATGTGCTGCAGCACCACGGTTCCCGGCGCGACGAGACCGGCCCGCAGTCGCGCGAACCAGGCGGCCGGGTCGTCGCGGCACTGCGCGGTCTCGAGGACGGTCACGGCGCCGACCGCTCCGTCCCGCTCGTGCAGATGGCGGGCCAGGAAGGTCTTGCCGGTACCCGGCTCACCGGAGATGAGCACCGGCCGCCGGTCGCCCGCGACGGCGGCGAGCTCGCGTCGGACCCGCTCCGCGGCGGCGCTCCGGCCGGGCACGGCGCCGGCGCCTGCGCCGCCGCGCGCTCCCGGCAGGTGCTGCTGGGCGCCCCGCGGCGCGCAGGGCGGCGCGGTCGCGCGCGGCCGCATCTCGATGACGACCCCGGCCTCCTGGTCGTCGTCCCGCACGACCGCGCACCTGGCCTGCACGACGACGTCCTCGGCCAGCCGCAGCTCGCCGCAGTACTCGTCGCGGCCCGCGAGGACCCGGGTCGCCCAGTCCCAGAGGAACGACTGGTCGGCCGGGCTCACGAGCGGGCTGGCGAGGGTGTTGCTGATGAGCAGGTCGCGGTTCAGGCAGACCACGGCGGTGGCGGATCGGCGGGTGGTCTGCAGGAAGCGGTCCAGCAGCAGCCGCTCGTGGCGTGCGGTGTCCTCGGCCAGTGCGTCCTCGATCCGGGCCGCGGCCTCCTCCACGAGCGGCAGCAGCAGCACGCTGTCGTCCTCGGTCCGGCACGCGAGGGCGAGCGCCCCCTTGACGACACCGGTGACGGGATGGCGGACCGGGACGGCCCGGTCGCTGAGCCGCCGCAGGTTCTCGCGGTAGTGCTCGACGCCGACGACCGCGAACGGGCGACGCTCCTCCACCGCGCAGCCGATCGCGTTGGTCCCGACGGCCTCCTCGGCCAGCAGCGCGCCGGGGACGACGCCGACCCGGTCGAGCCAGGCGAGCACGCCCGGCTGCCCCGCACGCACGTCGACGACACGCGCGCCCGCGTCTGCGAGCACGACGGCGAAGTGCTGCCCCTGCAGCCGGCGGGCCAGTCGCTCGACCACTGCCCCGGCGGCGCGCAGGAGGCGGTGGGGCCGGTCGCCGTCGAGGCGGCCGGGGAGGGTGACCGCGTCCCGCCGGACCCCACTGCGGGCGGACCGCTGCCAGGAGCGGGCGATCTCGGGACGGTGGCGGGAGACCAGCTCGAGGCTTCGCGGGCTGTCCAGGTCCGGGTCGGGCTGAAAGGCCAGTGTCACCATCGGTCACCTCGCTGGAACGGGGGCCTGGACAATCGGCTGGCAGGCTAGGACGGTCCCCAGGATCGGCCCGGGATCGCCTTGCGCGCTGGCATGCTTGCATCTCTCCTATTGATGAGCAGCAATGTGCAGGAGGGCCCGCGGTGTGTCAAGCGACGTTCCCGCATCCGGAACGGTCCGTGCGGGTGGGCGCGACGTGCCGGTCGAACACCCTTGACGCCAGCGCGAACCCCGGCCATATGATGCGCATCATTGTCAGTCATTGAGCCCGGCTTCGTCCGGCACCAGAACCGAAAGGGCCGGTCACCATGCTCCCGACGGCAGCGACGACGGTCGCCGGGCTGCGTGCGCAGGTGCGCAGGTTCCTGGCCGACGAGCTGGACGCGGGTTCCTTCCGGCCGTCCTGCGACTCCTGGATCCAGGGGCATTCGCCGGCGTTCAGCCGCAAGCTGGGTGAGCGCGGCTGGCTCGGCATGACCTGGCCTCGCCGCTACGGCGGCGGAGGCCGGTCGGCCCGGGAGCGCTTCACCGTCGTCGAGGAGCTCCTCGCGGCCGGCGCCCCGGTCGCCGCGCACTGGATCGCCGACCGGCAGACCGGCCCGCTGCTGCTGCGCGTGGGCACCGAGCAGCAGAAGCGGACCCTCCTGCCCGCCATGGCCCGCGGTCGGCTGTTCGTCGCCGCCGGGCTGAGCGAACCGGACAGCGGCTCCGACCTGGCCTCCGTACGCACTCGCGCCACCCCGACGGCCACGGGCTGGCGCGTGAGCGGCCGCAAGGTGTGGACCAGCCACGCGCACCGCAGCCACTACCTGCTCGCCCTGGTCCGGACCGCACCGCCGAACGGCGACCGGCACGCCGGGCTCAGCCAGATGCTGGTCAACCTCGACGCGCCGGGAGTGACGATCCGGCCCATCGAGGTGATGACCGGCGAGGCGCACTTCACCGAGGTCACCCTCGACGACGTCCCCGTGCCCGCGGGCATGGTCGTCGGGACGGTCGGCGACGGCTGGCGCGGGGTCATGGCCGAGCTCGCCCACGAGCGCAGCGGGCCCGAGCGCTACCTGAGCACGTTCCCGCTGCTCGCCGAGCTGGTGTCCGCACCCGCCGCGCATGGCGAGGCCGCCCTCACCGACATCGGCTCGGCCACCGCGCGACTCTGGGCGCTGCGCGCCCTGTCGCTGCGCGTGCAGGACCTGCTCGACCGGGGCATCCCGACCGGCACCGCGGCCGCGCTGGTCAAGGACCTCGGCACCCAGCTGGAGGGCGAGCTCGTCGACATCGCCCGGCGCGCCTGCGCAACCCGGCCCGGCTCGGCCGCGGACGCGCCTCTGGGCGCCCTGCTGCAGCACGCCCAGCTCGCCAGGCCGTCGTTCACGCTGCGCGGCGGCACGAACGAGATCCTGCGCGGTGTGGTGGCCCGCGGCCTGGAGGCCGCGGGATGAGCGAGCGTGCGAGCCAACCTTCAGCACCTGTCGAGCGCGAGCTGCTGCGGTCCACCGTGTCCGCGATCCTCGACGAGCACGGACCCCGAGCCCGCGACGAGGCCGCCCGTCACGGCTGGAGCGCGGGCCTGTGGCAGGTGCTGGCGGAGTCCGGCCTCACCCTCGTCTCGGTGCCCGAGTCCGCGGGTGGCAGCGGGGGCGACCTGGCCGACCTGGCCGTCGTGCTGCAGGCCTGCGGCTACCACGCGGCACCGGTCCCGGTGGCCGAGACAGCCCTGACGGGATGGGCGCTGGCGAGCGCGGGCCTGCCGGTCCCGCACGGCCCGCTCGCCGTCGTGCCGGACGGCGCCGCGGCCGGTGCGCTGGTGGCCGACGGGCCGGGCCACCGCCTGGCGGGCCGACTGGGCGCGGTCCCCTGGGCGCGCGGCGCCCACCGGGTCGCGGTGTTCGCCGGGCGTGCCGGCCGCACCACCCACGCCGTGCTCGACCCGCGGGCGTGCACGCTCGAACCGGGCGCGAACCTCGCGGGCGAGCCGCGCGACGACCTGGTGCTGCCCGCCCGCGGCGTCGGGTGCACGCCCGGAGGCCCGGAACCGGCGGCGGTCACCCTCCGCGGCGTCCTGGGCCGCAGCCTGCTCATGATCGGCGCGCTGCGCCGGGTGCTCGACCTGACGGTGCGGTACGCGGGCGAGCGACAGCAGTTCGGCCGCGCGATCGGCCGGTTCCAGGCCGTGCAGCAGCAGATCGCCGCGCTCGCGGGCACCGTCGAGCAGGCGCAGGCCATCGCCGACCTCGCCGTCGACACCCTCGACCGCGACGGCTCCGCCGACGAGGCGGTGCTGGCCGCCAAGATCTGCGCGGGGCACGCGGCGGCGGTCGCGGTGGCGGTCGGGCACCAGGTGCACGGCGCGATCGGCTTCACCGCGGAGCACGAGCTCCACCGGCACACCCGGCGCCTGATGGCGTGGCGCGACGAGGACGGCTCCGAGTGCGTCTGGTCGGCCGAGCTGGGCGCGCGAGTGGTGGCCGCCGGCCCCGGCGGGCTGTGGGACCTGCTCACGGGCCCGGCCGCGGCCCCGGCCTCATGACCGGGCCGACGGCCGGGTGCCTGGCCGGCGTGCGGGTGCTCGACCTCAGCGCGCTGCTGCCCGGCCCGTTCTGCACCCAGCTCCTCGGCGAGCTGGGGGCCACGGTGATCAAGATCGAGCCGCCGGGCGGCGACGCGGCGCGACGACTGCCGGGCGCCCTGCACGAGGCGGCGAACCGCAACAAGCGCAGCGTCGTGCTCGACCTGAAGACCGGGTATGGCCAGGAGCTGGGCCGCGGGCTCGCCGCCGGCGCGGACGTGCTCGTCGAAGGCTTCCGGCCCGGCGTCGCGAACCGGCTCGGGATGTCCTACGCCGCCGTCCGCGCGGTCAACCCCGGGATCGTCTACTGCTCGGTCTCGGGGTTCGGGCAGAGCGGCCCGCTGCGCGACACGCCCGGCCACGACGTCACCTACCTCGCCGCCAGCGGGATGCTGTCCCTGCCCGGCGGCTGGACGGATCGCGCGCCGCGCCGGCCAGGGGTGCCGGTGAGCGACCTCGCGGCGTCCACGTACGCCACCGTCGCGATCCTCGCCGCGCTGTACCAGCGGCGGGAGACGGGCGACGGCGCCTACCTCGACCTGGCGATCGCCGACGCCGCCCTGTCCTTCGCGAGCGTCCGCGCGGACCGCTGCCTGGAGGGCACCGGCGCGGACGAGCAACACCACCCGTCGAACGACGTGTTCGAGGCCGCGGACGGCGTACGGATCGCGATCGGGGCCGTCGAGGAGCACTTCTGGGAGCGGCTGGCCGCGCTGCTCGCCGAGGAGGTGCCCGGGCTGGCGGATCCGCGCTTCGGCTCGGCGGCGGGCAGGCGGGCGCACGGGGACGCCGTCGTCGCGCTGCTGCGCCGCGCGGTCCGCGCCAGGCCGGCCGCCGAGTGGCTGGCCGCGTTCGCCGCGGCCGACATCCCGGCGCACCGGGCGCTGACCGTGCCCGCGGCCGCGCGCTCCCCGCAGGTGCGGGCCCGCGGCGTCGTCGCGGAGAGCTCCGCCGGGCGACACGTGGTGTTCCCGGTGCTGCGCGACGGGGCGACGATGGGTCGCATGCACAGTCCCGCGCCCGCGCTGGGCGCGCACACCGAGCAGGTGCTGGCCGATCTCACAGCCGGGAGGGAACCGTGGTGACGCCGCCGGAAACGGGTCCCCTCACCGGGGTCCGCGTCGTGGATCTCACCACGACGTTCATGGGCCCCTACTGCACGTTGCTGCTGGCCCAGATGGGCGCCGAGGTCGTCAAGGTCGAGGCCCCGTCGGGCGACGTCGTCCGCTACATCGGCGACGAGCGCGGCACCGGGATGGGCCCGGTGTTCCTCAACGCCAACCAGGGCAAGCGCAGCATCGCGCTCGACCTGAAGGACCCGGCGGGCCGCGAGGTGCTGCAGCGGCTGGTGGCGGAAGCCGATGTCATCGTGCACAACGTCCGCCCCGACGCGGCGCGCCGGCTGGGCATCGACTACGCCGGGATCTCCGCGGTGAACCCGACCGCGGTTCACTGCGCGCTGCGCGGGTTCGGCGCCGACGGGCCGTACCGCGACCGGGCCGCGTACGACGACGTCATCCAGGCCGGCTGCGGGCTGGCCGCGGTGCAGGGCGGGTCGGAAGAACCGGCCTACGTGCGCACGCCGGTGGCCGACAAGGTCGTGGGGATCATGGCGGCCAGCGCGATCGCGTCGGCCCTGTTCGCGCGCGGACGGACCGGCCGGGGCCAGGCGATCGAGGTCCCGATGCTCGAGTCCATGGTCACCTTCATGCTGCTCGACCAGCAGGGCGGGTACGTCTTCGACCCGCCGCGCGGCGCGGCCGGCTACGCGCGCACGGCGTCGCCGTTCCGCAAGCCGTACCGCACCGCCGACGGCTACCTGAGCGTCATGGTCTACACCGATGCGCAGTGGCGGGCGTTCTTCACGCTGGTCGGCCGGCCCGAGCTGGCCGACGAGGCGCGCTACCGCACCATCACCGAGCGGACCCGCAACGTCGACGAGCTGTACGGGCTCGTCGAGTCCGAGCTCGTGGCCCGGCCCACCGACGCCTGGCTCGCGGCGCTCGAGGCGGCGGGGATCCCAGCGGCGCCGGTCCGGTCCGTGCCCGACCTGTTCGACGACGAGCACCTCGCCGCCGTCGGGCTGTTCGAGCGGGTGGAACACCCCACCGAGGGCACGCTGCGGCTCGCCCGGTTCCCGGTCGCTTTCGGCGGCGGGCATCCGGAGCGGCCGCCGCCGGCGCCGCGGCTGGGCCAGCACGGCGTGGAGGTGCTCACCGAGCTCGGCTACGGCCGGGAGGAGATCCGGCGGCTCGCGCAGGCGGGGGTCGTCGTGGCGGAAGAGGAGGCGGCGGGATGACCGAGGTCCGGTGCGAGATCGACGAGGGGGTCGCCGTCGTCACGCTCGCCGCGCCGCAGCGACGCAACGCCCTCACCGTCGAGATGGCCGCCGAGCTGATCGCGGCGTTCGACGAGATCGACGCCCGCGACGACGTCGGCGCCGCGGTCGTGCGCGGCTCCGGTGGGTCGTTCTGCGCGGGTGCGCACCTCGGGGTGCTGGACGGCGCCGCCGCCGATCCGCTCGACGACGACGCGCAGCGCCATATCGACGCGCTGTACGGCTCCTTCCTGCGGGTGGGGTGCAGCCGGGTGGCCACCGTCGCCGCCGTGCGCGGCCCGGCGGTCGGCGCCGGGCTCAACCTCGCCCTCGCCACCGACCTGCGGATCGTCGCGCGCGACGCCAGGCTGATCCCGGGTTTCCTGCGGATCGGGGTGCACCCGGGCGGCGGGCACTACACCCTGCTCGCCCGGGCCGCCGGGCGCGACGCGGCGGCCGCGGTCGGGCTGTTCGGCCGCGAGATCGACGGCGCGCGGGCAGCCGAGCTCGGGCTGGCGTGGCAGGCCCTGCCGGACGCCGAGGTCGAGGCGGCCGCCCGGGAGCTCGCCGCCCCGCTGGGCGCCGACCCGGCGCTGGCCCGCCGGATGACCGCCTCGTTCCGCCGGGAGGCCGGCCCGCCGGGGACGCCGTGGGACGTCGGGCTCGAGGTCGAGCGCGGCCCGCAGATGTGGTCGTTCCGCAGGCGTGCGACGGCCCGGTCGGCCTGAGGACGCACGGTGGCCGCGCCGAGAGTCGACTGCGACGTGCACCACGCCGTGCCGGAGCTGTCCGCGCTGTTCCCGTTCCTGCCGGACCGGTGGGTCGACTACTGCGTGGAGAGCGGCGTGGAGGGCTTCGACCCCGCGTTCTACCCGCCGGCGAGCCCGCTGTCCGCGCGGCCGGACGCGCGCGTCGGCGGTGGGCCGCCTGGCTCGGACCCCGGGCTCCTGCGTGCCCACGTGCTGGATGACGCCGGCGCCACGCACGCCGTCCTCAACTGCCTGTACGCGGTGCAGGCCGTGCACAACCCCGACTGGTCGGCTGCGCTGGCGGCCGCGCTCAACGACTGGCAGGCCGCGCGGTGGCTGGCCGCCGACCCCCGGTTCCGGGCCTCGATCGTGGTGTCCCCGCGGGATCCCCACGCGGCCGCGGACGAGATCGCCCGCGCGGCCGGGAACCCCGGCTTCGTCCAGGTCCTGCTGCTCGCCTCGGCCCCCGACCCGCTCGGCAGGCGGGCGTACTGGCCCGTCTACGCCGCGGCCGAAGCCGCGGGGCTGCCGGTGGCGATCCATCCCGGTGTCGCCGGGGCCGGCCCGCTCTCCCCGGTGGGTTGGCCCTCGCACCACGTCGAGGACTACGCCGGCGCCGCCCTGACCCTGCAGTCCCAGCTGGTCAGCATGGTGTGCGAAGGCGTGTTCGCCGCGCACCCCGGCCTGCGGGTGGTCCTGCTGGAGAGCGGCGTGACCTGGCTGCCGTCACTGATGTGGCGCTTCGACAAGAACTGGAAGGCCCTGCGCCAGGAGGTGCCGTGGGTCGACCGGCCGCCGTCGAGCCTGATCCGCGCGCACGTGCTGCTGAGCGTGGCCCCGTTCGACGCCGCGCCCGACTGGGGCCGGGAGCAGGTGGAGCGCTGCCTCGCCCAGCTCGGGTCGGCCGGGATGCTGCTGTACGCCAGCGACTACCCGCACTGGCACCGCGGTGACGGGGCGACCATGCTGCTGGAGCAGCTCTCGCCCGCCGAGCGGGCGCAGGTACTGGGCGGCAACGCGGCCCGGCTGTACGGCCTGGAGGGATCGGCATGCGCGGCACCGGCCTGATCGACTGCGACGTCCACAACGCGGTGTCCTCGGACGCGGCGCTGCTGCCGTACCTGCCCGCCCGGTGGCGCCGGCACCTGGACCTCGTGGGGTCGCGGACGTTCTCCCCCTTCACCAAGGGCTACGCCTACCCGAAGGCGGCGCGGTTCGCGAGCAGACGCGACGCCTGGCCGCCGTCGGGCGGGCTGCCCGGCTCGGACCTCGACTTCATGCGCGCCCAGCTGCTGGACGCCTACGGCATCGAGCACGCGGTGCTCAACTGCCTGTACCGGGCGCCGGAGCAGCGCAACGACGCCTTCGGCGCGGCGCTGGCCGCGGCGGTCAACGACTGGCAGGTCGAGCACTGGCTGGAGCGTGACAGCCGGCTGCGGGCCTCGGTCACCGTGCCGTTCGAGTCGCCCGACCTCGCCGCGGTGGAGATCGACCGGGCGGCGGCGCACCACGGCTTCGTCCAGGTCCTGCTGTACCCGCGGAGCATGGCCCCGCTCGGGAAGCGCCGCTACTGGCCCATCTACGAGGCGGCCTGCCGCGCCGGGCTGCCGGTGGGGATCCACGCGGCCTCGACGACCCCGGGGCCCACCACCGCGAGCGGCTGGCCGTCCTACTACATCGAGGACCACACCGGGCTCGCCGTCGCGTTCCAGGCGCAGGTGAGCAGCCTGATCTTCGAGGGTGTCTTCGACCGCTTCCCCGCCCTGCGGGTCGTGCTGATGGAGGGCGGCTTCGCGTGGGTGCCTGCGCTGATGGCCCGCCTCGACGCGCTGCACCACCGGCTGCGCGACGAGGTGCCCGACCTGGAGCACCCGCCGTCGCACTACCTACGCCACCGGATCCGGATCACGACCCAGCCGATGGAGGAGCCCGAGCGGCCGGGCGACCTCGTCCCGCTGCTGCGCGAGATCGGGCAGGACGTGCTGATGTTCTCCACCGACTACCCGCACTGGGACTTCGACGACCCGCAGCGCGCGTTCCGGACCCGGGTGCCCGCCGACCTGCACCAGCGGATCATGTACGACAACGCCCGCGCCCAGTACCGGTTCGCGGCGTGAGGACCGTCGTGGTCGCCGCCGTCGGCGAGATCCCGCCCGGCGGCCGCAAGATCGTCGAGATCGAGGGCCGCTCGATCGGCGTGTTCCACCTGGCCGACGGGTACGTCGCGCTGCGCAACGCCTGCCCGCACGAGGGCGCGCCGCTGTGCCGGGGCGCGCTGTCCGGGGCGGTCACCTCCCCCGCGCCGGGCCGGTACCGCTACGAGCGGCGCGGCGAGATCCTGCGCTGCCCCTGGCACCAGTGGGAGTTCGACGTCCGCACCGGCCGCTCCTGGGTGGACCCCGACCGGGTGCGGGTGCGCAGCTATCCGGTGACCGTCGACGGCACGCAGGTCATCGTGCACGTCTGAGCAGCCCCGGCTCGTAGCGCTGCCGCCCGGCGAGCGCATCGCGCAGCAGGGGGCGCTGCACGACGCGCCGACCACGAGCCCTCGGGGGGCTCGGCCGGCGGCGTCGAGGCGGGCGCCGATGGCGCTCGCGGGCCCGTTCGACGCGCTGCTGCACCACCCTGCCGTCGGCGACCGCTGCACCGGCTCGGCGCGGCGCTGCGCTGCTCCGGGCTGCTGACCGACCGGTGCCGCGGGCCGGCACTCAGCACGGTGTGACGCTCCCCGGCGCCGGCCGGCCGCGACGCAGAAGGCACGTCGCGCTGCGCCGCGAGCCCGCCACGTCCGCCGAATCTGGGAAGCGAGAGCTCGAGCACTCGATTGATCTGCGTTAGTGGCTGTTGACAAGTGGCGCTCACCGAGGCGTAGTCTACCCGCAGCATTGCGGTCCAGCCTTCGAGCCATCGCCGAAGGCTGGATTAGCTGAGATAGACTTAAGGGCGGGTGGCGACATGCGTGAGTGGAACTTCATCGACTTCTCGGGCGAGGACACGATCGGCCTGGTCTGGCTGAACCGACCCCCGGTGAACGCGGTGAACGGGGCGATGTACCTGGAGATCAAGGAGTTCTTCGACAACGTCGCGAGCCACTTGCCGGACGCTCGGGTGATCGTGCTCGGCGGCAGGGGGAAGCACTTCTGCGGTGGGAACGACCTCGCAGAGTTCCAGACCATGACCCCGGAGAACGCGGGGGAACGGATGCGACTGGTCCGCGAGGCCTTCTGGGCCATCTATGACTGCCCCGTGCCGGTGATCGCCGCGGTGCACGGTGTCGCCGTCGGCACCGGTCTCGCCATCGCAGCGTCCTGCGATCTGGTGGTCGCCGCCGAGGGGGCCCGGTTCGCCCTTCCCGAGGTGAACGTCGGAGTGATGGGCGGCGCCAAGCACCTCTCGCGGCTGGTTCCCCAGGGCGTCGTCCGCCGCCTCCATCTGCAGGGCAACCTGGTACCCGCGGAGGAGCTGGAGCGTTACGGAGGCATCTGCGAGATCGTCCCCGGGGATCAGCTGGACGCGACGGCCCGTGAGCTCGCCCGTTCCATCGCCCGGCACAGCCCTGCCGTCCTGAGGTTCGCCAAGCGCAGCCTCAACGCGATCGAGTACATGCCGTTGAAGGAGGGATATGAGATCGAGCAGGGGCTGACCGGGGAGCTTGCTGCGTACGACGACTCCAAGGAAGCCGTCAACGCGTTCCTCGAGCGGCGTGCGCCGGTCTACACGGGGCACTGAGATGACGACGACCGTCGACCCGACCCTCGCGGCCGAGCTGGAGGAGTACCGCACGCTCTGCCGCAGTTGGCTCACCGAAGTGCGGATCCCGGATGTCCCGCTGTCCCTGACGGAGCGTTTCCGCGTCCTGCGCGAGTGGCAGGGCGTCCTCTTCGACGCGGGCTGGATCGGAATCGCCTGGTCCCGCGAGGCGGGCGGTCAGGGACTCTCCCACCTCCACCAGCTCGTGTTCTCCGAGGAGCTCGCCCGGGCGCGCGCACCACAACCGATCGGGCTCATCGGGCTCGACGTCGTGGGACCCTCGATCGACAGGTTCGGCACCGTCCGCCAGCGCACCGAGCTCCTGCCGCGGCTGCTCTCGGGCGAGGACATCTGGTGCCAGGGCTTCTCCGAACCGGACGCAGGGTCGGACCTGTCGTCGCTGCGCACCCACGCCGAGATCGACGGGGACGACTTCGTGGTCTCGGGACAGAAGGTGTGGACCAGCTGGGCGCACCTCGCCTCGTGGTGCGCGATGTTGGTACGCACCAACGCTCAAGCGCCGAAGAGCAGGGGTATCAGCTACCTCCTGGTCGACATGTCGTCTCCCGGCATCGTGACCCGGCCGCTGACCCAGATGACGGGAGACCAGGAGTTCTGCGAGGTCTTCCTCGACCGGGTGCGCGTGCCCCGCGAGAACCTCGTCGGCGAGCTCGACGGCGGCTGGGCGATCGCCCGGCACACCCTCGGGACCGAACGCGCGGCCTACACGCTCCGGCGGCGCGTGGAGTACGAGGTGGCGCTGCAGGACGCGATCAACGAGCTGTCCGCATGCCCGACACGCGACGCCGACCCTCGCCGCGCCTACCGGGTGCGGTCGGCCGTGGGCCGCTCCCACGTGTCGCTGCGCGTCCTCGAGGCACAGACCCGGAAGACGATCGGCAGGCTGGCCGCCGATACCGGCCCGGTACCCGAGGACTCCGTCGACAAGCTCCTGCTCAACGACATCGAGCAGCAGGTCTACGGATCCATCGCCGACCTGCTCGGTCCGCTGCGGGTCGCGCCGTCCGGCCGTCCCCTGGGCCTCGACGCGGCCCGCTGGGCCCACGACCACCTGTACTCGCGGGCGGCGTCGATCTACGGGGGTACCTCCCAGATCCAGCGCAACATCATCGCCGAACGACTCCTGGGACTTCCCCGTGACTGACACACTCGTGACCGAGGTCGAGCAGACTGTCGACGCCTACCTGGCGCGGTCGTACGGCGCGGAGCGCAGGCTCACGCTCGCCGAGTGCCACGGCTGGGACCGCGCCTTCCTGGACGAGATCGACGACCTCGGCTGGTTCGCCCTCGCCGTTCCCGAGAGCGCAGACGGCGTGGGGCTGCCACTGTCCGCCGTGGGCGCCGCGACGATGTCCCTCGGTCGGCACCTCGTACCCGGCCCCATGGTCGAGCGGCTCTTGCTCCCGGCGCTCCTTCTGCGCCACATCGACGGAAGTGGGCCGCCCCGGCACGACCTGCCCGGCGCGGTCGTCGCGCTCGTCGACCCCGCGGCCAACGGGACCTGGTCGGTGGACGACGACGGCGTACGTGTGGAGTCGGGAGGCCTGGTCGGCAGCATGCTGCCGGTGCGCTTCGGTCAGGAGGCCGACCAACTGCTCACCGTGGCCGAGTCCGCAGGGGAGCTGGCCGTGTACCTGCTGCCGCCTCAGACTCCCGGACTCGACATCGAGCCCGTCGCGAGCGCGGATCCGACCGCGAGGCTCGCTCGGGTCACCTTCACCGAGCCGGCCGGAGCCGGGATCACGCCCGTGCTCACCGGTTCCGCGGCCGGGCGGTTCGTGACGGAGCTGCGCGCCTGGGCCCGGATCCTGGCGGCCTGCGAACTCTCCGGTATCGCGACGAGGCTGGTCGAAGACACCTCCGCCTTCGTGCAGGTCCGGGAGCAGTTCGGCCGACCGATCGGGTCCTTTCAAGCAGTCAAGCACACCCTCGCCGACATGTACGCGCTGGCGAGGTCGCTACGGAACCTGTGCGACGCCGCACTGGAGGACGCCGTGTCGAGCAGCGCGGAGGACCTGCCCATGCTCGCGGCCGTCACCAAGGCCTACGCGGCAGAAGCCGCGGTCGGTGTGTGCGAGAGCGCGATCCAGATGCACGGCGGCGCGGGCTTCACGACCGAGACCGATCTCCACCTCTACTACAAGCGCGCCCTCGCGCTGCGGGGGTGGTACGGAGACCACGAGGAGCTCGCGCACCGGATCGGCGACGCTCTGCTCGCCGGAGCAGGTCTCGCCGAGCCCGGGGATGTGTCATGAGCATCGCCGTACCCGGCCGGTGCGGCCCGCGACCTGAGCTTGTCGCTGCCCACACCGCGCCAGGCTTGTGGGAGGGCAACCTTGTCGACTCCCACCTGAGGGAGTCGGCCGCCCGCCACCCGGACCGCCTGGCCCTCGTCGACCGCGGGGACGAATGGACCTACGGCGCCCTCGACCGCGAGGTCGACCGCTGGGCCGCGGCCCTTCGGGATCACGGCGTCGGGCCCGGCGCCGTGGTCTCCTGGCAGCTACCCAACTGGGCCGAGGCGGTGATGCTGCACCAGGCGACGCTTCGGCTCGGCGCGGTCAGCAACCCGATCATCCCGATCTACCGGCACTCCGAGGTCTCGTTCATCCTGCGGCAGGCACGGTCGGAGATCCTCTTCGTCCCCGCAACCTTCCGGGGCTTCGACTTCCCGACCATGATCCGCGAAATCCGGGACGAGCTCCCGGACCTGGCGACGGTGGTCGTGGTGGGTGATGCTCCGACCGAGGACGGTGTCGTCGCCCTGGACGCCTTCCTCGCCACGGCGGCATCGATGCCACCCGCGGCGGACGGGCGGCCACCGCACGACGCGAACGCCGTCGCACTGCTGTTGTACACATCCGGGACGACCTCGAGCCCGAAAGGCGCCCTGCACACCCACAACACCCTCGACTACGAGAACCGAAGCATGATCGAGTTCTTCGGCCTGACGAACTCCGACGTGGTGTTCATGCCGTCCCCGGTCGCCCACATCACCGGTGTCCTCTACGGCCTGCAACTCCCCTTCATGCTCGGCAGTGCGGTGGTGTTCCTGGATGTCTGGGAGCCCGGCGCCGGCCTGGAGCTGATCGAGCGCCACGGCTGCACTTTCATGCTGGCGGCCACCCCGTTCCTGCACGGCCTGGTTCACCATCCGACCCGATTGCCCGAGGCGACCCGCACACTGCGCGCCTTCGGCTGTGGTGGGGCCGACGTGCCTCCCGAGCTCGTGCGACGGGCCGCCCTCGAGCTCGACTGCCTGGTCAGCCGCATCTACGGCTCCACCGAGTTCCCCACCGCCACCAGCAGCAACATGTCCGACCCGCCCGAGAAGCGCGCCCGCACCGACGGACGTGCGATCGGCCGCGCACAGCTCCTGGTGGTGGACGACCAGGACCGGCCGGTGCCGTCCGGGGATCCCGGACACCTGCTGGTGCGAGGTCCCGAGCTGTTCATCGGGTACCTGGACGAGGCGCTGAACGCGGACGCCTTCACCCCGGACGGCTGGTTCCGGACCGGAGACCTCGCGATCGTCGATGCCGACGGCTACGTCGAGATCACCGGCCGAGAGAAGGACATCATCATCCGCGGCGGCGAGAACATCAGCGCAAAGGAGATCGAGGACCACCTCTTCGAACATCCCAAGATCGCCGACGTCGCCATCGTCGCGGTGCCCGACCCGGTACTGGTCGAACGGGCCTGCGCCGTCGTCGTGCCGATGCCCGGTGTGAACGTGGATCTCGCCGAGCTCACGACCTGGCTCCGCGAGCACCACCGCCTCGCCATGCAGAAGCTCCCCGAATCCCTCGTCCTGATCGACGAGCTACCCCGCACCGCCAGCGGCAAGGTCCAGAAGTTCAAGCTGCGCGATCGACTCCGTCGGTCCGCCGCGCCCATCCAGGATCAGGAGGAACAATGAAGATCCATTCCACCAACCCGTTCTCGACAGGACACCAGTTCCTGGAGGCCCCACGCTGGCACGCTGGACACCTGTGGGCCAGCGACTTCTTCGCCCAGCAGGTACTCCGCTTCGACGCCGACGGCAGCCACCAGGCCGTCGCCAAGGTCGAGGGCACGCCGTCGGGCCTGGGATTCCTCCCCGACGGTTCGCTGCTGGTCGTCTCCCAGGCACCCGCCAAGGTCCTGCGGATCGCACACGACGGCACGACCACCGAGCACGCGGACTTCAGCCACATCGCCACCGGCCTCGGCAACGACATGCTGGTGTCGCCGTCCGGACACGCCTACGTGGGCAACTTCGGCTTCGCCCTCGGCACTGAGGACCCCCACACCACCAACCTGGCTCATGTCGATCCCGAGGGTCACGTGCGGCGCGTCCCGGGCGAGGTGCTCTTCCCCAACGGCGGCGCCCTGACCGCGGATGGGCGGACGCTGCTGCTGGCCGAGACCTTCACCCATCGCATCAGCGCCTTCGACGTCGCCCCGGACGGATCGCTCACGAACCTCCGGGCCTGGGCTCAACTGCCGGACACGTTCCACCCGGACGGCATCGCCCTGGACAGCGACGGCGGCGTCTGGTTCGGCAATGCACTCACCGTGGGTGAAGACAGCGGCTTCTACCGGGTGCTCGAGGGCGGCGCGATCACCGACCACATCCCCACCCCGGGCACCTGGGCGATCGCCTGCGCCTTCGGCGGCCTCGAGCTCGACACGCTCTACCTGATGTGCAACACGACCACACTCGAGGAGTTCCACCAGGGCCGTTCGACCGGCGCAGTCGTCACCGCGTCCGTCGGCCGCAGCGGTGTCGTCCCCGTGCAGGCCCCATGAGACCTCGGGCGGGTTGCCGCAGGCGGCGCATCAACCCGGCAACCCGGCCCGAGATCACCACCGCCTAGGATGTCGCCCGGGCCGCAGCACGGGGAGTAGAGCGATGGGTGGTGCAGGCGTGTCGGACGGCGCGCGTGCCAGGCGGCCCAAGACCCGACGTGCCAGCATCGGCGAGGCGGCCAGCGCCCTCTTCGCCGCTCGAGGCTTTCACTCCGTCAGGATGGATGACATCGCTCAGGCGAGCGGCATCACGGCGCGGGCCCTGTACCGACACTATACGAACAAGCAGGCGCTGCTGGCCCATGTCGTGCACGAGGACCAGACCCGCCTCATCGACATTCTCACCCAGCTCGGAGAAGAGCCACTGCCCGACCTTCGTGCGGGGCTTCGCATGCTGATCGAGACTGCCCTGCAGAGCCTTCGCCTCTCACTGCTGTGGCAGCGCGAGGCTCGCCACCTCGGCCCCGAGGACTACGCCGCGGTGCGGATACGAACGCGCTGGATCGCAGATCGGGTCAATGCCGTCAGCGTCGCGCCGGCGCAGCCTGACCTCGACCCCTATCTGGCAGAGCTGCGCAGCTGGGCCGTCGTCGGCCTCGTGACCAGCCCCGGACATTACGACACCAGCCTGTCGCCCACCCGCCTCGCAGACCTCCTGCTGCAGGCGGGCGTCCGGGTGGTCCACTGTCAGCCGGCGGTGGAGCCGGCTCCCGAACACACGCCACTGGCCGATCGTCTCCCGACATCGCGGCGCGAGATGCTGATCCGATCGGCCGCACGTACGTTCCGCAGGCGCGGCTACGGCGGGGCGAACATCGACGACATCGGTGGCGAGGCCGGCGTGGCCGGCCCCGCGCTCTATCGATACTTCGACACGAAGACCGACCTCCTGGTCGCCGTGGTCACCAGATTCGGTGAGTGGCTGGCGCTGGAGACGTCTCGAGCGCTACGACTGCCGGTACGTGACGGCGAGGTCATCGCTGCCCTGGTCGACAGGTACGTCCGGCTCGGCGTTCAGGAAACGGATCTGGCCTCGGTCTACGTCACGGAGCGGCTCTACCTGCCGGCGGATGTCGTCGAGCGTCTGAACCGGATGGACAGCGACAACGTCGGCGAGTGGGTGCGCTGGCTCACGGTGGCCCGCCCGGGGCTCTCGGACGCTGAGGCGACGACAGCGGTCAACGCGGCGCGGACGACCATCGACGGCATCCTCCGCATCCCGCACCTGCGGGCAGACCGACGTCTCGAGCCCGAGCTGGCCCGTCTGGCGGGCGCGATCCTCGGCGTCGTGTCCGTCCCTCGCTGAACGCCTGCTCGTCATCACCACTGCGTGACCGCGGTTCCCCGCGTCCCCTGAACGCGCACTGCGCCTGAGCGCGGATGGACATCGGCCGGCCCGACCTCTCCCCCATGAGATGAGTGCTCGTTACCGCGCGGCCTACATTGACGCACGTACGTGCCGCTCCAATCGCTCAATGGCGAGCGATCAGTCAAGGCCTGCAAGAGCCTTCACGTTAGTGCTCATTGACAACCGTCCTCGGAGAAGCTTCAATGTCCTCGTGACCAAGGTCACCAAGCGATAGCCCTGACCGACATCCCACCCAGGCTGGGCCGGCGCCCGACGCTCAAGCCCTTAGCGCAGACAGGAAGGAACCCAGATGGAGACGTCTGTCGTCGAAGAGCTCGATGTCCTAGTGGTCGGAGGCGGCTTCTCGGGGATCTATCAGCTCGAGCGACTGCGGTCGCTGGGCTTCTCCGTCAAGCTCTACGAAGCGGGCTCCGACGCTGGCGGGGTGTGGCACTGGAACCAGTACCCCGGCGCCCGCGTCGACACGGAGGCCACGCTCTACCAGTTCTCCGACGAGAGGATCTGGCGCGAGTGGAACTGGTCGGAAGTCTTCCCAGGCCAGGAAGAGCTCCAGGCATACTTCCGGTTCGTCGTCGACAAGCTCGACCTCCGCAAAGACATCCGGTACAGCACCCGCGTCACCGCCGCCCAGTTCGATGAAGACACGAACAACTGGACCGTCGAGTCTCGCGATGAGCGGACCCGCGAGACCCTCCTGACGCGTGCGCGCTTTTTCCTTCCGCTGCTGGGCACGGGTTCCAAGGCCCTCGTCCCGAACATTCCCGGGCTCGAGGACTTCGAGGGCGACGCCTTTCACACCTCTCGCTGGCCCAAGGGCTACGACATGACGGGCAAGCGAGTCGCGGTCATCGGCACAGGCGCCAGCGGCGTGCAGGTCATCCAGTCGATCGCACCGGAGGTCGACCACCTCACCGTGTTCCAGCGCACGCCGGCCACGGCACTTCCGATGATCTCTCCGAGGCTCGATGCATCGGCAAACGACGAGCTGCGCCAGCGGTATCCGGATCTCTTCAAGGACCGCGAAACGACATTCGCCGGACTCGAGTACGACGTGATCTTCACACCGACCGCGGAGGTCTCGGACGAGGAGTTCGACGCAACGTGCGAGAGGCTCTGGGCCAAGGGGGGCCTGCAGCTCTGGCTCGGCGGATACGCGGACATGTTCTTCAACGCCGAGGTGGGCAAGAAGATCTACGACTTCTGGCGGCAGAAGACGCTTCCGCGCATCGAGGACCCCATCCTGGCAGAGAAGCTCGCGCCCGCGGTGCCGCCTTACCCGTTCGGGACGAAGCGCTGCCCCCTGGAATACACCTACTACGACGCCTTCAACCAGGACAACGTCGACCTGGTCGACATCAGGGAGACGCCGATCGAAAGGATCACGCCCAACGGCATCGTCACTGCGGACGGCCACGAGCACGAATTCGACGTGATCGTTCTTGCAACCGGGTTCGACTCCTTCACCGGCGGACTCACCGACATCGACGTCCGCAGCACCAAGGGCGAGTCGTTCGCCGAAGTGTTCCGCGACGGCGCACGCACCGCACTGGGCAGGGCGACGGCCGGGTTCCCGAACATCCTCTACGTCTACGGTCCTCAGAGCCCGTCTGCGTTCTGCAACGGTCCCACCTGTGCCGAGCTCGAGGGCGACTGGGTCGTCGAGTGCCTGGTCAACATGCGCGAGAAGGGCCTGACCCGGATCGAGGCAGCTCCAGAGGCGGAACAGGAGTGGCATGACCATCTCGACACGCTCGCGGCAGCGACGACGTTCCCGCTCGCCAACTCCTGGTACATGAACGCCAACGTGCCCGGCAAGAAGAGGGAACTGCTGGCGTACCCCGGTGGGCTGCCCATGTACCTCGAGAAGTGCCGGGAGTCGGCCGAGAACGGCTACGCGGGCTTCGTCCTGTCGTGATCACGTTCGATCATTGACAACCATCGCGGTGCCGCCCGCTCCTGGCGGGCGGCACCCGCAACCCCGCTGCTACTGAGTGAAGAGGTGGGACCAGTCGTCAGTACGACCGGCGCACGTCGGTCGTCAGCTCCGGCCGACCGGCCGGGCTGCCCGCCTGGATCCAGCGTCCCAGCCGCTCACGGGAGAACAGCTCGTCGAGCACCATGAACCCGGCACCCATCAGCCCTGCGCGATCACCCAGGTCGGAGCGCACGATTCGCAGGTCCCGGGTGGCCAGGGGCAGCGATCGCCGGTACACCGCCTGACGGACGGCGGCGAGCAGCAGGTCACCGGAACCGCCGATGCGACCGCCGAGCAGCACCAACGAGGGGTTGAAGAAGTTGACCAGCGAGGCCAGGGTCTCGCCGACGAGGCGACCGGCACGCTGGAGCATCTCGACCGCCACCTGATCGCCGTTCTCCGCGGCCCGTACGACGTCGGCGGCGTCCACCGCGCCCGTCTCCCGCCACCGGGCCGCGAGGGTGGGGCTGCGGCCCGACCGCGCCGCGTCGAGCGCCTCGGCGGCGAGGGCGGCGCCTCCGGCCAGCGCCTCCAGGCAGCCGACGTTGCCGCATCGACACACCCGCTCCGTGGCCCCGGGTACGGTGCCGGTCATCGCGATGTGCCCGATGTCGCCCGCGCATCCCTGGGCGCCGCGGTGCAGCCGACCGCCGGAGACGAGGCCAGCACCGATCCCGGTACCGATCTTGACGTAGAGCAGGTCGGACGTGCCTCGCCCCAGTCCCGCGCGCAGCTCGCCGAGCGCCATCGTGTTCACCTCGTTGTCCACCCACACCGACGCGTCGTAGCGCGCGGCGAGCCGGTCGCGCACATCGAAGCCGTCCCACCCCGGCATGATCGGCGGGGCCACCGGGCGTCCCGAGGAGAACTCGACGGGCCCCGGGACGCCGACGCCGATGCCCCACAACGCGCGGGGCGGGTTCGCGGCCAGCAGCTCGTCGAACAGGGTCTCGATGCGGGCGAGTGTCCGCTCCGGTCCGGCCGCGACGTCCCACTGCTGCGCACGCTGGTCGCCGAGCCGCCCGGAGAGGTCGCCGAGCCCGACGGCGAGGCTGGTGGCTCCGACCTCGGCCACCAGCAGCGCGCCGGCCTCGGCCCGGAAGCGCAGCTCACGCGGGGCGCGGCCGCCGGTGGACGGGCCGAGCGCGCCTTCGACCACCAGGCCGCAGTCGACCAGCTGCGCCAGACGTTGGGTGACCACGGTGCGCCCCAGAGCCAAGCGACGGGCCAGCTCCGGCCGGGTGCGGGCGTCTCCGAACCGGACCAGGTCCAGGACGGTGACGAGCGTGTCGAGCTGATCGGCGGCGAGACCCGCGGTGGTCATGACCCCTCCGAGGCGACGTCTTCCGGTCTTCGGATCGTAGAGCATTGACTTTTGTACAGACCACACTTAACTTCGCTCGCGACAGGCCAAAGAAGGAGAGTCGCGATGCGCGTCGGTTGTCACTCGATCACCTGGGGCGGCGTCACCGGGGACGCCACCGGTGTCACCAGCGTCAAGGACCTCGTCTACCGGGTGCCGGGCGACATGCATCGCGCCCTGCGGGACATCGCGGCGGCCGGGTACGAGGGCGTGGAGATGTTCGACGGGAACGTCGCCGACCTCGCGGAGCGGCCGGACCAGCTGCACGCCCTCTTGGCCGAGACCGGTCTGGCGCTGGTCGGCGTCTACACCGGCGCCAACTTCGTCTACGACGACGCGCTGCCCGACGAGCTGTACCGGGTCCGCCGCGCCGCGGAGCTCGCGCGGACCTTCGGAGCCGAGCAGCTCGTCGTCGGCGGCGGGGCGCGCCGCGCCACCGGCACCCCGGACAGCGACTACGACCGCCTCGCGGCGGCCCTGGACACCGTCGACGACATCGCCCGGGAGCACGGCCTGTCCGCCTGCTACCACCCGCACCTGTCGACGATCGTGGAGGGACCGGACGAGGTCGAGAAGATCTTCACCCGCTCCCGCATCGGGTTCTGCCCGGACACCGCGCACCTCGCGGCGGGCGGCGGCGACCCGGCCGAGCTGATCCGCCGCTTCCCGGACCGGATCCGCCACGTGCACCTCAAGGACCTGCGCGATGGCGTGTTCCTCCCGCTGGGCGAGGGCGACGTCGACTTCACCGACGTGCTCGCCGCGATTCGCGAGGTCGGCTACGACCGCTGGCTGGTGGTCGAGCTCGACTCCTACGACGGCGATCCGGCCGAGGCCGCCCGGATCAGCCGGGCCTTCCTGGACCGTGTCCTCCTCGATGGGGCCCGCACGTGAAGCGCCTGGTGGCCGCGGCGGCGCTGGTCGCGCTGCTCGCCGGCTGCAGCGTCGCGACCGACCGGGTGCCCCCGCAGCGCGGCTACCCCCCTGCGCAGGAGGCGCTCGCCGCGCTGGCCGGGCAGGTGCTCGCCACCGGACCCAACGGCGAGCCGCCCGCCCGGGCCGAGGACGTGGCCCTCACCCCCGCCGAGATCGAGCAGGTCCGGGGCATGGGCGCCACCGCCGCGATCGTCATGCACTACACCGGCGACGGCTGGACCGACGCCCAGATCGCGGGCCTGCGCCAGACGTTCGACGAGCTGGGCATCGAGGTCATCGCCGTGACCGACGCGAACTTCGAGCCCGACCGGCAGGTCTCCGACATCGAGACCGTGCTCGCCCGGCAGCCCGACGTCATCGTCTCCATCCCGGCCGACCCCGTCGCCACGGCGGGCGCCTACCGGCAGGCCGCCGACGCCGGGGTGCGGCTGGTGTTCATGGACAACGTGCCGCAGGGCATGGTCGCAGGCGAGGACTACGTGTCCGCGGTGTCGGCCGACAACGTCGGCAACGGGGTGGTGGCCGCGCACCTGATGGCCGACGCGCTGGGCGGCGAGGGCGAGATCGGCGTGCTCTACCACGAGGCCGACTTCCAGGTGACCCGCCAGCGCACCGAGGGCTTCGAGCAGACCATCGCCCGCGACTACCCGGGCATCCGGATCGTCGACCGCAAGGGCGTGACCGGCCCGGACTTCGCCGGGCAGGCGCAGGCCGCGTCCGTCGCGATGATGGTCAAGCACCAGGACCTGGCCGGCATCTGGGGCGTCTGGGACGTGCCGACCGAGGGGATCCTCGCCGCGGCCCGCTCGATCGACCGCACCGACCTGGCGATCACCACCGAGGACCTCGGGCCCAATGTGGCCATCGCGCTCGCGTCGAACGAGTACGTGGCCGGCCTGGGCGCGCAGCGACCCTTCGACCAGGGCGTGGCCGAGGCGCGGCTGGCCGCCTACGGCCTGCTCGACAAGCCCGCGCCGCCCTACGTCGCGCTCGACGCGCTGCCCGTGACCCGCGACAACGTGCTCGACGCGTGGCGCGAGGTCTACCGCACCGACCCGCCGGCCGCGGTCGTCGAGTCGATGGGGGGCCTCTCATGACCGTGGTGATGACGGGGATCGAGAAGGGCTTCTCGGGCACACCGGTGCTCAAGGGCGTCGACCTCGTGCTGGAGCCGGGGCAGGTGCACGCGATCGCAGGCGGCAACGGCGCGGGCAAGTCGACGTTGATGAAGATCCTGCAGGGCGTGCACCGGCCGGACTCGGGCACCGTGACCGTCGACGGGCACGAGGTCGGCTTCGGCGGCCCGCGTGACGCAGAGGCGGCCGGCATCGGGATGGTGTTCCAGGAGTTCAGCCTGGTCCCGACGCTGACGGTGGCGCGCAACGTCTTCCTGGGCCGCGAGCCGCGCCGCTTCGGCCTGATCGACGACGCCGCGATGGTGCGCCGCACGGCGGAGATCCTCGACGGGATGGGTGTCGACCTCGACCCGACCGCCCCGCTGCACACGCTGTCCACCGGGTACCAGCAGCTCACCGAGATCGCGAAGGCGCTCGCGATCGACGCCCGCGTGCTGATCATGGACGAGCCGACGGCGAGCCTCACCCGCACCGAGTCCGAGGCGCTGTTCGCGCTGATCGGGCGGGTCAGGGAGCAGGGGGTGGCGGTCGCCTACATCTCGCACCGGATGGAGGAGATCTACCGCATCTGCGACCGGATCACCGTGCTGCGCGACGGCGGGGTGGCGCTGTCGGAGGAGATCGCGGCGGTCACGCCGCAGCAGGTCGTCGAGGCGATCGTCGGGCGGCAGATGGAGAGCGCGCTGGAGTGGGAGGAGCGGCGGGCGCCGGACGGTGACCCGCTGCTGGAGGTCCGCGGCCTCACCGGCCCGGGCGTGGAGGGCATGTCGTTCTCGCTGCGGGCGGGAGAGATCCTGGGGCTCGCGGGGCTGATGGGCAGCGGGCGCACCGAGCTGGCACGCCTGGTGTTCGGGATCGACCGGCCGACCGCGGGTGAGATCCTGCTGCGCGGCGAGCCCGCCGGCATCACGAACCCGCGCATCGCGATCGCGAAGGGCGTCGCGCTGGTGCCGGAGGACCGGCGGCTGCAGGGGCTGGTGCTCGGGCACGCCGTGCGCGACAACCTGCTGCTGCCGGCCCTGGACGGGCTCACCCGGGGCGGGATCGTCGACGACCGGCGGGGCGACGGTCTCGCCGCCCGGCTGATCGAGCGGTTGCAGATCCGGCTCAGCTCGCCGAAGCGGGCCGTGCGCCTGCTGTCGGGCGGCAACCAGCAGAAGGTCGTCCTCGGCAAGTGGCTGGGCAAGGAGCCCGAGGTGCTGATCCTCGACGAGCCCACCGCCGGCGTCGACATCGGTACCAAGACCGAGATCATCACGCGCATCCGCGAACTGGCGGACGCGGGCACGGCCGTCATCGTCATCTCCTCGGAGCTCGCGGAGCTGCTCGCCGTGAGCGACCGCGTGCTGGTGCTGCGCCGCGGCACCGTCTCGGCGGATCTGGACCGCCGCGACATCGCCGACGAGGAGTCCCTCCAGCTCGCGATCCAGGGAGTCGAGAAATGATCACGACAACGGACATCCGCCCGAGCCTGCTGAACAGGCTGGACTGGCGCGACTACGCGATCTACATCGGCTTCGTCGTGGTGTTCGGGCTCTTCGCGATCTTCCTCGCCGGGGACGGCTTCCTCACCGGCACCAACCTGCTCAACATCTTCCGGCAGACCGCGATCATCTCGATCATGGCCGTCGCGATGACGTTCGTGATCGCGGCCGCGCAGATCGACCTGTCCGTGGGGTCGGTGGCCGGGCTGGCCAGCGTGGTGGCGGCCATCGCGATCGCCGGTACCGGCTCCACGTGGCTCGGCGTGCTGGCCGGGCTCGGGGTCGGGGTGATCATCGGAGCGGTCAACGGCGGCCTGGTGACGTTCCTGGGGATGCCGTCGTTCCTGGTGACCCTGGCGATGCTCGGCATCGCGTTCGGGCTCGCGCAGTTCATCACGACCTCGGCACCGGTACCGATCCTCGACGACACCTTCAACGCGATCTTCGGTGGCGGCAACATCGGCCCGGTCCCCGGCCTGCTGGTGTGGACGGTGATCGCCGTCGCGATCGGCGCGGTGGTGCTGGCCAAGACCCGCTACGGGCGCCAGGTGCTCGCCACCGGCGGCAACCGGGTCGCCGCGGAGTACAGCGGCGTGAACACCAAGCGGATCACCTTCACGGTGATGCTCGTGTCCTCGGTGGTCGCGGCCGTCGCCGGGATGCTCTACGCCGGGCGCCTGGAATCGGGCCGCTACCAGTGGGGCACCGGCGACGAGCTGTCGGTGATCGCCGCGGTGATCCTCGGCGGCACCTCCCTGTTCGGCGGTGCGGGCAGCATCATCGGCGCGCTGTTCGGATCGCTGCTCATCGGACTCATCAACAACGGCCTGATCCTCGCGGGCCTCGACAACAGCCAGCAGCAGATCATCCGCGGCCTGATCATCATCGTCGCGGTGGCACTGGCGCGGAAGAAGTGATGACGGACCACTCTCGGACAGGCACGATCAGAGCAGGGATCATCGGGGCCGGATTCATCGGGGAGGTGCACGCGAACGCCGTCCGCGCCGCGGGAGGCGTCGTGACGCGGGTGGCGGCCTCCTCGCCGCAACGGTCGGCCGCCGCGGCCGCCCGGCTGGGCGCGCTCGCCCCGGCCGCCACCGGCGAGGAGCTGATCGACGCCGAGGACGTCGACGTGGTGCACATCTGCACCCCCAACTCGCTGCACGTGCCGCTGGCCCGCCGCGCGTTGGCCGCCGGCAAGTCGGCGGTCTGCGAGAAGCCGCTGGCGACGACCCTGGACGACGCCCGCTCGCTCGCCGCCGCGGCGGGCGCGACCGTCGCGACGGTGCCCTTCGCCTACCGCTTCTACCCGGCGGTGCGCGAGGCCCGGGCCCGCGTCGCGGCCGGGGACGCGGGCCCGCTGCACCTGCTCCACGGTGCCTATCTGCAGGACTGGCAGGCGGGCGGCGCGGCGGCCGGCTGGCGGGGCGAGGAGTCCGAGGGCGGGGCACACCGCGCGTTCGCCGACATCGGGGTGCACTGGTGCGACCTCGTCGAGTTCGTCAGCGGCCACCGCATCACGCGTCTGCTGGCCCGGACGACCGGCGGCGGCACCGGCAGCACCGTGCAGTTCGAGACCGGCGACGGTGCGGCGGGTTCCCTGGTCGTCAGCCAGACCGCGGTCGGCAGGCGCAACAGCCTGCGGTTCTCCCTCGACGGCGAGCGGGCCGCCTACGGCTTCGACCAGGAGCACCCGGAGTCGCTGGTCGTCGGCGGCCTGGACGGCAACCTGACCGTGCACCGCGGCTCCCCTGCCGCCTCGAAGGCCGCGGCGCGCTACTCGCTGCTCCCGCCCGGGCATCCCCAGGGCTACCAGGACTGTTTCAACGCGTTCGTGACGGACACCTACGCGGCGGTGGCCGGCGATGCACCGGAAGGCCTGCCGACCTTCGCCGACGGACTGCGCGCCGCCGCACTGACCGACGCCGTGATCACGTCGTCGGAGAGCTCGACCTGGGTGGAGGTGCCCTCGTGAAACTCGGATTCCTCACGGCCTGCCTGCCGGACCGCTCGCTGCCCGAGATCGCGGCCTGGGCGGCGGAGCACGCCTACGAGGCGCTGGAGGTGGCGGCCTGGCCCGACCTGGGCGCCCGGCCGTTCACCGCCACCCACCTCGACGCCGCCGGGTTCACCGACCGGGAGGCCGACGCCACCCGGACGTTGTTCGACCGGCACGGGCTGACGCTGTCCTCGTTGGCCTTCTACGACAACAACCTGCACCCCGACCCGGACGAGCGGCGGGCGGTCAACGAGCACGTCGCCGCCTGCATCGACGCCGCCGCGCTGGTCGGCTGCCCGACCGTCGGCACGTTCGTCGGCCGCCATCCCGGGCAGTCGGTCGCGGAGAACCTGGCCGAGGCGGAGAAGGTCTTCGCCCCGCTGGTGGACCGCGCCGGGGAGAAGGGGGTGAAGCTGATCATCGAGAACTGCGTGATGGAGGGCTGGCACCCCGACGGCTACCCCGGCAACCTCGCCTACTCCCCCGAGCTGTGGGAGTGGATGTTCTCGATCGGGCTGTACCTCAACTACGACCCGAGCCACCTGGTGTGGATGGGGATCGACCCGGTCGAGGCCCTGCGCCCGTACGTCGACCGGATCCCGCACGCCCAGGCCAAGGACATCCAGCTGTTCCCCGAGAAGCGCAACCGCTACGGCTGGCCGGGCAAGGCCGTGGTCCGGGAGGACCCGTTCGACGTGGGCTGGTGGCGCTACCGCGTGCCCGGCCTCGGCGACGTCGACTGGGCCACGGTGGTCGACACGCTCTACGAGGGCGGTTTCGACGGCGTGCTGTCCGTCGAGCACGAGGACCCGGTCTGGGGTGGCACCGAGGACAAGGTGCACACCGGGCTCGAGGTCGCGCACCGCACCCTGCGCCCGCTGATCGTCGCCTGAGATGAGGCGGCCTGGGAGGGGTCTGCGGAGCCGGGTCTCGCGGCTGGTGGCGGTGTCGGCCGTCGCCGCCCTGCTCGCCACCGGCTGCGGTGGGGGCGCGACGGGTGGGGGCGCCGACCCGGCGAGCCCCAAGCCGCCGCAGCTCCGGATGCTCTACGCCACGGCGGAGGCCAACGCGGAGGCGGTGCAGAACCTCGTGCCGCACTTCCGCGAGGTCTTCGGCATCGACCTGCAGATCGACACCCAGCCCTACGACGCGCTGCAGCAGCGGGTGTACGCCGAGGTCGCCACCCGTAGCTCCTACTACGACATCCTGATCGTCGACACGCCCTGGGCGCCCGCGCTGGTACGCGCCCTGGAGCCGCTGAGCGGCTACCTGACGAACCCCGCGGTCAACGACGTCGCGCCGGCGCAGCTCGAGGACCTGATCCCCAAGGTGCTCGCCGACACCGCGGTGTACGACGCCGACGACGAGGTCCGGCAGTTCCCCGACCCGGCCACCGCGTCGGACGTCGCCGCCGTCACCGGGCAGGGGTTCGACGTCTACGGCATGCCGCTGCAGGCCAACGCGATGGTGATGGCCTACCGCAAGGACCTCTTCGCCGACCCGGCCGAACAGGCGGCGTTCGCGCAGCGCTACGGCCGCCCGCTCGCGGTGCCGACGACCTGGGACGAGTTCTCCCAGGTCGCGGAGTTCTTCACGCGCCCGGAGCAGGACCTCTACGGCACCACGATGATGGCCGGCGTCGGCGACTGGGCCACCGACGACTTCAAGTCGCTGCTCGCCGGGTTCGGCGGCGACGGCCGGATGATCGGCGAGGACCTGTCCCTGGACTTCGCGGGCCCCGAGGGCGAGCAGGCGCTCACCTACTACCACCGCCTGATCAGCGAGCAGCGCAGCGTCCCGCCCGGCACGACGGCGGCCTCGTGGGACGAGACGGCGTCGTCGTTCGACAGCGGGCTCACGGCGATGACGTTCAACTACCACTCGCTGGAGCTCGACCCCGCGGTCGGCGGCGAGATCGGCTACGCCCCGGTTCCCGTGGCGCAGGCCCGCGGCCCGCACTTCGGCACCTGGATGCTCTCGCTCAACAGGTTCTCGCAGCACAAGGCGTGGGCCTACCGGGCGATCACCTGGCTGACCGCGCCCGAGCAGCAGCTCGCGATGACCGCCGACGGGCTGCACCCCAGCCGCACCTCGGTCTACGCGGCGCTGGCGGGCGACGAGTTCTACACCGCGCTCGGCGGGTCGCTCGCCGAGGGCGTCGGGCGTCCCCGGCTCACCAACTACACCGAGATCAGCCGGGCCATCGCGGTCGCGGTCAACACCGCGGCCAGTGGCGAGGCCACCCCGCGGGAGGCGCTGGACAAGGCCGTCGAGGACGTCACCCGACGGCTCACCCAGGCCGGCTACGAGCTGCCGGAGGCGTCATGAGCACCCAGGAGCTGACCCGGGCGGCCGCACCCGCGACGCCGCTGCCCCGGCGTGCCGGCCGGCACAGGAGGTCCGGGCCGTGGCTGCTCATGGCGCCTACCCTCGTGGTGCTCCTGCTCATGACGGTGTTCCCGGCCCTCTACCTGCTGCGGGCGAGCTTCCGCGACGAGAACCTGCTCGGCGGCAGCTCCGAGTGGGTGGGGTTCGACAACTACGGTTTCGTGCTCACCGACCCGTCGGCCCTGCGGAGCCTGCTGCTCACGCTGGCGTTCGTGGTGGTCTCGGTGGCGCTGCAGCTGGGACTCGGGATGGCGCTGGCGATGCCGCTGGCCACCCGCACGCGGGCCAACACGATCGGCACCCTGCTGCTGCTGGTGCCGTTCGCGATCACGCCCGCGGTGTCCGGCCTGATCTTCCGTGAGCTGCTCAACCCCAACTACGGGTGGGTCAACCACTACCTCGGGATCAGTACCGAGTGGCTGTCCCAGCCGACCACGGCCTGGATCGCGCTGCTCACGCTGGAGGTGTGGGCCTGGACGCCGTTCGTGGCGCTGATCCTCATCGCCGGGCGGCAGGCCGTGCCCCCGGAGCCGCTGGAGGCCGCCGCGATCGACGGTGCCTCCCGCTGGCAGAGCTTCCGGTACATCGTGCTCCCGCAGCTCATGCCGTTCGTCGCGATCGCGGTGGTGCTGCGGACGATCCAGGCGTTCAAGACCTTCGACTCGTTCAAGATCCTCACCAACGGCGGGCCCGGTGAGGCCACCGAGATCATCAACCTGGGGATCCACCGCGTCGCCCTGCAGAGCTTCCGGATCGGCGCAGCGTCGGCGTTCGCGGTGCTGCTGCTGATCGTCCTGTCGCTGCTGGTCCCCGCGATGCTGCGGGTGATCAAGCGCTACACGCAGCCCGAGGAGTCCTGATGTCCACCGTCTCCCGCCTCGCCGGACGGACCGTGCTGTGGATCTGGCTGCTCGTCGGCCTGCTCCCGGTCGTGTTCATGGTGAGCACCTCGCTGCGACCGGAGGAGATCGCCAAGCGGCTCCCGCCCGAGTGGTCGTTCACCCCGACGCTGGAGCACTACGGCGCCGTGCTCGCCGGCGCCGCGGGCACGTCGGTCGGCTACGACCGGCTGCTGCTCAACAGCGTGGTCGTGACGGCCGGGGCCACCCTGCTCACGATCGCGCTGGCCGTGCCCGCCGCGTACGCGCTGTCGATGCGCCACTTCCGGGCCCGCGGCGCGCTGTCGTCGTGGATCCTGTCGACCTACCTGTTCCCGCCGATCGTGGCCGTGATCCCGGTGTTCATCGCCGCCGGGTACCTGGGGCTGATCGACACCTACGCCGTGCTGATCGTGCCGTACGCGGCGTTCAACCTGCCGATCGCCGTGTGGATCCTGCGCAGCTCGATCGTGGCGATCCCGGTGGAGATCACCGAGGCGGCGATGGTGGACGGCGCGTCGACGTGGACGGTGCTGCGCCGCATCGTCTGGCCGCTGCTCGTCCCGGCCGTCGCGACGGTGTCGATCCTCTCGGCGATCCTCGCCTGGAACGAGTTCCTGTTCGCGCTGTCACTCACCCGCGCGGGCGCCAAGACCGGTCCCGTCGGGATCCAGGAGTTCACCGGCATGTTCGGCACGCAGTGGGGCAACCTCACCGCCGCCGCCACGGTGATCACCGCGCCGATCCTCGTCCTCACCCTGATCATGCGGCGCCGCATCGTCGCGGGCCTGACCTTCGGTGCCGTCAAGTAGAGAGGAGATCCGGTGCGCTACGCCGCCGAGATCCTGCCGTACCACGACTACCCCCTGGAGGTGGCGATCCGCGAGCTCGCCGGGCTCGGGTTCACCGAGGTCAACCTGTGGTCCTCGGCCGCGCCGCTGGCCCACCACGTCAACCCGGGGGACGACCCGTCCGCGATCCGGGCCGTGCTCGACCACTACGGCGTCCGCCCCTGCGGCCTGACGATGTACGGCAAGACGCAGGACGAGATGCTGGAGCGCATCGAGTTCGCCCGCGACCTCGGCATCGACACCGTGGTGTTCGACTGCGAGGCGAACTACCCCGACTTCGTGTCGACGTTCCTCCCCGCCCTGGTGGAGGCCGCGGCGCGCAACGGCGTGCGGATCGCCGTGGAGAACCACCTGACCGTGCCGTTCAGCGCCGACTTCGAGTCCGGGCACGGCGAGGAGCAGCGCTGGGACGAAGGCGTCGACACGTTCGCGCAGATCAAGCGGCTGGTGCGCGACATCGACCACCCGAACCTCGGGATCTGCCTCGCCCCGCCGCACCTGTGGGTCATGCAGGACGGCATCACCGAGGCGATCACCTGGCTCGCCGAGCGCGGCAAGCTCTTCTACTACTACATCTGGGACATCGACCGGGCCTACCGGCACGGCGTCGACGGCCTGAATTTCGGACCCGGCGAGCAGCAGCTGCCCCGCGTCGGCGGCACCCTCGACCACGCCGTCCCGCTCGGGACGCTCGCCCGCCTGGGCTACCGCGGCCCGGCCGGCCTCAAGTGCCACGGCACCGGCGGCTGGCCCCTGCACCACATCACCGACGAACTGGCCAAGGCCGACGCGTACGTGCGCTCGTGCCTGCCCACCCCCTGACAGGAGAGACATTGTCCGAGATCGACAGCTACGGCGGCTCCACCCGCTGGCGGTTCGACGCCACCGGTGCGTTCCGGCTCGACCGCGACGGTGACCGGTGGTGGCTGGTGGACCCGCTGGGCAACGGCTTCCTGTCCGTCGGCCTCAATCACATCGACGACTCCGACCTGAAGTACCCGCACAACCTCGAGGTCTGGAAGCAGCGCTACGGCGGCTCGCGCGATCGCTGGATCACCGAGGGCGTCGTCACCGACCTGCGCAACTGGGGCTTCAACTCCATCGGCTGGACCCAGCAGTACATCGGCGGGGGCTGGCGGGAGAAGTTCGACTGGTCCCAGATCGTCGTCGTCGAGCACGGCGCGCAGTGGACCGTGGCCGACCTCGAGGCCGCCGGGATGCCCTACATCATCCAGATGCGGCTGGCGGAGAACGAGAACTGGAACGGGCGCCCGTTCTACCCCGACGTCTTCGACGCCGACTTCGACGACCACTGCGCCTACCTCGCGCGCAGCATCTGCGTCGACGCCGCCGAGAGCACGAACCTCATCGGCTACTCGTTCGTCGACGCGCCGCTGTGGTTCCGCCACCCCGCGGGCGCGGACTGGCCGGGGCTCGAGGGGCTCGAGGGGGACAAGCGCGAGGCGAAGCTCTTCGAGATCGCCTCGACGTACTACGAGACGATCCACCGCCACATCCGCACCTACGACCCGCACCACCTGATCCTGGGCGACCGCTACAACGGCGACAACGAGCTGCCCGACGTGGTGCTCGAGGCGGCGAAGCCCTACATCGACGTGCTGTCGGTGCAGTACTACCCGGGCAACGACCAGGCCTCGCGCGACCACGTGATCAGCCACGCCCGCGGGCTGTACGAGCGGGTCGGCAAGCCGATCCTCATCCCCGACATCGGCAACTGGACCGCCACCGAGCTCAACCCGCAGCGCACGATGGACGGCGTCGAGGACCAGGCCGCCCGCGCGCAGCACTACGTCGACACCTTCACCGACCTGGTGCGCGAGCCGTGGCTGCTGGGCTGGCACTGGTGCGGCTACGTCGAGAACCTCGCCCGCGGTTGGGGCATGAAGGACCCGTGGGACGAGCCGTACCCCGATTACGTCGATCCCGTCGCGGAGTTCAACCGCCGCGTCTACGACCTGCTGTGAGAGGAGAACCCATGCGCATCGTCGACCATCGCGGCGATCTCGTCCGGCACGGGCGCGAAACCGTCAACGGGGTGCGGCTGCACTACCTGACCGCAGGTGAGGGCGAGCCGGTGCTGCTGCTGCACGGCGTGCCCAAGACCTCCTACCACTGGCGGCACGTGATCCCGCTGCTCACCCCGCACTACCAGGTGATCGTCCCGGACATGCGCGGCCTCGGGGACTCCGAGCACGCGACCGACGGCTACGACATGCGCAACGTCGCCGAGGACTTCGCGCAGCTGATGTCCGCGCTGGGCCACGAGCGCTTCCGCGTCGTCGGCGAGGACTGGGGCGCCGCGGCGGCCTACCAGCTCGCCGCGGCCTATCCCGACCGTGTGCAGCAGCTGGTCTACCAGGAGATGATCCTTCCCGGCTTCGGACTGGAGGACTACTCGTTCCTCACCGCACAGAACGTGCGCAGCTACGTCTGGCTCTGGCACATCAACTTCTACGCGGTGCCCGAGTTCCCGGAGATGCTGATCAACGGGCACGAGCGGGAGTACTTCTCCTACTTCATCAAGCACGAGACGCACGACCCGACGGCGATCACGCCCGACGCCATTGACGAGTACGTGCGCTGCTACGGCTCACCCGGCGGGGTGAAGTGCATGTGCGAGATCTACCGGGCGACGCTGACCGACGGCGACCAGAACGTCGAGTCGGCCAAGACCCCGCTCCGGATGCCGGTGCTGGCCGTGGGCAGCGAACACTTCATCGGCGCGGACAACGAGCGGCAGATGCGCGAGGTCGCCCAGGACGTGCGGTCGGTGATCCTGCCGTGGGGCCACCAGCTCGCCGAGGAGTCCCCCGACGAGCTGGCCGGGCACTACCTGCGGTTCTTCGGTGGTGAGCTCTGATGACGTTCGCGATCCGGGACGGGCGGCTCGTCGACCCGGAGGGCAACCCGTTCCTGTCCCTCGCCCTGAACCACGTGGACGAGACCAACCTCAAGTTCCCGCGCAACCGTGACATCTGGCGGGAGCGCTACGGCTCGCGCGAACGCTGGATCGCCGACGGGGCCGTCGCCGACCTGCGGAACTGGTCGTTCAACACCCTGGGCTGGACCCAGGAGTACGTCGCGGGCGGCTGGGGCGAGGCGCTGGACTGGTTCGGCGACCCGATCGACCTCAGGCACTCGACCCCGTGGTCGGCGGCGGAGCTGCGCGGGGCGGGTATCCCCTACGTCGCCCAGGTGCCGGTCATGGAGATCGAGGACTGGAACGGCCACCCCGCGTTCCGGCCCCTGGACCCTGCTCACGGAGGCGACGACTTCGCGGTCTGGTGCGACTACCTCGCGCGCAGCATCGCCGCCGAGCACGCCGACTCGCCGGACCTGCTCGGCTACTTCCTCGTCGACATCCCGGCCTGGCTGCCGCACGCCTCCGGGGCCGACTTCGCCGAGCTGCGCGGCCTCGACCCGGCCGAACGGGACAGGCGGCTCTACGACGTGGCCAGCCGCTACTACGAGACGATCGTGACGGCCATCCGCCGCCACGACCCCGACCACCTGATCCTCGGTGACCGGTTCAACGGCAACAAGGGCATCCCCGAGCCGGTGCTGCGGGCGATGGCGCCCTTCGTCGACGTGCTGTCGGTGCAGTACTTCACCGAGCCGACCCAGGAGTCCCGCACGCAGCTGCGCGACGACCTCGCGCGCTGGCGCGAACAGTGCGGGGGCAAGCCGGTGATCGTCGCCGACGCCGGCAACTGGACGCCGACCGAGCTCAACCCGCACCGGACCGGGTGCGCCGACCACGCCGAACGCGGCGTCGACTACGGCGCCGCCCTGGACGCCCTGCTCGACGAGCCGTGGTTCGCGGGCTGGCACTGGTGCGGCTACGTCGAGAACACCGGTGGCCGCGGCTGGGGTGTGAAGGACCCGTGGGACGAGCCCTACACCGACCTCACCGACGCCATCACCGAGCACAACCGCCGCGCACTGGCGCGGTACGGGAAGGACTGAGATGGGACAGCTGGACGGCAAGGTCGCGGTCATCACCGGCGGCGGACGCGGGCAGGGCCGGTCGCACGCGATCCGCCTGGCCGAGGAGGGCGCCGACGTCGTGATCTGCGACATCACCGAACAGGTGGGATCGGTGCCGTTCCCGACCGGGCAGCGGGGCGACCTCGACGAGACCGTGGCCGCGGTCGAGAAGACCGGACGGCGCTGCGTCGCGATCGAGGCCGACGTGCGCAGCACGGCCGACATGACCCGTCTCGCCGACACCGCGATGGACGAGTTCGGCCGCATCGACATCCACCTGGCCAACGCCGGGATCCTGAGCCTGTCGGAGAACACCTGGGAGCTCACCGACGAGGCCTGGGACGACATGATCGACATCAACCTGACGGGGGTGTTCAAGTCCTGCCGGGCGGTCGTCCCGCACATCCGCGCGGGCGGCGCGGGCGGCACGATCCTCATCACCTCGTCGATCGCCGGGCTGCGCGCCGTCGCCGGCTGCACGCACTACACGGCGGCCAAGCACGGGATCGTCGGGCTGATGCGCACGCTGGCCCGCGAGCTGGCGCCCGAGTCGATCCGGGTCAACACCATCCACCCGACGGGCGTGGCGTCGCCGATGTCGAACAACGACTTCTTCCCGCAGTGGCTCACCGAGCACGAGGAGCTCGGCAACGCCATGCGGTTCAACCTGATGCCCGTCGACGCGCTGGCCGAGCGGGACGTGTCCGACGTCGTCGCCTTCCTCTGTTCCGACGCCGGCAAGTGGATCACCGGGACGACCGTGCCGATCGACGCCGGCTTCATGCTCAAGTAGGGAGATCCATGCTCGACATCTTCGACCACGCCGGTACGCCCGTCACCCACGGCCGCCGGACGGTCAACGGGGTGCGCCTGCACTACGTCACCGCCGGGTCGGGGCCCGCGCTCGTGCTGCTGCACGGCGTCCCGAAGACCTGGTACTACTGGCACCGCGTCATCCCGCTGCTCACCGAGCACTTCACCGTGATCGCCCCGGACGTGCGCGGGTTCGGTGACTCGGCCCGGCCCGAGGGCGGCTACGACATGGGCACGATCGCCGAGGACATCGCCGCGTTGCTCACCGAGCTGGGCCACGAGCGTTTCGCCGTGGCGGGCGAGGACTGGGGTGCCGCGTTCGCCTACGCCGTCGCCGCCGGCTTCCCGGAGCGGGTCACGAAGCTCTCCTTCGGCGAGATGCTGCTGCCCGGGTTCGGGCTCGAGGACTGGTCGGCCCTCACGGCCGAGAACGTGCGGTCGAGCCACTTCCTGTGGCACGTCGGCTTCTTCCACGTCCCGGACTTCCCGGAGATGCTGATCAGCGGCCGGGAGGAGGCCTTCTGGTCGACGTGGATGAAGAACGAGACCTACAACCCGGCCGCGATCACGCCGGACTGCGTGGCGGAGTGGGTGCGCTGCTCGTCGGCGCCGGGCGGGCTGCGGGCGATCTTCGAGGTCTACCGGGCCACGTTCACCAACATCGCCCTCGACGAGCGCTGGGCGCGGACGCCGCTCCCGATGCCGGTGCTGGCCGTGGCGAGCGAGCACTTCATCGGCCAGGAGACGCGCCGGCAGATGGAGCGCGTGAGCGACGACGTGCAGTACGTGGAGCTCGCCGACTGCGGGCACAGCATGGCGTTGGAGCGGCCCGACGCGCTGGCCGAGGTCATGCGCGACTTCTTCCTGAAGGGACACTGACATGGGCAGGATGGACGGCAGGGTCGCCGTGGTCACCGGTGGCGGACGCGGGCAGGGCCGCTCGCACGCCGTCATGCTCGCGAGCGAGGGCGCGGACGTCGTGATCCTCGACGCGCCGGGTGACATCGCGACGATCGAGTACGCGATGAGCACGCCCGACGACATGGCCGAGACCGTGGCGCTGGTGGAGAAGCAGGGCCGGCGCTGCCTGGCCGTGGAGACCGACATCCGCGACACCGCGGCGGTGAACGCGGCCGCGGAGCGCACGATGGCCGAGTTCGGTCGCGTCGACGCGCTGATCTCCAACGCCGGCGTCATGAGCGCCGCGGACAGCACCTGGCAGCTCACCGACGAGCAGTGGCAGGACATGCTCGACGTCAACGTCACGGGCGGATGGAAGGTCTGCCGGGCGTTCGTGCCCCACATGATCGAGGGCAAGCGGGGCGGGGCGATCGTGCTCACCGGCTCCACCGGCGGCCTCCGGTCGGTGGCCGGGTGCACCCACTACAACGTGGCCAAGCACGGGCTCATCGCGTTGATGCGCACGCTCGCCTGGGAGCTGGCGGAAGAGATGATCCGCGTCAACGTCGTGCACCCCACCGGGGTGAACACCGAGATGTCCAACAACCGGTGGTTCGTCGACTGGATGGGCGAGCACGAGCGGCTCACCGGCCCGATGCGCGGCAACCTGATGCCGGTGGACGTCGTCGAGCCCGAGGACGTGTCGAAGATGATCTCGTTCCTGGTGTCCGACGACGCCCGCTACGTGACCGGCACGGAGGTCCGGGTCGACGCCGGCTTCATGCTGAAGTAGCACGTCTCGCCGGAGCCGGGGGCTCAGGTGGTGGCGGGGACGCCGGACGGCAGCACGGCGTCGAGATCGACGTCGGCACCGAGCACGAGACGGATCATCGTGGTGGCGACGGCGTCGGGGTCGTCGCGCTCCGGGTCGAACCACTTGTAGATCCAGCTGGTCATGCCGATCAGGGCGTGCGCGGCGTGCCGGGGGTCGACCGAGGCCACCTCCCCGGCCTCGACGGCCGCCGTGACGACCGAGGCGAAGCGCCGGACGTATTCGCGCTCCTTGCGGATGATCTGGTCCCGGTAGGCGTCGTCGAGGCGGGGGCGCTGGTCGAAGAACACGGCGAACAGACTGGGGTCCGCGGCCACCATCCGGACCTGGTGGCCCACAAGTGCCGCGAGCTGCTGGCGGGGGTCGGCGATCCCGGCCAGCTCGTCGAGGCGCTGCAGGGAGATGGTCAACGCCCGGTCGAAGATCAGGTAGAGCAGCTGGGCCTTGCTGCGGAGGTAGTGGTAGAGGCTCGCCCGGCGCAGGTCGAGCGCGGCGGCGACGTCGTCGAGCGAGCCGGAGTCGTAGCCGCGTTCGTGGAAGACCTTGATGCCGGTCTCGATGATCTCGTCGAGGCGGGCGAGGTACTCCGGCGACGGCTCGGTGAGCCGCGGGCGGCCGGGCCGGCGGCGCGGCGCACCGTCGGGTGTCGACCGGCGGGCCGGAGGCGGCATGCGGAACTCCCTCACTCCCGGTCCCGGGCGACGGGCTGCATCAGGACCGTGACCTACTGTAGAGACGCCGCGGCGGAGGTCCGTGACGACCCGGCGTCGCGGAGATCGTCGTCGAGCTGCGCGGCCAGCCTCCGCAGCAGGTCGCGCTCCCCGCCGGGCCCCAGCAGGTCGAGCACCCGCCGGGTCAGGGCCACCATCTTCACCGCCCCCAACACCGACCAGAACTCCCACGCGGCGCCGTCGACGGGCCGGCCCGCGGCGCGCCCGTAGAGATCCACCCAGCGGGTGACCGGCACCAGCCCGCCGACGAGCCCGGTGCCCAGGCGCCAGCACGACAGCGCGGCGTACGCGCTGTCCTCCAGCGGGTCGCCGGCGTGCGCCATCTCCCAGTCCAGCACGGCGCGGAAGCCCTCCGACCCGTAAATCAGGTTCCCGGTGCGGTAGTCGCCGTGCACGAGCGCGACCCGCTCCGGTGGCGGCGGGAGGTGCGTATCGAGCCAGCACTGCGCCGCCCGGACCGCGGGGGTCCTGGCGTCGGGTACCGAGTCCAGCGCCCGGGCCCACCGCGCCACCTCGCGCGGGGCGACCTCGTCGGGCGGCGGCAGCGGGCCGACGACGTCGGGCAGGTCGACGGCGTGCACCGCGGCGAGCACGGTGGCCAGCTGCGCGCCGAGCGCGTCGCGGCGGGCGAGGTGGTGTGGATCGCGCAGCAGCGGGCCGACCGACGCGGTGCCCGGCACGCGGTCCATCACCAGGAACGGGCGACCCAGCGGGCTGCCGGCGCCGCCGGAGGTGAGCACCCCGGGCACCGGCAGCCCGGCGCCGTGCAGCCCGGCGAGCAGCTCGGCCTCGGCCTCGCGGCCGAGCGAGTCCGCACTGCCGACGACGCCGGTCGTCAGGTCGGCGCAGAGGATCAGCGGCCGCTCCTGCCCGTCGACGTCGGCGTCGAACGACCACATCTCCCGTGAGTAGCCGCCCTTGAGCCGCTCCAGGGCCCGGACCGGGCCGCCCACGACGGCGGCCAGCACCTCGGCCGTGACCGTCACGACGGACCGCCGCGGCGGTTCCCGGTTGCCGCCATGCACGTCTCCCAGGCCGCCGCCAGGCCGGTGGCCTCCGCGGGCGACGCTCCGTGCACCAGCACCTCGTCGGCGCCCGCCGCGCGGTACTGCACCCCTCTGGCGGCGCACTGCGCGCTCGTCCCGATCGCGGCTCCCTCGGTGAACCACGCCTCGGGCAGCACCTCCGCGGACGCGACGAGCCGGTCGCGGGTGAACGCGGTGTCCGCGATCCCGCCGCCGGCCAGCGACGGATGCGCGCGCAGCCGCTCCAGCACGCGCGCGTCCCACCCGTTGCGCCCGACGAGCAGCTCACCGAGCCCGCGGACCTGGAAGTAGCTCACCGCGCGGGCCCGCACCGCCAGGTCGACCCGTTCGGGCGGCAGGTCGGGGGCGGCCACCAACGTCGTGACGACGTGGACGGACGACGGATCGCGCCCGGCCCGCTCCGCCGCCCTGCGTACGGTCGCGACCGACGCCGCCACCGCGTCGGCGGTGAGGAACGGGTGCAGCAGCACGCCGTCGAAGGCCCGGCCGGCGAGCTCGAGCCCGCGCGGGCCGATCGTCCCCAGCACGACCGGCGGCGCGCCGTGGGGCGGGAGGTCGGAGAAGCGCATGCCGCGGAACGACCCGGCCGGGCCCTCCTCGGTGACCCGCTCCCCCGTCCACAGCCTGCGCAGCACCGACACCAGGTGCTCCAGCCCGGCCAGCGTCGGCTGCGGCACCCCGAGCGACGGGGCCAGCGCGCCCATCCCCCGCCCCAGCCCCAGCACGAACCGGCCGCCGCTGAGCGTGTGCGCGGTGGCGGCCATCGAGGCCAGCGTCAGGGGGTGCCGGGTGCCCTGGTGCACCACGCCGGTGGCCACCCGCGTGCGAGTGGTGGTGGCGGCCACCGCGCCGCACACCACTCCCGCGTCCTTGACGTCGAGCCGCTCGCTGACCCAGACCGTGCCGAACCCGGCCCGCTCCGCGTCGCGCGCCTCCCCCAGCACCGCCGACGGGTCGGGCGCGCGGCCGGGCAGGACGTAGACGCCGAGGTCGTCGTGCATGCTTCAGCCCTGGGGGGCGGCAGCTGACCAGGTGCCGTCCGCGGGGTCGTAGCGCATCATCACGTAGTTGCCCTCGGGCTCGGGCCGGTGCCGGTCGGGGGTGTAGTCCAGGCGCCAGTTCAGGCCCTGGAAGTCGGTCAGCCCGTCGAGGTGCGCGGAGATCGCGTCGGCCTCGCCGCCCGCGGTGCTCAGCGCGCTGACGATCAGCTGGAACGCGTCGTAGGCGCCCTGCACCACGAAGGACGCCGGAGCACCTGCCCGTTCCTCGAACGCGGACTGGAACGTGCGCACCTGCTCGGCGCGCGCCGGGTCGTCGAGGGTGTCGGGGTCCCAGGCCGCCGACACCGCGAACAGGGTCTCCGACGGCATGTCCGGCCCCGCGGCCTGCAGGAACCCGTTGGTCGTGTTCGACCAGATGAGGGCCGTGGGCAGGTCGGCGCCGAGCTGCCCGAGTCCCTTGAGCGCGACGCCCGCCGCCGCGCCGGACGTGGCGACGTAGACGTACTGCGGGTCGGTCTCCAGCAGCCGGTTGAGCTGGGCCGAGGCGTCGACGTCGGTCGGGCCCATGCGCTCGACCGCCAGCTGCAGCCCGAGATCGGCGTTGGCCGCCTCCAGGTTCTGCACCGCGGTCTCGCCGGTGAGGTCGGTGGTCGCGAGGACCGCCACGCGCTGCAGGCCGCGCTCGACCGCCAGCTCCAGGGTGACCCGGTCGAGCTCGACCGAGTTGCCGGCCGCGGAGAAGATCGGGTCGCCCGGCTCGGTCGTGGCGTAGGGCGAGGGCGTGACCGACGGCGGCCCGGCCGAGAGCACCGGCCGCGCGCCGGCGTGCGAGCCGCCGATCACCGGCCCGTAGACCATGTTCACCTCGTCCTGCTGGACGAGCTTGCGGGCGCAGGCCGCGGCGCCGTCAGGGGTGGTGCGGTCGTCGCAGACGATGTACTCGATCTGCAGGTCCTGGGCGGCCGGGTCGATCTCCCGGAACACCTCCAGCGCGGTGTTGAAGTCGTTGCCGATCGCCGACGCGGGGCCGGTCAGCGGCAGGATCACGCCGACCCGGTACCCCTCTCCGGGCCCGGTGGGGGCCTCGGCCGCACTACCGCCGCACCCGGCCAGCGCGAGCGCCAGCGCCGCGACGGCGGCCAGGCGCCTGCGTGGGGAAGTCGTCCTCATCGATGCTCCCTCGTTCCTTCTCCGAGGAAGGCCGACCGCAGGCCGCTCGCCTCGAGCTGCTCCGCCGTGCCCTCCGTGACCACCCGACCGCCGTGCATGACGTACGACCGCGTGGCGACCCGGAGGGCCGCTGCGGCGTTCTGCTCCGCGACCAGCACCGTGATGCCGTCGCGGTTCGCCTGCGCCAGGTCGGCGAAGACCTGGCGGACGAGCCTGGGGGCGAGCCCGAGCGAGGGCTCGTCGAGGACGAGCAGCGTGGGGCGGGCCATCAGGGCCCTCCCGATCGCCACCATCTGCTGCTCGCCGCCGGACAGCGACCCGGCCAGCTGTCCGGCGCGTTCGCCGAGCACCGGGAACCGGTCGTGCACCTCGGCCAGCGCGCGGGTCACCGCGGGCGAGGAGTAGCGGCGGTTCCAGGTGGCCGTGCCGAGCAGCAGGTTGTCGCGCACCGAGAGCTCGGGGACGAGCCCGCGCCCCTCCGGCACGACCGCCACGCCAGCCCGCGCGACGCGGTGCGCGGGAAGGCCGCGCAACTCCCGGCCGTCGAGGGTGACCGAGCCTGCGGTGACCCGCGCGTCGCCGACGAGCGCGCGCAGCAGCGTGGTCTTCCCGGCCCCGTTGGCGCCGAGCACGCCGACGAAGTCCCCGCGCCCGACCTCCAGCGTCACGTCGCGGACGACGGTCACCGGCCCGTACCCCGCCGTCAGGCCCGTGACCCGCAGCCCGTCGTCAGACCCCGAGGTAGGCATCGAGCACCTCCTGGTTGCCGCGGACGTCGGCCGGGGTGCCGGAGCCGATGACCCGGCCCTGGCTGAGCACGACGATCTCGTCGCAGACCTCCATGACAAGGTCCATCTCGTGCTCCACGAGCACGACCGCCACGCCGCGGCCCGCGACGCGGCGCAGCACCGCACCCAGCCGCGCCACCTCGTCGCCGTACAGGCCGCCCGCGGGCTCGTCGGCCAGCAGGACGCGCGGTGCGCCAGCGAGTGCCCTGGCCAGCTCCAGCATCTTCTGCTGGCCGGTCGACAGGGTGCCCGCGGGCGCGTCGGCGAGGTGGGCGATGCCGGTCAGCTCCAGCGCGTCGCGTCCGGCGCGCCTCATCCCGGCGCGCTCGGCCGCGGTCGGGGTGAGCAGGCCCCGCAGCGGTCCGGTGCGCCCGAGGCGGTACGCGCCGAGCGTCGCGACCTCCAGGACGGTCAGGTCGGCGGGCAGCCGCGGCAGCTGGAACGTGCGCGTCATGCCCAGGCCGGCGCGGGCATCGGCCGGCAGCCGGGTCACGTCGGCGTCGCCCAGCGCCACCGTGCCCGTGTCGGCGCCCAGGCTGCCGGCGAGCAGGCTGAGGCAGGTGCTCTTGCCCGCGCCGTTGGGCCCGATCAGGCCGACGATCCGGCCCGGCCGCACCGCGACGTCGACGCCGTCCAGCGCCACGAGCCCGCCGAACCGTCTGCTCAGCCCCTCCGCGCGCAGTGCGGGCGCCTCGGCGACGTCCCGCACCCGCGCCGGGCCGGTCGGGACGACCTCGGCGGCCGTGGCCGGGACCACGACCGCAGCCGGTCCGGAGATCCGGGCGGCAAGCCGGCCGGCCACTGCCCGTACGGCCCCGACGACGCCGCCGCGCATCGCCAGCACGAGCAGCACCACGGCGAGTCCGTAGATCAGCAGCTGGTAGCGGGCGACGTCCTCGCCCAGCTCGGGCAGCAGCCGCACGATCGGGATGCCGACGAGTGCGCCCCACACGGTGCCGAACCCGCCGAGCAGTACGCCGACCACGGAGTCGAAACCGGCGCTGAAGCCGAGCACCGGCGGGGAGACGAACAGTAGGAGGTGCGCGTAGAGCACGCCCGCCACGGCCGCGAGCACCGACGAGGCGACGAACACGGCCAGCCGCACCCGGAACGGTCCCACCGCGGCGGCCGCGGCGAGCTGCTCGTCGTGGCCCACGGCGCGCATGCCCGTTCCGAAGCGCGACCGCACCATCCTCAGCGCCACCAGCAGGCTCAGCGCCACCACGATCCAGGTGGCCGCGAACAAGCGGTCCTGGGTGTCGAGCGCGAACCCGAACAGCGACAGCGTGGTCGACACCCCCACCCCGGACGGGCCGCCGAGCAGGCCGGGCAGGCCGTTGACCAGCGCTTCCGCCGCGATCGCGATGGCGAGCGTCGCGAGGGTGAAGTAGTAGCCGCGCAGCCGCAGGACCAGCGCGCCCAGCAGCAAGGCCAGCAGCGCGGTGCCACCGATCGCCACGAGCACGGCCACCCCCGCGCCCACGTCCCACCACTGCACCGAGAGCGCCACGAGGTAGGCCGAGACGCCGGTGAACGTCGTCTGGCCGAGCGAGAGCTGCCCGGTGTAGCCGAGCAGCAGGTCCAGCCCGATGCCGACGACGACGAAGACGCCGATGAACGACCACACCGCCACCCAGTACGGCGGCAGCAACGCGGGCCCGGCCAGCGCGAAGACCACCACGAGCGCGACGCCGATGCCCGCGGCGCGCCGGGAGCGCAGCCGCACCAGCAGCGACGGCACGGCGACGGCGGGCAGCTCGGCCCGCTCGGACGGGCGGGGCGCGCGGGCACCGAACGGGCTCCCGCCTGCGCCCTCCCGCCGCGCCCGGTAGACCAGCACGACCACCAGCAGCGACAGCGCGATCGGCGTGCGCAGCGCGGAGTCGAGGAAGTAGGCGGTCATCGCCTCCAGCACCCCGAGCAGCAGCCCGCCGGCCACGGCGCCGCGGACGGAGCGCAGCCCGCCGAACGCCGCGGCGATGAAGCCGAACACCGTGAGGAGCAGGCCGGACTGGTAGGACACGAACACCAGCGGCGTGACGACCACCCCGGCCACCGCGCCCGCCGCCCCCGCCACCGCGAACGCCGCGGTCGTGACGCCGCGGACGGGCACCCCGAGTATCCCGGCGCGGCCGGACAGCGCGGCCACGGCCCGCATCGCCATACCGAGCAGACTCCGGTGCAGCAGCAGCCACAGGGCCAGGCAGAGCAGGGCGAGCGCCGCGAACAGCACCAGCATCTGCGTCCCGACCCTGGCCCCGAACAGCTCCAACGGCGGCCCGGGCACGAGCTCGGGCAGGCTCCGCTCGTCGGTGCCCCAGATCAGCCGGGCCGCGCCCGCCATCGCCAGCGCCACGCCGATGCCGCCGAGCAGCTGGGAGGCGTGCGGGGCGTCGGCGAGCCGGGAGAACACCAGCCGTTCCAGCGCCGCGGCGAGCACCGCGACCCCGGCCACGGCGACCAGCGCGGCCGCCCACACCGGGAGGCCCGCGGCCACCAGCGTGGTGGCCAGCAGCGCGCCGTAGACGTAGAACTCGCCCTGCGCGAGGTTGACGAACCGCGCGACGCCGAACACCAGGACGATGCCCAGGCCCAGCAGGGCGTAGATCGTGCCGGAGACCAGGCCTCCGAGCAGCGCCTGGGTCATGGCAGGTGCTCGCCGGGGAACAGCTCGTCGGTGTGCCCAACGTAGCCCAGGGCCAGGAACAGGTAGGCGTCGGCCATCTCCAGCGCGCGGTCGACGGCAGGCGAGATCACGGCGGCGCGCTCCCGGGCGAGATGGGCCCGCAGCTCCACGAGTCGCTCGCGCTGGGCGTCGACGTCGGCGCCGAGGGACGGGGCGGTCTCGGTGGTGGTCATCGCGCGCCTCCCAGCGTCACGGCGGGGCGCTCGCCCGCCGTGCGGGTGTCGAAGATCCGCTTGGTCTTCAGCTCGTAGCGGGGCAGCGTCCCGGACGGGACGACGTCGGTCTCCAGCCGGACGCCGACGTTCTCACGCAGGTGGGTGGCCAGCCGCGCGGCCAGCTCGGTGCATCCCTCGGACCCGCTCGCCTCGGCGCGGACCAGCATCCGGTCCATGCCGTCGACGCGGCTGATGTGCAGCTCGTAGTGGTGCGAGAGCCCCGGCACCTCGCTGACCAGGTTCTCCACCGCCGTCGGGTACACGTTGACACCGCGGATGGTGACCATGAAGTCCGCGCGGCCCAGCACGACGCCCGGGAAGTGTTTCCAGGTCCAGCCGCAGCCGTGGTCGGGCCGGTCCTCGATCCGGACGAGGTCGTGCGTGCGGTACTTGATGAACGGCTGGGTGAAGTGCGTGTAGCTGGTGATGACGTGCTCTCCGACCTCTCCGGATGCCACCGGGTCGCCCGAGTCGGGGTCCACGGAGTAGGAGTGGCAGACGTCCTCGATCCCGTGCACGCCCCCGCCCCACTCCGCACAGGACTGGCCGATGAACAGCGCCTCGCCGATGCCGTACGCGTCGTAGATCTGGTCGACACCCCACACCTGACGCAGCCGCTCCCGCGTGCCGGGCACCGAGAAGCCGGCCTCCCCGCCGCCGGCCAGCATCCGGACCCCGGCCTCGCGGACGTCGAGACCCTCCCGGCGGGCGATCTCGGCCAGGTGCAGCAAGTAGGTGGGCGTGCCGCAGACGATCGTCGGGCGCCGCTCCAGGATCTGGCGCACGCGCTGGATTCCGCTCGCGCCGCCGCCGGAGACGATGGTCAGGCCGAGGTTGCGGGCACCCCAGTAGTAGCTCCACAGCCCGATCCACATGCCGAAGTCGAAGCAGAAGTAGATCGAGTCCGACGACCGGATGCCGTGGTCCCACAGCCCGTAGCAGTACTGCGAGCCTGCCTTGTGCATCTCGTAGTGGCCGAACGCCTCGTTGAGGAAGCGCCCGGTCGTCCCCGTGGTGTGGAAGTACTGCTGCCACTCCTGCTGCGGCAGCGCGATCCCACCGAAGCCGCTCTCCGAGGACTCCTGGTCGGCCACGTAGTCCGGCTTGTCGGTGAACGGGAGCCGGTGGTGGTAGTCGTCCCAGGTGCGGATGTCGGCGGGCTTCACCCCGGCGTCGTCGTAGAGGCGGCGGTGCAGCGGGGAGTTCTCGTAGGCCCAGCCGACGAGGTGGCGGATCCGCTGTAGGTGCAACGCGTCAAGCCGTTCGCGGCTCGCGGTCTGGGTGACGGCGTTCCAGTGCCGATGGGTGGCGGGCCGGTGGTGGGTGGCGGCGTCAGTGCTCACGGATCCTCCTAGCGTGCGGTCCACCGCGGTGGCCGCTTCTCCAGGAACGCGGCTGCTCCCTCGCGGTGATCGTCGGTGGTCTTCAGGACGCTCTGGCCGAGGCGCTCCAAGCGCCGCCCGGTCTCCGCGTCGACGTCGGTGCAGGTGTTGAGCACGAGCTTGGCCATCCCCAGTGCCAGCGGGGCGAGCCCGGCGAGGCGGGCGGCTATCGCCCTGGCCGCGTCGAGCGCGCCTCCGGTGGGCACCACCTCGGTGACCAGGCCCAGCTGGTGGGCCCGCAGGGCGCGCAGCGTGCCGCCGAGCATCACCAGTTCCTTGGCCTGCCCCAGCCCGAGGTGGCGGACGAGCCGGGAGCAGCCACCGGAGCCGGGGATCAGCCCGACCCGCGCCTCCGGCATGACGAACCGGGCGCCCTCGCCGGCCACCCGGAAGTCGCAGGACAGGGCGAGCTCGAAGCCGCCGCCGGCGGCCACCCCGTCCACGGCCGCGACGACCGGGACCTCCATCGCCTCGATCGTGTCGAACACGTCGTGGATGCGGTGGGCGTGCGCGCGGAACCCGCGGGTGCCCAGCGCCGTGAGATCGCCCATGTCGCCGACGTCCTCGCCGGCGGAGAAGGCCCGCTCACCCGCCCCGGTGACGATCAGGACGCGGACGCCCGCGTCGAGCGCGATGTCCTCCACGGCCTCGCGCATCTCCTGGCGCATCTGCGCGTTCCAGGAGTTCATCCGCTCCGGGCGGTTCAGCGTGAGTACCCGTACGCCGTCGGCCTCGTCGTCGACGGTGACGAACTCGTGCCCCATCAGCCCGTACCGAGCTGGATCGTGGCGACTGCGCTCCCGTCGGCCTTGCGGACCTCGACGCCCCCGTCGACGGGCACGACCACCAGCTCGTCGCCCGGGAACACCGGGGCCGACAGCCGGGCCTTCGCCGAGCGCAGAGCGTCCGGGCCGAGCTGCTCGACCACGGCGTCGAGCGCGAGGGTGACGGTGAGCGGTCCGTGCGCGATCACCGACGGCAGGCCGGCGGCGCGGGCGAATTCGTCGTCGACGTGCACGGGGTTGAAGTCGCCGACGGCGCCGGCGTAGCGCGCGATCTGCACCCGGTTCACGGGACCCCGCCTGCTCTCCCGGATGCTCATGCCGCCCCCCGCTCGATGAAGGTCACCGACTGGCGCTGCACGAGCGCCCCGTCGGCCCCGGTGAACTCCGCGACGACCACGCCGAACTGGTTGGCGCCCTTCCGGTAGACGTCGTCGACGCAGACCCGGACGTGCACGGTCTCGCCCGCGGCGAAGGGGCGCTCCCACTCGTACTCGACGCCCGCGAGCAGGGCGCGAGACAGGTCGAGGCCCAGCCCGGTGACGACCGTGGACTCGCCACCGACCGTGGCGCCGAACCACGGCACGAGCGTCGCGGTGCCGGCCGCCGAGGGCGTGCCGATCGCGCGTTCCAGGGCCGTCAGCGTGGCGGCGGAGACCGTGAGGTCATCTTCCACCAGCGTCTTTCCCTTGGCGTCCTCCTGCATCAGGGCCTCCGCTCCGCGTTCTTCCGACGAGTCGGTCGAATAATCTGTGAGTGGTGCGAGTCACGTCAAGAGGTACTGACAGGACCACTCCGATGTCGCAATTGACCGTCCCCGAGCACGGTCCCGACGTCAAGACTTAATTCGACCGACGCGTACGTTGACGAAACCCGGCCCGCCGTCCTACCGTCGGGACACCGCAACCGAGGGGAGTCGGACGATGACTGTCGAGGCGACGCAGCGCGTGTACCGGGAGGGCGACCCGGACATCCCGGAGGAGTTCCGCGAACTCCTCGTCCGGATGCTCAGCCACCACCTCGAGAACTCCACGAACCCGCAGTACACCGCGCTGCTCAGCGTGCTGTGGGACAAGTGCATGACGCTGGCGCCCACGGAGAAGCTCAAGACCACCTTCGCCAAGCTCATGGCGCAGGAGGTGGAGCACGGCGTCATCACCGCGCGGATCCTGGAGGGCCTCGGCGTGGGCCCGATCGACGCGCCGATCAAGCAGTACCTGTTCCACCTGCCGATCGACACGTTCTGCGACCTCGCGTACTTCAACGGCCTTGGCGACCGCGTCGGCTGCTACATCGGCGAGACCTGGGAGGGCGTGCCCTACGAGCCGCTGCTCTCGGTGGCCGAGCGCCTGCACAAGGACGAGGTCTTCCACGCGACGCTCGGCATGAGCAACCTCAAGCGCGTCTGCTCTACCCCGGAGGGCATGGAGGAGGCCAACGAGAAGATCAAGACGTGGTGGCCGGCCGCGCTGGACATGTTCGGCCGCTCCGACAGCGACTTCTCCGACGCCTACGTCCGCTGGGGGCTGCGCACCAAGAACAACGCCGACCTGCGCGCCGAGTACGTCGCCGACACCCGCCCGATGCTGGTCGCGCTCGGCATCGAGGTCCCCGACGACACTGCCAACCGGCGCTTCCTCTGATGCGCGACCCGCTGCTCACCCGCCGCCCCCGGTCCGACGGATGGCAGGTCACCGTCACCCGTCCCGATCCGCGGGCGATCCTGTTCGACGTGGCGCTGTCGGACTACCGGGAGTTCTTCTTCGTCGCCGTCGGCGAGCGGTCGCTCGCGATCACCATGTACGACACCAGCGATGACACGTTCCCCGAGCCGCAGACGTTCGTGTTCGCGAAGCCCTACGGCTGGCAGGACGACTTGCCCGACGACGAGGCGCTGCTGCAGGTCTGGCAGGCCGTCGGCGTGCAGCGATGAGCTCCTCGTTCACCGTCCGCGGCACCCGCAACGGCAGCCTGGTGCACGTCACCTGGACCGACGGTGCGCTGACCGGTGACCCGCCGACCGTCGACCTGCTCGAGGTCCAGGCCGAGATCGCGGGCACGGTGCACGACGACGCGCACGCCGCGCGCGCGTTCCCGGCACTGGCCGCGCTCCCGCCGGACCCGCTGGCCGACCCGGCAGGCGCCTACCGGCTGATCGTCCACGTGTTCGATTCAGTACGCCAGACCGAAGGTGCCGTCCCTGCTCCGAACGCGTGACGATCTCGGCGAGGACGCGGCCGGAGCGGACGATGACCAGAAGTCCGCTGACGAGCACGACGCCATCGTGCCGCCCCTCGGCACCCGACGTGTCGTGGGCTGGGCCAGCGACTTCAAGGGCATGGTGTCTTCTCCGCAGCGATGAACCCGTAGATCGCTTCTCGAGTCACCGGTCTGTCTCCCGGGCGAAGAAGACCGCGGCTTTCGCAAGACCTCCTTCTCCAACTCCAGCTCCGCAACCCGACGCCGCAGCCGGGCTAGCTCGGCGCGTTCCTCGCCGCCGACCGCGGCCGGCCCGTCACGACGCTCCCGGCGCAAGGTATCGACCCAGTTCCGCAGAGTCTCGTGGTTCACCCTGAGCTCGCGGGCGACCTCCCGGATCGAGCGGCCACCGTCGAGTGCGAGCTTCGCGGCGTTGCGGCAGAACTCCTCGGGGTACTTGCTACGACGCCCCATCGCGCGTCCTCCTCCTTGGCTGCTGCCAAGTCTGGAGGTGTCCGGCCAGCGGGGGTCACTTCACACCGAGTCATCTGCGTCGACCACGCACTGCCTGCTTACACCGTCGGGAACGCCCCCGTTCCCGCCCCTCCGCGCCAGAAGGCTGCCATCGGCATATCTCGCTGCCCCTGTGGTCATGTCGTCGTGAGTCGCTCGAACCGACGTGGCTTCCCCGCGAGTATGGCGTGGACGCTGCATGGGATCCTGTCGTGACGGACTCAACGCGCGCTTGGCTACCCGAGCGTCATCTCTGGGTCGCCGCAACGCTCTCGCAGGCGGACGAGCTGATCGGGCAGGTCTCTGACCTACTCTTCGACTACCAGACTCAGCCCGCTGGCGTGATCGGGCTGGCCGAGGTACCGGCGGGTCGAATCAGCCGGACCGTCGTCGACCGCGTGGCCCCGATCCCGCGTAGGGTGCCCCTGCTTGTGGCCGACACGCTGGTGACCTTGCGAGCCGCGCTCGAGCACGTCCTGTTCGCCGAGGTCGAGTTCCTGGACGGCTCGCCGCTGGGCGAGAAGGCGGCGAAGCTCGTCGAAATGCCTGCATCGGACACCTACGACACGTTCGCAGCCTGGACGAGAAGGCGCGCCAAGGACGGTCCGCCATCGCTGCGGGCCGGAAGTGAGAGTTCGTGTGGCGTATCAACGGCCTGCAGCCGTTCCATCGCCTGAACGCCCCGCGACTGCACCCTCTGGCCCGGCTGGCCCGGCTGGCCCTGCACACGAACCACTCGAACATAGGACACCAGCGATCACGGCGGTTCGTCTGGCCGCGATGTACCAGGACGACCAGAGGCCACGCTCGGCGAGCGACCTTCCTCCCCGGCCCGAAGTACCGCTGCGCGTCGACGATGTCATCGCGGAGACGCCGATTGGCACCCAGGTCTCCACGACACTGTTCCCGACGATCGGGATCAACCGGGCGGGCACGGACAGGTGGCCAGCACTATAAGTCTGGCCCGTGCACGACCAGTGAGACGCAAGGACGGTCGAGATCTCAGACGCACAACTGATACCTGGACATCGGCCGGTGATGTCGAATCTGCCTCTACAGGATCAAAGGCGCCGCGCCGGCCTCGCTCCCACCGAAGCGCGCGCTGATCTCGAAACCCGATCCAGAGGACGGCACGACCACGACCTGGTGCTCGTCCTCGTAGACCACACGACCTGGATCGTCCGACCGCACCTCGACGCAGTCGACCCCGTGCGCGCGCAGGATCTCCAGGTAGCCCGGGATCAGCTGCAGGAACTCCGTCGCCAAGGTTCTGAAGCAGGACGTCGCGAACGGGTTCACCGCACGGTCGTAGCAGTGCGCATCCGGATAGGTCAGGTGCGTCTCGTACCAGGAGCCTGACCCGGTTCTCCGGACACGATCGGTGTGCTGATCATGCCGCGGTAGCGGCAGGTCTGTGAAGGCCCTCGAACGCGGCCGGGGACAGATTGTCGATGCTGGTGTGGCGTCGGCGCGGGTTGTACCAGGCCTCGATCCACTCGAAGATCGCCGACGACAACTGGGTCGGGGAGGCCCAGTTTCGGGTGTCGAGCAGCTCGCGTTGCATCGCCGACCAGAACGATTCGATCATGGTGTTGTCCACGCTGGAGGCGACCCGGCCCATCGATCCGAGCAGGCCAGCCTCGCGAAGTCGGTGCCCGAACACCCACGATGTGTATTGCGAGCCTCTGTCCGAGTGCAAGATCGAACCGGGGCCGGGTCGGCGTCTCCAGATGGCCATCTGCAGGGCATCGACGACGAGCTCGGTGCGCATGTGATCAGCGATCGACCAGCCCACGATCATCCGGGAGTAGGCGTCGATGACCGCGCAGCAGTACACCTTCCCGCCGGTCGTGGTGGGGTGCTCGGTGATGTCGGTGGCCCACAACTGATCCGGCGCTTCGGCGACGAATCGGCGTTGCACCAGGTCGTCGTGCGGGGCCGGGAGCGGGCGGCCCCGTCCTCGTTTGCGCCGGTGACAGATTCCGGTGATGCCGGCGGCGCGCATCAACCGGGCCACCCGTTTGCGGCCACAGTGGACACCGAGGCCAAGGCGGAGTTCAGCGTGAACTCGTGGTGCTCCGTAGCTGGCCCGCGACATCACATGGATGTCGGTGATCGTGGCCAGGAGGGTGGCGTCGGTTTGCGCGCGCGCAGAGAGCGGCGGGTGGACCAGTCGTAGAAGCCTGACCGGGACACGCCCAGGATCCTGCAGGTCACCGCGACGGGGAAGCCGTCGGCGGCCAGTTCACGGACCAGCGGGAACACTATTTTGGGAGAATGTTCTCCCGGGCGAAGTAGGCGCTGGCCCGCTTGAGGATCTCCACTTCCATCTCCAAGACCCGGTTGCGGCGGCGCAGCTCGACCAACTCGGCTCGTTCGTCGCTGGTCGTGCCCTCGACGCGGCCGGTGTCGACGTCGTCGACGGCCATCCAGCGGCGCAGGCACGACTCGCTGATCCCGAGATCCTTCGCGATCACCGGGACCGTTTGCTCGCCCTGGCGGGCGAGCTCCACGGCGCGACGGCGGAACTCCGGCGGCTTGGGTGCAGGCATCGGACAGGCTCCTCTCCGAGGCGATCATCGCCTCAGAACAGGTGTCCAGGGAAGCGGGTCAGGCTCCGAAACGCTTTAATATTGAACCGCAGCACGAGCTTTTTCCCGGCAGCCTCCCCCAGGAGTTCGCAATAGCCCTTAGCGCCAGCGAGCGTCTCGTCCATCCGCGCCAGATCAATAGGGGCGTCATCGATCTTCAGCATCATCATGTAAGGCGTGAACATCTTCGCGTGAGCCATCGAGCCCTCCGGCGCTGTCACCCGGAGTCCACGCAGCTTTTGAACCCGCTCATCCTGATGGGCGCTAGCAAGGTAGTCGGGAGTGTCAGATGAACGGTGTAACCGGTCGTGATGGCTAGCTTCCGTTGCTGGGAACGATACGTCCGGCGAAGGTGATCGCGAAGGCGTTCAGCGCCGGCTTCCAGCGCATCGCCCACCGGGCCCGGCCCTTCCCGGTCGGGTCGAGCGCTCGGGTGACCAGGTAGAGGCACTTGAGCGCGGCCTGCTCGGTCGGGAAGTGGCCGCGGGCCTTGACCGCGCGCCGGTAGCGGGCGTTGATCGACTCGATCGCGTTCGTGCTGCAGATGACCTTCCGGATCTCGACGTCGTAGTCGAGGAACGGCACGAACTCCGACCAGGCCGAGCGCCACAACGCGATGATCGCCGGGTACTGCCCGCCCCAGGTCGCGGCGAACTCGGCGAACCGGTCCTCGGCGGCCGCCTCGGTGGGCGCGGTGTAGACCGGGCGCAGATCCCGCGCCATCTGTTCCCAGTAGCGGCGGGAGGCGTAGCGGAAGGTGTTGCGGATCAGGTGCAGCACACAGGCCTGGACCAGCGCGTGGGGCCACACGGTGGTGATCGACTCCGGGAGGCCTTTCAGGCCGTCGCAGACCACGATGCAGGCGTCGACCACGCCGCGGTTCTTGATCTCGGTCAGGACGTGGAGCCAGTACTTCGCGCCCTCGCCGCCGTCGCCGGCCCAGATCCCGAGGATGTCGCGGTGCCCGTCCACGGTGACGCCGATGACGACGTAGAAGGGCCGGTTGGTGACCTGGCCGTCGCGGACCTTGATGTGGATGGCGTCGATGAACAGCACCGGGTAGACCGCGTCGAGCGGACGCTGGGCCCATTCGCCCAACTCGTCGAGGACCTTGTCGGTGATCCGCGAGATCGTGTCCTTGGAGACCTTCGCGCCGTAGACCTCGTCGAAATGCGCCGCCACCTCCCCGGTGGTCAGGCCGCGGGCGGTCAGCGACAACACGATCTCGTCGATGCCGTCCAGACGCCGTTGGCGCTTGCGCACGATGACCGGGTCGAAGCTGGCGTCCCGGTCACGGGGCACCTCGATCTGCACCGGCCCGATCTCGGTCAGCACCGTCTTGACGCGAGTCCCGTTGCGGGAGTTGGGGTTCTCCTGCCCGGCCCGGTCGTGGCGGTCATAGCCCAGGTGCTCGGTCATCTCCGCCTCCAGTGCGGTCTCGAGCACCGTCTTCGTCAACCCGGTAAGCAGACCGCCCGGGCCGACAAGCTCCACCCCCTCGGCCCGGGCTGCTTCCACCAACTGCTGGGCGAGCTGCTGCTGATCAATCCGATCCGGCACAGGCTCGATCGTCTCGGTCATTGCTGATCCCTCCCCCGAGCTGCGCTCGGCGTGTCGGACCAGTTACACCGTTCGTCGGACAGTCCCGCTGACCTCGTTGAGGGCGATCTAGCATCGAATCATGCCGTCGGGGCTACCACGATTGCGATCTCGTACGGGTTCGCGTTGGCCAGCACCTCGTCGCCGCCGTCGATGACGGTCTCGAAGATCCCGTCGAGGTCCGTGTCGTCGAGGACGACGTCGGCCAGGCCGTCGCCGTCGAAGCCGAGGGCGATGACGTCGGCGACGAAGGTCCCGTCGCCGGGGGTGTTGTCGAAGGCAGCGATGTCGACGTAGCGGTCGCCCTGGATGTCGACGAGGACGGTGTCGAGCTCGCCGTCCTCGTTGGAGTCCAGCAGGTTGGTCTCGTAGTAGCCGTCGCCGTCGAGGTCGGCCTGCCGGCTCACATCGAACTCGGGCGTCTGCGCGTCGTTGGTGTCGGTCGTGTCGGGGGCGTAACACTCAGAGATCGGATTCCTCCGGGGAGTGAGCGGTGGGTGGGTCGTCGTGAGTACAGACGCCGCCCGGCTCGCTCCGGTTACACCGTCCCAAGACCGTCCTGATCTCTGCGTGCCGGTGCGGTGATTCAACGCGTTTGCGGCGATCCCGACTTGCGCTGACGAACGCCACCGACACCAAGGACTCACCGACGCCAGCGGGAAGCTGTACTCCGGAGCTGTACAACAGCAGAAGCCCGGTTCGAAGATCTCGAACCGGGCTTCTGACCTGCGTGGGCGATACTGGGATCGAACCAGTGACCTCTTCGGTGTGAACTCCCGAGACCACCCAGCTACCGGCCTCTGACCATGTCGTTGTCGGCTGCCGACGTCGTCCGAGAACGTCCCGATCTGTCCACGTTGTTGTCAGAACCGTGTCAGAACGCGCCCGACCACGAGACGGCCACGCAGAAGCCACCCTGCCGACACAAGCTCACCGGTTCTCAGCCTCGTGAACGACGCAGCGAGCCTGACGCCTCGACGTCGTGGTCGACCCGACGGGACCGTTCATCCGCCGAGGTCGCCCGCCCAGGTAAAGCCCGATGGTGCCGGTTCTGGACGTTGGGCCGCTCCGGCGTGTTCGGAGCGGTGACGTTGCGACGCGGCCGAACTCGCTGTCGGGTGCCGGCCGACTCGAGTGCGTGCAGCCGACCGAGACAGGATGCGTTCCGCGGAACGCGGGATCGCGGCGGTGCGCCACTCGTTCGCCGGGCGTCAGTGGAACTTCGGGTAGTGGTGGTCGACGTGCTGGCCCGGGCCAGCTCCTGCATCTCCTCGCGCGGCAGGTGCCAGAACATCTCCATGGCGTACGCGCTGTCGTAGAGCGGGTGCGCGACGTCGCGGCTGGCCTGCACGTCGATGACGGCCGTGCGCCCGGACTCCAGGCCCGCTCCACTGCGCCGCGGATCTGGTCGGGCTCCGTCACGTGCTCGACGTGGGCGCCGACCGTCTCGTACATGCGGTCGTAGCGGATGTCGGGGGTGAAATTGAACCCGCCGCGCGCCGTGGGCCCGAGCAGGGAGAAATCCTTGCCGTAGCAGCAGTTCTCCAACCCGGCGCAGAAGCCGCGAGTTGTGCGAGCCTGTACGCCTCCAGGTCGCGTGGTTCCTCGACGGCCTTGACCAGGCCGTGGTCCTCTTCAGGGGTTGGCCGTTCCTGACCGGGGACGAATCGCGAGCTGGTGGCCAGCCGCCGCAAGGGCCTCGAACGCTTCGCCGGTCGCCTGCTCGACCAAGCGAACGCCATGAGCGGCGTCGAGGCAGGGGCTCCTACTGGTATCACCGTGCGCTTCGCACTCGGCGCCGTTTATGCAGTTTCCGACTGGTACCGATTGATGGTGCCTGGGGGCCGTGCGAGGTCGCTGAAGGATATGCCGAGCTGACCAGGGCGCTCCTGCACCGGCCGGATCACATCTCGAGCACCCTCGGACTCCGGTCGTGAGGACGGCCGGAGGATCGCACCACTCATCGGACCCGATGCCTCGCAGGTCCCGACGTCTTGAACACACTACGCGCGACATCCGGCCGGCGGCCCAGCGCGGGAACGGCCCACTGGCACCAATCCGTCGTCGTCATCGCGCCGATCCCTCCGACATCACACAGCCGTACTCATACGTCGAGCACCAGCCCGTCCCCTCTCGCGCGCGAGACGCAGATCATCATGCGGTCGCCCGCCGCCTGTTCCTCAAGCGTCAGGACGGAGTCGCGGTGCTCGATGGCCCCGCTGATCACCTCCGTCTCGCACGTGCCGCAGATGCCCTCGCGACACGAGGAGTCCACGAACACGTCAGCCTCCTCCAGGGTTTCGAGGATCGACCGATCCGGATCCACCTCCACCGAGATCCCCGACTGTCGGCACGTCACCTGGAAGGCCTTCTGGCTCACCGGCTCAGCGAACTCCTTCGGGGAGAACCGCTCGAGGTGGAGCGTCCCGGCGGGCCATTCGGTCGACCGGCTCTCCACCGCCGCGAGCAGGGCCTCCGGGCCGCAGCAGTAGACGAGAGCGTCGGCGTCGCGGCTCGCGAGGATGTCGTCGAGCGGCAGCAGCCCCTTCTCCTCCTGTGGCCAGAACCGGACCCGGTCGCCATGGGCGGCGAGTTCGTCCTGGAACGCCATGGATCCGCCTCGCCGACCACCGAACCACAGCTTCCAGGCAGCACCTCGCCGGTGAGCCTCCGCGATCATGGGGAGGATCGGCGTGATACCGATACCGCCAGCGATGAAGAGGTAGGACGGTGCCTCGTCGAGTCCGAAGTGATTGCGCGGCCCGCGGACGACCACGCTCTTCCCGACGTTCACCTCCTCGTGGACGAAGGCGGAACCGCCCCGCCCGTCTGGCTCGCGCAGGACACCGATCCGCCAGTGGTCGGTCCGGTCAGGATCACCGCAGAGCGAGTACTGCCGCTCCAACTCCGGTGCCAGGATCAGGTCGATGTGCGCACCAGGAGCCCACGCGGGAAGCGTGCCCCCGTCCGGCCTCCGCAGGGTCAGAGATACGACGCCGTCGGCGGCAGCCCGGCGGTCGGTGACGACCAGCGTCTGCTCGGGATCGGCGGAGTGGTTCGTCAAGCGAGTCACCTCCAGGGTGTTCGTCACGGTTGTCGAGGGGCGGTGCGGCCCTAGACTGACCGCCCCGCGCCGATGGCACGGAGTTCGGCCCAGTCGCTGATCTTCGCCCGGTCCCGGCTGGACGCCTGCCCGCGCAGCACCTCCTGTGCGTCGATGCGCTGCCAACCGACGTAGTCGATGACCTCTGCCCCGAGCGCGGTCAGCGCGTCGTCGACGGCGCCGGCGCTCCGCGCATGAGGATGCAGCAGATCCTCCAGGACTGCCGTGACGGTCTCGGCGGCATCGGCCTTGTTCGTGCCGATGACGCCCTGCGGGCCGCGCTTCAGCCATCCGGTGACGTACTGCCCGGACAAGTGGGTTCCCCTGTCGTCCACGACCCGGCCTGACACGTTCGGCAGGATGCCGCGCACAGGGTCGTACGGCAGTCCCGGCAATGGGTTGCTCCGGTAGCCGACCGAACTCAGGACCAGCCCGACGTCGAGCGCGCGGAACTCCCCCGTACCTTGCGCCGCGCCCTCCTCGTCGAGCTTGGTCCGCTCGACGCGCAGCGCCTCGACGCGCTCGACGCCCTCGATCGCGGCCGGACGGGACCAGAAGTGGAAGTGGATGCGGTGCGGCGCGGCCTGCTGCGCGACGCGATCCGCCGCCCAGGTCCGGAAGACCTCGGCATTCGGCATGACGGGGCCGCCGGTGCCGGCCGGCACATCACGCAGCTCCTCGGGATCGACGAGCACGCCGACACCGCGGAGCTCGCGGAGGTCGAGGAGTTCCTTCGTGGTGAACTTCGTCTGGGCCGCTCCGCGCCGGCAGAGGATGTGGACGTCACGGACGGTGCTGGCGGCGAAGGCCTCCAGCACCGCGGACGGCACGTCGGTCAGCGCCAACGCGCCTACCTGCCGGGTCAGGAGCCGGGCGATGTCGAGCGCAACGTTGCCCGCCCCGACCACGGCCGCAGCCTGCGAGTCGAGCACGAACATGCGCACCGCATCAGGATGGCCGTTGTACCAGGACACGAAGTCCGACGCCGAGCAGCTGCCTGGCAAGTCCTCTCCCGCGACCCCTAGCGGCCTGCTGTTCAGCGCACCGGTCGCGAAGATCGTCGCGTCGTAGTGCAGGTCGAGGAAGGCGCGGTCGACGTCCCGTCCGTACTCGACGTTGCCCACGAAACGCACCCGGTCGTGCTCCAGGGCCCGCTGCAGACTCCGCACCACACTCTTGATCTTCGGGTGGTCGGGTGCCACCCCGTAGCGCACGAGTCCGAAGGGCGCCGGAACGCGGTCGATCACGTCGACGACGACATCGGACCTGCGCACCAGGTCGGCGGCCGCGAAGAGGCCCGCCGGCCCCGCACCGACCACCGCGATCCTCGCTGGGAGCATCTCCTGCTGCTCCTCGTTCTCGTGGGGCCTCACCGCCGCGGGATCGCCGTGACCAACGGCGTGTCCACGCCGACCGGTCCGATGTCCGGCGACCCCCCGATGATGCCGAGCGGTTCATCCCGTCCGGGCAGGACGCTCCAGAAGAAGGCCTTGTTGTCCTCGACGTGGTGCACCTCGCCCGGCTCGACCGAGTCCTCGTAGGCGATCGCCGTCTGCGGACATGCCGACTCGCAAGCGCCGCAGTCGATGCATTCGTCCGGGTGGATGTAGAGCTTCCGCTCTCCCTCGTAGATGCAGTCGACAGGACAGACATCCATGCAGCCCTTGTCGAGCACATCGATGCAGGAGCTGGTGATGACGTAGGTCATGGGGTGCCTCCTCCGGCGCGAACGAGTCGGGCCGGTCAGTGCTCGTGGACGATGATCCCGCGGATGTTCTTGTGGCTGTCCAGGTCCTCGTACCCCTGGTTGACCTGCTCCAGCGAGTAGGTCTGCGTGATCAGCTCGTCGAGCATCACGTGACCGCTGCGGTAGAGGTCGAGCAGCTTGGGGATGTCGTACACGGGGTTGCACCCGCCGTAGAGCGACCCCTGGATCCGCTTGCTCCACAGGGCCAGCTGCACCCCGGAGAGCTCGATCGTGTTGTCCTCGTACTGCCCCATGGACGTGATCACGATCGTGCCACCCTTCGAGGTGGCCTCGGCTGCGTTCCGGACGGCCTCAGAGGTCAGCTGGTCGATGGTGATGATCGTGCTGTCCGCGCCGACGCCCTGCGTCAGCGTCGTGACGAGCTGCTGGGCCTCCTCCGCGGTGGCGACGGAATGCGTGGCACCGAAGCGCTCGGCGTTCTCCCGCTTGAACGCCACCGGATCGACGGCGATCAGGTGCTGAGCGCCGGCGTACGCAGCGCCCTGGACGGCGTTGGTGCCGATCCCGCCGATGCCGTAGACGATCACCGTGTCACCGGGCCGTACGTTGGCGGAGTTCACCGCCGAACCCCATCCCGTCGGAACACCGCAGCCCACCAGCGCCGCCTTGTCCAGCGGCAGGTCATCGTCGATCTTGATGACGGAGTCGACCGGAACGGTCGCGTACTGGCTGAAGGTGCCGACCGTCATCATCGAGCCGTAGTCGCCGCTGCTCCCGGTGAACGGGAAGCGGCCGCCCGGGAGGAACCCGTCGAGGCCGTGGGCACCCAGGTCGCACAGCCGGGAGTTTCCGGTGGCGCACCAGCGGCACCGCCCGCAGACGGGGAAGAAGGACGCCACGAAGTGGTCGCCCTGCTTGACCCCGCGCACCTTCGCACCCACCTCGAGCACCTCGCCGGCCCCCTCGTGACCGAACACCATCGGCGCCCGGAACGGGAGGTGACCCTTGACCATGTGCAGGTCTGAGTGGCACAGACCGGAGTAGTCGTAGCGGACGAGGACCTCGTAGTCGTCCGGTGCGACGACCTCCAGCTCCTCGATCTCGAAGGGCTTCCCCGCTTCGTGCAGAACTGCTGCCTTGGTCTTCATGATGCGGTCTCCAGGTCGTTGTCGCAGGTGTCGGGGCCGGAGGGGACGGGTCGAACGGTCTGCCCGGCTGTCACGGCACGGGCGGCGCGGAGAGGACCAGCGCGTACGCCCGGTTCTCCAGCTTCGGCTCGAGGCCGATTTGCAGCGACTTCTGCTCGGTGTACTCGTCGAACGCTCCGGCACCCAGCTCGCGGCCCTGCCCGCTCTGCTTGTAGCCGCCGAACGGGTACGCCGAGTTGGCCAGGTGCCAGTCGTTGATCCACACGGATCCGGCCTCCAGGCGGCGGCCGACCTCGATCGCCCGGCTGAGGTCTCGACCCCACACCCCCGCGGCCAGGCCGTACTCGGTGTCGTTGGCGATCTTGACGGCCTCGTCGATCGAGTCGTAGCGGATCACCGACAGCACCGGTCCGAAAACCTCTTCGCAGGCGACGGTCATGTCGTTGGTGACGTCGGTCAGGACGGTGGGCTCCACCCAGAAGCCCTTGGCGAACTGCTCGCCGGCGGGCACGCCACCGCCCAGGACGACCTTGGCGCCCTGCTGCTTGGCGGTCTCGATGTAGCCGAGGACCCGTTCCCGTTGCGTGTTGTTGATCAGGGGCCCGACGTCCGTGGTCAGCTGCAGCGGGTCGCCCAGCACCTGGGACTGCAGGCGCTCCACGAGGCGGGCCACGAACTCGTCGTGCAGCGACGAGGGCAGAAGCAGCCGCGTCCCGGACTCGCACGCCTGGCCGGAGTGCATCATGAACGCCCAGATCGAGCCGTCGACCGCGAGCCTGACGTCGGCGTCGTCGAGCACGATGTTCGCGCCCTTGCCGCCGAGCTCGAGAGTGACCTTCTTCAGGTTCGACGAGGCGTCCCGGACGATCTGCTTGCCGACACTGGTCGAGCCGGTGAAGGAGACCTTCCGGACGTCGGGATGGGCGACGAGGTGCGCACCCACGTCCTGACCGTCCCCGGTCACCACGTTGAACACCCCGTCGGGAACCCCTGCCGCCTGCAGCTCCTTGGCGAGCTCGAGCGCCCCGATCGGCGTCTTCTCGTCCGTCTTGAGCACGACGGAGTTGCCCGTGGCCAGCGCCGGGATGACCTTCCAGACAGCGAGCGGCAGCGGGAAGTTCCAGGGGATGATGGCAGCACAGACGCCGATCGGCTCGCGACGGATCACACCACCGACCAGCGGTGGCCCCACGAGCGGGCCGGGGCGTTCGAACTGGTAGCCGCGCAGCAGATCGGCGAAGTACCGGATGTTGGCGACGGGCATCAGCTCGTTGAACGCGTTGGACAGCTTGAGGGGGAAGCCTCCCTCCAGCGTGCCGAGTCGGGTCAGTTCAGCACCCCGCCGCTCCACGGCATCCGCGACGGCGTCGAGGACTGCGGCTCGTGCACCGGGAGCGAGGTCGCGCCACACCCCCGATTCGAACGTCCGCTTCGCTGCGGCGACAGCCTGGTCGGCGTGATCGCGAGTGCCCTTCGCCGCTGTCGCGACGACTTCCTCCGTAGCCGGGTTGAGCAGGGTGTACCGGTCCTCGGCGTCGATCCAGTCGCCGTCGATGAACATTCGGTAGTGCGGCACATCAGCGTTCGCGTGGTGCTCGCTCATGTCATGGTGCCTTTCACGCAGGGGGACGGGAGGCGGTCGACGCTCAGGCCTTGACCACGAGCTTCTCGGGACCGCGGGTGAACAGGCCGACGTCCTTCGGGGTGAAACCGTCGGCGTACTCCAGGGTCGGGAAGCGATCGAGCACGAGGTTGATCGCCGTCTCGGCCTCGCGCTTCGCCAGCAACGACCCCACGCAGAAGTGCCGCCCGAGGGCGAACGCGATGTGGTCGGCTGAGCCGAGGAAGGCGTTCTTCGTCGACACGTCGTCGCGGAAGACGTCGAACTTGTCGGGGTCCTTGAAGCGGCGCTCGTCGCGGTTGGCGGCGCCGTTGACGCAGCCCACGACGCTGCCGGCGGGGATGGTCTCGCCGGAGACCTCGACGTCCTGCACGGCCGTGCGCAGGATGATCTGCACCGGCGGGTGGTAGCGCAGGTTCTCGACGACCGCCGCGGAGACGAGGCTGCGGTCTGCGCGGACGGCGGCGAGCTGGTCGGGGTTCTCCATCAGGTGCTTGATCGTGCTGGCGATCGCCTTGTCGGTGGTCTCTCCACCCGCGATCAGGAGGAGGCCGATCAGAGCCTTGATCTGCTCGTCCGACATCACCTCCCCCTCCATCTCCACAACGGTCAGGCGAGAGATGAGGTCGTCACCCGGGTTCCGACGGCGTTCGGCGATGATCGGCAGGATGTAGGCGGGGTAGTCCTTCTGCGTGCGCATCCCCCACTCGTGGATCTCCTGGTCGCCCGTCAGGTTCGACAGGAAGGCCATCAGCGACGAGTACCACTCGTGGAACTTCGACATGTCGGCCTTGGGGAGATCGAGCATGCGCACGATGACGTTGATCGGGAACCACTTGGTGAAGTCCTCGATGAGGTCGACCGTGCCCGAGTCGGGGAACTGCGCGATCATCTCGGCGGCGAGCTCGTCGACCTGCGGCAGCAGCTGGTCGAGGTAGTTGCCGCGCAGCGCCGGCGTGATGAGCTTGCGGTTGATGGTGTGCTCGCGGCCCGCCATCTGGATGACGGTCCGCCCGATCACCGGCTCCATCTGGAAGCCGTAGTTCTCGTTGCTGAAGGCCTCGGAGTCGCGGTAGACGCGCTCGACGTCCTCGAACCGGCTCACGAAGTAGTAGCCGCTGGCCTCGTCGCGGAGCACCGGGTAGTGGTCCCGCATGATCGGGTAGTAGCTGTGGGGGTCCTCCGCGAAGGCGGGAGAGGTCACCTGGGGACGTGGCGGAACAGTGGTCGAGGTCATGTGACTCTCGCTTCTCCTCGTTGAGATCTCGGAACCGACGGAGGGCCGGCGAGCGGCAGTGGACGCAGATGGCGCCCTCGGGGCTGAGCTCCTTGCCTTCGTCGGCTCGCCCCTTGCGGTGACGACCGTCTCACGCGAAGTGGCCCGGCGAGCACGTGCGAATTACCTGCTCCACTACCTGCTCCGCGTTGCCGCGGGTGTGGTCACCGGGTCAGCTGTTGTCAGCGGACGGTGCCGCGTGCTCCTGGACGAACCACGCTGCGAGCTGGCTTCGTGAGCGCAGGCCCAGCTTGACCAGCGCCCGTTCGACGTGGCCCTCGACCGTGCGTCGCGAGATGACCAGGGTGTCGGCGATCTCTTTGTTGGTCATACCGTCGACGATCAGCCGGACCACCTCGGTCTCACGACGGGTCAGCACGGCCTCGGGCACTGCAGGGGCCGCTCTCCGCTCCTCGCGAGCGCGGGTCGCGAGGACGTGGGCTATCGCCTGCCCGCGGTCCAGCGCCTCCGCGTCGGCCCGCTCATCGTCGAAGCGCCGCGTTCCCAGCGATCTCCGCGCTCTGAGCTCGTAGCGCTCACGCGTCTCGCTCAACGTGACGTCGCCGAACAGTGGAGAGCTCCCGAGGTCTCCACAGAGGCCGCGGCCGATGCCCAGAAGCCGTGCTGCGCCGCGATAGTCACCGTCCTCAACCGCGAGCCAGGTCAGGAGCTCGATGCACGCCGCCATCCCGAGCCAGTCGTGCAACGTCCACTTCAGCTCGATCGACTCGCGCAGGACCACACCCGCGTCGTCGAACGACCCGGTCGACCAGGCGATCAGGCCCCGTGACCAGAGCGCCCACGAGGTGGCGAAGCGCTCGCCCGTACGGCGACCCACGGCGATCGCCGCGTCGACGTGCCGGAGGGCGTCAGCCTGCATCCCCAGGACGCAGTAGACGAAGCCGAGCTGTGCGGCGCACAGGATCGCAAGGACATCGTCGTGGCTCCCCTCCTCGTGACGCTGCATCGCCGCGACCAGCAGATCGCGTGCTGATGTGAGATCGCCCCTCGTCTGCGCCGCGGTACCCTGGAACTGCAGGGCCGTCGCGAAGGCGTGGTCGTCTCCAGTGCTGCGCGCCACTGCTGCGGATTCCTCCAAGGCCCCGAGCGCGACCCCGGAGTCGCCCTGCACCATGGCGTACCAGCCGACCGCCCAGAGAGCCTTCGCCCGCTCCGGGGTGGCCTCAGAGGCCAGCTCCAGCGCCCGGTCGAGCCAATGGCGCCCGTCCCGCAGATGTCCGCTCGCGTTCCAGAAGAACCAGAGGGAGCCGGCCATGCGCAGTCCGGTCGCGTACTCCTCTGCGGTCGTGAAGCAGTAGTCAAGGGCCGACCGGATGTTCGGGAAGTCGTCCTGGAGCCGGCCGTTCCACTCGACCTGCTCCGGACCGTTGACATGCCTCTCGCTCAAGAGCGTCACGCGCAGGTAGTGGTCGCGATGGCGCCTTCGCCATGTGTCGACGTCGTCGTGCTCTGCGAGCTTCGATCCGCCGAAGTGCCTGATGCTTTCGAGTAGCCGGTACCGCGTGCTCGGACCGCTGCCCAGCACGGCGACGATCGACTTCTCGATCAGCCTCGGGAAGTGTTCGAGTACGTCGAGTCGGTCCTGCGCATCGCCGCACACGCCTTGGACGGCGTCGAGGTCGAAGCTGCCGGTGAAGACCGACAGGCGTTGCCAGAGCATGCGCTCTCCGGGAAGGCACAGGTCGTAGCTCCACTCCAGCGTGGCCTGGAGCGTCTGATGGCGGTGCGGGCCTGCACGGTTCCCCCGTGTCAGGATGTCGAAGATCGACTCGTGACGCGTCAGGATCTGGGTGACCGGGAAGCTCCGTACCTGGAACGCCGCCAGCTCGATGGCCAGGGGTATCCCGTCGAGCAGATCGCAGAGCTCTGCGACCGCTCTGCGGTTCGCCCCCTCCATCCGGAACTCGGGCTGCACCGCCGTGGCGCGCGCCTCGAAGAGGTCCACTGCCTCCGACCGGCTCCCATCACGGGCCGGGGCCGTCCCATAGCGCTCTCGCGACGCGAGCGACAGCGGCGTGACGTCGAAGATCGTCTCCCCAAGCACGCTGAGCGGTTCCCTGCTGGTCGTCATGATGCGCATCTTCGGCGCACTCCGGAGCAGCTTGTGCGCCAAGGCGCTGCACGCCTCGAGCAGGTGCTCGCAGTTGTCGAGGACGACGAGGGCCTGACGGTGGGCGAGGCTCTCGAACAGCACGCTGTTGGTAGGACTGGAGCGCACCCCCAGCGCGTCGGCTACGGCGGCCGGAACGAGTTCCTCTTCCATGAGCTCGGACAGGTCGATGAACCAGATGCCGTCGGGATACGCACGCCGCAGTTCGGTGGCGACGGTGCAGGCGAGCCGGGTCTTGCCCACTCCACCCACTCCCGTGAGTGTGACCAGGCGGGACTCCTCCAGGTGCTTGCGCACGCTGCGCACCTCGGCCCGCCGACCGACGAAGCTCGTCATCTCGGCCGGGAACCCGTGAAGACCGGTGGACCGTCCGCCGGCACTGTCGGCGGCCTCGCCGGTGGGAAGCGCCATGGGACTCCTTCGTCCTGGAACCTCGCTGGTCGGGGACCCTGCGTAGCCAACCCCGGTCGTGCGACACCGCCGTCGTCAGGGGCAGCCGTGCCGGGTCAGAGCGTCACCTGGAGTGATTCGACCGACCGCATCTTCAGACCCGCCCAGGTGGGCACCCGGCCGCCGGCGAACCGCATGTCCGGAAAACGGTCGAGCAGCACCGAGCTCGACTGCTCCAACTCGGACTTCGCCAACATCGCGCCGAGGCAGAAGTGCCGCCCGAACCCGAAGGCGAAATGGTCGCCGGACGCGGTGAACGCCTTCTCGTGGTTCAGATCGGTCCTGCTCGGGTCGAACGAGTCCGGATTCGCGAAACGCCGCTCGTCGCGGTTCGCCGATGCCATGAGCAGCATCACCAGCGAGCCGGGCGGGATCGAGACGCCCTCGATCTGCACCTCTGCCGCGGTCTGCCGCCCGTTCATCTGCGACGGCGGGCTGAGCCGCAACGTCTCGCTGATGGCCGGTGTGAGGTTGCTCCGGTCGTCCCGCACGGCCTCGAACAGGTCTCGCTGCTCGAGCAGGTGGGTGAACATGCTCGCCAGGGCCTTACCCGTGGTTTCCGAGCCGGCGTTGAGGATCTGTGTGACATGGGTGCAGACCTCGATGTCATCGAGCGTCTCCCCGTCGATCTCGGCGACGACCAGAGCAGAGATCAAGTCTTCCCCCGGTTCGGCGCGCCGCTGGGCGATGATCGGCGTGAGGTACTCCCACAGTTCGGCCGTAGCTGCCCGACCTCGCGCGTCGATCCTCGGATCGCGGGCGAGGTTGCCCAGGAAGTCGATGTGGGCGGAGTACCAGGCGAAGAAGCGGCCGTAGTCGGCGTGCGGCAGGCCCAGCATGTCCGTGATCACGTAGACCGGCAGGTAATTGCCGAACTCGGCGAGCAGATCGACCGTGTCGCCCGGCCGGAACCGCGAAGCGAGCGCGTCGGAGGCCGAGACGACCGAGCGGTCCAGGATCGCCGCGATGTTGCGTGCGATCACCGGCTCCCACTTCGTCAGGCCCTTGCCTCGAAAGTACGGAGTCACCAGCGCCCGTTTGCGGCTGTGCTCGCTGCCGTCCATCTGCAGCAGCGAGCGGCCGAACACCGGCTCGAGGCGCTCCTCGTAGTTGCGGGTGGAGAACGCGGGATCGCGGTACGCCGCCCCGACATCGGCGTGGCGGCTGAGCAGGTATCCGCCCAGACCCTCGTCCCAGTGCACCGGAGACTCCGCGCGCAGGCGCCGGTAGAAGGCGTTGGGGTCGGCGGCGACCTCCGCCGACAGGAACGCGGGCCAGTCGTTGGTCAGAGTGGCCATCAGACACCTCCGTTGGTGAGCGAGCAGGTCGGTGGCCGGATCAACCTGTCGCCACCGTTAGTTCACCTAGTTAAAGAGTCTGATATTGTCAGCGCCTCCGCGTCCCAGTCAAGCGACGATCGGGTCGGTATCACGACGGGCCCGTGCCGTCGCTGCGAATCGCGGAGTCCCGCGCTTCGACCGCCACGGGACCCGTGTAGGCCGCTGCGGTCGGAGCCCGGCCGCCCAGTCCAGCAGACCAGAAAGGGGGAATCCATGCCCGCCATCGCTCGCGAGGTTCGTCTGACCCGCCCCGGAGACCTGCCACTCACCGACGACGCCTTCACGACAGCCGAACGCGTTCTGTCTCCTCTCGCGCCGGGCCAGGTTCTCGTGCGCGTACGGCACCTGTCGCTCGACCCCTATCAGCGCATCCGCATCCGGTCCCTCACGGCAGGTGACACCCCGCCCGCGGGAGCGGTCGGGCAGATCGTGGCCAGCCGCGAGCCCGCACTCGCCGAGGGCACGTGGGTGACCGGTGAGCTCGACTGGGCGGACCATGTGGTGGTCGACGCCGGACGACTGACCGCGTTCGAGCCCGATTCCGCGATCCCGCTGCACCACTACGTCGGGCTGCTGGGTCTGAGCGGACTCACTGCCTACTTCGGTGTCACCCGTGTTCTGCGACCGCGCGAAGGCGAGCACCTCGTCGTGAGTGGCGCCTCCGGCGGCGTCGGACAGGTGGCTCTGCAGATCGCGCGACGCAGCGGAGCACGAGTCCTCGGCCTGGTGGGCTCCGACCGCAAGCGTGACGCTCTTGCCGATCTCGGTCTGTCAGCGCTCGACCACCACGACGAGGAGTGGCCGGCGCAGCTCGCCGCATGGGCTCCAGACGGGGTCGATGGCTACTTCGACAACGTCTGGGGCAGCACATCGGCACGGGTGGTCGAACAGCTCCGCCCCCGCGGCCGCATCGCACTGTGCGGCCAGATGACCGGCCTGGCGGCAGGACGCGTCCCGCCGCTCGACATCGACTGGTACCTGATGCTCACCCGCTCCCTGACGCTGCAGGGGTTCCGCACCATCGATTACCTGGACTCCTACTCCGACGCCCGTGCGGAGCTCGCACAGTGGGTGCGCAGCGGTGACCTGCACCAGGCCGTGAACCTCGTCGCCGGCCTGGATGCGGCGGGCACCGCGTTCGTCGCACTCGTCGGCGGGACGGCGGTGGGCAAGACGATCGTTGACATCGGCGCCTGACCGCGAGCAGGGCCGTCCCAGCGGCTCAGGCCGGTGGCCGGGCCTCCGATCTCGCCGCGGCCCGAGCGAGCACGGCCCGCGTCGCTGCGGCGGCGCGGCACGCCGCCTCGGCGGGTTCGAGGAGATCGAGCTCGTCGGAATAGACCTCGACGGAGACGACCGGGGCCGCACCCGGCCGGTCCAGCTGCGCGAGGAAGGCGTCGATGTCGAACGAGCCCTCGCCCGGACACTTCCTGCCGTGCACCGCCTCCGCCATCCGGTCCGGCCCGGCCGTACCCGCGGGACCGTCGTTGAGCTGGACCATGAGGACGTTCGCGATGTCCAGGACCGCCAGGTCGGACGGATCGGCTCCGGCGCGGAAGAGGTGCCAGCTGTCGACGCACACCCCTCCGTTCGCCCGCCCGGCCGCGGCGACGACCTGAGCTGCCGCAGCGGCGTCGGGGATGTCGCTGTAGGGGACGAACTCGAGCGCGACGTCGAGCCCGTGTGGTGCGGCGCGGTCGCAGAGCGCGCCGAAGGCGGCCGCGACCTCGGGGCCGGGGCGCCCGGGGGCGAGCCGGCCAACGGCCTGGACTCGACGGGCGCCGAACACGTCCGCGAGGTGGAACGCGGTCTGCTCGACCTCCGGATCCGCGTAGACCAGACCGGGACGGTCGGCCAGGCCCGCCGGCCCGGGTGGACCGGCGAACCCGAAGATCACCTCGATCTCGTCGAGGCCCACCCCGTGACCGTCGAGCACCGCCGAGAGATCACGATCGGTCCAGCCCGAGTCCCGCAGGACCTGGTAGGCGCCGATCGACAGCCCGATCGACGCGTAGCCCGCGCCGGCCGCGGCGGCCACACGGTCCGGGAACGACGCGTGCCGCACCGTTCCCCAGGCGAGAACCAGGTGCGGTTCGGTGAGGAACGGTGCGGCCACGGCGGTCTCCCTAGAACGGCGGTAGCAGGTCGATGTCCACGGGCGCGCTGACGAACCACCGCGTCACAGTCCGAGTGGAGAACCTCCACTCCCCCGCTCGCCGTTCGTAGACGTCGTCATAGGTCCCACCGACGAGGCTCACCTGTCCACTGTGGTGGGTGCAGATGGCGAAGACGTCGCTGCGTCCGATCGCCCGGTCCCGGGACTCGAACCGCACGGTGTGGTTCGTGGTCCAGTGGTAGGTCTCCTTCCATGCCTTCCCGATGACCTCCTGGGACGTACGGATGCCATCGGTGCCGTGGAAGTCGCCCCGACCGCCGGGGATGAGGTATGCGGCGTCGTCGTGCCACAACCCCATGAAGCGGTCGAGGTCCTGCCGGTCGACGCCTTCGCAGTACCCGGCGACGAGTTCGGAGATGGCGGTCCGGCTCTCGAACTCGTCGAGGCGGTCCTCGATCGACCGCTCCTGCGCGCGAGTCACCGCTTGGTCCGGAACTGCGCGGGGTAGTCGGCCGGGAGGTCCTCCTCGGCAAGGGGCTCCAGCTGGTGGCCCATGACGTAGCGGTCCTCGCCCTTGGCGCGGTCCTGCTCGTCGAACTCCCAGAAGACGACGGTCCGTGCGGACAGGACGTAGTGGTTGCTCTCCGGGGTGTCCGAGTTGACGAGTCCCATCTTGCGCGCCACCTCGGCCGAGAGGATCTGGCGGAACGTTCCCTCGGTCACGATCTCGTAGTCGGAAACGACGACGCGCGTCTTCTTCGACTCGATGACGTACGAACCGTTGGACACCATCTCCGTGTAAGTGGCCCGAACCGCGTCGAGCCCCTTCGGCCCGGTGTCCTCGAGCGTGTTCACGAAAACGCCGAACTCGTGGTACTGGGGGTCGTCGGACAGGGTGGGCAGCACCATGCTCAGATCAGCCAGCACCTCGCCCTTCGAGTGGTGGACGACAGTCTCCAGGTGCTTGCGCTGGAGCGGCGTCACTGCCTTGTGCATGTGGTCGGCGAAGCTGGTGTAGGTCAGCTCCGGGCGGAAGTCCTGCATCGGGCTCTCCGTTCTCGTTTAACGACGTAAACTATCTGGTGGTGGGTGTGCAGTACCTGCCACGAACTCTCGGCCGTATCCTCGGCCGACAGCCCGGGAGAAGAGAGGCAGCATGAGCGCCGAGGCGCGGTCGGAGGCTCCTGCTGCCGTGGTGTCGCACGAGCAGCTCACACGGCTGCGCATGACCTTGGGGCGACTCGGTCGTGTGCTGCGCCAGCAGACCGATGACGGCTTGAGCTACGCCCTCATCTCCCTGCTGCTCACGATCTACCGGTTGCAACCGGTCACGCCGGGCGAACTTGCGCTCAGCGAGAACGTGAGCCCTCCGTCGGTGACCCGCTCCCTGTCGAGACTGCTGGATCTCGGGATGGTCGTGCGCGAGCAGGACCCGGCCGACGGCCGAGCCTCGCTGGTCTCGCTGACCGCGGCCGGCCTGGCCGAGCGCGAGAACCTGCTCCGCACCCGGGAGGTCTGGTTGTCCGAGCACCTGCGTCGGCTCTCGCACGACGAGATCGAGGCGCTGCTGACAGCACTGCCCGCGCTCGAACGACTCTGTGATCCGGAGCTCGAGACCGACAGGTGAGTGGCGCATCACGGCTGCTCCACCGTGTGCAGCTCGCTCCGCGACCGCTCGAGGGCCGCCTCGGCGCCGGATCGTCGGACGTCGGCCAGGAAGTTGTACTCGTCGGGCTGGAAGTGGATGTTGCTCAGGGATGCCCCGACCACGGTGGCGGCGGCGAACGAGAGTCCGATCCCCATCTTCTCCAGCGAGGCGAAGACGGCGTACTTCTCGGTGACGATGCCGTCCCGCATGATGGACGCGCACATCTGCGCGTACTCCTCGACCCGTGCCGCGGGGTCGGCTGCGACGTCGTCGACGAGTCCGTACTCCCGTGCTACCACCGCTGACCACGCGGCGTTGCAGAACATCAGCTCCTTGGCCCGCTTCAGTCCGACCGAGGCGATCAGCAGCGAGAGGTCTCCGTCGACACCGACGTTGTGCCACCGCGGGAAGGCGAACCGAGCGTCGTCGGACGCGACCACGAGGTCGCAGCACAGCGCCAGGTAGAGCCCGGCGTCGAAGCAGCGACCGGTGGCCTGGAGCACCGTCACGCGTGGGAAGCGCAGCAGCCGACCGAACAGCCCGCGCGGCCCCCACCAGGCGTCCAGCGCGGCCAGACGGGCTCTCTGACTGGGGTGCTTGCGCACCGCTCCTCCGGGGGCACGGACGTACTGGTCCCACGACTCGTTCGGGTCCCAACCCGCTGAGAGGTCGGCTCCGGCACCGGAGATGACGACGACCTTGACGTCGTCGTCCTGCTCGATGGTGTCGAGGTGTTCGACGATCGCCGAGGCCATCGCGGCGGTCATCAGGTTGCCGTGCTCGGGACGGTCGACCACGAGGCGTGCGATGTGCTCGGTTCGTTCCACCGTCAGTCTCACATGCTCGCTCATCGAGCCACTCCCGTCTCGGACCACAGGTGGATCGCGTACTGGTCCGCGAGATCGAAGTCCCTGCCCACTCCGTGCGCATCGAGCACGGACTGGAGGAGCATCTTCGACATGGTCACGCCGTCCAGCGGCATCCCAGTCACGGAGCGCGTGAGCTCGGAGACCGCGTCGGTGAGATCGGCTGCGGGCACGACGCGGTTGACCAGTCCCTGTTCCAGGGCCTGGGCGGCGGTGAGGACCGACTCCCGCAGCATCCACGCCTTCGCCCGGTTGAGGCGCATGGTCAGCGCGGCGAGCGCGAAGTTCGCCTCGGGGTGCGACGAGAACGGAGATCCGATGCGCGCCGTATCGGCCGCGACCGTGAGATCAGAACAGAGGACGAGCATGGCGCCGGCACCGATGACATCGCCCGTCACCTCCGTGACCACGACCTTCTTGGCGAAGCAGAGCGCCTGGTAAAGGGCGTCGGATCCGGCGAAGTCCCGGTGCCACGTCGTCAGCACCTCGCGCACCGCGATCGGCGCGGGCAGCGCCTCGGGTGCGAAGTCGGCGTTGCGTGCCCGCAGCAGCACGACCTTGACCGCATCGTCGTCGCAGGCCTCCACCACGGCGCGTCCGAGATCCCGTGCGAACGGGGCGTCGTAGCGGCTCAGCGGGCTGAAGTCATCGACCTCGATGACGGCGCAGTGCTCCGCCACGGTCACCTCGACGACGCTCACGTCAGCGCCGCCCTCGGGTCAGCGGCACCCTTGCGCCGTTTGTCGGCATCGAGCGCACCGCCCACGCCCACCTCCCGTGCCGTCCGCCAGAAGTCGAGCTCGTCGGGTGCGGACTGGAGGAAGTGCGAGACGAGCAGGCCGGTGATCGAAGGAACGCTCGTGTCGAGGAGCCCCTCCCCCGCACGCAGTCGCGCCTTGAGGTACATCAAGCGGTGGACGGGAATCGAGGTCATGTCGTCGACGACCTCACGGGTGACTCGGGCGAGCTGGTCCGCCGGGGCCGTCCTGGTCACGAGCCCCAGATGACGCGCCTCCTCGCCGGAGAGCGGCAGAGCGGTGTACCCGGTGCGCCGCGCGGCCTTCATACCGAGGATCCGGTTGATGTGCACGCTCGCCACCGCGCCGGCCGGACCGAGGAACCGGGCTTCGAGCGCACCGATCCGTGCGTCTTCCGCCGCAACGACCATGTCGCACTTGCAGGCGATCATGAAGTACGCCGCTGCGGCGCAGTAGCCGTGCACCTGCGCCACGGTCACCTTGGGCGAACGCGAGATGGCCTGGCTGAACCCGAGCCGACCCCAGGCCATGTCGCTGCCGTAGCGGTATCCGACGGTCAGGGTCCGCCGACGCTCGTGCGGACGCTTTTGGCCCCACTCCTCGTTGATCTCGTTCCCGCTGCAGAACGACTTGCCCTCACCGCGGATGACGATGACCTTCACGTCCGGGTCAGCTCCGGCCTCGGCCATCAGGTCGGTGATGCGGTCACGCATCGGAACGCTCAGCGCGTTGTGCTTCTCGGGTCGGTCGAGGGTCAGGTAGGCGACACCCGCGTCGACCTCGTACCGCACCTGCAGCGGCGCCGCAGCGATGCTCTCGGCAGTCCCGTACCGGGTCATACCGCGCCTCCCGTCGTCACGATCACGGACGGTTCGACGAGCCCCGCCTCGACGATCCCCGCTTCCAGGAGCCCGTCGATCTCCGCGTCACCGAAGCCCGCAGCCAGCAGGGCTGATCTCGTGTCCTCCCCGAGCTCAGGGGTCCGATCACCGACCACGGCCGGGTTTCGGCTCATGTGGAACGGATGTCCCACGGTGCGCACCCGTCCCCACTTCCTGTCCTGCTGCTCGACGATGTAGCCGTTGGCGATCACGTCGGGGTCGTCGACGAGGTCGAGGAAGGTGTTCACCGGGGCGACGGGGACGTTGGCCTCGCGCATCCGCTCGACCCAGTCATCGCGGTCGCGCTCGAGGAACACGGCCTCGAGGAGGGGCTCGAGCACTGCCCGGTTCGCCTCCCGGACCCGGCTGCGGTGGAACCGCTCGTCGTTGTACAGGTCTTCCCGATCGAGCGCCCGCGTGAGGTTGACCCACAGCTTCTGGTCCGTCGCGCCGATGACCAGCCAACGGTCGTCGCGGCAGCGGAAGGCACCCGATGTCGAGGTGACGCGACCGTGCGGACGGTGCATGCGATCGTCGTGCAGTGCGATCGTCACCTCAGCGGTGTGCATGGCCAGGCACGAGCCCACCAGCGAGGCGTCCACCCGCTGTCCCAGCCCGGTCCGCTCCCGCACGTACAGCGCCGAGAGCACGGCCATCGCGAGGAACATCGCCCCGGCCGAGTCGGCCATCCCCCGAGTGGCGAGGCGAGGCACACCCTCGGGACTGCGCATGAAGTCGGAGACCCCGGACACCGCCTGGGCGACCATGTCGTACATGGGCTCTGCGTGCCGCGGCCCGTGGGGTCCGTACCCGGACGCGCCCGCGTAGATGATGCGCGGGTTGACGGCGGCGAAGTCCTCGTAGGACAGCCCCAGACGTTCCATCACCCCCGGCCTGTAGTTCTCCAGCACGACGTCACAATCTGCGGCCAGGCGCAGGATCACCTCTCGCCCCTCGGGGGTGGCGATGTCCACCGCCGCCGAGCGCTTGCCGCGGTTGAGCCCGTGGAAGAACCCGCCGAAGCCGTCATCGGCCAGCCGCAGCCTGCGGTCCCACTCCCCTCCGGGTCGCTCGATCTTGAGGACGTCGGCGCCGAGGTCGGCGAGGACCCGCGTGGCGTAGGGGCCCTGCAGGAAGCGTGAGAAGTCGAGGACGCGAACCCCCTGCAGTGCGCCGGCGGGAACCGTCATGACTGCTCCTCCTCGGTCGTCACGAGCACGTCGAGGCACTCGATGCCGTCGGCGGAGATGCGCAGCGGGTTGACCTCGAGGGTCTGCAGAGTGCCGCCGAGCGACAGAGCGGCTCGGCTGATGGTGAGGATGACCTCGCTCAGGGCGTCCAGGTCCACGGGCTTGGTCCCCCGTGCACCTCTGAGGAGCGCCGCTCCACGCAGTTCACCCAGCATGTCCCGCACGTCGGTCGCAGACACTGGCAGCACCCGCAGCGCGCTGTCCTCCATCACCTCCACCCACACGCCACCGAGCCCGACTGCGAGCACCGGTCCGAAGGTGGGGTCGACGGTGATGCCCACCAGCAGCTCCGGACCCGGGGCGCGCATCGGGGAGACGAGGACACCGCGCAGCCTGGCGTCGGGCACTGCTGCGCCGCACGCGGCGACGACGTCCTCGAACGCCCGAGCGGCCGCATCTGCGCCGGAGACGTTCAAGGCGACACCGCCGACGTCGGACTTGTGTGGCACGTCGCGCGAGCAGATCTTGAGCGCCACAGGCCCACCGGCCTTCGCGGCGGCGTCTGCGGCTTCGTCGGCGGTCGTGACCAGCCGCGCGGGCACGATGGGCACACCCGCCTCCGCCAGGAGCGCGCGCCCCTCGTCTTCGTCCCACGTACCCATCGCCGCGACCGTGGAGTCCCGAGCCTGCAGGCGCGGGACGTCGACGGGGGCCGGCGCCGCCAGGAGCCCGGCCCGCTGATCGGTCCAGCGGAGCATGTGTCCGATCGAGGCCATCGCGAGATCCGCGCCGGGGAGCAGGTGCAGCCCGTTGTCCGCGAGCAGGCGGCGCGGGTACTCCGCGACGTCCCGGCAGGTGTTCGATGAGAGCAGGATCGGCACGGGCGCCGCGGCGACGATGTCGCCGACGATCTTCATGCGGCTCTCGATGAACGCCGGATCGGACGGCTGCTCAGATGGGAGCGGCGTCATCATCGTGAACAGGAAGTCGATGCCCGGGTCCGTCACCGCGATCTCCATGAGATCGTCCTCGGCCTTGGTCGGCCGCGGCCGCGCACGCGCGTGTCCGTAGCCGGTCGTGTCGAGCGGGTTGAGCACGGATGCGAACTCCGGTAGGTGCTCACGCAGCGCAGCGACAGTCGCCTCACGCCATGGCGGCAGTTCGACGTCGTTGACCGCGGCAAGGTCGGCGAGGATGTTGCAGCCACCGCCCGAGGAGGTGACCACCCCCATGCGGCGCCCCTGCGGGCGGCGCGTGGTGTAGCCGAGCAGACCCACGGTTGAGATCAGCTCCTCGATGCTCTCGACCCGCACGATCCCGGCCTGTCGGAACGCCGAATCGACGACGGCGTCGTCGGTCGCGAGGGCCCCTGTGTGGGCCATCGCGGAGCGCTTGCCGGCCTCGCTGCGACCGGCCTTGAACACGACGACGGGCTTGTCGGCCTCGAGCGCCCGCCTGCCGAGCTCGAACAACCGCGCCGGCTCGCGCACGGTCTCCAGGAACAACGCGATCGCACGCGTTCCGGGGTCCTCGACGAGGTACTCCAGGACGTCCAGGCTGCTGAGGACCGCGGAGTTCCCGACCGACGCCCAGATGCTCGTGCCGATGCCGTGAGCTTGGGCGAACTCGTAGGTCGCACGAGCCATCGAGCCGCTCTCGAAGACCGCGCCGACCGGCCCTGCGAGGGGAACCGCCGACGATGCGACCGCCCAGGGGGCGATGCCTCCGGGTGCGTTGATGAAGCCGATGGTATTCGGCCCCATCACGGTGATGTCGAGCTCGAGAGCGAGCTCGGCCAGGCGACGCTGCTGCTCACGTCCGTCCTCGCCGGTCTCGCCGTAGCCGGCTGCCAGCACCACGGCGTTGCGCACGCCCGCGGCGGCAGCATCGGCAAGCACTCCCTCGACGCGGTGCGGACCGACCATGACGAAGGCGAGGTCCGCAGGCTCGGGCAGGTCACGGAGGGAGGGCACGGTGGGTCGCCCGAACAGGACGTCGTGCTGAGGGTGGACGAAGGTCAGGCGCTCGACCCCGCCGCCGAGGTCGAGGCTCCGGAGCAGGTTGCCCGCCCAGCTGGAGCTGGCCGACGCACCGACGACGGCGATGCTCCTCGCTCCGAAGAGCGCGCCGAGCCTGTCGGGGCGAACCACGTGCCGTCGCCGTGCGTAGTCCGGGATCGTCACGTTGCGGTCCATTCCCATCGGGCAACATCTCCTTAACGTAGTTAATTATAGGTGAGTACCGGAGGTCCGGCATCTCGATCGTCCGGCCCGGACTCGTGCCCGAGCCGGACGACCGAGGGCTCAACCGGCCGGGACAGCCGCCTCGACCGGCTTACCGCCTTCGAGCTCGAAGGCCACGAGCGACTGCCGGTAGGCGGTCTGGGAGTCCACGAGGCTGACGAAACCACCTGCGCGCCCAGCCGCGCCTTCGAACGGCGGCACGCTCTTGAGCGCCGCGACGAGCGCGTCGCCCTCGGTGTCTCCACCGGTGGCGTCGAGCGCCTGCCGCAGCAGCTCGAAGGCGTCCCAGGTCTGCGCCGTCTGCTCGACGAGGCCGGTACGCAGCTGCTCGGGGTCACCGCCGTACTCGGCCGCGTAGAGATCCACGAACTCCTGCCACTGGGGCTTCGACGGCTGGATGTTGGCGAGCGTGTACACCGACGTCTGGTCGTAGGCCGTTCCGCCGATGCTCAGCGCCTCCGCCGAGATCAGCGACCCGAAGCCGAGTACCGGGAGGTTCACGCCCTGCTCGGCGAGGGTCTTGAGCATGAGACCGGCGTCTGCTCCCGACGACCCGATGTAGACGATGGAATCGGGACCCGTCGCCTTGACCGCGGCGACCGCCGACGACATGTCGGTGGAGTTCAACGAGAAGGCCACGGGCTCGGCCGGCTGCAGGCCGTTGGCGCGCAGCGCGTCACCGATCGGTCCGAAGAGCGTTGAGCCGGTGGGCCCGTCGTCGTGCACGACCACCGGGGTGCGGAAACCGAGCTGTGCGTACAGCTCGGCCATCTGGACCGGGTAGTCGCCCTGGTCGTGCGCGACACGGAAGGTGTACGTGGCGTCCTGGACGAGCTGGGGGGAGATGGTCGACGTGGCCATGTACACCACGTTGCGGCGCTCGGTCACCTCCCTGATCGCGAGGCCCTCGATCGAGGTGTAGCCGCCCATGATGACTTCGGCGCCGTCCTGTGTGAGTGCGCGCTGCGCGATGCGCGCCGATTCATCGGCGGTGAGCCGGTCGTCGTAGACGCGGAGCTCGAGCTGCCGCCCTCCCGCTCCGCCGCTCTCGTTGATCGACTTCACGGCGAGTTGCGCAGTGTTGACCATCTCGTCGGAGGCGGCCTTGTTCCCGCTGGTCAGCGGGACGGGGAAGGCGATGACGAGCGGCTCCGCGGATCCTCCTGCCGAGGCGCCACCAGCACCTCCGCCGCACGCTGCGACCAGCAGCAGTGCTGCGAGCACCGCCACCGGACCGAGTAGACGCCTCACGTGGTTCTCCTTTGAACGTTGTGGTCCTGCATGTCGGCGGCGGTTCCGCCGAAGTAGGCGGCGTGGAGCTTCTCTCCACGCAGGTCGTCGGGGGTGCCCTGTGCGTGAACGCGCCCGTCGCGCAGTACGACGAGCCGGTCGCACGCGGCGGAGACCCGTTCACTGTTCTGCTCGACGACGAGCATCGCGATCCCCTGCTCACGCAGGGTCTGCAGAGAGCGGTAGATCCGGTCGACCACCAGCGGCGCAAGTCCGAGCGACGGTTCGTCGAGCAGCAGTAGACGCGGCTTCTGCACGATGGCGCGCGAGAGGGACAGCATCTGCTGCTCACCACCTGACAGCAGTCCTGCCAGCTGGGTGCGCCGCTCGGTGAGGACCGGGAACAGGTCGTGGATCAGCTCGCGGCTCTCCGCCAGTCGAGCCCTCACCCGCCCCCGCCGAAGGGACATGGCGGCGACCTCGAGGTTCTCCTCCACAGTGAGCGTCCGCAGCACGCGGTGCCCCTCAGGCAGGATGACCATTCCACGGCGGGACAGCGCTGCGGTGGACGCCTTGCCGATATCCGTGCCGTCGAACCGGACCGCACCTGAGCGCGGACGCAACCGTCCACTGAGGGTGCGCATCAATGTCGTCTTACCGGCGCCGTTCATGCCCACGAGACCGAGCAGGCCGCCCGCCGCCAGATCGAACGACACGTCGTGCAGAACCGGCTCGTGCCTGCCGTAGGCGACGGTGACGGCGTCCACCTCCAGGAGCGCGGTCACAGTGCCACTCCCAGGTAGGCGGCGATGACGTCCCGGCGGGCGAGGACCTCGCCGGGCGCACCGTCCGCGATGACCCGACCGGTGTCCAGCACGACGACGCGGTCGCACGCCGCAGTGATCAGCGGCATGTTGTGGTCCACGAGGACGACTCCCAGACCGCGCGCGCTCATCGCCCGCACCGCGGCGGCGATCTCCTCCCGCTCGAACTCGGTGAGGCCGGCGCCAGGCTCGTCCAAGAGCAGGAAGGCCGGGTCGAGCATGAGGTTGCGAGCGATCTCCACCAGGCGAAGCACGCCGTAGGGCTGGTCGCCGGCGAAGTGCTCTGCCCGCCCGGCGAGGGCGAACTCGTCGAGCAGGGCCAGTGCGCGAGCCCGGGACCGCCGGTCTGCGCGCACAGACGCCGGGGTGTGCAGGACCTGCTGCGCCCAGTTCGTCCCGGCGACGGCGTCGCCGGCCAGCATCACGTTCTCGACGAGCGTGAGCTCGCGGATGACCTTGGGGCTCTGGAAGGTGCGGCCGACCCCTCGGCGCACGATCTCGGCGCTGCTCAGACCGCGCAGGTCGGTCCCGGAGAGGTCGATGGTTCCTGCACTGACCGGCACGTCACCAGTGATCGCGTTGAGCAGTGTCGTCTTGCCTGCTCCGTTGGGACCGATGAGCCCGACGACCTCACCGGTCGCGAAGGACACCGAGACGTCGTCGACGGCACGCGTTCCACCGAAGGCGACCCCCACGTGGGACACCTCGATCCGGCGAGTGGGCACCGGCGCCGCAGGCGCGGCGAGCTCCAGCTCGGGCCGCACCGGCCGGTCCCCACCGGTCAGCTCGCCCTCGGCCTGCCGGGTCCGTCCCCGCAGCCGTGCCGCGCCCCTCCGGAGCGCTCCGGCGATACCGCCGCTGGTGACCGCGACGAGCAGCAGGATGCCGAGGCCGTACACGAGGTCCTGAGCCTGGCTGGTGGCGAGGGACAGCTCATCCATCACGAGGATGGCGAGCACTCCGAAGATCGGTCCGGTGAAGTACCCCGCGCCGCCGAGGATGGTCGCCAGCAGGAGTGCGATCAGGCGGGCGAAGCTGAAGGTGTCGAGATCGATGACGAGCTGGAAGTGCGCGTAGAGACCGCCGGCGAGACCGGCCAACATGCCCGAGAGCCCGAAGGCGACCAGCCGGGTCGTCTCCGGGGAGACGCCCACGGACGCCAGGACCCGCGGACCCTCGCGCAGCGCGACGAGCGCGCGCCCCATCCCCGAGCGGTCGATGCGCAGCACCAGGTCGAAGGCGAACCACGCGCCCAGCGCGGCCAGCCAGTAGTACTCGGCGAAGCCGCCGACGAGGTCGATGCCGAAGAACGTCGGCGGATCGATGGCGTAGATACCGATCGTCCCGCCGCTGAATTCGTCCCAGTGCAGCAGCACCTCCCCCATGGCCAGCGCGAATGCGAGGGTCTGGATGGCGAGGAACAGCTCGTCGAGCCCCCGGCTGGGCAGAGCGACGAGGACCGAGATCGCCGCGGTCAGCAGCATCGAGGCCGGCACCGCGACCCAGAACGACACCCCGAGCTGAGCGGAGAGGTAGACGCTGGTGAAGGCACCCAACCCGTAGGTCATGATGATCGACAGGTTGAAGATCCCGGCGTACCCGTACACCAGGTTGAACGCCGCCGTGAGGATGAAGGCGATGGCGGCGGCCGTCGCGAGGTGGATGGAGTAGGCGTTGCCTGCGGCCGCGAGGCCGATCAGGACGAGGACGAGAGGTCCGGCCGCGTGGCGCGCCGAGGGCGCCCGGGTGACCTTCTGCAGGAGGTTCATACGCGCTCAGCCGTTCCACGGAAGGTGAAGAGTCCGGCCGGCCGGAAGAGGAGCACCAGGGACAGGACGATGAACAGGGCCGTGAGCTGGAAGCCCGGGCTGATGAACTGGTCGGTCACGGTCATCGCGACACCGGCGACGAGCGAGCCCCCCACAGCACCCAGCAGGCTCCCCAGGCCGCCGATGACGGCACCAACGAGGGAGAGCACGAGCAACGTGGGCGCGACGTCGACCGAGACGCTCGCGAGCGTGGCCTGGAAGATCCCGCTCACCATCAGGCAGACGCCGGAGACGACCCACGCGAGGAGTTGCATGCGGGCACTGCGCACCCCGTACATCTCAGCCAGCTCGCGATCGTGCGAGACAGCCGTCAGAGTCCGACCCACCAGCGTGCGGTCGAAGAGGGCGTAGAGGATGAGCAGGACGACGAGTGCCAGCGCGATGACGAGCAGGCGCTGCCACGCCGTCTGGAAGTCGCCGATGCTGACCGACCCGACGATCCAAGGCTGGACGATCGAGGGATCACCGCCGAACCACTGGCGGGTCACGAAGCTCAGCAGCAGACCGAACCCGAGGGTCGAGAGCGTGAGACCGATGACGCGCACTCCTCTGCGCTGCGCCGGAACGATCGCGACGAGGTAGGTCAGGGCTCCCAGCACCGCACCGGCCAGCAGGGTCAGCACGACGCCGAGCAGCGGACCGGCCGCGCCCCACGACGCGCACGCCGCTCCGGCGAACACGCAGAAGAAGCCGGCCCCGAAGTTGACGACCCCGCTGACGCGGAAGACCAGACTGACGGACACGACGAGTGGGACGAGTACGGCGGTCGCCGACAAGCTCGTGATGATGAGCGAGAGCATCGTTACTCCCTGGCTGGAACAGACGTCCGAGATGTTTCACATGACTAAGTGGTTGCCGAGATTGAGCCATGGCGGTCGGCCTGTCAACCCTTGGAGACCACTCGGAGCAGCGCAAACCCGTGGGTCTAGGAAGATACTTAACCTAGTGTACTATCTTGCCCACACCTGCCGAGGAGGAACCATGACAGCGACGCCGCTGCTCCGGCTCTACCACACCGGAATCATCGTCGACAGTCTCGACAACGCCATGAAGACGTGGGGAACGGCGCTGGGACTGGACTGGGCCCCGCCCAAGACCTCCACTGCGCCGATGGAGTGCCCCGACGGCGTCGTCGGCCGGGAGGTGCGGTTCACCTACTCCCTCCAGGGTCCGCACTTCATCGAGATCCTCGAACAGGTCGACCCTTCCCCTTACCTCAACCTGACCGGCGGCAGGCGCGTTCACCACCTCGGCTACTACACCGACGACCTGGTCCAGGCCTCGGCAGACCTCGAGGAGCGCGGTTTTCGCCGGGAGCTGGCCGGAGTCGGCGAGAACGGACAGATCGGTCGTGCAGCCTTCCACTACAGCCCTGAGTCGCCGGGCATGTGGATCGAGCTGGTCTCGCACGAGATCGCTGACGAGATCGGGGGGTGGATCGCCGAGGCCGCCGCGGCCCGTGGCATCCCCTTCGTCTCGCCGTTCGTCTGATGGGCGGGGCCGCAGGTCCCCTGTCGGGACTGCACGTCGTGGACCTGTCGACCTACGTCGCCGGACCGTCGGCGACCGCCGTACTGGCTCAGCTGGGGGCTGATGTCGTTCGCGTGGACCCACTGGGAGGCGCCACCGACACGCGGCGGCTGCCCCTCGCTCCGGACGGGTCGAGCCTCTACTGGTCCGGCCTCAACCAGGGCAAGCGGTCGATCGAGGTGGATCTGCGCAGTGAAGCCGGACGCGACGTGGTGCGGACTCTGCTGGCCGTGCCCGGTCCCGGCCACGGGATCCTCGTGTCGAACGCGGTGGGCCAGGGATGGCTTGCCCACGAGGCCCTCCTCGCGCACCGTCCGGACCTCATCCAGGTGCACATCGCGGGACGGCGTGACGGTCGCCCCGCCGTGGACTACACAGTCAACTGCGAGGTCGGCCTCCCCTGGCTGACCGGTCCGGTCGACTCGCAACTGCCCGTCAACCACGTACTGCCCGCATGGGATCTGCTCACCGGGCTGCACACCGCTCTGGCGGTGGTCGCCGCGGTGCGGGAGCGCGACAGCAGCGGCAGCGGACGGATCATCGAACTCGCCCTGGCGGACGTCGCGGCGGTGACGATGGGACAGCTCGGGTTCGTCGCCGACGTCGCGGTGAACGGCAGCGCACGTCTGCGCGACGGCAACTACCTCTACGGCAGCTTCGGGTGCGACTTCGCCACGACCGACGGACGGCGGGTCATGGTGGTCGCACTCACCGAGCGGCACTGGCAACACCTGGTGGACCTGACTGGCACCCGTGAGGTCGTGGGAGCGCTCGAGGGTGCACTGCACACCGACTTCGGCAACGAGGAGGCGCGCTACCGCAATCGCGACGTGCTCTCCGCTCTGCTCGCGCCCTGGTTCGCCGCTCGCACGCACGCCGAGGTAGTGGTGGCGCTCGAGCAGGGTCAGGTCCTGTGGGGCGACTACCGCACGCTCGAGGAGCTGGTGAACGCGCCCGACTCGCCGGTGCGGTCCGGCGACCTCTTCGCCGAAACGGAGCACCCGACCGGGGCGAGCTTCCCCGTGGCTCGCAGCGCTCTCCGCTCGCGCGGGTGGGGCGAGCGGACACCGACGGTTCCCGTGCTCGGGGCGGACACCGACGACGTCCTCCGCGACTGGCTCGACCTGGACGACAGCAAGCTGGCCGAACTGCACGCGGCCGGAGCTCTGGGCTCCTCGTGACGGGTCCGCTGTTCCTCACGCTCACGCGGCTCGACCACCCGCGCCACCACCGGGACTACAACGCCTGGCACCAGTTGGACCACCTGCCCGAGAACAGGGTGCTGCCCGGCGTGTCCTGGGGCGATCGCTGGGTCCGAGACGCCGCGTGCGCGGACGCCTCCGTCGTGCCGGATCCGCAGCACCGCGAACACCAGTACGCCGTCGCATACGGGTTCCGAGATCCCACCGCCGTGGCCGCCTGGACAGAGCTCAACCAGCGCGCAGTGTGGTGGGGGCGGCGCCCGGAGCTGGGCTGGACGCACAGGGCCCCGATCGGCTTCTTCGATCCGATCAAGGGGTACGCCGCGCCGCGGGTCCTCGTGGCGCCCGAGGCGCTCCCCCACAGGCCGCACCGAGGAGTGCACCTCACGCTGTCGCGCCTCACCGAGCCGGGCTCGGCCGCCGCGGTCGACCTGCTCGCGGACCTCGACCGGGTCCGGTTCCCCGCCGCACTAGATGTGCCGGGGGTGGCCGGCGGGTGGAGCTACCGCTTCACCGCCGGGGCGCACGGTATGGGAGACGGTGCGGCCGACGACAGCGATCGGGCGGGTGTGCTGCTGCGCCTGCTGTACATCGACGACGAGGTCATCGCGACGACCCGCACGCTCCGCGACCGCGTGCCCAGCTGGACCGACGAGGCACCGGCCGGCGAAACCGTCCAGTTCTCGTCCCCGATGGTCACGATCAGTCCGTGGGAGTGGGACTGGTTCGACGGCGAGCCAGCACGAGGCTGACGACGACCGCGACCGCACAGCCCGCGGCGCACAGCAGGCAGGCGAACCGCAGGCCGGAGGCGGACGCGAACCCCGCCACCGGGCCAGGGTGCGCCGCGAGCGCAGCCCCGGTCGCAGCGCTGCCCAGCGCTCCGCCGACCAGGCGCAGCAGGATGTTCACACTGGTGGCGCTACCGGTCTCGGCGGGCTCCACGGCACCGACGATCATCGTGGTCATCGTGCCGAACGTGGCCCCGGCCCCGAAGGCGGACAACGCCATCGCCAGCAGCAGGGTCCATAGCGCACCGCCGGGGACGAAGACGAGCACGAGTGGCCCCGCCGCCGCGACGGCACCGCCCGTGGCGAGCGCACCGCGTGACCCGAGACGCCGCGCGAGCACGAGCGCGAGGCGGTTGCCCGCCAAGTTGCCGGCGGCGATCGGCGTCATGACGAGACCCACCACGAGGAGTCCTAGCCCGCTGCCGTACCCCGTCGCGGACGGCGCCTGAGCCATGCGACTGACCAGAACGGGCGTGGAGTACAGGCTGACGCCCATGGCCACAGCGGTGAGATGCGCGGCCAGCACATCGCGCTGGCGCACCAGACGCAGCTCGACGAGCGGGAACCGCACGTGCAGCTCCACGGCGACCCACACCGCCAGAGCCATCACACCAGCGACCGCGCACCCGAGCGTTCGCGGGTCCGTCCAGCCCCACACTCCGCCCTGGCTGATCGCCAGTAGCACCGCGAGGGAGCCCGCGGTGAGCAGCACGGCACCGGGCAGGTCGAGTCCGGTTCTCCTCGAAGCGTCGACCGTCCGTGGCATCCCGATGGCGAGCGCGACAGCCACTCCTGCGGTGAGAACTCCGGCTCCGCCGTAGGCCGCTGCCAGCCCCCACTGCTCCGCGACCACCATCGTCAACGGGTAGCTCAGACCGGCACCCAGCGCGGTGGTGACCGACAGCAGCGCCAGCAGCCGCACCCCGCGCGATCCCGGCACGTGGTCGCGCGCGGTCGCGATCGCCAACGCAACGAGCCCGACCCCGAGACCCTGCGCTGCACGACCGGCGAGGAATACCGGGTACCCGTCCGCGACGGCGGAGAGTCCACAACCCACAGCCACCAGTGCGCACACGCACACGGCGGCGGGCCGACGTCGACGACCGTCAGCCAGTCGACCGAGCACGGGCGTCAAGGTGGCGCCGACGAGCAGAGTGATGGTGTACGACCATTGCGACGCGGTCTCCGAGAGGTCGAATCGCGTCTGGACGACCGGGACAAGGGGGGCACCGAGCGTGACGACCCCTGCCGACACCAGTACCGCCACGACCAGTACCGGTACCAGCGGAAGGCGTTTCCTCCGGACCCGGGCAGGCGCGATCAGAGCGTCACTCGGAGTGCCTCGACCGACCGCATCTTCAGCCCAGCCCACCGCGGCGGTACGGCGTCGGCCAGTCGCATCTCCGGGAACCGGTCGAGCAGCACTGACGCCGCCTGCAGGAGCTCGCCGCGAGCGAGCATGGCACCGAGGCAGAAGTGCCGGCCCCACCCGAAAGCGAAGTGCTCACCCGTCGCGCTGAACGCCTTCACATGGTCGAGGTCAGTGCGGCGCGGGTCGAAGCGGTCGGCATGTGCGAACCTGCGCTCGTCCCGGTTGGCCGAGGCCATCAGCAGCATGACCAGCGATCCGGCTGGGATCGTGACACCATCGACGTCGACGTCCACGGTCGTCATACGGCCGTTCATCTGCGAGGGAGGGGTGTAGCGGAGAGTCTCGCTGATGGCCGGCACAACGAGGTCACGGTCGTCCCGCACCTCCTCGTACAGCTCCCGGTCCGCCAGCAGATGAGCGAAGAGACCGGCCAACGCCTTGCCCGTCGTCTCGGACCCGGCGTTGAGGAGCTGCGTGACGTGCGTCTTGATCTCGGCGTCGCCGAGCTGCTCGCCGTCGACCTCAGCCACGACGAGCGCAGATATCAGGTCCTCCCCCGGCGCACGCCGACGCTCGGCGATGACGGGTGTGAGGTAATCCCACAGCTCCGAGGTCGCAGCACGGCCCGCCGCGTCGATGTCCGGGTCGCGTGCGAGGTTGCCGAGGAAGGCGACGTGCGCGCTGTACCAGGCGAGGAACCGATCGTAGTCCGAGTGCGGCAGTCCGAGCATGTCCGTGATCACGTACACGGGCAGGTAGTAGCCGAACTCGGCCAGTAGATCGACGGTGTCGCCGGCACGGAACCGCCCCGCGAGCAGACCGGTCGCCGACCCCACAGACCGGTCCAAGATCGCCGCGATGTTGCGCGCGATCACCGGTTCCCACGCAGCCAGTCCCTTGCCACGGAAGTACGGCGTGACCAGCGCCCGCTTCCGGCTGTGCTCGATGCCGTCCATCTGAAGGAGCGATCGACCGAACACCGGCTCCAGGTGCACCTCGTAGTTCCGCGTGGAGAACCGCGGGTCCTTGTAGGCCGCACCGACATCGGCGTGTCGGCTCAGGAGGTAGCACCCGAGGTCTGCGTCGTAGTGCACGGGCGACTCGGTGCGCAGACGCGCGTAGAAGCTGTAGGGGTCCTCGGCGACTTCTTCGGAGAGGAAGCGGGGCAGGGTCGTCGCGACGCCTGCCATCACGTACCCACCGGCCGCGGTTCCGGACGGTAGCCCGGAACCCCACCCGCGATCGGCATGATCGCCAGCGAGATGCCTCCATCGACCGGCAGGTCCACGCCGGTGATCTGCCGCGCGTGCGGACCCGCCAGGAAGAGGACGGCCTCGGCGACGTCGGTCGGATCACCGATCCGGCGGAGCGGGATCATCCCGGTGCGGTACGCGCGGTTCTCGCGAGCGGCGTCGCTCGCGGTATCTCCGAACGCCGCGCGGGTCAGGCCGGTGTCAGTGGGCCCCGGGGAGACGCAGTTGCAGCGGATTCCGTCGGGTCCCCACTCGAGCGCCATCTGTCGCACGAGCATGAGCAGCGCCGCCTTGCTCGCGCTGTACGCACCCATCGGTGGGGTCGGGAACTGCGCCGAGATCGACGCGGTGGCGACCAGAGCACCGCGGGACTCGCGCAGCGCAGGATGGGCGGCCTTGGCCAGCAACCACGTGGCGCGGGTGTTCACCGCGAACGTCCGCTCGAAGCCCTCGAGATCGAGCTGCTCCAGGCCGCCGATCGCCGCTGCGCCGGCGTTGCTCACCACCACGTCGAGCCCGCCGAACTCCGTGATCGCCGCCGCCACGACCTTCGACGGTGATTCCGCGTCGGCCAGATCGGCGACCACCGGCAGACAGTGCGCCCCCTGCGCGGTGAGCTCGCCGGCGAGCTCATCGAGACGTTCAGCATTGCGATCGACCAGGACGAACGACGATTCCTCGGCGGCGCCGGAGCGTTCAGCAGCCAGTCGGGCAACGGCCGCACCGATCCCGCTCGCGGCTCCGGTGATCAGGTACCTCATGTCACTCTCCACATCTCGTCCGACGGACGGGGTTCCGGATCGTCCGGATGGCCCTCTCGGCGCTCCAACCCGTCTGCGGGTGAACGCGCTGTCACGCTGCGACCCGACGCCAGGGGACGACGAACCACCTCCCGCTCGCCCGTTGCCGGCGCTCTCGGACGCGGACGTCGTCCGCGTCACGAGAGCTCCTCGCACCACTAGCGATATAGTTAGCCTAGTGAAAGACTTTGCTTCGCACCAGACACCGGTGTTCGGCCGTCACCATCTCGACAGCTCGCCGCGTCGGACCACTGGGTCGATGGTCTGACCGCCCTGCGAGGAGGAACCGTGCCCGACAGCGCCACCGCACTGGCCGATCACCTGGCCCACTGGGCCCCGCCCGCGGTCGAGACGTCGCGCCGCGTCGACCCGTGGTCGTCGGCGGCCTTCGCCGCCCTGATCGACGCCGCACCGCCCGCCCTCGACGCCGGCGCACCGCTGCCGCCGATGTGGCACTGGTTCACCCTCCTCGACCACCCGGCCACCGCGGAGATCGGCGAGGACGGCCACCCCGCGCACGGGCCCTTCCTGCCACCGATCCCGGGCCGCCGGCGGATGTTCGCCGGCGGGCGCCTGCAGCTGTCCGGGGAGATCCCCCACGGGTCGGTGCTGCACGCCCGGTCCTCGGTCACCGCGGTCACGACCAAGACCGGCCGCAGCGGGGAGATGGCGTTCGTCACCGTCCGCCACGAGCTCTCCGCCGACGGCGCGCCCGTCGCCGTCGAGGAACAGGACGTCGTCTACCGCTCGGAGCCCGACGGCGCCCCACGGCGCACGACACCGCGTCCCGAGAGCGGTGGGCCCGCACCCGCCGGTGCCTGGCAGCGCACCCTGCAGACCGGCCCCGTGCTGCTCTCCCGGTTCAGCGCCCTGACCTACAACGGCCACCGCATCCACTACGACACCCCCTACGCCACGGGCGTCGAGGGCTACCCCGACCTGGTGGTCCACGGCCCGCTGCTCGCGCTCCTCGCCCTGGAGCTGCCGCGCCTGCACTCCCCCGGCGCCCGCGTCGCAGAGTTCGCCTACCGACTGGTCCGGCCGACGTTCAGCCCGGAAACGGTCGTGGCAACCGGATCGCCCGCCGCCGACGGGGCCGAGATCGTGGTGGCTGCGCAGGGGGCCGCGCCATCGCTCACCGCCTCCGTGCGCTTCGAAGGTAAGCAGTCGTGAAGGGGCCGGCGCTGCTGTTCTGCCCCGGGGACCGCCCCGACCGCTACGCCAGGGCCGCCGCGGCGTCGGACGCGGTGGTTCTCGACCTGGAGGATGCCGTCGCCCCGGACGCCAAGGACGCGGCCCGCGCCGCCGTGATGCGCGGGCTGGCCGATCTCGACCCCGCCGCCGTCGTCGTCCGCGTCAACGCCACCGGCACCCCGTGGCACGCTGCCGACGTCGCCGCGCTCGCCGCGTTCCCCGACGTGACGCTGATGCTGCCGATGGCGCAGCGCCCCGAGGACGTCGAGGCATTAGGCCCGCACCCGGTCGTCGCCCTGTGCGAGACCGCACGCGGCGTCCTCGAGGCGCCCCGGATCGCGGCGGCGTCGACCAGCGTCGGCCTCATGTGGGGCAGCGAGGACCTGCTCGCCGACCTCGGCGGGCGATCCGGGCGCGCCCCCGACGGCACCTACCGCCCCGCCCTGGCCGAGGCGCGCACCCGCATCCTCTACGCCGCCCGCGCAGCCGGCGTCGCCCCGATCGACACAGTGCTCGTCGCCCTCGACGATCTCGACCTGCTCGCCGCGGACAGTGCCGATGCGGCCGCTGCCGGGTACGCGGCCAAGGCGTGCATCCACCCGGTGCAGATCGCCGTCGTCCGGGCCGCCTTCCGCCCCGGCGACGACGAGATATCGCAGGCCGAAGACGTACTCGCTGCCGCCGCCGGGCAGCCCGGGGTGTTCCGGTTCCGCGGGCGCATGGTCGACGCACCTGTCCTCGCCCGCGCCCGCGAGATCCTGCGTCTTACGCACGAAGCCGACGCGACGACTGCGCTACGCCTGTCGAAGACTTAGCTCAACGGATCCTTCAAGACGGACCCGTCCGTCATGGCCGAACTTGAAGCCCAAGCCGTTGTTGGCACTCTCACCATGCACGACCCTCTGTCCTCTTGGCGTGCGTTCCTCGTCAAGGCACCGCGCGCGCCCGATCTGCGGAGTCATCGCTGCCGCGCGAACGATCCTGACCAGCGTGGTTGACCTGTGGTCGGCCCCGGACCGCTGCTCCGCCTTCGGGACCACGCATCAGCCACGCCCGACCACGCAGCCGCACATGGCGGGATGTGCGCTACGCCCACCAGCAGTGGAGGCGAGAGCGTGGAACCTACGAACGGATCGGCCCGCGGGGCAGTACGCCGGTCGGTGGCCGGGGTCGCCGGCGGCGTCGGAACGACGAACCTGGCCACTGCGATCGGCGCGACGGATCGGGGTGTGTTCGTCGGACGGCCGGTTGACGTCCTGGTCTGCCGCGCCACCGGTGACTCACTGGTGCGTGCCGGCCGAGCCGCGCAACTGATCATCTCGACCAGCGGCATCCGGCCCGTCCTCGCCGTCACCTCCGCGGACGCCTCCGGACCGAGCCGCCCCGTCAGTGCTCGGCTCCGGCTGCTCGAGCCGCACACCGCCGCGATCGTGGTGCTCCCCTACATCCGGCGCTGGCGCGACCTCACCTCGCCACTCGACGAGGTCCGCGGCCTGCTCGCCGTCCCCCGCGGCGAGGTGCCGCGCGCACTGCGTCGCTACGCCGACGCCGCCCGCGCTGTGTGCGACGTGACCGGCCTCCCCCTGGGCATCTCGCCCCTCGCTCCTCACCGCGCGGCGCCGGTTCGCAGCGGCCCCGTACCGATCCCGAGAAGGAGTCCCTGACCATGCGCTCTCAACGAACCTCTGCGGTGCCGGACCCGGCGCCGATCGCGCCACCCGGCCTCGACGCCCTCGCCGGCGACCTCCTGGGCTGGCTCAAGTGGGGCGTCCTCGTCTCCGGCGTCCTAGGCATCCTCGTCTGCGCCCTGATGATCATCATCGGACGGCGGAACCGCTCCGCCACCGCCTACGAGGGACTCGTCGGTGGGGCCTGGGTGATCGGCGGGCTCGCTTTGGCCTCCGTCGCGGCGCTGCTGGTGGGGGCGTTCCAGCTGTGAAGCGCTCGATCACCGCGCTCGCCATCCTCCTCGCCGCCGTCGCCTGCACCGGCCCCCCGAGCGAGAGCATCCGGTTCGAGCAGGTCGCCCTGGTGGCCGTGCCCGGTGGCGTCGCCGCGCAGTCGCTCCGCCACGGCCCGTTCCGAGTCGACGGCGCACGGGCGTCGGGGTTCAGCCACGACGCTCTCGGGGCGGCGTTGGCCGCAAGCCACATCAGCCCGCGGATCACCGCGGCAGCCGGCGCCGCGATCTCCGGCCCGACGCTGGCCGAGCAGTGCTTCGGTGACATCGACGACGCGCAGGCCTCGTTGGACTCCGCGCTCCCCCTGCCCGACTCCCCCACTGCGGACGACCTGACACCGGTCTCTCTGCACTACCGCGTCATCGCCGGTGATCCCGCCGGCGACCACGTGGTTGTATCCCTGCTCGCGGACACCCCGCAGGCCCGCAGTCGGGGCGGGCTCTCACGGGTGGACGCGACGCTGCGCTGGTACGGGCAGGACTGGCAGCTGCAGGTGCCGGCCCGACGGCCGTCCCTGCAGCCCGACACCACCGGCTACGCGCTGCTCGGACCGACGCCGTGACCGCCGCCTTGGCCCAGGCGCCGTCGCAGGAGTGCGGGACCTTCGACCTAGGCTGTCAGGCCGGTGCTGCGATCGAGTCCGCGTTCGAGGGCATCGTCGCCGAGGTCGCCCGCAGCACCGCCGAGCTGGTCGTCACCACCGCCACCTGGTGGGTGGAGACCGAGAGCGTCGACCCGCTCGATCCCGCTGTCGTCGCCGCACAGGGCATGACCCGCGACCTCGTCCTGATCATGCTGGTCGGCGGGGTGCTGGTGCAGTCGATCCGGCTGATCCTGTCCCGCAAGGGCGAACCGCTTGTCATGGTCGCGACCGGGCTGCTGCGCTATGCAGTCGTGTCCGCGCTGGGGCTGGTCACGCTGCAGGGCGCGTTGCGCGCCGGAGATGTTGTCGCCAGCCGGTTGCTCGACGGCGCCGCGAGCAACTTCGCGCTCCTGATGCGGGACGTGCTGCTCGAGGGTGACTCCACGTTCCTTGTGCTGCTCGTCTCGCTGATCGCCGCGGTGTTGTCGCTGGTGCAGTGGGTGCTGATGGCGATGCGCCAGGCCGGGCTCCTCGTGCTCGCTGCGATGCTGCCGCTCGCCGCGTCCGGGTCCCTGACCCATTCCACCCGCGGCTGGCTGGACCGGCTGCTGGTGTGGCTGATTGCGATGGTCGCCTACAAGCCGGCCGCGGCGTTCGTCTACTACATCGGCTTCTCCTACCTGTCCTCACCGAGCGCCAGCGACGACGGCAACGTCGCCACGATGATCACCGGCATCATGGTGCTGCTCCTCGCAGTCATCGCTATGCCGGTCCTGCTGAAGTTCTTCTCCTGGACCGGCACCCAGATCGGCGGCGGAGGCGGAGCCGGGTCCGGATTCCTCGGCGCTGCCGGAGCCGTGGCGATGAACAACGGCTACGGTCGAGCCGCGTCCGTCGAACGAGCTGCCGCCGTCGACGCGACGGGCCCGGGCAGCGTCCCGGTCCAGGGCAGCTACCCGCCCAGCGGAGCGGCCTCCTCGGCCGCAGCCGGCGGAGCAGCAGTCGCCGGCGCAGCGGTCGCGGCCACCGCGGTCGCCGGGGCGGCCAAGAAGGCGGGCGACCAGATCATCGGCGAGCACGAGCAGGACTCGACGCCATGACCGCCGACCCGACCACACGCGAGGACCGGCCGAGGCTCTACGGCAACTGGCGAGCTGAGCGCGGCTGGGGCATCGGCGCATTGTCCACGCCGTCCACCGTCATCCTCCTCGTCGCCGTCCTCGCTCCGCTCTTCGCCGTCTCCGCTCTGCCCGTCGCGGCCCTCCCGCTGGCCGGGGTCAGCGCTGCCGTGATCGCCGCGCTGGTGATCCGGATCGGTGGGATCAGCCTGGTCGATGTCGTCACCCGGCGGGCGCGGTTCTACCGCGCCCGCGCCGCGGGGTGGACCGAGCTCTCCGGTGGCGTCCTGACCGAGCACCCCCGCGGCGCCGACCTGCCGGGCGTCCTGGCACCCCTGCAGCCCGTCGACGTCGACGACGGCCGCGGCGGACGACACGCCCTGCTGTGGCACCGCCGCACCGGCACCCTCACCGCTGTCCTGCGCTGCTCCCCCGTCGGCCTCGACCTCGCCGACCCCGAGCAGACCGACCAGTGGGTCGCCTCCTGGGGCGCACTGCTCGCCGACCTCGGCCACCTCCCCCTCATCCGACACATCGCCGTCACCGTCGACACCGCCCCCGCCGGCGGCACGACAGTCCGCGATCACGTCGCCCGCGCACTCGATCCCACCGCGCCCGCCGTCGCTCGTCGCATCCTCGACGAGCTCGTCGCCCTCACCCCCACCAGTAGCGCCGAGGTCGACACCCGCGTCTCCGTCTGTCTCGACCCCGCACGCGCCACCCCCAAGCCCGTCGACCTCCTGGCCTCCGCGGTCGAGATAGGACGCTGGCTGCCTGGCATCGAGAACCAGCTCGCCGCCTGCGGCGTCGCCGTCCTCGGCCGGGCGTCCACGGGGTGGCTGACCGGCCGCATCCGCGCCGCGTTCGATCCGCACGCCCGGCCGCAGATCGCCCGCCTGAACGAGGCCGGCCACGGCCTGGCCTGGCGCGACGCCGGCCCGGTCGCAGCGCAGGAGCAGTGGGACGGCTACCGCCACGAGGGCGGGCTGTCGGTCAGCTGGGCGCTGCGCGAAGCACCGCGCCAGGCCGTGGGCCCGGCCGTGCTCGCTCCGCTGCTCGCCCCCGGACCGTTCCCGCGACGGACCACCTGGCTCTACGACCCCTACCCCGCCGCTCAGGCCGCAGCGAAGGTCGAGAACGAGGTCACCTCTGGCCAGGTCCGGCGGGCCTGGGCCGAACGCACCCGCCGCGACGAGACCCAGCGCGAGCGCGACGACCGCAGCCGCGCCCTGCAATCCGCCCGCGAGGAGGCCGAGGGCGCCGGCGTCGGCCGGTTCACCGTCTACGTGACCACCACGGTCCTGCACGACGACGACCTCCCCGCCGCCGTCGCCGACACCGAGCAACGTGCCGGCCAGTCGAAACTGCGCCTGCGACGCCTCCGCGGCTCGCAGGCCGCCGGCTTCGCCGCCGCTCTCGGGCTGGGCATCGACCCCGCCGACCTCATCACCCACCGACGCGGACGCTGACAGAGGACCACCATGACCGCACCCGTTCCCCGCTCCTGGGGCTGGGCCGTCCCCGGAGGCGGACGCGCCGGCCACGTCGAACCCGGCAACCGGTTCGCCGGCACCACCAGCCAGATCTGTGGGCTGTTCCCCTTCGCCACCCCCTCCGGTTCCGACGTCCGCGGCGTCCCCATCGGCCGTCACCTGCACACGGCCGAACCGATCGGGCTGGACCCGGCCCAGTGGCTCCGCACCGGCCTGGTGTCCAACACCGGCGTATGGGTCCAGGGGCAACCCGGCATCGGGAAGTCCTCGATCACCAAGCGGATGGTGACCGGCCTGGTCGGGTTCGGCATGCGAGCCGTCATCCCCGGCGACGTGAAGGGCGAGTACACCGGCCTGGTCCATGCACTCGGCGGTTCGGTGTGGCGGCTCGGCCGCGGTCTCGAATCACTCAACCCCCTCGACGCCGGCCCGCTGCGCGAGGCGCTTCGTGCCGCGCCGCCCGAGGACCGGCTGCGCCTGACCGAGACCCTGCGCGCCCGCCGCCTCTCCCTCCTCGAAGCACTGATCACGATCGTCCGACGAACCGAGCCCGACGTCACCGAGCGGCGGCTGCTGGGTGCTGCCCTGGACGTCGTCATCAACGCAGATCCGGACCACGAACCCGTCATCCCGGAGATCCTGTCGGTCCTACGTGCTGGTCCGGCCGCGCTCGCGACCATCGCCGCAGTCGACGAACCGGCGGAGTACCGGCGCTTCACCCGGACCCTCACCAACACGCTCGGGCTGCTCTGCGAAGGAGCGATCCGCGGGATCTTCGACCGCCCCAGCAGCACCCGTTTCAACCCCGACACCCCCGCCCTGTCACTCGACATCAGCGCCCTCGACGACGACGAGGACGAGGTGGTCGCCGCCGCCATGCTCTGCTCCTGGACCTGGTCGGCAGGACTCGCCGACGCCGCCGGGTACGGCGAGCGGCGTCGCAACGTCGTGCAGGTGCAGGACGAGCTCTGGCGTGCCCTGCGGGTCGCGCCCGGGCTGGTGGAGCGGTCCGACCGGATCACCCGCCTCGGCCGGCACCGCGGGGTCGTGTCCTTCCAGGTCACCCACTCCCTCGACGACCTCGAAGCGCTCCCCACCGAAGCCGACCGGGCGAAGGCCCGGGGCATGGCGTCGCGCAACGGGGTGCTCCTCCTCGGAGGCATGGCCGACAAGGAGCTCGACGGACTCCGCCGCCTCACCTCGCTCACCCGTGGCGAGGCCGCTCTCATCACCTCCTGGGCGGCCCCACCGACGTGGCACTCCGGCCGCACCCACCCCGGTCGTGGCAAGTACCTGATCAAGTCGGGCCAGCGGCTCGGCCTGCCCGTCGCCCTCACCCTCACCCCTACTGAGATCGAGCTGCACGACACCGACCGCGCCTTCCGCGTACAGGGGCCGACATCGTGAACCGCGCCCTCCTGCGGGACGCCGCAGCACCGCTACTGCTGCTCTCCGCCATCGGGTCGGCGGCGCTGCTGTGCGTCGACGTCTGGCTCGCCGCTGGCGCGGCCTCCCTCAGCAGCACCGGGACCTGGGTGGCCAACGGACCCGACCCGCTGACCGTCTCCACCCTGCTGCGCGACGGTCCGGTGGCGGTCCTATCACCCGGCGCGTCGACCACAGTGTTCGCCGCGGTGCTGGGCACGGTGATCCTGCTGGAGGCCGGAGCCGTCGTGGCGATCGCGCTCCTGGTGACAAGGGCGAGCAGCGCGACCGATCCACAGCGGTCCCTCCTGGGGCGTCGAGAGCTCGGCGACCTCTCCGGGGCCGCTGCCGCGAAACGTGCCCACCGCCTCCGACCCTCGCTCGACGGCGACGAACCCGCCGACCGCGGTCTGCGGTTGCTGTCCATCGGACGCCGGGACGTCTGGATGTCCTGGGAGGACGTCGGACTCGTCGTCATGGGACCGCGCGCCAACAAGACCAGCGCGCTCGCCGTCCCCACCGTCCTCGCCGCGCCGGGGCTCGTCGTCGCCACCTCGAACAAGGCCGACCTGTGGGCGCTGACCTCAGGTCTGCGTGGACGAGCCGGACCGGTGTGGACCTTCGACCCTCAGCTCATCGCCCACGCCCGTCAGACCTGGTGGTGGGACCCGCTGCGCAGCATCCGCGACGTCGGGCCCGCCGAACGGATGGAGGCCGCAGCCCGCCTCGCCGGACACTTCATGGGCACCATCGGCGGCAACCGGCGGGACCCGTTCTTCCACTCCGCGGGCGAGCAGGTGCTCACCTCGACGCTCCTCGCCGCCGCTCTGCAGGACGGCGGCACCGTGCGCGATGTCGTCTCCTGGCTGCAACCGGGAAGTCGGGACGCCGTCGCCGCACTCGACGCCGCGGGCGCGCTGGCGGAGGCCGCTGACCTGGAATCGACCCTGCACGGCGCCGACGTCACGACGAAGGGGATCCTGCAGACCGCGCGTACAGCAACGAGGTCGCTGACCAGCGAACGCATCCTGCGGTGGATCACCCCGCCGTACACCTGGCAGACCCCGCCCGTCGACCCGCCGACCGAGCTCGACCTGTGGGACCTCCTCCGCGCTGCGCAGCACGGCCGCGCCACGGTCCACCTGCTCTCCAAGGAAGGAGCCGGCACCGCCGCGCCCGTCGTCACCGCACTGGTCGACCGCATCCTGGAAGTCGCGGAACTGCTGGCGCAGGCCCGGGGCGGACGCCTCGATCCGCCCGTCGTCGCCGTCCTGGACGAGGCAGCCAACATCTGCCCGATCCGCCAGCTCCCCCAGCTCTACAGCCACTACGGCTCCCGCGGCATCCAGGTCCTCACGATGCTGCAGAGCTACCAGCAGGGCGTCGGGGTGTGGGGCGAACAGGGCATGCAAGCCCTCTGGTCCGCGGCCACGATCAAGCTCGTCGGCGCCGGAGTCGACGACCACGCCTTCCTACAGCGCCTCTCCGGCCTCATCGGCGACCACGACGTCGAGAAGACCTCGACCAGCATCGACCGGACCCGTGGCGCATCCCGGCAGTACTCCACCGCGCGGGAGTCGATCCTCCCTGCCTCGGTGCTCCGCGCTCTCCCCCGAGACCAGGCGGTCCTGCTCGCCACCGGGCGCAAGGCCGGGCTCGGCCGACTGCACCCCTGGTACCGCGAACGCGACAACACCGACATCTCCAGCTACGCCGACACCGCCCTCGAAGAGCTGTGCCGCGCAGCTGCGATCGCGCTCGGCCCGAACAACCCCGTCAACCTGACGAGAGGAACGCCATGAGCAGCGCAGCCGGCTCGCAGGACCACTCCGAGCAGATCGCCGCACTGATGGCACGGGTGCAGGCCCTGGAGGCGTGCCGAGACCACCAGACCGACCTCCTCGACGAGCTCATCAATGGCATGCCCACGGCCGAGCCGGCGAGCGATCCGGCCCCGATCGAGGACCTCGACGCGGACGGCCTCGTCTCCTGGGTGCACCAGTGCATCACCGGCATCATCGCCCGACCGCTGCGCGGCGAGCTGACCTGGTGTCCCCGCTGGTGGGAGCACCCGGAGGCCATCCTCCGCATGCGGGCACTGCACCGCGCGTGGGCCGAGCTCGCCTCCGAACCCGGCATCGCGATGTCGCTGTGGCTCCGGGACCACCTCGACCCGTGCTTGCGGGAACTCCTCAACCCGCTCGGCCCGTTCGCCGACTGCGCGCACAACGAGCGCTACCGCAGCCTCAACGGTCACACCCCGTTGGCGACCCTGCCCACCGCCGCGCCGGACGGCCCGCTCGAGCACACCGGATGAGCGATCCGTGCGCGCGCTCGCCGTCGGCGGAGCAGGCCTCGTCGCCACCCTCCTCCTTCCCCTCCTGCTGATCGCCACGCTGCTCGGCGGACTCAGCACCATCGACCCTGTCGGCGACGTGGACCCCTCGGCGATCCCCACCGCGGCGGCTGCGCAGCTCCCGGTGATCGAAGCGGTGACCGCCGCGGCCTGCCCGGAACTCCCGCCTCTGTGGGTCGTCGCGCAGGTCCAGGCCGAGTCGGGCTGGGACGCCAGCGCGTTCCGTGCCGACCGCAACGGCGGGTCCGCGGGCCTCTACCAGCTGAACGAGGCGAACTGGGTCGATGCCGGCGGCGCAGCGTGGGCGTCGGCCCCACCACCTGCTGAGGCCGACGTCCTCCAACCCGAGGTACACCTGCGGACGGCGATCCCCTGGGTGTGCCGCAACCTCCGCGAGGCAACCCGACACCTCGCGACGACCGGGAAGCCGACAGCACCGCTCGACGCCATGCTCGTGTGCCACATCGCCGGATGCAGCCGTGTCACCGGCTCCACAACGGGCGTACCCACGGTCGGAGAGGCCGGCTGCGATGCGACGTGCGTCGACCTCGTCGACGGGTACCTGACCCACGTCCACGAGTTCCTGGCTGCCTACGGCCGCAGCTCCGGCCCGGTCCCGATCGACGACCTGCCGGCGCCCACTCCGTTCACCGGAGGCGGGTCGGGGTGCACCGCCCCCGACCCGACGGGAGGACGCTGCCTCACCCCGACCAGTCGCCACGGGTACGACGAGATCGTCCGGGTCTTCGGACCCGCAGCACCAGGCGGACCGATCCGGTCGGTGGGCTGCTGGGACGAGCACGCCTGGAACCCCGACAGCGACCATCCGCGCGGACGGGCCTGCGACTACTTCCCAGGCGCCGCCGGGTTCTTCCCCCAGGGTGACGAGCTCGCCAGCGGCTGGCGGCTCGCGTCCTGGCTGCGGGCGCACGCGGAGGCACTGGACGTCGGCTACCTGATCTGGCAAGGGCGGTTCTGGTCACCCGAGACGACAGATGCCGACGGCTGGGGCCGCGCCTACACCGGCGGCGGAGTCTACGACCCGACCGACGCCACCGGCGGCCACTTCGACCACGTCCACGTCAGCTACGCGTCCTGACGATCAGCGGGCTCGCATCCCGATGACGACGACCGAACCGGAACAGGCCGCCTTCAGCGCCGCACCCAGCACCAGGACGCCGGCGAGGGGAAGCAGGACCCACGGTCCCGTCGGACCATGCCGAGCCGCCCCGAGATCCAGCCGGGCAGGCCGACCTCCCCAGCGGGACTCCAGCTCGGAACGCGAGTAGCTCCGGACCGACCTGCGCCCGAACGGGTAGGTCTCGGCCGACACGACGACCGAGGCGTCCACGCGATCGAACTGCGGCAACTCTGCGGACCAGGCAGCAGACGCGAGCCGATCGGTGGCATCAGCGGCTGGCAGAACGGATCCGGTCTCGTCGACGCAGCTGTCCGCGCTCACCATCGCGATCGACACATCGCTGACGATGTCGACCTCGACGTTGACGTCGTGGCAGCCACCGCCCTCGTCGAGCTCGGACGCGGGTACGGCTGTGCAGCCCCCGACCAAGAACCCGATCACGATGATCACCGTTGCCATGCGCATCGCCTCACCCTCGGCACCTGCGCGTCTCCGGTCCAGATGTGCGCCATCGATGTGGACAACATCGGTCGAGGAGGGACCTCAGCGGGCTCGCTCGCTCCTCATTCGGAGAAAACGCTGGGGCGACGGCGCTGCAGCCGCGGCGACAGGTGTTGCTCGGTCAGGGCCTGCGCGCCGCGGAGCGTTGAGCAGCCGCTGGACCGTCGCTTCGGCGCGGTAGCGCACGCTCAGATCGGGCTCGGGCAGGAACGTCGTCGCGGCGAGCTGGTCGGCCTGCCGGAACGCCGCAGCAGCCGACCGGAGGGCCAGCTGGTCATGGACGCCGAAGACGACCCGGCCGAGAGTGATCCAGAGGCACGCCGGTCGCCCCGGGGTCCTCTCGAGGCGCGCATGGGAGGGCGGAACGTCGGCAGCGGACATCATCACGACCGGCTCCGACACGCCCCACACCGGACGTACGAGGTCCGGATCGGGCCGCGTCGGGAGAGTCCTCCCCTGCTCGATGCCCGACCGCCACGCCGCGTGGAAGGCCTGGACTGTGTCGAGATCGTTGATGTAGATCAGCGAGCCACCGACACGTACCCCGACCGCTGCGCCGTCGGTGCCGGGCCGGTGCGCCGTGACCGTGACGTCCTGCGGACCGACCAACGCGACGATAGCCTTCACCGCCTGCCTGCCACGTGGCATCCCGTCCGCACCTCCGATCCGACCTCGCGGCCGGCTGGCCCTACCGCTGGCGCAACGCTGTCTGCGCGGCCGTACAAGCACGTGGCGCAGGCGTGGTCGTTCCGTGGTCGAGGCGCTCGACAAGCCGTGGTCGACCTGCGGTCGCCGCACGGCAGGGATCGTCCGTTCGGGCGACGTCTTCCCCATTCGCCCACGGGCGGGCGCCCGCTCCTGGTACTCCCACCTGCATCGGATCCGGAGATCACGGAACCGACCACACGATGACCACGGGTCGACCACGGCGGGCAGCACGATCAGCAACGACCACGACTGCGCACGGGAGCGATGGATGACCACGGCACTTCTCCGATCGGCCCTCCTCGTGGCCCTGCTCTGCGCGGCGTCCTGTTCCACCGCGACCGCGCCGCCCGAACCGACCACGACACCACCGACGAGCGATCCAGCGGCCGAGGCGCTCGCGGCCTACGAGCGCTTCTGGACCGTCACCGACTCCGCGCTCGCCGCACCGGGCTCGCGGGACTGGCTGCCGGACCTCCGAGGCGTGGCGACCGGCCCGGCCCTCGACTCGTTGGTGACCGACGTCGAGAACTACGCGAGCCTGCCCGCGCACACCGAGGGGCAAGTGACCCGAGACCCGGCGGTGCAACAGGTTCTCGGCACACGGGTGCAGATCGTCGACTGCGTCGACCTCGGTGACTCCCGACTGGTGTCCGACACCACCGGCGCCGTGCTCGACGACCTGACCAACCGAGTCCCCCGCTACCGGTTCCGCGCCGAGGTCGTCTCCACCAACAGTCAGTGGTTGGTCGAACGCGCCGTTCCTGCTCTGGACGAGCCGTGCTGACCGCGATCGGGGCCATCACCGTGGTGCTCCCGATGCTCGTGCCGGGGGCCCCGCTGGAGCCCGGGCCTCCCGGCTGCGCCGTCGTCGACAGCATCGGCCGATGCCTCGTGATCGCAGCCGACCCGGGTCGGCCAGGCGGGCCGCGCGACGAAGCCGGACCTGACCGCGCCCCTCGCGACGCAGCGCCCCGCGCCGCATCCACCGCGCCTGTCGCGCCACCCCGACCGCGGCTGGAAGCAATGCCGTTCGGCGACTCCTGGCGGGTCGGTGAGGCCATCGACGCCGCGGACCTCCTCGCCCCGGAGCCGGCACCGGAGGCGGCGGCCGAGGCACCTCCGGCAGCGGTTCTCGCCCAGCGTGCGATCGAACTCCTCACCCTCGATCAGCCGGCACTCCGCACCTCGACCGGTGGATCCGGTTTCGTCGGTGTTCCCGTCTGGTTGTGGATCGAGGACGGTGCAGCCACAGCTGGGCCCGTCTCGGCAACGGCGACGGCCGGCGCCTCCCGCGTCACCGCGACCGCACGCCTGGCTCGCGTCGAGTGGCGTATGGGGCCGCCCGGCGCGGTCGTCAGCTGCGACGGGCCCGGGACCCCCTGGGCCGGGCAGAGCGGCCCGTCACCTGACTGCGGGTACGTCTTCGAACAGCGGTCCCTCCCGGAGCGCACCTCGGGAACCGGGGCATGGGAGGTCGTCGCCACGGCCGTCTGGACGGTCTCGTGGAACGGGGTCTCCGGCGGCGAACCGGTGGACGGCCAGGAGATCGTCGAGGTACCCGCGACGACCGCGCTCGAGATCGGTGAGATCCAGGTGCTCGTAGCCGGGGAGACCCGATGACGACGGCAGTGCACCCCGCCACGACCAACGGTCATGTCGTCCCACCGACTCGTCGACGAACCGGCCGAACCTCCAAACTGCTGCTGCTAGCGGTCCTTCTCGGAGCTCTCGGTGCCCTGCTGGCCGTGTACGCCTTCCGCAGTGCGGTGGCGAGGGAAGGCGTCGTGGCCCTGGCCCGTCCCTTGTCGTACGGCGACACGGTCGACCCGACCGCGCTGCGCGAGGTGCTCCTCCCGTCCGACACCGGGCTGGCGACGATCGCCTGGAGCGACGCGGACAGCGTCATCGGCACTACTGCCGCGACCGACCTCCGCGTCGGTCAGACCCTCACTCCGGACGCGATCACCCGCGAACGGACACCGATGCCCGGAGAGGCGGTCGTGGGTATCCCGGCCGACCCCGGGCACGTGCCGACCACCCCGCTGAACCCGAGGGACGCTGTGCTGCTGGTCTCCGCCGGGCGGCCACCACTCCTCGCCACGGTCGTGCGGACCGGTGAGACGGATCTGAGCGGGCGCCGCACCGTCGATGTCGTGGTGCCCCAGGCCGAGGCCGAAGAGGTCGCCCTCGCCGCGCTCGACGAGCGCGTCGTCCTCGTTCTCGTCGGCAGAGGGTGATCGAGGTGCTGATCGCACTCGTCTCGGCCAAGGGTAGCCCCGGGGTGACCACCAGTGCACTGGCCATCGCGTCGCAGTGGCATCGCCCCGCACTCGTCCTCGACGCCGACCCGTTCGGCGGTGACGTTCGCGCAGGTCTCGGAGCGGGCGAGTGGCCCTCCCACGCCGGACTCGCCGAGCTGGTGGTCGACCTGCGCACCGGGCCGGTCGAGCAGAGCCTGCACCGGAGGGTGCACCGTCCGGCCGGGCACTGCCCACCCGTGATCGCCGGGTTCGGGTGCGTCGGACAGGCGAGCAGCGTTCCGTGGAGTCGACTAGCACCGGAGCTGGCCCGGCTCGACGGGGGTGACGTCATCGTCGACTGCGGGCGGTTCGTCGCGGTCGACGGAGTCGTCGGGCTCCTTCGGGTCGCCGACCTGGTCCTTCTCGTGAGCGGATCGACGCTGCGCGCTGCACGCTCGGCGAGTCGGGTCGCGCCGCTCCTGCGAGAAGGACTCGACGCCGGTGTCGGAGACCCACGCGTCTCGCTGCTCGTGGTCCGCGCGGGCGAGCCGTACTCGGCCCAGGAGATCGCCGACGGATGCGCGTTGCCGCTCCTCGGTGCTCTGCCCGACGATCCTCGGGCCGCTGAGGTGTGGAGCGATGGGACCCGACCGGCGCGGTCGTTCCCCCGGAGCGCCTTGCAGCGCGAAGCCCGCCGTCTCGCGAGCCTGGCGGCCCGGCTGGATCCGACGTGGAGTGCGGCGTGACCCGCCCGGTCAACGGATCACCGGTCCGGACGACCCATCAGGCACTCGCCCGACGCGTCCACGGCGCAATTCTGGAGCGGCTCGCCGGTCATCCCGGCCGGGAGCGACTCGACCGCTCAGACCAGCGACAGCTCGTGCTGGCCTGGATCCAGGCAGAGCTCGACAGGGAGGCGCGCCGGCGGGTGATCGACGGAGAGGAGCAGCTCGGCCCGGAGGCCGAGCAGGCAGTGGTGCGTGCCGTCGAGAACACGGTGTGGGGGCTCGGGCGGATCCAGGCGCTGCTCGACGTACCCGGAGTCGAGGACATCCACATCGCCGGATCGGACGTGCCGCTGCTGAGAATGACCGATGGCTCGGTGCGAAAGGCGGAGTCTGCGATCGCCGAGTCCGACGACGACCTCGTCCAGCAGATCCAATTCATCGCGGCGCACCATGGGAGCTCCGAACGCGCCTTCTCCCCCGCCCAGCCCTTCCTCAACATGCAGCTCCCCGACGGCTCCCGCCTCGCAGCCATGCGCGACGTGGTTCCCCGGCCCGTGGTCACGATCCGCAGGCACCGCCTGGTCGACGTCACGCTGGCCGACCTCGTCCGGAACGGCACGCTGTCCGAGCCGATCGCTCGATTCCTCACCGCTCTGGTCCGCTCCGCGGTGAGCATCCTCGTCACCGGCATGCCCGCGGCGGGAAAGACCACGTTGCTACGCGCACTGGCCCGCGAGATCGACCCGACCGAACGCTTCGCAACGCTGGAGACCGAGTTCGAGCTGAACCTGCACCGCCTCCCGAACAGCCCGCCGCTGATGTACGCGGCGGAATGCCGGAGCGGCTCGACGGAGCGCGATCCCGCCACCGGCCGGGCCGCGGGCGAGAAGACCCTGTCGGACCTGCTCGTCCAGACCCTCCGGATGTCGGTCACGCGGGTGATCGTGGGCGAGGTCCGGGGCGAGGAAGCACTTCCGATGCTCGAGGCGATGAACGCCGGCATGCCCGGCTCGATGTGCACCCTGCACGCCGGATCGGCTGCGGAGGCCTTCGAGAGGCTCGTGACCGCCGCGATGAAGGGCACCGGATCCGGCTGGTCCGACGGGTTCGTCACCCGACTCGCGGCCCAGGGGATCAAGTACGTCGTCCACATGCGCCACGTCCGCGCCCCGGACGGCACCCGTGCCCGGTTCGTCGCCGAGGTCGCGGAGGTCTCGGCTGTCTCCGACGACGGCCGAGTGGCGCTGAACCGCATCTTCTCCCCAGCGGGCAATGGTGATCACCGGGCGGTGTTCCAACTCCTCCCGCAGGACCGGCGGCCCTTCGTCGAAGCCGGTGTGGATCTGTCGTTCCTCCGTTCCCAGAGCGCAGCCCGATGAGCGCGACCGAGCTCGCCGCGGCCCTGGCGGGCGGGCTGCTGTCCGTGGCCGTCGTCGCGCTGATCACCGCGATCCGAGGCGGAATCGTCAATCATCGGCCGTCCGGACCGTCTGCGCCTCGCCGTCGACGTCTCGAACGCATTCAGCGCGCCGCGTCGAGCAGCGAGGTACGGCGACGGGCGGCGGTCTCGTGCTTACTCGGAATCGCGGTGTGGACGGTAAGCGGCTGGCCCGTGGCCGGGGTGGCGACGACGGCCGCCGGCGTGCTGCTGCCGTGGCTGCTCGGTGGCGGTCGCGTGGTGGAGAACCGGCTCGCCACCCTGGAGGCGCTGGAGGGATGGTGCCGGCGAATGGGCGACATGCTCGCCGGTGGCGGAGCGATCGGTCTCGCGCAGGCCGTCATCGTCTCCGCGGAGCGGACGGACGGCCCGATCGGACCTGCGGTCCGGGTGCTGGCTCGGCAGCTGCGCGAGGGCGACACAGGGCCGTCGGAGGCGCTTCGTGGTTTCGCGGACGCGGTCGACGATCGGACCGGGGACGCCGTCGCCGCCGCCCTGCTCCTCGCGCTCCACGCGCAGAGTCCCGGCGTCGGGCAGGTCCTGCGGCAGCTGGCGGACGGCGTGGCCCGCGACGTGCGGGCCCGCCGCGACATCGAGGCAGAGCGGGCGGAGTCCCGGCAGTCGGTGCGGATGCTGCTGATCATCCAAGCGGCTCTGCTGGTCCTGCTTGCTCTCGTTCCCGGATTCGCCGCGCCGTACGGGACACCCGTCGGCCAGGCCGTCATGGCGGTTCTGCTGGTCGGTACCGGGGCGGTGCTCGTGTGGATGCGCCGGCTCGCCGTCGGACAACCGGCACCCCGGTTCCTCACCGGCACGCGAGGCATGCCGTGAACGACGTGTGGATCCTCGTCGCCGGTGCGATCGTCGGTGCCTCCGTCGCCACCGCGGTGGGGGCCCTGGTTCACCGGCACCCGGTCCTCGCCGATGCGCTGATCGCACTCGACGAGCGCATCTCGACTCCTGCTCAGCGCCCGGCCCCCGCGGCGGGAAGCGCCGTCCTCCCCCTCCTGCGCAGGCTGCCCGCCAGCGTGCCGACCGCCGATCTCGAGCTGGTCGGCCTCGACCGGGATCGGTTCCTCGCCGCCGCGGCGGGTACTTCGACGGCGTACGCACTGAGCGGACCGGTTCTCGTCGCCGTTCTCGCCGTAGCCGACATCGCGCTCCCCCTGGTCGTTCCGGCCGGTTTCACTCTTCTCGGAGCCCTCGTCGGCTGGACCAGCAGTGCGCGTCGTATCCGCGATCGTGCCGACGGCGCACGGGTGGAACTGCGGTCGGCTCTGGTCTCGTACCTGCAGCAGGTGGGGCTGCTGCGGCGCGGTGGCGCGGGCGTGTCCACCGCGCTGACCCTCCCCGGGCGGCTGCTCAGGGGCAGCTGGGCCTTGCAGCGGTTGGGGGACGAGCTCGACCTCGCCGAACGCTCCGGCGAGCTTCCCTGGGAAGGGCTGCGTCGGTTCGGTGAACGCGTCGACGTCGACGAGCTCGCCGACCTCTCGACGATCGCGGCGACGGCTGGGCAGGACGGCGGGACCGTGGTCGACACGCTCATGGCCCGTGCCGACAGTCTTCGAGACGAGTTGCTGGCCGACGAACACGCCGCGGCCCACCGGGCCAGCGCGCAGATGAGCACTCCAGGCGCGGTGCAGGTGTTCCTGATCGCGGCCTGGGTGCTCTTTCCGGCAGGTACTGCGCTGCTCAGCAGCGTCTGATGATGGGAGCCCGACGATGACCGACCTGACCACCCGCGTGTGGGCCCAGCTGGTTCGCGCCGTCTGGTTGCTGGCGTCCCGCTGGGAGCCGCTCGACGAACGCGGCGGTGGCCGCAACACCGACGAGGGCTTCCACATCTCCGCCGGGGCGGTGATCGCCGGCGTCATCGCCACCGCGGTCGGGGCCTTCATCGCCAAGAAGCTCGGCGCACTGGAGTAGCGGGGGCTGTGGACGAGCGGGGCGGATCGACCAGCGTCGAGATGGCATTGCTGTGGGTGACGATGCTGTTGATCATCCTCGCCGTCGTGCAGGTCGCGCTGCTGTTCTACGCCGGGCAGCTGGCCCTGACCGCGGCGCAGGACGCCGTTCGCGTCGGACGGCTCTACGAGGCGGATCCGACGCTGAACGCCGCCCGGGACCACGCGACCGCGTTCCTCGACCGGGCCGCCGGAACCGCGCTGCAGAACGTCATCGTCACCGCCGACGTCGACGCCGCGGGGACCGTTCGGGTCCGGGTGGAGGGCGACGCGCTCTCCCTCGTCCCCGGGGTTCCGCTCTCCGTGGCGCGCGAGGCGGTCGGCGGCATCGAACGGCCGGCTCCATGATCCGCGTGATGTCGCTCGAGGCGGAGCGAGGAGGCAGCCCATCGGTCGAAGCGGCAATCCTCGCTGTCGTGATCGGGGTGCTGATCGCGTTCGTGATCGCCGGCGGACGGCTCGTGACCGTCGAGGCGGTCACGGACCACGCAGCCCGTTCGGCATCTCGCGTGGCGTCCCTCCACCGCGACGCCGCGAGCGCGCAGTCCGCCGCCGAGTCGACGGCCCGGCAGATCCTCGATGGGCAGGACATCCGCTGCACCGCGTTGACCGTCCGGATCGACACCTCGGGGTTCGCGACGCCCCTCGGCCAGCCCGCCTCCGTGACGGCGACAGTGCGCTGCGATGTGGACTGGTCGGACCTCGGCCTCCCCGGAGCGTCGGGAGGTCGATCGGTCGAGGCCAGCTTCACGAGCCCGATCGACCGCTGGCGGGAGCGCGCGTGACCGGTGACGAGCAGGGCGGTGGGGCCGTCAGCGCGCCCATGGCCATCGCGGTGCTGGCGCTGTTCGCCGTGATCGGGCTGGGCATCGACGGCGTGCGCGCGGCACAGGGTCTCGCGCGTGCCGATGCTCTCGCGGAGGAGGCGGCCCGTGCGGCCGGCCAGATCCTCGATGTGGCGGAGCTGCAACGCGGCCGGGTCGTCATCGACGACGGGGCCGCGGTGAACGCGGCGGTCGCCTACCTCCACCAGTCGGACGCCGACGGCACCGCATCGATCATCGGTGACCGGGTCCGGGTGCAGGTCCGGATCTCGCAGCCCACGGTGCTCCTCGGGCTGGTCGGGCGGACCGAGATCGTCAGCACCGGTTCGGCGGAAGCACTGCTGTTCACGACCGTTCCCGCGGAAGGGACTCCATGAGGACGATGGGTCGGACCCTGGCGGGCGCTGCGGCGACAGCTGCCGTGCTGTTCATCCTGTTCGGTGTCCCTGCGCTGCTGTGGCTACTGGCCCAGCACCTGGTGGCCACCGGCAGCTGGTCGTCGCGGTCGGATCTTGTGGCGATGCTGCTGCGTCCGGACGACGGCACGGTGCTCATGGCCTTCCTCCTCCTCGTCGCCACCGTGGTCTGGCTCGTCCTGGCGCTGTCGATCCTGGCGGAGATCGTGGCCGTCCTGGGCAGGCAACCGACCCGGCGGATCGACCTTCCGGGGTTCCGGCTGGGCCGGACCATCGCTGCGGCGTTGGTCGCCACGATCGTCGGTACCGGTCCGGCGCTGGCAGCGACGCCGGCCGCGATGGTCGTCTCGGTCTCCGCGGTCGCCGACGAGTTCCTCCAGCTCCCTGACGCGGGGCCACTCCACGTCGTCGCGCCTCGGGACACGCTGTGGCAGATCGCCGAGTCAGCTCTCGGCGACCCGCTGCGGTGGCGCGAGATCTTCGACCTCAACGTGGGCAGACCTCAGCCCGACGGTTCGACGCTGACCGAGGCGTCGTCGTTGGCAGTGGGATGGGAGCTCCGCCTTCCGGCCGACGCCAGAGACGTTGTGCGGGTGGAGCCGGGTGACACGCTCAGCGCCCTGGCTGCCGACCATCTCGGAGACCCAGGTCGGGCATCCGACCTGTTCGAGGCGAACCGTGGGGTCGTCCAGGCCGGCGGTCCCGGCCTGAGCGACCCGGACCTGCTGCGGCCCGGCTGGTTGCTCACCATCCCGCCCGGGCTCGACACCGTAGAGCCGCGGCAGACCGAGATCGTCCCGCCGTCCAGCGGAACCGTCGCGCCTGGGCCGACTGCTCCCGTCTCACCGTCGCCTCCGGTGCCGACGCCCGCTCCGACCTCCTCCCCTGACCAGCCGGACCAGCCGGACCAGCGGAACTCGGAGTCCGACGAGGACGTGGTCACCCCGGTCGCGGTCGTCGCCGTGTCGGCGATCGTGCTGGGAGGCCTTGCAACGGCGCTCCGGGTGCGCAGGCGGCGCCAGCAGCGCTTCCGCCCTGCCCGCCACCGCATCGCCGTTCCCACGGATGGCGGTGGGCGGGCCGAGTGGCTGGTCTCCCAGGCCCCGACCGACCTGACCTCTGTCTTTCTCGACGCCGCCTTGAGATCACTGACCTTTCACAAGTGGACCGACACGACTCCGTCGCTCCGGTACGTAGTCCTCGACCGGGGACAGGCGACGCTCGCCCTTGCCGCAGCCACCGCGCCACCCGCCCCGTTCCTCGGCGTCGACGGAGACACCTGGGAGCTCGACGGGGAAGCCGACCTGCCGCTGCCCGTCAGCGAGGCGGGCGGGTACTGCGCCCCCTTCCCGGTGCTGGTGTCGGTGGCCACCGACGGTGAACGGGCGCTCCTGGTCGACCTCGAGCAGGACGTCGTCACCCGGGTCACCGGCGACCGCGTCCGTGGAGCTGCCCTGATGCGACACGTCGTGGCCGAACTCGCCACCGCACGGTGGGCGGAGGACGTCGAGGTCCTGATCGTCGGGTTCGGGCACGAGCTCGTCGCGCTCGACCCGGAACGGCTCCGGTCGGTCGAGAGCCTCGCGCACGCCATCGACGAGGTCGAGCTCCGCTCCTCGGCCAACCGTGACGCTGTCGCGCGCATGGGTGTCGACTCCGTGCGCGACGGACGTCTGCGGGGCGTCGCAGCCGACAGCTGGCTCCCGCTGGTCCTCATCGCGGACGTCGATCCTTCCGAGTCCGACCGGCGCAGGCTTCGCTCGCTCACGCCGTCCGGAGTCGTGGTGGTCGTTGCCGATGATGCCGACTACGGGGCCGAGCTCTACATCGACGCGGACGCCCGGCTCGGCGCGATCCATCTCGATGACGGGCCGTGGCGGGCCTGTGACCTGTCCGAGAGCGTCGGCGCACAGCTCGCCTCCGTGCTGGGCGCGACCGATCAACCGGCCGAGCCCGTCCAGCCCGCCCCGGTGTTCGAGTCCTGGGCCGAGGGGATGGACGAGGACGGAGGCCTGCCCGGCCTGGCTTCCCTGCCGGTAGAGCCACAGGCCGAGGACGACGAGACACCGGCAGCGGTGGACGAGGAGGCGGTGCGACGTCTGCGCATCGTCGATCACCAGGACCCTCACCTGGACGATGACCTGGCCGCCTGGAACAACGACGACACGCGGCCGCCTGTCCCGATGATCGCTGTTCTGGGCGAACCGACGGTCCGCGCTCCCGGTCTCGCACCGCAGGCGCGCCCGAGCTGGTTCGTCGAGGTCCTCGTGTACCTCAGCCTGCATCCGGCAGGGGTGACGAGCGAGAAGGCTCTGACCGACCTGTGGCCCGACGGGCGTCGGGTCAACACGGCAACGGTGCGGCACGCGTTCTACGGAGCGCGTCGATGGGCGGGGCGCGGGTGGGGAGGCGATGCGGCCGCCGCCTTCGTCAGCGACATGCAGACCGACAGCACCTACCGCCTCCGCGGTCACCTCCTGGACTGGGACCTGTTCCGCCGCCTCCGCAAGCGGGGTCAGGCCCGGTACGCCGCGGGGCACGGCGGCGCTGTCGAGGACTACGAGGCTGCGCTGGCGCTTATCCGGGGGCCTGTCCTGTCGAGCCTGCGACCTGGCGGGTACGCGTGGCTCAACAACCACGACCAACGGCACGACCTGCAGATCCCGGGGTACATCGTCGATGCCGCGCACGAGCTCGTCGACATCGCGCTCGCTGACGGCGACACCGTTCGCGCTCGGCGGGCAGCTGAACGCGCACGCGCCGTAGACATCGACGTCGCGTTCGACCAGCCGCTGACCGACCTGATGCGCATCGCCCACGCCGAGGACAATCGAGCCGAGCTCGAGCTGCACGCAGCGCTACTGCTCGACGCCCGAGGGTTCGAGGTTCCGGAGGAGCTCGCGCCGGAGAGCTTCGCGGTGCTCAACGCGCTGTTGCCGGCCGGACCGCGCCGGGCCCGGCCATGAACGTCGTGGTCGTCGGAGCCGGCGCGGCGGCAATAGCCGGCCCGGTCGTCCTCACCCTGGCCCGGCGCACCTCGTCGTTGGACTATGCGCCCGGTCCGTGCGACGTGGCTGCGACGACCACCGTCGCTGGCCTGATGGTCACCCTGGTCCTTGCCCGCACACCCGCGGAGTTCGCGATGCTGCTGCCGGTCATCGTGCTCGCTGGAGCAGCCGCTGTGGTCGACGCCCGGGAGGGGAGGCTGCCCGACATGCTGACCGGTCCGCTTCTCGTCGGGTCGCTGATCGCCGTTCTCCTTGCGGGCCACAGCCTGGTCGGGGTCGCAGCTGCCGTCGCGCTCCTGCTCGTACTCAAGATGACAGCTGCGGCGGCCGTGGGATGGGGGGACGTCAAGCTGCTCCCCAGCCTCATCGCGGTGCTGACCGTGCAGGGCGCCGTACTCGCCGGGATCGTCTTGATGGCGCTGCTCGTGGCACTGACGGCCGTACTCATCGGGCTATCCCCCGGGCGTCGGTCCACCCTGGTTCCGTACGGGCCGGCGCTGGTCGTGGGCGCGCTGGTGGCCGCTGTCGGCTTCTAACCTGGCGGCCCGCCGATTCCGCGCGCCGGTTGGGAGCTCCGGCGGCGTCATCGCCTCATCGAGATCCACGTGGGCGAAGCGGCCCTGGATGGCGGCATCGGTCCGGCGGTCGGTGCCGCGCAGCTCGGCCGCGACAGCCCGATCGGCGGCCCGCGACGGGTCGAGGTGCTCGACGAACGCAGCCAGGTCGACGCGCTCGGGCAACGTGGGGATGCGCGTCGGCTGCGCGGTGACCGCCCACGGCGAAAGCCCACGAACAGACTCGGTCATGAAGTGAGTACGGAGGGCGTCGGCGATTTCGCGTGCTTCGGTCCGCGCACCGACCGCACCGAGGCCGGGAACGTGTCCGACCACGGCCCACCCTGCCTGCCCGGTCGCGGCGAGCGACACGATGTCCGCCGTGCGGGCACCGCCGGTGATCAGCTGCTTGGCGGAGCGGTAGGTCGCGACGTCGAGTGGGGCCGGGAGCGCGCCGGACGACGGGACGTCGACGAACCCGTCCAGCGCTGCGGCCGCCCCGGCGAGGTCGCGCACAGCTGTTGTCCGCTCGGCGCGACCATCCCGGCCCGGAGGGGAGCGGCGGTACCGGGACAACCGTTCCGCGATGTAGGTGGCGATATGTGCAAGCTGGTAGGTCTCGTAGCTCGGTAGCCCCAGAACCGGGTAGTCGGGACCGGACATCAGGCTTCCCTCCGCATCTGCTCGGTGATCCGGTTGGTCGGACCGACCCGCGGTGCCATCGGGCCCGGCTCCCTACCGGACGTCCGGCGGACCGCCCGGGGAGCGACGAACAACCGCGAAGCCTCGTCCGAGGCGTGCTGCCGGGCCGTCGACCGACCCGTGCCGGGGAACGCTGCGACGGCGCAGTCCGCGGCGCGCCGGAACGCCGCCGTCGTCGAGCTGTACGCACCGAGATCACGCACCGAGAACATCACCCGGCCCAGAACGAGCCGCAGGTGCGGATATGCCCCGACCGGACGCTCCACGCGACCCAACATCGGCGGCAACCCGCCTGCCTCGATCAGCACCGCCGGCTCGGCCATTCCCGCCAGCGGCGCGACGAGCGACGAGCTGATCTCCCGGGGCAGGAGCCGTGCATCTCGGGCCAGGTCGTTCCAGGCGAAGGCCAGCGCGTTCGCCGTGGGACGGTCGTTCAGGTAGATCAGCGCCTTGCCCAGACGGACAGCGACCGACGCCTCCGGGGTGCCCGCGTGCTGCACGGTGACCGCCGTGTCCTGGACCCCGACGAGTGTGAGAACCACCCCGACCGACTGGCGTTGCCGCTCCTGCATCCGACCCGAGCCTCCTGCTGAGGGGTGCGCGACTCGGTGGGGAGTCGCATCACCCGGCACGGTCACCGAGCAGGTGCTCCGACCCGTGGTCGCCGGCCGACGTCGGCGTGGTCGAACAGACCCGGCTGGTGCGACTCGTCCCGTTGCTTCAGCGACCACGTACCGACCCATCGCCCCACTTGCGTCGCCGCAGCATCCGCCGCGCGTGCCTGGTGCGGTCGCCCGACCTCCCGCTGCCACAGCGCGATCTCCCGCAGCAGCGCCGCGACGGCCACGGCGAGCGCGACCGACGCCGCATCCGGGTCACCGCTGACCCGCGCCGTCCGGCGCTGCCGCAACAGCTGACGCGCGACCCGCCGCAATCCCGCCCCCGAGACGTAGTCGCCGACGTGGTGACCACGCGGCGATCGCGCCGCCCGGTCGAACTCCTGTGCCGCCGCCGCCAGCGTCGGGGACCAGCCACTGACCGCAGTGAGCACGTCGAGCGCTGCGTGCGCGATCTCCCCCGGCTCCTCGCTGCCTGTTCCCCTGCGCGCCCCCCGCACTGCACCCCGGGCACGATCGACCCGGATCCGGGCGACATCCACCGGGGCCCGAACCTCCCGCCCACCGCTCCCCTGCCGCCAGGTCGCCATCAGCCTGGGCAGCGACAGGTCCGGAGCGAGCTTGCTGCCGCTGTAGAGCACCTGCTCCCCTGCCGCCGTCACCTCCCCGCGCCGCCCGACCGTGAACCCCAGCGGATCGCCCGACGGCGCACGCCGCAGCGCGACCACGTAGCCCGCCGCCTCGAGCGCTCCGACGAACTCGTCGACGCCCCGCGATGCGACGGCCGCCTTCCGCACCGCACGCGCCAGCTCGACCCGAGCCGGCTCGCGTCCCTGGCGCAGCGCCTTCTCGGTCTCGCCCCGCCCCGGCGCCTTCGCCGCGGTGCCGTCGGCGGCCGCGGTGATCGTCAGCCCGAGCCGTTTCTCGATCCGGTTCGCCGTCGCCCGCAACCGCGGGTAGTCCCACGACGGCCAGAACCGCCGGCAGTCGTCCTGCCGCACCAGCACCACCGCGATGTGGATGTGGTCATCGGCATGCCGAACCGCGGCCCACCGCGGACCACCCGCATCGCCCCGTACCGCCACCCCCGAGCCGTCGAGGAGCTCCCGCGCGATCTCCGCCCACTCCCCGTCGGACAACACCCGGTCTCCCGCCGCCACCCGCACCGAGCAGTGCCACACGTACCCGCGCTTGCCCTCGACGCTGCGCGACGGCAGACCGGCGGCCAGCGCCGGCGCGTTCAAGGCCCGGATCAGCGCACCCGGGCCGGTCTCCGGTTCCGGCTGCCAGACGGCTTCCCGTCCGTCCCACGTCGCGATGACCCGCGGGTTCACGTGCTCCTGCGCTCGCCCCGGCCCCATCAGGTAGGTGACCAGCCCGCCGACATTCCAGCCGTGCACCACCCGGGTGATCACAATCGGTCGTCTTCGCGAGTCGCAGCTACGGCATCGATTGCGGCATCCAGCCGTGTCAAGAGGCGGTGCGCATCGGCAGCGTCTGAGCCCGATGCTCGCGAGGCAAATGCGACGACGTCAGCGTGGAGCCGTAGCAAATCGGTAACGCCGGTCCCCTCGCCACGACCCGCAGCCACCCGCAGAGCCGCATCCCCGATCCAGGCAGCAAGCGCGGCACCGGCCAGGCGCGCCGCATCGTTGAGCTTGCGACGCTCCGACTCCGAGAACCGAACCACCACCCGGCAGGACCGCACCTCATCGGCGCGAACCCTTCGGCGTCCCGACCTCCGGCCCGTCCCGTCCACGGTGACAGGCGACTATGACGAGTGGATCGAAGCGTGGTCACGTCGAACACCGAGCCGTCCGCATCGACCACGCACCGAGGCTTGTGCCGTCGGGAACGCCCCCGTTCCCGCCTCTTCGCGCCAGAAGGCTGCCATCGGCATATCTCGCTGCCCTGTTCTCCCGCCCGCTGCGTACTGCCGGATCAACTCACGAGGGGAGGAGGAGGACTGTCAGCCGACAAGGACGTCCTTGTCGAGGTACTCCTTGATCAACCAGATCAGGCGGTTCCCGTCGATCAGCTGCATCCGGCCGTGTTCTCGAGCTTTCTGCTCGCAACCTGCGGTGAACCGGGACGTCGTGACCAGCACGCCCCACCCGGCCTTCTTCTCCTCCATCGTGCCGGCGAGCTCCCGGTAGTGGCTGGGCCCGAGCACGTTGCCGGGCTTGTAGCGCTTGGCCTGCACGACGGCGAGCCCGCCGATGAGGTTGCTGCGGTTCACGATCACCGCGTCGACGCCGTCGTCGTTGCTCTGGGTCGTGGTCCAGCCCTCTGCGCCCTGGGCCTCGAAGAGCTGGCGCACCAGGTGTTCGAAGTTGGTCGAACTCATCTCCAGGAGGTTCGGCCGGGCATCCAATGTGGCTACCGCGTCCAGTCCCTCCACGAAGGCGAACTTGGTGAGGTCGAAGACCAGGACCGGCTCGACCGCCTCCAGGGCGTACGGGTGATGGGAGACGATCGCCTTGAGTCGGTTCAGGCACTGCACCGCATCGACGTTCCGCAGCGCTTCCTCCCGTGGGAAGTCCTCCCGCGCCGCATCGACGCTCACCAGACACGGGTACTCCCACTCGCCCGTCGCCGGGTCGATCGCGTGTACGTGAGCGTTCACGCCCACCCTCAGCAGCGCCCCGTCCGCGCCGAGGACCTGGCGAAGGGCTAGCACCACGACCTGGGCGACCACGCTGCGGTACGCCTCCGCGATCTCCCGCGGGGGCCGAGCCGCGGTGCGTTCGGAATCCGACCGCTCGATGTAGGAGAACGACTTCTCGACAGGCACCACATCCCGCGGCGGCAGCGTCAGCTGTACCAGGGCCTGCTCCGTGGCCGGGCTGAACACGACGTCGACCTCGTGCGGGAAACCCTCCGGCAGCGGCAGCTCGAGCAGAACATGCCGCAGGAACGACTCGACCGCGGTCTTCTCACGGGCCGGTAGCCCGTCGCGAATGCGGTTCACCTCGGCGTTGTGGTGATCAGCCTCTACGAGCGCGAGGCGCATCCTCTCGGCGTGCTCCTGCTGCAGGCGTGCGACCTGCTCGAGGCGGAGGCTCTCCCGACGCCGGACGTCGTCGACGTACGCGTCGTACCGCACCTTCGCCGCATCCCGCTGGTCGCGCCACTCGCGCATCCCACCGAGGGCCCGCGCGAACGCACCGGGCCGAGGAGGTTCCGCGAGCTCCCAGGAGGTCGCAACGATCGGCTCGACGAGCTCTCCCAGCTCCAGCCGGCTCGTCTCCGGTCGCCGGCGCATCTCCTCGATGTCCACCTCCGCCGGGTGTCGTAGCCCGTTCGGCAGAGCGGAGCGGAGTGCGGACATCCGCTCCTCCAGCTCCTCGGTCCGGCGACGCGCGCACTCACGCTTCTCCGCGACCCGCAGCTGATGCGCCGCCTTCTCCTCGGCCACCCGATCGCGCTCAGTGGCGCGACGCTCACGCTCCAGCTCCGTCGCGATCCGTCGCTGCTGCCGCTCCCACTCCCGCGAGCCCGCCACGCACGTCCCCTCGGCCAGTCCCGCACGACCTCCAGCTACAGGATGGGACCACGCGCAGCCACGAGATGACCACGGATCAGCAACGAGATCCGCCTGCTGGACCAACCGTCGCAGTGCCGATTCGTCACAACGGCGGCTGGACACCACCCGATCCATCCAACCGACCAGCGACCAGGGGACGCCGACCGGACAGGCGCAGACAGGCCGTGTGCTGGGGCGCTCGCCCTCAGATCAGATGCGAGCGGCACCTCGGGCACCGACCGCCTGGCCTGCTCCAGGTAGCCGTGGAAGGTCGTGCCGATCCCGAACACCTTGCGCGGCCGGGGACCGAGGGGGCCCAGCTCGAACCGCTCACCCGCACCGATCTCCATCCTCGTCGCCCACCGCGCGACCTCCGTCCAGAAGTCGAACACGGCGGTGGGATCGACTGGACAAACCCTGCGGCGGCGGACACGTCGCAGTCAGCCGGCCAGGATCCGGTTCAGGGCGGGTGCGACGTCGCGGTGCGACGCCACCGGCAAGCACCGCCCCTTCCCCAGCCGGGCGATGTCGCGGCCCAGCGGGGCGTCGTGCTCACCGTCGGTCTCGAGCAGCACGTGCAGCTCCGGGAAGCGCCGTGCGACCAGTCGCGGGTCCGGGCCCGCGTTGTGGACCGCGTCGGACAGCAGGACCGCTGTGCGGTGCCGCGCCGCGTCGCGAACCAGCTCGGTGCGGGCCACCTGCAACCCGAACCCGACGTCGGTCAGACCGCGGGCGGGGATGCGCAGCAGCTGGTCGAGCAGCGCCGAGGTGGACGACGGCGTCGTGAGGGGCTTGAGCAGAGCGGCGTCGGACCAGAACGCCACTACCGCCAACTGGTCACCCGCCCCCGACAGGTCCGCAGCCAGCGCCGCCACCGTGGCCGCGGCGATCCGCACCTTCTCCCCCCGCATCGACCCGGAGACGTCCACGACGAGCACCACGGCCCGCCGCGATCCCATCCTCTCCCGCACGACGATGTCGGTGTCCTCCGGGAAGGGCCGCTCGGTCAGCACCTCGATGGTGCGGTCGAGGTCGATGTCGTCGGAGCGGTACCGGTAGGGCACCGATGCCAACCCGCCCCCACCGCGCTCGCGCCGGACCTCACGCGGGCGGCGCCGGATCGCCAGCCGGCGGGCGATCCGCGCGGCCATCACCGCCACCTCGGGATCGGCGGGCCGGTCCTCCAGCAGTTCGGTCAGATCGCGGCGCCGCGCGGTCTGCGCGGTCACCAGCACGCCCTGGCCACCGGTCGCGCCGTCCGCCCCGTCGCCGCGGCCGCCGTCGAGCTCGACCACGACCGGCGGGCCGCTCCCCGAGGCGAACACCTGCGGTGCCTCCGTGAGCTGCTTGGGTCGGCGCCGCAGCGGGGCGAGCGGGGACCGGGTCTCGGCGGTCGGCAGCGCGACAGCGTTGTCGACGCTCAGGCGGTGAGGTCCCGGCGCCGCACGCCGGGGGAGGAGAAAAAATGGTTCTCCCAGATCTCGGTGATCACCGCCTCCGGGGTCGCGTCCGAGGCCTCGTCGACCCCGACCCGCGCCGAGAGCGCGAGCAGTGCGGCGTCGAGGACGAGCCGCTCCCGGTCGGCGTAGGAGCTCAGCTTCCCCAGTTCGACCGCGACGGCGACGAGGTCGATCGCCCCGCGCACCGACGAGCCGCGGCGCAGCTCGGGGTGCGCGCGGGTGGCCCGGGTGATCGCGACGGCGTCGGACACCAGCAGCTCGTCCTCGGACCCGGTCCGCGCCCGGACGATGTCGGACTCCTCCCCCGCGTCCTGGTAGCCCACCGCGAGGCGGCACCACCGGTCGTAGACCGAGTCGGAGATCCGTGCCGTGCCCACGTTGTCGAACGGGTTCATCGACGCCAGCACCCGGAACGTCGGCAGCGCCGTGACCGTCCCGACCCGCGGCACCGTCACCTCCCGCTCCGCCATCGCCCCCAGCAGCGTGTTCAGGGTGTCCTCCGGGGTGCGGTTGAGCTCCTCGATGTAGAGGAACCCGCCCGCCCGCATCGCCTCCACCAGCGGGCCGGCGACGAAGTTCTCGGCCGAGTAGTCCTCCCGCAGCACCCGCGCCGGGTTGTGGTGGCCGACCAGCCGGGCCGGTGTCAGCTCCGCGTTGCCCTCCACCAGCACGAACGGCACCCCCCAATGGGCGGTGATCGCGCGCAGCATCGTCGACTTCGACGTCCCCGGCGGCCCCTCCAGCAGGACATCGCGCCCCGCCGACACCGCAGCCAGCACCAGGTCCAGCTCCCGGGACCGGCCCACGACCACCGCGGCCACCGCGGCCCGCGTGGACACCGTCGTGCCCGTCATCCGGCCACCGCCTGGGGTGCCGTGCGGTCGTCGCCGCACAGGCCTTGGTCAACCAGGACGGTGTGCACGCTGCCGGTCCCGCCGACCAGCCGGACCGACCACACCCCGAGGTCCCGCAGGATGGAGGCGGCGGGCACGGCGGTCCCGGACGGGGGCCGCAGGGGGTCGAGGACGCCGCAGGCCCGGACACCGCCCGCCGGGCGCGCGTAGACGACGACACCCCGTCCGGCCGCCGTGACGGTCCGGAGGGCGCCGTCCAGTGCCGCGCGGCACCCGCACGCGCGCGACCCGAACACGTCGCCGGTCAGGCACTCCACGTGGACGTGCACCGGCACGTCCCGGCCCTCGCCCACCTCGCCGTGGACCAGGGCGACGTGCTCCGCCCCGTCCGCGACACCGCGGTAACCGACGGCGCGGAACTGCCCGGGACCCGTCGGGAGAGCGGTGGCGGCGGCGCGCACCACCTGCGCCTCCGTACGTTCCCGATGCGCCACCAGCTCGGCGATGGACACCAGTACCAGGTCGTGGTCCCGGGCGAAGCCCTCCAGCTCCGAGCCGCGGGCCATCTCGCCCGGCCGGGCGGTGCTGACGATCTCGCACAGCGCACCGGCCGGGCGCATCCCGGCGAGCCGCGCGAGGTCGACGGCGGCCTCGGTGTGCCCGGGCCTGCGCAGCACGCCGCCCTCGCGCGCGGCCAGGGGCACGACGTGCCCGGGCCGCAGCAGGTCGGCGGAACGGGTGTGGGCGGCGGCGAGCGCGGCGACCGTGCGGCTCCGGTCGGCAGCGGAGATGCCCGTACCCGTGCCACGCAGGTCGACCGTCACCCGGTAGGCCGTGCCGAACCGGTCCCCCAGCGTGTGGTGCATCGGCGGCAGGGCCAGCCGCGTGCACTCCGCCTCGGGCAGGGCCACGCACACGAACCCCGAGGTGTGGCGGACGGTGAAGGCCAGCAGCGCCGGCGTCGCGCACTCCGCGGCGAAGATCAGGTCGCCCTCGTCCTCGCGATCGGCGTCGTCGACGACCACCACCGGCCGTCCGGCGGCCACTGCGGCCAGCGCGTCGGTGACCCGGCTGCCGCTCACAGCGCCGCCAGCCGGCGGAAGCGGCTGCCGTGGAACACGAGCGGTGGCCGGTCCGCATCGGCCCTGGCGCCGTGGATCCGGAGCAGGGCGATCGAGTGGTCGCCGGCCGGGAGCTCGGCGTGCAGGGAGCAGTCGAGCCACGCGCTCGATCCGTGGACGTAGACGCCGCCGTCCTCGCCCACCTCCCAGTCCACGTCGGCGAGGCGGTCGCCGTGCTTCATCGACAGCGCCCGGCAGGCGGCGTCGTGGCCCTCGGCGAGCACACTGACCCCCAACCGGCGCCTACCGCGGAGCTTCGGCCAGGTCGTCGAGCTGTCCTGCACGCACACCGACACCAGGGGCGGGTCGACCGAGACCGACGTGAAGGAGCTGGCCGCCATCCCCACCGGCACCCCGTCGACCAGCGCGCAGACCGCCGTGACCCCGGAGGGGAAGCAGCCGAACACCTCCCGCAGACCAGCCGGGTCCGCCGTCACCCCATCGATCCGGATCATCGGCCGTCCACCTCCTTCGAGATTCGCTCGCTCCGACGCTAGGCCGCGCGGTCGTCCCCGGGTGTCGCAATCCGCTCCACCGGCACGGCGCGGGGTCTGGCGCGAAGTGCGACAACCCCGCTGCGGCCCCGGCTGGGAACGTCGCCGGCACGTCCTGAACGGCTCGGGACGCGGCGAGGGGAGCACGGTGGACGTACGAGGAGCGGTGGCTCTGGTCACGGGAGGTGCGTCCGGGCTCGGCCTGGCCACCGCGCGACGGCTGACGGCCGACGGCGCCGAGGTGGTGCTCGTCGACCTCGCGTCGTCCGCGGGCGCCGCAGCGGCCGGGGAGCTCGGCGGGGCCACGTTCGTCGCGGCGGACGTCCGGGACGCCGAGCAGGTCGGCGCCGCGGTGGCGGCCGCGTCGGAGCGGGGCCCGCTGCGGGTCGCGGTCAACTGCGCGGGGGTCGGCGACCCGGCGCGGACGCTGTCACGCAGCGGCCCGCTCGACCTGCAGCGCTTCGCCCGTGTCGTGGAGATCAACCTCATCGGCACGTTCAACGTCATCCGGCTCGCCGCCGAGGCGATGGCCCGGACCGAGGCCGTCGACGATGAGCGCGGCGTGGTGGTGAACACCGCGTCGGTCGCCGCTTTCGACGGGCAGATCGGGCAGGCGTCCTACGCGGCGTCGAAGGGCGGGATCGTCGGCATGACGCTGCCGATCGCGCGGGACCTGGCGGGATCCCTGATCCGCGTCGTGACCGTCGCGCCCGGGATGTTCGCGACCCCGATCCTGCGCGGACTGTCCGACGAGGCCCGCGCATCCCTGGAGGCGCAGGTCCCCCACCCCTCTCGGCTCGGGGACCCCGACGAGTACGCCGCCCTGGTGGCGCACGTCGTCGTCAACCCGATGCTCAACGGCGAGACGATCCGGCTCGACGGCGCGATCCGGATGGCGCCCCGGTGACCGCCCCCGCAGCGCTCGTGACCGGCGCCTCGCGTGGGATCGGCGCCCTCATCGCCGACCGGCTCGCCGCCGCCGGCTGGGACCTCACCACCAGCGCCCGGTCGGCCGGCCCCCTCGACGAGCAGGCGGCGCGGCTGGTCGGGTCGCACGGCGGGAGGGTCCGAACGGTCCCCGCCGACATGGGCAGCGAGGACGACGTCGTGGCGCTGGCGGACGCGCACCTCGAGACCTACGACCGCATCGACGCCCTGGTGCTCAACGCCGGCATGGGGTCCATCGGACCGTTCGCCGACTTCCCCGCCCGTCGCTTCGACAAGCTGTACGCGATCAACGTGCGCTCGGCGTTCGTGCTGACCCAGCGGCTGCTGCCGGCGTTGCGCCGGACCGCCGGGGACCGCGGTACGGCGAAGGTCATCGCCGTCTCCTCGCTGACCGGCGTCGCCGGGGAGCCGCTGAACTCCGCCTACGGGGCGAGCAAGGCGGCGCTGACGTCGCTGTGCGAGACGCTCAACACCGAAGAGTCCTCCGGTGGGGTCACGGCGACGGCGGTGTGCCCCGGCTACGTGGCGACGGACATGACCGCGGGCCTGGCTGACCAGGTGAGCCCGGAGGCCATGATCGACGCCGCGGACGTCGCCGAGCTCGTGGTGGCGCTGACCCGACTGAGCCGGTCAGTGGTGGTCCCGCACGTCCCGATGACCCGGCCGGGCCCGCACCTCTGGCGCGCCTGAACCCCGCCGCCAGGTCGCCGAGGACTCAGAGCCGGCCCAGCTCCTCGTCCCCGGCGGGGAGGGGCTGCAGCACCGTGACACCGAGGGGTTCGACCAGCAGGTCGGCCACCTCGGCCGACAGCGCCGCGAACGCGGCACCGCCACCGTGGGCGCGGAGCGCGTCGGCCGAGGACCACTTCTCGACGACCACGAACCCCTCCTTGCCGCGGACCGAGCGGTGCAGGGCGTAGAGCTCGCACCCGTCGTCCTGGGCATGGGTGGCGGCGACCGCGGTGCGGAAGGCGGCCTCCACCTCCTCGTCGCGGCCGGGCTTCGGCACGACGGTGGCGACGACGACGACGGGCTCGGTCACAGGGACTCCTCCGGAACGGCCGCGAGCGAACGGCGGTGCTGCGCTCGGGGCCGACGCTAGGCAGGCGACCACGGCGTCCGGTGTCGCAATCCGCTCCACACCGGCCCCCGCCGTCCTGTTCTGCGACACCTGCGCCGGACACGCCGTCCCTACCGTGCAGGGACCCGGTCCGGTGACCGCACCGGCCCTGACCTGCGAGGGCGTGACGAGATGGTCGACGAGGACAGCGGCGGCGCGCCGCCGGAGCGGGTGCTGCGACGGGTGGCCGCTGCAGCGCTCTCCGCGAGCACACTGGAGTGGTACGACTTCTACATCTACGGGACAGCCGCGGCCCTGGTGTTCAACACGGTGTTCTTCCCGTCGGTGTCCCCCGTGGTCGGCACGCTGGCGGCGTTCGCGACGTTCGGCGTCGGGTTCCTGTTCCGGCCGGTCGGCGGCGTCGTCTTCGGGCACTTCGGCGACCGGATGGGCCGCAAGAGGATGCTGGTCGTCGCGATGGTCATGATGGGTGTCGCGACGACGCTGATCGGGCTGCTCCCCACCTACGCCACCATCGGGGTGGCCGCGCCGATCCTGCTGGTGCTGCTGCGCTGCGTGCAGGGCCTGGCCATCGGCGGTCAGTACGGCGGCGCGATGCTGCTGGTCACCGAGAACGCTCCGCCCCATCGCCGCGGGTTCTACGGCAGCTTCGCCCAGATGGGACCGTCGCTCGCGGTCATCCTCTCGAACGTGGTGTTCCTCGTCCTCATCGCGGCGCTGCCCGCGGAGGCGTTCGCCTCTTGGGGATGGCGGGTGCCGTTCCTGCTCAGCGTGCTCGTGATCGGGCTGGGCCTCTACATCCAGCTAAAGATCGAGGACACCCCCGACTTCCGCAGCCTCCAGGACTCCGCCCCCGAGCCGGGCGCCGCCGAGGCCACCCCGATCCGGCCGCGCTCACCACTGGTGGAGGCCCTGCGCACCCACCCGCGGCAGATCCTGCAGTCCGGCGGGATGATCCTGGTGATCCAGGTCTACTACTACATCCTCATCGTGTTCATGGTGTCTTATGTCGGCACACTGGGCGTCGCGCGGTCCACGATCCTGACGATCATCCTGATCTCCAGCGGGGCGACCGTCCTGACGATCCCGCTGTTCGCGACGTTGTCGGACCGGGTCGGGCGCAAGCGGGTCCTGGTTCCGGCCGGAGCCGCGACGCTGCTGTCGGCGTTCCCGTTCTTCTGGTTGATGGAGACCGCGACCGTCCCCGGGATGCTCGTCGCCGCCCTGACGGCCGGAATCGTTCTCGGCGGGCTGTACGGACCGATGGCGGCGTTCTTCACCGAGATGTTCAGCACCAGCGTCCGCTACTCGGGCGCGTCGGTGGGCTACCAGCTCGGCGCCGTAGTGGGTGGCGGGTTCGCCCCGCTCATCGCCGCGTCCCTGCTGGCCGCGACCGGCACGATCAACGCCGTCGCAGCGTTCGTGGCCGTCGCCGCCGTGCTCACGCTGGTGTCGATCGTCACGACGAAGGAGAGCTACCGCCCGGTCCCGCGGCCCGGTGCGGCGGACCGCGCGGTCCCTCAGTCGTCCTGAGCCGACCACCGGCGGCCGGGCCACCCGGCCGCCCCGCGGTGGACGGACTCAGAACGCCGTGGTGGACAGGTCCAGCCCGAGCGCCCGCACCTTGCGGTACAGCGTCGAGCGCGCGATCCCGAGCGACTCCGCGGCGCGGTGCTTGTTGCCGCCCGCGTCCTGCAGGGCGCGCATGATCGCCTGGGCCTCGGCCTGCTCCAGCATGGCAAGCGGTCGCCGGGAGGCACGGGCGGCGACGTCGGCAGGCAGGTCGCGCGCGCCGATGTAGCCGGTCCGGCAGCGCGCGACCAGTCCCCGCACCAGCGCGTCGAGCGAGGCGACGTTGCCCGGCCAGTCGAGCCGGCTCAGGGCCTGGACGCCGTCGGGCATCCAGCGCACCACCGGCCCGTCACCCACGGACCTGGCGGTCAGCGCGGCGAGCAACGTGGGTAGGTCGTCCAACCGGTCGCGCAGCGGCGGAACCTCTAGGACGTCGACGAACGTGTCGAGGAGCGGGTTGCGGCGACCCGCCGCGATCGGTCCGACCTCCGAGGTGGCGAAGACCTGCCGCCCCGTCGGGCGGCGCCGGAGTGCGGCATCGGTGGCCTGCGCCAGTGCGGGGTCCAGGAGATCGACGTGGCGCAGGACGAGGTTCTCGTCGGGGCCGTCGAGCTCGGTCTCGACGTCGCGCAGCCAGCGCTCGTGACCCGAGCTGCCGGCCTGCGCCGCGTCCAGCAGCCGCACGGGCCCCGGCTGCGCCAGAGAGCGCGCGACGGCCGCGCGGCCGCTCCCCTGCTCGCCCACCACCAGGAGCCGGTCGACCGGGCCGATCCGCGCGGCCTGCGCGCACAGCGCCGTCCACCGGGCGCTGTGTCCGACCAAGCCCGACAGCGGGGTGGCCGGACGCGCGGTGCGCCGCGACGGTTCACGGGCCGACTCCTGCTTGATCTTGAGGACCGCACCGACCACGTCGGGGCCGTCGGTGACCGGTCGGGTCTCGATCGACACCCGGGTGCCGTCGGCGAGCACCACGCTCCGCGCCGCGGTCGCACTCTCGCCGATGGCCCGCGACGCGTGTTCCCACAGCACGGCCTGGTCCATCCCGCCGATGAGGCGGGCCGCCGCGGCATTGGTGATGATCGTGTTGCGGTCCAGGGTGACCAGGGGGTGCCGGGCGTCGCGGTTGTGGGCGAGGTAGGAGTCGAGAAGGAGGCGCTCGCGTCGCGACGCCGAGTCCCGCAAGGCCCTCTGCACGTCGGCCGCGAGCTCCACCACCCAGGATAGGACGAACGGGCTCGTGTCCTCCAGACGGCACGTCAGGTCGATGCTGCCGACGATCCGTCGGGTCACCGGGTGGACGATCGGGGCTCCGGCACAGCTCAGCGCGTGGAAGACCTCGGAGAAGTGCTCCGGGCCGCGGACCAGCACCGGCGTGCCGCTCAGCAGGGAGATCGCGCTGGTCGTCCCCACGTGCGACTCCGCGACGGAGAACCGCGGCAACACGGACAGGGAGTCCAGCCTGCCCGCGAACGAGGTGTTGGGGACCCAGCGCCGCAGCAACCGCCCGTCCTGGTCGGTCAACGACAGCGCGCACATCGCCGCGTCCAGAGCGCCGCGGCGCCTCTCCACCAGCGGTGCGACGACGCGGGTCAGGTAGGAGTCGAGCTCGATTTCGGGGTAGTAGCCGGGCGCGACGCTGTCCGGGTCGAGGCCCTGCAGCTTGGAGCGCTTCCACGAGTCGTAGACGACCGGCCGGACCGCACCCGCCTTCTCGGGCATGTGCGCGGCGGCCCCGTCGAGCAGCTCGCGGGCGTGGTGAACGGCGCGCACCCAGTCATCCACGGGACGCCTCCGGGCTGCGAGCGGTCTGATCGTGTCGAACGACAGCGCTGTCCACGTCCACTCCCGAGGAGTCACTGCCGCTGCCCACAGCGGACCACGGCATCGTGAGCCCGGATCATCACCCCGCTACTGACAATGTGTCAAGAAGACCTTCGTCAGCGGGCGACGTCCTCGGCGATGCACAGCAGGGTGCGCGTGAGCAGGGCCTGGACCTGCGCCTTGGTCAACGAGCTGCCGTGGAGCCACTCCGCGATCGCGGCGGAGACCATCCCCTGGAAGCTCCGGATCATCGCCCGGGTCGACGGGTCGTCGCGCAGCTCGAGCACGGCGATCAGCCGGTCCTCCCACGCGCGCAGGCCGTCCCGGAACACCGCCTCCACCTCCGGATCCGAGCCCGGGGCAGTGGTGCCGATCATCGTCATGATGGTCTGCGGGTGCTGCTCGAGGACGTCGAGCCACCGCGCGAACAGCCGGGCGAGCTCTGCGGGGCCGGTCGCCCGACCCGCACGCTCTGCCGGCAGCGCGGGGAGCTGCCCGAACTCGCGCAGCACCTCGAGGTAGAGGCCGCGCTTGGTGCCGAAGTAGTAGTGCAGATTCGTCCGCGTCGTGCCCGCCGCCGCCGCCAGTTCCGTCGTGGACACGCCCGAGTACGGCCGCTCGGCGAACAGTCGGCGGGCGCCCTTGAGGATCTGGTCGCGCCGGTCGTCGGCGTCGAGCCGGATCCGGCGGCCGGCATCGCCGGCCGCCGCGTCGTCGGTGCTCGGGCTCGCCACGTCCGGCACGATAACCGGCTGCGGGCCAGACGCCCGTGGGCTGTCGCGTTACGCGACAACCGGAGGCGGACCCCGACTCCTAGCGTCGTCACCATGCTGCTCGACCTGGACGACGACCGCCGCGCGTTCCGCGACTCCGTGCGCACGTGGGTGGACAAGAACTACCCGCCCGAGCGCGCGAGCGAACTGGAGAAGCGGGAGTACCAGTACCCCTACGAGCTGTGGGAGGGCATGGCGGAAGCCGGTTTCCACGCGATGGGCATCGACGAGGAGTACGGCGGGCAGGGCGGCAATGCGGTGGACACCGCGGTGCTCGCCCGGGAACTCGCCCGCACCCTCGGCGGGCTGTCCTGGGTGTGGGGCATCCCCTCCTTCGCCGGCGCGAAGGCGCTGTCGCACGGCGGCACGGAAGAGCAGAAGCGGCAGTACCTGCCCCGGCTCGCGGCGGGCGAGATCCGCTTCTCCATCGCCGTGACCGAGCCCGGCGGCGGCACCGACCTGCTCGGTGCCATGACCACCCGCGCCAAGAAGGTCGACGGCGGGTGGCGGGTGAACGGTCAGAAGATGTGGTCGACGGGCGCGAAGGAGGCCACCTACCTGCTGCTGCTCGCGCGCAGCGGCGATCCGGAGACCCCGGGGACGCGCGCCCCCACGACGCTGCTGCTGGTCCCGACAGACTCCCCCGGCATCGACATGCGCTACATCCCCAAGCTCGGCATGCGCGCGATGGGCTCCTGCGAGGTGTTCCTCGACGACGTCTTCGTCCCGGACTCCCAGCTGCTCGGGACCGAGCACCAGGGCTTCAAGGTCCTGCTCGCGTCCCTGAACAACGAACGGGTGATGAGCGGGGCCCTAGCCCTGGGAATGCTCGACGGGATCCTCGAGGAATCCGTCGAGTACGCGAAGAACCGCAAGACCTTCGGGAAGGTGATCGGCGGTCACCAGATCATCCAGCACTACATCGCTGACACCGCGCTGGGTCAGAAGCAGAGCGAGCTGATGGTGTTCGACGCGGCATGGCGCGAGGCGTCGGGCCTGCCGTGCCACAAGGAGGCCAACATGGTGAAGGTCGTGACCTCCGAGCTCGCCGTGGCCGCGGCGGACCGCGGCATCCAGATCCTCGGCGGCATGGGCATCTCCGCCGAGACCCACGCACAACGGTTCTGGCGCGACCTGCGTCAGTTCCGGATCGCACCGATCAGCAACGAGATGGCGCGCAACAACCTCGCCGAGTCGTTCGGCCTGCCGCGCTCTTACTGACCGACCCGCACTCCGAGGAAGGCCACCGTGGCGGTGCCCCCGACGGCGCGGACGCCCTGACCCGAGTCGGCCCAGACCTCGCAGTCCACCAGGTGCACGCCGTGCTCCTCGCGCACCGCGGTGACCGTGCCGCCCACGTCGACGGTGTCACCGGCGAACACGTTCGCGGAGAAGCGGCAGTCGATCGTGCGGACCGACGCGCGGGAGCCGGTCCAGGCGACCAGCATGTCGATGACGTACGCCATCGTGACGCCGCCCTGGTTGACCTCGCGGTCCCCCAGCCCCGCCGCACGGACGGCGTCGAGGTCGAAGTGGATCGGGTTCGGGTCGCGCAGGACCAACGCCATGATCTTGATCCGGTCGGCGCTCACGCTCTCGACGCGCAAGGGTGGCACCGCGTCGCCCACCGCGGGCAGGGCAGTGCGGATCGGTCCGGTCATCAGGCGCCTCGCTTGAAGATGAAGCCGTTGGTCACCGTGCCGACCGGGTCGCCGGGGTGCGGGCCGTCGGCGGTGTCGTGTACCTCGACGCGCACGGTGACGAAGTCGAGGTGGCCCCCGCCGCGGGACTCCTTGCGCGCCACCGGACCGGCCGACGCCGTCATCCGGAAGCGGTGTCCGACCCGGACGGGCCGACGCTGGGCGATCTCGCAGTTGCCGAACAGCAGGGTGTCCTGGGCCCGCTGCCCGGCGAGCCGGCACAGCTCGTCGACGCTGATCCCCATCCCCCGCAGGGCGAGCACCAGCAGCCACAGCGGGTGGGCGTGCTCGGTGTCCACGTCGGGCGCCAGCAGCGCGTAGTCGGCGAGGGCCGACTCGTAGGCCTCGACGGTCAGCTCTCCCCCGGGGAGCTCACGGCCGTCGAGGGCGGTCCGCAGTACCTCGACGTCGATCAGATCGGCGTCCGACTCGGTCATTGTCGTCCTCTCGTGGTGTGGGAGCGGGGCGGTCAGAAGATCGTGTAGCCGCCGTCGACGACGATCTCGTTGCCGGTGTGGAAGGTCATGGTGGGGTCGGCGAGGAACGTCGCGATCTCATGGAACTCCTCCGGATCGGCCCAGCGCCGGGCCGGGGTCCGGCCGGTCGTCGCCTTCATGAAGCGCTCGTCGGCCTGCAGGTCGGTGTTCATCCCGGTGCGGGTCCATCCCGGGATGAGGATGTTGCAGCGGACCCGGTGGCGCGCCAGCTCCACGGCCAGCGTGCGGCCGAGGCCGACGATGCCGGTCTTGCTGGCAGCGTAGGCGGCCTGGCCGGCCCCGCCGTAGCGGCTGATGGTCGAGGACACGACGATCATCGAGCCGCCGGTCCCCTGGTCGACGAACCGGCGCGCGGCCTCGCGGGTGCACAAGAACGTGCCGTCGAGGTTGGTCCGCAGGACGCGGTGCCAGGTCTCCAGCGTCATCTCGGTGATCGGTGCCGCCTCGGCGATGCCGGCGTTGGCCACGAAGCACCCGAGCGGGCCGAGCTCGTCGACGGTGCGGTCCATCGCCGCGGCCACCGCGGTCTCATCGGCGACGTCGCAGGCCACGGCGATCGCCTTCACCCCGTGACCGGCGATCTCGGCGACCGCGTCGGCGCTGCGCTCGGCGTTGCGGGCCCACACCGCGACGTTCGCGCCGGCCCGGGCCAGGCCGACGGCCATGGCACGGCCGATGCCGTTGTTCCCCCCGGTGACGACCGCGGTGAGGCCGGTCAGGTCGATGGCCATCAGCGCTGCGCTCCCGGGATGCCGACGAGCCCGGCGAGGGCAGCGCGGTGCCGCTCGGCGGTGCCGAGCGCGATCGCGGTGCTCTTGGCCCGCTTGAGGAACAGGTGCGCGGGGTGCTCCCAGGTGAAGCCGATGCCGCCGTGCATCTGGATGCACTCCTCCGCAGCCTGCTGCACGACCACCGAGCAGTGGGCCTGCGCCAACGCCGCGGCCACCGGGAGGTCGGGAGAACCGGTGGCCGCGCACTCCGCTGCGTACCGGGCGACGGCCCGGGCCTGCGTGATCAGCACCCACAGGTCCGCCAGCCGGTGCTTGAGCGCCTGGAAGGAACCCAGGACCCGGCCGAACTGGCGCCGCACCAGCAGGTACTCGACGGTCATGTCCAGGCACCGCTCGGCCAGCCCGAGCTGCTCCGACGCCAGGAGGACCGCCCCGATCCGCAGGGCGTCGGTCACGGCGTCGTGGACCTGCGGGCCCTGCGCGATCAGGCGGGCGTCCGTCCCGTCCAGGACGAGGTCGACCAGCGGGCGCGTCATGTCCAGCGAGACGATCTCGTGGCGCGCGAGCCCGTTGGCCTTGCTCCCGACCGCGTACAGCGCGTCGCCGACCGGGACGAGCAGCACATGCGCAGCGGCGGCGTCGGCCACGCCGAGCACGGTCCCCGACAAGCGGCCCTCACGCAGCTCGACGGTGACGGGGCGCTCGCCGGGGACCGTGCCGAACGGGACGGCGAGGGCGACGACGAGCTCCCCCGACGCGAGCTCCGCGAGCAGCTCCCGCTCCCCCAGCGCGAGCAGCAGGGCCGCGGCGATGCCCGCGGACCCCAGGAACGGGACGGGCGCCACCGCGCGACCTAGTTCCTCGGCCACGACCGCCACCTCGCGCCAGCTCGCACCGGCGCCACCCAGGTCCTCCGGCACGGCGAGCGCGGCGCAGCCCACCTCGCCGGCGAGGGTCCGCCAGAGCTCCCGGTCGGTGGTGTCGGCGCTCTCGGTACGGGCCAGGACGGCGTCCCACGAGCTCCGCTTGTCCAGCAGCGAACGGACGCTGGAGCGCAGGTCGTCCTCGATCTCGGTGTAGAGCAGGTCCCCGGTGCGCGGGGTGGCTGTGTGCGATGTGGTGGCGGCGGTCATCGGGGCAATTCCTTCCACGGGGTGTCCTTGTCCGCACGCGCCTCGGGCGGCAGGCCGAGCACCCGCTCGGCGATGATGTTGCGCATGATCTCCGAGGTGCCGCCCTCGATGGAGTTGCCCTTGGCCCGCAGGTAGCGCCAGCCCGCCGGGCTGTCGGCGTGGGCGACCAGGACGGGGCGGCGGGCGGAATAGTCGCCGTACCGGAGTGCCTCGTCCCCCAGCAGGTCCAGCTCGAGCGCGGAGACCTGCTGGTTGAGCCGGGCGTGGGTGAGCTTGGCGCCGGAGCCTTCGGGCCCGGGCAGGCCCGCGGCCTGCTGCTGACCCAGCCGCTCTGCCGTGAGCCGACCCGCCTCGGCCTCGACCCAGAACCGAAGCACCTGGTCGTGCAGGCCCGCGGTCCGCCGCTCGGGGTGCTCCCTCCACGCCTTCACCAGCTCACCGATCGCGCCGCTCTCTCGCGGGATGGTCCCGCCGCCAATCGCGACGCGCTCGTTCATCAGGGTGTTCTGCGTGACCGCCCAGCCCTGTCCGACCTCGCCGAGGCGCTGGTCGTCGGGGATGCGGACGTCGTCGAGGTAGACCTCGTTGAACTCGCTCTCACCGGTGATCTGCCGCAGCGGGCGGACGTCCACCCCGGGCGCGCTCATGTCGCAGACGAAGAACGTGAGGCCGCGGTGCTTGGGCAGCGCCGGGTCGGTGCGCGCGACGAGGATGGCCCAGGTCGCGTCGTGGGCCAGCGAGGTCCACACCTTCTGACCGTTGACCACCCAGCCGTCACCGTCGGGCCGAGCGCTCGTCGCGACGTTCGCCAGGTCCGATCCGGCACCCGGCTCGCTGAAGAGCTGGCACCAGATCTCCTCTCCCGTCCACAGCGGGCGCAGCCAGCGCCGCTGCTGATCAGGCGTGCCGAAACGCAGGATGCTCGGCGCGGCCATGCCCAACCCGATGATGTTGGTGTGCGGCCGGTTGTCCGGGGCCCCGGCCGCGGCCAGGGCGACGTCCACCTCTGGCTGGAGGCCGGGATCGGCACCGAGACCGCCGAGGCCCTCCGGGTAGTGCACCCAGGCCAGGCCGGCGTCGAAGCGGGTGCGGAGGAAGTCGATCCGGTCGGTGGTGGCCGGGTCGTGGTCGTCGAGCAGGGCCTGAACCCGGGCAGCGAGGCCGTCCGCGTCCAGGGATCCGCTCGAGCCCGGCGCGGTCGCGGTACTGGTCACGGTCGCCCTTCTCGTCAGAGACGACCACGTGCACGGCCGCCGATCTCGGCTTGACGCTAGGAGCGAGACGCCCCCGGTGGTTGTCGCAAACCGCGACAACGCTCCTGACCTCGGGTCCGGGAGGAGAGGTGGAGCGGATTGCGACACCGAGGGCGCCACGCCCCTGGCTAGCGTCGCCGCCGCACTCGGCCGCGGCGGTCCCGCCCGGCTCGCTCCAGAACGGAGAAACTCACATGGGTCGTCTCGACGGCAAGGTCGCCTTCGTCACCGGCGCTGCCCGCGGTCAGGGCCGCAGCCACGCGATCGAGCTCGCCCGCGAGGGCGCCGACATCATCGCGGTGGACATCGCCCACGACCTCCCCGAACTGGGCCTCGGCTACCGATTGGGCTCCGCCGCCGAGCTGGCCGAGACCGCGGCGGAGGTCGAAAAGCTCGACCGGCGCGTCGTGACCTCCGAGGTCGACGTCCGGGACGGGGCGGCCCTGAAGTCCGCCCTCGACGCCGGTGTCGCGGAGTTCGGCCGGCTCGACGTCGTCGCCGCGAACGCCGGGATCGCCGCCAACTCGGTGCCGGCGCACGAGATCACCGACGACGCCTGGGAGCAGATGCTCGGTATCAACCTGACCGGCGTGTGGAAGACCTGCAAGGCCGCGGTGCCGCACCTGATCGAGGGCGGCCGGGGCGGATCGATGATCCTCACCAGCTCCATGGCCGGTCTGCGCGGCTACCAGGGCATCGGGGCGTACACCGCCGCCAAGCACGGGGTGGTGGGCCTGATGCGCGTCCTCGCCGCGGAGCTCGCCCCGCACTCCATCCGCGTCAACAGCGTGCACCCGACGCAGGTGGACACCGCGATGCTGATGAACGACGCCACCTACAAGATCTTCCGGCCCGACCTCGAGAACCCGACCCGGGACGACTTCGAGGTCGCCTCGGCGAGCATGCACGCCCTCCCCGTGGCCTGGGCCGAGCCGGTCGACATCAGCAGGGCGCTGGTGTTCCTCGCGTCGGAGGATGCGCGGCTGATCACCGGGGTGCCGCTGCCCATCGACGCCGGGCTGCTCGTCAAGTAGCGACACGACGACGTGGGGGTGCGGCCGTCGGCCGCACCCCCCACGTCGTCGCCTCGCGGTCAGGCGCTGTGCGGGATGCGGTACGGCATCGCCCCGCCGGCGTCGACCGGGAGTGCCACCCCCGTCACGTACCTGGCCTCCTCGGAGGCCAGGTAGAGCACGGCGTTGCTGATGTCGACGGCCTCGACGTACGGGACCCGCAGCGCGTTGAGGGACCGGAAACCCGGCTGCGCACCCTCGGCGTCCTGTGCACCCAGCAGGGCCCAGAACGCCGGGTTCTGCACCATCGGCGTGTCCACCGTGGTCGGGTGGACCGAGTTCGCCCGGATGCCGTGCGGCGCGAGCTCGACCGCGAGGCTGCGCATCAGGCCGGTCACCCCGTGCTTGGCTGCGGTGTAGTGCCCCATGTTCGGGAAGGCGTTCAGCCCGGCGGCCGAGCTCGTCAGCACGATCGCTCCGCCCGGACCCTGGGCCATGATGGTCGGCAGTGCCGCGCGGACCGGGTTGAAGACACCGGTCAGGTTGACGTCGATCATCTCCTTCCACGTCTCCTGCGTCAGCTCCCAGATGGGGGCCGCGGTGCAGATCCCGGCGTTCGCCACGACGATGTCGATCCGGCCGAACTCGGACACCGTCTCGTCGACGACCGCCTCGAGCCGTCCGTAGTCCCGCGTGTCGGCCTCGAAGGACAGGATCCGTCGATCCCGGCTCTCCACCTCCTTGACGGTCTCGGCGAGGTCCGCCGAGGTCGCCAGCGGGTACGGGACGGTGTCGAGGTCGTGGCACACGTCCAGGGCGACGATGTCGGCACCCTCCTCCGCGAAGCGGACGGCGTCCGAACGCCCCTGCCCGCGTCCAGCCCCGGTGATCAGGACCACCTTGCCGTCGAACCTGCCCATCGCGTTCTCCTTGCCCTCGGATCGGGTGTGCGGGCGAGCGGCCGCGGCGGCCCTCGCCCGTCGAGACATGGGGGGTGCGCAGTGGACGGCGCCCGGGAGCACCACCCACCGCGCACACGCGGAGCTACTCGGCGGCGAAACCCTTGCGGAGGAAATCGCCGATGCCGCTGGTCGCCGCCTGCGCCTCGGGCAGGAAGGAGAAGACCGGCCAGATGTGCACCATGTCCTGCCCGATCTCGAGCTCGGCCTGCCCACCCGCCGCGGTGATCCGCTCGACGAGGCGGACCGAGTCGTCGTGCAGCCCCTCGTCCGTCCCGACGTAGACCTTGAGCGGCGGGAGGCCGGCCAGGTCCGCGTAGAGCGGCGAGGCCAGCGGGGTGGACTTCGGTTCGGCACCGCCGAGGTAGGCGCCGCCCATCGCGGTGACGAGCGCCGCCGCGGGCAGCGGATCGAGGTGGGCCCGCTCGGTCAGCGACGCCCCTTCCCCCGCCAGGTCGACCAACGGCGAGCACACCACGGACGCCGACGGGGCCGGGTCCCCGTCCTCGCGCAGCTTCACCAGCGCGGAGACGACGAGCCCGCCGCCCGCGGAGTCGCCGACGAACGCGACCCGGCGCACACCGTCCTGCTCACGGGCCCACCGGTAGGCGGCCACCGTGTCGTCCAGCGGGGCGGGGAACGGGTTCTCCGGGGCCAACCGGTAGTCCACGACCAGCACGCGAGCATCGGCGGCCTTCGAGATCCGGTAGCCGAACTCCTGGTACCCGTTCGCGTTGCCCATGCACCAGCCGCCGCCGTGCACCAGCACGACGGCCTGGTCCCGCGACGTCCCGGGTGCGCTCACCCAGATCGCGGGCACCCCGCCGGCGTCGACGTGCTCGACCTCGGCGTCGGCGGGCAGCTCGAAGTTCGCGAGGACCTCGTCGTAGAGCCTGCGGTAGTCGTTCATGTCGGCCTCGGGCTCGGAGACCAGGTGGGTCAGCAGGTCACGGGCCCGGGACAGTTCAGCACTCGCCATGAGGGTCTCCTCGATCGTCGGTGATCAACGGGGTCAGGTCACATCTTCTGGAGGGTGGGCAGGACCTCCGAGGTGAACAGGTCGTAGCTGCCCGCCGCCTTCTCGCCCATCAGGCCGCCGTACTGGAACACCATGATCGGCTCGTAGGCACCGACGATCGCCTTGCGCTCCTCGTGCTTGGCGATCATCTGCTCCGGGGTGCCCCAGATCTGGCCGTTGACGTAGATGTCGACGACGGCCTCGAGGCCGTACTCGTCGATGGCCTGCTTCGCCGCGGCGTAGGACGCGTACCCGGTGGTGCTCTCGAAGTGCCGGCCGCCGAACTCGTAGTGCTCGACGCAGCTCATGTAGTAGTTGCCGACGTGCTCGTAGGCGACCCTGCGGGCCTCGTCGGCGTCGCGGTGGCAGTAGGTCAGGTCGATCATCAGAGGTGCCGGGGCCTCACCGCCGTGGGTCTCCCGGTACGCCTCGCGGTACTGCTCGATCATCGGCAGGTGCATGGTCTCCATCGGGCCCTGGATGAACGCCATCATCGCCACGCCCAGCCTGCCCGCCGCCACCGCGGAGTCCGGGCTCATCGCGACACAGGTGGTGCGGCCTCGGAAGGTGGCCAGCGGGGCGGGGTGCACCGGGACGCGCTTCTGCGCGTAGTACTTGCCGTCGCCCTCGACGTACCCGGCTTCCAGACCGCGGATGATCATCTCGGCGGCCTCGTCGAAGCGCTCGCGGGACTCGCCCATCTCGATGCCGAAGCCCTCGAACTCCCGGCGCGCCAGCCCGCGGCCCATGCCGAAGATCGCCCGGCCGTCGGACAGGTTGTCGAGCAGCGCGATCTTCTCGACGACGCGCATCGGGTCGTTCCACGGCAGGATCACCGCGGTCGTGTGCACCTTGGCGTTGGTGGTGCGTCCGGCGATGTAGGACAGGAACTGGGTGTTGTCGGGACACATCGAGTAGCCGGGGTCGAAGTGGTGCTCGACGCAGCCGATGCTCTCGTACCCGTCGGCGTCCGCACGCAGCGACAGCGCGATCTGGTCCTGATAGATGTCGTAGTCGGAGCTGGCGTTGTTGTAGTTCTGGATGAGGTTGGTCATGTGGACCTTCACGGGGCCTCCTAGGCGCACGCAAGAGCGGTTCGGGACTGCACGAGATGTGGGGTCACGGCCTGGCCACCGGCCGGCTCGTGTGACCTGGGACTCAAGGCTGGCAGCGTGTGGGGGCCGGTCGTTGTCGCATTGCGCTACAGATCGCGGACCGGTCCGGTCAGGTCTTCTCGAAGTGCGAGATGTCGAGGATCTGGCCGGTGCGCTCGTCGGCCCAGACGGCGCGCACGCGGGTGCCCGAGGGCAGTTGCTCACGCACCGCCGACGGGTCGGACAGGTCCAGCCCGCGGACGTAGTGCATGAGCAGGGTGGAGGCTCCGTCGAGTCGGATGCCCGCGATTGCGTACGGCGGGGTCGGGCCGCCGCGGAAGCTCTGCCAGGCCACGGTGAAGGCCTCGACCACGCCTTCCGGGGGCAGCTCCTGCCAGGTGTCGGTGCGCACGAAGCAGGCCTCGCAGTAGGCCTGGGGCGGGACGAACACCCGGCTGCAGTCCGGGCAGGCGTTGGCGAGGATCGTGCGCCTCGTCAGCCCTTCCATGAACCGGCCCCACGTGGCTCCGAGGTGGACGTCGTAGTCGAGGTCCCAGTGCACCCGCTGGGTCGTGATGGGCGTGCTCATGAGCGTTCCTGCCTCTCCAGGACGGCCAGGTTCTCGAACTGGAAGAACGTGCCGCCGGTGCCGTGGGCGAGTCCGCGACGTGCGCCGTGGACCTGCATCTCCGGTGGTGCGTCGCCCATGAGCTGCAGGGCGACGTAGACGTACGGGGCGAGCTCTCCGGCCACACCGGCGTTGGTGCACAGCGGTCCGCCGGACAGGTTGACCGGGATGGCGCCGTCGATCCGCGTGCCACCGGACCGGATCAGGTCGATGCCGCCGCCGGGCGGCGCGAAGCCGAGCGCCTCCAGCTGCATCGGCTGCATCGGGGCGTAGGGCGAGAAGACCTCCGCCACGTCGATGTCGGCGAGCGGATCGCGGACGTCGGCGAGCCGGTAGACCTGCGCCGCCAGGATGGCGAGGTTCTCCATCGCGGCGAAGTCGTTCTTCCCGCCGCCCAGGTAGGGGTCGCTGCTGGTGCCCATGGCGCGGATCAGCACCGGGGTCGGTCCCAGGTCCGCCGCACCCTCCTCGGAACTGATCAGCAGCGCGTTCGCCGACGTGGAGACCGGGCAGACCATCGCCATCGTCATCGGGCTCGACAGCGGCCGGGCACCGACGACGTTGTCGATCGTGAGGGTGTTGCGCAGGTGCGCGTAGGGGTTGCGCGAGGCGTGCTCGTGGTCCTGCACCGCGCTCACCGCGAAGTCCTCGACGGTCGCCCCGAACCGCTCCGCGTAGGCGCTCGGGTAGAACGCGCCCATGTGGTAGGCGCCCATCCCGAGGGGCTGCTCGACGACCATCGGCGAGTTCGTGTTGATCGCGGCCTGCAGGTCGACCGATCCGAAGAAAGTCGGGCCGCCGATGCACAGCACCCGGCTCCGGTCCCCGGAGCGCACCTGGCGCGCGGCGACCTGCATCAGGTTGCCGCCCGTGGTGCCCCCGGTGTTGAGGATCGACACCGGCAGCTCCGTGCCCAGACCGAGCCTGCGCACGACGTGCTTGGCCCCCAGGACGGTGCCCTCGAAGCCGTCGATGTTGCCGATGACGATCCCGTCCAGGGACGACGGCGAGGCACCGGAGTGCTCCAGGGCGCCCCAGACCGCCTCCTGGACCAGCTCCAGCGACGACGACTCCTGCCGTCGCGGCGAGGTCGCCGCGGTGATCCCGACCCCGGCTATCACGGCACGCGCGGCCATCAGACCCCCTCCACGACGAGCACGGTCGCGGTGTCCGCGACGGTTCCGAGGAGCAGGTCGGTCGAGTGCGCGACCGCCCGTCCCCCGTTGTGCTCCAGCCACGTCACGGCTTCGAGCAGCCGCAACGCCCCGTTCGCGACGCCGGGGTACGAGCTGCGCACCCCGCCGGACGGGGTGACCTCGGCCTTGCCGTCGGCCAGGCGCAGCGCGTCGAGCACGGGCCCCTGCAGCGCCGGTGTCGGCGCGGTCAGCTCGACCGCCCCGACCTCCTCAGCCGGTCCGTCCAGCCCGGCGCGTCGGTAGGCCTCCTGCGCGGCGCGGCGCGTGGCCGCGGCCGGGTCGGTCAGCCACTGCCCGCCCGCCGTCGTGTCGCTCGTGCCCTGCCCCCATCCGGTGAGGACGGCGCGCGGGCGCAGCGCGCGGCGGGCCCGGGCCAGTGACCCGAGGACCACGGCGATCGCGCCGGTCGACTCCGCGGGCAGCATCAGCTCCCGGAGCGGGCCGTTGACCGGCGCCGACGCGAGGACGTCCGCCGCGGTGACGCGGGCGGTGCGCAGTGCGCGCGGCCCGGCCGCGCCCCGGTTGATCTCCGCCGCCGCGATCTCGGCCAGCTCGTCCTCGGTCAGCTCACCGGAGTCGATGACGTGGCCGGCGTGCAGGCCGAGGACGGTCTCCGCGGACAGCCCGACGGGCCGGTCGAAGTGGGGCTCGAAGCCGAGGTTGGAGATCTGCTGCAGGAACGCGCGGCGGTCCGGCGCGGAGACCTCCGGGTTGTACACGCCAACGGCCACGGCCAGGTCCGCGTCACCGGCCGCGATGGCCTGCGCGGCGGCGATGATCGCCTGGCCCGCGTCGCCCTCGATCCGGTAGGACTGCGCGAGGTAGCCGCCCGACGCGGCGTTGGTCAGGCCACTGGAGATGCTGCGGCCGTCGTAGACGTCCAGTGACGCCGTGACCGACAGCCCCAGCTCCTGCTTGCGGACCCCGGCCTCCCGCAGCGCCTGCGACACGGCGTCGAACACCAGCTCGTCGAGGACCGCGTCCGACTCCACGACCAGTGGCGTGGCCGCGATGCCGAGGACCGGTACCGGGTCCTGCGCCGTCGCGGACGGGTTCAGGCCGGTCACATCGACACACCCCCGTCGACCGGCAGCACGACGCCCGTGACGTACGCGGCCTGCTCGGAGGCGAGGAACGCCACCGCGGGCGCCATCTCCACCGGCTCCGCGAACCGGCCCAGCGGGACCGTGGCGGTCATCTCGGCCAGCCGGTCCGCGGGGATCGCGGCGACCATCGCCGTCGAGGCGTTGGGCGAGATCGCGTTGACCGTGATGCCGAAGCGCGCGACCTCCTTGGCCACAGACTTGGTGAAGGCGATGATGCCGCCCTTCGCCGCCGCGTAGTTGGCCTGGCCCACGTTGCCGTGCATGCCGGTGTAGCTCGTGACGTTCACGATCCGGCCCGAACCGGCCCGGCGCATGTGCGGGACGACCGCCCGGGTCACCGCGAACGTGCCGCCGAGGTGCACGTCGAGCACCGACCTCCACTGCTCGTCGGTCATCTTCCAGACCACGGTGTCCCGGGTGATACCGGCGTTGTTCACCGCCACGTCGATCCCCCCGGCCCACGCGGCGAACTCGTCGACGGCGGCCGTGACGGCGGCGGCGTCGGACACGTCCAGCGCGAAGGTGCGCACCGCGCCGTGCCCGTCCCAGGCCGTCTTCAACGCGTCGGGGTCGCGGTCAAGCACCGCGACCTTCGCGCCCGCGTCGACGAAGTACCGCGCCAGTTCGAACCCGATCCCCTGGGCGCCGCCGGTGATCAGCACGGCGGACCCGGAGAAGTCCGCGACGATCCTGCCCACGGCCATCAGAGCCGCTCGATGATCGTCGCGTTGGCCATGCCGCCGCCCTCGCACATGGTCTGCAGCCCGTACCGGCCGCCCGTGGCCTCTAGGTGGTTGACCATGGTGGCCAGCAGCCGCACCCCTGACGCGCCCAGCGCGTGGCCCAGCGCGATGGCCCCGCCCCGCGGGTTGAGCTTCTCGGGGTCGGCGTGCAGCTCGTGCTGCCAGGCGAGCGGCACCGGTGCGAAGGCCTCGTTGACCTCGTAGGTGTCGATGTCGTCGATGGACATCCCGGCGCGGGCGAGCACCTTCTGCGTGGCGGGGATGACGCCGGTCAGCATGAGCAGGGGGTCGCTGCCGGTCACGGCGAACTCGTGGAACCGGGCGCGCGGGCGCAGCCCGAGCTGCTGCGCGCGCTCCTCGCTCATGATCAGCGCGGCGGACGCGGCATCCGTGAGCGGCGAGGAGTTGCCCGGGGTGATGCTCCACTCGATCTCCGGGAAGCGCTTCCCGAGCGCCTCGTCGGCGAAGGACGGCTTGAGACCACCCAGGCCCTCGGCGGTGGTCGACGCGCGCACGGTCTGGTCGGTGTCGTGGACCTGCCCGTTGACCGTGATCGGCACGATCTCGTGGTCGAACGCGCCCTCCGCACCGAACGCGGCGGCGCGGGCGTGCGATCGCGCCGAGTAGGCGTCGAGGGCTTCACGGTCGAGCTTCCACCGCGCGGCGATGAGCTCGGCGGACACGCCCTGCCCGACCAGCCCCTCCGGGTAGCGGGCCCGCAGCGGCGCGGTCGGGTGCTGGTCGACCGAGCTGTAGCCCATCGGGACCCGGCTCATGGACTCCACGCCGCACGCCAGGACGACGTCGTAGGCGCCCGCCATGACCCCCTGCGCCGCGAAGTGCACCGCCTGCTGGCTCGACCCGCACTGCCGGTCCACCGTGGTCCCGGGGACCGACTCGGGGATGCCGGCCGCCAGGACGGCGTTGCGGGCGATGTTGAGGGTCTGCTCGCCCGCCTGCGACACGCAACCCGCGATGACGTCGTCGATGCCGGCCGGGTCGATGCCGGTCCGCTCGAGCAGCGCGCGGAGGGTGTCGGCGAGCAGGCTCACCGGGTGCACGTCCGACAGCGCGCCACCCGGCTTGCCCTTGCCCGATGCCGTGCGGACGACGTCGACGATCACTGCTGACCTCATGTGGCCGTTGCTCCCGTTCGTCAGGGTCGTGGAGGCCCAGGGCTCTCCGGTCCTGCACGACGGTAGGAACTGCGGGCCACACGGGGTTGTCGCAAGGCGCTACACGGTCAGCTCCGGGGCAGGCCCAGCACGCGCTCACCGATGTAGTTCAGAACGCTCTCGTTGTTGATCGGCGCGATCTGCAGGACGCGGATCATCGGCCAGAGCGTGATCACGTCGGTCTCGTACACGAAGGCCGATCCGCCGTGGGTCTGGATCGCAGCGTCCACGGCGGCGAGCGCGGCCCGGCTGCCCAGGAGCTTGGCCATGTTGGCCTGGGCACCGGCGTCCCGGCCGGAGTCGTACTCCCCGGCGGCGGAGTACATGACCTGGCGAGCCGCCTCCATCTCCGCCTTCGCCAGCGCGAGCGGGTGCTGCACCCCCTGGTGCGCGCCGATCGGCGTGCCGAACGGTGCGCGGACCTTCGCGTACTCGACGGCCTTCTGGAGCCCGTACTCCCCTAGCCCGAGGGCCCACGCCGCGATGACGACGCGCTCCTGGTTGAGGCAGGACAGGATGTTGTCGAACCCGAGCCCCTCCTCGCCGATGAGGGCGTCGGCGGGCACCTCGACATCGTCGAAGAAGACCTCGAACTGGTACTCCGGCGCGTGCCACTCGATGTCGAGCCTGCGCAGCTCGACGCCGGGCAGCGACATGTCGACGACGAAGAGCCCGAACCCCGACCGTCGCCCCACCTTCTCGCCGGGCCCGGCGGTGCGCGCGAGCAGCAGGATGTGGTCGGCCTCGTCGGCCGCCGAGATGTAGACCTTCTGCCCGCTGATGCGGTAGCCCGTGCCGGTCGCCTTGGCGACGGTCCGCGACGCGAACGAGTTGGTACCCGCCTCCGGCTCGGTCACCCCGAGGCAGAAGCGGCGCTGCCCGCTGATGGTGGGCAGGACGTGCTCCTTGATCTGGCGCTCCGTGCCGTGACGCAGGATCGCCTCGCGCGAGAAGGTCGTCAGCGAGTACTGCAGGGGCGGCACCCCCGCGCGGCTCAGCGCCTCCATCACCGCGGTGCACCCGGTCAGCCCGCCGCCGGCCCCGCCGAGCTCCTCCGGGATGCCGATGGCGAGGAGATCGGCCGCGACGAGCGCGTCCCACAGCTCCGGTGCATGCGCCTTCTCGCGCGAGCGCCGGACGTAGAGCTCCCTGGGACAGGCGGCGAGGACGCCCTCGACCGCAGAGAAGATCGACTCGACCAGCTCGCGGTGATCGGGGTGGATGGTAGGTACGAGTTCAACGGTCATGTCGTCTCCGGTTCCCTGCACGTTCGAGTCCCGCCCGGTCCGGTGGTGACGCACGGACGGCCCAGCTCCGGCCTGTTCCCGGCCGTACCGACGGTAGGCAGGCGACGGAGGGTCGCGGTGTCGCAATCCGCTCCATCCCCGGGACGTCCGCGGGCACCCGGTCCTTGCGCCGGCCTCAGGCGAGCCGTCCACCGTCCAGCACGAGGCCCGACCCGCTGACGAACCCGGCCTCGGGCCCGAGGAGGAACAGCACGGCTCCGACCACCTCGTCGACCGTGGCGTACCGCCCGTCGTCGAGCGTGGTCGAGGCAGGGGTCCGGGCAGCTCCCGACGGCGTCCCGGCCGCGGCTCGTCCGCTGTCGATACGCTGCATCATCCGGCCGGCCACCGGTCCGGGGCAGATGGCCACCACCCGCACCCCCCGCGCTGCGACCTCTCGTGACGCCACCTTCGTGAGTCCCAGCAGCGCGTGCTTCGAGGCGACGTAGGGACCCACGAAGGGCGCCCCCGACAGGCCGGCGGTGGATGCCGTCTGCACGACGACGGAACCGGGTCCGAGCAGCGGCAGGGTGTGCTTGAGGACCGCCGCCGCGCCCACCACGTTCACCTGCAGCACCCTGGTGAGCTCTGCGAGGTCCAGCTCGTGCAGGGGGCCGACCGCACCCTCGATCCCGGCGTTGTTGAACACGAGGTGCAGACCCCGTCCGAACTCGGCGGCCGTGGCGACGGCGCGCTCGACCTCGGCCTCCGACGTGACGTCGGCCGGTTCGGCGCGGGCGGAGGCTCCCAGCTCGGCGGCCAGCTCCGACACCGCGACGACGTCGCGGTCGACCAGCGTCACGAGCGCACCCTCGGCGACGAGGGCCCGGGCGACCGCGGAACCGATGTCGCCGGACGCTCCGGTGACCAGTGCGCTGCGCAGCCGGAAACGATCGGTCATGGTGATCTCCTGGAACCCGGGTCGGCGTGGTCGTCGTGGTCGGCACGCGCCTACTGCGCGAGGTAGCCGCCGTCCACGGGGATGTAGGCGCCCGTCACGAAGGACGCGGCGGGCGAGGCAAGGAAAGCGACCACCGCGGCGATCTCGTCGGCGCGCCCCAACCTGCCCACCGGGTGGGCCGCGGCGATGCGGTCGAGGTGGTCGTCGCCGCGGCCGGCGAGCATCGGGGTGTCGACGAAGCCCGGCGCGACCGCGTTGACGCGCACCCCGTGCGCCGCGTAGTCGAGTGCCGCCGTCTTGGTCAGGCCCGCCACCGCGTGCTTGGACGCCACGTAAGCGCCGGCTCCGGGTGACGCGACCGCACCCATCACCGACGCCACGTTCACGACCGATCCGGCGCCCGCCCCCGCCATCACGGCGAGCTCGGCGCGCATGCAGAGGAAGACGCCGTCGAGGTTGACGTCGAGGACCTGCCTCCACACCTCCCACCGGGTCTCGCCGACAGCCGCCTTGACCGGCATGCCGACACCCGCGTTGTTGACGGCGATGTCGAGCCGCCCGTACCGGTCGACCGTGGCGTCCACCATGGCGGCGACGGACGCGGCGTCGGTCACGTCGACGGTGACCACGTACGCCCGCTCGCCGATCTCGGTGGCCGTCGCCCGTGCGGCGTCCGCGCACAGGTCAGCGACGACGACGCGGGCACCCAGTGCGGCCAGCTCGCGCACGCACGCCGCGCCGATGCCGGACGCACCACCGGTCACGAGCGCCACCTGGTCGGTCAGGTCGAGGTCCATGGCCGGACCGTAGGACGCTGCGGCGCCCCTGTGCTGTAGCGATGTAGGACAGCAGGCTCACGCTCCCCGGAACTGCGGATCGCGCTTCTCGACGAAGGCGCGCGGGCCCTCCGTCGCGTCGTGGGACGTCAGGACCCTCTGGTTGAGCGCGGCCTCGAGCGCGAAGCGCGGCTCGTTCTGCAGGGCGCGCACAGCGATCTCCTTCGCGGTGCGCACTGCCAGGGGCCCGTTGCGGACGATGCCCTGCGCGACGGCGAGCGCCCGGTCGAGCACCTCGGCCCGCGGTACGACCTCGTTGACCAGCCACGCGGCGTGGGCGCGCTCGGCGGGGACGTGGTCCCCGGTGAGCAGGAGCTGCATGGCGAAGGCCCACGGGACCTGCTGGGGGAGCCGGACGTGGCTGCCACCTCCCGGGATGAGCCCCCACCGCACCTCGGGCAGGCCGAACACGGCCGTGTCGGCGGCGATCCGCAGGTCCGTCCCGAGCATCAGCTCGAGCCCACCGGCCACGCAGATGCCGTTGACCGCGGCGATGACCGGCTTGAACACGTCGGACAGGAACCGCTTCGCCGGGTCGGGAGTGAGGATCTCCACCTCCCCCGCGGTCAGTCGCGGGATCAGTTCGGCCAGGTCACCGCCGGCGCAGAACGCCTTCTCCCCGGCGCCGGTCACCACCACGGCACGGACCGAGTCGTCAGCCTGCGCGGCGGCCGAGGCCTCGGCGAACCGCTGCACCATGTGGACGGTCAGCGCGTTGTGGGAATCGGGGCGGTCGAGGGTCAGGACGGCGACCCCGTCCTCCACCGCATAGGTCACGTCGCCGGCGCTCACGATCGTCCGGCCTCCCTTCGTCGGTCCACACCACCGCAGCGCGGTGGTCGTCGCGACGCTAGGCGCCGCCCCGCCGTCGCCGTGTCGCAATCCGCTCCACCGCGCGTGATCCGACCGCGCGTCCGACTGTCGCGGACTGCAACAACCCGCGGGTCCCCGCATCCCTAACGTCGTCGGCGCATCACACACGAGGTCGTCGGTCCGATGGCGGGCCGACCGAACGAGGGAGCGCGCCGCCGGATGAACGTCCTGACTGCCCTGCACCGCGCCGCGCGGCTCCATCCCGACAACGTGGCGATCCGGTTCGGCGGCGACGAGATCCGCTACCACGAGCTGGTCGCGCAGGCCGCCCGGTTCGCCGGCCACCTGCGGGAGCAGGGTGTGCACGCGGGCGACCGGGTGGGCATCTTCATGCACAACCAGCCCGAGTGGCTGGTGGCCGTCCTCGGGATCTGGCACGCCGGGGGCGTCGCCGTCCCGTTCAACTACATCTTCCCGCCCGCGGCGATCAGGCACGCGACGCTCGACTCCGGCACGAAGCTGTTCGTCGCGCCGGCGTCGGACGTCGCCCGGCTGCGCGAGGCTCTGGACGGCGTCGACGCCGCCGATCACATCGTGGCCGTCGCCGCGCCTGACGAGGCCGGGGTGCCGGGTGCCGCCGCCCTCTTCTCCGACGCCCTCACGAGCACGGCGTTCGGAGCGATCACCCCCCGCCGCGACGGCGACGACGCGCTCATCATGTACACGAGCGGGTCGACCGGGACGCCGAAGGGCGTGCGCCAGACGCACCGCAACACGTCGGCCGTGTGCGAGGCGATCATCGACTGCTGGTCGATGACCTCGCAGGACCACGCACTGGTCTGCACCCCGCTGTTCCACGTGGGCGGCCTCCAGCTGATCTCGCTGCCCACGCTGCTGACCGGGGGAACGGTCACGCTGCGCCGCTGGCAGGTGCGCGACTACCTCGACGACGCCGTGTCCCTGCGCCCGACCATCACCGCGCTCGTTCCCGCGATGATGTTCGACATCCTCAACTTCCTCGACGGGCGCGAGCTGCCGCTCGAGTCGATCAGGGTCTGCGCCATCGGCGGCAGCGCCCTGCCCGAGGCGCGGCTCAAGGCGCTCACGCAGGCGACCGGCATCGTGGCCGCCAACATCTACGGTCAGACGGAGCAGAGCGGTCTGTCGGTCACTGAGCCGCTCGAACTGGCGCGCCGCGAGGGGTCGCTCGGGCTCCCGCTCGACCAGATCACCGAGGTCCGCATCGTGCCGGTGGGCGGTACGGAGCCGCTGCCCGTCGGATCCGACGACGTCGGGGAGCTGTGGGTCCGCGGAGACGCGGTGACTCCCGGCTACTGGCAGCTCGACGAGGTCAACGCCGCCAAGTTCACCGAGGACGGGTGGTTCCGCACGAGCGACCTCGTCCGCTCGGGCCCGGACGGGTTCCTGTACTACATCGACCGCACCGACGAGATGATCATCTCGGGCGGCGAGAACGTCTTCCCGCAGATGATCGAGGGCCATCTCGCGGCGTGCCCGCTTATCGCCGAGGTCACGGTGATCGGAACACCGGACGAGCGGCTGGGCCAGAAGGTCACTGCCCTCGTCGTCCCGCGCGGTGACGGCGTCACCCCCGAGGCCATTGCGGCCTACTGCGCGTCCAACCCCAACCTGCGCGGGCTGCAGCGACCGCGACGCATCGAGATCGTGGACGCGATCCCGCGCACCGCGACGAACAAGGTCGACCGGCCGCTGCTGAAAGCGCAGTACCGCTGAGGCCAGGTGCCCTCGGGCTCCATCTGGGTTGCCCCCCGCTGGCCGCACGCCAGGGTCCGGCTGGTGAAGACCACCCGCAGCCACGTATCGACCACGGGTCGACAGCAGATGTGGTCCGCTCGAAGATCGACAAGTGGGTAACTAACTGAGTAACTACGGGCCCGGATTCGGCCGGATTCCCACGGATGGATGGGAACGTCAAAATCCTCTGAGCTGGGCATATGCGCTGGGGGCAGCAGCATTAGACCTGCTTGACACGGAACTAGCCAACGAGAACAGAGCTTAATCGTCGCTGGCCCGCGACTCGGCGGGCCAGCGAGCCAGGTCCCAGCGCAGCTATCGAGCGATTTCTGCGAGCTCTTGGAGGGTGTGCTGGAGCAGTGTTGCCAGCTGTTCGGTCGCGCTGAGGGCGTAGCCGATGTCGGCATTGGCGGTTGCGTAGGCAAGATCGTTGCGGACCTGGCAGACCTGGGCTTCGAGTACCTGGAGTCGGGTGGCGCGGGTGTCGGTTTCGGTGATCTCGGTGTCGGCGGTGATGGGCTGGGTGGTGGTCATGTGGGCCTCCGGTGCTCGGTGTCGCTGGAACGCGGCTTGCCTCAGCGCGCCGGGGTGGGGGCCCGCAGGGCCGGCGGGGGTTCCGGGCTCGGCGGATCGGGTGGGAACGCTGTCAGGCGTCCGAGCGCAGCGAGGCTCGTCCCACCCGATCGGTCGGGCTCGGGTTCATCGCCGCTCGCCCCGCCCCGGTGTGCTGACCTTCGGGCGGTCCATCGCCGCCGTGCTCCGGAGGCCCGTCACCGGCATCACGGAATGCGCAGACGCGCCACAACGGCGCGCTATTCGGGCCGGTGGACGGGCGCAGCAATCAGGGCGCGAGGTGCTGCTGATCAGGTCTTCGGCCGGTGGTGGGCGATGTCGTCGAGGTAGCGGGGGCGGCGGGCTCCGTAGGTGAGTCCGTCGGTGATGTCGCGGTCGATCTGGCGGGCGGTGCAGCCGGCGACACCGAGGTGGCGGGCCGCGGCTTCGGTCAGGGCGGCGCGGGCGTCTGCTTCATCGAGGGTGCCGCTGCCGACCCAATGGCCGAGTCGACGTGCGGCGCGCAGCAGGGCGGCGTGTCGGTGGCCGATCTCGGCCGTCGTGACCGCGTGTCGTTCTCCGTCGATGACGGCCCGTAGGTAGGCCTGCGCTCGAGGTGCGTGAGCGACGGTGCCCGAGCGCGGGGCTGCGTCCCGGATGTCTCGACACGGTGGTGGAGAGCTGGGTGTCAGAGCTTGGGTGAGCCAGGCCGGTAGGTTCGCGACGGGGTGATCGTTCACGGCACGGTAGGGCCGGCCTGCTGGCCCGCGAGATTCTGCGGCGAGGACGTAGCCGCCGTGGCCCCGGGTGTCGATGCGCCAACCCAACCCGCCTTGGGTGTTGCGCAGCCGCGCGCCGTGGGGCTGGTGGAAGTAGAGGTGTCGCCCTCCGGAGGGGGTGGCGACGGTGAAGGTCTCGGGGACCAGCTCGGCGGCGTCGGCGGCGAGCCGGGTCAGGACGTCGCTTCCGTGTCGAGCGTCGCGCCATCGGTCGGGGGCGGGGACGCCGTGGCTGGGGTCGAGGTCAATGACGAGGAGCCCGGAGGGGCCGGTGCTTATCCCGATGTTGAAGGGCTTGGACTGCCACCAGGCCGCGATCTGGTCGAGGTCGGTGGTAGCGATGTTCTCCCAGTCCGAGACGGCGGGGACCTTGCTGCGGGGGTGGACGGGGAACACGTGCCAGCCGCGTCGGGCCGCGCGTCGGGCGGCGGAGCCGAGTCGTCCAGGGTGGGGGTGTGGGTGGTGGGGCACGGTGGTCTCCTCGCGTCGGGGGCACCGGGAGGTCCGCGGGTCCGGATCGCGCGCCACACCGTTGCCGATCGGCGTGGTCGATGCGTGGCTGGCGCGTGGTCCCGGGCCCGTGGAACGGTGCGATCCCGGCGCGAGGCCACCGCACCGCCCGACCCGGCAGGAATGGGTCCGTGGCGGGCCCGAACCGACGGGCCCGCCACGGAAGCGGCTCAGTCCGAGCCGACTACGGTGAGCTCGGGCCGCTCGGCGTCGAGCGGCTGTGTGGTCTCGTCGTCGCGGTCCTCGGGCCCGGTCGGGCTCGAGGTGGTGCGGCGGGTCTTGGTGAGGGTGGCGGTGGCGTAGCGGAGGCTGGCGGCGACGTCGGCGGCCTCGATCTGGGTGCGGCGGACGGTGGTGCCGTCCTCACGGGTGTACGTGTCGTCGGCGAACTCGCCGGTGACCGCGACGGTGGCGCCCTTGGTCAGGCTGGTCGCGACGTTCTCGGCGAGGGCGTTGAAGCAGACGACCCGGTGGAACACCGAGGGCAGGTCGGTCCAGGTGCCGGTCTGCCGGTTGAGCCGGCGGCGGTTGGTCGCGACGGTGAAGGTGGCGACCGGGACTCCGGAGCGGGAGAACCGCAGCTCGGGCTTCGCGGTGATGTTGCCGTGGATGGTGAGCTTGTTCATCAGGGTCTCCAGGTGCTGGTGGTTGTGGGTGACGCGGCCCTGGCCTCAGCGCGGCGCGGGTGGGGTCCCGCAGGGACGGCGGGGGTTGCGGGCTCGTCCGAGCGGGTGGGAACGCCGCCAGGCGTCCGAGCGCAGCGAGGCCCGTCCCACCCGATCGGACCGGGCCCGCGTTCATCGCCGCTCGCCCCGCCCACGTTGTGCTGACCTTCGGGCGTCTCCTGGCGAGCACCAGGCCCCGGAGGCGGTGATGCACGTGCTCATCGCGGCATCGCTGGTAAGGCTTGCGCATTCGACCCGGGCCGTGACCTTGCGAGCGTCGCCTCGTGATGACGGCTGGCGTGCCTGGTGGGCCGCCCCGGGGAGCGGCCCACCAGGTCTGCTGTCAGTCGGTCGTCAGCGTCTCCGGCTCGGTGAGTTCGTCGCCTTCGGCGGAGTCATCGTCAGCACCCGATGCGGGGTTGACGGCTGCGTCGGGGTCCGGGCCCTCGGGGGCAGCGAGGACGAGCTGTTCGACCGTCGAGAGCGGGTAGCCCCACCGGCTCAGGGCGGTGAGGTAGGCCCGGTGGTCCATGGTCGGGTTGCGCCAGGTCTGCCGGTCGGTGGCGTCCTCGGCCGCCCCGAGCAGCACCGCCAACGCCAGCATCGTCGCCCGCGGGGTGGCTGCTGTGGCTGCGGCGTCGGTGATCGGGTTCGCCCGGCCGGTGTAGACGTTGCCGACCGGGGTCATCCCGAGCAGTTCGCAGGCGCTGGGGTGGCCGGACTCCATCGCCCGGCGCAGGTCGTGCCCGCCTCGGGCGAGCGTGACCGCGAGGTAGGTCACCGCGTCCTTGGGTGCGGTGCGGCGGGTGAGGAAGCCGCGCAGCCAGTCGCGGCGGACCGTGGTCGCGGAGTCCCATTCCCGCTTGTTCGCGATGACCAGCCGTCGCTGCGCCTTCTCCTCCTCGCTCATCGCCCCCGTCCGGGGCCCGCTGGTGTGGGCGGTCGCCTGGTCCCAGCGGGCGATGTGGCCGTGGGTGTCGGGGTCGGTGCACCAGTGGGTGACCCGGACCTGGGGCTGGCGGTCCCAGCCGCGGCGGATCTCCACCTGCGCGGCGTGGCCCGGGCAGAGGGCGTGCTGCTCGGCGGTGAGTTCGGTGCCGCTGGGCAGGTCCGTGTTCGCCCGCAGTCCGCTGATCTGTGCCGCCGTGCCGGTGGCGTCCGGGTCGAGGATCGGGACCCCGGCGGTGGTGAGCTCGGCGACCTGTTCGGCGACCAGGGCGGCGTCGGTGCGGTCGTCGCGCAGTCGCTGCGCGACGTGCTCGAACTGAGTGGGTTCCTTGGCCGCGGTCACCGTCAGGACCTTGGCCGCCTCGACCCCGGCGTCGGTGCCGTCGTCGAACTCCGCGATCACCGCGACCTGGTCCAGCGTCACCTCGTAGCGGTCCAGGACCGCGGCGGCGAGCTCGCTGCGCGCGACCGCGGCGGTGGCCTTCACCCGCGCGGTCGGGACGTGGGTGCGTCGGGCGATCTGCCCGGCGGTCAGTCCGAGGTCGAGCAGCTGCTGATGGGCGCGCACCTCGTCGGCCTCGCTGGTGCTGGTGCGGTGGTGGTTCTCCTCGAGCTGATCGACGATCCGCTCGATCGACTCCTCCGTCCCGGCTGTGTCGGTGTCGTCGTCGGGGGCGCCGGGTTCGACGAGGACCGGGACGCTCGGGCGTCCGGTCTCGACCGCGGCCAGGGTGCGGCGCTTGCCCTTGCGCACCACCAGCCCGCCGTCTGTGCGGCGGCGGACGGTGATCGGCTCCCGCACGCCACGGTCGGCGATCGAGCGCAGGAACGGCTTGTCCAGCGCGACCTCCCGGCGCACGTTGGCGCCGATCACCAACGTGGTGGGATCGACGACGAGCAGTTCGCCCCACGTGTCGGTGCTCGCCTCGGGTGCGGGCGTGTGGTCCGGGTCGTTGTCGGGTGTGGTCGGTCGGGTGTCGGTGATCGTCACGAGGTGCTCCTCGGAAGGGCCGAGCGGGCTCGGCGCTGCAGGTGCCCGGCGGATGCGGGGCGCACTCGACCAGGGCAGCGGCGACCGGGCGGGGCGGGGGTTCTGCTTGCGTCGGCCGGTGTGGACCGGCACGTCGCCGGCACATACCTCTCGCGGGAGCTCCTAAGGCCGGTTCACCCGGACGGCAGCAAGCGGGTTCATCGCCCCGCCCGGGCGGCGCTGCCAGAGTGCCCGCCCCGCACCCCCGGGGTCTGCCGCAGTCCACGTCCCCCCGACGCGCAGGACGCTGACGCCCGGCCACGCGCCGTCGACGGCCGGTTCGGCTCACGGCGAAAGCAGGACATCGCGCCGGCGAGCCCCCCTACGGTGGCGAGCCGCACGCCCGAGGGGGACCCATGACCACGATCACCGGCACCGCGGCCGGCGTGCCGTTCACCGCGCTCCCACCAGCGGGGCCGAGCGACGATCCCGCGCCGTTGCTCGTGACCTGGCACATGCTCGACGCACCACGGACCGACACTGCGTTCGCCGCCGCCCTGCCGATGACCGGGGTGCCGGCCTGGCGGGTGCACCTGGGCATGCCGATGTGCGGGGCCCGGATGGTCGACGGCCGCGTCGACGCGATCATCGCGCTGCCCGCGAGGACGCGCTCTTGTCGTTCCTGGCCCCGCTCACCCGGCAGGCCGCGGCTGAGTTCCCCGCAGCGCTCGACGCGCTGCGCGATCAGCTGGCCGTCGACGACGGGCCGATCAGCGTGCTGGGCGCCTCCCTCGGCGCCGCCGTGGCGCTGCAGGTGCTGACCACGACGGAGATCCCGATCAGATCGGTCGCGCTGGTCAACCCGGCGGTGCGGCTGCGGTCGGTCGTCGGGCTCACCGACGACCTCGCCGGGCACCCGTACCGCTGGACCCCGCAGGCGCGCCGGGTGGCCGACGACATGGACTTCGTCGCCCGGACCGGGGACCTCACCACCCGCCCACCGCTGCTGCTCGTCAGTGGCGAGCAGGACCACCCGGACCTGCGCATGGACGCCACCGACCTGGTCGAGGCCCTGCGCAGGCGCTACACCGACCCGAGCACGGTCGAGCTGGTGACCGTGCGTGGCCTGGCGCATCCGCTGGCCGACGAACCGGGCCTGGAACCGGCCCCGCAGCGGCCCACCGCCCGAGCGGTCGACGAGATCCTCACCCGGTGGTTCACCCGACACCTGACCGGCTGACCGCGGCCTATCGCCGGGTCAGCTGCCTGTCGTGCGGCGGTTCCCGGTCAGCCGGTCGACCGCGGTCACCACCGCGAGAGCCTCGGTGGTGATCTCGCGGGGCAGGGTAGCGACGTGGCGACTCACCGCGTCGAGCACGGACGCCTGAGCCTTGCCCAGATCGCCCCGGAACGGGTCGGTGTGTGAGTCGTGCTGGGCCACCGTGCGCAGGATCTGCGCGGTCTCGGCGATCGCACGCGCGTTGGCCCGGTTGTACGCGCCGCGACGCTCCGACGGTGTCATGTTGGCCGACACGGTGGGTCCTCCCCTGTGCTCGCGAGATCGCGGCGGCCGATGCGCCCTTCCCCGACGCCCGGCCACCGCGAGGCCCGACGCTACCGCGAGAGCGAACGCATGTTCGAACCGCGTACGGGTGATTCGCCCTGGGTGACGTCGCCACTACCCATGTCGCCACCATCGGGGCCGGCCCGGCAGAGCGCCGGACCGACCCCGACCGCGCCTCAGGCCGCGTGGGCGGCGGCCAGCGCCATCGCCTTCACCCCGCACCGCTCCAGGTCGTGAGCGACGTCGGCGTCGTCGATGGTCTGCGCGGCCGAGGTGACCGCGTGCAGCACTCCCCCACTGGTGACATCCGCGCCCTGGATGAAGTGGGCGAGGATGGTGGCCTGCTGCTCGGCGGTGAACCGCAGCGCCTTCCCGACGTGGTCGAGGGTGGCCTGCGGGTCGCTGATCGCGATCCCGGCCTGCCGGGTGATCTCGGCGAGCGCGGCCCGGACGTAGCCGTGGTCGAGGAACGTCGCGACCGCGTCCCGCGCCTGCTTGACCACCAGGTCCAGCAACGCACCCTGGGTGTCGGCCGCCCACCGGATCACCCCGTCGGACATCCGCGCCCCGAGGTGGACCTCGCGCATCGCGTCCTTGGAGATGGTCATCCCGTTGTCGCAGACCTGCACCGTGAGCTGCGGGGTCAGCGAGAACGACCCGTGCCCGGTCTCGGAGTTCGACACCACGAACCCCGCGAACACCGTCGGGTTGTCCGCGCCACGGGCCCCGGTGAACGGGCTGCGGTACCCGGCCAGCAGGTCCGGGGCGTACTCGGCGATCTGCGGAGCCCGGACCTTCACGTACATGCGGCGCTCGGTCAGGTCGCACCGCGCGATGTCGACCTCGACGCCGGCGGTGCGGATGCCCTCCAGCACCGCCATCAGGACGTCGAGGTTGTCCACGACCCGGTAGGAGTCCGACAGCAGAGCGCGGACGACCCCGGTCCCGCTGGCCGGGTCACGCAGGCCGCGGACCAGGAACCGGCGGTCCGGGTCATCGGCCAGCCAGGTGTTGACGTTCGCGTCGTACAGGCCGATCTGCTCGGCCCGCAGCCGTCGCAGGTAGGTGCCCGGGATGCCGAGCTTGTCGGCGATCGCCGCGTCCGCGAGAGCGGTCGGGCGCAGCCGCGTCTCCCCGACGGTCACGCCGTCCGGAGTGAGGCTGGGCTCGCCGACGCCGATTAGCCGAAGGTCGCCGCGCTCGGCGATCAGGCTCCAGGCCGGGGCGACGACGTCAAGCTTGCCGGCGTGTTGGACCTGCAGCAGCCGGGCAAGGTCGGCGACCGTCGCGTTGCGGGTGGTCAGGAACGTGTCGGACTGGGTCATGATGACTCCGCGTTGTGGCTGGACACCCGAGAACGTCGCCCGGATGGCCCCGCCGGTGGCGGTGGGGCGCGGCTCGGGCAGCCCGGCGCCGCAGCGCGTGCGAAGGGCCCCGGCGGCTCGGCCGATCGACGGTGGGATCGCCCCGAAGACCCCGCCTCAGGTCGGTTCGAGGGCGATCTCACTCGCATCGGACGGGCCGCCGGCCTTCGCCGACGCGATGCGACGTCGGGCAGAGTCGGCAGCTCCACCCCGACCGGCGCAGCCATCACCGGCTGGCGATCGGCCGGTTCAGCGCGGAGAACCCTCGTCCCCGCTGTCCGAAGTGAGGAACGGCTGAGCGAGGTCGTACGCCGTCGTCTGCCGGATCCCCGTGACGCGCGCGATCGCCGGCCATGACAACCGCCCCCGCCGATGCAACTCAGCCAGGAGACGCCCCGTCCGCTGCCGACCGGCACGGCGGACCTCCTCCGAACGCTTCACCGCGTCGAGCAGCTGGTCCTCGGACAGACCGCTCATATCGTCCGAGGGCATCTCGTCCGCGGCCGAAGTTGTCCCCATAAGCGCAGTAGACCTGTTTGGCCATTCGGTCGCCCGAAAGGCTGGACGGATGGGCAACACCAACGACAGCACGACGTGCACCGTGTTCACCGTTCACGTGACACGGCCCGATGAGGTGGGTGCGGTAGAGATCGTCTTCACCGATCAGCACCGCGCCTGCAGCTACGCCGCAGACCGATCACGAGACCACCGCATCCTGTCCGCGTCGGTGACACGATTCGTGGTCGGACAGCTCGGCACCCGCCATCCCGTGGCGTGGTTCAGCAACGGTGTCGAGCAACCGCAACGCTTCGACCGGCAGCTCTACCCAACCAGCGGTCATGGCCTCGGCACACCCGAGTCCGACCCGCGGTGAACAACCTCATCAGTCCGCAGCTGTGGGCGAGTCCAGTGGATGCGGACCACGGGATGGAGACGTTCGAGGTCATCGGACCGGCACGCCGAGCTGGTCAGCCACGGCGGAGACACGAGGCAGCCACACCGCTCAGGACCGTCGACGCACGTCAACTCTCGACGGCGGCGGCACTCGTGCAGTGCCTGACCTACGGAGGCACCCATATGCCTGCAGCGGATCTCCTCACTCTCGACCAGGTCGCTGAGCGGCTCCAGGTCTCCCGATGGACGGTCTACCAACTGATCTGGGCCGGTGACCTGCCCAGCGTCCATCTGGGTCGTTGCCATCGGGTGCGGGCCCAGGACTTCGAACGCTTCCTGGAGCACCTCGGAAGCCAGGCCACATGAACTCCCCCGATGCCCCGCACCGCGGACGAGGACGCAAGCGAGGAAACGGCGAGGGGACCATTGCCAAGAGAGCAGATGGTCGCTACGTAGCAGCGGCGTACGTCACTCGCCCTGACGGGAGCCGGGGACGGAAATGGATCTACGGCAAGACCCGGACCGATGTCGCCCAGAAGCTCGCCGAGCTCACCCAGCGCGTGAACGCCGGCGGAATCATCCCGACGCGCACACCCACCGTGTCCGAGTACCTCGACTACTGGCTGAAGGAAGTAGCCGAGCCCAAGCTCCGCCCGACCACGATGGCGAAGTACCGATCCACGATCGAGATCTACCTGCGACCGGGACTCGGCCGACAGAAGCTCGCCACGCTGTCCGTCCGGCACGTGCAGGAGTTCCTCAACCGCCGGCGGGCGATGGGCGACTCAGTTCCGAAGCTCCGCATGATGCGCGAAGTACTGAGCTCCGCGCTCGGCCGCGCGACGAGAGAGGAGCTCGTCACCCGCAACGTCGCCCAGCTGACGACGCTGCCGGAGGAACACCGAGACCGCCGCACGGCGTGGACCGCATCACAGGCGCGCCGGTTCCTCAACGCCGCCCGGGGCGACGGCGCCTACGTAGTCTTCGTCCTCGCGATGATCTACGGCTTGCGGCGAGGTGAGATAGCCGCACTGCACTGGGAGAACGTCGACTTCGCCGCTGGACGGCTCCGCGTTGAGGCGACCCTCATCCGGGTCGGGGGTGGCCTGGTGAGGGGGCCGACCAAGACCCGCTCGGGAACCAGAACGCTCCCCCTCGTCGCGATGGCCAGGGCATCACTCCTCGCCCAGGCCGCCAAGCAGCGGGACCAGAGGATGGATGCGGGCGAGGATTGGGAGGAGTCGGGGTATGTATTCACCACCCGCAGCGGCCGGCCGATCGAGCCGCGCAACCTGTCGCGGTCCTTCGACCGGATCGTGGCCGCCGAGGCTCTACCGAGGATTGTCTTCCATGACCTGCGACGAACCGCAGCCACGCTGCTGAAGGACCTCGGTGTACCAGCCCGCGACGCACAGATGATCCTCGGTCACGCCAACATCAACGTGACCCTGGGCATCTACAGCGAGGTGTTCGACAGCTCGGTCGTCGAGGCGCTCGAACTCATGGAGGAAGCGCTGACCGACACCGTTTCCAGAGCCGTTGAGCAGTCCGTGCCAGGCGGCGACTGACGAGTAGCGCACGCGTTGTTGTCAGAACCTGTGTCAAACGCCCCCCACCGCGATGCGGTGAGGGGCGTTTGTGCTGGTGGGCGATACTGGGATCGAACCAGTGACCTCTTCGGTGTGAACTGCGGGCGGCGAGGTTGCGGAGAGCATCTGCGCAGGTCAGAGGGCACGATGAGGTTGGCAGAAGATGCCTGCGGCGGCTGGCGTAGCTGTACTTCCAAGCTGTACTTCGTATCGCTGATCTGCTCCCGAGGCTCAGCCCGCGCGTCCGCCAAGCCTCTGACGCCAGGGGAACGACGGCACGCTCGTGCGCTCCGGGGACGACGAGCGGAGGACCGTGCGTGGTGCACTCCGTAGCCGCAAGGTGATCGCCGATCAACGCGGCGCGAGACAGGGGCCTGAACCTACCGGGCGGATCAGTGCGTCGTACGGCGCCAGGACGCTCTCGATGAGGCGCCAGTGGTCGTCCCATCGGTAGCTCAACCACCGGGCGACACACAGCACGGTCACCCGCTGTGCACCGGCCGTCTTGAGCGTCAGGGCAGCCGACTGCGATCTGGAGCCGGAGACGTAGGTGTCATCGATGACCAGGACGTGTCTGCCGCGCACCCTCGCTGCGACCTCTGGCGACAGGGTGAACATGTCCCGGCGTGGGTGGCGGTCCGTGGACGCAATGTGCTCTGTGGGCGTCAGCAGCACGCGGTCGACGTTGTTGCCGTGCTCGAACACCTGCTGCGCCAGGCCGACCACGGGATGGTCGGCACCCAGCCGCGTCGCCGACGGCACGATTGTCATCACCTGCCACCAGCTACCGGCCGCCGCCGCGATGCACGGCCCGTGGATAGCGGACGCCGCGTGGATCATGAACTGGAGGAGTTCAGCGCACCATCGCGACGGCTGCACCGGCGACTTGTAGCGGCGCACCAGGTGCTCGGACTGGTGCTGCGGTGTCATCCACCCGCGCACGTAGGCGAGCGGCACCACCAGATCGGCGAGCCCCACGCCGAACTCGGCTCGCTGCCGTGAGCACTGCCCGCACAGCTGCACCTCGGCGATGCCGGTTGGCCCCGTGCACACCAAGCAGCGGCCAGGTCCGCGCGATGTGTTGGTAAAACAGTCACCGACCTGCGAAAACAGATACGCCCGCGCCTGCTCCGAGAACTCGGCGAGACTGCTTGTCACCCGGCAGCGACCCGCAGCAACGACAGCATGTCCGACGGTCGCGCCGTCACCTTCTCCACGATCGACATCACCTCGGCGGTGCTGGTCGCGACATGGACACCGGGGCGGTCAAGCAGCGCCTGTGCCCACTTGTTCACCCGCACCACCATCTCGGTGAGGATCACTGGGCGGGCGTGGGCGACCGCTCGACGGGCTTGGATTCGGGCGCCGCTGTGCTCCCCCGCCTCGACGATGATCGTCGCGCGGCCAAACCCGGACATCACGGTGTTACGCATCGGGAAGGTCTGCTTCGTCGGGGGCGCCTCCGGCCAAAACTGCGAGAGCAGCAGCCCAGAGTCGGCGATCTGATCCTGCAACTCGCGGTTGTCCGCCGGGTAGTACTTCCGGATCCCAGTGCCGATCACCGCAACAGTGCGCCCGCCCGCCTCCAGCGCAGCCATGTGACCGGCCGTGTCGATTCCGGCCGCAAGCCCGCCGACCACGGTGATGCCGCGCTCCACCAGGCCCGTCGCGATCGCACGCGCGGCGTCGAGCCCCTGCCGGGACGCCTCCCGGGACCCGACCACGGATACGGCGATCTCGTCGTCGAGGAGCCTGCCCCGGTGGAACAATACCGGCGGCAGGTCGTGGATCTCGCGGAGCTGCGCCGGGTAGTCGGCGTCCAGGAACGTCAGAAACCCGAGGTCGGCGGCCCGCCACTCGTCGATATCCGCGCGTGCCTGGAGCAGCCCAGGCGCTGCGGAATCGCTGAACAGGTCGGCGGGGTTGTACTCGTTCCAGAGCGCGAGCGCGCTGGAGCGGGCGTCGACCTCGGCCACGATCTGCGGCCACTTCATCCCGCCGGGCCGAGTGCGCAGCAGCGCGACAAGCGCCGCACGCTCGTCATCGCTCCACCAGGTACCCACGTTGGGCAGCGTAGGGCCGTCACCGACCGCGGTCAGTACCCGCTCCCGGGCCCACGACCGAGCGACATACTCGAACATACGTTCTATTATGGTACCTGAGCAGGCAAAAGCCACCCCGCATGTGCCTGTCCATCCAGGCGTTGGCCAGATTGTTAATCTGCTCGCCACGGCGGATAGTCCGCACGGGCGTCCCATTCGGCTGCTGGGCAGCCTGGCGGCCGGCGGACTAGGGTGATCATCACTCGCCCGGCTCGGACCGCCCCATGATGCCGAGACACCGTGCACTGCACTGCCTGTGACCGTCGTGAGCGAGGTGAGTGCGACCGATGTCAGGTCAGGATCGCGACCATGTCGCAAACCGAACCGCGACCGGCTGAAGTAGCCAGCTGTCCCAGTGGCGCCTCGTCGACCCGCCGCACGAACGTCACCCGGCCCGCCTGCTCTCCCGCTTCGCGGTTCTGCGGGGCGGCAGGGGATAAGGGTCCCGGATGCATGCGGTCCATCCTTTTCGAGACCACACCCTGCCCGGACGCAGCCCAGTCGCCACGACCGTCACCGCCCGCCCAGACTCCGGGCGGGCCACGTGCCCGGGGTGGTCAGCGCGGGTTGGTCTCGACGCCGAGGTGCGCGAGCTCCTGCAGGGTGTGCTGCATCAGCGTGGCCAGGGACTCGAGCGCGTCGAACGCGAGGGACAGGTCGTCGCAGAGGCGGGCGACGCGGATATCGTCGCGGGCCTCGCAGACCTGGGCTTCGAGGACCGCGAGGCGGGTTGCGCGGGTGTCGAACTCGGTGATCTCGGTGGTAGCGGTGATGGTCATGAGGGTCTCCGGTGCTCGGCGTTGGGGGAACGCGGCGCAGCTTCAGCACGCCGGGGCGGGGGTCCCGCAGGGACGGCGGGGGTTCCGGCTCGCTCATCCCGGTGTGATCGCCCTCCCGACCGGCGGCCGATGTCGGATCCGCACGCGATCTCACCGGGATGGGTGGGCCGGGTTCATCGCCGCTCGCCCCCGCCCCGGTGTGCTGACCTCCGGGCGATCCACCTGAGCCGAGCACCGGAGGCCCGACCCATCGCTGCGGCCGACCCGGGCCGCATCCCTACCTTCGGCCCGACCGCGACGTCCGGAGCTATGTCCGGTTCTCGACATCGGCGAAGATTCGAGGGGACCCCGCACCGTAGGCGAGCCCGTCGCGGATGTCGCGAGCGACCTGCGCGGCGGTGTAGCCCTCGACGCCGACATAGCTCTTGGCCGCATCGGTCAATGCGAGGCGGGCAGCGGTCGCGCTGAGGGCCGATCCACCGACCCAGTGCCCGAGCCTGCGCGCCGCGCGGAGCAGTGTCCGGTGGCGGTGTCCGACGGTCGCCGCCGCGACGGCGGCGCATTCGCCGTCGACGACCGCACGCAGGTAGGCCTCGGCCCTGCCGTTGAGCAGCGGTGTCATCGACGGGTGGCCACGCGTCGGTGGGGCGGGTGTCGGCGCTGGGGTGAGCGCCGCGATCACCCAGTTCGGAAGCTCTGCGACCGGGCGGGATCTGACGACCCGGTAGATGCCTACGGCGCGGACGGAGCCGGCCGCGATGACGTATCCGCCAAGGCCGCGGCTGTCCACATTGGCCCCGAGAACACTCTGGGTGTTGCGCAGTTGTACGCCGTCGGGCTGGCGGAAGTACAGGTGCAGCCCGCCCGGCGTCGCGACCGTGTAGGTGTCGGTGGGCGGCGGCTCGCCGGCAGCGGCGGCGAGCCGACGCAGCATGGCGTACCCGTCCCGCGTGCTGGCCCCCCGCGGCGCTGCGGCGGCGCTACGCCGGACGTCGAGGTCGATGACGAGAAGTCCGGATCTTCCCGCACTGACGGCCACGTTCCACGGCATCGCCCGCCACCATGCGGTGATCTGGTCGAGGTCGGTCGTCGCAGCGTTCTGCCAGTCGGCGATCGCCGGCGCCTTGCCACGGGGAACGGCGGGGAACACCCGCCAGCCCTTCCGAGCGGCGCGTGCGGCTGCGGCGCCGAGCCGGCCCGGGGCGGGCGTCGGCGCAGCGGATGGGTGGTGCGGGACGTCGTTCACGATGTTCTCCTCGCGTCGGAGCACCGGGACGGCCCGTGGTTCCGGGCCGCGCGCCGCATCGTGTCCGGGTGTGGGTGCTCGGGTAGCGGCTTGGCGCGTGGTCCGGGTTCGCGGGCACGGTGCGACACCGACGCGAGGACGCCCACCGTGGTAGCGCTTCTCCGGCAGTGCGGCGGGCCCGGACCGCTGTGGTCCGGGCCCGCCGTGTAGCCGACTCAGTCGGCTCCCACGACGCTCAGTGCGGGCCGCTCAGCCGCCTCGGCGCCGTCCTCGGCAACGTCCGTGGCGCGGTCGGGCTCCTCGGAAGGCTGCGCGGTGGCGCCGTTTCGCGGGTTCTTGGTGAGCGTGGCGGTGGCGTAGCGCAGGCTCGCGGCGACGTCGGCGGCCTCGATCTGGATCCGGCGGATGGAGGTGCCGTCCTCGCGCTTGTAGCTGTCGTCGGCGAACTCGCCGGTGACCGCGACCGGGGTGCCCTTGTCCAGGCTCCCGGCGACGTTCTCGGCCAGGGCGTTGAAACACACGACCCGGTGGAACACCGCCGGCAGGTCCACCCAGTTCCCGGTCTGCCGGTTGAGGCGGCGCCGGTTCGCCGCGATGGTGAATGTGGCCACCGGGACCCCGGACCGGGAGTGCCGCAGTTCGGGCTTGCCGGTGAGGTTGCCGTGGACGGTGATCTTGTTCATGACGGTTGCTCCCTGGTGCTCGGTGGTGGTGGTGGGTGACGCGGCCCTGGCCTCAGCGCGGCGCGGGTGGGGTCCCGGTAGGGACGGCGGGGGTTCCGGGCTCGTCCGAGCGGGTGGGAACGCCGCCAGGCGTCCGAGCGCACCGAGGCCTGTCCCACCCGGTCGGACCGGGTCCGGGTTCATCGCCGCTCGCCCCGCCCGCGGTGTGCTGACCTTCGGGCGTCTCCTGCCCACGCCGCGCTCCCAGGACGCCACCCGCGAACAAGATCGTCCCGACGGCACGCGGTCGGTGCACAGGCGACGCGCTCCAGCCGCGGCGCAATCAGCCCGACGTCGGACGACGCACCAGCCGGTGCACGATCCAGCCCTGCATCGGTGGGGACGGCGGACGCCTCCGGTCCTCCCCGGGATACGCCACACCGTCGACGCTGACCGACCAATCGCCGTTGCGAGCGTCTTCGTGGCGGCGGTGCCGGGTGCAAGTCTTCACACAGAGTGCTTCGCCGTTGGTCGGTGCGCGGTTGCGGTGACGTCGACGACGATGATCGCGCCGTCGCCCAGCACGGTCTCTGCGTAGTGCAGGCCAGCTGGGTGGGCGCCAGTGTGCCGGCAGACCTCGACGAGCAGGCCACGAGCGGCGTTGTGGGCGCCGAGCATGCCGACGCTGCCGCGCAGCTCGATGTTGCTGGCCACGTCGGCGGGCAGCAGGTAGCTGCGGCTCCAGTCGTAGGGGGTGAAGCAGTCCCGGGACATGGCCGGTCCTCCTCTCGGTGAAGAACCGGGTGGGGCCGTCTCGGCGGCCCCACCCGGTCCTACGTCAGGTGGAGGTTGTCTCCTCGGCGGCCGACATGACGTCGTCGGTGACGGCGTCGAGGACCGCGCGCTCATCGACGCTGTCCTCAGCGTCGCGAGCGGCCCCGCCGGTGGTGGAGGTGTCGGCCGGCTGGGATGGCGTGGCGTCGTTGTCGGTGAGGACGAGTTGTTCGACCGGGGATAGGGGGTAGCCCCAGTCCCGCAGCGCGGTGAAGTAGGCGCGGTTGTCCCGGGTCGGGTTGCGCCAGGTCTGGCAGCTGGTGGCATCCTCGGCTGCCCCGAGCAGTACCGCGAGGATCAGCTGTGTGGCCCTCGACAAGGTTGCTGTCGCTGTGAGGGCCTCGATCGGGTTCGGACTCCCGGCATAGACGCTCCCGGTCGGGGTGAGGCCAAGCAGCTCGCACGCTGTGGGGTGGCCCGATTCCATCGCTCGGTGCAGATCGTGCCCGCCACGGGCGAGAGTCGTCGCGATGTAGGGCAAGGCGTCGCGCGGAGCGGCACGGCGGGCGAGAAACCCGCGCATCCAGTCACGGCGTACGGACGTGGCGGAGGCCCAGTCCCGATTGTTCGCGATGACCCGGCGCCGTTCGCTCTTGGCCTGCTCGGCGGCATGGGCGAGCTCGCGTGCGCCCTCGCCGTCGCCCCCGCCGTCGCCGTCGTCGGTCGGCGCGACACGGCCCCAACGGGCGACGTGGCCGTGCTCGTCGGGTGCGGTGCACCAGTGGACGACCTTGACCTGGGGCTGGCGGTCCCAGCCGCGGTGTACCTCGACGGTTGCCGCATGGCCGGGGCACCCGCCGTGCGTGGTGGGGTCGAGCTCGGTCCCGCTGGGGGTCTGCGCGTCAAGCCGCAGCCCGCTGAGCTGCGCCGCGCTGCCGGTGTCCTCCGGGTCGAGGACCCGCACGGCCTGGTTGGTCAGCTCGGCGACGGTGTCGGCGACCTGGCGGGCGTCGGCGCGCTGATCGCGAAGCCGCTGCGCGACGTGCGCGAACTGGGCAGGCTCCTTGGCCGCGGTCACGGTGAGCGCTTTCACCGCTTCGACGTCCGGGCCGTCCGGGCCGTCGAACTCGGCGATGACCGCGACCTGGTCCAGGGTGAGGTCGTAGCGCTCCATCGCCGCGGCGAGCTCGCTGCGCGCGACCGCGGTGGTCTGCTTCACCCGGGCGTTCGGGACGTGGGTGCGCCGCGCGATCTGACCCGCGGTCAACCCGAGGTCGAGCAACTGCTGGTGCGCCCGGACCTCGTCGGCCTCGTGGGTGGCGGCGCGATGCTGGTTCTCCTCGAGCTGATCGACGATCCGGTCGATCACCTCGCCCCGGTCCTCGGCGTCCGGGTCCTCGCCGGGCCGGCCGGACTCGACCAAACACCGGGACAGTGGGGCGGCCGGTCTCGACCGCGGCCAGAGTGCGGCGCTTACCCTTGCGCACCACCAGCACGCCGTGGTCGTCGCGGCGGACGATGATCGGTTCCCGGACACCGCGGTCGGAGATCGAGCGCAGGAACGGGCGGTCCAGCACCACGTCGCGGCGCACGTTTGCGCCGATCACCAGAGTGCGCGGATCGACACGAAGCAGCTCGCCCACCGGCTCACTGTCATGGCCGGTGGTCGCATCGACGTCCGCACGCGGTGGCGCGTCATCGGTCTCGGAACCGGTAGCGGCGGCGGTATCGGCGGTGGGGACGGCAGCGTGCGGTCGCTCGTCGGGTCGCGTGATGGTGGAGACGGTGTCTCCGGGGTTGGCGGTGAGGGTCACGGCTGGCTCCTGGAAGGGTTGGCCGGAGCGTGGCTCCAGCGGTTCGGGCGCCCCGGTGCGGGGCGCACTCGCCCCGGGCAGCGCCGTCCGCGGCGGGCGGGGATTCCGGCTGCGCCACTCGGGGTGGACCGGCGGCAGCCAGCGGTGACCGGCCCGGGTCGGCAGTGCGACGGTTCACCCCGATGGCGACGGCCGGGTTCATCGGCCAGGGCCGTGGCCGGCGATGCCAGAGTGCGGCGCTACGCACCCAGGCGCCTCCGACCCCAGATGACCCAGTACGGCACCGCGATCAACCCGCAGCTCGGGTCACCACCGTCGACCCCGCCTACTCACGACTCGGTCGTGAGGTTGCTCGCCGCGCTGTACCTGGGCGGCAACGGCTACGCGCGCTTCTTCCCGACATCGACCCAGACGGCGCCCGCACCTGGCCCGCGGTGCGGGAACGGCGAATGGTCCACAGTCGACGCCGTCTCGACCTGATCAGGTTCCGGTCCGCACGCCCAGGTTTGCCAGCACGCCGCTGAGCCACTGTCGCGGGCTGTCACGACATGGGGCGGGTCGACCAACCGCCGTCGGCCGACTTCCGGACCACCGCGCACGACCACGACCAGCTCCAGCACGTGTTCTGCGACCGGTGCCCGACGGCGTTCCAGCGTCCGAACCGCTGTCACCGCCCCGGACCGCCAGAAGGCGGAGTACCCGTCGTGGCTGGCACACGCGGCCGGAGTGGGGGATGAACACCGGCCGAGCGCGCCCAGCGGTCAGTCCGACCGCCCGCCCACCGGCGTCACCGGTTACTCCACCGTGTGGTCGCTCAGCGTCGCCCGACCCAGGCGCATGGACTGGTGACGACCAGGTCGGCGATCTGCTCCTCAGTCACCGCGCCGAGTTCCCGAACCAGTACCGCGGCGTCCCCGTCGGCGGTGTCCGGGCCGACTCGCAGGTCCCGGGTCGAGGCCCACGACGGTTCGTCCCAGTCGAATCGGCCAGGTCCGGCCTGCACCGCCCACGGAAACGCCCACGCCGGCTCCTCGGTCGGTGCCCCGGCCAGCAGCACGGCGACGCCACCACCCAGGGTGTCGATCACACACTCGACACCCGCGGCGCGGACCAGCTCGGCGACCCGGTCCAGATCGATCACCGCGAACCCGCCGTCCGCGCCGGGCACGTCGTGATCGGGCTTCGACCTCGGGCGGCCGACCTCGTCGCCAAGGCGGCGGCCGGCCGCGCCGCAGCTCGGGGAGGTGGTGACGACACGACCTCCGAGCTGGTCGAGCGTCCGGTCCGGGTCGAACCCCAACCGGGCAAACCACTCGGACACGATCGCGACGACGTCCCCGCCATTCCACGACCCGCCACCGCCCTCGACGTCCTTCAGCTGCACGAACAGGGTAGGAACAGCGCGCACCGCGGGCTGGTCGACGTCCAGCACCAGCGAGCCGTTGCAATGCTGCATGTCCAACAGATCGGCCAGCTCAGCGATCGACACCACCCGGGGGCGGCAGTGGGTCGCGACCGCGTAGCCGACCGATCTCCGAATCAACGTTGTTGTCAGCACCGATGATCGCGGGCACCCCGACGCTTCGGGCACGGATCTGGTCCATCAGCGCGATCGCCGCCCCACGCCGGTGCGAGCGCCGCCAGCTCGCGTCGGTCCACGCCCGAAGTCCGTCGGCGGGTTCGATCAGGTCCCGACACGCCAGCAGCAACCGCTCGTCGGGCCGGTAGGTCGCCGGGATGCCGTCGGGGTGTGCGGCGTCGTACACCATTAGGTGCACCACGCCGTCGACCACGGCTACCCGAGCCACGAGGACGTAGGCGACGGCGCGGTGGCCAGGGTGGTGGATGAGGTCCCCGACGCGCAACAGGCCGGCGGGGATCGTCGGGAACGAGCTCGGAACTATGGTCATGACAGTGGTCCCTTCGATGTGAGACCGCACGGGCATGGCGATCAGGCGACGACCAACTGAAGCGGTCTCACTCGGCATCGGGCGGGGGCTCGGCCCTTCGCTCGTGAGACCGCCGGCGGGCAGGGTCGGGTCACCCACCGCCTGGCAGCGACGCACGGTCGGACGCTGAAGGAGCAATGCACGAGGCCAGTGCCTGACGATCCACGACGTGGATCAACCGCTGTCGGTGCCTTCGACGGGCGACCAAACCGGGCGACGGCCCGGGGCTGGACACAGCGGGCTCGCCCGCGCTTCACCGCAGACCCTCGCCGCGGGCATCGGATGCTCGATCACCGGGGACATATCTGGCGGCACGTCGCTGTTCGGCGGACGCCAGCGGGGAGAACACTGGCCGTCACCGGGGCGGTAAATGGCCGCCTACGGTGAGATGGACTGGCCGCGGTCAATCGCGACCGGCCTCCCCAGCTGGCCGAGCCTGCGGTGCCTTCCGGGCACCTACACCGCTGCGGATGGCCTACATGATGCCGTCATGTCACCGGCGCAGGTGACGGCGCCCCTCCGGTCGACGCAGCGGAGCGTTCCATATCGGAACAACTACGGCGGCGAGACGGTCGCCACAGTGTGAGCCAGAACGCACAGCGTGAGCCCGGGCCCAGCACGGGAGAGCTCGCGCCACAGGTCAAGGAGGACCACATGACTGCGGCTCCGTCGGTTCGGCCGACGTCCACCTCGCCCGAGTCCGACGCGCTGCGGGCGCTCTACGCGGACTGGTCGAACATCATCGCTACCACACCCGACCTCTCCATGCGGCTGTTCCGCAGCATCTTCGACGAGTGGCACCAGCCCACCCGCGAGCCGGAAGACGTGACCTATCGCGAGGAGGTCGTCGGCGGAGTCCCGGGGATCTGGGCTCTGCCCGCCGGTGCGGACGCCTCGCAGGTGCTGCTCTATACGCACGGCGGTGGGTTCGCCGTCGGCTCGGCGTCGAGCCACCGCAAGCTCGCAGCGCACGTCGCCAAGGCGCTGGGCGTCACGGCGTTCGTCCTGGACTATCGCCGCGCCCCGGAGCACCCGCACCCGGCGCAGGTGGAGGACGGCGTCGCGGCGTTCACCGCGCTGACCGAGCGCGGCATAGCACCGGGCGACATCACCACGATCGGCGATTCGGCGGGCGGCAACCTGGCCGTCGCGATCGCGCTGGCGCTGCGCGAGCAGGGCAAGCCGCTGCCCGGCCGGGTGATCGCGTTCTCCCCGTGGCTGGACATGGAGAACAAGGGCGAGACCCTGGTGACCAACGACGCCACCGACGCCCTCATCACCGTGCCGCTGCTCGAAGGCATGATCGCCGGCGTGCTCGCGGGCGGCGCCGTCCCCGCGTCCACACCGCTGGCCAACCCCCTCTACGCCGACTTCACCGGCTTCCCCCGTCTCTACATCAACGCGGGCGGAGCGGAGTCTCTGCTGGACAACGCCACCCGGCTCGCCGAGCGGGCCGAGGCCGCCGGGGTCGACGTCACCCTGACCGTCGCCGAGGGCATGCAGCACGTCTACCCGTTCCTCGCCGGAAACGCGCCGGAGGCCGACGCCGAGATCGCCGCGGTCGCCGACTGGTACCGCGGCTGACGCCGCCCGCCCACCTCCCTCACCGACAGGAGCACCCTCATGAGTGACACCACGACGACCGTGGACTTCGACGCCATCGTGATCGGCAGCGGGTTCGGCGGCATCTACATGCTGCACAAGCTGCGCAACGAGCGCGGGCTGACCGTCCGGGCCTTCGAGAAGGGCGGCGGCGTCGGCGGCACCTGGTACTTCAACCGCTACCCCGGCGCCAAGTCCGACACCGAGGGCTTCGTCTACCGCTACTCCTTCGACAAGGACCTGCTGCAGGAGTGGGACTGGACCACCCGCTACCTCGAGCAGCCCGAGATCGAGCGCTACCTCAACCACGTCGTGGACCGCTACGACCTGCGCCGCGACATCCAGCTCGACACCGAGGTCACGGGCGCGGTGTTCGACGAGGCGCGCAACGTCTGGCAGGTCCGCACGAGCACCGGCGAGGAGTTCACCAGCCGGTACCTGGTGACGGCGCTGGGCCTGCTCGCGAAGACCAACATGCCCGCCATCCCCGGCATCGACCGCTTCGCCGGCACCCTCACCCACACCAACGCCTGGCCGGCCGACCTCGACATCACCGGCAAGCGCGTCGGGGTGATCGGAACCGGTTCCACCGGCACCCAGTTCATCGTCCAGGCCGCCAAGACCGCCGACCAGCTGACGGTCTTCCAGCGCTCGCCGCAGTACGTCGTACCGTCCGGCAACGGCCCGGTCGAGAAGTCCGAGGTCGCCGAGACGAAGGAGAACTTCGACGCGATCTGGGAGCAGGTCCGTAACTCGGTGGTGGCCTTCGGCTTCCAGGAGAGCGGTGTCGAGGCCGCGAGCGTCTCCGACGAGGAGCGGCAGCGGGTGTTCCAGGAGAACTGGGACAAGGGCAACGGCTTCCGGTTCATGTTCGGCACCTTCGCCGACGTCGCCACCGACCCGGCGGCGAACGAGGCCGCCGCGGCGTTCATCCGGTCCAAGATCGCCGAGACCGTGACCGACCCGGAGACCGCCCGCAAGCTCACCCCGACCGACACCTACGCCCGGCGCCCGCTGTGCAACGAGGGCTACTTCGAGACCTTCAACCGGGCCAACGTGTCGCTGGTGTCGATCAAGGAGAACCCGATCGAGGAGATCACCCCGGCCGGGGTCCGCACGGCCGACGGGGTCGTCCACGAGCTCGACGTCCTCGTCTTCGCGACCGGGTTCGACGCCGTCGACGGCAACTACCGTGCCATGGACCTGCGCGGCCGCGACGGGAAGCACATCGACGAGTACTGGACCGACGGGCCCACCAGCTACCTGGGCGTGTCCACGCACGGCTTCCCGAACATGTTCATGATCCTCGGGCCCAACGGGCCGTTCACCAACCTTCCGCCGAGCATCGAGGCGCAGGTGGAGTGGATCAGCGACCTGATCGGCACCGCCGAGCGGGACGGCGTGGCGGCCGTGGAGCCGACGCGCCAGGCCGAGGACGAGTGGACCGAGCTCTGCGCGACCATCGCGAACATGACCCTGTTCCCGAAGGTCGAGTCGTGGATCTTCGGCCAGAACGTGGCCGGCAAGAAGAGCACCGTCATGTTCTACATGGCCGGGATGGGGGCCTACCGGCAGAAGCTTGCCGAGGTCGAAGGCGCCGGGTACGAGGGCTTCGCGATGCGTCGCGACGCCGAGCCGGCCTCCGTCTGAGGCTGCTGCCCGCACAGTCGGGCGGATGGCGCCGACCGCGAGATCGGCGCCATCCGCCCGACTAGGGTGGACCGTCGGGAGCGGGTGCCCGATCACGCCGACTCGACGACGAGGAGCGGCATTTGCCAAGCGAACCGACCATCACTGATCCGACCCACTCGAACCAGCCCGACCAGGCGCGGATGCGGCATGCCCTCGAGCGGCTCATGGACCGGGGGCTTCTCGCTACGCCTGTTGCCCAGTCCGGTGTCCGCGCGGTCATCGAGCGCAGCTGGCGGCGCTGCGTGGGCGCCGAGGTACCGGTCGGCCGGCACGAGGTCCCCTACCTCGCCGATGTCACCGACCTGCAGCCGCGGCTGCACACCGCAGCGGCACCGGTCCTCGACCGGCTCGGCGACGACCTCGGGGACGCCCGCGTGGCGATGTTCCTCAGCGACGACCAGGGGCGCATCATCATGCGCCGCGCCGGGGAGCCCCAGCAGCTGCGGATTCTCGACGACTCCTGTGCCGCAGAGGGGTTCGACTTCTCGGAGCTGTCGATGGGCACGAACGGCTTGGGCACGGTGGCGCGCGAGCGCCGCCCGCTGCTGGTGCATGGCTTCGAGCACTACAACGAGCTGCTCGGACCCCTCACCTGCGCGGGCACACCGATCTTCGAGCCGTTCACGGGGCAACTGCTGGGCACGTTCGCGCTGGCCTGCCGATCCGACCAGGTCAGCCCGCTGATGACCGCGATGGCCACCGACGTCGGGCGACAGATCGAGGGCAACCTCACCGCAATGCTGGGCGCTCACGAACGCATCCTGATCCAGGCCTTCCTGCTGGCGACACGCACCGATCGGCAGCCGGTCATCGTCGTCACCGAGAACACGGCTTTCGGCAACACCGCCGGGCTCATCCACATCACGCCGGAGACCCACGCCCTGCTCTGGTGCGACCTTGCGGAGTCCGGGCTGCGCGCGGGCAAGCACCGGCGCGCGGTCCGGCTGGCAAGCGGCCGGGCTGACGCCCTCGTGGAGCGCGTCGACGGTGTCGGGCCGACCGGCCCGGCCTTCTGCGTGCGACTGCTCGAATCACCGCGTGGCCCCGAACCCGACCGGTCCGCCGACCATCGGCGGGCACGCCGCAGCGCCTCGCCGCCGGTGCCTCTGCATCCGGTTCCCGACATCTCCGACCTGCTCAGGAGCGCGGTCGGCTTCCGAGAGGTCCTGGCCGTCGACGGCCCCGCGGGCAGCGGGAAGCTCACCGCGGCCACGGCGGCGTTGGCCGAGGCGACCGGCTCGCCGCCGCTCGTCGTCGACCTCGCCCGGACCGGGTGCCCGAAGTCCCTCGCCGATACCGGCGCGCCCGCCGTCGTGCTCCACCACGTCCACGACGCGGCAGCCGAGGACCTGCGCCGCATCAGGACCGCCATCGAGGACTCGAGCGTGCCGGTCGCGCTCACCGTCGACCTGGACACCGCCCACCACGACGTCGCGGCCGTGGTCGCGGCGCTGTGCACGACGGTCCGGCTGCCCTCACTACCGGAGATGTCCGCCGAGGTGCCGCGCCTCGTCTCCCAGATCGTGGCCGGCCTCCCACGCGGCCAGCGGGACACCCGGTTCACCTCGGACGCGCTCCAAGCCCTCATGGCCTGGCCGTGGCCCGGCAACCTCGCCGAGCTCCGGCGGACCGTAGAACAGTTGGCGCGCCGCCGCGCCGGCCGCAGCATCAGCTCGGCCGACCTCCCACCGCGCATGCAGAAGGCTCCGCCCCGCGGGCTCAGCATGATCGAGACCGCGGAGCGTGACGCGATCGTCAGCGCGCTGCACCGCTGCGGCGGTAACCGCTCGAAGGCGGCGGCCGCACTCGGCATCGGGCGGACAACGCTGTACCGCAAGCTGCAGACCTACCGGATCTCGACCGGCGACTGACCGTGATCCTCGCAGCGGCAGACATCAGGAGGCTTGGGAGACCCGGAAACTGGATCCGAGTTCGCTACGTCGAGGCCGACCGGCCGGCAAGTCGAGTTCACCGTCTGCCTAGGCAGCTCGCAGCGGTCAGCACCGGGCGCGAGAGCGAAGAGTCGGCGCTGACCAGCCGGGGGCGGGTCGGCGACGTGGTCGAAGTCGGTACGTCCGGGGCACGGTCGGCGTCGGCAGCGACGAGCGGATCGGCATCGTTCGTCCTGTATTGGTTGGGCGATCCAGCTCCAAGGCGCCCATCGACCGACCACTCGGTAGCGGCATCAGCGTCCGGGAAGTATCTCCTCCGAGGTCCGCAAGACCCGCCGTAGGACAGATGAGTCGTCGTCGCGGCGCCACATGAGGTACACGTCGATCAGGGGCAGCGGATCGGCGATCTCGCGTACGCGGACGCCGTCGAGGGGGAGGTGCGCGACAGCGCTGGCCGTCGTGAAATGCAGGCCGACTCCGGCGGATACGAGCGCCGTGGCCGTCCATGAATCGGGTGCCGGCTGCGCGAACCGCGGGGCGAAGCCGGCTGCCTGGCAGCGCTCGACCAGCGTCGCGCGCACGGCCGACCCGAACGACTCGGGGAAGGCGACGAACGGCTCGTCACGGAAATCGGTGATCCGCACCTCTGCGGCGTCGGCGAGCCGGTGCCGGACGGGCACGGCGACGACGCACCGGTCGCGCGCCACGCTGCGGTTGGCGACCCCGACCGGAGGTGCGGCGAACCGGGCCAGCACCAGATCGGCCTCGTCGTCGAGCAGCTCGGCCACGGCCGCGGTGCCGTAGCGGCCGGGCCGGAGGTCGAGGTCGACCAGCGGGTGCTGCTCGCGCACCGCGCGGGCCAGCCGGCCGACCGCCACGTGGGCCGACGGCCCGGCGAAGGAGATCCGGACCCGGCCGCTGCGGCCGTCCCGCGCGGCCGTCACCGCCGCGCGCGCCTCGTCGGTGCGGGCCAGCAGCGCACGCGCGTGCGGCAACAGCGCCGAACCGGCCGGCGTCAGCTCGACCCTGCGCGTGGTGCGCCGGAAGACGTCCGTACCGAGGTCGGCCTCCAGCACGCGCACGCAGCGGCTCAGGTAGGGCTGCGCAAGGTGCAGCCGCTCGGCCGCCCGGCCGAAGTGCAGCTCCTCGGCGATTGCGACAAAGATTCGCAGTCTCTGCACATCCATCTCGCGCCCCTCATTGATGCTCCGTGAGCAACAATAGCCGGTATTCTAGTCTTGGACTCGCTCTGGATTGCGGGCGACGATCGACGCATGAGCCAGCCAGCGCCGTCGATGTCCGAGGTGTCCGCCGAGGACTTCCGATTCATCCACGAGCAGGTCCGGGACTTCGTCCGGACCGCGGTGGTCCCGCGGGAGAACGAGATCATGCGCGAGGACCGGATCCCCGACGACCTGCGCACCGTGGCGGCGCAGATGGGGCTGTTCGGCTACGCGATCCCGTCCGAGTGGGGCGGCATCGGCCTGGACCTGACCCAGGACGCCGAGCTCGCGATGGAGTTCGGGTACACCTCGCTGTCGCTGCGCTCGATGTTCGGCACCAACAACGGCATCGCCGGCCAGGTGCTCGTCGGCTTCGGCACCGACGCGCAGAAGAAGGAATGGCTGGCCCGGATCGCTTCCGGGGAGGTCGTCGCCTCGTTCGCACTCACCGAGCCCGGCGCCGGGTCGAACCCCGCCGGCCTGCGCACCCGGGCCCGCCGCGACGGCGACCACTGGATGATCGACGGCCAGAAGCAGTACATCACCAACGCGTCCTCGGCCGGCCTGTTCGTCGTCTTCGCCCGCTACGCCGACCCGGCGCCCGGGGCGCCCGGCATCGCCGTGTTCCTCGTCCCCGCGCACGCGCCCGGCGTCACCGTCGGCCCGAAGGACGCCAAGATGGGCCAGGAGGGATCGACCACCTCCGACGTCGCGTTCGACAGCGTCCGGGTGCCCACCGACGCCCTGGTCGGCGGGGACGAGGCGGCCGGCTACAGGGCAGCGATGACCTCGCTGGCCCGCGGCCGGGTGCACATCGCCGCGCTCGCGGTCGGGACCGCGCAGCGCGCACTCGACGAGTCGGTCGCCTACGCGGCGCAGAACACTCAGGGCGGGCAGCGTATCGGGGACTTCCAGCTGGTCCAGGCGATGCTCGCCGACATGCAAACCGGCGTCATGGCCGGGCGGGCCATGGTCCGCGAGGCCGCCCGCGCCTACGTCGACGGGACCGACCGGCGCATCGCCCCGTCCGCGGTGAAGCTGTTCTGCACCGAGATGGTCGGGAAGGTCGCCGACCTCGCCGTGCAGGTGCACGGCGGCGCCGGGTACATGAAGGAGATCCCGGTCGAGCGGATCTACCGCGACGTCCGGCTGCTGCGGCTCTACGAGGGCACCAGCGAGATCCAGCGCCTCATCATCGGCGGCGGCCTGGTCCGCCAGGCAGTGGCCCGGTCGTGACCCCCGCACCGGAGCTGCCCCTGGCCGGCATCACCGTCGTTGCGCTCGAGCAGGCCGTCGCCGGGCCGATCGCGACCCGGCACCTGGCCGACCTCGGCGCCCGCGTCGTCAAGATCGAACGTCCAGGGGAGGGCGACTTCGCCCGCCACTACGACGACGCCGTACTCGGCCTGGCCACCCACTTCGTCTGGCTCAACCGCGGCAAGGAGTCCCTCGCCGTGGACCTGAAGTCCGAGCACGGCCGCCGCGTCGTGCACGAGCTCGTCGCCCGGGCCGACGTGTTCCTGCACAACACCGCCCCCGGCGTCGTGGACCGGCTCGGGCTCGACGCCGACACGCTCCGGGCCACCGATCCGCGCCTCGTCGTCGTCAACATCTCGGGCTACGGCACCGGCGGGCCGCACCGGGACCGCAAGGCCTACGACATGCTCGTGCAGGCCGAGTCCGGAATGGTCGCCGTCACCGGCACCCCCGACACCCCGACCAAGACGGGGGTGCCCAACGCGGACATCGCCGCCGGCCTCTACGCGGCCACATCCGTCCTGGCCGCCCTGTTCCGGCGCGAGCGCACCGGAGCGGGCGCCGTGGTCGACGTGTCGATGTTCGACTCCGCGGTCGAGTGGATGGGCCACCCCCTCTACATGCAGCTCTACGGCGGCCGCCAGATCCCGCGGATGGGCCTGAGCCACGCCGCGATCGCCCCCTACGACGCCTACCCGACCGCGGACGGCGAGATCCTCATCGGCGTCCAGAACGACCGGGGTTGGCACACCCTGGTCGGCGACGTCTTCGGCGCCCCCGCCCTGTCCACCGACCCCCGCTTCGCCACCAACCTCGACCGGGTCCGGCACCGCACCGACTGCGACGCCGCCGTCGCCGCACACATCTCCGGATGGACCACCGCCGCGCTCGACGAGCGTCTCGCCCGCGGCCGGGATCCCAGCCGCCCAGATCAACACCACCGCGCAGCTGGTCGAGCACCCGCAGCTACACGAGCGGGACCGCTGGCGCGCCGTGTCCACCGAGGCCGGCGACATCCGCGGCGTGCTGCCGCCGATGACCTTCCGTGACGTCGAACTTCCGATGGGCGCCGTGCCCGCCCTCGGCGAGCACACCGACCGGATCCTCGACGAGCTCGGCCTGCCCGACGAGCCCACCCGCGCCACCCCGACCGAGGACCCGTCTTGACGTCGCCGGTCCCACGCGGCCACCGGCCTACGCCGACCGGACTTCATGACGGCACGCAGCTGAGGATGGACAAACGGGTCGTTCAGCCGGTCGCGGGGCCACTGCTGATGTCGATCCCGACACCGCCCAGCGCACCCGCGGCGAGCTGCTCCAAGAGCCCGACGAGGCGGGCCCGCGAGATGCCGTCCCTGATGTGCGCCGTTCCGTTCAGCATCGAGAGCATCACCTTGACCACTGCGCGGACGTCGAGCTCGGCCAGGTCCCCATGTTCCGCTGAGATGGCCTCGCACCAGACACCTTCGTACTCACGCTGACGACGACGTAGCTGTCGCAGCTCCCGGACCGGGAGCTCCCGCTGTTCACGGAGGTAGACCGCAAGCAGTGCGCGTTCGCTCGCCGCGAACTCGACGTGGAACTCGACGAGCTGCGCGATTGCGGCCGGGCGAGCATCAGCGGACTCGACGATCGCCCGGGATCCGTCGAGGAGGTGGTCCATCGCCGCGTCACAGAGCGTCATCAGCAACTCGAGCTTGCTCGCGAAGTGGCGGTACACGCCAGGACCCGAGATCCCGACCGCACGGCCGATGTCATCGGTGCTGACCGCGTGGTAGCCCCTGGCCGCGAACAGGTCGGCCGCCGCCTGGAGCAACGCGGACTTCCGTAGCGACACGGTGCTTTCGCTCCCGTTCACGACAGGCATGTGCACCCCCACTCGACCCAGGAACCCTACGTTAGCCGTCGCTAACCTCGCGCACCAGTCAACGGGACCGCCGGGCGGGCCTGCTCAGTTCGACAGCCAGCGCTCCGGGGGCAGGACGGGCTGGTCCAGCCGGCCGTTCGCGGCCAGCACGCGCTCGAACTGCTGCAGGTGCCGGACCATCGCCTTCGCCGCGCGGTCGGCGTCCCCGGCCGCCACCGCCTGCGCGATGCTCAGGTGGGCGCGGCGGGTCTCCTCCATGTCACGGTCGGAGAGTTGCTCGCCTGGAACGTGCCAGGTCAGTTCCTGCCCGAACGCCGCGATGACCAGACGGACGATCTCGTTGTTGCTGCAGACCCCGAGTGCCTCGTGGAACTCGATCGACGGCTCCCACGAACCGTTGCGCGGCGATCCCGCGTTCGCGAGCGCGAGCAGCCACCCGCGCTGCTCCTCGGTCGCCGTGCGCGCGGCGGCGGCCGCCGCCGCGGGTTCGACGAGCTGGCGGAACTCGGAGAACGCCCGCATCGTCGTCCCGGATAGCGTCAGCAGGAGGGCGAGCGAGCGGGTGACGTGACTTAGGTCGGGCTCGGCCACCCTGATGCCGCCGTGTGGGCCACGCCGGATCTCGATCAGCCCATCGGACTCGAGGAGCCGCAACGCCTCGCGCACGGTCCCCCGACTGAACCCGGTCTCGGCGATGAGGGTGGCCTCGGACCGCAGAGGCTCGCCCGGCTGCATCTGGTTACCGAGAATCTGCCCGCGCAACCGGTCGGCCAGGACGTCGGAGGCCTTGGGCAGCCTCGGCTGACGACGGCCGTACATCGGGGCCTCGCTCGCGACACCTCGCGGGCCCGACTGATCCAAGCGGTCCACGTCCAACTCCGTCCCTGCCATCGGTAGAGAGGACCGCCCTAGGGAAACGTGCCGTCCATCCTGTACCGGGCATCAGTTTAAGGAGTCTCCATCCTCGGTCGCGCGCCGGACCTCGGCTCCCACGTGTTTCCTGGGTGTCAGCGCCCTTTCTGGTCGTCCGCCGTCGCCGGTCTCCGCCGTGATCCGCGACCTAGGTGAGGTTGAGTCCCGCCGCTTCCAGCTTCCGGTAGAGCGTCGAGCGGGAGATCCCCAGCAGGGACGCGGCGGCCTTCTTGTTCCCGGCCGCCTCGCTCAACGCGTCCATGATCGCGGTCAGCTCGGCCCGCTCGAACCGGCTCATGCGGCGGCGGTACGCCCGGGCGCGCAGATCGTCGGGAAGGTCGCCGACGTGCACCTCGCTCCCCCGCGCCACGGTCTGCGCCTGGTCGACCGCGTGCCGCAGGGCCCGCGTGTTGCCCGGCCACGGGGTCCGGATGAGCAGCGAGACGACTTCGGGCGCCAGCCGCGCCGGCGCGGCGAACGACCGGGCGAGTGCCGGGATGTCGTTCGTCCGGTTGCGCAGCGGCGGCAGCGCGACGACGGCACACCGCTGGTCATCGTGGCCGGCCGTCATCGGAGGAGTCTGCGTGCCGGCGGTCACCAGGCAACGCCATCCCTGCGCGTGCACCCCGTGCAAGAGCGACGTCAGGGTGCGCAACGCCGCGGGCGAGAGCCCGTCGACGTGCCTCACCACGATGGTGCCCGGCACGCCGACGAGATCCGATCGCAGACTTGCCATCCAGGCCGACGGGCCGTCCACCGTCATCGATTCGGCGTCCTTGACGACGAGGGATCCGCCGCCATCGAAGTGGCGGTGGACCGCCTCGGCCACCGCGGTCTTCCCCACGCCCGGCTCGCCGGACACGACGACGACCCGGTCGCGTGCGCGGACGGCGATCGCCTGACAGGCCCGGAGCCACGCCGGGTCGGCGCCGACCAGGCCGGGGAGGGTGGCCGGCCGACCCCGGCCACCGCCGGTCGAGCCCTCGGGACGGGGCGCCTCCCGGATCTCGACGATCGCGCCGATCTCGTCGCCGCCGTCACGCATGGACTCGCCGTGCATCACGACCATCCGGCCGTCCGGCAGCTCCAGCTCGGCCTCGGAGACATCGGGGGTCCGCAGCAGCCGGGTGACCTGCTCCCAGACCAGCGCCTGCTCGGTTCCGTCGAGGAGCTGGGCCGCACGAGGTGAGCTGATCAGCAACCGCTCGCTGATCACGAAGAAGTCGTGACGAACGCGTCGCGAGGCCGCCACGAACCGGTCGAGCAGTGCCCGTTCCGCTCCCGACTGCTGCGCCCACAGCCGTTGCTCGATCTGCTGTGCGGTCTGTTCGGCGATGTACACCACGAGCGAGTTGTCGTGGTCGGCGGCGCAGGTGACGTCGAGCAGGCCGTGCAGCCTGCGGTCGGCGCTCCGGATCGGGACGCCGACGCAGGTGAACTCGTGCAGGTCCCCGGCGTAGTGCTCGTGGCCGTCGACCCGGACCGTCCGGCCGAGTTCGAGCGCGGTGCCGACCCCGTTGGTGCCGACCTCGCCCTCCGCGAAGACGAATCCCTCGGCCGCCGACACGGCGTCGAGGCGGCCGAGCAGGTGTGCGTTCGACGAGGTGCGGTCGAGGATGCGCGCCGAGGCGTCGGTGAGCAGGAAGGAGATGCCGAGGTCGCCGAGCCGCTCGTTGACGTGGTCGAGCACGGGACGGGCGGCACGCACCAGGGGTGCCTCGTGATCGAAGTCAGGGGCGTAGCGTGGCATCATGGCGTCCACCGGCACGTCGAGGTAGGAACAGCGACGCCAGGACACGGCGATCTCCGGACGCATCGTGCAAGGGGCGAGGCCGTCGAGGAATGCCTCACGCTCGTGGGCCACCGCGTGCTGAAGGATCGTCATCGATCACTCTCCGCGTCCATCGGGCGTCCAGTGGGCGTCCGTCCCGGTACTTAGCGGAAAGATTATACCGATTGCGGCCGGAATCCGTGTTCCTTTCTGGGACACGGATTCCGGCCGGTGATCATTCGAAGCAGTTCGGCGCGTGTTTGAACTCGGCCCAGTCCTCCGGGTCGTGGCTGATCCAGATGGTGGCGTCGGCGGAGTCGCGGAGCAGGTTGAGCCGCCGGATCGATCTCAGCGACTGGACCGTGTCCGCGTCGTGGGGCATCGGGGCGATCGTCGTCAGCGCGTCCCGCAGGTGCACCGTGTCGCCGGTGAGGATGAAGTTGCGACCCGGGAGCCGGACCAGCAGGCTCAGCTCACCCGGGGTGTGGCCCGGGGTGAACAGGATGACGACGCTCCCGTCGCCGAACACGTCGTGGTCGACGCCGGGCACCTCGAGCACGTTACGGCCGCGGAGCGGCTCGATGTCGGCCTGCCGGAAGAACCCTGCCCCGGCCGGGTCGGGCCAGAACCCGAACCTCATGTCGCCCTCGCCCACGTAGAACTGGGCGTCCGGGAAGAGGTAGAGCCCGCCGGTGTGGTCGAAGTGCGTGTGCGAGGCGATCACGTACTTGATGTCCGACAGCTTGTACCCGAGCGCCTCGAGCTGCGCGTCCACCGTCTGTTCGGGCAGGAAGCTCAGCCCGAGGTGTTCGGCGAGCGGTCCGTAGACCCCCTCGGGATCGGTGGCGGCGGCCGGGACCAGGCCGGTGTCGAAGAGGACCAGGCCCTTCGGGTGCTCGATCAGGAAGGCGGGCATCGGGATGGTGCACTCACCGCTCGCCCCGAGCAATAGCAGCGACTTGTCGACGGTGAAGGTGGGCGAGTCGAGCGCCCACATCCGCTTGGCCGTTCCGGGTGTTGCCATGATCGTTCAGTCTCCTTGCCGGGTCAGGCGGTGACGGGGACGCGGGGCGCCACGTCGAGGTCGACGCTGCTGGGCTCCTTGGGGAGCCGGCCGCACTCGCGGTGCAGGACGGGCATGATCTCCTCGGCGAAGTACTGCATCTGCGCCTCGATCTCCTCACCCTGGAAGCCGCCGCTCTCGAACCAGGTGTGGAACATGAAGTCGTCGTAGCCGCACTGCTCCTTGACCTCCATGATCGAGTCGATCACGTACTGCTTGGAGCCGTGGATGGCGACCTTCTTGTCCCGCAGCATCTGCGCGGTCACCTTCGTGTTCAGGTCGTAGAAGGGCTCGTCGGCCTCCGCGAGCACGGCGGCGAACCCGAACGGGCCGTAGTAGTCCCACTGGAGCTCCAGCGATCGGGCGGCCCGGTCCATGTCACCGAGACCCTTGTCCACGCAGTGGATGTACCGGCAGGTGACCACGCCGCGGCGGCGCTCGGCGTCCCAGCCGCGCTTGAACTCGCCGCGGTTCTGGCGGTCGGGCCAACCGGCCTTCTCGGCCTCCGCGTGGTAGAGGTCGATGTTCTGCTTGAGCCGCGAGTTGGGCTCGACGATGAAGTAGCCGTTGATGCCCCGCTCGGCGGCGAACCGGATGGACCGGGGGCTGGTCAGCGGCTCCCACATCTGCGGGTAGGGCTTCTGCAGCGGCTGCGGGTAGACCGGGATCTCCAGCAGCTTGGTGGTGGTGGCCTGCACCGGGTTGCCGGCGGAGTACATGTCGGGGGCGCCGAGCTTGAGGACCTGCTCGAGCGTGCGGCCCATGCCCTCCTGGCTGAAGTAGGCGTGGGTCTGCTTGTGACCCCACTTGGTGTAGGACGGCGGGATCGACATGAACTCGCCGTGGTGCGACATCGAGTCCTGGGTCCAGGCCTTGATGATGATGTCGTAGGCCTCCTCGAAGTAGGCCCGGTTGCGCTCCTGGTCCTGGATCGTGGAGCCGTAGGCCCAGCCGAACACCTCATTCTCCCGCGGCTGGTAGCCGCGGCCGATCCCGAACTCCAGCCGGCCGCCGCTGATCACGTCGAGCATCGCTGCCTGCTCGGCGATCCGGATCGGGTGGTGCCAGGTGACGATGTTGGCGGCCTGGCCGAGCCGGATGTTCTTCGTCCGCGACGCGATGGCCGCCTCGGCGAGCAGCGGGTTCGGGCTGAGCTCGGCACCCTCGGGCTGGAAGTGGTGCTCGGTCTGGAACCAGTAGTCGAAGCCGAGCTGGTCGGCGAGGATGCCCTGGCGCACCTGGTTGACGATGGTGCGCTGGGCCGAGGTGTGCGTCGCGGGCAGGTCACCGTCGTTGACGGCCACCGTGTCCCCGTTGTACTGGACGTTCTTGACAGGAAGGTCGGAGGCTCCGTTGTGGAACACTCCGATTTCGATCGCCATCGCAGTTCTCCGTTCTCCGGCCGAAGCCGATCACTGGTCGTCCTCAGGTGGGCCGGGGCTCTGGTCGTCCCGGTCGGGTCATTGCGTCGAGTAGCCGCCGTCGATCACGAGCTCGGAACCGGTGACGTAGGACGCCTCGTCCGAGGCGAGGAAGAGCACTCCGTAGGAGATCTCCTCGGGCCGCGCCATCCGCTGGAGCGGCGTCGCGCCGACGATGATCGGGATGACCTCGGCCGGTACGTCGTCGGACACCATCGGGGTGTCGACGATCCCGGGGTGCACCGAGTTGACCCGGATGCCCGCACCGGCGAACTCGATGGCCGCGGTCTTGGTGAGCAGCCGGACCGCACCCTTGGTCGCCTGGTAGGCGGTGGCCCCGCCGCTGCCGATGAGGCCGTAGATCGAGGAGGTGTTGATGATGGAACCGCCGCCGGCCCGGCGCATCGCCTCGGCCGCGGCCTTCATCCCGAGCCAGACACCGGTCTGGTTGGTCGCGATGATCCGGTCCCAGCTCTCCCGGGTGGTCGCCTCGACACCGGCCATGTCGAGCACCCCGGCGTTGTTGACCAGGATGTCGAGCCGGCCGAAACGCTCCTCGGCCAGCGCCACCGCGGCGTTCCAGCCGTCCTCGTCACGGACGTCGAACACGTGCGCGACGACGTCGTGGCCCTTCGCGGTGAGCGTCTCCGCCACCGCGGCGAGCTCGTCGGCGAGGATGTCGCCGATCACGAGTCGCGCGCCCTCGGAGGCGAGCAGCGCCGCGTGCGCGGCACCCTGGCCCCGTGCCGCGCCGCTGATCAGCGCCACCTTGCCGGCAAGCCTGTCACCCATGTCGTTCTCCTTCGGTTGTCGGTCCGATCGGCGGGCCGCGCTCACGCGGTGCCGGCTGCGCCTGCCGCGGCGGGTGCCGCGTGGGCGTGTCCGTGCCCTGTCCCGTGGGCGTGCCCGTGGTCGTGGGACACCGGATCTGCCACAGGTCCGGCGGTCTCCTTCAGGGAGCGCTCCTGGCGCTCGAGCTCCCGGTCGAGGCTGCGGTTGTCGCCCCTGGCCCTGGCGATCCAGGTGCGTGCGGCGTCGGGCGTCATGTGGCAGAGCCCGGGCACATCGCGGTTGTCCAGGCACAGCGCGCGGTCGGACGCGGCCGGCTTGCGCTCGGCCGGCGGTGCCGCCCGACCGGAGAGCCCCACCGCGGCGAACCGGCGCCGGGCCGGTGCCCGGCAAGCCGGGCACTGCATCGTCGGCGGCGCCGGGTTGGACACGAAGTGCTCGGCGACGCCGTCGCAGGCCTCGCACCGGTAGTCGACGATGATCATCGCGATGCCTCCGCGCGGTACCGCTCGCGGGCGTCGGCCTCGCCGAACCTGGCCCGCAGGACCTTCTTGTCGAACTTGCCCACCCCGGTCTTCGGGATGGCGTCGACGAACAGGAACTCCTCAGGGATCCACCACCGGGCGAAGTGCTCGAGCAGGTACGCCGTGAGCTCCTCGGGGGTGACCGGTGAGCGGGTCACGACGCAGGCGAGCGGGCGTTCCAGCCACTTGTCGTGGGGCACTGCGACGACCGAGGCCTCGGCCACCGCCGGGTGCGCCATCAGGGAGTTCTCCAGCTCCACCGAGGAGATCCACTCCCCGCCACTCTTGATCAGGTCCTTGGACCGGTCGGTCAGCTGCACGTAGCCGTCCGGGTCGATCACACCGACGTCGCCGGTCTTGAACCAGCCCTGCGCGTCGTAGCTGGCCGGGCTGCGCGGGTCGTCGTAGTAGGCGCTGGCCATCCACGGCGACCGCAGGTGGTACTCGCCGACGGCCTTACCGTCCCACGGCAGGTCGTCGCCGTCCTCGTCGACGAGCCTGACCTCGCACAGCGGCAGGGGCAGCCCCTGCTTGCCGCGGACGTCGTACACATCGTCCTCTGCGACGTGGTCGTGCTTGCTCTTCAACGCCGTGAACGTGACCAGCGGCGAGGCCTCGGTCATCCCCCAGCCCTGCGGCACCACGACGGCGTGGGTGTCGGCGAACCACTTCATCAGGCCGCGCGGCGGCGCCTGACCGCCCAGCCACAGGACGTCGAGCGAGGAGACGTCATAGTGCGGGTCGTCGCGCTCGAGCAGGTCGCGCATCATCACGCCGATGGTCACCGCGCCGACGGCATGGGTGACCTTGTGCCGGTCGATCAGCTCGAGATAGTGCTTCGGCTCGGGGTGCGGACCGGGCAGCACCAGCGTCGCACCCTGCAGCGCGGCGGCGAACGGGATGCCCCAGCTGTTGGCGTGGAACATCGGGCTGATGGCGAGGAAGATCGCCTCCTCGCGCACCCCGATCGAGCCGTGCAGGCACAGGCCCAGGGTGTGCAGCACCACGCTGCGGTGGCTGTAGAGGACCCCCTTGGGGTCCCCGGTCGTGCCCGAGGTGTAGCACATCGCGGACGCGGTGGTCTCGGGAAAGTCGGGGAACTCCAGCTTCCCGTCCTGCGCGGCGAGCAGCTCCTCGTAGGAGTGGACGGGACTCAGCGTGGTCTCGGGCACCGTGTCGGCGAGCACCACGTAGGCCTGCACACCGCGCAGGTCCGGGGCGAGCCGTTCGATGAGCGGGATCTGGTCGGGGTCGATCAGCAACACCCGGTCGCCACCGTGGTTGATGATGTAGGCGATCTGCTCGTCGAACAGCCGCAGGTTCACGGTGTGCAGCACCGCGCCCATGCATGGCACGCCGAAGTAGGCCTCGTAGTGGCGGTGGGTGTTCCAGGCCACCGTCCCGACCCGGTCACCGGGCCGCACCCCCAGTGCGGTCAACGCCTGGGCGAGCTTGCGGGCCCGCACGGCATACTCGGCGTAGGTGTAGCTGATGTCCTCGCCGTCACCGGTCCGGGAGATGATGCGCTTGTCCCCGAACACACGTTCCGCGCGCCAGAGCAGCTGTTTCATCAGCAGTGGCCGATCCATGATCAGGCCGTCCATACCCACCTCCGAGCTCGATCCATCCGCTGGTCGACGCTAGCCACCGGAGGAGGAAGTGGCGTGTGTCACATCGGAACACGCCTGCTGCTCGACGGGCAGACCAGTGATCCCGGGGTTCGATCGGCCCCGGGTCGACCTGTGGTGAGCGTCGGAGTGACCCGTTCTGCATCACGCTCCTGAAGAGCGGCCGGGCGACGATTCGACACGGCGCCGGCAGAGCCCGAGGTGGGCGCCTGCGCTGATGAGGCGAGGCCGCAGGCCACGGCGGCCGGGCCGCACACGCGGGCCTACCGGCCGTGTCAGGTCATGGCAGGAGGTGGAACGCGCGCCGGAAGTACACTGCTGGCGTCTCCGGACCTGTCCGCACGTTCTGGACCCGGCCGACCAGGATCGTATGGTCTCCGGCCGGATGACGATCGTGCACCGAACAGTCGAGGATCACCGATGCGACGTCGAGCACCGGGAGCCCGTTGTCGTCGGCGACGAAGCCGGCCTCGGCGAACTTGTCCGCGCCGCGGGTGGCGAAGCGCATCGCGAGCTGCGCGTGCTCCGGATGGATGACGTGGACGATCCATCTCGTTGCGCGCTGGAAGACCGGGGCACACTCGGCGTCGGTCGCCAGGCACACCAACACGAGCGGCGGCTCCATCGAGACCGAGCAGAACGACGTCGCCGTGAAGCCCCACCAGCGGCCCGACGGGTCAGCCGTCGTGACGATCGTGACCCCGCTCGGGAAGGACGCCATGGCGTCCTTGAACAGGTGTAGTCCCTGCGGCGGGAGAGGAGAATCCTCCGCACTCACCGCATTGCCGTCGCGTCCGGGTCGGCCACGGACCCCATCTGGTGGTCCATGCGGACCCGCTTGGTCGTCAGGTAGGCGATGTTGTCCGCATTCGGGGCGACTATGAGCGGTTCGCGGGCAGCGATCTTCACCCCGTGCCCGGCGAGCCCGTGGTACTTCGCCGGGTTGTTGGTCATCACGCAGACCTGTCGCACCCCGAGGTCACGCAGGATCTGTGCGCCGATCCCGTACTCTCGGCTGTCGACGGGCAGCCCTTGGGCGAGGTTCGCCTCGACGGTGTCCATGCCCCCGTCCTGCAGGGTGTAGGCACGGAGCTTGTGGCTGAGCCCGATCCCCCGGCCCTCGTGGCCGCGCAGATAGACGACGGCTCCGCGGCCGACCATCCCGATGCGCTCCATCGCCGCTTGGAGCTGCTCGCCGCAGTCACAGCGGCGCGAACCGAACACGTCCCCGGTGAGACACTCGGAGTGCACGCGCACCAGCACGTTGTCGTCGGGGGGCGGCTCCTCGGCCTGGCTCACATCACCCATCACGAGCGCGACGTGCTCGCTGCCGTCGAGCTCCGAACGGTATGTCGTGACCGTGAACTCGCCGTACGGGCTGGGTACCCGGCCGGAAGCCTGGCGCACCACGAGGGTGTCGGTACGCAGGCGGTACCGCACCAGGTCCGCGACGGTGATCGAGACCAGCCCGTGTTGCTGGGCGAACCGGGCCAGCTCGGGGCGTCGCGCCATGGTGCCGTCGGCGTTGGTGACCTCGGCGAGCAACCCGGCGGGTGCGAGGCCCGCGAGCCGGCAGAGGTCCACGGCGCTCTCGGTGTGCCCGGCCCGCCGCAGCACGCCGCCCTCGCGGGCCCGCAGGGGAAATATGTGTCCGGGTCTGGACAGGTCCCCCGGCCGGGTCCCCGGATCGGCGAGTGCCCGGATGGTCGCCGCACGGTCGGTGGCCGACACCCCGGTGCTGGTGACGTTCTTGAGGTCGACCGAGACGGTGAAGGCCGTCGCTCTCGGGTCGTCGTTCTCCGCGACCATCGGAGGCAACTCGAGCCGGTCGACGAGCGCGGCGTCCATGCCGACGCAGACCAGGCCGCTGGTGTGGCGGATGACGAATGCGAGCATCTCCGGTGTCGCCAGCTCAGCGGCGGCGACGAGATCGCCCTCGTTCTCGCGGTCCTCGTCGTCGACGACGAGGACCATCCGTCCGCGACGCAGCTCCGCCAGCGCGGCACCGATCTGGTGGTCGTTGTCCATGCAGGTCACGGTAGAAGGCGTGGGCGACGCCGACGTGTACGACATCGCGACACCTCGTCCGGCGTGACCCGGACGTTCGCCTCAGCCCGGATCGGAGCGCGCCCGCGGCGGGAGCGGGCGCCGCGCCGGACCGACGTAGTCCTCGCGGTCGGGCTCCAACATCCGGAACCGGTCCCCGCTCTCGATCTCCTCCAGCATGTGCGCCCCGATCCCGGGCAGGAACGAGATCAGGCTGGCCACGTACATCTGGGGCGGCCCGAACCCGAGCTCGGTGAGCACCCTGGCCATGGCACCGTCGATGTTGAGCGGGAGCGGCCGTCGGCCGGGCCGCAACGCGTTGTACGCGGCGAGGATCGCGTCGTGCAGCCGGCTGACCGTGCCCTCGACACCGTGCCGGCGCGCGACCGCCAGCACCGCCACGGCCCTCGGGTCCTGCTCGGTGAACTCCGGGTGCCCGGCCCCCGGGAGCGGCTCCCCTGCGTCGCGGCGCTCCTGTGCCACGGCGGCGGCGACGGCCGACAGTCCGGCGTCGGTCCGATCGTCCCCGAGACGCTCCAGCGCGGCGGACAGCATCTCCCCCGTGTGCTCCGGCGAGATCGTCCGGCGCCCCGCACAGGACAGCGCCGCGAGGATCCCGACGGAGGGGTCGGGGTGCACCGAGACCGCGATGCGCCCGGCGAGGATGTTCGGTCCGCGCGCGGCCGGGTACGACATCAGCCCGCACAGCACGGCCTCGAACACGGCGGCCTGCGCGGCGGTGGGCAGCTCGCCGCGCAGGGTCAGCCAGGTGCACTCGGCGTAGCTGCGGCCGCGGATCAGGTCCGAGAGCGGGTAGCCCCGGACGTAGATCTCCTCGTCGTCCATCTCGGTGATCGCGGTACGGAACCGCAGACCCTCGCCGCTCGCCATCGCTGAACGCCTCACTCCCACTGCCGGCCCGCGGGCCGCCGGTTCAGATGTCGCTGTCGGCCAGGAACCCCAGCACCGTGGAGGTGAAGGCATCGTTGTCGTCGCCCGCGACCATGTGCCCGGTGGCGGAGACGTCCACGTGCCGCGAACCGGGGATGAGCTCGAGGAACTCCGCGACACCCTCGTCGCTGACGATGTCGGACTGTTCCCCACGCACCAGCAGCGTCGGCACGGTGACCCGCCGCGCCGCCGCGGCGGCCCGTTCGTGGGTGGTGGAGCGGCGCGGCTCGGAGTCGATCTGCAGGAACGCCGGGTCCCAGTGCCAGTACCACCGGCCGTTCTCCCGCTGCCGCACGTTCTTGCGCAGACCCTCGGGAGTCGGCGCGCGCTTGCGGTGCGGGTTGTAGGCCCGTACGGCCTCCGCGACCTCGTCCAGCGAACCGAACCCGTCGGGGTTCGCGCTCATGAACGCCATGATCCGGGCCACGCCCGCGGGTTCCGCCCGCGGCACGATGTCGACGAGCACGAGCGCGCGGGCCAGCTCCCCCAGCTCGCCCTGCGCGACGAGCGAGGTCATCCCGCCCATCGACGCCCCGATCAGCAGCGGGCGCTCCTCCAGGGCCCCCACCACGGACGCCAGGTCGGCCACCAACCCATCGATGCCGTAGTCACCGTCGGGCGACCAGTCGCTGTCGCCGTGCCCGCGGGCGTCCAGCGCGAGCGAGGTCCAGCCGTTGTCGGCCAACGCGGCGGCCGTGCGGAACCAGGAGTGTCGGGTCTGGCCGCCGCCGTGCAGCAGCAGCACGGCGCCACGGTGCTCGCCGACTCCGTCCCAGCGGTCGCCGACGATCTTGCCGGCGGCCCCGTCGAACACGACCCGTTCACCCGGGCGGACGCCGTTCACGAGCGGGAGCTGATCGTCGCCGTCGGGACGGGACCGGGAAGGATGGTATCGACCATACCCCGGACCATAGACGTCCGGTCGAGCCCGGGCGAGGTGCACCGATACCGACTTTCTCAACCATCGGTTCGAAGTTCGCCCGAGACGTCGTTTCACGATCACCTGTTGGAGTCCACACGTGCTGACACGGGGATCAGCACCCTGCCCGGACCGCTGCGGCACGCGGCGGGTCGCGCGGCGAGCGGTGATGCCGGCGCGGCACTCTTGCTCAGCGACCCGGTCCGGCCGACGGGTGGAACAGACGCAGGAGGTTGGACGCGACCGCGGCGGCGGCGGCGTCGAAATCCTTCCTGCGACGGCCGCGGAACCACACCGGCACGTGGTTCATCGCGCCGTAGAGGTTGTGCATCGCCACGTCCTCGTCCACGACGAACTCACCGAGGGCGATGCCGCGGCGCACCACCGCGCGGAAGATGGCGTCGTGCTGCTCACGAAGGCGCCGGGTGCGCCGGCGGTAGGGCTCCGGCCAGTCCTGCGGCTGGATGAACAACCGGGCCATCTCCGGGCGAGTGCGGACGATCAGGTCCAGCTGGCTCCTGATCAGCAGGCCGAGCTGCTCGGTCGCGGTGCCCGGGTTGGCCTCGACGACGCTGCGCAGCTGGTCGTTGAGCGAGCTGCCCAGCTGGTCAAGGCACGCGCTGACCAGCACTTCCTTGCTCGGGAAGTAGTGGTAGAGCGACGCCTTCGTCAGGTCCAGCCGATCGGCGACCTCATCCAGGCTCAGGCCGTGGTAACCCCGCTCGGCGAGCACCTCGGCGACCGCGGAGAGAATATCCTGCACCTTGCGGTCGCGGCGCCGCGCGACCCGCCCAGACGGTGGCTGCCGTGCCGCTCCGACCGCCCCGCCCATCCACCAGCTCCCCGGTTCGGACTCCGAGGTTAGCAGGCGATCGACAATCGACTAGGGGGCTGATACCCGACCCGATGGTCGGGACCTGCCCCGCGCCGATCGCCACCCGTCAGTCCAGGCCCGCCCCCTGCCCGAAACGCGGCGGCCGCTTCTCGACGAACGCCGCGATCCCCTCCCTGGCGTCAGCGGTGCCGAAGAGCCGGTCGATCCCGGACGCCTCGGCGCGCATCCCCGCTCGCCGGCCGCCGTCGAGGTGGGCCAGCACGCACGCTTTGAGCTCGCGCAGCGCCGGGCGGGCACCCGCCGCGATGCCGGCGGCGTACGCCACCGCGTCGGGCACGAGCCGGTCGACCGGGTGCACGCTGTTGACCAGCCCCAACGCCAGCGCCTCCGCGGCCCCGAGCTGGCGTCCGGTGTAGAGCAGGTCCAGGGCCCTGCCCTTGCCCACGACCTCCACCAGCCGCTGCGTGCCGCCAGCCCCGGGGAGCAGCCCGAGCTTCACCTCGGGCAGCCCGATCCGCGCCCCGTCCGCGAGCATCCGCAGGTCGCACGCCAGTGCCAGCTCCATGCCGCCGCCCATGGCGTGGCCGTTGACCGCGGCGATGGTCGGCAGCGGGATGGCCTCGATGTCGTCCATCGCCCGCTGGATGCCGCTGATGAACCGGGGCATCTCGTCCGCGCCGAGCGAGTTCATCATCTTGATGTCGGCACCCGCGACGAACCGCGGCCCGGCACCGGTGATGACCAGCGCGCCCACCTCGTCGCGGGCCGCCGTCCGCGTCGCCGCCAGCGAGATCTCCTGGACGAGCGCGAGGTCCAGCGCGTTCGCCGGCGGCCGGTCCACGGTCAGCAGGCCGACACCGCGGTCGATCTCGATGCGGACGTGCTGGAACTCGGTCTCGGTCACGGTCATCCCGTCGCCTCTCCGTCGTGGTCGGGTCGGTCGTGGCTCAGCGGGCGCCGAGCACCCGGTCCAGCCAGGCCACCAGGTCGGCGACCACCTCGGCCCGGTTGGTCTCGTTCAGGATCTCGTGCCGGCCGCCCTCGTAGGTGGCGACCGTGACCTCGGTGAGCCCGGCCGCACGGTAGCGCTCGACGAGCAGGTTGAGCAGGGCGAGCCCGGCGTTGATCGGGTCCTGGTCACCGGCGACCACGTAGAGCGGGAGATCCGAGCGGATACCGGCCAGCCGTTGCGGGTCGGCCAGCTGGGTGCCGGACCCGAACATGAGCTTGGACGAGGGGATGTCGGTACCGAAGCCGCAGGCGGGGTCGGCGACGTAGGCGTCCACGACCGCCTCGTCGCGACTGAGCCAGTCGGACTCGGTCCGGGCGGGCTCGAACGCGGCGTTGAACCCGGCGAGCTCCAGGGGCTGGTCCAGGTCGATGGCGGCGGCCAGCTGGTCCAACGCGGTGCTCCCGGACAGCACGGCCGCGTCGACGCGTCCGCTGTGGTCGAGCAGGTACTGCTGGGTGGCCAGTGACCCCATGCTGTGCCCGAGCAGCACGACGGGCAGCCCGGGATGGGCCTCACGGACCGTCTCCACCAGCGCGCCGATGTCCCCGACCAGGCGGTTCCACCCGTCCTCCCCGAAGGCCCCGAACCGCGACGGGTCGCCCGCGGTGGCGCCGTGGCCGCGGTGGTCGTTGGCGTAGACCACGAAGCCGGCCGCGTTCAGAGCGGCCGCGGTCTGCGCGTACCGACGCGCGTGCTCGCCCATGCCGTGCGCGATCTGGACGACGCCGTGCGGGACGCCCACCGGATCCCACCGGTACACCGCCACCCGGGTGCCGTCCCGGGACACCAGCTCCGAGGTGTGGGCCTGCTCGACGGTGCTCATCCGGATCCTCCTCGACGGGGTCGTGCGCAGCGGATCGCGCCTAGTGACGCGGTCGCCGGCAGACGCTAACGTACCGGGTGATCCTTATCAGGAAAACAGCGAGGTTTTCAGATGGCAGCCCTGCGCGAGCGGCTCACCCCGGAACAGACCGACTTCGTCAAGGCGGTGGATGCGTTCTGCGAGCGGGAGTGCCCGCCGCACAAGCTGCGCGAGATGACCGCCGGCGGCACCGTCGCGCACGACGACACGCTCTACCGCAGGCTGGCCACCACCGGTTGGCTCGGGTTGACCATCCCCGAGGAGTACGGCGGCTCGGGCGGCGAGCTGTCCGACGTCGCACTGCTCACCGAACGCCTGTCCTACCACCGGCTGCCGGTCACCGGGTACCTCACCACCGTGATCACCGCCCAGGCGCTGATCAGGTTCGGCACCGAGGAGCAGAAGCAGCGCGTGCTCCCCGGGGTGGCCCAGGGTGACGTGCTGTCCATCGCGATCACCGAGCCGGACACCGGATCGGACGCCGCGGCGGTGCGCACCCACGCCCGCCGCGACGGCGACGGCTGGCGGATCAACGGCGAGAAGATCTATACCAGCAACGCCAACCACGCGCGCTGGGTCCTGGTGGTGACGCGCACCAACCCGGACGCGTCCAAGCACCGCGGCATCTCGCTGTTCCTGGTGCCGATGGACCGGGTCGACGTGACCAAGTTGGACATGCTCGGGCACATCGACACCACCATCACCCGCTACGCGGACGTCCGCGCCACCGACGCCGACATCGTCGGCGGGATCGACGCGGGGTGGCAGGCGCTGGTGCAGGGGCTCAACAGCGAACGGATGATCATCGGTGCGGAGGCCGTCGGGGTCGGCCAGCGCGCGTTCGACGACGTGCTGCGCTACGTGAAGGACCGCCACCAGTTCGGGCAGCCGATCGGCCGGTTCCAGGCGCTGCAGCACGGGCTCGCCGAGACGGCCACCAAGCTGCTCGCCGCGCGGCTGCTGGTCCGGCACGTCGCCGAACTGCTGGACGAGGGTGACCCGGCCCCGGCCGAGGCCTCGATGGCGAAGCTGTTCGCCACCGAGACGGCCAAGGAGGCCGCCCTGCAGGGCATGCAGTTCATGGGCGGGATGGGCTACAGCATGGAGAGCGACATGCAGTCCTACGTCCGCGACACCCTCGTCATGACCATCTTCGGGGGCACGTCGCAGATCCAGAAGAACATCATCGCCGGCCAACTCGGCCTCAACGACTGACCAGCCGCACCGACGACCGGGGAGCACCATGACCGACAAGCTCAGCGACCGACTCGACGAGCTGGCCGCCCGCGACGACACCTGGGTCACCCGCGAGGTGCTGCAGCGCTACGTCGACGAGGGCGCCTGGACCGAGCAGAGTTTCGTGCACGACCTCGAGCGGCACGCGGCCGAGCGGCCGGACTCACTGGCGATCATCGACGAGGACGGCAGGCGCACCAGCTACGCCGAGTACGAGCAGCGAACCCGGCGGTTGGCGAGCTCGCTGCTGGATCTGGGCCTGCAGCCCGGCGACCGACTCGCGATGCAGCTGCCGAACTCCAGCGAGTTCTGCGTGACGTTGATGGCCTGTGCCCGGGTCCGGATCATCCCGGTGTTCCTGCACGTCGTCTACGACGAGCACGACCTCGACTACGTGCTGAACCTGACGGGGGCCCGCGCGCTGGTCGTCCCCGCCTCGTTCAAGGGCCGCGACTTCGTCCCGCTGGCCCGCACGATGGCCGAGCGGATCGCCGTGCTGGAGCACATCGTGGTCGTCGGCGGTGACGGCGGCGACGGACTGCTCTCCTTCGAGGACATGACCGCGGCGGAGCCGGCGCACGACATCGAGGAACTGCGCCCCACCGGCGCCGACCCGTTCTTCATCATGTTCACCTCCGGCACGACCGGGCGGCCGAAGGCGGAGCTGCACACCCACGCCAACAACCTGTTCTGGATCCAGAGCTTCGAGCAGGGCCAGCGGTTCCCCCGCGACGCGCAGTGGCTCATCGTCACGCCCATCGCGCACCTGACGGGGCTGGGCCTGGGCGTGCTCTCGGCGCTGCGCCGCGGAGCGGCGTTCACGCTGCTGACCGGCTGGGACGTGGGCAGGTGCGTCGAGCTCCTCGAACGCGACAAGCCGACCTACCTGCTCGGGGCGGCGCCGATGCTCATCGACCTCGCCCGCTTCCCCGATCTCGGCTCCCGCGACGTGCGGAGCCTGCGCGGCATCTGCTACGCCGGTGCCCCCTGCCCGGCCGAGACGCTCAACGCGCTCAACACCCAGCTCGGTGCCGAGATCGCCGCGTTCTACGGCTACACCGAGGCCGGCGTCACGCACATGACGCGGCCGGGCGACCCGATCTCGGTGACCAGCCGGAGCATCGGCTCCGTGATCGACGGGATCGAGATGCGGTTGGTCGACGACGAGGGCAACGACGTCGAGCTGCCCGGGCAGGGCGAGCTCTGGTCGCGTGGCGCGAACTTCGTGGTCGGCTACTACGGCCAGTCGGAGACGACGACGAAGATGTTCACCCCCGAAGGGTGGTTCCGATCCGCAGACATCGTCCGCTTCGACGCCGACGGCTACGGCTACTTCGTGTCGCGCCGCGACGACCTGATCAACCGGGGCGGGTACAAGATCGATCCCCGGGAGATCGAGGAGCTGCTCTACGAGCACCCGCGGGTCGGCCAGGCCGCGGTCGTGGCCATGCCCGACGAGCGGCTCGGTCAGCGGGCCGCGGTCTTCGTCGTTCCCACGACCCCCGGTGACGACGTCGCGCTGGCCGATCTCACGGCCTTCCTCGCGGAGAAGGGCCTGAGCCGGACCAAGTGGCCGGAGGCGGTCGAGCTGGTCGAGTCCTTCCCGATGACCAGCACCGGCAAGTTCATGCGGTACTCGCTGCGCGAACGCGCCGGACAGCTGCGCCCGCAGCGATGATGCCGGTCCCGCCGTGATCGACCTGCGGGAGTTCGTCCGCCCGGGCGACACGGTGGCATGGGGGCAGGCGGGCGGCGAGCCGCGGGCGTTGATCGGTGCGCTGCTGGCGCAGGCTCCGGGGCTGGGCGGGGTCACCGCGTTCGTGGGGATGACCTTCGACGACCGGCTCGCCGCGGCGCCCGGCGTGACGCTGCGCTCCTACGGCGCCCTCGGCGTGCTGGCCGGCGGGCCGGTGCGGGTGCTGCGCTGCCACATGTCGTCGCTGCCCGGTCTCATCCGGTCCGGGCGCCAGCCGGTGGACGTGGCGTTCTGCCAGGTCTCACCGGCCGACGCTGACGGCTACCATGGTCTCGGGGTGAGCGTGGACTACCTCATGGCGGCGGTCGGGGCCGCCCGGGTGGTGCTGGCCGAGGTCGACCCGAGGGTGCCGGTGACGCACGGGCCCGGTCGGGTGCACGGGTCGGTGTTCACCGCCACGGTGGCCACCGACCGCGGGCCGACGCCGGTCCCCGATCGGCCGGTAGGCGAGATCGAGGCCCGGATCGCCGCGCACGTCGCGGCGCTGGTCCCCGACGGAGCGGTGCTGCAGCTGGGCGTCGGCGGGTTGGCCACCGCCGTCGCCGGCGCGTTGCGGGGCCACCGCGGACTGCGCGTGCACAGCGGGCTGATCGGGGACTGGCTGGTCGACCTGGACGAGAGCGGCGCGCTGGTCACCGGCGACGGGCCGCCGGCCGTCGTGGCGGGCACCGCCCTGGGTACCGACCGGCTCTACCGCTACCTCGACCGCAACCCCCGCGTCGAGATGCGGCCGGTCGAGCAGGTCCATCCGGCCGCGGTGACCGCGGCGCTGCCCCGCTTCGCCGCGGTGAACCAGGCCCTGCAGGTGGACCTGGACGGGCAGGTCGGCGCCGAGTCGGTGGCCGGCCGCTACCTCGGGGCGGTCGGCGGCCAGGTCGACTTCCTGCGCGGTGCCGCGGCGTCGATCGGCGGGGTCGCGATCGTGGCCCTGCCGTCGGTGACCACGCGCGGCGCGTCCCGGATCGTCGAGCGGCTCGACGGCCCCGTCACCACGTCGGCGACGGACGTCGGGTGGGTGGTCACCGAGCACGGTGCCGTCGACCTGCGCGGCCTCAGCCGCAGCGAACGGGCCCGCGCGGTGCGTACCGTCGCCGACCCGTCCCACCGGCCCCGCCTCGGTGAGGTGGTGTCCACCCGTTGCCCCACCACGGCTACTACCTCATAATTCTTATGATGAACGGAGGCAGGCGATGTCGGCAGTGCAGCACTCCTTCCCGCTCCGCGTGGACGCGGGCGTCACGCGCATGTACGAGCTCGGCCTGTGGGACGAACGGACCCTCGCCGACATCGTCGACGAGCACGCCCGCACCCGGCCGGACAAGCCCGCGGTGGTCGACGCGCGCGGGCGGCTGAGCTATGGCGAGCTCAACGACCTCTCCGTCCGGCTCGCGGCGGTGCTGCACGAGCTGGGGGTCGGGGCCGGCACGCCGGTCGCCGCACAGCTGCCCGGCTGCACCCTGCTCCCGGCACTGCACCTCGCGTGTGTCCGGATCGGTGCGCTGTTCATGCCGCTGAGCACCGCGTGGCGCGGTGCGGAACTGCGCCCGCTCCTGGCCACGGTGGGTGCCGCGGTGCTGGTGGTGCCCGGCGCGGGCGGGATCGACGGCGACGACTTCGACTTCGCCGGCCTCGCCGCGTCGATCCGGGCCGAGCTGCCCGGGCTGCGCGCGGTGCTCCCCGCCCGCGGCGGGAGCGGCGAGACGATCGAGGCGCTGGCCGCCGCGGCCGACCCGCTCACCGACGCACAGCTGGCGGCCCTGCGCGTCCCGGCCGGGGCGCCCACGCTGGTGATGTCGTCCTCGGGCACGACGGGCACGCCGAAGGCCGCGGTGTGGGGCGGCAACGACCTCAAGGCCCTGCTGCTGCACAACGTCGTGCCCCGGCTGCGGCTGACTGCCGACGACGTCGCCGCGGGCCTGGCCCCCGCGGGCACCGGTTCCACCGGCTACATCTTCCCGGTCCTGACCCCCCTGCTGCTCGGCGCGACGGCGGCGATCCTGGAACGGTGGTCACCCCGGGCCGCACTCGACCTGATCGTCGCCGAGGGCGCCACGTACGCCACCGCGATCCCGACCCAGATGGTGATGCTGCTGCCGCTGGGCCTGGAGGACGCCGACCTGTCCCGCTTCACGCGCTTCAACAACGCGGGCGCCCCGCTGCCGCCCAGCACCGCGCGGGAGCTGGAGGAGCGGATGGGCTGCCGCGTGCAGAGCATCTACGGCTCCACCGACGGCGGGGTGCCGGTGATGACGTCCGTGGACGACGACGACGAGGTCCGCCGCACCACCGTCGGCGCGATCTGCACCGGGGTCGACGTCCGGCTCGTCGGCGCCGACGGTGCCGTCCTGGCCGCGGGCGAGGCCGGCGAGGTCTGCTGGCGGGAGAGCAAGTCCTACGGCTACCTGAAGCAGCCGGCCTACGACGCGGCCGCGTTCGACGCGGAGCGCTGGTACCACTCCGGCGACGTCGGGCGGTTCGACGAGCGCGGCAACCTGCGGATCGTCGGGCGGATCAAGGACATGATCCTGCGCGGGGGCACCAACATCTTCCCGGCCGAGATCGAGCACCTCGTGGCCCAGCACCACGCCGTCGCCGACGTCGCGGTGGTCGGGGTGCCCGACGACCGCCTCGGCGAGCGGGCCTGCGCCGTCGTCGTCCCCGTCGCGGGCGCGACACCGGATCTCGCCGGGCTCTGCGCGTTCCTGCGCGAGCGCGAGGTGGCCGTGGTCAAGCTGCCCGAGGAGCTCGTCCTCGTCCCCACGCTGCCCACCAACGCCGGCGGCAAGATCGACAAGGCGCAGGTGCGCGAGAGGGCCGTCCGGGAGCTGCGCTCCCGGTCGGCCGCAGCGACCACGACCGACCACCCCGCCACGGAGGGAACCGCATGACCATCCCGCTCGACCAGCTGACCGACGCCCAGGCCGACCTGGTCGCCCGCGCCCGCACCATCGCCCAGAACGAGCTGCGACCCCGTGCCGCCGAGTGGGACCAGCGCGCGGAGTTCCCGGAGGAGCAGTTCGACGTCCTGCGCAAGGCCGGCATGGCCGGTCTCACCGTCCCGGTCGAGTACGGCGGCCAGGGCCTCGGCACGTTCGAGGCGTGCCTGGTGCTGGAGGAGCTGTCCGCGGGCTGCCTGGCCAGCGCGATGACGATCCAGATGCAGGTGAACGGACCGCCCCGGGTGATCGCCCGGATCGGCACCGACCAGCAGCGCAAGGAGTACCTGCCGCGGGTCGCGGACGGTTCGGTGTGCTTCTCGATCGCCATGACCGAGCCCCAGGCCGGCTCCGACGGCACCGCATTGCAGACCACGCTGCGCCCGCACGGCGACGGGTTCCTGCTCAACGGCGAGAAGTGCCACATCACCGGTGCGCTGCGCTCGGACGCCTTCCTGGTGTTCTGCCGGGCGCCGGACACCGCCGGCCCCGACGGCATCGGCGCGGTCCTGATCGACCGTGACGTCGAGGGCCTCGCCCCGATCGAGACCGAGCCGAAGATGGGCGGCCGCGCCATCGCCGAGGGCATCATGCGCTTCACCGACGTCCCGGTGCGTGCCGACCAGATCGTGCTCGAGCCGAGGAAGGGCTCCCGGGACGGGGCCAGGTTCCTCATCCGCCAGTTCAACCCGGAACGCTGCGGCAACGCGGCGATGTCGATCGGCCTGGCCCGCAGCGCGCTGGACGACGCGGTCGCCTACACCAAGGAGCGCGAGCAGTTCGGGCGCCCGATCGTCGAGTTCCAGGGCCTGCAGTGGAAGATCGCCGACATGGCCACGGCCATCGACGGCGCACGGCTGCTGCTGTGGCGCGCGGCCCGCACCGACGTCCAGGGCTTCCCCGGCATCCGCGAGACCGCGATGGCGAAGCTCGCCGCGAACGAGGCGGCCCTGATGGTCACCTCCGAGGCCCTGCAGCTGCTCGGCCACAAGGGCTACCTGACCCGCTACCCCATGGAGCGCTACGTGCGCGACGCCTTCGGTCTCGGAATCGGCGGCGGCACCACCGCCGTGCTGCGCAACATGATCGCGGGCGAGGTCACCGGCGTGCGCGTCAGCCAGCGGAAGTCCTGATGGACCTGGCTCTCTCCGGCGAGGCTGCGGCGTATCGCGACCAGCTGCAATCGTGGGTCGAGGAGCACCTGCCGGCGCCGTGGCGCGACGTACCCGTCGGCACAGGTGACGACGCCGAGTACGTCCGGATGCGCCGCAACTGGGGGCGCATGCTGTATCGCGGCGGCTGGCTGGCGCCGCACTGGCCGGCCGCCCACGGCGGGCGTGGCCTCGGCGTCGACGCCCAGCTGGCGTTCCTCGACGTGCTGGTGGCGGCGGGTGCCCCCGAGCAGATGAACACCAACGGGATGGGCATCTTCGCGCCGGCGCTGATGGCGTTTGGTACCGAGGCCCAGCAGGACCGGTACCTCGGCCCGATGCTGGCCCACGACGACATCTGGTGCCAGGGCTTCTCCGAACCCGGAGCCGGCTCCGACCTGGCCGGGCTGGCCACCCGGGCGGTTCCCGACGGCGACCGGTTCGTGGTGTCCGGACAGAAGGTATGGACCTCCTACGCGATGTTCGCCCAGCGCTGCTACCTCATGGTGCGGGTCGCCGGGGTGGCGAACGGCGTCACGATGGTGGTCCTGCACATGGACCGGCCGGGCGTCACCGTCCGGCCGCTGCGGAACATCACCGGGAGCAGCGAGTTCTGCGAGGTCTTCCTCGACGAGGTCACGGTCGACGCCGACGACGTCGTGGGCGGGATCGGCGACGGGTGGCGGGTGGCCACGTACGCCCTCGCCCGGGAGCGTTCGACCGGGCTGGCCCAGCGGGCCCTGCAGCTCTCCCGCGAGCTGGTGCTGATGAACGCGCAGCTGCGCCGGGACGGCCACGCCGACGACGTGCTGGTCGAGGCGTTCGTGCGCAGCCGCGCGGTGGACAGCACCGTCCGGCGGGTGCTCGCGACGGTCGCCGACGGGGACGAGCCGGGGATGCTCGCACCGGTGGCCAAGCTGTTGTGGAGCGAGGGACACCAGGCCCAGCTCGCCACCCTGGTCGAGGTGGCGGGCCCGGAGGTCACCGGCGCAGGCGAGGGCTGGTCGGACTGGCTGCGGGCCCTGATGTTCAGCCGGGCGGAGACGATCTACGGCGGCACCTCGGAGATCCAGCGCAACCTGATCGCGAAGTCGCTCGGCATGCCGAGCGACCGCGGCTGAACGGACGAGGAGCGGGATGGACTACCGGATCGACGACGAGGCGGCCGCGCTGCGAGCGGCGCTGCTCGAGTTCCTGCGCGAGCGGATGCCCGACCCCGGCACGGAGCCCGGCGATGCCGCGCGGCGCGGTGCCTGGCGCGAACTGGTCGGGTCGGAGTGGCTCGAGCACTTCGCCTCCGGGACCGAGGACGGTGCCGACCCGGCCGCGCGGGTCGCGGCGCTGCACGTGGCCGAGGCGTTCGGCGCGGCGCCGGTCACCGGGCCGGTCGACACCGTCGCCGGCTACCTCCTGCCGCTGGCGCTGGCCACCGGCTGGACCGCCGGCCTCGCACGGCTGCGCGACGGCTCGCTGGTCACGACGCTCGTACCGGGGATCGACGCACCCGGCCCGGACGCCGTGCCGCGCCGCCGGGCGCGGCGCCTGGCCGCGGTGCGCGGCGGGGACGGGGTGCGGGTGAGCGGCGTGCTGTCACAGGTGCCCTGCGCCGCGGGCGCCGACGCGCTCATCGTCGCAGTGCAGTGCGACGGGCGTCCGGCGGTGGCACTCGTCGAGCTCGACCGCGCCGGGGTGTCGGTCGGCGAACCGTCCGGTGTGGACCTGCGCCGGCCGGTGGCCGACGTGACCCTCGACGCCGTCGCGGTCGACGTCGCCTCGGTGCACGCCCCTTCCGACCTGCTCGGACACGAGGACGCCTGCGCGGCCGGGCACAGCCTGTTCCTCGACGCCGAGGCCGTCGGCGGCAGCACGGAGGTGATCGCCCGCACCGTGGCCTACTGCACCGACCGGGTCCAGTTCGGCCGCCCGATCGGCTCCTTCCAGGCCGTCCGGCACCGGTTGGCCGATGTGACGGCGAAGGTCGAGGGAGCCCGTTCGCTCGCCTACCGCGTGGCGTGGGACCTCGCCACCGCCGCCCCCGGCGCGCCCGCCGACGTGGTCGCCAGCCGGCTGTGGTGCTCGGGCGCCTACCTCGCGGCGGGAGAGGCGGCGGTGCAGTGTCATGGCGGCGCGGGCTTCACGTGGGAGCAGGGCGTGCACCTGTTCTACCGCGCCGCCCTCTCCGGGCGCGGCGGCGCCGACCTCGCCGCGGCCCGCGTCGCGCTCGCGGCACACCTGGGCGCGCTGACCGACCCGGCCCCGGCGGCCCCGGACGCCGAGCGCGCGACCGAGCCCGTCGCGGCGATGGGAGGGGCGCGCTGATGGGCGAGCGGGTCGTACTGGTCGACCGGCCGGAACCGGGTGTCGCGGTGATCACCCTGAACCGGCCGGCCGCGCGGAACGCGGTCGGGTGGCAGACGTGGGAGGAGCTCGGTCCGGCGGTGGCCGAGGTGGCTGCCGACGACAGCTGCCGGGCGGTCGTGCTGACCGGATCGGGCGGGTCGTTCTGCGCCGGTGGGGACGTCAAGTCCTCCCCCTCGCGCGGCACCGGGCTCGGGGCGCCCGCGGCCCGCCTGCTTGTCGGTCAGCGGGTGCTGGAGGACCTGCTCCGGCTGCCCAAACCGGTGCTCGCCGCCGTCGAGGGCCCCGCCATGGGCATCGGCTGGAGCCTGGCACTGGCCTGCGACGTCGTCGTCGCGGCCAGGGACGCGGTGTTCGGCGCCCCGTTCGTGCTGCGCGGGCTGGTGCCCGACGGCGGTGCGGCCTGGTTCCTGACCCGGGCGCTCGGCCGGCAACGGGCGTCGGCCCTGCTGCTCACCGGCGGCCGGATGACGGCGGCGGAGGCCGCGGCGGCGGGCCTGGTCGGGCAGCTGGCGGAGCCCGGTGCCGCGCGCGCCGACGCCGTCGCGATGGCCGCGGCCATGGCCCGGGGGCCGGCCGAGGCCCTGCGCCTGACCAAGGGGATGGTCCGCGCCGCCCACGACCTGTCGCTGGAGCGCTTCCTCGAGGTCGAGTGGCTCTCGGCGACACTCGACATCACCGGTCCCGACGCCGCGGAGGGTCGTTCCTCCTTCGTCGAGAAGCGCGAACCCGACTTCTCCGCCGTCCGCGACAGCCCGCAGTAGCCCGATGAAGGAGACCCATGGATTTCGAGCAGGACGAGGATCACGATGCACTGCGCAAGGGCGTGCGCGAGCTGATCGCCCGCTACGACGACGCGTACTGGTCGGCGTGCGACGCCGAGCACCGCTTCCCGACCGAGTTCTACCAGACACTCGCCGACGGCGGCTGGCTCGGCGTGGCGATCCCCGAGGAGTACGGCGGCGCGGGGCTGGGCATCACCGAGGCGGCGCTGCTGCTGCAGGAGGTCGCCTCCTCGGGTGCGGCGATGAACGGCTGCAGCGCCATCCATCTCACGCTGTTCGGGATGAACCCGCTGGTCAAGCACGGATCCTTGGAGCTGCGCCAGGAGCTGCTCCCCCGGGTCGTCTCCGGCGACCTGCACGTGTCGTTCGCGGTCACCGAGCCCGACGCCGGCACCGACACCAGCCGCATCACCACCCGGGCGCGCCGCGACGGTGACGGCTACGTCGTCGACGGGCGCAAGGTCTGGATCACGAAGGCCCAGCAGGCCGAGTACCTGCTGCTGCTGACCCGCACCACCCCGTTGGAGGACTGCGCCAAGCGCACCGACGGGATGACGCTGTTCATGGCACCGATGGACCGCTCCGCCATCGACGTCCGCGAGATCCCCAAGATGGGCCGCAACGCGGTCAACTCCAACGAGCTGTTCATCGACGGCCTGCGTGTGCCCGAGGCGTGTCGCATCGGGGAGGAGGGGCAGGGCTTCCGCTATCTGCTCGACGGTCTCAACCCCGAACGCATCCTGCTCGCCCACGAGTCGGTCGGCATCGGTCGTTGCGCGGTGGACCGGGCGGTCACCTACGCCAAGCAGCGGGTGGTGTTCGACCGCCCGATCGGTCAGAACCAGGGCATCGCGTTCCCGTTGGCCGAGGCGACGATGCGGCTGGACGCGGCCGAGCTGGTGGCCCGCAAGGCGGCATGGCTCTACGACCGCGGCCGGCCCTGTGCCCGCGAGGCCAACTCGGCGAAGTACCTCGCGGCCGATGCCGCGTTCTTCGCCGCCGACCGTGCGGTGCAGACCCACGGCGGGTTCGGCTACGCCGTCGAGTACCACGTGGAGCGCTACTTCCGGGAGGCGCGGCTGATGCGGATCGCGCCGATCTCGCAGGAGATGGTGCTCAACTACGTGAGCGAGCACGTCCTCGGCCTGCCCCGGTCCTACTAGGGTCGGATTGCCCCGACACGGCGTTCCCGGCACCCGAGGGCCGGCCCGGATCGGCCGACCGCAGACGTGTCACCCACTGCGCTCGCGAGCAATGGAGACGATCATGCAGGAGCCGACCCCGTCCGGCCGGACGCCGTACCGCGAGCGCCGGCGGATCGTCGACGCCCTGAGCGCGGCGGCCGGACGCGCCCCGATGTATCAGACAGCGTTCTGATGGCCGCCGGGGTCCGCCTCGACGGGCGGGTCGTGCTCGTCACCGGGGCCAGTCGCGGGTTGGGCCGCGGATATGCGCTCGACCTGGCCCGCCGCGGCGCCGCGGTCGCGCTCAACGCCCGTGACGAGGACGCACTGGTGGCGTTGCGCGCGGAGATCGAGGCGGCGGGCGGCCGGGCCACCGTCGCCGCCGGCGACGTCGGTGAGCCTGGTGTGGCGGAGCAGGTGCTGAGGGCCGCGGTCGCCCTCGGCCCGCTCGACGCCGTGGTGAACAACGCGGGGGTCAACCGGGACCGGACGGTGGCGAAGATGTCCGACGAGGAATGGCACTCGGTGATCACCGCCAGCCTCCACGGCACGTTCTTCGTGTGCCGGGCGGCGGTGCGGGCCTGGCGAGCCACCGGGCGCGGCGGCCGGATCGTCAACACCGCATCGGTCGCCGGCATCGTCGGCAACGTGGGCCAGGCGAACTACGCCGCGGCGAAGGCCGGGATCATCGGCTTCTCGCTGAGCCTCGCCCGCGAGGTCGCACCGTCCGGCATCACCGTCAACGTCGTGTCACCCCGGGCGGTCACCGACATGAGCGAGTCGATCCCGCCGGAGCGCCGCCGGGCGTTCTACGAGCTGCAGTCCCGCACGAACACCCTGGGCAGGCCGGGCACCCCCGAGGACGTCGCACCGGTGATCGCGTTCCTGTGCAGCGCGGAGAGCGCCTACCTGACCGGCCAGACCCTCACGGTCACCGGCACCCCCGGGACGTCGGTGGGGTGACGTCGCCGGGGTGCCGGGCGGTCAGCCGGCGTAGAGCGCCTCGATGTCCGCGGCGTACTTGGCCGCTATCGGCCTGCGGCGCAGCTTGCTGGTCGGGGTCAGCTCGTCGCCGGCCGGCAGCCACTCCTGCGGGAGCAGCTTCCACCGCTTGATCTGCTCGATCCGCGACAGCGTGGCGTTCGCCCTGGCGACGCCGTCGCCCACCTCGGCGATCACCGCCGGGTCCTGGGAGAAGGCCGCCAGGTCAGAGCCGTCCAGGCCGTGGGCGGCGGCGAACGCGGGTACCGCCTCGGCGTCCAGCACGAGGATGGCGACGTTGTAGGGCCGGGCGTCGCCGAAGCACACGGCCTGGCCGATCAGCGGGCTGCCGGACTTGAGCGCAGCCTCGATGTTGGCGGGCGACATGTTCTTGCCGCCGCTGTTGATGATCAGCTCCTTCTTGCGGTCGATGATCGTGAGGTAGCCCTCGGCGTCGATCCGGCCGACGTCGCCGGAGTGCATGAAGCCCTGCTCGTCCACGGCCTCGGCGGTCTTCTCCGGCTGGTTGCGGTAGCCGCGCATCACGATCGGGCCCCGGACGAGCACCTCCCCGTCCTCGGCGAGCCGCACCTCCACCCCCGGGAGCGCTGTGCCGCAGGTGCCCAGTTTGATCCTTCCCGGCGGGTTCCAGGTGGCGATCGGCGAGAGCTCGGACATGCCCCACACCTCGGCCATCATCAACCCGAGTGCGGCGAAGAACTCGTGCACCGGCATCGGCGTGGGCGCGGCGCCGACCAGCCGGACCTCGGCCGCGTCCAGGCCGAGCCTGGCGCGCAGGGGCGCCAGCACCGCCTCCTCCCCCGAACTCGCGCGGCGCGCCGTCTCCGCGTCCGGCTCGGTGCCGGCCTGCTGCGCCCGGACCCGGGCGAGGTTGGCCTCCATCGCGTCGTCGAAGGCGGCCCGGAACTCCGGCGGGGCGGCCGCGACCTGCGCCTCCACCGCGGCCTTGAGCTTCTCCCACACCCGGGGCACCGCGAGGAAGATCGTCGGCCGGCACTCGGCGAGGGCCGCGGCCAGCCGGGACGGGTCCGGGCAGCAGGTGACGGTGTAGCCGAGGTTGTTGGCCAGGTAGATGCCGATCGTGCGGTCGGCGATGTGCGCGGCGGGCAGGTAGGACACGATCCGGCCGCCCGGCCTGATCGGCCAGGTGCGCACCAGCATGTTCCACTGCGCCACCAGGTTGGCGTGGGTCAGCTCGACGCCCTTGGGCGGCCCGGTGGTGCCCGAGGTGTAGATCAGCGTCGCCACGTCGCCCGGTTCGACCAGGGCGCTCGCCGCGTCGAGGTCGAAGCCCGCGGGTGCGGCCGCGACGAGGTCGTCGAGGGACATGGTCGCGTCCTCGCCGGGCCCGTCGACCACCACGACGTGCTCGACGGCGCCGCCGAGCGCCAGCGCCGCCCGGACGACCGGGAGGAACTGCCGCTCGGTGACGACGACCCGGTTGCCGGCATCGGAGAACAGGTAGCCGACCTGCTCGGCGGAGGAGGTGTTGTACACCGAGAACGGGGTGGCGCCGAGGTGCTGGGCGGCAGTGTCGACGACGAAGAACTCCGGCCGGTTGGCGAGCATCAGCCCGACGCTGTCGCCGCGGCGCACGCCCAGACCGGCGAGCCCCCCGGCGACCTCGGCGACCCGGCCCCGGTACTGGCTCCAGGTCAGGGTCAGCGGCTCGCCGACCGTGCGCAGCGCGATGTCGTCGGCGAACCGGGCTGCGGTCCGGGCGAACACCTGGGGCAGCGTCTGCGCACCGTCGAGCGGCAGCGGCTCGCCGCACAGGGGTGGGTGAGCCAGGTGTGGTGCGGTGTCGGTGGTCGCGGTCACGGGTCCTCCTCGTCGAGCCGAACGTGACGTACGTCGCCGGGTACGTTAGGGGCGGTGCCTCGCCGTGCCAGCCCCCGAACGGTCGGATCCGCGTCCCCGGCCGCGACGACGACCCGGGCCCGCCCCGCGTGGGGTCAGCCCGCGGCGAACCAGACCGACTTCTCCCGGGTGAAGTGGCTCATCCCGGAGAACCCGCCCTCGCGGCCGAACCCGGAGTTCTTGTACCCGCCGAAGGGCACCGCGGGGTGCAGCAGGTTGTAGGCGTTGATCCAGACGTTCCCGGCCTCGATCCGGTCGGCGAAGCGCAGGGCGCGGTCGATCCGGGCGGTGAAGACGCCCGATCCCAGCCCGTAGGTCGCGTCGTTGGCGATGCGCAGCGCCTCGTCCTCGTCGGCGAAGGACATGACCGACAACACCGGGCCGAAGATCTCCTCGCGCGCGATCCGCGCGGTCGGCTCGACGTTGTCGAACACCGTCGGGGTGACGTAGAAGCCGGGCAGGTCCGGCCTCGCCCCGCCGGTCACGAGATCGCCGCCCTCGTCACGGCCGACCTGCACGTACCCCTCGATCCGGTCCCGGTGCGCGGCCGAGATCACCGGACCGAGCACGGTCGACTCGTCGGCCGGGTCGCCGATCCGCAGCCCGCCGGCCGTCGCGACCACGGCGTCGAGCAGCTCGTCGTGCACCGCGCGGTGCACGAGCAGCCGCGAGCTGGCGGTGCACATCTCCCCGGCGTTGAGGAAGATCCCCAGGAAGGCCGCCTTGGCTGCGTCCGCGATGTCGGCGTCGTCGAACACGACCAGCGGCGACTTCCCGCCCAGCTCCATCGTGCAGGTCTTGAGCTCCCCGCCGGCCGCGGCCGCCACCTTGCGCCCGACCGCGTCGGAGCCGGTGAACGACACGTGGCCGACACCGGGGTGGCGCACGAGTGCCTCGCCCGCCGCCGACGCGGCGTCGGTCACCACGTTCACCAGCCCCGGCGGGATGCCGGCCTCCAGCGCCACCTGGGCGAGCGCCAGCGCGGACAGCGACGCGAGCGGCGACGGCTTGATCACGATGGCGTTGCCGGCGGCGAGTGCGGAGACCGCCTTGCCCGCCGCGCCGACCAGCGCGAAGTTCCACGGCGTGATGCCGGCGACGACGCCGATCGGCTCCCGCAGCACCATCGTCACGAACCGGCCGGAGACCGGGATCGTGCGGCCCTCGAGCTTGTCGGGCATGCCGGCGTAGTAGCGCATGTTCTCCATCAGCATCGACCCGTCCACGGCGCGGGCCGTGGCGATCGGCTTGCCGACATCGAGGCTCTCGATCTTTGTCAGGTCCGCCACCCGTTCCTCGCACAGGTCGGCCCACCGACGCAGCAGCCCGGCCCGCGTGGCGACCGACCGCCTCGCCCAGGCCCGCTGCGCCTCGCGCGCGACCCCGACGGCGTGGTCGACTTCCGCCGCGCCGGCCGCGGGCAGCCGCGTGATCACCGACCCGTCCGCCGGGTTGTGCACCGCGAAGGTCTCGCCGCTGCGGGCGTCGAGCAGCTCCCCGCCCACGACCATCTTGTCGACGAGCAGCGCGGGCGTCGGGACGGTGTCGGTCACCCGGGTCATGCGGGTCCTCCCTGGGCCAGATCGAGCACGGGGCGTTCGGCACTGCGGTTGGCCACGGCGTCGGCGAACGCCGCGTCGATGTCCTCGAGCGGGTAGCGGTGGCCGGAGCCGAGACGGGTGATGACGGGGTCGGCCCGCAGGTCGCCGAGCATCCCGACGACGTCGCGGAGGATCTGCGGGTCGTAGAGCGCGACCCCGACCAGTGAGATGTTGCGCATCAGCAGGGCGAGCGCGGGCACCTGGAACACGTCGGACCCGCGGGTGATCTGGCCCATCTCGATGTAGCGGCCACCGCGGGCGAGCATCCGGACCCCCTCGTCGACCACGCCCGGCACCCCGGCGACCTCCAGGACCACGTCGGCGCCCCCGCCGGTGAGCTCGCGCACCCGGTCGACCCGTCCGGCCGGGTCACCGAACTCGGTGACGTCGACGGTGGCGTCGGCACCCAGCGCCGTGGCCGCCGCGAGCCGGTCGGCCATCGCGTCGACCGCGACGACCTGGCCCGCCCCCATCCGCTTCGCCGCGGCGACCGCGTAGAGGCCCAGCCCGCCGGCGCCCTGCACGACGACCCGCTCGCCCGGGCCGACCCCGCCGCGCAACAGGCCCATCCAGGACTGGGCGGCCGCACAGTTCGCGCTGATGCCGTGCTCGGGTGTCATGCCGTCGGGGAGCTTGAGCACGTACTGGCCGCGGCGCAGGTGGTAGTAGTCGGCGAACGCGCCGACGAAGTGCGGCGGTTCCGACGGCGGGCGCAGCAGCCCGCCCATCACCGTCTCGCAGGCGTTCACCCGGCCCTGGGTGCAGGCGCGGCAGCGGCCGCACGGCCGGAAGTAGGCGAAGACGATCGGGTCGCCCTCGGCCAGCGGCTGCCCGGCGGAGTCGGTGGTGACCCCGGAGCCGAGCCGCTCCACGTGCCCGACGGTCTCGTGACCGAGCAGCAGGCCGTTCGCCGCGAGGTCTTCCATGACCGGGTCCTCACCCCGCCAGTAGTGCACGTCCGAGCCGCAGATGCTCGTGTAGTCCAGCCGGGCGAGCACCTCGCCCGGACCGGGGTCGAGCACCGGGTACTCGATCAGCTTGAAGGGCTTCCCGGAGCCGAAGAAGATCGCGGCCCGTCCCGTTGCGCCCATGCGGTCCCTCTCGACATGAGTTCTCCAGCGGACACCGTCGACGGTAGGCCGCGGGGACACCCGGCGGATGACGCGATTCGGGACACGCGCGGTCGCCCGTACGGCCCGTCACCGGAACGCCGCTCCGCCACCCGGGCCGGACGCCGCCGTTAACCGCCGTTAATTGCCACGGCGACGGTGTCGTGCCGTCCGCACGACGCAGCCGCGTCCGGGGACGCCCCGTTCTTCCCCGACCCCGGGATCGACCGGCTGCGGCCACTGTGCGGCCCCGGCCGGGTGGCCCGCCCGGCCGTCCCCTGCAGCGGTCCCGGTCCCGGATCGAGGCGTGACCCCGCCGCCCCAGCGTTGTACGGTAACGACCGTTAACATGCTGTCCGTTCGATGAGGAGCGCATATGGCACACCACCATCGGTACCTGCCTCACCCGGTCACCGAGTCGTCCGGGCCGAGGGCCGTGCGAGCGCCCACCGGCGCCGGGTTCAGCCCCGTCGAGGGCTGCACCTCATGACGGCGGCGATGCCCGCTCCTCTGGAGGTCGCGGGTACCGGCCGGCTGGCCGGCAAGGTGGCCATCGTCACCGGGGCGGCCGGGGCCGGCATCGGCCAGGCCGTCGCCCGCCGCTACGCGGCCGAGGGCGCCAAGGTCGTGGTGACCGACGCCCACGCCTCCCGGCCGGCGCAGCTGGCCAAGGACATCGAGGACGCCCACGGGGTCGAGACGATCGGGATGACCGTCGACGTCCGCGAGCCCGAGCACATCGCGGCGATGGTGCGCGCCGCCACCGACCGGTGGGGCCGCATCGACGTGCTGCACAACAACGTCGGGATCAACAAGCTGGCCCCGATCTGGGAGATGGACGACGAGACCTGGGACTTCGTCCAGGACATCTGTCTCAAGGCCGCCTTCCGCACGCTGCGCGCGGTGCTGCCGGCGATGATGGAGCAGGGTTCGGGCTCGATCGTGAACATGGCCTCGGTGGCCGGGTACATCGGGTCGACGATGGGCGAGTCCGCCTACTGCGCGGCCAAGGCCGGCGTCATGGGCCTCACCCGGGCCGCGGCCGCCGAGCTCGGCCCCAAGGGCGTTCGGGTCAACGCCATCGCGCCCGGCCTGATCTGGAACCCCTTCCTGGAGCGCATCTACCCGCCCGGCGAGCTGCAGAAGCTCGTCGAGCCCGCCGCGTTGGGCCGCGCCGGTCAACCCGAGGAGGTCGCCGCGCTCTCGCTGTTCCTGGCGTCCGACGAGTCCAGGTACATCACCGGAGAGGTGCACACCATCTCCGGCGGCATGTACTACAAGGCATGAGCACCTACGGCGTGTCGGTACTCGGTGCCGACCTGAAGACGCTCGTCGACACGGCGCAGGCCGCCGACCGCGCCGGCTTCGACGCGGCCTGGACCTCGGAGTTCTACTCCCGCTCCGGGTCGATCTCGATGGCGGCGATGGCAGGCCGCACCCAGCGCTGCCGGCTCGGTTCGTCGATCATGTACGGCATCGGGCGCAGCCCGCTGGTGCTGGCCACCGAGGCCCGCGACCTCGACGAACTCTCCGGCGGCCGGGTCGTGCTCGGCCTCGGCAACGGCACCAAGCGGATGATGAGCGACTGGCACAGCGTCGCCGACACCTCCGCGCCCGCGCTGCGCATGGAGGAACTCGTCCCGCTGATCCGCCGCCTCTGGAACCTGCACGAGGGCCCGGTGCGCCACGAGGGCCGCTTCTACCACATGAACCTGGTGCCGACCGGCGAGCTCGAACCTCCGCAGCGGACCGTCCCGATCGTCACGGCCGGGGTGCGCCCGCGGATGTGCGAGGTGGCGGGCCGGGTGGCCGACGGTCTCGCCGGTCACCCCCTGTTCACCACCACCTACGTCGAGGAGGTCGTACGCCCGGCGATCGCGAAGGGCGCCGCGCACGCCGGCCGGGACCCGGGCGACGTCGAGCTGATCTCGATGGTGATCTGTGCGATCCACGAAGACCCCGAGGTGGCGCGGCGCGAGGCCGCCCAGCAGATCGCCTTCTACTCCTCGGTCAAGTCCTACGACACGGTGCTCGACGTCAACGGCTTCACCGCACAGGGCGAGGCCATCCGGGAGGCGTTCGGGCGCCGCGACCTGCCCGCGATGTACGCCGCCGTCACCGACGACATGATCGACACGATGGCCGTGGCCGGCACCGCGGAGCAGGTGCGGGCCGGGCTGAAGCGCTACGAGGGAGTGCTCGACCACATCATGCTGTACTCACCGTCCATCGGACTCACCCCGCAACGCGTCCAGGAGAACCTGGACAGCCTGATCCGCGAGTGCGCGCCCGCCGCGGCCGGCAAGGGAGGTGACGGCAGTGGCTGACGACTCACTCACCGGCCGGGACCTGGGGACCATGACGTTCCCGGTGGACCGGTCCAAGGTCCGCGAGTTCGCCCGTTCGCTGGGCGATCCCGACCCGGTCTACACCGACGTCGACGCGGCACGCGCCGCGGGCTTCACCGACATCCCGGTGCCGCCGACGTTCGTCGTGTCCTCGGCGCACTGGCGGGAGGAGGACAACATGGTCGCCACCCTCGGGCTGGACCTGCGCCGCGCGCTGCACGGCGAGTGCGGCTGGGAGTACCACGGCCCGGTGGTCGTCGGCGACGAGCTCACCGCCTCGCGCCGGGTGTCCGGGGTCAGCACACGCGAGGGTAGACGAGGCGGGACGATGACCATGGTCTCGATCGAGACCGACTTCACCAACCAACGCGGCGAGCTCGTCGTCCGCCAGACCGACGTGCTCGTCGAGACCGGGGGCTGACCCGGTGAGCAGCACCACCCGGGCGACCACCCCCACCGCGCCCGTCGCCCTCGCCGTCGGCGACGAGATGCCGGCCTCGGAGTTCGGGCCGCTGACCCGATCGCACATCGTCCGGTACGCCGGCGCGGGCGGGGACTTCAACCCGATCCATCACGACGACGAGTTCGCGCGCTCCGCCGGGATGCCCGGGGTGTTCGGCATGGGCCTGCTGCACGGCGGCCTGCTCGGGCAGCGGCTGGCGGCCTGGGTCGGGTTGGCCGCCATCCGGGCCTACCGGATCCGCTTCACCGGTCAGGTCTGGCCCGGCGACGTGCTGGGCTTCACCGGCACCGTCACCGGAGTCCGCGAGCAGGACGGCGAACGGCTCGCCGACCTCGCGCTGGTCGTGACCCGCCAGAACGGCGACCCGGCGATCAGGGCGACCGCCGTCGCACGGATCGCCTAGTGCGCCGACCAGCGGACCGGTCCGGTTCTCCGGCCGGACCACACCACCCACGGAAAGGACGAGCGTGAGCTCTGCGACCACCGACGACGTCACCGGCCTCGGGATGGCCTTCGGGACGATCGAGGAGGGCCGGGCCTGGGCCGGTCGGACCTCGGAGCCCAAGCAGGCCTGGTTCCCGATCGACCGGTCGATGGTCCTGTACTACTGCTCGCTGGTGGAGGATGCGAACCCGCGGTACTGGGAGGGTGACGAGTGCCCGCCCGGCCTGCTGATGACCCTGGGCTTCAACCCCCAGTGGACCCCCGAGCACCTGCACCGCGAGGACTCGCTGTTCGCGCTCAACGTGCCGCTGCCCGGACACCACATCATCAACGCCTCCACCACCACCGAGCTGGAGCGCCGGCCGCGGGTCGGCGACCACGTGTCGATCGTCGAGGAGATCGTCTCGGTGTCGCCGGAGAAGACGACCCGGATCGGCACCGGGGTGTTCATCACCTCGCTGACCACCTACCGCGACCAGCACGGCGAGGTCATCGCGCGCAACACGAACGTGCTGTTCCGCTACGACATCGCGGACACCGCTGCCGGGACCGAGGAGCAGGCATGACCACCAGCACCGCCGCGGGACTGCGGTTCGACGACGTCGCGGTCGGCGACGAGATCACCCCGGTCTCGATCCCGGTCACCTACAAGCGGATCTGCATGAACGCCGCGTCCACCTGGGACTGGTTCCCCGGCCACCACGATCCGGAGTACGCACGCAGCCAGGGCCAGCGGACGATCTACCTCTCGACCCTGTTCTTCCACGGTTTCATCGACCGCGGCCTCGGTGACTGGGCCGGTCCGGACGCGCTGCTGCGCCGCCGCAAGATCTCGATGATCAGGTCGATCTACCCGGGACAGACCGCGACCCTCACCGGCCGCGTCGTCGGTAAGCGCGAGGTGGACGGCACCGGCCTGGTCGACCTGGAGCTGATGGTCTCCAGCGAGGAGGGGCCGTGCGTGCCCAGCGAGGCGACCCTGCAGCTCCCGACCGGGATGGGATGATCATGAGCTCCGACGCGCGGCGCGGCATCGTCTCCTACGGCGCCTATCTCCCCTACCACCGCCTCGACCGGACGTCGATCCGGTCGACCCTCGGCCAGGGCGGGGGCGCCGGCACCCGCACCGTGGCCGGCTACGACGAGGACTCGACGTCGATGGGCGTCGAGGCGGCCCGGCGGGCCCTGTGGGGCGCGCCGACGCCCGAGTCCCTCTACTTCGCCACCACCGCGCCCGCCTACGCCGACAAGACCAACGCCACCGCGATCCACGCGGCGCTCGGCGGCAGCCGGGAGGGATTCGCCGCCGACCTCGGAGCGGCGGTCCGCGGCGCGTCCGGCGCCCTGCGGGCCGCCGCGGCCACCGGCGGGATGGCCGTGCTGTCCGACATCCGGACCGGGCGTCCCGGCTCGGCGGACGAGTCGGCCGGGGGCGACGGGGCCGTCGCGTTCGCGTTCGGCACCGGCGAGCGGGTCGTCGCCGAGATCCTCGCCCAGGCCTCGGTGTCCGCGGAGTTCCTGGACCGCTGGCGGGTGCCGGGCGAGCCCTACAGCCGGGTGTGGGAGGAACGCTTCGGCACCCAGGCCTACCTGCCGCTGATCACCGACGCGGTGACCCGGGCCCTCAAGTCCGCGCAGGTCGAGGCGCCGACCCACGTCATCGTGTCCTCCCCCCAGGCCCGGGCGGCCCGGGCGGCGCTCGGTGCGTTCCCGACGGCCTCGCGCGCCGACGGGCTGGAGCTGGAGGTCGGGTTCGCCGGTGCCGCGCACGCGGGCCTGGTGCTGGCCGACGTCCTGGACCGGGCCGCGCCGGGCGAAACCGTCCTGCTCGTCGTGGCCGCCGACGGGGCCGACGCCACGGTCCTGCGGGTGACCGACGCGATCACCCGCCGCCCCACCGGCGACGGGGTGCGCGACCAGCTCGCCGTCTCCCGCGAGGTGTCCTACCCGGACTTCCTGACCTGGCGCGGGTTCCTGGACCGCGAACCCCCGCGCCGCCCCGACCCGGAGCGGCCCGCCGGGCCGCCCGCGGCCCGCTCCCAGCGCTGGAAGTACGCCTTCGAGGGCTCGCGCTGCCTGGCCTGCTCGACGGTCAACGTCCCCCCGCAGCGGGTGTGCGTGCACTGCGGCACGGTCGACCGCGCCGAGCCGGTCCCGCTGGCGGCCACCCGGGCCACCGTCGCCACGTTCACCATCGACAAGCTGGCCTTCTCCCTCGCCCCGCCCGTCGTCGACGTCGTCATCGACTTCGACGGCGGCGGCCGCTACGGGTGCCAGCTCGCCGACGCCGACCCGGCCGCGGTCGCGATCGGCGACCGGGTGGAGATGACCTTCCGCCGCTTCCACACCGCCGGCGGCGTGCACAACTACTTCTGGAAGGCACGTCCCGTCAGGGAGGGGCACTAGTCATGGCCAGCAACGGAATCCGCGACAAGGTCGCCATCGTCGGCATGGGGTGCACCCCCTTCGGCGAGCACTGGGACCGCTCGGTCGACGACCTGCTCATCGACGCCGTCACCGAGTGCATCGGCTCAGTGCCTGGGGTCGAGAAGGACGACATCGACGCCTTCTGGCTCGGGACGATGGGGTCGGGGTCCTCGGGCCTCACCCTCTCCCGGCCGCTCAAGATCGGCTACAAGCCCGTCACCCGCGTGGAGAACTACTGTGCCACCGGTTCGGAGTCGTTCCGCAACGCCGCCTACGCGGTGGCATCGGGCGCCTACGACTGCGTGATGGCCGTCGGGGTGGAGAAGCTCAAGGACTCCGGGTTCTCCGGTCTGGTCATCCCGACCCCGGCGAACGACGGCACCGAGTCCGAGCTCACCGCACCCGCGATGTTCTCGCTGCTGGCCCCGTCGTACTCGAAGAAGTACGGGGTCGACGCGGACACGATGAAGGAGGTGATGACCCACATCGCCTGGAAGAACCACGTCAACGGGGCGCGGAACCCGCGCGCGCAGTTCCGCTCCGAGGTCGCGAAGGAGACGATCTCCTGCTCGCCGCTGGTGGCCGGCCAGCTCGGCATCTTCGACTGCTCGGGGGTGTCCGACGGCGCGGCCGCGGCCCTGATCGTGCGGGCCGAGGACGCCCACCGCTACACCGACCGGCCGATCTACATCAAGGCGCTGTCGTTCGTGGCCGGCCCGGCCGAGGGACCGCTCGACCCCGCCTACGACTACACGACGTTCACCGAGGTCGTGCGCTGCGCCGAGGACGCCTACGCGCAGGCCGGGGTCAAGGACCCGCGCACCGAGATCTCGATGGCCGAGGTGCACGACTGCTTCACCCCCACCGAGCTGGTGCTGATGGAGGACCTCGGGTTCTCCGAGCGCGGCCAGGGCTGGAAGGACGTCCTGGAGGGCTTCTTCGACCTCGGCGGCGGCCTGCCGGTCAACCCCGACGGCGGCCTGAAGTCCTTCGGCCACCCGATCGGCGCCAGCGGGCTGCGGATGCTGTTCGAGATGTGGCTGCAGCTGCGTGGCGAGGCAGGCGAGCGGCAGCTCGCGAGCCCCCGGCTCGGGATGACGCACAACCTCGGGGGCGCGCCGGGTGCCTGCGTCTCGTTCGCCTCGATCGTCGGGGCCGAACGCGACTGACACCCCGCGCCGGGCTGGGCCCGTGCCGTCGGGTCGGCGTCGACGCCGACCCGACGGCACCGGTCACGTGATCGTGAACCCCGCGTAGTCCTTCGCGGCGGACTCCTCCCACTTGGTGAGGTAGGTGGGCAGGCCGCCCGGGTAGTTGAGCATCTGCCGGACCTTGCCGGGGATGTTGGCCCCCATGTACCAGGAGTCGGCCCGGTCGAACAGCGAGGGCACCACCAGCTCGGCCACGTGCTCGCGCCAGGCGTTCTCCGCGTCGACCTCGGCCTCGACCCGGGTGCGGCCGCTGCGCAGCAGGTCGTCGATCATCCGGACGACCAGCTCGCCCTGGATCTCGGCGCAGGTCGGCCCGTTGCAGAACCCCGACGGGCTCTGCGGCCCGTAGAGGAACAGCAGGTTCGGGAATCCCGCGGTGGCCACGCCCAGGTAGGCGCTGACGCCGTCGGCCCACTTCTCGCGCATGGTGATCCCACCGGTGCCGCGGATGTCCATCGCCGTCAACCCGCCGGTGACCGAGTCGAACCCGGTGGCGAGGACCAGGACGTCGAGCTCCACCTCGCCGGCCGCGGTGCGCACCCCGGTGGCGGTGACCTCCTCGATCGGGCTCTCCCGCAGGTCGACGAGGGTGACGTTGTCCTGGTTGTAGGCCTCGTAGTAGTTCTGCTCCAGCGACGGGCGCTTGACCCCCAGCGGGTGGATCGGGACCACCGGTGCCAGCTGCTCCGCGACCGCCGGGTCGTCGATCCGCTCCCACACCTTCTTCCGCCAGAACTCGTAGGCGGTGTCGTTGGCCGACGTGTCGAACAGCACGTCCTGGAAGGTGCCGAGCCAGAAGGTGAACCCGCCCATGCCCCAGAGGCGCTCGTAGGTGGACTCGCGCTCCTCGGGGGTGACGTCCAGCGCCGACACCGGCAGGAAGTCGTAGTCGAAGCCGCCGAAGGTCGTGGTCCGGATGGCGTAGCCGGCCGCCTGGCCCTCCTTGATCTCCTTCTGCTGCTCGGGGGTGAGCGTCTGCTGACCCATCCGGAACGCCAGGTTCGGCGTGCGCTGGAAGACGGTGAGCTCGGCCGCGTCGCGGGCCGCCTCCTGGACGACCTGGACGCCGCTGGCCCCGGTGCCGATCACCCCGACGCGCTTGCCGGTCAGGTCGACACCGGACTGCGGCCACAGACCGGTGTGGTGGCACTCGCCGCGGAAGGCGTCCAGCCCGGGGATCGGTGGGACGTAGGGCTTGGAGCCGAAGCCGGTGCACGGAACCAGGAAGGTGGCCCGCACCGTCGATCCGTCACCGGCCCGCACGACCCACTGCCTGCGCGCCTCGTCGAACTCGGCCGAGGTGACCCTGGCGTCGAACCGGATGTCCTTGCTCAGGTCCAGCTTCTCGTCGAGGTAGTCGAAGTACCTCCGGACCTCCCTCCAGTCCGGGAACCGCTCGGAGTACTCCCAGTCCTTCCAAAGGTCCTCGCGGGAGAACTGGTACATCGGCCCGTCGCTGTCGACGCGGGCGCCCGGGTAGCAGTTCCAGTACCAGATGCCGCCGATCCGCGAGCCGGCCTCGTAGACCTTCACCGAGTACCCGAGCGACCGCAGCCGGTCGAGCTGGTAGATGCCGGCGAACCCGGCGCCGATCACCAGGACGTCGAGCTCCTCGTCCGTGTCCGACTGGGTCTGACTCATGTGTGCTCCCCTCGTGACCCCGGGCGGTCGTCCCGCCCCGGGTCGGTGCGGTGGGCCGCGTCACACGCGCCCGCGCCCCATCGTGCGGCAGGAGCGGTCCCGAAACGTGTCGCGCAACGGGACATGTGCCGGGGCTCAGCGCGGATGGAGGCCCATGCCCCGGGCGATGTGGTTGCGCTGCATCTGCGACGTGCCGGCGGTGACCGTGGTGATACGGGCGTCGCGGAAGTGTCGCTGCATCGGCAGCTCCATCATGTAGGAGTAGCCGCCGAGCACCTGCATGCCCTTGTTCGCGACGTCGACGAAGGTCTCGGACCCGAACAGCTTGGCCATCGCCACCTCCTGCCGTGCGGGCCGTCCCTGCGCGACCAGCGTCGCGGCCCGGTAGGTCAACAACCTGGCCGCGTCCACCGCCGTCTGCATGTCGGCCAGCATGTGCGCGATCGCCTGGAAGTCGCCGATCGGCCTGCCGAACTGCTCGCGTCCCCGCGCGTGCGCCAACGCTTGGTCGACCACGGTCTGGGCGTTGCCGACGTAGGCCGCGCAGGTCATCGTGCGCTCCAGTTCCAGGCCCGCGAGCAGGATGCCCCAGCCCCCGTGCAGCTCGCCGACGAGGTTCGCCGCGGGAATCCGCACGCCGTCGAGGAACAGCTCGAAGGTGCCCATCGAGTGCCGGCCGAGCGTGTCGAGCCGGACCACCTTCAGACCCGGCGCGTCGTTGGGCACGAGGAAGCACGAGATCGCCTTGCGATCCTCACGGCCGGTGCGCGCGAAGAGCAGGATCGTGTTGTCGGGCAGCCCGGCCCCGGTGGAGAAGACCTTCTGGCCGTCGATGACGAAGTCGTCGCCGTCCGCGCGCGCGAACGTCCGCATGGCCCCGGCGTCCGAGCCTGCCTCGGGTTCGGTGATCGAGATCGACAGCCTACGCTCGCCCCGGACGATGCCCGGCACGATCTCGTCGGCCTGCTCCGGTGTGCCGTGGCGCACCAGCAGCAGCCCGAGGAAGACCGCCATCCCGTAGGCACCGGAGAGGTCGTAGCCCTTGCGGCCGATCTCCTCGGCGGTGATGACGAACTCGAGCACCCCTCCGTCCAGGCCGCCGTACCGGGCCGGGAACGGCATCGCGAGCAGATCCATCTCGACCCAGCGCCGCCACAGCTCGTGCGGGAACAGGTGCTCCCGGTCCAGGCGCTGGAGATACTCCTCGGGCGCCTCACGGTCCATCATCTCCCGCACGGCCGCGCGCAGCGCGTCCTGCTCGGGTGTGAAGTCGAAGTCCATCGTGCTACTCCCCGGTGAAGGTCGGTGGGCGCTTGCCGAAGAACGCCGCGACACCCTCGGCGTGGTCGCGGGAGATCTTGACGATGCCGTGCGCCATGGCCTCCATGGCCAGCACCGTGTCGAGGTCGGAGTCGAGCGAGCGGTCCAGGATCGCCTTGGACAGCGCCAGTGCCTGGGCCGGCCCGGCGGCCAGGTCGGACGCCAGCGACAGGGCGGCCGACCGCATCCCGGCCAGCGGTTCCAGCCGGTTGGCCAGCCCCAGCCGCAACGCCTCGGGGGCGTCCACGACGCGCGAGGTGTAGATCAGGTCCTTCGCCACCGACAGGCTCGCCACCCGGCGCGGCAACAGGTAGGACGCCCCGAAGTCGGGCTTGTTGGCGATCTTCAGGTACGGCATGCAGAACCGGGCGTCGTCGGCGGCGACCACCAGGTCGGCGGTCAGCGCGAGGCACATCCCGGCGCCGTAGGCATGGCCCTGCACGGCGGCCACCACCGGCTTGGGCATCCCGAGGAGCTCGCGGACCAGCGCGTTGGCCTCGGCCGCGATGTAGGCGTACCAGCCGTAGGCCCCCCGCGGTGGCTGCGCGCCGCCGCTCTGGTCCCCGCCGGCGCAGAACGAGCGCCCGGCCCCCTCCAGGAGCACCGCGGCGATCCCGTCGTCGGCGGCGCAGCGGGCGACGGCCGCCCGGAGCGCGCTGATGGTGGGTCCGTCGAGGGCGTTGAGCTTGCCGGGCCGGTCGAGCCGCACGACGCCGACCCGGCCGACGGACTCGACGACGACCGGCGGACCCGAACCCGCCGGGCCGGCCGCCGCCATCAGGGCCTGCCCACCAGGGCGCGCCCGATCGTGTTCTTCAGGATCTGGGTCGTCCCGCCGGTGATCTTGAACATCCGCACGTCGCGGAGCATCCGCTCCAGCGGCGCCTCGGCGAAGTACCCGGCACCGCCGAGCATCTGCAGGCAGTCGTCGACGACCCGGAACGCGCCCTCGGTGGCGGCGATCTTCGCGCAGGCCGAGTGGTAGGCCGAGGTGCGGCCCGCGTCGACCTCGGAGAGCGCCCGGTAGCACAGCAACCGGGCGCCTTCGACCGCGACGGCCGCATCGGCGAGCATCCACTGCAGGCCCTGGAAGTCGGCGAGCCGGCGGCCGAACTGGCGGCGGGTCCGCAGGTGGGCGATCGCGAGGTCCATCGCCCCCTGGGCGATCCCCAGCGCCATCACCCCCATCCCGACGCGGGTGGCGTTGTAGACCTCCAGCGGCCGGGTGAAGCCCTCGGTGGAGCCCGGCCGGCCCTCGATGACGACGTGGGAGGCGGGTACCCGCACCCCGTCGAAGTGCAGGTCGACCTCCTCCACACCGCGCATCCCGAGCTTGCGCCCCATCGGGGTGACCGACACCCCCCGGCGGTCGGCGTCGACGAGCACGATGCCGATGCCCTCCGGACCCGACGGGGGTGCCGAGCCGGTCTCGACGAACCGGGCGTAGACCAGGTGCGCCGCCGCGCGGTCGCCGAAGGAGTTGTAGGTCTTGCCGCCGTCGACGACCCACTCGTCGCCGTCCCGGCGGGCGGTGGTGGTCAGCTCGTAGAGCGCCGAGCCCGCCTGCGGCTCGGTCATCGCGATGGTCACCTCCGCGGTGCCCGCGGCGAGCCGCTCCAGGATCTCGCGGTGGCCGGGGCCGCCGTAGGTGGCGAGGATCCGTCCGGAGACGTTCTGGTCGTGCACCAGCAGCGCCGTGTTGGCGCACGCCTTGCTGATCTCCTCGACCAGCAGGTAGCACTCGACGAGGCTGGCCCCTCCGCCGCCGAATTCGGTGGGCAGCGCGGCGCCGAGCAGGCCGAGCTCACCAAGCCGCTTGTGGTTCTCCTCGGGGTAGGCCGACTCGGTGTCCCAGTGGGCGGCCCGGGGGGCGAACTCGGCGGCGAGCGTGCGCCCGAGCTCGACCCACTCGCGCTCGCGTTCGGTCAGGGTGAAGTCCACGTCGTCCTCCCCGTCGCTGGGCAGCCTTGCCTGCCCGCACGATCAGGATGATAATCACGATGATCTAGATCACAACACCCCTGAACGGGAGTCCCCGTGACCGACGTCGACACGGACCACTACGCGGCGCTGCGCGACACCGGCAACGCCGAGATCGCCAAGGGCTTCCGGTGGCGGGTGCCGGACCGGATGAACCTCGCGGTCCAGGTGTGCGACCGCTACCGCGACTCCGGGGCCCGGGCGATCCGCTGGCTGGGGGCCGACGGCTCCGCGCGCGACATCGGCTTCGCCGAGCTCGCCGACACCTCCGACCGGGTCGCCGGTGCGCTGCGCGGGCTCGGCGTGACCCGGGGCGACCGGGTGTTCACGATGATGCCCCGGTTGCCCGTGCACTGGGCCCTATTGCTCGGCACCCTCAAGGTCGGCGCGGTGTGGAGCTGCCTGTCCACCACGTTCGGCCCCGACGGGGTCGCCGTGCGGGTGCAGGACGCCCGGCCGAGGGTGATCGTCACCGCCCGGGCCCACGAGCCGACCGTGCGCGCGGCGGCCGCCGCCGTCGGGGCCACCGTGGTGCTGATCGACGACGACGGTCCGGACGGCCTGACCGCCCGGCTGGCCGCCGCTCCGGCGCAGGTCGAAGTGGCGGACACCACGGCCGAGGACCCGGCGTTCCTCTTCTACACCAGCGGCACCACCGGACGGCCGAAGGGCTCGGTGCACGGGCACCAGCTGCTGGTCGGGGCGCTCGCGCTGGTCGCGCTGACCCTGGAGCTGCGGCCCGAGGACCTCATGTGGCCGACCTCGGACCTGGCGTGGATCACCGGCGTCCTGCTGCCGCTGGGCACGCTGGGCTTCGGACAGGGCTTCGTGACCTACGAGGGCGAGTTCGACGCCGCCCGCTGGTGGTCGATCATCCGGGACGAGGGCGTCACCACCCTGTTCGCGGTGCCCACCGCCTACCGGATGCTGCGCTCCGGCGAGGCCGGACTGCCGGGAGAGGGAGGCCCCGTCCCGATCCGTCGGCTCGGCACCGTCGGCGAACCGCTCGACCCCGAGACCCTCGAGTGGTCCAGGACCCGGTTCGGCACGCCGATCGTCGAGTGCTACGGGCAGACCGAGAACGGCGCGGCGCTGTGCAGCAACCGCAACGGCATGACCATCAAACCCGGCAGCCTGGGCCCGGCCCTGCCGTGGCTCACCGTGGCCGTCGTCGACGACGAGGGCACCGAGCTGCCCACCGGCGAGATCGGTGAGATCGTCTCCCGGCCGGACTACCCCGCGCTCACCCAGGGTTACTGGGAGCGGCCCGAGGCCACCGCCGCCGTCCTGCGCGACGGCTGGCAGTGGACCGGCGACCTGGCCAGGATCGACGAGGACGGCTACTTCTGGTACAGCAGCCGGCGCGACGACGTCATCTCCTCGGGCGGCTACCGGATCGGGCCGACCGAGATCGAGGCGGCCCTGTTGTCGCACCCCGCGGTCGCCGAGGCCGGGGTGGTCGGCAAGCCCGACCCGCAGCGTGGCCAGATCGTCAAGGCCTGGGTCGCGCTGAACCCGGGCCACGAACCGGGCGACGAGCTGGTGGCCGAGCTCAAGGAGCACTGCAAGCGCACCGCGGGCGGCTGGAACCACCCGCGGGAGATCGGTTTCCTGGCCGAGCTGCCCAAGACCATCACCGGCAAGATCCGCCGGGTCGAGCTGCGGGCGCTCGACGCGGGGGCCCGATGAGCGACCCGGCGGCCACGGTTCCCGGCCCCCTGCTGGAGTTCCAGCTGACGCTGCGGGCACCCGACGGGATCTCCCCCGCCGCCCTGCTCGGCTCCTACGACGACTACGTCAACGCCGACGGCCCCCCGGTCGCGGCGGTGCACCACGGCGTGCCGATGCGCGAGGTAGCGGGTTGGCGGCTGGGTGCCGACATCACCGTCCCGCTCGGCGAGCCGCCGTTCCCGGTGCTCGTCTACCTGCACGGCGGCGGCTGGGTGATGGGCGCACCGCACACCCATCGCCGGCTGGCCACCGAGCTGGCGGCGCTCGGCCTGCTGGTCGTCTCGGTCGACTACCGCAGGGCGCCCAAGCACCGGTTCCCGGCCGCCGTGCAGGACGCGGAGTTCGCCGTCGGCTGGGCGGCCGGGCATGCCGCGGAGTTCGGCGGCGACCCGGCCCGGATCCTGGTCGGCGGGGACTCCGCCGGGGCCAACCTCGCGGCCTGCGTGCTCACCGGTACAACGGCGGGCCGGTCGGTCTCCGGGGCCCTGCTGCTCTACGGCGTCTACGACTACCACCGGGCCCTGCCGGTACTGGCCCCGTTGCTGGCCGGGCACGAGGCGCACACCCAGCTCTACCTGCCGCCCGGGGACTTCGAGGCCGTCCGGGGTGACCCCCGGCTCAGCCCCGAGGGCCACGGCGCCGGGATGCCGCCGACGCTGGTGGCCGTCGGCGGGCGCGACCCGCTGTGTGCCGAGTCCACGGCGTTCGCCGCGCACCTCGCCGAGGTCGGCGTCCCGCACGAGCTCGTGGTGCTCGACGGCGCACCGCACGCGTTCCTGCAGCTCCCGACGCACCCCGCACACGACGAGGGGCTCGCCGCGATCGGGCGCTTCCTGGATCGGCACGGCTTCCGCACCCCGGCACCGGAGAGCTGAGCGGGTGCCCGCCGACTCGGGACCGGGCCCGTGACCGGCCGCCGGGTGGTCAGGTCCCGACCGACACCGGGAGCTCGCGGACGGCCCTGGTCAGGATCTGCGGCTCCCAGCTCAGGTCGTCGCCGGTCAGCGCGAGATCGGGGAACCTGCCCAGCAGCGCCGGCACCGCGATCCGGGTCTCCAGCCGGGCCAGCGCCGCCCCGAGGCAGAAGTGCAGGCCCTGCCCGAAGCTGATGCCCGGTCGCCCCGGGACGCGGTCCAGGCGCAGGTCGTCCGCGCGGTCGTAGACCGCGGGGTCGCGGTTCGCCCCGGCCACCGACAGGTAGACGGTCTGTCCCCGCTCGAGGGTCACCCCCCCGCGCTCGTGGGTCCGGGCCGCGACCCGGACCATGGTCTTGACCGGCCCGTCGAAACGGATCAGCTCCTCGACGGCCGTGTCGACGGTCTCCGGCCTGCTGCGCAGCAGAGCCGCCTGGTCGGGCCGGCCCAGCAGGGCCAGCGCCGAGTTCGCCAGCAGGTTCGTCGTCGTCTCGTGGCCGGCGAACAGCAGCAGCGTGCACGCGCCCACCAGCTCCAGCTCGCTCAGCTCGCCGGCCCCTTCCTCGGCCTGCGCGGCGAGCAGCGCGCTGACCAGGTCCTCGCCCGGGTGCTCCCGGCGGTGCCGGACCAGCCAGCTGAAGTAGTCGACGAACTCGGCGCTGCCCTCGGCCGCCCGGGCGTCGCGCCGCGGGTTGTCGGACTCGCCGAACACGATCGCGGCCAGCTTGGCCGACCAGTCCTTGAAGCGGTGCCGATCGGCGCCCTCCACCCCCATCAGGTCCGCGATGACCAGGGCCGGCAGCGGGAACGCGAACTCGGCCTTGAGGTCGCACTCGCCCCGCTCGGCGATCCCGTCGAGCAGCTCGGCGGCGATCCGCTCGATCCCGGGGGCCAGCCGCTGGACCTGGCGCGGGGTGAACGCTCGGCGCACCGGGTTGCGCAGGAGCGCGTGGCGGGGCGGGTCGTGGAACACCATCCAGCCGCGCAGGACGTCGAACGTGGTCCCGAGGACGGCGGCGCGGTCGGGGGTGAGCCGGGCCCAGTACGGGGTCAGCCGGTCGGAGGACAGCCGCTCGGAGTCCAGGAACGCCTCGGCCACGCCGTCGTAGCCGGTGATGATCCAGGCCCGGTGGGTGTCGCTCCAGACCACCGGGCCACGGTCCCGCAGGGCCGCGAACGTCGCGTGCGGGTCGGCGACCGCGTCGGCGATCAGGAGATCGATGGGGGCTGCCACCGGCACAACGTACGACATTCTGTCGGCGACATTCAATAGGATGTCGCATGTGAGTCACGGTCCGGCCGGGCCGGTCGCGCCCTGGCTCAGCGCACCCAGCCAGGCCGCGGCGATCCGGTGGTCGGCGTCGTGCCGGCGGAAGAACAGGTCCCGGGCGTCGTGACCGGGCCAGCGGGCGGGCAGCAGGTCGGCCGGCAGCACGGGGTCGCGCAGCGCGAACTCCCGCCAGCGGTGCACCATCCGGGTCTGCTCGGTGAAGACGACCGCGGGTTCGCGCTCGGTCCGCTCGCGCCGGTCGGAGAACTCGGCGGCGAAGGCGGCGTAGTCGCGGGCCAGGCCACCGAGGTCCCACGCCCGGTTCACGACCTCGAACTCGGAGCCGAGGCCGCCGATCCGGCCGATGACCGACACCGCGCTGGCGGTCAGGCCGAGCTCGTCGAGCACGTGCCGGGCGGCTTGCTCCGAGCCCACCCGCGGGGAGATCCACACACCCTGTCCGAGCGGCCCGAACCCGGCCCAGCGCAGCCGGGTGCGCAGCCGGTGCCGCAGCTCGCGCCGGGACTCGGGCACGGAGGTGACGAGCACGGTCCAGTCGCCGTTCCAGCCGGTCGGGTGCCGCCTGGCCCGGTAGACCGACTCGGCGGACTCCGCGAAGTGGTCGGCGGCCCGGGAGGTCAGCCGCCAGAGCGTGCGGCGGCCGTGCCGCTCGGCCACGAGCCAGCCGTCCCGCGCCGTCCGGGTCAGGGCCTGCCGGGCCGCGCGCTCCTCGACCCCCAGCCGGCCCAGCGCGGCGACCGCACCCGCGGTCCACAGCGCCGATCCCGGATCCCGGAGGTACTCCCCGACGACGGTGAACAGCAGCGACCGGGCGCTCCGCGACGCCCGCGGCGCGCCGTTGCCGTTCCACCCGCCGACCGGTGCCGGTCCGCCGCGCGCGTCCATCGTTCTCCCCCGGTCGTCCGACCCCTGTGCCCGCGCATGGTAGTGACGCCTTTCTACGACATTCTGTTGACGGCCGTCGCGTGCTCAAGCACACTCGACATCCACCGACGAGGAGGTCGATGACCGATGGACGTCCGGGGCCTGATGCGCCGCTCGGCGCAGCACTACGCCGAGCGGACCGCGGTGGTCTCCGGCGACCGGCGGCTCACCTTCGCGCAGGCCTGGTCGCGCGGGCTGCGGCTCGCCAACGGCCTGCTCGCGCTCGGCCTGGACCCGGGCGACCGGGTGGCGGTGCTGGAGGACAACGGCATCGGGGCGCAGGACATGTACGCGGGGGCCGCCGCGGCCGGGCTCGTCCGCGTCCCGCTCTACGCCCGCGACGCCCGCCGGGCACACGCCGACAACATGGCCGGGACGGGCTGCCGGGCGCTCGTGGTCTCGCAGCGCTACCTGCCCGACGTCGCCGGGCTGGTCGACGAGCTGCCCGACCTCGAGCACGTGATCGTCCGCGACGACGGCTACGAGGACTGGCTGGCCGCCCAACCCGACACCGACCCCGACCCGCGGATCGAGCCGGACGACTACTTCATCATCCGGCACACCGGCGGCACCACCGGGCGGGCGAAGGGCGTCGCGAACACGCACCGGACCTGGATCGCCTCGGGCCGGGACTGGACCTACAACCTCCCCCCGGTGCAGGTCGGTGACGTCTGCCTGCACGTCGGCCCGATCTCGCACGGCTCGGGCTACCTCTACCTCCCGATGTGGTTGCAGGGCGCCGCCAACGTCCTGCTGCCGGCCGCCGACCCGGCCGGGTGCCTGGAGGCGATGGAACGCGAGCGGGTCGGGTACATGTTCTGCGTCCCCGCGCTGCTCGGCGCCCTTACCCAGCACCCCGACGCGCAGCGCCGGGACTTCTCGGCGCTCAAGGTCGTCCTGGTCGCCGGCGCACCGATCTCGGACGCCACCGCGCTGGCCGCGCGCGACCTGTTCGGGCCGGTGCTCCACCAGCTCTACGGCCAGACCGAGGCGTTGCCGGCGTGCGCGATGGGACCGCAGGAGTGGTTCTCCACCGTCGAGGGCTCCACCCCGCTGCGCTCGGCCGGGCGGCCGCTGCCGTTCGCCGAGCTGGAGATCCGCGGGCCCGACGACGAGGCGCTGCCCGTCGGGCAGGAGGGTCAGATCGCGATCCGCTGCGAGGGTCAGATGACCGGGTTCTGGAACGACCCCGAGAAGACCGCCGCCCGCCTGGTGGACGGCTGGGTGCTCACCGGCGACGTCGGCACCATGGACGCCAACGGCTACCTCTACGTGCTCGACCGGATGGACGACATGATCATCTCGGGCGGGTTCAACATCTGGCCCGCCGAGCTGGAGAACGCCATCGCCTCCCATCCCGCGGTGCGCGAGGTGGCGGTCTTCGGCGTCCCGCACGAGCGGTGGGGCGAGACCCCGATGGCCGTCTGCGTCACCGACCCCGGGGCGGCGGTGACCGAGCAGGAGATCATCGACCTCGTCGCAGGCGCCCTGGGTTCCTACAAGAAGCCCGGCCGGGTGGAGTTCCGCACCGAGGAGCTGCCCAAGAGCCCGGTGGGCAAGCTGCAGCGCAAGGCGCTGCGCGAGCCGCACTGGGCGGGCCGGGAACGCCGCGTCTCCGGCGTCTGAGCCGGCCCTACCGACAGGAGCACCATGGATCTCGGACTCGACGGACGCGCGGCGCTGGTCACCGGCGGGGCCCGCGGGATCGGCTATGCGATCAGCGCCCTGCTCGTCGCCGAAGGGGCGAGCGTGGCCGTCGCCGACGTCGACGCCGAGGGCGCGCGGGAGGCGGCGGCGAAGCTCGGCGCCGCGGGCGGCACCGTCGTCGCGATCACCGGGGACGTCAGCGACCACGCCTCCGCCGCCGCCATGGTCGCGGAGGCGGAACGGGCGATCGGCCCGTTGGACGTCCTGGTCAACAACGCCGGGATGTGGATCGTGAAGCCGTTCACCGAGACCGGCCCGCAGGACTGGGCCCGCGAGTTCGGGGTCAACACCCACGGTGTGCTCAACATGACCCATGCGGCGCTGCCCGGCATGATCGCGCGCGGCCGGGGGTCGGTCGTCACCATCACCTCGGAGGCGGCCCGGGTCGGCGAACCCCGCACCGCCGTCTACTCCGCGGCCAAGGCCGCGGTGATCGGGTTCAGCAAGGCACTGGCCAAGGAGGTCGGGCGGCACGGCGTCCGGGTCAACTGCGTGGCGCTGGGCACCACCCGCACGCCGCAGGCGGAGGCGAGCTTCGCCCCCGAGCTGTGGGACCGGATCGCGAAGGCGTATCCGCTTGGCCGCACCGGCGAGCCCGAGGACGCGGCCGCCGCGGTCGCGTTCCTGGCCGGCGACCGCGCGTCCTGGGTGACCGGGCAGACCTACGGCGTCAACGGCGGATACGCAATGCCCTAGGGCGACACCGACCCCGGCGGGGTCGAACAGGAGGCGACATGACGATCGAGATGGACCACGCGTGGACACCACCTCCGGTGCTGGCTCCCAACATCTACCCGGTCGACTGGCGGGTCGAGGACCGCCGCGCGCTCAACGTCTACGAGCGGGCCAAGGACCTCACCTGGAACCCGACCCGGCTGGCCTGGGACACGATCGACGTCGACGCGCTGGAACCCGAGGAGCGGCTCGCCGTGGCCTACCACGGCGCACTCGGGGCGATGTTCGAGTACGCCGCCGCACCCCAGTTCCTGCACCCGCTCTCCACGCTCTACGAGCGGCACGAGGAGCACGGGCTGATCCTGCTGTGCATGGCCACCGGCCGCGACGAGTTCGTGCACGAGGAGTTCTTCCGCCGGGTCGCCACCACGATGATCCCGGGCTTCCCGTTCGAGTTCACCCCGCGCACCGAGCTGGAGCACCGCGCGGTGCAGAACCTGCGGTGGGTGGAGTGGAAGCAGTCGCGGATGTGGCCCACCTACACCGAGAAGGTCGTGCTCGGGGACAACCCGTGGCTGTTGCAGGTCAGCATCCTGGCCCCGGAGATCGTGGGGATGGTGCTGTTCGACCGCATCGTCGACGGCATCGCGTGGCCCGCGCTCAAGGAGGGCTACCGCCACGTCGACGTCGACGAACGCCGCCACGTCGCGTACGGCCGGCTGCTGTTCGAGAAGCGGATGCGCGACCGCGACCGGCCCGCGCTGGGCACCGACGAGCGGCGGTTCCTGGCCAAGCTGGCCAGCGACGGCATCCTGTACGCGATGGGGATGCTGGCCCTGCCGCAGCTGGTCACCAGCGACGAGTCCAACTTCTGGATGCGTCCCGCCGACCAGGCGCCCGGGCACTTCGCCGAGACCCACAACCGCCTGCTGGGCCGGGCGATGCGGGTGATGACCGGCGAGGACGCCGACGCGATGTGGGAGGCCGCGCGCCCGGCGGTGAAGAAGGTCAAGTGGGTGCTGGAGCAGAACGGCATCGACGACTTCGACGACCACCTCCCGGTGTTCGAGGCCTTCCGCATCGGGGCCCGCGAGCGCAGCCTGGAGGAGGACTACACCGCCGATCTCCTTGCCCGGTGACGGGACGGGCCGGGGCATGACCCGGACGGGGCCCCTGGCGCAGCCGGGTCCGGACACCCCCGGCCTGCACGTCGACCGGGACGGCCCGGTGTGGACCGTCCGGCTCGACCGGCCCCGGACGCGCAACGCCCTCGACCCGGCCACCGCCGAGGCGCTGGCCCGGGTGTGGTCCGACGTCGATGCCGATCCCGCCGCTCGCGTCGTCGTGCTCACCGGCACCGGGTCGGCCTTCTGCTCGGGGGCCGACCTGCGGGAGATCGATGATCCCGGTGCCGCCCTCGCGCTCCTGGAGGCCGCGCTGCTGGGACCGACCCGGATCGGGGTCCCGGTGGTGGCGGCCGTCAACGGGGGGTGCTTCGGGGGCGGCATGTCGTTGCTGCTCGCCTGCGACCTGCGCCTCGCGGCGTCGAGCGCGCGGTTCGGTACGCAGGCCGCCCGGATGGGCCTCTACCCGTTCGGCGCGGTCGGGGCGCTCACCCGCGAGATCGGTACGGCCGCCGCCGCGGACCTGCTGCTCACCGGCCGCCACTTCGACGCCGCCGAGGCCGCCGGGCTGGGCCTCGTCGGGCGCGTGTGCGCGCCGGAGGATCTCGCCGCCGAGGCGCGGGCCCTCGCCGCGGTGATCGCCGGCAACGCTCCGCTGACCGTCGCCGCGATCAAGCGCACCTACTCCGCGGAGCACCGCCGGGGCGTTGCCGCCGAGCGCGACGCCGCGCTCGCGGTGCTGGCCTCCGACGATGCCCGGGAAGGCGCCGCGGCCTTCCTGGCACGTCGCCCGGCCCGGTTCCTCGGGCGGTGACGACGGTGCGGCCACCTGTACGGTCCGCGACCCGTTGCCACCATGCCGACCGGTCAGTATGGTGGACCTCACCCCCACGCCACCGACGGAGCCGCCGTGACCGAGGTACTCGCCCCCGCCGTGGACCGGACCCGCCTGCGGGCCGCCGTCGAGGCCGGCAACATCCCCACCCTGCTGATGGTGCTGCACCACCTGACCGGTGACCGCCGCTGGCTCGAGCCGCCCTACCGGCCCGGCCGCAACCGCGGCCTCGGCGCGAACGACTCCGGCGGGCTCGCCGACGAGCGTCGCCGTGAGGTCCTCGACGCGGTCACCGACGCCGTGCTGGCCTGGTCCGGCGGGACGCCGGTGGTTGTCGCCGACCCGCCGACCGCGCAGCTGACCGAGATGTTCGCGGTGGCGATGGGCGAGCCCGTCCCCGAAGAGTACGGCCGGCTCGCCGCGGCCGAGCTGGGTGCCCCGGTCCGCACGCCGCGGCCGCGGCCGCAGGCCGGCACCGGCCAGACGGTGCTCATCGTCGGCGCCGGGGTGTCCGGGATGACGCTGGCCGTGGCGCTGCGCGAGGCGGGCGTGCGGCACGTGATCGTCGAGCGCAACGAGGACGTCGGCGGCACCTGGCTGACCAACTCCTACCCGGGCTGCGGCGTGGACACCCCCAGCCACCTGTACTCGCTGTCGTTCTTCCCGCGGGCCTGGTCGGGCCACTTCGGCAAGCGCGACGAGCTCGCCGGCTACCTCGCCGACCTCGCCGACCACTACTGCCTGCGGGAGGACATCCTGTTCGGCACCGAGGCCGTCGACGCGCGCTACGACGAGGCCGCGCAGAGCTGGACCGTGCTGGTCCGCGACCGGGACGGGGTGCAGCGTGAGCTCACCGCGGACGTCCTGGTCACCGCGGCCGGGCTGTTCGGCATCCCGATCGTGCCCGACCTCCCGGGGCTGGACGACTTCCGCGGCACGGTCGTGCACTCCACCCGATGGCCCGCCGACCTGGATCTCACCGGCAGGCGGGTGGCCGTCGTCGGGACCGGGGCCAGCGCCATGCAGACGGTCCCGGCGATCGTCGACCGGACCGCCTCGCTGACGGTGTTCCAGCGCTCACCGCAGTGGGCCGCGCCCGCCGACGGGTACTTCGACCCGATCGATGACGACGCGCGGTGGCTGTTCGACAACGTGCCGTTCTACCGCACCTGGTACCGGCTGCGCCTGGCCTGGACCTGGAACGACCGGGTGCACCCCTCCCTGCAGGTCGACCCCGGGTGGGAGCATCCCGAGCGCTCGCTCAACGCCGTCAACGACGGGCACCGAGAGTACTTCACCCGCTACATCCGCTCCGAGCTGGCCGGGCGGCCGGACCTGCAGGCCAAGGCGGTGCCGAGCTACCCGCCCTACGGCAAGCGGATGCTGCTGGACAACGGCTGGTACCGGGCGCTGACCCGCCCGCACGTCGACCTGGTCACCGAGCCGGTCACCGGTTTCACCGCCGACGCGGTGCGCGACGGCACCGGCGCCCTGCACCCGGCGGACGTCGTCGTGCTGTGCACCGGGTTCCAGGTGAACCGGTTCGTCGCTCCGCTGCAGGTGCGCGGGCGCGGCGGGGCTGACCTGCGTGCGGTCTGGGGTGACGACGACGCCACCGCGTACCTGGGCATCACGGTGCCGCGCTTCCCGAACCTGTTCCTGATGTACGGACCCAACGTCAACCCGGGGGCAGGCGGCAGCTACATGTTCATCGCCGAGTGCCAGGCCCGCTACATCGGCGACGCCCTGCGCCGGATGCGCGAGGGCCGGATCGGCGCACTGGAGTGCCGGGCCGAGGTGCACGACGACTACGTCGCGCGGGTGGATGCGGCGCACGACCGGATGGTGTGGTCGCACCCCGGGATGAGCACCTACTACCGCAACTCCGCCGGGCGCGTGGTCACGAACACGCCGTGGCGCGTCATCGACTACTGGGACATGACCCGCACCGCCGACCTGGCCGACTTCCACGTCGAGCCGGCCCACCACACCGAGGAGAACCGATGAAGGGCTTCCCCTACCCGACCGCGCCCAGCGGCTGGTTCCAGGTCGGGTGGGCCGACGACCTGCAGCCCGGCGGCGTCCGGCGGATGCGCTACTTCGGCCAGGACCTGGTGCTGTTCCGCGGCACCGACGGCGCCTACCGCACGATCGAGGCCTACTGCGGGCACCTCGGCGCCGACCTCGGCGCCGGCGGCACCGTCCGCGGCGACGACATCGTGTGCCCGTTCCACGGCTGGGCGTGGGACGGGCAGGGCCGCAACGTCGACATCCCCTACAGCGCCCGCCCGGTGAAGACGTGCCTGCGCAGCTACCCGACCCGGACCGCCAACGGTGTGGTGCTGGTGTGGCACCATCCCGACGGCGCTGCGCCGTCCTGGGAGCCCCCGACGCTGCCGGAGTTCGAGCACCCCGACTACCTGCCGGCCCAGCCGCACGCGGTCAAGCTGTGGGCGGACGTGACGTTCCAGCCGCAGGTGGTCGCCGAGAACACCGTCGATCCGATGCACTTCCACTACGTGCACCGGGCACCGAGGTCCACGGCGATCGAGAAGTTCGAGACCGAGGGCCCCTACGCCTACGTCCTGCACGAGTACCCCTACGGCCGCGAGGGCGCCGAGCTGACACCCGGCGGCACCATCGCGGGCCGCCTGGAGATCGAGGTGTGGGGGGTCGGGTTGATCTGCTTCCGGATGATGGATTACGTCGAGGCCGCCCAGTTCGTCTGCTCCACCCCGATCGACGCCGAGACCTCCGACGTCTTCTTCTCCATGTGGCAGAAGCGCGGACCCGACGCCGTGCCCGGCTCCCCACCCGACCGCCGGGAGCAGCGCGTGTTCGAGGAGCAGATCCGGCAGACCGAGATGGACTTCCCGATCTGGTCCAACATGCGCTACACGCTGCGGGCACCGATCGTCCGGGAGGAGTCGCCCACCTACCAGAACTTCCGCAAGTGGTCCCGCCAGTTCTACGTCCCCGCCGAGGTCGAGGCGGCAGCACAGGAGGCAGCACTGTGACCGGGACCTACGACGCCGAGCTCGCCGCCAACCTCATCCAGCGCGCGTGCGTCGGCGACATCCTCACCCGCACGACGGCCCGGTTCCCCGACCGGACCGCGGTGGTCGACGGCGACGTCGTCCTCACCTACCGCGCGCTCGACGACGCGGTGAACCAGGTGGCCCGCTCGTTGCTGGCCTCGGGCCTGCGGCGCGGCGACGTGATCGGGGTGGTGTCGCGCAACCACTGGGTCATCCCGGTCACCTACCTCGCCGCGGCCAAGGCCGGGCTGGTCTACCTGCCGCTCAACGTAGCGCTGACCACCGACGAGATGCGCTTCATGCTCGACGAGGCCGAGGCGTCCGTGCTCGTGGCCGAGGAGGCGTTCGCCGGCCACACGCGGGCCCTGCTGGACGCGCTGCCGGCGCTGCGCGCGCTGTACGTCGTCGACGACGGGCCGCCGCGCGACACCCGGCCCGTCGGCGGGGCCACCGAGCGGGTGGCCCCGTTCGCGGACCTGATGACCGGCCCGGCCGACGAGGTGGAGGTGCTGGTCGAGAACGCCGACACCCTGCAGCTGCTCTACACCTCCGGCACCACCGACCGCCCCAAGGGGGTGGCCACCAGCCACCTCGCGGTGCTGATCAGCGCCCTGTCCACGGCGCTGGCGATGCACCTGGAGCACACCGACGTGACGTTGTCGGTGATGCCGCTGTTCCACACCGGCCAGCTCAACGCGATGTGGCTGCCGCACCTGTTCGCGGGCGCCGCCACCGTGATCTCGCGCAGCTACGACCCGGACGCCGCGCTGGACGCCGTCGCCGCCCACGCCGTCACCACGACGCTGATGACCGGCCCGATGTGGGTGGGGCTGCTCGACCAGCCCGGCATCGGCGACCGCGACCTGTCCTCGGTGCGGCTGTGCGTGATCGGGGCGGCCAGCCTGTCCCCGGAGCGCGTCGCGGTCCTCGCCTCCCGGTTCCCGAACGCGCAGTGCCGGTTGATCTCCGGCCAGACCGAGTTCACCCCGGTCAACGAGATCCAGCGCCCCGAGCACGCCCACACCAAGACCACGTCCTGGGGCGCCCCGGCGGTGACGATGGGGATCGCGGCGATGGACGAGGAGGGCAACCTGCTGGCCGCGGGTGAGCTGGGCGAGCTGGTCTACCGCGGGCCCCAGGCGATGACCGGGTACTTCAAGAACCCCGAGGCCACCGCGGAGGCGTTCCGGCACGGCTGGTTCCACACCGGCGACCTCGGCTGGGTCGACGAGGAGAACGTGGTCTGGTTCGTCGACCGGCGCAAGGACATCATCAAGACCGGCGGGGAGAACGTGGCCTCGCTGGAGGTCGAGCTGGCCGTCGCCGGGCACCCCGCGGTGGCCGAGTGCGCCGTCGTCGGGCTGCCGCACGAGCGCTGGACCGAGGCCGTCACGGCGTTCGTCCGGTGCAGCCCGGGCGCCACCGCGACCGTCGAGGAGCTCGAGGCCCACTGCCGCGAGCGGCTCGCCGGGTTCAAGGTCCCCAAGGCCGTGGTGCTGCTCGACGAGCTGCCCCGCTCGTCGTCGGGCAAGATCCAGAAGTTCCAGCTGCGGGTCGAGTACGCCGAGCTCTACGCGGGCGCCCCCGGTGTGGTCGCCCCGGAGTCGCGGGTGGCGACCTCGTGAGCCGGCTGGCCGGCAAGGTGGCCGTCGTGACCGGCGGGGCCAGCGGTCTCGGGCTGGCCACGGTGCTGCGCTTCTGCGCGGAGGGGGCGCGGGTGGTCGCGGTGGACCTCAACGCGGAGAGCGGCAAGGCCATGCTGTCCGCGGCCGGGGCCGCCGGGGTGGCCGACGCGGTCCGCTTCGTGGCGGCCGACGTCGCCGACGAGGACGACGTCGCCGGTGCGGTCGGCACCGCGGTCGCCGAGTTCGGCCGCCTCGACGTCATGTTCAACAACGCCGGCGTCGGCGGCGCGTTCGGGCCGGTCACCGACATCGAGGTGGAGGACTGGGACTACACGTTCGCGGTGCTGGTCCGCGGGGTGTTCCTGGGCACCAAGCACGCGGCCCGCGTCATGATCGACCAGGGTGCGGGCGGGTCGATCATCAACACCGCCTCGGTCGCCGGTCTGTCCGGCGGGGCCGGCCCGCAGGCCTACTCCTCGGCCAAGGCCGCGGTGATCAACCTGAGCCGGTCGGTCGCGGTCGAGCTGGCCGAACACCGGGTGCGGGTGAACGCGATCTGCCCGGGCGTGATCCTCACCCCGCTGCTGCACCAGGGCCGGGAGGAGCAGATGCGCGAGCTGCTGCCCACCGTCCAGCCGTGGCCCGATCACGGCCGCCCCGAGCACATCGCGGGCACCGCGCTGTTCCTCGCCAGCGAGGACTCGGAGTTCGTGACCGGGCAGGCGATCTCCGTCGACGGGGGCCTGACGGCCATCGGCCCGGACCTGGGCAACCGGCTGCAGACCCGGCCGGGCGACGCCGGACTGGTCGGGGTCAACCGCGGTCAGACCGGGGTCCGCTCGCAGATCCGCCGTCGGGTCGGCGACCCGGCCCCGGGATGAGCCCACAGGTCCCGGCCCCGGCGCTGGCTACCATCCCGCCCATGGCCACCGCATCCGCTCCCGGCTCCCGCCCGGCGTCGTCCCGGGGCGGGGCGTTCGACGCCATCGTCACCGCGGCCGTGGACTGCTTCTACGAGAAGGGCTACGAGGCCACGTCGGTCCAGGAGGTCGTGGAACGGGCCCGGGTGAGCAAGGGATCGTTCTACCACCACTTCGCGGCGAAGGAGGACCTGCTGCTGCTCATCCACGACGCCTTCATCGACAGCCAGCTCGAGATGCTGCGAGCGGCCGCGTCGGCCGGCCGCTCGCCGCGCGAGACCCTCGCCCAGCTGATCGAGGAGAACCTCGTCGGGGCCGAGCGGTTCCAGCGCTACCAGACCATCTTCTTCGAGCAGCGCCGCTTCCTGTCCGAGGACCGGTTCGTCGAGGTCAAGAAGAAGCGCGACGAGTACGAGCAACAGGTCGTCACGATCCTGGAGGCCGGGATCGCCGACGGCTCGTTCCGCCCGGTGGCCTCGGCCCGGGTGCTGGCCTTCGGCATCATCGGCATGTCGGCCTGGGCCTACCAGTGGTACCGCACCGGGCCGATGGCCGCCCGCGAGATCGGCCGGATGTACGCCGAGATCGTCCTGGACGGACTGAACCGACCCCAGCAGACCCCGAGGTGAGCACCGTGACCGGATCGAACCGCACCGACCTCGACGTCGACGTCGTGATCGTGGGAGCCGGGTTCGCCGGCCTCTACATGCTGCACAGGGTGCGTGACGTGCTCGGCCTGCGGACCGTGGTGATCGAGGCGGCCGACGGGGTCGGCGGCACCTGGTACCTCAACCGGTACCCGGGGGCGCGCTGCGACTCCGAGAGCTACGTGTACTGCTACTCCTTCTCCGAGGAGCTGCTGCAGGAGTGGGAGTGGAGCGGCAAGTACCCGCGCCAGCCGGAGATCCTCGCCTACCTCGAGCACGTCGCGGACCGCTTCGACCTGCTGCGCGACGTCCGCCTCGGCACCCGCGTCGAGGCTGCGCGGTACCAGGACGCCGACGGCACCTGGCGCGTGCGGACCAGCGCCGGTGACACCGTCACCGCCCGGTTCCTGGTCACCGGGATGGGTCTGCTTGCCGCCGCCCCCTACACCCCCGACCTCCCGGGCCTCGACACCTTCGCCGGCGAGTGCCACCACACCGGCCGCTGGCCGCACGAGCCGGTGGACCTCGCGGGCAGGCGGGTGGGGGTGATCGGCACCGGCTCCACCGGCGTGCAGGCCATCCCGGTGATCGCCGAGCAGGCCGCGCACCTGCACGTGTTCCAGCGCAGCCCGCAGTTCACCGTGCCCGCGCGCCACCACACCGTCGACCGGGCGGTGCTTGCGGAGATCAGGGCCGACTACGACGCGATCTGGGCGAAGGCCAAGTGGTCGCTCAGCGGCTTCCCCTGGCAGCACAACGGCCGCTCCGCCCTGGACGCCACCCCGGAGGAGGTCCGCAAGACCTTCGAGGAGCTGTGGGACCAGGGCGGGTTCCGGTTCGTGTTCGGCTCCTACCGCGACCTGCTCACCGACATCAGGGCCAACGACCTCGCCGCCGACTTCGTCCGCGAGAAGATCCGCGAGACCGTGGCCGACCCGGACACGGCCGCGAAGCTGACACCGACCGACCATCCGTTCGGCGGCCGGCGGCCGATCATCGACACCGACTACTTCGAGACCTACAACCGCGACGACGTGACGCTCGTCGACCTGCGGGAGTCGCCCATCGAGGAGGTGACCCCGCGGGGCATCCGGACCACGGCCGGGGAGATCGAACTCGACGTGCTCGTCCTCGCCACCGGATTCGACGCGGTGACCGGACCGTTCACGAGGATCGACATCACCGGCCGCGACGGCCTGGCGCTGCGCGACGCGTGGGCCGACGGGCCGAGCACCTACCTGGGGCTGGCCGTCGCCGGGTTCCCCAATATGTTCACCATCACCGGCCCCGGCGCCACCTTCGGCAACCTGCCGGTGTCCATCGAGCACCACGTCGAGTGGATCGCCACCTGCATCGAGGACACCCTGCGCCGCGACCTCGCCGTGGTCGAGGCCGGGTACGAGGCCCAGCAGCGGTGGGCCGACCACGTGCAGGCCCAGGCCGAGCGGATCGTGGCCGGGCCGTCCGGGTCCTGGTACGACGGGGCGAACATCCCCGGCAAGGCCCGCCGGCCGCTGTTCTTCTTCGGAAGCTTCGGTCTCTACCGCCGGACGTGCGAGGATGTCGCGGCGAACGGCTACGAGGGCTTCGACCGGCAACCGGCGGTCTGACCCACACCGGGTCCGCGCCCGCCCGACACGCCGTCCGGCCGACGAACCTCGACGAGGAGGACCAGTGGACGGCACCCGGACACCCGAGGACCGCACCGTGGGCGGACCGCAGATCCACCGCAGCCCCGGGGACCTCGCCACAGCGGTGCGGGCCCTGCGCGCGACCGGCCGCGGCATCGCGTTCGTGCCGACGATGGGCGCCCTGCACGCCGGGCACCGCGAGCTGATCCGGCAGGCCCGCCGCGCCGCCGGGGACACCGCGACGGTCGTGTCGATCTTCGTCAACCCGCTCCAGTTCGGGGCGGGTGAGGACCTCGGCCGCTACCCCCGCCCGCTGGAGGCCGACCTCGCCGCGTGCCGGGAGGAGGGCGTCGAACTGGTGTTCCTGCCCGGTGTCGCCGACATGTACCCCGAGGGTGCGGACACCACGGTCGTGCCGGGTCCGCTGGGCGCCCAGCTGGAGGGCGCGGTCCGGCCCGGCCACTTCGCCGGGGTGCTCACCGTCGTGGCGAAGCTGTTCCACATCGTCGCCCCGGACCTCGCGTACTTCGGTGAGAAGGACTATCAGCAGCTCGCGCTGATCACCCGGATGGTGCGTGACCTGAACTTCCCGCTGACCGTGGTGCCCGTCCCCACCGTCCGCGAACCGGACGGCCTGGCCCTGTCCAGCCGCAACGTGTACCTCACCCCGGCCGAACGGTCGCGCGCCACGACGCTGTTCCGGGCGCTGGCGGCGGGTGCCGCCGCGGCCGCGGACGGCCCGGCCGCGGTGCTCGACGCCGCGCGTGCGGTTCTCGAGCGGGACGGGGGGCTCGCGGTGGACTACCTGGAGCTGCGCGGCACCGCGCTGAACGTCGACCCGGGGCCCGGCCCGGCCCGGCTGCTGGTGGCCGCCCGGCTGGGCACGACCCATCTCATCGACAACATCGGCCTGCACCTGTAGCGACGCGGCGGCACCGGTTCACCCGGGGTCCGGCGCGACGTACTCGGCGTTGCGGTCGACCGAGTCGTAGACCCGGCGCCCGATCGGGTCCCGCATCTCCTCCGCCAGGTGTCCGAGGATCCCGGCCGAGCGGGCCACCAGCGCGACCCCCCGGACCAGACCCGGCGGGATCCCGAGATCGGCCAGCGCCGCCCCGCAGACCCCGGCCCCGTTGACCGGCAGCGTCCGGCCGAGGATCGCCGGGTGCACCCGGCCCACGGCGGCGAGCAGGGCGAGATGCGGCCCGGCCACCCCCTCCTCCTCGGCGATCCGGTGGATCACCGAGGTGCGCGGGTCGCCGTCCTTGTGCAGCGGGTGCCCGAGCCCCGGCACGGTGCGGTGCGCGGCCTTCCGCTCCCGGACCAGGTCGGCGGCGAGCGCGTCCAGGTCGGCCCGTCCGGCTTCGCGGGCCAGGCCGTCGGCGAGGAACGCCGCGGTGTCCTCGGTGGTGCCCAGGAACCGCGATCCCCCGCCGAGCAGCCCTGCGGCCATCGCACCCTGCACGGCCTCGGGTGCACCCAGCAGCGTCAGCCGGGCGGCGAGCACGATCGGCGTGAAGCCGTGGTCGGTCAACGCCACCAGCACCGCGTTGAACAGCCGGCTCTCCCCCGCGGTCGGGCGGCGCAGCGCGACCAGCCAGAACGCCAGGTCGGCGAACGACACCGACCCCATCAGCTCCTCGGTGAGGTCGTGGCCGAGCAGCCGGATGGCGTCGGGTGAGGAGGTGCCGAGACTCGTGCGGTACGGCTCGGCGTCCGCCGGCGGCACGTCAGCCGCTCATCGTCAGTCCGCCACTGGCGGACAGCGTCTGCCCGGTGATGTAGCCGGCCGCGTCCGAGGCGAGGAACACCACGGCCGGCGCGACGTCGTCGGGGGTGCCCATCCGCCGCATCGGCACCGCCTTGGTCATCGCGGCGATGATGCTGCCGGAGCGCTCACCGGCGGTGATCTGGCGCAGCAGCGGGGTGTCGGTGGGCCCGGGGCAGACCGTGTTGGCCGCGATGCCGTACTTCGCGAACTCCCGCGCGATGGTCTTGGTGAAGCCGATGACGCCGCTCTTGGCCCCGGAGTACACCGACTCCATCGACGAGCCCACGCGGCCGGCGTCGGAGGCGATGTTGACCACGCGGCCGTACCGGGCCTCGACCATGGCCGGCAGGGTGGCCCGCAGCACCCTGATCGGGCCGTTCAGGTTGATCTCCAGCACCTTGTGGGTGAAGTCCTCGTCGGTCTCCAGGAACGGCTTGAGCTCGTCCCAGCCCGCCACGTTGATCACGATGGTCGGGGCGCCGAGCCGTTCGGTGGTCTCGGCGACCGCCGCCGCCACGGAGTCGGGGTCGGTCACGTCGAGCGGGACGCCGATGCCGTCGATGTCGGCGGCCACCTTCTCGGCCGCCTCCCGCGACAGGTCGGCGACGGCGACGGTGCGGCCCGCCGCCGCGAGCTGTCGACAGACGGCGGTGCCGATACCCCCGGCGCCGCCGGTCACGAATGCGACCCGGCGGGCGTCCCCGTCGGCGGTCGGTCCGTCTACACCGGTCATGTCGTCTCCTCAGCGTCATCGGTGGGCCGGGCGAGTGGTGGACTTTGCCCCCACGACATCCCTACGATCCTCGTAATCATCATACCCGACAAGGGAGGCGCCGGATCATGACCGCAACGGTCGAGGAATACTCCGACATCCTGTACGAGGTCAAGGACGCGGTCGCACGGGTGACCATCAACCGGCCCGACAAGCTCAACGCGTTCACCCCGCACACGGTCAAGGAGCTCGCCCACGCGATCTGGCGGGCGGGCGCGGACAGCCAGGTCGGCGTCATCGTGCTGACCGGCGCGGGCGAGCGCGCGTTCTCCGCCGGCGGCGACGTGAGCGTCGAGAACGAGGACACCTTCCGCGCCGGCGACGACTCGTTCGACAAGCTGATGAAGGAGCTCTACCGCGCCTTCCGCGAATGCCTCAAGCCGGTGATCGCCCGCGTCGACGGCTACGCCATCGGCGGCGGCCACCACATGGCCTACGTCACCGACTTCACGATCGCCTCGGACCGGTCGGTGTTCGGTCAGAACGGCCCGCGCGTGGCCAGCCCGGCGGAGGGCTGGCTGGTCAGCCACCTGTGGACGGTGGTCGGGATGAAGCGGGCCAAGGAGATCTGGATGCTCTGCCGCCGCTACACCGCGCAGCAGGCGCTGGACTGGGGCCTGGTCAACGCCGTCGTACCCGCCGAGGAGCTCGACGCCGAGGTCGAGCGCTGGTGCGCGGAACTGCTCGCGCTCAGCCCCACGGTGCTCAAGCTGATCAAGAAATCGTTCGACGACTCGACCGCGCACATCCGCGAGGAGCAGGAGCGGTTCACCATCCTCAACCAGGTCAACCCCGGGTTCTTCGCCTCCGGCGAGCAGACCGAGGGCTCCGGGGCCTTCATGGAGAAGCGCAAGCCCGACTTCTCGCCCTGGCGCTGAGCATGCCCACGACGTCGACGACGACGACGATCCGGCTTCCCGACGCCGGCCTGCCACCGGCGGCCGAGGCGCTGCGCGGCGAGGTCCGGGAGTTCCTCCGGGCCGAGCGCGACCGCGGCACCATCCAGGGCACCAGCGACTCCTGGCTGGCCGGGTTCGACGCCGGGTTCTCCGGCCGGCTCGGCGACCGCGGCTGGCTGGGGATGACCTGGCCGCGCCGCTACGGCGGCCACGAGCAGCCGTCGTTGCACCGCTTCGTGGTGATCGAGGAACTGCTCGCCGCCGGGGCGCCGGTGGTGGCGCACTGGGTGACCGACCGGCAGAGCGGGCCGGCGCTGCTGCGCTACGGCACCGAGGAGCAGCGCGAGCGGTTGCTTCCGGAGATGGCGCGCGGCCGGTCCTTCTTCGCGATCGGGATGAGCGAGCCGGACAGCGGATCGGACCTGGCCTCGGTGCGCACCACGGCGCGCCGCGACGGTGCCGGGTGGCGGCTGAACGGGACCAAGGTCTGGACCAGCCAGGCCCACCGCTGCGACTACATGATCACGCTGTGCCGCACCTCGCCGCGCGACGACGCGGCCCGACACGACGGGCTGAGCCAGTTCGTCGTCGACCTGCGGTCGCCGGGGCTGACCATCTCCCCGATCCGGCTGCTCGACGGCGAGCACCACTTCAACGAGGTCCTCCTCGAGGACGTGTTCGTGGGTGACGACATGGTCCTCGGCGAGATCGGCTCCGGATGGAGCCAGGTCACCTCCGAGCTGGCCTTCGAGCGCAGCGGTCCGGAGCGGTTCCTGTCCACGCTGCCGCTGCTGGCCGCGCTCGTCCGGGTGGCCGACCCCGACGACCGGCGCCAGGCGGTGGCCATCGGGCAGCTGGTCGCCCAGCTGTGGACCCTGCGCAGGCTCTCGGTGCAGATCGCCGCCGCCCTGGACCGCGGGGAGGCTCCCGACGTCGCCGCCGCGCTGGTCAAGGACGTCGGCACGACGCTGGAGAACGAGATCATCGACGTCGCGCGCTCTGTGGCCCCGGTGGAGCCGAGCGCCACCGCCGCCGACCCGTTCGCCCGAGAGCTGGCCCGCGCCGTGCTGCACGCGCCGGGGTTCACGCTGCGCGGAGGCACCAACGAGGTGCTGCGCGGAATCGTGGCCCGCGGGTTGGGGCTGCGATGAACGCGGGATCGCCCGACGACCGGGCGCTGCTGGAGCGGACCGTCGGCGAGATCATGGCCGACCACTGCCCGCCCGAGCTCGTCGCCGCCTCCGAGGGCTCCTGGAGCCAGCCGCTGTGGGCCGCGCTGGTCGAGGCCGGCATGACCTCGGTCGGGGTGCCCGAGCACCTCGGCGGGTCCGGCGGGGAGCCGGCCGAAGCCGCGGCCGTGCTGCGCGTGGTCGCCGCGCACGCCGGGCCGGTGCCGCTGGCCGAGGCGCTGTTCCCGGTCGCCGCCGGGTGCGCGGTGTCCGGGCTGGCGTTCCCGCTGGGGCCGAGCACGGTCGCGCTCGGACCCGGGCTGACGATCCGGCGGACCGGGGCGGGGGTGGTGCTGGACGGGACCGCGCCGCGGGTGCCCTACGCCAGGTTCGCCACCCGCATCCTGGTCGCCGGCGTCGGCGGGGGTCACCGTCCCGAGCTGGTTGCGTTGCTCGACCCGGCGCATCTCACGCTGGCCGCCGGTGACAACCTCGCAGGCGAACCCCGTGACGACCTGGTCGCGGCCGGGTCGGAGATCCCCACCGACGACGTCGCGGAGGTCCCGGCGGGCACCTCCGCGCAGCTCCACCGGCTGGGGGCGCTGGCCAGGGCGGTGCAGCTGGCCGGCGCGCTGGGCACGGTGCTGGAGCTGACCGTGCGCTACGCAGGCGAGCGCGAGCAGTTCGGTCGTCCGGTCGGCCGGTTCCAGGCCGTCGCCCACCAGGTCGCGGTGCTCGCGGGCCTGGCCGCCGCGGCCGGTGCGGCCGCGGACGCGGCCGTCGCCTCGCTCTCGCGCGGCTCGGACCCGGCCGACCTCGGGCTGGCGGTCGCCGCCGCGAAGGCCCGCACCAGCGCGGCGGCCGGCCCGGCGGCGCGGATCGCCCACCAGGTGCACGGCGCGATCGGCTTCACCCAGGAGCACCGGCTGCACCACCTGACGCGGCGGCTGTGGTCGTGGCGCGAGGAGTTCGGGTCCGACGAGCACTGGGCCGCCGAGCTCGGACGCGCGGTGGTCACCGCCGGTCCGGACGAGCTCTGGCCGACGATCACGAGGATCTGAGGTGGACCTCACCTACTCCCCCGCGCAGACGTCCTTCCGCGCGCGGGCCCGCGACTGGCTGGCCGCCCACGTGCCGGCGGAGCCGCTGCCGCCGCCCTACACCGCGGAGGGGGTGGCCGCGCACCGGGTGTGGGAGCGGCAGCTGCACGACGCCGGGTACGCGGCGCTGCACTGGCCGCGCGAGCACGGCGGCGGCGGCGCGGGGCTGATCGAGCAGGCCCTGTTCGGGGAGGAGTATGTGCGCTCGGGCGCTCCGGTGCGCCTGAACCGGCTGGCGCTGGGCATGGCCGGACCCACCGTGATGGCCCTCGGCACGCCCGAGCAGCAGCAGCGCTGGCTGCCCGGGATGCTCAGCTGCGAGCAGCTGTGGTGTCAGGGCTTCTCCGAGCCCGACGCCGGCAGCGACCTGGCCGCGGTGCGCACCCGCGGCGAGCTCGACGGCGACCAGCTGGTGATCACCGGGCAGAAGGTGTGGACCTCGCTCTCGGCGTTCGCGCAGTGGATGTTCGCGCTGGTCCGCACGGATCCGGCGCAGCAACGGCACCGGGGCCTGACCTTCGTGATGATCGCGATGGACTCCCCCGGCGTCGAGCTGCGGCCGATCCGCCAGCTGCACGGCGAGCCGGGCTTCTCCGAGGTGTTCCTCACCGGGGTCCGGGTGCCGCTGACCGACGTCGTCGGCGGGATCGGGGACGGCTGGGCGGTGGCCATGGCCACGCTGGGCTTCGAGCGCGGCGGGCTCGGCGACCATGCCCGCTTCGCCCGCGACGTCGACGACCTGGTGGAGCTGGCGCACCGGGCCGGGGTGGCCGACGACCCCGTGGTGCGCGACGAGGTCGCCGCCCGGTTCGTCGAGGTGCAGCAGTTCCGCCGGCACATCGAGCTCGTGACCAGCCGGCTGGCGGCCGGCGTGCCCACCGACGCCCAGGCGAGCATCACGAAGCTGTACTGGTCGGAGATGGAGGCCCGGATCTTCGAGACGGCGCTGCGCATCCTCGGCCCGCTCGCCGAGCTGACGCCGCAGGCGTCGCTGAACCTGGCCGCGCCGGGGCTGCACCGCCGCTACTGGCACGCGCGGGCGTCCCGGATCTTCGCCGGGACCAGCGAGGTGCAGCGCAACATCATCGCCGAGCGCGTGCTCGGCCTGCCGAGGGAGCCCCGGTGGACCTCGACCTGACCCCGGACCAGCGTTCGCTCGCCGAGGGGGCGCGCTCCTTCCTGTCCGCGCAGTGCCCGCCGTCGCGGGTCCGCGCCGCCTGGGACGACGGCGCCGGGCTCGACCGCGGGCTGTGGGCGCAGCTGGCCGAGGTCGGTTTCCTCGGCGCCGCCGTGCCCGAGCGGTTCGGCGGCCTCGGCCTCGGCGACCTGGAGGTGGCGGTGCTGCTGGAGGAGGCCGGACGGGCCGCCCTCCCGCTGCCACTGGCCGAGACCGCGCTGGCCGCGCTGACGCTGGACGACCGCGGCTCCGACGCCCAGCGCGAGCGCTGGCTGCCCGCCATCGCGTCGGGTGCGGCGGTGGCCACCGTGGCGCTGCCCGGCCGGCCGTTGGTGGCCTGCGGCGCCGACGCCGACCTGCTGATCCTGGCGGCACCCGACGGCCTGCACGCCGTGGAGCGCGGATGCTGGACCAGCGTCGCGCAGCCCGCCTTCGACCGCTCCCGGCGGCTGTCGAGCGTGACCGCCGACACCGGGCCGGACACGCTGCTGCCCGGTGCCGGGCCGGTCCGGCGGCTGCTCGACCGGGCGGCCGTGGCGAACGCGGCGCTGCTGCTCGGCGTCGCGTCCCACCTGGTCGACGTCACGGTCGGATACGTCGGGCAGCGCCACCAGTTCGGCCGCCCGGTGGGGTCCTTCCAGGCCGTCAAGCACCGCCTGGCCGACGCGCACGTGGCCGTGCAGATGGCCCGACCCTCCGTCCGGGTCGCCGCCCACCTGCTCGCCACCGACGACCCGGAGGCCACCGCGGCAGCCGCGGTCGCCGCGGTGGCCGCCTCGGATGCCGGGCGGGCGGCCAACGAGCACGCCCTGCAGTGCCACGGCGGCATCGGCTTCACCTGGGAGCACGACCTGCACCTGTGGCTCAAGCGCGGCAAGGCGCTCGAGCTGGCCTGCGGGACGCCGGCCGCGCACCGGGCCCGACTCGCCACGACCCTGTTCGACCGCCCCACCACCGACCACCACGTGAGGACGACGACATGACCGCAGGCACAGGGCCGCTCGCCGGCGTCCGGGTGCTCGACCTCTCGGCGCTGGCGCCGGGTCCGTTCGCGACGACGCTGCTCGGCGACCTCGGCGCCGACGTGATCACCCTGGAGGCCCCGCCCTCGACCCGGCCCGGGAGCGGCGTGAGCAACCTGGGGGCACACGGCGGGCGCGAGGCGCGGCGCCTCGGGCTCAGCCCCCTGCACCGGTCGCGCCGCTCGATCGTGGTGAACCTCAAGGATCCGGCCGGCCTGGACATCGCCCTGCGGCTCGCCGCGCGCAGCGACGTATTCGTGGAGGGGTTCCGCCCGGGCGTCTGCGAACGGCTGGGGCTCGGATACCCGGCCCTGTCGGCCACCAGCCCCGGACTGGTCTACTGCTCGCTCACCGGGTACGGGCAGACCGGCGAGCTCGCCCAGCACGCCGGGCACGACCTCAACTACATCGCCGAGGCCGGGCTGCTCTCGGCCAGCACCCGGGCCGGCCAGCGTCCCGGGATCCCGCTGAACATGGCCGCCGACTACGCCGCCGGCGGGCTGCTGGCCGCGTTCGGCATCCTCGCCGGGCTGACCGGCCGGGCGGGCACCGGCCGCGGCACCCATGTCGACGTGTCGATGTACGAGGGCCTGCTGAGCCTGCTCCAGGTGGTCCCCGCCTGGATCGGCGCCGGCGCGCCCGACCCGTCGTGGGGTGGTGGGCTGCTCTCCGGCGCGGTGCCCTTCTACGACTGCTACCGCACCTCCGACGACCAGTGGATCTCGGTCGGCGCGCTGGAGCCGAAGTTCTTCGCCAACCTCTGCACGGCGATCGGCCGGCCCGAGCTGATCGAGCAGCAGGACGACCCGACCCGGTGGGACGAGATGCGCACGGTGTTCACCGACACCTTCGCCGGCGCCCCGCTGGCCACCTGGCTGGAGCGGCTCGGCGCGGTCGACACCGCGGTCGCACCGGTCCGGTCGCTGCCCGACGCCTTCGCCACCGCGCACCGCCGCGGCGTCCTGCCGTCGCCCGGCCAGGTCGGCCCGGTCCCGCGGATGAGCGGCTGGGTCACCACCGCGGGTCCGGTGGTGACCCGGCCCGGGGCGCACACCAGGGAGGTGCTGGGCGGGCTGGAGATGACCGGCGAGCAGATCGACGAGCTGATCGCGACCGGTGTGGTCGCGGAATGACCGACGGGGCACAGGAGGAACGGTGGAGGTAGATCTCGAGATCGGCGACGGTGTCGCGGTACTGACGCTGAACGCACCGGAGCGGCGCAACGCGCTGACGCCGCAGATGGCGGGTGAGATGGTGGCGGCGCTGGAGCGGGTCGACGCGGACGACGGTGTCGGGGCGCTGGTGATCCGGGGCGCCGGCGGCCGGTTCTGCGCCGGGGCGCACACCGGCACCCTGGCCGGCGCGGGCTCCGATCCGGCCGACGACGCCACCTACACCGGGCTGTCGGTCATCTACGAGTCGTTCACCCGGGTGGGCCGGGTCCGGGCGTTCACCATCGCCGCGGTCCGGGGCGCCGCCGTCGGTGCGGGGATGAACCTGGCCCTGGCCACGGACATGCGCGTGGTCGCCGGGAACGCCCGGCTGATGTCGGGGTTCCTGCGGATCGGGCTGCACCCCGGCGGCGGGCACTTCGTGCTGCTGTCGCGGCTGGCCGGGCGCGAGGCCGCGGCCGCGATGGCACTGGGCGGCGCGGAGATCGACGGTGACCGGGCCGTCGCGCTCGGCCTGGCGTGGGAGTCCGTGGACGACGGCGCCGTCGAGGCCCGGGCCATGGAGTTCGCCGCGGGCGTGGCCAAGGACCCGGCGCTGGCCAGGGCCGCGGTACGCAGCTTCCGGATGGAGACCGGCCCGCCGGCGGTCGGTTGGGACACGGCGGTACAGACCGAGCGGGCACCACAGATGTGGTCGATGCGCAGGCGAAGCGGAGGACGATGATGACCACCACGACGGTCAACCGGACCTGGTCGAAGACCGGGATGGGCAAGCTGGAACTGCTCGAGGCCCCGGTCCCCGAACCGGGGCCGGACGAGGCCGTGCTGCGCACCCGGCTCGCCACCGTGTGCGGCTCGGATCTGCACTTCCTGCACGAGTTCCCGATGCCCCGCGGCGTCGAGCAGGTCGGGATGGGCCACGAGGCGGTCGGCACCGTCGCCGTGCTCGGCGAGAACGTCCGCGGGTTCGCCGTCGGCGACCGCGTGGTCGCGTCCTGCGTCGTCGGCTGCGGCGAGTGCGGCAACTGCCTGCGGGGGCAGCTGCAGGCCTGCCTGGTCCTGGGCAAGGTGCCGGGCATCTCCAACGCCCTGGCCGGTTGCCAGGGCGACCACTTCGTGGTGCCGCGCGCGACGATCAACATGGCGAAGGTGCCCGAGGGCCTGTCCGACGAGCGCGCCCTGCTGGCGGGCGACGTGATGTCCACCGGATTCTCCGCGGTCGAGCGCGCGAACGTGGAGACCGGCGACACGGTCGCGATCTTCGCCCAGGGACCCGTCGGGCTCTGTGCCACCGCGGGAGCCCGGATGCACGGCGCCGGACTCGTGATCGCGGTGGAGGGCGTACCGGAGCGCGCCGAGATGGCGATGCGGCTCGGCGCCAACGTCGTGGTCGAGCCCGAGGGCGCGGTGGCCCGCATCCGGGAACTGACCGGCAAGCGCGGCGTGGACGTCGCGATCGAGGCGCTCGGCCGGGCCGAGACCTTCGCCGCGGCGCTGGAGTGCACTCGCCTAGACGGCACCGTGTCCAGCGTCGGGGTGTACGCGGCGCACCGCAGCCTCGACGTCCCGGTCGGACTCGGGTTCTACCAGCGCAAGATCGTCACCAGCCTATGCCCGTCCGGGAGCGATCGGCTGCGCCGGCTCTTCGCGCTGGCCGAGCACGGTCCGGCCGACCTGTCGCAGCTGTTCACCCACCGGATGCCGCTCTCGGCCACCGACGAGGCGTACGAGCTGTTCGGCTCCCGCCGCGACGGCGTGATCAAGATCGCCCTGACCCCTGACGTGGAGGACGGATCGTGACCAGCACCCTCCCCGGGATCACCGCGGAGTCGACGTCGCGCTTCGTGCAGGTCGACGAGCACCGCATCCACCTGCACGACACCGGCACCCGCACGGAGCGGGCCGCGAACCGACCCCCGCTCGTCCTGCTGCACGGCGGCGGACCAGGCGCCTCGGGCTGGAGCAACTTCTCGCAGAACGTCGCCGGGCTCGCCGAGGAGTTCCGCGTCCTCGTCCTGGACCAGCCCGGCTACGGCCGCTCGGACAAGCCCGTCGTCCAGGACGGCGTCTGGACCTTCAACGCCTACATCCTCAACGTACTGCTGGACGCGCTCGACATCCCCCGGGTCCATCTCCTGGGCAACTCCCTCGGCGGCGGTACCGCACTGCGCGCCGCCCTCGACTACCCCAACCGCGTCGACCGCATGGTGCTGATGGGCCCGGCCGGCGGCACCCTGCCCGTGCTCTCCCCCGAACCCTCCGAAGGACTCAAGACCCTCTTCGACTTCTACGCCCCGCCGGGGCCCAGCATCGAGAAGATGCAGCGCCTGATCGAGGTCATGACCTACGCGCCCCGTGATGTCCCACCCGGCCTGCTCGAGCAGCGCTACGCCGCGGCCACGGAACCCGACGCCGTCGACTACGCCACCCGCCTGTTCACGACCTTCGGCACCGGTGTCCCGGAGGAGCTCTGGCGCGACGTGCACCGGATCCCGCACACGACCCTGCTGACCTGGGGCCGCGACGACCGTGTCCTGCCCCTCGACGGGGCGTTCTTCATGCTCCGCCGGATGCCCGACGCCCGCCTGCACGTCTTCCCACGGTGCGGGCACTGGGCCCAGCTCGAGCACCAGGCCGAGTTCGACGCCCTCACCATCACGTTCCTGACCGGGCCGTGACATCCGCGCGGACCGGTGGAACGACGATGTGACTCCGGTCGGGAGCAAGCGCTGCCGCCGGTAGGATGAACCGGATCATCCGTGTCGTCGGTTCCCGCGTGTCCCGGCGGTTCCGCGCGTGCCGAGCCGGAGGTGAGACCGTGGCCGGATTCCGGCGGACCGTGCTCCTGGAGGTCGCCACCGAGTTGTTCTCGCGGCAGGGTTTCCATGCAGTGGGCATCGACGACATCGGAGCCGCCGCGGGCGTCACCGGGCCGGCGGTGTACCGCCACTTCCAGAACAAGGACGCCATCCTGCGGGATCTGTGCACCTCCGCGATGACAGAGCTGCTGACGGGCGCGCGCCGCGCCGCGGGCACCGGCGGCCCGGAGGACGTGCTGCACGCACTGATCGAGGTGCATGCCGGGTTCGGTTCACGTCACCGGCGGCTGGTGGCGGTGTACGTGCGCGAGCACCGGGCGTTGTCGCCGATGGCGCTGCGGGCACTGCGCCGTCGGCAACGCGACTACGAGTCGATCTGGACCGACGCGCTCGTCCAGGTCCGCAGCGACCTGGGCGCCACGCAGGCCCGCGGCGTGGTCACGGCGGTCCTGTCGCTGCTCAACGCGGCGGCCCACATGCCGGCCCAACTCGACGACGCCACGGTGCAGGGACTGCTGAGTTCCGGCGCCGCCGCGGTGCTGCTGACCCGGCCTGCTGATGCCGCCGCCCTCGGCTCGGCCGCCGGCTGACCGCGGCAGTTCTTCCTGGGGCGGCCCGGTCCGGACGTAGACTCGCGCGCCTCCGGCACCTAGTGTTAACCGCGGTTCACTTACCCGTCCTCCCGGAGGCCGTCATGAGTTTCGTCGAGACGTCCGAACAGTCCATGATCCGCGAGACCGTCGCGAAGATCGCCGGCGGCTTCGGCCACGACTACTTCGTCGACATCACCCGCCGCGGCGAGCCCGCGCTCGAGCTGTGGCAGGCGCTCGCCGACGCCGGGTTCGTCGCGGTGAACATCCCCGAGGAGTACGGCGGCGGCGGTCAGGGGATCACCGAGCTCGCGATCGTGTGCGAGGAGCTCGCGGCGGCCGGCTGTCCGATGCTCGTCCTGATCGTCTCCTCCGGCATCGCGGCACCCGTCATCGCCCAGCACGGCAGCGCCGAGCAGCGGCAGCGCTGGCTCCCCGCGATGGCGAACGGCGCCAAGAAGATGGCGTTCTCCATCACCGAACCCGACGCCGGTCTCAACACCCACAAGATCACCACCTCGGCCGTCCGGGACGGCGAGGACTGGCGCATCCGGGGCACCAAGTACTACGCCTCGGGCATCGACGAGGCCGACCAGATGCTGCTGGTCGCCCGGACAGGTGTCAACGAGGCGACCGGGCGCTCGCGGCTGTCGCTGTTCGTGGTCGACACCGACGCGCCCGGTCTGACCCGGACCGTGATCCCGATGGAGCTCAAGGTCGCGGAGAAGCAGTTCTTCCTGCACTTCGACGACGTCGTGGTCACCCCGGACCGCATGATCGGCGCAGAGGGCGAAGGCCTGCGGCACGTGTTCACCGGCCTCAACCCCGAGCGGATCACCGTGGCGGCGGTCAGCGCCGGGATCGGTCGCTACGCGCTGGGCAAGGCCTCGCGCTACGCCAACGACCGCCACGTCTGGGACGTGCCGATCGGCGCCCACCAGGGCCTGGCCCACCCGCTGGCCGAGGCCAAGATCGCGCTGGAGCTGGCCCGCCTGATGACGCAGAAGGCCGGCTGGCTGTTCGACAGCGGCCGGGACGCCGGTGCCGCATCGAACATGGCGAAGTTCGCCGCGGCCGACGCGGGACTGCGCTGCCTGGACGCGGCGATCCAGATCCACGGTGGTAACGGGATGGCGTCCGAGTACGGGCTGGCCGACATGTGGGGAATGGCCCGGCTGCTGCGCACCGCTCCGGTCAGCCGCGAGATGATCCTGAACTACGTCTCCGAGCACTCGCTCGGACTGCCCCGGTCCTACTGAGGAACACACCCGTCCCGGGCCCGCCGTGCGGGCCCGGGATCGGCGTCAGGGCCGGTGGCGGACGCGTTCGTGGTTTCCCCAGGTCACGTCGATCGCGGTCGCGATCACGCGCCTGGTGTCGCGCGGGTCGATGACGTCGTCGACGTAGAAGTGCGCTGCGGCCTCCCACGGCTCGGACTCGAGCTGCCACTCCTCGGTGAGCTTGCCGAACAGCCGGTCCCGGGCCTCGGTGCCGCCCTGGGCGAGCTCGCGCTCCAGGTCGCCGCGGTGCACCGTGCGGACGCCGGCCTCCGGCGCCATGAAGCCGAGTTCCGCGGTGGGCCAGCAGACCAGCATGTCCGGCGCGGTCTGCGAGCCCCCCATGAGGAAGTAGCCGCCACCGTAGGACTTGCGCATGATCACGCTGATCCGCGGCACCATCGCGGTCGAGAGCCGGACCGCGATCCGTTCCAGGTAGCGCAGCACGCCGCGGCGCTCCTCCTGGGTGCCGATCATCAGACCGGGCACGTCGTGCAGCATGACCAGCGGGATGTTGAAGGTGTCGCAGATCTCGATGAACCCGAGATACTTGTCGAGGGCCTCGACGTCGAGTGTCCCGGCGCGCTGCATCGGCTGACTGGCCACGATGCCGACCGGGCCGCCCTCGATCCGGGCCAGCGCCGTGATCACGGACTTGCCGCGGGTCTCGCACCACTGCAGCAGCGAGTCCCGGTCGACGATCGCCGCCAGCACCTTGCGCATGTCGTAGCCGCGCTTGCGTTCGGTCGGGACGAGCGTGAGCAGCGCCTCGGCGTCCGTCGCGGGCGGCTGCGGCACCGCCACCGGGGCGGCCGCGGCGGCGTGGTCGGGCAGGTACCCCAGCGCGCGCCGGACCCAGGCGATGGCGGCCTGCTCGTCGGCGACCACCGCGTGGGCGGTGCCCGCCTCGACGGCCGCGACGCCGGGACCGCCCAGATCCAGGTGGGTCACGTTCTCGGCGATGGCGGTGCTGACGACGGACGGCCCGGACAGGGCGACCGAGGCCTGCTCGGTCATCACGGTGAAGTGCCCGGCCGCCGCCTGGAGCGCCGAATCGCCGTAACAGGGGCCCAGCGCCGCCACCAGCCGGGGGACCGCCGGGTACCCGTCGGGTGGGGTCAGGAACTGCTTGAAGTCCAGCGGCAGCCCGCCGAACCGCCAGCCCATGATGTCGGGCATCCGGCCGCCGTCGGCGTCGGCCAGGGTGATGATCGGCAACCCGGCGCGACCGGCGGCGGTGATCAGTCGGGTCTGTTTGCGGGCGTTCACCGCGGCGGTGGTCCCGGACAGCACGGTGGCGTCGATGGCGATGACGGCGACCCGTCGGCCGTCCACGGTGGCCCACCCGGTGACCACGCCGTCGGCCGCCGTCGCGTCGCCCTCGCGGCGCAGCTCCGGCTTGGTCAACAGACCCAGCTCGAACCACGATCCCGGGTCGATCAGCAGGTCGATGCGCTCGCGCGCGGTCAGCCTGCCGCTCGCGTGCTGGCGGGCGATGCGCCGCGGACCGCCCATCCCGAGCGCCTCGGTGCGGCGCTCGCGCAGCTCGTCGAGATGGGTGTCCATGCCGTCGGCGTTCAGCGGTCGGCCCGCCTTTCGTTCGTCGCGGACTCGAGAACCGTGTGCCAGACGTCGTTGGCGACGTCGTAGGGCGCGTAGAGGGCCGCCCGGTCGAGCAGACCGTCGAACCGCGCCCGGATGGCCGCGACCAGGTCCTTCGGGTGCGCCACCACCGCGAAGGCCTCGACCAGCTCGTCGGACACCAACCGGCCCATCTCGTCCCACTCGCCGCGCTTGGACAGCTCGGTCAACCGCGGCCCGACCGCTCCGGCGCCCACCGACTCCAGCACCGTCCGGTACGCCGGTGTCGAGGCGTAGAAGCCGATCTGGAGCCGGGTTGCGGCGAGGGCCGCGTCCGTCGCGGCGGCGTCCGAGCCGGTGACCACCAGCACCGGAGCCATCACCGTGAAGCCGGAGCGGTCCCGCCCGGAGAGCTCGCGCCCGCGCTGCAGCGCGGGCAGGGTGACCTCGGCCAGGTACTGCGGCGTGGTGAGCGGGTGACCGGCGAAACCGTCGGCCACCTCGCCGGCCAGCCGGGTCATGATGTCGCCCACCCCGGCCAGCATCACCCGCGGCGGACCGTACGGCGACGGGTCCGGGGCGAACGTCGGGGTCATCAGCGTGTGCCGGTAGTACTCGCCCTGGAAGTCCAGCGGGGCGCCGTCGTTCCAGCACGCCCACACCGCGCGCAGTGCGCCGACGAACTCGCGCATCCGCGCGGCCGGGTGCGACCACTCCAGGCCGTAGCGACGCACGATGTGTGTCTTGACCTGCGACCCGAGCCCCAGCACGAACCGGCCGCTGGCCAGCACGTTGAGGTCGTGCGCGGCCTGCCCGAGCACCACGGGGTTGCGCGCGAGCGCCACCGCCACGGCCGTGCCCAACAGCATCCGGCTGGTCGACGCGGCGGCGAGCGCGAGCGGCAGCAGCGGGTCGCTGCCGGCCTCGATGGACCACAGCCCACTGCAGCCGGCGTTCTCCAGGTCCGCGGCCATGGCCCCCACGGTCGCCAGCTCGGGGCGCCGGTTGGCGTAGAAGTCGATCTCCACCACGCCGCTCACCCCGGCCGGCCCGGCCGGTCACGGGGCAGCACCACCGTGGCCCGGCCGGTGACCGAGCGGCGCCCGCCCGCGGTGGCCCAGAGCTCGACGTCGGCGAGGGATTCGGCCCCCTCCGTGCGCACCTGCTCGACCCGACCCTCGCAGGCCAGTACCTCGCCCGCGCAGGAGAAGGACCGCATCGAGATGTCGAGCATCCGCAACCGGCCGCCCAATCCCATCCACTGCCGCAGCGTCGCGTCGAACATCGCCTGCACCAGCATGGTGTTGGCGTACATCGTCGGCGCACCGGTCTGCCGGGCGAACTCCGCGTCGTGGTGGATCGGCGCGAAGTCGCGGTTCGAGGCGGCCTCCATCACCAGCCGCTGCGGCGTCAGCGGCAGGGCGAACACCGGCACCGGCATGCCCGCGGTGACCTCATCGGCGTAGAGCGTGTGCTCCACCGGACTCACTCCTGACCCGGCTGCTGAGCCGTGTAGCGGAAATAGGTGACCCGCTCGGTGCCGACCACGGCGGCGTCCTGGTTGCGGTAGACCGTCTCCACCACCAGGAACGCCCCGTCGCCGACCGCGGTGCGCTTGCGATTCATGCTCTGCAGCCGCGACACCCCCGAGATCCGGTCGCCGGGGTACACCGGCTCGCCGTACTCGGTCTCCGAGCGCACCACGAACAGGCTGTCCCCCGGCGCCGGTACGTGGACCGCGGGGTAGTCCGGCAGGTAGGCCGCTGCGCCCTCGACAGGCCGTGCCTCCCCCGGCCGCCAGTACGGCGGCATGGACCAGGTCATCAGCATCGCGGTCGGCGACACGACACCCCGGTACCCGTGGACCTTCGCGACCTGCTCGTCGTAGTGCAACGGGCAGTCCAGCGCCAGCGTCTCCAGCCGGCGGCGGATGTCGGCCCGGGTCACCTCGTCGGCACCCTCGAACGAGCCGAGCTCGGCGCCGACCATCGCCTCGGCGTCCTCCCAGGTACCGAACGTCAGGTCCCACTGCGGTCCGGCCACAGCTCTCAGCCGTTGCCGGTCGAGGCGCCGCCGTGCCGCAGCACGACGCCGGGCGTGGCCCCGGTGTCCTTGCCGTCGATCATCGTGACCTCGCCGTTGACCATGATGTAGCGGTACCCGACGGCCTTTTGGATGCGGCGCCATTCGTTGCCGGGCAGGTCGTAGACCACCTCGGTGTCGGTGATGGCGAGCTGGTCGAGGTCGTAGACCACGATGTCGGCCGGGGCGCCCTGCCGCAGGGTTCCGCGGTCCTGGAAGCCGGCGCAGAACGCCGGGAAGGCGCTGAGCCGCCAGTGTGCCTCCTCCAGCGAGATGATGTCGTTGTCCCGGGCGAACCGGATGATCGTCTCGGTCGGGTAGCGGCCCGCGGTCAGGAACTTGGTGTGCGCCCCACCGTCGGAGACCCCGTAGATCGAGTACGGGTAGGCCACGACCTCCTTGAGCAGGTCGAGCGAGTTGCTGAACGACTCGGCGAAGAACATCGCCTTCAGGTCGTCGCCGACCGCGATGTCGAGCATGACGTCCACGGCGGACTTGCCCTCGGCCTCGGCGATCTCGCCCAGGAACAGGTCGTGGTACTTCTTCAGGTCCGGGTTCTCGCATTTGAGCACGACGATGTTCTCCATCGGCCCCGTGACGCCCGTCGAGATCTCGGTGCGCAGGCGCTCGCGACGCGCCGGGTCACCGAGCTTCTCCATCTTCTCCTCGAGCGTGCCGGTGGTGGCCTCGGCCCACGCGTCGGAGTCGTCGAACAGGTTCCAGTCCTCGAAGGTGAAGGTGAACCCGGCGGCGGTGGTCATCGCCTGGCCGTACACCCGCAGGCCGCGCTCACGCATCCGCTCCAGCCACTTGATCGTGTTGCGGTGGCGGTGCGGGTGGAAGTCGTTGGTCTGCAGCACGTTGTAGAGGATCGGCCGGCCCGACACCTCGGCGAGCTCCGCATAGTGCGCCCCGTCGTGCTTGGGGTCGCCGCTGGCGTAGGTCATCTGGATGAAGCCCTCGTTGCGCTCGGCGAGCACGCTCGCCAACTCCAGCGCGGTCTTGTCGGACATGTTGTCCGAGGGCATCGGGGTGCCGTCGTAGTCGCGCTGGTTGGCGATCCCGCCGGTGGCCGGGAGCCGCTGCGCCGACCAGCCGCATGCCCCCGCGTCCATCGCCTCGTGCAGCAGGCGCTTGATCTCCGCCATCTCGTCCGGCGTCGGCTCGCGGCCGTCCTTGGCGTCCTGCAGCCCGAGGACCCAGACGAGCAACGGCCCGGTGGGCACGTAGGGCAGCAGGTTCACCCCCTTCGGGGTGCGGTCCAGGCTCTCCAGGAACTCGGGGTAGGACACCCAGTCCCAGGGCAGGCCGGCCTTCATCGAGTCGAACGGGATCGCCTCGACCCGCGTCATGCTCAGCATCATCCGCTCGCGCATCTCCGGGCGCACCGGCGCGAACCCGAACCCGCAGTTGCCGATCACCACCGAGGTGACGCCGTGCCAGCCCGACAGCGTGCAGTACGGATCCCAGTAGACCTGGGCGTCGTAGTGGGTGTGCAGGTCGATGAACCCCGGCGCGACGATGCAGCCGGTCGCGTCGACCACCTTGTCCGCATCGCTCTCGGCGATGCGCCCGATGCTCGCGATCTTGCCGTCGACGATACCGATGTCACCTCGATAGCGAGGCACCCGCGTGCCGTCGATGATCATGCCGTTCTTGATGACGGTGTCGAAACGAGCCATCAGGCCCTCCCTGTCAACTGGTCGACGTTAACCACGGTAAACCTAGCTCACGTCGACGCCTGGTTCAATGGATGCCGACCGCCGTCGGCGACAGTGCGTCCCGCCCGGCTGGGCGGGACGCGAGCAGGACCGCCCCTGCGGCGCGGCCCGGTCACCGACGAGACGGTGACCGCGGTGATCGCGATGCGGAGCCGGCCGCTCGACGCGCTCACGCGGCCACCCCGCTGGACCGACGTGGGGCGTCAGGCGGTCGCGATCGCGGCCGCCTGCTGCCGCCCGAGACGTTCGATCGCGAGGTCCCGCAGCCGGAACTTCTGGATCTTGCCGGTGACCGTCATGGGGAACTCGTCGACGAACAGTACGAAGCGCGGGGTCTTGAAGTGGGCGACGCGGGCCCGGCAGAAGTCCTTCAGCTCGTCCTCGGTGCACACCGCGCCGTCGCGCAGCTTGACGAAGGCGACCACCTCCTCGCCGTACTTAGCGTCGGGCACCCCGGTGACCTGGACCTCCTCGACCGGGTCGAACCCGTAGAGCAGCCCCTCGAGCTCCGCGGGATAGATGTTCTCCCCCCCGCGAATGATCATGTCCTTCTTCCGGCCGGTGATCTTCAGGTAGTCGTGCTCGTCCATCTCCCCCAGATCACCGGTGTGCAGCCAGTTCGCCTCGTCGAGCGCCTCGGCCGTACCCTCCGGGTTCTCCCAGTACCCGCGCATCACCGGATACCCCCGCGCACACACCTCGCCCTGCACACCCCGGGGCACGACGTCACCGGTGGCCGGATCCACCACCTTGATCTCGATGTGGGGGTAGGGCCGGCCGACTGTGCTCGCGCGGACGTGGTCGGGATCGTCGATCGTGGTGCCCACGATGATCGGGGACGACTCCGTCTGGCCGAACATGATCACGAAGTCGGGGACGTGCAGGTCGGTCACCACCCGCCGGACGATCTCGATCGGGCACGGGGCACCGCCCATGAAGCCGGTGCGCAGGCTGGTCAGGTCGAAGCGGTGGAGGTCAGGCACCGCCAGCATCGCCACGAACATGGTCGGCACCCCGTTGAGCACGGTGGCCCGCTCGTCGTGCACCGCCTGCAGGACCGCGACGGGATCGAACGTCTCGCTCGGGATGATCAGTGTCGCCCCGTGCGAGACGGTCGCCATGGTCGTGCAGCTCATCCCGCCGGTGTGGTAGAAGGGCATGTGCGCGACCACGCGGTCGAGGTGGGTGCGCTGGGTCTCCAGGCCGTGCTGGTAGCCGTTGTTGAGCAGGTTGTGGTGGGTCAGCACCACACCCTTGGGCGAGCCGGTGGTTCCCGAGGTGTACTGAATGTTGATCGGATCGTCGAACTGCAGGCTCCGGCCACGCTCGGCGAGCGCGCCTTCGTCGGCCGCGGCACCGGCCGCGGCGAGGTCGGCGAAGGTGATGGTGCCCGGCGCCGCCTCCTCCCCCAGCACCACGACGTCGCGCAGGTGCGGCAACCGCGCCGACACCAGTCGGCCCGGCGTGGCCGAGGCGAGTTCCGGGGCGATCTCCCCGAGCATGGCGAGGTAGTCGGCGTACCGGGTACCCCGCGACGTCACCAGCATCCGCATACCCGACTGGTTGAGAGCGTACTCCAGCTCGAGCACGCGATAGGACGGGTTGACCGTGACCAGGATGGCGCCCACCTTGGCCGTGGCGAACTGCAGAGCCACCCACTCCCAGCGGTTGGTGGCCCACATGCCCACCCGGTCGCCGCGCTCGATCCCCCGCGCCAGCATCCCGTTGGCCAGCGCGTCGACCTCGGCGCGCAGCTCGCGATAGCTCAGCCGGCGCGCCTGGGGCAGCGCCACCACGGCCTCGTTGTCCGCGAACCGCTCACTGACCTGGTCGAAATGCTCCCCGATGGTCGCGCCGAGCAGCGGGCTGCCGGGCATCCGGTACGCGTAGCTGGGCTCCCCGACCCGGTCCGGCGCGTCCTGCGCGGGGGCTGATGTCGCCTGTACGGCTGTGGATGTCACGTGGACTCCGCTTCGTCGCGCCTGCGTGGTGGAAGCACATGCCCGGTCTACCGTCGCCCGGCATTGCGCAGCAGGCAGGAGTGTGAACGGCAGTTAACTTCAGGTCAATACCCCGCGCCCCGCGGGGGACGACCGAGCCCGCCTCCGCTACCGGCCCGCGCGGACCTGGATCCACCAGGCCCCGGAACGCGTTCCCACCCGATCGCGGTGCCGGGTGGGCCGGCCGTCGAACGTCGGCGAGGCGATGTCGAGACCCCGCGGAATCGGATCGATCCCGGACCGGTCCTGTCCGGCTCCGGGTGACCGATTCCCGTTCGGCCCTCCGGGTCCGTCCCGCCGGGCGGGATGCACCCGCGGCGTCCGCGATCTCATTCGCCCGGCGCAGATCGGAATTCTCCTTCCGGAGCCGACGCGGCTCCACGACTGCGGCCGAGGTGAGGCAGGCCGGCGCGCCCGGCCGTGGTCGGGCCCGGCGGGTGCGTCGGCCGTCAGGCCGACCCGGCCCGGCGGGCGACGGCGACGGCGGCCTCGCCCTGTTTCGCGCCGACCATGTCGGCGATCTCGGCCCAGCGACCGGCCAGCGCGTCGTCCGTCGGCGGCTCGACGAAATCCGCCCCGAGCGACTCGACCAGCCGCACCCGGCTGAAGTGCGGCCCGTTGACCCGCACGATCTCGGCGGTGAGGTCGCACTCCTCGGTGCACAGCCAGCCCACCGCGGCCGACACCCAGGCCGGGTCGAGGTCGGTGGAGGCGTCGAGCAACCCGGCGGTCATCCGGGTCAGCGCGACCGGGGCGACCGAGTTGACGCGGATGCCGTAGCGCGCGCCCTCGAGCGCGAGGGTGTGCATGAGGCCGACGACGCCGAGCTTCGCGGCGGCGTAGTTGGCCTGCCCGAAGTTGCCGAACAGGCCGGCGCCCGAGGTGGTCATCACCACCCGCCCGTAGCGCTGCTCGCGCAGGTGCGGCCAGGCCGCCCTGGTGACGAAGGCCGAGCCGTCCAGGTGCACGCGGACCACGGCCTGCCACTGCTCGGTGGTCATCTTGTGGAACGTCGTGTCCCGCAGGATCCCGGCGTTGTTCACCACGACGTGCACGCCGCCGAAGGCCTCCACCGCGGCGGTGACCGCCGCCCGGGCGCCGTCGTCGGTGGAGATGTCGTGGTGGTCGGCCACCGCGACCCCGCCCGCGGCGGTGATCTCCGCGACCACGCCCTGCGCCGGACTGCCGTCGCCACCCTCCCCACCGCGACCCACCCCCGGGTCGTTCACCAGCACCTGTGCACCACCCGCGGCCAGCCGCAGGGCGTGGCTGCGGCCGAGACCGCGACCGGCTCCGGTCACGATGGCCACCCGTCCGTCCACACCTGACATGTCGTCTCCCCAGCGTTCGTCGTCCGACCGGTCACCTGGGGCGGGACCGGCAGCCGGTGCCAGGCTCGGTCCCGGCGAGCCACGCCAGCGCCCGGATCGCGTCCCACCCGCACCCAGTTATCGCATAATCATTACACCGCGTTCGGCCCGGAATCCCGCCTCCATCACCCATCTGGAGCTGTGCATCGCCACGGTACCTGGACCATCGTGACCATGGTCACGTGGACGAAGATCTGGAGGATCACCCCATGACCGAGTCCCTGCGCTGGGCCCTGGAGCGGGCCGCGCTGGTCGCGGGCGAGCGTCCCGCGGTCGTCGACGGCGACGTCAGGTTCGACTACACCACACTGGCCCGGCGCGTCGCCGCCCTCGGCGGAGGGCTGCATTCACTCGGCATCGGCGCCGGCGACGTGATCGGCGTGCTGGCGCTGAACGGGTACCGACACCTGGAGTACTGGCTGGGTGTGCCGGCCATCGGCGCCGTCCTCAACGACCTCAACTTCCGGCTCAGCGAGGAGGAGCTCGCCTTCATCATCGACGACTGCGGCACCGTCGCCCTGGCCGTGGACGACATGCACCTGGCGGTGGGCCGCTCGCTGCTCGACCGCTGCCCGACGCTCACCACGCTCGTGCACATGGGTGACGGCCCCGCCCCGCAGGGCGCGGCCTCCCATGACGCGCTGGTCACCCACGCGCCGGCGACCCCGGTGAACCCGGCCCCCGACGACATCGCCGGCATCTTCTACACCGGCGGCACGACCGGGCGGCCCAAGGGCGTGCTGCTCAGCCACCGCAACCTGGTCGCGAACGCGAAGCACGCCCTGCTCGCCATCCGACACACCCCGGACGAGCGGTACCTGCACGCCGGGCCGATGTTCCACCTGGCCGACGGGTCGCAGACCTACGCGGTGACCTGGATCGGCGGGGTGCACGTCTTCGTCCCCGGCTTCGACGCCGACCTGGTGGGCCGGACCATCGAGCGTGAGCGGGTGTCCCTGATCCTCATCGTGCCGTCGATGATCAACATGCTGGTGAACCACGCGGGCACCGCCGACCGAGACCTGTCCAGCCTGCGACTGCTGCTCTACGGCGCCTCTCCGATGCCCGACCAGCTCCAGCAGGCCGCGATGAAGCTGTTGCCGTGCGAGTTCAGCCAGCTCTACGGGATGACCGAGGCCGCCCCGCTGCTCACCCAGTGCACCCCGGAGGACCACCGGCGCGGGGCGGCCGGTGAGCAGCCGTTCGCCGGACGGCTGCGGTCAGCCGGGGCGCCGGTGATCGGGGTGCAGGTGGAGATCCACCGCGAGGACGGCACCCGGGCCGCGCCCGGGGAGGTCGGCGAGATCTGGGCCCGGGGCCCGAACATCATGGTCGGCTACCTCAACCGTCCGGAGGAGACCGCGGCCGCGCTCGACGCCAAGGGCTGGTACCACAGCGGCGACGCGGCGTGGGCCGACGAGCTGGGGTACGTCTACATCGTCGACCGGGTCAAGGACATGATCATCTCAGGGGGCGAGAACGTGTACTCGGCCGAGGTCGAGAACGTGCTCTACACCCATCCGGACGTCCTGGAGGCGGCCGTGATCGGCGTCCCGGACGACTCCTGGGGCGAACGCGTGCATGCCGTGGTCGTGCCGCGGCCCGGCGCGGAGCCCGCGGTGGAGGACCTGGTCGCGCACTGCCGGGCCCGGCTCGGCGGCTTCAAGGTGCCCCGCTCCGTGGACTTCCGGGCCGACGCGCTGCCCAAGTCCGGAGCCGGGAAGATCCTCAAGCGCGAGCTGCGGGCGCCGTACTGGGCCGGGAAGGACCGGGGGGTCAACTGAGCAGGCGACCGCGCTCAGCCCGCGACTCCCTCCCGGCCGTCGAGCCACTCCTTGAACCGGCCGTAGTGCTTGTCCGGGTCGCGCTCGACGAAACGGGCGCGGGCGTGGCACAGCGGCCGGTCGTCGCCGGACAGGTACAGCTCGGCGTGGATGATCCAGTGCCCGCGCTCGTCGCGGGACTCGGGCCAGGCCCGAACGTCCAGCTCGCGATCCAGCGGGACGGGACGCCGGAACGCCACGTTCATCTCGGCGGTCACCGACAGGACCGCCGCCGCGATCGGTACCGCGCCGCACGCCTCGTCGAGCGCGCCCATCACCGAACCGCCGTGCACGACGCCACCGGCACCCTCGTGCTCGGCGGAGAACCGGGCCGTGCCCTCGACGGCTCCGTTCTCACCGCGGCGCAGCACCAGGCCGAAGCGGCACCGGCCGGCTGGCCTACACCCCATGCACAGCATCTTCCCGAACTCGATGCTGAACAGCGGCGCGGCGCCGTCGGGGGACTCCGCGGGGGCCGGGACGGCGCCCGGCTGGGCAGGCAGGCTCACCGGCGTCACGGTATCCGAACCCGCACCGCACACCGCAGCCGGTGGTCAGCGATGTTAGTCACTGCTAACGTCTGCAGCCATGTCTGACCCGCTCGCCACACTGGCCGGCTTCGCCGAAGTCACCCCGGGCCGGCTCGACCGCCCGTTCCTCGGCCTGCACCTCGAGTCCGCCGTCGCGGCCCTGCGCGACGCCGGCATGGCACCCGACGACATCGACGGCCTGCTGTGCGTCGGCTCGATGATGGGCGAGTCCGTCGAACACACCTTCTTGTCCGAGGAGATCCAGGACTCGCTCGGGCTGCACAACCTCAGCCTGCAGCTCGGCGTGCAACTCGGGGGCGGCAGCCACCTGGCGATGCTCGGCGTCGCCACCCGCGCCATCCAGAGCGGGCAGTGCTCGGCGGTGCTGTGCGTGTCCGCCGGGGTGTTCCCGCCGATCCGCGACGTTGGCCGCAACCTGATGACGATGACCTGCCACCCGGACTACGAGCTGCCCTACGCACCGTCGATCCCCACCCTGTACGGGCTGATCGCCCAGTCCTGGCTCGACGAGACGGGGCAGGGCCGGGAGGTGTTCGCCGAGGCGGTGGCGGCCCAGCAGGAGTGGGCCGTCGGGCACCCGACGGCGATCGGGGCGGGCGCGGGACCGTTCACCGTGGCCCAGGTACTGGAGGCCCGGCACATCGCGGGGCCCTTCGGCTACCTCGACTGCTCGATCCCGTGTGAGGGCGGCGGCGCGTTCGTGCTGGTCGCACCCGAGCGGGCGGCCGGCCTTCGGCACCGTCCGGTGCACGTGGTGGGCGTCGGCGAGGGCCACACCCACGGCTTCCTCACCTCGATGCCCGACCTGTCGCGCACCGGGGCGGTCCGCTCCGGGGCGAAGGCGTTCGCCGAGGCCGGCTTCGGGCCCGCCGACGTGGACCTCGCACAGCTCTACGACGCGTTCAGCTCCAACCCGCTGATGCTGATCGAGGAGCTGGGCCTGGCCGAGCGCGGCAAGGCGGTCGAGCTCTACCGCGAGGGCGCCACCCGGCCGGGCGGACGGCTGCCGGTGAACACCAACGGCGGCCTGCTGCGGTTCGGGCACTCCGGCACCGCCTCGGGCATCTGCGGAGTCCTGGAGGCCTACCAGCAGATGTCCGGCCGAGCCGCCGGCATCCAGGTCGACCGCGCCGACCGGGCCGTCGTGCACGCCTACGGATCCATGTTGTGCAGCCATGTCACCGTCGTACTGGAGGGCTCGTGACCACCTACCTGGACGGCCTGGCCGACCCCGAGGTCCTGCCGCGCGTCGACGAGGTCAACCGCGGCCACTTCGAGGCCGCGGCCCAGGGCAGGCTCGCGGTGCGTCAGTGCACCGCGTGCGACCTGCTGTTCCACTACCCTCGCCCGTTCTGCCCGCGCTGCCACTCCGCGCAGCTGCGCTGGACCGACGTCTCCGGCGAGGCCACGGTCGTGGTCGCCGCGGTCGTCAGTCGGCCCCCGTGGAACGACCTGCCGCGGGCCGCGCCCTACCCGGTGGTGATCGTGCGGCTGGCCGAGGGCCCGCAGATGCTGTCCACCGTCGAGCGCTGCGACCCCGCATCCGTCGTCCCCGGGATGGCCGTGCGTGCCGCGTTCGAGCGCGTGGGCGACATCGGGCTGGTCCGTTTCGTGCCCGCATCCTGAGCCGCCGACACCGGGCCCGACCGCACCCCTTCGGAGGAACCGTGACCATCGACCACGACCTGCACGCCAACCTCGTCACCCGGGTCAACGTCGGCGACATGCTGACCCGCAGCGCATGGCGCAATCCCGACAGCGAGGCGGTCGTCGACGGCGCCCGCCGTTTCACCTACGCGCAGCTCAACGCGGAGGTCAACCGGCTGGCCCACGCGCTGCTGGCCGCCGGCTACCGGCGCGGCGACGTGCTCGCGCTGGCCAGCGGCAACAGCGCGGAGTTCCTCGCGACCTACTACGCCTGTGCCAAGACCGGCGTCGTCTGCGTGCCGGTGAACCTCGCATGGGGGCCCTCCGAGGTCTCCTACGTCCTGGAGCACTCCCGGGCTCGCGGCGTGGTGGTGGAGAGCCAGCTCGCCGGGCTCGTCGACGGTGCGTTGCGACTCACCGAGGGCACCGGTGTCGTCGACGTGGTCGTGGCCCCCGGCACCGGGGCCGACTGGGCCGCCGGGTCGACGGGCACCTGGCGGGATCTGGCCACGTTCGTCGGGGACGCCGGGACCGGCGAGCCGGAGTGCCTGGTCGGCGACCGGGACCCGATCAGCTACCTCTATACCAGCGGCACCACCTCCGCCCCCAAGGGCGTGGTCAGCAGCCACGTCGCGGTCTACATCGAGTCGCTCAACGCCCCGCTGGTGCTGGGTATCGACGGCAAGGAACGGTCGGTGGCGATGATGCCGCTGTTCCACACCGCGCAGCTCAACGGATTCACCACGGGCCTGCTCTACATGGGTGGCACGCTCGTGCTGATGCGCGCGTTCGACCCGGCCGCGCTTCTGGCCACGATCGAGTCCGAGCGGATCACCCAGATCTTCGGGCTGCCGATGATGTACCGGATGGTGATGGACCACCCCGACATCGACAAGCGCGACCTGTCGACGTTGCGGCTGGCCCTCTACGCGATGGCCCCGATGCCCGACACCGACCTGCGCCGGGCGATGGAGGTGTTCGGCTGCGACTTCGCGCTCGGCTTCGGGCAGACCGAGATGAACCCGATCACCACGGTGTTCCCGCCGGAGTACCAGCTCAGCCACGCCGGTTCGGTCGGGCTGCCGGTGCCCAACGTCCAGGTCGGGATCATGGACGACGAGGGCAACCTGCTGCCCGCCGGCGAGACCGGCGAGATCGTCTACCGCGGCCCGCACGCGATGGAGGGCTACCTGCGCAACACCGAGGCCACCACCGAGGCGTTCGCACACGGCTGGTTCCACTCCGGCGACGTCGGCCGGTTCGACGCCGACGGTCTGCTGTGGTTCGCCGACCGCAAGAAGGACGTGATCAAGACCGGCGGCGAGAACGTGGCGTCCATCGAGGTGGAGAAGGCGCTCTACGAGGCCGAGCCCCGGATCCAGGAGGTCGTCGTCGTGGGGCTCCCGCACGAGCGGTGGTCCGAGGCGATCGCCGCGATCGTCACGCCCAAGCCCGGTGTGCAGCTCACCGAGGAGGAGGTGCTCACCGCAGCCCGGAGCAGGCTGTCGGGGTTCAAGGTGCCCAAGGCGGTGCTGTTCGCCGACGAGATGCCCCGCACCGCGACCGGCAAGATCCAGAAGAACGTGCTGCGTGAGCAGCACCACCGCCACTTCGAGAGCTGACGGCCCTCTGCCGGCCCGGAGGGGGGACCGGCAGGGAGACCGTCTCCGCACCGGCCGGCTCACGTGACGCGAGCCGGCCGGATCGCGGTCAGCCGCCGGACGCCGAGGGGAACTTGGGCGCCCGCTTCTCCTTGATCGCCGTGGCGCCCTCGAGCACGTCGTCGTCGAAGAAGTTGAGCATCTCGTAGGCGAGGGAGGCCTCGAAGATCGGGCTGGCGTCGCGGATCCACAGGTTCAGCGAGCGCTTCGTCCAGCGCAGCGCGTGCTGCGGACCCGCGGCCAGCTTCGCCGCGACGGACAGCGCGGTGGGCAGCACCTCCGCCACCGGCCGGCACAGCGACACCAGGCCGATCCGCTCGGCCTCCTTGCCGTCGATGAACTCGGCGGTGAGCAGGTAGTACTTGGCCTTGGCCATGCCGCACAGGATCGGCCAGATGATCGCCGCGTGGTCACCCGCACCGACACCCAGCCGCAGGTGCCCGTCGGTGAGCCGGGCGTCCTCGGCGATCACCGAGATGTCGGCCATCAGGGCCGCGGCCAGGCCGGCGCCGACCGCCACCCCGTTGATCGCCGAGATCACCACCTTCTGGCAGTTGGCGATGTTGTAGACCAGGTCGGCGGCCTCCTTGGCGATGGCCGCGATCTGCTTGAAGTCCTTGACCTGGTCGACGACCATGTCAAGGTCACCACCCGCGGAGAACGCCTTGCCCGCACCGGTGATCACCGCGATCCGCGTGGCGTCGTCGGCGTCGACGTCGAGCCAGACGTTGCCGAGTTCCCAGTGCAGTCGCTTGTTGGTGGCGTTGAGCCGTTCCGGCCGGTTGATGGTGATCAGCAGGACGCCGTCGGACGGGCGTTCGAAGGTCAGGTACTCGTACTCGTCGTAGTCCACGGGAGCTCCTCGCTCGTCGATGTGCGCAGGAATGGTCGGGTATGGGCTAGAGGCCGATGTGCTTGGCGATGATCTCCTTCATGATCTCCGTGGTGCCGCCGCCGATCCCGAGGATCCGGGAGTCGCGGTAGTGCATCTCCACCTCGGTCTCGCGCAGGTAGCCCATGCCGCCGTGGAGCTGCACGGCGGTGTCGACGGCGAGCGCGCAGGCCTCGACGGCCTGGTTCTTGGCCATCGAGACCATCCGCACGTCGGTGTCACCGGCGACGATGCGGTCGACCGCGACGCGGGTGTAGGTCCGTGCGACGTCGACGGCCGTCGCCATGTCGACGATCTTGTGCCGGACCACCTGCCGGGTCGAGAGCGGCCGGCCGAAGGTCTCCCGCTGCCTGACCCAGTCCAGGGTGAGGTCGAGGCAGCGCTGGGCGGTGGCGTAGCACTGCACCGCGATGAAGGCCCGCTCCACCTGGAACTGCCGCATGATCTGGACGAAACCGCTGTTCTCCGGGCCGACCAGGTTCGCCACCGGCACCCTGACGTCGGAGTAGCCCAGCTCGGCGGTGTCGGAGCAGAGCCAGCCCATCTTCCGCAGCGAGCGCGAGACGGTGAATCCCGGCGTGTCGCGGTCCACCACCAACAGCGAGATGCCGGACGCCCCCGGGCCGCCGGTGCGTACCGCGGTGGTGACGAAGTCGGCCCGCACCGCGGAGGTGATGAACAGCTTCGCCCCGTTGACGACGTAATGGTCGCCCTCGCGCCGCGCGGTGGTCCGGATCCCGGCCACGTCGGAGCCGGTGTCGGGCTCGGTGATGCCGAGGCTGCCGATCTTCTCCCCGACGAGGGTCGGCTCGACGTAGCGGCGGATCTGATCGGGGTCGCCGGACGCGACGAGGTGCGGGAGCGCGATGTTGTGGGTGAGCAGGCTGGCCAGCACCCCCGAGGAACCGCCCCCCTCCATCACGGCCTCGGTGAGCAGCACCAGGTCCCGCAGGTCGCCACCGCTGCCGCCCACCTCCTCGGGGAACCCGATGCCGAGCAGCCCGACCTCTGCCGCGCTCCGGTGCAGCGCGCGAGGCAGCTCGCCCGCGTCCTCCCACTCCGGCAGGTTCGGGGCGATCTCCCGGCGGGTGAACGACAGCGCCAGCTCACGCAGCGCGAGGCGCTCCGGCGTCGTCCACGGATCCGGTGTCGCTGTCGGGACGGCACGCTGGTCCAGCTGGGTCATGGGAGCTCCTCCGGTGTTCCGGGCCGGGATCCGCAGCACCGAACGTGCGCACCCCGTTGTCGCAGGACGTTAGTAGCCGCTAACGTAACCGGTCAGGAGATCGACGTCGATGCCGCCATGGAGGAGAAGTTGGTTGACGTGCTGCCCGACCGGGTCGACACGCAGGGCCCGGACTACATCGGCAACCGCAAAGGGCTCACGGCACAGCTGACCGCGATCTCCGAGCAGCTCGCGCTGGCCAACGGCGGGGGCGGGGAGAAGTACGTCGCACGCCATCGCAAGCGCGGGAAGCTACTCGTCCGGGAACGGATCGAGCTGCTGCTCGACCCGGACACCGCGTTCCTGGAGCTGTGCCCGTTCGCCGCGTGGGGCACCAAGTTCCCGGTCGGCGCCAGCGTGGTCGTGGGGATCGGGGTGGTCGAGGGCGTCGAGTCGATGATCATCGGCCACGACCCGACGGTCCGCGGCGGGGCGTCGAACCCGTTCACCTTCCGCAAGGTCTTCCGCGGTATGGCGATCGCCCGCGAGAACCGGCTGCCGATCATCAACGTCGTCGAGTCCGGCGGAGCCGACCTGCCCACCCAGGCCGAGATCTTCGTCCCGGGCGGCCAGCTGTTCCACGACCTGACCCAGCACAGCGCCCTGGGCCTGCCCACCCTCGCGCTGGTGTTCGGCAACTCCACCGCGGGCGGCGCCTACATCCCGGGCATGTGCGACTACGTGGTGATGATCCGCAACCGCTCCAAGGTCTTCCTCGGCGGCCCGCCGCTGGTGAAGATGGCGACCGGGGAGGTGTCCGACGACGAGTCGCTCGGCGGCGGTGACATGCACGCCCGCACCTCCGGCCTGGCCGACTTCCTCGCCGAGGACGAGCAGGACGCCATCCGGATCGGGCGCCGGATCATGGCCCGGCTGAACTGGCGCAAGCTCGGGCCCGGCCCGACGATGCCCGCCGACCCGCCCGTGCTCGACCCGGACCAGCTGATCGGCATCGCCTCGGTCGACCCGAAGGTCCCCTTCGACCCGCGCGACGTCATCGCCCGGGTGGTCGACGGCTCCGCGTTCGACGAGTTCAAACCGCTCTACGGCACCTCGCTGGTCACCGGGTGGGCCTCGATCCACGGCTACCCGGTCGGTATCCTGGCCAACGCCCGGGGGATCCTGTTCAGCGAGGAGGCCGAGAAGGCCTCGCAGTTCATCCAGCTGGCCAACCAGGTCGACACGCCGCTGATCTTCCTGCAGAACACCACCGGCTACATGGTCGGCGCCGAGTACGAGCAGGGCGGGATCATCAAGGACGGCGCGAAGATGATCAACGCGGTATCCAACAGCACCGTGCCGCACCTGACGATCGTCATGGGTTCCTCCTACGGCGCGGGCAACTACGGGATGTGCGGGCGGTCCTACTCCCCGCGTTTCCTGTTCGCCTGGCCGAACTCCAAGTCGGCCGTGATGGGCCCGGCGCAGCTGGCCGGGGTGCTCTCGATCGTGGCCAGGGAGTCCGCGGCGGACCGCGGCCTGCCCTTCGACGAGGACGCCGACGCCCAGATGCGCGCCGCCGTCGAGGGGCAGATCGAGCGCGAGTCGGTGGCCCTGGCCAATAGCGGGCGGCTCTACGACGACGGGATCATCGACCCGCGCGACACTCGGACCGTGCTCGGACTCTGCCTGTCCGTGGTGCACAACGACGAGGTCCGTGGCCAGCGTGGCTACGGCGTGTTCCGGATGTGATGGCGATGCCCGTGATCAAGAAATTGCTCGTAGCCAACCGTGGCGAGATCGCCCGGCGGGTCTTCCGGACCTGCCGCGACCTCGGCATCGCCACGGTCGCGGTGTACTCCGATGCCGACGCCGACGCCTGGCACGTCGAGGACGCCGACGAGGCGGTACGGCTGCCCGGCTCCTCGCCCACCGAGACCTACCTCCAGGTCGACCGGGTGATCGCCGCCGCGCTGCACACCGGAGCAGACGCCGTGCACCCCGGCTACGGCTTCCTGTCGGAGAACGCGGCCTTCGCCCGCGCCTGCGCTGCGGCCGGGCTGGTGTTCGTCGGGCCGCCGCCCGACGCCATCGACGCGATGGGCTCCAAGCTCACCGCGAAGGCGATGATGGCCGAGGCCGGTGTCCCGGTGCTCCCGGGCGGGGACGCGACCGACCTCGACGCCGAGGCGCTGCGCAAGCTCGGCGCCGAGGTCGGCTACCCGCTGCTGGTGAAGGCCAGTGCCGGTGGCGGCGGGCGCGGGATGCGGATCGTGGAGTCGGCCGACACGCTCGAGGAGTCCGTGGCCTCGGCGGCCCGCGAGGCCACCTCGGCGTTCGCCGACGGCACCGTGTTCCTGGAGCGCTACGTGCAGCGCCCCCGGCACGTCGAGATCCAGGTGATGGCCGACACGCACGGCGGCACCGTCGCGCTGTTCGAGCGGGAGTGCTCGGTGCAGCGACGCCACCAGAAGGTGATCGAGGAGGCTCCCTCGCCGGTCGTCGGCGAGGACCTGCGGGCCAAGATGGGCGCCGCGGCGGTCGCCGCGGCGAAGGCCGTGGGGTATGTGGGCGCCGGTACCGTCGAGTTCGTCCTGGACGCGAACGGGGGTGCCGACGACGGCACGTTCGCCTTCCTGGAGATGAACACGCGCCTGCAGGTCGAACACCCGGTCACCGAGCTGGTCACCGGACTGGACCTGGTCCGCCTGCAGCTGCTAGTGGCGATGGGTGAGCCGTTGCCAGCGGAGGTCCTCGAGCCGACGATCACCGGCCACGCGGTGGAGGCTAGGCTCTACGCCGAGGACCCGACGAAGGGCTACCTGCCCCGTACCGGCACTCTGCGCACGCTGCGCTTCCCCGAGCTTACCGGCGTGCGGGTCGACTCCGGCGTGCGGGACGGCTCCGTGGTCAGCCACCACTACGACCCGATGCTCGCCAAGGTCATCGTCTGGGCACCCACCCGGGCCGAGGCGCTCGGCACGCTGTCCGCGGCGCTGGCCGGGGCCCGGATCCACGGCCTCACGACCAACCGCGACCTGCTGGTCCGGGTGCTGCGGCACCCGGAGTTCGCCGGCCGCGGCACCGACACCGGCTTCCTGGACCGGCACGACGCCACCGAGCTCGGCGGGCCGCTGCTCGACGCCGACGGCGAGCGGCTGCACGCCCTCGCCGCCACCCTCGCCGGGGTCGCCGCCAACCGGGCGACCGCCCGGGTCCAGCCCGGCCTGCCGGCGGGATGGCGCAACAACCCCTCGCAGCTGCAGCGGGCCGGGTGGACCTCGACCGCGGGCACCGAACTGCAGGTGTCCTACGCGATGCACCGCGACCGGGTCGAGGCCGAGGTCGACGGCAAGCCGATCGAGGACATCGTCGTGCTCGACCACGGCCCCGGCCGGGTCGTGCTGGAGGCGGCCGGGGTACGGCGATCCTACGAGGTGCTCCTCGACGGCGAGACCGCCCACGTCGACAGCAGTGCGGGGTCCAGCACCTTCACCCGGATCCCCCGCTTCGTCGACCCCAGCACCCTGAAGCCGGCCGGATCGCTGACCGCGCCGATGCCCGGTTCGGTGATCCGGGTGCCCGTGGCGGCAGGCGACCTGGTCACCGCGGGCCAGCCCCTGGTCGTGCTGGAGGCGATGAAGATGGAGCACTCGGTGACCAGCCCGATCGACGGGGTGGTGACGGAGCTGCCGGTCGAGGTCGGCCGGCAGGTGTCCACCGGCGACCCGCTCGCCGTGGTCGAGCCCGTCGACGACGAGACGTAAGTACGCACCGCGCGATCCGCCGTCCGGCGGCGCGTCACCGTGAAGGTAGGAGCGGACATGGAACTGCACGAGACCGAGGAACGGCTCGACCTGCGCAAGGCGGTCACCGAGATCGCCCGGGACTTCGGGCACGACTACTACGTGACCAAGTCACTGGCCGGTGAGAAGAGCTCCGAGCTGTGGAACGCCGTGGGCAAACAGGGCTTCCTGGGCGTCAACATCACCGAGGAGTACGGCGGCGGCGGCGGCGGGATCTACGACATGCAGATCGTCGGCGAGGAGCTGGCCGCGGCCGGGTGCCCGCTGCTGATGACGGTGGTCTCCCCGACCATCTGCGGGACGATCATCCAGGCCTACGGCAGCGACGAGCTCAAGGCGCGCTGGCTGCCGGGCATCGCCAGCGGCGAGGTCATCATGTCGTTCGCGATCACCGAGCCGGACGCCGGCTCCAACTCGCACAACATCGCCACGCACGCCAAGAAGGTCGGCGGCGAGTGGGTGCTCAACGGCACCAAGTACTACATCTCCGGCGTCGACGAGGCCGAGGCCATCCTGGTCGTCACCCGCACCTCCACCGACGACCGCGGCCGCGGCCGGCTGAGCCTGATCGTGGTCCCCACCGACGCGCCGGGGCTGACGAGGACCGTCATCCCGGTGCAGGCCGTCACCCCGGAGAAGCAGTTCACCCTGTTCTTCGACGACGTGCGGGTGCCCGCGGAGAACCTCATCGGCGAGGAGAACGACGGCCTGCGCCAGGTGTTCATGGGCCTGAACCCGGAGCGCATCATGGGCGCGGCGCTGGGCAACGGCATCGGCCGCTACGCGCTGGACAAGGCCTCGGCCTACGCCCGGGAGCGCAAGGTCTGGGACGTGCCGATCGGCGCGCACCAGGGCGTGTCCCACCCGCTCGCGCACGCCAAGATCCAGGTCGAGCTGGCCCGGTTGATGACCCAGCGGGCCGCGTCGCTGCACGACGCGGGCGACCCGGGTTCCGGCGAGGCCTCGAACATGGCCAAGTACGCGGCGGCCGAGGCCGGCATCCTGGCGCTGGACCAGGCCATCCAGACCCACGGCGGCAACGGCATGGCCACCGAGTACGGCCTGGCCACGCTGTGGGGCCCGGCCCGACTGATGCGCACCGCACCGATCAGCCGCGAGATGATCCTGAACTACGTGGCCCAGCACAGCCTCAAGCTGCCCCGCTCGTACTGACGCACACCGACCGGCAGGCTCCGCCGCGGCGGAGCCTGCCGACGATCGTCCGCGGCCGTCGGGGCTCGGGCCGCCACTGGAACCCACTCATCGACGAGCAGCCGTCGCGGGACGGCGAGGAGCAGGTATGGATCGCGGTATCGGTCACTGGGTCACCCGGCGGGCCTTCCTCCACGGCGAGCGCACCGCGTTCGTGTCCGGGGACGACCACTACAGCTACACCGACGTCGACCGGCGCACCGACCAGGTCGCGTCGGCACTGCGTGACCTGGGCGTCCGCAAGGGGGACCGGGTGGCGGTCCTGCTGGTCAACTCCGTGGAGTTCATGGAGCTGCTGCTGGGCTGCGCGAAGATCGGCGCGATCACCGTGCCGATCAACGTACGGCTGGCCGGGCCCGAGATCGGGTACATCCTGGCCGACTCCGGGGCCGACGTCTTCGCCTTCCACGAGCCGCTCGCGGACGGGGCCGTGGCCGCGCTCGCCGAGCCGGGGGTGCGGGTCCGGCACCGGATCCGCGTGTGGGGCCCGGCCCGCGACGGCGAGATCGGCTACGACGCGTTCCTGTCCGGCGGGGCCGCCGAACCCTTCCACGGTGACGTCGACGGCAGCGACGTGGCGTTCATCATGTACACCTCGGGCACCACCGGCCGCCCCAAGGGTGCCATGCTCACCCACGACAACCTGCTGTGGAACGCGGTCAACGTGCTCGGCACCGCCCATGGCCTGCGTGGCAGCGACGTGACCGTGGCCGTGGCCCCGATGTTCCACATCGGCGGTCTCGGGGTGCACACCCTCCCGCTGCTCTACGCCGGCGGCACCAGCGTCATCCTGCCCTCGTTCGACCCGGTGGGGACGCTCAAGGCGATGGCGGAGAGCCGGGCGACCGTGCAGTTCATGGTCCCGGCGATGTGGTCGGCCCTCACCCGGGTGCCGGACTTCGACAGCTACGACCTGTCGGCGCTGAAGCTGGCCATGGGGGGTGGGTCGCCGGTCCCGCTGACCGTGATCGACTTCATGCAGCAGCGCGGCGTGCCGTTCAGCGAGGGTTTCGGGATGACCGAGACCGCGCCGCTGGTGTCGATCCTGGAGACCGACCACGTCACCGCCAAGGCCGGGTCGATCGGGCGCGTGGCGGTGCACGTCGACGCGCGGATCGTCGACCCCGACGACCGGGACCTGCCCCCCGACACCGTCGGGGAGCTGCTGGTGCGCGGGCGCAACGTGTTCGTCGGGTACTGGATGAAGCCGGCGGCCACAGCGGAGGCCTTCCGCAGCGGCTGGTTCCACACCGGCGACCTGGGCCGGATCGACCCCGAGGGCTTCATCACGCTGGTGGACCGCAAGAAGGACATGATCATCTCCGGTGGGGAGAACGTCTACCCGATCGAGGTGGAGCAGGTGCTGTTCCAGCACCCCGGCGTGCTCGACGCCGCCGTCGTCGGCGGGCCGGACGAGAAGTGGGGGGAGCGGGTCGTCGCCGTCGTGGTAGCCGACCCCGCGGCCGGTGCGGAGCCCGCGGCCGAGGACCTGATCGCCTGGTGCCGCGACCGGCTGGCGCACTTCAAGTGCCCGCGCGAGGTGCACCTGGTGGCGGAGCTGCCCCGCAACGCCACCGGAAAGCTGCTCAAGACCGAGCTGCGCAAGCGGTTCACCGGGGTCGAGGGAGGCGTCGTCCAGCGCTGACGGCGGCGCCCCGGCGGCCCGCCTCCGGACCGCGCGGCAACCGCGGTCCGGAGGCGGATCGGATCCCGACACGCGCGGGCGGTGCTAGCCGGCCGCCGGGACCGCCGCGGTGAACTCGTCGGTGCCCAGGGGCACTTCGGTGTCCAGCAGGGCGTCGCCGTATACCTGCTGCAGCGTCGCGAGCATCTCCTCGAGCGGCAGGTCGGTGTAGACCCCGCGGTCGTGGACGTACTCCATGTACGCACTGCCCTCGGCGGTGTACTCGTGCAGCAGGGCGTCCGAGCGGCCGTCGAACGCCATCGGCTCGACACCGAACCGCGCGCACAACTCCGCGTTGAAGGCCGGGGTGGCCTTGACCCACCGGCCCTCCAGGAACAGGTCGGTATAGCCGTGGAACACGAACAGGTCGACCCCGTTCATCTTCTTCTTGAGGCGCTCGGTCTGGAGGTGGTTGCGCACGTCGGCGAATCCGAGGCGCGCCGGGATGCCGGCCGCCCGCGCCGCCGCGGCGAGCAGAACCGCCTTCGGCACGCACCAGGAACGCCCGGCCTCCAGCACCGCGCTGGCCCGGTAGCTCGCCGGGTCGGTGCTCGTGGCGAACGGGTCGTACCAGATCCGGTCGCGGACCACCTCGAACAGCAGGACCGCCCGTGTCACGGGGTCGGTCTCGTCGCCGACGACCTCGGCGGCGAAGGCGCGAACCGTGGCCGAGTCGGAGTCCACGAACCGCCCTGAGGCGAGGTACTCATCGGTGCTCATCTACCGGAGAGTAACGACCGGGACGGCCGTGTGTCTCGCGCCGGGGACACGGATCACGTGGGCCGTGACCTGCCGGCGGCCGTCGACCCGACGCCGTGGGGTGCACTGCCGAGCGTGGGCCGAGCGGCCGGGACGCGGGCCGCCTGCTCGGGGGTGTCGGGCCGCCGGAACGATCGATGCGAGCGGTCGGTGCGTGGTCGCTGCGGCAGGATCCCGCCACGCCGATACGATGGCCCCGTTCGGCCCGCACGGGTACGACGTCCGACGGCATGCCTGGGAGGTGACGACGTGGCCGGGTTCCGACGCACCGTGCTCCTCGAGGTCGCCACCGAGCTGTTCTCCCGGCAGGGTTACCACGCGGTCGGTATCGACGACATCGGCGCGGCCGCGGGCGTCACCGGCCCGGCGGTGTACCGCCATTTCCAGAACAAGGACGCCATCCTCCGCGAGCTGTGCAACACGGCGATGACGGAGCTGCTCGCCGGGGCGCGGCGCGCCGCCCAGGCAGGCGATGCGGAGCACATCCTGAGCGCCCTGATCTCCGTGCACGCCGGATTCGGGTCACGTCACCGTCGGCTGGTGGCGGTGTACGTCCGCGAGCACCGGGCGCTGTCCCCGATCGCGCTGCGCGCGCTGCGCCGCCGCCAGCACGACTACGAGGCGATCTGGTCCGGGGCGCTCAGGCAGATGCGGTCCGACCTGAACGCCGCAGAGGCCGCCGGCGTGGTCACCGCCGTGCTGTCACTGATCAACGCCGCCGCCCACATGCCGGCCGAGCTCGACGACACCGCGGTGGAGCGGCTGCTGAGCACCGGCGCCGCGGCGGTTCTGCTGGCCCGACCCGCCGACATCGACTCCGCCGCGGGCTGACCCGACGCATGCACGGCAGTGCGACTCCGGCCGCCGTGAGGACGTGGACACCGTCCGCCCCAGGTCACCCGGCGGCGGAGACCAGCCGTCCGGGATCTCCCTGCTGCGTGGGCGACGTTAACCGTGGTAAACCTAACGTGTGGTCGGCGGCGACACCAACGGTCGGGTCGAGCACGCAGGGCCGGGTCCGTACCGGCCGGGACACAACCAGTGGAGGACGGATGGAGAGCACTCGCCGACTCCGGCGCGGGCCGGTCACCGACGAGATGGTGGCCAAGGCGCTGGAGGCCGTACTGGCCGATCTCGCGGCACACCGCGGCGTGGACCTCGCCGACCCGGCCGGGCGGGCGCACCTGCTGGCCAGCCTCGACGAGACCCTGCGCCCGATGACGCAGACCGCCGTCAACGACGTCCGCGCCGGTGGGGCGAGCTGGAGCCAGGTCGGCGATCTCTTCGGGGTGTCGGCCTCCGCGGCCTGGGGGCGGTTCCGGGAGATCCCGCTCGAAGCGGTCCCGTGGCCACCCCCGCTGGACTGACCGGAGGTCGCGTCGGACCCGAGCCCGGCGCATCTGTACCACGTCGCTTCGCAACGCTAATGTTCGATCGTCCTCGGCCGGACCTCCACCCCGCTGCCGGCCGGCCGATCCAGTCGCTCTCCCCGGGAGTACCCATGCCAGACGAGGTCCGCGCCGAGATCGTCGCCAGCGTGTGGAAGGTGTGCGTACAGGTGGGCGAGGCGGTGCAGGCCGGCGACGTGCTGGCGATCCTGGAGTCGATGAAGATGGAGATCCCGGTGCACGCCGAGACGGCCGGAACGGTGCGCACGCTCTCCGTCTGCGAGGGCGAGTCGGTCACCGAGGGCCAGCTGCTGGTCGTGCTCGGGTAGTGCCCGGCCGGTGGACCGGGATACGGTCGGGACAATCATCATACTGATCATCCCGATGACGCACATCCAGTAGAGCGGAGCAGCGACGTGCACTACGCCTTCGACGCCGACCAGGAAACCTTCCGGCGCGAGCTCGCCACCTTCGCGCAGAAGGTCCTCGCCCCGCACTACCAGCCCGACGACCGGGCGGGCCGGATGCGCCCGGAACTCCCCCGGGAGATGGCCTCGATGGGCCTCACCGGGCTGCGCGTCCCGGAGCGCTTCGGCGGCCAGGAGGCGGATGCCGTCACCACCGGCCTGGCGGCCGAGGAGGTGTCCCGGGCAGATATCAACGCCTGCTACATCCTGCTGGTCGCCGCGCTGAACGCCGACATCCTGGTCGGCAACGCCAGCGAGGAGCAGCTGGCCCGCTGGCTGCCGCCGATCGCCGACGGCTCGGCGCTCTCGGCCCTGGTGCTGACCGAGCCCGAGCACGGGTCCGACGCGGCCAACCTCTCCCTGCGCGCGCAGCCTGACGGGGCGGGCTGGCGGCTCACCGGGGAGAAGACCTCGATCTCGATGGGCATGCTCGCCGACACAGGCATCGTCTTCGCCCGGACAGGCGGGTCGGGCGCCCGTGGCGTCAGCGCGTTCTACGTCGACCTGCACGACGACCGGATCTCCCGGACCGCGCTCGACGACCACGGCGGCCGGGCGATCGGGCGCGCGTCGCTGCACTTCGACTCCGTGCCGGTGGGTCGCGACGAGCTGATCGGGCAGGAGGGTGCCGGCTTCGTCTCGGTGATGCAGGGCTTCGACTACTCCCGCGCGGTGATCGGCCTGATGTGCGTCGGGATCGCCGAGGCGGCGCTGGACGACGCCCTGGACTACGCCCGCACGCGGGAGGCCTTCGGCGGCCCGATCGGGCGCAACCAGGGTGTGGCGTTCCCCCTGGTGGAGCAGGCCACGCGCCTCGCCGGCGCCCGCCACATCTGCTACGAGGCCCTGTGGCGCAAGGACCAGGGCCTGGACCACACGGTGGCCGCGAACATGGCGAAGTGGTTCGCGCCCAAGACAGCGGGCGAGGTCGTACACCAGGCGCTGCTGACCTTCGGGCATGCCGGGTGGGGCAGCGACAGCCCCCAGGGCCAGCGGCTGCGCGACGTGATGGCCTTCGAGATCGCCGACGGCACCGCTCAGGTCGCGAAGCTGGTGGTCGCCCGGCACCTCCTGGGCCGCAAGTTCGCTCCGTAGCGAGACCTGGAGTGGCCGGGCTGCTGCCCGCCGGGCGTCAGGCCGGGGACGGAGACCTCGACGAGCACCCCTGCGGTCGGCCGCCGGCCCGAGCGGCGTCACCGGTGACGACGCGCGCTCCGCGACGATTAGCCCTCCGGCTCGCGCCACGTGGCGCAGGGGAACCGACATGTGGAACGGGCTCGAATGCGTGTTAGCGTGGCGGAGCCTGTCACCGCACGACATCGGGGGGCCTCCTTGGCCAGGACCACCGACGACGCCGCGGTGCCGAGCGCCGACCGGCGCGACCGCCGCGTGGCCACCCGCCGACGCATGATTCTCACCGCGGCCGCCAGTTCGATGGCCGAGCACGGCTACGAGCGGGTGACCCTGGAGCAGATCGGCGAGCAGGTCGGGCTGTCGGCCACGGGCCTCTACCACTACGTCGGCGGCAAGGAGGACATCCTCGCGCAGCTGATGACCGACACGATCGACGAGATCGGCCTCGACATCGAGACCCTGTCGGCGGGCTCGGACGATCCCGAGGTTCTGCTGCGGGCGTTCGTCCGAGCGCATCTGCGGGTCGCGGTCACGACGCCGGCGGGTCGCGTCCTGAGCAACCACCAGGACATCGTGGTCAGCGAGACCTACAGCGACGCCATCCGCTACGCCCGCCGCCGCCACGAACGCCGGCTCGAATCGATCATCGCGGATGGCGCCACCGGGTCGGCCTTCCGTGCCGTCGACCCCCGAACGACAGCGCGGTTCGTCCTCGGCGCACTCAATGGCGTCCCGCGGTGGGCCGGCCCGCACGCCACCACCGCCGACACCGACGCCATCGCCGAGCAGCTCATCGAGCTCCTGATCACCGGCATCGGATCCGGCACCGCAGGTTCCTGACCTCCGGCATGCGTCCGGGCCGGCTGGCCACCATCAGCAGCATGCCGCGGACATCGCCTTCGCACCGAAGCTGCCCGGCGACTGCCGAGCCCGCCGGCCGTCGAGGTCGGGCTCGCCTCGGCTACGCGGACGGGGAACACTCCGGCCTGCTACTGACCGCAGGAGCGCCGCCGCCGGGACGAACCGGCCACCGGGTCGTCGACACCACCTGAATGGTCCGCGAGGAGCTCTGAGCCGCCCGCGAGGGCGGACCGATCGACCAGTCAGGCCATCGCGGCGAGCCGGTCCCGCACGCCGGCGAGCCGCTCGTACTGCCCCAGGACGTCGACGGCGGTCGGCATCATCACGAACGCCTCGGCCCCGGCGTCACGATACCGGGCCAGTGCGTCGGCCACGCGGTCCTCGCTACCGATCACGCACCACCGCTCGATGGCCTCGACGGGCATGCCGTACTGGCCGGCGACGAACCGCTCCAGCTCCCGTCGACCCGTCTCGGCATCGTCGGTGACGTGCACGAACACCAGCATGATGGTGGTGCACACCGGGCGGCGGAACTCCTCGGCGTGCGCCCGCAGCTGCTCGATCGCGCTGCGCACCCGCTCGGGTTCAAGCCACACCGCGAACCAGCCCTCGGCGAACCGTGCGGCGCGGCGCACCGCGTGGGCGGATCGGCCGCCGACCACCAGCGGGGGCCGCGAGGACGGCACCGGTTCCAGTCTGGGCGAGCGCACCGGCAACAGCGGGCCGGCATGGTCCACGGCCTCGCCGCGCAGCAGCGCATCGACGATGCCGATGGCCTCGTCGAGCCGGCGGCCCCGCTGTGCCACGGGGTAGCCGGCGGCCTCGAACTCGGCCGGGTTCTCCCCGCCCACGCCGACCCCGACGACGAGGCGGTCCGGCGCGAGCGCGGCGATCGTTCCGAGCTGCTTGGCGGTCCACACCGGGTTGCGCATCGGCAGCAGCAGCACGCCGGTGCCCAGCACCAGCCGCTGTGTGACCGCGGCGACCGCTGCCAGCGCTCCGCACGGTTCCAGGATCGGTGGGTGGAAGCTCAGGTGGTCGCCGACCCAACCCGAGTCGAACCCGAGGTCCTCCGCCAGCCGCGCGGCGGCCAGCAGCGGCGGTGTCCCCAGCCGCAGCGGGTCGAAGTTCGGCAGCATCACTCCGAACCCGGACGCCCGCACCTCCAATGGGACGCTCACGCGGCACCGACCTGGCCCAGCTCGCCCCCGTCGATCCGCGCGGTCAGCTCGCGCTTGAGGATCTTCCCGACCGGGTTGACCGGCAGCGCGTCGATCAGGTGATAGGTCTTGGGGATCTCGAATCCCGCGAGCTTGCCGCGGCAGAACGCGATGAGCTCACTCGGATCCACCGCCGCCCCCTCGGCCGGCACGACGCAGGCGCACACCCGCTCGCCCCACTTCTCGTCGTGCGCACCGACGACCGCCACCTCGCGCACGGCGGGATGCTCGACCAGAACGCTCTCGACGCGCACGGCGTAGACGTTCTCGCCGCCGGTCTTGATCACTTCCTTCCCCCGGCCCTCGAAGTAGAAGTACCCGTCCGGGTCGCGGCGCAGCATGTCGCCGGTGTGGAACCACCCGCCACGCCAGGCGCGCGCGGTCTCCTCGGGATCGGCGAAGTACTCCGGTATCACCGACGCGCCGCGCAGCAACAGCTCACCGGGGGTGTCGGGGGGCACGTCACGGTCCTCGTCGTCCACCAGGCGCCACTCGAGCCGCGCATCCAGCCGCCCGACGGACTGGCGGCGTTCGAAGATGTCCTTGCCGCGCAGCAGGCAGGTCGTGGTGTTCTCGGTCTGGGAGTACAGGTAGAACAGCTCGGTGTCGGGCAGGTACTTCGCGACGACGTCGCGGTTGAAGAAGTTGCCGCCGGGCACGAACAGCTTCGTGATGCTCGACAGGTCGTAGTCGTCGATGCCGGCGTCGACGAGCCAGTTGAACAGCACCGGCGGCATCAGGAAGACGTAGCTGACCCGCTCCCGGTCGATGATCGAGAGGAACTCGGTGGGGTCGAACTTGGGCGTGACGATCGTGGAGGCCCCGACGATCATGTGCGTCAGGGTGGTGACCAGGATGGAGGCGTGGTAGGGCGGCATCGGGTGCAGGCAGACGTCCTGCGGCCGGAAGCCGATGTTCCACTGGAACGCGTAGTGGTTCTGCAGCACGGTCGCGTGGGTGTGCACGCCGAGCTTGGGCAGGCCGGTCGTGCCGCCGGTGGAGAACAGGATCACCGGGTCGTCGTCGCCGACGCCGACCGGGAGCGGCACCCCCGCACCCGAGGCCACCAGGTCCTCGTAGGCCAGCACGCCGTCCGCGGTGGGCGGTGGCCCGATCTCCACGACCGTCGCGATCCCGGCCAGCATCCCGGCGGCGCGCATCGCCGCGACGCGGTCGCGGTGGTCGGGACCGACCACCAGAACCCGGGCGCCGCACTTGGCGACCAGTGCGTCGATCTCGTCGTCGACGCGGCGGGTGACCATCGGCGCCAGGACCGTGCCGGCCTTCGCGCAGGCGAAGAACAGCTCCGGCATCTCCACGCAGTTCTCCAGGACCGCCGCGACGACGTCGCCGCGCCCGAGACCCAGCCCGGCGAAGCCACCGGCCAACCCGGTGGTCCGCAGTTCCAGCTCGGGGTAGGTCAGCGAGCAGTCGCCGACCGTGATCGCGGACTTGGCGGGGAACTCCTGCGCGTGCGAGGTGATGAAACGCCCGAGGTTCATCGTCATGCCGGGGCACCTTCCGGTCGGCGCCGTACCGGCGCGCTGGGGGTGAGCACGAAACCGTCGTAGCCGCTCGCCGTGACCGCGTCACACGCCGTGCGGTAGGCCCCGACACCGGCGACGTAGGGGTACCCGACGCGCGGTTTGCCGGGCACGTCGGCGCCGGTCCACCAGGAGTCCACCGCGCCGAGCAGCGTGCGCGCCGCGACGCGCGCGGCGTGCTCGACCCAGCCGTCCTCGGCCTCGACCGTCGGCTCGATCAGGACGTGACCGTTGCGGAGCATGTGATCGAGGCACCCGGCGATCCAGTCGACGTGCTGCTCGATGCAGGTGGGCATGTTGGAGAACACCGACGGGCTGAGCGGGCCGGTGATCGTGAACAGGTTCGGGAAGCCCGCGGACATCAGGCCAAGGAGGGTGCGGGGCCCGTCGATCCACTTCTGCCGGAGCGCGACACCGTCGCGTCCGACGACGTCCATCGCCAGCATGGATCCGGTCATGGCGTCGAATCCGGTCGCCAGCACGAGCACGTCGAGTGGGTACTCGGCCTCCGTGGTGCGCAGACCACGTTCGGTCACCTCCACCACGGGGGTCCGGCGCAGGTCGACCAACGTCACGTCGTCGCGGTTGTAGGTCTCGTAGTAGCCGGTGTCGAGGGCCGGGCGCCGGGTACCGAAGGGATGGTCACGCGGGGTGAGCGCCTCTGCGGTGGCCGGATCGCGCACCGCCTCGCCGATCCGGGCCCGCACGAAGTCCGCGGCCACGTCGTTGGCGGCGCGGTCGGTCAGCACGTCGGCGAACCCGCCGAAGACGAACCGCATCCCCCCGGTGTCCCAGAGGCCGCGGTAGAGGTCCTCCCGCTCCGTGGGTGACACCGACAGCGCCGAGCGCGGGTCGACGTCGAACGGGAAGCCACCCAGGGAACGCCGGCAGCGCTCGCGGATCGCGTCGTAGTCGGCCTTCACCGCCGCACCGGTCACCGGGTCGGCCGGTGCGTTGCGCGCCGGAACGCTGTAGTTGGGGGTGCGCTGGAAGACCGTCAGGTGCCCGGCCTGCTCGGCGAGCAGCGGGATCGCCTGCACCCCCGACGAGCCGGTGCCGAGCACCCCGACCCGGCGACCGGCGACGTCCACCGGTTCGTGCGGCCACCGACCGGTGTGCAGCACGGGGCCGCGGAAGTTCCCGACGCCGGGCAGCGCGGAGACGTTCGGCAGCGACAGGCAGCCGACCGCGGAGACCAGGAAGCGGGCCCGCACCTGCTCGCCGGTGTCCGTCCGGACCGACCAGCACGATCCCGCCTGGTCGAACCTCGCCGCCACGACCCGGGTGCTGAACCGGAAATCGCGACGTAGGTCGAACCGGTCCGCGACATGCTCGAGGTAGCGCAGGATCTCCGGCTGCGACGCGTACCGCTCGCTCCATTCCCACTCCTGCTGCAGCTCCGCGGAGAAGGAGTAGGAGTAGTAGACGCTCTCGGAGTCGCAGCGGGCACCCGGGTAGCGGTTCCAGTACCAGGTGCCACCCACCCCGGCGCCCGCCTCGTAGCCACGCGTGCTGAGGCCGAGCCGGCGCAGCCGGTGAAGCATGTAGAGGCCCGCGAACCCGGCTCCGACGACGACCGCGTCGACGATCTCGTCACCGCCGGTGGGGTCGGCGGCCGGGGCGCCCGCCGTGCTCACCGCCGCCCCGCTCCCGTGGCGGCGAACCGGGGCGCGACGAAGGCCGTGCGGCCCGCCTTCCAGAACAACCACTCGCCGAGGTGGGCGGCCACCTCGCGACGCTGCCTGCCGAGCGGGTCGGCACCGGCCGGTGGCTGCTCGAGATGCTCGGTCAGCTGCAGCCAGTAGGTCGCCGGGCCGATCCTGGTCACCACGTGCGCCGGTGCCGACGCCACGACATCGGCCCCGATCAGGTCGACGTAGGCGGGCCCGAGCACCATTCCCCACCAGATCTCCGGGAGCCAGGCCTGCAGGTTCTGCGGCGTCAGGTAGACGAAGCCGGGCGGCTCGCCGTCCGTCGCCGGGGCGGGCAGGACGTCGACATAGCCGAAGTCGGCCCCGAACGCCGTCGAGGCCTCCCGCACGAAGCCGACCATGGCGTCCGGGCCCGCCGCGGCGGCGTCGCACTCGAGCGTGACCGTCGCGTGCGTGTCGGTGGGATAGAACATCGGATGCACACCTCCCCGGACCCGCCCGGGCGGCGGGGACTCCCAGAAGATCTCCCCGGCGGGCTCGCCGTGCGTGGAGCGCAGTGCCCGCGCCGAACCGCCGTCGCCGCGCGGCCCGGGGACCGCCCCGGGAGCGTGCCGCGCCAGGATCGCGAACAGCCGGGCCGGTGTGTCGGGACCGGTGAGCGGGTCCCGGGTGAAGACCTGGGCGACGTGGGTTCCGGTGCCCACCGGGTCCGTGTCCGTGCCCATCTCAGCGACGACGACGCGGCGCCGTACCGGTCACGACCGACCCGTCGCGGACGACACCGCGGGTGCCGCCGCCTCGGGGTAGAACTGGTCCGCCCACCGCCGGTATGCCAGGTACGGCTTGGCCTCCTCCGGCGGCAGCGGGGGCCGCGCGATGTAAGTCATGTGCTCCCACACCACGAGATCCCGGCCCACCTGCCGTCGCAGGTGCTCGATGCGCTTGGCCGCACGTTCGGTCGGCACCACGGCGCCGGGTTCGTGACGCGGCACGAAGTTGGTCATCCGGAGGTCCGAGACGGTGTCGTCGACGGGCGTGATCGACTGGATCTGGACGGTGTCGTCGATGCCCTCGAAGCGGAACAGGGCGATGCCGATCCCCCAGCCCTGGATGTCGAGGTGACCGACCTTCCCACCGGAGGGGGTCAACCAGGTGTCGCCCTTGCCTCGTCCCCAGACCATCCGCTGCCGGGAGTGCCACAGCGGGCCCTCCCCGGAGAACTCGACGATCTCCGGCACGTCCGTCGCCTCGTGGACGTACTTCTGGTGCGCCGAGTCGGCGAGGTTCTCGCCGAGGAACTGCGGTGCCACCGGGCGGTTGAGCCACTCGCCGGTGCAGTGCGGGTGCACCGGGTAGAAGGTGTCGGTGTCGTAGCCGGGAATCAGGGGCAGCTCCCAGGTGGGCTCGGCGCCGGTCGCGTCGTACCAGAGCATGACCAGGCCGTTGACCTCCTGGACCGGCCAGACGGTGACCCGCTGCCCCCGGTTGGGCCTGCTGCTGTAGGGGATCCGGGTGTTGTGCCCCTCGGCGTTCCACTGCCAGCCGTGGAACGGGCAGACGAGCTCGTCGCCGCACACCGACCCGCCGTAGCCCATGTGCGCCCCGAGGTGCGGGCAGTGCGCATCCATGATCGACAACGTGCCGGACTCACCGCGGAAGGCGACGAGGTCGCGACTGAAGTAGCGCAGCGGCACCACCTCGCCGGCCACGAACTCCGCCGACCAGCCCACGTGGAACCAGCCGGTGGGATGGCTGCGGTAGGGGAACCCGCGGCTCGATGCACTCACCATCGGCGGTGACGCGGTGTTGACCATTCGAGAGCCTCCGTCGATCACGACCGGCCGCCACGCCGGGTGCAATGTAACTCGTGATATCGAAGGCCATTCGAACATCGAGGCGATCCGCTGTCAAGGCGCCGGAACCGACCGCGCCCACGGTCAGCCGACGTGCTCGCGGCCGATCAGCTGGCGGGCGATCACGAGCTTCTGGATCTGCGGGGTGCCGTCGCCGATCTGCAGGCCGCTGACGTCGAGCAACAGCTGCTGCAACGGCATCTCGGTGGACCACCCGACGTGGCCGTGCAGCACGATGCAGTCGTTGATGGCCTGCACCGCGATCCGCGGCGCCCACCACTTGCACATCGCGGCCTCCCGCGTGTGCGGCAGGCCCGCGGCGCGCAGGCCGAGCGTCCGGTAGCACAGCCAGCGGGCCGCCTCGAGCTGCGTGTCCCACTCGGCGAGGGTGAACGACACGCCCTGGTAGGTGGCGATCGGCGCGCCGAACGCCTCGCGCCGGCGCACCCAGTCGATCGTGGTGTCCATGGCGCGGCGGGCGGCGCCGATCACCATCAGTCCCAGCAGTGCGCGGGTGAAGTCGAAGTCGGCCAGCTGCGCGGCCAGGCCGCTGCCGCCGTCGGTGATCTCGTGCTCGGCGGGGACGAACGTGTCGTCGAAGCTCAGCCCGACCCGGCTCAGCGGTCGGAAGCCGGGGTCGGCGAACCGCTGCCGGCCGATGCTCGGGTCGTCCAGCGGCACCAGCAGGCGCCTCGTCCCGCGCGACCGCAGCGCGGGGTCGACGGTGCCGACGACGATCGCGTGGGTGGCGTGCGCACCCAACGTGACCGAGGTCTTCTCCCCCGACAACCGGAAACCGCCCTCGACGGGCCGGGCGCGCACCGAGAGCCCGGAGGCGTCGGAACCACCGCGGGGCTCCGTCAGTGCCAGGCACACGACCTGCTCGCCGGCTGCCACCGCGTGCACCACCGGCTCGCCGACGTGCGCCGGCAACCCCGCGAGGAGGCCGTCGAGCAGTACCGACCCGAAGATCAGGTAGGCCAGGTTGAAGTCCGAACGGGCCATCTGCTCGCAGGCGATGCCGACCGTGACGGGGTCCGCGTCCTGTCCGCCGTGAGCAGCCGGGAGCGTCATCCCGAGCAACCCGTGGCGCCCCAGGGCCTTGAGCTCGTCCCAGCACATCTCCTCCGTGGTCGCCCGCGCGAGGTAGCCGTCGTAGAACTCGCGGCGGCCCAGCGCCGCGACCGAGGCCTCGAAGTCGGCGTGCTCGCGCGAGAAGACGAAGAGACTATCTGGTGTACCAGATTGCATTGATCTAGGGTACGAGACCGTGGGAGGCCTGTCGAGCGCCGAGAGCCGGGCCGCCGGTGGCTCCGTCCCCCGGGTGACGGCGCGCCGAATGATGCGCGAGGCCGTCGCGCGGCGACTCGTCCCCGGCGACCGGCTGGCGTCGGAGCCGACCCTGATGAGCTACTTCGACGTCTCGCGCGGCTCGCTGCGGGAGACGCTGCGCGTGCTGTCCTACCTCGGCGCCATCGACGTGCGCAGCGGACCGGGCGGCGGCGCCCGGATCGCTCGGCCGGGGCCGCGTGTCGTGGGCAGCGCGCTGGCCATTGCGCTGCAGTTCCGCGGCACCACGTTGCGCGGGCTGTTGGAGGCGCGAGCGGTGCTGGAGCCCGTCGCGGCCCGGCTGGTCGCGCAGCGGGGGGACACGTCCGACCTCGCGATGCTGCGCGCCTGCCACGACCGTCTCGCCGCCTCCTCGACCGCCGCGCACCGGCAGCGCGAGCGCCTGGAGTTCCACCGGCTCCTGGCCGCGGCCACCGGGAACGACGTGCTGGAGCTGGTCCTCACGGCGCTGGCCTGGATGGGCGACGCGCTGGACCGGACGGGGCCGGGGCCGGGGGACGGATCCGACGAGGCGCGTGGCGCCCTGCTGGCGGCGATCGGGGCGGGCGACGCCGCCGGCGCGGCCGGGCACGCGGCGACCGTGCTCGCCGCCACGACCGGCCGGCTGCGTGACGGCGCGGCGCGAGCCCTCGACGAGCGGGTGCTGTGGCCCGACGTCGACGAGTTGCCCGACATCGAGGACAGGAAGGACGTCGCGACATGGACGTAGCGATCGTGGGTACCGGCATCACCCGGTTCGGCATGTTCGTCGGCACCCGGCTGCGCGAGCTGGCCGCCGAGGCCGCCGACGCGGCGCTGGCCGATGCCGGGGTGCAGCCCGACGAGATCGGGCTGGTCGTGTTCGGCAACGCCGCGGCCGGCGTCCTCACCGGACAGGAGATGATCCGGGCCCACACGGCGCTGGGCGGATCGCGCGTCGCCGGACGGCCGATGGTGTCGGTCGAGAACGCCTGCGCGTCGAGTTCGAGCGCGTTCCACCTCGGGGCGATGGCGGTCTCCTCCGGCGCCTACGACCACGTCCTGGTGGTCGGTGCGGAGAAGATGACCGGCACCGACCGGACGCGCGCCGGGCGGGCACTGGCCACGGCCGTCGACGTCGAGCTGACCGGGGAGCAGGACGGGTCGCGCCCGGTGTTCATGGAGATCTATGCGGCCGAGGCTCGCGCCTACCTGGAACGGACCGGTGCGTCGGCCCGCGACCTGGCGCTGGTCGCGGCCAAGAGCCTGCTCAACGGCAGCCTCAACCCGATCGCGCAGAACCGCACGGCGCTCACCGCGGACGAGATCCTCGCCGCGCGGACGATCGTGGCCCCGCTGACCCGGCCGATGTGCTCCTCGATCGGCGACGGGGCGGCCGCCTGCGTGCTGACCCGGACCGACCTGGCCCGCCGACGCGACCGGCCGTCCGTGCGGGTGCTGGCCTCGGCGGTCGGGGCGGCCCGCGTCGGCGACGCCGGGGACGTGGTCGGGCGCACCGCGCGGGCCGCCTACGAACAGGCCGGCGTCGGCCCGGACGGGATCGACCTGTTCGAGGTGCACGACGCCGCGTCGCCCGCCGAGCTGGTGATCGCCGAGGAGATCGGCATCGCCGCGGCCGGCGAGGGCGCCCGGCTCGCCCGTGACGGCGCCACGGGCATCGGCGGCACGCGGCCGGTGAACGTGTCCGGCGGACTGCTGGCCCGGGGCCACCCGATCGGCGCCACCGGGGCGGCGCAGATCGTCGAGCTCGCCGACCAGCTGCGCGGGCGGGGCGGGGCTCGCCAGGTGCGGCAGGCACGGATCGGCCTCGCCGAGAACGCCGGTGGCTCCCTGGGCGACGGGCCCGCCGCCTGCGTCGTCACGATCCTGGCCGCCGTCGGGTGACGGCGGCGCCGGCGCGTCATCGCGCCGGGCCGTGCGACATATGGAATGACATTCGACATCGGGTGCTAGCATCGGCAGGCCCAGTCGCGACCGACCCAGGAGGGCGCATGACCAGGACCCGCGACCCGGACGTGACCGGTCCGGACCGGCGCGGTCGGCGCGCGGCGACCCGGCGCACCATGATCCTCAACGCCGCCGCCACCTCGATGGCCCTGCACGGCTACGAGCGGGTGACCCTGGAGCAGATCGGCGAGCAGGTCGGGCTCTCGGCCACGGGCCTCTACCACTACGTCAGCGGCAAGGAGGACATCCTCGCCCAGCTGCTGACCGACACGATCGAGGAGATCGGCCGCGAGACCGACCGGCTCGCCGACGGCTCCGTCGACCCGCTGGTGTTGCTGCGGGCCTTCGTCCGTGCGCACCTGCGGGTCGCGGTGACCACGCCGGCCGGGCGCGTGCTGAGCAACCATCAGGACATCGTGGTCAGCGACACCTACAGCGACACCATTCGTGAGGCACGCCGCCGCCACGAGCGACGACTCGAGTCGATCATCGCGGATGGCGCCGCGGAACAGGTCTTCCGCGCTCCCGACCCGCACAACACCGCCCGGTTCGTCCTCGGCGCCCTCAACGGCGTGCCGCGGTGGGCCGGTTCCCAGGCCACCGCGGTGCTGACCGACTCCATCGCGGAGCAACTCGTCGACCACCTGATCAACGGCATCGGAACCGGGCCGGACACAGCCGGGGGCTGACCGCCGCACCCGCCACGTCGAACCACGAAGGAGTGGCATGACAGAACTACGCGAGGTCCCGCTCGAACAGTCGCGCTTCGCCGAACTGCTCTACGACGTCACCGACGGCGTCGCCCGGATCACCCTGAACCGTCCCGCGGAACTCAACTCCTTCAGCACCAACCTCTACCGCGAACTCCGCGACGCCGTCCGGTTGGCCACCATCGACGACGCGGTCGACATCGTCGTCATCACCGGCAACGGGCGGGCCTTCGCCACCGGCGGCGATCTCAAGGAGGTGCTGGCCTACCTCCGGCCCGATGCCGACCCGCTCGACATCTACCGCTTCGAGGACAACCTGCCCTTCGAGACGGTGCGGCAGTGCCCGAAGGTCACGATCGCGGCGGTCAACGGGATCTGCATGGCCGGGGGGCTCATCACGACGATGTCGTGCGACATCTCGGTGGCGGTGGCCGATGCGGTGTTCGCCGCTCCCGAGGGCAAGGTCGGTGTCGCCGAGGGGTGGATGCCGGCGGTCATGTTCGGGCGGGTGAGCATGGCGAAGATGCGTTACCTCGTCCTGACCGGCACCGCGATCCCGGCCGACAAGGCCGAGCGCTGGGGCCTGATCACCGAGGTCGTGCCCGACGCCGAGGCCCTCGACCGCCGGGTCGGCGAGATCATCGAGGAGGTCCGCGGCACGTCACCCGACGTGCGTCGGTCCTACAAGCAGACGATCAACGACATCGCGCCCACCGGCAAGATGGGCGACTTCCGCGAGGGAACCGGCACCCCCGACGGCATCGAGGGGCTCAGCGCGTTCGCCGAGAAGCGCCGGCCCCGCTACCGCAACGGCACAGCCCACGCCTGACCGCACGGACGGGAGACGACGATGCGCGACTGGAACGGACTGCTCACCCAGCTCACTCCGCAGAAGGCGGCCGGACTCCGGGCGCAGGGGTACTGGGGCGAGCGGCGGCTCTGCCACCACGTCGACGAGGCGGCGTCGGCAACGCCGGACCGGGCCGCCGTCGTGGACCGGGGTGGCGTCACCAGCTACCGGGAGCTGCAACGGCTGAGCCATGTCGTCGCGGCGGGCCTGGGCGGGCTCGGGGTCGAGCCCGGTGACGTGGTGAGCTGGCAGTTGCCGAACCGGCTCGAGGTGGTCGTGCTGATGGTGGCCTGCACCCGCCTCGGTGGGGTGTTCAACTCGCTGGCGCCGATCTTCCGCGAACGCGAGGTGTCGACGATGCTCGCACTGGGCGCCCCGAAGGTCGTCGTCACCGTGGAGTCCTTCCGCGACTTCGGCCACGCCAAGATGATGAGCGCGATCGCCCAGGACCTGTCCGACGTGCCCACCGTGGTGGTCATCGAGGGAGCCGGCGGCGACCTCGGCTGGCCGCAGCTGCTGGCGAGCGGGCAGGCCCGGCTCGACGCCGAGGGCCTGGTCGACGCCGGGACCAGCGCCGACGCCGTTGCCCAGCTCGCGTTCACCTCGGGCACCACGGGTGAGCCCAAGGGCATCCTGCACACCCACAACAGCCTCTACTACGGCGGGCGCGTGATCGTCGAGCGGCGCGGGTTGACCCCCGACGGCGTCTACCACATGGCCTCCACCCTCGGGCACCAGACCGGCATCCTGTTCGGCGTACTGGCCCCGGTCCAGCTCGGAGCGACCATGGTCCTGCAGGACGTCTGGGACGCGGGCGACTACCTGGACATGGTCGAGGCGAACGGCGTCACCATGACCAACGGGGCGACCCCCTACCTGCAGGACACCCTGGAGCACGCCGACTTCACGGCCAGGGACACCTCGACGCTGCGGCAGGTCGGATGCTTCGGGTCGGGCTTCCCCAGCCCGCTGGCCCGGCGGGCCGTGCAGATGCTGCCCGGCGTCGAGTTCTACGGGATCTGGGGGATGACCGAGGTCGGTCTGGCCACCGCGCACTCCCCCGGCGACCCGACCGGGATCGTGTGCGACACCGACGGCCACGCCGTGCTCCCGATCGAGGTGGCGATCCGCAGCGACGACCTCACCGAGGAGCTCGGACCCGACGATGAGGGCGAGATGGTCGTCCGCGGCCCGTCGCGGCTTCCTCCAGCCCGGCCTGCCACCGTCGCACTTCCTCGACGGCGACTGGTACGTCACCGGCGACCGGGGCCGGATCCGTTCCGACGGCCGGTTGGTGATGACCGCCCGCAGCAAGGACATCATCATCCGAGGCGGCGAGAACGTACCTGTTCTGGAGGTCGAGAACGTCCTGATCGAGCACCCCGACGTCTGGTCCGCTGCCGTGGTGGCCGTGCCGGACGAGCGGCTCCACGAGAAGGCCTGCGCCTGCCTCGTTCTGCGTGACGGCGCCTCGTTCGACCTGGCCGAGCTGCGCCGCTGGCTGGCGGAGAAGAAGGTCACCCGACACTTCTGGCCCGAGTACGTGCAGGTCTACCCGGAGTTCCCCGTCACCCCGAGCGGGAAGATCAAGAAATTCGCCCTGCGCGAGCAGGTGGCGACCATCGACACCAGGCCCATCGATGAAGGAGCGTGACGGGTTGACCGTCAGTCCGCTACGGGACGCGATCGCCATCGTCGGCGTCGGGGAGTCCGCCTACTCGCGCCGGTCCACGGTGCCGGTGCCGACGCTGATGGTCCAGGCGGTGCGCGACGCCATCGCGGACGCCGGGATCGACATCGACGAGGTGGACGGGATCGTCTCCGACGCCGCCGTCGCCCCCCACCTGCTGCCCGCCGACGAGCTCGCGGCCAACCTCGGGCTGAGCGACCGGGTCTTCACCGCGCAGATGTCGGTGGGCGGCGCGGGAAGCGTCGGGGCGCCCCTGCTCGCGGCCCAGGCGATCGCGACCGGTGCGGCCACGACCGTGGTGTGCTACTTCGGCGTCGACTGGGGCTCGGCACCCGGCGGTCCGTACCGGTTCCACGGCACCGACCCGTACAAGGCCGGCCTCGAGATGCCGTTCGGCTTCTACGGGCAGCCGGTCTACTTCGCCGCCGTGGCGCGCCGCTACATGCACCGCTACGGGCTCACCCCCGAGGATCTCGCCGACGTCGCGATCTCGACCCGCGCCTGGGCTGCACTGCACCCAGGGGCGATGAAGCGCACGCCGCTCACCCGCGCGGACCACCTGTCCTCGCCGATGATCGCCGACCCGCTACGGGTGCTGGACTGCTGCCTGCTCACCGACGGCGCCGCCGCCTTCGTGATGACCTCGACGGCGCGGGCGCGGGACTGCCGGCACCGCCCGGTCTCGGTGGCCGGCGTGTCGTTCAGCGGGGCGGCCATGTCCGGGCACTCCTACCTGGCCCAGCACGAGGACTACCTGTCCACGCCGGCCCAGGTGACCGGGCCACGCGCGCTGGGGATGGCCGGGGTCGGTCCGGAGGACGTCGACTTCGCCGAGATCTACGACTGCTTCACCATCAGCTGCCTGCTGCAGGCCGAGGACCTCGGCTTCGCACCCAAGGGCGCCGGCGCCACCCTGTTCGCCGACGGGCACGCCGCGCCGGGCGGGTCGCTGCCCATAAACACCCACGGCGGCCTGCTGTCACACTCCTACGTGCTGGGCATCAACCACGTCGTCGAGGCGGTCGCGCAGCTGCGGGGCGGCTGTGGCGACCGGCAGGTACCCGGCGCGGAGGTCGGGCTCGTGTCGGGGTACGCGGGCTGGGAGCACGCCAGCCTGGTGCTGACCGCATGAGCGCCACCACCGCGCCGGACTCCGGGCCCTGGCTCCCCGACATCACCTGGCCGATCCTCGAGGCGTTCTGGGCCGCCGCCCGCGAGGGGCGTCTGGTCTTCCCGCGCTGCACGGCGTGCGGTCGGTACCAGTGGTATCCCCAGGCGATGTGCCCGGCCTGCCGGGCGATGGCCTTCGAGTGGGACGAAGTCCGCCGGGAGGGCTACGTGTTCAGCCACACCACGCTGCGGCGCAGCTTCGTCCCCGGCGAGGACGGCGAGCAGGCCCGGCACATCGTGCTGGTCAAGTTCGTGCACGTGCCGGGCGTCACGCTGGTCACGAACGTGCGCGGCGATATGGCGCCCCGGGTCGACCTGCGGGCGAGGATCGCCTTCGACCAGGTGGCGCCCGGGGTGTCGCTGCCGGTCAGCGAGCTGTTCGAGGACTGACCGGCCACCGCGGCGAGCACTGTTCACCCGCGGAGCCAGTCGGGTTATCCTCATGATGATTAGGCGGAACCATCAGGTCCAGCGACAAGGAGGTCGGCATGCCCGAAGCAGTGATCGTCGAGGCCGTCCGCACGCCGATCGGCAAGCGCGGCGGCGCGCTCGCGGGGGTGCACCCCGTCGACCTCGCAGCGAGGGTGCTCGAGGCCCTCGCCGCGCGGACCGGCATCGACCCCGCGCTCGTCGACGACGTCGTGTGGGGCTGCGTCAGCCAGGTGGGTGACCAGTCCGCGAACCCCGCCCGCTCGGCCGTGCTGGCGGCCGGCTGGCCCGAGACGGTTCCGGGCACGACGGTCAACCGGGCCTGCGGCTCGAGCCAGCAGGCACTCGACTTCGCGGCCGGCATGGTGATGTCGGGCCAGTACGACCTCGTCGTGGCGGGCGGGGTGGAGTCGATGAGCCGGGTTCCGCTAGGTGCCGGGCGGGACGTCGGCCTGCCCTACGGCCCTCGGCTGCTGGGCCGCTATGAGACCGAGCTCGGGGGCGGGACCTTCCACCAGGGCCGTGGCGCCGAGCTGATCGCCGCGAAGTGGGGCCTCACCCGCTCCGTGCTCGACGAGTTCTCCGCGCTCAGCCATGCCCGGGCCGCGGCCGCCATCGACTCCGGCGCGTTCGACGGCCAGCTCGTCACGATCCCGGAGGCTCCCGGGCACACCGTCGACGAAGGGTTGCGCCGGGGCACGACCGCGGAGAAGCTCGGGGCGCTGACGCCGTCGTTCGACGCCGGCGGCGTGATCCACGCCGGCAACGCCTCCCAGATCTCCGACGGCGCGGCCGCCCTGCTGGTCACCACCCCGACCCGGGCGGGCGAGCTGGGGCTCACCCCGATCGCCCGCTACCACTCCGGGGCCGTGGGTGGGGCGGACCCGGTCATGATGCTCACCGGGCCGATCCCGGCCACCGCGAAGGTGCTCGGCCGGGCCGGGCTGTCGATCGACGACATCGGCGCCTTCGAGGTCAACGAGGCGTTCGCCCCGATCCCGCTGGCCTGGCTGGCCGAGACCGGCGCCGATCCCGAGCGGGTCAACCCGCTCGGCGGGGCGATCGCCGTCGGGCACCCGCTCGGTGCGTCCGGTGCCATCCTGATGACCCGCCTGGTCCACCACATGCGCGACCGCGGCATCCGCTACGGGCTGCAGACCATGTGCGAGGGTGGCGGGATGGCCAACGCGACCGTCGTCGAGCTGGTCGGCTGACCGGCGCGGGTCCGGACCCCGGTTCGGGGTCCGGACCCGGCTGCCGCCTACAGGTCGGCCGCCACGATCTCGAAGGACTCGGCCTCCGGGCTGGTGAAGTCGTACTCCAGCACCGCGAGACCCAGCGGCTTGGCGAGGTCCACGGCGTAGATCGTGGACGTCCGGGGGGGCGTCCGGTCCGCGGCGGGTCCGTATCCGTAGTCGCCGCTGAGCCCGTCGAAGCCGACGGTGCCCAGGCCGTTGGACGCGGCCAGGATCCCCTCGCGGCTCAGGTCACCGCGTGCTACCGCCTCCTCCAGGACCGCCGTCATGGCCCGGGCCAGGTTGTAGCCGAGTATGAAGAACGTGTCCGGGCTCTGGTCGGGGGCGTACATGCCGGCCCGCTCCACCATGTCGACCATTCCCGGAATGGTCGGGTCGCCCCACTCCGTGCCCTCCAATGCGATCCGCACGTTGCTGACCAGGTAGTCCGCGAACGGCAGGCCGGTGAAGCTGCCCGACCAGCTCGGTGACTGGCCGTACCACAGGCCCGGGAAGTTCACCTGCGCGGCGGCGCCCCAGATCTTGGCGGCGTCCGACGGGGTGGCGCCGAGGAAGACCATGTCACAGCCTGCGCTGCTCAACGCGCCGATCGCCCCGGTGTGGTCGTTCGTGCCGACGCTGAAGCGCTGGGTCGTCGCGTAGCTCAGACCCCGGCTCGCCGCGATGTGGTCCAGTCCCTGCTGGCCCGCTTCGCCGAACGCGTCGTCCTGGATCATGCTGCAGAGCGTGTCGGTCGGGCTGCCGCCGTTGCGCAGGTAGTGGTCGACAGCGTTGATCGCCTGGACCTGGTACGGACCGCCCACCGGCAGCAGGTTCTCCTGCCGCACCCAGGTCGCGTCGAAGGACGCGGGCGAGGCCAGCGCCCCGTCCGCCGCGAGCTGCGGCAGGACCGCCAGCACCGACGGGGTGCCGAGGATCTGGGTGAACGCCACGACGTCGTTCTTGATCTTCTGGTACTGCTGGACGGTGACGTCGGGCTTGTACTGGTTGTCCTCCACCACGAGCTCGACGGGATACCTGCCCGCGATACCGCCGGTCGCGTTGATGTGGTCGAACCACACCTGGTTCCCCGCGGTCAACGGCGTTCCGGCCACCGCCACCGGCCCGGTCAGCGTCGAGATCGCGCCCAGCCGGATCGTCGTCCCGTCGAAGCCGGCGGTGACGGCCGGCTGGCCGGCCACCGTCTCCCCCCCGTCGGCCGCGTCACCCCCCGCGCCACCACATCCGGCCAGCGCGGCGAGCGCGACGACGCTCACCGTCGCGATCACCCGTGATCGTCGGTACCACATGCGAACCTCCTTGTCGGCGGAGCACAGATCAGTAGGAGAAGGGCCAGGACGTGAAGTACGCCTTGACCCGCAACCAGATCCCGGCCAGCCCCCGCGGCTCCACGACCAGGAAGACCACGATGAGCAGGCCGAACACGGCCTGGTTGAGCGCGGAGACGCTGATGAAGCCGTCGCTGCCGACACCGTCGGACACCCCGGGGATCACGTCGGAGTACCGGTCGATCAGCGCCGGGAGGGCCCCGACGAACAGGGCGCCCAGGATCGGTCCCATGACGGTCCCCATCCCGCCGACGATGATCACGGCGATGTACTGGACCGACAGGATCAGACCCCATTCCTCGGGGCTGATGAACTGCTGGTAGGCCCCGAAGAGCGACCCGGCGACGGCGGCGATGGCGCTCGACACCGCGAACGTGCCGATCTTGTAGCGTCCGGCGGACACCCCGATCACCTCGGCCGCCACGTCCCGGTCGCGCACCGCCTGCATCGCCCGGCCGGCCCTGGTCCGCATGAGGTTCCTGGTCAGCAACGTCGTCACCAGCACCAGGCCCCAGACCAGCCAGAACCAGCCCTGGTTGCGCGAGAACTGCTCACCGAACAACGACAGGTCGTCGAGGTCGAACGGACCGATGGAGACGTCCGCCGTGATCGAGGTGCCGAAGTTGCCTCCGGTCAACGGGGTCAGGTTGCGCCAGAGGTGGGCGCCGACGAAGACCAGGCCGAGCGTGACGATGGCCAGGTAGAGCCCGCGCAGCCGCAGCGCGAACGGGCCGACCAGCGCACCGACGATCGCCCCGACGACGGCCGCGCCGAGCAGCCACAACGGCAGCGGCAGCCCGAGGTCACCGCCGAACACCGCGGCGCAGTACGCGCCGGCACCGACGAAGAAGGCGTGCCCGAGCGAGACCTGGCCGCAGAACCCGGTGAGCAGGTTGAGGCCGGTCGCCCCGATGGCGGTCACCCCCGAGTAGATCAGCACCGACAGCCAGAAGTCGTCCTGCACCACCGTGGGGAACACCAGGTAGCCGGTGAGCAGCAGCGCGAGTCCGACCTTCGAGCCCCGCGTGTGGAACAGCCGCAGGTCCTGGGCGTAGCTGCGGGAGAGCCTGCGGTGTGGGCGCCCTCCCCGTTCGGCGGCCCTCGCGGCCGAGGGCACCGGGAGGCGGGCCGGCGTGGGGGGTGTCGCGGACCGGTCCGACGCGGGCGCGGTCTCCGGGGGGCTGGCCATCAGATCCTCCGGATCTCGGGTGTACCGAACAGGCCGTAGGGACGCACCAGCAGGATCACGATCATGATCACGTAGGGGACGATCGACGAGACGTTCGGACCGGCCCAGGCGAAGAACAGGTCCTGGTAGCCCCGGGTGAGCGACTCGGCCAGGCCGATCACCAACCCGCCCAGTACGGCTCCCGCCGGCGAGTCCAGACCGCCGACGATCATGGCCGGGAACGCGGTCAGCGCGATCGCCCCGATCGACGGGGAGAGCCCGCCCGGCCCGGCGGCCAGGGTGATCCCGGCCAGCGCGGCGAGCGCCGCGGAGATCGCCCAGGACGCCGCGAAGACCCGCCGGGCGCTGATGCCGTGCGCGATGGCCGCCTCCGGGTCGAACGCGGTCGCCCGCATCGCCACGCCCAGCCGCGAGAAGCGGAAGAACAGGAAGAACGCGGTGACGACCGCCGCGGTGATGCCGATGGTCCACAGGTCACGGAGGCCGAACACGACCCCGCCCGCGTCCAGGCTGAGCACGTTCCACGGGTTGGTCAGCAGCAACTGGTCGAAACCCCAGATGGCGGTGATCAGCGGGTCGATCACGAACAGCAGGCCGATGGTGATCATGACGACGGCGAACGGCGGCTGCCCGACCATCCGGGTGAGCACGACGCGCTGGAACGCGGCCCCGAACAGCGCGGTGCTGACGCAGGCGAGCACGATCGCCACGGCGAACCCCACGCCGACGCTGTCGGTGAAGGCGTAACCCAGGTAGGCGCCGAGGGCGAGCAACCCCCCCTGCGCGAAGTTGATCACGCCGGTCGCCTTGTAGATGATCACGAACCCGAGGGCGATCAGGGCGTAGGTGGCGCCGAGCGAGAACCCGGCGAACAGGTTCTGCAGCAGGCCGGTCACGACGCACCTCCGGCGTACATGGCCTCGATGTCCGCGGCGAGGATGCGGGCGAGCGAGACGCGCTTCACCTTCTGCGTCGCGGTCAGCTCGCCGTCCTCGTGGTCGAGCTCCTTGGTCATCAGCCGGAACTTCTTGATCGTCTCTACCTGCGCGAACTCGGTGTTGACCTCGTTCACCACACCCTGGACCAGCTCGACCACCTCCGGCTTGCCGGACAGGTCGGCATAGGTCGTGTAGGCGATGCCCCGGCGGCTCGCCCAGTCCCCGACGGTGTCCCCCTCGATGCCGATCAACGCGACGAGGTACTTGCGACCGTCGCCGATCACGACCGCCTCGCGGATGTGCTGCGACACCTTCAGCCGGTTCTCGATCTCACTCGGCGAGATGTTCTTGCCGCCGGCGGTGATGATGATGTCCTTCTTCCGGTCGGTGATCTTCAGGTGACCGTCCCCGTCGAGCTCGCCGACGTCGCCGGTGTGCAGCCAGCCGTCGGGGTCGACGGCGGCCGCGGTGGCGTCGGGGTCGTCGAGGTAGCCCCGGAACACACCCTCCCAGCGGATCAGCACCTCGCCGTCCTCGGCGATCCGCAGTTCCACCCCCGGCAGCGCGACGCCGACGGTGCCCAGCCGCACGTCGTCCATCGGGGTGAGCGTGCACGGGCCGCTGCACTCGGTCTGGCCGTATCCCTCGCGCACCGGGACACCGATGGACCAGAAGAACTCCAGCACCTGCGGGGCGACCGGAGCCGCACCCGACATGGCGACCCGCACCCGGGCCAGCCCCAGCTTGTTGCGCAGCGCGGCGAGCACGAGCACGTCACACAGGCCGGCCACGACCCGGTCCCAGGGGGTCACCGCGCCGTCCATCCGCCGCCGCGCGATCGCCCGCGACCGGGCCGACGCGATGCGGTAGACCGTCCGCTTCAGCCGGGTCGCGTCGCCCATCCGGACCTCGACGCTCGCCAACATCTTCTCCCAGACCCGGGGGACCCCGAGGAAGACGGTCGGCTGGACGTCGCGCAGGTCGGTGGCGAACGTCGGCCCGCCCTCACCGAAGTTGACCACGCATCCCGACATCAGCGCCAGGACCACCGACATCAGCCGCTCGGCGATGTGACACAGCGGCAGGTAGGACAGGATCTCGTCGCGCGGCCCGGTGCCGAACCAGTCGTTGAAGGCCTCGCCGGACACCATCAGGTTGTGGTGGGAGATCATCGAACCCTTCGGCGGACCGGTCGTGCCCGAGGTGTAGACGATGACCGCGGTGCTCCGCGGGTCGAGCGCCTCGACCGATGCCGCGTAGGCCGCCACGTCGCCGTCCGACGACTCGAGTTCGTCGAAGGTCTGGATCCCGGTCATGTCCCGCAGGCCGGTCGGGTCGATCACGACCAGGTGCTCCAGACGCGGTAGCCCGGCCCGCACCTCGAGCGCCTTGTCCAGCTGCTCCTCGTCCTCGGCCACCAGCACGGACGCGCCGGAGTGCTGCAGCAGGTACTCCACCTCCTTCGCGGGCGAGGTCGGGTAGATGCCGACCGTCTGCGCGCCGATGCCCTGGGCCGCCAGGTCGGCGATCACCCATTCCGGCCGGTTCTCCGCGTGCACGGCGACCCGGTCACCCGGCCCGACACCGAGGGCCCGCAGGCTCGCGGCGACGGCCGCGACCCGCCGGGCGTAGCCGGACCAGGTCGTCTCGACCCAGCGGCCGCGCACCTTGTGCCGCAGTGCCACCGCCTCCGGCCGCGTCACGGCGTGCCGCAGCAGCAGCGCGGGCAGGGTGCGCGGCGGGTCGGCCCCGTGCGCCGCCGTGCCGATCTGCGGGTTCCCGGCCTTCTCCACGGTGCTCACGCGGCTCCTCCCAGATATGCCTCGACGACCGCGGGGTTGCGCTGGACCTGCGCCGGGGTCCCGGTGGCGATCACCCGGCCGAAGTCGAGTGCCAGCACCCGGTCCGCGAGGTCCATCACCAGGCGCATGTCGTGCTCGACGAGGATCATCGCCAGCCCCAGTTCACGGCGGACCTCGACGATGTAGCGGGCCATGTCCTCGGTCTCCTCGTGGTTCATCCCCGCCACCGGCTCGTCGAGCAGCACCAGCCTGGGCTCCATCGCCAGCGCCCGGGCGAGCTCGGCCCGTTTGGCCACCCCGTAGGGCAGCAGGCCGGCCGGCTGGTGCCGGAACGGCTCGAGCTCGAGGAGCTCGATCACCCGCTCGACCGCGGCGCGCCCCTCCAGCTCCTCGCGCCGGGCGCGGCCCCACCACAACATCCCGCTGAGGAATCCCGACCGCATGAGGTGGTGGCGGCCGAGCATGAGGTTGTCCACGAGGCTGACCGCCGGGAACAAACCGATGTTCTGGAAGGTGCGAGCGACCCCGCGGTTCGCGATCGCCGTGGGACGGCTCCCGTCCAGCCGCGCACCGTCCAGGGTGATGCTGCCCTGCTGCGGCCGGTAGACGCCGTTGATGCAGTTGAAGATCGACGTCTTACCGGCGCCGTTCGGCCCGATCACGGCGAACAGTTCGCCGGAGCCGACGGTGAAGCTGACGCCGTCGAGGGCGTGCACGCCGCCGAACCGCAGCGTCAGCCCGTCGACGGTGAGCAGCGGCTCCGGCGCGTCGGACCCGACCCCGGTCATGCGCTCCACCGCTTCCGCCGCCGGTAGCTCTTCACATCGGCGAACGAGCCGCGCTCGTCCGACGTCGAGCCGAGGTAGAACTCACGGATGTCCTCGTCTGCGAGGAGCTCGCTCGCCGGGCCGTCGCGCACCACCTTCCCGGTCTCCAGCACGTACCCGGTGGTGGCGATGGACAGCGCCATCATCGCGTTCTGCTCGACGAGCAGGACGCTGGTGCCGGCCGCGTTGATCGTGACGAGGATGTCGCGCACCTGCTCCACCACCTTCGGCGCGAGCCCCAGCGACGGCTCGTCGAGCAGCAGCACCTTCGGCGAGGCCATCAACGCCCGCCCGATCGCCAACATCTGCTGCTCACCACCGGAGAGGTAGCCCGCCGTCGACCGCCGGCGCGCGGCGAGCACCGGGAACAGGTCCATCACCCGGGCGTGGTTCGCCGCCACCTCGACGCGCGAGCGGCGCGTGTAGGCGCCGGCCCGCAGGTTGTCCTCCACGCTGAGCTCGGCGAAGATCCGACGGCCCTCCATCACCTGCGACATGCCGCGCCGCACCACCGCGGCGGCGTCCAGGCCGGTGATCGGCTGCCCGTCGAGGGCGACGGTGCCCTTCGTGATGCGCCCGCGATGCGTGGGCAGCAGGCCGGTGACCGCCCGGAGCAGGGTCGTCTTGCCTGCTCCGTTGGCGCCGAGCAACGCCACGACGGCGCCCGACGGCACGTCCAGGCTGATCCCGCGCAGCACCAAGGCGACGTCGTTGTAGACCACTTCGAGGTTGCGTACCGACAGTACGATGTCCGGCATCCGGTCTCCTGGATCGATCAGCGCGCGGGGTGGGCGTCGGACGGACGGGGCGATCCGGCCGCGGCAGCCTGGTCGCCGACCGTCGCCCGGCCGCGGGGACGGGCGGGTCAGGCCAGGCCGAGCAGGGGCCGGACCCACTGCGCGATGTCGGCGACGGCGCGGTCCGCCTCGGGGGCGCGACCGGCCAGGAACGGGAACACGTGCTGCATCCCGGGAACGACGTCGACGGTCACGTCGACACCCGCCCGGCGGGCGCTCTCCCCGAAGCGCACCGCGTTGTCGAGCAGCGTCTCCGCCCCACCGGCGTTGATGAACATCGGGGGGAGCCCGGCGGGATCGGCCAGCAGCGGGTTGGCCAGCGGGTCGACCGCCGAGCCGTCCGGCCCGAGGAACATGGTCGACATCGCCGTCAGGATGGGCCGTTGGACCAGCGCGTCGGACCCGGCGTTCGTGTCGAGCGTCTCGCCCTTGTGCTCCATGTCGAGCCACGGCGACATCGGGACGAGGGCGGCGGGGAGCGGGTCCCCGTCCGCGCGCAGCCGCAGCGCGACGCTGATCGCGAGGTTGCCGCCGGCCGAGTCACCGCAGGTGGCGATGTGACCGGGCGCGATGCCTTCGGCGAGCAGCCAGCGGTAGGCGCTCACGCAGTCGTCGAGCTGGGCGGGGAAGGGGTGCTCGGGGGCCCGCCGGTAGTCAACGACCAGCGCGTGGCAGCCGATGGCGCGGGCCAGGTGACCTGCCAGCTTGCGGTGGCTGTGCCGGGAGCCGACCACGAAGCCGCCCCCGTGGGTGTAGAGCAGCACCCGGTCGGCGGCGGCGTCGACCGGCCGGCACCACAGCGCCGGCACGCCGCCGGCGGTGACCTCGGCGTAGGTCACACCCTCCGGCTCGACCGTGGGCAGGTGCCACTCCTCGAACAGGTCACGCAGCGCCGGCAGACCCATCTCGGGATCGGCCGCCATCCGCGCCGACCAGTCGGCGTAGAGGTCGGTGAGGTACGTGGACTCGGCACTCGCCATCGGTGGCTCCGTTCCCTGAGGTCGGAGCGCACCATATGGTCGACGTCACACGAATGGGTGTCCCGGAACGGGACATGCGGGTCGATACGGACCGTGACGCGCGGTCCGGACGGCCGCACCGTCAGGCGGTGAATCCCCCACCGCAGATGACGACCTGGCCGCTGACGTAGTCGGACTCGGGGATGCAGAGCAGGTAGACCGCACCCGCGGCGTCGGCCGGTGTGCCCGCCCGGCCCAGCGGGATGCCCCGTTCCATCGTGTCGAGCAGCTCCGGGTTCACCCCGACCGCGAGCTGGCGACCCGCGATGTCGATCTTGCCGTCGCCCCCGGCCGGCACCTCGGTGAGCCGGGTGCGGATCAGGCCGAAGGCCACCGCGTTGACCGTCACGTTGTAGCGGCCCCATTCCTTGGACAGCGCCTTGGTCAGCCCGATCACCCCGGCCTTGCCCGCGGAGTAGTTGGCCTGACCGGCGTTGCCGCCCGTACCCGCGATCGACGAGATGTTGACGACCTTCCGGCACGGCACCTCGGCACCGGCCGCCCTGGCCTGCTTGACCGCGGCGCTGATCACCGGCTGGGCGGCTCGCAGGATCCGGAACGGCGCCTTGAGATGCACATCGAGGATGGCGTCCCACTGGTCGTCGCTCATCTTCTGCACGACCGAGTCCCAGGTGTAGCCGGCGTTGTTGACGATGATGTCGACCCCGCCGAACTCGTCGACCGCGGTGGCGACGAACCGCTCCGCGAAGCCGTCCTCGGTGACGCTCCCGGCACAGGTGACCGCGACGCCACCGGCCGCCTCGATCGCCGCCACGACCTCCTTCGCCGGATCGGCGTCCAGGTCGTTCACCACGACCCTGGCACCCTCCCCGGCCAGCTTCTCGGCGATCGCGCGCCCGATCCCGCGCCCGGACCCGGACACTAGAGCGACCTTGCCGTCCAACGTACCCACGTGGTTCCACCTCTCGGTCGGGGCACGGCGGCGCCATGCCCGGTCGGCGTCGGTAGTGCGGTCAGATCCCCGTCAGCAGCGAGTCGGGCACGTCGACCAGACGGGACCGCAGGTACTCCCCCAGTCCCTTCGCCTGCGCGTCGGGACGGGTGGAGGACGCCACGCCCTCGCCGAGCAGGCCGTGCACGACGACGTTGAGCGCCCGGATGTTCGGCAGCTCGAACCGCTCGATCCGCAGGTCGGACGCCTCCGGGCCGAGCAGCCCGCGGAGCCGCTCGACGGTCAGGTGCGCACGCGCCCACGCGTACCCGGCGTCGTCGCGCGCCCACAGGCCGACGTTGGCGTTGCCGCCCTTGTCGCCCGAGCGGGCACCGAGCACGGCGCCCAGCGGGGCGCGGCGGGTGGGCCCGGCGGGTGCCGGGGGCTCCGCGGCGGGCTCGGCCGCACCGGCCGCAGCCGGCGCGGTGGGCGGATCCGCGATCACCCGCTGCTCGCCGTCGGGCAGGACGAGCAGCTGGGTCACCGACGACCGAGGAACGGCCGCGGGCCGGTAGACCCCGTAGGCCGACTCCGACGTCGGCGGGGTGGTCGTGTGGAAGCCGGCGTAGCCGGCCAGCGCGACCTCCATGATCCCGCTGGAGAACGCCCGTCCGACCTTGCGCGGGTCGGAGTCCTTCACCGTGACCCGCAGGTGGGCGGTGGCCTGCTCGTTGGTGGGCGCATCGGTACTGTCGAAGCGCAGCAGCCGCACGTCGACCTCGGCGAAGCGGTCGCGGCCGCCCAGCACGTCGAACAGCTGCTGCTCGGCGAAGGCCGCCTTGGCCTCGACGTCGAGCCCGGTGAGCACCATCGTCATCGTGTTGCGGAACCCGCCGACGTCGTTGAGCGCCACCTTCAGCGTCTCCGGCGGCGGGCTCCCGGTCACCCCGCTGATCTCCACCCGGTGCTCGGCCTGCTGGCGCAACGCGATCGTGTCGAAGTGCGCCACCACGTCCGGGCCCAGGTAGGCCGGTTCGGCGATCTCGTAGAGCAGCTGCGCGGTCACGGTGCCCACCGACACCAGCCCGCCGGTGCCGTCGTGCTTGGTGATCACCGACGAGCCGTCGGCGGCCACCTCGGCGATCGGGAAGCCCGGGTAGCGGCGGTCGGTCACCTCGTCGAGGAACGCGTAGTTGCCGCCGGTCGCCTGGGGGCCGCACTCGATCACGTGGCCGGCCGCGACGGCTCCGGCGAGGCGGTCCCAGTCGGTGCGCGCCCACCCGTGCCACCAGGCGGCCGGCCCGACGACCAGGGAGGCGTCGGTGACCCGTCCGGTGACCACCACGTCGGCCCCGGCGCCGAGCGCCTCGGCGATGCCCCAGCCGCCCAGGTAGGCGTTGGCCGAGACCGGCTTGGCCTCCCCGACCGGCGGGGTGATCGCGGCGAGGTCGCCGCGCAGGTCGTCACCCTCGACGTGGGCCACCCGGACCGGCACCCCGAGCCGCTGCGCCATCTCGCGCAGGGCGGCGGCCAGCCCGGCCGGGTTGAGCCCGCCGGCGTTGGCGACCACCTTGATCCCACGGTCGGCACAGGTGCCCAGCACCTGCTCCATCTGCGTGAGGAAGGTGCGGGCGTAGCCGCCCGCCGGGTCCTTCGCCTGGGCCTTGGCCAGGATCAGCATGGTCAGCTCGGCGAGGTAGTCCCCGCAGAGCACGTCGATCGGGCCACCCTCGACCATCTCCCGCGCCGCGGAGATCCGGTCGCCGTAGAAGCCCGAGCAGTTGCCGATGCAGACCGGGGGCCTCATTCCGCACCCCCCGCGAACTGGCCCGGCTTGCGGCCCCCGCCGGGTGGCCCGGCGAACGCCTGCGCGATCGAGAGCCACTCGTCGGCCAGCGGGCCCTCGGCGAGCAGCGCGGTGTCGTCGCGGTGGCGGCGCTGGGTGACCAGCAGGCAGAAGTCGAGCGCGGGACCGGTGACCCGGTCGGGCGCCCCCTCGGCCCCCCAGGTCCACCGGCTGCCGTCGGGTGCGGTGAGCTCCACCCGGACCGGATCGGTGGGCACCTCGCGGCCGTTGGCCAGGTAGCTGAACGCCCGCGCCCCGACCCCGATGTGGGCCACGTGCCGCAGCCGGGACGACGGGACGCGCTCGCGGCCCAGCCCGTCGGCCACGTCCTGGCCGTGCGCCCAGGTCTCCATGATCCGCGCCGTCAACGACGACGCCGCGCTCATCGGCAGGCCGAACCACGGCACCCGCACCGAGGGGTCGATCCCGGCGAACGCGGTGACCAGCGCGGCCCGCGCACCGTCGAACCAGGCCAGCAGCTCCGCGCCCGGCATCGCCCGGTACCGCTCGGCGATGGTGTCCGGCGCGATCGTCCCGTCGGCCAGCTGGGGCAGCACCTCGGCGGTGAAGCCGTCCGGGTCGGTGGCCGAACGGACGGCCACGTCGTCGAAGAAGGCCAGGTGGCTGATCTGGTCCCGGACGGCCCAGCCCGCAGCGGGCGTCGGGGCGTCCCAGCCGTCGGGACCCTCCGGCAGGCCGGTGAGCAGCTCTCGCAGATCGGCCGTCTCCGCCTCGATGTCGGCGATAACGGACTCCATGGACACGGCCACGGCTACCGCCCCTTCCAAACCGGTGTGCGCTTCTCACGGAACGCGGTGGGGCCCTCCTGGGCGTCCGCGCTGAGGTAGACCGGCTCCCAGATGTCCTCGGCCAGCTCGTAGGCCCGGGCGAGCGGGTACTCGGCCGACAGGTACGCGGTGCGCTTGGCCGCGAGCACCGACAACGGGGCGTTCGAGGCGATCCGCACGGCGAGTTCCTGCGTCCGGGCCCGGAGCTCGGCCGCGGGGACCACCTCGTTGACCATGCCGACCTCGCGTGCGCGCTCCGCGGAGATCGGATCGCCGGTCAGCAGGATCTGCAGCGCCAGCCGCGGCGGCAGCAGCCACGACAAGGGTGCCGCCCACGGGGACCCACGGCCCACCTTGACCTCGCTGACGGCGAACGTGGCGTGCTCGGCGGCCACGACGAGGTCGCACTGCTGGGCCAGGAGGAAGCCACCCGCGAACGCGACACCGTTCACCGCGGCGATCGTCGGCTTGATGACGTCGATGTTGCGGCCGAACTGGGGGGCGAAGTCGGGCGGCGGGACGGTGAGCGCCGTCTCGGACATCTCCTTGAGGTCGCCCCCGGCGCAGAACGCCCGGTCGCCTGCCCCGGTCAACACCATGACCTTGGCCGAGTCGTCGGCGTTGAACCGGTGCGTCGCGGCGAACAGGCCTTCGCGGGCCGCCGCGTTGAGCGCGTTGCGGGCGTCGGGTCGGTTGATGGTCACCCAGGCCACACCGTCATCGACCTCGTACGTGATCGCTTCCTCGCTCACCGGTCCCCATCCTGATCGTTCCAACCCCACATTAGTGAGGAACGCTTCACTCGCGACCGTACCGTCTCACCTGCCATGATGACCAGATGGCGAATGGGACATCGGCCGACGGCGTTCGGCGACGAGATCCGGACCGTCGCCGTCGCATCCTGGCCGCCGCCGCCGACCTCGTGTCCCGGCGCGGCTTTCACGCCGTGGCCATGGACGAGATCGGCGCTGAGGCGGGCATCGTCGGCTCGGGGGTCTACCGACACTTCGCCAGCAAGAACGACCTTCTCGTCGCCCTGCTCGACCAGGCGATGCAGCGGCTGCAGAACCGGGCCGCCACGATCGTCGCCCGGTGCGACGACGACCACGTCGCGCTGTCTCTGCTGGTCCGCGACCACATCCGGGTCGCCCTCCACGACCGGGACATCCTCGCCGTCTACCACCGCGAGGTGCACAGCCTGCCCGACGCCGACCGCAGACGGCTGCGCCGCGAGCAGCGCCACTACATCGAGGAGTGGGTGGGTGTGCTCGGGCCGCTGCGGCCCGACCTCGGCGACGGCGAGCTGCGGCTGCTCGTGCACGCCGCCATCGGCGCGGTGCAGGCAACGCTGTTCTACCGCAGCGGGCTGACCGAGCAGCGGCTCGCAGAACTGCTCGACGTGACCGCCCACGCGTGTCTGGGCGTGCTCCCCCGCAGCGGTGCCGAGAGTGAACTGGACCTCACTATCTCGTGAATCCCGGCGGAGCGGGTGCGGGCCGGCCGCGGGCGGACTGTCGCGAAGCGAGGCACCCGCGACACCGGCCGCCGTGCTGGACTGCCTGGGTCGAGAGGATCGTCGATGGGAGCAACCGCTCGCCAGATGGCACTGGTCGCGTTCATGCAGGCCTCCAACAGCACGGTCTACGCCGGATCGTGGCGCTATCCCGGCGGCGCGGCGGACTTCCTGGACCTGCGCTACTACCAGCGGATCGCCGCCACCCTCGAGGACGGCACGTTCGACCTGGTGTTCTTCGACGACCGGCTGGCCATGCCGTCGATCTACGGAGACTCCTGCGCGGACGCGGTGCGCTACGGCGCGCGACCGGTGAAGCTGGACCTCACCGCGGTGCTGGGCGCACTCGCGGCGTCCACCCGCTCCATCGGGCTGGGTGCGACGTACTCCACGACCTACTACCCGCCTTACCACGTGGCCAGGACGTTCGCCACGCTCGACCACCTGTCGGCGGGCCGGGTCGCGTGGAACGTGGTGACCTCGGTCAACGACACCGAGGCGCAGAACTTCGGGACCGAGACCCACCTCGACCACGACGCGCGCTACGACCGCGCCGAGGAGTTCGTCGAGGTCGTCGCCCGGCTGTGGGACAGCTGGGAGGACGACGCGCTGGTGCTCGATCGCGACGCCGGGATCTTCGCCGACCCGGACCGGGTGCACGAGCTGCGGCACCGCGGCGAGCACTTCCGGGTGCGCGGACCGCTCACCGTGCCCCGCACCCCGCAGGGCCGCCCGCCGATCATCCAGGCGGGTCAGTCCGGGCGCGGGCGCGACTTCGCCGCCCGCTGGGCCGACCTCATCTTCACCGGCGATCCCAGCCGGGAGGTCGCCGCGGAGCAATACCGCGACCAGAAGGAACGCATCGCCGCGATCGGCCGCGACACCGACCTGGTGCGGGTGCTCCCGATGGCCTACCCGGTGGTCGGGGAGAGCGAGGCCCATGCCAAGGAGAAGGAACACATGCTGCTGGAGCGGCTGGTGCACCCGATGGCGTCGCTGACGCTGCTCTCGGAGGTGACCAACCACGACTTCGCCGGCCACGGGCTCGACGAGGAGATCACCGACGAGCTGATCGAGTCCGTCACCGGGGTGCGCGGCCTGGTGCAGGGCGTGCGACGGCACGTCGGGCCGGGCACGCTGACCCTGCGCACGCTGGCCGCGCACCGGGCCACCCTGCTGCAGGGGCCGCGGTTCGTCGGGACCGGGGACCAGGTCGCCGAGCAGATGGGCGACTGGTTCACCGGCGGGGCGTGCGACGGGTTCGTGGTCGCCGCCACGCACCTGCCCGGCGCGTTCGAGGAGTTCGTCCGCCTGGTGGTCCCGACGCTGCGCCGCCGCGGCCTGTTCCGCGAGCGCTACACCGGTACCACGCTGCGCGAGCACCTGGGCCTGCCGCGCCCGGAGCGCCTCGCGTGAGCTCCGCGATGCTGGGCGGGATCCGGGTGCTCGAGCTGGCCACGCTGGCCGCCGGACCGCTCGCCGCCACCTACCTCGGCGAATTCGGCGCCGAGGTGGTCAAGGTGGAGGACCCGCGCGGCGGCGATCCGATCCGCGGCTGGGGCCACCAGGTCGACGGCGTCGGGCTGGTATGGACCAGCATCGGCCGGAACAAGAAGTCGGTCACGCTAGACTTGCGGACCACCGAGGGGCAACAGCTGGCCCGACGGCTGGCCGCCACCGCCGACGTGGTGGTGGCCAACACCCGCCCGGCCACGCTGCGCGGATGGGGTCTGGACTACCCGGCGCTGCGCTCGGTCAACGAGGGCCTGGTAATGCTGCACGTCACCGGCTTCGGGCTGACCGGCCCGAAGAGCGAGCGTCCCGGCTTCGGCACCCTCGGCGAGGCGATGAGCGGTTTCGCGCACACGGTCGGCGAGGCCACCGGACCGCCGACGCTGCCGCCGTTCATGCTGGCCGACGGCGTCGCCTCGCTCAACGCGGCCTACGCCGTGCTGATGGCGCTGTACCACCGCGACGTGCACGGCGGCGGCGGCCAGCTCGTCGACGTCAACCTGGTGGACCCGCTGGCCCGGCTGCTGGAGCAGTCGCTGCTGGCCTTCGACCAGCTCGGTGTGGTCGCCGCCCGGGCAGGTAACCGCTGGGACATCAGCGCGCCGCGCAACACCTACCGCACCCGCGACGGGCGGTGGCTGGCCATGTCGGGCAGCTCCCCCACCGTCGCCCTCCGCGTGTTCTCCGCGATCGGCCGCACCGACCTGACCGACCAGGCGGACTTCGCCGACCCGCAACGGCGGCTGGCCCGGGCAGGTGAGGTCGACGCCGCCGTCGCCGAGTGGGTCGCACGGCACGACCTCGACGACGCGATGGCGGTGTTCGAGCGCGCCGAGGTGGCCGCCGCTCCGGTGTACGACGTGTCCGACCTGGTGGCCGACGAGCAGATGAGGGCCAGGGGGGTGTTCATGTCGGTCCCGCACGACCGGCTCGGGCCGGTCCGGGTGCAGGCGCCGGTGCCGCGCTTTTCCGCGGCCCGCGGCCGCGTCGACCATCTCGGGCCGGCGCTGGGCGCGCACAACGACGAGGTGTACGGCGGGCTGCTCGGGCTGACCGCCGCGGAGATCGCGCAGCTGCGCGGAAAGGGCGTGATCTGAGATGGCCCCGGCCGCCCCGCTGCTGCGGCGCTCCGAGCTGGCCACCCCGGCCACCAGCGACCGGATGTTCGACCGGGCCGCGGCCAGCGGTGCCGACCTGGTGTTCCTCGACCTGGAGGACGCCGTCGCCCCGGCCCGCAAGGTCGAGGCCAGGGCGGGCGCCGTGGCCGCGCTGACCGGCCGGGACTGGGGCTCGACCGTGCGGGCGGTGCGGGTGAACGGGCTGCACACGCCGTGGGCGCACGGCGACGTGGTCGAGGTGCTGACCGGCGCGGTGGACGCGCTGGACACCCTGATCCTGCCCAAGGTCACCTCGGCCCGCGACGTCTGGTGGTTCGACGTCCTGCTGACCCAGCTGGAGGCGCAGCTGGGCCGGACCAGGCCGGTGCGCCTGGAGGTGCTGATCGAGGACGTCGCCGCGCTGGCCGCCGTCGAGGAGATCGCGGTGGCCAGCCCCCGGCTCGACGCGCTGATCTTCGGGGCCGGGGACTTCTCGGTGTCGGTGGGGGCCAGGGTGGACACGAACTTCGCCCCGCTCGGGGACTACCCCGGCGACTTCTGGCACTACGCCCGGTGCAAGGTGCTCGCCGCGGCCCGGATCGGCGGGCTGGTCGCGGTCGACGCGCCCTACCCCGACTACCGGGACGCGGCCGGCTACACCGTGCAGGCCCGCCGCGCCGGGCTGCTGGGCTACACCGGGAAGTGGGCGATCCACCCGTCGCAGGTCCCGATCGCCAACGAGGTCTACGCCCCGACCGCGGATGAGGTGGCGCGGGCCGAGCGCGACATCGCCGCCTACCGCGACGGCGAGGCCCGCGGTCTCGGGGCCGTCGGCATCGGCGGCGTCCTGGTGGACGCGGCCCACGTCACGCTGTCGCAGGCGGTGCTGGCCAGGGCGCGGGCGGTGGCCGAGCGGGCCACGGCCCCCCGGGCGGTGGCCCGGTGACCGCGGACGCGCCCACCGGGCCCGAGCTGCTGCGCTGCCTGCTGCGGCCGGAGTCGGTCGCGCTGTTCGGCGCGTCCCCGGACCCGGCCCGGCCGGCCACCCGGGCGCTGCGCAGCCTGCTGCGCCGCGACCCGCCGCCACGGCTGCACCCGGTCAACCCGCGGCACGCCGCCGTCGCGGGCGTCGCCTGCCTGCCCGACGCCGCGGCCCTGCCCGAGGTGCCGGACCTGACGGTGGTCGCCGTGCGGGCCGAGGCGGTGCTGGACACCGTCGCCGCGGCAGCCGACCGCGGCGCGCGGACGTTCCTCGTGTTCAGCTCCGGGTTCGCCGAACTCGACGACGCCGGGGCCGCGCGCGAGCGGGCGCTGACCGCGCTCGCGCGCGAGCGCGGGCTCGCCGTGGTCGGCCCCAACTCGCTGGGCGTCATCGACTTCGGATCCCGCTCCTACTGCACCTTCGCCTCGCTGGTCGACGGCGACGCCGAGCTCCCGGACGGTCCGGTCGCCCTGATCACCCAGAGCGGCGCCATCGGCAGCTACGTCGCCGCGATGGCGCACGCCCGCGGGTTCGGCCTCGCGCTCATGATCAGCACCGGCAACGAGGCGGTCCTCGATGCCGCGCAGCTGGCCGTCGCGGTGCTCGACGACCCGCGGGTCCGGGCGGTCGCGCTCTACCTGGAGGGGGTCCGCGACGGCGCCGGCCTCACCGCCTTCTTCGCCGCGGCCCGGGACCGCGGGGTCCCGGTGGTGCTGCTGCGCGCGGGCGACTCCGAGCGCGGACAAGCCGCGGCCCGGTCGCACACCGGCGCGCTGGCCGGGTCGGCCCGGGTCAGCGACGCCGTGCTGCGCCGTTACGGCGTCGTCGGCGTGGCCACCCCCGAGGACCTGGTCACCGCCTGCCGGGCCGTGGTGGCCGGGCCGCCGCGGGGCGGGCGCCGGATCGGGGTGCTGACCGGCTCCGGCGGCGGCGGCGTGCTGGTCAGCGACGCGTGCGACCGGTGGGGTCTGACGGTCCCGCCGCTGCGGCCGGACACCACCGCGCGGCTCGGTGAGCTGCTGCCGGCGTGGGCGAGCCCGGCCAACCCGGTCGACGTCACCGCCACCGTGCTGATCGACCCGGACTCGCCGTTCGACCGGTGCCTGCGGGTGGTGGCCGAGGACGAGGGCGTCGACGAGGTGGTCGTGTTCATGGGCGGCGGCGGCTCGTTCGGGCCCGGACTGGCCCGGCGGATCGTCGCGGAGGCGGCGCTGCTCGGGAAGCGCTGCTCGGTGATCTGGCTGGGTGCCTCCGCCGAGGTGGCCGAGATCCTGCACGCGGGCGGGGTCGCCGTCTTCGGCGGCATCGAGGAGTGCATCCGGCCGCTGGCCGCACTGGCCGCGGCCGCCGGGCCGCACCCACCGGCCGAGGTGCCCCCGCCCGAGCCTCCCCCGCCCGCGCTCACCCGGTTCCTCGACTCCCAGCGCCACCGGATGCTCGACGAGGACGCCGCCAAGACCCTGCTCGAGCTGGCCGGCATCACCGGCCTGCCGGCGCGGCGGGTATTGACCCCCACCCAGGCCGCCGCGGGTGACGACCCCGGGCTCGGGTTCCCGCTGGCGGTGAAGGTGCTGGCGCGCGACCTCGCCCACAAGAGCGCGGTCGGCGGCGTGCTGGTGGGCGTGGCCGACGCGGCAGCCCTGCGGGCCGCCACGCGTCAGGTGTACGCCGCCGGGGTCGCCGCGGTCGGCGCCGCGCAGGTGCAGGGCGTGCTGGTCGAGCGGATGGCACCGCCGGGCGTCGAGGTGATCGTCGGGGTGGCCACCGACCCGGTGTACGGGCGGGTGCTGGCCGTCGGACCCGGCGGGGTGCTCGCCGAGCTCGTCGACGACGTCACGATCGTGCTGCCCCCGGCGACCCCCGAGGCCGTCCGACGCCTGCTCGACGGCACCCGGCTGATCCGACTGCTCCACGGCGCCGACATCGGCGCCCTGTGCGCCCTGGTCGCCCGGCTCTCGCGGCTGGTGGCCTGCGGGCTGCCCGGCGTCGAGGAGATCGATCTCAATCCGGTGCTGGTGCACCCGGACGGGCACGGGGTGTCCGTCGTCGACGGCCTGGTCGCACTCGACCACGAGCGGAGGAGGTAGCAGCGATGGCGTGGAGGACCGGTATCACCGATCTGCTCGGGGTGCGCTACCCGATCATGCAGGCCGGGATGGGGGTGGTGGCAGGTGGGCGGCTCGCCGCCGCGGTGTCGGACGCCGGCGGCGTCGGGTGCATCGGGGCGTCGCGGATGAGCCCGGCTGAGCTGGACGAGGAGATCGCGCTCGTGCAGGCGGCGACCTCGGCCCCGTTCGGGGTCGACTTCCTGTTCCCGGATCTCGGCGAGCGCTCCGCCGGGCCCGGCGAGGGCACCTCGCACGCGGTCGACCCGGCGCTGCGCGCGGAATTGCTCGAGATCGTCTACCGCAGGCGGGTGCCGCTGATCGTCTACGCGATGAAGTTGCCCGCCGGTGCGGCCGACGAGGCGCACGAGCACGGCATCAGGGTGATGACGCTGGTGGGCACCGCCCGGCACGCCGCACGCGCGCAGCAGCTCGGCGCGGACGCGGTCATCGCCACCGGTACCGAGGCGGGCGGGCACACCGGCGCCGTCGCGCTGTCGGTGCTGGTCCCCGCCGTGGTCCGGGAGGTCGACATCCCGGTGGTCGCCGCGGGCGGGATCGCCACCGGGGCCGGTGTCGCCGCCGCGCTGGCGCTCGGCGCCGACGGCGTCTGGGTCGGCACCCGGTTCCTGGCCACCCACGAGGCCGCCGTGCACGACGACGTCCGCAAGGAGGCGGTGGCGCGCACCGAGGACCAGACCGTGATCTCGCGGGCGCTGTCCGGGAAGACCTGCCGCCTGGCCACCAACGACTTCACCGCCCACTGGGCGACCCGGGAGATCAAACCCTTCCCGGAGCAGGCGGTCGAGATCAACCGGCAGGGTCTGGTCCTGAAGGGGCTGCGCGACGGTGACGTCGTCGGCTCACCGATCCCGCTCGGCCAGTCCACGGCACTGGTGGACCGGGTGGACGGCGCCGCGGCGGTGCTGGCCGACCTGGTGGGCGGGGCCGAGCGGGCGCTGTGCGGGCTCACCGAGCGGGTGGCGCCGTGACCGGGACGTGCGTGGCCGGGATCGGGCTGACCGAGTTCTCCCGGGCCAGCGGCCGCAGTGCCGAGCGCCTCGCCGTGGAGGCCGCCAGGGCGGCGTGCGCCGACGCCGGCCTGCCCACCTCGGCGGTGGACGGCATCGTGCCGTTCCCGTTCGGGCCCTCGGCCGAGGACCTGATCGCGGGCCTCGGGCTGCCCGACGTGACGTTCACGGCGGTGCCGCACCTGGGCGGGGCCAGCACGGTCGCCGGGCTGCGGCTCGCCGCACTGGCCGTGGCCAGCGGCGCGGCCCGCTGCGTGCTCGTGTTCGTCGCGCGCAACGGCCGCTCGGGGTCGCGGGTCGAGCAGCGGATCGGGGTGCTGCTGCCCGGCCAGCGCTACCGCCGCCAGCTGGAGCACCCGCACGGGTTCAGCACGCCCGCGCAGTGGTACTCGATGATCGCCCGCCGGCACATGCACGAGTTCGGCACCACCCGCGAGCACCTGGGCGCCGTCGCGCTGGCCATGCGCGCGCACGCCCAGCTGAACCCGCACGCGCAGATGCACGGGCGGCCGATGACGATGGAGCAGTACCGCAGCAGCCGGCCGATCGCCGAGCCCTACCTGCTGCTCGACTGCTGCCAGGAGACCGACGGTGCCGGTGCGGTGCTGGTGGTGGCCGCGGACCGGGCGCGCGACCTGCGCCACCGCCCGGTACACCTGGCCGGGCTGGCCGAGGGCCACCCGGACTCGCCCGACGACCTGGTCAACCGCCGCGACTTCTTCACCGTCGGGCTGACCAGGGCGGCACCGCGCGCGTTCGCGATGGCCGGGGTGACCCCGTCGGACGTGGACGCGGCGATGATCTACGACTGCTTCACCTTCGAGGTGATCCAGCAGTTGGAGGAGGCCGGGTTCTGCGCCCGCGGCGACGGCGGCCCGTTCGTGGCCGACGGCGGCATCGCGCTCGGCGGGCGGCTCCCGGTCAACCCGCACGGCGGGCTGCTCTCCGACGGGCACATCGCCGGGATGAACCACGTGGTGGAGGCGGTCGTGCAGCTGCGCGGCGACGGCGGGGACCGCCAGGTCCCCGGGGCGGAGGTGGTCGCGGTGACCGGATGGGGCGACATGGGCGACGGCGCGATCGCGGTGCTGACCCGGTGAGCGCGCAGCGGGCCACACCACCGCTGCCCGACCCGGACGACCCGGTGCTGGGCGGGTACTGGGCCGCCGCCGCCCGCGGCTCGCTCGTGGTGCAGCGGTGCGCCGCGTGCGACCGGGTGCAGTGGCCGCCGCGCGACACCTGCGGGGGGTGCGGTCCGGCCGAGCTGCGCTGGCTGCCCGTCGCGGGCACCGGCTCGTTGTTCACGTGGACGGTCGTGCACCACACCACGATCGCGGCCTACGCCGATGCGCTGCCGTTCGCGGTCGGTGCGGTCGAGCTCGACGACGCGCCGGCCCGGATGCTCGGCCGATTGCGCGGCGTGCCACCGGGGCAGCTGGAGATCGACATGCCGCTGGAGGTGGCGTTCGAGCCGGTCGCCCCGGGCATCGCGCTGCCGGTCTGGCAGCCCGCCGGGAGCGGTTCCCGGTGACCGGCGGGCTGGTCACCGACGAGGCGCGGGCCTGGATCGGACGCAGCGACCCGCCGGTGACGGTGCAGGTGAGCGCCACCGACATCGCGAAGTACTGCCACGCCGTCGGTGAGACCGCGCCCGAGCACTTCGACGAGGCTGCCGCCCACGCCGCCGGGTACCGCACGATCGTGGCCCCGCCGGGGTTCTACGTGGCCGTGCGCATCTCGGCGGCGCTGATCCGGCCGCGCACCGCACTCGCCGAGGACGGCACCCCCGACGCCGACCTCCCCCCGATGGCCGTGACCCAGGTGATGGCAGGGGAGACCCGGGCCCGGTTCCCCGGCCGGATCCACGCCGGCGACCGGATCACCCTGGAGAAGACGATCACCGGGCTGACCGAGAAGTCCGGCTCGTCGGGCCCGTTCGTGCTCATGGGACTGCGGCACCGGCTCACCAACCAGCTCGGCGAGGAGGTCGTGGTGGAGGACTACTCCCGGATCCTGCGATGAGCGACCACCCCCTGGTCGGCGACCCGCTCGGGCCGGTCGGCCACCGGCCCGACGCCGTCGAGCTGTTCCAGTACTCGGCCGTGCTGTGGAACTCCCACCGCATCCACTACGACGCCGACTACACCCGCGACGTCGCCGGCCATCCCGCGGTCGTGGTGCCGGGGCCGCTGCAGGGCACCTACCTCGAACAGCTGCTCACCGGGTGGGCCCGGCCGGGCCGGCTGGTCGAACTCCGCTACCGCAACCGGGCGTCGGCCTACGTCGACGAGGAGCTGCTCGCCCACGGGCGGGTGCTCGAGGTCGGTACCGACGGCCGGACGGTCCGCTGCGAGGTCTGGCTGGCCACCGCCGACGGGCGCACCACCACCACCGGCGAGGGAACGGTCGAGCTCGGATGGACCTGACCCCCGCCGAGGACGCCTGGCAGCGCGAGGTGCGCGACGTCCTGCTGGAGCACCTGACCCCCGAGCTGCGGGCCGCGCTGCCCGACTGGCGGGAGACCGCCGTCGCCGACCGGCACCCGGCCGTCCGCGGAATACTGGAGACGATGGTCGCGCGGGGCTGGTTCGGGATCGGGGTGCCGGCCGAGTACGGCGGCCAGGGCCGCACCGCGGTCGAGCAGTTCCTGTTCTTCGAGGCGTGCGACTACCTCGGCACTCCGCACCCGGACCTGATGACGACGGTGTCGATCGGCCCGACGATCGCCCGCATCGGCACCGACGAGCAGCGCCGCCGCTGGCTGCCGGGGATCGTCTCCGGTGAGACCGAGTTCGCGCTGGGCTACAGCGAGGACGTCGCGGGCACCGACCTCGCGAACCTGCGCTGCCGCGCGGTCCGCGACGGCGACGACTGGGTGATCGACGGCCACAAGCTGTGGAACACCGGGGCCCACCACGCAACCCACGAGTGGCTGGCCTGCCGTACCGACCCCGACGCACCGCGGCACCGCGGGATCAGCATCATCGCCGTCCCGCTCGACTCGCCGGGCATCGCGGTCCGGGCGCTGCCCACCTGGGGCGGGCTGCGCACCAACGAGGTCACCTTCACCGGGGTCCGGGTGCCCGCCGACCACCTGATCGGCGAGGCCGGGCAGGGCTGGACCTACGTCACCACCGCGCTCGCCCTCGAACGGGTCGGCATCGCCGGGGTTGGGGTGCTGCGCCGCCTGTTCGACGGGCTCACCGCCGAGCTGAGCCGCGGCGCCGGGCCGGACGGGGCCACCGCGGTCCGGCTCGCCGAGCTGGAGACCCGGGTGCGCGCGGTGCGCCTGCTCGCGCTGCGCACGCTGCGCGAGATCGACGCCGGCCGGCTGTCCGACGCCGACGCCGCGATGCTCAAGGTCGCCGCCACCGAGCTGGTGGCCGAGCTCTCCGACGCCGCACTGGAGATGTGCGGAGAGCGCTCCCGGCTGGCACTGGGCGAGCCCGGATCGCCGCTCGACGGGTTCGCCGAGCTGACCTACCGGCGAGCTCCCTACCTGCGCTTCGGCGGCGGCACCAACGAGGTGCAGCGCACGATGGTCGCGCAGCGCCGCTACGGCCTGCCCACCTCGGCGCGGTCCGCGCCGGCCGCGGTCGGGCGGGCCAGGCCCCGGACCGGCGAGAGCCCGGAACACCGGGCGCTGCGCGGGTCCGCGGCGGCCTTCCTGCGCGACCACGTCGACCGCCGCCGCCTGGCCCGCGACGACGCCGGTCACCGCGCCGAGCTGTGGACCGCGGTGTGCCGGCAGGGCTGGCCGGCGCTGGCCGTCCCCGAGGCGTACGGCGGCGCCGGGGCCGCGCCGGCGGACCTCGCCGTCGTGCTCGCGGAAGCCGCGCGGGCCGCGCTGCCCAGCACCCTGCGCTGCACGGCCGCGGCGGCGCTGGCCCTGACCGGAGCCGGCTCGGCCGAGCAGCAGCGGCGGTGGCTGCCCCGGCTCGCGACCGGCGCCGCCACCGTCGCCGCGCCGCCGGGCCGGCTGGCTCTGCGCCCGGACGGCGCGGGGTACCGGCTCGACGGCGACCTGCACCGGCTGGAGGACGCCACGCCAGGTGCCGTCGTGGTGGCACTCGCCGCCGACGACGCCGGCGCGCCCCGGCTGGTCATCGTTGACACCGCGGCCGACGGGCTCACCGTGGTGCCGCTGCGGTCGATCTCCGGCGAGTCGCTCGGCACCGTCGTCTGCACCGCGGTGGCCCTGCGGACCGCGGACGTCTCGGCGCCCCTGCGCCCGGACCGGGCCGACGGCGTCGCCGACGTGTGCGCGCTGCTGGCCGCCGTCGAGCTGGTCGGCCTCGCCGAGGAACTGCTGGAGCGGACGGTCGCCCACGTCGGCGGGCGCGAGCAGTTCGGCCGCCCGATCGGCACCTTCCAGGCCGTCGCCCACCACGTCGCCGACATGGGCTCGGCGCTGGAGTGCGCGCGGCTGCTGGTCGACGCCGCCCTCGCCGACCTCGGCGCCGGACGTCCGACGCGGAGGTCGGTCGCGGCGGCAAAATCCCGGGCCGGGCGTGCCGCGACCGCGATCAGTAGGCTCGCCCACCAGCTGCACGGCGCCATCGGCTACGTGACGGAGTCCGACCTGTACCTGTACTCGCGCCGCGCGACCGCCGTCGCGCTGTCCGCCGGGACGGCGGCCGAGCACCTGGCGGTCCTCGCCCGTCGCTACCGGGCCGACCGGCCGAGCACCCTCGGTCTCGACGCCCTCGACCGCCCGGTCGATCCACCTCAGCGCTCCGACGGAGGCACCATGCACCCCGATAACGGTCCCTCCTCGCTACCGGTGGACGTTCGATGAGCGTCACCCTCGACCGCGACGGCGCGGTCGCCGTCCTGACCCTGAACAAGCCCGAGAAGCTCAACGCACTCGACCACGCGATGCGCAGCGAGCTCGCGGACCGGGCCGCGCAGGTGCAGGCCGACCCCGCGGTGCGGGCGGTGGTGCTCACCGGCGCCGGGCGGGCCTTCTGCGCGGGCGGCGACATCGCGGCGATGAGCGCGCGTCCCGACCCGGGCGCCGCCCGCACCTGGATGCGCAGCGCGAACGCCGCCACCCTCGCGCTGCTGGCCATCGAGAAACCCCTGATCGTGGCCGTCAACGGGGTGGCGGCGGGGGTCGGCTTCTCGATCACCCTCACCGGGGACGTGCGGCTCGCCGCGACGGGATCGCGCATGATCGCCAGCTTCGCCAACGTCGGGCTGGTGCCCGACGGCGGCGGTCTGTGGCTGCTGTCGAGGATGGTCGGCCTGCACCGCGCCAAGGAGATGTTCCTGTTCGCCGAGACGCTCGACGCGACCCAGGCGCAGCGGCTCGGCCTGGTGCGGGAGATCCACCCGCCCGACGAGCTGCTGGCGGCGGCGATGGCCATGGCGCACCGCTTCGCCGAGGGCCCGACCCGGGCGTTCGGCCTGGGCAAGGCGCTGGCCCACCGGTCGGTCAGCGGCGACCTGGAGAGCTACCTCGAGCTGGAGATCGCCCACCAGACCCTCGCGATGGGCTCCGCCGACCATCTCGAGGGGATCACGGCGTTCCAGGAGAAGCGGGCCCCCCGGTTCCCGGGTCGCTGAGCGCCGTCGCCCGGGACCGGCCGGCTCTTGACCGGCCCCGAATCGAGTGTAATTCTCCTGACTGATAGGTCGAACGAACTCGCCGGACGGGAGTGGACGTGGCGGACATCGAGGTCCAGCCCGACGGGGTCCGGGTCACCGCCCGGGCCGGCGAGACGGTGCTGGCGGCGCTGTTCCGCTCCGGATACGGCTACCGCGTCGGCTGCCGCCGCGGCGGCTGCGCGCTGTGCAAGGTCGACCTCATCGAGGGTGCGGTCGACTACCCGGCCGTCGTGGCCGCCACCGTCCTCACCGACCAGGAGCGCCGCGACGGGACCTGCCTGACCTGCCGCGCCGTGCCGCGCGGTGACGTGGTGGTCCGGCTGCGCGACGAGCGTCTGAAGGTCGTCCTGCCGTTCCTGCACGCCGCGGCGGCCCGGCGGGCCCGCGGCGGGCCCGACACCACCTGATCTCCACCACCACCACGAGGCAACGAGGAGCACGGACATGGCCGTCATGCGACTGGGGTACGTACATCTGCGGGTCACCGACGTCGAGGAGGCCAAGTCGCACTACGGCGACACCCTCGGGATGCGGCTGACCGCCGAGCAGGACGGCAAGCTGTACTTCAAGGCCTGGGACGAGTGGGACCACCACTCCGTGGTCGTCGAGCCCGGTGGGGTCGGGCTGGCCAAGCTGGGCTATAAGGTCGCCCGCTCCGAGGACCTCGACGTCTACGAGAAGCGGGCCCAGGCGTTCGGCTGCATCACCGAGCGGATGAGTGCCGGGGACAACCTGGCCGTCGGCGACGGGGTCCGCATCGTGATGCCGAGCGAGCACGTCATGGAGCTCTACTCCGACACCGAGTGCGTGGGCACGGAGGTGGGCGCGCTGAACCCGGCCCCGTTCCCCCGGCACCTCGTCGGCGTGGGCGTCCCGCGGATCGACCACGCCGCCATCACCGCGGAGGACCCGGTGACGCTGGAGCGCTACTTCGCCGAGGTGCTCGACTTCCGCGCCGTGGAGCGCCTGGTCACCGACCAGAGCGACGACGGCGCGCTGATCGGTTCCTGGATGTCGTGCTCCAACACCCCGCACGACATCGCGTTCCTGCAGGGCCCCAACGGCAAGCTGCACCACTTCGCGTACCTGCTCGAGGACTGGAACGCCATCCGGCACGCCGGCGACCTGTTCTCGATGGACGACGTACCGGTGGACGCCGGCCCGACCCGGCACGGCATCACCCGCGGCCAGACGATCTACTTCTTCGACCCGGCCGGGAACCGCAACGAGGTGTTCTCCGGCGGCTACCTGGTCTACCCCGACTTCCCGACCATCACCTGGACGGCGGACAAGCTCGCGCAAGGGATCTTCTACATCGGCCGGGAGGTCAAGGACACCTTCGTGTCGGCGCTCACGTGAGCGCCGCCACCGACGCCGCCACCGGCGTCCCGTACGCGGAGCTGGTCCGGACCGACCGCGTGCACTCCCGGCTCTACACCGACCCGCAGGTCTTCGCCGACGAGATGGACCGGATCTTCCACTCCGGGTGGGTGTACGTCGCCCACACCAGCGAGGTCCCGCAGCCCGGCGACTACGTCCTCAAGACCATCGGCACCCAGCCGGTGATCGTGAGCCGCGGCGCCGACGGCGAGGTGCACGTCCTGTTCAACCGGTGCAGCCACCTGGCGAACCTGCTCTGCCACGACCGGACGGGCAACTCCTCGTCGTTCCGCTGCCCGTACCACGGGTGGACCTTCCGCAACGACGGCGAGCTCGTCGGGGTGCCGTTCCGGCCGGGCTACGGGCCCGACTTCGCCCGCGCCGACCACGGCCTGGCCCGCCCGGCGCACGCGCAGGACTACCGCGGCTTCCTGTTCGCCAGCGTCGCCGCCGACGTCCCGACGCTGGCGGAGTTCCTCGGGCCGGCCCGGGAGACCATCGACCGGCTCTGCGAGCTGTCCCCCGAGGGCGAGGTGGAGCTGACCGCGGGCTGGCTGCACCACCGCACCGAGACCAACTGGAAGATCGCGTTCGAGAACGAGATCGACGCCTACCACGGCAACTTCGTGCACCGGTCGCTGACCATGATGGGCAACTGGTCACTGGTCGCCGACGCCGACGTCACCAGCGAGAAGGCGCTGTCGCAGACCCGCTACCTCGGCAACGGGCACACCGACATGGACTGGCGCCCGCAGTTCCGCAAGGTCGGGCGCAAGTACCTCTGGCTCGGTGCCAGCGCCGAGGAGAAGCTGTCCGACTACGCCGCGGCGCTCGCGCAGCGGCACGGCCGCGACCACGCCGACGAGCTGCTCGTCGACGGCCCGCCGCACACGATGATCTTCCCCAACCTGTTCATCGCCGAGCTGTTCATCCTGGTCATCGAGCCGCTCGCGGCCGGCGGCACGATCCAGCACCAGGCCCCGATCCGCTGGAAGGGCGCCGAGCAGCTCAACCGGCGCGCCTTCCAGCTGACCGGTGGGTCGATCGGCCCGGCCGGCATGGTGATCGCCGACGACAGCGCGATGTACGAGCGCAACTTCCGCGGGATGGCCGCGCGGCAACCGGAGTGGCTGCTGCGCAGCCGCGGGCTGCACCGGGAGCAGACCCTGCCCGACGGCGTCGAGGTCTCCAACGCCACCGACGACACCAGCCACCGCGCGTTCTGGCGCAACTACCTGCGCCTGATGACCGGCGGGGGGTCGGGCCGGTGATGCTGTCCAACGAGTTCGCCGCCGTCGAGGTGGAGCTCGACGAGACCGGCCACGGCGCCCGGCTGCGGATCCGCGACCTGCTGCGCGGTGGCGCGGCGGTGTACCTCGACCCGATGCAGCTCGAGGCGCTGGTGTGGACCGATCCGGCGGAGCTGGCCCGGTTCAGCGACCCGGACCGGATCATCGCCCGCACCGAACGTGCCGCCGACGGACCGGGCCGCCGGTGACCGGCGCGACGGGCCCGGCGGGGGCCGCCGGGCCGGTGCTGGCCGGGGAACTGCTGGCCGGGTGGGCCCGCCGGGCCCCGCACAAGACCGCCGTGCGCGAGGACGGCCGCTCGCTGACCTGGGCCGAGCTCGACGCGCAGGTCGGCGCGCTCGCGTCGGGGATGGCTGCGCTGGGCGTCGCGCCGGGCGACGCGGTCGGGATGCTGGCGCGTGACCGGCTCGAGGTGTTCGTGCACTACCTGGCCTGCCTGCGCCTGGGCGCGGTCCGGGTCGGGATCAACGCCCGTTTCGCCGCCCGGGAGGTGCTGCACGTCGTGCGCGACTGCGACGCCCGGATGGTGGTGGTCGAGGCCGCGCTGGCGGACCTGCTCGGCGGCGAGGAGCGCGCGTTGCGCGCGGAGGGCCGGCTGCTGGTCTCCCTGACCCCTGGGGACCCGGCCGCGCCGCGCCTCGCGGACTTCGACGCCTCCTTCGGCGAGCTGTCCGCCGGCCCGGCGCTGGACCTGCCCGCGCCGCGCCCCGGCGACCTGGCGCTGATCAGCTACACCTCCGGCACCACCGGCATGCCGAAGGGTGTGCTGGTGAGCCAGGCCGCGGTCGCCGCGGTGCTGGTGCACACCGTCCTGATGACCGGCCTGGGTCCGGACGACGTGTGGTTCCAGGCCACCTCGCTGGCCTGGATCGCCAGCCTGCTCGCGTTGCTCGGGCTGGTGAACGGGATGACGGTGGTGCTGCCCGGCGGGCCGGGCGGCTTCGACGCCGCGCACTTCCTGCACACCGTGGGGCGGCACCGGGTCACCGGCACGGTGCTGGCCCCGGTGATGATCCGCCGCGTGCTCGACGAGCTCGACCACGGTGACGGTGGGAGCCACGACCTGTCGAGCTTCCGGACCCTGGTCTACGGCTCCTCGCCCGCTCCCCCGGCGCTGCTGCACCGGGTGCACGCCGCGCTGCCCGCCACGGCGCTGGTGCAGATCTACGGCATCACCGAGTGCTCGGGCGGCTGGGTCACCGTGCTCACCCACGCCGACCACCTGCGCGGGCTCGGGGGCGAGCCGGGCCTGCTGACGTCCTGCGGCCGGCCCGGACCCTGGGTCGACGTCGCGGTGACCGACGACGACGGCCGCGAGGTGGCCCGCGGTGAGAGCGGTGAGGTCCGGCTGCGGTCCCCGATGAACTGCCTGGGCTACCACCGGCTTCCCGAGCTCACCGCCGGGCTACTGGACGGTGAGTGGATCCGCACCCACGACATCGGCCGGATGGACGACGAGGGTTACCTCTACCTCACCGACCGCAAGAACTTCATGATCATTACAGGTGGGATGAACGTGTACCCGAGCGTGGTGGAGAACGTGCTGGCCCAGCACCCCGACGTGGCCGACGTCGCGGTGGTCGGCGCCGCGCACGAGGAGTGGGGCGAGGCCGTGGTCGCGATCGTCGAGGCCCGACGGGGCGCCACCCCGGACCCGGCCGGGCTGCTGACCTTCTGCCGGGAGCGGCTCGGCGCGTTCCAGGTGCCCAAGCACGTCGCGGTCGTCGACGCGCTGCCCCGCGGAGTCACCGGCAAGGTGCTCAAGCCGACCATCATCGCCGACCTGGCGGAGCATCCCGAACGCCTTCCCTGGCACCGCACCGCCGCGGTGGGAACGCGATGACCGGCTCGGTGCTCGACGTCTCACCGGACGCGGCGCAGGCGTTCGTCTACCGGGAGGCCCGGCTGCTCGACGAGCGCCGCTACGACGACTGGCTCGGGCTGTGGGCGGACGACCGCGACGTCCTGTACTGGGTCCCCGCCGGGGACGACCACGACGGGACCGGCGTCATCTCCTACGTCTACGACAACGGCCGCCGGATGAACACCCGGGTGCGGCAGCTGCTGACCGGTGAGCGCTACTCGCAGGTGCCGTTCTCCCGGACGGTGCGCATCGTCTCCGGTGTCGAGCGCGAGCACGCCGGGCCGGGAGCCGTCACCGTGCACGCCGCGTTCGCGCTGCACGAGTTCCGGATGGACCGCACGCACGTCTGGGCCGGGCGGCTCGAGTTCGACCTGGTGGACCCGGCCGGTGACGGCGGGCTGCGGATGACCCGCAAGAAGGTGCTGCTCGTGGACCGCACCGGAGCCGTCCCGTCGATGGCGTTCCTGCTCTGAAGACCAGCCCCGACGATCAGCCACCCCGACCCGAGAGGGAGCACGTGCGCAACGACCCGGCCCTGGCGGCCGTCACCGAGATCCGGCCCGGCCGCTATCCCGAGCTCGACGAGCTCGCCCTGCACTCCGCGGTGATCTCCGCGTTCCTCGACCAGTGGGACGTCCGCCCCGGTGACATCGACGGCGTGCTGGCCGCACCGACCGGGGTGCTCACCGAGGGCGGCGCGGACGTCGCGGTGCACGAGAAGGTCGCCGACGAGCTGGGCATCCGGCCCCGGTTCTCCCAGACGATGTACGCCGGTGGCGCGGGCTACGCGCTGATGGTCGCCCGCGCCGCCGAGGCCATCGCGGCCGGGCGCGCGGACGCCGTGCTGTGCATCTCCGCCGGCAAGTTCCCCAAGGTGGGCGCGGCCAGCGGTGAGAAGATCGCCAAGTTCGTCAGCCATCCGGAGTTCGAGTACCCCTACGGCACCTACATCCCGGTGCTCTACGCGCTGTTCGCGCAGCGCTGGATGGCCGAGACCGGCGCCACCGGGGAGGACCTGGCCGCGGTGGCGGTGGCCCAGCGGCAGTGGGCGCTGCTGCACCCGGACGCGTTCATGCGCGACAAGGGCCCGCTGACCGTCGCCGACGTGCTGGGCTCGCGGATGATCGCGAGCCCGTTCCACCTCTACGACTGCTCGGTGCCGCTGGAGGGAGGTGCCGCACTGTTGGTCACCAGCGGGGAGCGGGCACGCGCGGTCAACGAGCGCCCCGCCTACCTGCTGGGCTACGGGGAGGTGCACATGGAGGGTGCGGTCAGCATGCGGTCGACCTTCGACACCGGCGGCGCGACGGACGCGGCCCGGCAGGCCTTCGCGATGTCCGGACTGGCCCCCTCGGAGATCGACGTCGCCCAGCTCTACGACTCCTTCTCCTCGAACCCGCTGATGTACCTGGAGGAATGCGGTCTCGCCGGGCGGGGCAAGGCTCCCGAGCTCTACCGCAGCGGCGCCACCGCGCCCGGAGGGTCGCTGCCGGTCAACACGTACGGAGGGTTGATGTCGTTCGGGCACACCGGGGACGCGTCCGGGATGAGCATGGTCGTCGAGGGCGCGCTGCAGGTGATGGGGCGTGCCGGGGACCGCCAGGCCCCGAGGACGTCCACGGCGCTCGTGCACACCCACGGCGGGATGCTCTCCGAGCACGCCACGCTGATCCTCGGCGACCGGGCGGAGTCCTGATGGCCCCCGCGAAGCCCGCCCCCGAACCCACCGCACTGTCGGCGCTCTACTGGGCCGCGGCGGCCCGCGGTGAGCTGTCCGCACCGTGGTGCGAGCCGTGCGCGGACTGGGTGTTCCCGCCACGGCCGCGCTGCCCGCGCTGCGGCGGCTCCGAGATGGGCTGGCGCCCCCCGGCCACCACCGGTGAGGTCGTCACGTTCTCGGTCGTGCACCAGGCCGCCTACGAGGCCTACCGCGACGACCAGCCCTACGTGGTGGCGATCGTCGCCCTCGACGGCGGGCCCCAGCTGATGACCAACCTCGTGGACGTGCCTGACCCTGGCGCGGTCGCGGTCGGGCAGCGGGTGGAGCTCACCTTCGAGGCGCGGGGCGGGGGCGGGCAGGTACCGCAGTTCCGCCCGGTGGGCTGAGCTCCTCAGTCGCGCTTCCCGGTCAGGAAGTCCAGCGCGAGCGCGTTGAAGACCTCGTGCTGCTCCCACTGCGGCCAGTGGCCCGCGTCCTTGATCACCTCGAACCGGGCGTCCGGCATCTTCTCGGCCATCGCCATCCCGGCGGCGGCCGGGCCGGACGGGTCGTCGCTGGTCCACACGACCATCGCGGGCCCGGCGACGGCGGCCAGCTCGGAGTCGGTGACCAGGTTGCGGGCGCGGACCTCGGGGTCCTGCAGGCACAGCAGGTGCCGCATGGACCCGGCGAACCCGGGACGGGCGTAGATCGTCCGGCGGATGTCGATCAGCTCCTCGGTGACCGAGGACGGGTCGGCCATCAGCCACTCCAGGCGGGCCCTGATCCGCTCGTGGCTGGGGTCGTCGGCAGCGGCCTGCGACAGGCTGCGGATCCGCTCCATCACCTCGGGGGTGGCCATCGTGCCGCCCGGGGTGTTGAGCAGCACCCGGCCGACGCGCCCCGGATGGGCGGCCGCGTACTTGAGCGCCAGCCAGCCGCCGAGCGACTCCCCCGACAGGTGGGCGCGCCCGACGCCCAGCGCGTCGAGCAGCCCGTCCAGATGCGCGACGTAGTCGGGCAGCTCCAGGTCGCGGGTGGCGTGGGTGGTCCACCCGTGCCCGGGGTACTCGTAGGCGATCACGCGGAAGTGCTGCGCGAGGGGCACCAGATTGTGCGCGTAGGCCTCGATGTGGCCGCCGGTGCCGTGCATGAGCACCAGCGGCTCGCCCGCGCCCGCCTCCAGCACCCGGGTCCGCCACTCGCCGACCTGCACGTAGCCGACGGTGAACGCGAGGCCCGCGAGCGCCGACCAGATCGACGGGCGGCTCATGTCGCGTCCGCCGGCGTCCGCGGCGCGGCGTCGTCGCGGTGGCACAGTGCGCTGCGCCGGGGGTCGGGTTCCATGGCGGCCTCTTCTCCGGGTGGGTGGCTAGACGGGGAGCGTGCGGGCCGTGGTGAGCCCGAATCCGGCGATCCATTCCGGGATCGCCTCGTAGAAGGAGGTGTCGACCCGATAGCGGCCGGCGGCACCGAGCGCGGCGTAGGCGGCGATCCAGGTGCGCACCTCGTGCGCGGAGTGCCCGCCGTTCGCGGCGAACCAGTCGTTCGGCCGGGCGTCGATGCTCTCCAGGTCGCCACCGGCGAGCAGTGCCATCAGATCGGCGTCCCACCCGGGGTTGAGCGGCAGCAGGTGCGAGTCGCCGGCGGCGAAGGCGGCGACGGCCCGCACCACCCCGGACTCCCTGGCCGCGCGCACCTCGGGCGCCGGGTTGCGCCCGGCTATCAGCCGCTCGGCGATCTCGGGCGGCGCGTCCTGGATCCGGGGAACCGGCGGATCGTGCGACAGACCACCGGAGCCCATGATCAGCACGCGTCTGCCGAGGGCCTGCGCGGCGCGCCCGACCGCGGCACCCAGCAGGCGCGCCCGCGTCACCGGGCCCAGCGGCTCGGCCACACAGTTGACGAACACCGGCACGACCGGGACGGCGTCGATCGCGCCGAAGAGCAGGTGCAGCGGCTGGGTGAACCCGTGGTCGACCTGCATGCGTTCGGACACCGCCACGTCGATGCCGTCGGCGAGGACGGCAGCGGCGATCCGGCGGGCGGCAGCGGCGTCGACCGGCAGCGGCCCGGCGGGCAGGCCGTAGTCACCGACCGACTCGGCGGCGGCCGCGATGCAGAACGGCGGCATGACCTCGTAGAAGAAGCCGTTGTAGTGGTCCGGCGCGAACAGGATCACGAGCTCCGGATCGGCGTCGCGGATGGTGGCACGCGCCTGGTCGAAGGCGGCCTCGACCCGTTCCCGGACACCGGCGCCCGGGTCGGCCCGGCCCATCAGCGGGGTGTGCGACGTCGTGCACAGGGACAGCGTCATCGGTGACTCCCGGCTAGCATTCTAGCGTGTCAACAGATCGTAGGCCCCGCCGGCCGAGGAGGACAAGGATCTCGCGGGGGCGCGACGCCGCCGCGTCCGGGCGCACCGGACCACGGCCCCGGATAGGCTGGGACGATGACCATCAGCGGTGGCGGGAGGGGCCGGCCCCGGCCGGTCACCGGCCCCGGCCGGCGACCGAGCGCGCAGGGCCTCGGATCGCTGGTGTACGCCCAGATCAAGGACCAGCTGCTCGACGGCGTCTTCCACGCGGGCCAACGGCTTCAGGTCGAGGCCCTGCGGACCGAGTTCGGGGTGAGCAAGCAGCCGGTCATGGAGGCGCTGAGGCGGCTCTCCGGCGAGGGCCTCGTCGAGATCATCCCGCAGGTCGGATGCCAGGTGTGCAGCTATCCGCAGCGGGAGGTCGACGACTTCTTCAGGCTCTTCGGCGCCATGGAGGGAACCATCGCCGAGATCGCCGCGAGCCGGCGCACCGACGCCCAGCTCACCCGGCTCGCCCAGGCCGAGAGCCGGATCGGCGACCTGCGCGCGGTCACCGACCCAGCCGAACGCAGCCGCGGCTACCGCACCCACAACCGCACCTTCCACGGTGTGGTGCACGAGATGGCCGCGTCCCCCGTCATGGCCGTCACCAGCCGGCGGATGTGGGACCTCAGCGACTTCCTGATCAACACCCACGGGGCGCTCGCCCCGCTGTCGTCGGCGCTCGACCTGCGCCATGCCGACCACGAGCAGATCCTCGCCGCGCTCGGCGAGCGCGACGGCGCCGCGGCCCGCAAGGAGACCGAGGCCCACATCGTCGGCACCCTGGAGATCATCTGGGCGACGGGCACGCGGTCCCCCGACGACGTCGGGGACGCGGCCGGAGCCTGACGCGCGGCGATGTCCGCCCCGCGTCCCCGACACCTCGCCGCCCGCGGGCCCGCGGGCCCGTCTCAGACAGCGGCGGTCCACTTCGCGGTGTCGAACTCGGGACGCAGGGTCGGCTCGAAGCGGTCGAGCTTGATGCCGATCTTCGGCAGGACCTGCTCCACCAGCAGCTCGTTGCTGCGCAGCATCTTGTCCAGCGGCGCGGGACCGATCCCCATCCACAGCACGAGCAGCTCGATGCCGAACGCCTCGACGGCCTTCTCCAGGTTGCGGGCCACGGTGTCGACCGAGCCGGTGATCGAGAACCCGCGGTCGACCATGGCGCGGTAGTCGTTGGGCACCGGCCCTTCCTCGCCCGGGCGGCGCAGGGCCTCGTTGAACCCGAAGTGGTCGTGCCAGGTCGGCCAGATGAACCCCAGCGCGTCCCGGCCGATGGCGAAGGCCTCCTCGTCGGTGTCGGCCACCACGACCTCGCGGAAGTGCCCGACGTTGCGCCCCCAGCCGATCGCCGGATCCCGCAGCTTCGCCTCCTCGTGGTAGGCGTCGAGGCACATCTTGACCGTCTCCTCGATCGGGCTGAAGATGATCGGCCAGCCGCCCTCGCGCGCCGCCCACCGGATGGTGTTGGGGCTGAGCGTGAACGGCACCACCAGCTCGATGGTCGACGGGTCCTGCAGCGTGTTGGGCGCGATCCCGATCTTCTGGACGGTGCCGTCGGCGCCCACCGTGGCCGGTGCCATCTCCCGCGTCCCCGGGTGGTCCCACGTGATCCCGCGCGGCGGCACCTGCCAGTGCGTGCCGTGGAAGGAGAACTCGCGGTTCTCCCACAGCCCGCGCACGACCTGGTAGGCCTCCTCGAAGAGCTCGCGGTTCTGGGCGTCGTGCTCGGCGTACTGCGGGTCGGTCGCATAGGTCGCGACGGCGCCGTTCTTCTGCCCGACGGTCGTGACGTGCCGGCTCTGGTAGCCGCGGGCGAAGCCGGCGATCATCCGGCCGCCGCTGAAGTGGTCGAGCATCGCGAGGTCCTCGGCGACCAGCACGGGATTGCGGGCCGGGAGCACGGTGGCCATCTGCGCGATGCGCAACCGCGTGGTCAACCCAGCCGCCCAGGCACCGAGCAGGATCGGGTTGTTCGACATCTCGAGGCCCTCGAGATGGAAGTGGTGCTCGGAGAACGCCGCGAAATCGAAGCCGAGGTCGTCGAGCTGGCGCAGCACGGCGCCGTTCTCGAACAGCGCCCGCTGGTAGAAGTTCGGGTTCGCCCCGGCGTAGCCCTGCCTGAACTGCTCCGGGGTCGCCGCCGCACTGGGCAGCAGGAACGATGCCAACCGCATTCTCGGACACCTTTCGACGCCTGCGAGGCCCCCATTGGCCTCCTAGCATGCTTGCATGCAACTCGCCGGCGCAGGTCGTTGTCAAGGCCGCCTTGCCCCGCGACAGGGCGCCAGCTACGGTCGTCGGGCACGCTAGCATTCCAGTTCCCGCGAGAGGGGCGACGATGCCCGTACGCACCGGTGCGCAGTACGTCGAGAACCTGCAGAAACACCCCCGGGAGGTGTGGCTCCGGGGCAAGCGCGTCGAGGACGTCACCACGCATCCCGCGCTGCGCCGGCCGATCGAGCAGATCGCCGGGCTCTACGACCTGCAGCACGATCCCGAGCTCGCCCCGGTGCTCACCGGGGAGGGTCCGGACGGCTCGCGGGTCGGCCGCGCGTTCCTCCCCTGCCGCACGCCCGCGGACCTGCGCGCGCGGCGCGAGGCGTTCCGCGCCTGGGCCGAACCCACCCTCGGTCTGATGGGACGCTCACCCGACTTCCTCAACACCACGCTGATGGCCTTCGCCGAGTCACCCGGCGTGTTCGCCGAGCTCGGGCCACGCTTCGCGGACAACATCCGGCGCTACCACGAGCACGTCCGGGACCACGACCTGTTCCTCACCCACGCGTTGATCACCCCGCAGGTCGACCGCTCGAAGGGGTCATCGGAGCAGCAGGAGCAGTTCCTGCACATGGGCGTGGTGTCGACGTCCGAGGAGGGCCTGGTCGTCCGGGGCGCCCGGATGCTCGCGACGCTCGCCCCGATGGCCGACGAGCTGCTCGTCTACAGCCTGCCCGGCCTGCGTCCCGGGGACGAGAAGCACGCCGCGTGCTTCGCCGTGCCGATCGACGCCCCCGGCCTGCGGCTGATCTCCCGCACCCCGTTCGACGACGGCACCCGGCACCCCTTCGACCACCCGCTGTCCTCGCACTTCGAGGAGGCCGACTGCCTCGTCGTGTTCGACGACGTGCTCGTGCCGTGGGACCGCGTCTTCCTGCACGGCGATGTGGGGCTGGCCAACGCGCTCTACTCCGCGACGAACCTGCGCCAGCACACCGCGCACCAGACCGGCGTCCGCGGCCTGGTCAAGCTCCAGTTCATCACCGGGCTGGCCATGAAGCTCAGCCAGTCGGTGAAGATCGACGGGTTCCTGCACGTGCAGCAGAAGCTCGGTGAGTGCATCGCCGCCGTCGAGCAGGCGCACGCCCTGATCGTCGCGTCCGAGGCCGAGTACGAGACCACCGACGCCGGCACCGTCCGACCCCGGTTCGACGCACTGCAGACGCTGCGCGTGCTGCTGGCCACGCAGTACCCCAAGCTGGTCGAGGTGCTGCAGACCCTCGGCGCGGGCGGCCTGCTGATGATGCCCTCGGTCGAGGACTTCACCTCCCCCGTCGCCGACGACATCGCCCGCTACTACCGCGGCGCGGACCTGTCCGCGGTCGACCGGATCCGGCTCTACAAGCTCGCCTGGGACCTGTGCGGCGACGCGTTCGGCCAGCGGGCCGCGCAGTACGAGCGCTACTACGCGGGCGACCCGGTGCGGCTGCTGGCCACGAACTACCTGTCCTACGACAAGTCCGAGTGCTTCCGCCTCGTCGACCGCGCCCTCGCACTGGCGGGCGACCCGGACACCCCGGCGCCGTGACACCGGCGACCGAGGTGGTGGACCCCGATCGCTTCCGCCGCGCGCTCGGCCGGTTCGCCACCGGCGTCACCGTGATCACGACGACCACCGCCGACGGGCCGGTCGGCGCCACGGTGAGCGCGTTCTGCTCGCTCTCGCTCGACCCGCCCCTGGTGCTCGCCTGCCTGGGCCGCGAACGGTCGATGCACCGGGCCCTGGCCGCGGCCCCCGGTTTCGGCGTCAGCATCCTGGCGTCGGACCAGGCTGCGGTGGCCCGCGACTTCGCCCGGCCTGGGGACCGGTTCGCCGGCGTCGCGCACGCCCCCGGTCACCACGGCCCCCACCTGCGGGGCGCGATCGCCCACCTGGACTGCGCCGTGCACGACATGCGCGACGGCGGCGATCACGTGATCGTCATCGGCCGGGTCGACGCGCTGGCGGTGCACCCGGGCGACCCGTTGCTCTACGCCCGGGGCGCGTTCCTCGACCTCCCCGTCCCGAGCCGGGAGCGCGCCGCCGCGCACGAGTGGCTGCTCTCCGCCCCCTGGTGAGCCGGCTGTCGTCCCCCTGCGGCAGCCGGGCGAGCAGGTCACCCCTCGCCGGTCCGTCCGGCCCCACCGCTCATCGTGGCCGGCACCTCGAGGTTGAACACCCGCGCCGAGTTCAGGCCCAGGATGTTGCGTCGGGCAGACGACGTGCACCTCGTCGGAGAAGTGGTCCCCGAGGCTGCGGCGCTCCCCGTCCAGATGCTCGACGACGCGGCTCATGATCTTGACCTGGCAGACGGGGCCGCCGACGTGGGCGCACCGGTTCGACCACGCGTACAGGTCGCCGCCGAGACGGAAGATGCCGACCTCGACACCGTCCACGTCCACGTCCACGTCCACGTCCACCACGATGCGGCCGCCCTCGGCGACGTCGGCGCTGGTGGGCCACCACGACTGCGCTCATGGTCGGTACCCCTCCCCCGGCGGTCGCCACGGTGCGACCACATTCCTTGTCATCATCATCCTCTTTAGCGCGGGAATGCAAGAGGTGCCCGGCGTCAGCCCTCCAGCAGGCTCAGCGCCCTCGTCGGGCACGTGTCCACCGCCTCCTGGACGGCCTCGCGATGGCTCTCCGCCGGATCGTCGTCGAGCAGGTGCGTCACGCCGTCGGACCGCACCTCGAACACGTCCTCGGCCAGCGCCTCGCAGAAGCCGTGCCCGGTGCACCTCGTCATGTCGACGCTGATCTTCACGTGGGTCCCTCCGTCATGCCGGGTTCGGGGTGCAGGGCAACCGCTTGACGATGTTGAAGAAGTTGCTGGGGGTGTACTCCGCCGGGCCCGAGGTGATCTGCGGCGCCCGGCTGAGCAGCTCGGTCATCAGCGACCGGACCTGGGTGCGGGCGAGCTGGTTGCCCAGGCAGTGGTGGATGCCGCCGCCGCCGAAGGTGATGTGCGGGTTGGGCTTGCGCGAGAGGTCGAGCTGGTCGGCCCGCTCGATGCGCCGCTCGTCGCGGTTCGCGGAGGAGTAGAACATGACGACCTTGTCGCCCTTGGTGATCTGCTGCCCGCGGAACTCCAGGTCACGCGATGCGGTGCGGCGGAAGGTGACGATCGGGGTGGCCCACCGGACGAACTCCTCCACCGCCGCGGGCATCCGACCCTCGAGATCCTCGAGCAGCCACGCCCGCTGGTCCGGGTTGTCGGTGAGCGCCTTGAGGCCGTGTGCGATCGACTGGCGCGTCGTGTCGTTGCCCGCGATCGTCAGCAGCACGTAGAAGGCGCCGATCTCGTGGTCGGTGAGTCGCTGGCCGTCGACCTCGGCGTTGGCCAGCCCGGAGAGCAGGTCACCGGTCGGGTTCTCCCGGCGCTCGGCAGCGAGGCGGTTGGCGAGCCCGTGCGTGTAGGTCAGCGCGCCGAACATCGCCATCAGGACCTTCTCCTTGGTGTCGCCCGCGACTTCCGGGTCGTCCCACGAGGTGGCGATCTTCAGCTGCAGCATGGCCTCCTTCCGGTCGGCGTCGGGTACGCCGATCATGTCGGCGATGTTGTTCATCGGCAGCAGCTCGGCACACTCGGCGACGAAGTCGGTCTGCCCGCCGCCTGCCTCGGCCTTGGCCAGCAGGTTGTCGACGGCGCCGGTGGCGTTGCGGCGGATCATGTCGTCGATCCGGCGCATCTGCTTGGGCGTGAACGCCGAGGCCACCAGCCTGCGGAGCTGCGTGTGCCGGGGCGGGTCCATGCCGATGATCGACTGGCCGGCCTCGACGAAGTCGGCGGGCAGGCTCTCCATCAGGATCCCCGGGCCGGACAGGAAGTCCTCGTGCCGCTTGGTCACCTCGATCAGGTCGTCGTAGGAGGTGATCGCCCAGAAGCCGTGGTCGTCCGGGTCGTCGAGGAGCTGGTCCTCGAAGGGCGGGTGCCAGGTGATCGTGTCGCGCTCGCGCAACACGGCGAAGTTCTTGTCCCGTTCGACCATGTCCCCGGACCAGAACGCTCTCGACGACAGATCGACATCGACGTAGGGACGGTCCGGGTTTCCACTGGCAGTACTGGTCACGCTCTGAGTCATGACTACTCCCACTTCGTTCGAGCCTTGATCACGGCCGTCTCCACGTCGACATCCGCGTTCCACCCAGGATGGACACAACCTGCGGTTCTGTCCAGACAGAACCGCAGGTTGTGTCCAGTTCACCGTCGCCGTCCTGGTGAACGAGCTGGTCAGAAGGCGCGTACGACGGGACGTACCCGAGAGCGAGTGGCCGGGTGGCTCGGAAGAAGCTCACCTCAACGGACCTGGAGATCCCGCGTGCCTGCGGACGACTTCGCGACCACGATCGTCGTCCCACCCCGGCCAGGCTCGCACCGATCACGCATCCCGACCCGTGCTGCCCGGGCCGAGGACGACGACGCCACGCCGGTCAGACCACTGCCCGCGCGCGGCCGTAGGCCACCCCCATCCCGGTGATCCACTCCGGGACGGGCTCGTAGTCGGTCGTCGACGCGGGTGGCGAGCCGCAGGCCGCCCACGCCGCGGCCCACACCCGCACCTCGTTGGCGCCGCAGCCCCGCGTGTCGAGCTCGGCCTGGGTGAGCCCGGCGAGCCAGCTGGGGTCGCCCTGCTCGACGTGGCTCAGCAGCTCACGATCCCATTCCGGGTCGATGTACCCGGCGGCCGTGGCCAGGTGGTCCTTGCGCTGCTCGGGCGTCAGCCGCACGGCACCGGGCGCCGCGGGCGGGAAGGGCGGGTGGTGCGACAGGCCGCCGGTCCCGACGAACAGGACCCGCTCCGGCAGGTCCGCCAGCACCTCCCCGACCGCGGTACCGAAAGCGAGGGCCCGGCGCACGGGCGGGAGCGGGAACCCGATCGCGTTGACGACGACCGGGAGCAGCGGCACCGCCGCGGGGTCGTCGAACAGCTGTACCAGGGTCAGGCCCATCCCGTGGTCGACCTGCACGTCCTCGGCGACGGCCACGTCGACGTCACGCTCGACGAGGCGGCGGCACAGCTCGGCGGCGACGGCGCCGCGCACACCCAGCGGGAACTCCGGGATGCCGAACTCCGCGAGGGTGCGGCCCGACAGGACCGCGGTGAACGGGGCCCGTACGCGGCTGAGCATGTTCATGTGGTCGGGTGCGAACACCACCACCAGCTCGGGGTCGAACTCGGCGACGAACTCCCTGGTCACCGCGACGGCCCGGCGGTAACCGGGGCCGGCCTCGACCTGCAGCAGAAGCTGTCGGTCGGGACGGTGCCGCAGTGGATACTGACCGACCCGGACGTCTACCGGGCGGAGGTGGAACGCGTCTTCGCCCGAACCTGGTACTACCTGGGCCACGAGTCGGAGATCCCCGAGCCGGGCGACTACGTCACCCGCTGGTACGTCCACGATCCGGTGCTGCTGGTGCGCGACCGCGGCGGCGAGATCCGCGCCTACCTCAACTCCTGCATGCACCGCGGCACCGTGCTGTGCACCGCCGACTCCGGCAACAAGGGCTCGTTCACCTGCCCGTACCACGGCTGGACCTACAACCTCAGGGGCGAGCTCACCGGGATCGTCGCCGGCGACCGGGTCTACGGGGAGGAGATGAACCGCGACGAGTGGAAGCTGCGGACGATCCCCCGCGTGGAGACCTACCACGGGCTGGTCTTCGCGAGCCTCGACCGCGACGTCGTGCCGCTGCGCGAGTACCTGGGTGACCTGGCCTGGTACCTCGACATCCTCGTCGGCCGCAGCGACAACAAGATGGAGGTCCGCGGCGCCCCCTTCCGCTGGGTCGTCAAGGCCAACTGGAAAATCGGCGCGGAGAACTTCGGCGGCGACGCCTACCACACCGCCATGACCCACCGGTCCACCGTCGAGCTGGGGCTCTCGCCGAAGGATCCGATGTTCGCCAGCTACGGCCACCAGGTCGTGATGAACGACGGCCACGGTCTCAACGTCATCACCCCCTCCCCGGTCGCGCCGCCCATCCCGCCGTTCCAGGGCCAGCCCGAGCAGCTCTGGCCGGAGTTCGAGCGCAACCTGACCCCGGAGCAGCTCGAGGTCTTCCGCGGAACCGCCGTGATCGACGGCACCTGCTTCCCGAACCTGTCGTTCCTCAGCCCGATGCACGGCACCGGCGGCCACGCGCACCTGACGAACTTCCTGACGTTGCGCCAGTGGCGCCCGGTCGGCCCCGACACCGTCGAGATCTGGTCGTGGTTCCTCACCGACCGCGACGCCCCGGAGGAGTTCAAGGAGGAGTCCTACAAGCGCTACGTCAACACCTTCGGGCCGGCCGGGACGCTGGAACAGGACGACACCGAGATCTGGACGCGGATCACCGACGCCAGCAATGGGCTCATGGCCCGGGACAAGAACATGAACTACAACAACGTCATGAACTACGTCATGGGGCTGGGCCGGGTCGAGGTGGACCCGGCCTGGCCCGGGCCCGGCACGGCGTACCCCACCTGCTACCTGGAGGCCGTGCAACGCGGGTTCTACGAGCAGTGGAACAAGCTCATGGTGAAGGACTGAGGGCGAGACGATGACGACCGACACCCCGACGGCGGCCGCCTCCGACCTGGACGTGGACGTGGCGACCACCCTGCAGATCACGCAGTTCCTCTACACCGAGGCGCAGATCCTCGACGAGGGTCGCTTCGCCGACTGGCTCACCCTGGTCACCGAGGACATCAGCTACCGGATGCCCGTGCGCGTCACCCGCGAGAAGCGCGACGGCAGCGACACCCGCGACGACTCATCGTACTTCGAGGAGAACCTGACCACCCTCACCTCGCGGCTGGCGAGGCTGGGCACGCGGTCGGCGTGGGCGGAGGACCCGCCGTCACGTACCCGTCACTTCGTCACCAACATCCAGGTACTGGCGACCGCGGACCCGCGCGAGATGCGCGTGCTGAGCAACCTGCTCTTCACCCGCACCCGCGGCTCCGACCCGGCGCTCGACCAGCTCACCGGGCGACGCGAGGACCTGCTGCGCCGGGTCGGCCTCGGCTGGCGGCTGGCCCGCCGCACGGTGGTGCTCGACCAGTCGGTGCTCGGCACGCTCAACCTCAGCACGATGTACTGAAAGGCACCCCGCGATGACGCGACTCACGAAGGACGACATCACCGGGCTGCTGGCGATCATGCCGACGCCGGCGGTGCCCGAGGCGGAGGACCCGGCCGTGGCCGACACCGTCGACCACGCCGAGACCGCCCGGGCGGTCGAGGCCCTCATCTCCGACGGCGTGCACGCGGTGCTCACCAACGGCACCTTCGGCGAGTGCGCCACGCTCACCTGGGACGAGCACCGCGCGTTCGCCGGCACGGTCGTGGAGACCGCCGCGTCCCGCGTCCCGGTGTTCGTGGGCGCCACCACGCTCAACACGCGCGACACCATCGCCCGTGCCCGCACGCTGCGCGACATCGGCGCCGACGGCCTGCTGCTGGGCCGGCCCATGTGGTCGGCGTGCGACGAGGACGCCACCGTCGGCTTCTACCGGGCGGTGGCCGAGGCCGTCCCGGAGCTGGCGATCATCGTCTACGACAACCCGGAAGCGTTCAAGGGCAAGATCGGCCCCCGCACCTACGCGCGGCTCGCCGAGATCCCGCAGGTCGTCGCGGCGAAGTACCCGGGACTGGCCGGGAGCTTCCTCGCCGACCTCGACGCCCTCGCGGGCCGGGTGCGGTTGCTGCCCGTCGAGCGCGACTGGTACTACACCTGGCGGTGGGCGCCCGACCAGGTCCGCGCCTGCTGGAGCGGCGCGGCCTCGTGCGGCCCCGGCGCCGGGGTGGCGCTGGCGGCCGCCATCGCGGCGGGCGACGCCGAGGTCGCCCGGCAGATCAGCGAGGAGATGCGGGCGGCCGGGCGAACGTTCTTCCCGCGCGGGGACTTCGCGCTGTTCTCCACGTACAACGTGCAGCTGGAGAAGATCAGGATCAACGAGGCTGGCTACATGGTCGCCGGCCCGGCCCGGCCGCCCTACGCCCGCTGCCCCGAGGACTTCGCCGAGGGGGCGCGGGAGTCGGGCAGGCTGCTCGCCGCTCTGGAGGCGCGGTACCGGGTCACCGTCGGCTGAGTTCCGGCCGCGGGCACATCACCCCTCGCGGCCGGTCCTTCCGTCCCCGCCGCTCGTCCCGGCCGGCACCTCGAGGTCGGACGCCCGCGCCGAGTTCAGGCCCAGGATGTCGCGCCGCGCCTGGTCGGACAGCCACGGCAAGCGCACCATCTCGCCGGGGCAGGTCGAGTTCCCCGTGCGGCCAGTCCGGGGTCGTCGTCCCAGGTCGGGCCGGCGTGGAGCAGCTGACGCCGTCGGTCTCGGTCGGACCCCCGACGGGTCAGCCCATGCTGCTGCCGCCGTTGACGCTGATCACCTGGCCGGTGACGAACCCGGCCTCGGGCGCGGCCAGGTAGGCGACCGCGGCGGCGACCTCGTCGACCTCGGCCGGCCGGCCCGCCGGGATCAGCGCGACGGCATCGGCGAGCACCACCCGGAACCGCTCGGGAACCTTCCCCGCCGCGAGGGCCGCGGCGTTCTCCGGGGTGGTCGTGTAGGACGGCGCCACCACGTTGACGGTGATCCCGGAGGCCGCGAACTCGCGGGCCAGCCCGGTGGCGATCGCGTGCACGCCGCCCTTGGCCGCGTTGTAGACGGCGTGGTCGGTCAGCCCGTTGCGGACCGACTCGGCACCGATGTTGACGATCCGGCCCCCGCCCCGCGCCACCATGTGCGGCAGGATCGCCAGGGTGGCGCGCAGGGTCGTCCACAGGTTGTTGTCGATCGTGGCCCGCAGCGTCTCCTCGGTGTGTTCCAGCGTCGGGCGGATCACCCCGCCGCCGGCGTTGTTGACGAGGATGTCGACCCCGCCGAGCGCGCCGACGGCGGACTCCAGCAACCGCTGTGCCTCCCCGGCCACGGAGAGGTCGCCGGCGAAGACCGCCACCTCGAACCCGTCGGCGCGCAGCGCCTCGGCCCCGCCCTTCGCCTCCGCGTCGCTGCGCCCACCGATGAGCACGCGGGCCCCGTCGGCGAGCAGGCGCCGGGCGATCCCGAACCCGATACCGGTGGCGCCCCCAGTGACGACGGCCGTCCGCCCGGTCAGCGGGCCGGTCACAGGATGATCGCCACGTCGGAGACCTGACGCAGGGTGGTGTTGGACAGCATGCAGTGCTTCATCACGATCCGCAGCCCGCCGTCCACGGCGCGCAGCCGGTAGGTGTAGCGACCGACATAGCACATGGCCCGCTCCGCGCGGAACCGCCAGACCGAGAACTCGGCGCGGACGGTGAGCTCGTCGCCCTCGACCTCGCCGAGCCGGACGTTGGCGATCTGGTGGCTGGTGTTGGAGTGCGGGTACTCGCGGTGCGCCTTGCGGCTGTTGAGGCGCTCGACCCTGGCCCGGAGCCGGAACATCGTGTCGTCGATCAGCATCAGGTCACGGGCCGCATCGCCCTGCGGCGCGTCGTTGCACGGCACGTAGTAGCGGGCGTCCTCGGTGAACAACGTGATCCACTCGTCGAGGTTCCAGTCGTCGAGCAGGGCCGCCTCGCGGTAGAGGAACTCCTCGACCTCGGCCCGCCCGATCCCGGCGAGCCTGCCCGGCGCGGCGAGCACGGCGTCGGCGGTCATCGACCGGCCCCGTCCCGACCGGACACCTGTTCGTGCCAGCGGCGCCAGAAGGCCCGCATCTGCTCCTCGTCGTCGGCGTGCGGGTCGCGCGCCATTCCGCGGGAGATGTCGTTCCACTCGATGCCTCCGCTGCGGAAGCCCTGCTGGCAGGACTCCAGCGCCTCGATGTCATCCGGTGTGGCGAAGCCGCCCGGGCCGAGGAAGGTGAGGAAGCTGTCCAGGCGCCGCTGCCGCAGCTGCGGCATCTCGTCGTCCGGCGCGAGCTCCCAGGCCGTGACCTCCATCCGGTCGGCCGACACCGGCATGAACGTCCGGACCGTGACGGCCATGATGTCGTTGATGATCAGGTTGGGGTAGATGAACAGGTTCCGGTTGGTCTCGGCCATCCGCGCGGCCCGCTCCTCGCCGAAGCGCTCCACGAGGTCGGCGCGCAGCCGCGCGATCTCCTCGCGGGCGTCCTCGCCGAACATCGGCTCCCACTTCGCCACCGGCCGGCCCCACGGGGCGCGGTAGTCGATCACGGCGTGCCCGTTGCCGAGCGACCGGCCGACCCCGTCCACACCGGTCGAGAGATCGGTGCCGAGGGCGACGAGGTACTTGAAGTAGGTGTCGTGCGTCGGCACCGCGTGGTAGCCGTCGATGCTGTTCTCCACCAGCAGCTTCCAGTTGGCGTCGATCGCGTACTGGTTGGTGCCGGAGATGATCTCCGCGCTGCCGAGGCCGTCGGCCGCGAGGTCGAGGTACTCCTTCGCCCCGGCCAGGTACTCGTCGAGCTCGACGATGTCCGGGTCGTAGCTGGCGAAGACGAAACCGCGGTAGTTCGCCATCCGGGCGACCGGGCGCAGGCCGAGCTCGGAGAAGTCGAGCCCCTCGCCGTAGGCGTCCCGGCCCGGCACCCCGACGAGGTTGCCCTCGGTGTCGAAGGACCAGGCGTGGTAGAAGCACTGGAAGACCTTGGCGTTGCCGGAGTCCTTCCGGCACACCACGGCACCGCGGTGGCTGCAGGTGTTGTGGAACACCCGGATCTCGCGGGACTTGGCCGCCCGCACCATGAACAGAGGCCGTCCGCCGACCGGCCGCCGGACGTAGTCACCGGGCTCGGTCACCTCGGACTCGTGCCCGACGTAGAGCCAGCTGTGGGCGAAGACCCGCTCGAGTTCCAGGGCGTGGATCTCCGGCGAGGTCATGCTGGAGCGGTGCACCCGGAACCGGTGCTCCTCCTCCTCGACGAGCCCGCCGCCGGTGCCGACGGCGGGTGGGGCGGAATCGGTGACGGTCACGACTCTCCTTCGGTTGCGGGGTCGCCGAGGAAGCCGGCGACGAGGCGGGAGAACTCGTCCGCCCGCTCGATCTGGGTCCAGTGCCCGCAGCGGGCGAAGACGTGCAGGTCGGCGTCGGGGATGAGCCCGGCCATCGTCCAGCTGACGTCCACCGGGATGACCTTGTCGTGCATGCCGTGCACCAGCAGCGTGGGCGCCGTGATGGTACGCACGGCGTCCGCCTCCAGGGCCAGGTCGTTGCCCGAGTGCCGGGGGTCGAAGAACATCATCCGGTAGATCTCGTGCGCGTCGCCCTCGATGCTGGCCTCGTACCGGGCCTGCACCAGGTCGTCACCGATGATCGACGGGTCGTAGGCGAAGTGCGTGGTGAGCAGCTCGCGCATGTTCTCCGGGGACGGCTCGTAGTTGCGCACCGCGGCGAGGCCCTCGGTGGGCCGCATCCCGACCCCGGGCGCACCCATCAGCACCATCCGGTCGATCCGCTGCGGCTGGGTGATCGCGATGTGCAGCGTGATCAGCCCGCCCATCGAGTTGCCGACGAACGACGCGCGCGGCACGTCGAGGGCGTCCAGGAAGCCGATCATGTGGTCGAGCCAGGTGGCCACGCCGTACCGGATGTCGGCGGGCCCGCGGCTGGCGCCGTAGCCCACCATCTCCGGGGCCAGCACCCGGTAGTCCCGGGCCAGCGCCGGCATGGTGAGACGCCAGTTCGCCCAGGCGCTCACCCCCGGGCCGGACCCGTGCAGCAGCACGACGGTCCGCGTCCCGGACCCGGCCTCCAGGTACCGGGTGCGGATCCCGCCGACGTCGACGAACTTCTCGGCCAGCTCGGTGGCCGCGACGGTGGTGGTCATGCCTTGTTCCCCTCGAAGACGGCGAAGCACTTGTTGGAGTTGAGGACCTCGGTCTCGACGAACGTCGACCAGGTGGGCTTGTGGCCCAGCTCCGCCATCGCCCCGGCCAGGCAGAACCACAGCAGCATCTCCTGCTGGCCGGACCGCACGATGTCGTCGGCGCTGGTCTTGAGCCAGGCCTCGTAGTCGCCCGCGGCCAGCGACTCGTACAGGGCGCGGTCCGAGGCCGTGTCCGGGCGCAGGTGCCAGTTGTCGTCGACGAGGAAGGCGTGCGACCAGCTCGACGACGCGACCAGCGCCACCCGGTGCGGCCCGTCGCGCAACGCCGACGCCAGTGCCGCGCCGAGGGCGTAGCAGCGCGCCGGGGTGGGCCCGGGCGGGTCCAGCCGCTCGGCGGCGATGTCGGCGAACTTCGCGATGCCGCCCTTGCGGGCTATCACGTGCCGGCCGTAGCAGTTCACCGCCATCGGCAGCACGGGGTAGGGGAACTCGGTGCCCGCGTGGTCGTAGTCCAGGTAGAGCTGGGTGTTGGCCATCGCGTGCGGGAACGGCACGCCGTCGGGCTTGCGGTAGGAGTAGGCGATGTCGAACCCGGCGTCGAGCAGGTGCGCCGCGACCTCCCGGCCGATGTCGGGGGCGCCGCGCATCAGCATCGGCATGTCGGCCGGTCGGCCCCACGGGTTGGGCACCCCGCGCGACCCGGCGGGCTCGAGCGGCCGGATCTCCATGTCCTCGTAGGCCATCAGGCAGAACGACGGCACGACCTCCTCGCGGAAGGTCTCGTACTGGTCGTCCCCCCAGACCAGGACGACGTCGGGCTCGAACGCGTCGAGGGCCTCGCGGCACCTCGCCATCCCGGCGACCAGCTCGGCGCGGTGCCGGGCCGCGGCCGCGGTGCCGCCGTCGTCGCCCCAGTCGGCGCGCATCCGCTCCGGCCAGTTCGCCGGGTCCTTCTGCTCCGCCGGGATGTCCGGGTCGGAGAGCGTGAGCCGCAGGATGTCGGCCATGTGCTCGTCGGTGACCGCGAGCGGCGGGTAGTGGGTCAGGCCGAGGCCGAGGATCTCGCCCACGAGGGGCCTCCCTTGTCGTGGACCGGGCTCTCCGGGTGGAGGGCGACGATCATGTCCAATGCGTTGTCACGACCGATGGATCTGCGCAGGTCGTCGTCGAGGCCGTCGAGGACGGCCCCGGCCGGGGCCTCCCGGGCGGCGAACGGGTAGTCGGTGCCCAGCACGACGTGCCCGGGACCGAACCGGGTGACCGCCAGCCGCAGGCTGTCGGCGTCGTAGGTCAGCGAGTCGCACCACATGTCCCGGGCGCGCACCGTGGGTGGGCGCTCGCCCGCGCGTCCCGCGAGCAGCTCCCCGCGGTCGAGCCGGGGCAGCACCGCCGGCAGTGCCCCACCGGCGTGGGCCAGGCACAGCCGCATCCCGGGCCGCCGCTCCCGGCCGGTCAGCAGGGCCGCCGCCGCGACGGCGGTCTCGCCCGGCATGCCCATGCCGAACCCGATGCCCAGGCCGGCGAGCCGCGGGTCGAGCGTCTGGTCGACCGGGTGCACCAGCACGAAGGCACCCAGCTCGGCAGCGGTGTCGAAGAACTCGTCGAAGCACGGGTCGGCCAGCTCGGCGTCACCGACCCGGGTGCCGATCTCCACCCCGAGGAACCCCAGCTCGCGGACACAGCGCACCAGCTCGGTGGTGGCCCGGGCCGGGTCCTGGAGCGGGACGGCACCCAGGCCGAACAGCCGCCCGCCGCCCCGCCCGACCAGCTCCGCGAAGAACTCGTTCTGGGCGGCGGCCAGCACGACGGCCCCGTCGACGGGCTCCCCGTGACACAGCGTCACGGGGATCGGCGAGACCAGTTGCGCGGCCACGCCCTCGGCGTCCATGTCGGTCAGGCGGCGTTGCGCCGACCAACACCGGTCGTCGATATCCCGGTACGGGTGCCCGGCCAGCAGGATGCGGGCGGTGGTCTCGCCGGTGAGCTCCGTCGACGGCCACCGACCGGGGTGGCCGGACAGGTCGGGAAGGGTGGGCGCGATCGCGTGCGTGTGGACGTCGATCGTGCCGGCGGGCAGGGCCGGGACGGACCTCATCGGGACACCTCCACACGTACGTCGTTGCACGGTCTGGCGACACGAACCTAGCCTTCATGTATGCACGATTCAAGAAGAAGCGTGGTTGAATATGCGAGATCCGTGATCGTCGGCGATCAGGCCTCTCTTTGTGCATACACGAAGGAGCACCATGCCCGCTCCCCCCGGACCTCGGAGGTCCCGCGCGCAGGACGTCGCCGGCCGCATCGAGCAGACCCTGCTCGCCGAACGCACCCCGGTCGGCAGCACGCTGGGCCGGCGCACCGACCTGATGGCGCACTACGAGGTCAGCCCGACGGTGATGAACGAGTCGCTGCGGATCCTGCGCGACCGCGGGCTCGTCGAGGTCCGCACCGGGCCTGGCGGCGGGGTGTTCGTCGCCTCGCTGCCGCCACACGTCCGGCTGGGCGGGCTGGACCTGTGGTTCTCCGGCACCGGCCGTGATCCGCTGGAGCTGTTCGAGACCCGCTCCCATCTCGAGGACCTGCTGACCCGGGTGGCCCTGGACCGCGCCACCCCCGAGGACCTGCGCGACATGGACTGGGCGCTCGACGAGATGGAGCGCGCCCCCGACGCGGCGGGCTATCTCGCGGCCAACCTGCGCCTGCACCGGGTGCTGGCGCGGGCGTCCCGGCTCGCCGTGCTCGCCGACGTGCACGAGGCGATCGTGACGTTGATCGACGCCGGACTCGTGCGGGCGGTGCTGGTCGAGGGCACCGACGACCTGCTCCGGCACAACATCGACGTGCACCGGGAGATCGTCTCCGCGGTGCGCCACCGCGACGGCGAGGCCCTGGACAAGGCCCTGCGACTGCACCACCGCGACCTCGTACGCGAGGACGACCCCGCCCGCTCCCCCGGCCCCTGAGCGGTCCACGCCGGCGCGGGTCGGTGTCACGGCGGCGGCGCCTCCGGAGCCGACTCCCCCGGAAACAGCTCGTCGGTGTGCCCCAGGTAGCCCAGGGCGAGGAACAGGTACGCGTCGGCCATCTCCAGCGCCCGCCCGACGGCCGGGCTGACCGCTTCGGACTGCTCGGACAGCAGGCCCGCCCGCAGCGCGGCGAGCCGCTCGCGCTGCAGGTCGGGCAGGCCCCCGAGCACCGGCGGGGACGCCTGCACCGGGATCTGTACGGTCGTCACAGCTTCTCTCCCAACGTCACGACGGGCCGCTCGTCGGCCGAGCGGCTGTCGAAGATCCGCCTGGTCTTCAGCTCGTAGCGCGGCAGCGCGCCCGCCTCGAGGATCTCGGTCTCCAACCGGACGCCCAGGTTCTCCCGGAGGTACCCGCCGAGGCGTCCGCCGAGCTCCGCACCGTCGGCCCCGGGCGCCGCGGCCTCCACCTTGACGAGCATGCGGTCCATCCCGTCGACGCGGCTGATGTGCAGCTCGTAGTGGTTGGACAGGCCCGCCACCTCGCCGATCAGGTTCTCCACCGCCGTCGGATAGACGTTGACCCCGCGGATGGTGACCATGAAGTCGGCGCGGCCGAGCACCGTGCCGGGCATGTGCTTCCACGTCCAGCCGCAGCCGTGGTCGGGTGCGTCGTCGATGCGGACGAGATCGTGCGTGCGGTACTTGATGAACGGCTGCGCGAAATGCGTGTAGCTGGTCAGCACGTGCTCGCCGACCGCGTCCGACGACGTGACCGGCTCGCCGGACGCCGGGTCGACGGCATAGGAGTGGCAGACGTCCTCGATCACGTGCACCCCGCCGCCCCACTCGTTGCAGGACTGGCCGATGAACAGGGCCTCGCCCACGCCGTAGGCGTCGTAGACCTGCTCGGCCCCCCACGCCTGCTTCAGCTGGTCGCGGGTGGCGGGGATGGAGAAGCCGGCCTCGCCGCCACCGGCGAGCATGCGCACCCCGGCGTCGCGGACGTCGAGGCCCTCGCGCCTGGCCACCTCGGCGAGGTGCAGCAGGTAGGTGGGCGTGCCGCAGACGATGGTGGGGCGCCGCTCCATGATCTGCCGGACGCGTTCCACGCCGCTGACCCCGCCACCGGAGATGATCGTCAGCCCGAGGTTGCGGGCGCCCCAGTAGAAGCTCCAGAGCCCGATCCACATGCCGAAGTCGAAGCAGAAGTACATCGAGTCCGACGGCCGGATCCCGTGGTCCCACAAGCCGTAGCAGTACTGCGACCCCGCCTTGTGCAGCTCGTAGTGGGTGAAGGCCTCGTTGAGGAACCGGCCGGTGGTGCCGGTGGTGTGGAAGTACTGCTGCCACGTCTCCGGCCCGCGGGCGATGCCGCCGAACCCGTCGGCACTGGCCTCCTGGTCGGCCACGTAATGCGGTTTGTCGGTGAAGGGCAACTTGTGATGGTAGTCGTCCCAGGTGCGGATATCGGCGGGCTTGACCCCGGCCGCGTCGTAGATGCGCCGGTGCAGCGGCGAGTTCTCGTAGGCCCAGCCGACGAGGTGGCGGATGCGTTCGAGGTGCAACGCGTCGAGCGTCTCGCGCGGGGCGGTCTGGGTCGGCGCGTTCCAGAGCCGGGACTTCTCCACTGTGGTCACGACTCCTCCTACCGGCCCTGCCACTGCGGCGGGCGCTTCTCGAGGAACGCCAGCGCGCCCTCCCGGTGGTCCTCGGTGGTCTTGAGCACGCTCTGCCCCAGCCGCTCCAGCCGGCGCCCGGTCTCGGCGTCGACATCGGTGCAGGTGTTGAGCACGAGCTTGGCCATCCCCAGCGCCAGCGGCGCCATCGTGGCGAGCCGACCGGCCATGGCGACGGCGGCCTCTAGCGCGCCGCCGTCGGCTACCACCTCGGTGGCCAGCCCCAGATCCAGTGCTCGCGGCGCGCGCAGCGTGCCGCCGAGCATCACCAGCTCCTTCGCCCGCCCCAGCCCGACGTGCCGGACCAGCCGCGAGCAGCCGCCCGAGCCGGGGATCAGCCCGACCTTGGCCTCGGGCATGACGAACCGGGCGCTCTCGCCGGCCACCCGGAAGTCGCAGGACAGGGCGAGCTCGAAGCCGCCGCCCGCGGCGACCCCCTCCACCGCCGCGATGACCGGCACCTCCATGGCCTCGACGGTGTCGAAGACGTCGTGGATGCCGCGGGCCAGTGCGCGGAACCCGCGCGTGCCCATCGCCGTGAGGTCGCCCATCTCGCTGACGTCCTCGCCCGCGGAGAACCCGCGACCGGCCCCGGTCAGCACCAGCACCCGGACCTGCGGGTCACCGGCGGCGTCCTCGACGGCGTCGCGCATCTCCGAGCGCATCCGGGAGTTCCACGCGTTGAGCCGGTCCGGGCGGTTGAGCGTCAGCACGCGGACACCGCCGGCGCGCTCCTCGGTCATGAGGTGCTCGTAGCCCATCAGGCACCGTCCGCGGCGGCCAGCGTGAGCGCCACCGTGGCCACGACCGTCCCGTCGGCCTTGCGGACCTCGATCCCCTTGTCGGTGGGGACGACGGTCAGCTCGTCGCCCGGGAACACCGGGGCCGAGAGCCGCGCCGTGGCCGAGCGCAGCGCGTCCGGGCCGAGCTGCGCGACGACGGCGTCCAGCGCCAACGCGACGGTCAGCGGGCCGTGCGCGATCACCGAGGGCAGGCCGGCGGCCTTGGCGAACTCCTCGTCGACGTGCACCGGGTTGTAGTCGTTGACGGCCCCGGCGTACCGGGAGATCTGCACCCGGCTGACCGGGGTGCAGGTCGCTTCGACGATGTTCACGACGTGGCCGCCCTCTCGACGAACGTGATCGACTGGCGCTGCACGACCGCGCCGTCGCCGTCGGTGTACTCGGCGACCACCACCCCGAACTGGTTGGCGCCCTTGGCGAACACGTCCTCGACGGTGACCCGGACGCGCACGGTCTCGCCCGGCACGAACGGTCGCTCCCACTCGTAGCCGAGCCCGCCCAGCAGCGCCCGCGACAGGTCCAGCCCGAGCCCGTCCACGACCGTGGACTCCCCGCCGACCGTCGCGGCGAACGACGGCACGAGGCCGGCGGTCTGCGGCCCGCTGTCCGTTCCGAGTGCGCCCGCCAGGCGGGCCAGCAGCTCGGGCGTGACCACGAGATCCGCCTCTGCCAGGGTGCGCCCTTTCGCGCCTTCGTCCACGTCGACCTCCGCGTCGCCGGGGGGCTGGAGTTCGCCCAACCCGCTGGTCGGGAGAATGGAGGACCGGGCACGGTCACGTCAAGAGTGCCCACTGAATAATTCATCCGACCCGTCGGTTGACGAAACTCTGCCGCGGCGCATATGGTACGCGTCACACGTCGACGAAGGGAGTACCCGTGACGATCACCGAGGTGCCACGCCGGGTCTACCGGGAGGGCGATCCGGAGATGCCCGCGGAGTTCCACGAACTCCTCGTCCGCATGCTCAGCCACCACCTGGAGAACTCGACCAACCCGCACTACACGGAGTTGCTCGGGAAGCTGTGGAACAGGTGCATGACGCTGTGCCCGACCGAGCGCCTGAAGACGACCTTCGCCAAGCTGATGGCCCAGGAGGTCGAGCACGGGGTGATCACCGCCCGGATCCTGGAGGGGCTCGGGGTCGGCCCGATCGACGCCCCGATCAAGCAGTACCTGTTCCACCTGCCGATCGACTCGTTCTGCGACCTGGCCTACTTCAACGGCCTCGGTGACCGGGTCGGCTGCTACATCGGCGAGACGTGGGAGGGCGTGCCCTACGAGCCGCTGCTCTCCGTCGCCGAGCGCCTGCACAAGGACGAGGTCTTCCACGCCACGTTCGGCATGAGCAACCTCAAGCGCATCTGCTCCACGCCCGAGGGTCTCGACGAGGCGAACGAGAAGATCAAGATCTGGTGGCCGGCCGCGCTGGACATGTTCGGCCGGTCGGACTCGAACTTCTCCGACGCCTACGTCCGCTGGGGCCTGCGCACCAAGAACAACGAGGACCTGCGCCAGCAGTACGTCGCCGACACCCGGCCGATGGTCGAGGCGCTGGGCATCTCGGTGCCCGCGGACGCCGCAAACCGGCGGTTCCTCTGATGACCGCCACCGACCCGCTGCTCGCCCGCGGGTCCAGCGGGTGGCGGGTCCAGGTGGTCCGGCCGGACCCGAAGGTGGCGCTGTTCGAGGTGGCGCTGTCGGACTACCGGGAGTTCTTCTTCGTGGCCGTCGGCGAACGGTCGGTCTCGGTCACCATGTATGACACCAGCGACGCGACCTACCCGGAACCGCAGACGTTCACCTTCGCCAAGCCCTACGGCTGGGACACCGACCTCGGTGACGAGGAGGCGCTGCTGCAGGTGTGGCAGGCCGTCGGCGTGCAGCGATGAGCACCTTCACCGTCAAGGGCTCCCGCAACGGCAGCCTGGTGCACGTCACCTGGACCGACGGGCGGATCAGCGGCGACTTCCCCACCGTGGACCTACTGCTGACCGAGGCCGAACTGGTCCCCATCCTGCATACGGACGCCTACGCCGCCCGGGCCCTGCCCCACCTCGACGGGATGGCCGCGGCCCCCCTTCAGGACGCGGCGGCGGCATACCGGCTGATCGTGCATGTGATGGACAGCGTGCGCGAGACGACGGGCGACGTACCCGCAGCGACCTGAGCGACGGCACGACCAGCAGGGCACATGACCGGCAGGGGCAGCACGACACAGCACCGCAACAAGCAAGCAGGCAACGTCGCCATCCGCGGAGCCGTCGCGGGTCGACTCGAGCGTGAGGAATCGACGTCATCATGGGTGCATTTCGCTACTACATCGTCACGGCGGTCGTCGGCGCGGCGATCGCCGGGCTGTGGCTCGGCGGGTCGTGGGCGTGGCTCGGCATCGCCACCTTCCCGGTCCTGATGGCCCTCGACATCCTGCTGCCGGCCGACCACGGGGTCCGCAGGCTCTCCCGGCCGGTCCTGGCCGAGATCCCCCTCTATCTCCACCTCCCGTTGCTGGTCGGGCTGTGGGCGCTGTTCATCGGCCGACTCACCGAGTGGACCTCGGGCACCCCCGGCGCGATGAGCGGCTGGCAGGTCGTCGGGATGGCGCTGTCGGTCGGGTGGATCGGAGCGGTACCCAACCTGCCCATCTCCCACGAACTCATGCACCGCCGACACTGGTTCCCCGTCGCCGTGTCGAAGATCTACAACACCGTCTATCTCGACCCGAACCGCGACGTGGGCCACAAGCTCACCCATCACCTCGACCTGTGCACCCCGATCGACAGCGACACGCCGCGGCGCGGCCAGACCATCTACGCCTTCGTCTGGCAGGCCTCCTACGGCGCCTGGAAGGACGGCGTGGTCACGAGCGTCCGGTCCCTGCGCAAGCGCGACATGACGATCTTCCACCCGCGCAACGCCGTGTACGTCGAGATCCTGCTGCTGACCGCCCTGTGCGCGACCGTGCTCTACTTCGCCGGCTGGGCCGGGCTGCTGGTCGCCGTCGCGACGATGGTCTTCTCCAAGCTGCTGGTGGAGGGCTTCAACTACCTCCAGCACTACGGCATGGTCCGGGTGCCCGGCTCGCCCATCAAGCTGCACCACGCCTGGAACCACCTCGGGACGATCATCCGGCCGCTCGGTGTCGAGATCACCAACCACATCGAGCACCACTTCGACAGCAAGCACCGCTTCTACGAGCTCGAGCCGCGCACCGACGGTGCGCAGATGCCCAGCGCCTTTCTCTGCTTCGTCTGCGCCCTGGTGCCGCCGGTGTGGACCAGCTACATCGCCAAGCCGCGGCTGCAGGACTGGGACACGAGGTTCGCCTCCCCCGACGAGCAGCGCATGGCGATGGTCGAGAATCGGCGGATCGGCTGGCCCGAGTGGGTCGGCGCCGGTGTCGGCGACAAGGCCGACCCGGAGCCGTCGGGGATGGCGTAGGTCCGGCCGTGGGCGTCGGCACCCACCGTGTCGGCGCCCACCGTGTCGGCGCCCACCGTGTCGGCGCCCACCGCGTCGTCGGTACTCACCCAGGAAGACAGGGCAGTGATGAGGTTCTTCACACGCGACCGGACACCGACCTCGGTGACCATCCTGCCGTCGGGCAGATCCTTCCCGGCCACCGGCAAGGACTCGATCCTGAACGAGGCGCTCGCCGCCGGGATCCCGTTCCCGCACAGCTGCACCGTGGGCACCTGCGGCACCTGCAAGTCCCGGCTGATCAGCGGCAAGGTCCGGGAGATCACCGACGCGGCAATCGCGCTGTCGTCCCAGGAGCTCAAGGACCGCTACATCCTCCCCTGCCAGTCGCTGGCCCGCGGGGCCGTCGAGCTCGACGTCGCCGATCTCGCCGACATGCCCGACCATCCGTTGGTGCACACCGACGGGGAGATGGTCGGCAAGCGTGGGCTCACCCACGACATCCTGGAGGTCACCGTCCGGGTGGACGAGCCCTTCGAGTACTCGGCGGGCCAGTACGCCGAACTGACCGTCGACGGTCTGTCAGGTCCGCGCAGCTACTCCTTCGCCACGGGGGCCGCCGACCGCCCCAAGGACGAGTTCACCTTCTTCGTCCGCCGGACCCCCGGGGGCGAATTCACCGAATGGCTCTTCGCCGAGGACCGGACCGGCACCCGGCTCGGCGTCGTCGGCCCGTTCGGCAACCTGTGGCTGCGGCCGTCCGCCGTGCCCGTGCTGTGCGTGGCCGGAGGCAGCGGTCTGGCCCCGATCAAGTCGATCCTGGAGGCCGCCCGCGACGACGACGTCCGGCGCGACTTCGTGTTCGTGTTCGGGGCCCGCAGCACCCGCGACCTCTACTGCCTGGAGGAGTCCGCGGCGCTGGCCGGCTCCTGGGGGACGTCCTACACCTTCGTGCCCGCGCTGTCGGAGGAAGCGCCCGACTCGGGCTGGTCGGGCGCCCGCGGTATGGTCACCGACGTCCTCGCCGGGCTCCCCACCGAGCTGCTCACCTCCTGCGACGCCTACGTGTGCGGCCCACCGGCGATGGTCGACGCGGTGGAGCAGCAGCTGCGCGCGCTGCGCCCCGAGGGGAACTTCTTCCACGCCGACCGGTTCCTGGACAAGAAGACCCAGCGACAGGGGTGAGCAGTCGGTAGCGTCCGGCAGCGTTGAACTTTCGTGATCTTGCGGTGAAGGGTGGGTGCCCTTCGTCGTGAGGAATCACCGTGGCTGTGGCTACTGTCGAGCACCGAGCTACCGGAGCTCGATGGATCGTTGACCTGGTCCCAGCTCGAGACATGGGCGGTGGCGATGCGCGACGATGTTCCCGCGGCGGCCCTGGCTGCCGCGCTCGAACAGGCTCAGGACCGGTTGATCGACCGGGTCTGTGGGCCGCGTTGGCTTCCGGTGCGTGATCTTCCGGCGCCGCTCGCCTGTCCCGGGTGCGGGGTGATGCAGGACTTCGCTCGCAAGGGCAAACGATCACGGCCGCGGCGGATCGACATCGCGGTCGGAGTGGTGCGTCTGCACCTGGCGAACGTCGGCTGCCGGGCCTGCGGCCGGGTCTTTGCACCGTTGCTGCTGATGCTGGGTCTGTCCGGCCGCCGCCGCACCGACCGGCTCGCTGTGGACCTGGCCGAGTTGGCCGGCCAGATGTCCTTCGCCCGCGCCGCGCAGGTCGCCCGATCGTTCGGAGCGCCGGCCTCGACCGGACGCGCTCATCACGCAGTGGCCGACGTGGCACCACTGCTGGACGGGATCGGCGTGGCCGAGCTGATCGACAGCCCAGCCCCCGCCGCGGTGGTCATCCTGGACGGCACCGGGATGCGCGCCGGGCCGCGGCGGTTGGGGATCGCCTGCAACATCGCGTTGGGCCTGACCGCGCGACCCGGGCCCACCCGACGACGACGCGCCCACACCGTCCTGCTCGGTGTCACCGTCGATCAGCCCTGGGCGGCGATGCGCGAGCAACTGGCCGCCCTGGACGCCCCGGTCATCGTCGTGGTCGACGGCGAGCCCGCGATCACCCGGCTGGCCGAGACCACCTGGCCCGACACCCCGATCCAGCGCTGCTGGTGGCACCTGCCCCGGGCGCTGCGGTGGGCGCTCTACGCCGACAAGGCCCCGCACCCCTGGGCGAACGCCAAGCGGGCCGAGCTGGCCGAGTTGTTGCGCCGCACCGCCCGTGAACACCACACCCACTCGCAGGCCCTACAGACCTACGACGCATTCAGTGCCTCGATCGCCGGCGCGCACCACCACGCGGCGACCGAGCTGCTCCTCGGCGCACGCGACCAGGTGTTCACCTGCCTACAGCCTGCGGTGCGACGTGACCTCGCCCGGCTCGGCGGCCCCGGACTGGGCAGCGGCGTGCTGGAAAGAGTCATGCGCGAACTCAACGCCCGCACCGACATCGGCGGAAGCCGATGGTCGATCAACGGGCTACGCGACCTCGTCACCGTCCAACTCGCCCGGATGACCCAACACCCGGCATGGACCACACTGCGACAGAACACCCACCCGCCGAACACCATCAACTACAAGATCAGCACGCCAAAGTTCAACGGTTGCTGCGGCTACCGAGCAGTCAGGGCCCGGCCGCTGTCCCACCGCGGCCAGCTTCCGCACCCCGTCGAGTTCCAGGGCGGGCAGCGCGGCCGCGATGCGGCGCACCGCGGCGAGGAGGCGGTCGACCGCCGGGGCCGGCCCGACCGCCGCCGCCGCGGTCTGCGACCACGTCTCGGCGAGCCGCCGGTACACCTGGGCCGCCTCGAGCACCACCGGATCGCCGAGCCAGCCGCCGACATCGGCCAGGAAATCCGCCTGCAACCGCCGGAACAACCCGCCGCCGGTACCCGCCTTCTCCACGAACACCTGCAGGCTGAACAGCGCACGATCCAGCGCAGCCCCCGGGAACTGCTCGGCCCAGAGATCGAGATCGGCCACGAACGCCGCGACCCCGGCGGCCCCGACGGCGGCCGTCGGACCCATCGACGGGACCGGGTCGGACATCCCGTGCACCGCCTCCGCACACGCCCTCGCCACCGCCATCCGCAGGTCCGGGAGCGCGTCGGGGAAGCCGAGCCGGAAGCAGGTGTGCCGGGTGGGCATCGGGAAGCCAACGGCCGAGCGGGCCCGCGCCAGGTCGTCGCGGCCGATCGTCTGCGACTCCGCGCGGTCGTTGTCCACCACGACGACCGTGCCCGCGTCGTCGTCGTAGCCGATGACGACGATGTCGTGGCGGCTCATCCGCATCTTCACCCGCAGATAGGGCAGCTCGGCCATCTCGGCCCAGCACAGGACCGGGCGGCCCGCATCGAGCTCGTCGCGCACCCACTCCCAGCCCAGCACCGGATCGTCGGTGCAGCGCATCTCCTCGGCGATGCCGAGGTTCGCACTGAACTGCTCGGTCAACGAAGGGCCCCGCCCGACGAGGTAGAACGGGGTCCCGAGGCCGGGGCCACGCAGATAGCTGAAGCTCAGGCTGCCACCCAGCCCGAACCTCTACCGGTGACGTGCCGGTCACCGCGGGCGGTCTCGCGCTGGACATCAGCGCGACGGCCCCATGGGTGACGGTCAACCAGCTCTCCCTGTCGGGGGTTGCGCCGACAGGTGGGCCAGGACCAGCCGGAATGCCTCTGACGTCTCGATCAGCTGCGGCACGACGTCGGCACGACCGGGGCGCTGAAGCGGGCCGGTGGCGCCGGTGGTGGCGCCCGCACCCGCTGGCGGCGGTGATCCTGACCGCCGCGGCCGGCCTGGTGATCCTCTTCCTACCGGGCGGGCGGGTGACGGTGCTGCTGCTGCCCGGATTGGCCGGGGCGTCCGGGTTCCTCTTCGGCTCCGCGCTCTGCGCGCTCGCCGCGTTCCTCTGGTTCGCACCGGGCCACCGGGAGTTCACCGGGGTGGCGGTGATCCTCGTGTCGTTGACCTCGCTGGTGACCACCAACATCAGCGGCTTCCTGGCGGGGAAGCTGCTCGGCGTCCTCGGGGGGTCTCTCGGCTTCGCGTGGTACGGCACCGACGACCGGCCACCCTCGGAAGCCGGACCGCCCACCCGGCGGGGCGCCGGATGAACGGCCGCGAGTACCGCATCGACGAGCTCGCGCACACGGCAGGCACGACCGTGCGCAACATCCGCGCGTACCAGGACCGTGGCCTGCTCCCACCTCCGCGCCGGGTCGGCCGGGTCGGCCCGGCTCCGGCTCGTCGGCCGCCTGCTCGAGCGGGGACACACCGTGCAGAACATCGGTGAGCTCATCGCCGCATGGGATCAGGGGCGGGACCTCACCGCGGTCCCCGGTCTCGAGCAGGTGGTCACCGGCTTCTGGAGCGACGAGATCTCGACCACGACCAGCCCGGCGGATCTGAGCCCGTTCGCCGGTCCGGCCGGCCTCGACGCCGCCATCACCCGGCTCCACGACATCGGCGTGATCGAACGACAGGATGCGGGCCGGTACAAGGTGCCGAGCCCGCGGCTGCTCAACTCCCTGCGCGAGCTGGTCTCGTCGGGCCTCCCGGTCGACGCAGTGCTCGCCATGGGCGAGCAGCTCGGATCGTCGGTGGACACGCTGGCCGTACGGCTCATCGGCGGGCTCGCCGATGCCGTGCTGGCCGGACACGTGCCCGGGTGTCCCCAGCGGGAGTGAGTGCCCCAGCTCACCGCCGCCATCGGTCGAGCGAGACCGGCCATCGGCGCGGCGGTCGACGCCTCGTTCGACCAGGCGCTGGAGCGGCACAGCGGCGGCGCGATCGGCGACTACATCAGCGGGGTCGCGGCGCACCCGGGCCGCGGCCACGACGTCCTGTGACTCCACCGGCTCAGCACCTCGGCGAGGTTCTGGCGCCCTCCGCCGGCTCGACGGTCACCACCGACGTGGCGGCGCCAGACAGGACAGGACGAGCTCAGCCAGCACCATCGTCTACGGGGTGCTGCTGATCGATGCGTACGCGTCCACGCCGTGCGGGGCTGGCGGTGGGCCGGTGGTGTCGCTGCTCGTCGTGTAGGTCACCGAGGTGCTGATCGACGAGCAGCTGGGGTGCGCGCTGCCGCTCCGACCGGCGGGCCGAGGCTGATGGGGGACGGTGACCGAGCAGTACGCGATAGGTCATGGGCATGGGCATGCTGTTCTCCCGGGTATCAGGTGACGTGACCGTTCTCCGCCTCGCTCGGGATGACCGGATCCCCGAGCTCCAGGCTCGTGCTGACCGGCCCGTCGTGGCGCACCTCGACGGTGCCTGTGGCGGGAAGGCCGTTGCTGGCTGTGACGGTGTAGGTGCCCTCGGGCAGCCCTGACAGCCGGAACGACCCGTCGGCGGCGGTGCGACCGGTCGCCACCATCGTGCCGTCGGCATCGATGACGGTGGCCACGGCACCGCCGATCGGCGTGCCCTGTCGCGAGCGGACCGTGCCGGTCACCTCGCCGGCCGGGGCGAGGTCGATGTCCTGGCGGACGGTGCCGGTCTGCGGCACCCGGATCAGCGTCGAGGCCGAGGGTCCGGTGGCGGGTGCTGCGAGGAGCCGGTGCTCCCCGGCGGGGACCTGCGTGAGCAGGTAGCGCCCGTCGGTGTCGGCCCGCCCGCCGGCGACCCGCTGCCCGGCGAGGTCGACGACGGTGACCAGCGCGGGCACCCCCGTTGCGGTGGCGGACCGGATCCGGCCGGTCACACAGGCCGGGCCGTCGACGGCCAGGTCGCGACGGACGGCGTCGTCGGTGACCACGACCCACTCGGTCGCGGGCTCACGGCCGCCGGACTGCCCGACGAGCAGGTACTCCCCTGCCGCCGACAGGTCGACGCGGTAGCCACCCCGACTGTCCGAGCAGGTGGCGACGACCTGGCTACCCGTGCCGTCGAACACGGCGACCGCGGCGGCGGCCAGCGGGTTCCCGTCGCGATCGGTGAGCTGTCCGTAGAGCGCCGGGCCGGCCGGGGCAGCTTCGAAGGTCCTCGGCTCGGGCGTTGCAGCGAACCCCTCGGCGACCATAGCCGTGCTCGCCGGCATCGCGGCGCCCGCGGTCGCCCCGGCTCCGGTGCCCAGCGCCGCTGCGGCAAGAGGCTCCCGCCCCGCTGGTGTCTGCCACTCGCCAGCCGGCCCACGGTCCGCGGATCGCTGGTCCGCGGTGTCCTCCGCCGCCGACCGACCGTCCCCGCGGCGCTCGACGAGCAGATAGAGCACCGGCACCAGGACGAGGGTGAGCAGCGTGGAGGTGACCAGGCCGCCTATCACGACCACCGCGAGCGGCTGGGCGATGAACCCGCCACCGCCGCCGGTGAAACCCAACGCCAGTGGCAACAGGGCGAACACCGTGGCCACCGCCGTCATCAGGATCGGGCGCAGCCGCTGCAGCGAGCCTTCGACCAGGGCCTCGCGCACCGGACGTCCGTCGCGCCGGTACTGGTTGACCAGATCGATCAGGACGATCGCGTTGGTGACCACGATCCCGACGAGCAGCAGCATGCCGATCAGCGCGGGCACCCCCAGCGGTATGCCGGTGATCAGCAGCAGGCCGAGCGCCCCGGTTGCCGCGAACGGGATCGCGATGAGCAGCAGCAGGGGCTGCAGCAGGCTGCGGAACGTCACGACCATGACGAGGTAGACCACGGCGATCGCGGCCAGCAATGCGAGCCCGAGCTGGATGAACGCATCCTCCTGGTCGGCGCTGATCCCACCGATCTCCGCCGTCACGCCGGCCGGGAGGTCGAGTTCGTCGAGCTCGGCCCGCAGGTCGGAGGTGACGGTGCCGAGGTCGTCTGCGTCGGGGCGGGCGGTGATCTGTGCGCTGCGTTCGCCGTCGGCCCGCACGATCGTCGGCACCGTGGCCTTGTCGGTGATCGTGGCGACGTCGGCGAGGGTCACCGCGCCCAGCGGCAGCGCCCGCAACGCGGCCAGGTCGGCCGGGACGTCACCGGTGCGCAGCACGACGTCCTGCTCGACCCCGTCGATCGTCACCGTGCCGACGGTGGAGCCGCGCAGCGCCGTGGCCACGGCCTGGCCCACCGCCACCTCGGTGAGCCCCTGTTCGGCGGCCAGCCGCCGATCCACGGCCACGTCCACCGTGGTCTGCTCGGCGGAGAGGTTGTTGCGCACGTCGCTCGCGCCCGGGATGGCCTCGACGGCCCGCTGCACCGTGGCGGCGGCCTCGGCCAGGGCCTCGGGGTCCTGGGCGCGGACGTCGACGGCGAGCTCGTCGGTGCCGAATCCGCCCTGCCCGGCGGTGACCGTCAACGTACCCGCGTCGGTCAGGTCACCGAACGCCTCGCGCAGGTCGGCGGCCACCGCGTCGACGTCGGCATCCTCGGCGAGGGTCACCGAGAACCGGGTCGCCGTGCTCTCGAAGTCCCCGGGTGGGCCGAGCAGCACGGCGCCACCGGCCGGGGAGCCGACCGTGACCTGGTAGGTCTCGACGTCGTCGGTGCCGGCGAGGACGTCTTCCACCTGCCGCGCGGCGGCGTCGGCCCGGGGCAGCCCGGTGCCGGGATCGAGCTCCTGGGTCACGGTGAGGGTGTCGCCCCCCGAGTCGCCCAGGAAGTTGGTCTCCAGCAGCGGCACCAGGGCGACGGTCCCACCCAGGATCGCGACGGCGAGCGCGAGCGAGAGTGCCGGGCGAGCGAGCGCCCCGTTGAGCACCGGCAGGTAGCCACGCTGCAACGCGGTGGGCTCCTCGGTGATGCGGCTCTCCGCGTGGGCCGGTGGGGACGGGCTGCGCAGGAACACCGACGCCAGCACGGGCACCACCGTCAGCGAGACGATCAGCGACGCGAGCAGCGCGGCGGTGACGGTCACCGCGAACGGTCGGAACAGTTCGCCGACCTGACCGCCGACGAAGGCGATCGGGGCGAACACCGCGACGGTGGTGACCGTCGAGGCGGTGATCGCGCCGGCCACCTCACGGATCGCGGTGAGGATCGCCGGGCGCCGCGGGCCGCCGTAGCCGATGTGGCGCTTGATGTTCTCGATGACGACGATCGAGTCGTCGACGACGCGCCCGACGGCGACGGTGAGCGCGCCGAGGGTGAGGATGTTGAGCGTGTTGCCGCCGAGGTAGAGCACGATCAGCGCCAGCAGCACCGACAGCGGGATCGACACCGCTGTCACGACGGTGGCACGCACCGAGAGCAGGAAGCCCAGGATTACCAGCACGGCGAACAGCAGGCCCAGCAGACCCTCGGTGGTGAGGTCCTCGACCGACTGCTCGATGAACGGCGCCTGGTCGAACACCACCGTGACCTCGGCGTCCTGCGCAGCTCCCCCGAGCAGGTCGGCGACCTCTCCGAGCGCCTCGGTGACTTCCTCGGACACCGCGATCGTGTTGGCATCGGGGAGTTTCGTGATGCCGATCCCGATGCTCGCCACACCGTTGGTGCGGGTGTACCCGGTGGCCGGCGCGGGCTCGGCGGTGACGACGGCGACGTCGCCCAGGCGCACCGGGGCAGCACCCGGTGCCGCCGGGACGACGAACAGCTCGCTCAGCTGCTCGACGGTCGTGATCGGAGTGCCGACCTCGACCGCCGTCGGTTCGGTGTCGGGGGTCAACTCACCGGCGGGCACCCGCACGCCGTTGGTCTGGAGCACCTCGGAGATCGACGCGGGCGACACGCCGCGGTCGGCCGCGGCCGCGGCGTCGAGGTCGATCGTGACACGGGGGTCCGCAATGCCCGACAACATCACCTGGCCGACGCCGTCGAGCCCGCCGAGCAGCGGGCGGACCTCGTCGCGCAGCACCGCCGCGAGCTGGTCGTCGGCCAGCGCGGACGATGCCGCGAGCTGCAGCACCGGGATCGCGTCGGTGGTGATCGCGCTGACCGTCGGTGTCACGCCATCGGGTAGCGCGATGCCCACCACCGCGCGCTCCACCGCGGTGGCGGACTCGTCGATATCGGTACCGTAAGTGAACTCCAGGGTGATCACAGAACTGCTGCCGGTAGACGTCGACGAGGAACCGATCAGGCCGTCGACGCCGTCGACAGCCGTCTCGATCGGGTCGGTGACCTGCCGCTCCACGGACTCGGGTGATGCGCCGGGATATGGGGTCACCACGGTGAGCACCGGCAGCTCGAGCGAGGGCAGCAGCTCCTGGCGAAGCGAGGTGGCCGCGAACACGCCGAACGCCAGGACGAGCACCGTGACCAGTCCGACGACGGCACGGTTGGTTACGCTGAGACGCGCGAGCCAGGTCATGAGGACCAGTGAATACTACGTGCTGGGCGAAGCTTCATCGGAAGCTGAGATTTCGCTGAGCCACTGAGGGGCAGATCATGGACGGCGAACGGTTGGAGCTGCTCGCATCCATCGATCGGCACGAGGCCGTCCTGCGGCGTGCGATCACCCGGGCCGGGCCGGACCCGCTGTTCGACAGTGGCCTGACCATGCAACAGCTCCGCGTACTGCTGCTGCTCGACACGGACGGCCCCCTCCCGCAGGGCGATCTCGCCCACGCCCTCGGTGTGGCCCTGCCCACCGTCACCGGCATCGTGGATCGGCTGGTCGGGCGCAAGCTGGTGCACCGCATCGAGAACGCCGGTGATCGCCGGGTCCGGCTCGCGGGCCTCACCCCCGAGGGCCTCGCCCTCATCGAACAGATCGCCGCGGCCGGCCAGAAGCGGCGCCGGCGGTTGCTCATGCGCATCGACGTCGATGCCCTGCGCGGGCTCGAACGGGGACTGGCCGCGCTGCGGGAGCTTGCCCAGGACGACTCACCGCGGCGACGCAGCCAGCCGTGACCCACGCCTCCCGAGCCGCAGGGCCACGGCGTCGGGGGGCGTCCAGCAGCGTGGCGGATCCACCGGACAGGCAGGCCATCTGCGTGCGCCGCGTCCTACCTCAGCGGACCATTGTTGATCAGGCCGCCGAGCGGGCCTTCGACGAAGCGGGGGTCCACGTCGGGCAGCTCGGTCTCCAGACCGTCTGCGCCCTCCGGCCTCGGCGCGTCGACGGCGTCGACCACCTGGGCCAACAGATCCTCGACGAGGGTGGTGACGGCGTTGACGCCCTGACCCAGGTCGTCAGGGGTGGAGACGCCGGCCATGGCAACTCCACCCCCGCCGACGACGGTGGCGCCGACGATCGCGGCGACGACGAACTGTTTGCGAGCCCTCATATTCGATCTCCTCACATGTTCTCCGCGCCGGCGTAGATCGCCTCGCGGATCCGGTTGTAGGTGCCGCACCGGCAGATGTTGCGGATCTCCTCGATCGCCGAGTCGTCGAGCTTGCGACCCTCCTCCGCGCACTGCCGGACCTTCGCCACCGCGGCCATGATCTGACCGGGCTGGCAGTAGCCGCACTGCGCGACGTCCTTCTCGATCCAGGCCTCCTGCATCGGGTGCAGGTCGCTGTCGACGGTGTCGGCGAGGCCCTCGATCGTGGTGATCTCGTCGTCGGCGTCGATGTCACCGACCGTGACCGAGCAGGGGTTGAAGGCCTTGCCGTTGATGTGGCTGGTGCAGGCCTTGCACACGTTGATGCCGCAGCCGTACTTCGGGCCGGTGACGCCGAGCAGGTCGCGGATCACCCAGAGCAGGCGGACGTCGTCCTCGGTCTCGACGGTGACGGAGTCGCCGTTGAGGTTGAAGGTCTGTGTAGGCATGTCTCGCTCCTCAGAAGGTGAACTGCAGGCCGTCGGTCGGCGACTGCGGGACGGGCGGCACGACCGGCTTGGGCTCGTACGGGAACGGGTCCTTGTGGTTGATCGGGAAGTACTCCGGGGTGATGCCGGTGGCCCGCCGGTAGGCGTTGGCCACCGCGGCGCCGGTGGAGGCCACGCCGGCCTCGCCGATGCCGCCGGGCTCGGGGAACCCGGAGTCGACGATGTGGATGTCCATCTCGATCGGGGTGTTCCACTGCCGGGTGTAGAAGTAGTTGTCCCAGCTCGCCTCGACGAAGTACCCGTCGGTCAGGTGGAGGCTGGCCGTGAGGATGTTGGCGATGGCGTCGTTGATGCCGCCCATCATCTGGGCCTCGATACCGCGCGGGTTGATGGCCAGGCCGGGGTCGATCGCGAAGGTCACCTTGGTGACGCGCGGGCCGGTGATGCCCTCGCGGATCGGCCGGTTCACCGTCTCCGGGCGGCAGTCGATCTCGACGAGGCAGGCCGACACGCCCTTGTACTCGAAGTGGAAGCCGATCCCCTGGGCGGTGCCCTCCGGCATCGACTTCCCCCAGTCGCCCTCCTCGGCGACCTTGTCGAGCACGCCGCGCGCCCGGTCGGACTTGAGGAACTCCCGGCGGAACTCGTAGGGGTCCTTGCCCATCTGCTCGGCGATCTGGTCGACCATGAGCTCGCGGGCGGCGGTGACGTCGGGGGAGTAGATGTTGCGGGTGGACTGCGTGTTGAACCGCAGGTCGACCTCGTTGAGCAACCGGGTGCTCACCCCGAAGTTGTAGTGCGTCACCTGCGTCAGCTCGAAGATGGACTGGGACAGCGTGTAATTCGCGGCCGGCAGTCTGAACACCGCCGCGGTCAGCGGCTCGCCGAGACCCGGGTTGGTCTCGGTCGCTACGCTGGCGTGACGCTGCTCGAAGCTGACCACCGTGTCCCCGGCGACAACGGCGCGCACCCGCGAGGTGCACAGCGGATGCACGCGCCCGACGCGCGAGTCGTCGGCGCGGTGCCACATCAGCTTGACGGGCTTGCCCATCTTCTGCGAGATCTCGGCGGCCTCGAGCGCGGCGTCGAAGAACAGCTTGCGGCCGAACGAGCCACCGCCCTCGATGACGTGGAAGGTGACCGCGCTCGTCGGCAGGCCGATCACTTTGGCGATCTCGGCCTGCGCGGCGATGGGGTTCTTCGCCGGGCCCCAGATCTCGGCCCTCCCGTCGCGCACGTCGGCGATGGCGGAGTTGGTCTCCAGGGACGCGCCGCTGCGGAAGTAGAACGTGTGCTCGCTCTCCAGGCTCTCGCCGACCACCCCGGCCGGGACGACGAGCGGCAGCTCGGCCGCCTTGATCTCGGCGAGCACCGAGTCGTCGTTGGCGCCCTCGGCGGTCCCGGAGCCCCACCGGGCCCGCAGCACCTGGATCGCGTCGATGCACTGGCCGAAGGTCAGCGCACGGACCGCGATGCCCGTGCCGACCACCTCGACGTCGGTGACGCCCGGCATCCGCCGGACCTCGTCGATGTTGTCCACGCCGTCCGGTGTGCCGTTGAGCGTGGGTGCCCGGCAGACCATGGTCGGCAGCGCGTCGGGAATGGCCAGGTCGGTGACGAACTTTTTCGCCCCGGTCACCATCGCGACCTGGTCGGACTTGTTGCGCGGCCTCCCGACGACCGTGAACTCCTCGCGCGGCTTGAGGAGGACCTCCACCTCCTCCGTCACGTCGGTGCCCGCGACCTCGGCCAGGTCACCGATCGGGATCACCGCCCCGACGGTGCTGGTGATCAGGCCCGCCCGGCTGGTCAGCAGGCTGACCTCCTGCTCCAGCTGGGCCGCTGCCGCGTCGAGCAGCCGCTTGTTGGCGATCGCGGCCGCCACCCGGATCGGGGTGTAGGTGGTGAAGGTGGTGCTCGACCCGGCGGTGATCTGGTTGAACAGCAGCTCCGGGCGGGCATCGGCGAGGGTGACGATCACCTGGTCGGGATCGAGGCCCATCTCCTCCGCGATGATCATCTGAGTGGAGGTGATGATGCCCTGCCCGTTGTCCGAGCGGGGGAGTTCGAAAGAGACCGTGCTGTCGCGGTTGACCGTGATACGGATCAGATTCGCCGTCGCGCGGGATGTCTCGCGCAGGAGATCGAGCAGATCGTAGGCCTCCGGGACCTGCGGGGGCGACACGAGCGGGCTCGCGACTGCGGTCGGGCCCAGCCCGAGCGACTGGCGCCCCATCTCCGCGGCCACCACCAGCGTCGGGGCAGCGATGACGAAACCGAGGAACTTCCGTCGGCTGACGTCGACACGCGGGCGGGCAGGTCGCGGTGTAGCGGCAGTGCGGTGGTGGGCCATCCGGGAGGTCCTCTTCCTGGCAGACGACGGGCTGGAGCCCGGCCCGGTGGAAGCCGGGCGGTGAGCGGTGAGCGGGCACTGTCCTGGTCCTGGGTACGGCGACCCGAGGCACAAGCACTTTCCACGGAGCTAACGATTAACCGGACCGGAAGGTTCGCCCCGCTGTCGACACGGCGCAGTTGCCCTACGAGCCGCAGCTCTCCGTCGCCGAGCACCTGCACGAGGACCCGGGTCTTCCACGCTGAGGCGCCGGGCCTGCCGATACCGCGAACCGGCGGTTCCTCTCACAACCGCCACCGACCCGTCGCTCACCTGCGGTCGTAACGGCAGCCTGGCGCGCCCGTCACCTGGACCGACAGGGGGATCAGCGCAGACGTCCTCACCGGGAGCTGCGCGACACGACGGGGGCGGCGGCCCGCACATCTGAGAGAGCGTCTGTGGACTCGCAGCCGTCGGCCTGTTGATGGGCTCCGTGATGCTCCGCCCACCCGAACGGGACGGCCCCGACCAGGACCGGGACAAGGCCCGCGGCCTGCGGGTTCTACCCGACCTTGTCGCCGACCGACGCGCAGTCTCGGGTCGTCGAGCCGCTACTACCCGCCCCGGGCAACACCCGCGGCAAGGGCGGGCCGCCGGAGAGACACCCCTGCCGCTTGGTCCTGGACGCGATCTTCTACCTGGTGGTCGGCGGGATCGCCTCGGCGGCGCTCCCGCACGACTTCCTGCCCGCCAAGACCGTCTACGGCCTCTACTCCCTCTGCGTCAATACGAGGCCTGGCTCCCCATCCACGGCGCCTTGCGCGACCTGGTCCGCTTACACGAGGGCCGCGACCCCGCCCCGACCGCTGCGATCATCGGCTCCCAGAGCCTTCGCGGCGCCGACATGTCACGGCGCCTCTCCCGCACCGGCGACTGGTGACCGAGTTCCGAGCCGCACTCTTGGCGATGGAGGCGGGCGGCACCGACCCGAGTGTGGCTGTCGACGAGCCCGCCCGCGGTGACGGCATCGAGTTCGCGCCGTCCTCCCGAGGCGGTGGCGTGCCCTGGACGAGGGAGCCCGCGCCAGGGCTGGCCCCGGGGAGTGCTGGTCAGGGCGCCAGCCGCTGTGCCAGCGCAGCCAGCCTGTCGACGCCCTCACACTCCAGGGCGGGCAGGGCGGCCGCGGTGCGGCGCACGCCCGCGAGGCGATCGACGGCCGGGGCCGGCCCGACCGCCGCCGCCGCGGTCTGCGACCACGTCTCGGCGAGCCGCCGGTACACCTGGGCCGCCTCGAGCACCACCGGATCGCCGAGCCAGCCGCCGACATCGGCCAGGAAATCCGCCTGCAACCGCCGGAACAACCCGCCGCCGGTACCCGCCTTCTCCACGAACACCTGCAGGCTGAACAGCGCACGATCCAGCGCAGCCCCCGGGAACTGCTCGGCCCAGAGATCGAGATCGGCCACGAACGCCGCGACCCCGGCGGCCCCGACGGCGGCCGTCGGACCCATCGACGGGACCGGGTCGGACATCCCGTGCACCGCCTCCGCACACGCCCTCGCCACCGCCATCCGCAGGTCCGGGAGCGCGTCGGGGAAGCCGAGCCGGAAGCAGGTGTGCCGGGTGGGCATCGGGAAGCCAACGGCCGAGCGGGCCCGCGCCAGGTCGTCGCGGCCGATCGTCTGCGACTCCGCGCGGTCGTTGTCCACCACGACGACCGTGCCCGCGTCGTCGTCGTAGCCGATGACGACGATGTCGTGGCGGCTCATCCGCATCTTCACCCGCAGATAGGGCAGCTCGGCCATCTCGGCCCAGCACAGGACCGGGCGGCCCGCATCGAGCTCGTCGCGCACCCACTCCCAGCCCAGCACCGGATCGTCGGTGCAGCGCATCTCCTCGGCGATGCCGAGGTTCGCACTGAACTGCTCGGTCAACGAAGGGCCCCGCCCGACGAGGTAGAACGGGGTCCCGAGGCCGGGGCCACGCAGATAGCTGAAGCTCAGGCTGCCGCCCAGCCCGAACACCGCCCCCTCGCCCATCGGCTCGTCGGCATAGCTCAGGCCCGCCCATTCGAGCAGGTCACGCAGCGCCCCGGACCCGCAGTGCCCGCCGATCCGGTGCGGGTACCCGGCGACCATCGAGCCGCCCATCAGGCACCCCGTGCCATCGTGTCGAGCACCGACGGGCCGGGCGGGCTCGTGTCCGACATCGTCGTGTCGGGTCGTGCGGCGCGGAACCTGGAGACCGCGTCCGCCCCGTCGACCGAGCCGAACCGTTCGAAATGCGCGAGATCCACCGTGACGAACACGGCGTGCGCGGTGAACCGCACCACGCCGTCGGCGGCGCGCCCCTCGGCCGCCATCGTCAACCGGCGGCCGTCCCGACTCACGAGCCTGCCCACCAGCCGGTGCGGCTCCCCCACCGGCACCGGTGCGAGGTACTCCACCTGCAGGCTGCGGGTGACGGCCGGCTGGTGCAGCACGTAGAGCAGGAACGCCACCAGGTCGTCGCAGGCCGACGCCAGCACTCCCCCGTGCACGACACCGTGGGCACCGGCATGCTTCGGCTCGAAGCACACGTCGGCCAGCACCTCGTCGCCGACGCGGTAGACCTGCAGCGCGACCCCGGCCGGGTTGTCCGGGCCGCAGCCGAAGCAGCGGTCCCCGTGCGGGTCGAGCAGTACCGCGTCTGCTGGACGCGGAGGGAGCTCCGTCATCGGTGGACCCTTCGTTGCCGTGTGTCCGTCTTCTTGACAGCATGCCACCATCTGTCAGGCTGCCATCATGGCACAGCGACAGCATCGGTTCCCGGGTGTCACGCGCCACCTGCTGCGCGAGGCCGTGATCGACGCCGCTGCCGAGGTCGCCGGCCGATCCGACTGGGGGTCGCTGCGGATGGGCGACGTGGCGGTCGCGGTGGGCATCAGCCGGCAGACCCTCTACGCGGAGTTCGGCTCGAAGCCTGCGCTGGTCCGCGCGGTCGTGCTCCGACGTACCGACCGGCTCCTCGGTGCGCTGTCCGCCGTCCTCGCGGGAACGGGCGGCGACGAGCAGGAGGCGGTCCGCACGTGCTGCCGGTTCGTGCTGAACGCGGCCCGGGACGACCCCATGGTCACCTGCCTGCTCACCGGAGCGGAGAGCGGCCTGCTCGACCTGGTCACCACCGACTCGGCCCCGATCATCGACCGAGCCACCGCGGCCCTCACCGGCCACGTCCTGCGACGCCGGCCTGCGGCGGACCCGCGCCGGGTGGCAGTGGCCGCCGACGCGCTGGCCCGGCTGCTGGTCAGCCACGTGGTGCTGCCCGACCGCGACGTGGACACCGTGGCCGGCGAGATCGCCGAACTGGTCGGGCCCTACCTCCGGGAGGTCCTCTCGACCGGGTGAACCGGATGCGGCGCTCTCCCGGGTCCGTGCGGCGTCAGCCCGACGCCGCGAGACCCGACCGCGTCGGGTCCAGAGGGAACCGGCTCTCCGGGGCCGGCACGCCCGGCCCGAGCACCAGACCGATCATCGTACGGGCGACGTCCTCCGGTGTATCCCGCACGGGGTCCATCCACTTGTAGACCCAACTAGTCATGCCCAGCAGCGCGTGGGCGGCGTGCCTGGCGTCCAGCCGGGTCGGGCCGTCCGCCACGGTCGCGGCCTCGACGACCTCCGCGATACGCCGCACGTAGGCCCGCTCCTTGCGCCGGATGTCGGCGTCGAAGCTGTCGTCCAGTCGCGGACGCTGGTCGAAGAACACGGCGAACAGGCTCGGCTCCTCGGAGACCATCCGCACCTGGTGAGCGATGAGCGCGGCCAGCCGTTCCCGAGGATCAGGGATGCCGGACATCGCGTCCAGACGGTGCAGTGACAGGGTGATCGCCCGATCGAAGATCAGGTAGAGCAGCTGGGCCTTGCTGCGTACGTAGTGGTACAGGCTGGCCTTGCTCAACCCGAGCACGGCCGCCACGTCGTCGAGCGAGCCGGCGTCGAATCCGCGTTCGTGGAAGACCACGGTGGCGGTATCGATGATCTCCTCGAGACGTCTGCGGTACTCCGGCGACGGTTCGGTCAACCGGGGACGGCCCGGGCGGCGCCGCGGCACAGCAGGGTCGGTGTCGCGATCGGCCGCTGCCGCCATCGCTCGCCCCTCCGTCCGCCGAGTAGCCGGTCACGATCCAGTCTAGTGCGGCGTGACGGCGCCTCTCCCCCGGGCGCTCCGTACCGGGCTCAGGCCGGTCCGGCCGCCGAGAGCCGCCGCTCCACCTCGTGGCGCTGGATCTTGCCCGTGGTGCTGCGCGGCAGGTCGGCCTCGTCGACGAAGTGGACGGCTCGGGGGATCTTGTAAGCGGCGATCAGCCCGCGCAGCCGTCCGAGCAGATCCTCCGCGGAGGGGTCGGCACCGTCGGCCCGCGCCACGACCGCAACCGGCACCTCGCCCCAGCGCTCGTCGGCGCGGCGCACGACCACGGCGTCGGCGACCCGCTCGTCGGCGAGCAGATGCCGCTCGATCTCGGCGGGGTAGATGTTCTCCCCACCTGACTTGATCATGTACTTGACCCGGTCGACGAAGTCGAGCGCGCCGTCGGCCTGGCGGACGAAGCAGTCTCCGGTGTGGAACCAGCCGCCCCGGAAGTCCTCGGCGTTGACCTGCGGGGCCGACCAGTACCCGCTGAACAACGTCGGACCGCGGAAAGCCAGCTCCCCCGGCGCGCCGTCGGGGACGTCCCGGTCGTCCGCGTCCACCAGCCGGACCATGCCCAGGGGGCTCTGGCGCTTCGGAAGCGTCGCGGGGGCCGCACCGACGCCGATCCGGTTCGCGGACGCCGGCGCGAGCCCGCACTCGGTCGAGCCGAACGTGTTGGCGTAAGGGCAGTCCAGCAGTGCGGTCAGTGCCGCGATCTGCCGGCGCGGCACCAGATCGGCCATCGCCCCGACCAGCCGGACCCCACGCACCGGGCGCGCCCCGTCCTCGCCGGTCAGGGCACCCAGCAACTGCTCGATCATCCCCGGCATCGCGACCAGCCAGCTGAGCCGGTGGTGTTCCAGCGCGGCCGTGATCGCGTCGAGGTCCAGCCCGTCGCAGACCACGACCCGCCCGCCGAGCATCAGGGTGATCAGGCTCTGGTCGGTGGACGCCATGTGGAACATCGGCGCCCAGGCCACGAAGGCGTCCTCGCAGGTCGCGCCGGTGACCGTCGCGAACAGCCCCGCGCGGGCGATCATCGCGCGGTGGCTGATCAGGGCTCCCTTGGGCGGCCCGGTCGTACCGCTGGTGTAGAGGATGGTGAGCCCGTCCTCGGGGTCGACGCGCCCGGCAGCGCCCGGCGCGACCGGCCCGGCGGCGGCCAGCAGGCCGTCGAGCTCGTCGCCGAGCAGCACGACGTGGCGCACGCCGTGCGCCACAACGGCCAGTGCGGGCCGGAACCGGGGTGAGACCACGACCAACGACGGCTCGACCAGCCGGATGCAGTGCTCCAGTTCGGCCGGCAGCAGCCGCCAGTTGAGGCAGGCCGTGATCGCTCCCAGCCGCCCGGCGGCCAGTTCCAGCTCGAGGTACTCGTGGCGGTTCTCCGCGAGCACCGCGACCCGGTCCCCGTGCCGCACGCCGTACGTCAGCAGCACCCCGGCCAGCCGCGCGACCCGGTCGTCGAGCTCGCGGTAGGACCAGGTCCGCCCGGCCTCCTCGAGCGCCACCTGGTCGGGGGCGCTGCGCGCCTGCTCGGCGACCAGCTCGCCGACCGTCACCGAGAAGCTCTGCGACCCCACACCGAGCCCGGCTGCGGTCATCGGTGTACCCACCCCGTTCCGCCCCGGCCCCTGTGTTGCGCGCGTCCCACCTCGCTAGCCCGCCAGCGTCGGCATCCCGACCGTACGGAGGTGCCCCAGGCTCGTCAACGGGCCGGTCGGCAGCATTGACCCGCACGACGACGAACTCGGTCGGTATCGGCTCAGCACGTCAGCGATGCGCCACCGCCCGTCGCCCAGATCGGCAGTTCGGCCGTGCGCGGGGAGCGCACGCCGACGGCGTTCAGCGCACGGCGGACATCGGGCCGGCCTCCGACCCGAGCCGGGCACGTAGTGCCGGATCGGCGTGCGCACGGCTCAGCAGGTCGAGAACCAGCAACGGGTCGGCATCGAGCCGGTCGACCGGTAGCGGCAGCCCGCCACTCCAGGCCGGGACCTCCTCGGCCGACCACGGCCCGTCCGTCCCACGTCGGCGCATGGCGGATCCGGTCGTCACGACCCCTATCAGACGCCCGCGGTACGGTGATCGGGCCACGATGGACACGACGGTGTCCCAGTCCACGGCCACCGACCCGGACGGCGAGCGGTACTCGATCCCGGCCGGCACGACGACCAGCGCCTCGGCCCCGCGCAACCGGCGGACCGCGGCCGCGACCGGCCAGGCGGCGCCGAGCAACCCGACGCACGACACGATCCACGCCGGGCCGGGCGCCAGGAGCAGAGCCGCGGCGGTCAGCGCGACCGCTCCCGCCACCACGGCCGAGGCGACCGCGACGCCACGGGCGCCGGGTACGGCGACCCCGTCCTCGTCGAAACGCTCGGAGCGCCCGCGGACCACGGTCAGCCGCCGCGGACGGTGCGCGGCGGCGGCGACGATCCCGATCACCGCATTGCCGACGAGCGCCACCCCGGCGAGCACGAGCACCGACCCGATCACGGACCCGACGTCGTCGCGACCGATGCTCACCACACCCGTCCAGAGCAGCAGCGCACCGAATCCGAGGACGAATCCCGAGCGCAGGACGAGTCCGGTCATCGACCGCTTCGGCCACTCCGCTGGCCAGCAGACCTCGGCAACGGCCTCGGACATCAGCGCCTCCCGCACTCGGACGCCGACACCGTACCGGACCCAGGGGCGGGTGCCGGATCGGTCCGGCCTCGTCAGAGCGTTCGCGAGATGATCTCCTTCATGATCTCGTTGGTCCCGCCGTAGATCTTCTGCACCCGCTGGTCGGTCCACGCACGGGCGATCCGGTACTCGCTCATGTAGCCGTAGCCACCGTGCAGCTGCACGCACTCGTCGATCACCCGCATCGCACGCTCACTGGTCCACCACTTGAGCATCGCGACCGTCGGGATGTCGAGCTCCCCGGCGAGGTGCTTGGTGATGCAGTCGTCGAGGAACACCCGGCACACCCGGGCCTCCGTCGCCGCCTCCGCCAGGGTGAATCGGGTGTTCTGGAACGAGAAGATCTCACGGCCGAACGCCGAGCGATCCTTGGTGTAGCGAACGGTCTCCCGCACGGCCATCTCCATCGCGGCCACCGAGGTGATCCCGATCAGCAGCCGCTCCTGGGGAAGCTGCTGCATCAGCTGGACGAAGCCCTGGCCCTCGGTACCGCCCAGCAGGTTCCCGACCGGGACGCGGACGTCGTCGAAGAACAGCTCGGCGGTGTCCTGGCCCTTGAGCCCGACCTTGTCCAGGATCCGCCCGCGGCGGAAGCCCGCGCGCTCGGCCTCCACGACGAGCAACGAGATCCCCTGCGCACCCGCCGCGGGGTCGGTCTTGGCCACCACGAGGACCACGTCGGCCTGGCCACCGTTGGTGATGAACGTCTTCGCGCCGTTCACCACGTAGTCGTCGCCCTCACGGGCCGCCTTCGTCTGCACGTTCTGGAGATCGGATCCGGTGCCGGGCTCGGTCATCGCGATGGCGCCGACCCACTCCCCACTGGCCAGCTTCGGAAGCCAGCCCAGCTTCTGCTCCTCGGTCCCGTAGGCGAGCACGTAGTGCGCCACGATCGCGTTGTGCAGGGCCACTCCCCAGCAGCTGTCCCCGCAGGCGGCCTGCTCCTCGATCAGCACGGCCTCGTGCGCGAAGTTGCCGCCGCCGCCGCCGTACTCCTCGGGAATCGACAGGCACAGCAGGCCGACCTCCCCCGCCTTGTTCCACAACTCCCGGTCGACCTGCTTCTGCTCCATCCAGCGGTCCTGGTGGGGAGCCAGCTCCTTCTCGCAGAACGTGCGGGCCATGTCGCGGAAGTCGTCGAGGTCGGTGTTCATCCACGGGGATCGGGTGGCACTCATGGTTCCTCCGGAGGGTCTGGATCGGACGTCAGGCCGGACGGCCCGGCGCGACGGGAAGGCGGGCGAGGCCGCGGAACGACAGGCCGGGACGCCAGGTCCCGGTGCCGGCGGCGGCCAGCTCGGGGAACCGGGCCAACAGGCGGGGGAACAGCTCGACCGCCTCCAAGCGGGCCAGCGGTGCACCCAGGCAGAAGTGCAGGCCGCCGCCGAACGAGAGGGGCGCGGCCTGACGGCGGGTGATGTGCAGGGATTCCGGATCGGTGTAGACCGCCGGGTCACGGTTGCCGGCGCCGAGCAGCATCAGGACGACCTGGCCTGCCGCGACCTCGATGTCCGCGACCGAAGTGTCGACCAGTGCCGTCCGGCCGTCGGTCTGCACCGGGGCGTCGAACCGCAGCATCTCCTCCACGGCGGACCCGGCCAGGCCGGGACGCTCACGCAGCAGGGCGGCCTGCGCCGGTGCCCCGAGCAACGCCGTCAGGCCGTTGCCGATCAGGTTGGTCGTGGTCTCGAAGCCCGCCGCGAACAGCAGGATCGCGGTTCCGACGCACTCGTCGTCGTCGAGCTGGTCCTCGCCGCGCGCGGTGGCGAGCCGGCTGAGCAGGTCGTCGCCCGGGCAGCGCCGCTTCTCGGCCAGCAGGTCGGCGACGTAGGCGGCGAGCTGATCCTCGGCGCGGACCGCGGCCTGCACCGCAGCGATGTCGGCGCTGGGCTCCAGCGGGGCGACCAGGTGCCGCACCCACGGCGCGGCGACCGCGAGGTCGACGTCCGGGACACCCAGCAGGTCGCCGATCACCCCGACCGGCAACGGCAGGGCCAGCTCGGTGACGACGTCGACGACGTCACGCCCGGCGAACCCGTCGAGCAGCGCGTCGATCCGCCGCACCACCGCCGGGCGCAGCGCCTCGACGTGCCGGGGGGTGAACACCGACGACACCAGCCGCCGCAGCCGGGTGTGGTCGGGCGGGTTGCGGAACAGCATGGTGCGGCGGAACCGGCGCAGAGCCTCTCGACGCAGGTCTTCGGGCACGGCGGCGAGTTGGAAGCCCAGCGACTCGTCCATCTTGCCCAGCGCCCGGTTGCGCAGCGCCGCCTCGCAGTCGCGGTACCCGCTGAGCACGAGCAGACCGGCGGCGGTCCGCAGCCGCGGTGCCCGTTCGCGCAGGCGCCGGTACCCGGCGTACGGGCCGGGGGCCCCGTGGTCGGTGAGCAGCACCTCCACCAGCGTCCGCTCCGCGTCCGGGTCGGCCCCCGCGAGCCCCTGTGCGATCACGCGGCGAGCCGGGTCAGGCGCACCGGGAGCCCGTCGGCCGGGACGGGCAGCGAGGTGTTGTCCCAGCGGGGTCGGTACCCGGGCTCGACGCTCCACCGATACGTCCGCAGCATCTCGTGCAGGATCGCGGTGACCTCCAGGGTCCCGAACGCCATCCCGATGCACTTGTGCACGCCACCCCCGAACGGGATCCAGGCGTCGCGATGCGACCTGTCCTCGTGGCGGGGCTCGGCGAACCTGTCCGGGTCGAAGGTGTCGGGGTCGGTCCAGCAGCCGGGGTCGAAGTGGTTCACCGCTCCGGCGACCAGTACCAGCGTGCCCCTGGGGATGTGGTGGCCCAGCAGGGCGGTGTCGGTGACCGTGCGGCGCATGACGACCGGGACGGGGGCGACGAGCCGCAGCGACTCCTTGACCACCAGATCGAGCGTGCGCAAGGTGCGCAGGGCGGCCATGTCCAGGGGCGCGTCACCCAGGGCGAGTGACTCCTCGCGCGCCCGTTCCTGCCACTGCGGGTTCGCCGCGAGGTAGTAGGCCGCGGCAGCGCTGGTGATGGTGGAGGTGTCGTGCGCCGCCATCATCAGGAAGATCATGTGGTTGATGACGTCGGTGTCGCTGAATGCCTCCCCGTCCGGTGTACGGGCCTGGCACAACGCCGAGAACAGATCGTGCCCCGGTTGCGCGCGCTTGCCCGGCAGGTTCTCCGCGAAGTAGGTCTCCAGGACCGCCCGGCCACGCAACCCCGCGCGCCAGCGGGTGCCGGGCACGTCCCACTTCACCAGAGCGCTCGCCGCGCGTACGCAGTCGACGAACGCCCGGTTGATCCGCTCGGTCTCCGGCCCCGTGCGCTCGTCCATGAAGACCCTGGTCGCGACGTCGAGGGTCAGGCGCTTGAGCTCGGGGTAGATCCGGACCGGCCGGTCGGTGGGCCAGGTCGGAACGGTGTCGCGGGCGCACGGAATCGTCTGGTCGACGTAGCCGGCGAGCCGGTCGGCGGTGAAGGCCTGCTGCATGACGCGGCGGTGCGCGCGGTGCTCGTCGAAGTCGAGCAGCATCAGTCCACGCCCGAAGAACCGGTCGATCAGGTAGCGCCACCCGTCCTGCGAGTAGGCCTTGTCCGCGTTGGTCAGCACCGCACGGGTGGCGTCGGGGCCGGCGGCCATCACCACGCGCTCGCCCAGGAATCCGGCCCAGGACACCGGCCCGTAATGGGCGTGCCGGGCACGGGTGAAGTCACTGCCGTACCGGATGTACTCGAGCGTGCGCCCGAGCACCGGCAGTCCCTGGTCACCGGGAACGGCCGCCAAGCCGGGCGGCGCGGTCGCGAGATCGACCGCGCGACCTCGGGCCGCACCGCGCAGCACTGCGGCATCGACGGAAGCCGGCAACGGCGCCAGCAACACCGTGGACAGCCGCTCGCGAGCCGCCCGGACCATCTGCGGGACCATGAGTACCTCCGAACGAGTGAGTACCACGACGGTAGACGCAGAATGCCAACGTGTCCAATAGATTGACGTAGCGGGCTCTAGCGTCGAAACTGGATCCATGGTCACCCGTTCCCTCGCCGAGCGGACCCACCGACTCATGCGCGACGAGGCCCTCGACGTCGCCGCCCGCCTCCTCGTCACCGGTGGGTGGCGGGGCCTACGGCTGCAGGACGTCGCCGACCGGGTCGGGATCAGCAGGCAGACGCTCTACAACGAGTTCTCCAGCAAACAAGGGCTGGCCGCCGCCCTGGTCCTCCGGCTGACCGAACAGTTCCTCGACAGCGTGGAGGCGGCCCTGGGCGGCGAGCGGGACCTCTACACGGCCTGGGTCGCGGCCGTGCGGATGACGGTCCGGCGAGCGAGCGACGACCCCCTGCTTCGCGCCATCCTCACCGGCCGCGGCAGTGAGGAGCTCCTCCCCCTGCTCACCACGCAGAGCGAGCCGATCGTGCAGGCGGCGCGTGACCGGGCGAGCACCTTCCTGCTGCGACGCTGGCCCGACCTCGACCCGCGCGACGTCGCCACCGCGTCCGAGGTGGCCACCCGGCTCGCCATCAGCCACGTCGTGTCCCCGCTGCACGACGCTTCGGCGGTGGCCGAGCAGATCGCGACCGTGGTGACCCGCTTCCTCGGCCAGGATCAACCGGAGCCCTCCGCGGCCACGTAACCGAAGCCGACCTGCCAGCTCCGCCTGCTCAGTGCCCCGGGCGAGAGCGGGCCCGCGACACGGAGCGCGACCGCTGTGCGTGGGGCAGGGTGGATCCGTCCCGTCCCCCGGCCATGGTTGGCCGGGACGTATGACCTGCCCGTCAGACCGCCGCGGGGACCGCGTCGCTGGAGTGACCTGGAGCGAGCGAGGCGTCGGGGTCGAGATCGACCGCGGCGTTGTTGACCGCGGTGGCCACCTCGCCGAACCCGACCGCGATCAACTTGACCTTGCCGGGATAGGTGGTGACGTCGCCTGCTGCATAGACGCCGGGCAGGTTGGTGCGCATGCTGGTGTCGACTCTGATCGACCGGCCCTCCAGCTCCAGTCCCCAGTCCTTGATCGGCCCGAGGTTCATCAGGAAGCCCAGTGCCGCGACGACTACCTGGGCCCGGATCACCTCCGGCTCCCCGCCCTTGGCCTGGACCTCGATCCCGTCGACGGCGCCGTTGCCCCGCACCGCGTTCACCGTGGCGTCGAGGATCAACCGGCAGGAGCTGTCCCGGAGCAGCTGCACGGAGTGCTCGTGTGCGCGGAACTGCGTGCGGCGGTGCACCAGGGTGACGGAGGTGGCGCGCGGCAACGCCGCGAGTGCCCAGTCCACCGCCGAGTCGCCGCCGCCCACGACCACCACGTCCTTGCCGTCGAGCACGTCGAGCTGGGGCACGAAGTAGCGCAGCCCGCGGTCGAGGAAGCCCTCCGCCGAGCACGGCAGCGGCCGCGGGGTCACGGTGCCCACCCCGCTGGTGATCACGATCGCCCCGGCGCGGATCCGCCGTCCGGTGGCCGTGCGGACCGTCCACCGCTGCCCGGAGCGCTCCAGCTCCACCGCCTGCTCGCCCAGCACGTAGGTCGGGTCGAACTGCGCGGCCTGGCTCGCGAGGCCGTCGACCAGCTGCTGTCCCTGGACGGCGGGCAGGCCCGCGATGTCGTAGATGTTCTTCTCGGGGTAGATCGCGCTGACCTGGCCACCGAGCTGCGGCTGGGCGTCGAGTACCGCGGTGCGAAGCCCCCGGAAGCCCGCGTAGTAGGCGCCGTACAGGCCGGCCGGGCCGGCCCCGATCAACAGCAGGTCGACGTCGATGTCGTCGGGCATGGTGGTGGCTCCTTCGCGGACCTCAGTCCTCGTCCTTCTCGAATCCGGCGACGAAGCTGGTGTCGGTCAGCACATCGACGTTGGAGGAGCCGCCGGGCGATCCCACCTCGTCGAACATCGCCTTCGCGGACTCCTGGAAGGGCTTCCACTCCGCCGTGACCTTCTGGGCCGGGACGATCGCCTCGACCGGGCACACCGGTTCGCAGGCAGCGCAGTCGATGCATTCCGTGGGGTGGATGTAGAGCATCCGGCCACCCTCGTAGATGCAGTCGACCGGACACTCCTCGATGCACGACTTGTCCATGACGTCGACGCACGACGGGCCGATCACGAATGCCACGGGAACTCCTCGGGGGTAGGGGGACGGCGCCGGGCGCGCCGCGTGGACTGCGCCCGGCGCCGACGTCGTCAGACGTTCGCGCCGACCAGCGCGGCCGTGATCTCGCGCTCGTCCGCGTCGCCGAAGTGGTCTTCCATCTCCATCGGCGAGTAGTCCTCGTCGATCTCGTAGACGTCGCGGCCGCGCGCGCTCTCGATGGACTCCATCCGCCGGTTCACCTTGTCCAGCGCGTAGTCGCTCATCTCGTCGATGGAGATGCCGAACGGGGTCGTCTTGCCTTCCAGCTCGAACTGGTCGAACAGGGCGACGATGAGCTGCAGGGCGGGCGGCAGGAGCTCCTGCATGCGCTCGTCGACCACATCCCAGTTCTTGTCGTCGGCCGCGACATGGCGACGGCAGGTGAAGGTGCCCCAGGCCATGTGGCGACGCTCGTCGTCGCCGATGAGCTTCACCAGCCGTTGCATCCCGGGCAGGATGTCCCGGCTCGCACACACCTTCGCCCAGGCGTAGTAGCCGGTGAGCGCCAGGGTGCCCTCGACGACGTGGTTGTAGGTGACCGAGGCCCGGACCTGGTTGGCCGGGGTCGGGTCCGTCATCAGGGCGTACATCGACTTCGGCAGTTCCTGCTTGAAGATCGTGTCGTAGGCCGTGCTGTACTCGACGTGGCTGTGCAGGTCGGCGCTCTGCCCGATCGCGTCGAACCACAGCCGGAAGGCCTGCATGTGCTTGGCCTCCTCGAAGACGAACTGCGTGATGTACGCCTCGTCGGCGAGCCGGCCCTCGGCTGCCATCGCGTGTGCGAAGGGCTGCATGTCCTGGGTCACGGACTCCTCACCGGCCATGAACTGCGAGGCCAGGACCAGCGTCATCCGCTGCTCGTCCTCGGTCATCGCCTCGAAGTCGGCTTTGTCCTGCGAGAAGTCGATGTCCTCGGGGTTCCAGAACTTCTTGTTGCCCTTGCGGAACAGGCGCATCGAGAACGACTCCATGCGGAGACCGTCGTGGGACAGGCTGCCCCAGCCGTTGCGCTTGGTGTGCTCGATGATCCGGTCGATGGCCATGTCCGGTCTCCTTCGTCGTGGCGGTGTGTCGGTTCGGGTGCGGTCAGTAGCGGATGAGGCCGCGGATGTTGAGCCCCGCGCGCATGTCGTCGTAGCCCTGGTTGATCTCCTCCAGGCGGTACTCGCGCGTGATCAGCTCGTCGAGCTTGAGCTGGCCGGTGTTGTAGAGCTCCAGCAGCCGGGGGATGTCGTGCTGGGCGTTGGACGACCCGTAGAGCGCACCCTTGATCGTCTTCTCGTAGAGGGTCATCTCCAGCAGCGACGCGGTGATCGTCGACTCCTCCGGGTGCCCGATCGCGGTGATGACCACCCGGCCGCGCTTGCCCACGAGGGCCAGCGCCGCGCCGGTCTCCGCTCCTTCGGCGACACCGGTCGTCACGATGCAGGCGTCGGCGAGCTGACCGCGGGTGAGGCCGCTCACGATCTCCCACGCGGAGTCGGCGGACTCGGCGACGTGCGTGGCACCGAACTCGACGGCCCGCTGGCGCTTGTACTCCACCGGGTCGACCGCGACGATGTACCGGGCACCCGCGATGCGCGCACCCTGGATGGCGTTCATGCCGATGCCGCCGGCCCCGAGCACGACGACCGTGTCGCCCGCCCGTACCTCGGCCGAGCGCACCGCGCTGCCGTAGCCGGTGGTGACGCCGCACCCGATCAGCGCGGCCTTGTCCAGCGACGTGCCCTGGTCCACCTTCACGATGGAGGCGACCGGCACGACGGTGTACTCGGAGAACGTGCCGAGCAGGCACATCTGGCCGATGTCCTCGCCGCGGGCGTGGAAGCGGTAGCCGCCGTCGAGCTGCGGGCCCATCATGACGGCGCCGCCGAGGTCGCACAGGTTCGTCATGCCGCGGGCGCAGTACGAGCATCGTCCGCAGGACGGCAGGAACGTCAGGACGACCGAGTCGTCGACGTCCAGGTCCTCGACTCCGGCCCCCAGCTCGACTACCGTGCCCGCTCCTTCGTGCCCGCCCACCACGGGCAGCGGGAACGGGAGGTCACCGGTCACGAGGTGCTCGTCGGAGTGGCACAGGCCGCTCGCGGTCAGCTTGACCAGGACCTCGCCGGGACCGGGCGGATCGAGGTCGATCTCCTCGACCTCCCACTTCTGGCCCAAGCCCCAGAGCACTGCTGCCTTGGTCTTCATTGACTACTCCTCACCATCGAGATGCTGTGCACATAGTCACAACGATCTTCCGGTGCGTCACCGGGCCGGCCGCGCCAACGCTGGCCCGAGGGGGCCACCGCGAGCGGCGTCGACGGCAGCGCACGAACCGCGCGGGCCGCTACGATCTTCGCCATGTCATCGTCCAGCGGGCCCGTCCCGCACCGCTCCCGGGGCGCCATGCGGATCCCCGGAGCCCTCTGGTCCGCCGCTGTGGCGTGGATCGGACTCGCACTCGTCGAGCTCTACGCCGCAGCCGACTCACTCGCCGCGAACAGCGTCGACTCGGAGGCCGACCGGGTCGCCACGCAGCTGGGTCCCGACGCCGTGAGTGGTCCGCCCGCAGTCGCCTCGACCGCGGTGATCGCGATCCTGGCCGCGGTGTCGACGGTGGTGCTGACCGCTGCCCTGCTGTCCGGTCGCGGATGGGCCCGGTTCGTCCTCGTCGGGCTCGGGCTGTTCGTCGCAGTGGTCTTCGCCGTGGGCGGGACCTGGCATGCCGTTGCCGCGTTCGTCCTGGTGACGCTCGGCGCGTTCGCGACGGTTCTGCCGAGTTCGCACCGCTTCCTCGCCGTGCCGGATGCTCGCTGACCGCGACACCGCCCGATCCCGCCCGGACGACCTGATCGTCATCGCGGTCCGCATCGGCGTGGTGGCGACCCTGGCAGTGCTGGCCGTGCAGACCGATCCGGCGGTGCGCGCGCCGCTGGTCGCCGTGTTCGCCGTGGTCGCCGTCGCCGCGGTCTACGCGCTGCTGCTCGCCGCCGCCCGGCTGGCCCGCGGGAGCGGACCGAGGCCGATCGTGGTCTCGGGTACCGACGCCGTTCTCGCGCTGCTCGCCACCGCGTTGACCGGCGGTGCGGTGAGCCTCGCGGTCGCGGTGCTCCCCCTCGTGGTCATCGCCAACAGCCTGCGCACCGAGAGCCGGCGAGGCGAGCTGTTCGCGCTGCTCGTGGGCGGCGCGTACACCGGAGCCTGCGTCGTCGGCAGCCCGGCCACGACGACGTTCGCCACACAGGTCTCGGCGGGACTGTGGTGGACCTTCTACCTGGCGGCGGTGGCCACCCTGACCGGGGTGTTCGTGCGGCGACTCGACCGGCAGTACCGCGTGGTGGCCGAATCCCGCGCCGAGGTGATCGCCGAGCACCAGGCACTGGCCGAGGAACGCGACCTGCGCAGCAGGCTGCTCGACTCCCAGCAGGCGCGGCTCGACGGGCTGCGCGTGATCCTGCACGAGTTCCGCGCGCCGGTGTCCTCGCTCACCGCGCTCGCCCGGGCCGCCACCCGGCCGGGACCCGATCCGACGCTGGACCTGATCGCCGCGACCGCCGAGCACCTGCAGGACATGCTCGACGGGCTGGCTGAGGTGGCCTTGACCGGGGGTGGGGCGGTCGGCAGGGCCCGTGAGCGGTCCGTCCGCCTGCAGGATCTCGCCGTGACCGCTCTCGCCGGCGCGGGCCTGACCGAGGAACGCCGCTCGATCGTCGTCCGCCCCCCCGACGCCATGGTGAGGTGCGACCCGCAGCGGCTGCACCGCGTGATCGGCAACCTGGCCGGGAACGCCGCCCGGTACAGCGGGAGCCAACCGGTTGAGGTGTACCTCGCCCGGGATCGCGACGACCTGGTCGTGGAGATCCGCGACCGTGGGCCCGGCCTCTCGGCTGATCAGCTCGGCCAGGTCACGCAGAAGTACGTGAGTCTCGGAGACAGGCGGGGAACCGCGGGTCTGGGGTTGTGGATCGTCAGCGAGCTGACGACGTCGATGGGCGGGACGCTGACCCTGTCCGCACGTTCTGGGGGCGGACTTATCGCTCGGCTCGTCCTGCCCGTGCGGGGATAGTGACACGCGGCCGCCGCCGGTTCAGTCCTCCCAGTTCTGTCCCGGGTACTTCTCGGGCAGCAGACCCTCGCGGACCGCCCGCACCACGGTCTCCGCGCGGGTCGCCGTGCCGAGCTTGCGCATCACCCGCGAGAGGTACTCCTTGACCGTGTAGGACGACAGGTGCATTTCCTCCCCGATCTGCCGGTTGGTCATGCCGTCGGCGACCAGCGCCACGATCGAGAGCTCGTGCTCGGTGAACCGGAAGTTCGGGTCGCCGCCGAGGACCGCCTGGGCCAGTCGCGAGTCGATCACGAGATGTCCCTCGGCGACCCGCCGCAGCCCCGCGGACAGCTCGCCGCACGAGGAGTCCTTGAGGAAGAAGCCCTTCGCGCCGGCCTGCACCGCGGCCACCGCCGCGACCCGGTCCTCGAAACTGGTCAGCATCGCGATCCGGACGTCCGGACGCAGCCGGATCACGTCCTCGACCAGACCGATCCCGGAGCGACCGCCCAGCCGGAGATCGACGACGACCAGGTCGAGCCGGGTGTGCGCGGCCATCTCACCGGCCAGGAACTCCAGTGCGCCGTCCCCGTCGAGAAAAGCGCCGACGACATCGATGGCGTCCCGGGCGAGCGCCCGCTGCAGCCCCTCCAACACGAGTTCGTGGTCATCGACCAGTACCGCGGTGAGCCGACCCTCCTCGAAATACATCCGGGCGGGGTCCGTCGCCTGGCGCTGCGCCGGTCTGATCACCGCCGTCTCCCTTCGGGCCGTCCGACGGCCGCGGCAGACGGCTCGGTGGGTGTTCGCCCGCGCGTCACGCACGGTTCGCTCACAACAGGGTGGAGATGACACCGACGGAGATCAGGAGTACCCCGGCGACCTGGCAGGCCAGCGCCCCTCGGCGGTACACGACAACCCTGCGCCGGCGGTCCTCGGTGGTCAACGTCAGCGGCAGCAGGCTCGCGGCGTTGCGCCGCCCCCACACCCCGACCAGGAGCACGGCGGCCCCCAGCACCACCGTCCCCACCAGGTTGACGATCACAACACTCACCGTGGCACCTCCGTGCCGTCGGCGGGCGTCGGCGACCCGAACGTCGGCGCGGCGTCGGGATCGGCCGGGCGGAAGTCGTCGGCGTAGACCACGTCGGCGTCCCGCACCTGCTGGGCGATCCAGTCCTGCCAGATCGCCAGGCTGCGCTCGATCTCCAGGGCCTGCCGCAGCCCGTCGGCGACCTGCTCGAAGGAGGCGGGGACGAAGGGGGTCAGCGCATCCACCCGCCCGACGTTCCACCCGAACTGGCCCTGCACCGGCCCGTACAGCTCGCCGGGCGCCACCGCGAACGCCGCGTCGCCCACCGGCCCCTCCAGCTCGTCTCGCGCGAGGTCGCCCAGCAGCCCGCCTGCGCCACGAGTGCTCTCGTCCCGGCTGCGGTCGGCGGCCACCTGCTCGAACGCGACTCCACCGCGGATCTCGTCGGCGGCGGCGCGGGCCTGCTCCTCGGACTCCACGACGATGTTGCGCAGCGTCCGTCGTTCGGGGGTGCCGAGGGTGTTCTGCCGCTCGGCGTAGGCGGCGCGCAACTCCTCGTCGGTCACGGTGATCGGGCCGACGACGTCCTGCATCAGCAGCCCGACCGTCATCTGCCGCCGGATCTCGTCGAGTACCGCCTGCTCCGAGGTGCCGACGTTGCCCAGCGCCCGCACGAACGCGTCCCGGCCGCCGGGGCCGAACTGTTCCTCGATGTAGCGGTCGCGAGTGTCGGCGACCTGCTTGTCGGCGACGATCAGCCCACGCGCCAGTGCCTCGCGGTCGAGGATGTCGCTGAGCACGACCGACTTGGCCACGTCCCGCCGGAAACCGTCCGCGGCCGCGGGGTCCTCGGGGGCCTGCACTCCGTAGAGCGCCTGGAGCGCGACGATCCGCTCGTCGAGCTGTTCGACGGTGACGGTGCGGCCGTCGAGCCGGTATGCGGCATCGGCGGGCAACGCGGAAGCCTGCCACCACACCGCGCTCGCACCGGCGGCCACGAGAGCCAGGACCACGGCAGCGGCGACCGCGCGACCGGCCCATGTGGTGGGCAGCCGGAGCCCGCGCCGATGCGGCCCGGTCCCCGTGCGGTCCGCAGACTCGCTGTCCTCCGCAGACTCGCTGTCCTCCGCAGACTCGCTGTCCTCCGCAGACTCGCTGTCCTCCGCAGACTCGCTGTCCTCCGCAGACTCGCTGTCCTCCGCCTCGCCGGGGCCGGCGCTCCCCGTGCGGGCGGGCGGCTCGGCGCCATCGGACTCGCCGGCGTCGAGGGCGGGATCGTCACCGTCTGCGGTACCGCCCGGCGCCGGTTCGGCGTCGTCGCCGCCATCCGGTGCCGGCCCGCCCTCGCCCGCCACCTCGGGCGAGCCTGATGAGCTGTTCCCCTCGGCCGCCGGTGACTCCGGCGTGGCGTCCGCATCCGGTGTCCGCACTCCTGTGACGTCGACGTCTTCCGCGCCCTGCTGGCTCATCACTTCACTCCCACGAGACGGCGGTCACGGTCCACGGTGTTCAACGGCTCGGCCGGCCCCGAGATGCGGGCCAGCCATACGACGAACACCGCCGAACCCATCGCGACACCCACCGACACCGCGAGCAGCAGCCCGAACTGGGCCACCACCGACAACTTGGAGAACATCAGGACGGCGTAGCCGGTGGCCGACGCGGCGGCCGCGAGCAGCACCGCGCGGTGCAGCGATCGGTCGTTGCGCCGCGCCGCCTCCGCGGCCAGCACCGTGAACTCGCAGCCGACGGCCGCGGTGAGCGACCCGATCGCGATCGTGACCGGTGTCAGCCCGATTCCGGCGACCCATACCGCCGCCAGGCCCCATCCGGTCGCCAGCGCGGCTGCGATCACGGCGAGCGCAGCGTCGGAGCGCTTTCGCAGACCGAGCGCGAGGACCAGCCCGGCGACGACGATTCCCAGCACGTTCGCCAGGTACCGGTCCGCGGAGATCGTCTCGTAGGACCCCACGGCCACCATCGGCAGGCCGGTCAGCTCGACCTGCATGCCCGCTGGAGGCGGCGGGAGCACCGAACGCACGGACTCCCGCAGGTCCAGCAACTGCTCCGCATCGTCGAGCCGGGTTCCGAAGGTGATGACTGCGAGCGAGCGATCCGAGTTGATCACGCTACCGGTCAGGTAACGCGGCAGTAGCCGCAGCGCCGAGGTGAGCTGGCCGTCGGTCGGTGTCTCGCCGAGAAAGCCCAGCAGGCCAGGCGGCGAGATGATCGGCCGCAGCCGGTCCCCCTCGACGGTGATCACCGCCTCCTCGGCGGCACGCATCCACTCCAGGGCCTCCGGGGTCGCCGCTCCACCGCCGGACAGCAGGATCGTGAACTCCCCGCTCGACCCGAGCAGGTCCTCGACGTGCTCGGCGTCGTCGACGACGGACAGGCCTCCGGCGAAACTCTGCAGGTCCGCGCGCAAGGGCAGATCGGCGAGTGCGAACCAGCCCGCCCCGGCGAGCACCACGGCGGCGGCTCCGGCGACGATCCGGGTCCGCATTGAGCCCCGCGGCGCCGGCGTGTGCGCCGGTTCCGGCTCCGCCGCGGCGGGGACCGACCGCCGCCAGGTCACCGCCACGCCGGTGATTACGGCGACGGAGATGCCCACGGCGAGCGTGACCCCGAGATCACGCACGGTCGGGATCGGGCTGACCGCCAGGGCTCCGAAGCTCGCGGCCGTGGCCGCTCCGACGACCAGCACCAGTCGGCGCGACGCACCGGTGGTGAGGTAGGTGGTGAAGTCGCTTCCGACGCCGATCAGTACCGGCAGGAAGGCGATGACCCCCAACGACAGCGGGCGGTCGACCCAGCCGAAGATCCCCAGGGTGATCACGGTGCCCACCGCGGTGGCCGCCAGCGGCAGCACCCGGTGTCGCCGCTCTGTCCAGCGTACGGCGAGGAACCAGGCCCCGACCGCCAGTAGGGCGATGCCCCCGAGCAAGGGGACCTCGGTGCGGACCCGGTCGCCCAGTGCGGCCGCGACGGCCGGGACCCCGGACACGGTGACCCGCTCGGTGTCCAGGCCCGACGCCGTGACCGCGCCCCGGACGTCGGCGACCAGTCGTTCCACGCCAGCCTGATCCAGATTCTGGCGGGGCCTGACGAGCACCGCGACCGCTGAGGCCTCCGGCACCACGAATCTCCACTGCGGGCGCGGCTCGCCGCCGTCGCCGAAGATCACCGAGTTGACGAACTCGTCGTTGCGCAGCGTGGGCAGTCCGCCGGGCAGCCCCTGCACGATGAGCGTCCCGTAGCGCTGGTCGAACTCGGCCACGGCGGCCGCCGCGGCGGCCTGGGCCGCTGCGTCGGTCCCGCCCTCGGCGGTGACCCGCTCGGCCGCGGCCGCACGCACCCCGTCGCGGTAGCCCGACAGCTCGGCGAGTAGCTCCTGCGCCCGGCCGGCCACCTGGTTGAGCACCGTGGCCGGGCCGTAGACCGCGGCCACGTCCGGGGTGCGGGCCAGCTGCCCCTCCAACTTGAGCAGGGCGGGCAACGCGTCGCCGGAGAGCAGCTGCCGCGGCTGTGCGGACTCCAGCAGCACCACGACGGGGTCACCGCCGAACGACGACCCGACCTCGGTGAGCGCGACGGCGGCGGGGTCGTCGGGCACGACGACGGAGTTCACGCCGGTGTCGACGCGGAGTCTCAGCAGGCCCAGCAACACCGCGCCGACCAGGCCCACCACCAGCAGCCCGGCCACCCACCGGCGCCATCCGATCCGCACCACCCGCCGAGGAAGCGATGGCCCCGACCCGCGACGGCCGGTCGCGCCGCCTCCGGGCTCCTGCTCGCCTTGCCCTGTCACCCTGCCGGCCTCGTCACCGTCATCGCGCCATCCTCCTCGTCACACAGATGACGATGGCCCGGGGGTGCCCGGGCCATCGTCGGTGGGTCTTTCCCGTCAGTTCTCCGGGACGGGGTCCCGCTCGACCCGCGGGTACTCACCTTCGAAGGACCGCTGCGGGTCGGAGTTGCCGCCCGCCTCGGGGTACGGGTTGTACTTCTCCAGCGGACCGAACTGGGTGTTCAGCGGCTGGTTCACCGACTTCTCGTTGACGACGACGAAGGCGCGCAGCGCCGTCCCGTTCCCGTCAGCCGACACTCCGAGGGTCTGGGACAGCCCGGCGAACCACAGCGCCGTGTCCTTGCCGTAGGGGCGCAGGTAGGCCAGAGCCGGGTTCAGGTCCGACAGGTTGACCTGCAACGTCGGGATGAGATCCCGGGTCACGTCGGTGAAGCCGCCCACCCGGCTCAGGGTGTCCGGGGCTCGTTCGAGAGTGGTGTCGAGCGAGGGCAGCAGACCCCGGAGGTCCGCCGATGTCGCCGGCAGTTCGGCCAGCGCAGCGGACAGGTCCGGCGCGGCGGCCTCCAGGTTCGCCGCCACCGGGGCCAGCGAGCCGGCGAGCGTCTTCAGACTGCCGCTGGCGTTCTGCGCGGTGTCCAGCACGCCCGGCAGCTCACGCAGCACGGCCTCGAGATCGGTCCGGTTGTCGGTCACCACCTGGGTGATCCGGTCGGTGTCGCGGACCAGGCCGGTGATCCGGCCCTGCCCGGTGTCGAGCGCCTGCAACAGGGCGGTCGTGTTGCCGGTGACCTCGACGAGGTCCTGCGACTGGGCAGCCAGCGCGTCGAGGGCGCTGCCGCCCTCACGACCCAGCGCGCCGAGCCCGGCCACGGCGTCGGCGATGTCCTCGCGGGACCCGTCGGTGACCACCGCCGCGGATCGGATGGTACGGCCCAGCGCGTCCCGGGTGGGCTGGTCGAGGCTGGTCAGCACGTCGTCGAGCTGGACGCTCGACCGGGCGGCGCTGCGCGGCAGGATCGAGTCCCTGGCGATCTCCGCGCCGGAGCCGTCGGCGACGTCGGCATAGGACTCCTCCACCAGCGTCTTGTTGCGGATCGTCACCGTGACGCCCTCGTGCAGCGGCCCGGCGCCGTCGTCGAGGTCCAGGGTGACGACCGCGGAGCCGTCCTCCACCTCGACGGTCTGCACCCGGCCGATCACGACACCGGCCTGCCGGACGTCGGACTGCGGCACCAGGTTGTCCACGTCGTCCATCGCCAGCGACACGCGGTAGCCGGCCTGCGAGATGCCGGGGATGGTGCCGCCGGAGTTGAGCCAGAGGAATCCGAAGATGAATGCCGAGAGACCCACGAATGCCGCGACGACGAGGGTCCGCAGGATCGGCACCATGAACAGAGGTATGCGCATGTCCGGCACCTATCGCGGGGTCGGGGTCGCGAGACCCTGGAGCGGAAGCGGGAGCGTGGTCGGCGACACCTGCAGCAGGCCGCGCAGGATCCCCCGGTTGGCGTCGCGCAGGCTGGTCACCGAGTTCGTGTTGTAGACGAAGGCCTGTAGGTCGGTCAGGTACGGGACCAGGCCCGCGGTGACCGGTTCCAGCCGCTCGGAGATGGGCACCAGGTCGTCCAGGCTGGCGTTCAGGTCGCCCACCACGGGCCGCAGGTCACCGACCACCGGTCGGGCCGCCGCGATCACCGGGGTGAGGGTGTCCAGAGTCGTGTCCAGCCGCTCGACGGAGTCGTTCGTGCGGGAGAGCGCCCCGGGCAGCACCTCGGTGGCCTCCCGGAGGTTGACCAGCGCAGGATCGAGCTCACCGGCCAGCTCGCTCACGCCCTGCGTCGCCGCACGCAGCTGGGCGTCGAGGTCCGGCAGCTGGGCGAGCGCGTCGTCCAACGGCTCACTCTGCCCGGCCACGGTGGTCAGGGTCGTCTGTAGGCTCGCGGCCAGGCGTGAGATCCGCTCGTCGTCGCGGCCCAACGCCGAGGAGATCTGGCTCAGCGCGGTGACCAGCCGGGCGATCTTGTCTCGGCGCGCGTCCAGCTCGGCCACCACCGGCTGCAGATCGGTGAGCACCGCGTCCGCGCCGCGCAACCCGTCGGGCAGCGTGGCGGGCGCGTTGACCAGCGCCGTGTCGGACTCCGACAGCAGGGAGGTGAGGGCATAGCGGGCGTTGTCGTCCAGGTAGCCGGTCACCTCGTCGATCTGCACCGGCTCCGAGGACTGCCCGACGGGCAGCACCGCGCCGTCCTCCAGCGGGACGCCGGGCGGGCCTCCCGGGCTGACCTCGACGTACATCTCGTTGAGCGGGCTCTTGGGTCGCAGGACGACCCGCGCGTTGTCGAAGACCGGGTAGTCGGCCGACACCGCGAGGGTGAGCACCGCGTCACCGTCGTCGGACACCCGCGCCTCGCGGATGTCGCCGACAGCCACGCCGGCGATCCGCACCTCCTGCCCGTTGCCGGGACTGATCGCCGGCGTGGCCTCGAACGTGGCTTCAAAGACCAGGTCGTTCTGCCACGGCGGGTTGAACCGCTGCTGGCTCAGGATGTAGCCGCCAACCCCTAGGCCGAGCACGATCAGCGCGGCCATGATCACGATGTTGCGGAACAGACCCGGTTCGCTGCGTGCGTGGGACCACATCCGGGCGAGCCGCCCCTGTGAGCGGCGCGTGGTGCTCATCGCTGGATCTCCTGGAACTGGGCGAGGTTGGCGAACAGCTGCTCGACGCTGACGCCGGGCAGCCCAGCGATGCTGCCGCCGTTGACCCCGGGGTTGAAGCCGATGACCGCACCGTTCTCGTCGGTGAGGGCCGAGGCGCTGTCGAGGTTGGTGACCATGTAGGCCAGCTCGGTGTAGAACGGGTTGTCGCCGCCACCGCCCTCGTAGGGGCCGGTCCCGTCGAAGCCGGAGTTGATGGTGTCCAGCACCGGGCCGTTCACCCGGTCGAGCACGGGGCCCTCCAGGTTGTCCAGCACGGTGGTGAGGTCCTGCGTGGCCGGGACGAGATCGTCGACCAGCGGGCGGGCGTCCACGAGCAGGCCGCGCAGGTCGGCGACCACCGGTCGGGCCTCCTCCAGGACGGGCTCGGCCGTTTCGAGCAGCTCGTCGAGCTCCTCCACGACCGGTAGCGCCGGTCCCGCCGTGTCCCGCAGCTCGGCCAGTGTCCCGTCGAGGTCGCGCAGGCCGGCGTTGGCGATGCGCAGCGTCTCGGGCGTGTTGCGCAGGGACGCGGCGATGTCACCGCCACGCCGGTCGAGCACGCCGGAGAGCGCCTCCAACCCGGTGACGACGTCGTCGAGCTGGCCGTTGTTCTCCGACAGCGCGCGCGACGCGGACTCCAGTCCCTGAACGAGCTCGGTCAGATCGACCTCCGGCCGGGTGCCGCGCACGGCCTGCAGCACCCCGCCGGCCGGACCGAGGGTGTCGGGGGCGGTCCGCGCGAGATCCTGCAGTGCCTCTGACCCACCCTGGGACAGGGTGTCGTCGAGGTAGCCGGTGCTGCGCTGCAGCCCGAGGAGGGCATCCGGCTGCAGTGCCGCCGCCACCCGGTCCAGTTCGACCGGTACCTCGGTGCGGTCGATCGGGATGTCGCCCTGCAGCTCGCCCCGGTCGCCGCCGGGAGAGAGCTCCAGGTAGTAGTTGCCGCCGAGCAGGGTGGTGGCGCGGATCTCGGCGCTCGGAGCGGAGCCGAGTTTATCCTTCTCCCCCGGGTCGAGCTTCATCTCGACCAGCGCTGAGCCGTCGTCCGCGCGCTCGACCCCGGTGACCACGCCGACCGGCACCCCGGCGATCTTGACCGGGGTCTGGTAGGCGCGCATCCGGTAGTCCTGGCTGAAGTTCGCCCGGATCGTGTCACCGGGGCTGAGCCAGGTGAGGATCTGCGCCTTGCTGAACAGCGCCACACCCAGAAGAAGCAGGACGATGGTGACCAGGATGCCGATACCGGCAGGCGACAGCGTCCGGCGGCTGCGGAACGTGGTGGCGGTCATCAGTTCCGGCCCCCCAGCAGCGGGAGCGGCTGGCGGTCGGTCTCGAGCTCACCGGGCTCCGGGTCCCCGTTGCGGGCGACCGTCGGGTCCTCGACCGGCAGCACACCGGACACCGATTCCGCCGACACGATCGGGAAGAAGCGCAGCCAGTGGCCCGCCGCGTCACCGTCGTTGAGCGCGCTCGTCGCGTTGGTGAAGAACTGCGAGATCTCCGGGGAGAACGGAGCGGCATCGGCCAGCAGTGGCGCGGCCTCCCGCAGCGTCTGCACCAGCCTGGGGGTCAGCGGCCGGGCGTCGGACATCAGGGCGGTCAGGTCTCCCAGCGCAGGCTCCGCCACGTCGGCGACGCCCGGCACCCGGTCGAGCGGTCCGACGCCTTCACGCAGCACGCCCCGCACATCCGGGGTGGCCAGGCCGAGCGCCTCCGCGCCCGGCCGCAGGTCGGTGACCGCCACCCGGGTGTCCGCGAGCGGGCCGTTGAGTGTGTCCAGCGCGGAACGCACGTCCCGCAGGGTTCCCGGAGCCTTCTGCAGGATCTGCTCGAACGGCGCGGCGTCGTCCACAGCGACGGCGTCGAGCGTGGTGCTGAGGTTCGTCATGAGGGAGGCGATTTCCTGTTCGCGGCCCTCGAAGCGGCCGGCGAGGGTCTCGGCCGACCGCAGCAGGCCGACCAGGTCGGCGCCGTCGTCGGTACTCAACGACCGGGACACCGTGCCCAGGTCGGGAAGCAGGTCGGGGGAGGTGCGGAAGGCGTCGGCCAGGTCGTCGGATCGGCCGGCGAGGCCGCCGCCGAGCTCGCGCAGCGTCGATCCCAGTGCCGTGCGGGTCGGCTGGTCGAACACGTTGAACAGGTCACTGACCTCCTGCGCGCCGCGGGTGACGCGCTTGGGGATGACCTCGTCCTCGCCGAGCGGCCCGGCGCTCTCGCTGCCGGGATCGAGGTCGACGAACTTCTGGCCCAGTGCCGACCGGGCGCCGACCGATGCGGTCGCCGCGCTGGAGTCGCGGTAGATAGGGCGGTCCCCGTCCAGCTTCAGCACGGCGACCGCGCCCAGTGCCTCGGAGTACTCGATGGAGTCGACCGTGCCGACCCGGGCGCTGGCGATCCGGACGTCGTCACCGCGGCGCAGGGCGCCGACGTCGTCGAACGAGGCCCGGACCATCGTCACGGTCGCGCCGGGGATCCCGTACTGCGCCGAGAATGCGAACACCACGGAGGCGACGAACAGGACCACGACCGTGATACCGATGAACAGGGCCGAACCGCGGGAGTTGAAGGCCTTCTGGAGGAGTCTCACGAGCCGCCTCCCAGTAGCGAGCCGAGCATGCCACTCTCCTGTTCAGGGGTCAGTCCGGTGGCACCGTCGTCGTCCGGGCCGGGCGCTTCCAGCAACGAGCCACCGGCCGGGGGGCTGGTCGACGTGCCGGGTACGTCGCTGCCGGGCTGCTCACCACCGATCAGCGGCGGGGTGCCGAACAGCGGCGGGACGGGCAGGGCCTGCGGCAGGAAGTTCGTCACCGTGTCCTGGTTGACGATGATGTGCGCCCGGAAGTAGTGCGAGATCCCGTCGTAGCCGTTGGTGGTCAGTGCCCAGTAGCGGACGAAGTTCAGGACGTTGTCGAGGTTGGCGGTGAGGTCCTCGACCAGTGGGCGGGCCGAGGACGAGGCCGTGCGCAGGTCGGGTGAGGCCGTGCGCAGGTCGGCCGCGACCGGCTGGGCCTCCTCCAGGAGCTTGCGGGCCTCCTGCAGCACCGGGTCGGCCTGGGCCAGCGCCGGGTCGAGCGAGTCGGCGAAGGTCCGCAGCTCGCCGGAGATCTCCGTGAGGTCATCGGTGACCGGGCGCAGCGAGCGCAGCGTCGGGGTCGTCTGCTCGGCGGTGCCGGCGAGCTCGTCCAGGGTGGTCCGCGCGGAGCGCAGCGCCCCAGGCAGCTCGGCCAGGGTCTGGTCGAGTGCCTCCTGTTGACGAGTGCTCGCCGCCAGCAGCCGGTCGGCGGAGGCCACCAGCTGGTCCAGCGACGCGCCCCCGTCGGCGGCCAACGCCCCGGCCACCGGCTCGACCTGGTCGACCAGGGAACCGAGCAGGACGTTCTGGTCCTCCAGGACGGACGTCAGCCCCTCCGTGTCGCGCAGCGCCGGGGCCAGCGCCTGCAGCGCGGCATCGACGTTGCCACCGTTGTCGCGCAGCCCGTCACCGAGCGTGGTGACCAGGAAGGCCAGCGACTCGCCGGTCGGTTCGTCGACGGTGTTGAGGATCTCGTCGAGGTCGACGTTCGTACCGGTCCGGTGGCGCGGGATGACGTCCCCGGCGGCCATCTCGGCCGTACCGGGTGTGCCCCGCTCGAGGTCCACGTATCGCTCGCCGAGGAGGCTGATCGGCCGGATGGTGGCCGTCGCGTCCCGGTAGAGCGGCAGCGCCGAGGGGTCGAGGTCGAGCACCACGTCGGCGTGGTCGCCGTCGATGATCGTGTCCTGCACCTCGCCGATCACCACACCGTCGACCTTGACCTCGTTGCGCGTGAGCAGCGGGCCGGCCGAGTCGAACTCGGCCACCACGATCATGCCCCGGGCCGACGGGTTCTCCGTGGCCATGCCACTCATCGCACCGGTGGCCCCGATCGCGGCGACAAGTCCCACCGCGAGTGCGCGGGGAGTCGAGAACTTCATCGCATTCCCTCTCCGAAAGCGTCCGTCCAGGGCTGGCCGACCAGCTCACCGGGCAGCGGCGCCAGGTTCTTGGTCGTACCCGGAGGCAGCACGCCCGGGTTGACGTTCACGTTCTCCGCGCCCGCTGTGACGTAGATGCGCGCGTAGTGACCGTTGCGGTCGAAGTTGGCGTTCGCCGAGTTCCAGTTGGTCAGGAAGCCGGCCAGCTCGGGCGTGTACGGCCGCAGGAAGGCCAGGGCCGGCGTGATCCCGGCGACGGTCTCCTCGATGGCGGGCACCGTCGCGGTGCCGCTGTCGAGCAGACCGGGGGTGAACTGCAGCAGCTCCGACGCGGAGTCGAGGGTCGGCCGGAGATCGGCGATGGCCGGTCGGAGATCGCTGAGCAGGGGCCGCAGGTCGGCGGCGACACCGGGGAGCCGCGCGGTGGCCGGTGCGAGGGCTCCGAGCAGCGGTGTCACCTCCTCGACCGTGCCGGGCACGCTGTCCAGCGTGGTGCGGGCCTGCCGGAGCGTGGGAGGCAGCTCCCGGAGGCTCTCGCCGAGCGCCTCGCGCTGCGCCACGATCTGGTCGACCGCGCCACCGAGTTGGTCGACCACACGGGACACGTCGCCATCACGGCGAGCCAGGATCGTCATCGTCTCGTTGAGCCGGGTGACCAGCTGGCGCACGGCCTCACCGTCGGTTCCGAGGCCGCGCAACACGTCACCGAGGGCTCCGATCGCCGGGCCCGCGGTGCGCAACGTGGCGTTGAGATCGGCCTCGCTGCCGCTCAGCGTCTCGTCCAGGTTTCGGGTCAGCGAGTTGAGCGTCGCCCGGGTCGGCGGGTCGAGAGCGGCCAGCACGGTGTCGAGCTCGACCGGGGAGGGCTGCTCGCCCATCAGCATCCCGCCGGAGGGGATCTCCGCGTTACCCACCGGCCCGTCGGTCAGGTTGACCAACCGCTCGCCGAGCAGGGCCTTCCAGACGATGGCTGCGGTGGCGCCGTCGTGCAGCGGGGCGTACTCTCGATCAAGCACGAGCGAGAGCTGGGCCCGACCGTCCACCACGTCCAACGACTCGATGGTCCCGGCGTCGAAGCCGTTGACCTTGATCAGGCTGCCCTCGATAAGGTTGGCCGCATTGTCGAGCATGACCGTGACCCGGTAGGGGCCGTTGAACGACATGACTCCGGCTGCGGTGGTGGCCAGTACGAGTACTGCGGCCACCATCGCGGTGAGGATCCGCTGCACGTCAGTCCATCCCCAGGGGTCCGGCGGACTCGCCAGCGAGGAACTGGCGGACGAACGGGTCCTCGGAGGAGAACGCACCGGCCGCGTCGCCGTAGTGCACGACGTTGCCCTGCCAGATCAGGCCGACGTAGTCACTGACCTTCTTCGCCGATCTGATGTCGTGGGTCACGATCATGTAGCAACCGCCGTGCTCCGCGTGGATCTTCAGGATCAGGTCGCAGAGCAGGCTGGTGCGGACCGGGTCGAGACCGGAGTCCGGCTCGTCGAAGAGCACGATGTCGGGGTTCATCACCAGTGCGCGGGCGAAGCCGGCGCGCTTGCGCATCCCACCGGAGACCTCGCTCGGGAACTTCCCGACCGCCGCCTCCAGGCCCACCTCCACCAGGTTCGACATCACAATCTCCCGGATGTCGCTCTCGGACATGTCGGTGTGCTTGCGCAGCGGGAAGGCCGTGTTGTCGTACATGTTCATCGACCCGAACAGGGCGCCGTCCTGGAACAGCACGCCGAAGCGCTTGCGCAGCTCGTAGCGCTCGCGCTCGGTGATCCGCCACATGTCCTGGCCGAAGATCACGACCTCGCCCTGGTCGGGCTCCAGGAGCCCGACCAGGTGCTTGATCAGGACGCTCTTCCCGGTACCGGACGGCCCGAGGATCGTCGTGATCGCGTTGTCGTGGAACTCCAGGTCGAGGCCCCGGAGGATCTTGAAGGACCCGAAGGCCTTGTGCAGGTTGCGCACCGACATGGGCGCCGGCCCGGCGGCACCGACGTCCCGCCCGCGCTGGCCGTGACGGCCTGCTGGCGGGTGGACACCGACTGGTTCGGCTCGGGGGGACATCGGAGACCTCCGGGGATGGGGCGACAGCGCCCCGACGTGATGGACTAGTTGGCGATCGGTGCGTTCGCGGACAGACCCCAGAACAGCTGGGTGCCGAGAACGCCGACGACATGGATCAGAACCATGTTGAGCATCATCGACTTCGCGGTGTTTCGTCCCACGCCGACCGGGCCACCGCTGGCGTTGTAGCCGTAGTAGCAGCCGACGAAGATGATCACTGTGCCCATCGCCATGACTTTCGACAGCGAGTAGACGAAGTCGAGAGGGTTCTGGTAGAGCCAGAAGATGAACGAGTAGCCACCGGCCGACACCCCGCCGAGCTGGATGACGACGGTCAGGTACTCGGCGATGTACATGATGCCGAGGCCGACGACGTAGAGGAACGGCATCGCGATCCAGGTGGCGATGATGCGAGTGCCCACGAGGTAGCTCCGCGAGCGGACCCCCATCACCTCCATGGCGTCGATCTCGTCGGAGATCCGCATCGACCCGAGCTCCGCGACCAGGCCGCAACCGACCTTCGCCGCCAGGATGTAGCCCCACATGTAGGGACCCATCTCCCGGATCGCGCACCAGGCGGAGAAGATGCCCGAGTAGAGCGGGGCGCCGATCTGCTTGAGGGTGTAGTTCGCCTCCAGACCGCACTGGTAGCCGATGACGAACATCATCAGCCAGATGATCAGGCCGCTGGAGAGGATGAGGATGCCGGACTGCCGGAAGACCTCGGAGGCGTAGTGCCGCACGTCGGGCAGGTCCCGGATGATCCGGCCGGAGAACTTGGCGATCTGCCCACCGGTGGTGAAGGCCTCCTTGACCTTCTGCTCACCGAACGTGATTTTCGGGCCGAGCTTCTTCGGAGGACCGGGAGGCGGGCCGACGGGACCGGGACGATCCATCATGCTGGTCATGTCATGCGCTCCTCTACTTGTAGACCTGGATGTCGGGGTTCAGACCGAGCAGGATCGTCGTGAACACCATGTTGAAGATCCAGATCGCTGCGAACGCGATGACGACCGCCTGGTTGACCGCGCTGCCGACACCGATCGGACCGCCGCTCGCCTTGAGGCCCTTGTAGCAGCAGACGACGCCGATGATCAGGCCGAACAGCGCGGTCTTGACCACGCTGCCCCACACGTCGGTGGCGGAGAGGTTGGCGAAGAGGCTGTCGGCGAAGGCAGCCGGGTTGGCACCGAGGATGGGTACCGCCGCGATGTAGCCACCGAGCAGGCCGAACAGGATGGCCACCAGGTCGAGCAGGCCGGTCATGATGAACAGCGCGATCACCCGCGGCAGCACGAGGGTGCGGATCGGGTCGACGCCGAGGACCTCCATGGCGTCGATCTCCTCGCGGATGCGCCGAGCACCGAGGTCGGCGGTGATCGCCGTACCCACCACGCCGGCGACGACCATGGCGTTCACCCAGGGAGCGAACTCCCGGACACTCGCCATGACGAAGAAGGATCCGAGTCGCTCGGGGATCCCGAAGAGGTTGAAGATGTTGCCGCCCTGAAGGCCCGGCGCACCCAGGCCGAACGCGGTTGTGGACACCGCCATCGGGATCCAGCAGAGCTTCAGGATGTCGAACATCTGGTCCTTGACCTCGGACCAATACCCGATCGGGTGGCGCACCGCCATCCAGAGGACCTGGAACATGAGCCGCGTCATCTCGCCGGCCTGGACCAGCGGCCCCTCGAGACCCTTGAGCGGTTTGGACACCCTGGGTAGACGTCTGGTCGAGTCCTTGGGAATCGGGACTGCTGTCGGCGAACTCACGGTCGGTTCCTTCCTGGTCGATCACAGCTGGGTCACATCGAGCGGCGTCAGGGCAGCAGCAGTCGACAGTGGCAACCGTCAGACGTGTGCGATGAAATCGCCCGCGTGATGCAGCTTACGATCGTGTTATCTGGCTAACGGCTGAGGAATGGGGGGGATACGCCGACAACCGGGGGGAATGAAGTCCCCCCGATCGGGGGGTCGACCGGTCGACCCCCGTCAGCGGGCGTTCAAGGGAACGGCCACGCCGAGTCGCAGGCCGTGTAGGCGCGGCGCGTCACTCACCCAGATCCGTCCACCGACCCGCGCGCATTCCTTCGCCAGACTCGGAAGGCCGAACGAGTTGTTCTTGTGCCCGCTCAGAACCCGCCGAACATCGACGGCATCGCCCGAACCGTCATCGTCGATCTCCACGGTCCACCACGATCCGCCCCGGCGCAGGTGCACCGCGATCTGGGTGGCGTGCCCGTGGTGCCCGGCGTTCGCCGCACCCTCCCGCACCGCCCGGACGAGCAGGTCCGCCGACACGGCGTCGGGCTCTGGCCCTTCGCCGGTCACGTCCAGGTCCGGGGTCGGCCCGCCACCGGCCCCGACCCGGGCGAGCACGCTGCGGATCCTGGTCGCCACCGCCTGGTCGCCTTCCTGCGTCCCGCGGTCGTAGGGCACTCCCCCGCTGGCGATCTCGACCAACGCCACCCGCAGTTGCTGCAAGGCGGTACCGAGACGGTCCGCCAGCCGCTCCAGACCGACGGTCGCCTGCTCGTCCAGTGCCCCGCCTGCGCGAAGCTCCTCGACCTCCAGAGTGGCGGCGAACAGCTGCTGGGTGACCCCGTCGTGCAGCGCGGCGGCGATCCTGGACCGCTCGCGCAGCTCCTGCAACGAGACCGATCGTCGGAGCAGCAGCGCCTGCTGGAACGCCAAGGCAGCGACCTCGGACAGCTCGGTGAGCGTCGCGAGGTCCGCCGCACTCGGCCGGAAGTCCGACGTCGTGCCGTGATCGCAGAATACGACCCCGAGCAGCCCCAGCCGGTCGCTGCACAGCAGCTGGACGGCGATCGGGCCGTGCACCTCGAAGAGCCGCAGACACTGTCCAGGCACCATGTCGGCCACGTCGGAGGCGAGTACCACCAGGGGCACAGCCGAACCGCTCAGCTTCGAGATCACCCGGTAGTCCCCCACCGGTCCGCCGCAGGCGGCGACCTTCGTGGGGTCGACGCCGAAGCCCGCACGACCATGCACCACCCCCCGGACCGGGTCGACAGCCATGATCACCGACCGTCGGAACGCGGTCCGCGCGCACACCGCCCGGGCCACAGCGTCGAGGACCTCGGTCGGTTCGGTCGCCGACAGGAACAGCCGGGCGAGCTCGACACGGTCGACGCTCACGGCCGGATCGGGTGGCGCCTGCTCGTCGGTCGGGTGGCGAGGAGCCATCTGTTCCTCCGAACCGTGGTGCCGTCCGGTGGCCGGCCCGGCGGGAACTGGGGACCACCCACTGTAGACTTCCTGTGATGAGCAACTCAGCAGGCGGCGCGTCGGCGCGAGGTCCAGCCCCCGTCCTCGTGGACGTAGCGACGGCCGTCAGAGCGGCGTCCACGGGTCTGTCGGTCCTGCTCCTCGGCGGGCTGATGACCCCGATCGCCCAGGCCTACCTGCCGGTGGTGGGCCAGTTCTGGCTGCTGCTGGTCTCGGTGGTCGCCTTCGCCGCGGCGGGCAGCCAGGTGGGCGATGCGGAACTCACCCCTGTGCACGGAGCCTGCGCAGCACTCGGCAGCTTCCTGCTCGTACTCCCGCTGATCTTCTGGTTCCCGCCCGCCGGGGGCGGTCTCGACCTCGCGCAGATCGTCTCCGCGGCCGGGGCCGCCGTGGTCGTCGGAGCGGTCGCCGGACACCTGGCCGGCCGCCGCCGCGAGCGGGCCCGCTGATCCAGGGCGCGGAACGAGGTCGACGCACGATTCTGCCCCCGAGCCCTGTTCGACTCGGGGCCAGAATCGTGTCGGCACAAGGCCGACAGCAGTTCAGCCGGAAATGTTCTCCACGGAAAGCTCCCCGTCGCTGTAGCGCTTACGGAGCACCTTCTTGTCGTACTTCCCGGTTCCGGTCAGCGGCACCTCGTCGATGAAGCTCCATCGCTCTGGAAGCCACCATTTCGCGACCTTGTCGGAGAGAAATTCGTTCAGCTCGGCGGGCGTGACGGTCGACCCGGGTCGTCGTACGACCGCGGCCAGTGGGCGTTCCTGCCACTTCTCGTCCGGCACCGCGATCACTGCAGCCGTCATGACGTCCGGATGGCCGATCAGCTCGTTCTCCAGTTCGACCGACGAGATCCACTCGCCGCCGGACTTGATCACGTCCTTGGCCCGGTCGGTCAGGGTGATGAACTGGCCCGGATCGATCAGCCCGACATCGCCGGTGCGCAGCCAGCCCTCGTGGAACTTCTCCGGGTCCTCGTCCCCGTAGTAGGAGGCGGTGACCCAGGGCCCTCGGACCTCGAGCTCCCCCACCGACTTGCCGTCGTGCGGCAGCGGCGTGCCCTCGTCGTCGACGATGCGCGCCTCGACCCCGGCGACGACGCGGCCCTGCGTACCGCGCAGCTGCATCGCCTCCTCGGGGGTCGCGGTGGCGGGCGGGAGCGCGACCGAGGCCAGCGGTGAGGTCTCGGTCATGCCCCAGGCCTGCACGATCCGGACCCCGAGCTCGTCGAAGGCCTGCATCAGCGAGCGCGGCACCGCGGAGCCGCCGCACGCCACGAACTTGAGCGAACTGAGGTCATGTCCCGGGTTCGCCCGGACGTGGTTGAGGATGTCGTTCCAGATCGTCGGCACCGCACCCGACATCGTGGGCCGCTCCGACTCGATCATCGCCACCAGCGGCGCGGCCTGCAGGAACGGGCCCGGCAGCAGCAGTTGGGCGCCGGCCATCATCGCGGCGTACGGCAGGCCCCAGGCGTTGGCGTGGAACATCGGGACGATCGCCAGGATCGTGTCGTCGTAGCCGACGCCCAGCGCGTTGGTGGTGCACGCCGCCTGGGAGTGCAGCCACATGGAGCGGTGGCTGTACACGACTCCCTTCGGGTTGCCGGTGGTGCCCGAGGTGTAGCACATCGCGGCAGCCGAGTTCTCGTCCACCTCGGGCCAGTCGAACACCGGGGACTGCGCCGCGAGGACCTCGTCGTAGCGCAGCACCTGCTTGCCGTGGCCCTCCAACCGCGCGAGGTCTCCGCCGCCGGTGACCAGCACCGTGTGCACCGTCGTCATGTCGGGCAGCGCGCGGGCCAGCAGCGGGACCAGCGTGTCGTCGACGATCAGCACGCCGTCCTCGGCGTGGTTGGCGATGTAGGACAGCTGGTGTGGGGGCAGCCTCAGGTTGAGCGTGTGCAGCACCGCGCCCATCGAGGGGATGGCCGCGTACCCGTCGAGATGCTCCTGGTTGCTCCACTGGAACGTGGCCACCCGCTGGTCACCGGTGACACCGAACCCGCGCAGCGCGTTCGCCAGCCGCGCCGCCCGCTCGCCGAGCTCGGCGTAGCTGGTCCGCCGGGTCGATCCCGGCGTGACGGCGGTGATCGTCTCGCGTCCACCGTGCACGGTGGACGCGTGCCGCAGCACGGATCCGACGGTGAGAGGCATGTTCTGCATCGTGCTCAGCACGGTGGCACTCCGATCTCGACGGGTACGCGGGTGATCAAGCGTTGACGAGGTCGTCGCGACCGGCTTCGGTGAGCATCTTCTCGTACTCCGGGAAGAGCTCCTTGGCCGTGGGGATCAGCTTGAGCAGCTTCGGCACCGGGCCCTTGGCGCGCACCGTGCCGCGTGCCATCGCCACCGAGAGGTTGACCTTGCCGAGCCAGAACCGGTTGCCGGTGTCGGCGGTCATGAACAGCTCGACGTTGGGCTCCTTGGTGCTGCCACCGCCGGTCTCGACCTCCTTGTTCGGCATGTCGACCGTGATGGTCGAGTCGGGGTCGGTGTAGTGGATCCGCAGGACCACCCCGGACCCGGCGAGCTTGTCGGACAGCCCGTCCTTCTTGGTCGCCAGCTCGAAGATGCCGCCGAGGTAGGTGTAGACCTCGGACTCGTCGGTGAACACGCCCATGTGCTTTCTCCTCCTGTGATGGAACGGTGTGCGTCGGCGATGTGGGTCGACCTCAGTCGAGGCTGACCCACACCGACTTGGTCTGGGTGAAGCCGAGCAGCGACTCCTCGCCGAGGTCGCGGCCGTAGCCCGATGCCTTGTAGCCGCCGAACGGGGCCGCCGGGTCGAGCATGTTGTACTGGTTGATCCACACCGTGCCCGCCTGCAGCTGGTGGGCGACCCGGTGTGCCCGGGTGACGTCCGAGGTCCACAGCCCGGCGGCGAGGCCGAACTCGCTGTCGTTGGCCCGGCGGACCACCTCGGCCTCGTCGTCGAAGGGCAGCACTGACAGAACCGGGCCGAAGATCTCCTCACGGGAGATGCGCATGTCGTCCCGGACGTCGCTGAAGATCGCGGGGGTCAGGAAGTTGCCGGTCGCGAGGTCGCCCTCGGGTCGCTGCCCGCCGCACACGAGGGTGGCTCCCTGCTCGGCGCCGGAGCGCAGGTAGCCCTCCACCCGCTCGCGCTGGGCTGCCGAGATCAGCGGGCCCATCTCGGTCCCGTCGGCGAGGCCGTGCCCGAGCTGGATCTCCCGCGCAGCGGACTCGAGCTCACCGAGCAACTCGTCATGCACACTGCGGTGCACGTACAGCCGTGAACCGGCGCAGCACACCTGGCCCTGATTGAGGAAGATCCCGGTGAGCGCGCCCTGGGCGGCGCCCTGCAGATCCGCATCCGGGAACACGATGTTGGCGGACTTGCCCCCCAGCTCGAGGGTGAGCTTCTTGAGGCTCGCCGCACTTGCTGTGACGATCTTCTGTCCGGTCGCGGTCGAGCCGGTGAAGGAGATCTTCGCGACGCCCCGGTGCTCGATCAGGGCCTGCCCGGCTTCGTGACCGTAGCCGGTGACCAGGTTGACCACGCCGGGGGGAATGCCGGCCTCGTTCGCCAGCTCCACCAGCCTCAGCGCGCTGAGCGAGGTCATCTCCGAGGGCTTGAGCACCACGGTGTTGCCGGCCGCCAGCGCGGGAGCCATCTTCCAGGACGCGATGAGCAGCGGGAAGTTCCACGGCACGATCAGCCCGACGACGCCGAGCGGCTCGCGGCGCGTGTAGGCGAAAGAGGTGCCGACCGGCGGTGACACCGGCAGCGTCTGCCCACCGATCTTCGTGCACCAGCCCGCGTAGTACCGCCACACCTCGGCGGCGATGCCCACATCGAGGAACATCGACTCGGTGAGTGGCTTGCCGTTGTCGAGGGTCTCGAGGGTTGCCAGCTCCTCGGCGTGTGCCTCGATCAGCGACGCGATGTCGTAGAGCACCCGGGCCCGAGCCGCGGCGCTGAGGTCGCCCCACGGCCCCATGGCCCGGGTCGCCGCGGCGACGGCACGGTCCACATCGGTCGCGCTTCCCGCGGCGATGGATGCGATGACCTCTCCGGTGGCCGGGTCGCAGGTCTCGATGAGGCGACCGTCTGCGGCCGGGGCCGGCTTGCCCGCGACGATGATGCTCTCGCCCGCCCGGGAGAGGACGTCACGGACGCCGTCGATCGCCTCGGACACCGCAGAAGTCATCGTCGGGTTCTCCTCACTGCACTGTGACCGGGACTACAACGCAACGGAGTGTGCACGAAGCGGACGGTGACGTGGACGGGCGCCGCGGGCCATCGATGGCCCGGGCGGGCCGATGTCACCGGCTCGGCCGCGAACCCCTCAGCTCGTCGTGTGCACGATGAGGACGTCCGCGCCGGCGGTGCGGGCCGCGGTCGACGGGACCGATCCCAGGAGCCGACCGCTGAGCGTGTTCAGTCCGCGGTTCCCCACGACCAGGAGGTCCGCGTCATGGTCGAGGACCGCCTTGCGCAGGACGTCGACCGGGGCGCCGTCCACCGCCTGGGTGAGGATCTCCTCGACGCCCAGCTCCGTCGCCGCGGCCGCGGCCACGCGCAGGTTCTCCTCCGCCGGCGTCGATCCGCGGACGAGGAACGACTCGTCACCCAGAGCCTCCTCGGCGTCCTCGACGTCCTCGCGACTCGCGGGCGTGTAGGCCGACACGATCACCAGGCGGGCCTGCGCGTCCCGTGCGACCTGCGCCGCGCGCTGCACCGCGCGCAGGGCGGTGGCGGAGCCGTCCGTGCCGACGACGATCGATCGATAGGCGGACATGTGTACCTCCCGAAGTGGTCGGACGGTCTGGTGACCGTCCGTGCGCGGAGGCTACATCCCGTCACTGTATGACCTGGACGGTCGATTCCCCGGGGACATGGATCGTTCGACTGCGCCATACGGGGTGGGGCAGGATGCGCCCACTCGGCCCAACGCCCGTAGGGGTCGGTGGGCCATGCAAGCCATCGGAGGTCATCTCGTGCCCGACAGCGCAGCACCCGACATCCGGTTCGACGACATCTCGACCTCGCTCGGTGGCGAGGTCGTCCACCAGAGGTTGCGCGCGGAGATACCAGCCGGTCAGATCACCGTACTGATGGGTCCCTCCGGAGGGGGCAAGACCACGTTGGTCCGCCATCTGGTCGGTTTGGTCCCGCCCGACACCGGGCGGGTCCTGGTCGGCGGACGATCGGTGTGGGATCTCGACCCGAAGTCGTTGAAGGCGCTGCGCGCTCAGATGGGGGTGCTGTTGGGCGGGGCCACCCTGTTCGAACCGTCCGTGTTCGGGTCGCAGACGGTGCGCGAGAACCTCGCCCTGCCGCTGCACCTGCAGAACGTGGACGAGGAGTCGATCCACGCGACCACGGTCTGGTGGCTGCAGACACTGGGCCTCGAAGCGGTCGCCGACCAGCTACCCGAACAGATCTCGGCCCGCATGCGGCGACGGGTCGCCCTGGGCGCCGCGATGGTGGGAGGCAGGCCACTGATCGTCCTCGACGACGTCGACCTCGGCCTGGACGCCCCCACCACGGCGCGCACCGTCCAGGCCATCCTGACCAGCCAACGGCGCAGCGGCGCCACGATGCTCATCACCACCCACGACATCGAGCTGGCGAAGGCCCTCGACGGCCGGCTCGCGGTCCTGGCAAACGGGCGGATCGTGGCGAACGGTCCCACCCGCGAACTCCTGGCCGGGGTCGACGACGCCGAGGAGTTCGACCGGCGGTTCCACGTGCTGGACTGGATGGGACCGCCGATGCCGGAGATCGAACGGCGGGGAGGCCGGTCACGGGAGCTGACCTCCGACCCGCAACTCGTCATCATGGCGCTGATCGCTTTCGCCACCATCCTCGCCTTCGTGCTCGCGATGCGCGCGACGGGGGGGCCGCTCGGTCCGTAGTCGGTCCGCCAACCGGCCCTCTGCGATGCGGATCTACGACGCAGCGTGATCAGGACTAGGGGTTCGCCCAAGTCAGGGCGTGCGGTCCCAGCTCCGCACCCGACCCGTCTCTCGCACACCGTCGGCTATCGTCTCGTCGTGGCCGCACCAGAACGACGTCTGCCGCGTACGCAAAGACAACGCACCGCCGACAGCCGTTCCCTCATCCTCGACGCAGCGATCGAGGGCTTGGTCAGCGACGGCTACCGCCGTACCACCACCGTCACGATCCAGGCCCGCGCCGGTGTGACACGCGGTCGCTTGCTGCACCACTTCCCCTCCCGCGAGGAGCTGTTGATCGCGGCCGCTCAGCATCTGGCACGAGAGCGTCTGACGGAGATGGATGACTGGATCGCCCACTCTCCGCATGGACGCGCCAGCGGTGCCGAGCGCATCGAACATGCCACCGACCTATTGTGGGAGACGTTCCGCCAGCCCTACTTCTGGGCAGCAATGGAGTTGTGGACGGCAGCACGTACCGAGCCGGAACTCCGCATGGCACTCTTCCACGCCGAGAGCAGGCTGCTGCGCACGATCGAGACCGTCGTGGACGCGATGTACGGACCGGTCCTGTCGAGCCACCCTGATTTCGCCGAGGTGCGCGACCTGGCCTTCACCAGCATGCGCGGCGTGGGGCTCACCTACGCACTGCACGACCGAGATCCGACCACAGAGCCGTTGCTGGCGCGCTGGAAGCGGCTGCTGATCCGTACTCTCGTGTGAGAGTTGGGCCAGCGCCTCGACGTCGAAGCCGATCTGCCCGGCCGACCGCTCGGCGTCGGCAAGCAGCGCGACGGCCGCGTAACCCCTGACCTCCACGCTGCGGGCCCGGCCGACCGCATCCTCGCCGCGAAGCAGTTCGACCACGGCAGCGCTGACGATCGTGGTCTGGGGCGCGAAGCAGTTGGACGCACGCCCCCTCGCCGTGAGGTGCCCGTTGTTCACGGATCACGACCCGGGTAGGGGTCGGATGAGCTCGACCGGCCCGGCCCACGCGCTGTGAGGGCCCGACTGAGGGGCCAACCACTACGAGTACACCACTCGGCCCTGTAGTGGGACGGCGCCGGAGTCGGCAAGGCGCTGAGCGGCACGAACCACCAGGCAGGGCTCCGGTCAGCATTGCTTCGGGACGAAGAAGTCAGGTAGCGACGGGTTCACTAAAGCCGCAGGTCAGCAGCGTGCGAGACGGTGGGGTTATGGTTCAACTCGGTCCTCGGACTCGAACCCCACCCATTGCCAATGGCATGAGCTCAGCGACTCGATCGACACCGACGGACACTTTGCTGCGGTCCTCGGTACTCACACTGCCGCTCCGCCGCTCTGCTCCCTTCCCATTTCATAGGTCGCGCCCTGCACGCGGCCCGCGCCAGAGTCCACGAAGTGGTGCGTGGTGCCGATAGCCGTGCCCAGCGGTTCCCCGGAGTGGCCGACGCATCGGGGAACGACGCGGACGCGACGTGATCGCACCCTGTTGATCGTCAGCTCATGCCGATCCAGGGGATCCGATGCCCGACCATCTGCCACGTCGCGTCCACCGATCCGACGGCCCCACCGTGGCCGGGGTCGGCGGTGGCGTGGGGACGACGACGGTCGCCGTCGCGTTGGGCGGCACGGACCGTGGGGTCTTCATTGGGCGCGCTGTCGACGTCCTGGTCTGCCGGACCACCGCCGACTCCGTGATCCGGGCTGGACGCGCGGCGCAGCTGATCGGCGGGGTTGGGCGTCGACCGGTCCTCGCGGTCACAGCCGTCGACGGGGCGCGCCCGACGCGCGCCCTCCTCGCACGGCTGCGCCTCCTGGAGCCGCACGCCGCCGCAGTGGTGTTGCTGCCACACGTTGGGTTCTGGCGCGCATCCGCGACACCGCTCGACGCCGTCCGCCAGATCTTCGGTCGACCGATGAACGAGATGCCCCGCGCCGCGCGCGGATACGCCCGCGCCATCGGGGAACTGACGGCCGCACTCCACGCAGGCCCCCGGCCGACGGCGACAGCAGCCGGCCGTACGACGCCACGCCACGTGTCATCCAGCCGAAGGGAACCCTCCCCGTGAAGATCAACCTACTCAGTCGGACCGCCGTCTGGCTGGCCGTCGCACCGCCGAATCCCGATGCCACCGTGCCGCCCGGACTCGGCGACTTCGCCAACCAGATCCTGGGCTGGCTGAAATGGGGAGTCCTGTTCTCCGGCGTGCTCGGCCTCCTGGTCTGCGCAGTAATGATCATCATCGGGCGTCGGAACCGCTCCGCGACCGCCTACGAAGGGCTCGTGGGATCAGCGTGGATCCTGGGCGGGCTCGCATTGGCCTCCGTCGCGGCCGTCATCGTCGGCGCGTTCCAGGTATAGGCGGACGCGACGATGAGCCTCGCGCTTGCTACCGACGACCGCCGATCCCGCCGTCGACGTCACGCTCTCGCCGCGGCCGGCCTGACGACCTCCTTGCTGGTGCTCGGCCTGGCGCTGTCCGCACCGACCGACCAGGCCGAGGTGGTCGCGCCACCGGATGTGGTGGGCCTGATCCAGGTTCCGGGTGGGGTTGCCGCCGTATCCCAACGCCACGGCCCGGCACTTGTCGCAGACGGTCGCGCCGCGGGGTTCACCCATGACGAGCTCGGCGCTGCACTCGCGGCCAGCAACCTCGCACCGCGCGTCAGCTCGGCTGCCGGGCCAGGGGTCTATGAGGCGACTCTCGTGGAGCAGGCCTGGGGTGACCCGGCCAGCATGCTCGCGCGCCTACGCGGCGAGTTGCCGGCGTCGGATTCGGCGGCGGCGGGACCCGCGACGGCCGCGCGGTCGATGCACTACCGGATCATCGCCGGTGATCCGCGTGGCGACTATGTCGTGGTGTCGCTGCTCGCCGATACCGAGCAGGCCCGTAACGCCGGTGGCCTGGCCCGAGTCGACCTGACGCTTCGGTGGGACGACGGGGACTGGCGACTTCGCGTCCCGACACCGCGTCCGTCCCTGCACCTGGACACCACCGGCTACGTCCTGCTCGGGGCCCTGCCGTGATCACGGTCCTGGCCCAGGCGCAGGAGGAGTGCGGGACGTTCGACCTCGGCTGCAAGGCGGGCCAGGCCGTCGGGGGCGTCCTTGATGGGCTGGTCGCCACCGTCGCCCAGGGCGCGGCGGACCTGGTCGTCTCCACCTCGACGTGGTGGGCGACCACCGACAGCGTCGATCCCCGCGACTCCGCGGTCATCGCCGCGCAGGGCGCGACGAGTTGGGTGGTCGGCGCGGTCCTGGTCGGCTCGGTGCTGGTCCAGGCGATCCGGCTGATCCTGTCCCGCAAGGCCGAGCCGCTGATCATGGTCGCCTCCGGGCTGTTTCGCTTCGCTGTGGTGTCCGCGCTCGGGCTCACCACGCTGCACCTGGCTCTGCAGGCCGGTGACGCGCTGGCCGTACAACTGCTGGCCGACGCCGCGAACAACTTCGCGTTGTTCATGGTCGACGCTCTGACCGCGCCCGGTGACAACATGTTCGTCACGTTGATCGTGGCGGTCCTCGCCGCGATCCTGTCGCTGGTCCAGTGGCTGTTGATGGCGATGCGCCAGGCCGGGCTGCTCGTGCTCGCCGCGATGCTCCCGCTGGCCGCGTCCGGGTCGCTGACGAAGTCGACGCGGGGCTGGCTCGACAAGCTCATCGTCTGGCTGCTTGCGATGGTCCTCTACAAGCCGGCCGCGGCGTTCATCTACTACATCGGGTTCTCCTACCTGTCCTCTCCGAACTCCAACGCGCCGGGCGACGTCTCCACCCAGATCGCCGGGATCATGGTGCTCCTCCTCGCCGTCATCGCGATGCCGATCATGCTGAAGTTCTTCTCCTGGTCCGGGACACAGATCGCCGGCTCGGGCGGGGGCGGCTCCGGGTTCATCGGCGCCGCGGGCGCGATCGCCCTCGCCCAGGGATCCGGACGCACACCCGCCGTACAGCGGGCCGCGGACCTGGACGCGTCCGGGCCCGGCTCGGCCGGACCCGGCGCTGCCGGGCCCGGCTCGGCCGGACCCGGCGCTCCACCACCGGCAGGCGCCGCCCCGAGTGCCGCCTCCGGGGGAACCGGGGCCGCAGCCGGCGCGGCGGCCGGCTCCGTAGCCGGTGCTGTAGTCCTCGCGGCCCAAGTCACCAAGACGGTCGGAACAGGCATGACGTCGGGCTCCCCGGAATCGGGCGGGCCGTCATGACCGCCCACTCCGACGGGCGCACGGAGGGTCCGCGGCTCTACGGCAACTGGCGCCCCGAACGCGGCTGGGGAATCGGGTCACTGTCGACCTCAGCGACGGTCGCGGTGTTCCTCGCCGTCCTCGCACCCGTTCTGGCGATCTCGACGGTGCCTCGTGCCGCGCTGCCACTGGCCGGGATCGGCGCCGTCGTCATCGGCGCGGTCGTGGTCCGCGTCGGCGGCGTCACCGCAGCAGAGGCCCTGACGCGACGGTTCCGGTTCAGCCGGGCCCGCGCCGGCGGGTGGACCGAGCTGTCGGCAGGGGTCCTCACCGATCACCCACGCGCATACGACCTGCCCGGTGTCCTCGCCCCGCTGGTCCCCCTCGATGTCGACGACGGGCGCGGCGGGCGGCACGCGCTGCTGTGGGACCGCAACTCGGGGACGCTCACCGCGATCCTGCGCTGTTCCCCCATCGGTCTCGACCTCGCCGATGCGGCGCAGACCGACCTGTGGGTCGCGTCCTGGGGCGTGTTCCTCGCCGACCTCGGCTACCAGCCGCTCGTCCAGCACGTCGCGGTCACCGTGGACACAGCGCCCAGCGGTGGCACCACCATGCGTGACCACGTCGCGGCCGCGCTCGACCCGCGGGCACCCGCGCTGTCGCGAACGGTGCTCGACGAGCTCGTGGCGATCACGCCGACGACGGCGGCCGAGGTCGATGCCCGCCTGTCTGTCGTGTTCGACCCGAACCGCGCCAACCCCCGACCCATGGACCTGTTCGCGGCCGTGGTCGACGTCGGCCGGTGGCTGCCCGGCATCGAGACCGGGCTCGGCGCCTGCGGTGTCGCCGTGCTGGGCCGGGCGACGACGAGCTGGCTGACCGGGCGCATCCGGGTCGCGTTCGATCCGACCGCTCGATCCGAGATCACCCGCCTCGACGACCGCGCCGCGCTGCTCGCCTGGTCGGAGGCCGGGCCGGTGGCCGCACTGGAGAGCTGGGACACCTACCGCCACGACTCGGGCATCTCGGTGTCCTGGGCGTTGCGCGAGGCGCCCCGCCAAGCTGTCGCCCCCCGCGTCCTCGCCTCGCTCCTGACCCCGGGCCCGTACCCGCGGCGCGTGACCTGGCTCTACGAGCCCTACCCCGCCGACCAGGCCGCCGCCAAGGTCGAGGCCGAGGTCACCTCCGGACAGATCCGCCGCGCCTGGGCCGCCCGGACCCGCCGTGACGAGACCCAGCGCGAACGCGACGACCGCGACCGCGCCCTCCAGTCGGCCCGCGAAGAGGCCGAGGGCGCCGGGGTCGGCCGGTTCACCGTGTACCTCACCACGACGGTCACCGACCCCGACGACCTTCCCGCGGCGGTCGCCGATCTCGAGCAGCGCGCCGGGCAGTCCAAGCTCCGGCTCCGCCGCCTGCGCGGCGCGCAGGCGGCGGGCTTCGCCGCCGCCCTCGGCGTCGGCATCAACCCAGCCGAAACAGCTCGCAACCGCACACGGCGCTGAACGCCATGTCCGAGGCTGAGGAGACTCCCATGCAGAACACCCACGTTGATCCCGCACTGAGCTTCCGCGACCGGCCTGTCCCCCGCCGCTGGGGATGGCCGGTACGGGGCGGCGGCCGCGCGGCGCATGTCGAGGCGGGTGTCCGCTACGCCGCCACCACCAGCCAGCTCTGCGGGCTGTTCCCGTTCGCCGTGTCCTCCGGGGCGTCGGTGCACGGCGTGCCGATCGGGCGCCACATGCACACCGCGGAGCCGGTCGGGCTCGATCCCGCCGAGTGGCTACGGACGGGGCTGGTGTCCAACACCGGCGTCTGGGTCCAGGGCCAGCCGGGCATCGGCAAGAGCTCCATCACCAAACGCATGATCACCGGACTGGTCGGCTACGGCATGACCGCCGTCATCCCGGGAGACATCAAGGGCGAGTACACCCCACTGATCACGGCGCTGGGCGGCTCGGTCTGGCGCATCGGGCGAGGCCTGCACGCGCTCAACCCCCTCGACGCCGGCCCACTGTCCGCCGCCCGCGACCGGTCGAGCGGAGCCGTGCGCGAACGGCTCCACGAAACGATCAGGGCACGCCGGCTGTCGCTGCTCGAGGCTCTGATCACCATCGTCCGCCGCGGAGACGTCGACGTCACCGAACGTCGGCTGCTCGGCGCAGCTCTCGACACCGCAGTCGACGGCCGGGGCTGCTCGGAGCCGGTGATCCCCGACGTTCTCGACGTCCTGGCCACCGGCGTCGGCCCGCTGCAGCGGATCGCGGCCAGCAGCGACGACGCCGATTACCGGCGCGCGACCCGCGAGCTCACGAACACGCTCGGCCTGCTCTGCGAGGGCGCGATCCGGGGGATCTTCGACCGCCCGTCCAGCGTCGTCGCCGACCCGCACACGGTCGCACTGTCGCTCGACATCTCCGCCCTCGATGATGACAACGACGATGTGGTCGCGGCGGCGATGCTCTGTTCCTGGGCCTGGTCGGCGAGCCTCATCGACGCCACCCACGCGCTCGGACTGCGCCGCAACGTCGTCCAGGTCCAGGACGAGCTGTGGCGCGCCCTGCGAGTCGCGCCCGGTCTGGTCGAGCGCTCCGACCGGATCACCCGGCTCAACCGGCACCGCGGCGTCGTGTCGTTCCAGGTCACCCACTCCCTCGACGACCTGGAAGCCCTGCCCACCGAGGCCGACCGCGCCAAAGCCCGCGGCATGGCGTCGCGCAACGGGATCCTGTTGCTGGGCGGCATGGCCGACAAGGAACTCGACGGGCTGCGCCGCATCACCTCGCTGACCGACGGGGAGGCCTCCCTCATCACGTCCTGGGCGGCCCCGCCGACCTGGCACTCGGGACGTCTGCACCCCGGCCGGGGCAAGTATCTGATCAAGTCCGGTGAGCGCATGGGACTGCCGGTCGCGCTCACCCTCACTCCCACCGAGCAAGTGCTCTACGACACCGACGGCGCCTTCCGGCGCCCCGCCACGTCCGCTCCCCCGGCCGGGCACCGGCCATGAGCAACCCGAGCTCGTCGATCATGCGCGACGCCGCCGCGCCGCTGCTCCTCCTGGGCGCCATCGCGACCGCCGGGATCGCCGCCTTGGACGTCTGGGTGGCCGCGGCGGTCTCCGCGGGTCCGGGGCCGGTGCCCGCCCTGTCGTTCGACCTGCCCCTACGGGTGGCCCGTGACGGCATCGACGTCGCCCTCTCACCCGCCGCGTCGACGACCACGTTCGTCACGGCCCTGGCCGCTCTCGTCGGCGTCGAGCTCGCTGCCGTCGCCGGAGCTGTCGTTCTGGCCACCCGCGGTGGGCGCCTCGGCGACCCGCGCCGTGCGCTGCTGCGCCGCCGCGACCTCGGCGATCTCAGCGGCCGCGGGTCGGCTCGGCGCGCGCGGCACCTCCGCCCGTCGCTCGACCAGCGTGGCGACGTGCCCGCGGCCGAGCGGGGCATCCGCATGGTGCGCATCGCCGGACGCGACGTGTGGATGTCCTGGGAGGACGTCGCGCTGGTCATCATGGGGCCGCGGTCCAACAAGACCAGCGCCGTCGCGGTCCCCGCGGTGCTCTCGGCCCCCGGGCTGGTCGTCGCGACGTCGAACAAGGCCGACCTCTGGGCGCTGACCTCCGGCCTCCGAGGCCAGGTCGGCGCCGTGTGGACGTTCGACCCGCAGCAGATCGCGCACGCCGAACAGCGGTGGTGGTGGGACCCTCTTCGGTCAGTCCGCGAGGCACCGGACGCGCACCGCTACGAGGCGGCCAGCCGGCTGGCCGAGCACTTCATGGGCACCATCGGCGGCACCCGGCGCGACCCCTTCTTCCACGCGGCAGGCGAGCAGGTCCTCGTCGGGACGCTGCTGGCCGCTGCGCTGTCCGGCGGGACCCTGCGCGACGTTCTGCTCTGGTTGCAGTACGGACGCCGCGACGCCATCACCGCGCTGGACAACGCCGGCGCCGGGCTGGAAGCCGCCGACCTGGAAGCGAGCCTGGCCGGCGCCGACGTCACCACCAAAGGCATCTTCCAGACCGCCCGCACGGCGACCAAAGCCCTCACCTCCGAGCGGATCCTGCGCTGGATCACCCCACCGGAGACCTGGCGGACACCACCCAGAGACCCGCAGCGCCTCCTTGAACTCGACCCCTGGCAACTGCTGGCCGAGGCCCCTATTGGGCCGGTGACAATGCACCTGCTGTCGAAGGAGGGTGCCGGCACCGCGGCACCGGTCGTCGCCGCTCTCGTCGACCGCATCCTGGAGGTCGCCGAGCTGTCTGCGCAGGCCCGCGGCGGGCGGCTCGACCCACCCGTCGTCGCCGTGCTCGACGAGGCGGCGAACATCTGCCCGATCAAGACCCTCCCCCAGCTCTACAGCCACTTCGGCTCCCGGGGGATCCAGGTGATCACGATGCTGCAGAGCTACCAGCAGGGCGTCGGGGTCTGGGGCAACCAGGGCATGGACGCGCTCTGGTCTGCAGCCACCGTCAAGCTCGTCGGAGCCGGTGTCGATGACCACGAGTTCCTGCGCCGACTTTCCGGGCTCGTCGGTGACCACGATGTCGAGAAGATGTCCACCAGCTACGACCGGTCACGCGGCCCCAGCCGGCAGTACTCGACGACCCGCGAACCCGTCCTGCCGGTGTCGGTCCTGCGCGCCCTGCCCCGCTCCCAGGCCGTGCTGCTTGCGACCGGACGGCGAGCCGGGCTGGGCGAGCTGCAGCCCTGGTACCAGGAAGACGACGCCGTCGACATCCGCACCTACTCAACGGTCGCCCTCGCCGAACTCCGGGCCGCCGCACAGGAAGCGCTCGGGCTGGACAACCCGTTCACGACCAGCGCCGGGACATCGACCCGGGGAGGCGAGGCGTCGTGACCGACGACCCGACCGCGGCGAGCCGACTGTTGATCGAGCTGCAGGCCCGCATCGGCGTCCTCGAGGGCTGGCGCGCCCACCAGAGCGAACTCCTCGACGGTGTCATCAACGGTCGAGCCGAGCTGATTACCGAGCAGGACGACGACATCTCCCAAGACGACGTTGCTGATGAGGACACGGGGATCGACGCCGACAGGCTGATCGGCTGGGTTCATCGGCACGTCGCCGCGGTCATCGCCCGGCCCCTGCGCGGCGAGATCAAGTGGTGCCCGCGGTGGTGGGAGCACCCGGAAGCGGTGTTCCGCTTCGAGGCATTGCGGCGCGCGTGGACGCAGCTCGCGCCCGAGGCAGGGGTCGGGATGTCGGTGTGGATCCGCGACCATCTCGACCCGTGCCTGCGCGAGCTGCTCTCACCGCTCGGCCCGTTCGCCGACTGCTCGCACAACGAGCGCTTTCGAACGCTCACCGAGCACGTCCCGCTGCCCACGCTCCCGACCGCGTCGCCCGACAGGTAGCGACGTGAACCGCGCCGCCGGTGCCGGTGCCGCTGGACTCGCCGCGATCACAGCGCCGATCGTGCTCATCGTCGCGCTGCTCGGCGGCCTCACCGCCGTCGCCGCCGAGACTGCGACCGGCGGCGTCGACGCGACGAAGGTCCCACCCCTGGCCCAGGAGCTACTCCCCCACATCACGGCCATCACCACGGCCACCTGCCCGGAGCTGCCGCCACTGTGGGTCATCGCCGAGATCACAGCCGAGAGCAGCTGGGACCCGACCGCGTACAGCAGCGACCGCAACGGCGGCGCTGCCGGGCTCTACCAGCTCAACGAAGCCAACTGGACCACCGCTGGTGGGAGGCCATGGGAGACCTCACCACCACCCGCCGACGCCGACGTCCTCGACGCCCGACGGCACCTGGAGCTCGCGATCCCGTTCGTATGCGCGAACCTCAAGGCCGCCGCCACGCACCTGCAGGCCACCGGCAAGCCGACGTCCGCGCTGGACGGGATGCTCGTCTGCCACATCGCCGGCTGCAGCCGGGTGACCGACTCAGCCACCGGCGTCCCCACCGCGGGCGAGGCCGGATGCGACCGCACCTGCGCCGACCTCGTAGCGAACTATCTCGACCGGGTCCACACCCTCGCCGCGCAGTACAGCGCCGAACCGGGCCCGGTGTCCGTGGACGACCTCCCCGTACCGACACCCTTCGACGGCGTCAGCGCCCTGTGCACTGCCGACGACCCCACCGGCGGGCGCTGCCTCACCCCCGCCACCCGACACGCCCACGACGAGATCGTCCGCGTCTTCGGCCAACCCGGCCCCGGAGCCCCGATCCGCTCGGCAGGCTGCTGGGACGAACACGCCTGGAACCCCGACAGCGACCACCCCCGCGGCCAAGCCTGCGACTACTTCCCCGACACCGCCGGTCGCTTCCCCGAGGGCCAGGAACTCCAGAACGGCTGGCGCCTGGCCACCTGGCTCCGCACCCACGCCGCCGCCCTCAACGTGAAGTACCTGATCTGGCAGGGCCGCTTCTGGTCGCCCGACACCGCCGACACCGACGGCTGGGGCCGCCCCTACACCGGCGGCGGAATCTACGACGCCGACGACGCGACGGGCGGGCACTACGACCACCTCCACGCCTCGTTCGAGCTGTAGCCCTTGATCACCGACGAATGATCAGTATCGGTAGAACACGGCCAGCGCGAATCGCACGCACCATCCCGGCGAGCAGGAGTACCCCGCCGACAGCGGCGAAGAGCGGGATGTAGCTCCACGCAGTGCGTCCGCCGTCGTCGAACGGGCGCGGAGTGTCGAGCGCGACGTTCCGCGGACCGAAGTCTGCGGCCAGCTGCTCCCGCTCGACGAGGACGGACTGAGGCCGGGTTCGGTGCGGCTCGTCGGCAGTTCGATACACGGTCACCATGACCGAGTCGAACCGGTACGTCGGCGACGACCAGATCGCCCGTCCCATGGCTCGGGCCGCCTCGCCGTGTCCCAACAGTTCGCCGATTCGCCGAGGATGCGCAGAGACGCACTCCTGGACGCTGACCGACAGGACGATTCGGCTCCCCACCTGCTGGTAGCCGACCGCCGGCACGCCATTACATCCCGTCTCGGCAAGCGTCCGCACCAGATCCCTCTGCGCCGCCGGACCGGCGCAGCCAGACGCGAGAACCAGGAACGCGAGCGCGGCGAGCGCGAGTCGGAGGAGAGCCATGCGCTGACGTTCCGATTCTGAGCGCTCCGACGCAACAGCCATCGCCGTCGTTGTTGACCGTCTGCACACATGTGGACAGATCCTCGGCGCGGCTTGCCGAAGGGCATCGGGGTGAGGAGCCGTTCCCTCCTGTGCTCCATTCGGGGGACCTGTCGCGATTCGCCCTCGCCCGCTGACGCCACCTGGTACTCCGTTCCCCGTCAGCTCATGACGCGGGCCGGACCGGTACAGCATCGTCGGGGAACGGCAGGGAACGGAAGGGGAACGGCCATGGCGATGATCAGCTACGTGCACGATCGGCCTGCCGAATCGACCCGGCGTCGGCGTCTCGCTCGCGCCCGGCAGCACGCTCTGGCTGCCGTGGCAGGTGCGTCGCTGTTGTCAGCATGCTCGGGAACCGCTCCCGCACCGCCGGAGCCGCAAATGCCGACCGTCACGTCCACGCACGAGATCGCACCGTCCGCCGCGGGAATTGCCGCATACGGGGAGTTCTGGCGGGTGAGCGAGCTGGCGTTCGCAGCACCGACGGCGCAGGACTGGGAGGCGGAGTTGAGCATGGTGGCCCGTGGGCAGGCGTTGACCGACGTCGTCATCGAGGTACGGAACTACGCGAGCGTCCCGGCGCATGTCGAGGGAGCGATCACCCACGACGCGCGTCCCGATCCCGCGCTCGCCCCGCAGCCCGATCGCGTCGCGGTGCTCGACTGCATCGACATCAGTGGGTCGACGCTGGTCGCCGACGCGGACGGCGCGGTGCTCGACGATCAGGCCAGCCAGACCCCGCGCTATCAGTACCGGGCCGAAGTCGTGCGCGACGCCTCCGGCACGTGGCTCGTCGAGACGACCGCGCCCTCGCTGGATCAGCCATGTTGAGACGAGCGGGTTGTCTGACTCTGGCCACAGCGCTGCTCCCGCTGGCCACCGCCGGCGCCGCCTACGCCCAACCACCGCCGTGCGAGGTGGTGGTGAGCAGCGGGCGATGCCTGGTCGAGGCGATCGACCCCGGACGGCCGGGCGGGCCCGCCGAGGCCGACGACACTGGTCCGGATCAGGACGAGAACGGCGGTGACGGCCCGAGTCGAGGCAACCCGCCGAGCGGGCGTCCCACGCAACAAGACGTCCCTGAAGAGCCCGCTCCCCGCCGGCCGTCGCTTCAACCGTTGATCGGCGAGAACGGCGGTCCGACAGGTTTCGTGGCGGGTCCCGATCGCAGCGATGAGCTCCTGGCGCTGCTGGCCGAGGGGGCGGACCCCAACGCTCCGGCACCGCTCGCAGTCGATCCGGCGATCCCTGCCCAGCTCGCGATCAACGAGCTGGAGCTGAGCGGCCCGGTGATCAGGCTGTCCACCGGTGACAACGGATTCGTCGGCGTGCCGGTCTGGTTGTGGATCGAGCGCGACCAGGACCTGACCGGCCCTCGGAGCGCGACGGCCGCCGTCGGCAACGCCGAGGTCACGGCCACCGGTCGCCTGGCGGCGGTGGAATGGGAGTTGGGTCCGTCCGGCGAAAGGGTGGTCTGCGAGGGGCCCGGGACGCCGTGGACGGGTCAGGCCGGGCCGTCGCCCGACTGCGGCTATGTCTACGAGCTGCGGTCGCTGCCCGAACGGACCGGTGGATCGGGGCGCTGGCCGATCGTGGCAACGATCGTCTGGCAGGTCGGCTGGGTCGGGATCTCCGGCGGCGCGCCGGTCTCCGGGCAGCAGACGGTACGGGTTTCCGCCGACACCAGCGTGTCGGTCGGCGAGATTCAGGTTCTCGTTTCCGGAGGTGGATCGTGACGACAGGGATCGCGACGCGTGGCAGCACCACAGCGAGCGGATCGCCGATCACGAACGGAACGCCGACGGACATTCGGCGCCGAGGCCGGGCGCGACGGTTATCGATCGGTGCGTTGATGACGGTGCTGGGGGCGGTGGGCAGTGTGGTCGTGTTCCAGCAGATCGGGGACCGGGTGCCCGCGATCGGCATAGCCCGGACCGTCCCGTTCGGCCAACAGGTCACCGAGCAGGATCTCCGCCAGATCCTGCTGCCGACCGGGTCGGAGCTGGCCCTCGTCGAATGGGAGCGCTCCGACGAGATCGTCGGCCGGTATGCGGTGACCGATCTGCTGCCCGGCCAGATCATGACCCGCGACGCCGTGACCGCGGATCGTCTGCCGGGCCCGGGGCAGGCGATCGTGGGAGTGGCCGTGGAGCCGGGCCAGGTTCCGGTCACGCCGCTGGCACCGCGGGATCAGGTACTGGTCGTCGACGCCGGCGAGAGCAGCGGGTCGGGGGTCGACGCGAGCGTCCTGCGCACCGGCCCGATCGACGTGGGTAGCCGGCGGACCGTCGATCTCCTGGTGTCCGATGTCGACGCACCTCGCGTTGCCCGACTGGCCGAGGCGGGACGAGCCGTGCTCGTCCTGGTCGAGCGGCGGTGACCGATGCTGATCTCCTTCCTCTCTGCCAAGGGCAGTCCGGGCGTCACCACCTCGGTGCTCGCGCTCGCCGCGCGATGGCCACGTGCCGCAATCGCCGTGGACCTCGATCCGCAGGGTGGCGACACCCTGGCCGGGCTGGGCGGAGGCAGGCATCCCGCGCGGCACGGGATCGTCGAACTGCTCGTCGAGGCTCGCAACGAGAGCCTGCACGCGGCGATAGGCCGGCACGTCGTTCGGCCCGCTCCGCACAGCCCGCCGGTGCTCGCCGGCTTCGGGGCCCCGGGCCAGGCGGCGAACGTCCCGTGGGACCTGGTCGGGAGCCATTTGGTCGATGTGCCCGGGGCGGACATCCTGGCCGACTGCGGCCGATTCGTTCTCGACCATTCGGTGTCGGCGGTGCTGCGCCGCAGTGACCTCGTCGTCCTGGTTGCCGGCTCGTCGCTACGGGTTGTGCGCGCCGCCGCGCGGACGCTGCCGCTCATTCGTCGTGAGCTGGGAACAGCCGGTGAGGCGAACCACGGGCACGGTCCGGTCACGCTGGTGATCATCGGCCCCGACATGCCCTACACCGCCGAGGAGATCGCCGGCGGTTGCCAGACCGAGGTTGCCGGGACGCTGCCGCGTGACCCGGTGGCCGCGAGCGTGTGGAGCGACGGAGCACCCACCGGCCGTGGCTTTCAGCGGTCCCGACTGCAGCGCGCGGCCGGTGTCCTCGCCAGAGCGCTGGCCGAGCGGGCGACGGAGTGCCGCGGCGCGGCATCGTCGCGGCCGGGCGCCGGGCTCAACGGCAGGGTGCTGCGATGAGGGAGGGTGCGACGGCCGTCGCCGACCGGCGGCTCGTGAACACGATCCGGACGGCGGTGCTGCACCGTCTGGGTTCCGATGCTCGCCGGGACGGCCTCAGGGCCACTGATCAGCGCGAGCTTCTGCGGTCCTGGGTCGAGGACGAGCTGGCGGTCGAGTCGCGGCGACGGATGACCGACGGAGAGCCGCAGCTCGACCGGTTCACCGAGGTCGCCGTCCTGCGCGCGGTGGAGAACACCGTCTGGGGTCTCGGGCGGCTGCAGCAGCTCCTCGACCTCCACGACGTCGAGGACATCCACATCGTCGGCGCCGACCGGCCGATGCTGCGCATGGCGGACGGATCGCTGCGACGTGCCGCGGAACCGATTGCGGATTCCGACGACGATCTCATCCAGCAGTTGCAGTTCATCGCGGCACACCACGGCGCGTCGGAACGGGCGTTCTCTCCGGCGCAGCCGTGCCTGAACCTCCAGCTGCCCGACGGGTCGCGACTCGCAGCGATGCGCGACGTCGTGCCGCACCCGGTCGTGACCATCCGCCGTCACCGCCTGCTCGACGTCGGGCTCTCCGATCTGGTCCGGCTCGGCACGCTCACCGAGCACGCCGCACGGTTCCTGGCCGCGCTCGTGGGAGCCCGGTGCAGCCTGCTCGTGACCGGAGCACCCGCCTGCGGCAAGACCACCCTGGTGCGCGCGCTCGCAAAGGAGATCCCGGCCGGAGAACGCATCGCCACGTTGGAGACCGAGTACGAACTGGCCCTGCACCGGCTGCCCGGCGCATCACCGTTGCTGGTGGCGTTGGAGACCCGTCCCGGATCCACCGAGATCGACGCCGCAACCGGGCAACGGGCCGGGGAGATCACGCTGTCCGAACTCCTGCACCAGACCCTTCGCATGTCCGTCACCCGGGTCATCGTCGGAGAGGTCCGTGGCGCCGAGGCGCTGCCGATGCTGGAGGCGATGAACGCCGGGATGCCCGGGTCGATGTGCACGCTGCATGCCGGGTCCGCGGCCGACGCCATCGAACGTCTTGTCACCGCCGCGCTCAAGGCGGCCGGCCAGGGCTGGTCGGACACCTTCGTGACCCGCCTCGCTGCGCAGGGCATCGACTACGTCGTGCACATGCGCCACACCGCGCATCCCGGATCCGAGGGACGCCGCCGGTTCGTCGCCGAGATCGCCGAGGTCACCGACGTGAACGAGAACGGCAAGGTCGCCATGAACCGCATCTTCGCCGAGGACCCGGAGTCCGGCGACCCGCGCGCGGTCTTCCGGATGGCCCCGCAGATTCGGTGGCCCTTCCACGAAGCCGGCATCGACATCGGGTTTCTCACCGGCGAGCACCGCGGGACGTCGCCGGTTCACGTGAGGAGGACGCCATGGAACTGAGTCCGATGACCTGGCTGGTGGCGGCATCCGGAGCGCTTGTCGTGGCCGGCTTGACGGTCATGATCGCCGGCCCGGGCCCCGACCGTCCCGCAGCCGGGTCGCGAGTGCGCCGTCGGCCGAACCCGCTGTGGACACTGCTGCGGGCAACACACATCCCGGGAACGGAGCGGAGGCAACACCGCTGGCGGATCGCCGGGTGGATAGTCGCGGGCCTGCTGGTGTGGATGATCACTGGCTGGCCGGCCGCCGGGGCCGCATTGGCCGGCATCGGGGCCTGGTCGCCGTGGTTGCTCGGTTCGGCCCGCGCGGCCCAGGAGCAGATCGGCCGGATCGACGCCTTGTCCACGTGGTGCCGCCGGATGGCCGACACGTTGACGGGCGGCGGAGCGATCGGGCTTGCACAAGCGATCACCCTCACTTCCGATCACGCTCCGCCGCAGATAGCGGGCCCGGTGCGACAGCTGGCCGAACGGCTCCGATCCGGGCACGGCACTCCGCTGGACGCGGTCCGGGAGTTCGCCGACGGCATCGACGACCCGGTCGGTGACTCGGTCGCGGCCGCGCTCGGACTGGCGCTGCACCAGCAGAGCAGCGGCGTGGCTCGCGTCCTGCGCCAACTCGCCGACGGCGTGTCCCGGGACGTGCGCGCCCGTCGCGACATCGAGGCGGAACGCGCCGAAGCGCGCCAATCCATCCGGATGCTGCTCCTCATCCAGGGCGGGGTGCTCGCGATGCTGGCCCTGGTTCCCGGTTTCGCTGCTCCGTACGGGAGCCCGCTCGGGCAGCTCATCATGGCCACCCTGCTGGCCGGCACCTTCGCGCTGCTGATCTGGATGCGCAGGCTCGCAGTGGGATCTTCGGCTCCCCGGTGGTTCGGGGCGAGCCGATGAACGCGCTGCTCCTGGCCACTATCGGTGCCGGCGCACTCATCGGCGCAGGGTTGGCGGTCATCCTGGCCGGGCTGACGAGATGGCATCCGGTCCTCTCGGACGCGTTGGCGATGCTCGATGAACGCCATCCCCGGCCGGCCACCGAAGCAAGCGGAGCACCTGGGACGCGCGCGGCGGTGTTCCGCGTCCTCGTCGACGTTGCACGGCGCCTGCCCGGGTCGGTCGGCGAACGTGATCTGGAGGTCCTCCAGCTCGACCGGGACCGCCACCTGATCGGACGGCTCGGGACCGCGCTGGCGTACGCAGGGATCGGACCGGCGCTCGCCGTTGTTCTGCTGGTGCTGGATGCGAGCCTTCCCGTCGTCGTGCCGACCGGGTTCTGCGTGGTCGGCGCCGTCGTCGGTTGGACGAGCTACGGGCGCCGCACCCGAGATCGGGCCGACGATGTCCGAGAAGAGCTGCGCTACGTCCTCGTCGCCTACCTCCAGCAGGTGAGCCTGCTGCGCCGCGGCGGGGCGGGCATCGCCACCGCGCTCGGCCTCCCACCCCAACTGCTCGACGACAGCGAGCCGATGCGTCGTATCGGCCGTGAACTCGAGCTGGCCGAACGCGCCGGCCTGATGCCGTGGGAGGGCCTGCGTCGATTCGGTACCCAGATCGACGTCAGCGAGCTCGAAGACCTTTCCACGATCGCGGAGACGGCGGGACACGACGGCGGCGCCGTGATCGACACCTTGCTCGCCCGGGCCGAAAGCCTCAACGACGAACTCATCGCCGACGCCCACACGGCCGCGAACCGGGCGACCGGCCAGATGAGCACACCTGGCGCGATCCAGGTCTTCCTGATCGCGGCGTGGGTGCTGTTCCCGGCTGCGGCCACGTTGCTGAGCTCGTGACGACATCGAACAAGAGGAGGAACCGATGGAGAAGATCCGTTTGACCCTGACCCTGCTGGTGATGGATCTGATCGGACGCCTGGGCGCCCGACTGGGCCCGGTCGACGAACGCGGCGGGGGACGCAACACCGACGAGGGCTTCCACATCTCCGGCGGCGCCATCGTGGCGGGCGCTATCGCCGCCGGCGTCGGGGCGTTCATCGCTCAGAAGCTCGGCGCCCTCGGCGAATGATGCGGAGTCGCCATGACGACGCCGACAGACACCGGGGAACGGGGCGGATCCACCAGCGTGCAGATGGCGATCCTGTGGATAGCCATGATCACATTCATCCTGGCCGTCGTCCAGACCGCGCTGCTGTACCTGGCCGGCCAGCTCGCACTCACCGCAGCCGAGGACGGGCTGCGGTCGGGCCGCTACTACGGCGTCGGATCCGCGGAGCAGGCCCGCCTCAGCGCCGAGGACTTCCTCTCCCGCGCCGCGGGCACCACCCTCGGCGCACCGACGGTGGAGGCGGTGATCAGCGACGACGGTGGAACGCTGCAGGTGAGCGTCAGCGGGACCGTGCTCGCAGTCGTTCCCGGTATGGAGCTGCACGTCGACAAGCAGGCGACGGGCGCGATCGAGCAGGTCACGCCATGATCGCGCGAGGGGAACGGGGAGGCGGGCCATCGGTCGAGGCCGCGTTGCTGGCCACGTTGATGGGTCTGCTCATCGGTTTCGTCATCGCCGTCGGACGTCTGGTCGCTGCCGAGTCGGCCTGTGACCAGGCTGCCCGCGCGGCCGCGCGCATCGCCTCCATCGAGCGCGATGCGGCCCAGGCGCAGGTGCAGGGCCAGATGGCGGCCGAATCCGCTGTGGCATCCCAGGGTCTGACGTTGGCGCAGCTCGCCGTCACGATCGACACCAGCCAGTTGAGCCGACCACTCGGCGAGCCGGGCGTCGTACGAGCCGACGTCGCGTGCCAGGTGCGGTGGTCAGACCTCGCTGTGCCGGGCGCGCCTGGATTTCACGATCTTGAAGCGTCGTTCACCAGCCCGATAGACCAATTCCGGGAACGACAGCGATGACCCGGACCGAGGACGAACGGGACCGCGGCGGCGGATCGGTCAGCGCACCGATGGCCATCGCGATGCTGGCGCTGATCGCGGTCAGCGGACTGGCGATCGACGGAGCCCGCAAGGCCCAGCAGATCGCCACTGCCGACGCCACGGCCGAGGAAGCCGCACGCGCGGGCGGTCAGGTCGTCGACCTGGCTGCGGTCCAGCGCGGCGAGGCGGCGCTGGACCCGAACAACGCACGCGCAGCGGCCCAGGAGTACCTGGAGGCCGCTGGCGTGACCGGCGAGGTGTTCCTGGTGGCCCCGGACCGGATCCGGGTAGAGGTCGTCCTCCGGCAACCCACTGTGCTTCTCGGGCTGGTGGGTGTGGACGAGATCTCGGCGACGGGCTCGGCCGAGGCCGATGTCGTGCCGTCGCAGCCCGGGCCGGCTGGTGGGTGATGATCATGTTGCGGCTGGTGCGCGGGCTGATCGCGCTCGTCACCCTGGCCGGGCTGGTCGCGGGAGTCCCGGCCGCTCTGTGGTCGCTCGGGTCGCCGTTCCTCCCCGACCGACTACCGACCGTGGACGACGTCGTCGTGGCACTCACCCGACCCGATGACGGCAGCCTGCTGCTCGGGCTGCTCGTGCTCGTCGGCTGGATCGTCTGGCTGCAGCTCGCCTACTCGATACTGGTCGAGACTGCGGCCCAGGTTCGCTCGCTGCCGATGCACCGTCCTGATCGGTTCGGGTTCCGGACGACCCGCACGCTCGCCGCTTTGCTCATCGGCTGGGTCCTCACCATGGCCGCCACACCGGCGACCGCATCCACCACGGCTCCCGTCACGGTGAGCACATCCTTCCTTCCCGCTGCCGCTGCGTCAGCGGAGTCACCGGCGGGACCCGTTCACGTCGTGCAGGCTCGTGACACGTTGTGGGACATCGCAGCCCGCGTCCTGGGCGATCCGCTGCGGTGGCGCGAGATCTTCGATCTCAACGACGGACATCTCCAGGCTGACGGCGGCCGGCTGAGCGACGGATCGGTTCTGCATGTCGGGTGGGAGCTGCGCCTGCCAGCCGAACCGGACCCTTCCGAGGTACGGGTGCGCGTCGAGGTCGGGGACAGCCTCACCGGTCTCGCAGACCAGCACCTCGGCGACCCGGGTCGGTACCCGGACCTCTACGAGGTCAACGTCGGTGTCCGGCAGCCGGACGGCGGTTATCTGGACGACCCCGACGTGATCCGACCCGGCTGGCTCCTCTCCGTCCCCACCATCGACGGACCCGTCGATCAACCGATGGACGACATCCCGCCGCCTGTCGACGGCACCGGTCCCGAGCCGCCACCCCTCACCACCTCGACACCGACACCCGAGCTCCCTGTCCCGACCGGGGATCCGCTGACGTCGATCCCGCTGCCCGAGACATCGGCACCGACCCCGCCGAGTAACCCGACCGGCGGCACCGACACCGCAGAGACGTCGTTCGCAGTTCCAGCAGCGCTCGTCGTCTCCGGGCTGGCGGCCAGCGGGATCGTCACCGGAATCGTCGCGTACCGGCGTCGTCAGACGCGCTGGCGCCGCACCGGCCGCCAGATCGCCCTGCCGGATCTGGACCATTCCCGGCTCGAGTCCGCCACAGTCACCGCAGCGCAGACCGCCGGGACGCGGTTCCTGGACACCGTGCTGAGATCCCTCACCGTCACGCCCGGCTTGCACGGGCTGCCGTCGTTGGAGGCCGTCTGGCTCGCACCGACGGGTATTGATCTCGTGCTCACCGAGCCACGGGACGCGGTCCCGCCGTTCGTCGCGGAGGACGACGGATCGGTGTGGCACGTCGATGCGGAGGCGGCCTTGCCGATCACGGAGCAGGAGGCCGTCGGTGTCGCGAACCCGTTCCCCGCTCTCGTCTCCCTCGGCACCGGTGAGGACGGCGCGACCCTGCTGGTCGACGCCGAGCGAGCAGGTGCGCTCCACCTCGTCGGCGATCGGACCAGGACGATCGACCTGGTCAGGAACATGGCGGTCGAGCTCGGCACGTGCCGTTGGGCCGATGACACCTCGGTCATGATCGTCGGACTGGAGGCCGGCCTGACAGACCTCCCCCCGAACCGGGTCGAGCAGGTCGAGGACGTCCGGACCGCGGCCGGTCGTCTGCGAGCGGCGATGTCGGCGACGCAGGAGCACCTGGCGAGGGTCGACGGCGGCTCCGTGGTGGACATGCGGGTCCGGGACCAGCTCAGCGACTCCTGGGTCGTCAGTGTCCTGCTTGTGGCCGAGCCCGACGAGACGCAACTGCAGACGCTCGCCGAGCTGTGCCGGGAGCTCGCATCCGGTGCACGAACCTCGGCCGCCGTCATCACCGCCGGAGCATCGACAACGCTTCCCGGGGAACAGGTGCACATCGACTCCGGCGGCACGATGCGGATACCGCGGCTGGACACGGGAACGTTGCGCGCCGAGCAGATGCCCGCCGACATCGCCCTCGGGCTGCTCTCGGTCATCGGCACCGCGCTGGAGCACGACGTGCCGGTACCGTCCGCGCCCCAGCCTCAGCCCTGGGCCGACAGCATGCGCAGCGACGGGTCCCTGCAGCCTGACACGGATTCCCCAGAGGCCGATCCGCTCGTGATCGAAATCGACGATTCGGATGAATCCCCGGCTCGCCAACCGCTCCTTGCGGAGGATGCTGATCAACAGTCTGACCCAGCTGCCCACCGGCGGTTGCTCCTGGTGGAGAAGCAGGACCCGGAGTTGGACGATGACGTCGCGCTGTGGCGCGAGGAGGGACCGTCAGCGCGCCCGCTCGTCTCGATCCTCGGCGAACCGGCCTTCGCCGCTGCCGGTCCCCTGCCCGAGAAGCGGCACAGCTGGTATGTCGAGGTCGTGGTTTACCTGGCGCTGCACCCGGCGGGCGTCGACCGGGACAAGATCACAACCGATCTCTGGCCGGAAGGGAGCACCGTGCGGCCCCCGACGATCCGGCGCGCCGTTGCGGAGGCGCGGCAGTGGGCCGGCAAGGACCGCAGCGTCGACCCACCGGTCGACCACATCCCGAGCATCTCACCCGCCGGCGGTGACCGATACCGGATCACGGGGCACCTCATGGACTGGGACCTGTTCCGGCGCCTGCGCAAACGCGCGCAGGCCCGCGTTGCCGCCGGTCGACGAGCCGACGCGACGGACGACTACGAGAACGCCCTGAGGCTCGTCCGCGGCCCGGTCCTCCACCCCCCGCGGCAGCGGGGATACGGCTGGTTGCACAACCCCGACCAGCGCCACGAGCACCTCATCCCCGGCTTCATCATCGACACCGCTCACGAGCTGGTCGACCTCGCACTCGACGACGGTGACATCGCGCGCGCCCGGTTCGCGGCCGAGACGGCCCAACGGGTCGACCCGGACCGCACCTTTGACCGCCCGTTCACCGACCTGATGCGCATCGCCCACGCAGCGGGCGATCTCGCCGAGATGCGCGAACACGCCGAGCTGCTCCTCGCCGAGCGAGGGTTCGAGGTCGGCGAGGACCTTCCACCCGAGAGCTTCGCCGTGTTCGACGCGTTGTTCCCGCACGGCCTCCGCGTCCCGACCAGCTGAGGACCGACCCGGTGGCGGCGATCCTCGTGACGGCCAGCTGCGCCGTCGGCGCGGCCGCGCTCACACCCCTGCTGGTGCGCCTCGCAGCGGCGACGGCGCATCGCAAAGCCGTGACCACGACGCCGGTTCGCCTCGCGCTGGCCGCGACGCTCGGAGGCGTCGGTGCCGCAGCGGGCGCACGGCTCGACACCGCCCACGCGGTCGGGCTGCTCCCCCTACTGATCCTGGCCGGTGCTGCGGCGCTCGTCGACGCCCGTGAGCGCAGGCTCCCCGACGTTCTCACCGGCTGCCTCGCGGCCGTCGTCGCCATGGCGACCACTTTGGCTGTCGTCGGCGGGCACGCCAACGGCACACGGGCGATGTACGGCTTTCTCACCGGTCTCCTCCTCGCGATCATCGGGAAGGGGCTGAGCGACCGGGCGGTGGGCTGGGGCGACGTCAAACTCGCACCGAGCCTGACCGCGTGCCTGGCCTGGAGCGGCTGGTTCACCGTGTACCTCGGCCTGCTCGCCTGGGCATTACTCATCCTGGCGACCGCGGGCCTGCTCGCGGTCCGTTCAGGTCGGGCCGTGATCGTGCCGTACGGCCCCGCGATGGTCACCGGAACTCTGATGGCGGTGCTGGTCACGGCCTGATCGCGCCGCGACCGGGCGCAGCTCGGTGGCTCGACGGTTGGGCGGGGCGCGGGGAACGGCCGGGCACGTCGCCGAGTGCTGCGCGGGCGCCGGACGCATCATTCTGCTGATTGAGGAGTTCGACGGCGTCGTCGTCGGCCTCGACTGCAAGTGCGCGGGACGCGGCTCGGAACGGCTGCCGTGTCGCCTCCTCGCCGGGGGTCGGCGAGGACGCGGCCCGTTGAGGCGGCGGTGCCGGGGAAGCGGACGATGCATCGAGGTCGACGCCGGCGAACCTCTCGGCGATCACCCCGTCGACCTCGCTCGACACACCCCGCAGATTCCGCGCGACCGCCTGGTGCTGCGCGCGTCGGGGATCGAGGTCGGCCACGGCAGCGGCCTCATCTGCGGTGCCCCACCGGTCCTGGCCCAGTCGCAGCGGCCGATCGGTCACGCTCCACCCGACGAGCTCCCGAGCAGGCCGAGTGAGGATGTGCTCCCGCAACGCTCCGGCCAGGTCGTGGTTCGCCAGCTCGGCGCCGACGGGACCGAGCCCGGGAACGAACCCGACGACCGCCCAGCTGTCGCGGCCGAGGCTGGACATCGACACGACCATCGCCTCACGCTTCATCTGCCCGGCCAGCAACCCACGCGCAGCGCGATAGGTGTCGTTGTCGAGCGGACGCGGCAACGGCCCGGCCGCTGCGGATGGATCGCCGGTGGCGTTGGCGAGGGCCACCCGCCCTGCGTCCACGTCGCGCGCCGCCCGTCGCCGACCCGGGCGGTCCCGCGCCACGGCAGCACGCCGGTGCCGGACCAGCCCGTCAGCGATGAACGTGGCGACGTGCGCGAGCTGGTACAGCTCGTAACCGGGAACCGCGAGCAGCGGGTAGTCGGTGCTCATGGCGCCATCCCCGACGTCGGCGGCCGGAGACGCGACACCGACGCCGGAGCCGGCGGCTGAGCCGCCGCACCGGATGCATTAGGCCGCAGCCGCGACGGCGTCGCCCGCAGATCCCGCTTGACCAGCGCCGGGAAGAAGGCGTCCGACGCGATGTCGACGGCACCCCGCAGCACCCGCTCGGAGCCCGGCGGCACGAAGACGTGCCGAGCGAGGTTGTAGGCATCGCGGAACGCGTTGGTACAGCTGTGGAAGGCGCCATGGTCCCGTACCTCGAACGCGACACGACCGAGCTGGACCCGCAGATACGAGCGATTCGTCTGCTCCCCCTCTCCGACGATGGTCACGCTGGACGCCGGACGGCCGATGGCGTTGACGACGACACCCGGTTCGGGCATCCCCCGCAAGCCCCGGATGCTCCTGCGGTCGGCATTGACCGGCAGCGCCTTGGCCGCTTCGTGGCTCTCCAGCCATACGTTGAGGAAGTGCTCCGCCGTCGTCTCCTGATGCAGATACAGCAGGGTCCGGCCGATCCGCACCGCCACGGCCGCCTCGTCCGTGCCCGGATGCTGCACGGTGACGGCCGTGTCCTGGGCTCCGACCAGCCGCACGATCGCCAGTACGGCCTGGTCACTGCCGCGCGTCACGGCCGCGGGCCTGTTGATCGTCGCGTCATCCTCGCCTCGCTCTCCGGCACCACCTGTGTGGCCGAGCCTGGCTCCCGCGGGAATCCGGCGCGTTCCCTCCCGCTCCCCGGTGCCCCTCTCGAGCCAAGGTGGGGATCGCGCCGCGCCAGGTGGCGGGCCTGCAGGCGGGCGCCCGCGGCGTCGGCCGCGGCGGCCTGATGCGCGCGGTCCCGTTCGCGTTGCCAGGCCGCGATCTCGTGCAGGAGCCCGGCCACAGCGATCGCCAGGGCCACCGAGCCGGCCGCGTCCTTCCCGCGGAAGCCGCGGACGGCGAGCAGTCGCCGTGCGAGCATCCTCAGTTCCGTCCCCACGGGGCCGACGTCGGGAACCCGCCCACCCGGCGCCCGCGAGGCTCGCTCGTACCGTTCTGCGGCGTCCGACCAGCCCTGCTTGTGACCCCGGTCGTTCGCGGCAAGCGCGGTCAGCACGTCGCCGGTGGCATGGACGATGCCGTCGACACCTTCTCGCGGGTCCGGCGCACCGACGGCCACACGGGCGCGGACGACGACGTCCTCGGCCTCCGCGGACGACGGTCGTTCAGCCGGACCGGGCCGGTCCGCGTTCTGGGCCCAGCGGCGGCACAGCTGCGGCAACGACAAGTCCGGGGCGAGCTTGCTGCCGCTGAAGAAGACCTGCTGGCCCGCCGCCGTAACGTCACCCGCCCTCCCAATCCGGTAGCCCAGCGCGTCACCCGACGGACCTCGCCGCAGCTCCGCCCGATAGCCCATCGCCCGCAGCTCCTCGACGAACTCCTCCGGCCCGCCCGCCCGGATGGCCGCCTCGTGCGCGGCGCGGCGCAGCTCCGGTCTCGCCGGACCGCGCCCCTGCCGTGCCGCCTTCTCGAGCTCGCCCCGACCCGGCCGCCGGGCCGCCGTGTCGTCTGCCACGGCGGTGAAGGTCAGGCCGAGACGCTGCTCGATGGCCCGCGCGGTCGCACGCAGCTTCGGGTAGTCGTGATGCGGCCAGAACCGACGGCCGGTGTCCTGGCGCACCAGGACGGCCGCGATGTGGATGTGGTCCTCCGCGTGCCGGATCGTCACCCACCGCGGCCCACCCGGATCGCCGCGCTCGGCGATGCCCGCACCATCAAGCAGTTCCCGAGCGATGTCCGCCCACTGCCCGTCATCCAGGGTGCGGTCCGACGCGGCCAGCCGGGCCGAGCAGTGCCACACGTACCCGCGCTTCGACCCGTTCTGCGGCGCGCGGGTCGGTAGGCCCGCCGCGATCGCCGGCGCGTGCAGCGCATCCACCAGCGGGCCGAGCTGCAGGTCGTACTCGGAGGGTCCCGTCCGCTCCGGCTGCCAGCCCGCGTCGAGGCCGTCCCAGCTCGCGATGACCCGCGGTGAACGATGCACCTCGGACGTGCCCGGGCCCAGCAGGTAGGCCAGCAAACCGGCCGGCCGCCAGCCGTGAACGACCTTCGTGATCACCGGCCCTGGCGCCCGCCGCGGGCTCCCGCACGCCGGCCCCCCGTGCCGGCTGCGAGGGCTGCTGCCGTCGCAGCGTCGACCCGACCCAGAAGCTCACCAGCCAGGTCCGCGGCACTCGTCCTCTGTGGGCCTGCCGTGACCTGCTCGATCACGTCCACGGCCCGGCGGACATCGGCGCGGAACCGGACCAGCTCGACGACGAGCTCCTGCCACGTCACTGGCACCGGGTCCGCCTCGCCCTGCGCGCGCCCCACGGCGAGCTGCCCGACCCAAGCACCGACCGACAACCCCTCACGCCGCGCGGCCGCGCCGACAACATCAGCTTCGGTGGGACTCAGACGCACCCGTACCTCGTGCCGCCGGGGAGCGTCGACCGGCGGGCGACGTCGACGCTGCCCTGGCCCAGGACGGTTGGCGCTGCTCACCCGAGCGAGGCTGCCCGCCGAGGCGTCCGCAGCCGTGCCCTGCGGTTCCCCAGCGCCAACCACCGCACCGAAGTCGCGCTGCCGGCTCAGGGCAGAGAGATCCTCCGCCGGCAGGGCCTGCATGCCGTACCCGCCGGATCGTCAAGGAGCGAGGTCAGCAGCACCAGCTGCCCACAGAGCGCGACGGGACCGGGCGGATCACGACGCGGCGGCAGCTGATCGACCGGCACCGCATGGAAAAGCCGATCCCGCGCATCGCGCAACCATGCCACCGCGAGCGGGTCGAACTCCTCATCCGGGGGCATCGAGCAACACCCCGCGACGCGGCCCGTACCGCGACGCCACAATCCAAAACCCGATTGCCACAACCCGAACCCTCCCGCCCGCCCGCCCGCCTCAACCAATCGATTGCAGCAAGGGCGGCAGAGGCGCGGAGCCGCAGTCGAGGACCTGTGGATAAGTCCTGACCGCGGTGTTCGCTGTGGACAGAAGTGGCCGGAACCCCCCGGTTCCGGCCACCGACACCGCGCATGAGTAGACCGAAGGTCTACTTAGCGCATATCTTGCTCCGCCAGGGGGAACAGCGTCACGAACGACGAGGTCAGGGGCCGGTTCTATCTTCGCTCAGCTTACGAACTCCCCACCCATCGAGGGTCGGACAAACAGACCCGGCCGGAATCGGCCGTGCTTCACCGGCATCCACGGCGAAACCAATGACGTGGTGATTGTCCGCCGGCCTCATCAAGGTTTCGTAGCCTGCGCTGCTCTAGGGGCATTGTCGTGATGGATGTGCAAATAGCGCACGGATGTATCGGCATCTGGATCTCTGGCCAGGAGGGGGAACGATGCAGACCGCTACGCCTGCCAACCCTCGGCAGCGCGTAGCGACCGATACCTGAGCCGCTACATCGACGGCACAGGAGTCGGCAATGACAATCCAGACCACCTTGCCCCCGAAGTGGTACACGACCGCACAGGTCGCGGAGATGCTCGGCTTCGGCCTGTACAAGACGAAGTCACTCATCGCCAGCGGTGAACTCCGGTCACTCAAGGACGGCAGATACCGACGGATCCTCCCCGAATGGGTGGACGAGTACGTTTCGAGACGAGTTCAGGAGTACGAAGCATGACTGGACGGGCCCGCGCCAACGGCGAGGGATCGATCTTCGCCTATCGCAACGGGTTCGCCGCATACTCCTGGGTTCGGACACCGGCAGGCAGGAGGCAGAAGAAGTGGGTCTACGGCAAGACCCGGGAGCAGGTGCACGACAAGTGGATCGTCCTCCAGCAACGCGCCAAGGCCGGTCCGGTCGCGAACCGCGTTCCTACGCTCGGCGAGCACCTGCACTACTGGCTCGACGAGGTCGTGCGTCCCAACCTCGCGCCGTTGACCTACCAGACCTACGAGACGATCGTCCGGCTGTACATCGAACCTGGGCTGGGGGCGAAACGGCTCGACCGCCTGCAGGTGCGCGATGTCCAGACCTGGATCAACGGAACCGCTCGGGCGTGCCAGTGCTGCGTCCAGGAAAAGGACGTCCGTCGCCCTCCTGACAAGCAACGTTGCTGCGCCGTCAGTCGCTGCTGTCAGACGACGATCTCCCCACGAACCCTCTCCGACATTCGCGGATGTCTTCGATCCGCGCTCGGCCAGGCCGTGACCGAGGAACTCATCAGCCGCAACGTCGCCGCCGCGGTCAAGCTGCCCAAGGTTCGCAGCCGATCAAACCGACGTCAGGCTTGGACGAGCGACGAGGCACGACGATTCCTCGAGTCTGCCCGTGCCGATGACGATCCGCTCTACGCGGCCTACGTCCTCATCCTCGTGCTCGGATTGCGAAAGGGCGAAGTGCTCGGGCTCACCTGGGCGGCCATCGACATCGATCAGTACGCCGTCAAGATCACTCTTCAACTCCAGCGGGTCAGCCGGCAGCTGCTGCACCGCGAGACGAAGACAGAGGGATCCGACGCCGCACTCCCCCTCCCCGACATCTGCGTGGCCGCCCTCCGCCTGCGCTGCGGCGCGCAGCAAGGTGCCCGCGATGCGGCTGGCTCTGCATGGCGGGGGAACGACCTGGTCTTCACGACCCGCTTCGGCACGCCGATAGAGCCGCGCAACTTCAACCGTTCCTGGGATGCACGGTGCAGAAAGGCCGATGTCCGCAAGATCACCGTGCATGACGGGCGCCGCAGCTGTGGCACGCTGCTCGCAGACCTCGACGTCCACCCCCGCGTGGCCATGCAAATCCTCCGGCACGCGCAGTTCGCGCTGACCATGGAGATCTACACATTGGCATCGCCAGAGGCGACGAAGGAGGCCTTGAAGCGGCTTGGCGCCAGCCTCGACCAATAAGGGAGCTCGCGACAACGACAGACCAGTCAGTGCATTGCCAGACGACGCGATATCGGAACGTCGCGCGAGTGCTGGCTGGACCTGGCCGCCGTGCTGGGGTGGGCCGAGCGGACCGAGCACGTCCGGCGGGTGGACGCGCTCGGGGCAGTCGACATGGCGCGGCCCGGCGGGAGATCGTCCGCCTGGTCGGCCTGATCGCCGGTAGCTAGTGCCTCGTCCAGGAAGGTCGGGGACGTAACCGGGTCGGCTTGATCAGCCCCGGCCGCGGCAGGAGGCTGTCCGCCGGAGGTGGTGGGCGTGCCGCGACAGCTCGAGGTCTTCGTCCGGGAGCTGACCCCGGACGAGGCCGAGCGTCTAGTGAAGATCACCAGGACCGCGCGAGACCGGGTCAGGCTGCGTCGGGCAGGGATCGTGCTCGCATCGGTACAGGGCCGCAGCGCGGCCGAGGCGGCGGCGATGTTCGCGGCCAAGGCGCAGTACGCGCGGGAGGTGATCCACGCGTTCAACGCCCAGGGTTTCGCGGCGCTGGACCCAAAATGGAGCGGGGGCCGACCTCCTAAGTTCGGTCACCACGTCCGCGAGCTGATCTGCCGGGTCGCCCGCACTCCACCACAGCAGGCCGGGCGCCCGTTCACCACATGGAGCCTGACCAAGCTGGTCGAACACCTCGCCAAGACCCACCGGGTCGTGGTCAGCGTCGAGACCGTCCGCCAGGTCCTGCGCGCGGCCGGGGTCCGCTGGCAGGCCACCAAGACCTGGAGGGCCAGCCGGGACCCGCAGTTCAGCGAGAAGATGGCGCGGATCCTCGACCTCTACGACCGCTGCGCCGACGGACAGATCCCTGACAGCGGCCGGGTAATCTGCGTGGACGAGTTCGGGCCGCTGAACCTGCAGCCTGTCAACGACGGCTGAAAACTGACCCCTCAGCGACGGTTGAAAGTTGACCCCCTCGGTGGTTCATGGTTCGTCGGTGGTGGCCGCGGGGACGCGGCCGAGGTTGCGGTCCTTGAGCCGGTAGCTGTCGCCCTTGAGGGAGATGACCTCGGCGTGGTGGACCAGGCGGTCGATCATCGCCGCGGCGACGACGTCGTCGCCGAACACCTCGCCCCAGCGTCCGAAGGGCTTGTTGCTGGTGACGATCAGGCTGGCCCGTTCGTAGCGTCCGGAGACAAGTTGGAAGAACAGGTTCGCCGCTTCGGCCTCGAAGGGGATGTAGCCGACCTCGTCGATGACCAGCAGCGGGAACCGGCCCAGCCGGACGAGCTCGGTCTGCAGGCGGCCGGCGTGGTGGGCCTCGGCGAGGCGGGCGACCCACTCGCTGGCGGTGGCGAACAGGACCCGGTGCCCGGCCTTACAGGCCCGGATCGCCAGACCGATCGCGAGGTGGGTTTTCCCGGTCCCGGGCGGTCCGAGGAACACCACGTTGTCTCGTGCGGTGACGAAGTCCAACGTCCCCAGATGCGCGATGGTGTCCCGCTTCAGCGCGCGGGCGTGGTCGAAGTCGAACTCCTCCAATGACTTCCGGGGGGGAACCGGGCAGCCCGGATCCGGCCCTCACCGCCATGGGAGTCCCGGGCGGCGACCTCGCGCTGCAGGCAAGCGGCCAGGAACTCCTCGTGCGACCAGTTCTCACTGCGGGCCCGTTCGGCCAGGCGCGGCACCGACTCCCGCAGAGTCGGGGCCTTCAGCGCGCGGGTCAGGAATGCGATCTCACCGGTCAGGTCCCGCCCGGGCAGCGAGCCGGTCGCCTTGCCCGCCATCACGCCACCCGCCCGTCGTCGAGGTCGCCGACACTGCTGTCGAGGCCCAGCGCGGTGTCGTAATCGGACAGGCAGCGCAGCTCGACATCGGTGTCGACGGTTCGTGGCCGGGTGGCGTGCCGGTCGCGCAGGACGCGGGCCGCAGCGACATGGGCAGGGTCGTGGACGCTCTGGTGCCGCGCCCAGCACCGTGGATGATCAGCAACCAGGCGGCCGTCGCAGAGCACCTGAACCCGGTCGAGACCGGCGACGACCTCGATCCGGCGGCCGATGGCGCCGGGATCGACCGAGTAGTCATTGGCGTCGAACCGGACGTAGTGATCCCGCGGCAGCCGCAGCGATGATCGCCAACCCGTCGCCGGGGCGATCGGCGGCAACGCCAGCATCGCGGCCCGGTCCGCGTCGACCCGGGCGGTCGGGGCGCATCGGAGGACCCGTTTGACCCGTCCGTTGGCCAGCATCAGCCACTCGGCGAGCTGGGTGTTGAAGTCCGCCGGGGAGTCGAAGGTGCGTCCGGGCAGGAACGAGGTCTCGAGATAGCCGTTCGCCCGCTCCACCACACCCTTGGCCTCCGGGTCGGCCGGAGCGCAGATGTGGACCTTCGCCCCGAGTGTTCCGCGGAACGCATGGGTGTCCTCGGTGAGCACGGTGACCTTGCCGCGGCGGCGTCCGACCGCGGCCTCGCCGTCCCAGACCAAGGTCCGTGGCACCGCGCCGAGCCCGCCGATCAGCTGCCACCAGCCGGCGAACAGGTCCTGTGCCGCTCTCGAGGGCACCAGCACCGCCGAGAGCCAACGGGAGTAACCGCAGACCATCACCAGCACCGGCAACCTGACCGCGGAGCGCGTCTGACCGAACCCGACCGGCAACTCGATGTCGGGGAACCAGAAGTCGCACTGCGCGATCTCGCCCGGCTCATAGGCGGTCCGCGACGCGGGATCAGGCGGCAGATAGATCGGGCGCAGCTCCCTCACCCGGTCCTTGAGCACGGTCAACGAGCGGCTCCAGCCGATCCGTTCCGCGATCACCGTCGCCGGCATCTCCGGCCAGGACACCAACAGTTCCCGGATCCGCGGCTCCACCGCGTCGACCACCGAGCCCCGCGGCACACGCCGATACCGCGGCGGCTCCTCGCTAACCAAGGCGCTCTTCACAGTGTTCTTCGAACACCCCAGCACCCGCGCGATCGCCTTGATCGGCATCCCCTCGGCCCGATGCAGCCGACGGATCTCCGCCCAGTCCTCCACGCTCAACACCCTCCTGATCATCGGGAGGGGGTCAACATTCACCCGTCGCCAGGGGGTCAGCTTTCAGGCGTCGTCGACACAGCCCCGGCCGGGCCGCGGCTGGTTCCCCAGCCGGAGCCCGGCAAGGTTGCGGGCGACCTACAACCGCTACGGAGGAGTCCGGCACATGCTCGCCGGACTCGACCTGGCCTCGGGCCAACTGTTCTACCGGCTACGAGACCGCAAGCGCTGGCAAGAGTTCCTCGCCTTCCTCCGCCAGCTTCGGCCCGGTTCCCGACCGGACGGCTCTACATCGTCTGCGACAACTTCTCCCCGCATCGCAAGGCCGAGGTCGCCGACTGGTGCGCCGAGCACGAAGTCGAGCTGGTGCTCACCCCGACCTACGCCTCCTGGCTGAACTGGATCGAGTCGGAGTTCACCGCGCTGCGCTACTTCACCCTCGACGGCAGCGACTACCCGTCCCACACCGCACAGGAAGCCGCGATCGCCGGCTACGTCCGCTGGGCCAACCGCCACGCCCCACCAAAGCGACGCTTCGCGCCCGAGTCCAAGATCCGCAGACCCGACTACCTACCGAACGTTGCCTGACGAGGCACTAGGAACGTCCACGCCAGGACGTAGAACGACGCTCGGCCCGGTCCCTCACCCCGAGGAGCCGGGCCGTTCGGCGTCTCGGGCCTACTCGGGCGCGCCGTCCCCGGCGCCCGGCAGGGAGCCGCCGGACTCGGTGAGCTCCCGGAGTCGTTCCTCCACGATCCGCTCCACGTCGGCCGAGCTCGGGCCCTCCACCTCCACGATCACGCTCGGCGGCGCCTCCGGCGCGGCGTCGGCGGCCACGTCGCGGACGAACGCAGCCAGTGTGAGCAGGACGCCGAGCACCACGAACACGCCGTTGGGCGTGCGCAGGAACCGACCGAGTTGGACGAACATCGGTGCCTGGTCCTCCACCCGCCGCGCGATCCGCTCGGCGGAAGCGGACTCGCGTAAGCCATCGAGCAGCAGGGCCACCACAGCCTCCAGGTCCGCCCGCGTGACGCCCGGCGGGTGGACGGCCTCGGCGACCGCGCGCACCGTCGACACGGTCACCGAGTCGACCACCGCGACGACGTCCACGATCTCCACGCGATGCTCAACCACGGCCACCAACCTCCCCGATCTCGGGTGCCGGGCTGGGTAGCGCCGCGCCGGACTCGGTGAGCTCCTGAAGCCGTTCCTCCACGATCCGCTCCACGTCCTCGGTGCTCGGCGCGTCCACCTCCACAACCACGCTCGGCGGGTCGTCCGGCGCCACCATGTCGACCACGGGCGGGATGAGCGCCAGGAGCGCGATCACCACCGTGATCACGAACGCCAGGCCCTCGGGACTGCCGATGTACGGGATCAGCCGCGCGAACATCGGCGCCTGGGCCTCCATCCGCCGCGCGGCGCGCTCGTGGGCCGCGTCCAGGCGGATCCCGCGGAGGACGTCCAGGAGATCGACGTAGTCCGCGCGGGTCACGCCCGGCGGGTGCACGGCCTCGGCGACCGCCTGGACGATCGTCGCGTGGCCGAACGCCTCGGCGGACGGGATGCCCTCCGTACGGATCACGTGCATGACGCTGGCGTGGCCGAACGCCTCGGCCGAGGGGATGCCCGTGGGGCGGATCGTGGTCACGCCCCGATCCTCCTCCGCGGCCCCGACAGTTCCGGCAGGCGCCGCTGCGCGGCGCGGACGAACGGGTCGGTGTCACCGAGCTCCAGGGCCGCGATCATCTCGGCCTGGGCCAGGCGTGGTCGTTGCGCTCGGCGCCATTGATCACGACATCACGACGCCTTGCGCCGGGGACCCGGGCGGCCCGGACGAGGTGCGCCCGCTGGGCCGGCGTGGTCCCTGCCCGCACCGCCCACCCGTCCGCGGTGAGCTCGGCATCGGTCAGGCACTCCACGGTGACCGGGCAGTCCGCGCAGACCCCACGGGCACGCTCGACGCGGCGGGCGCGTCCACCGTGCTGCCCGCCGACCAGATGCCGTCCATGATCCACGCCTCGGCCTCCTGCCCGTGGCACGCACCGCGCGTAGTCCACCCGAGGCCCCCGCGCTCAGGTAACGCGAGATGCCCGGGGCGGGAGGACCCCCCTCCGACCGCCCGTCGCCGCGCATCGCGCTGGCCGACAGCGTGCCGAAACTCGGCTGCGCGGATGAGAATCGGCGCGGCGGCCAGCAACTCCCCTGCCTGTCGTAGCTGTACTTCGTAGCTGTACGACGGCAAAGGCCCGGTTCGAAGATCTCGAACCGAGCCTCTGACCTGCGTGGGCGATACTGGGATCGAACCAGTGACCTCTTCGGTGTGAACGAAGCGCTCTCCCCCTGAGCTAATCGCCCGAGCCGTGCAGAACTCTACACGTCAGAAGAACGGGCTCTGCAGCCAGGTCCATCCTCCGAGCCCCACCCAGCCGGCCACCAGGTACAGGGCGTTGAGCAGGTAGAGCGTGGCGAGCACAATCAGGCCGGTGCCGGCCAGGACGGTCATGCGGACGACGACGGACTGGCGGCCCAGCCACTCCGTCCATGCGTCGTACTTGCCGCGCGCGTAGCGCAGCACCCGCTTCGCCCAGGCGAACTCGCTGGCGAGGATCGCGAGGCCGGCGAAGACGATGAGCCAGCCGGGGCCCGGGTACGGGATCGCGATGATCCCGAGCGCCAGGACGATCGTGCCGACGACGCCCACGCCGACGCGGTACGTCGTGCGCAGCGCGGGGTTCTCGTCGATCCGGGCGCGGAGACCGGGCGTCCCCGACTTCTCGGTACTGCTCACACATCCACCTGCCCGCTCGCGACGACCACGGTCGGCGAGGCGGGTGCGACGCGACCGGGTTCGAGCGAGATCGCGTACTGCGTGAAGTCCTCCGCCTCGCCCGCCGAGCCTACCGTCCGCAGGCCCTGGTCGGCCGCGTCGACGTCGAACGTGCCGAGCGGCACGGGGGCGGCGGCGTCGGGCCGGATGCCCCACAGCACGTAGGTGTGGTCGTCGGAGTTGGCCGCGAGGCCCAGCGTGTAGACCTGCCGCTCCCCCGCCGCCAGCAGGACGGCCGCGACGGTGGAGTCGTCGGCCGAGGCGAGCAGCGCGTGCCGGGCGCCGGGCTGGTCGAGCCGGGAGATGAACTCGGACAGGCCCTGCGCCTGGGCCGACTCCGCGTCGCGCTGCTGCTCCAGCTGGTTCGCGCGCACCGCGAGGCCGCCGACGGACACGGCGGCGACGACGACCAGCGCCGCCGCGACGAGCTGCCGGCCGCGGCTGCTCAGCCAGGACGGGCGACGGTGGCCGGACCGGTCCTCCTCGTCGAGGCGGTGGCGGCGGCCGTCGGCCGGGAACGCCGGTGCGGGCACGGGGACCGGTCGGGGCTCCTCGTCCTGGGGCTGGTCGTTCCGGGGCTGCAGGACGGGGCGCTGCTCGGTGGAGGCGACCGCGGACATCAGGCGGTCGCGCAGGGCGGGCGGCGGATCCGCGGCCGCGACGACGCCCCCGAGCGCGGAGAGGACCTCCTCGGCCTCGGTCACCGCGGTGCGGCACGCGGCACAGTGCGGCAGGTGCAGCAGCACCGCCATCTCCTCGTCGGGCTCCAGGGCGTGCAGCGCCCACCCGACCGCCTGCTGGGTCAACGGACAGTCCTGTGGAGTCGTCATCGGGCACCACCGAAGTCGGTGGCGAACTCACCGAGCAACGGGCCGAGCACGCTCCGCAACCGCTGCACGCCGGTGAACATGCGGGACTTGACGGTGCCGAGCGGCACGCCGGTCAGGGCCGCGACCTCACGCTGCGTGTAGCCCCCGTAGTAGGCGAGCGCGAGCGCCTGGCGCTGCTCGGCCGGGAGACGGCCGAGCGCGTCGCGCACTTGACCAGCGACGACCTTGCCGAGCGCGGCCTGGTCGGCTCCGGGTCCGGGCGGGGCCGACCACTCGTCGCCGTCCTCGGCGGCCGGCACGGTGCGCCGGCGGATCGAGCTCTCGCGGCGCACGGCGTCGACGGACTTGTGGTGCACCAGCGTCAGGAGCCAGGTCCCGAAGGCCCCGCGCTCGGGGTCGAAGCGCCGCGGGTCGCGCCAGAAGGCCAGGAAGACCTCCTGCACGACGTCCTCGGCGATGCCGTCGTCGGCGCAGATGCGGCGGGCCAGCGAGTAGGCAGGCCGGCCGTAGCGGTCGTAGAGCGCGCCGAGGGCGGTCTGATCACCGTCGACGATGCGTCGGACGAGCAGTTCATCGGCCGGGTCGTGGGCGCGGGCCGACGCGGAGCGCGACCGCCTCCCGGCCGGGCCCGGTGCATCGGCGACTTCGGCCACCAGCGGGATCCTCACGTCTGCTTCTTCGCTGCGGCGCAGCGATCGGTTCAGATTAGTGCCAGCGGGGCCACCGAGCGCATCTCCGTCCCCTGCGGAGCGTCACCATTGGCCCGTAGGAGTGAGGACGTACCGGCATCCGGGCGGACTCTGTCCCTCGACCCGTCACATCTTGGCGACACGGTCGTTTTTCCCTCTGACGAGCCACGCGGGACCACGAAAGAGGACGCACGATGCGCGACGAGCACACGGTCATCTGCTCACCGGCGGTGTTCGAGCTGATCACCGATGACGCCCCTGCGGTGCGCGTCAAGGTCGATCTGACTTACCACAGCCGCGATCCCTTCGCCGTCCAGGCGTCGTTCCGCACCGGTCACGGTAGCGCGGTCGACTGGGTGTTCGCCCGGGACCTGCTGCACGACGGGCTCATCACGCCGTCCGGCAGCGGGGACGTCCGGGTGCGCCCCGTCGCCCACGACCCGAACCGGGTGCAGCTGGAGCTCTCCTCCCCGTCCGGGCACGCGGTGTTCACCACGTGCGCCCAGACGCTCGGGGAGTTCCTGCACCGGACCTTCGACGCGGTGCCCCCCGGGCGCGAGTACTCCTGGCTCGACTTCGAGTCGGCCCTCTCGGAGCTCCTCCACAACGACCCCGCGCGCGACTGATCGCAGGTCGGAGGGCCTTCGCCGGCAACGAGGGGGTGGGTGTGGAACCCCCCGGAAGCCTGCGCTAAGGTTTACTCACAACGCGGTGAACAACCGCGACATGCGGACGTAGCGCAGTGGTAGCGCATCACCTTGCCAAGGTGAGGGTCGCGGGTTCGAATCCCGTCGTCCGCTCGGAGGAACCTCGGGTCCGCTCGGACCTCCAGGATCAGGTCCCAGCTCCATGGATCTGGCGGTGTGGCCGAGTGGCTTAGGCAAGGGCCTGCAAAGCCCTGTACGCGGGTTCGATTCCCGCCACCGCCTCGGGCGATTAGCTCAGTGGGAGAGCGCTTCCTTGACACGGAAGAGGTCACAAGTTCAATCCTTGTATCGCCCACCACGTAAGGCCTGGTCAGCGCCCCAGCTGGGGATCCTGACCAGGCCTTCTTGGCGTTCTGGGGACCTCTGAGGACCTGACTCCTCGACGCGGGAAGACGCGGTTCATCGCGGTGGATCCGTCGTCGATGACGGGCCGCAGTTGCTTGCGATGCACGGACTCGGTGACCGTCGACCCGCCGGAAGTCCCGCGCAACCTGCGCCCACTCGGCGTCGGTCAGCACCCGATCCGCGGCGGCGACCGCGCGGAGCAGTGCCACACGTCACCGCGCTTGCCCTGGTCATCGGACTCGGCGAGACCGGCGGCGATCGCCGGGGCGCGCAGCGCCCGGATCATCGGGCCCGACTCCAGATCGAACCCACCCGGACCGGACTGCGCCGGCTGCCACGCCGCGTCCCGCCCGTCCCAGCTCGCGATCACCCGCGGGCGCACGTGCTCGACCACGCTGCCGTCGGGTCCGAGGCATCGCTCCGGGCACGCCTCGCTGCCCGTGAACCGTCCGCCCACGCGCCGCGCCGCCGCAGCGATACCTCTGCCACGACGGCGCGGTTCCTACTGGGCGGTGTAGCCGCCGTCGACGACGATCTCGGCGCCGGTCACGTACCGGGCGTCGTCCGAGGCCAGGTAGAGCGCGGCCTGGGCGATGTCGTTCGGCTCCCCGACCTGGCCCATCGGGATGCCGTCGAGGAGGACCTTGAACGCCTCCGGGTTCTTCGCCTCGACCGGCGCGACGATGTCGGTGCCGATGATGCCGGGGCACACCGCGTTGCAGCGGATGCCGTCGCGCGCGGTCTCCAGGGCGACGACCTTCGTGAGGCTCCGGATCCCGCCCTTGCTCGACCCGTAGGGCGAGCTGTACCGCATCCCGACCACGCCGGAGATCGAGGCGATGTTCACGATCGCGCCGCCGCGACCGCTGCGCTTCATCTCGATCACGGCGTGCTTGCACCCCAGCCACGCACCGGTGAGGTTCGTGTCGACGACCGCGCGGTAGGTCTCGAAGCTCATCTGGTCGATCGGGTCGCGGCGGGTGATCCCCGCGTTGTTGACCAGGATGTCGACCGCGCCGAACGCCGAGCGGGCCGCCTCGAAGGTGGCGATCCACTCCTCCTCCGACGACACGTTCTGCTGCGCCGTCTCCACGCGCGCACCCGCCGGGAACTCCCCGGCCCGCTCCTTCACCTCGGGGGCGACGTCGGTCAGGAGGATCGCGGCGCCCTCCGCGGCGAACAGGCGGGCGGTGGCGAACCCCAGGCCGCCGGGGGACGCACCGCCCGTCACGATGGCCACCTTGCCGGCGAGCCGGCCCGTCGGCTCAGCCACTGATGTCCTCCCAGACCCGCTTGCCGCCGTCCTGGCCGACCCGGCCCCAGCGCAGCCCGGAGAAGTGCCCGCCGGCGACCGGGAGCTTCTCGTCCCAGAGGCGCTTGCGGTAGTGGTCGACCGCGGCGTTGGCGCGGTCGTGGTCGGTGTGGCTGATGAAGTTCCACGACCCGAGCTCGTTGTCCTGGAGGAACTCGGGCTCGGCGTGCACCAGGTCGCCCACCATGAGGCCCTTCTCCCCCGCCGAGCGCAGCTCGAGCACGACCTGCCCGGGCGTGTGCCCGCTCCCGTCGAGCGCGACCACGCCGGGCAGCAGCTCGACCTCGTCGGAGCCGTCGAAGAACTCGATCTGGTTCACGATCGGCTTCAGCCGGTGCGCCGGCGCGTCGTTCTCCGGGTAGCAGAAGGAGGCCGAGAGCTCCAGCTTCTCGATGCTCTTCTCGACGTCGGCATCGGAGAAGGAGAAGTCGGGTCCGAGGAACCAGTCCCAGTCACGCCGGTCGACGTGGTAGGTCGCGTCGGGGAAGGTCGGCCTCCCGTCGACGCTGGCCCAGCCGATGTGGTCGAAGTGCAGGTGGGTGAAGACCACGTCGGTGACGTCGGCGCGCTTCAGACCGGTCGACGCGAACGCCGCACGGAACCCGCCACCGGCGAAGGGGAACTTGGGCATGGGGCCGGAGCCCCCGTCGACCACGATCACCCGGTCGCCGGCCCGGACCAGGTACCCGCCGAGGGTGTTGAGGTGCAGGCACTGGTGGAAGACCGGCTCGAGCAGGTCGTCGTAGGGCTCCCAGTCGGACTCCTTCAGGTTGGGGTAGAAGGCCGTGCCGGGCACGACCGCCTCCCCGTCGATCAACGGGGTGATCTCGATGTCGCCGATGCGCATCGTCGCGCTCCTTCACTGGTGGTGAACCGGGGACGGCACGGCGCCGTCACCCCATGTGGAAGCCGCCGTTGACGTCGACGACCGTGCCGGTCATGTAGCCCGCGCCCGGGGTGCAGAGGAACGCCACCACCGCGGCGACGTCCTGCGGAGTGCCGAGCCGGCCCAGCGGGCAGTAGCCGCCGTCGTACCCCTTGCCCGCGATCATGTCGGTGTCGACGGCCCCGGGGGCGACGGCGTTGGCCGCGACCCCGTTGACCGCCTCCGTGCGGGCCAGCCACTTGACCATCGCGTGCACCGCCCCCTTGCTCGCGACGTACTGCGGACCGGACGCGACACCCCCGACCTCCCCCGCCGCCGAACCGAGGCAGACGACCCGGCCGCCCCCGTCGCGGCGCAGGGCGGGCAGAGCGGCCCGGATCGTCCAGAGCGCGCCCTTGACGTTCACCCCGAGGACGCGGTCCATCTCGGCGTCGGCCATGTCGACGATGGGGATCGGCTCGCCGTACACCCCGGCCGAGGTCACCAGCACGTCGATCCGCGGGAGCGCGCCGAGCGCCTGCCCGACGGTGTCCCGGTCGGTCACGTCGAGCACCGCGGCCGATGCCTCGCCGCCCAGCGCGCGCACGGCGTCCGCAGTCGCACCGGGTTCGGCGAGGTCGTAGAGCACCAGTTCGGCACCGGCCCGGGCCAGTTCCAGGGCGACCGCTGCCCCGATGCCCTTGGCGGCACCGGTCACGACGGCGACCTGCCCCCGCAGCACCTCCGGGTGCAGGACCCCGGCCGGGGCGGGCCCGGTGCTCACGACGCCGCCCGGGGGTCGGGCACGACACGTCGCCCCAGTGCCTCGAGTGCCTCGATCGCGTCGCGGACCATGCCCGGCACGAACTCGGCGACGTGGATGAGGCCGGTGATCGCGCTGCTCACGTTGCCCGCGGGGAGGATCCCGTCGTCGACCAGGCCGTCGCGCTGCGCGCGGATCAGGCGGTCGTCCTTCCACGCCGTCAGCTCGACGTGGTCCATGGTGCCGGCCGCGACGATCTCCGCCAGATCGTCGACGCCCTTGCTCCGCAACGCGCGTGACGGCCCGTAGACGGCGGAGAAGGTGATGTCGTCGCCCTCGCCCGCGTCGATGATCCGCTGGGCGAAGGCCGGGTGCCAGTCGGTGTTGTCGTGGCTGGCCACGAACCGGGTGCCCAGCGCGACGGCGTCGGCTCCCAGTGCGAGCGCGGCGGCCATCGTCGCGCCGTCGTGGATCCCACCGGCGAGGACCACCGGGAGGTCGACGGCGGCGACGACGTTGGGGCCCAGCACGAACGTGTGCACGGGACGGGCGTGGGTGTGCCCGCCCGCCTCGAACCCGGACGCGACGATCACGTCGACGCCGTCCTCCTGCGCCCGCACGGCCTGCCGGGTGCCGCCGACCTTGTGGGCGTGGATCAGGCCGCTGCCGGCGACGAGGTCCCGCACGACCGCGGGCGCGCCCGCCGACGTGGTGATCACGCGGAGCCGTCGGGCGATCTCCGGGTCGCGCACCGCGTCGACGACGGCGCCGACGTAGGCGGCGCTGAAGGGCAGCACCTCGCCGTTCTCCGCCCGGCCGACCGGCACGTTGACGGCGAAGGGCCTGTCGGTGAGCCCGCAGGTCTCCTCGATGTAGCCACGCAGGATCGCGGCACCCGTGGTGGGCTCTTCGGAGATCCCGGGGATGCTCACGGTGCCGAGCCCGCCCGCGTTCGACACCGCCGCGGCGAGGCGGACCGTCTTGTACGGCCCGAGCCCCTCCTGCACGACCGGGTAGCGGATGCCGACGAGGTCGGCGAACCGGCTGGAGAGGGTGCGGCTCATGCCGTGGCTCCTCGCCGCAGCGCACCGAGGGTCGTGACGCCGTCGGCGTCGGCGACCGTCAGCCCCTCGATGCGCTCGCGCATCGCTGCGGCCATCTTGCTCCGCTTCGCCGGGGTCCGCGGCACCTCGTCGACGAGGACGTAGAGGCGGGGGCGCTTCCAGCGCTCGAGCGCGGCGATGCAGTGCGCGTCGAGCAGGTCGCGCACCGACTTCTCGCTCAGTCCCCCGCTGATCTGCACGAACGCCGCGGGCACCTCACCGAACCGCTCGTGCGCGACGCCGACGCAGCCCGCGTCGACGACGTCCGGGTGGGCCCGCAGCACCTCGTCGACCTCGAGCAGCGACAGCTTCTCGCCGCCGGAGTTGATGATGTCGTCGACCCGGCCGCGGATGAACCACCAGCCTCCCGCGTCGCGGTAGGCGCGGTCGCGGGTGTGCAGGAAGCCCTCGTCGTCGAACGCCTCGGCGGTGCGTTCGGGATCGCCGAAGTACCCGGGCGTCACGACGTCTCCGGAGATGCACACCTCGCCCTCGACGTCGTCGCCCTCGATCGTCTGCCCGGTGAACGGGTCCTTGAGCACCGCCGTGACGAAGCCCTTGCTCGGCCGGCCCGAGGAGCCGGCCGGCACGGTCGTCTCGTCGCCGTAGTAGAGCGAGGGGCCGAGCACGCACACCGGCATCGCTTCGGTCAGGCCGTACATGTTGCCGACCTGCGCGCCCTTGCCCAGCAGGGCGTCGCGCACGTCGGCGGGCACCGGTTCGCCGGCGACGTAGGTGCGGAAACCGGTCAGGTCGACCTCGGGCCAGCGGGGGTGGCGCATGAGGTCCCGCGCCATCGTCGGGATGATCCAGTACGCCCAGTTGGGCCGCTGGTCGACGAGGATCCCGATGACGCGGTCGACGTCCCAGCCGTTGCTCCACAGGATGGTGCCGCCGGCCATGACCATCCGGACCGAGTCGTGGATGCCGCCGCTGTGGTACATCCCCACCAGCGACAGGTTGCGCGCGCTGCTGGTGATCCCGCCCAGGAAGACCGCACCCCAGGCCGAGTTGCCCAGGGTCCCGTGGGTGAACGTCACGCCCTTGGACGTGCCCGACGTGCCCGAGGTGAAGTTGATCGCCGCGACGTCGTCGGCGTTGCGCGGCGTGATCCGCAGCTCGTCCGACGCGTCCGCGAGCAGCTCGTCCAGGACGGGCAGGCCGTGCTCGGAGCCGGTCGTGACCAGTACCGTCCCGACACCCGACTCGGCGGCGAGCCGGCGCCCCAGCTCGACGTGCTCCGGCGCGACGATCGCCACCTTCGCCCGGCAGTGGCGCGCGTCGCCGAGCGGTTTCGCCGGGTTCAGCCTGTAGTTGAGTCCGCTGAAGGCGGCGCCCAGTTTCAGGGCCGCATAGAACGTGGCGACGTGCAGGTGGTGGTCGGGCATCGCCGAGACCACCACGTCGTCCTCTCTCACCCCGTGGGCGGCGAGGACGTTGCCGATGCGGTTCGACAGCGCCCGCAGCTCGCGGTAGGTGACGGCGGTGCCGTCCGCATCCACGACGACGTGCTTGTCCGGGTACTCCCAGCAACTGCGTTCCAACCACCAGGCGAGGTTCATCGTCAGCGGCCCTTCCAGACCGGTGCGCGCTTCTCCGTGAACGCGGCCGGGCCCTCCTGGCCGTCCTCGCTGAGGTAGACCTTCTCGTAGATCCGGTCACCGGTGTCCAGCGCCGCGGTCCAGCCCATCTCGGCCGACGCGTACACCAGCGCCTTGGCCGCCCGCACCGACAGCGGGGCGTTGGCGGCGATGGTGGCGGCGAGCTTCTGGGTCTCGACGACCAGGTCCGCGGCCGGGACGACCTTGTTGACGAGGCCGAGCTCGTAGGCGCGCTGCGCGCTGATGGGGTCGCCGGTCATCAGCAGCTCCATCGCCACCCGCGGCGGCATCAGCCAGGACAGCGGGGCGGCCCACGGCGACCCGCGGCCGACCTTGGACTCGGTGATCGCGAACCTCGCGTGCTCGGCGGCGACGACCAGGTCGACCTGCTGGGCGAGCAGGAACCCGCCCGCGTAGGCGACACCGTTGACGGCGGCGATCACCGGCTTGTCGACCTTGAGCGTGCGCCCCAGGTAGACCATGAAGTCCCGCGGCGGGATGCGCAGCGAGGTGTCGGCCATCTCCTTGAGGTCGCCCCCTGCGCAGAACGCCTTGTCGCCGGCGCCGGTCAGGACGGCGACGGCCGCGTCGTCGTCGGCGTTGAACCGCACGAACGCCGCGCGGATGCCGTCGCGTGCCGCCTCGTTCAGGGCGTTGCGGGCCTCGGGCCGGTTGATCGTGATCCAGGCGACCTGTTCGCGGACCTCGTAGAGAACGGCTTCGGTGCCGTCGGACATGGGGCTGACTCCCGTCGAGAGGTCTAGATGCGGAGGACGCCACCGGGCGTCCGGACGATCGGCGCGCACAGCGATGCGGACAGCGCCATGCCGAGCGTGTTGCGCGTGTCGGTCGGGTCGATGAGCCCGTCGTCCCGGATCTCCGAGGTGAGGTGGAACGGGCTGGAGGTGCGGTCGAAGTACTCGCCGACCTCGCTCTGGATCGCGGCCAGCTCGTCGGGGGCGGGCTCGCGTCCCTGCCGTTTCAGGCTCGCGACGCGTACCTGGGTCAGGGTCTTGACGGCCTGGTCCGCGCCCATCGTGGCGGAGCGGGAGTTGGGCCAGGAGAAGAGGAACCGCGGACTCCAGGCACGGCCGGCCATCGCGTAGTTCCCCGCTCCCTGCGAGGCGTTCACCAGCAACGAGATCTTCGGGACGGTGACGTTCGCCTGCACCATCAGCATCTTGGCGCCGTCCTTGGTGATGCCGCGGCGCTCGTACTCCCGGCCCACCATGAAGCCGGTGACGTTGTGCAGGAACAACAGCGGGACGCCGTCCCGGTCGCAGAGCTGCATGAACTGCGTCGCCTTGTTGGCCGCCTCGCTGAACAGCACGCCGTTGTTGCCGAGGATCCCGACCTTGATGCCCCAGATGTGGGCCCAGCCGGTGACGAGGGTGTCCCCGTAGTCGGGCTTGAACTCGAGGAACATGCTGCCGTCGACGACGCGGGCGATCACCTCGCGCATGTCGAACTGCTTCTTGATGTCGTCCGGGATGATCCCGTACAGCTCCTCCGGGTCGTAGAACGGATCCTCCGGCGTGCGGATGTCCGCGCGCGCCTTGTCGGGCTTGGCCCAGGTCCCCACGACCTCGCGCGCCAGCGCGATGGCCTCCTCCTCGGTGTCCACCGCGTAGTCCGCCACGCCGGAGACCGAGGTGTGCATGTCCGCCCCGCCCAGCTCCTCCGCGGAGACCTCCTCCCCGGTGGCCGCCTTGACCAGGGGTGGGCCGCCGAGGAACACGTATCCGCTGCCCCGGACCATGATCGTCTGGTCGCACAGGGTGGGCATGTACGCCCCGCCCGCCGTGCAGTGCCCCAGCACGACGGCGACCTGGGGGATCCCCAGGCCCGACAGCAGGCACTGGTTGTGGAAGGTGTAGCCGCCGAGTGCGTACAGCTCGTCCTGCAGGGGCAGGTAGGCGCCGCCCGAGTCGATCAGGTGCACGACCGGCAGGCGGTTCTCCCTGGCGATGTCCAGTGCACGGATGATCTTCTTCGTGGACAGCGGGTACCAGGAACCGCCCTTGAGCGAGCTGTCCCCCGCGACCACCATCACCTCACGGCCGTTGACGATCCCGATCCCGGTCACGATCAGCCCCTGCGGGGCGTCGCCGCCGTAGGCCTGCGAGGCGGCCAGCGGAGAGAGCTCCAGGAACGGCGTGCCCGGGTCCAGCAGCAGCCGCAGGCGCACCCGGACGGTCAGCTTGTTCTGCTCCGCGAGGCGGTCCAGTGCCCGCTGCGGACGTTGCTCGCGGGCCACGTACAGCGCGTCCTGCAGCTGCTTCGCCAGCCCCAGGTTGTGCTCGCGGTTGGTGCGGTAGACGTCCGAGCTCGTGTCGACCTGCGAGACGATGCGCCTCATGCCGGGCCCCCTTCCGGATCGTCGTCGTTCTCCAGGGGTTCGAGCGCGACCAGGGGCGCGCCCTGGCCGAAGCTGTCGCCGACCTCGACCATGACCCGGGCGACGCGGCCGTCCCGCCACGCGGTGATCTCGCTGTGCAGCTTCATGCTCTCGATGACCGCGAGCTGCTGACCGGCCACGACGTCGTCGCCCGGCTGCACCGACAGGGACACCAGGACCCCCGGCATGGGAGCGGTCGCGGCGTCGGACCCCTGTACGGCTCGCAGGGACCGCTCCACCGGGTCGGTGACCTCGAGGGTCCAGGACCGCCCGAAGGCGTGCACGTGGACCTGGTCGCGCTCGGTCACCACCCAGACGCTCTCGGTCCTCCCCTCGACGGTCAGCTGGACGGCCCCGTTGCCGGACCCGACGCGGGCCGCGCAGGAGACGCCGTCGATCCACAGCGTGGCGGTCTCGCCGCTGCGGGTCATCCGGACCTCGCGCGGTTCCGCCCCGTCGAGGGCGACGAGCAGGCTCATGGTCGCCACTCCCCGGCGGACGCGTGCGCGGCAGGCACGTCGTGACGCGTGTCGAAACGCGGGCTGTGCAGCGCCGCCGCCGCGACGAGCAGCCGCTCGGCGTCGGCGTCGGCCCTGACCGGCTCGGTCAGGCCGGGATGTTCGTCGAGGAAGCTCGTGTGCGTCTCACCCGCGGCGAAGGCCGGGTGCTCGACGACGTCGGCGAGGAACGCCGTGTTCGTGATGGTGCCCAGCAGCACGGTCTCGCGCAGGGCCCGGGAGGTGTTCGTGATCGCCTCGGCGCGCGTCGCGCCGTACCCGACGACCTTGGCGATCATCGGATCGAACGCCGAGGTCACCTCGTCGCCCTGACGCACCCCGTGGTCGACCCGCACCCCCGGGCCCGACGGGAAGCGGACCAGTCGCAGCGGACCGACGGCGGGGATGAAGCCGTGGTAGGCGTCCTCGGCGTAGACCCGGCACTCGATCGCACTCCCGGTGAACCGCACGTCGTCCTGCGTGAACGACAGCTTCTCCCCGGAGGCGACGCGCAGCTGCTCGGCGACGATGTCGACCCCGGTGACCAGCTCGGTCACCGGGTGCTCCACCTGCAGCCGGGTGTTCATCTCGAGGAAGTAGCCGTTGCCTCCCCTGTCGACCACCATCTCCACCGTGCCGGCCGAGGTGTAGCCGACCTTGCGGGCCAGCGCGACGGCGGCGCTGCCGAACTCCTCGCGCATGCGGTCGTCGACGAACGGCGAGGGCGCCTCCTCCACCACCTTCTGGTAGCGGCGCTGGATGGAGCACTCGCGCTCGCCGAGGTGCACGACATTGCCGTGCGAGTCCGCCAGCACCTGGATCTCGATGTGCCGGGGCCGGTCGACGTAGCGCTCGACGAACAGCCTGCCGTCGCCGAAGCTCGCGACCGCCTCGGCGCTGGACTGGGAGAACGCCTCCCGGCACTGCTCGGGGGTCCGGGCGATCCGCATGCCCTTGCCCCCGCCACCGGCGCTGGCCTTGAGCAGCACCGGGTAGCCGATCCGCGCCGCCTCGGTCAGCGCGTCGTCCACGTCGGACAGGGCGCCCTCCGAACCGGGGAGCGTGGGTACCCCCGCGATGGTCGCGAGCCGCTTGGACTCGATCTTGTCGCCCATGGCCCGGATGGCATCGGGCGGCGGTCCGACGAACGTGACCCCGGCGGCCTCGACGGCCTCGGCGAAGGCGGCGCGCTCGGACAGGAAGCCGTAGCCGGGGTGCACCGCCTCGGCACCCGACGCCTCGCAGGCGGCGACCACGGCCGCCGCGTCGAGGTAGGCGGCGACGGGGGTCGGTCCGAACAGCTCGACGGCCTCGTCGGCGTCGCGCACGAAGCGGCTCCCGGCGTCGACGGCGTGGTGCACCGCCACGCTGCGGATCCCCAGTTCACGCAGAGTGCGCATGATCCGCACCGCGATCTCCCCGCGGTTGGCGACCAGGACCTTGCCCGGCAGGCTCATGCGATCACCCCGTCCCGCGTCCACTCGGTCGGGACGACGACCGGCATCGTCAGGAGCATCGCGGCGTACGACTTGCCCTGCGGGTCGTAGCGCAGCGTCGACGTTCCGCCGGTGCCGCCCAGCACCCCGTCGAGGACGATGTTGATCCCGTCGAGCCCCGGGACGGCCCACCGTCGCACCCCGTCGGGCTCCAGGTGCGCGAAGTGCTCGGCGACCCGGGCGGCGGTGACCTGGTCGCGGACGACCGACGCGAACTCGGGCCGCCGGGCGAGCAACCCGATGTTGGCGAGGTCGCCCTTGTCCCCGCTGCGGCCGTAGGCGATGGCGCCGAGCGGGACTGAGGTACCCGTCGGCGTGGTGTCCTCGTCCGCCAGCTGGGGGGTACCGGTCGCTGCACCCGGATCGCCGTGCGCGATCTCGACGTCGAAGGCCCGCCCGCCCGCATCGGGGTCGCCGAGCAGGACCCGGACCGGTGTCCCGGCCTTGTCCACGAGCAGGTGGTGCACCGCGATCGACGGCGCGACGCGCGGCCGCCCGGCGAACACCCCGGTCATGCCCTGGGCGACGAGGGCGAAGGAGACGAACTCGACCGAGAAGATCTCCAGAGCCGCCCGGGCGGGGTGCCGCACGCCGATCTTCACGACGGCCTCGGTCGCGGCGTCGTCGCGCTCCCGGCCCATCACGTCCCCGGCCCCGACGACCTCGATCGACGACTCGGTCAGCGGCTCGAACCCGGAGTCGGCGATCAGCCGCTGGGTGCGGGTGACCAGCGCCTCCGCCATCCGACGCGCCTTACCCGCTGCGCCGGCACCGGCGAACATCGCGGTGGTCAGGGCGCGGTACCCGTCCACGCTCGTCGCGGTCACCTTGTAGGTCGTGGTGGGCGCGGACCCGCGGGCGCCCACGACGCGGACGCGGTCCTGTCCGTCCTGGGTGAGCACGACGTCGCGCCAGTCGCAGACGACGTCGGCCATCAGGTACGCACCGGGGTCCCCGATCTCGTAGAGGACCTGCTCCCCCACCGTCGCCGGTGTGACGAGCCCTCCCGTGCCCCGCGGCTTGCTGATCACAGCGGTCCCGTCGGGCCGGCACTGCGCCACCGGGTAGCCCATCCGCTCCCAGCCCGGCACCGACGCCCAGTCCGTCGAGTTGCCACCTGTGGCCTGGGGCCCGCACTCGAGGATGTGCCCGACGAGCGTGCCGGCCGCCAGCAGGTCGTACTCGTCGTCCTTCCAGCCGAACTCGTGCATCAGGGGGCCCAGGACGACCGCGGCGTCCACGCATCGCCCCGCGATGACGATGTCCGCGCCGGCGGCGAGGGCCGCGGCGACCGGGCGGGCACCGAGGTAGGCGTTGAGCGAACCCGGCTGCGCGGGGAGCGGCTCCCCCGTGAACATGTCCGTCGGCGACCCGGCACGGATCTCGGCGAGTCGCGGCATCAGGTCGTCGCCCTCGACGGCCGCGACCGTCAGGCGCACCCCCGCCTCGGCGACCGCCGCACGCATCGCCTTCGCGGCGGCGGCCGGGTTCAGCGCACCGGCGTTGGTGACGACCTTGATGCCCCGCTCGGCGATCTGCGGCAGGACCGGGGCGACCGTGGCCACGAAGTCCGCGATGAAACCTCCGTCGGCATCCTTGGCGCGCGCTCGGGCGAGCAGCGCCATCGTGATCTCGGAGAGGTAGTCGGCGACCAGGTAGTCGACCTCGGCACCGTCGAGGATGTCGTGGATCGCGGCCGTGGTGTCACCCCAGAACGCGGCGAAGCATCCGATGCGCACGTCGTCCTTCATCGATCTCCTCCCGACGGGTGGCCCGGCGGCCGGCCCGCGGTCGAGCGGAACGTCCGGCCCGTCGCGGACGACGAGCTTAGTGAACATTCGTTGACTAGGCGGACGGTAGCGGTGCTCGGATCCCGTGTAAAGGTCCGGCCCGACGCCTGGCCGAGGCGTCAGGCGCGCGCCGTCCCGGCCGCGATCGCCGACCACACCCCGGGTCCGGGGTCGTCCGCGCAGTGGACGGTGAGCCCGTCCGCCAGCCCGGCCCATCGATCCTGCAGTGCCGACGCCACGTCATCGGGCCCTGCGACGACGGCGAACGTGTGGAGCACCTCGTCGTCGATCAGGTCGCCCATGTCCTGCCAGCGGCCCGCGCACGACAGCACGTGCAGACGGTCGTGCAGCTCGCCCCAGCCGTGCACCTCGAGCACGGGGCGGTACGCGGGAGTGGAGGCGTAGAAGGCGAGGCGGTCGCGGGTGGCCCGGGCGACCCGGGCGGTGGCCGCCGCGTCGGCACCGGTGACGACGAGCGGCATCCCGGACACGGTGAAGTCGCGGATCCCGGAGCGGGCTCGCCCCCGCGCCACGGCGGGCAGCGTGTGCGTCCGCAGCGAGTCGACGCTGGTCAACGGGCCGCAGAGGAAGCCGTCGGCGACCTCGCCGGCCGTCTCGGTCATGCGCTGCCCCACCCCGGCGAGCAGCACCGCGGGTGGCCCGAAGCCGTTCGGGCCCGGATCGAAGAACGGGGTCATCAAGGTGTGGGAGAAGAACTCGCCTCGGAAGTCGAGCTCGGCACCGTCGTTCCAGCACGCCCAGATCGCGCGCAGCGCCAGCACGTACTCGCGCATGCGGTCGGCCGGACGCGACCACGGCATGCCGAACCGCCGGGTCACATGGGGGCGGACCTGCGACCCCAGACCCAGCAGCAACCGCCTCCGCTGATCCTCTGCAGGTCGTGGGCGGACTGGGCGAGTGTCATGGGACTGCGGGCGAAGGCGATCGCCACCCCGGTGCCCAGACGGACCTCGCGGGTCTCGCCCGCCGCCAGCGCGAGCACCAGGAACGGGTCGCGGACGGTCTCGGTGACCCACGCGCAGCCGTACCCGGCACGTTCGATCTCTGCCGCTGCGCCGGCTGCGGACTCGGGGTCGAGCACGGTGTCGAGGCGCATCGAGGGTCGGACTCCGGTGATCGGGTGTTGACTTGGTCGGGCAAGCTAGCCAGGGTCCCGTGGTCAGCACAAGGGCGGCGCAGGTGAACGCGCCTGCGGCACCGGGGATGCGCACCTCGCAGCGGCTGCACCGGGTGAGCGGGCGACCACGGCTACGCTGACGAACCGGGGCGACACCACTCGAGCTCCGACGGGGGTTGCGGGACGGGGAGGGGACAGGACGGTGCCGAAGGCGGGTGGGCGGATCCGGGACCCCGAGCGCAGGGAACGCATACTCGGCGCGGCGGCGGACCTGATCGCGCAGCACGGGTTCCTCGGCGTGAACCTGACCGACATCGGAGCGGCCGCCGGCATCGTCGGGTCCGGCATCTACCGGCACTTCCCCAGCAAGTCCGCCATCCTCGTCGAGATGTTCGACCGGGTCGTCGACCGTCTGGTCGTCGACGCCGAGGGCGCACTGCGCTCCTCCGGTGACCCGCGCGCCACGCTGGCCTCCCTCGTCGACGGCCAGGTGCGCTTCACGCTCACCGAGCGCCGTCTGTGCCAGGTCTACCTGCAGGAATCCCGCAACGTGCCGGAGCAGGACCTCCGCCGCCTGAGGTGGAAGCAGCGGCACTACATCGATCTCTGGCAGGACGTCCTGACCGATGTCCGACCGGAACTCAGCGCCGCCGAGGCCAAGATCCGGGTGCACGCGGCCATCTCGGTCATCCACTCCTGCCTGCGCTACCGCATCGAGATCGCGGAGTCGGAGCTGGCCGTCTTCCTCTCGACCGCGGCGGAGCGCGCACTGGGCGTCGACGTGGCCGGTCCCCGCATCCAGCACTCCACCGACGAGAGCCCGAGCGCGACCGGCTGACCTGCGTCCGGGCGCGGTCGGTGCGACCGGCATCCCGGCCCGTACCGACGGAGCGTCCCCGGATCGCCTCGGTTGCGGAGTCGGTCTTGTGCTTTACACCACTTGCACCGTCCGCTAGCTTCACCACGCTAGTGAATGGTTAGCAACTGCAGCGCTGGACGGTCCGCTCCGTCGGCGCATGTGCACCGCCCGCCGTCGATCGGCGGGCCGCCCCTTCGTCGTGGAAGGACGCCTGTGCTCGACTACGTGCGGGACGCGATCACCCTCGGTGGGGTCTACCTGCTGTTCGGGCTCGGTCTGACCCTGTCCTGGGGCGTGCTCAACGTCCTCAACCTCGCGCACGGCAACGTGCTCGTCGCGGCGGCCCTGACCGGCTACCTGCTCACCACGGGCGGAGCCGTGCTGCCGATCGCGGTCCTCCTGCCGGTGTGCATGGCCGTCGGGGCGGTGCTGGGGTTGGCACTGGAGACGCTGGTGTTCCGGCCGATCCGGGCCCGGGCCCGTTCGGAGGACAGTGCGGCCCTCGCCATCCTCATCGGCAGCATCGCCGCGGGCGCCGTGCTGCACGCGCTCGCCACCGACATCACCGGCGGGCGGGTCCGGGTGATCGACCCGCGCTCGTTCGCGATCGAGATCTACCCCCTGTTCGGGACCACGGTCTCCAATCTGCAGCTGCTCATCGTGGGCCTGTCCCTCGCGATCGGCGTGGCGCTGGCCCTGTTCGTCACGCGCACCCGGCAGGGCCGGGCGCTGCGCGCGCTGGCCTACGACCGGCAGACCTGCGGCCTGCTCGGCATCTCCACCGACCGCCTCGCGCTCACGACCATGGCCATCGCGGGGGCACTGGCCGGGGCGGGCGGACTCCTGCTGGCCCTCTACATCGGGTCCGTCGAGGCGAGCATGACCGACTCGCTCCTGCTCAAGGCGTTCGCGGTCATCATCATCGGTGGGGTCGGGAGCGTGTACGGCGCCATCGCCGGGGCGTTCCTCATCGCCGCCGCCGAGGTCGCCACCGTCGTGCTGCTCGGCTCCGGGGCGCGCGACGCCGTGGTCTTCGCCGTGATCCTGCTCCTGCTGCTGCTCCGGCCGCAGGGACTGTTCGCCCGCACCGCCTGGCAGCGCGCATGAGCACCTACGAGCCCCTCGTGCAGAACGCTCTGGTGCTGGCTCTGCTGGCGTTCAGCATCCACGTCGCCGTCCGGGCCGGGGCGTTCTCCGTCACCGGCGTGGCCTGTTACGGCACGGGCGCCTACACCGCCGGTGCCCTCGCGATCAACGACGTGCCGGTGCCGCTCGCGGTGCTCGCCGCCGTCGCGCAGGCCGCGGTCCTCGGTCTGGTGCTGGCACTGGTGCTCGGTCGCCTGCACAGCCTCTACCTGGCCATGGCCACGTTCGCGTTCGTGCTGCTCGTGCAGGTGCTGGCGCTGGAGTGGGAGTCCGTCACCGGAGGCGCGCTCGGGCTGCTCGGCATCCCGGTCGGCATCACCACGCCGGCGCTGCTCGCGATCACCGCGATCTGCGCGCTGGGCGTCGCGCTGCTGGAGCGGGGCCGCTCCGGGCGGATGCTCGAGGTCCTGCGCCTCGACGACCAGCTCGCCGGCAGCCTCGGCATCCCCGTGGTGCGCAACCGGCGCGCCGCGCTGGTGCTCAGTGCCGCGCTCGGCGGGCTGTCCGGGGCCTGCAGCGCCCTGCTGTTCAGCGTCTTCACCCCGGACCAGATCTCGTTCTCCCTCATCGTCGACGCGCTCACGATGATCGTCATCGGCGGCACCGCCGCCTGGTACGGCCCGGTGATCGGCGCGGCCGTCGTGGCATCGCTGCCCGAGGTGTTCGCGTTCGCCGGTTCCTACCGGCCGGCGCTGCAGGCCGCGATCGTCGTCGTCCTCGTGATCTACGCGCCGGACGGGGCGGTGGGGCTCGTCCGGGCCGTCACGAGCCGGGTGCGGCGAGCCCGGCGTCCGGCCGAGGCGACGCAGCCCGTCCCCGAGGAGGTGCCGTCATGACCGGCCGGCTCGACGTCCACGACCTGCGTGTGTGGTTCGGCGGGGTGAAGGCCGTCGACGGCATCTCCCTGACGGTGAGCCCCGGGAAGGTGCACGGTGTCGTCGGGCCCAACGGGTCGGGCAAGACCACGCTGGTGAACGCGGTCTCCGGGGTGCAGCCCCTCACCGGCGGCCGCCTCGAGCTCGACGGCGCCGACCTCACCGGGTCACCCGCGCACGTCGTCAGCCGGGCCGGGATCGCCCGCACCTTCCAGTCGATCAAGCTCATCCCCACCCTCACGGTGCGGGAGAACGTGCTGCTGGGCGCCGACGGGCTGACCCCGGACGCGGCAGCCGGACGCGACGTCTTCGGCCGGGCGGCCCGCCGCCGCGCCGCGACCGCCGCCGCGCGGTCCGCGGACGAGGCCCTGGAGCGCCTGGAGATCGCGCACCTGGCCGACCGCGCCCCGGACGAGCTCTCCTACGGCACGCGGCGCCGGATCGAGATCGCCAGGGCACTGGCCGCACGACCGACGCTGCTGCTGCTCGACGAGCCGCTGGCGGGGATGAGCCGGGGCGAGCGGGCCGAGGTGGCCGGGGTGATCCGCCGCCTGGGCGACGAGGGCCTGACGCTGTTCGTCGTCGAGCACGATCTGCGCACCCTGCTCGGCATCTGCGACCACCTGTTCGTCATGAACTTCGGCCGCCTCATCGCCGAGGGACCGCCCCGGGAGACCGCGGCCGGGCCCGAGGTGCAGGAGGCCTACCTGGGGAGGTCCCGTGGCGCTGCTTGAGGTGCGCGGTCTGGTCGTGCGCTACGGCCAGCTCACCGCGGTGCACGGCATCGACGTCGACGTGCAGGAGGGCGAGGTCGCCGTCCTGCTCGGGGCGAACGGCGCGGGCAAGAGCTCCACGCTGAACGCCCTGAGCGGTGTCGTGCCGGCCGCGGCGGGCACGGTCACGTTCCGCGGAACACCCATCACGAACCGCCGCCCGCACGTCGTCGCGCGGGCCGGCCTCGTCCAGGTCGCGGAGGGACGGCGGATCATCGCCCCGCTCACCGTCCGCGAGAACCTGGAGCTGGGCGCCTACCCGGTGCGCTCCCGGGCCCGGCGGGCCGAGCTCGCCGCGCAGGTCGCCGACCTGTTCCCCGAGCTCACCGCACTGGCCGACCGGCCGGGTGGGCTGCTCAGCGGCGGCGAGCAGCAGATGCTCGCCTTCGGCAGGGCACTGATGGCCGACCCCGTCGCGATGATGCTGGACGAGCCGTCGATGGGGCTCGCCCCGATCGTCGTCGACCGGGTTGTCGACGCGATCCGGGAGATCGCGGCGCGCGGGATGTCAGTCCTCATGGTCGAGCAGAACGCCGCCGCGGCCCTCGACCTGGCCCACACCGCCTACGTGCTCGAACAGGGCGAGATCACCCTGTCCGGCCCGGCCGACCAGGTCCGCGACGACCCGCTGGTGCTGCGCGCCTTCCTGGGCGTCGAGACCACACCCACCACCCCCGAACCCGCCTGATCCCCATCTCGACGAGGAGACCGACCATGATCCGAGCGTTCCGAGGCGGGCGGCCGGCCGCCGCCGCACTGATCGCCACCACCGCAGTGCTGCTCGCGGGCTGCGGCGGCGGCGAGCAGGCCGCCGCGGGGGCCGCCGGCCGACCCGCGGAGTTCACGATCGACTTCGTCCTCGACCAGACCGGCGTCGCCCAGACGTTCACCGGTGCCGTCCGCCAGGGCTGGGACCTGCGGATCGACGAGGCCAACGCGAACGGTGACGTCGAGGGCGTCACCCTCGCCACCCGGATGCACGACTCGCAGAGCGACCCCCGCGTCGGCGCCGGTGTGATGACCGAGGTCGCGGGCTCCGACGCGCCGATCGCCGTCTTCGGGACCGGCAGCAACGTCGCACCGGCCGTCGCCCCGATCGCGCAGCGCGCGGGGCTGCCGCTCGTCACCATCTACTCCGGCAGCCCGGGCGTCGTCGACGCCGGCGACCAGATCTTCCGGGTCACCGCCCCCCAGGCGACCTACCACCAGATCCAGAGCACCTACTTCAAGGAGCAGGGCGTCAAGCGCGTCGCGATCATCTACAACAGCGACAACGGCACCCTGAAGAACCTCGCCGAGTCCTTCTACCCGGAGGCGGCCCAGCGCGACGGGTACGAGATCGTCAGCAGCTCCGGGGTGTCCGTCCAGGCCACCGACCTCTCCGCGGAGATGACCGGCGTGCTCGCCTCCCAGCCCGACGCCGTGCTCATGCTGGTGCTCAGCCAGCAGAACACCTCGGTGGTCACACAGCTGCGGCGCGCGGACTTCCCCGGGATCATCGCCGCCCAGCCCGGCATCGGCACCCAGGCGCTGGAGGCGCTCGGCGCCGAGGCAGACGGCGTCGTCTACCCGATCGACTTCTCCCCCGCCACGGCGTCGGAGACCGGCAAGGCGTTCGTCGACGCGTACACCGCCCGGTTCGGCGACGCCCCCGACACCTTCGCGGCATCCGGCTACGACGGCGCCTCCATGGTGATCGAGGCGCTGAACACGGCCACCTCGTTCGACCGGGAGACGCTGCACCAGGCCCTGCTCGACGTCTCCACCGCCGGGTTCGACGGCGCGGCCGGCCCGGTCCGCTTCGAGGAGCGCGACGCACGCGTCGACGGCGTCATGGTCCGCTGGGAGGGCGGCCAGGAGACCCTGCTGACCAGCTGACCGCTGCCGACGACCGAGGAGTGAATGTGGGCATCGACGTCGAGAACCTGGTCGGGCGGCGCAACGACAACCGCTGGGACCGGACGGCGGTCGGGGACATCCTGGAACGGCTGGCCTGGAGCCTGCCGGACGAGGACGCGATCGTCGCCACCCCGGACGCGGTGGCCGACCCGCGCTACGCCCGCGTCACCTACCGCCAGGCCGACCGCATCGCCAACCGCGTGGCCAACGCGCTGCTGGCCCGCGGCCTGGCCCGGGGTGACCGGGTCGCGATGCTCTGCGAGAACTCGGTCGAGGCCTACCTCACCAAGATCGGCATCGCCAAGGCGGGCCTGGTCGCGGTGCCGATCAACACGATGATGGCCGACGACATGGTCGAGCACATGCTCCGCCACGTCGAGGCCCGGGTCGCGGTGGTCGACGCCGACCGGTGGGTCGATCGCGGTGCCCCGTTCGTCGCGGCCGGTGTGGAGCCGGCCGCGGCGGTGCGGGGCACCGTCGCGCCGCCGGAGGGGGCCGTCGACTTCCACGACTGGATCTCCGGCGTCGCCGACACCGAGCCCGACGTGCGCATCCACGGCGACGACATCTGGGAGATCCTGCCGACCTCGGGCACCACGTCCCTGCCCAAAGCGGTGATGATCTCCCACAGCTACTCCTACGCCGCGGCGTCGAGCCACGCGCTGTCCTACAGCCGCGGCCTCGACGTGGAGTCCGACCTGCGGCTGTGCACGTACCTGCCGGTGGTGTTCCACATCGGCGACCACGCGTTCGTCCTGTCGGTGTTCCTCTCCGGCGGAACGGTGCTGCTCGGCCGCAGGCCATCCGGGGCGGCGGTGGCCGCGACCGTGACCCAGGAGCGCGCCACCTGCCTGTGGGGCGGCTCGCCGCAGTTCCTCGGCGACGTCGCGCGGGCGGCGACCGCCGACCCCGACGGCGTCGACCTGAGCAGCCTCGCGGTCGTCGTCTACGGCTGGGCGGCGATGGACCCGGCGCTCTCCACGTCACTCACCGAGCTCTGCGGCGGAACCCTGCACTTCGTCGCGATCTTCGGGCAGACCGAGGCCATCGCGTGCCACCGCTGGTGGCCCACCCGGCGTCCCGAGCTGCACGCCCGCACCGCGCCCGCCACGAACTACGTGGGTGTGCCGACCCCGCTGCTCGGGTCCACCGTCGTCGACGCCGAGGGGCGCTCGCTGCACGACCGCCCCGGCGAGGCCGGCGAGGCCGTGTACCGGTCCCCGGCCATGACCTCGGGCTACTACCGCGACGAGACCGCCACCCGGGACGCGTTCCGCGACGGCTGGTTCCACAGCGGCGACATGTGCACCTACGGCGAGGACGGCCTGCGGATCATGGTCGACCGCTACAAGGACGTCGTGAAGTCTGGCGGCGAGAACGTCTCCAGCATCCGGGTCGAGTCGGTGCTGGTCCAGCACCCGGCAGTCGGCCGAGCGGCCGTCGTCGGGGTGCCGGACGAGCGGTGGGGCGAGGCCGTCGTCGGGGTCGTCGTGCCGACCGGTTCGCTCGACGAGCAGGAGGTGATCGCGTTCTGCCGGGAGCGACTCGCCGGGTACGAGACACCGAAGCGCATCGTCGTGGTCGACGACCTGCCCGCCACGGTGGGCGGCAAGGTGCTCAAGTACCGCCTGCGCGCCGAGCTGGCCGGATCGTGACGCCGGACGTGCTCTACGCCGTGGCCGACGGCGTCGCGACGATCACCCTCGACCGGCCCGCCGTGCACAACGCGTTCCGCGAGCAGACCATGCGCGAGCTGATCGACGCCTTCGACCGCGCCGACGCCGACCCCGCCGCCGGGGTCGTGGTCCTCACCGGAACCGGGGACAAGGCGTTCTCCACCGGCGGCGACGTGGCGATGGAGGACGCGTTCGACCCCGCCGAGGGTCGGCGGATGGCGCGGGTGCTGATCCGGCTGGCCGAGGCGATCCGCGGCACCGGCAAGCCGGTGATCGCCAAGATCCGCGGGTGGTGCGTCGGCGGCGGCAACGAGCTCAACATCATGTGCGACCTCGCCGTCGCCGCCGAGTCCGCCCGGTTCGCCCACACCGACAGCCGCCTGGGCAGCTCCCCGATCTGGTACGGCACCCAGCTGCTCCCCCGCCTCGTCGGTGACCGCCGGGCCAAGGAGATCCTGCTGCTCGGCCGGCACTACACCGCCACCGAGGCCGCCGACATGGGCTGGATCAACGCCGCCGTGCCCGACGACGAGCTCGACGCCGTCGTCGCGCAGTGGTGCACCACCCTGCTGGGCCACAGCCCGCAGGCCATGCGTCTGACGAAGGCGTCGGTCGACAGCGCCGCCGACCTCGCCCTGCCGTCGGTGCGCCAGGGGTTCGAGGCCCTCACCGGCTTCTACGGCACGACCGAGTTCCACGAGGGCACGACCGCGTTCCTCGAGCGCAGACCTCCGCGGTTCCACTGACCCGCTGCGCACACCTGCCGAGACGTCCTCCATCAGGGCGCAACCACGCATCGACCACGGTTCGACAGCAGACACACCCCCCGGTCGACGGTGTTCGCGAAGATCGACGACTGAGTGACTCACTGAGTGACCACGGGCTCGGATCCGGCTGGACCTCCCGGGACGAACCAGGACCCGAAAGCCCTCTGAGCTGCGCGCATGTACCAGTGGCGAGGTCGACGGACCTGCATGACACCTGAGGCCTGGTCAGCGCCCCAGCTGGGGATCCTGACCAGGCCTTCTCGGCGTTCTGGGTGGGTCTGGGCAACTGTCTCGACGCCGGCCCGGGACGACGCGGTTCGTCGCCGTCGCGCCCTCCTCGATGACTGGTCGTGGTTGCGCCGGGCGAGAGGCGGATCGGTTGCCGGCTCGACGTGGTCCACCGCGACGACACCGCTTCCGGCCTGCAGCGAGCGGGGCTACCGGGGGCTCATCGCAGGGGTAGCCGGGCGGTCAGCAGCCACGTCGTGTCGTCGGCGACGACCTCCGCGCTGCCGCCGAGCTCCTCGGCGCGCTCCGCGACCGACCGCAGGCCGACACCGGTCCGGTAGCCGGCCGGGGCTCCCCCGTCGTCCTCGACGGCGACGATCAGGACGTCCGGGCGGTGCTCCAACCGGACCCGCACCCGAGCACCGCGCGAGTGTCGTTGGGCGTTGGCGATGCCCTCCATGGCGATGCGGTAGGCGGCGAGCTCCACGGCCGGGGTGAGGCCGGGCAGCGGACCAGGTGCGTCGACGGTGGTCGGCAGGGGATGGGCGCTCGCCGCCCGTTCCCGCACCGCGCCGAGCAGGCCCCGCTCCTCCAGCGCGAGCGGGCGCAGGCCGTAGACGACCCGGCGCACCTCGTCGAGCGCTCCGCGGACGCCGGCGCGCACGTCGGCGAGCAGCGCGACAGCGGCGTCCGGGTCCCGGTGCACCAGGTTCGCCGCCGCGTCGGCGCGGAACGCGGCGTCGGTGAGGGTGGGGCCGAGCCCGTCGTGCAGATCCCGGTGCAGCAGGGCCCGCTCGCTCTCCCTGGCCCGCACGACGCCCGCCCGGGAGGTGCGCAGCGCCTCGGCGAGGGCGGACTCCCGCAGCAGCAGCGCGATCGGGCCCGCGAGCACCGAGAGCGCCGCGCTGTCGTCGCGGTGCAGGGAGAACTCCCCGGTCCGCAGGGTGATCCCGAGGGTCCCCACCTGCTCCCCGCGGCTGGTCAACGCGATCTCGGCGTACCCGGTCCGGATGTGCGGCGGGCCGGTCGCCTCCCGGGGCGGCGCCGTCGCGAGCACCTCACCGGCCGGGTCGCGCACCTCGAGACCGGGCAGCCGCAGCGTGGACCGGGCCTGCTCCAGGACGTCCCCGAGGCCCGCGGCGTCCCCGAGCCGGCGACCGACCAGCTCCGCGGCGACCGCCGGGTCGGCCCGCCTGCCGTAGAACGCCCGGGTGACGCCGCGGCGCAGCACGTCGCGCAGCGGACCGAGGGCGAACGCGACGACGAGCACGGCCGCCACCGGCCCCCACCCGGCCCGGTCCACCGGGAACAGCCACGTCGTCGCCGCGGCGACCACCGCGTACACCCCGAGGAGCGCCGCGACGAGCGCGCCGTAGAGCACCGTGCGGGCCACCACGACCCGGATGTCGAGCAGGTTGTGGCGCAGGATCCCGATCGCCATCGCCACCGGCACGCACGCGAACGCGAGCAGCCCGAACTCGGGACCGGTGCCGGACACCGCGCGTTCGAGGTTGACCGCGACCAGGACCAGCACCGCGAGCAGCAGCCAGAGCACCTGGCCACGGACCGCCTCGTCCCCGCGGCGGTACCGGCCCACGAGCGCGCCGACCGCGACCGCCGTGAGGGCCAGGTCGGCCGGGGCGAGGCCGCCGGTGGCCAGCACCCCGTCCGGGTCGACGAGCTGCGCCCCGACCGACACGACCAGCAGCCCGACCGCGGCCCACGGGTACCAGCGCCAGCGCCGTGACGGCAGCCGCCCGTCCGGGTACAGCACGAGCAGGAGCTGGAACAGCGGTCCCAGCCCGAACAGCCAGCCCACCCCGGCCAGCACGCCCAGCCCGTCGGACAGCCCGGGCAGCCCGGCGTCGAGGGCGGGCCGGACGCCGGCGAGACCCACCCCGGACAGCAGGTGGCCCACCCCGCCCACCGCCAGCAGCGGCACCAGCGACGAGCGGGGCCGGTGCCGCGCGATCACCGCCGCCGGTGCGAGGTAGCCCCCACCGACGACCAGGTTCGTGACCACGTAGGGCTCGATCGGGTGCCCCCGGCCCATCCCGACGGCGGCGACGGCGACGAGCAGGGCGACCAGCAGCACGCCGAGCGAGGCCAGCGCGAGCGCGGTGGTGCGCCCGGGAGCCGCCCCGTCGGTCATCGCGCCGGCTCCACCGGTCCCGTGCCGAGCCCCGCCTCGCGGGCCCGGACCACCGCCTCCGCGCGGGTGGCCACACCGAGCTTGCCGAACAGGGCCGACACGTGGTTGCCGACCGTCTTGGGCGACAGCCCCAGCCGGCCGGCGATCGTGGCGTTGCCCAGCCCACGGGCGACCAGGTCGAGCACCTCCCGCTCCCGCGGCGTCAGCCCCGCGAGCACCGTGCTCGGCGGCGTGCCCGCCCGGTGCAGCACCTGGTCGGCCACCGTCGGGCTGAAGATCGCCACTCCCCCGGCGACCGCCCGCACGGCCCGGTCGATCTCGGCGGACTCCGCGCCCTTGAGCAGATAGCCCCGCGCCCCCGCCGCCAGCGCCGCGGCCACCAGCGCGTCCTCGTCGAACATGGTCAGCACCAGCACCGCCGTGTCCGGCAGCTCGGCGCGGATCGCGCGCGTCGCGGCGACCCCGTCGAGATCGGGCATCCGCAGGTCCATCACCACGACGTCGGGCCGGTGCCGCCGGGCCAGCGCCACGGCGTCCCGACCGGTTCCGGCCTCGCCCACCACGACCAGACCCGGGAGCGTGTCCAGCAGGGCGATCAGCCCGCCGCGCACGATGGGGTGGTCATCGGCGACGAGCACCCTGATCTCACCCTGTCCGGCGGCCCGCGGCATCCGACGATTGTCCGGCACCGCACCCGGTACCGGGTAGGGGCGCGGTCCCGGGTGCACCCGGGAACTCCTCCCGGTCGCGCGGGTCCCGCCGGGGCGCGCACCCCGGGCGCCCGGAGCCCCTCCCCCGCGACGCTGGATCCGATCGCAGGCCCCGTCCCCACCAGGAGTCGCCATGTCCACCGACCCGCAGGCCCCACCCGTCCGTCCCGGCCCGGCGCCCGTGCGCGACCGCCGCACCCTGCGCCGCGTCGTCGGCGCCGTGCTGATGCCGGTCGGACCCGCCGCCGTCGCGGTGATCCGATCGGTCTACCCGCCCGACGCCGCCGCCGCCCTCGCCGCACCGTCGACGATGACGCTGGTGCTGTGGCTCGGACTCGTCGCCACGTTCACGCTGCTCCCGGGCGCGTACACCGCGCTGCACCTGCTCCGCCGCTACGTGCCCACCCTGGCGCTGTGGACCGCCGCCTTCCTCGTGCCCGGCTACCTCGCGATGTACACCCTCGGGTTCGTCGACACCGTCTACGCGATCGCTCCCGCGGCCGGTCTCACCGCCGCACAGGCCGAGGACCTGGTCGCTGCGGCCGACACGCTCGTCCCCCCGACGATCGCCCTGCTGGTCTTCGTCCTCGGGCACGTCGTCGGCACCGTGCTGCTCGGCGTGGCGGCCCGGCGGGCGCGGCTGCTCACCACGCCCGTCGCCACGCTGATGATCGCGTCGCAGCCGCTGCACGTGGTGTCCGTCGTCCTCGGGATGCCCCTGCTCGACCTCGTGGCGTGGGGGCTGACCGCGCTGGGCATGGGCGCGCTCGCGATCCGGGTGCTGCGCACCCCCGACGACGAGTGGGAGCTGCCTGCCTTCCCGCGCGTCGCGAGGTGATGCGGCAACGCCGTGCCCACCTCGCGACGCAACCCGCCGACCTGGCGACGCCGGCCTCCCCCTAGTCGTCGGCGCGTCCGGGCGGGCCGGCCACGTGGTCCCTGCCCCGGCCGTTCCCACCCGGGCCACCACCGTTCCCCGGCCGGCCCGCCTCCTCCTCGGACGGGGCGTCCGCGCCGGCGCTGCCGTCGTCGGCGTCCTCGACCGGGCGGGCCGTCGGGTCGTCGGTGGGGACCTGATCGGGAGAGCGTTCCGCACCGCCGACAGCCGGGACGACGGTGGCCTCGGTCGGCCCCGTTCCCTCGGGCACGGAGCGGGCGACCGGCGCCGCCTCGTCCTGGCGGCCCGTCGCAGGGCCGGTCGGAGCCATGGACGTCACCGGCGGAATGGCCGCCTCGGTCGGCGCCGACCCTTCGGCGACCGGGGGGCTCGGCGCCGAGGTCCCGTCCGCCCCTGCCACCCCGAGCGCGAGCACGCAGGCCGTCGCGGCCAACAGTCCACGACGCGAGCGGGAGCGGGGAGCAGACGCGCCCGGACCGCCGGTCGACGCCGCCGTGTCCGACAGCAGCGTCGCCACCTCAGCCGCTCCGGGGCGCTGCGCCGGATCGGTCCGGGTCATCGCCCCGATGGCCGACGCCAGCACCACCGGCAACCCGCCCGGGACCCGGGGCGACCGGCTCAGACGAGCCACAGCCGACTCCACCGCCGATCCCGGATACTCCCGTCGACCCGTCAACGCCTCGATCAACACCAGCCCCAACGCGTAGACATCAGTAGCCGGACCCACCTCCAGACCGGCCACCTGCTCGGGCGACATGTACGCCGCCGTCCCGACCACCGCACCCGCCGTCGTCGCCGTCGCCCCGTCCACCGCCCAAGCGACGCCGAAATCGGCCAACCGGGGCCGACCCCCGCCATCGAGCAGGATGTTCGCCGGCTTGACGTCCCGATGCACGAACCCGCCCACGTGCACCACCGCGAGAGCCGCCGCCACCACCGCACCCACCCGCCGGACCCGCTCCGCCCCCCACGCCCCCTCGACCAGCGCCTGCGCGAGCGTCGGCCCCTCGACCAACTCGGTGACGACGAACGGGCACGCACCGGTGGGATCACCGTCGAGCAGGCGGACCAGACCCGGGTGCCGCAACCGCGTCAGGGCCTCGACCTCGCGGCGACGCCTGCGGTGCTCCACCAGCGAGCCCCCGGCCGAGAACAGCTTGACCGCGACGAACCGCCCCGTGCGCACGTCCTCGGCACGACGGACCACCGCCGACGACCCGATCCCGAGGACCTCACCCAGCGCATAGCGCCCACCCAGGAGACCGTCCGCCCCCGGGGATCTCGTCGTCGTCACCCACACCGCATTCCCCGTTTGCACCGTCATCACGCCCGAGATCCCCGCCCTGTGCCGCCCGCACCTGCCTGATGCCGGCGCGACCGCGCACCGGGAGTCGTCACGCCACCGTTCGCGGTGGCCCACGTGATTTCCGTTGCGCAGGATGCACCTGTTCGGACCATCGCGATCGGCATTCGGACGGCGCCGCGCGGGCCGGGACGGCAGCACTCTGGGTTCATGACCGACTCGTGGAACAACGATGAACTCGTCGACGTGCTGAGGATGCTGCGGGCGCTGGTCGACGGTATCGACAACGGCACCTGTGCGGCCACCGACGCTCAGCGGGCACACGTCGCCGCTGCCGCCGAGGTCGTCTGCCAGCTCGCTGCCAGCGCATCCGCCGACGGCAGACGTCCATGACGGGCGCTGACCCGGTACCCGCGGGCTCCTGTGGCACAGGAACGAGCAGGCCAGGGCAGCCTAACCAGAAATCATTCCCTCGGCCACCAGAATGGAAGATCCGTGCGGAGCGGGCGCCACATCACGATCCGATACACGCCCGACTCCTCGTCGTGCGTTCGACCGGGTGAAGCTCCACACTCTGCATGCCCTGCAGCGAGCAGAGGTCTCATCAGGTAGAGGAAAGAATCATCATGACCGTCACCGGCATCATCACTGCGATCGTCATCGGCGCGATCATCGGCGTTCTGGCGCGGCTCATTCTTCCGGGTAAGCAGAACATCCCGATCTGGCTGACCATCGTGGTGGGAATCGTCGCCGCACTCCTCGGGACCTTCCTGGCCCGCGCCCTCGGCCTGCCGACAGCGACCAACGGCATCGACTGGATCGAGCTCATCGTCCAGCTCGTCCTCGCGGTCATCGGTGTCGCCATCGTCTCCGGCACCTACGGCCGGCGCGGCGTCGCTCGCTGAGTCCACCGGCGAGATCATGCGTCCCTTCCGGGACCGAGGGTGGACTCCTCGGTCCCGGCTCGGACACCGATGCCCTGAGCCCACACCGCGTCGAGTCCGCGGCTCGGCAGCAGCGCCTTCATCCCGAGGATGAACCGGGCGTCTGCGCCCACCAGGGCGCGCGGTCGCATCCGTCGCCGGGTCAGCTGCCGTTCCACGGCGACGGCGACCCGCTGGGGCGGCTTGGCGTTCTTGCGGATCTTTCCGATCAGCCGGCGCTCGCCGGCGAAGTGCGGCGCGTAGAGCGCCCGGTGGGGGCCGTCGAGGTCGGCCTCGAGCTCGTCGATCAGCTGGTCCATCCGATGCCACGGTTCGGTGTCGATGACTCCCGGCTCGACGAGACCGACCTGGACGCCGAAGGGACGCAGCTCGACCCGCAGGCAGTCGGCCACGGCCTCGGTCGCGTACTTCGAGGCGTTGTAGATCCCGGTGAACGGGAACGACACCCTGCCGTTGATCGAGGAGATGAAGACCACGCGGCCTCGGGCCTCCCGCAGCCGGGGCAGCAACGCCCGGGTCAGCGCGAGCGGCCCGATCAGGTTCACGTCGAACTGGCGGTGCATGTCGGCGGAGGACAACGTCTCGATCGGGCCGGCGACCGCGGCACCCGCGTTGTTGACCAGGGCGTCGAGCCGCTCGGGGAGCGCACGGTCGAGCGCGACCAGGTGCCCGGGGACGGTGACGTCGAGCTCGACCGGCGTGATCAGGTCGGACTCCGCGGTCAGCTCCTCGGCGGCGACGTCGGTGCGGACGCCGCCGAACACCCGCCACCCCGAGCGGGCCAGGTGGAGGGCGATGGCTCGGCCGATGCCGCGGCCGGCGCCGGTGACGAGGACGGTCCGAGCGCTCATGACGAGGCCTCCTGCTGCGACCTGCGGGAGAGGCCGACGACCCCGGTGGCGACCAGCCAGACACCGGCCAGGCCCGCGACGGGGAACAGCGGGTCGAAGGTGTCGACGACGGCGATCGTGGCGGTGGCGACGGCGAACGCGAGGCCGCCGATCAGGCCGAGGGCGAGGACGATCCGGTTGCCGAGTGAGCGGGTGAGGCCCCCGACGACGGCCAGTGCGGCGATCATCAGGCCCCATGCGGGGTTGACGACGGTCTCGACCCCCATGAAGGCGCCGACCAGCGGCGTCGTGACACCGCGCTCGAGTTCGGCGGCCTGGGTGGCGGCGAAGAGGTGGACCACGGCGCCGAGCGCGGCGACGACGGCGACCACCGCGCTGACCGGCAGCAGCCTGCCGAGGCGCTCCCGGAGCGTCGGGTCGCGCCGCAGCGCGAGCAGGCCGGCGGCGACGCAGACGAAGCCCAGCAGCGAGACGAGGTGGGCGGGGTACCACGCGGCGTCGACGAGCATCGAGTGCAGCTGCTCGGTCTTGTCGCCCCCGTCGCTGCCCGCGGGGTGCAGCGGGCCCCCGGCGAAGAACGCGGTGCCGCCGGCGATCAGCAGCACGTACCCGGTGCGGTGGAGGGGTGGGGTGGTCGGAGCGGTGGTGCGGGACTGAGGGGAAGTGGTCATGCGCCCACGCTCCGCCGAACCCGCTCACCGCACATGCGTGCGGACCCGGGACCGTTTCCAGGGTCAGCCCTGGTCAACCGAGGCCCGGTCCGTGCCACCATCTCGACATGAACCCGGCCCTCGCCGCCGACCGGGCGGGGTACGACGACGTGCCCCCGCTCGCGCGGGAGGCTGCGGTCGGCAGCCTGGGCCTGCTCGTGCTCGGGCTGGTCGCGTACGGCGCGACGCTGGACTTCCACGTCGGCAACCTGCACAACGCGTTGCTCGCGCTCACCTTCGCCGGTGTCGGGCTCTACGTGCTCCGCGCGCGGCCCGCGCACCGCGTGGGGCTGCTCTTCGTCGGGCTCGGGGTGGCGTCCGCGCTCATGTTCTTCGGCCGCCAGGCCGGACTGCACAGCCCCGCGCTGCCCGGAGGTGCGTGGCTGGCGTGGGTGTCGATCTGGCTGGTGCCGCTGGTGATGGCGGCCGCCGGCGTCGCGGTGATGGTGTTCCCGACCGGGCGGCACCTGTCGCGGCGGTGGCGGGCCGCGTCCTTCGCCATGGTCGGGCTGGCGATCCTGGTCGCGTTCGCGTCGGCCCTGTGGCCGATCGAGGACGACTGGCGCCGCGGCGGCCTCACCTTCCCGTTCGACATCGGCGGTGCGGACGCCGCCCGGACCGTCGCCGCGCCGCTGATGCTCACCTGCTACGTGGGGTTCCAGGTCCTGTGGGCCGCGGCGGTCGTCGTCCGGCTGCGCCGGGCCGACGGCGACGAGGCCCGTCAGCTGCGCTGGTTCGTGTTCGCCGTGACCGTGTCGGTGCTGGTCCTGGTCACCGGGGACCTCGCATGGGGCACGCCGCTGCCCGGGTTGCTCACGCTCCCGCTGGTGCCGCTCGCGGCGGGGGTGGCGATCGTCCGGTACCGGCTCTACGACATCGACCCGGTGATCAACAAGACCCTCGTCGGCGGCGCGATGGTGCTGCTGATCTCCGTCGGCTACGTCGGCGTGGTGGTCGGGGCGGGTGCGCTGGTCCCGGTGTCGGACCGGGTGCTGGCCCTCGTCGCGACGGCGGCGGTGGCGGTCGCGTTCGAGCCCGTTCGACGACGCGCCCAGGCCCTGGCCGATCGGCTCGTCTACGGCCGGCGGGTCACGCCGTACGAGACGCTCTCGCGGCTCTCCGCCCAGCTGTCCCGCAACGACGAGGGGCTGCTGGTGGGCCTCGCCGCCACGATCGGGGGCGGCGTCGGCGCCTCCGAGGTCGTGGTGTGGGTCGGTGACGCGGAGCGCATGCAGGCGGTCGCCGCGTGGCCCGCACGGCCACCCGTGGGTCCGCGCTCGCTCGCCGAGCTCGGGAGCCGCCGCGAGCTGGTGCGACCGGTCCGCCACGACGGCGTCGTGCAGGGGGCGCTCGTGCTGACCACGACGCCGGGTGTGCCGCTGACACCGGCCGAGGACCGGCTCCTGGGCGACCTGGTCGCGCAGACCGGGCTCGTCATCGACCACCGGGCCCGCCTCGAGCAGGTCGCCCGCCAGGCCTCCGAGCTGCAGGCGGCGGCCCGCCGGATCGTCACGGCCGAGGACTCGGCGCGGCGTCGGATCGAGCGCAACCTCCACGACGGGGTCCAGCAGCGGCTGGTGTCGCTCGGCATGGCGCTCGGAGCGATGGTCGAGCGCGCAGCGGCGACGGGCTGTCCCGACCTGGTGCGGGAGGCCGAGCACGCCCGCCGGCAGCTGCTGGACGCGACCGCCGAGCTGCGCGACACGGCACGCGGGCTGCACCCGGCGGTGCTCACCCTGGACGGGCTCGACGCCGCCCTGGCCAACCTCGTCGACCGGTCACCGGTCCTCGTCCGGCTCCACGTCGATCTCGACCGGAGACCACCCCCCGAGGTCGAGGCCACCGCCTACTTCCTGGTCAGCGAGGCGCTGACCAACGCGGCCCGCCACGCCGGCGCGAGCGTCGTCGACGTCGACGTGTCGCTCGACGGAGACCGCCTCACCGTCGAGGTGAGCGACGACGGGGCCGGAGGCGCCGAGCTCGAACCCGGTGGCGGTCTGCACGGGCTCGCCGACCGGCTCTCCGCCCTCGGCGCGCGGCTGCAGGTCGTGAGCCCACCCGGCGGGGGGACCACGGTCCGGGCGGAGCTGACGTGCGGGTAGTCCTCGCCGACGACGCCGTGCTCCTGCGCGAGGGGCTGGCGCGGATACTCACCGACTCCGGCTTCGAGGTGGTCGGCCAGGCCGGCGACGCACCGTCACTCGTCGACCTCGTCCGGTACGAGCCTCCCGACGTCGCCGTGATCGACCTGCGGATGCCGCCCGGGTTCGCCGCCGAGGGCATCGACGCCGCCGCCGAGATCCGCGCGTTCGCGCCGTCCGTCGGACTGATGCTGCTGTCCCAGCACGTGGAGGTCCATCACGCGCTGCGGCTCATGACCGACTTCGACGGGGGTGTGGGCTACCTGCTCAAGGACCGGGTGTTCGACCTCACCGCGTTCGCCGCCGACGTACGGCGCGTGGCCGGCGGTGACGTCGTCCTCGACTCCGAGCTCGTGGGTCGGCTGGTCGCCCGGCGCCGCCGCGACGACCCGCTCGACCGGCTCAGCGCACGCGAGCGCGAGGTGCTCGCCCTCATGGCGCAGGGCCTCACCAACGCCGGCCTCTGCGCGGACCTGCACCTGAGCGCCAAGACCGTCGAGGGGCACGTCCGCAGCATCTTCACCAAGCTCGACCTCGACGCCGACGAGCGCTCGCACCGGCGGGTGCTGGCGGTGCTGCGGTTCCTGCGCGGCCAGACCCCGTCCCGCGATGTCCGACGGTGACGGCACGGGTCGCGGGTCGGCGCGCCCTCTCCCCGGGAGCGCCGACACGGCCGAGCTCCGGGACGCGACACCGGCCGACGCCCACGCCGTCGCCACCGTCATCGTGCGCTCCTGGCGCGTCGCCTACCGCGGCCAGCTCCCCGACGACGTCCTCGCCGACCTGTCCGTCCCCGACCGGGAACGGCTCTGGTCGGAGATCCTGACCGGCCCACCACGCACCCGGACCGTCGTCGCGACGATCGGACCCGTCGTCGTCGGCGTCGCGGCGACCGGGCCGCCCCTCGTGCCGGCCGACCGCGGCGACCCCACCGTCGGCGACCTCTACGCGCTCTACCTCGACCCCGACCTCTGGAGCCGGGGTCTCGGGACCCGGCTGCACGCCGCCGCCCTCGACCGCCTCCGGTCGGGCGGCTGCACCCACGCCGGCCTGTGGGTCCTCGCGACCAACGAACGCGCATTGCGCTTCTACCACCGCCACGGCTGGATCGACACCGGCCGGACCCAGGTCGACCGCGGACCCGGCGGTGTCGAGCTGCACGAGCGACGACTCCGCCGCAGCCTGACCGCCACGGGCCGCGACGATGGTTCGCGGAGTCCGGCTGGGTGATCCCGACGCAGTGCCGCGTGGGCCGTCCGGCGGTTGCGACCCGGCGTAGTGTGAGTCGCCTCACATTCAGACCTCTGACCAGGAGGAACCCCCATGGCTCGCATGATGATCGACTGCAGGGACGTGCCCAGCGACAGCAACTGCACGCTCGCGATCGCCGGGGACGACGTCGACGACCTGCTGGACGCCGCGGTGCTGCACGCCACGAGCAAGCACGGCCACGCGGACTCCCCCGAACTCCGCGAGGGCATCCGTGGTGGACTCAAGCCGGTCGAGACCGCGATGGCCTGACCGGTCAGTGCCGGTGCCCGGGGTCGTCGACGAGCAGGACGAACCACGGCGTCGGGAACAGCCGCCAGCGCCCGCGCACGAGGACCAGCGCGTCGACGTCGATGCCGGACGCGGCGCCGGGCTCGGTGAAGGTGATCCGGTGCAGGACGAGCCCGGGCCGCAGGTGCGGGGCGACGTCGCGGTAGCCGCTGGGGAAGGTCGCCGCCGCGCCCGTGCCGGCGGCGAGCTCCTCGACGCCGACCGAGGTCACGCGGTGCGCGGTCTGGGTGCGGGTCGGCGGGACCACGCGCGGGTGCAGCCAGTAGCCGTCGTAGTGCCGGACGGCCGCGACGACCGTGTCGGCCGCGAAGACCTCGGCGACGTCCGCGGGATCCGGACGCAGCCGGGCCAGCAGCGCGGCGAGGTCGGGGGTGTCGGCGACGACCTCCGCCGCCAGCGCGTCCAGGCCCGCGACGCCGCCGCCCGGCCCGTCGTCGCACGCCGTGGCGGCCACCGCGGCGACGGCGAGCAGGAGCACCCGCGCCAGCTCGCGCCTGCCCAGCTCGGGTCCGCCCGGCTGCGCGGGGTCGTGGACCGGGACGCGCATGCTCCTCCACGACGCTCGGCTGCGGGAAGTGTCGCCGACCGCACCGCGCGCGTCCACCGACCGTCGGGTCAGTGGCAGTGGTCCTCGTGGTCGACGTGGTCGTCCTGCTCGATCTGCAGCGTGCTGTGGTCGAGGCCGAAGCGCTCGCGCAGCACGCCCGCCGCGCAGTCGAGCACCGACGCCTCGCCGCAGCGGACGTGGACGGCCTCGTCGACGACCAGGTGCGCCGACACCGACGGCCGCCGGTCGTTGATCGACCAGACGTGCAGCTCGTGCACGTCCCGGACGCCGGGGACGTCGAGCAGCGCGTCGTGGACCTCGGCGGTGTCGATCCCGCGCGGCGCACCCTCCAGCAGGACGTGCCCGACCTCGCGGAGCAGCCCGACCGTGCGCGGCAGGATCAGCGCGACGATGAACAGCGAGGCCACGGTGTCGGCGTAGGGCCAGCCGGTGAGCAGCAGCACGACGGCGGCGGCGAGCACGCCGACGGAGCCGAGCGCGTCGCCGAGCACGTGCAGCATCGCGCCGCGCATGTTCATGTTGCGGCGGTCGCCCCCGGCGAGCACGACCAGCGAGACGAGGTTGCCGACCAGCCCGAGCGCGCCGACGACCAGCAGCGGCAGGCCCGGCACGTCGGCGGGTTCGACGAGCCGCCCGACGCCCTCCACCGCCACCCAGACGACGACGGCCACCAGCGTGATGGCGTTGATCCCCGCCACCAGCACCTCGACCCGCCCGAGCCCGAACGTCCGCCGGGCGTTGGCGGGGCGCTGGGCGAGGATCGAGGCGACGAACGCGGCGGCGAGCGCCCCGGCGTCGGTGAGCAGGTGCCCGAGATCGGCGAGCAGGGCGAGCGACCCGACGATGACGGCCCCGACCGCCCCGACGACGGCGGTGAGCAGCGTGATCGCGAGGGCGATCGCCAGACGCCGGCGGTCGGTGTCGGCGGAGTGCCCGTGACCGTGCCCGTGACCCATGGCCGACACGGTACTCATGCGCATCCGTGCATGTCTACGTCACCCCGCGGGGAGGCGGCGGCGCAGCAGGTAGGTGTCCATGATCCAGCCCTTGCGGGCGCGGTGCTCCGCGAACAGGGCGACGATCCGGTCCCGCACCGCGTGCAGGTCGCCGCGGACGAGCACCTCGTCGGAGGTGCCGAGGTAGGCGCCCCAGTAGATGTCGAGGTCGCGGTCGGGCAGGGCGGCGAACGCGTTGCCGCTGTCGAGCATGACCACCACGTCGTCGACGTCGGCGGGCATGCCCCCGGCGGCGAGCCGACGCCCCGTCGTCACCAGGAACGGCGAGCCGACGCGGTTGAGGATCAGCCGGTGCCGGGCCGCGAGCACCTGCACGCTGCTGATCCCGGGGACCGACACGATCTCCAGCGGGGTGCGCTCCGCGATGGCCTCCAGGATGCGCAGCGTGCCGTCGTAGAGCGCGGGGTCGCCCCAGACGAGGAAGCCGCCGACGCCGTCACCGGGCAGCTCGGCCTCGATCATCTCCGCGTAGACGGCCTCGCGGCGGCCCTGCCAGTCGACGACCGCGTCGGTGTACGCGGCCGCCCGCCGGTCCCGGGGCGGGTCCGGGGCGACCACGACCCGGTGCGGACGGGCGACGTGGCGCTCCAGCAGCTCCGCCCGCAGGCCCGCGAGATCGGACTTCGCCTCGCCCTTGTCGATCGTGAAGAACACGTCGACGCGGTTCATCGCGGAGACGGCGGCCAGGGTCAGGTGCTCGGGATCGCCCGCGCCGATGCCGATGACGTAGACGGTGCGCACCGGGCGACGGTATCCCGCACCCAGCTCCGGGCCCCGGCCACGGTCTCGACCACCTCGACCTCGGCCGGGACGGGCGGGCGGGCGACCACGAGCACCGGCACCCCCTCCGCGCGGGCGGCCTCCAGCTTGGCCGCGGGCCCGCCGCTGTCCTTGGTGACGAGCACGTCGATCGCGTGGGCGCGCAGCAGGTCGCGCTCGTCGGCGACGGTGAACGGGCCGCGGGCGAGCACCGTCTCCATCCGGCGCGGCGCGGGCGGGGTGGGCGCGTCGATCGAGCGGACGAGGAACCACAGGTCCGAGTCGGCGAACGCGGCGAGCCCGCCGCGGCCGGTCGTCAGGAACACCCGCTCCCCCAGGCCCGGGAGCGCGGCCGCGGCCGCGTCGAGCGAGCCGACGACGGTCCACCCCGGCTCCGGCACCCATCCGGGTCGGCGCAGCACGACCAGCGGCACCCCGGCCGCGGCCGTCGCCGCGGCCGCGTTCGCGCTGATCCGCGCCGCGAACGGATGGGTGGCGTCGACGACGGCGACGACCCCGTGCTCCCCCAGCCAGGCCGCGAGGGCGTCGGGCCCGCCGAACCCGCCGACCCGGACCTCCCCCTCCGGGAGCAGCGGCTGCCGGACCCGCCCGGCCAGCGACGTGACGACATGCACCCCCGGCTCGCCGACCAGCCCGGAGGCCAGCCGGCGCGCCTCGGCCGTGCCGCCGAGGACGAGCACGGTGCGGTCCACGGCCCCATCCTCGCCGCTCCCGCCGGGGGGCGCAGCGGGGGCGGCGCCGCCTCGGCGGCGCGCGGGGTGCTGGCGGCCGTCGCGTGGGGGTGATCGTGCGGCAGGCGGTAGAGGCTCACCCGGCGGACCGGAGGCGCACATCCGGCGGGCTCGTATCGGGGTCGGGGGCGGGTCGCGGAGGCGGGGTCGCGGAGGCGGGGTCGCGGAGGCGGGGTCGCGGAGGCGGGGTCGCCGGGCCCAGGGGCCGGGGCGGGGCCACCGGGCCGGGACAGAGAGCGTTGGGGCCGCCGAGCCGCGGGCACGAAGGCCCGGAACTGCAGGTCGCGAATGCGGAGCCGTGAGCTGCCCTGCACGGGAGCCGCCGTCACTCGCTCGCGCCGCGGACAACTCGCCGGGAGACGTCCGAGCCCGCGCCGAGTTCGCTGGGGGGACCGGAGGACTGTGCCGGCCCGGTCACCGACACACCCCTGATCGCGGAGCGGGGCGGACCCTGCTGGATCGGCACGCGATCTGCGCCACCGGCCGACTCCCTACCGGCTGTGGACACGTGATCCGTGCAGATCCTCAGTCGAACACATGTTCGCATGATCCGACGTTTCTTGGTAGTATGCAGATATGTCCACCGCCCGTTCTGAACCGCCGACCGAGGCGGCGCTCGTCGAACGGATCGCGCTGCTCGAAGAACGGAAAGCGGCCATCGCCGCCGAACAGTCCGAGGCCGTTCTGGCATTCGCGATTGCACACGCCGAATCGCAGACCGCGGCCGGTGACGTCGACCCAGAGGCACTGGAACGCAGCATCGCCGCCCAGGTCGGGTTGGCCTGCCGGGTGTCGCCCACCGAAGGTCGACGCCGGGTCCGGATCGCGCGGGACCTGCACGCCGGGCACACGCGGGTCCGGGAACTCTTCGCCGCCGGACGGCTCAGCGAGTACCAGACCGCGACCATCGTCGCGGCCACCGCGCACCTCTCACCCGCCGAGCGGGCCGAGGTCGATCAGGAGCTGGCCGATCGCCGGGTCGAGGCCCTCGGCGTGCGCCGGATCCACGACCTCACCCGGTCCCTCGCCGCCCAGGTCGCCCCGGAGAAGTTCACCGCCCGCTGCCGGGCCGCCCGCACCGGCCGCCGGGTGTCGGTCCGCCCCGCCGCCGACGGGATGGCCGATCTGACCGCCCACCTGCCCGTCGAGGAGGCCGTGGCCTGCTACGCCGCCCTCGCCGCCGCGGTGAACGAGGTGGCGGTGCGGCCCGAACCGGTCACCCGGGGGCGCGGTCAGATCCTGGCCGACACCCTCGTCGAACGCCTCACCGGACAGGCCACCGCCCGGGACGTGAACATCGAGATCCAGGTGCTGGTCCCGGTCGAGGCTCTGATCGATCCGGACAGCCCGCTGCCCGCGCAGATCGCCGGCCACGGCCCCGTCCCGGTCGAGCTCCTCACCACCGGCGGTGGCCGGAGGACCTGGCGACGGCTGATCACCCGCGACGGAGTGGTGATCGGCGGGGACTCCCGCAGCCGCCTGTTCACCGGGCGGTTGGCCGCGTTGATCCGGGCCCGGGACGGGCATCGCTGCCGTGAACCGTACTGCGACGCCCCGATCCGCCACATCGACCACATCCGCCGCTGGAAAGACGGTGGCCGCACCGAGTTCACCAATGGACGCGGATTGTGCGCATTCCACAACCACGTCCGGGAAACCGCGGGATGGACCGTCGAGATCGCCGACGGAGTGGTCACGACGACGACGCCCACCGGTGCGGAGCACCTCTCCCGGATCTGTCCCGGGAGACCTCGTCGATCGGAGGTGCGCAGGAGCACCGACGCCGCCCGGTGGCGTTCACGGACACGACGTCACGCCGGGTGGACGAGCGCGGGCGGGCACGACCGGACGGTCCGGGCACGCCGCCGACCCCAGCCGGCTCCTTGACGAGGACGACCTCCGTCGCGGATCCGGAACCTCCGGCGTTGCGGCCCGGCGCCGACGCACGACCGCCGTCCACCCGGCCCGACGACGAGCCACCGCCGGGCCTCGACGACCGGGCCGGGTCCCGGCCCCGCCACCGGATGTGCGCGGCGCGCCCGCACCGGAGGTCCGCCACGCGAGCCCGCCGCCCCGCGCAACCGCCCCGCGCAATCGCCGCGGCCCTGGAGCGGGACGGCGCACCCGCCACCCGCTCCACACCGTGAGCGACCCGGCAGCGGCGGGCGGGCGACCCCGACGGAGCAGGCACCTCGACTGGGCAACCGGGGCCCGGTGCGGACATGATGATCGGCGAAACCCGACCTCAGGAGGACCAGTGACGCTGTCCAGCGGCGACCGCATTCCCGACGCGACCCTCATGACCATGACCCCCGACGGCCCCGCCCCGGTCAGCAGCACGGACGCGCTGGGCACCGGCACGGTCGTGCTGTTCGCCGTGCCCGGAGCGTTCACGCCGGCCTGCTCCGACCACCACCTCCCCGGCTACGTCCTGCGGGCCGACGAGCTGCGGGCCAAGGGCGTCGACACCGTCGCCTGCATCGCCGTCAACGACGCCTTCGTGCTCGGCGCGTGGGGCGAGTCGGTCGGCAACGACGGCAAGGTCCTCATGCTCGGTGACGGCAACGCGGAGTTCGCCACCGCCGCCGGCCTGGAGCTCGACGGCACCGGCTTCGGCCTCGGCACCCGCTCGCAGCGCTACGCCGCGATCCTGCGCGACGGCGTCGTCAGCGACCTGTTCGTCGAGCCCGTGCCCACCGAGGTGACCGGCAGCTCGGTGGAGTCGGTGCTCGAGAAGCTCTGAGTCGCCCGATCGCCGCACGGCCACCTCCACGCCGTCCCGCTGCGGGGAGGTGGCCGTGCGGCAACGGGGGTGGAGTCTCATCACGCGACGTCCGGTGCACCGGTGCGCACCTATGCTCGACCGGTGGCGACGCGGGCGGTCGAGGTGGAGGCGGCGCGACGGGCCTTCGTCGCCGGCAGCACCCGCGTCCCCGGCCCCGATCTGGTCGCCCCGGCCGTCGCCGCGTCCTGGGAGCGCTCGCGCGCCCACGCCGTCGACCCCGAGCGGATCACCGCGCACTTCCTCGGCCACCACCGCGACGTCTCCCGGCTCGTCACCTGCGCCGACGACGTCCTCGACGCGTTCACCACCGGCCACCCCGGGGCGGGCTGCTCGGTCGTGCTGCTCGACCCGGCCGGGGTGGTGCGCGCCCGCCGCGACTGCGACCGCGCGCTGGCCCGGCTGCTCGACGCGGTGCTGCTGGTGCCCGGCTACGGCTACGGCGAGCGGGCCGTGGGCACCACGGCGGCCTCGATCGCGCTGCACGACCAGGCCGACACCGCCCTCGACGGGGTCGAGCACTTCCACACGCAGCTCACCTGCCTGGCCGAGGCCGCGGCCGTCGTCACCGACCCGCGCACCGGAGGCACGGCGGGTGCGCTGACGGTCCTGTCCCACGACACCGAGCGCACGGCGCTCGCGCTCCCGCTGGCCCGGATGCTCGCCGACCGCGTCACCGAGGCGATGGCGGGCGAGCCGCACCGGGTGACGCGCGCGATCCTCGACCGCTTCACCGCCGAGCACGCCGCGGGCGGGTCCTGGGTGCTGGCCACCGACGGCGACTACGTCGTCACCAACGGGGCCGCGCGCCGGCTCCCGTCCGGCGACCAGCGGGTGCTCAGCGACCTGCTGCTGGCCAGCCTGGTGCTCGCCGACTTCACCACCCAGCACGTCGACCTGCCGTCGGGGCGGTGCGCGGAGATCGGGGTGCGCCCGGTGCACCTGGCCGGGACGTCGGTGGGCTGCGTGCTGACCGGCTCCCCCGCGGGCGAGCTCGCGGCGCCCCGGCCGCCGGAGAGCGTGCGCCGCCAGGGGTCGCACGTGGCGCCGACCACCCGGCGCGACTACGCGCAGGACCTGCACACCACCCGTCACGACCACGCGCAGGCCCGCATCCGGGCCAACCGCGAGCTGCTCTCGCCGTACCTGCGGGCGCGCCAGGAGGTCGTCGCGAGCATCCGGCAGGGCCGCAACCACCTGCTCATCGGCGAGCCGGGCGTCGGCAAGCGCACGCTGCTCGTCGAGCAGTTCCGGGCGGCGTACCCGACGGGGCGGGTCGTCACCGTCGACGGCGAGGCGTACGCGGGCGACGGCGACGTCCCCGAGCCGGACCTGGCCCGCTCCGCCGACGGCCGCCCCTGCCTGGTGCTGCTGCGCGCGATGAACCTGCTCACCCCGGTCGGGGCGCGGCGGCTCGACGAGGCGCTGCGCCCGCTCGTCGCGCTGCCGGAGGCGCCGCTGGTCGTCGGCTGCGTCGACACCCCCGCCGTCGACGCGACCCGCCCGTACGGCCTGCTGCTGCGCCACTTCCACGAGGTCACGCGCGTGCCGGCGCTGCGCTACCGGGCCGACGAGATCGGCGAGATCGCGCTGGCGGTGCTGCGGCGGCTGTCCGGGCGGCGGGCGCTGCGGCTGAGCCTGCAGGTCGTCCGGGTGCTGGAGGGCTACGCCTGGCCGGGCAACGTCAGCGAGCTGGAGGACGTGCTGCGCTACGTGGTGGCGCGCAAGCCCGTCGGGGAGATCCAGGCCCGCGACCTGCCGCAGCTGTGCTTCCAGGGCCGCAGCCGGAAGATGTCGATGCTGGAGGCCGCGCAGTGCGACGCGGTGATCCAGGCGCTCTACGAGTGCAACGGCAACCGGTACCGGGCCGCGGCGATGCTGGGCATCGCCCGGTCCTCGCTCTACCGCAAGATCGACGCGTTCGGCATCAGCTACATCGCCTGACGCCGAACGCGTCGCACCCGGCTACGGGGTGATGATCACCTTGAGGGCGGAGTTGGCCGCGGCGTTCTTGAACACGTCGTAGGCCTCGTCCATCTGGTCGAAGGTGAACGAGTGGGTGCCCATCTTCTCCGCCGGGATCCGCCCGCTGCCCACCATCTTCAGCAGCGTCGGGATCGAGACGGTGTCGACCAGCCCCATCGTGATCGTGACGTTCTGGATCCACATGTCCTGCATCGGCAGCTCCACCGGGGTGCCGTGCACGCCGATGTTGGCGATCACCCCGCCCGGCCGCACCAGCGACGCCGCCGTCAGCAGCGTCTCCGGGTAGCCGACCGCCTCGATCGAGACGTCGACGCCGAGGCCGTCGGTGAGCGCGATGACGTCGGCGACGGTGCCCGGCCCGACCTCGACGGCGTCGGTCGCGCCGAACTCGAGCGCCTTCTCCAGCCGGAACTTGTTGGAGTCGACCGCGATCACCTTCGACGCGCCCCACAGGCCCGTCGTGAGGATCGCGGACAGGCCGACGGCCCCCGCGCCGACGACGGCGACGGTGTCACCGGGCCGGACGTTCCCCGCGAGCACGCCGACCTCGTAGCCGGTGGGCAGCGAGTCGGCGAGGAAGATCGCCTGCTCGTTGGTGACCGAGTCGGGCACGAGGTAGAGCGAGGTGTCGGCGTAGGGCACGCGGACGAGCTCGGCCTGCGTGCCGTCGATGAGGTGGCCGAAGATCCACCCGATGCCGCCGACGGTCTGGCAGTGCGACGGCATGCCGCGCTGGCAGTACTCGCAGCGCCCGCACTTGGTGATCGCCGGGACCAGCACGCGGTCGCCGACGGAGAAGCCCTTCACCGCGTCGCCGATCGCGGTGACGGTGCCGACCGCCTCGTGGCCGAGGATGCGCCCGTCGGTCACGGCGGCGACGTCGCCCTGCAGGATGTGCAGGTCGGTGCCGCAGATCGTCGTGGTGTCCACCCGGACCACCACGTCGGTGGGGTCCTGGACGACGGCGTCCGGGACGTCCTCCCAGGCCTTGTTGCCGGGACCGTGGTAGACGAGTGCCTTCATGCGAACCTCCGTGGGTCGACGACCGATCCGGTCGACCGTAAGTGGCCCGGCTCACGCGGCACTGTCCCAGGATCGGACCATCGCCCGGCCGTCCCGGCCGGTGCCGGGGCCGGCTGTCCCGGGTCCGGGACACCGCCCCGGCGGGCGGCGACCCCGCGCACGTGCAGCCTGCCGCACCCGTCGCGGCTCCCGCCACCCCGGGGCCGGATCACGGCCCCGGCGGCCCGGGACTCAGCCGACCGGCACCGGTTCCGGAGCGCGCACGGGCTTCGGGATGAACACGGTGACGACCAGGCCGGCCAGCGACGCCCCCGCGGAGATGAGCAGCGCCACCATGATCCCGGCCTCCGACGGGAACACCGAGCCGGCCGCGCTGATCGTGAACCCGGCCAGCACCACGCCGGTCACCGCGCTGGAGGTGGCCGTGCCGACCGAGCGCATCAGCGAGTTGAGGCCGTTGCCCGCCGCGGACTGCTCGACCGGGACCGCCCCCATGATCAGCGCGGGCATCGCGGCGTAGGAGATGCCGACGCCGCTGCTGATGATCACCGTCGCGAGCAGGATCGCGAGCACCGAGCCGGTGAGGAACGTCGTCGCGAGGTAGCCCGCGGCGATCACGGCCAGTCCGGTCATCAGCGTGGTGCGCGGCCCGCGCACCGCCGTGAGCCGGGCCGAGACGGGCGACATCACCATCATCATCAGCCCGCCAGGGGCCATCACCAGTCCGGCCTGCAGCATCGTCAGACCCAGGCCGTAGCCGGTCTCCGCGGGCGCCTGGAGCAGCTGCGGGAACACCAGCGACGTGCCGAACATCGCGAACCCGGCGACGATCGAGGCGAGGTTGGTCAGCAGCACCGGGCGCCGCCCCGACACCCGCAGGTCGACGAGCGGGTCGCGGACGCGCAGCTGCACCCGGCCCCAGACCAGCAGCACGACGACCCCGGTGGCGAACACGCCCACCGTCAGCGGGCTCCCCCAGCCCCATGTCGCGCCCTTCACGACCCCGAGCAGCAGGCTGACCAGCCCGATCCCCAGCCCGATCGCGCCGACGACGTCGAAGCGGCCGGGCGCGCGGACCGGCGACTCGGGCACGATCACGGCGACGGCCGCCAGGCACACCGCGCCGAGCGCGGCGGAGAGCCAGAACAGCGCCTGCCAGGTCGCGTTCTCGGCGACGATCGCCGACACCGGGAGCCCGATCGCCCCGCCGACGCCGAGCGTGGCGCTCATCAGCGCGATCGCCGAGCCCACGCGCTCGGCCGGCAGGACGTCGCGCATCATGCTGATCCCGAGCGGGATGATGCCCATGGCGGCGCCCTGCAGCCCGCGCCCGATGATCGCCGGGATCAGCGCGCTGCCCGCGGCCACCACCACCGAGCCGACGATCAGCGTGGCGAAGCAGGCCAGGATCACGCGGCGCTTGCCGTAGAGGTCACCGAGGCGGCCGGTGACCGGCATCATCACGGCGGCGACCAGCAGGGTGATCGTGACGACCCACGACGCGTCGGCCGGGGAGGCGTCGAGCAGCCGGGGCAGGCTCGGGACGAGCGGGATCACCAGCGTCTGCATGAACGACGCGAGCATCCCGCCCGAGCACAGGGCCGCGACGACCAGCCGGGGGGAACGAGGCTTCACTTGTGTACCGTACACATGGTGACCGACGATCCGCTGGGCGCGATCGAGCGCGAGCTGATGCTCATCGGGCGCCATCACCTGTCCCCCGTCCACACGAAGGTGCCGGGCGCCCTCGACCGCTCGGCCTACGTCGTGCTGAGCCGGCTCGAGGCGGGCGGCCCGCTCACCGCCCGCGGCATCGCCGACGCGCTGACGCTGGAGATCTCCACCGTCACCCGCCAGGTCGGGGCGATGCGTCGCGCCGGGCTGGTCGAGCGGATCCCCGACCCCGACGGCGGCCCGGCCCACCTGCTGCGCCCCACCGGGGCAGGCCGGCGGCGGCTCGCGGCCGACCGCGCGGCCTACCGCGGCGGGATCGGGCGGGTCCTCGAGGACTGGTCCGACCACGACCGCGCCCAGCTCCGCGACGTCCTGCGCCGCCTCAACGAGGACATCGAGGCCCGCCAGGCGCAGCCGTGGCCGCGGCCGGACCGGAGCGCGGCCCCGTCCGCCGCGGGATCGACCGCCGGCCGCTGACCGGTGCGGGCCGCACGCCGCGGCCCCCGGCCGGGCCGTCCCGACGACCGAGGTGGCGGGGTGCGAGCGGCGGCGATCACGGTGGTGGCGCCGCGTACCGCTCCCGGTGCACCGCGTCGGCGAGCGGCCGCCGCTCCCGCTACGCGTGCCGCTCCAGGTCGGGGACCTCCTCCAGGTGGCTCACCGGCCCCACGCACAGCCACGCCACCGGCCGCAGCGGCGCCGGGATGCCGAGCAGCCCGCGCAGGAACGGCTCGCGGTAGAACGACACCCACCCGACGCCCCAGCCCTCCGCCGTCGCGGCCAGCCAGAGGTTCTGCACCGCCAGGCACGTCGAGTACAGGAGGGTGTCCGGGATCGTCGCCGCGCCGAGGACCTGCGGGCCGCCGCGCTCCGGATCGGAGGTGACGACGATCCCGGCGGCCGCGTCGAGGATCCCCTGCACCGCGATCGGGCCGAACCGCCGGGCCCGCTCGGCGTCGAGCCCGGCGGCGAACGCCCGGCGCTGCTGCTCGACGTGCGCGGCGAACCGGGTGCGCACGGCGCGGTCCTGCACCACCACGAAGTCCCACGGCTGGGTCAACCCGACGCTCGGGGCGCGGTGGGCGGCGCCGAGCACCCGCCACAGGACGTCCTCGTCCAGCGGGCCGCCGACGAACTCGGTGCGGACGTCACGCCGGCGGGCGATGACGTCGTACAGGTCAGGGGACATCACGGGCGATGTCACCGGCGGTACGGGGCACGCTGCCCAGTGTCGCGCACAGCACGACCAGCACCCGGCGCAGGCCGGCCGGGGCCGCGGTGTGCTGCAGGGACAGCGGGACGGTCACGCGCGACGGTCAGCGGGTGAGGCCGAGGCGGTACCCGCCGCGGGCGGAGAAGTCGGCCGTGACGGTGAACCGGTCTCCGCGCACCAGCGTGTGCCGCCACTCCACCGCCTCCGTCCCGACGAGCCCGAGGCGCTCGATCGCGAACGCGGCGACGTCCGGGCCGACGGCGAGAAGGTCGCGCTCGGCGGGCGTCGGGATCACCGCCCGGATGTCCTCGCGGCCGCCGGTGAGCGTGACCCCGCAGGACTGCGCCAGCTCGGTGTAGAGCGCGGTGTGGGTGAGGTCCACGTCGAGCAGGGGGGCGGCGATGCGCTCCGGGAGCCAGACGCGGTCGACGGCGAGCGGGGAGGTCCCCGCCATCCGCAGCCGCTCCAGGTACACCAGCGGCGTCGACTCCTCCAGCCGCAGCCGCGCCGCGATCACCCCGTCGGCCCGCACCTCCAGGGTCCGCACGACGCTGCGCTGGCTCAGCCCGGCCGCCTCGACGGAGGAGAACAGGCTGTAAAGGGCGCCGAGCGGCTGGCGGATCTCGGTCGGCTCGGCCAGCCGCGGCGTGCGCCCCCGCCCGGCCACGACCGTGCCCTCGTCGCGGAGCCGGCGCAGCGCCTCGCGCACGGTGTGCCGGCTCACGCCGTACTCGCCCACGAGGCCCAGCTCGCCGGGGAAGGCGTCGGCGAACTCGCCCGCCTCGAGGCGTCGGCGCAGGTCGGTGAGGAGCTGGGCCCACAGCGGCTCCGGGCGGGCGCGGTCGAGTGCACGCGCTCCGGTCATGCCGCCATCCCATCACGCCCGCCCCCGGGCGTCCCCCACCGGTCACGGTCGGGCGCGCCGGAACCCGGCCCGGCGCGCCTGGTCGAGCAGGTGCACCGGGAGCAGGCGGGGGTCGAGGTCCCCGGCCCGCAGCCACGCCCCGAGCGCCGCGACGTCGGCGCTCGTGCGCAGCGGGCCGACGAGCACCGCGCACGACGTCGGCCTGCGCTGGTCGTCGCAGGGCTGGACGACGACCACCGGCGCGACCGGGCGCGCCGCGCACCCGGCACCCAGGACGCACCCCGTGCCGACCAGCACCCCGTCGGTGCTGGCGCGCACCACCGCCCGCAGCTCCGCGACGACCTCCGCCCCGACCGTCGCCGGATCGCCCGCCCCGCAGCGGGCCGAGACGCAGGACAGGGCCGTGAACCCGGAACACGAGGCCATGCCGCTACGTTGATGCACACGAGAATCGTTGTCAACTACTGAGGAGCTCGCCGTGCGACCGGACATCCACCCCGCCTACGGCCCCGTCGTCTACCAGGACCAGTCCACCGGCGACCGGTTCCTGACCCGGTCCACCGCCACCTCGCGGGAGACCGTGGTCTGGACCGACGGCCGCACCTACCCCCTGGTCACGATCGACGTCACCGCCTACTCGCACCCGTTCTGGACCGGCGGCGCGCGCGTCCTCGACGCCGCGGGCCAGGTCGAGAAGTTCAACCGGCGCTACGGGAAGCGCCGCTAGGGGGACACTGGCGTCGTGCGCCGGAGCCGGGCGGTGGTCGTCACCGACATGCGGGAGCCGCTGACGGTCGTCCACCGCCGGCTGATCCGCCGGCGCACGGCGCTCATGGCGCTGTGGATCGCGGGCTGGGTCGCCACCGGCTTCGTCTACGAGACGGGCTGGCTGGCGATCGCGATCCTCGTCGTCACGGGGCCGCTGGCCTGGGTGCTGACGTGGTGGTGGTTCCGGGATCCGGGAGGCTCGCGGGTACCGGCAGGACCTGGCGCGGCACCGGTTCGGCCCGCCCTCGCCGCTCGGCCCGCGCCTTCCACTCCCGCGGGTAGCCCAGCGACGCCTCCACGAACCGGACGCCGTCCTCGACCGTGACGCGCGGGATGTGCAGGTGCCCGTAGACCACCGCCCGCGCGCGGTAGCGCACGTGCCAGTCGGCGGTGGCGGTGGTGCCGCACCACAGCGCGAACTCGGGGTGGCGCAGCACCAGCGTGGGGAGCCGGGTCATCGGCCAGTGGTTGACCAGCACCGTCGGCAGCGCCGGGTCCAGCGCGTCGAGGCGGCGGCGCGTCTGCTCCACGCGCGCGGCGCACCAGGCCGCGCGGTCCGGGTACGGGTCGGGGAACAGCAGGAACTCGTCGGTGCAGACCACCCCGGCCGAGCGCGCGATCGCCAGGCCGTCCTCCGACGTCGTCGCGCCGTCGGGGAGGAAGGAGTAGTCGAACAGCAGGAACAGCGGCGCGACGACGACCGGCCCGCCCGGCCCGGTCCACACGGGGAACTCGTCCTCCGGGGTGTCGACGCCCAGCGCGCGGCACTCCGCGACCAGCCGCTCGTAGCGGGCCACGCCGCGCAGCGGCACGGGGTCCTTGGTGCGCGTCCACAGCTCGTGGTTGCCGGGCACCCAGAGCACCCGCGCCCACCGGCTGCGCAGCAGCGCGAGCGTGCGCACGACGTCGTCGACCTGCTCGGCGACGTCGCCGGCCACGATCAGCCAGTCGTCGGCGGACTCCGGACGGAGGTCCTCGGCGATCGCCCGGTTGTCGGGATGGCGCACGTGCAGATCGCTGACCGCCCACAGCTTCACCGGGCAACTCCTACCACGCGACGGTGGCGCGACCGTGGTTACCGCCGGTAGGTTCGGGCGGGGTTACCGACGGTAGGTTCTGGGAGGTCGACATGGTGGTCCGTCAGGCGATCCGCTGGGGACTGCGGCACGGCATGATCCGGCGCGCCGTCGAGCGCCGGGTGAAGGCCGGTGACCCGACCGCCCGGCTGATGGTCGACGAGGCCGTCATCGCCGACCCGTTCGGCCACTACGACGAGCTGCGCGGGCGCGGACGCCTGGTCGACAACGGCATCGTGCTCAACACCGCCCACCACGACGTCGCCACCGCGATCCTGCGCAGCCCGGACTGCGGCGTCGTCGGCGGGCCGAGCGGCCGCGCCCCGGCCGCGCTGCGCGCGCTGGTGGCGGCCGGCGGCCGGGGACCGCTCGGGCCGGTCACGCCGCCGTCGATGCTGTCGGTGGACGCCCCCGACCACACCCGCTACCGCAAGCTCGTGACCAGGGCGTTCAGCGCGAAGGCGGTCGCCGCACTGCGCACGCGGACCGAGGAGATCGCCACCGGGCTGCTCGACGGGATGCACGGCCCGCGGGCCGACCTGATCGACGACTACGCCGCTCTCCTGCCCGCCACCGTCATCGCGGAGATGCTGGGGGCGCCGGTGGAGATGCGGCGGCAGTTCCTGGAGTGGGGCGCGGGCGGGGCGCTGTCGCTCGACGCCGGGCTGCGGTGGTCGGAGTTCCGGCGCTCGGAGAGCGACCTGAACGCGCTCGCCGACTGGATGCGGGGCCACTTCGCGCACCTGCGCCGCCATCCCGGCGACAACATCCTGTCCGCCCTCGTGCACGCGCACGCCGAGGAGGGCAAGCTCTCCGACGACGAGCTGACCTCCATCGCGATGCTGCTGCTCGCCGCGGGCTTCGAGACCACCGTCAACCTGATCGGCAACGGCGCCGCACTGCTGACCTCGCACCCCGACCAGCTCGCCCGGCTGCAGGCCGACCCGTCGCTGTGGCCGCGGGCGGTCGACGAGGTGCTGCGCCTGGACTCCCCCGTGCAGCGCACCGGGCGGATCGCGCTGCGCGACACCACCGTCGCGGGCGAGCCGCTGCGCGCCGGACAGGTCGTCGTGATCATGCTCGGCGGGGCCAACCACGACCCGGCGGTCTTCACCGACCCCGCCGCGTTCGACGTCACGCGCCCCAACGCGGGCGACCACATCGCGTTCTCCAGCGGCGTCCACTACTGCCTGGGCGCCGGCCTGGCGAAGATGGAGGGCGAGGTCGGGCTGCGGGCGCTGTTCGACCGTTTCCCCGGACTCACCCCCGCCGGGCCGCCGCACCGCAGGCCCACCCGCGTGCTGCGCGGCTTCGACGCGATGCCGGTGCGGCTCACCCCCGCTACCGTCGACGCATGACCGCCCCGACGTCGCTGGCCGACGCGAAGTTCGTGCAGCTCACGACGTTCCGCCGCGACGGGACCGGCGTGCCGACGCCCGTCTGGGTCGTCCCGCTCGACGGCGGCGCGATCGGCGTCTGGACGATGGAGGGCACGGGGAAGGTCAAGCGCGCCCGCCGCTCCGGCGAGGTGACGCTGGCGGTGTGCGACCGCCGCGGGAACGTCGGCGGCCCCGCGGTCCCGGGCACCGCCCGCGTGCTCGACGAGACCGGCCTGCGCACGGTCCGCGACGCGGTGCGACGCAAGTACGGCCTGCTCGGCCGGATCCTCACGACCGTCACCGCCCGCCGCGGCGCGGGCCCGGCCGCCCTGTCGATCACCCTGACCTGACCGCCCCCGCTCAGGGCCCGAGCCACCCCGGCACGTCGACGCGCGGCGGGGCGTCCGCGGTGACCGTCCGCAGGTCGCGCTCCAGGTCGTCGACGCGGTCCGGGCCCAGGGCCGCGGCCCAGCCGGCGCGGAGGTCGCCGAGGATGCCGGCGGAGCGGCGCAGGCAGTCCTCGCCGCGCTCGGTGCGCCGGACGATCCGGGCGCGGGCGTCGCGGGGGTCCGGGTCGCGACGCAGGTAGCCCAGCCCCTCCAGCGCCTCGACGTGCTTGGCCGCCGCCTGCTTGGTGACCCCGAGCCGCCTCCCCAGCTCGACGGCCGGGCACCCGTCGGCGACGGCCTGCAGCACGAACCCGTGCACCGGGCGGACGTCGGGGTGCCCCTGGCGGGCGAGCTCGGCGTGCAGGCCGTCGATGAGGACGCGGAAGCCCTGCAGGAGCAGCAGCGGCAGGTCAGTTGACACGATGGACAACCAGGTTCACTATCTCGACAACCATGTTGTCCATCATAGGAGAGAGTGCCGTGCCCCTCGTCCGCCACGCCGACGCCCGCCGCACCACCACCCCGAACGCCACGATGACCACCCACGCCTCCCCCACCCAGGGCGCCACCACGCGCCTCGCGGTGTGGAGCGTCGAGATGACGCCCGGCGCGGCCGGCCCGGAGCACGCGTTCGACGTCGAGCAGGTCTGGACCGTCCTCGACGGCCGCGCCACCGCGCGGGTCGACGGCACCGACCACGACCTCGGACCCGGCGACGCGCTCGTCCTGCCCGCGGGCGTGCCGCGCCGCATCCACGCCGTCGAGCCGTTCCGGGCGGTGGTCGCCGCCCCGGCCGGGGCGCGGGCCACGCCGGTCGACGGCGAGCCGGTCCTGCCGCCGTGGATCGCCTGACCGCCCCTCAGCCCAGCGCGTCGTGGGCCGCCTGCGCCTGGGTGTGGAACGCCTCGAGCCGGGCCGCGAGCACCTCGGCGTCCTCGGCCACGCCCATCGCGCCCCCGGCGTAGCGGCTGTACACCCCGGCCCCGATGCACGACGAGCGCCAGCGGGCGAAGGCGACGTAGAAGTCCAGGTCGGCGACGTCGCGACCGGAGCGCTCCGCGTAGCGGGCCACCAGCTCGTCGCGCTCGGGCCAGCCCTCGACCAGGCTCGGGCCCGCGAGCGTGGCCGGCACCCGGTCCCCCGGACGCCCCCACGAGGCGATGATCCAGCCGAGGTCGGCGAGCGGATCGCCCAGGGTCGCGAGCTCCCAGTCGAACACCGCGCGGACCGCGCCGTCCGGCCCGACCGCGAGGTTCCCCAGCCGGAAGTCGCCGTGCGCGATCCGCACGTCCGACGGCGGCAGCTCCGCGGCGCGCTTCGCGAGCCGGTCGTGCGCGGCGTCGATGACGCCGAGGTCGGGCACGTCCGACGCGTGCACCTGCCGGTGCCAGCGGCGGAGCTGGCGGTCGAGGTAGCTGCCGGGGCGGCGCAGGTCCGACAGGCCGACCTCGTCGGGGTCGACGGCGTGCAGCGCGGCGAGCACGTCGATCGCGTCGATCCCGGCGGCGTACCGGGCGTCGGGGGCGAGGCGGTGGCCGGACGCCTCGTCGCCGAGCACGTCGCCGTCGACGAAGCCCATGACGTAGAACTCGGCCCCGATCACGTCGGGGTCGCGGCACAGCGCGACGGGCTCCGCCACCGGGACGGGCGTGTCGGCGAGCGCGACGAGGAAGCGCCACTCGCGGCCCATGTCGTGCGCCGTGGCCAGCACCATGCCGGTCGGCGGGCGGCGCAGCGCCCACGCGGCACCGGCGGCGTCGGTGATGCGGTAGGTCAGGTTCGAGTGCCCGCCCGAGATCCGGGTGACGGTGAGCGGGCCGTCGGCCACCCCGGGAACCGCGCCCCGGAACCACTCGGCGAGCGGGGCGGCCGGCACGGCGTCGATCGTCATGGGCCCATCCAAGTGCACGGGTCCGGTTGACGGCCACCGCGGCGCGTGGGTGGATTCACCCGCACGCGACCACATCACCGTCGATGGAGGACCCATGAGCGAGGACCGCAGCCTGCAGGTCAGCAGCACGATCGACGCGCCACCGGACAAGGCGTTCGCCCTGCTCGCGGACCCGGCCCGGCACACCGAGCTCGACGGTGCGGGCATGCTGCGCGGGCTCGAGTCCGGTGGGCCGGTCACCGCGGTCGGCGACGAGTTCGTCATGCGGATGAACCAGGACGGCATCGGCGACTACGCGATGCGCAGCGAGGTCACCGACTTCGAGCCCGGCCGCCGCATCGCCTGGGCGCCGTCGATCCACCCGCCCGGCTCGCTCGCCCACGTCATCGGCGAGCTGGACCCCAGCGGCCACACCTACGCCTGGGAGCTCGAACCCACCTCCGACGGCGGCACCCGCGTCACCCACACCTACGACTGGAGCGGCGTGACCGACGAGGGCGCCCTGGCCCTGTACCCGCGCGTGTCCGAGGAGCAGATGGCGGCCAGCATCGCACGGCTGGGCGACGCCGCCCGCTGAGCGACGGCGGGCGCCGACAGCGAACTCGCCGGGCGGGATCGGCGAACTCGCCGGGCGGGAGCGGCGAACTCGCCGGGTCAGGGGCGGGGCGGGTGGACCAGCAGGTGCAGCAGGCGGGTGAGGTCGGCCGCCGGGTCGGCGGTCAGGCCGGTGTGCACCGGCCCGGCCTGCACGACCGTGCTGCGCGGGGCGGTGAGGCGGCGGAACCGGCGGCCCCGGTCCTCCTCCCCCGCCGGCCCCGCGTAGCGCGCGGCCTCCGTGTCGACCTCCGCGCACAGGGCCGCCACCGCGTCCAGCGACCGGGAGATCGCGGCGGCGTCGGCCGCCGGGTCGAGCGCGGCGAGCCGGGCGGGGTCGAGGTGGACCGCGGCGCCGAGGTGGTCGAGCGCGCGGCAGTACAGCAGCACGCCGGCGTTGATCGCCTCCCCGCGCTCGATCCGCGGCACCACCCGCAGCAGCGCGTACTCGAACGGGTGCCTCATGCCCCGCCCCGCCGCCGGGTGAGCCACTCGGGCGGGTTCGCGGCGCGGGTCACCGGCCGGTCGACGCGCTGCGCGACGGCCTCCCGCACCCCGGGCAGCCACGCGTCGCGGGCGTCGAGCCGGGCCCGCAGCTGCGCGACGTAGGCCTCCGGCCCGGGCCCGCCCTCGAGCCACCGCGCCGGCACCGCCCCCGCCGCCCGCGCGAGCAGCGCGTCGGTGACCAGCGGGGCGAGCGCCGCGTCGGCCGCGTCGAGGTCGGGCGCCGCGCCGAGCAGGACGTGGTCGGCCGCCGCGTAGGGCCGCCGCACCCAGGACTCCGCGCCCGCCCAGGAGTGGTGGAACGTCAGCGAGGCCCCGTGGTCGATCAGGTAGGGCCCGCCGTGCCAGAACAGCGTGTTCGCGTTGCGCCAGGACCGGTCGACGTTGCCGATCAGCGCGTCGAACCACAGCACGCGCCCGGCGAACCCGGGGTCGACGACGAACGCGGCGGGGTCGAGGTCGAGCGCGCCGGGCAGGAAGTCCATGCCGAGGTTGAGCCCGGGGCTCGCCCGCAGCAGCTCCTGGACCTCCTGGTCGGGCTCGGTCGCGCCGAGCGCCGGGTCCAGCTCGACGGTGACGAGCTCGGGCACCGGCAACCCGAGGCCGCGGGCCAGCTCCCCGGCGACGACCTCGGCCACCAGCACCTTCGGCCCCTGCCCCGCCCCGTGGAACTTCACGACGTAGGTGCCGAGGTCGTCGGCCTCCATCAGCCCCGGCAGCGAGCCGCCCTCGCGGAGCGGGGTGACGTACCGCAGGGCCGTCACGTGCCGCAGGGCCGTCACGTGCAGCGGGTTCCCCACGGCACGAACCTACCGGGGCCGCACGGCCGTCCGGGCCCCGCGCCGCAGCGCCGGGGCCCGGAGGGGCGACGGGTCAGCGCGCGGTGCGCGCGTCCGTCGGGGCGGCGTGGACCCGGGCGCTGCGCCGCGGCAGCGGGGCGTCGGCGGTGAGCCCGCCGGGCGGGGTCCACAGGTCCGCGGGCGCGGCCTCGGCGCGGCGGGCGGCCGGGGCGTAGGCGGAGGCGAACGGCACGGGCGCCTCCACGGGGGCGGAGCCGCGCGGCCACGCCGACTGCGCCCGGGCCAGGTCCTCGCGGTCCTGGTGGCGACGCTTGTCGATCAGGTGGTCGACGCTGAAGCGGCCCGGGCCGCAGGCCGCGAGCATGAGGAACCCGGCGCCGATGACGCCGACGAGCTCCCACCCGCCGTCGGCCACGAAGATGCCGTTCTTGGCGTGCACGAACACCGCGGCACCGCCCATGATCACCAGGTTGCCGGCGCTGACGAACGGCGTGAGCGCGCCCAGGATCAGCAGGGCGCTGCCCGCGAACTCGACCACCGTCACGAACGACGCCGAGACGATCGCGAGCGGGATGCTGAGGCTCTCGAAGCCCTCGGTGGTGCGGCCGATCCCGTTGATGACCATCTTCTGGTAGCCGTGGGCGAACATCACGACTCCCAGCAGGACACGGGCGACCAGGAGTGCGACGTCGCGGTACGGCGCAGGAAGGGGACGGTTCATGGGGGAGCCTCCGGAACCCTCGGTGATCAACTTGTCTCGTTCGGTGAGGGACGCTAACCCGATGGAGACGGTCGGACACACCCAGTCAGGGGATCGGGCGACGACCATTCGCCCTGACGCGACGAGCAGTCGGCTCAGTGCCACCAGCGGGTGACCGTACGTCCATCGACCGGTTGCCCCACGTGACCGGCCGTTCGCCGTGATGCACGACACACCGTGAACGCCGGGCCGGTCCCGCGCCACCCACACGGAGCAGCGCGCACGGCCGTCCGGGCACCGCGGCGACGCCGGGCCGGTCACGCACCGTCGACGCCGGGCGTAGGGCACGCTGCCGGGGTGTCCCCGTACTCGACGCTCAGCCACCTCGACTGCTCCCGCGACGCCTCCCGCCACGACGCCGACGTCGTCCAGGGCACCTCGCCGCTGGGCGCGCCGCTCCTCGCGCGCTACGACCTGGAACGGGCGTCGTCGCTGGTCACGCCGGCGGAGATCGCCTCGCGGGCCCCCGACCTGTGGCGCTACCACGAGCTGCTCCCCGTCCGCGACGAACGGCACGTCGTCACCCTCGGCGAGGGCATGACCCCGCTGCTCGACCTCCCGCGCCACGGCGCCCGGCTCGGCGTCCCCGGGCTGCGGATGAAGGACGAGGGGCTCGTCCCGACCGGGGCGTTCAAGGCGCGCGGGGCCGCGGTCGGCGTCTCGCGGGCCGTGGAGCTGGGCGTCACCGGGATCGCGATGCCCACGAACGGCAACGCCGGTGCCGCGTGGGCCTGCTACGCCGCGCGGGCCGGGATCGACGCGCTGATCGCCATGCCCGTCGACGCGCCCGTCATCACCCGGCGCGAGTGCGTCGTCGCGGGGGCGGAGCTGCACCTCGTCGACGGCCTGATCGGCGACGCCGGCGCGATCGTCGCCGACGCCGTGACCCGGCGCCCCGGCTTCCAGGACACCTCGACGCTGCGCGAGCCCTACCGGCTGGAGGGCAAGAAGACGATGGGCTACGAGATCGTCGAGCAGCTCGGCTGGCGCTGCCCCGACGTGATCCTCTACCCGACCGGCGGCGGCGTCGGGATCATCGCGATCCACAAGGCGCTGCTCGAGATGCGGGAGCTCGGCTGGATCTCCGGCCCGCTCCCCCGGCTGGTCGCCGTCCAGGCGACGGGCTGCGCCCCGATCGTCGACGCCTTCCACGCCGGCCTCGACGCGAGCACCGCCCCGGCCGACCCGCACACCGTCGCCTTCGGCATCACCGTGCCCAAGGCGCTCGGCGACTTCCTCGTGCTCGACGCCGTGCGCAGCAGCGGGGGCACCGCGATCGCGGTCACCGACGACGAGCTGCTCGCGGCCCAGGGGGCGCTGGCCCGCGACGAGGGCACCTGGATCTGCCCGGAGGGCGCGGCGTGCGTGGCGGCGGTGGGTCGGCTGCGGGAGTCCGGCTGGCTCGACGGCACCGAGGACGTGGTGGTCCTCAACACCGGCAGCGGGCTGATCTACCCCGACACGGTGCCGGTCGACGTCCCGACGCTGCCGAAGGGCGCACGCATCTAGCGGGGCAGGACCTCCTTCCACGCCGCGCCCGCCTTCCGCCCGCTGCGGACGTCGAATAGGCCGGCCAGGGAGTGGGCGGGCACCGCACCGAGGGACAGCACGACGGCGAGCGACTGCGTCGCCTCCACCAGGGACGCCCGGACCGGCGGCGCCCCGTTGGGCCGGACGAACGTGATGTTGTAGCGCTGACCGCCGACGGAGAGGCGGCAGCCGCCGCCGAACCAGTGCCACGGCCAGCGGACGTCGGTCACCTCCCCCAGCGGCACGGTGAACACCGGCCCGTCGTCGGTGACGAACGCGAGCCGTCCCTCACCGGCGGCGAGGACTCCGGGGACGTTGCGCAGGCCGCCGGCCATCCACCAGGCGGGGGTCACGAGTGAGGTCATGGGGACATTCCACCGCCCCGGAGGCGACGCGGGGAGGGTGCTGGCACCACCCCTGCCTGTAGCGTTCGCACCCATGCTCACCCTTGCCATCGACATCGGCGGATCCGGCCTCAAGGCCACGGTGCTGGACCCCGCGGGCGAGATGACCTCCGAGCGCATCCGCCGCGAGACCCCCTACCCGTGCACGCCGCCGGTGCTGCTCGACGAGCTCGACGCGCTCGCCGCCACGCAGCCCGCCTACGACCGCGTCTCCGTCGGGTTCCCCGGCGCCATCCGCCGCGGCCGCGTGCGCGAGGTGCCCGCGTTCTCCCGGCGCGGGCCCGGGCGGGACCCCGATCCCGAGCTGGTCGCGCTGTGGCACGGCTTCGAGCTGGAGGCCGCGCTGCGGGAGCGGTTCGGGCGCCCGGTGCGGGTGGCCAACGACGCCGACGTGCAGGGCTCGGCCGTCGTCTCCGGGCAGGGCCTGGAGCTGGTGATCACGCTCGGCACCGGAGTCGGCTGCGCGATCTTCTTCGACGGGGTGCTGCTGCCGCACATGGAGCTCTCGCACGGCCGGTTCGGCGAGGGGCTGTCGATCGAGGTGGCGTGCGGGGACAACCAGCGCGAGGAGGTCGGCAAGCACGTGTGGCGCGCCCGCGTGCTCGACGCGCTGGAGGCCCTCGAGGCGATGGTCCTGCCCGACCACGTCTACATCGGCGGCGGCAACGCGAAGAAGCTCGACCCCGACACCCTCGGCCCGAACCGCACGATCGTGCCCAACATCTCCGGGCTGCTCGGCGGGATCGCGCTGTGGGAGCGCACCGCCGACGTCGGCGACGCCCCAGCACCCGCCGTGCCCTGACCGCACGAGACGGCCCGGTTGACGGCAGGATGGCGACGTGGACATCGCCGCTACCCCCGAGTGGGCCGCCCTCACCGAGCACCACGCCGCCGTCGCCGGCCTGCACCTGCGCGAGCTGTTCGACGCCGATCCGGAGCGGGCCGCCGCGCTCACCACGACCGGCGCCGACCTCGTCCTCGACTGGTCCAAGAACCGCGTCACCCGCGACACGCTGCCGCTGCTGACGGCGCTGGCGCGGGCCGCCTGCCTCCCCGAGCGCACCGACGCGATGTTCGCGGGCGAGCACATCAACACCAGCGAGGACCGCGCGGTCCTGCACACCGCGCTGCGCGCGCCCCGGGCCACCGCGCTCGCCGTCGACGGCCAGGACGTCATCGACGACGTGCACGCCGTCCTCGACCGGATGGGCGAGTTCACCGACTCGGTCCGCTCCGGCGAGTGGGTCGGCCACACCGGCGAGCGGATCCGCGCCGTCGTCAACATCGGCATCGGGGGCTCGGACCTCGGCCCGGTGATGGCGTACGAGGCTCTCAAGGCGTACGCGCAGCGCGACATCGAGCTGCGGTTCGTGTCCAACATCGACCCCACCGACGTCGCCGAGGCCACCCGCGACCTCGACCCCGCCAGCACGCTGTTCGTCGTGTCCTCCAAGACGTTCACGACGCTGGAGACGCTGACCAACGCGCGCGTCGCCCGGGCCTGGCTGCTCGCCGGGCTCGGCGACGACGCGGACGTCGCGAAGCACTTCGTCGCCGTCTCGACGAACGCGAAGGAGGCGACGGCCTTCGGCATCGACGAGGCCAACATGTTCGGCTTCTGGGACTGGGTGGGCGGGCGCTACTCGCTCGACTCCGCGATCGGGCTGTCGCTGATGATCGCGATCGGGAAGGAGCAGTTCGCCGAGTTCCTGGCCGGGATGCACGCGATGGACCGGCACTTCCGCGACGCCCCGCTCGAGCAGAACCTGCCGGTCATCGCCGGGCTGCTCAACGTCTGGTACGTCAACTTCTTCGGCACCGAGACCCACGCGGTGCTCCCCTACAGCCAGTACCTGCACCGGCTCCCCGCCTACCTGCAGCAGCTGACGATGGAGAGCAACGGCAAGTCCGTCCGCGGCGACGGCACCCCGGTCACGACGGCCACCGGCGAGATCTTCTGGGGCGAGCCGGGCACCAACGGCCAGCACGCGTTCTACCAGCTCATCCACCAGGGGACGCGGCTCGTCCCGGCCGACTTCATCGGGTTCGCCGAGCCGAACCACGTCCTCCCCGTCGACGACGACACCGACATGCACGACCTGTTCATGGCCAACCTGTTCGCCCAGTCCTCGGCGCTCGCGTTCGGCAAGACCGCCGAGGAGATCGCCGCGGAGGGCACCCCGGCCGAGCTGGTGCCGCACAAGGTGATGCCCGGCAACCGGCCCAGCTCCACGATCCTGGCGCGCAAGCTCACGCCGTCGGTGCTCGGGCAGCTCATCGCGTTCTACGAGCACGTGACGTTCGTCGAGGGCACGGTCTGGGGCATCGACTCCTTCGACCAGTGGGGCGTGGAGCTGGGGAAGGTCATGGCCAAGCAGCTCGGCCCGACGCTGACCGAGCCGTCGCCCGACCTCTCCGGGCTCGACTCCTCCACCGCCGCCCTCGTCGGGCGCTACCGGGAGTGGCGCGGGCGGTGAGCCATCCCGCGGGCCTGGACGGCCCTCACGAACCGAACCCGACGCGGCCCGGGCGCGCCGTCCTGCTCGCGGTACTGCTGCTCCTCGCGGCGGGCGCGGCGATGTGGGCGGCGCTCGACACCGCCGGCGCGGGCCGGCTCGACGCCCGCTTCCTCGGCGAGGCCGTCGAGTCGCGGACGGGCGGGCTCACCGACGTCGCCGTCGCGGTCACGACGATCGGCAACACGTTCGCGATGGGCGTGCTCGCCACCCTGACCGGGATCTGGTGCTGGGCCCGCGGGCGGCGGGCCGACGCGGTGTTCGTCGTCGCGACGATGGCGGGGGCGGTGCTGCTGTTCCGCGGGATCAAGATCCTCGTCGACCGGCCGCGGCCCCCGGCGCTCACGCAGGTGGTGCGGGAGACCAACGAGTCGCTGCCGTCCGGGCACGCGACGATGTCGATGGTCGTGATCGGGTCGCTGGTCGTGCTGTTCTGGGCCGGGCGGGGCACCGCGGCGCGGGTGGCGATGGTCGTCGCGGCCGGGCTGTGGGTCGGCGCGGTCGGGGCGACGCGGATCTACCTGGGCGTGCACTGGTTCAGCGACGTGCTCATCGGCTGGCTGCTCGGCGCGGCCTGGCTGGCCGGGTGTGCGGCGACGTGGAGCTGGTGGCGCCGCCGCGCCGCGGTCACCGCATGAGGAGCGCCGCGATCGCCGCCGCCCGCCGCGCGGGGTCGCCGGTGGGGTCGCGCAGCGCCGTGACGATCGCGCCGTCGACCAGGATCAGCAGCTGCTCGCCGAGCTCCGCGTCCCCGGCCAGCCCGCCCAGGTAGGCGGCCAGCTGCGCCTTGTGGTCGGCCGCGACGCGGTGCGCCGCGCTGTCGCGGTCGGCCGCCTCGACCATCGCGTTGATCGCGGCACAGCCGCGGAAGCCGGGCTCCGCGAGCTGCTCGGCGAGGGCCTCGAACACCGCGGGCACCCCGCCGCCGCGTGCGTCGACGGCGGCCGCGAGGTCGGCGCGCCAGCGCGCCAGCCGCTCCCCCAGCACCGTGACGACCAGGTCGTCCTTGCCGGGGAAGTGCCGGTAGAACGACGCCCGCCCGACCCCGGACTCGGCGAGCAGCCGCTCCACCCCCACCGCCCGGACGCCCTCGGCGTAGAAGAGGCGCTCGGCGGCGGCGATCAGTCGGTCACGGGCGGCGGTGGGCACGGACCGACCCTAGCGCAGAACGGAACCGATCGGTACCGTCTGCGCCATGAGCCGATACGCCCAGCTGACGTTCACCGATCCGGTCCGCGAGGTGCAGGCCGAGCAGGGCAGCGCCGCGGCGATGGCCCGGATGCTCCCCCCTGATGGATCCGACACGGCCGGGCCCGACGCCCTCGGGCCCGCCGAGGCCGCGTTCCTCGCCGAGCGCGACGGCGTCTACCTGGCGACGGTCGGGTCCACCGGCTGGCCCTACGTCCAGCACCGCGGCGGCCCGCCCGGCTTCCTGCACGTCCTCGACGAGCACACGCTCGGCTTCGTCGACGTCCGCGGCAACCGGCAGTACGTCTCCACCGGCAACCTGCGCCACGACGACCGCGTCGCCGTGTTCGCCATGGACCACGCCCACCAGCGGCGGCTCAAGCTGCTCGGCCGCGCCGAGCTCGTCGCGCTCGACGCCGACCCGGCCCTCACCGAGCGCCTGTCCGACGTCGCCGCCGACGGGCGGCCGGAGCGGGTCGTGCTCATCCACGTGGAGGGCGTGCAGCAGAACTGCCCGCAGCACATCACCCCGCGCTGGTCGGAGGCGGAGCTGGCCGACGCGCTGGCGCCGATGCGGGAGCGGATCGCCGAGCTGGAGGCCGAGAACGCGCGGCTCAGGGGCGCCTGACCGGCCCGCCCCGCACCGGCCGGTGGCGCACGACGCGGTCCTCGTTGTCGCGGAACCGCGGCTCGTAGTGGGTGAAGAACACCGTCGCCACGAGGTCGCGGCGACTGCGGACCCCGGTCTTGTCGAACACCGACTTCAGGTGCTGCTGCACGGTGTGCGTGGAGAGCACCAGCTCGTCGGCGATCTGCGCGGTCGACCCGCCCTGCAGGACCGCCCGGGTGACGTCGCGCTCCCGCTCGGTGAGGCCGTAGGCCGCCATGAGCAGCGGCAGGATCCGCGCCGGATGGGCCGGCTCGATGATCACCGCGACCCGCCGTTCGCCCGTCGAGACCAGCGGAGCGCCGTGCAGCACCATCCACGTCCCGCCGCGGGAGCGCACCCGCGCCACGGCGACCCCACCGTCCCCGCTCGCCGCCCGCGCGGCCACCGTCAGCAGCGCGGTGGGCAGGCGCCCGGCGTCGGCGTCGCCGTCGGGGAGCTCGGCGAGCCACCGGTCGACGCCCGGCGTGGCCGAGTGCACGTCGAACCGCTCGTCGAGGATCACCAGGCCGGGTGACTCCGGCCCCTCCGGGTCGGCCGCCTCCCCGACGAGCAACGCACGACGCGCCCCCTCCGCGAGGCGCGGCGCCACCGCCGTCAGGAACTGCTTCTCCCGCCCGTCGAACAGCGGCTCGCCGGGTTCGCGGTAGAGCCCCAGCGCCCCCCAGACCTCACCGGTGCGGGTCCGCAGCCCGAGGATCAGCTCCTGGTCGCCGCCCATCTCCATGTTCGCCCGCCAGCGGGGGCTTGCACTGGGGTCGCCTCCGGTCACCTCGTGCAGCGTGGAGATGCCGGCCGGCGAGCGGGTGACGTCGACGAGGTGGTGCACGTCGTCGGAGAGGTACTCCGCGTGCAGCCACTCCGCCGGGAACTCGGGCATGCCGTCGTGGAAGTGGCTGGTCATGAGCAGCGACGCGGGATCGAGGGTGTACCAGCAGGGCGTCCGGTAGAACGGCACGGCGGCGGTGAGGACGTCGGTGGTCTCCCGCCACAACGTCACCAGGTCGTGCGGCGCAGCCGTGATCCGCGCGATGCGGTCGGCGGCGCGCTCCAGGTCGGGCACGCCCGGGAACCTACGCCGGACGGGCCGCCCGCGGGATACCACCTTTCCGGTATGGGACCGCCGCGCCTGCCGTCCTAGCGTCGGCGCCATGACAGCAGCTCGCGTTCTCGGACCGCACGACGGGGACCTCTCCGCCCTCGGTGGTGTGCGGGACCGTTTCATGATCGACGGCAAGGACACCGACGGCCGGTTCGCGCTGGTCCAGCACCTGTTCGAGCCCCGCGCACTCGCGGCACCGATGCACCGCCACCGCGACGAGGACGAGTACACCTACGTGCTGACCGGCCGGATCGGCGCGGTGCTCGACGGCGAGGAGCTGGTCGCCGAACCCGGTGACCTGCTGTTCAAGCCCCGCGGCCAGTGGCACACGTTCTGGAACGCCGGCGACGAGCCGGCGACCGTGCTGGAGCTGATCTCACCCGCCGGGTTCGAGGAGCTGTTCCGGTCGTTCGCGACGCTCACCGCGGCGCCCTCCCCGGAGGAGCTGGCGGAGATGGCCGCCCGATACGGCTGCGACCTGGACTTCCCGGCCACCGGCCCGGTGCTGGAGCGGCACGGGCTGACGTTCTAGCGCTGCTCCTTCGCGCACCACCACGTGGAGCGGCCGCCGACGGTGCCGTGCAGCATGTGCGAGCCGCAGCGCGGGCACGCGGCGTCGGCGTTGCGGTACGGGACGACCTCACCGGTGTGCACGCCGCCGTGCGCGATGGCCGCCTTCAACGACGACTCCAGGCTGTCGTAGAGGCGGTCGAGGTCCTTCGGGCGCAGCTCGTCGGCGGGCGTCGCCGGGGAGATCGACGCCTGCCACAGCGTCTCGTCGGCGAGCAGGTTGCCGACGCCGGCGAGGACGGTCTGGTCGAGCAGTCGCGCCTTGACCGCGGAGTGCCCGCGCCCGACCCGCGTGCGGAACTCGTCGCGGGTGATCACCTCGGCGTCGGGGCCCAGCGCCTCGTGGTCCGGGTCGAGGCGGACGCGGCCCAGGCGGCGCTTGTCGAACAGCCGCAGCGAGCCGCCGTCGGCGAAGTTCACGGTGAAGCGGTCCCACTCGGGCTTGCGGGCGCCCGGGTTGCGGTGCTCGGGGCCGGTCGGCCCGACCTTCCCGTCGACGACGATCTGCCCGCCCATCCCCAGGTGGATGCCCAGCTCGGGGCCCGCGTCACCGCGCACCGACGTCTCGCACCACATCGTCTTGCCCCGCCGGTGCGCCGCGGTGAGCTCCCCGCCGACCAGCGCGGCGGCGATCTGGCCGGGCGGGTGCGGGCGGCAGACCCAGTCGTCGTTGTCGTCGATCGAGGCGATCTCGCGGTGCAGGGCGTCGCGCAGGACCGTGCGGGCCAGCTCGACCTCGGGCAGTTCGGGCACGGCCCCATCCTGGCGCGCGGCGGGAACAGTCGCGCGGCGAGGCGGGTTGGGGCCCGTGTGGATCGCATGCGGGTACGCGCGCCCGAGCTGCGCGGGCGGCGCTGGCTGAACACCGGCGGCGCCGACGTCACCCTGGCCGACCTGCGCGGCAAGATCGTCCTGCTCGACTTCTGGACGTTCTGCTGCGTCAACTGCCTGCACGTCCTCGACGAGCTGCGCGAGCTGGAGGAGCGCTTCGCCGACGTGCTCGTGGTCGTCGGGGTGCACTCGCCGAAGTTCGTGCACGAGGCCGACCCGGACGCCGTCGAGGCCGCGGTGGAGCGCTACGGCGTCACGCACCCGGTGCTCGACGACCCCGAGCTGGGCATGTGGGACGCCTACGCCGCCCGCGCCTGGCCGACGCTCGTCGTGATCGACCCGGCGGGGTACGTCGTCGCGCAGATGGCCGGGGAGGGGCACGCGCACGGCCTCGGGGTGCTGCTCGACGAGCTGGTGGCGACCCACGCCGACGTGCTGCGCCGCGGCGACGGACCCTACGTCGCGCCGCCCGAGCCGGAGACCGCGCTGCGGTTCCCGGGCAAGGTGATCGCGCTGCCGGGAGGGTCGTTCCTCGTCTCCGACACCGCCCACCACCAGCTCGTCGAGCTCGAGCCCGACCTCGTCACCGAGCGGCGGCGGATCGGGTCCGGGGAGCGGGGCGCGCCGTTCTCCGAGCCGCAGGGGCTGCTCCTGCTCCCCGACGGCGACGTGCTCGTCGCCGACTCGGTGAACCACGCGGTCCGCCGCGTCGACCTGGCCGACGGGACCGTGTCCACCGTCGCCGGCACCGGGTCGCAGCTGCGCACGCGGGTCGAGGTCGGGGACACCTCCGGGGAGCTGTCGACGCCGTGGGACCTCGCGTGGTGGGACGGGCGGGTCGTCGTCGCGATGGCGGGGCCGCACCAGCTCTGGACCGTCGACCCCGCGACCGGGGTCGCGCGCGTCCTCGCCGGGACGACGAACGAGGGCCTGCGCGACGGCCCGCCGTCGGACGCCTTCTTCGCCCAGCCGTCCGGGCTCGCGGTCTCGCCCGACGGCACGCTGTGGATCGCCGACTCCGAGACCTCGGCGCTGCGGTCCCTCGTCGCCTCCCCCTCGGTCGGTGCGGAGGTGAGCACGGCCGTCGGACTCGGGCTGTTCGACTTCGGCCACCGCGACGGCGACGCCGACCAGGCGCTGCTGCAGCACCCGCTCGGGGTGGCGGTGCTGCCCGACGGGTCGATCGCGATCGCCGACACCTACAACGGCGCCCTGCGCCGCTACGACCCCGCGACCCGCACCGTCTCCACGCTGGCCCGTGACCTGCGCGAACCGTCCGACGTCCTGGTCGACGGCGACGCGCTCGTGGTCGTCGAGTCCGCCGCGCACCGGCTGGTGCGGGTGCCGATCCCGGCGAGCACCCGCGTCGACGCCGGTGCGCACCGCGTCCGGCGGGCCCGGACCGACCTGTCCCCCGGCGCACTGACGCTGCACGTCGACTTCGTCCCGCCCACCGGCCAGCACCTCGACGCCCGCTTCGGCGACCCGACCTCGCTGACGGTCGCCGCCTCCCCGCCGGACCTGCTCGTCTCCGGCGGCGGCACCTCGCCCGGGCTGACCCGCGAGCTGGTGCTGGCCGCCGACGGCGAGGGGGTCCTGCAGGTCAGCGTGGCCGCCGCGGCCTGCGACGACGGCGACGGCGTGTTCGCCGCCTGCCACCGCTACCAGCAGGACTGGGGCATCCCCCTGCGCCTGGTGGACGGGGCGCCGACGACGCTCACCCTCCCCCTCCGCAGCACCGCGCACCCCGGCACTCCGGAGCCGTAGTGCCGGATCCGGGGCCTCCCGGCAGCACTACGGCTCCGGAGTGCGCTCAGGCGAGGCGGACCAGGGTCCAGCCGTCCTCCGACGGGGCGAGCAGGGTCGTCGGGGCGCCGGAACCCGCGACCTCGTCCGCGTCGACCCCCGTCCCGATCTCCACGACGAGGCGGTCCTCGGTGACGCCGTCCGCCGTGACCTCGACGGTGTCGCCGACCTCCAGCGCGGCCACCAGCTCCGCGGGCACCCGCAGCAGGGTCCCCACCCGGCCGACCCCCGACGGGAGGCCGTCCGGGCCGGGGGCGACCGGCCCCAGCTCGACGCGGTGGTCGCGGGTGGCGACGACGGTGTCGGGCTCGGTGCGGGGTGCGGCGGCGGGTGGCGGCGGGCCGCCGGGTGCGGCCGGGCCGGCGGCCGCGGCCGGACCGCCGGGTGCCGTTGCGGGGCGGGCGGCCGCGGCCGGGGCGACGGGTGCCGCCGGATCGGCAGCAGGACCGGCGGCCGCGGCCGGACCCCCGGGTGCCGCTGGACCGACGGATGCGGCCGGGTCGACGGGCAGGGTCGGGTCGACGGGTGCGACGGCGCCGGGCGCGACCGGATCGACGGGCAGGGCCGGATCGACGCCGGCGCGGACGCGGCCCGTCGACGAGGTGGGGACGCCCGCGACCGGCGCGGCCACCGCGGTGACCTCCCCGAGCAGCGTCGCGACGGCATCCGCCGGCCGGGCGGCCGGGTCGTCGAGGAGGGCCCCGGCCGGGGTCCCGCCGCCGACGGACGGGGCCGGGACCTCCGCCCCGGGTGCGGAGTCGAGCGCCGCGAGGACCGGTCCGGGATCCCCGGCAGGCAGCCGGTCGCGCAGCCCGTCGGGCAGTGCGGCTCGGGGCGCCTCGAACACCTCGGGCACCGGGATCGGCGCCGGTGCCGGAGCGGGCCGCGGCGGGATCAGCGCGGGGTCGCCGAGCGCGGCGGGGCGGGTGGCGCCCAGGTACTCGTCGCCGGGGTAGCGGTAGCGGGCGACCTGCACCGGCCGCCCCTTCGACGGCGCGTTGACCATCGTCCCGTCGCCCAGGTAGAGCCCCACGTGGTAGACGCGCTCGGGGACGCCGTAGAACACCAGGTCACCGGGCTGCAGCGGCGCGTCGGGCGGCACTCCGGGGCCCGCGTAGTACTGGGTGTGGGCCGTGCGGGGCAGCCCGATGCCGGCGACGGCGTAGGCGTGGTGGGTGAGGCCGGAGCAGTCGAAGCCGGTGTCGCCCGCGGCCGGGCCGTCGCCGCCCCACTCGTAGGGCAGCCCGAGCTGGGCGAGCGCCGCGTCGACCGCCACGGCGGCGATCTCCTCCACCCGGTCCGCGGCCGGGGCCACGACCAGCGGCACCGCCCCCGGCACGATCCCGGGCGGCACGGCCGCCGGCAGCCCGGCGACGATCGCGGCCAGCACGAGCGCCCCGAGCGCCGCACGCACCAGCGGGAGCGGCGGAGCCTGCCGGCGGCGGTGCCGCCCGCGGTACCGACGGTCACGGGATGCGGGCGGGATCGACACACCGCAGAGCCTCCTCCGAGACCCCCACCCGCCACATCACACGGACGGTGACGACTCGGGTACCCGACCAGGTGACAGCGGCCTCGACCCGGCGGTGGTCGTCGCCGGACGGTGCGGCCCGAGACCCTCGCGCCGGCGCAGCGGGAGAGGGCCGCGGCAGCGCGGAGACGAGCACGGCGCCGCCGTCCACGACGCGGGCCGGGGCGAACCCCACCGCCATGATCACCGGAAGTGGTGCAGGGGTGTCACGGACGGCACCCGTCGACCACTCCTGGCGATCATGGCGGTGTAACGGGGCCGGCCCGGCCGACGGAGACGGTGCGTGACTCCCCGATCGCTCCCCGTCCTCGCCCTGCTCTTGGCCGCCGCGGCCGCCTGCGGCTCCCCCGCACCCGCCCCGGCCGCGCCGCCCCCCTCCGCGGCCCCGGCCGTCACCGCCGCTCCGGTCGAGTCGGCGCCCGCCGCCACGGCCTGGGTCATGCCCGATCTCGTCGGCGCGAACCTGCAGGACGCCCAGAACGCCGTCCAGTCCCTCACCGACTTCGGCATCGCGGTCACCACGTCCACCGACGCCACCGGCGCCGGGCGCAACCAGGTGCTCGACGCCAACTGGACCGTCTGCGCCCAGAACATCGCGCCCGGCGAGACGATCACCGCCGACTCGAGGATCGACTTCGCGGCGGTGAAGCTGGAGGAGGCCTGCTGAGCCTCAGGTGCCTGCGGCTCAGCCGAACCGGGGCGCCCGCTTCTCCCGGTGGGCCGCCACGCCCTCGCGCACGTCGTCGAGCCCGAAGCCGTAGAACTCCAGGGCCAGCGACGCGTCGAAGGACGGGCCTGCGGCCCGGTACCAGTTGTTCAGCGCCTGCTTGGTGAACTGCACCGCGCTCGGGGACCCGGCGGCGAGCTTCCGGGCCACCTCCATCGCCTTGTCGTGCACCTGGTCGTCGTCGACGCAGACGGAGACCAGGCCGATCCGCTCCGCCTCCTCGCCGGTGAGGACGTCGCAGGTGAGCAGGTAGTACTTGGCCTTGGCCATGCCGCACAGCAGCGGCCAGTTGATGACGGCGTGGTCGCCGGCCGCGACGCCGAGCCGCGTGTGCCCGTCGACGATCTTCGCGGTGCGCCCGGCGACGGAGATGTCGGCGAGCATCGCGACCGCCAGCCCGGCCCCGACGGCGGGGCCGTGGATCGCCGACACGATCGGCTTCGAGCAGTTGATCACGTTGTAGACGAGGTCGCGGGCCTCACGCATGACGCGGGTGCGGACCGCCGGGTCGTCGACCATCGACTCGATCAGGTCGAACGACCCTCCCGCGGAGAAGCCGCGGCCGGCCCCGCGGATCACCACGACGCGGACGGACTCGTCGCGGTCGATCGCGGGCCAGATGTCGGCGAGCTGCGCGTGCGCGTCGGCGCCGACGGCGTTGAGGTTGGGGCCGTCGAGCACGATCTCCAGGATCGACTCCTCGGGCCGCTCGACTCGCAGGGCGGGGAAGCGGTCGTAGTCCACGCACCCGACCCTAGGTGGTCAGCTCCTTGCCGCCGCCGTCGATCTCCGGCTTCGCCCGCTTGACGTCCACGCCGCCCATCAGCGCGAGGCCGACGATCCGCACGCGGGGCCCGCCCGACCGGGCCCCGATGGCGTGCCCGGCGAACCCGCCCATCAGCCCGAACCCGTCGACCTCGACGTCCAGGTGGTCGGGCACCGTGATGTCGATGCCGCCCATGATCGCGACCGCCGTGATCGTGATGTCGTCCCCGGCGAACCGGGCGTGCCGCAGGTCCAGCTCCACGCCGCCCATCAGCGCGACCGCGGTGTGCCGCGCGGGGACGACCCACTCACCCTTGCGCTCGCAGCCGCTCATGATCGCGACCGAGACGGCCGGGCCCGCGCTGCCGGCGGGCGCCGCCCGCTCCACCGGCCGCCCGACGACCTCGACCGGCAGGTCGCGGGTCAGCGGCACCAGCTCGCCGTAGGTGCGCGCGGCGTAGAGGACCTCGAGGCGTTCGCCCAGCTCGTCGAGGGTGATCCGGCCCTCGGCGGCGGCCGCGTGCAGGTGCTCGGCGACGCGGTGGCGGTCCTGGTCCGATGCCCGGAGGTCCTCCGGTTCCTGGGGTGCGGCCACCCCAGCAGGGTACCCAGTCCCGCCCTCGTCCGTTCGGAGCAAGCGCGGCACCCCGGGGCCCGCGGGGCGGGGCCGGGGGCAGGATGCCGGTCGTGCTCCCCCCACACCTGTCCCGTGTCCTCGCGGCAGCCGGGCTGCTCGCGCTGACGGCCTGCGGTGCCGCGCCCGCCCCCGCCGCGCCCCCCGCGGGCCACTCCGGTCACGCCGGGGGCGTCGGCCTCTACGCCGTGCAGAGCGGCCCGCTCGGCGTCGTCGCCACCGACACCGACGGCCACCTCCTCTACCGCTCCGACGCCGACTCCGCGGACCCGCCGACGTCGACCTGCACCGGCGAGTGCACCCGGACCTGGGTCCCGCTGACCGTCGCCGACGGGGCCGAGCCGGAGCTGCTCGGCGTCGACGAGGAGCTGGTCGGGCGCCTGGCCCGGCCCGACGGCGACGACCAGCTGACGCTCGCCGGCTGGCCGCTCTACCACCATGTCGACGACACCGGCGGCCTCACCGACGCCGGTCGGAACGGCGCCGACGGCATCTGGTTCGCGGTCACCCCGACCGGGGAGAAGGCCGCGTAGGGTCGCGGACCGTGACCTGGCGCGACGTGGACGACTACTACACCGGGCTGCTGCTCGACGAGGACCCCGCCCTCGACGCGGCGCTGGAGGCCAACGCCGAGGCCGGGCTGCCGGCGATCGACGTGTCGCCCGCCCAGGGCAAGATGCTGCACCTGCTGGCCCGCGCGATCGGGGCGCGGCGGATCCTGGAGGTCGGCACGCTCGGCGGCTACTCCACGATCTGGCTGGCCCGCGCGGTGCAGCCGGAGGGCAGCGTCGTGACCTGCGAGATCGACCCGCACCACGCGCGGGTGGCCGCGGCCAACATCGCGCGCGCCGGGCTCGCCGACACCGTCGACGTCCGGGTCGGGCCGGCCGTCGACACGCTCGCCGGGCTCACCGGCCCGTTCGACCTGGCGTTCGTCGACGCCGACAAGGCCTCCAACGCCGAGTACTTCGCGCACGCGCTGCGGCTCTCGCGGCCCGGCGGGGTGATCGTCGTCGACAACGTGGTGCGCGGCGGGCGGGTCGTCGAGGAGGCGAGCACCGACGCCGCGGTCGTCGGCACCCGGCGGTTCGCGCGGGCGCTCGCCGCCGAGGAGCGCGTCGACGCCACCGTGATCCAGACCGTGGGCAGCAAGGGCCACGACGGGTTCGCACTGGCCGTGGTCCGGTGACCGGGCCGCTGACCGGTGTCACCGTCGTCGCGCTGGAGCAGGCGGTGTCCGCGCCGCTGGCCAGCCGGACGCTCGGCGACCTCGGTGCCCGGGTGGTCAAGGTCGAGAACCCGCGCGGCGGCGACTTCGCCCGCCACTACGACGACGTCGCCCGCGGGTCGGCCGCGCACTTCGTCTGGGTCAACCGGGGCAAGGAGTCGGTCACCCTCGACCTCAAGGACCCCCGCGGCCTCGACCTGCTGCACCGCCTGCTCGACCGCGCCGACGCGCTGGTCTCCAACCTCGCCCCCGGGGCGACCGACCGGCTCGGCGTCGGGCCCGACCAGCTCGCGCGGCGGCACCCGCACCTGGTCGCCGTGGAGATCTCCGGGTACGGGCCGGGCGGCCCGCTGTCGGACAAACGCGCCTACGACCTGCTGGTGCAGGCCGAGTCCGGGGCGTGCTCGACGACCGGGACCGAGGGTGCGCCCGCCAAGGCCGGGCCCCCGGTCGCCGACACCTCCAGCGGCCTCTACGCCGCCATCGCCGTGCTGGGCGGCCTGTTCCGGCGTCGGACGGGCGGGCCCGGCGGCTCCGAGCACGTCGCGATGCTCGACGTCATGACCGAGCTGATGGGCTACTCGCTGACCTACACCCGCCACACCGGCGTCGAGCAGCAGCCGCGCGGGATGGGCTCCCCCGCCGTCGTCCCGTACGGGCGTTCGGGACCGCCGACGGCCACACCGTCGTCCTGGGCACCACCAACGACGCCGAGTGGCGCCGCCTCGCCCGCGACCTCCTCGGCCGCCCGGACCTCGCCGAGGACCCGCGGTACGCCACCGCAGGGCGCCGCGTCGAGCACCGCGCGGAGCTCGACGCCCTCGTCGCCGCCTGGTGCGCCCGCACCGACCTGGCCGCGATCCAGTCCGCCGCCGACGCCGCGGGCATCGGCAACTCCCGCTACAACACGACCTCCGACGTCCTGGCCCACCCGCACCTCGCCGCGCGCGGCCGCTGGGGCGAGGTCGACACCCCCGGCGGGCCGGTCCCGGCCCTGCTGCCCCCGCTCGGCGGGCGCCTCGACCCCGTGCCGGCCCTGGGCGAGCACACCGACGCGGTGCTGCGCGAGCTCGGCGTCACCGACGCCGACATCGCCGCACTGCGCGCCGACGGCGTCGTCTGACGGCGTCGTCCGAGGGCGGGCGGCGGTACCGGCGGGTAGGTTGCCGCCATGGACGCTGGTGACCTGGCCGATGTGCTCGCCGCCGTGCGCACCTTCGTGCGCAACGAGGTGGTGCCGATCGAGGAGCAGATCGACGCCGAGGACGAGATCCCCGGGTCGGTCATCGCCGCCTGCAAGGACATGGGCCTCTACGGGTTCGCGATCCCGGAGTCCTACGGCGGGCTCGGCCTGACCATGCACGAGGAGGTGCAGCTCGCGTTCGAGCTGGGCTGGACCACCCCCGCGCTGCGCTCGGCGTTCGGCACCAACAACGGCATCGCCGGGCAGGTGCTGATCCAGGGCGGCACGGAGGAGCAGAAGGCGTCGTGGCTGCCGCGGCTGGCCTCCGGCGAGGTCACGGCGTCGTTCGGGCTCACCGAGGCCGACGCCGGCTCCGACCCGTCGACGCTCGCCACCACCGCGCGCCGCGACGGCTCCGACTGGGTGCTCAACGGCTCCAAGCGCTACATCACCAACGCGATCGTCGCCGACGTCATCATGGTGTTCGCCCGGACCAACCCCGACGCCGTCGGCAACCGCGGGATCTCCACGTTCCTCGTCCCCGCCGGCACCCCCGGCCTGACCTGCGGCCCGCGCGACCACAAGATGGGCCAGATGGGCACCTGGACCTCCGACGTGCACCTCGACGACGTCCGGGTCCCCGCCGAGGCGCTCGTCGGCGGGGAGGACGGGCTCGACGTCGGGTTCCAGACCGCCGCGAAGTGCCTCGCCCACGGCCGCGCGCACATCGCGGCGCTGTGCGTCGGGATGGCGGGGCGCCTGGTGCACGAGTCGGTGGAGTTCGCGAAGACCCGCGAGCAGGGCGGCAAGCCGATCGCGTCGTTCCAGCTGATCCAGGGGCTGATCGCCGACTCCGTCACCGACCACTACGCGGGCCGCGCGCTGATCCTCGACGTCGCCCGCGCCTACGACGCCGGCACCGACCGGGTGCAGGGGCCGTCGGCGGCGAAGTACTTCTGCTCGGAGATGGTCGGGCGGGTGGCCGACCGTGCGGTGCAGGTGCACGGCGGCGCCGGGTACATCCGCGGGGTCCCGGTCGAGCGCTTCTACCGCGACGCGCGGCTGTTCCGGATCTACGAGGGCACCAGCCAGATCCAGCAGGTGATCATCGCCCGGCAGGCGCTGGGCAAGGCCGCCCGCGCCTGACCCGCCCCGACCGCGATCATGGCCGCCACGGCCGATGCACCCGTCCTGACCGACGGCGTCGTCGTGCTGCGGGCGCCGCGGCTCGCCGACGTCGACGACATGGTCGCGACGGCCACCGACAGCGAGTCGACGCGCTGGACGACGATCCCGGAGCACTACGGCCGCGCCGACGCCGAGCAGCGGATCGCCTCCGTCGCCGCGACCTGGCGCGACGGCACGGCGTACCGGTGGGCGATCGAGGCGGGCGGCCGGTTCGCCGGGAACCTGGACGTCCGCCACGGCGGGGAGCACGTCCCGGAGATCGGCTACGTGCTCGCCCCCTGGGCCCGCGGGCGCGGCACGATGACCCGCGCGGTGCGCCTGGGCACCGCGTGGGCGTTCGGGCAGGGGCTGCCGGTCGTGCACTGGTGGGCCCACGCGGGGCACCTCGCGTCGTGGCGGGTCGCCCACGCGTGCGGGTTCACCTTCCACGGCGAGCGGCCGCTGTCCGTCCCGCACCGCGGGGGCCTGCGCGACGGCTGGTTCGCCTCCCTGCGCCCCGGCGACGACCCGCACCCGCGCACCACCTGGTGGCCGGTGCCGGTGCTGGAGGGGGCCGGGGTGCGGCTGCGCGCCCACACCGACGCCGACGTGCCGCGCATCGTCGAGGCCTGCTCGGACCCCCGCAGCCGCCGGTACCCCACCACGCTCCCCCGCGCCGGCACCGAGGCGCAGGCGCGGGCGTTCGTGCGGGACGCGCGGCTCGCCGAGTCGCTCGGCACCGGCGTCACCTGGGCCGTCACCGACGGGGTCGACGACCGCCTGCTCGCCGACGTGGGGATCCTCGCCATGTCCGCGGGCCCGGACCCCGCCGGCGGGGAGGTCGGCTACCGGGCGCATCCCGCGGCCCGCGGCCGCGGAGTGGTCTCCGCGGCCGTCCGGCTCGCCGTCGAGCACGCCTTCCGGCCCGTCGCCGACGGCGGGCTGGGCCGGCGCCGGCTGCGGCTCGGGGTCGCCTGGACCGACGACGCCGGCCGGCACGTCGCGGAGCGGGCCGGCTTCGTGCTGGTCGGCCGGCACCGCGGGGACCGCGTGCTCGGCGACGGCACGATCACCGACGTCGCCTGGTACGACCGGCTGGCGACCGACGGCTAGTGGGCCTCGGGCCGGATGTGGTACTCGAAGACCAGCCCGCCGACGGCCATCAGCAGCATGACACCGGCGATGACCAGCGCCCAGATGTAGAAGAACGCCAGCGAGATCCCGACCAGCGCGGCGCACGCGGCGACCGTGATGGGCCAGTAGCTGCCCGGGGAGAAGAAGCCGACGTCACCGGCGCCGTCGGACACCTCGGCCTCGGGGTTGTCCTCCGGACGCTCCTCCAGCCGCCGCGAGACGAACCGGAAGTAGGTGCCGATGATCAGCGTCAGACCGCCGGTGAGGAACAGCCCGGCGACGCCGACCGGCTCCTGCGCCAGCACCGCGTACACGATGCCCAGGATGAAGACGGTGACGGTGACGATCTCGAAGAGTCGCGACTCGACCTTCATGTCCGGACCTCAGTTCCCGGCGGCGATCGTGCCGGACGGCTCGCGCGCGGCTCGATCGGTGTTGTACGGAACGGTCTTCGTGGCGGCGGGCTCGCAGTCGACGCCGCAGCCGAGCTCGGCCAGCGCCTCACCCGCGGTGTAGCCCGCGCCGGTGGCCGGGTTGACCTGGCCGCGCAGGTCGAGCCAGCGGTTGAACAGGTCCAGCGGCAGGGCGCGGACCTCGAAGTTCATCTGCGAGTGGTACGTCCCGCACAGCTCGGCGCAGCGGCCGACGAAGGTGCCCTGGCGGTCGATCTGGTCGATCTGCCAGACGTTGTCCTGGTTGTTCTTCTCCGGCAGCGGGAAGACGTCGCGCTTGAAGAGGAACTCCGGCACGAAGAAGCTGTGGATGACGTCGCTCGAGGCCTGCGTGAACTGGATGCTCGACTCGGTCGGCAGCACCAGCAGCGGGATCGTCGCGCTGTCGCCCAGGGTGCTGACGGGCTCGCCGTCGGGGCCCTGCGCGTCGGGGTAGGTGAACTCCCAGTTCCACTGGAACCCGCGGATGTCGACCGCGAGGTCCGGGTTCGGGTTGTCGGTGTCGACGTAGTTCTGCACGCTGACGGTGAAGCCGAACAGCACCGCCACGATGATCGTCGGGATCACGGTGAACGCGATCTCGACGGGCAGGTTGTACTGCGTCTGGCGCGGCGGGGTGTCGTCGTCGTCCTTCTTCTTGCGGTGGAACGCCACCGCCCAGAACATCGCGCCCCAGGTGACGGCCCCGACCACGAGTGCCGCGATGGCCGACCAGGTCCACAGCTCGCGCATGGCCTCGGCCTGCGGCGTGACGCCGCCCGGCCACCCGAAGCGGATCACGTCCTGCACCGAACATCCGGTGGTCAGCGGCACGATCAGCGCAGCCAGGACGGCGAGCTTGACCGCCCGCGCCCGGCCCGGGTGCGCTCCGTGGTGTGCTCGGCCCACTGCTCGCCGCCTCCCCTTTTTGCTCGGTGCTCCATCGTCTTTCGACCGCGCGTAGAGACTAGCCGAGCAAAGTCCCCGCGCGCCTGTCGGGTGCGTCGCCGCAGCGGCGCGACCGGGCGTGGGCATACTGACGCGTTGTGTGCGGACTGCTCGGACTCCTGACCTCCGGTGCCGATGCCCCCGACCGGGTGAGCGCGGTGGGCGATGCCATGGCGTGTGCCCGGCACCGCGGCCCCGACGAGAGCGGCACCTGGCACGACGCCGACGTCGCCTTCGGCTTCAACCGGCTCGCGATCATCGACATCGACCACTCGCACCAGCCGCTGCAGTACGCGGACGGCCGGTACACGATCGTCTTCAACGGCGAGGTCTACAACTACCTCGAGCTGCGGGCGGAGCTCGCGGCCCAGCACGGGGCGCGGTTCGCCACCGACGGCGACACCGAGGCCGTCGTGGCCGCGTACCACCACTGGGGCCCCGACGCCGTGCGCCGGCTGCGCGGCATGTTCGCGTTCCTCATCTGGGACAGCCAGGAGCGGGTGCTGTTCGGGGCGCGCGACCCGTTCGGCATCAAGCCGCTGTTCGTCGCCTCCGGCCCGGCCGGCGTCGCGTTCGCCAGCGAGAAGAAGAGCCTGCTGGAGCTGGCCCCGACGCTCGGCCTCGAGGTCCCCGTCGCCGCCGACATCGACCCGGCCGCGCTGCAGCACTACCTGACGCTGCAGTACGTGCCCGAGCCCGCCACCCTGCACCGCTCGGTGCGCCGGGTGGAGTCGGGGACGCACGTCACGGTCCGCCCCGGCGGGGAGGTGGAGCACGAGCGCTACTTCACCCCCGTCCTCACCGGCGACGGCCCCACCGGGCCCGCCCTGCACGCGCGCATCGCCGAGGCCCTGCGCGGCTCGGTGGCCGCGCACATGCGGGCCGACGTCACGGTCGGCGCGTTCCTCTCCGGCGGCATCGACTCCACCGCCATCGCCGTGCTGGCCAAGGAGCACAACCCCGACCTCATCACGTTCACGGCGGGCTTCGAGCGGCCCGGCTACTCCGAGGTCGACGTCGCGGCGGAGACGGCGGCGTCGATCGGCGTGCGGCACGTCGTCCGCACCGTCGCGGCCGAGGAGATGATGGACGCCCTGCCGGCCATCGTCTGGTACCTCGACGACCCCGTCGCCGACCCCGCGCTGGTGCCGCTGTGGTTCATCGCCCGGGAGGCCCGCGAGCACGTCAAGGTCGTGCTGTCCGGGGAGGGCGCCGACGAGCTGTTCGGCGGCTACACGATCTACCACGAGCCCGTCTCCCTGGCCGCGTTCGAGCGGGTGCCCGGCGCGCTGCGGCGCCTGCTGGGCCGCACCTCGGTCCGGCTGCCGGAGGGCATGCGCGGCAAGGACCTGCTGCGCCGCGGCGCGATCCCGCTGGAGGAGCGCTACTACGGCAACGCGCGCATCTTCCGCGACGACCAGCTCGCGGGCGTGCTGCGCCGCTACGACCCCCGCCGCTCGCACACCGACATCACCGAGGGCCACTACCTCGCGTCACGGCACTGGGACGCCGTCGCGCGGATGCAGCACGTCGACCTGTTCACCTGGCTGCGCGGCGACATCCTCGTCAAGGCCGACAAGATGACGATGGCCAACTCGCTGGAGCTGCGGGTGCCGTTCCTCGACCCCGAGGTGTTCGGGGTGGCGCGCCGGCTGCCGCGCGCGGAGAAGCTCGGCGGCGGCACCACGAAGTACGCGCTGCGCCGCGCCCTCGACGGGATCGTGCCGCCGCACGTGCTGCACCGCCGCAAGCTCGGGTTCCCGGTGCCGATCCGGCACTGGCTGCGCGAGGAGATGTACGAGTGGGCGTGCGAGATCGTCCGCGACTCGCAGGCCGACCACCTCGTCGACCTGCCCGCCGTGCGCCGCATGCTCGACGCCCACCGCGCCGGCCCGATCGACCACAGCCGCCGCATCTGGACGCTGCTGGTGTTCCTGATCTGGCACGGGATCTTCGTGGAGGAGCGGATCCGGCCCGCGATCGCCGCGCCGGTGCACCCGGTCCGGCTCTAGACCGATGAGTCCGGCCGGGCCGCGTCGTCTGCACTGCGACATCCACGCAGCAGCACGGAGGACACCATGAGCAGGATCATCGCCGGACTCTTCACCTCGGTCGACGGCGTCGTCTCCGACCCGCAGGACTGGCACTTCCCCTACTTCGACGACGAGGTCGGCGCCGTCGTCGGCGAGCTCATGCAGCCGCGGATGCTGCTCGGCCGGGTCACCTACGCCGGCTTCGCGGAGCACTTCGCGCCGCTCGCGGGCGAGGAGTTCGCCGACCAGATGGCCGCCCCGCCGAAGTTCGTCGTGTCCACCACGCTGGAGTCGGCGGAGTGGGGCAACGCGACGGTGCTCGGCGCCGACTGGGCCGACCGGCTGCGCGAGGTCAAGGCGGGCGACGGGCCCGACCTGGGGATGAGCGGCAGCGTCACGCTGATCCACTCGCTGATCGCCGAGGGCCTGCTCGACGAGCTGCACCTGATCGTGCACCCCGTGGTGGTCGGCGGCGGGCGCCGCAGGCTGTTCCCCGCGGACGCCGAGCCGTTCCCGCTGCCGGTCGCGTCGGTCACCCCGCTGAAGAACGGCACCGTGCACGTCGTGCACACGCCCGCCACCCGCTGAGGCTCAGGACCTGAGCTTCTCCCGCCACACGCGCTCGAACGGCAGCCGCCAGGCGTGCGGGGTGATCAGCTGGTGGATCGCGTTCGGCCCCCAGCTGCCCTCCCCGTACGGCTTGACCGGCGGCGGGTCGTCGAGCATCGGCTGCGAGCGCTCCCAGAGGCTCTCGATGCCGTCCGCGGTGGTGAACAGCGTGTGGTCGCCGCGCATGGCGTCGAGGATCAGGCGCTCGTAGGCCTCCAGCGTGTCGCCGGAGTGCTCCCCCTCCTGGGAGGAGAACTGCATGGAGAGCTTGTCGAGCTTCATCCCGGGCCCGGGCCGCTTGCCGTAGTAGGACAGCGAGACCTTCGACTCGTCGGCCAGGTCGAACGTCAGGTGGTCGGGCCCGGCGGCACCCACCCCGGAGTTCGGCGGGAACATCGTCCGCGGCGCCTCCTTGAACGCGATCGAGATGATCCGCTGGCCCTGCGCCATCCTCTTGCCGGTGCGCAGGTAGAACGGCACGCCCGCCCAGCGCCAGTTGTCGAGCTGGGCGCGCAGCGCGATGAAGGTCTCGGTGTCGGAGTCCCGGGCGACGCCGGGCAGCTCGCGGTAGCCGGTGAACTGCCCGCGCACGACGTCACGGGGCTGGATCGGCAGCAGCGAGCGGAAGACCTTGTTCTTCTCCTCGCTGATCGGCCGCGGTTCCAGGGCGGTGGGCGGCTCCATCGCGACGAACGCCAGCACCTGGAACAGGTGGGTGACCACCATGTCCTTGTAGGCGCCCGTCGACTCGTAGAAGTTGGCGCGCTCGTCGAGACCGAGGGTCTCGGGGACGTCGATCTGGACGTGGTCGATGAAGTTGCGGTTCCAGATCGGCTCGAACAGCCCGTTGGCGAAGCGCAGCGCGAGGATGTTCTGCGCCGCCTCCTTGCCCAGGAAGTGGTCGATGCGGAAGATCTGGGCCTCGGCGAACGTCTCGTGCACCTCGTCGTTGAGCCGGACCGCGCTGGCCAGGTCGGTGCCGAACGGCTTCTCCATCACCACGCGCGAGCGCTCCACCAGCTTCGCCTGGTCGAGCATCGTGATGACGTCCAGCGCCGCCCTCGGCGGCACGGACAGGTAGTGCAGGCGCAGCGAGCCCTCGTCGAGCTCGGACTCCGCCCCCGCGACGGCCTCGGCCAGCGCCTCGGGGCCCGCCGTCACCGACACGTAGCGCAGGTTGGCCGCGAAGGCGTCCCATTGCTCCGGGGTGGGCTTGTGGGTGCCGAACTCGAAGACGGCCTCACGGGCGAACGCGCGGAACGCGTCGTCGCTCATCTCCTCCAGCGACGACCCGACCACCCGGATCGACGGGGCGAGCGCCGACGCCGCGAGGTGCGTGAGGCCGGGCAGCAGCTTGCGGCGCGCGAGGTCCCCCGTCGCGCCGAACAGCACGACGACGTGGGGCGCGATCAGCTCCGACCCGGGCCCGTAGGGCCGCGCGCCGGTCGCGGGGTAGGCGATCGTCTGGGGACGGTGATCCGACATGCGGCGCATCCTGCCAGCCGTCGGCGCCCCTGCGGTTACGCCGCCGAGACGGTTATCGGGGCAGCACCGCGTCGATGTCGGCGGCGGCGTCGGGGCCGTAGGCGTCGCGCAGGCGCTCCAGGCCGTGCGCGCGGTCCCACGGCCACTCCTGGCCGCCGTCGTGCTCGAGCACCTGCACGGCGATCAGCGAGCCGAGCTGGGCCGCGCGCTCCAGCGACAGCCCGCCCGCGGTGGCGGCGAGGAAGCCGGCGCGGAACGCGTCGCCGACGCCGGTGGGGTCGACCTTGCCGGTCTCGGGCACGACGCCCACCTTCAGCTCACCGACCTCGCGGCCGGAGATCTGCACGCCGTGCTCGCCGAGCGTGGTGATCCGGATGTCGACGCGCTCGGCGACCTGGGACTCGGTCCAGCCGGTCTTCTGCTGGAGCAGCTCCCACTCGTAGTCGTTGGTCATCAGGTAACGGGCGCCCTCGACGAGCTGCCGGATGCCGTCGCCGTCCATCCGGGCGACCTGCTGGGAGACGTCGGCGGCGAACGGCACGCCCGCCTCGCGGCACTCGCCGGTGAGCTGCACCATCGCGCCCGGGTCGCTCGCCCCGATCAGGACGAGGTCGGCGCGGTCGGCGAAGTCGGCGAGGTGGATCTGGCCGGAGCGGGCCATCGCACCGGTGTAGAACGACCCGATCTGGCGCATGTCGTCGTCGGTGGTGCAGACGAAGCGCGCGGTGTGCACGTCGTCGCAGACCAGGATCGCCGAGCAGTCGACGCCGTGGTCCTCGAGCCAGGTGCGGTACTCCGCGAAGTCGGCCCCGACCGCCCCGACGAGCAGCGGCGACTGGCCGAGCACGCCGAGCCCGAAGGCGATGTTGCCCGCCGAGCCGCCCTTCTTGATGACGAGCTCGTCGACCAGGAAGCTCAGCGACATCCGGTCGAGCTGGTCGACGACCATCTGGTCGGCGAACCGCCCCGGGAAGTGCATGAGGTGGTCGGTGGCGATGGATCCGGTCACGGCGATGGGCACGGGAGGGGACCCTACCTCGCCCGGACGCACGAGACCCCGGTCGCGCACGGCAACCGGGGTCCCGGGTGGCGCAGGACTCAGTTGAACGAGTCGCCGCAGGCGCAGGATCCGCCCGCGTTCGGGTTGTCGATCGTGAAACCCTGCTTCTCGATGGTGTCGACGAAGTCGATGACCGCGCCCTGCAGGTACGGCGCACTCATCCGGTCGACCCCGACCTTGAGGCCGTTGTAGTCGCGGAACAGGTCGCCGTCGAGGGAACGGTCGTCGAAGAAGAGCTGGTAGCGCAGGCCCGCGCAACCCCCGGGCTGGACGGCGATGCGCAGGTGCATGTCGTCCCGGCCCTCCTGTTCGAGCAGGAGGCGGGCCTTGAGCGCGGCGGCGTCGCTGAGCTCGACGCCGTGCGTCTCGGTCTCGACGGCCGTGTCGGTCGTGACGGTGTTCTCGACGGTCATGGCTCTCCCAACAACGAACGATGCGGTGCGCATTCCAGTGTAGGCCCACTCGGCGGGATCTTCCGTGCGGTGACGGCGATCACCGGCCCCGGCTCCACTGCCGGGCGACCCGTTCCGCCAGCGCGGCCAGCGTCCCGGCCGGGTCGGCCAGCGACGCCTCGACGCCGCCCGCGTCCTCGGCCACGGAGTACGCGGAGTCGACGCCGGCGGCCCCGGCCTCGCGGCGCCCCACCGACACCTGCCCGGCCAGCACCAGGCACGGGATCCCCCGGTCCGCGGCCCCACGGGCCACGGTGGTGACGAGCTTGCCGCGCAGCGACTGCCAGTCGAAGCTGCCCTCCCCGGTGACGGCGAGGTCGGCGGCGTCCAGTGCGGCGTCGAGGCCGACCAGGTCGCGCACGAGCCCCGCCCCGGACACCCGCCGGGCGCCGAGGGCCAGCAGGGCCGCCCCGAGACCGCCCGCGGCGCCGGCCCCCGGCTCGTCGCGGACGTCGCGCGGCAGGAGGGGGGCGAACGCGGCCAGCACGGCGTCGAGGTCGGCGACGGTGGCGTCGTCGGCGCCCTTCTGCGGCCCGAAGACCGCCGCGGCGCCGTGCGGGCCGAGCAACGGGTTGTCGACGTCGGCGGCCGCGACGAGCCGCACGCCGCGCAGGTCGGGGGCGGCGGAAAGCCGCACGGCGCCGTCCGGGGCTCCGTCGGGCAGCGGCTCCCCCGCCGCGTCGACGGCGACGGCGCCCAGCGCGGCCAGCATCCCCGCGCCGCCGTCGGTGGTGGCCGACCCACCGAGCCCCACGACGACCTCGGCCATCCCGGCGTCCCGGGCGTCGGCGATCAGCTCCCCGACGCCGCGGGTGCTCGCGCGGCGGGCGGTGGCGGGGGTCCGGTCGGTCACCAGGTGCAGCCCGCACGCCGCGGCCGACTCGACGTAGGCGACGCCGTCGAGCTCCAGCCAGCGGGCGTCGACGGGCCCGCCGAGCGGGCCGGTGACGGTGCGCGCGTGCCAGGTGCCGCCGCGGGCGGTGTGCAGGACGTCGACGAACCCGGTGCCGCCGTCGGCGAGCGGGAGCAGGGTGAGCCGGTCGTGCGGCGCGGCGCGGCGCCACCCGGACGCGACGGCCTCCGCGGCCGCGGTGGCGCTCAGCGTGCCGCCGAAGGAGTCGGGAGCCACCACCACCTGCACGACGGCGAGCCTAGTGGGCCGTAGTCTGGAGGTGTGAGGTTCCTCCGCTCGAAGCCCGCCGACTCCGACGACCCGACCGCAGGCGCGTCCACGACCGGGCCCGAGACGGTCCGCGTCGGCGGCAAGGGGCGCCCCACGCCCAAGCGGCGCGAGGCCGAGACGAAGCGCCGCGGCCCGGCCCCGCCCCCGCCGCGCACCCAGCGCGAGGCGGCGAAGCTCGCGCGGGCCAACCGGCCCGACAAGTCGGTCCGGCGCGCGGAGGCCGCCGAGCGCCGCGAGCGGATGGCCGCCGGCGACGAGAAGTTCCTCATGCCGCGCGACCGCGGGCCGGTCAAGGCCTACGTGCGCGACCTCGTCGACTCCCGGCCGCACCTCATGGGCCTGTTCATGCCGCTGGCGATCGTCGTGGTGCTCTCCCTGCTGATCCCGATCCCGCAGGTGCAGTCCTACCTCAGCCTGTTCAGCCTCATCGCGCTCACCACGATGATCATCGAGGGCATCTTCCTCGGGGCGTCGATCACCAAGAAGGCGCGCGCGAAGTTCCCGGACGCGAAGATCGGCGGCCTCGGCACGGGCTGGTACGCCTTCACCCGCGCCTCCCAGCTGCGCCGCCTGCGCATCCCGAAGCCGCGCGTCGAGCGGGGCGCGAACCCCTGACCGGCCCGGCTCAGGTGCCGTCCTGCAGGCTCATCGGGCCGTAGACCTCGTCGTCGCCGTCGAGCAGGACCACGGCGTCGACGCCGGCGGACCGCAGCTCGGGCCAGACGTCGGAGAACCACGACTCGGCCTCCGCCTGGTCGTCGAACCGCTCGTCGGGACCGTCGACGGGTGACGCCTGCGCGTCCAGGTACCTCCACCGGAATGCCACGGGCCTATCGTGCACCGGTGATCACGCTGGTGCTCGGCGGCACGCGGTCGGGCAAGTCCGGGTACGCGGAGGACCTGCTGCCCGCCGACGCGCCGGTCCGCTACCTCGCCACCGCCGCACGGCGGCCCGGCGACGCCGAGTGGGACGCCCGCCTCGACGCCCACCGCGCCCGCCGCCCCGCCGCGTGGGAGACCGTGGAGTCCCCCGACGTCGCCGCGCTCGTCCGGGCGGGCGGCGGCCCCCTGCTGGTCGACGACCTCGCCACCTGGGTCACCGGCGTCCTGGACGACGCGGGCGCCTGGGACGCCCCGACGGTCCCGGCGCAGGTCGGGGTGCGGGTGGCCGAGCTGGTCGACGCCGTGGCCGCGGCCCCGGGCCGGGTGGTGCTGGTGTCGGCCGAGGCCGGGCTGGGGGTCGTGCCCGCCACCCGGTCGGGCCGGGTCTTCCGCGACGAGCTCGGCGCCCTGAACGCCGCGCTGGCCGCGGTGGCCGACGAGGTCGTGCTGCTCGTGGCCGGTCTGGTGCTGCGGCTCAAGTGACCCGTCCGGGGTCGGGCTCTCGGCCGCCGCCCGCCCGGGTCGGCGCGATCACCGCCCCGCCCCGCGGCCCGTCGGGGGCGACCAGTAGGAAGTCTCCGTGGACATCCCCGCGATCACCCCGCCCGACGCCGAGTTCCACCGGGCCGCGGTGGCCCGGCACGCCGAGCTCGCCGTCCCGTTGGGCGGTCTGGGCCGCCTCGCCGAGCTGGGCTGCTGGCTCGCCGCCGCGCAGGGCGCGTGCCCGCCGCTGCCGCCCGGGCGGCCGCGCGTGGTCGTCGTCGCCGCCGACCACGGGATCGCCGCGGCCGGGGTCTCCCGCGACGCCGCGTCCGCGACCCTCGACCAGGTGCGGTCGGTGCGCGAGCACACCGCGCCGGTCTCGGTGCTCGCGCCGGTGAGCGGGGCGTCGATCCGCGTCCTCGACGTCGGTCTCGACCACGACTCGTCCGACCCGCACCACGTCCGCCGCGGCTCCGGCCGCATCGACCGCGAGGACGCGCTCACCGCGGAGGAGGCCGAGCAGGCGTTCGCCGCGGGGCGCGCCGTCGTCGACGAGGAGGTGGACGGCGGGGCCGACCTGCTCATCCCCGCCTCGCTCGGCGTGGGCGCCACGACGTCGGCCTCGACGCTGGTCAGCGCGCTGTCCGGCACCGAGCCGGTGGCCGTGATCGGCCGGGGCAGCGGCATCGACGACCAGAGCTGGATGCGCAAGGCCGCCGCCGTCCGCGACGCGCTGCGCCGGGCCAAGCCGCACGTCCGCGACCCGCTCGCGCTGCTGCGCACCGCGGGAGGCGCCGACCTGGCCGCGCTCACCGGGATCCTCGTGCAGGCCGCGGTGCGCCGGACGCCGGTGCTCGTCGACGGGCTGGTCGTGGGCGCGGCCGCGATGGTCGCCGACGAGCTGGCGCCCGGCGCCCGCGCGTGGTGGCTGGCCGCGCAGCGCTCGCCCGAGCCCGCGATGGCGCTCGCCCTGTCGCACCTGAGCCTCGACCCGGTGCTCGACCTCGGCCTGCGCACCGGTGACGGCACGGGTGCCGTCGCCGTCCTCCCGCTGCTGCAGATGGCCGCCCGGGTGCTGGCCGAGACCGCCACGCTCGTCGACCTGGCGTGAGGGCCCTCGCCCTCGCGCTGAGCTGGCTGACGGTCCTGCCGGTCCGCACCGGGGCCCCCGACGCCCGCACCGCGGCCGGGGCGATCCGCTGGGCCCCCGTCGTGGGCGGGCTGCTCGGGGCCGCGGCGGGCGGGGTGCTGCTCGGGCTGACCGCGCTGGGCGTGGCCCCGCTCGTCGCCGGGCTGCTCGCCGTCGGGTTCCTCGGCCTGGCCACCCGCGGCATGCACCTCGACGGGCTGGCCGACACCGCCGACGGCCTCGGCTGCTACGGCCCCCCGGAGCGCGCGCTGGCCGTGATGCGCGACGGCGGGGCGGGCCCGTTCGGGGTGGTGGCGCTGGTCGTCGCGGTCGGGGTGCAGGCGGCGGCGCTGGCCGCGCACCCGTGGCTCGACGCGGCGATCGGACCCGGCGGTGGGCCGTGGCCGGCGCTCGCGCTCGTCGGCAGCACGGCACTGGCCGCCGCCGCGGGGCGCGCCGGGTTCGGCTGGGTGTGCCGGCGCGGCATCCCGGCCGCGCGGCCCGGTGGCCTGGGCGCGACGGTCGCCGGCTCGCAGCCCGCGTGGGTCCCGGTGCTGTGGTGGCTGGCACTGGCCGTCGCCGGCTCCGCCCTGGCCGGCGTCCGCGGGGTGGTGGCGGTGGCACTGGGCGCGGTGCTGGTGGCGCTGCTGTCGTGGCACACCGCCCGCCGGTTCGGCGGCATGACGGGCGACGTGCTGGGCGCGGCGACCGAGCTGGCGACGACCGCGGCGCTGGTCGTGCTGGTCAGCGGCCCCTGATTCCTCGTGCGCGGGAACGGCTGCTCCCGCCGCCGTTTCCGCGCACGGGCTTCACTTCACCAGCGTGTGCATCCAGCTGTGCGTGTCGGGCGCCGTGCCCCGCTGGATCTTCGTGAGCAGGTCGCGCAGCCTCATCGTGACCGGGCCGGGCTCCCCGCCCCCGACGACGACCTCGCCCTCGTTGTGCTTGACCTTCCCGACCGGCGTGATCACCGCCGCCGTGCCGCACGCGAAGACCTCGCTGATGGCCCCGGAGGCGCAGCCGGTGAGCCACTCCTCCGCGGAGATCCGGCGCTCGGTGACCTCGCAGCCGAGCTCCTTGGCCAGCAGCAGCAGCGAGTCCCGGGTGATGCCCGGGAGGATGGAGCCGCTCAGCTCGGGCGTGACGACCTCCACCGAGTCGCCCGACCCGAACACGTAGAACAGGTTCATCCCGCCCATCTCCTCGACCCACCGGTGCTCGGCGGCGTCGAGGTAGGCGACCTGCGCGCAGCCGTGCGCGGTGGCCTGGGCCTGCGGCAGCAGCGACGCGGCGTAGTTGCCGCCGCACTTCGCGGTGCCGGTGCCGCCCACCGCGGCGCGGGTGAAGTCGGTGCACAGCCACACGTCGACGGGCTGGACCCCGCCCGGGAAGTACGCGCCCGCGGGCGAGGCGATGAGCACGTAGAGGTACTCCGCCGACGGCCGGACCCCGAGCCCGACCTCGGTGGCGAGCATGAACGGCCGCAGGTACACCGACTCCTCGCCGCCCGCGGGCGGCACCCACGCCCGGTCGACGGTGAGCAGCTCGGTGAGCGAGGCGAGGAACAGCTCGTCGGGCAGCTCGGCCATCGCGAGGCGCCCCGCGGACGCGCGGAAGCGGGCCGCGTTGGCGTCGGGGCGGAACGAGGCGACGGAGCCGTCGGGCTGCTGGTAGGCCTTGAGCCCCTCGAAGATCTCCTGGCCGTAGTGCAGCACCATCGAGGCCGGGTCGAGCAGCAGCGGTCCGTAGGGCACGACCGACGGGCTGTGCCAGCCCTGCTCGGCGGTCCACGGGATCGTCACCATGTGGTCGGTGAAGTACCGGCCGAAACCGGGGTCGGCGAGGATCTCGGCACGCCGGTCCTCCGGCACCGGTGACGGGTGGGGGGTGCGGGAGAACGCGGTCATGGCCGTGACGGTAGCAAGAGTCAGCGCACGTGTGACGCGACGAACGGCGGCTTCACGACGAGGCACTCCAGCGCCCGCCCGCGGACGTCGACCGAGACGGTGTCGTCGAGGCCCACCCCCGACGCGGAGTCGATCAGGGCGAGCGCGATCCCGCACTTCAGGGTGGGCGAGAACGTGCCGGAGGTGGTGACGCCGACCCGGGCTCCCCCGGCCAGCACGTCCATCCCCGCGCGGGGCACGCCGCGGCCGGTGGCGCGCAGGCCGCGCAGCCGCCGGACGGGCCCGGCCGCCTTCTCCGCGGCGAGCGCGTCCTTGCCCCGGAACGCCTCCTTCGCCCAGCCGACGGCCCAGCCGCTGCCCGCCTGCACCGGCGAGATGTCGACGGAGAGGTCCTGGCCGTGCAGCGGGTAGCCCATCTCGGTGCGCAGCGTGTCGCGGGCGGCGAGACCCGCCGGCCGGGCCCCCGCGGCGACGATCCGGTCCCACACGGCGGGAGCGTCGGCGGCGGGGACGAGCAGCTCGTAGCCCCGTTCGCCGGTGTAACCGGTGCGGCACACCCGCATGCCGTCGACGTCGGCGAACGCCATGTAGTCCAGCTCGGGCACGTCGGGGAGCACGTCGGCGACCCGGGGACCCTGCACGGCGAGCACCGCGAGGTCGCGGTGCCGGTCGGTGACGGTGACGCCCGCGGGGGCGTCGGCGCGCAGGATCTCCGCGACCGCGGCGGCGTTGGCGGCGTTGGGGACGGCGAGCACCTCGTCGGGGCCGACCAGGTAGACGATGACGTCGTCGACCACGCCGCCGCCGTCGGTGCAGCACAGCGTGTACTGCGCCTGGCCGGGGGCGATCTTCCCGAGGTCGGCGGTGAAGGTGCGGTTCACCAGCTCGGCCGCGCCGGGGCCGGTGATGGCGAGCTTGCCGAGGTGGCTGACGTCGAACACGCCGACGCCCTCGCGCACGGCGGTGTGCTCGGCGACCGTGCCGTCGGGGTAGGACAGCGGCATCGACCACCCGCCGAACGCCCCGAGGGTGGCCCCGAGTGCGAGGTGGCGGTCGTGCAGCGGGCTGGTGAGGAGATCGTCCACGCCCGGGACGCTACCGGGCGCGGTCGCCGCCCAGCATCGTGCAGAGGGTCCACCCGATCACCAGCACCAGCACCGTGATCGCCACCTGCGGGAAGGGCAGCAGCGCGGCGAGGGCCAGGCACAGCACGAACCCGGCCCAGGACGTCCACATCGGCCAGCGGCGCTCGTCGCGGGTCAGCCGCAGGGCCGCGAGGTTGATCACGGCGTAGTAGACGAGGACCGAGCAGGCCGACAGCGCGATGGCCGCGGCCGGCCCGGCGACGAGCGCGATCCCGATCGCGACGAGGCCGCCCGCGACGTCGGCCCGCCACGGGGTGCCCGTGCGGCCGATGACGGCCAGCGCACCCGGCAGCTCGGTGCGCCGGGCCATCGCCAGCGCCGTGCGGCTGACGCCGACCAGCACCGACAGCAGCGCCGACCCCGCCGCGACGGCCGCCCCGACGCGGACGAGCACGCCCAGCGACGGCGACGGCCCGGTGTCGACGAGCGTCACGAGCGGGGAGGTCTCGGTGGCGAGGCGGTCGATCCCGAGCCCGACGATCAGCGCGATCCCGACCAGCAGGTACGTCACGAGCGCGATCGCGAGCGCCACCTCGACGGCGCGGCGCAGGGTGCGCGCGGGGTCGCGGACCTCCTCGGCGAGCGTCGCGATGCGGGCGTACCCGGCGAACGCGAAGAAGATCAGCCCGGCCGCGGTGAACGCGCCCAGCGGGCCACCGGCCACCTGCTGCGGGATCTCCCCGGTCGGCACGGCGGCCGCGGTGACGTCGTCGCCCGCCCCGAGCAGCCCGCTGACGACCACCAGCGCGAGCACCGCCAGCGTGCCGCCGACCAGCGCGTACGCGCCGCGGGCCGTCCAGCGGATCCCCGAGGTGTTCAGCGCGGTGACCGCCACGATGACGACGACCGCGGCCGCCACGGGCTGCGAGGGCAGCACGTAGCTGCCGAACACCCCCGCCGCCGCGGCGGCCGAGGACGTCTTGCCCGCCAGGAACGCGACGCCGGCGAGCCGCCCGGCCCCTGGCGCGAGCCGCTCGCGGCCGTAGACGTAGCCGCCGCCGCTCTCCGGGTGCGCGACGGCGAGGTCGGCGGTGGACCCGGCGTTGCAGGTCGCCACCGCCGCGGCCAGGACGACCGCCACCAGCAGCCAGGGACCCGCCGCGGCCGCCGCGGGTCCCCAGACGGCGAACACCCCCGTCCCGAGCATCGCCGCGAGACCGAGGACCACCGCATCCGGTGTCCCCAGCCGTCTCTGCACGCTCTCTGGCACCGCGACACCCTGTCATCCGCCCCTGCCGGTCGGACGACCGCGGCGGTGTCATTAGCATCTCGAACCGGTCTCACCCGAGGAGTCCGTCGAGAGGAGCACCGTGCCCACCGAACTGCAGCTCGGCAGCGGCGACCCCGCCGCCGCCACCGTCGACGCCGTCGTGATCGGCCTGTCCGCCACCGAGGGGGACCTGGCCCTCGCGGACGGCGCCGTCGAGATCGACACCGCCTTCGACGGCGCGCTCGCCGAGCTGCTCGCGGTGGCGGGCGCCACCGGCAAGCTCGAGGAGGTCGTGCGGATCCCCACCCGCGGGGCGATCACCGCGCCGCTGCTGGTGGCCGTCGGGCTCGGGACGGGCGACCCCGGACCCGACGCCGTGCGCCGCGCCTCGGGGGCGGCGGCCCGCGCGCTCGCCGGCACCGGTCACGCCCTGTCGACGCTGGGCCGCATCGACCTCGCCGCGGCCGCGGAGGGCACGCTGCTCGGGGCGTACGCGTTCACCGAGTTCCGCGGCAACGGCGGCGGCACGGAGCCGGTGGGGCGGGTCGACGTCCTGTCCTCCGACGCCGACGCGGCCGACGCCCTGCGCGTCGCCACCGCGGTGGCCACCGCCGTCACCACCGCCCGCGACCTCATCAACACCCCGCCCAACGCGCTGTACCCGGAGTCGTTCGCCGCCCGGGCGCGGGAGCTGGCGGAGGCCGCGGGCGTCGAGGTCGAGGTGCTCGACGACGTCGCGCTCGTCGAGGGCGGGTTCGGCGGCGTGTCCGGCGTCGGGCAGGGCTCGGCGCGCAAGCCCCGGCTCGTGCGGCTGACCTGGGCGGGCGGCGACGCCCCGCGCAAGAAGGTCGCGCTCGTCGGCAAGGGCATCACGTTCGACACCGGCGGCATCTCGATCAAGCCGGCCGCGAACATGGACCAGATGACCTCGGACATGAGCGGGGCCGCCGCCGTCATCGCGACGACCGTGCTCGCCGCGCGCCTCGGGCTGCCGGTCGCCGTCACCGCGACCGTCCCGATGGCCGAGAACATGCCGTCCGACACCGCCTACCGGCCCGGTGACGTGCTGACCATGTACGGCGGGAAGACCGTCGAGGTGCTCAACACCGACGCCGAGGGCCGGCTGATCCTGGCCGACGCGATCGTCCGCGCCGCCGAGGACGAGCCCGACTACCTCATCGAGACCTCCACCCTGACCGGCGCGCAGATGGTGGCGCTCGGCACCCGCACCGCGGGCGTCATGGGCACCGAGGAGCTGCGCGACCGCATCGCCGCCCACGCGCAGGCCACGGGCGAGGGCGGGTGGGCCATGCCGCTGCCCGAGCACCTGCGCGCCGACCTCGACTCCCGCGTGGCCGACCTCGCCAACGTCTCCGGCACCCGCTGGGGCGGCATGCTCGTGGCCGGGGTGTTCCTGTCGGAGTTCGTGCCCGACGGCCTGCCGTGGGCCCACATCGACATCGCCGGCCCGAGCTTCCACACCGGCGGCCCGTACGGCTACACCGCGAAGGGCGGCACCGGCGTCCCCGTCCGCACCCTGTGGGCCCTGCTCACCGACATCGCCGAGAACGGCTGACCGGGGTCACGGGCCGTCGCGGCGGGCCCGTTCGCGGAGGATCTTCTCGCGGGCGTCGTGGTCGCGCATGCGCTGCGGGTAGCCCATCAGCTGCGTGTCGTACACCGGCATCTTCAGCGACCTCGCCAGCCTGCGGGCCGCGTCCGGGCCGGTGACGCGGCGCCGCGTCCACGCCCCGTCGGCGTCGACGAGCAGCATCGTGGTCTCGGTGACCGCGGTGCGCGGCTCGACGAACCCCTCGACGCCCTCGTGCGCGGCGAACCACTCCCGCAGGTGCTCCTCGTCCTCGCGCCGCCCGGTGCGCGTGGTGCCCGCGCGCCGTCCCCGCAACCTGTCCAGCAGGCCCATCTCCGACCACCTCCTGCGATCCCCAACGCGCAGGGGCACGGATTCTCTCCCGACCCGACCAGGGCTCACACGACGGCGCGCCGGATGACAGGATGGCCGCAGGCGGCGTGACATGCCGCGACGGCTGATCTCGATAGGGAGTTCTCACGTGCCCGAGCACAACGCGGACCTGGTGATCCTCGGCGGCGGATCGGGTGGTTACGCCTGCGCGCTGCGCGCTGCGGAGCTGGGGATGTCGGTCGTGCTGATCGAGAAGGACAAGCTCGGCGGCACCTGCCTGCACTACGGCTGCATCCCGACCAAGGCACTGCTGCACGCGGCCGAGGTGGCCGACTCCGCCCGCGAGGGCGAGCGCATCGGCGTGCGGAGCACGTTCGACGGCATCGACATGGCGGGCGTCAACTCCTACAAGGACGGCGTGATCGCCAAGCTCTACAAGGGGCTGCAGGGGCTGGTGAAGTCCCGCAAGATCACCCTGGTCGACGGAACGGGCCGGTTCGAGGGCCCGAACGCCGTCGTCGTCGGCGACGACCGGTACGTCGGGAAGAAGGTGGTGCTCGCCACCGGCAGCTACGCGAAGTCGCTGCCCGGCCTCGACATCGGCGGCCGCATCGTCACCTCCTACGAGGCGATCCACCTCGACGAGGCCCCGAAGCGGGTCGTGGTGCTCGGCGGCGGCGTCATCGGCGTCGAGTTCGCCAGCGTCTTCAAGAGCTTCGGCGCCGACGTCACGATCGTCGAGGCGCTGCCGCACCTGGTGCCCAACGAGGACGAGTTCGCGTCCAAGGCCCTGGAGCGCGCGTTCCGCAAGCGCAAGATCACCTTCAAGACCGGCGTGAAGTTCACCGGCGCCAAGCAGACCGACGACGCCGTCACGGTGTCGCTGGAGTCCGGCGAGGAGATCGAGGCCGACCTGCTGCTCGTCGCCATCGGCCGCGGCCCCAACACCGCCAACGCCGGGTACGAGGAGGCGGGCGTCACGATGGAGCGCGGCTTCGTCCTCACCGACGAGCGGCTGCGCACCAACCTCGAGAACGTCTACGCGCTCGGCGACATCGTCCCCGGCCTGCAGCTCGCGCACCGCGGCTTCGCCCAGGGCATCTTCCTCGCCGAGGACCTGGCCGGGCTCAACCCGCCGGTGCTCGACGAGGCCGGCATCCCGCGCGTCACCTACTGCGAGCCGGAGGTCGCCTCCGTCGGCCTCACCGAGACGCAGGCCAAGGAGAAGTACGGCGAGATCGAGACGCTCACCTACGACCTGGCCGGCAACGGCAAGTCGCAGATCCTGCAGACGCAGGGCGCGATCAAGCTGATCAAGACCGGCGCCAAGGGCACCGAGGGGCCGGTCGTCGGCATCCACATGGTCGGCGCCCGCGTCGGCGAGCTCATCGGCGAGGCCCAGCTGGTCTACAACTGGGACGCCCAGGCCGAGGACGTCGCCGCCCTGATCCACGCCCACCCCACCCAGAACGAGGCGTTCGGCGAGGCGTTCCTGGCGCTGGCCGGCAAGCCCCTGCACAGCCACTCCTGACCGCTCCCCCGATCCGCGTAGAAGTAAGGAGCCCCGAGAGCCATGGCGTTCTCCGTCCAGATGCCCGCGCTCGGTGAGAGCGTCACCGAGGGCACCGTCACCCGCTGGCTCAAGCAGGAGGGTGACCGGGTCGAGGTCGACGAGCCGTTGCTCGAGGTCTCCACCGACAAGGTCGACACCGAGATCCCCTCTCCCGCCGCCGGTGTGCTGCAGCGCATCGTCGCCGGGGAGGACGAGACCGTCGAGGTCGGCGGCGAGCTCGCCGTCATCGGCGACGGCGAGGAGTCCGGCGGCGGCGACTCCGGCGGTGACTCCGGTGACGCCCCCGCGGAGCCCGCGGCCGAGGAGGAGCCCGCCCAGGAGGAGGCCCCCGCCGAGGAGCCCTCCACCGAGCAGGAGGAGCCGGAGGAGGCCCCGAAGGCCGCCACGGAGTCCACCGGCTCCGGCACCGCGATCACCATGCCCGAGCTGGGCGAGAGCGTCACCGAGGGCACCGTGACGCGCTGGCTCAAGGAGGTCGGCGACTCCGTCGAGGTCGACGAGCCGCTGCTCGAGGTCTCCACCGACAAGGTCGACACCGAGATCCCGTCCCCCGTCGCCGGCACGCTGCTGGAGATCACCGCGGGCGAGGACGAGACCGTCGAGGTCGGCGGGCAGCTCGCCGTCATCGGCGACGGGTCCGCCGCTCCCGCGGAGGCCGAGGAGAAGCCCGCCCCGGAGCCGGAGAAGAAGCCGGAGCCGAAGCAGGCCGAGCCGGCGGAGAAGGCGGAGCCCGCCCCGAAGGCGCAGGAGAAGGCCCCCGCGGAGGCCCCGAAGGCGCAGGAGGCGGCCGAGCGCGAGGACGTCGCCTCCGAGCAGCCGTCGCGGCCCGAGTCGAACGGTTCCTCCGGCGGCGGCGACGCCCCCACCGGCGCCCCGTACGTCACGCCGCTGGTCCGCAAGCTGGCCACCGAGCACGGCGTCGACCTCTCGACGGTCACCGGGTCCGGGGTCGGCGGGCGCATCCGCAAGCAGGACGTGCTCGCCGCGGCGGAGTCGGCCGCCCCCGAGCCGGAGCCCGCACCCGAGCCCGCCGCGGCCCCGGCGTCCTCGGGTGGAGCGGGCGGGTCGGCCCCGGCCGCGCCGCAGGCCGTCGCCAAGCCGGCCAAGGGCGCCCCGGAGCCCGGCACCACGGTGAAGATGCCGCGCCTGCGCCAGGTGATCGCGCAGCGGATGACCGAGTCGCTGGCGGTCTCCGCGCAGCTCACGACGGTCCAGCAGGTCGACATGACCCGCATCGCGAAGCTCCGCACGCGGGCGAAGGCGGAGTTCGAGCGCCGCGAGGGCGTCAAGCTCACCTTCCTGCCGTTCTTCGCGAAGGCGGTCGTCGAGGCGCTCAAGGCGTTCCCGCAGGTCAACGCGTCGATCAACGACGAGACCAAGGAGGTGACGTACCACGCGAACGTGCACCTCGCGGTCGCGGTCGACACCCCCCGCGGCCTCCTCGTCCCGGTCATCAAGAACGCCGAGGACCTCAACATCGCCGGGATCGCCCGCAAGATCGCCGACGTCGCGGCCCGCACGCGCGACAGCAAGATCGGCCCCGACGAGCTGTCCGGCGGCACGTTCACCATCACCAACATCGGCAGCGCCGGTGCGCTGTTCGACACACCGATCATCAACCAGCCCCAGGTCGCCATCCTGGGCACCGGCGTGATCACCAAGCAGCCGATGGTGGTGACGGGCGCCGACGGCGACGACGTCATCGCGGTCCGTTCCGTCTGCTACCTGCCGCTGACCTACGACCACCGCCTGGTCGACGGCGCCGACGCCGGCCGGTTCGTCTCGGCGATCAAGGCCCGGCTCGAGGAGGGCGCGTTCGAGGCCGATCTCGGCCTCTAGCCCCGGCCGCACGGAGGGCGCGCGACCCCGGGTCGCGCGCCCTTCGCCGTTCCGCGAGTATTCACCGCGTGCGCGTCGTCATCGCCGGTTCGTCCGGTCTGATCGGAACAGCTCTGGTCTCCCACCTGCGGGAGGCGGGGCACGACGTCCTGCGGCTCGTCCGCAGGCCGCCGGCCGCCCCCGACGAGCGGGGGTGGGACCCCCCGGCCGGGCGCATCGACGACGGCACCTTCGACGGCGTCGACGCGGTGATCAACCTGGGCGGTGTCGGGATCGCCGACCGCCCGTGGACCGGTGCGCGCAAGCAGGAGGTGCGCGACAGCCGGCTGGTGCCCACGGAGGTGCTGGCCGCCGCCGTCGCCGAGCACGGGGTGCCCGCGTTCCTGTCCGGGTCCGCCACCGGCTTCTACGGCGACACGGCGGGTCGCGCGGTCGACGAGACCGCTCCGCACGGCGCCGGGTTCCTCGCCGAGGTGTGCGCCGAGTGGGAGGCCGCCACGGCGAAGGCGCAGGAGGCCGGGGCCCGGGTGGTCCTGCTCCGCACCGGTCTCGTGCTGTCCCCCGCCGGTGGGCTGCTCGGCCTGCTGCGGCCGCTGTTCAAGGCGTTCCTGGGCGGGCGGCTCGGCCCGGGCACGCAGTACATGCCCTGGGTGTCGCTCGACGACGAGGTGGGCGGGATCCGGTTCGCGCTGGAGACGCCGTCGATCAGCGGCCCGGTGAACCTCGTCGGGCCCACGCCCGTCACCAACGCGGAGCTGACGAAGGCGCTGGCCGCCGCCGTCGGCCGGCCCACGTCGATCCCCGTCCCGGCGTTCCTGATCCGGACCGTCGGCGGGTCGATGGGCGAGGAGATGCTGCTCTACGGGCAGCGCGTCGTGCCCGCCCGGCTGCAGGCCGCCGGGTACCAGTTCCGGCACCAGGCGATCGGCGAGGCGCTCTCCGCCGCCGTCGGCTCGTGACCCCCGACGTCCTCGTCGTCGGCGCCGGGCTCGCGGGGTTGCGCGCCGCGCAGCTGCTCACCCACCGCGGGCTCGACGTCGTGGTCCTCGACGCCGCCGACCGGCCCGGCGGCCGGATGGCCACCGACGTCGTCGACGGGTTCCGCTGCGACCGCGGGTTCCAGGTGCTCAACACCTCCTACCCGGCGCTGCGGGCCGCCGCGAACCTGCCCGCGCTCGACCTGCGCGCGTTCGAGCCGGGTGCGGCGATCCGCGGCGCCGGGGGCAGGCTGCACCGGTTCACCAACCCCGCGCGGCGCCCGTCGCAGGCGGTCGCGACGGCCGTCGACGGGCTGTTCGGCGTCGCCGACAAGGCGAAGCTGGTCGCCTGGACCGCCCGCGTGCTGGCCGCCCCGCCGTCGCGCACGGCCGGGATGATCGACCGGTCGGCCGCGCAGGACCTCGCGGCCGCGGGTCTGGACGGGCCGGTCGTGGAGCGGTTCCTGCGGCCGTTCCTGTCCGGTGTGCTCGGGGAGTCGGCGCTGGAGACCTCGGCGGGCTACGTGCGGCTGGTGTGGCGCAGCTTCGCGCTCGGCACGGTCGCGGTGCCCGCCGAGGGCATGGGTGCGCTGCCCGCGCAGCTCGCCGCGGGGCTGCCCGACGGCGTGCTCCGGCTGGGGCGGCGCGTCACGACCGTGCGGCCCGGTGTCGTGCACACCGCCGACGGCGAGCTGACGGCGCGGGCGGTGCTCGTCGCGACCGACCCGGTCACCGCGGGGACCCTGCTCCCCGGCCTCGACGTCGCGCCGATGCACGCGCTCACCACCTACTACCACGTCACGGACACCCCGCCCGCCGAGCTGCCGGTCCTGCACCTCGACGCCACGCGCGGCCCCGTCGCCAACACCGTGGTGCTCACCCGCGCCGCCCCCGGCTACTCCCCCGACCGCCGGTCGCTGATCTCCTCGACCGTGCTCGGCGCCCCGCAGCCGGAGCCGGAGGTCCGCCGCGAGCTGGCCCGGATCTACGGCCGACCGGCCGGCGGGTGGGAGCACCTGCACACCGCGGACGTCCGCGCCGCCCTTCCGGCGTTCCGCCCGGGCCACCCGGTGCGGCGCGACGTCGCGCTCGGCGACGGCCTGTTCGTGGCGGGCGACCACCGCGACACCCCGTCGACGCAGGGGGCGCTGGTCAGCGGCCGGCGCGCGGCGCAGGCGGTGCTGGCGCACCTGGGGGTCTGAGCGGGCCTGCGACGAGTGGTTGCCGGAACAGGTGCTTGGTTCACTCCACCGGATCCGGTCCCACCCGAGGAGCCCCCGTGCCGCTCGCACTCCTGCCCCGCCCGGTCGACGACGCCACCCGCCGCCGGTTCCTCGGCCTGCTGGGCGCGGCCGGCCTGGTCACCGCCTGCGCCCCGGCTCCGGCGACGGGTCCCGTCGAGCCCGGCTTCCCGCGCACCGTCACCACCCCCGACGACGGGCCGGTGGTGCTGGACCGGGCCCCGCGCCGGATCGTCGTGATGAACGGCAACCGCGTCGTCCCGTTCCTGGCGCCCTTCCTGACCGCGGAGTACGAGATCGTCGGCTACGGCGGCGAGGCGACCCCGGAGGAGTACCCCTGGATCGCCGAGCAGCTCGCGGGCGGGCCCGCCTTCGGCATCGCCGACGGGGTGCCGGTCGAGGCGATCGCGGCGCTCGAACCGGACCTCATCCTGGCCAACGGCGACCTCGGCGACTACTGGGAGCCCGCCCGCGCCGTCGCGCCGCTCGTCCAGCTGCCGGAGACCGACCTGCGGGCCACCGTCACGCTCCTCGGCGAGGTCTTCGGCGCGCCGGACACGGCGCGGCGGGTGATCGGCGAGGTGGACGCGCAGATCACCGCGGCCCGGCGCGCCACCCCGGTCACCGCCGCGGTGCTGCTGAGCTACCAGGACGACGGGACCGTCAACTTCCGCGTGCCCGGCGCCGAGCTGCCCAACTTCCTGGCCGAGCTGAACGTGCGGGTGGCGGACTCCCCCACCGCCGTCGACGGCTACGAGGACGTGTCGCTGGAGCTCGCCTCCGCACGCCTCGACGTCGACGTGGTGATCATCGGCCACGCGGGTGACGAGCTGCAGGCCGCTCTGCTCGCCGACCCGGTGTTCTCGGCGATCCCGGTCATCGCGCAGGGCCGCTGCGTCGTGCTGACCGCGCAGCAGAACGCCGCGGGGTTCCCGGTCACCCCGCCGACCGTCCCGGTCCTGCTCGACGCGCTCGCCCCGGTGCTGGAGCTCTGACCCGGTCCGCCCCGGCGTACCGTGCAGGCGTGGTCCACCGCATAAGCTGCCGGCGCAGCACCGACCCCGTCCGCGTCGACCGGCTCGGCCTGGTCGACTACCTCGCCGCGTGGGACGTGCAGCGGGCGAACGCCGCGGCCCGGCGCGAGGGCGGCGACGACGTGCTCATGCTGCTCGAGCACCACTCGGTCTACACCGCGGGCAAGCGCACGCAGCCGCAGGACCGGCCCGTCGACGGCACCCCCGTCGTCGACGTCGACCGCGGCGGGCGCATCACCTGGCACGGCCCCGGCCAGCTCGTCGGCTACCCGATCACCGGGCTGGCCGAGCCGCTGGACGTCGTCGACTTCGTCCGCAGGCTGGAGGAGGCCCTGATCCACGTCGTGCACGGGCTGGGGGTCACCGCGGCCGGGCGGATCGACGGGCGCAGCGGCGTCTGGCTGCCGGCCGACGACCGGCGCCCGGAGCGCAAGGTCGCGGCGATCGGGGTGCGCGTGCAGGGCGGCGTCACGCTGCACGGGTTCTCGCTCAACTGCGATCCCGACCTCACCGCGTTCGACCGCATCGTGCCCTGCGGCATCACCGACGCCGGAGTGAGCTCCCTGTCCGGCGAGCTGGGCCGCCCGGTGCGCGTCGACGACGTGATCGACGACGTCACCGCGGCCGTCCTCGACGCCCTCGACGGGCGGCTCGCCGTCGCCGAGCACCCGGTGGCGCGGGCCGCCGCACCGGCCGGTCTCGACCTGCGGCTGCACCCCTCGCTGCAGTAGACCTAGACTTCTCCGTAATTCCGGAATTACGGAGGAACCATGACACTCACCCGACGCCGCCTGCTCGGCGGCACCGCCCTGCTGGCCGTGGCCGCCGCCTGCGGCTCCCCCGCGCCGGCCCCGGCGGCCGGACCGGTCGACGGGCCCGAGGCGCTGGTCGACTGGATCGCCGCGCACCCGGACCACGCCTCGGTCCTCGTCGACGACGGCCGCGGCGCCGCGTTCGCCCACCTCGCCGACCGGCCGCGGCCGATCGCGTCGTCGGTGAAGGTGACGCACCTGGCGGCCTACGCGCTGGCCGTCGAGGCGGGCCGGATCGACCCCGCGGGCCCCGTCGCCGTCGCCGGATGGGAGCGCTGGTACCTCCCCGGTTCCGACGCCGACGCCCACCCGCGGGCCCTCGCGGCCCTCGGCACCCCCGACACCGTCACCTGGGACGACGTCGTCGCCTCGATGATCGACTACAGCGACAACGCCGCGGCCGACCTCGTCCTCGCCACGCTCGGCCCGGACGCGCTGACCGCCGCGGCGGGGGCGGGCGGCTGGGACGGGCTCGACGTGCCGCACATCGTCGGGGAGGCGCTGTGGGTGCTGCAGCCCGACGCGGGCGGCGACCGGCGCAGCCGCGCGGCGGAGCTGGGGCGGGCCTACGCCGACGGGGACCCGGCCGCCCGCGCGCTGGGCGCGGTCTACAGCGGCGGCCCGCTGCCCGGAGGCGGGGGCGGGGACGGGGTGGCCGCACCGGTGCCCGAGGACACCTGGAACGCGGTCGTCGGGCTCTGGGACGGGGCGTGGGCGGGCACCGCGACGCAGCTCGCGGCGCTGCACCGCGCCGTCGCCACCGACGCGCTGGGCCCGCTGGCCTCCGGCATCGCCAGGAGGCACCTGGAGCGGGCCGTCGCCGACCGCCTCCCGCCCGGGGTGCTCGGGCTCGGCCAGAAGGGCGGCAGCCTGCCCGGCGTCCTCAGCTACGCCGCCACGATCCGCCGCGACGACGGCACCGTCGGGGTCTCGGTGCTGGCCCTGTCCGGGCTGCCGCAGCAGGCCCACCAGGAGATCGAGGCCTCCGGTGCGCTGCTGCTGGGCCAGCGGGTGCTCGTCGACGACGCGGTGCGGGACCGGCTGGCGGCGGCGGTCGCGGGGTGAGGATCCTGGTGCGGTGACCGATCCCGTCGACGCGCGCCTCACCGACCTGGAGCGACGGGTGGCGGCGCTGGAGGGTGCGGGTGCCCCGGTCGCGGGCGGCGGGGCCGGGGTCGTGCGCTACTCCGGCGACGTCCACCTGCACGGCGACGTCCGGTGGACGATCGAGTACGACGCCGGCAGCGCGCTGGGCCTCGACGACGAGCCGCGGCTGGCGGTGCTCGCCGCGCTGGGCCATCCCGCGCGGGCCGGCATCGTGCGGGCCCTGCTGGCCGGCGGCCCGAGCGGCACCGCCGAGCTGCAGGAGGCGGCCGGCCTCGCGTCGACGGGGCAGCTCTACCACCACCTCCGCTCGCTGACGCACACCGGACTGGTCGAGCAGGACGGCCGCGGGACCTACCGGGTGGCCCCGCGGGTCGTCGTGCCCGCGCTCGTGCTGCTCACGGCGGCGGCCGACGTCGCGGGGCAGCTGCGCTAGTCCCTGCGCTGCTCCCGGCGGCCCCGCGCCGACACCAGCACCGCGGCGACCGCGACGCCGACGCCCACCACGACGATCGACACCACCGCCAGACCGGGCAGCTGGAACGCCCCGACCACCGTGGTGAGCACGAGCGCGGCGACCGCGGCGGCGGCCGTCGCGCGGATCAGGGTCGGGTTCCAGCGCAGCACCTAGAGCGCCCCGACGACGTCAGAGGCGATGAGGTCGATCTGGTCGAGGTCACCGAGGTCCATGAGCTGCAGGTACAGCCGGGTGACGCCGGCCTTCTCCCGCCAGGTGCCGATGCGGTCGACGACCTCGCCGGGGGTGCCGGCGAGCCCGTTGGCGCGCAGCTCGTCGACCTCGCGGCCCAGTGCGAGCGCGCGGCGGGCGATCTCGGCGTCGTCGCGGCCGACGCAGACGACCTGCGCGACGGAGCGCACGAGCTCCGCGGGGTCGCGGCCGACCGCGCGGCACGCGGCGTCGACGCGCTCGAACTGCCCCGCCGCGGCGTCGACGTCGGAGAAGGGCACGTTGAACTCGTCCGCGAACCGCGCGGCCAGCTCCGGCGTGCGCTTCTTCCCGCGGCCCCCGATGACGATCGGCGGGCGCGGCTGCTGCACCGGCTGGGGCAGCGCCGGGGAGTCGGTGACGGTGTAGTGCGCGCCGTCGAAGGAGTAGCGCTCGCCGGGCGGCGTGCCCCACAGCCCGGTGATGATCTCCAGCTGCTCGGCGAGGCGGTCGAACCGCTCCCCCAGCGGCGGGAAGGGGATGCCGTACGCGGCGTGCTCGGCGTCGAACCAGCCCGAGCCCAGGCCCAGCTCCACGCGTCCGCGCGACATCCGGTCGACCTGCGCGACGGACACCGCGAGCGGGCCGGGCAGCCGGAACGTCGCCGACGACACGAGCGTGCCGAGCCGGATCCGGGACGTCTCGCGGGCGAGGGCGGCGAGCGTCAGCCAGGCGTCGGTGGGGCCGGGTTCGCCGGAGGCGTCGCCCATCGCGAGGTAGTGGTCGGAGCGGAAGAAGGCGTCGTAGCCCGCGGCCTCGGCGGCCTGGGCGACTCGGAGCAGGTCGTCGTAGTCGGCGCCCTGCTGGGGCTCGGTGAAGATCCGGAAGTCCACTCGTCGAGGATAGGGACATGGACGGGACGACGTCGGACGTACCGGACCAGACCGGGCGCACGGTGCTGGTGACCGGCGCCACCTCCGGGCTCGGGCTCGCCTCGGCGGCCGCGCTGGCCCGGGCGGGCGCGCGGGTGCTGCTGGGGGCCCGCGACGCCGGACGCGGCCGGGCGGCGCTGGCGCAGGTGCCGGGCGGTGAGCTGGTCACCCTGGACCTCGCCGACCTCGACTCGGTGCGCCGCGCCGCCGCCGACGTCCGGGAGCGCACCGGCGACGCCCTGCACGTGCTCATGAACAACGCCGGGGTGATGGGGCTGCCGCCGGGGATCACCGTCGACGGGTTCGAGACCCAGATCGGCACCAACCACCTCGGTCACGCGGCCCTGACCTGGCTGCTGATGCCGGCGCTGCGGCGGGCGGGCGGCGCCCGGGTGGTGACGCTGTCGAGCCTCGCGCACCGCGGGCCGGGCCTCGACGTCGACGACCTGCACTTCGCGCGGCGCGCCTACACCGGATCGCAGGCCTACAGCCAGAGCAAGCTCGCGAACCTGCTGTTCGCCGCCGAGCTCGACCGGCGGCTGCGCCGCCGCGGCGACGACGTGATCTCCGTCGCCGCGCACCCCGGCCTGACCGACACCGCGCTGCTGTCGTCGTCGGTGCGCGCCCGCAGCGGGGCCCGTCTGCTGCTGCCGCTCGCGCGGGTGGTCAACCTGCTCACGACGCAGCGGGTGGGGCGCGGGATCCTGCCGCAGCTCCACGCGGCGACGTCGCCGCAGGTCGTCGGGGGTGACTACGTCGGCCCGGGCGGGCTCGGCGAGACGCGCGGGCGGCCCGCCCCGGCCCGGCGCTCGGCGCGGGCGCGCGACGCCGACCTGGCCGCCCGGCTGTGGGACGTCACCGCCGCCGAGACGGGCGTGGATCCCGACCCGGCGTAGCCTGGGGGGCGTGACGATCGCACCCGAAGGTCGCAAGCTCCTGCGCCTGGAGGTCCGCAACAGCGAGACCCCCATCGAGCGCAAGCCCGCCTGGATCCGGACGAAGGCGAAGACCGGCCCGCAGTACACCGAGCTCAAGGCCCTGGTGCGCTCCGGTGGCCTGCACACCGTGTGCGAGGAGGCCGGCTGCCCCAACATCTACGAGTGCTGGGAGGACCGCGAGGCCACCTTCCTCATCGGCGGCGAGCAGTGCACCCGGCGCTGCGACTTCTGCCAGATCGACACCGGCCGCCCCGCCGACCTCGACCGCGACGAGCCCCGCCGCGTCGCCGAGTCCGTGCAGCAGATGGGCCTGCGGTACTCCACCGTCACCGGCGTCGCCCGCGACGACCAGCCCGACGGCGGCGCGTGGCTCTACGCCGAGACCGTCCGGCTCATCCACGAGCTCAACCCCGGCACCGGGGTGGAGCTGCTGATCCCGGACTTCAACTCGATCGACGCCCAGCTCGACGAGGTGTTCGCCACCCGCCCCGAGGTGCTCGCGCACAACCTGGAGACGGTGCCGCGGATCTTCAAGCGGATCCGCCCGGCGTTCCGCTACGACCGCTCGCTCGAGGTCATCACCAAGGCCCGTGCGGCGGGCCTGGTCACCAAGTCGAACCTGATCCTGGGCATGGGCGAGACCCCCGAGGAGGTCGTGTCCGCGCTGCGCGACCTGCACGAGGCGGGCTGCGAGATCATCACCATCACCCAGTACCTGCGGCCCTCGGCCCGGCACCACCCCGTGGAGCGCTGGGTCAAGCCCGAGGAGTTCGTCGAGCACTCGCAGGCCGCGCAGGAGATGGGCTTCGCCGGGGTCATGGCCGGGCCGCTGGTGCGCTCGTCCTACCGGGCCGGGCGGCTCTACGCCCAGACCGTGCGCCACCGCGGCGAGGAGCTCAGCCCCGCCCTGGCCCACCTGGAGTCCGAGGGGGCCGCGGCCCAGGAGGCCAGCAGCCTGCTCGCCCGCCGCTGATCACGGCCGGGGGCGGGCCGCCAGGAGCGCGTCGACCAGCTCCGCCGCGCGGCCCGTGGACGGGTCAGCGGGCAGCGACGCGGCCATCCGGTCCGGGTGCACGGCCAGCCCCTCCAGGCTGACGCGCAGGCGGGCCGCGGCGCCGCCGGTCGCGCGCAGGAGGTCGGCGAGGGTCTCCCACTCGCTGTGCCACGCCCCGGCCGCCCGCTGGTGCTCCCCGTCCATCGCCGCGAGCAGCACCGCGACGAGGCCGGGGGCGCGGCGCGCCGAGGCGCGGGCGGTGACGGCGGCGATCGGGTTGCGCTTGTGCGGCATCGACGACGAGTCCCCCGGCGCGGCCTCGCTCACCTCGCCGAGCTCCGTGCCCGCGAGCAGCACGACGTCGGTGGCGGGCTTCGCGCAGGCCCCGGCCGCGACGCCGAGCGCGGCGGCCAGCTCACCGATCCGGGTGCGCTCGGTGTGCCACGGGGCGCCGGGGTCGGCCAGGCCCAGCCGCGCGGCCAGGTCGGCGACGACGGGCAGCGGCAGGCCGTCGAGCGTGCCCGCCGGCCCCCCGAGCTGCACCGGCAGCGCCCCGAGGACCGACCCGAGCCGGGCGCGGGCGCGGTCGAGCCCGGCGCACCAGCCCGCGGCCACGAGCCCGAACGTCGTCGGCAGGGCCTGCTGCCCCAGGGTCCGGGCCATCGTCGGGGTGCCGCGGTGGGCGGCGGCGAGCCCGGCGGCGGCGTCGGCGGCGGCACGCAGGTCGTCGAGCAGGACCTCCCCCGCCCAGCCGGTGAGCAGCACCGCGGCGGTGTCCATGACGTCCTGGCTGGTGGCGCCCGGGTGCACCGACAGTCCCACCTCGGGCCCGACCGCCGCGCGCAGCGCCCGCACCAGCGGGATCACCGGGTTGCCGCCCTCGACCGAGGCGAGGCCGAGCGCCGTCGGGTCGAGATCGAGGTCCGCCGCCGCGATCGCCTCGGCGTGCGCGGCCGGGATCACCCCGTGCGCCGCGGCGGCCTGCGCCAGCGCCACCTCGACGGCGACGAGCGCGGCCACCCAGGCGGCGTCGTCGAGCCGGGCGCCGACCCGGTCGCCCCCGAACAGCGGGTCGAACAACGCTCCGCGTGCCACGCGCACCTCCCGGCCGACGTGCGGACGGCCCGCCCGCACGACCACATTGTGCGAACGGCCCATGCGCCCGTCTCGGGCGGGGGCCGGATGCCCGAGCGGCCCGCCCACCCGGTGGGACCGGGCGGACGGGCCGCTCGCCCCGGGCCGGCGGGGGCGGTCGGCCGGGGCGTGGGTGGGGGTCAGGCCGGGGCGCCGGGCTCCACCGGGAGGGTGCGGAGGCCGCGGATCAGGGTGCTGCGGCGGTGGACCAGCTCCGCCGGGTCGACGGCCAGGGCCAGCTCGGGGCGGCGGGTGAGCAGCAGGCCGATCGCCTCCTGCGCCTCGATCCGCGCCAGCTGCGCGCCCAGGCAGTGGTGCAGACCGTGACCGAAGGCGGTGTGGCCGCTCGCGTCGCGGTCGATCCGCAGCTCGGCGGCGTCGGGCAGGCGCTTGTCGTCGCGGTTGGCCGAGGCCAGCGAGAGCGACACGACCGACCCGGCCGGGATCGTCACCCCCGAGTACTCGACGTCCTCGGCCGCGAACCGCACCGGGGCGCTGTGCACCGGGGAGTCCCAGCGCAGGAACTCCTCGACGGCGGACGCGATGAGATCGGGCCGCTCCGCCAGGAGCGCGCGCTGCTCGGGGTGGGTGAGCAGGGCGAGCACGCCGTTGCCGATGAGGTTGACGGTGGTCTCGTGCCCGGCGATGAGCAGCAGCATCGCCATCGCGACGAGCTCCTCCTGGGAGAGCACGTCCCCGTCGTCGGCGACCGCGATCAGGCCGCTGATCAGGGCGTCGTCCGGGTTCTCGCGCTTGGCGTCGATCAGGGTCGACAGGTAGCCGTGCAGCTTGCCCGCCGCGGCCATCGACTCGTCCTGCGTGGACTCGTCGACCATGACGTTCGACCAGGCGGCGAAGTCGTCGCGGTCCTCGGCCGGCACGCCGAGCAGCTCGCAGATCACGAAGACCGGCAGCAGGAAGGCGTAGGACGACATGAGGTCGACGGGACCGGAGGCGGGCAGGTCGTCGATCAGCCGGTTCGCGAACTCGGCGACGCGCGGGCGCAGCTCCTCCATCCGGCGGACCGTGAACGCGCGGGAGACCAGCTTGCGCAGCCGGGTGTGCTCCGGCGGGTCCATGAGGATCATCATCGGGATCGGCGTGGCCGGCTGGCCCTCGCGCGCGTCGGCGGGCAGCGTGTAGCGCCAGTCCTTGCTCAGCCGCGGGTCGGTGAGGGCGGCGCGGACGTCGGCGTGGTCGAACATCATCCAGACCGGGCCGTCGGGCTGCTGCACCTGGCGGACCGGCGACCCGGCCCGCTGCGCCTCGTACGCCGGGTACGGGTCGGTCCAGAAGGCGCCCTCGAACAGGGCGGTGTCGTGCGGTGCCAGATCGTCGTGCGTTGCGGTCACGGAGCTCCCATCGGCGATGTAAGCGCTAGCTTACGTGAAGTCGGGACGGCGCCAGCCCGGCCGGAGCGGGCGCCCCGCGGACGACCGACGCGGCCAGCGCCGACAGCGCGGGCGCGGACTCGATGCCCGACCCGCCCTGCCCCGCGACGAACCAGAACCCCGGGTGCTCCGGCCACGCGCCGACCACCGGGCGCCGGTCGGGCACGAACGAGCGCAGCCCGGCCCAGCTCGTCCGGACCGAGCGCAGCCCCAGCCCGGTGACGGCCTCGACGCGCTCCACGGCCAGCGCGACGTCGACATCGTCGGGGCGGGCGTCGCCGGGCGGGGCGGGGGTCTCGTCGGCGCGGGAGACGAGCAGGTCGGGCCCGTCGGACCTGAAGTAGAACCGCTCCGCGGCGTCGATCACCATGGGGCGGCTCAGCCGCGACGGGTCGGGCACGCGCACCACCGCGATGGTGCGCCGCAGCGGCGTGAGCCCGGTCCGGGGGACGCCGGCGAGCGCGGCGACCTCGTCGGCCCACGCGCCCGCGGCGTTCACCACCGCACCCGCCCGCACCGCGTCACCGGCCGCCTCGACCCGCCAGCCCGAGCCGTCCCGGGTGATCGCGGTGACCGGGGCGCCGGGGCGGACGGCCCCGCCGCGGGCCCGCAGGCCGCGGACGTAGCCCTGGTGCAGGGCGTCGGTGTCGATGTCGGCCGCGCCCGCGGTGAGCGCGGCCGCGCGGACGACACCGGGCGCGAGGGTGGGGCACAGCCGGCCGGCCCCGTCCGCGTCGATCGCGACGGGGGCGTCCGGCTCGCCCGCGCGCTCGGCGAGGACCCCGGCCAGCGCCGCCGCGCCCTCGTCGTCGCAGCCGACCCACAGCACGGGACGGGGGGTGAGCAGCGGCGGCGTGCCCAGCTCGTCGGCGAGCGCGGCGAACCGCGGACCGCTGCGCTCGATCAGCGCGCGCACCGCCCCGACGCCGTGCCCGGGCACGTAGACCGCGGCCGAGCGGGCGGTGGAGTGCCTGCCCAGTGCGGTCTCGGCCTCCAGCAGGAGCACGGACCGGTCGGCCGCCAGCTCGTAGGCCACCGACACCCCGGCGATGCCGCCCCCGACCACCACGACGTCCACCACGGGACCCACTCTAGGAATCCGGTGGCGGGCCCGCGCGCCGCGCGGCTACCGTCCCCGGCATGCGCAACTGAGACGCCCGCCGCGAGCTGCGGCCCCGCGGCCGGTCGACCCCTCCGGTCCCCGCCGCCCGTCCCCGTCCACCGGCCGGTCCGGCCGTCGCCGCCCGGCCCCGTGCCGCCCTCAGGAGATCCGCATGCGTGAACCGGACCCGAACCCGCCGCAGAACCGCGCCGCCCGCCGCGGGAAGCGCACCGAACCCGTGCCCCCGGCCGCCCGCTACCGCGGCCCGGCGGCACCCGCCCGGCCCGCCCAGGGCCGCCGGGTCGCGCCGATCCGCCGCTCGGCCTGACCCGGTCCCGCCGCGCCGCCGGTCCCGCGTCCACGGGACCGGCGGCGCCTACCATCTGCCGTGTGGGTACCTGCACGGTCTGGTGGGCGGCACCGCTCGCCCCCGGGGACGCACCCGGGCTCCTCGACCTCCTCGACGCGCACGAGCGCGCACGGATCGGCCGCTTCCGCCGCGATCTCGACGCCGCCCGCTACCTCGCCGCGCACGCGCTGACCCGGCTCGTGCTCGCCGCCCGGCTCGACGCCGACCCCGCCGCGCTGACCTTCGACCGCACCTGCCGCTGCGGTGAGCAGCACGGCAAGCCCCGCCTCGCGCACGACGGCCCGGGGTTCTCGATGACCCACGCCGGTGACCTGGTCGGGCTGGCCGTGCACGACGGGCCCGTCGGCCTCGACGTCGAGCAGGCCCGCCCGCTCCCCGACCTCGCCGGGATGACCGCGCACGCCTGCTCGCCCGACGAGACCGTCGCCGACGAGGCCGAGTTCTTCCGGCTCTGGACGCGCAAGGAGGCGCTCCTCAAGTCGACCGGCGAGGGCCTGTCGACGCCGATGTCGGAGATCACCCTCACCCCGGACGGCGGGGTGCGCTGGGCCGGGCGGCGGGTGTGGCTGCACGACCTCTCCCCCGCCCCCGGGCACCCGGCCGCGCTCGCCGGTCCCGGGCCCGCGGCGCCCGACGTCGTCGAGGCGGACGGGGACGCCCTGCTGCGCACCCGCCCATGAGCGCCGGCCGCTGGGTCCTGCACCTCGACATGGACGCCTTCTTCGCCTCCGCCGAGCAGCTCACCCGCCCCACCCTGGCCGGGCGACCGGTGCTGGTCGGCGGCCTGGGCCCGCGGTCGGTGGTGGCCGGGGCGAGCTACGAGTCGCGCGTGTTCGGCGTGCGCTCGGCGATGCCGATGGGCCAGGCCCGGCGCCGCTGCCCGCACGCGGTGACGGTCCCGCCGCGGTTCGTGCTCTACCAGGCGCTGTCCGAGCAGGTCATGGGCGTGCTCGCGGAGGCGGCGCCGGTGCTGGAGCCGGTGTCGGTCGACGAGGCGTACCTGGAGCCGCCCGCGCTCGTCGGGGCCGGGCCGGACGTCGTCGAGCGGTTCGCGGTCGACCTGCGCACCGCGGTGCGCGCGGCGACCGGGCTGCCGGCGTCGGTCGGGGCCGGGTCGGGCAAGCAGCTGGCCAAGATCGCCTCGGAGCTGGCGAAGCCGGACGGGTACCGCGTCGTGACGCCCGAGGAGCAGGCGGAGGTGCTGGCGCCGCTGCCGGTGCGCGCGCTGTCCGGCGTCGGGCCGGTGGCCGAGACGGGCCTGCACCGGCTGGGCATCCGCACCGTCGGCGCGCTCGCCGCGATGGACCTGCGCGAGCTGACCGGGCTGCTCGGCACCGCGGTCGGCACGGAGCTGCACCGCCTCGCCCGCGGCGTCGACGAGCGGCCGGTCGCCCCGCGCGGGGCGGCGAAGCAGGTGAGCGCGGAGACGACCTTCGACGCCGACCTCACCGCGATGCGGGCGGTGCACGAGGCCGTCGCGCGGATCACCGAGTCGGCGCACCGCAGGCTCGTGGCGTCGGGGCGGGCGGCGCGGACGGTCACGGTCAAGGTGCGCAGCGCCGACTTCACGACCCACACCCGCTCGGAGACCGCCGCCGTCGGGAGCACCGACCTGGGCGCGCTCACCGCGACCGCCCAGAAGCTCGCGCGGACCGCGGTGCCCGAGGGCGGCGTCCGGCTGATCGGGGTGTCGCTGGCCGGGCTGGGCGACGACCCGCCGCCCGCGCTGTTCGAGCCGCCGCGGGCGGTGCCGGAGACCGTCGAGGACGCCGCCCCGGAGGAGACGCCGGTGGAGGCGGACCGGCCCTGGCGCCCCGGCGACGACGTCCGGCACGACGAGCACGGCCACGGCTGGGTGCAGGGCGCCGGGCACGGGCGCGTCACCGTGCGGTTCGAGACACGCTCGACGGGGCCCGGCCGCGCCCGCACCTTCCCCGCCGCCGACCCGGCCCTGACCCGCACCGATCCGCTCGGCAGCCTGGCCTGAACGGGCGCCGCCGCACCGGCTCGCCGCGCACGCACCCGGGCGTGCGCGGACGACGAGGACGGTGCGCGCGACCGGGCGGCGCTCAAGCACCACTCGCGGGCCAGTGCGCGCCGGACGGGGCCGGGGGGCGCGGCCCGCGGCAGGACCGGCAGCGCGGCGTCCAGGCCGTCGCGCACCACCTCCCCGGCGAACCGGTGCAGCAGCGCGGCGCCCCCGGCGTCGCACCAGGTGCCCGCGAGCACCCGGGCGAGGGCGGCCAGGTGGTGCGCGTCGCGCGCGGGATCGGCGGGCCCGGGCCGGAGCAGCACCAGCAGCGGCGCGCCCGCCGGGTCGAGCAGTACGGCGTCGTCCGCGATCCGGCCGTGGCACAGCCCCCGCGCGTGCAGCGCGCGGACGACCCGCGCGACGGTGCCCAGCACCGCCACCGCGTCCTCGGTGACCAGGCCCGCCCTGGTCATGAGGTCGCCCAGCGTCGGTCCCGGGGGCTGCGGCGTGCGCAGCCACACCGCGCCCTCGCGGACCACGACGTTGCCGATCGGCAGCAGCCCGCCCACGCCGGCGTCCCGGATCCGGCGGACCGCCTCCGCCGGCACCCCGTCGGCGAGCCGCAGCAGGGCCCCCGCGCCGCCGTCGGACGGGCGGAACCAGGTGGCGTCCGGGGTCACCCGCACCGGCTCGGCGGGCCGTCGCGTCATCGGTCCCCCTCGTCACCCGGGGCTCCCCGACCCGGGGACGTACTCGTCCCCCCGTACCCGCCGCGTTACACCTGCTCGTGCGCCGCGTCGGTGACCCCGGCGTCGCCGAAGGTGGCGACGTCGTGCAGGGCCCGGACCGCCGCCCGCAGCAGGGGCAGCGCCAGCACCGCGCCCGTGCCCTCGCCCAGGCGCAGGCCCAGGTCGAGCAGCGGGTCGAGGCCGAGGTGGCCGAGCGCGAGGCGGTGGCCCGGCTCGGCGGAGCGGTGCCCGGCGACGCAGTACGCCACGGCCTGCGGGGCGAGCGCGGCCGCGACGAGGGCCGCGGCGCCCGCGCTGACGCCGTCGAGCAGCACCGGGATCCGCCGCGCCGCGGCGCCGAGGACGAGCCCGGCGATCGCGGCGTGCTCCAGCCCGCCGAACGCGGCGAGGACCCCGACCGGGTCGGCCGGGTCGGGGCGGTGCCGCGCGAGCGCGTCGCGGACGACGGCGGTCTTGCGGGCGAGGGTGGCGTCGTCGATGCCGGTGCCGCGGCCCGTCGCCCGCTCGGGGTCGGCGCCGGTGAAGGCGCAGATCAGCAGCGCGGCGGCGGTGGTGTTGGCGATGCCCATGTCACCGGTGAGGACGCAGCCGCGGTCCGGGACGGCGGCGATCCCGGCCTCGACCGCGGCGACGACCTGCTCGCGCGTCAGGGCCGGGCCGACGGCGAGGTCGGCGGTGCCGTCGGCGACGCGGCGGGCGAGCACGCCGTCGAGGTCGGGCAGCGGGGTGGCCACCCCGACGTCGAGCACCCGGACCTGCACGTCCGCCGCCCGCGCGAACGCGTTGACGACGGCCCCGCCCGCCGCGAAGTTGGCGACCATCTGCCCGGTGACCTCCTGCGGCCACGGCGTGACGCCCTGCGCGTGGACGCCGTGGTCGCCGGCGCAGACCACGACGACGGCCGGGTCGGGCAGCGGCGGCGGGCAGGTCCCGGCGATGCCGGACAGCGTGACCGCGAGGTCCTCGATGCGCCCGAGCGAGCCGGGGGGCTTGGTCATCCGGTCGAGTCGGTCGGCGGCGGCGGCGCGCGCGGCGGCGTCCGGCGCGACGATCGCGGCGAGGGTGTCCTCCAGGAGGCTCACAGCGCGCCTCCGCGGCCGGTGCGGGCGGGGGGCACGATGAGCGTCGAGAGGTAGGGGCCGGGGGCGTCCGGGTCGAGGTCGGCCGCCGGGCGCACGTCCTCGTCGGCCAGGCCGAGGCCGGCGCCGTACACCGCGCCGTCGAGCCGGCCGGTCTCGCGCAGGACCGCGAGGGTCTCCGGGAGCCTGCGCCCGAACTTGTAGGCGACGACGGAGTCGCCGCGGTTCAGCGCCTCGCGGAACCGGTCGGCCCCCGCCGTCATCGGGAACAGCGACAGCGCCTCCCTCCCCTCGACGAGCGGGGTGCCGCTGCGCGCGGCGAGGTCCTGCATGGCGGTGATGCCGGGGATGAGCTCGACCGCCAGCTCGCCGACCAGCTCGCGGACGGTGGCGGCGAGGTAGGTGAAGGTCGAGTAGACGCACGGGTCGCCGATGGTCGCGAACGCCGCGGTGCCGCCCGGGTTGGCGTCGAACCAGCGCGCCACCTGCGCGGCGGCGGCGTCCCACGCGCGTTCGCGGCGCGCGGTGTGCTCGCGGTCGTGCAGCGCGAACACCACGCGCTCGATCCGCCACGCCTCGGCGTAGAACAGCACGGTCTGCTCGGCGCGGCCGGTCTCGCCCGAGTCGGCGACCGGCACGAACACCACGTCGGCCTTGGCCAGCAGGTTCGCCGCCTTGACCGTGACCAGGTCGGGGTCGCCGGGGCCGACGCCCACTCCCACCAGCGTGCTCATCCCTGACCCTCCAGGTCGCCCTCGAGCTCGAGGTAGGTCTGCCTGAGCCGGTCGAGCACGGCGTCGTCGGGCTTGGCCCACATGCCGCGGTCGGCCGCCTCCAGCAGGCGCTCGGTGATCCCGCGCAGCGCCCAGGGGTTGGACTTCTCCATGAACGCGCGGTTGGTCCCGTCGAACACGTAGCTCTCGGCGAGCTGGGTGTACATCCAGTCGTCGACGACGCCTGCGGTGGCGTCGTAGCCGAAGAGGTAGTCGACGGTGGCGGCCAGCTCGAACGCGCCCTTGTAGCCGTGCCGCTGCATCGCGGTGATCCACTTCGGGTTCACCACGCGCGCCCGGAACACCCGCTTCGTCTCCTCGGCCAGCGTGCGCGTCTTCACCGCGTCGGTCACCGCCGAGTCGCCGACGTACGCGGCGGGCGTGCGGCCGGTCAGCGCGCGGACCGTCGCGACCATGCCGCCGTGGTACTGGAAGTAGTCGTCGGAGTCGACGATGTCGTGCTCGCGGGTGTCCTGGTTCTTCGCCGCCACGGAGATGCGCCGGAACGACTGCTCCATGTCCGCGCGGGCCTCGCGCCCGTCGAGGCCGCGGCCGTAGGCGTAGCCGCCCCACACGGCGTAGACCTCGGCGAGGTCGGCGTCGCTGCGCCAGTTGCGGGCGTCGATCAGCGGGAGCAGGCCCGCCCCGTAGGCGCCGGGCTTGGAGCCGAAGATGCGGGCGGTGGCGCGGCGGCGGTCGCCGTGCGCGGCGACGTCGGTCTCGACGTGCTCGCGCAGGTGGTTGTCGGGCTCGTCCAGCTCCGCGACGGCGGCGAACGCGTCGTCGAGCAGCGTGATGACGTGCGGGAACGCGTCGCGGAAGAAGCCGGAGATCCGGACGATGACGTCGATCCGGGGCCGCCCCAGCTCCGCGCGCGGCACGATCTCGAACCCGGTGACGCGGCGCGAGGCCTCGTCCCAGACCGGCCGGGCGCCGATCAGGGCGAGGATCTCGGCGAGGTCGTCGCCCTGGGTGCGCATGGCGGAGGTGCCCCATACCGTCAGGCCGACGCTGCGCGGGTACTCGCCGGTGTCGGCGAGGTGCCGCGCGATCAGGGAGTCGGCGAGCATCGTGCCGATCTCCCACGCGCTGCGCGACGGGATGGCCTTCGGGTCGACGGAGTAGAAGTTGCGGCCGGTCGGGAGCACGTTGACCAGCCCGCGCGTCGGGGACCCGGAGGGCCCGGCCGGGACGTAGCCGCCGTCGAGGGCGTGGAGCACACCGGAGACCTCGTCGGTGGTGCGGTCCAGCCGCGGCACGACCTCGGCACAGCCGAACTCCAGCACGGCGACGACGTCGGGGACGGGCTCCCCCAGCAGCTCTGCGCACACGGACGCACCGCCGGACCAGCCCCGCTCCTGCACGCCGGTGACCAGTGCCCGGGCGACGCCCTCGAGCACGTCGACGAGGTCGGCCCCGGTGCGGGCGGGGCCCGGAGCGACGGTGACGAGCCGCGCGATGCGGTCGGCGGGAACCTCCGGCATCGCAGCAAGGCCACCTTCGTGCAACGACGTTGCGTGAAGGTGGCCTTGCTGCAAGGGGGCGCCGGGGTTCGCCAGCAGCTGCTGCTCGTCCAGCCCCGCCCACGCCGCCAGCGCCGCCCGCAGCCCGGGCAGCGCGCGCTTGCCGCCCCACACCTGGGTCGCCCGCAGGATGCTCAGCACCAGGTTGACCTGGGCCTCCCCCTCCGGCACCCCGCCGAGGACGTGCAGGCCGTCGCGGATCTGGACGTCCTTGACCTCGCACAGGTAGCCGTCGATGTGCAGCACGAAGTCGTCGAAGTCGTCCTCGCCCGGGGCGGCGTCGACGTGCAGGTCGTGGTGCAGCTGCGCGGCCTGGACGACCTCCCAGATCCGGGCCCGCAGCGCGGGCGTCTTGGCCGGGTCCATCGCCTGGACGGTCGCGTACTCGTCGAGCAGCTGCTCCAGCTTCGCCATCTCGCCGTAGGTGTCGGCGCGGGCCATCGGCGGCACCAGGTGGTCGACGACGACGGCGTGCCCGCGGCGCTTGGCCTGCGTGCCCTCACCCGGGTCGTTGACGATGAACGGGTACACCAGCGGCAGCTCGCCCAGCACGGCGTCGGGGGCGCACTCCGCGGACAGCCCGAGCCCCTTGCCCGGCAGCCACTCCAGCGTGCCGTGCTTGCCCAGGTGCACCACGGCGTCGGCGCCGAACTCGCTCTCCAGCCAGCGGTACGCGGCGAGGTAGTGGTGCGACGGCGGCAGGTCCGGGTCGTGGTAGATCGCGATCGGGTTCTCCCCGAACCCGCGCGGCGGCTGGATCATCAACAGGACGTTGCCGAAGGTGAGCGAGGCCAGCACGATGTCGTCGCCGTCGACGTAGAGCGAGCCGGGCGCCTCGCCCCAGTGCTCGACGATCCCGTCGGTGAGCGCCGTCGGCAGGGCGGCGAACCACTCCCGGTAGTCGGCCAGGTGCACCCGCGCGGGCGCGGCCGAGAGCTGCTCCTCGGTCAGCCACTCCACGTCGTGCCCGCCCGCGGCGATGAGGGTGTGGATCAGCTCGTCGGAGTCCTGCGGGAACTCGCCGACGGTGTACCCGGCGTCGCGCAGGGCGGTGAGCAGGACCACGGCGGACGCCGGGGTGTCGAGCCCCACCGCGTTGCCGACGCGCGAGTGCTTGGTCGGGTACGACGACAGCACGACGGCGAGCTTCCGCTCGGCCACCGGTGTGCGGCGCAGCGAGGCGTGGCGCACGGCGAGCCCGGCCAGGCGCGCGGCGCGCTCGGGGTCGGCGCGGTAGACGGGCAGGTCGTCGCCGGCCGCGGTCTCCTTGAACGAGAACGGCACGGTGACGATCCGGCCGTCGAACTCGGGGATGGCCACCTGCATGGCGGCGTCCATCGGCGACAGCGCGGCGTCGGAGTCCGCCCACACGGCGCGCGAGGTCGTCAGCGACAGGCCCTGCAGCACGGGCACGTCGAGCGTGGCGAGGGCGCCGGCGTCCCAGGCGTCCTCCTCACCCCCGGCCGACGCCGCCGACGCGACGGTCCCTCCCGCCGCGAGCACCGTCGTGACCAGCGCGTCGACGCCGGAGAGCAGCGCCATCAGCTCGGTGTCGGCCCGGCGCAGCGACGCGCAGAACACCGGGAGGGCGTTGGCGCCGCGCGCCTCGATCGCGTCGCACAGGGTCTCGACGAACGCGGTGTTGCCGCTCAGCGCGTGCGCCCGGTAGAACACGACGCCCACGGTCGGCCGCGCCGGGTCCCGCTCGCGGTCGCCGAGGACGCCGAACTCCGGCGTCGCCTCCGGGGCGGCGAAGCCCTCGCCGGTGAACAGGACGGTGTCGGAGAGGAAGCGGTGCAGCTCGCGCAGGTTCGCGGTGCCGCCCGCGGCGAGGTAGGCCAGCGCCTCCGACGACACGCCCGCGGGCACGGTGGAGGCGGCCATCAGCTCGGCGTCGGGGGCGGCCTCCCCGCCCAGCAGCACGACCGGCCGGCCCGAGGCGACGAGCGCGTCGACGCCGAGCGGCCAGGCCCGGCGACCGCCGAGCAGGCGGAGCACGACGACGTCGACGCCGTCGAGCAGCGCCGGCAGGCCCTCCGGCTCGACCCGGGCGGGGTTCGCGGTGCGGTAGAGCGCACTCCCCGGGGAATCGGACGCCGCCCGCGCGGCCAGCAGTTCGGTGTCGGCGGTGGACAGCAGCAGGACGACGGGCGCCATCTTCGGCTCCTCCTCCGAGGGTCCGCGCCCTCGACTCGGGGTGATGACGGCAGCGAGTCTCCTGGCTCCCGGATCGACGCGACGCGCCCGACCTTCCCGCCTCTCGGCAGTGGTCACGACGGCTGGGCGGCCGCTCCCCGGTGACAGTGGCGGGACCGCGTCGGACTCGCACCGACTTCCTCCACTGCCGTCGGACACACAGGACCACACGGCACGGGCGGGGGTCAACGAGAGGTGCCGCACCGGCGGGGTTTAGCGACGACCGACCTTCGGGCACCCTCCGGAAACGGTTCACTCGATCGAGTGTGTCGTCCGCCACACAGAGAGGTGTCCGGTGGAACCCACCGTGATCGTCCTGATCGTCGTCGTCGTGGTCCTCGTGATCGCCCTCGGCGTCGCCGGCGTCCTGCTGTCCCGTCGGAAGCGGTCCGAGCGCCTCCAGGAGCGCTACGGGTCCGAGTACGACCGCACCCTCGCCGAGACCGGCGACCCCCGCGAGGCCGAGGCCCGCCTCGTCGAGCGGGAGAAGCGCCACGCCTCGCTCGACGTCCGCGACCTGCGGCCCGAGGAGCGCGACCGGTTCGACGTGGCCTGGATCGAGATCCAGCGCGGGTTCGTCGACGACCCGGTGCACTCGCTGCGTCAGGCCGACGGGCTCGTCGTGGAGATCATGCGCACCCGCGGCTACCCGGTCGACGACTTCGAGCGCCGCGCCGAGGACATCTCCGTCGAGCACCCCGAGGTCGTCGCGCACTACCGCGAGGCCCGCGCCGTCCGCGACGCCACCGAGCGCGGCGGCGTCGACACCGAGCAGCAGCGCCACGCCGTCACCTCCTACCGGTCGCTGGTGGAGGCCCTGCTGGGTCACGACACCCGGTCCGGCCGCCACGGCGACCCGAACAGCAACGGCCGGCACCAGGCCCCGACCACCGAGGAGCAGACCCGATGAGCACCCCCGACCGCCCCGACGAGCGGCCCCGCGGCGGCGTCCGCGGCGTCATCGACGACCTGCTGGGCCGCAACGACGAGCCCCGCGCCGACGAGCGCCAGGACGCGGGCCGGGCTCCCGCCGGTTCCGACGGCCTGACCCAGCCCGTCCCCGGTACCCAGCCCGTCCCCGGCACCCACCCCGCCCCCGGCACCCAGCCTGCTCCCGGCCAGGGTCCGGGGTACGCCCCCGACGCCGGTGCGCCCGGCCGGCCGGGCGTCCCGGCCCAGGGGCCCGCCGACGGCCCGCCGCCGCAGGGTTCCGGCATCCCCGGCGACCGGTTCGGCGCGCCCGAGGGCCGGCCGGCGGCCCCGACGACGCCGATGGGCACCCACCCCGCCGACGCGCACACCGAGCAGGTCCGCGACGGCTCCGGGCCGGGTGCCACCGCGGTGGCCGGGACGGCCGCGGCCGCCGGTGTCGCCGGTGCGGCGGGCGGGCACCGGACGGACGACGGCGGCGCGGGTCGCCCCACCGACGACCGGCACCCCACCGGTGACCGGCACGAGCGCCTCGACCGGGACGACGCGGGCGCGGCGGGCGGCGCTCCCGGACACCCCGGCGGCCCGGCCGCCGGGACCCCGGGCGCCGGCCAGGTCCCGGGCGGGCAGGTCCAGGGCGGCCAGGCCCAGGGCGGCCAGGCCCAGGGCGGCCAGGCCCAGGGCGACCAGGCCCAGGGCGCCAGGGCGTTCGACGACCGGACGCAGGGCGAACCGGCCCACGCCGGCCCCGCCCACTCCGCCCCGACCCACGCCGCACCGACCCACGCCGCACCCGCCCACTCGGCGCCGGCCCACCCCGACCAGGTCCACCCCGACCAGGCTCACCGGGGGCCGGTCGACCAGGCCGGTGCCGGCGCGGTCCGCGACGACCACGACGGTGACCGCGCCGGACGGGCGACCACCGACCCCGGCCGGGCCGGTACCGCCGCCGGGGCGGCCGGAGCGGCCGGAGCCGCGGCGGGCACGATCGGCTCCGCCGCCCACGGCACCGCGCCCCACCAGGCCGGTTCCGGCATGGGCGACGACGCGAGCGGCCGCGAGCGGCTGTTCCCGCAGCAGCGGGCCCAGGAGTACGGGTCGCGCTGGGACGCGGTGAAGGGCGCGTTCGTCGACGAGCCGCGCCAGGCCGTCCGCCAGGCCGACGCGCTGGTCGGCGAGGTGCTCGACGAGCTGGAGCGCCTGTTCCGCGAGCAGCGCAGCGGGCTGGAGCACGGGCTCGACACCGACGACACCTCCACCGAGGACCTGCGCCTGGCCCTGCGCCGCTACCGCAGCTTCTTCGACCGGCTGCTGTCGCTGTAGTCGGTACTCGTACGGATACCGGGCTCCGCGGGCGCACCTAGACTGCGCCCGTGGAGCCCGCGCCCGTCGACCTGGGGATCCCCGGCCTCACCGGCGCGCGGGAGCTGGGCCGCGGCGGGTTCGGCTCGGTCTACGCGGTGCAGGAGCCGGAGTTCGGGCGCACGGTCGCGGTGAAGGTCCTGCGCGAGCGCCTCGACGACGACTCCGTGCGCCGCGCGTTCGCCCGCGAGTGCCAGGCGATGGGCACGCTGTCCGGGCACCCGCACATCGTCACCGTCCACCGCGGCGGCACGACCGACCGCGGGCAGCCCTACATCGTCATGGACCTCATGTCCGGCGGGTCCCTCGCCGACCGGCCCGCGCTGCCGTGGCCGGAGGTCCTGGAGATCGGCGTCCTGCTCGGCGGCGCGCTGGAGACCGCGCACCGCCACGGCATCCTGCACCTGGACCTGAAACCGGCGAACGTCCTCGTCTCCCGCTACGGCGAGCCGAAGCTCGCCGACTTCGGCATCGCCCGCCTCCCCGGCATCGCCGAGACCTCCGGCGGCATCCGCGTCAGCCCCGCCTACGCCGCGCCCGAGCGCCTGGCCGAGGGCACCAGCACCGTCCGCACCGACCTGTACGGCTTCGGCGCCACCCTGTTCACGCTGCTCACCGGCTCGTCGGCGTTCGGCCGCGACACCCCGGAGGAGCTGCTGGTGATGCTCGCGCGGATCGTCCGCGAACCGGTGCCGGACCTGCGCGACCGCGGGGTCCCGGACCCGGTGTGCCGGGTCGTCGAGCGGCTGATGGCCAAGGAGCCCGAGCAGCGGTACGCCGGCGCCGCCGACGCCGTCGCGGCGCTGCAGGACGCGCAGCGCGCCACCGGGCGGCCGGTCACCCGGGCCGTCGTCGACGGGGCGGCGACGGCGGCGCAGGAGGCGGCGGCCCCCACCAGCCTCGCCCTGGAACCCCCGGCCGTCCCGTCCCCCTCGACGGCCCGGCCCCCGTCCGCGGCGCAGTCCCCGTCCACGGCGCAGTGGCCTCCGGCGGGGCAGTGGCCTCCGGCCGAGCAGTGGCCTCCGGCAGGACAGCCGGCTCCGGCCGCCCCGTGGCCCGCGGCGGCGCCGTGGACCCCGGCCCCACCGTGGCCGTCGGCGGGACGTCCACCGGCGCGGGAGCCCTGGTCCGGAGCCGCTCCCCCGCCGCAGGCGGGACGGACCCCGGCACCCCCGGGCCGGTCGCGCCGCGCCCTGCTGGTCGGGGTCGTCGCGGTGGTGCTGGTCGCGGCGGTCGGCGTCGGGGCCGTCCTGCTGTCGGGCGGGACCGCCGGGCCGGTCACCCCGTCGACGGGCCCGGTCCCGGCGTCGTCCACCCCGGCCTCGGCCGGCCCGACCGCGCCGCCCGCGGGGTCGGTCGTCGTCGCGCCGGGCGTCAGCGGCGCCGGGGTCCCCGCGGCGCTCGCGACGCTGGACGCGTACGTCTCCTCGATCAACGACGGGCGCTACGCGGACACGTTCGCGCTGTTCAGCGCCGACTCCCGGACCGCGGAGAACGGACTGGCCGCCTGGTTGGAGATCCAGCGCCCCCGCACGATCAGCGACGCCCGGATCACCTCGGTGCGCCCCGACGGCACGGTCGTCATGACCTTCACCAGCCGCCAGGCCCCCGCCGACGGCCCGGGCGGCGACCAGGCGTGCACCGAGTGGGAGCAGTCCTACCTGCTGACCGGGCCGGACCGGCTGATCCGCAGCAGCGAGACGCTCACCTCGCGGGCGTGCCCGTGACCCGCTCGGCCAGCCCGGCCACCGGCCCGACCACCACGACCGCGGGCGGGTTGATGCCCTCCTCGCGCACGACGTCGGCGACGGTGGCGAGCGTGGCGCGGACCGAGCGCTGGATGCGCATGGTGCCGTCCTGCACGACCGCGACGGGGGTGTCGGCGGGGCGGCCGCCGTCGATCAGCGCGGTGGCGAACGCGCCGATCCGCTCGACGGCCATGAGCAGCACGACGGTGCCGCGCAGCCGCCCGAGCGCGGGCCAGTCGACGAGCGAGCGCGGGTCGTCGGGCGCGACGTGCCCGGACACCACCACGATCTCGTGCGCCACCCCGCGGTGCGACACCGGCACGTCGGCGACGGCGGGCGCGGCGAACGCGCTGGTCACGCCGGGGACGACGGTGACGGGAACCCCGGCCTCGGCGCACGCGAGCGCCTCCTCGAAGCCGCGGCCGAAGACGTAGGGGTCGCCGCCCTTGAGCCGCACCACGAACTTCCCCGCCCGCGCGTGCTCGATGAGCAGCTCGTTGATCCGCGCCTGGTTCATCGCGCGGCCGTAGGGGATCTTCGACGCGTCGACGACCTCGACGTGCGGGTCGAGGTGGTCGAGCAGGTCGCGGGGACCGAGCCGGTCGGTGACGACGACGTCGGCGCGCGTGAGCAGCCGCCGCCCCCGGACGGTGATCAGCTCCGGGTCCCCCGGGCCCCCGCCGACCAGCGCGACGCCCGGCGTGACGGGCTCGGCGGTGTCGTCGACGAGCCCGGTCGCCAGCGCCTCGACCAGCGCGGTGCGCACGGCGGCGGAGCGGCGCGGGCGGCGCCCGGCGAGCACGCCGACGGTGATCCCGTCGTGGTGCCCGACGGCCGGGGTGACGGCGGTGCCGCCGGTCGCGTCGTCGGCGCGGACGCAGAACACGCGGCGCCGTTCGGCCTCCGCGGCCACGGCGGCGTTGACCTCGGTGCTGTCGGTGCAGCTCACGACGTACCAGGCGCCGTCGAGGTCGCCGTCGCGGTAGGGCCGGGCCTCCCAGGTCAGCTCGCGTGCCGTCGCCATGCCCTCCACCGCCGGGGTGACGTCGGGGGCGACGACGAGGACGTCGGCCCCGGCCGTCAGCAGGCCGGCGATCCGGCGCTGCGCGACCGTGCCCCCGCCCACCACGACGACGCGGCGCCCGGCGAGCACCAGCCCGGCGAGGTAGGGGTCCACGTCGATCACTCTCCCGCCACCGGGGCGGCGTGTCCGTGCGCGTGGCCGTGGCCGTGCCCGTGGCCCGTCGAGGGGTCGTCGGGGTGGTGGTGCGGGGTCTGCGGGGCGCCGAGCTTGTCCTCGAAACCGGGCAGCAGCACCCGGTAGGCGCAGGTGTCGCAGTTCATCCGGATGTCACCGTGCAGCGCCTCGCGGTAGCGCTCGACGACGAGCCCGGCGAGCTCCGCGGTGTCGCCCAGGTACCCGGCGCTGCGGACGTCGACGTCCGGGTGGTCGGCGGCGAACGCGGCGGCCTGGTCGACGACGCGGCGCGGCAGCACCCCGTCGAACAGGAAGTACGGGGCGACGACGACGCGGGTCGCGCCCAGCGCCCGGCAGCGCGCGAGGCCGGAGGCGACGTCGGGCTTCGCGAGGGAGACGAACGCGGGCTCGACGAAGTCGTAGTCGCGACCCTCCTGCAGCAGCCGCGCGACCTTCGCGACCTCGGCGTTCGCGTCCGGGTCGGTGGACCCGCGCCCGACCAGCAGCACCGCGGTGCCCCCGGCGGGCGCGACCTCGGCGATCCGCGTCGCCAGGATCTCCAGCAGCACCGGGTGCGGGCCGAGCGGGCGGCCGAAGGCGTAGCTGGTGCCGGGCTCGCGGCGCACCTCGCGCTCCAGCGCGGCGGGGATGTCGCCCTTCGCGTGCCCGGCGCCGACCAGGACCATCGGCACGGCGGCGCGGTGGGTGTGACCGCGCTCGGTGAGCCGCGACCACGCCTCGTGCACGGTGGGCTGCGAGAGCTCGATGAACCCGCCGTCGACGTCGACGCCCTCGGCGGCGAGCAGGGTGCGCAGGCGCTCGGTGAAGGCGACGAACTCCGCCACCCCCGCGGCGTCGACCGTGCCGTGGCCGGCGAGCATCAGGGGCGGGTTCATCGGTCCTCCGTGTAGAGCAGCGCGTTGACGGCGGCGGCCGCGGCGGCGGCCCCACCTCGTTCGGAACGGTTCGAGACCGCCGGCCACCCGGCGGAGCGCAGGGCGGCCTTCGCCGCGACCGAGCCCACGAACCCGACCGGCAGCCCGATCACCAGCGGGCTCCGCACGCCGGTGCGCAGCAGCTCGTCGAGCGCGGTGGGGGCGTTGCCGATCGCCCAGACCGCGCCCTCGGGGTGCAGCGCGGCGGCGGCGCGGATGCCGGTGGCCGAGCGCGTCAGCCCCGCGTCGGCGACGGGGGCGAGGTCGAGCGCGACCGTCGACGGGCGGGCGGTGATCCCGACGGCGACCATCCGCACGTCCGTGATCAGCGGTGCGCCCGCCAGCAGGGCGGCGCGGCCGGCGCGCAGGGCGTCCTCGTCGCAGACCAGGTCGCCGGCCCAGGTGGGGTCGGCGGTGGTGTGCACGATCCGCTCGACGACCGCGCGGGTGAGCGGCGGGAGATCGGCGGTGTCGAGCCGGGTGCGCAGGATGGCGTAGGACTCGGTCTCGATGGGGTGCACGGTGCGCACGGCTGCTCCTCCCCGGGTGTTCCTCGCCCGGTGCGGCGGTGGTGGTGGCGACGCGCGGGGTCTGGCTCCCCCTCGGTCAGGGGTCACAGTGGCGGGACCGCCCCGGAGTGGCACCGGGTTCCCGCGCAGTCTCGCCGACACCCTAACCCGGGCGGCGCGGGGCGGCGGTGGACCGTGAGGGGGCCGACAGACCGGTCAGCTCCAGCGGTAGCCGCGCGGGGTGACCATCCGCCCCGCCACCATCCGGGTGGTGCTCGACCCGACGACCACCGTCGTGAGCATGTCCACCTCCGCCGGGTCGAACTCGGCCAGCGGCGCGGTCCACACCCGCTGCCCGGCGCGCCCGGACTGCCGCACCGCCCCCACCGGCGTCTGCGGCGGGCGGTGCGTCCGGAACGCGTCGATCGCGGCGCCGAGCTGCCAGTGCCGGTCGCGGCTGCGCGGGTTGTAGAACACGGTGACGAGGTCGGCGGCCGCCGCAGCGGCCACGCGCTGCTCGATGACGGGCCACGGGGTGTGCAGGTCCGACAGCGAGATGAGCACGTGGTCGTGCCCGAGCGGGGCCCCGAGCAGCGCCGACGACGACAGCGCCGCGGTCACCCCCGGCACCCCGACGACGTCGATGTCGGCCCCGGCCCCCTCCAGCGCGGGGCTGGCCATGGCGTAGATCCCGGCGTCGCCGGAGCCGATCAGGGCGACCGCGTGCCCCTTCGCGGCCAGCGCGACGGCGTCGGCGGCGCGCTGCTCCTCCTCGCCCAGACCGCTGACGCGCAGCTCGGTGCCGGGGCGCAGCAGGTGGCGCACCTGGTCGACGTACTGGTCGAGCCCCACCACGATCGAGGCCCGCCGCAGCTCGGCGTCGGCACGCGGCACCCGCAGGTCGGCCGCGCCCGGACCGAGGCCGACGATCGCCAGCCGCCCGCGCGGGCGCACCCGGGCGACGGCGACGGTCACGTTGTCGCCCTTGATCTTCTCGACGACGAGCTCGGCGCCCGGGCCTGCGTGGTGCAGCGCCGCGGCCTCGGCGACGCTCGCCGTGCCCACCTCGGCCCGCACGACCTCGCTGGGGTTGGGCACCTCGACGCCGGCCAGCACGCCCGCGGCGTAGGTGTGCAGGGTGTGCGGCGCGATCGCGGCGAGGATGCCGGCCTCGTCGGCCTTGAGGTCGACCGACGCGACCGCCCGCACGGCCCGCAGGTCGAACCCGAACTCGGTCTCGACGCGGCGCAGCGTCGCGGCGACCGCGTCCGGGGTGACCCCGCGGGCGCTCCCGACGCCGACGACCAGCGTCTTCGGCACCAGCACCGTCCACGCCGGGGCGGCGCCGGGGGCGGCGCGGTCGCTGATCGTGATGGTGTGCCGGGGCTCGCCGCGCAGGGGCGGGAGCGGGGGCAGCGGGAAGCCCAGCGGGTTCTCGACGAGCGCGGTGCCGTCGAGCAGGGCGGTGCCCGCGGCGGCCGCGTCGCCGTCGATCTCGGCGTCGAGGACCGCGGCGAGCTCGTCGAGGCCGGTGGAGCCGGCGGCGTCGGAGGCGGTGGTGACCACCGGCTCGGCGCCGAGCACGGTCGCGACCCGGGCGGCGAGCGCGTTGGCCCCGCCCTCGTGGCCGCCGCACAGCGCGACCGCGAACCGGCGGGCCTCGTCGACGCAGACCACGCCGGGGTCGGTGCGCTTGTCGGCGAGCAGGGGCGCGACGAGCCGGACGGTCGCGCCGGTGGCGAGGAAGAACACGGCGCCGTCGAGGTCCGGCCACAGCCCCGCCAGCTCGTCGAGCGCCCGGACCTCGGCCCCGAGCACGGGCGCCACCTCGGCGGCGGCCCGGCGCCCGGCGTCGGTGACGGCGAACAGCGCGATCATGTGGTCTCTCCCCAGAGCAGGATTATCGGGTTGGTGGCGGCGAGGCGGACGGTGCCGTCGGGCAGGTCGGCGAGCCGGGACGCGGCGAGCTGGACGCCCTCGACGCGGTGGTCGCGCAGGGCGTGCCGGGTGGGGGCCAGCCGGTCCAGCGCGGCGAGGGCGACGACGACGCGCGGCGCCCCGGCGACCGCCGCCACCACGTCGGGCCCGCCCCCGCCGACGAACACGGCGTCGGGGCGCGGGAGGTCCGCGAGCGCGGCCGGGGCCTCCCCCTGCACCACCCGCACGTCGACGCCGTGGGCGGCGGCGTTGGCGCGGATGCGCTCGACGTCGTCGGCGCGGCGCTCGACCGCGACCACCGCGGCCCCGAGCCGGGCGCACTCGACGGCGACGGCGCCGGAGCCGGACCCGACGTCCCAGATCAGCCGGCCCGGGGCCGGGGCGAGCCGGGCCAGCGCGAGCGCCCGCACCTCGGCCTTGGTGATCATCCCGGCGCGGTGCTCGAACGCGGACTCGGGCAGCGCCCACCCGGCAGCCGGGGCGCCCCCGGCCCGCCAGCCCACCTCGGGCACAGCGGAGGGGTCGCGCAGGCAGAGCACGACGTTCGGGTCGCGCCAGCTGCGGGAGGCGGCCTGCTGCGGGGTCACGGTCGTGACCTGCTCGGCGGGCCCGTCCAGGTCCTCGGCGACGACGAGCGTGCGGTCCCAGCCGTGCAGGGCCGCCCCGATCTCGGCGGGCCCGGCACCGGGTGCGGTGAGCACGGCGACGGCCGGATGGGCGCGGCAGAGGTTGACCGCGGGCCCGAGCGCGCGGCCGTGCGCGCTGACCACCGCGACGTCGTCCCACGGCCGCCCGATGCGCGCGAACGCCCGCTGCACCGCCGAGCACGCCGGCAGCACGGCCGGGGCGAACCCCCGCGCCCGGAGCAGCCGGACGATCCCGAAGAAGCCCGGGTCGCCGCTGGCCAGCACGACGGCGCGGCGCCCGGCGAGCGCCGCGAGCGCGGCGTCGACCGGCCCCATCTCGACCCGCTCGGCCGAGGCGGGGGCGAGGTGCAGGTAGCGGGCGGCGCCGGTGACGACCTCCGCGCCGGCCAGCGCCTCGACCGCCCCGGGTGGCAGCGGGCCCCCGTCGATCCCGACGACGGTCAGCACGCGGCACCACCCCGACCACGCGCGCCGGTGTCCGGGCCCCGGCCGCCGCACCGGCACGGACGGGGCGCCGGCGACTCGGCGACCGAGCACCGGCGACCCGCGAGGACAGGGGTCACGGGGTCGCGGATCGGGCGGCGCGCAGCGCGCGCCGGGCCTCCGCGTCGGGCTTGCGGAAGGTGTGGAAGTGGCCCGCGTGGTAGAGGTGGCTGCGCGTCCCCTTCGCCCCGAGCGCCGCCCCGACCAGGAACAGCGTCTGGCGCCAGAGCTTGCGCTCCTTGCACACGCCCTCGACCTCGTCGAGGCGGCAGCGGATGGTCTGCTCGTCGGGCCAGGTGGTGCGGTAGGCGACGACGACCGGGGTGTCGTCGGGGTAGCCGCCCGCGCGCAGCTCGTCGACCATCTGCGAGGTCCGGGCCGCGGACAGGAAGATCGCCATCGTGGTGCCGTGCCGGGCGAACTCGCGCAGCTTCTCGCGCTCGGGCATCGGGGTCTTGCCGCCCTCGAGCCGGCACAGCACGACCGACTGCGCGACCTCCGGGATCGTCAGCTCCCGCCCCGCCGCGGCGGCGGCGGCCCCGAACGCCGAGACGCCGGGCACGATCTCGACGGCGAGCCCGATCTCGACGGCCGCGTCGTACTGCTCCTGCACCGCGCCCCACAGCGACGGGTCACCGGAGTGCACCCGCGCGACGGCGAGCCCCTCGGCGGCGGCGCGGCGGTAGAGGGCGAGGACGTCCTCGTGGGCGATCTGGGAGGAGTCGACGAGCTCGGCGTCGGCGCGCGCGTGCTCGACGACGCACTCCTCCATCACCAGCGACGCCGCCCAGACCACGACGTCGGCCTCGGCGATCCGCCGCGCCCCGCGCAGCGTGATGAGGTCGGCCGCCCCGGGCCCGGCTCCGACGAAGGACACACTTCCCTGCTTCACGCCGGACAGTGTCACCCACCGTCGGGCCGATCGAGCCGCTCGGGGGCATGAGCCGGCGCACAGACGGAGGGGTCAGGCGGCCGAGGCCGGGGCCGACAGGGCCGCCACCGAGGTCTCCAGCGAGGTCTCCAGCACCCGGTCGCGACGGCGGGGGTTCATCAGGTTGCCGCCCATCGCGGCCAGGTCGGCCGGGCCCGGGGTGAGCACCGTGACCTGCGCACCGGTCGCCCGCAGCTCGGCGACCTCAGCGTCGAGCCAGCGGGTGAGCACCCGGCGCATCGCGCGCTCGGCCACGGCGAGGGGGTCGCGCGGGCGGTCGGCGACGTGGCTCGCCATCGGGGCGAGCACGTAGACCTCGTCGAGCGCGGGGGCGCCCGGCCGGGCCAGCAGCGCGACCGACGTGCTCGACGACACCGCCCCATCGACGTAGCGGCGCCCGTCGATCACCTGCGGGGTGAACCACCCCGGGATCGAGCACGACGCGAGCACGGCCTCCCCGACCGTCGACGGCGGCGCGCCATCGCGGCCGAACACGACGCGCTGGCCGGAGTCGTAGTCGACGGCGGCGATCCACAGCGGCGGCCCGGGCACCCAGCCGTCGGTGGTGACGCCCGCGCGGGTCTGCAGGCCCGCGACCATCCCGATCAGCGACCCCATCCGCCCCCGCCCCGCCGGGAGCAGCCCGGACGCGGCGACGACCGGGTCGACCGTGCCCGGACGGGTCAGCGCGGTGGCGAGCAGCCGGGGCGAGCCGATCCACGGCCGCGGGATCGGCGGGAGGCCGTCGCCGGACTCGCGCTCGAGGACGGCGGCGTCGGGCACCGCGTCGGCGACGTGGTCGCCGTGCTGGTGGGCGAGCAGCTCGTCGACGGTCATCCCGCAGCGCAGGGCGGCACCCAGGATGCTGCCGGCGCTCGTGCCCACGACGAGGTCCAGGTCGCCGAGGGACCGGTCCAGGCGCGGGGCCAGCGCGGCGAGCATCCCGGTCGTCCAGGCGGAGCCGAGGATGCCCCCGGCGCCGAGCACCAGTCCGACCGTGCGACGACGTGACCTGCGCATGGCGACCTCCTCGTCGAGCCCTACCGAAGGGTAACCCCGCGACGAGACGTGCGTCACCTCCTGGCGAGCGACGCGCCGCGGACGAACGCGGCGACGGCGTCCGGGTGCCCGGCGGGGTGCGTGTGCAGGAACGAGGCGTGGACCCCGCCGCTCACCCAGCCCTCGGGATCGGCCCCCCGCCAGGCCCAGGCCGGGGCCGTCCCGGCGCGCGGGGTGACGGCGCAGCGGTGGAACTCGTGCCCGCTCACCCGCGCCCCGGCCGCGAACAGCGACGACGCCGACAGCGCGACGGCGTCGCGGTAGCCCAGGGTCAGCCGCGGCGTCATTGCGGCGTCGGCGGGCAGGACGCCGCACATCGGGGACCCGTCGAGGGCGGCGCAGAGGTAGAGCAGCCCGGCGCACTCCGCGTGCACCGGGGCCCCGGCGGCAGCGAGCTGCCGCACCGCCGCCCGCAGCGGGGCGTTCGCGCTCAGCGCGGCGGCGTGCTCCTCGGGGAACCCCCCGGGCACGACGAGCGCGGCCGTCCCGTCCGGCAGCCGCCCGTCGCGCACCGGGTCGACGACGACGACCTCGGCCCCCGCGGCCGCCAGCAGCTCGACGTGCTCGGCGTACCCGAACGTGAACGCCGCTCCCCCGAACACCCCCACCACCGGCCGACCGCCCTCCGGCGAGTTCTCCGGTGCGGCTCGGCGAGTCTGCCGATCGCGCCCGGCGAGTCGTCCGTCCTCGCCCGCCACCTCGCGGGCCGGGTCCCACACCGGCCCGGACGGCAGCGGCGCGGCCAGCGCCACCACCGCGTCCAGGTCGACGTGCGCGGCCACCAGCTCCGCCATCGCGTCGACGGCGGCGAGCGCCGCGGACCCGTGCTCCGCGGCGGTGACCAGCCCGAGGTGCCGGGACGGGACCGCGAGCGCGTCGCGCCGGGGCAGCGCCCCGAGCACCGGCAGCCCCACCTCGTCGGCGGCCGCGCGCAGCACGTCCTCGTGGCGCGGGCTCCCGACGCGGTTGAGCACCACGCCGGCCACGCGCACGGCCGGGTCGAACGACCGGAACCCGTGCAGCACCGCGGCGAGGCTGCGCGACTGCCCCCGCACGTCGACGACCAGCACCACCGGCGCGTCCAGCAGGCCCGCGACCTGCGCGGTCGACCCCTCCCCGTCGGCCAGCCGGCCGTCGAACAGGCCCATCACGCCCTCGACCACGGCGATCCCCGCCCCCGCCGCGCCGTGCCGGGCGAGCGGGAGGACCCGGTCGGGTCCGACGAGGACGGGATCGAGGTTCCGGCCGGGGCGCCCCGCGGCGAGGGTGTGGTAGCCGGGGTCGATGTAGTCCGGCCCCACCTTGAACGGGGCCACCACCGTCCCCCGGCGGCGCAGCGCGGCCATCAGGCCGGTGGCGACGGTGGTCTTCCCGGACCCGGACGACGGCGCCCCGACGACCAGCGCCCGGGCCGTCACGGTCGCCGGGAGCGGAACGCCCCGACGCTCACGTGTGCCCCAGCACCGGGTGCGGCACGTACGGGGCCTCCAGCGCCGCGATCTCCTCCTCGGAGAGCTGCACGTCGACCGCCGCGACCGCGTCCTCGATGTGGCCCGGCTTCGTCGCCCCGATGATCGGCGCGGTGACCGCCTCCTTGTGCAGCATCCAGGCCAGCGCCACCTGCGCCATCGGCAGGCCGCGGGCCGTCGCGACCTCGGCGACGGCGCGCACCACCGTGTCGTCGGCCTCGCCGTACATCCGGTCGGCGATCGGGTCGCTCCCGGCGCGGACGGTGGTGTGCTGCTCGGGCAGCCGGGTCAGGCGCCCGCGGGCCAGCGGGCTCCACGGGATGACCCCGACGCCCTGGTCGAGGCACTGCGGGTGCATCTCCCGCTCCTCCTCGCGGTAGAGGAGGTTGTAGTGGTCCTGCATGGAGACGAACCGCGTCCCGCCGGCGAGGTCGGCGGTGTGCTGCGCCTTGGCGAACTGCCAGGCGTACATGCTCGACGCCCCGATGTAGCGGGCCTTCCCCGCGCGCACGACGTCGTGCAGCGCCTCCATCGTCTCCTCGATCGGCGTCTCCGGGTCCCAGCGGTGGATCTGGTAGAGGTCGACGTGGTCGGTGCCCAGCCGCGTCAGCGACGCGTCGATGCTGGCCAGGACGTGCTTGCGCGACAGGCCGCGGTCGTTGGGCCCGTCGCTCATCGGGTTGAAGACCTTGGTGGCGAGCACGTAGTCGTCACGGCGGGCGAAGAACTCGCGCAGCAGCGTGCCGGTCACCTCCTCGCTCGCCCCGAGCGAGTACATGTCGGCGGTGTCGAAGAACGTGATCCCCGCGTCGACGGCGGCGCGCACGAGCGGGCGTGAGGCGTCGAGGTCGAGCACCCAGTCCCGCCAGTCCGGCGTGCCGTAGCTCATCATCCCCAGGCAGATCCGCGAGACCCGCAGACCGGTGCCACCCAACCTGACCTGTTCCATCACCACTCGATTCCCCGCTGGCCCTTCTGGCCGGCGTCCATCGGATGCTTGATCTTGGACGTCTCCATGACGAGGTCGGCCGCGGCGATCAGCTCCGGCGCGGCGTCCCGTCCGGTGATGATCACGTGCTGGCGGCCCTCGCGCGCGTTCAGCACCTCGACGACCTCGGCGACGTCGACCCATCCCCACTTCATCGGGTAGGTGAACTCGTCGAGGACGTACACGTCGTGCGCCTGCGCCTCGATCCGGCGCCGGATCTCGCGCCACCCCTCCAGCGCCTCGGCGGCGTGGTCGGACTCGGTGCCGGGCTTGCGCGCCCAGGACCAGCCCTCGCCCATCTTGTGCCACTCGACGGGCCCGCCCTCGCCGGTCTCGGCGTGCACGCGGCCGAGCGCCCGGAACGCGGCCTCCTCGCCGACCTTCCACTTCGCCGACTTCACGAACTGGAACACCCCGATCGACCAGCCCTGCGCCCACCCGCGCAGCGCCAGCCCGAACGCGGCCGTCGACTTGCCCTTCATCGTCCCCGTGTGGACGACGACGAGCGGCCGGTTGCGGCGCTGGCGCGTCGTGAGCCCGTCGTCGGGCACGGTCTCGACCTGTCCCTGCGGCATGGCCGCCCTCCTTCGTCGGGCCCGTGCGCGGAAGGGCTCGCCAGGGCAACCGTATCCGCGCACGAGGCCGTTCGGCCCTGTCAGGCCGCCCGCGCGGCGCGGACGACCCCGGTGACGCCGTCGGCCGACAGCGCCCCGATGCTCACGATCTCCCCGCCCGCCGCCGCGGCGATCCGCGCCGCCAGTCCGAGCCGGACCGGCCCGGACTCGCAGTCGACGACGACGGTCGCGACCCCGTCGGCGGCGAGCAGCGCGGCGGCCCGGCAGGCGTCCGACACCGGCTCGCCGGACCGCCCGACCGTCGCCCGACCGTCGGTGAGCAGCACGAGCAGCGCGCGGCGGCGGGGGTCGCGCAGCCGTTCGACGCGCAGGACCTCGCGGGCGCGCAGCAGGCCGTCGGCCAGCGGGGTGCGCCCGCCCGTGCGCATCGACGCCATGCGGGCCTGCGCCGCCGGGACGCTCGACGTCGGCGGCAGCACGAGCTCGGCCCCGTCCGCGCGGAAGGTGACCAGCCCGACCTTGTCGCGGCGCTGGTAGGCGTCGCGCAGCAGCGACAGCACCGCACCCGACACCGCCGACATCCGCGCCCGCGCGGCCATCGACCCCGAGGCGTCGACGGCGAACAGCACGAGGTTGCCCTCCCGTCCCTCGCGCTCGCCGCTGTGCAGGTCGCCGTGGCGCAGCACGAGGGCCGGGCCGGTGCGGCCGCGGGAGCGCTGGTGCGGGGCGGCCGCGGTGATCGAGGCGGGCAGGTGCACGTCGGCGGCCCGGCGCGGGGTGGTGGCGACGGCGCGGACGACCCGTCCGGCGTCGGTGCGGGCCCGGGAGCGGCGGCCCGGGGCGCCCTCGCCGAGGCCGGGGACCTCGAGGCGGCGCGCCCGGAACGTGTCGGTGGGGGCCGGGGCCGGCGTCCCCTCCCGTCCGGACGGCCCGTCCGCCCGGCCCGCGGGCGCGGCCTGCGGCTCGTCCTGGGTCTCCTCCTGGGGCTGCGGCTCGTCCGGCGCGGGTGACCCGGCCGGGTCGGCAGCCCCGTCCGCCCGGTCCGGGGCGTGGTCTCCGCCGCCGTCCGGGCCGCCGGGGCCTGCGTCGTCGGGTCCTCCCGAGGGGCCGTCCCCGCCGGGGCCGTCACCGTCCGGGCCGTCACCGTCGGGATCGGGGCCCTCCTGCTCCGCCGCGTCGCGCAGCGCGTCGTCGAGGGCGCCCTCGTCCATCCCGGGCTCGTCGAACGGGTCGCGGCGGCGCCGGTGCGGCAGGGCCAGCCGGGCGGCGACGCGCACGTCCTCCTCCGCCACCGCGTCGGCGCCGCGCCACGCCGCGTGGGCGACCGCGGCCCGGGCGATGACCAGGTCGGCGCGCATCCCGTCGACGTCGAACGCCGCGCACACCGACGCGATCCGGCGCAGCTCGGCGTCGGGCAGCGCCACCGCGCCCACCCGCGCCCGCGCCGCCACGATCCGTGCGGCGACCTCGGCGTCGGCGGCCCGCCACGCCGCGGAGAAGCCGGCCGGGTCGTCGTCGAACGCGATCCGCCGCCGCACCACCTCGACGCGCGTGGCGACGTCTCGCGCCGCCCGCACCTCGACGGCCAGCCCGAACCGGTCGAGCAGCTGCGGGCGCAGCTCGCCCTCCTCCGGGTTCATCGTCCCGACCAGCAGGAACCGCGCCGCGTGCGACACCGACACCCCGTCGCGCTCGACGTGCGCGCGGCCCATCGCGGCGGCGTCGAGCAGGAGGTCGACGAGGTGGTCGTGCAGGAGGTTGACCTCGTCGACGTAGAGCACGCCGCGGTGCGCGTCGGCCAGCAGCCCCGGCTGGTAGGCCCGGACGCCCTCGGACAGCGCGCGCTCCAGGTCCAGCGATCCGACGAGGCGGTCGTCGGTGGCCCCCACCGGCAGCTCGACGAGCCGGGCCGGCCGCGTCTCGCCGACCGTCGCGGCGTGCGGGCCGTCCGGGCAGCCCGGGTCGGGCGCGGCGGGGTCGCAGCCGAAGCGGCAGCCCGGCACGACGTCGAGCGCGGGCAGCAGCGCGGCCAGCGCGCGCACGGCCGTCGACTTCGCGGTGCCCTTCTCCCCGCGCACGAGCACCCCGCCGACGCCCGGGTGCACCGCGTTGAGCAGCAGCGCGAGGCGGAGGTCGTCGTGCCCGACGACGGCGGAGAACGGGAAACCGGGAGTGCTCACGACGGGGACACTGCCAGACCGGAGGTCACGACCGGCAGGTCCCGCGCCGCACCGTGACTGATCACATGTTCAAGTGAGCCGATGTCGAGGTGCTGCTCGACGAGGTCGCCGAGCAGGTCGAGCTGGCGCTCGCGCTCGTCGGCGAAGCAGGTGTCGGGGGCCGCGACGAACCCCGCCCGCCCGACCCGCTCCAGCAGCCGCCGCCGGAACCCGTCGTTCTCCAGCAGGCCGTGCCAGTGGGTGCCCCACACGGCGCCCGCGTCTGAGCCCTCCGACGAGTCGATCAGGCCGGGATCGCCGGAGCGCACCACGCGCCCGTGGTGGATCTCGTACCCCCGCACCGGCTCGCCCCAGGCCGTGCCCACGGGGTTGTCGAGGTGCTTGTCGACGTCGAACTCGATCTCCAGGTCGAGCAGCCCCAGCCCCTCGGCGTCGCCGGACTCGACCCCGTGCGGGTCGGCGATCCGCCGTCCGAGCATCTGGTAGCCGCCGCAGACCCCCAGGACCGGACGCCCCGCGCGGGCGTGGGCGAGCACGGCGTCGGCGAGGCCCGTCCGCCGCAGCCAGGCCAGGTCGGACACCGTCGCCTTCGAGCCGGGCAGCACGACGAGGTCGGCGTCGGCCAGGCGCGAGGCCTCCGTGACGTACCGGACGGCGACGCCCGGCTCGCAGGCCAGCGCCTCGGCGTCGGTCGCGTTGGAGATCCGCGGGAACCGGACGACCGCGACGCGCAGCCACGCCGCCCCGTGCGGCGGCGCGGGGCGGCCGAGCACGCCGTCGGAGACGACCGACAGCGAGTCCTCGGCGTCGAGCCAGAGCCCGTCGGCCCACGGCACGACCCCGAACGTCGGACGCCCGGTGAGCGCGCGGAGCTGGTCGAGGCCGGGGGCGAGCAGCCCGGGGTCGCCGCGGAACTTGTTGATCACGAATCCGGCGATGCGGGCCTGGTCGGCGGCGTCGAGGACGGCGAGGGTGCCGAACAGGTGGGCGAGCACGCCGCCGCGGTCGATGTCGCCGACGACGACGACCGGCAGGTCGGCGGCCTGCGCGAGCCCCATGTTGGCGATGTCGGAGCGGCGCAGGTTGATCTCCGCGGGCGAGCCGGCGCCCTCGCAGACCACCACGTCGTACTGCGTCCGCAGGTCGGCCAGGGTGTCGACGACCACCTCCAGCAGCGCCGACTTCCGCTCGTAGTACGACCGCGCGCTCACCGTGCCGTCCACGCGACCCAGCACCACCACCTGCGACGACGAGTCGCTGCCCGGCTTGAGCAGGACCGGGTTGAACGCGGTGCTCGGGGCCAGCCCGCACGCGTGCGCCTGCATCGCCTGCGCCCGGCCGATCTCGCCGCCGTCGGGCGTCACGACGGAGTTGTTGCTCATGTTCTGGGCCTTGAACGGCGCCACCCGCACCCCGCGGCGCGCCAGCATCCGGCAGATCCCCGCGACCAGCGCGCTCTTGCCCGCATCCGAGGTCGTCCCGGCCACCAGCAGTCCTCCGCGCACGACGACTACCGTAAGGGCGTGCGGTTCCTCCTGCGTCCGGGCTGGCTGGCGCTCATCGCCACGGTGCTCGCCTTCGTCGTCGCCTGCTACACGTTCCTCGCGCCGTGGCAGTTTGGCCGCGAGGCGCAGCGCGAGGCGCAGCAGCAGGCCATCGACACCGCGACCGCGACCGCGCCGGTCCCGCTCGCCGAGCTGACCTCCGACGGTGTCACCCCCGACGTCGAGTGGCGACAGGTCGAGGTCACGGGCACCTACCTCCCCGAGGCGCAGGGCCTCGTGCGCCTGCGCGTCGTCGACGGGCGCCCGGCCGTCGAGGTGCTGACGCCGTTCCGCACGTCCGACGGGCGGCTGCTCACGGTCGACCGCGGCACCGTCGAGACCTCCAGCGGCTCGGTCACCCCGGACGTCCCCGCACCCCCGGCGGGCGAGGTCACGCTCACCGCCCGGCTGCGCGTCGACCAGACCGACCCGCAGGGCCGCGTGCTGGACGAGGCCGGGTTCGCGCAGCTCTACGTGGCCGACTCCCGCCTGCTCGCCACCGCCACCGGGCTCGCGCTCGAACCCGGCTGGCTGCAGCTCGCTCCCGACCAGCCCGGGGTGCTCGACCCCCTGCCGGTCCTGCCGACCAGCGGCGGCGCGCCGTTCACGAACCTGTCCTACGCCCTGCAGTGGATCACCTTCGGCGTGATCGCCCTGCTGGCCCTGGGCTACTTCATCCGCCTCGAGCTGCTGCAGCGCCGCGGGAAGCCCGACCGCACCGCCCTGCGCCGCGCCCTGGCCGGCGACGACGCCGACGACGAGGCGCCCCTGCCCCGCTGAGTGCCGCCAGCACCGCCGCCGCGGCCCCCACCAGCCGGGACAGCCGGGCGGCGCGGTGCAGGTCGGCCGGGGCCGGGGGCGGCCCGGAGCCCAGGCGGGGCCGCTCCTCCACCCCGTGCGCGTACACCGTCCGCCCCCCGAGCCCGACGCCCAGCGCCCCGGCCGCGGCCGCCTCCACCGGGCCGGCGTTCGGGGACGGGTGCCCGCCCGCGTCGCGGCGCCACGCGGCCAGCGCGACCGACGGCGAGCCCCCGACCGCCGGGGCCAGCACCGCGAACAGCGCCGCGCACACCCGCGCCGGGACGAGGTTGGCGACGTCGTCGAGCCGCGCCGAGGCCCACCCGAACCGCCGGTACCGCGACGACCGGTACCCGACCATCGCGTCCAGGGTGTTCACCGCGCGGTAGCCGAGCAGCCCCGGCACCCCGGCGACCGCCCCCCAGAACAGCGGGGCCACCACGGCGTCGGAGGTGTTCTCCGCCAGGGACTCCACCCCGGCCCTGGCCATCCCGGCGGCGTCGAGCGACTCCGGGTCGCGCCCGCACAGCGACGGCACCCGCCGCCGCGCCGCCGTGAGGTCGCCCGCGTCCAGCTCCCCCGCCAGCGCCGCCCCGTGGCCGGCCAGCGACGACCCGCCGAGCACCGTCCAGGTCGCCAGCGCGGTGAGCCCCGCCCCGAGCACCGGACGGCCGCGCCCGGCCGCCTCCGCGGCGATCCCCAGACCCACCGCTCCCCCCACCAGCACCGCGGTGTACCCGGCCCCGGCCAGGCGGCGATCGGCGTGCACCCGCCGTTCCAGGGCGGCGGCGACCGCGCCGAAGGCGGCGACGGGGTGACCGCGTCGCGGGTCGCCGAGCACGGCGTCGGCGAGGGCGCCCAGCAGCAGCCCCGTTGCGCGCGATCTCACGTCCGCGAACCTACGGCGGGCCGGGCGGCGGCGCGGCGCCCGGGGGATGATCGCGTCATGCGCACCGACCTGGACCCGACCGAGCTGGGCGCCGGCCCCTTCTACCGCCTGCTGACGTCCGTGGTGGTGCCCCGCCCGATCGCCTGGGTCAGCACCCGGTCGGCCGACGGCGTCGACAACCTGGCCCCGCACTCGTTCTTCACCGTGTCCTGCGTCGATCCGCCGATGGTGCAGTTCACCAGCGTCGGGGTGAAGGACTCGCTGACCAACGCCCGCGAGACCGGCGAGTTCGTCGTCTGCCTGGCGACCGACCCGCTGTTCGAGCAGGTCAACGCGACCGGCACCGACTTCCCCTCGGGCGTCAGCGAGTTCGCCGAGGTCGGCCTGACGGCCGCGCCGAGCGAGAAGGTGGCGCCGCCGCGGGTCGCCGAGTCACCCGTGGCGCTGGAGTGCCGCCTCGAGCAGGCGCTGACCCTCGGCGACTCGACCGTCGTGATCGGCCGCGTCGTGCACGCCTCGATCAGCACCGACGTCTTCGACGGCGACCCGCACGACGGCGGGCTGCCCACGATCGCCGGGCTGCAGCCGCTGGCCCGCCTCGGCCGCGACGAGTGGTCGACGATCGGGGAGCTCAAGGAGATCACCCGGATCCCGTTCGAGCGCTGGCCGGGGCACTACTCCCCGCCGACCGCCTGACCGAGCCGCAGGTCGTAGAGGCGCTCGGCCTCCGCGGCGACGCGGTGCAGGTTGCACGGCCACTTCTCCCCCGACCCGCTCGAGTGCCGGCACGACGTGCAGCGCCCGAGCCGGTCGGGCACGTGCGCGGCCAGCAGCCTGCGCCAGACCTGCGGCATCGCGGACATCTCCCCGGCCAGGCCGGACTTCCCGATCATGTCCACGAACCCCCCACAGGCATCCGGCAGCGACGGCGACGAGCCTTCGACGGTGACCGGGGATCCGGTTCACCGAAGGCTCGTCCGCCATCTTGTCGTGCCCGATGCGCTGACGCGCGACGAGCCGCCGTACTAGAGGGTGAACTCTCCGGGCGGGGTCGCGCCGTCCTGCGCGTGCAGCTCCCCCTCGCGCCCGCGCAGCTCCACGCGCCGGATCTTCCCGGAGATCGTCTTGGGCAGGTCGAAGAACTCCAGGCGCCGGATCCGCTTGTACGGCGCGAGGTGCTCGCGGGCGAACTGCAGGATGTCGCGCGCGGTCTCCTCGGTGGGCTCGTAGCCCGCCGCGAGCACCACGTAGGCCTTCGGGACGGCGAGGCGGACGGAGTCGGGCGACGGCACGATCGCCGCCTCCGCCACCGCGGGGTGCTCGATGAGCACGCTCTCCAGCTCGAACGGCGAGATGCGGTAGTCCGACGCCTTGAACACGTCGTCGGCGCGTCCGACGTAGGTGATGTAGCCGTCGGCGTCGCGGGACCCGACGTCGCCGGTGTGGTAGTACCCGTTCGCCATCGCCTCGGCGTTGCGCTCCGGGTCACCGGCGTAGCCGACCATCAGCCCGAGCGGGCGCTGCGCGAGGTCGATGCAGATCTCGCCCTCCTCGACACCGGCCTCGCCGGTGGCCGGGTCGACCAGGACGATCGGGTAGCCGGGGATCGGGCGGCCCATCGACCCGGGCTTGACGGTCTGGCCGGGCGGGTTGCCGATCTGCACGGTCGACTCCGTCTGCCCGAACCCGTCGCGGATCCGCACGCCCCAGGCCTTCTCGATCTGCTCGATGACCTCGGGGTTGAGCGGCTCGCCCGCGCCGACGACCTTCTGCGGCGGGTTCTGCAGGCCGGACAGGTCGGCCTGGATGAGCATGCGCCACACCGTGGGCGGGGCGCAGAAGCTGTCGACGCCGCAGCGGTCGAGCACGGCCAGCACCGACGCCGCGTCGAACTTCGCGTAGTTCATGACGAGCACGCAGGACTCGGCGATCCACGGCGCGAAGACGTTGCTCCACGCGTGCTTGGCCCAGCCCGGCGAGGAGATGTTGAGGTGGACGTCGCCGGGCTCCAGCCCGATCCAGTACATCGTCGACAGGTGGCCCACGGGGTAGCTGGCGTGCGTGTGCTCGACGAGCTTGGGCTTCGCGGTGGTGCCGGAGGTGAAGTAGAGCAGCAGCGTGTCGCTGCCCTTCGTGATCCCGTCCGGGGTGAACTCGGCGTCCGCGGACGCGGTGTCGGCGTAGTCGAGCCAGCCCTGCGGCGCGTCGCGCACGGCGATCTTCGTGTAGTCGCCCTCGACGTCGTCGAACTTGGCCGCGTCGGCGCCGCCCACGACGACGTGCCGCGCGGCCCCGCGGTCGAGGCGGTCGCGCAGGTCGGATGCGGTGAGCAGCGTCGTCGCCGGGATGACGACCGCGCCCAGCTTCATCGCGGCGAGCATCGTCTCCCACAGCTCGACCTGGTTGCCGAGCATGAGGATGATCCGGTCCCCGCGCGCGACGCCGTGGCCGCGCAGCCAGTTGGCGACCCGGTTCGAGCGCTCCGCGAGCTCGGCGAAGGTCCAGTGCGCCTCCGAGCCGTCGCCCTCGACGATCCACAGCGCCCGCTGCGCCCCGCGCTGCGGGTCGGCGGCGACGGCGTCGATGTGGTCGAGCGCGAAGTTGAACTCGTCGATCTCGGGCCAGGCGAAGTCGCGGTAGGCCGTGTCGTAGTCGGTGCGGTGTTCCTGCAGGAACGTGCGCGCCGCGTAGAAGGCCTCTGCCGAGCCGGTCATCTGTTCACCTCGCGAAGTAGCTGCTCTGCTGCGGCGAACACTAGTGATCCAGAGAAGGCACCGGCAGACCCACCCGGACGTGCCGCGGCGACGCCGCCCGACGGGCCCGGCGCCGGGCTACGGTCGCGGCCGTGACCCTCCGCAGCATCCTGGGCGTGTCGGTGGCCGCCTGCGCCCTGCTGGCCGGCTGCGGCTCCCCCGCACCCGCCGCCCCCGCGCCCGCCCCGCCCGCCGCGTCCTCCGCCGACGCGGCCGCCGGGACCGACGCCGCCGTCGAGCTGCCGTGGCCCGGTCGCAGCGCCGCGGAGTCCGCGGGGCTGCAGCAGGCCGCCGACGACGGGGCGCAGCCGTGGCTGCTCGACCCCGCCGAGCTCGCCCGGTCCTACGCCGCCGCGGCCTACGGCTGGGACACCGTGACGGCGACGGCGACCGGCGACTCCGTGGAGATCACCGGCCCGGGGAACGTCCGGCACGTCCTGACCGTCGCGCAGCCCGGCCGGACCGGGACCGGCGGCATCTGGGTCGTCACCGCCGACTCCCCCGCCTGACGGGGTCACGCACGGCGAGCGCCTCACTTGTTCGGGTGAACAGCGGCCGGAAGTGAAGCGCCGGCGCCCCGGGCGGCGATCTCCTCCATGACACCGTCGCAGCAGCGGCGGGCATCCGGACCTCAGGGGGCCACCATGGACGCCAACACCACGGTCTCGCAGGACATGTTCACCGTCCTCCACGGCCAGCCCGCGCCGGTCGTGACGCGCTGGAGCTACGACGCCGCGGACCCGTTCGCCGTCACGCTCGCCGTCCGGACCAGGTCGGACCGCTGGGTCGAGTGGCTGGTCGGGCGCGACCTGGTCCTCGAGGGACTCGACTCCGCCGTCGGCGAGGGCGACATCCGCATGAGCCCGCAGACCGTGCAGGGCTACGACATCGTCGAGATCGAGATCCGCTCCACCGACGGCCGGGCCGTCCTGGAGGTCGACCGCGACCTGCTCCGGCACTTCGTCGACGCCTCGGCCGAGCTGGTCGCGTTCGGTGACGAGGGCGGCCGGATGGACCTGGACGTGGAGATCGCCAAGCTCACCGCGGGCGCCGAGTAGCCAGCGCCGTCAGCGGTACCGCTCGGCGTAGCGCCGGGCCGCCGCGTCCCGCGAGGGCGCCGTGCGCCGTTCCCGCTCCGCCTCGGCCTGGCCGGGCGCCCAGCCCGCCTTGACCGACCGGTGCTCGGTCGTCAGGTGGACGAACGAGGCCGCGTACATCAGCCCCACCAGTGACCCGCCGAGGACGGCGACCAGCCGGACCCACAGCTCCCCGGGCACCAGCAGCACCAGCAGGACGCCGAAGGGCACCAGCTGCACCACCGAGCGCAGCATCTGCCGCAGCGCCCACGTCCCCGTCGAGACGTCGTGCAGCACCCAGTCGCGGTAGCGCGCGGGCAGCCCGCCGCCCAGGGCGTACCAGAGCCACCACAGCAGGCCGGGCCGGTGCAACGTCATGGTGCCCATGGTCCTCCCCCACACCGCTGCTGCGTGCGACGGTCGCGTCACAGTCCGGCACGTCACATCCCGCAGCTCGTCACATCCCGCAGCTCACAGTCCCGCAGCTCACAGCCCGGTGAGCGGTCCCGCGTCCGTCCGGCCCGACGCCGCGGCGGCGGACCCGCCCACGGTGTTGTCGATCGCGGCCGCGGCGTCGCGGGCCCCGCGCCGGTCGGCGTCGGCCTCCGCGATCTCGGCGTCCACCTCGGGGTCGACGAGCGAGGGGTCGTCGGCGACGGACGGCTCGCCGTCGACGCGGGTGTCGCCGTCGACGTCGTGCACGGCCGCCTCCTCCGCGGACGCCGCACCGCCGTCGACGCCGACGTCGGTGGCCTCCCCGTCGTCGCCGTCGGTGGCGGTCAGCCGACCGGAGCGGTCGGCGTCGGTGGCCGGGGCCTGCTCGGGCTCCTCCGCGGCGAGGCGCTCGTCGAGGGTCTCGTGGGCGTCCTCGTCGAGGGCGTAGGGGCGGTCCGGCGGGATGTAGCCCGCGTCGAGGGCGTCCGGGCCACCCGCGGCGCCGTCGAGGGTCTCGGCGTTGTCGAGCTGCACGGCGGCGCCGAGGTCGGGCGCGGCGGACTGGTCGTCGAAGTCGGGCATGGTCGGGCGTACCCCGGGGAACCGCGCGCCACACGCGGACCGCGGTGTGGTCTGATCCGGTCCCGACGCCGCGGACGACAGGAGGCCGGCCGATGACGACCGCCCCGCGCCCCCGCGACTCCGCCGCCACCCGCGCCGCCCTGCTGGCCGCCGCGCGTGCGCTGTTCGCCGAGCGCGGCTACGACGGCACCACCGTGCGCGGGGTCGCCGACCGGGCCGGGGTGAACCAGGCGCTGCTGTTCCGCTACTTCGGCAACAAGGAGGCGCTGTTCGCCGAGGCGGTGAGCGAGCAGGCGCTCGCCCCGCTGTCCGAGGGACCGCCGGAGACGCTGCTGGAGCGGATGCTCACCACGATGTTCGACGACGCCGCCGGCTCCGCGATGTTCTTCGCCGTCCTGTCCTCGGGGGGCCGGGCGGGCGAGGCCGTCCGCGCCGAGCTGGGGGCCGCGTACCGGTCGGCGTTCGCCGCGCTCGCCGAGACCGACGACCCGGTCGACGCCGACCTGCGCGCGACCCTGCTGCTCTCCTGGCTGCTCGGGCTCGGTCAGGCCCGGCCCGAGATCGGGACCGTCGACGGGGTCGTCGTCGCGCACGTCCTGCGGGGGGCCCGCGCGCTGCTCCGCGGTTGACCGTCGCCCCTCCGATAGTTAGCGTCGGCAAGTAAGCGACCGCTCACATCCGGGGGTGCGAGATGACCACGACCTACCCGTTCGCCGAGCCCGACGGGCTGACCTTCGATCCGCGCTACGCCGAGCTGCGCCGCGAGGAGCCCCTCGCCCGCGTCGCGCTGCCCTACGGCGGCGAGGCCTGGCTGGCCACCCGCCTCGACGACGTGCGCACCGTGCTGGCCGACCCGCGGTTCAGCCGCGCGGCGACCGTCGGCGCCGACGTGCCGCGCGTGCGGCCGGAGATCGACCACGAGTCGGCGTCGATCCTCAACATGGACGCGCCCGAGCACACGCGCCTGCGCAAGCTCGTGGCCAGGGCGTTCACCGTGCGCCGCGTCGAGGACCTGCGCCCGCGGGCCGCCGCGCTCACCGCCGAGCTGCTCGACGGCATGCGCGCCGGGGGGCCGCCCGCCGACCTCGTCGCGCACCTGTCGGTCCCGCTGCCCGTCACGATCATCTGCGAGCTGCTCGGGGTGCCGGTGCGAGACCGCGACGTCTTCCGCGCCGGCGCCGACGCCGCGCTCTCGACGACCGCGATGACCCCGCAGGAGCGCGGGACGGCCCGCGACGCATTGCTCGCCTACATGGCCGGGCTCGTCGCGCAGCGCCGCGCGGAGCCGACCGACGACCTGCTCGGCGCGCTGGTCGACGCCCGCGACGAGGGGGACGCGCTGAGCGAGCGCGAGCTGGTCGGGCTCGGCGTCGGCATCCTCGTCGCCGGGCACGAGACGACCATGAACATGATCGGCAACATGGTGTTCGCCCTGCTCACGCGGCCGGACCGGGGCGAGTCGCTGCGCGGCGGGCCCGAGGCCGTCGCACGCGGGGTGGAGGAGCTGCTGCGCTTCCTGCCGCTCGGGGCGTCCGCGGGGTTCCCGCGCATCGCGACCGAGGACGTCGAGCTCGCCGGGGGCCGGGTCGCCGCGGGGGACGCGGTGGTCGTGTCGGTGGCCGCGGCCAACCGCGACCCGGAGGCGTTCGAGCGCCCCGACCAGCTGATCCTGGACCGCGCGGAGAACCGCCACGTCGCGTTCGGGCACGGGCTGCACCACTGCCTGGGCGCGCAGCTGGCGCGGATGGAGCTGCAGGAGGCCGTCGGCTCGCTGCTGACCGCGTTCCCGGACCTGCACCTCGCCGTCGATCCCGCCGACGTGCCGTGGCGCACCGGCGCGCTCGTCCGCGGGCCGAAGGAGCTGCTGCTCAGCTGGTGAGCGCCTCCACGCGGGACCACAGGGCGTCGCGCTCGGCGGGGGTCTCCCGCGTCCAGGGCACGTAGTGCTCCGGGCGCGGGCGCCGGTCGTGCCAGAACCGCCCGGTGCCGACGTCCGACGACCGCGCCGCCGCGAGCCAGACGGCGGTGTCGGCGCCCTGCTCGGCGGTGCGCAGCAGCGGCCCGATCAGCCGACCGAAGCCGGGCAGCGAGCTGGCGAGCCCGGGCGTGTCGGCCCAGCCCGGGTGCACGGCGTGCGAGTCGAGCCCCCGGGCCGCCCACAGCCCGGACAGCACGACCTGCATCCGCTTCGTGCGCGCGTAGGCGGTGGTGCCGTTGTACGGGACGGGCTCGTCGAACGTCAGCTTCTGGGCGTACATCCCGCCCGAGGAGATCCACAGGACCCGCCCGGCCCGCCCGGCGAGGGCGTCGGAGAGCAGGCGGGTGAGCAGGTGCGGGCCGAGGACGTGCGTGGCCAGGCACAGCTCGTGGCCCTGCGGGGTCTCGGTCCGCCGCGGTGGGAGCACCCCGGCGTTGTGCACGAGCACGTCCGGCCCCGCCTCGGCGAGCCCGGCGGCCGCGCGGCGGACGTCGTCGAGGTCGGAGACGTCGCAGCGGGTGACGCGCAGGTCCGCGGCGGGCACCGCGCCCTGCACCCGGGCGCGCGCCGCCGCACCCCGGCCCTCGTCGCGGACGACCAGGTGCACGGTGGCGCCGAGGCGCGCGAGCCCGGCAACGGTCGCCAGCCCCAGCCCGCCACCGCCGCCGGTCACCAGCGCGACCTTCCCGGCCAGCACCCCGGGCTGCGGGTCGGCCTGCGGGCCCGACCAGCCCGCCGAGCGGGCCAGGTAGCCGAGCCGGGAGTAGCCGGGGGCGACGGTGCGGTCCAGGACGGTGTCGAGCACGGAGGCGAGCACGCGGCCAGCCTCCCCTAGACCCCCGCGGGGAGCGCGTCGAGCGTCGGTCCGTCGACCACCCGGGTGACCACCGACACGCCGCCGCGCACCGTGCCGCCGACGATCTCGGCCACCGCGGAGCAGGTGCGGGCCCACACCGTCAGCTGGATCTCCTTCGCCAGCGGCAACCGGTTGTAGAGGATGTGGGCGAGGGCGTCCCCGGGCCGGGCCCAGGACTCGATCTCGAACGTCAGGGCGCCGTCGGGGCGGGTCCCGCAGCGGAACTCGATCTGCCCCGCCTCGAGGTGGTCGTCCAGGGTGGCGAACCGGAACGACAGCGGCGTCACGTCGATCACGCGGACCGGCCCGTCCCAGGGGGCCGGCATCCGGATGAGGAACTCGTCGCCGACGCACAGGGGGCCGTCGCGGCCGCTGCTGCGCTGGAACACCGCGGCGTCCGGGACGGCGCAGTTGGGGTCGCGGGACAGCTCGGCCATCACCACCTCCGGGCCGCGGTCGGCGCCGTCGACCACGACGGAGTAGCGCCGGTGCAGCAGCGACCCCACCCCGTCGGCGACGTACTGGACGTCGTGGCGCAGCCCGGGCGGCACGGCCGAGGGCAGGTCGCCGGCGTCACCGGGGCTCTCCATGCGGGTGAGCGGGGTCCCGACGCCGGGGACGCGGTACGCGAGCACGCGCAGGATCCCGAGCGGCCAGCGGACCAGGTGGTCGAGGCGGAGTAGAGGCACGATCGGACGGGTACCCGTTCGCCGTGATCCTTACCGGAGCCCCGCGCTGAACGCCCCCGACCTGGCCGCGATCGTCGACGACCTGGGCGGCCGGTCCGTCAACTACGACGAGGCGCTCGCTCCCCCGCACGTCACCGACGGCTGGCACCAGGACCGGTGGACGGTCGAGCTCGGTCACGAGGCACCCGGCGAGCCGGAGCCCGACGGGCTGGTCGCCGCGGCCGACGCGCTGGTCAACGGCTACGAGTTCACCGACCCGTCGCTGCTGCGCGCGGTGTACCGGTACCCGGCCGACGTCGTGGGCCGCGACATGCTGCTGCAGGGCCGCTTCGCGATGTTCCGGTTCCACATGGGCGTGCGGATCACCGCCGAGCTCGACGAGCTGCGCGAGGGCCCGGACGGCCCCGAGCGCGTCGTGGGCTGGGCGTACCAGACCCTGGACGGGCACCTGGAGCAGGGACGGCTGACCTACGAGATCGCCAAGGACCTGACGACGGGGCGCGTCGAGTTCCGCATCGACGCGTACTCGCGGCAGTCGCAGATCCGCAACCCGCTGTTCCGCGTCGGGTTCGGGTTCTTCGGCCGGCACACCCAGCTGCGGTTCTACCGCGCGGCGCTGGAGCGGCTGAAGGACCGCCTCCCGCACCCGCCCGGCGAGCCCGGCCCGGACGCCGACGGCCTGGTCCGCGTCCCGACCGGCGCCCCGCCGGACCGCGCGGGCTGGGCCGAGATCCACGTGGTGCATCCCGGCCGCTGAGCCCCCGTCAGAGCGCCTTCACCAGGTCGACCGCCCGGCCGAGGGTCTCCAGCCGCGCGTCGAGGGAGTCGCCGGCCGGGTACAGCCGGACGGTCGTGACACCCGCGTCGCGCCAGGCCGCGAGCCGCTCGCGCACCCCGTCGTCGGTGCCGAGGAGGGTCGTGCCGAGCACCATGTCGTCGTCGACGGCGTCGGCCGCGGCCGTCCGGTCACCGGCCAGCCACAGCGCGCGGACGCGGTCGGCGCGCTCCCCCCACCCCTGGCGGCGGTAGGCGTCGAAGTAGAAGTTCGACGACGCCGTGCCCATCCCGCCCAGGCTGAACGCGAGGCCCGGCTTCCGGGCGGCCACCATCGTCGCCAGCTCGTCCTCGTCGGCGGCGAACGCGACCTCGGCGCCCTGGCACACGTCGAGGTCGGCCAGGCTCCGCCCGGCCGTCGCCGCCCCGGCCCGGAGCGGGTCGAGGTAGGCCGCGGCGCCCTCGGGCACGAAGCTCGTGCCCAGCCAGCCGTCGGCGACCTCCCCGGTCAGCGCCAGCATCCGCGGCGAGAGCGTGGCGAGGTAGACCGGGATGTCCGGGTTCGGCGTCGTCGAGGTGCGCATCGGCCGCCCGTCGCCGTCGGGCAGCGGGATCCGGACGTGCCGCCCGTCGTGGGCCACCCGCTCCCCCGCGAACACCGACCGGATCACCTCGACGGTCTCGCGGGTGCGGCCCAGCGGATGGGCGAACGGCACGCCGTGCAGCCCCTCGATCACCTGCGGCCCGGAGCTGCCGAGGCCGAGGGCGAACCGGCCGCCGGACATGTCGGCCAGCGTCAGAGCGGTCTGCGCGAGCAGCACCGGGCTGCGCGTGCCGACCTGCATGACGCCGGACCCCAGGCCGATCCGCGAGGTGCGCGCGGCGAGGTAGCCCAGCGCCGAGGGCGCGTCGGAGCCCCACGCCTCGGCGACCCAGCACACGTCCAGGCCGATCCGCTCGGCCTCCACCACGAAGTCGACGGTCTCGCGCCAGTCGCCCCCGGACGCCTCGATCGTCGTCGCCGTCCTCACGGGTTCTCGGCCCGCTCCTTGATCGCCGCCAGGTTCGCCTCGATCCCGGCCTGCCACTCGCGCAGCCGTCCGGCGACGATGCGCTCCTCCTTCTCCGGCATCCGCTCGATGGCGACGCAGAGGAAGGACGGCCCCGGTCCGAGCCGGGCCCACTGGCGCAGGTCGGTGCCGCCGTCGCGCGGGGTGAGCTCGAAGCGCCAGCTCGCCGACGGGTTCTGCGGGTCCTCGACGTCCCAGCCGAACGCCCGTGGCTCCTCGCAGGACACGATCCGCGACGTCGTCGACCACTCGCCGACGGCGCGGTGGAAGCTGGTTCCGCGGAACGCCCGGCCGACGGTGGCGGCGCCGTCCCCGTCGAGCCACTCGACGGACCGCACCTCGCCGCTCAGGGACGCGATCAGGTGGATGTCGCTGACCAGCTCCCACACCCGCTCCGGCGGGGCGGCGACGTGCACGCTGCCCTCCACGACCGGCCCGTCCGCGTACCTCATCCGCTCTCCCCTGTGAGCTGAGTTGGGTATCGCGGAGGAACCTAGGCCATCAGCGCTCGACGTGCACCTGCACCGTCCGCCCGTCGACCGAGAGCCAGCCGGCCTTCTCGGCGTAGCCGATCATGCCGTCCCAGCGCTGCGGCCAGTCCTCCGCCATGGCGACGAGCTGTGCCCGGGAGCGGAGCACGGCGACGTCGAGCCACACCGCCCCGTCCGGCGCGACCTGCCCGGTGCCGGTGTCGCGCAGGGCGGCCCGCAGCGCCGCCCCGTCCAGGGCGGTGGCGAGGTGCAGGCGGGTGCAGTCGTCGGCGTCGGCGACGACCGCGCCGTCGGCCGCGAGGTTCACGTACATGTCGCCGATCGTGCCCTGTCGCGCCGCCGATGCCCACCGCTGGTCGGTTCGCACCGTCGTGGGCGGTCCGGCCCTGCCTCCCCCTGCTCCCATCGCGCGGTGGCCACAGCCCGCGGATGGGATCGCGCCGCCCCGGTTGCGGGCACCCGTGGCCACCTCCTGGTGGCCGATGCCCGGAGGCCGGGACCCGGCAGTCGCGGCCCGGCAGTCGCGGCCCGGCAGTCGCGGCCCGGCAGTCGCGGCCCGGCAGTCGCGGCCCGGCGACCGCGCCCCGGCGACCGCGCACCCTGACCGGCGCTCCGATGGCCGTGCCCCGGTGACCGCCGCCTGGTGGTCGCCGCCTGGTGGTCGCCGCCTGGTGGTCGCCGCCTGGTGGTCGGCGGCTGGTGGTCGGAGCCTGGTGGTCGCCCCTCGGCGGACGGCCGCCCCGTGGCCGCCGCCCCGGCGGACTGCTGCCCGACAGGCGGCTCCACTGCCGTCGGCGAGGCGACCCGCTCGTTCGGACGTAGCCGGGGCGATCTCAGAGACGCCACCGCGCCGGACTCAGCAGTCGGCCGACTCGGCACGCCGCCGCAGTTCCGGCACCTGATCGGTCGCGCCGACGGCGGCCACGATCCACCGGTCCGTCAGGGACAGATGCGCAGCGAGGTGACGGCGCCCGCCGGTGAGCGGTCGGTGCCGGAAGGCCGACCTCGCCGCAGCCCGTGGTCCGAGGCTCCCATCGGCGGCACCGCCGCAGACAGCCGCGCCTCACCGCACGACGCGGCCAGGACGGAGGGGCGCACGGGCGCTCGCCGAGCAGACGATCAGAGGACGAGGATCTTCCGGCGGGGCTTCTGGGTGGGGTCGATCCATCGGGGTGGGAGGAACTCCGGTAGCCCGTCGCGGATCCGGACGGTCCAGTCCGAGTGGTGGATCTGGCGGTGGTGGGCTTTGCACAGCATGACCAGGTTGTTGAGCTCCGTGGGTCCTTCTCGTCCCCAGTGGTCGACGTGGTGGACGTCGCACCAGGAGGGTGGTCGGTCGCATCCGGGGTGCGCGCAGCCGCGGTCTCTGACGGTGATGGCTTTGCGGAGCCCGTCGGGGATGGTGCGCTTCTCGCGTCCCACGTCGAGGGGTTGGCTGTCGCCGTTCATGACGATGGGGACGACTCCGGCGTCGCAGGCCAGCGTCCGGAGGGTGGCGGGGGTGATGGTGCCGCCGAACTCCAGCATGGCGCCCCGGGCTCGCTGTTCCAGGTCCTCCAACCGGATGATCACGGTGAGGTGGGGGCGGCGGCCGCCGGTCTCGGGGAGGTCGTCGCCGTGGTCGAGGACGTACCCGCACACGTCGGCCAGCGCTTCGGCCTGCCGTTGCGGGGCGGTCCGGTCGTCGTCGGCGGTCAACGGCCTGGCCTTCGCGTCGATCACGGCGGCGATGGCGTCGTAGAGCATGGGGTCTTCGAACCGGCCCTTGATCGACCCACCGGCGCCGCCGCGGTGCCGGACCAGGCGCAGCTCGTTCACCGGGGGCGGGGCGTCGTCGGGTTCGGGCCCGTCCTGATCCAACCGGTCGATCAGCAGGGTGCCGAAGCTGAGCAGTTGTCCGGGCTTGGCCTGCTGGGCGTAGTCGGCGAGCTGTGCCTCTGCGCCGGTCCACGCTGATGTGGTGAGCCGTTCGGCAGCCCGGGTGCCCAGCACACGGTGGATCACCTCGACGTGCCGCCACCCGATCACTCCTGCGTCGAACGCGGCGGCGGTGGCGGGCATCCGCGCGGGGAGCTGTTCCCCGCTGAGGGTGGTGCGGGCGTGGACGTCGGTGGCGGCGGCGGTGAAGGACCGGGCGTGGCGGTGGTCCCAGGACAGTAGGTCTGACACCGCAGCAGCGGTGTTCGGATAGCCACGGGACAGGAACGTGCCCCGGTCGTCGAGAACGGCCACAGCGGCACTGGAGATCGCCTCGACCCGCCGGGTGAGGCCCTCGCAGAGGGTCAGCAGGGAGATGAGGTCGTTCTCGGAGGCGTGGGTGGTGGCGGCGTCGAGGTCGTCGAGTGCGGCAGCGAGGTGCTGGTGCGCGTCTCGGAGGGTGTCGCCGGCCATGGCCTGATTCTACTAGAACACACGTTCGAGTCGAAGGGAATTGTCGCAGCCCAGGGACCGTTCGGCGCATGACTGGGCGCTTCGGATGGTGGGCTGTCCGGCCTTCTTCGGCGTAGTGCGCTGGTGTCGGTCGGGCGTGGGTCGTCTGGGGTGAAGTACCGGATGACGTGGTGGGGCGGGCGGCCGTCCCCGACCGACGTGCCCGACCCGCTCCCGGACGCTCGGCCGGGTCGGGAGAGACGCCCCGTGGTCCCGAACCGCAACCCCACCGCCCGGATCGACCCGTGCGAGGCCGGCTGGCGTCCTGGCCCGCAGTAGACCGGACCACGCCGGACCGGCAGCCGGCAACGGGAAACGCACAGATGAGGATCGACCCGCACCCGACCCACCACTCATCGAACGCCAGCCGTGAACGCGCCGGACGACAGCGACCGACGCGCCACGTAGCAGCGGCCAACGCCAGGAACGGCAGCCTCGTCCAGCGACAGGCACGGGTCGCCTGGCAACAGCGATGAACACGCCGAGCACGAGTGGCCAACCCACCGAGGATGATCGGCGAACTCGCTAAGCGACAGCCGCCAACTCGCCCGGCGGCAGCGGCAAACTCGCCGCGCTCCATCCGCAAACTCGCCGGGGGCGGCCGCAAACTCGCCGGGGGCGGCCGCAAACTCGCGGGGCGGGGGGTGGGGGTCAGTCGGGGGGCGGGGCGAAGAGGCCGCCGTCCTTCACCGTCCCCACCACCACCGCCGTGTCCAGGGCCGTGACGCGGTCGAGCCACGGGGCGTCTGTGGTGAGGTCGTGCAGCGCGTCGACCCCGGGCACCGCGACCTCGGCGAGCAGCGGCCGGTCGCCGGTCGTCCGGCACGCCCGCAGCACCCACGGCTCCCGCCGCAGCCCGGCCGCGACGGCGGCCACGTCCCGCGGCGCCGCCGACGCCCGCACCACCGCGCGCAGGCCGAAACCGAGCCGGGCGGGGTCGACGACGACGCGGATCCGGAGCCGGCCGTCGCGGCGCAGGCGGTCGACCCGCCGGGGCACCGCGCTGCGGGAGAGCCCGGTGACCTCGGCGAGCTCGTCGTCGCCGCGACGGGCGTCGAACTGCAGGGCGGTGAGGAGCATGCGGTCGGTGGGGCCGAGCTCCTTGGTCTCCCCGAACGGCGCGTCGCCCGGCGGGGGCAGGTGCTCGGTGAGGGCCTCGCACTCCTCGGGCGCGAGCAGGCCGGGGCGCCACTCGTCCTCGGTGCGGACGTAGCGCAGCACCGTGTCCGCCGTGGCGTCGACGAGACCGGGCAGCCGGGGCAGTTCGTCCCCGACGAGCCGGGCCAGTCGCTCGGGCGGGCAGCCGATCTCGGCGACCCCGCCGGCCGGTCCGGCCAGCAGGTGGGCCCAGCGGGTGTCGCGGCGCCGCGCGAGGGCCAGCGCCGCCACCCGCTCCTGGCCCGGGCCGCAGCGCAGGTGCACGACCGTGCCCGCCTCCGGGGCGGGCACCCCGATGACCTGCACGCCGCCGTCGGCCAGCAGGGCCAGCCCGTGCCGGGCGACGGTGCCCTCCGGCTCACCGAGCGCGGCGGCGATCCGCTCCCACGGCGCGCGGCCGTCGACCTGCAGCGCCCCGACGATGCGCCGGTCGAGCACGGCGAGGGGCCCGGCCACCGCGCACCTCGCTTCCGACACCTGCGTGTCGGAGTCCGTACACGTCCCCGTCAACCTACCGGGCCGGGACCCCGAGATGACGGAGCAGGTTGGCCGAGAACCGATCCCCCATCCGCTGCATCGTCTCCTTCATCACCGCGGTGACGGCCGGGGCCGCCAGCCGCGGGAGCGGCAGCTCGACGCTCAGGCCGAGGCTGATCGCGAGCCGCGTCCCGCCGGGCTCGTCGGTGAGGACGTACCAGCCCTCGGCCCCGGTGCTCTCGCGCGATCCGGGCGGCGGGGCGTGGGTGTAGTCGATGCGGTGGCCGTCGCCGTCACCGGCGTCGAAGGTCATCTCCTCGGTGAACACCGGGCTGATCCCGACGCCCAGCACCGAGAGCCCGACGAGGTGCCACCGCCAGTGGTCGCCGTCGGTCTCGATCTTCTTCAGCAGCGGCGTCAGCTGCGGCAGCAGGACGGGATCGGTCAGGACCGCCCAGATCCGGGATCGCTCGGCGGCCACGACGGCCTCCGACTCGGTGGTCGCGGAGAAGCGGCTCATCCGGGAAGTGTGCGCACCGGACGCGCGCGGCGCGACCGGGGGCGGCGGTCGTCACGCCAGCAGCGCGAGGACGTCGCCGGGACGGGCGCAGACGACAGCGTCGCCGTCGCCGGGCCGGTGGTTGTGCCCCCACGCCGCCGCGACCGGCGACGCCCCGGCGCGCCGCGCGGTCTCCAGGTCGGTCGCCGAGTCGCCCACGTACAGCGCCGATCCGGCGGGCACGCCGAGCCGCCGGCACGCCAGCTCCAGCCCGGCGGGGTCGGGTTTGCGCCGGTCGACGTCGTCGCCGGCGACGACGGTGCCGAACAGGTCCCGCAGGCCGGTCGCGCGCAGCAGGATGTCGGTGGCGACCGCGTTCGACCCGGTGAACACCCCCGTCGGCACGGTGAGCGCGGTGAGCGCCACGCGGATCCCCGGGTACGGCCGGACGTGCGCGGCCTCGGCGGCGAGCGCGCGGTAGAAGGCGTCGACGCCGGTCGGGCGCCCGGTCAGGTCGGCGAGGATCGCCTCCGGCGTCGGCAGCCGGAACAGCCGCTCCACCTCGGCGGGCGGGATCGGCCCGCGCCCGGCCGCGGCCGCGAAGGCCGCGGCGATGGCGTCGATCGAGTCGAGCAGCGTGCCGTCCATGTCCCACACCACCGCGGTGATCACTCTCGCACGCTAGCCGGTGCACCCGGCGGAGATCGGGTGGCTACTGCAAGATGGCGGCACCAGAGAAACGATCGAAGGAGCTACCCCGTGGCCGAGTACACGCTTCCCGACCTCCCCTACGACTACGGCGCGCTGGATCCCCACATCGCGGGCGAGATCATGGAGCTGCACCACTCCAAGCACCACCAGACCTACGTCAACGGCCTCAACGACACCCTCGAGAAGCTGGCCGCCGCCCGCGAGAGCGGCGAGTTCGGCGCGATCGTGGGCCTGGAGAAGGCCCTCGCGTTCAACCTCGGCGGGCACGTCAACCACTCGCTGTTCTGGAAGAACCTCTCCCCCGACGGCGGCGGGAAGCCCACCGGCGAGCTGGCCGCCGCGATCGACGAGACCTTCGGCTCGTTCGACGCCTTCCAGGCCCAGTTCACCGCCGCCTCGACCACCATCCAGGGGTCGGGCTGGGGCGTGCTGGCCTACGACCCGCTCGGGCAGCGCCTGCACATCCTGCAGCTGTGGGACCAGCAGGCGAACGTGCCGGTCGGCGTCGTGCCGATCGTCATGCTCGACATGTGGGAGCACGCGTTCTACCTGCAGTACAAGAACGTGAAGCCGGACTACGTGAAGGCCTGGTGGAACGTCGTGAACTGGGCCGACGCCGCGGAGCGGTTCGCCGCAGCGCGCTAGTGTGACCGCCGTGTCGGCGCGGGAGCTCGTGGTGCTGGGCACCGCGAGCCAGGCGCCGACACGGCACCGCAACCACAACGGCTACCTCCTGCGCTGGGACGCCCACGGCCTGCTGTTCGACCCGGGCGAGGGCACCCAGCGGCAGATGCTGCTGGCCGGGGTCGCCGCCTCCGCGATCACCCGCATCTGCCTGACGCACTTCCACGGCGACCACTGCCTGGGCCTGCCCGGGGTGGTCCAGCGCCTCTCGCTCGACCGCGTCGCGCGCCCCGTGCACGCCCACTACCCGGCGTCCGGCCAGGAGTGGTTCGACCGCCTGCGCCACGCCACCCCGTTCCACGACGTCCTCGACCTGCACGAGCACCCGATCACCGCCGACGGGCCGGTCGCCGACGACCCGCACGTCGAGGTGCGCCGGCTCGACCACGGGATCGAGTCCTACGGCTACCGCGTCGTCGAGCCCGACGGGCGCCGCATGCTGCCCGACCGCCTCGCCGCCGCCGGCATCCGCGGGCCCGCGGTCCGGGAGCTGCAGCGCACGGGGTCGATGCACGGCGTCACCCTCGACCAGGTGAGCGAGCCGCGGCCCGGCCAGAAGGCGGCGTTCGTCATGGACACCCGGCTCTGCGACGGCGTGCACGCGCTCGCCGCAGGCGTCGACCTGCTGGTGATCGAGTCGACCTTCCTCGACGCCGACGCCGACCTGGCCCACGCCTACGGCCACCTCACCGCGGGCCAGGCCGGGGCCGTCGCCGCCCGCGCCGGGGTCGGCACGCTGGTGCTCACCCACTTCTCCCAGCGCTACCCCGACCCCGACCGGTTCGGCGAGGAGGCCGCGGCGGCGTTCGGCGGGGAGATCGTCGTGGCGCGGGACCTGCAGCGCGTGCCGGTCCCGCCGCGCCGCTAGCGGGCGAGGCGGCGGCGGTTGGCCACCACCCGCCGGTGGACGGGCGCGAGGACGTCACCCACGAGCCGCGCGGTGTCCCTGGGCGGGGTCGTCACGGCCACCACGGCGGCCTGGGCGAAGCCCTCGACCTTCTCCTGCACCATCCGCCGGTACTCGCGGCGCGCCCCCGGGCTCGGCGGCCACCCGCCGGCCACCATCCCGACGGTCCGGTACGCGATCACCACCGGCGCCGACCACGAGATCTCGACCAGCTGCACCCACGGTCGCACCCATCCCGTCCCGGCCATGCGGCCACCGTAGGGCCCGCCGTGCGGGAACGGGGATCCTCGGCCAGGATCCGTGGGCATGGGTGATGCGAACAACAGCTGGCGCTTCGAGCTCGACGGCACGCCGCACGAGCTCAACCTCGACGTCACGCTCATGGGGAAGTGGACCGTGACGCTCGACGGGAAGGTCATCGAGGAGGACCGGAAGTGGACCTTCACGGCCGAGGAGACGTTCCCGGTCGGTGACCACTCGCTGCGGCTCAAGGTCAGCCCGGACCTGGGCGGGCTCTCCCAGGAGTCGGAGCTGTTCGTCGACGGGAGCTACGTCGAACCCCTCCGACGTGTGTGAGTTGAGCAGCGTTTGACGCGATTGCGGCCCGGGCATCCGGGTGTCATGAGCACCAACGTCACGCACAGCATCGACGCTGCGGTCCCGGTCCGCACCGCCTACGACCAGTGGACCCAGTTCGAGTCGTTCCCGCGCTTCATGGACGGCGTCGAGCGCATCGACCAGCTCACCGACACCCGGACCCACTGGGTCACGCGGATCGCCGGGGTCGAGCGCGAGTTCGACGCCGAGATCACCGAGCAGCACCCCGACGAGCGCATCGCGTGGACGACCGAGAACGGCACGCACCAGGCCGGTGTGGTCACCTTCCACCGCCTCGACGACGCGACCACCCGCGTCACGCTGCAGCTCGACCACGAGCCCGAGGGCGTCGTCGAGAAGGTCGGCGACGCGCTGGGCATCGTGCAGCGCCGCGTCAAGGGCGACATGGAGAACTTCAAGGAGTTCATCGAGGCGGGCGGCACCGGCGGCAGCTGGCGCGGGGACGTCGACGCGGCCCCGCAGTCGGTCACCCCGAAGGCCCCCTCGACCGACATCGGCGGAACCGCCTGATGGTCCACGTCGTCCGCACCTTCACCGTCACCACCGAGCCCGCGAAGGCGATCGAGTACCTCGCCGACTTCGCGCACGCCGAGGCGTGGGACCCGGGCACGCAGACCTGCGTCCGCACCGACGCCGGCCCGGTGCAGGTGGGTGCCACCTGGCACAACACCTCGAAGATCCTCGGGTCCACCACCGAGCTCGACTACCGCCTGACCCGGCTCGACGGCGAGGGCCTCGAGCTGGTCGGGGAGAACAAGACCGCCACCGCGACCGACGTCATCACCGTGCGTCCGGCGCCGGAGGGGTCCGAGATCACCTACGACGCCACCGTGGTCCTGCACGGCGTCGCCAAGCTCGGCAGTCCGCTGATGCAGCTCGAGTTCGAGAAGCTCGGCAACCAGACCGTCGACGGAATCCAACGCGAACTGGGAGCACCCCGTGTCTGACACCCGCACCGCCGAATGGCTCACCGCGGCCCGCACCGAACTCGGCCTGGAGGACGCGGCCGAGGGCGTGCAGGGCCTCGACGCGGCCGCCGAGCTCGACGCGCTCGTCCGCGACAACGTCGACGGCTCCGCAGCAGCGTCCACCGTGTTCCTGCTCGGCCTGGCCGCCGGTCGCGCCGCCGACCCGGCGGTCGCCGCGCACGACTTCACCGAGAAGCTCACCGCGCTGGCGCGCAGCTACGACGCCGACACCGACCGGGCCGAGGCCCCGAACGACCAGTCCCGGCGGGCCTGATCCGCTAGGGGCCGAGGGCGGCCGCGAGCGTCGGGTACACGGCGAGCTCGCGGTCGAGCCCGGTGATCGTCAGCGGCCGGATCACCGGGCGGTTCCCCTCCCCGGTGACCACGCGCAGCCCCACCCCCGACCGCACCGCCGCCTGCTGCACGCGCAGCAGGGCGGTGAGGCCGCGTGAACCGAAGTACCGCACGCCGCCCAGGTCGACCACGACCGCGCTGGTGCCGCCGGTGAGCAGTCCGACCGCTGCGGCCTCGACGTCGGCGGCCTCCGCCGCGTCGAGCTCGCCGGTCACGACGATCCCGCGCACCCCGGCCGCGTGCTCCACGACGCGCACGGCGACCGTCGAGGCCGGACCGCCGTTCTGAGCCACGTGAGTCCTCCACCGTCGTTCCGCGACTCCGCACTCTAGGGCCCGTTCCCCGACCGCGCGCGACGGTCGATGTTCAGGCGCGGCCGCGAACGGGCACTGGCTCCCCATGGGCGAACCGTTGCGGCAGCTGCTGCCCGCCGAGCCCACCTCCGCCGCCGCCGCCCGTGCCGCGCTGGGCGCCTGGCTGGCCCCGCTCCCGTGGCCCGAGGACGTGGCCCAGGACCTCGTCTTCGCCGCGAGCGAGGCCGTCGCGAACTGCATCGACCACGCCTACGCCGAGCCCACCACCGCACCCGACGCGATCGTCCTGCTCGCCCGTGAGGTCGACGACGACGACCGGGTCTGCGTCGAGGTCACCGTCACCGACCGCGGCCGCTGGCGCGACCCGCCCGCCGACCCGCGGTTCCGCGGCCGCGGCATCGCGATGATGCGGGCGCTCACCGACACGGTGACGCTGCACCACGACGACGACGGCACCACCGTCCTGCTCCGCTGCTGGCGTCCCGGCGGGTGAGCCTCAGCCCGCCCGGGGCGCGTACATGATCACCGCGACCCCGGCCAGGCAGACCAGCGCGCCGACGACGTCGTAGCGGTCGGGCCGGTAGCCGTCGGCGACCACTCCCCACAGCAGCGACCCGGCCACGAACACGCCCCCGTAGGCGGCCAGTATCCGGCCGAACTGGGCGTCGGGCTGCAGGGTGGCGACGAACCCGTAGGCGCCGAGCGCGATCACCCCGGCGCCGATCCAGACCCACCCCCGGTGCTCGCGCACGCCCTGCCAGACCAGCCAGGCCCCGCCGATCTCGAACAGGGCGGCGACCACGAACAGGCCGACGGACCGGGCGATCAGCACGCGCGGAAGGCTAGCCCGCGTAGGCGGGCAGGGCGATCCGGTCGGCGGGCGGGGAGAACAGGCCGCCCGCGAGCCCGGCGACCCGCTTCCCGACGGGGCTGCCGGCCACCCGGACCGCCGTGCGCAGGGCCGCGACCCCGGCACGGGTGCGGGGGTGCGCGAGCCGCGGGGTGCCGGGCGGCAGGTCCTGCGCCTGTGCGACGTAGGGCCGCATGGTCGACTCGTAGCGGGCGAAGGCCGCGCGGTGGTCGCCCCCGGCGGCGCCCAGCTCACCGGCCAGCACGTAGGCGCCGACGAGCGCGAGGCTGGTGCTCATGCCGCTGACCGGCGACGCGCAGTACGCGGCGTCGCCGACGAGGACGACGCGCCCGCGGTTCCACGTCGGCAGCCGCATCTGCCCGACGGTGTCGAAGTAGAACGCGGTGTCCCCGAGCGCGGCGAGCACGCGCGGGGTCTCCCAACCCGCGTCGGCGAAGTGGCGGCGCAGCAGCCGGACCTGGTCGGCGCGGTCGAGGTCCTCCAGCCCGCGGACGTCGGACAGGAAGCTCACCGACGCCCGCGTGGTGCCGAGGTTGTCGGGCCGCAGGTTGACGGTGCGGCCGCCGGGGGCGGTGTACCAGCGCCACCAGCGCGTGTCGTCGGCGGTGCGCGGGATCGTCAGGTACGCGGTGTAGAGACCGAGGTCGTCGATCCCGGCGTCGGGCATCACCATGGCCCGGGTCCGCGACGTCAGCCCCTCGGCGACCACCACGACGTCGAAGGTTCGGGCCGGGCCGTGCGCGAAGATGACGGTGACGCCGTCGGGCCGCTCGTCGAGGGCGACGATCCGGTCGCCGAACAGGTACTCGGTGTCGGCGGTGGTGCGCTCGTGCACCAGCCGGGACAGCTCGCCGCGCAGGATCTCCAGCTCGGCGGTGGCCCCGCCGGTGTCGGACTCCCCCGCCGGGAACGCCGCCAGCGTCCGCCCCGCCCCGTCGACGAACTCCAGACCGAGCTCGCCGGTGCCCGCGCCGCGGACGGCGTCCTCCAGGCCCATCCGGCGCAGGACCTCGCGGGCCGCGCCCCGGACGTCGATGTTCTGCCCGCCCTCGCGCAGCCCGTCGAACCGCTCGACGACGGTGGTCGCCCAGCCGTGCCGGTGCAGCCAGTACGCGACGGTCGGCCCGGCGATGCTCGCCCCGGAGACCAGGACGGTGGGGGTGGCCATCCCCCGATCCTCGTCGCCTACCCGGCGGGGCGCTCGTCTAGCGGGCGCCGCAGGCTCGACTCCCCGCGCGACCACGCGTCGAGCAGGCGGGCGGAGAGCCGGTCGCCCAGGAGCAGGAAGGCCCGGATGCCGAACACGACGTCGGCGGCCAGTGCCGGCTCCGCGGCGAGCATCGGGCCCAGCACCCCGCGCCGGATGATCTGCTCGTGCACCGCGTCGGCCTCGACGTGCTCGTCGTAGAACGCGATCGCCGCCGGGCCGCAGCCGAGCCGGCGCATGGCCCGGACCAGCCGCTCGGAGCCGGGGGACGAGGTCAGCTCGACCGCGGCGAACTGCCCGACAAGCGCGCCGCGCAGGCTGCGCCGCAGCCCGCACATCGACATGAGGTTGACCTCGGCGAGGGTCTCGGCGGGCACCGCGTCGACGTAGTGGCCGTAGGCGTCGTCCAGGCCGACCTCGCGCATCATGTCGGCGAACAGGCGGGCGTGCATGCGGTCGGGGTCGCCGCCGCCGTACTCGTCGTGCTCGACGGTGACCAGCGCGGCCTTCGCCGGGCCGGACAGCCGCGGGATGACCCAGGCCTGCGGGTCGGCCTCCTTGAGGTGGTAGACCGAGCGGTGCGCCACGTACTCGCGCAGCTGCCACAGCTCGCCGTCGCGACGCAGGTGGTGCGAGACGCCGACGACGTCGGGGCCCACCGGCTCCACGAGCAGCGCGTCGACCTCGGCCGCCACGTCGTCGCCGGGCTCGAGGTCGGCCCGCAGCGCACCGAGGAACAGCCGCTCCAGGTCACCGCGCAGGGCGAGCAGCGCGGGGTCCCACTCCAGGTCGTCGTCGACGCCGTCGAAGCCGCGGTAGTGCAGCTCGTAGCAGCAGTGCAGGGCGAGCTGGACGTCGTCGCCGTAGGGGTCGGCGCCGGTGACGTCGACCGCGGGGGCCGGCCCGCCGCGCAGCGCGTCGAGCACGGCGGCGGAGACCGGGCCGCGGGGGGCGGGCAGCGGCGGGGAGGTGACGGCCGGGGGTGCGGTCGCGCTGAGCATCAGGCGTCCTCTCTCGTGCGGGTGCGGGTGCGGTGGCTGGTGTCGCAGATCGGGTAGCGGCGGCTGCGGCGGCACAGGCACAGCGCGGTGACGGGCCGGTCGGAGGTGACCCGCCTGCCGTCCGGCAGGACGACCTCGACCGGGCCGGCGACGAGCACCGGGCCCTCCTCGGTCAGGACGACCTCGCGCCGGGTGACCTCCCCGGGCTCACCCGGCACGACGACCCTCCACCACGACCAGCTCCTCCACGTCCTCGCCCGGCCCGGTCAGGCCGCGGCGCTCCATCATCGCGGCGCGCTCCCGCATCACCGGGCCGTACGGGATCGACGCCCGCATGACCACCGACGCGCTCATCCCGGCGTCGGTGAGCCGGTCGATCGTCGCCTCCGCGCCGCACACCGCGGAGTGCACCATCAGCAGCACCCCGCCGCGGGTGAGCCGCTCCCCCGCACCCGCGCAGATCCGGTCCACGACGATCCGGCCGTCGACGCCGCCGTCCCAGCACCGCGCCCGCGTATGCCGGGGCAGCACGTCGGTCTCCGCGGGCACGTACGGCGGGTTCGCGACGATCAGGTCGAACCGCCGCCCGGACACCGGGGCGAACAGGTCGCCGCGGCGCACCGAGACCCGCGCCCCGTGCAGGTGGCAGTTCACCCACGTCGCCAGGACCGACCGCAGCGACAGGTCGACGGCGGTGACCGACGCGGCGCCGGCCCGGGCCGAGGCCAGCGCGAGCGCGCCGGAGCCGGTGCCGACGTCGAGGACGTGGCGGCCCAGCGCGTAGCCGCCGCGCCGGATCGCCTCGGCCAGCACCGCCGAGTCGCTCTGCGCGCGGTACACGCCGGGCGGGCGGAACAGCAGGACGTCGGGGCGCCGGCGCAGCCGCGGCAGCTGGTCGGTCATCGGGGACACACTCGTGATCGGGACATGACGGCTCCACTGAGGACGTGCGGGAGGCGCCTGTCTGCACCGGAGGGCCCACTGAGGCAGCGGCCCGGCGTCGACCATAGGACAGGTCGACCCCCTCCGCAGGCCGCGCATGAGGGGGTCCGCGAGCGGGTACCCCACACCGTCAGCCGCGACGAGGAGTCCCATGAGCACATCCCCGGACATGCTTGCTCCCCCGCAGGACCAGGACGAGATCTGGTCGGTCGCGGACCACATCGCCCGAGGTCTGCGCGTGGAGCACGCCGACGTGTCGAGCACCCTCGGCGCGATCACCGACGTCGCCGTGGCGACGGTCCCCGGAACGACCTGCGCCGGCATCATCGTCGCCGACACCGACCGGCACCTCACCCCGATGGCGACGGCCGGGTCGATCCCCCTGGAGCTCGACGAGCTGCAGCGGCACCTCGGCCACGGCCCGTGCCTGACGGCGGCGCGCAAGCAGGTGGTCGTGCACATCGAGGACATGGCGGCCGACCACCGCTGGCCCGAGTTCCGCGGCGGCGCCCGCGGCCTGGGCGTGGAGAGCATGCTGTGCCTGCCCCTGCAGATCGACGACCGCTGCCTCGGGGCCCTGAGCCTCTACGCCACCTCCGCGGGCGCGTTCGACCAGCGCGCGGAGCTGGTGGCGCGGGTCCTCGCGACGCAGGCGGTGCTCGCGATGGCGGAGAGCCAGCGCACGGCGCAGCTGCGGGCGGCGCTGGACCGCCGCGACGTCATCGGCCAGGCCAAGGGGATCCTCATGGAGCGGCACCGGATCACCGCTGAGGCGGCCTTCGCCCGGCTCTCGGCGGCGTCCCAGTCGGTGAACCGCAAGCTCGTCGTGGTGGCCGAGCAGCTGGTCGCCACCGGCGTGCTGCCCGGCCCGGCCTGACCGACCGGGTCACCCCGGCCGGCCGGGACCGGGGGCGTGGGAACCTGGTCCGGTGTCCCGACCGAGCGATCCGCCCCGTTCCCCGGAGGACGACCCGCCCGCGAGCGGGTGGTCGCGCTACGGCGGGCCGCTGATCCTGGTGCTGGCCGCGGTGTCGTTCGGGTCGGTCGCGGTGGGCACCCTGATCCCGTCCGACGCCGAGCGCGAGCTGGCGTCGTTCACCCCGTCCGCGGAGCAGCCCGACCCGTCCACCGGGATCCCCGGGATCGTGATCGGGCCGGGCCCGGGCGATCCGCCGGTGAGCGGCGCGGTCGGGCCGACGGCCGCGGCCTGCGACGGCGTCGCTCATCCCGACCCGATCCCCGACGCCGAGGCGCTCGGGGCCATGGAGCGCGGCGCGGTGTGGATCACCTACGACCCCGCCCGCACCGCGCCGGGGACGGTGCAGGCGCTCGCCGCGAACCGGGTGACCGACGGCGACGACCTGCTGATGTCGCCCTACCCCGGGCTCGACGCCCCGATCTCGCTGCAGGCCTGGAACCACCGCCTGGCCCTGGACTCCCCCGACGACCCGCGCTTCGAGCAGTTCATCCGGGCACTGGCCGCCAACCCCGCCACCGCGCCCGGCACCGCCACCGGCTGCGCCCCCTGACGACCTGCGGTCAGTAGACGTCGCGCACGTAGCGCCGCTCCGCGGCCAGCTGCTCGACGTAGGCGCCGGCGCGCTCCTCGTCGAGCCCGCCGTGGGCGGCCACGACGTCGCGCAGCGCCCGGTCGACGTCCTTCGCCATCCGCGACGCGTCGCCGCAGACGTAGAGGTGGGCGCCGTCCTGCAGCCAGCTCCACAGCCGGGCGCCGTGCTCGCGCATGCGGTCCTGCACGTAGACCTTCGCACGCTGGTCGCGGGAGAACGCGAGGTCGAGCCGGTGCAGGCTGCCGTCGGCGCGGTGGCCCTCGATCTCGTCGCGGTAGTAGAAGTCGGTGGCCCGGCGCTGCTCGCCGAAGAACAGCCAGTTCCGCCCGGTGTGGCCGCGGGCGCGGCGCTCCTCCAGGAAGCCGACGAACGGCGCGACGCCGGTCCCGGGACCCACCATGACCATCGGCGTCGACGGGTCGGCCGGCGGCCGGAACCCCGGTGACGGCCGGACCGACGCCGGGACCGCGTGCTCGCCGGGGGTGTCGGCGAGGAACGTCGAGCACACCCCGCGCCGCGCCGCGCCGCGGCGGCTGGCGAAGCGCACCACCGAGACCGTCAGGCCGACCTCGCGCGGGCTCGACAGCGGGCTCGAGGAGATCGAGTACAGCCGCGGGGCGAGCCGCCCGAGGACGTCGGCCCACTCCTGCGCGCCGGCCCGCACCGGGTACTCGGCGACGACGTCGGCGGCGTGCCGGTCCCAGCTCCACTTCGCGAGCTCGACGCGGTTGCCCTGCCGGGTGAGGTCCTTGAGCTCGCGGTCGGCGGCGCGGTCGGCGACGAAGCCGAGCAGGCCGGTGGTGATCCGGGTGATGTCGAGGTGGCGGCGCAGCGCCTCGCCGAACGGCGTCTCCCCCACCTCCCCGCCGAGGTCGACGGGGGCGTCGGCGGGCAGGCCGGTCAGCGCGAGCCACTCCGCCACGAGCTCGGGGTGGTTGGCGGGGCGCACGCTCAGCGCGTCGCCGACCTCGTAGGGCGCGTCGCCGATGTCGATGCCGAAGCGGCGGACCTCCTTCGCCGAGCCGGGCAGGCTGAGCAGGCGGTTGCCGGTGAGCCGGGACGGCTCGGCGGCGGGGGTCCGGCGACGGGCGGGGGCGACGGGCGGGGCCGCGTCGGTGGCCGGGGCGCAGGCCCCGCCGGTGAGCGCGGCGTGGACCCGATCGGGCCACGACGCGGCCGGGTCGTCGTCGGGCTCGCAGTCGACGCGCGGCAGCAGCCGGGTGCCGCCGAGCTCGCCCAGGCGGGTGTCGAGGCGGCGGCCGTGGCCGCAGAAGTCGCTGTAGCCGGAGTCGCCGAGGGCCAGCACGGCGAACCGGACGTCGTCGAACGGGGCACGGGCGGGATCGGCGAGCGCCGCCCAGAACGCCGCGCCGACGTCGGGGGCGTCGCCGTCGCCGAACGTGGAGCTGACGATCAGCAGGTCGGCGTGCGCGGGCACGTCGTCGGGGCCGCACCCGCCCATGCTCCGCACCCGCGGCGCGAGCCCGGCCGCGGTCAGCCGGTCCGCGACGACCGCCGCGACCCCCTCCGCGTGGCCCGTCTGCGACGCCCACAGCACCAGCAGCGGACGCCCGGCGTCGGTGTCCGGGGCGGGGGCCGGGGCGGGGGCGGGGGCGCGGGAGAACGTCCCGGCGAGCAGCCCGTCGACCCACAGCGCCGTGCCGGGGCCGAGGGGGGCGCCGCGCGGCAGCACCGGGACGGAGGCGGGCGCGGGGCCCACCCCGGCGAGGAACCCCGCCAGGTACCGGCGCTCGGACGCGGTGAGCTCCGGCGCCCGCTCGTCGGCCAGCCCCAGCGCGGCCACCAGGTCGGCCGTCGGGCCGGCGGCGGTGTCGGGCCGGGCGGGTGCCGGTCCGACCCGCACCAGCGACACCGCGCACGCCTTGAACTCCGGCTGCAGCGACACCGGGTCGACCGCGTCGTTCGTGACGGCGTTGACGGCCAGGTCCGCGCCGAACAGGTCGTTCCAGTGGAACGGGGCGAAGCAGCCGCCCGGCCGCACCCGGTCGGTGACCACCGCGGGCAGCACCGCGCGCCCGCGCCGCGACTCCAGCGCCACCGCGTCGCCGTCCGCGACGCCGAGCCCGCGGGCGTCGTCGGGGTGGATCTCGACGAACGGGCCGGGGTCCAGCCGGTTCAGCGCGGCGACCCGGCCGGTCCTGGTCCGGGTGTGCCACTGGTGCTGCACGCGGCCGGTGTTGAGCACGAACGGGAAGTCGTCGTCGGGGAGCTCGGCGGGCGGTAGGTGCGGGCGGGGCAGGAACGCGGCCCGGCCGGACGGGGTGGCGAACCGCGGGCGCGGTCCCGTGCCGAGGTAGCGGATCGGGTTCCGGTCGGCCGACCCGGGACCCGCGGGCCACTGGACCGGGGAGGCCCGCAGCCGCTCGTGGGTGACGCCGCTGACGTCGTAGCCGGTGGCCGGGTTCGCGAAGCGGCGGATCTCCTCGAACACCTCCTCGGCGTCGGCGTAGGTGAACGCGTCGGCGTAGCCCATCGCGCAGGCCACCCGGGCGATCAGCGCCCAGTCCGGCAGCGCCTCCCCCGGCGCGTCGACGGCCCGGCGCAGCAGGGTGAGCGACCGCTCCGAGTTGACCATCACGCCGTCGACCTCGGCCCACGTCGCCGCGGGCAGCACGACGTCGGCGTGGGCGTTGGTCTCGGTGTCGGCGTAGGCGTCCTGCGTGACGACGAACTCCGCGGCCTGCAGCCCGGCGACCACGGAGCCCCGGTTCGCGACCGACGCGACCGGGTTCGTGCAGATCACCCAGCAGGCCCGGATCTCCCCGGCCGCCATGCGCCCGAACATGTCGACGGTGCCGGTGCCGACGTCGCCGCGCAGCGTGCCGGGCGGCAGCGACCAGGCGTCCTCGACGAACGCGCGGTCGGCGTCCACGCGCACCGAGCGCTGCCCCGGCAGCCCCGGCCCCATGTAGCCCATCTCGCGCCCGCCCATGGCGTTCGGCTGCCCGGTCAGCGAGAACGGGCCCGACCCCGGGCGGCAGATCGCCCCGGTCGCCAGGTGCAGGTTGCACAGCGCGTTGGTGTTCCACACGCCGTGGGTGCTCTGGTTGAGCCCCATCGTCCAGCAGCTCATCCACTCGCCGGCCTCGCCGATCCAGCGGGCCGCGGTGCGCAGGTCGTCCTCGGCGAGGCCGGTGATCCGCGCGACCGTCGACGGCGGGTAGTCGGCGAGGAGCTCCCCCATCGCCTCCCACCCGTCGGTGCAGGAGGCGACGAACCCGGCGTCGACGTGCCCGTTCTCGACGATCAGGTGCAGCAGGCCGTTGAGCAGGGCGAGGTCGGTGCCCGGCCGGATCTGCAGGAACAGGTCGGCCTTGGCGGCGGTCGCCGTGCGCCGCGGGTCGACGACGATCAGCTTCGCGCCCGCCCGGACCCGGTCCATCAGGCGCAGGAACAGGACCGGGTGGCAGTCGGCCATGTTGGCGCCGGTGACGAGGAAGACGTCGGCGTGGTCGAGGTCGTCGTAGGAGCCGGGCGGGCCGTCGGAGCCGAGCGACTGCGCGTAGCCGGCGCCCGCGCTGGCCATGCACAGCCGCGAGTTCGACTCGATCCAGGTGGTCCGCCAGAACCCCTTGGCCAGCTTGGTGGCCAGGTACTGGGCCTCCAGCGTCATCTGGCCCGAGACGTAGAGGGCCAGCGCGTCGGGGCCGTGCTCGTCGAGGACCGCGCGCAGCCGCCGCGCGGTGGTGGCGATCGCGTCGTCGACGGGGGTGGGCTCGGGCTCCGCGCCGCGGGCGGGGCGGACGAGCGCGGTGCGCAGCCGTCCGGGCACGTCGACCGTCTCGGCGAGGGTGGCGCCCTTGGTGCACAGCCGGCCGCGGTTGGCGGGGTGCTCCCGGTCGCCGGTGACCCGCTCGACGCGCCGCACCCCGGCGGCGTCGCGGCCGATCTGCAGCACCATCCCGCACCCGACGCCGCAGTAGGAGCAGACCGATCTGACGCTGTCCGGTTCCGGGTCGGTCACCGGTGCACCGTAGGAAGCGCGTGTTGCCGGCACGTGACGAACGCCGGCGCCGCCCGGTGAGGAGGTCCTCACGGCGGCCCGGACCGGCCGTGAGCACGGCTCGAACAGGTGATGCCGTCGTCGGCCGGATAACGTCCTCGGGGTCAGGCCCGATGGCCAGAGGGAGTCGCGACGCCCGTCCGCGCACCCGTACGACACCCGAGGGGGGTCCGCACCGTGACCGAGATGGTGAGCGGCACCGCGGATCCGGGTCACGTGATGACGGTGCGGGTCGACCCGTCGGGCATCGTCCGGCTCAGCTGGGCCGAGGGCCTGCAGATCACCGGACGGCTCGCGCAGCAGGCGATGGGGCTCGTCGACATGACCAACGCCGACCGCGAGCGGCCGCTGCTCGTGGACATGCGGGGCACCGCGACGCTGTCGCGGGACGCGCGGATGACCTTCCGGCGGCGGTGCTCGGCGTCGCGGATCGCGCTGCTCGGGCGATCCCCGGTCGACCGCGTCCTCGCCAACTTCGCCATGGGCGTGAGCTCGGTGCCCGTGCCGACCCGGTTCTTCACCTCCGAGACGGCCGCGGTGGCGTGGCTGCACGATGGCGACCCCGCCTGACGGCCGGCTCGACCAGCTGGTGGAGCTGGTCCTCGAGCTGGCGGCGGGCGACCGGGGGGCCCGGATGACGCCGTCCCCCGCCTCGGACGAGATCGACGCGGTGATCGTCGGGGTCAACATGCTGGCCGAGGAGCTGCAGGCGCTCAACCGCGACCTCGAGGCCCGCGTCACAGAGCGGACCCTGCAGCTGGAGCAGGCCCAGCAGCAGCTGGAGCGGCTCGCGCTCTACGACCCGCTGACCGGGCTCGCGAACCGGACGCTGCTCGGCGACCGGATCGGCCGGGCGATGGCCCGCGCCGACCGCGGCGCCGCCCCGCCCGCCGTGCTGCTGCTGGACCTCGACGGGTTCAAGGCGGTCAACGACAGCTTCGGCCACAGCGTCGGCGACCTGCTGCTCATCGAGATCGGCCACCGGCTGCGGCAGGTCGTCCGCGACGCCGACACCGTCGCCCGCCTCGGCGGCGACGAGTTCGCCCTCGTCGTCCTGGACGCCACCCCCGAGCAGGTCCTGTCGATGGCCGAGCGGATCCGGGCGTCGCTGCAGGCGCCCGTCCAGGCCGGGGAGCGCTCGTGCTGGGTGAGCGCGAGCATCGGCGTGTGCTTCGCGGTGCGCGGCCAGGACGCCGACACCCTGCTGCGCGACGCCGACACCGCGATGTACGCGGCGAAGAACGGCGCCAGGGGCTCGGTCCAGATCTTCGAGCCCGGGATGCACGCGGCGGCGCTGTCGCGGGTGCGCATGGCCGAGGACCTGCGCCACGCGATCGCGGACGGGCAGCTCGTCGTGCACTACCAGCCCATCGTCGACCTGGTCTCGGGCTACACGACCGGGGTCGAGGCGCTGGTCCGCTGGGAGCACCCGCAGCGCGGGCTGCTCGCCCCCGCCCACTTCATCGGCGTCGCCGAGGACACCGGCCTGATCACGGCGCTGGACCGCTGGGTGCTGCGGACCTCGGTGCGGCAGCTCGCGCGGTGGCGGGCCACGTCGCCGCGGGCGGCCGGGTTCTCGCTGCACGTCAACGTCTCGCCCGCGGAGCTGCGCACGCCGCTGTTCGCCGACGGGGTCCTGCGGTGCCTCGCCGAGCACGGGGTCCCGGCCACGGACCTGACGCTGGAGGTCACCGAGTCCCAGCTGATGGGCGAGGACGCCGAGACCATCGCGGCGCTCGACCAGCTGCGGGTCGCCGGGGTCGGCGTCGCCATCGACGACTTCGGGACCGGCTACTCCTCGGTCGGCTACCTGCGCCGGATGTTCCTCGACATCGTCAAGATCGACCGCTCCCTGATCACCGGGCTCGACTCCGACCCGCAGCAGCACCGGGTCGCCGCGGCGATACTGGCGATCGTCGACGCCTTCGGGCTGGAGGCCGTCGCCGAGGGGATCGAGACCGTCGAGCAGGCCGAGCAGCTGCGCGCCCTCGGCTGCCGCTTCGGCCAGGGCTTCCTGTGGGGCCCGGCGCTGCCCGGCCCGGAGATGACGCCCCTGCTCGGGTTCTCGGCCGCGCTGTCGGAGACCTGAGTCAGGCCGCCCCGACCAGGCGCAGCGACTGGTCGAACTGCTCGCGCAGCCGGTCGAAGACGGTGTCGACGACCCGGATCGCGCCGTCGCGCTCCGCCGCCGTCACCGGGAGCCGGGTGAACACGACCGCGTCGGCCTCCGGGTCGGGCGGGAGCCGCGGGTGGGCGAGGCGGTGGCGGTCGGCGAGGTAGTCGAGCCGGATCCCGTCGCGGGCCTCCAGCTCCCCGGCGAGCAGGCCGCCGTGGTGGAAGAACGCCTCCCCGCTGCCCTGCAGCGCCTCCACCAGCCAGTGCCGCACCACCGGGCTCCGGTGCCGGTAGGCGGCCGTGACGAACGCGGCCGCGCTGCGGCGCTGCAGGTCGGTGCGCGGGGCGTACCCGAGCAGGCGCAGCGTCTCCCCCGCGGTCAGCGCCAGCCGGCCGTCGAGGTCCAGGGCCGCGGCGTCGCGGGCGAACAGGCGGTGGTGCGAGGCGAGCAGGCGCACCCGGCGGTTGAGCGCCCGCTGCGGCGCCGTCGCCGCGTCCGGGTAGGTGAGCGCGTAGGTCATCAGGTCGGCGTAGCCCATGATGTCCGGGATCCACAGGGGCAGGAACGCCGTCAGCCGGTCGGCGGCGGACCCGCCGCCGCCGGAGATCCAGGCCGGGAACGGGTGGTCGCGCAGCTCGGCCATCCGCTCGGCGAGCCGGTCGGCGACGGGGCGGTGCCCCTCGGACGGGACGGGGTCCGGGGCGGGAGCCGGGGCGGGAGCCGGGGCGGGAGCCGCCACCGTGGTGGCCCGGCGGCGGAGGTCCGCCGCCGGGCTCGGCACGGTGCGGCTCGTGGTGACCCGCCGGGCGTAGGCGAGCAGGTGGTCGTTCTTGTCGGTGAACATGTCGAAGACCTCGTGCACCAGCCGCAGCGACTCCGCGCACTGCGCGTCGGTCAGCACGGCCGACTCGAACAGGTCCTCGGCGTCGATCAGGCCGCCGGTCTCCCGGTCCAGGTGGTAGGGCCCGAAGTAGCGCAGCGCGGTGCCGGTGCGGGCCGCGAGCTCCGCGGCCAGCGGAGCGGTGTGCCCGAAGAACACGTGCCCGCAGGTCTCGATGGCTTCCAGGAACCCGTAGCGGACCAGCGGGTCGGTCGTCTCGACGCACATCTGCTGGATCCGCATCGCGTAGCGCCGGAACACCTCGGTCTCCGGCGCCGCGTAGTACCAGGCGACGGTGTCCTCGACGCCCCAGCCCAGGTGCTCGTCGAGGCCGAGCTCGGCCCAGTCCTCCAGGAACAGCGCGGAGTGGGTCTCGTCCTCCTCGGTGTGCCGGTTGATGGCCTCCTCGTAGGCGTCGCGCGGCCGCGGGTAGCGCATGAACCAGCGGTTCATGTCCCGGAAGCCGAGGATGAAGTTGGCGAACAGCGGCGCGAAGACGAACCGCTCCTCGAGCGGGGCCTCGTCACCGCCCATCCAGCGGTAGAGCGGATGGGCGTCGATCCCGGCGCGGCGTTCGGCGATGGCGGCGAGTACCCGCTCCACCGCTACGCCCGTCCGCCGGGGTGCACGCGCAGGGTGCGCAGCTCCCGGCCGAGCGGCCGGAACACGGTCCAGTCCGGGGCCGGGTCGGCCGGGGCCAGGTCCGGGCAGCGGGTGAGCACCGTCCGGAAGAACACCTCGCCCTCCAGCCGGGCCAGCGCCTGGCCCATGCAGCTGTAGGGCCCCACGGTGAACCCGACGTGGCGGTGCGCGTTCGGGCGGCCGATGTCGAACACGTCCGGGTCGGCGAACACCGCGGGGTCGCGGTTGGCGGCGAGCAGCGCGAGCATCACGGTGTCGCCGCGGTGGATCACCCGCCCGCGCAGCGGCACGTCCTCCAGGACCATGCGGCGGATCGTCGAGACCGGCCCGTGGAACCGCATCATCTCGTCGAACGCCGCGGGGATCCGGGACAGGTCGGCCTGCAGCCGGGCCCGCTCCCCGGGGTGGTCGAACAGCAGCTGGATGCCGTTGGCCAGCAGGTTCGCCGTGGTGTGGTAGCCGACGACGGTGAACATGATCCCCTGCGAGACGACCTCGGCGTCGCTGTAGCTCAGGGTCGTGCCCGGCCCGGCCATGACGTCGAGCAGCCCGGACCCCGCGCCGCGGCGCGCGGTGTCGACGTGCGGGGCCAGGAACTCGCCCATCTCCAGCATCCCGGCCTGCGACCGGACCAGCTGGTCGGGCTCCCCCAGCTCGAGCAGCTCGGAGATCGACTGGGAGGCCCGCAGCATCAGGTCCGTGTCGACGTCGCCGCGCGGGATGCCGAGCAGCTCGCACACCACCGACATCGCCAGCGGGTGCGCGACGTCGTTCACCAGGTCGACCACCGGCCCCCGGGCCAGTGCGGCGCCGAGCAGCTCGTCCATCACCCGTTCGATCACCGGCAGCTGGTCGAGCACGCGGCGCGGGGTGAAGTACTTCTTCACCGCCCGCAGGAACACCTCGTGCGCCGCGGGGTCGTCGCGCCCGCCCCACGCGGTGAAGATCCGGCGCAGCGGGGCCAGCTCGCGCTGGGCGTCCGCGGCCAGCGCCTCGACCTTCTTGTGCTCCTCCACGGCGTGGAAGCGGGGGTCGCGCAGCGCGGCCCCGACGTCGTCGTAGCGGGTGAGGATCCAGGAGTCGAGCTCCGGGACGAAGTACACCGGTTCCTGCTCGCGCATCGTGTGCAGCAGCGCGTGCGGGTCGAGGTAGAGGTCGGGCTGGAGGAGGTCGAAACGGCTGCCGGGAATGATCTGGGACGGCATGGACGTGGTCACTCCTGCTGATCATCGAGGGGCTCGCGTCACTCACTCGATATCTCACTGTAGTCAACCGACTACGCAGAATGCAGATGGTCGACGTCGAAGCCCCCGGACGGACGCACCGGGCAACCCGGACGACGGACGCCCTCGCACGAACGGCGCTGCCGCGCGGCGGAGCAGGGACACGCGGGTGGCGGAACGGGCGGGCGCTATCCGCCGATCGACGCCGCGTCCGCGGACGATCACGTCCACCGCACCGGGCGCCGTGGACGTCGTCGCCGGGTTCGTGCTGGAGACCAAACCGGCGCCCGCGGTTCGTCCCGCAGCCCGATGGGGCGGGGGCGCTGCGCTCGTAGCGTCCCGGCGGGACGGCACGGCTCACCGGGGAGGACCGCCATGAGGACCTACGCACTGGAACGGCCGGTCGACGGCCAGGACACCTGGCGCGACCACAAGCGCCACCTCTGGACGCTCGGCCTGGTCGTCCCGCTGCTGCCCTTCCTGGCGATGGCCCTGTACGCGGGGACGGGGCTGGCGGCCGCGCTGTGGCTCGGCCCGTTCGTCGTGCTCGTGGTCGTGCCGCTGATCGACCTGGTGGCCGGGCGCGACCACTCCAACCCGCCCGAGGAGGTGATGCAGGCGCTGGAGGAGGACCGCTACTACCGCTGGATCACCTACGCGTTCCTGCCGCTGCAGTACGTCGGGCTGGTGCTGGGGATGTGGTTCATCGCGACCCGCGACGCGGGTGTGGCGGGCGACGTCGGGCTCGCGCTCACCCTCGGCGCCGTGGCCGGCATCGGCATCAACACCGCGCACGAGCTCGGGCACAAGAAGGAGTCCGTCGAGCGCTGGCTGGCCCGGATCGCGCTCGCGCAGTGCTTCTACGGCCACTTCTACGTCGAGCACAACCGCGGGCACCACGTCCGCGTCGCGACCCCGGACGACCCCGCGTCGAGCCGGATGGGTGAGAGCTTCTACGCGTTCTGGCCGCGCACCGTCGTCGGCTCGCTGCGCAGCGCGTGGCGGGTGGAGCGCAAGCGGTTCGCCCGCCGCGACCAGCACCCGTACCGGCTGCGCAACGACGTGCTCAACGCCTGGCTGATGTCGGTCGTGCTGTGGGGCGCGCTGGTCCTCGCGTTCGGGACCGGGATCCTGCCGTACCTGGTGATCCAGGCCGTGTTCGGCTTCACGCTGCTGGAGCTGGTCAACTACATGGAGCACTACGGGATGCTGCGGCAGCAGGTCGGGGCGCCGGACCGCCGCCGCTTCGAGCGCGTCACCCCGGCGCACTCGTGGAACTCCAACAACATCGCCACCAACGTGCTGCTCTACCACCTGCAGCGGCACAGCGACCACCACGCCAACCCGACCCGGCGCTTCCAGACGCTGCGCGACTTCCCGGAGAGCCCGGTCCTGCCCACCGGCTACACGGGGATGATGGCGCTCGCGGTGGTCCCGCCGCTGTTCCGCCGGGTGATGGACCCGCTGGTCGTCGCGCACTACGACGGGGACCTGCGGCGCGCCAACCTCCAGCCGGGGCGGGAGGCGGAGCTGCTGGCCCGCTACCCGGTGCCCGGCGCGGACACCGTCGACGCGGGCCCGGACACCGCGGCCCCCGTCGTCGGCGACGACGTCGCGGCGGCCCGCTGCCCCGGCTGCGGCCACACCTACGTCGTGGCGCAGGGCAACGAGCCGGAGGGCCTCGCGGCCGGGACGTCCTGGGCGGACGTGCCCGACGACTGGACCTGCCCCGACTGCGGGGTCCGCGACAAGGTCGACTTCGTGCCGCTGGCGCGCCCGGACGCGTGACCGCCGTACATTCCGCCCCGTGCCCCCCTCGGCGTCGGACACCCTCGGCCACCTGGCGCAGCGGCTGCTGGCCGACTCCACCGCGCTGGTGGCGGGGGTGCTCGAGGAGATCGCGGCCGCGCTGCCGGAGCTGGCCGGGGACCCCCGCCTGCGCGCGGTGCTGGCGGGCACGGTGCAGGACACGATCCGGGCGGGGCTGCAGGTGCTGGGCTCGGGGGCGCCGGTGTCCGGGGTCCGCGCCCCGGACGTCGGGCTCGACCTCGCGCGGCACCTGGCCCAGCGCAACATCCCGATCTCGGTGATGCTGCGCGCCTACCGGCTGGGCCAGGCCGCGTTCCAGCGCGAGCTCATCGACCTCATCGCGGCGACGAGCGCCGAGGCCCGCGAGGTCGCGGCGGCGGCGCGGGACCTGGCGTCGGTCACCTTCAGCATCGTCGACGCGGTGTCCGAGGAGGTCGTCGCCGCCTACCAGACCGAGCGCGACGGCTGGGTCCGGCAGCGCAACACCGCCCGGCTCGCGACGGTCACCGCCCTGCTCGCCTCCCGGCCGGCCGACACCGACACCGCCCCCGGCTACGACCTCGCGCCCGGCCACGTCGCCGCCGTGCTGTGGTGCGGGCCGGAGGTCGACGACCCCCGCCTCGAGCGCCTGGTGCCGGGGATCGCCGCGGCGCTGGGCTGCGTCCGGCCGCCGCTGGTGGTGGCCCCCGACGCGTCGACGCTGTGGGGGTGGTTCCCGGCGTCGGCGATCCGGGCCGACGCGGTGACCGAGGTGCTGCTCGGCGCCCCCGGCACCTTCGCCGCGCTCGGCGACCCGGCCCCCGGCCCGGCGGGTTTCCGCAGCTCGCACCGGCAGGCGCGGCAGGGCCAGCAGGTCGCCGCCGCCGCCGCGGGCCGCGGCCCGCGGCTCACCACCCCGGAGCTGCTCGGCCCGCTGGCGCTGCTCGCCCTCGACCCCACCTCCGCGGCGCCCTGGGTGCGGGCCGCGCTGGGCGGCCTGGCCGACGACGACGAGCCCGCCGCCCGGCTGCGCGAGACCCTGTGGGTCTACCTGTCGACCGGCGGCAGCCTCGCCGCCGCGGCCGCGGAGCTGCACGTGCACCGCAACACGATCCAGTACCGCGTCCGCCGCGCCGAGCAGGTGCGCGGCCGCCCGCTGACCGAGGGCCGGATCGACGTGGAGGTGGCCCTGCTCGCGTGCCGGGTGCTCGGTTCCACGGTGCTCCGCCCGGCCCCGGATGCCTAGGCCGGTGGGCGTGCCGCTCCCCCTGCGCACGCTCGGCTTCCTCACCGTCGGCTCGTTCGACGGGGCCGACCCCCGCGCCGGCCACGAGAGCACGCTCGAGGTCATCGAGCTCGGCGAACGGCTCGGCTTCGACGGGGCCTGGCTGCGCCACCGCCACCTGCAGTACGGCATCTCCTCCCCCGTCGCGGTGATGGCCGCGGCGACCCGGCGCACGAGCCGCATCGAGCTGGGCACCGCCGTCACGCCGCTGGGCCGGGAGAACCCGCTGCGCCTCGCCGAGGACCTCACCTACGAGCGCGTGACGCGGCTGGTCGCGCTGATCCGCGGCGAGGTCGCCAGCCCGTTCTCCGGCACGGTGGGCATCGAGGAGTTCTCCGACCGCGTGCAGCCGCACTCCCCCGGGCCGGCCGACCGGATCTGGTTCGGCGCCGCGAGCCCCGGCTCGGCGCGGTGGGCGGGCGAGCAGGGCCTGTCGCTGCTGACCAGCAGCGTGCTCAAGGCCCCCACCCCGGACGACACCGACTTCGCCGCGCTGCAGGCCGCCCAGATCGCGACGTTCCGCGCCGCGCACCCCGCCGGGGACCGGGCGCGGGTCTCGCAGGGACTGGTCGTCATCCCCACCGACACCGCCACGGCCGAGCAGCGGGCGAGGTACGCCGCCTACGTCGAGGCCCGCACCCCGCGCACGGCCCGGCCGCGGGGCCCGGCGAACATGCTCTTCGCCCCCGACGTGCTGGGCTCCTCCGCCCAGATCGCCGAGACGCTGATCGCCCACGCCGGCTTCCGCGCCGTCGACGAGGTGGTCTTCGCGCTGCCCTTCGGCTTCGAGCACGCCGACCACGTGCAGATCCTCACCGACATGGCCACCCGGCTCGGCCCGGCGCTGGGCTGGTCACCCCGGCTCCGACGCCGCGGAACCGTCGCGGCGCAGCGCCGCTGCCGCCGCCGCGACCGTCGAGCACGCCCTGCCGGCCCTCGACCACCTGGTCCACGGGACGGGCCCGTCGGCCGTGACCGGTGCTACCTCATCTCCTCGGTGAACCGCCGCCGTCGCGCCACGACGTCGCGGGCGACGTCGACGAGCAGCCGCTGCTCGACGAACGCGTGGGCGCGCATCCGCGCCAGAGCCTCCACGGAGCCGACCCCGAGCTGAGCGAGCACCATCCCGGTGGCCTGATGGACCTCCGCCCGGTGGTCCGAGGCCTCGGTCAGCCAGCCGCCCCCGGCCGGGTCGGCCCCGCCGGAGGTTCCGGGATCGGTGCGCTGCCCGAGCATCATCAGCGCCGCCAGGTCGGCGGCGCCGAGCGCGTCACGGTACTGCGCGGCGTCGAGGCCGCCCGGGTCGATCCGGTAGAGGTCCAGGACGCCGAGGTTGACGGCGCCCCACTGCAGCGGCAGCGCGAACAGCGCGCTCACCATCGTCTGCTCGGCCACCGCGGCGGCGAACACCGGCCAGCGCGCGGTCTCGGTGCCGTGGTGCAGGTCCGGGACCAGCACCGGACGGCCGGTGGCCGCCGCCTCCATGCACGCGCCCTCGTTCAGCGTGAACTGCAGCTCCTCGATCAGCTCCGCCGTGGCGTCGGAGGCCCACAGCGTCGTCCGGGACCCGGTCGTGGTCAGCAGGGACAGGACCGCACCGTCGACGTCGAGGCCGGCCATGCACGCACGGCAGATGCGCTCCGCGAGCGCCGCGTCGGTCCCGCACCGGTCGATGGCCAGCAGCGCGCGCGTCGCCGCCCCCGGCGTCACCCACGCCGGCCGAGGGCGGACCGGTCGACGTCGCCGCGGATCTGCTCGTCGCGCTCGGCGGCGGTCAGCCCGCCCCACACCCCGTAGGGCTCCTGCACCGCCAGCGCGTGCTCGCGGCACAGGTCGAGGACGGGGCACCCCCGGCACACCCACTTGGCCTGCCGCTCTCGGGCGGCCCGTGCGGGACCGCGCTCGCGGTCGGGATGGAAGAACAGCTCGCTGTCCATGCCGCGGCAGGAGCCGCGCATCTGCCAGTCCCACACCTCGGTGACCGGTGCGGGGAGCCTGCGGACGTCGGCCATGTCGGCCTCTCCACTCGACGACGGGGGCCGTCGCCGGGGGTCCGGGGCAACAGCATCGACGGTACCCCCTGCCGCGCGGGACGGCCGACACCGCGCCTCGGGTGTCGGTCCTGCGCCGCGGGTTCAGTCCAGGCAGAACTCGTTGCCCTCGGGGTCGGTCATCACGATGAACCCGGCGCTCAGGGGCGGCGCGGGCTCGTCGCGCCGCACCCGGGCCGCCCCGAGCGCGACGAGCCGCGCGCACTCGGCCTCCAGGGCCGCCATCCGCTCGTCGCCCTGCAGCCCGGGCGCCGCGCGGACGTCGAGGTGCAGGCGGTTCTTCGCGACCTTGTCCTCCGGGACCTGCTGGAAGAACAGCCGCGGCCCGCGCCCGTCCGGGTCCTCGACGGCCGAGCTGGAGTTGCGCCGCTCCTCCGGTACGCCGACCCGTTCGAGGAACTCGTCCCACGCGGCCAGCGCGTCGGCCCCCTCGGGCAGCTCGACACCGGGTGGGGCGGGATGCACGTAGCCCAGCGCGTCCCGCCAGAAGGTCGACAGCGCGCGCGGGTCGCGGGCGTCGAAGGTGATCTGGATGTCCCTGCTCATCGGCCGACCGTAGCGAGCACCCCCGACAGGACCGGGCCGGTCACCCGCCGACGGTCCGCGCCACCTGCGGCACCAGCCGCACGCCCCCGAGCTCAGTGGGCACGGTGAACCCGAGGCCGTCGTCGATCCGGCGCGGGCGCAGCGGACGGCTTGCCGGAACGGCAACGGGCGTTGCGCGCCGGGCCGCGACGGTCGAGGGTGGACCGATGACCGACGCGGCCGCTCCCCCGCCCCTCGACGCCTACCGCGGGGACCCCGCCGTCCGGTCGGAGTGGGACCGCCGCTACGCCGACCGGGAGCAGCTGTGGAGCGGGCGGCCCAACGGGGCGCTCGTCGCCGAGCTCGCGGGGCTCGCGGTCGGCCGGGTCCTCGACGTCGGCTGCGGCGAGGGCGCCGACGCCGTCTGGCTCGCGCGCGCCGGCTGGGACGTCACGGCGCTGGAGGTCTCCGGGGTGGCGCTGGAGCGGGCGGCCGGGCACGCGCGCGACGCCGGGGTCACCGTCGAGTGGGTGCACGCCGGGCTCGCCGAGGCGGACCTGCCTCCGGCGTCGTTCGACCTGGTCTCGGCGCAGTACCCGGCCCTGCTCCGCACCCCCGACGGCGCGGCCGAGCGCGCGCTGCTCGCCGCCGTGGCCCCCGGCGGCGTCCTGCTGGTCGTGCACCACGCGGGGATCGAGACCCACGGGGCCGACACGGGCGAGTTCGACCCGGCCGACTACGTCTGGCCCTCGATGGTCGCCGCCCTGCTCGACGACGACTGGGAGATCGAGGTCGACGAGCAGCGCCCCCGCGTCGCCCCGGAGGGCGGCGCCGGGGCCCACCACGCCGAGGACGTCGTCCTGCGGGCCCGCAGGCTGCGCTGACGGAGCGGTCGGACCGGGGGCGGTGAGCAGCCTCAGCCGTCGGCCACGAGGAGCCGGAGCGCGGCGCGCGTGGCCGTGGCGTCCTCGCACGGCGCGATGTCGGCCAGTGCCGTGAAGGCGGTGCGGGCCAGGTGCTGGGCGATGGTGCGCACCGCGAGGTCGTGGTCGCCGGACCGGAACGCCTCGACCAGCGTCCCGTGGTCGGCGTCCCAGCGCGAGGACGCCATCGGCGTGCTGAACTGGGCCATCCGCAGGAAGCGCTCGGAGCGGTCGCCGAGTGCGCAGATGGCGCCGTCCAGCATCGGCGCACCCTCGGTCGTGAGGCGATGGAACTCGCGTCCCGGGCGGCCGGCGGGTCCGCTCCCGGTCAGCCGCGGGCGCCGCAGAAGACGGCCGAGCCGTCGGTCTGCTCCGCGAGGACGACGCCGTCGGCGACGATCCGGCAGGAGATCTCGCCCGAGGCGCCGGCGGCGGCGACCGAGTACTCGGCGGGCCCGTCGCCCGCCGGGAAGGTCTTCTCCCAGGGCAGCTCCGCGCCGGAGAGCTGGGCGACCGACGTCCCCCGGCTGTAGGTGAGCGCACCCACCGACCCGGATCCGGTCACCTCCAGCGTGACCTCGGCGGCGGCGGGCTGCGCTGCGGCGGCGGGGTCGGCGGTCGGCGAGACCCCCGACAGGCTGGCGGCGTCCGGCGTCCCGAACGCGACCGTGCCCCCGGTCTGCGCGGGCTCGGGCACGTCGTCCGCGCCACCGACGACGACCAGGGCGATCGGCACGGCGACGACGACGGCCGCGGCGGCGCCGATGACCCAGCGCCGCCTCCACCACGGGGCCGCGGGGACCGTGCCCCGCGCCGTCCGGCGGCGTCCGGGATCGCGGGCCGGGCGGTCCCCGGCGGTGTCGTCGGGACCGTCGGTACCGGGAGCCGCGCCGGGCGCGGACCCGGCGGCCGCGAGGGCCCGGGCCGTCCCGCGGTCCGGGGCGGACCCCTCGGGGTCGGCGTGGCCGCGGGCGCGTCGCGGGGCGTCCGGCAGGCGCCGACCGCCCGGCCGGGCCGGAGCCTCGGGCCGGTCGGGCCGGTCGGCCGTGTCCCGGCGGCCGTCCGGCCGGGCCGGGGGCCTCGCGCCGGTCGGGTCCGGCGACCCGGGCCCGCCGTCCGGCCGAGCCGTCGCCGGGTGCGGCCGGGGGCCGGTCGCCGCGTTCGGGCCGGTCACCGGGTTCGGGCCGGTCGACGGCGCGGCGCGCGGGGGGCACGGCCCTCGGGCGCGCGGCCGTCGGGCGCGCGGCCGTCGGGGGGCGGGCCGGGCGGGTGCGGGGCGGGCGGGTGCTGCGCCGTCGCCGGCACGACGCTCGCCGTGCGGACCGCGGCCGCCGACGGGCGGGGCCGCGTCGGCCGGACGGCGGCTCCCCGGGCGCGCCGCGGTCGCGTCCGCTCCGGCGGGCTCCGGCGCCCGCCGGGGCCCGCGCCGCGGTCCCTGGTCGGTCCCCCCGTCCGCCGGCCGCGCGGCACCGTGGCGGCCGGTGGCGCCCGGCGGCGGCACGGCGGCGGGCCGGCGGACCGGGACCCCGGAGGGCCGTGCCTCGGCAGGCCGGGCGTCGGACGGTCGGGCCGCGGGCGGTCGGGCCGCGGCACCCCGCTCCGGCGCCGGCTCGTCGCCGAGCACCCAGCGACCCGCCTTCCGGTCCCATGTCGGTCCTGGCACGACGCCCCCATCCGTTGTCCTGCCGTTCAACGACCGGGCCGGACCCCGGTGACGGGATGCCGCCCGATGGAGCACGGACCCGGCGCGGCATCCGGGGGCGGCTCGCGGGCGTGGACGCGACGTCGTCCTGTCGTCGCCGCGGATCGTGGTCGTGGCCGGGAGATCGGTCAGGGCTGGTAGATGCAGTGCGCCGAACCGCCCGCCGGTTCCTGCGCGACCACCTGCCCGTCGAGGACGATCCGGCAGCCGACGTTGTCGCCGCCGACGATCACGATCTCGAACAGGGTCGGGCTCCCGACGACCGGAACCTCCTTCGTGAAGGGCAGCGGCACGCTCTCGATGCGATCCGACGCGCCGTCGGCGTCGGGCGAGTAGTCGACGGTGATCGCCGTGCCGCTGCCGGTCGCCTCGTAGGTGACGGACGCGTCGGCCTCCGTCGCCGAGGGGGGCGACGGAGTCGCCGGCCCGGCGGACGCTGCGGTCGAGGTGGTCGGCGGCGCGGTCGGTGAGCCGGCCGTCGGAGGCAGTCGGTTCACACAGGCGGCAGCCGACGCCACGAGGACGGTGGCGAGGACGGCGGCAGCAAGGCGGACGGGGTGCATCGGACTCCTCGGCAGGTGGGACGGAGCGCCGCTCCCCGACCCGCGGCCCGCACATGATGCCAGCGACGATCCCCACGACCAAGGATGTTCCGCCGCGCGGGTGCACGACCCGCCCCGGGAGCTCGACCGGACGGGACGAGCGGCCCGGCCGGCGTGCCGCGCCTACTCGGCGGAGTCCTCTCCCGCCAGCTCGAGGAGGACGTCCCGAGCGTCGCTGCTCCCTGCATCCGCGAGACGGCCCAGTTCGACCACGTCCCCCCGCTCCCCCGCCAGCTCGACCAGTACGTCGACCGCGTCGCTGCTGCCGGAGTCGGCGAGTCGGCGCAGCTCGTCCAGGTCGGCACGTTCCGCTGCCAGCTCGACCAGCTGGTCCTCCGCATCACGATCACCACGAGCCGCAGCCTCACGCAGCCGATCGAGATCACCGGACACTGCAACACCCCTCCCGACCCCGCCGACCACCCTAGCCATTCCCCGCACGTCGTTCGCCCCGCCGAGCCGCCCGATGTCGTCGGGAGGTGTCGGCGGCCCCGACCGCTGCCCGGCCGCGTCGACGACGGCACGGCCGGAGTCCCCGTCCGGTGACGTCGCTGCCGGCCGGGACCGGGCCACCGCCGACGACGGCACGGCCATCGAGCAGCTCCTCGTCGACGTCACCGGCGTCGGGTTACCGGGCACGGTGCGTCGGCGCGCCTGCTCAGCGGTCCGTGGCGCAGGTGCGGGCCGCGATCGCCGACGAGCACCAGCTGATGACCTGGTCGGCCTGGCCGAAGGCCACCGGCTACAGCTGCGCCGTGGACGGTGACGGACGCTCGGTCGGCTCAGCGATCGTGTTCCGCGACTCCGCCGGGGTCGAGCAGGGCCGCCAACGCCTCACCCGCATCGAACCGGACCGGATCGAGTACCGGCTGCGGAACAAGGGCCCGCGCGGACGGGAGACGGCCCCCGAGATCGACTTCCGCCTCGAGGCCCTCGACGACACCCGCACCCGGGTCCACCTGGACTTCCGCGCCACCGACCCGCTCCCACCCGGCGCCCGCCAGTTCGCCGAGCTCCTGCTCGGACGCCGCGTCCGCCGTCTGCGCGTCGAGGACCTCGAACTGCTGGAGGCACACGTCGAGAACGAGCCCGCGCAGACGGGCTGACCGGTGGAGCGCGACCCGCACAGCGGCCCCGTCCCCGAACGGGCCTGGCACGCCGACGCCCTCGCCCGCGAACGAGGACGCGTGCAGATCTTCAGCGCGACCCGTCCCGACGGCCTCGACGGCTGGACCATGGACGAACAGCAGTACGCACTGATGCGCACCCACATCCTCCACATGATCGACGAGTACGCGGGCGAGGACGGCACGATCGCACTGCGCGACGTCGTCGACGCCGCCCGGCAGCGGTACGCCACCCACCCCCTGTTCCCGGGCGGCCGGACCCGCAACCACTGCACCTTCACCAAGGTCGACCTCGAAGCCCGCTGCGAGATCGACCGCATCCCCCGCAGCAGTCCGCAAGGCATTCCCAGACACCTCCACCACGACACCGACGACGCCCCCGGAGCCCCGCCGTGAGCGAGGCACCGGAAGGTACGGCCACGTCGACGAGCGCGACGACGGATGGACCAAGGTCCTCCCTGCATCCCTGACGGCGGCTCCCCCGCCGAGATGCCCGCGTCCGCAGGCCGGTCCCTCCCCGTTTCGGACGACGCCCAGGCCGCGGGAACGGGCGTATCACGGCGCTGGGGCTCGTCACCGGACCGCGCGGCGGAGTCCGCCGCACGGCCCGGTGACGGTCGGCTCGTCGTGCCGGCGCGGGGAGTGCGGCTCCGTCCGTCTCGCGGTCGACGTACCGGTCATCTCCCGTTGTTCCCCGCGTGTGCGGGCGGTCCGACCTCGCGGTCCCTTCCGCGGCCGCCGCCGACACCACCACCGTTCCCGCGTGGGGCCACCTCCTCGGCGGACCGGTCGTCCCCCTCGTCCGCTCCGGCCGCGGCACGGGGGCCATCGGCGTCGTCGACCGAGCGGCCGGTCGGGGCGTCGACGGAGACCGGATCGAGGGACGGCTCCGCAGGAGCGACGGTGCCGGGAGCGGCCGGGGCGACGGCGATCCCACTCGGCCCGGCTCCCGAGGCCGACGGGGCGGTGATCGGCGCGGCCGCATCCTGCCGGCCCACCCCGGTTCCGCTCGGCGCCGCGGGCCCGGTCGGCGGCACGGCCGCCTCAGCGGGCGCCGCCGACCCGGCGGCCGGCGGGGTCGGTACCGTGGTGACCCCGTTCGACCCGGCCGCGCCGAGGATCAGCAGCGGCCCGAGTACGCAGGTCGCCGCGGCGAGCAGGCCACGTCGCGAGCGGGAGTTCCCGGCCCGGAGAGCAGGCGCCCGCAGCCCGACCGTCGAGACCGCCGTGTCCGACAGCAGCGTCGCCACCTCGGCCGCTCCGGGGCGCTGCGCCGGATCGGTCCGGGTCATCGCCCCGATGGCCGACGCCAGCACCACCGGCAACCCGCCCGGGACCCGGGGCGACCGGCTCAGACGAGCCACAGCCGACTCCACCGCCGATCCCGGATACTCCCGTCGACCCGTCAACGCCTCGATCAACACCAGCCCCAACGCGTAGACATCAGTAGCCGGACCCACCTCCAGACCGGCCACCTGCTCGGGCGACATGTACGCCGCCGTCCCGACCACCGCACCCGCCGTCGTCGCCGTCGCCCCGTCCACCGCCCAAGCGACGCCGAAATCGGCCAACCAGGGCCGACCCACGCCATCGAGCAGGATGTTCGCCGGCTTGACGTCCCGATGCACGAACCCGCCCACGTGCACCACCGCGAGAGCCGCCGCCACCACCGCCCCCCACCCGCCGGACCCGCTCCGCCCCCCACGCCCCCTCGACCAGCGCCTGCGCGAGCGTCGGCCCCTCGACCAACTCGGTGACGACGAACGGGCACGCACCGGTGGGATCACCGTCGAGCAGGCGGACCAGACCCGGGTGCCGCAACCGCGTCAGGGCCTCGACCTCGCGGCGACGCCTGCGGTGCTCCACCGGCGAGCCCCCGACCGAGAACAGCTTGACCGCGACGAACCGCCCCGTGCGCACGTCCTCGGCACGACGGACCACCGCCGACGACCCGACCCCGAGGACCTCACCCAGCGCATAGCGCCCACCCAGGAGACCGTCCGCCCGGTCCGCACCCGGAGGGCTCGTCATCGTCACCCACACCGCATTCCCCGTTCGTGCCCACCTCACGCCACCCCCGGGTAACGACGGCGACACGAGATCCCCTCGCCGTCCGCGCCGGGTCGACCGGCCCGGTCACGCGCCGGGATCAGCCGACGTCGAGAGCTTCCAGCGGTCGAGCAGCGGGTCCACCGTCGCGTTCGCCCGCGGATCCCGCCGTTTCGTCGAGCTGGTCGACCAGACGCACCCGCGCCGCCTCGGCCTGGGCGACGGCCTGCGGACCCCGGCGGGATGACCGGGCACCTCGGGTCCCGCCGACCGCAAAGATCAACTCGATGGGCGAACGTGCTGGTCACAGTGGTGGGCGCGGCAGGGTTCGAACCTGCGACCGCTCGGGTGTAAAGCGAGCCGACGACGTACACCACCGCCCCGACCAGCACCTACAGCAACACGATCAGCCCCGGAGAACCCACGGATCCCACCGGACACCGTCGTTTCGTGTCACGAACCGTGTCACGCGTACTCCTCGCGGCCGGAGGCCGCCTCACACGGCTCCTCCCGCCGTAGCATGGCTCCATGCCGTTCGACCGGATCACCGTGGACCCCGACCTCATGGGCGGAGCCCCCACCATCCGCGGACTCCGCATCCCGGTCGCCACCGTCGTCTCCATGATCGCCGACGGGATGACCGTCGAGGAGATCTGCACCGACCTGCCCGACCTGTCCCCCGCCGACGTCGCCGAAGCCCTCCACTACGCCGCGGAGACAGTCCGCGAGCGCCGGCTGCCGCTCCGCACCCCGGCGTGAGACTGCTGCTCGACAACAATCTCTCGCCGCGGCTCGTCGGCCTCCTCACACCGGGCGGTTGGGACGTCGTCCATCTCCGGTCACTGGGCCTGCACGCCGCGAGTGACCCGGACGTCATGCGCGCCGCACTCGACGACAGCCGCGTACTCGTCAGCGCCGACACCGATTTCGGCACCCTGCTTGCCGCGTCACACGCGACCGGGCCGTCCGTGGTCCTGGTCCGGCGCGTGGCAGGGCGCAGAGTCGACCAGCTCGCGGCACTGCTCCTGGCCAACCTGCCCCAGGTCGACGACGAACTGCGCAGCGGATCCATCATCGTCATCGGAGACGACTCCCTGCGAGTTCGCCCGCTACCCATCGGTTGAGCATCTCGCGAAGGCCCAAACCGCAGGTCAACCAGTGGGCGCGGCAGGGTTCGAACCTGCGACCGCTCGGGTGTAAACCGAGAGCTCTTCCGCTGAGCTACGCGCCCGCCGTACCGGGACCCGGGGCCCCGGCGCGGGTCCTACACGGCCGCGAGGGCCTTGCGCCACGCGTCCTGGTCACGCGCCTCGCCGGGACCGTTGACCTCGGCGAACCGCACCACACCGGTCTTGTCGACGAGGAAGGTACCGCGCAGGGCGAAGCCCGCGGAATCGTTGAACACCCCGTAGGCCCGCGCCACCTCGCCGTGCGGCCAGAAGTCGGCGAGCAGGGGGAACTCGTAGCCCTCCGCGTCGGCCCACGCCTTGAGCGCGAACGAGTGGTCGACGGAGACCGCGAGGATCTGCACGTCGTCGTTCTGGAAGGACGCCAGGTCCTCCCGGACCGCGGTGAGCTCACCCGTGCAGACGCCGGAGAACGCGAACGGGTAGAACACGACCAGGACGTTCTTCGCGCCGCGGAACGACGAGAGCGTGAACTCCTGCTTGTTCTGGTCCTTCAGGGTGAAGTCGGGTGCTTCGGTTCCCACCTCGGGCGCCATGTGCGTGCCTCTCCAGGTCTGAGATCCGCCGTGGCGGACGCGACGACGGTGCGGCGGGGGGCGGCGGGCTCAGCGGCGGGACTTGGCCGCCTTCGGCGCGACCAGCCGGGCGCCGGCCCACGTGTCGCCCACGCTGACGTTGGACGTCTGCGACAGGCCCGCCGTGGGGGCGGCCTCGGCGATCTCGCTCGGCTCGACGTGCCCGGGGCGGCCGGTCCGGGGGGTGAGCACCCAGATCACGCCGCTCTCCGCGAGCGGCCCGCCGGCGTCGACGAGCGCGTCGACGAGGTCCCCGTCCCCTTCCCGCCACCACATCAGGACGAGGTCGACGACGTCGACGGCGTCCTCGTCGAGCAGGTCGTCACCGGCTCTCTCCTCGACGGCGTCGCGCACCGCCTCGTCGACGTCGGTGTCCCACCCGATCTCCTGGACGACCATGCCCGGCTCCACGCCGAGCTTTCCCGCGATGTCGGACTGGCGTCCGGCATCTTCCGCGGCGACCACGCCTGTGTACCCCTCTTCCTCTGGATCCGGATGCGATATCCGGACACCTGACTCGTCGACCCGCAACCACTCGTTACGAGATCCTACGTCGGAGGGCACGATAGGGGATGACCCCGAGATGCACCGAGTCCGAGACCCCACAGCCCGAGACCCATCCAGCAGAGCCACGCAGGGAGATCCCTTGACCGGCCAGACCACCGGTGGAGCACCGCGCGTCAACATCATTCGCGACGGCCTCGCCGCCCACCTGCCCGACATCGACCCGGAGGAGACCGCCGAGTGGCTGGACTCCTTCGACGCGGTGCTCGACGCGGCCGGGCAGCAGCGCGCGCGTTACCTGATGTTGCGGATGCTCCAGCGGGCCCGCGAGCGGCACGTCGGCGTGCCGTCGCTGACCAGCACCGACTACGTCAACACCATCCCCACCGACCGTGAGCCGTGGTTCCCCGGCGACGAGGAGGCGGAGCGCCAGTTCCGCCGCTGGATCCGCTGGAACGCCGCCATGACGGTGCACCGCGCGCAGCGCCCGGGGATCGGGGTCGGGGGGCACATCTCGTCCTACGCGTCCTCGGCGACGCTGTACGAGGTCGGCTTCAACCACTTCTTCCGCGGCAAGGACCACCCGGGCGGGGGCGACCAGGTCTACATCCAGGGCCACGCCTCCCCCGGCGTCTACGCGCGCGCGTACCTGGAGGGGCGGCTCACCGAGGACCGGCTCGACGGCTTCCGCCAGGAGCTCAGCCACGGCGGGCCCGGCCACGGCCTCCCGTCCTACCCGCACCCGCGCCTCATGCCGGACTTCTGGGAGTTCCCCACGGTCTCGATGGGCCTGGGCCCGATGAACGCGATCATGCAGGCCCGGTACAACCGCTACCTGGGCGACCGCGGGTTCACCGACACCACCGACCAGCACGTGTGGGCGTTCCTCGGCGACGGCGAGATGGACGAGCCCGAGTCGCGCGGCCAGCTGCAGATCGCGGCGACGGAGGGTCTCGACAACCTCACGTTCGTCGTCAACTGCAACCTGCAGCGCCTCGACGGCCCGGTCCGCGGCAACGGCAAGATCATCCAGGAGCTGGAGTCGTTCTTCCGCGGCGCCGGCTGGAACGTCATCAAGGTCGTGTGGGGCCGGGAGTGGGACGCCCTGCTGCACGCCGACCGCGACGGCGCGCTGATCAACCTGATGAACACCACGCCCGACGGCGACTTCCAGACCTACAAGGCCAACGACGGCGCGTACGTCCGCGACCACTTCTTCGGCCGCGACCCGCGGACGAAGGCGCTGGTCGAGCCGATGTCCGACGCCCAGGTGTGGAACCTCAAGCGCGGCGGGCACGACTACCGCAAGGTGCACGCGGCCTACGCGGCGGCACTGGAGCACCACGGCCAGCCCACCGTCATCCTGGCGAAGACGATCAAGGGCTACGGCCTGGGCTCGCACTTCGCCGGCCGCAACGCCACGCACCAGATGAAGAAGCTGAGCCTCGCCGACCTCAAGGAGTTCCGCGACTCCCAGCGGATCCCGATCACCGACAAGCAGCTCGAGGCCGACCCGTACCTGCCGCCGTACTACCACCCCGGCGAGGACGACGAGGCGCTGCAGTACATGCGGGAGCGTCGCCGCCACCTCGGCGGACCGCTGCCGAGCCGCCGCGTCACCGCGAAGCCGCTCGTCCTGCCCGGGGACAAGGTCTACGACTTCGTCCGGAAGGGGTCGGGCAAGCAGGAGGTCGCCACGACGATGGCGTTCGTCCGGCTGCTGCGCGAGCTGATCAAGGACAAGGACATCGGCGGCCGCTTCGTGCCGATCATCCCCGACGAGGCGCGCACGTTCGGGATGGACTCCATGTTCCCGACGCAGAAGATCTACAACCCGAACGGCCAGCAGTACACCTCGGTCGACGCGGAGCTCATGCTCGCCTACCGCGAGTCCGAGCAGGGCCAGCTGCTGCACGAGGGCATCAACGAGGCGGGCTCGGTGGGCTCGTTCACCGCGGTCGGCACGTCGTACGCCACGCACGGGCAGCCGATGATCCCGGTGTACGTCTTCTACTCGATGTTCGGCTTCCAGCGCACCGGCGACTCGATCTGGGCCGCCGCCGACCAGATGGCCCGCGGGTTCCTGGTCGGGGCCACCGCCGGGCGCACCACGCTCACCGGCGAGGGCCTGCAGCACAACGACGGGCACTCGCTGCTGCTCGCGGCGACGAACCCGGCCGTGCTGGCCTACGACCCCGCGTTCTCCTACGAGGTCGCGCACATCGTCAAGGACGGCCTGCGGCGCATGTACGGCGAGGGCGCCACCGACGACCCGGACACCCTGGGCGGCGAGAACGTCATCTACTACCTGACGGTCTACAACGAGCCGTACGTGCAGCCGGCCGAGCCCGCCGACCTCGACGTCGACGGTCTGCTGCGCGGCATCCACCGCATCGCGACGACGAACCGGGAGGACGGGCCGCAGGTCCGGCTGCTCGCGTCCGGGGTCGCGGTGCCGTGGGCGCTGCAGGCGCGCGACATGCTCGCCGAGCAGTGGGGCGTCGGGGCCGAGGTGTACTCGGTGACGTCGTGGGGCGAGCTGCGCCGCGACGGCGTCGAGACCGAGCAGCACAACCTGCTGCACGGCGACGGCGAGCGCCGCACCGCGTTCGTCAGCGAGGCCCTGCCCGGCGACGCGCCCGTGGTGGCGGTCTCGGACTGGATGCGGGCGGTCCCCGACCTCATCCGCCAGTGGGTCCCGGCCCGGTTCACGACGCTGGGCACCGACGGGTTCGGCCTGTCCGACACCCGCCCGGCCGTGCGGCGCCACTTCAACGTCGACGCGGAGTCGATCGTGGTCGCGGCGCTGCAGTCACTCGCCGCGGAGGGCTCCTTCGACGGGGCCACCGCGGCCGAGGCGGCGGCGAAGTACCGGATCGACGACCCCCAGGCCGCCGGGCCGCAGACCAGCGACAGCGGCGTGGCCTGACCTAGCACGCGGGGCGGGCGCAGCGCCGCCCGCCCCGCCCCTCGGGCCGAGATCCGCTCGAACGCACTGGTCATTGGGTCTCGGCAGGGAGCGATTCTCGCGATACGCTCCGCCCGACGCCGACCTCGCGTGATCGCGAACGGGGTCCCGACCGGGTGGCGGACTCACAGCCTCCTGGCGGCGCGACGCCGGGGGCGAGTGCCCCGGCTGAAGGTACGAGGAGAGCAAGAATGGCAGAGGGCACCGTCAAGTGGTTCAACAGCGAGAAGGGCTACGGCTTCCTCGCTCCTGACGGTGGTGGCGCGGACGTGTTCGTGCACTACTCGGCAATCCAGACCAACGGCTACAAGAGCCTCGACGAGGGCCAGCGCGTGTCGTTCGACATCGAGCAGGGCCAGAAGGGGCCGCAGGCCACCAAGGTCGAGCCGCTCGCCTGAGCAGACACCACATCCCGCACGGCGTCACGCCGGACGGTTCGCTCCGTCCGGCGTGACGACCCCGGCGTCAGCCGAGGGTCGCGTGCATCTCCCACACGAGCACCTCGGCCCCGTCGGGCCCGGCCGTCAGCCGCCGGCCGTCCGACGCGGTGATCCGGGCCGTGTCGCCCGTGTGCAGGACACCGACGCCCTCCAGCTCCACCGCTCCGCGCGCCACGAACAGGTGGGCCAGCGGTGACGTGGGGAGGGTGACGACCGATCCCGCCGGGGGTCGCGCCGCGTAGAGCGCCGCGTGCTTCTGGCTGATCGTGATCGCCCGGTCGGCCGCGTGCTCCGGCATGCCCGAGGCCACGACGACGAGGCCGCCCCCGTCCAGCTCCGGGGTGATGTCGAGCTGCTCGTAGCCGGGGGCCACCCCGGACTCGTCGGGCACCACCCACATCTGGACGAAGTGCACGTCCTGCGTGGCGCCGGCCGCGTCGTTCTTCTCCGAGTGCAGGATCCCCGTGCCCGCGCTCATCCGCTGCGCCAGCCCGGGGTGGATCAGCCCGTTGTGGCCCGTGGAGTCCTGGTGCACCAGCGACCCGTCGAGGACCCAGGTGACGATCTCCATGTCGCGGTGCGGGTGCGTGTCGAAGCCGCTCCCCGCGCGCACCACGTCGTCGTTGCTCACCATCAGCACGCCGAAGTGGGTGTTGTCCGGGTCGTAGTGCGGGCCGAAGGAGAAGCTGTGCTTCGAGTCCAGCCAGTCGATCCGGGTGGCGAACCGGTCGCCGGAGCGGCGGACGTCCACGGACGGGGTGAGCGACATGTCGACCTCCTGAGTAGTTGCCGTGTCAACGACCTGGACCCGTCGGGCATTCCCTGGTCCGGGGAGACCCCTTGCGCCGCACCGGGGAGTCGACCACGGTCGTCGACACCCGGTCCCCCGCCGGGACATTCCCAGGAGGATCCCCCATGCACGTGCCGTTCGAGATCCGGCACTTCCTCGACCGCGCCGTCACCGTCTACGGCGACCGGATCGGATTCGTCGACGAGCCGGTGCAGCCCGCCGCGCCGTGGACCGACCTGACCTATGCCCGCATCGGCGAGCTGGCCCGCGCGCAGGCCGCCGCCCTCGACGGGATGGGCGTCGGCTTCGGCGAGCGGGTCGCGATCGTGTCGCACAACAGCGCCCGCCTGCTCACCTCCTTCTTCGGGGTCGCCGGGCACGGCCGGGTGCTGGTGCCGGTCAACTTCCGGCTCTCCACCGAGGAGATCTCCTACATCGTCGAGGACTCCGGGGCGAGCGTCCTGCTGCTCGACCCCGAGGTGGCCGAGCGCCTCGGGGACGTCCCGTGCGCCCGCACGATCGTCCTGGGCGAGGACGGCGACCGCGAGATGCTCGCGTTCGGCGCCGACCCCGCACCGTGGGAGCCCGACGAGGAGGCGACGGCCACCCTCAACTACACCAGCGGCACGACCGCGCGGCCCAAGGGCGTCGAGCTGACCCACCGCAACATCTGGGTGAACGCGGTGACGTTCGCGATGCACGTGGGCGCCGGCGACCGCGACGTCTACCTGCACACCCTGCCGATGTTCCACGCCAACGGCTGGGGCATGCCGTTCGCGATGAGCGGCGTCGGCGCCCGGCACGTCGTGCTCCGCCAGGTCGACGGCGCGGAGATCCTGCGCCGGGTCGACGAGCACGGCGTCACGATCCTGTGCGCCGCACCGGCCGTGGTGAACGCGGTGCTGACCGCCGCCGCCGACTGGGACGGCGAGATCCCCGGCCGCGGGCGGGTGCGGATCGTCGTCGCGGGCGCCCCGCCGCCGACGGCCACCATCGCCCGCGTCGAGACCGAGCTCGGCTGGGAGTTCCTGCAGATCTACGGCCTGACCGAGACCTCGCCGCTGCTGACCGTCAACCGTCGACGGGCCGAGTGGGACGACCTCGACCCGCAGCAGCGGGCCGCGAAGCTGGGCCGGGCGGGCGCCCCGGCGCTGGGCGTCACGATCGGCCTCGCCCCGGACGGCGAGGTGCTCGCGCGGTCCAACGTGGTGCTCAAGCGCTACCACGGCAAGCCGGAGGAGACCGCCGAGACGCTGCGCGACGGGTGGTTCCACACCGGTGACGGCGGCCGGATCGACGACGACGGCTACCTCGCGATCAGCGACCGGCGCAAGGACGTGATCATCACCGGCGGGGAGAACGTCTCCTCCATCGAGGTCGAGGACACCCTCGCGCACCACCCCGCCGTCGCGGAGGTCGCGGTCATCGGCGTCCCCGACGAGAAGTGGGGCGAGACGATCAAGGCGCTGGTGGTGCTCGCGCCCGGTGCGGCGGCGACCGAGGCCGAGCTGATCGAGCACTGCAAGTCCCGGCTGGCCCGCTACAAGGCCCCGACCTCGGTGGAGTTCCGCGACGAGCTGGACCGCACCGCCACGGGCAAGGTGCAGAAGTTCAAGCTGCGCGCGGCCTACTGGGACGGCCGCGAGCGCCAGGTGAACTGAGCGGGGCGGGCCGGGAGGTAGCGTGCCCCGGTGAGCCCGGTGTCCGCCGCGACCGTGCGCCGCCTGGAGCGCGCCTCGGGCGAGCTGGCCGCCGACTGCCTGGCCGCGATGCACCAGCGGCTCGACTGGTTCGAGCGCCTGCCCGCCGAGCAGCGGGCGGGCGTCCTGCTCGTCACCCAGACCGGGGTCGGCAACTTCGCGGCCTGGCTGACCCGCCCCGGCGAGAGCATCCGGCTCACCGCGGAGGCGTTCCGGATCGCGCCCCGCGACCTGGCCCGGCGGCTGTCGCTGCGCCAGACCGTGGAGCTGGTGCGGGTGGCGACCGACGTGTTCGAGCAGCACCTGCCCCCGCTCGCCGCCGACGACGACGAGCGCCGCGTGCTCGTCGAGGGGGTACTGCGGTTCGGCCGGGAGATCGCGATCGCGGCGGCCACGGTCTACGCGAACGCGGCCGAGACCCGCGGCGCGTGGGACGCCCGGCTGGAGGCCCTCGTCGTCGACGCCGTCGTGCGCGGGGAGGCCGACGACGCGATGGTCTCCCGCGCCGCCGCGCTCGGCTTCGACCCGGCGGCCGCAGTGCTCGTCGTCGTCGGATCGACGCCGGTCGAGGCCCCCGAGGAGGCGCTCGGGGAGCTGCGCCGCCACGCCCACCGGTCCGGTCGCTCTGTGCTCGTCGGGGTGCAGGGGCAGCGGCTGATCGTGCTGCTCTCCGAGCCCTCCGGCCCGTCGCGCGGACCGGGCGTGCGGGGGCTGGGACGCCTCGTCGACGACTTCGGCCCGGGCCCGGTCGTCCTCGGCCCGCCGGTGCCCGACCTGCGGTCCGCGCACACCAGCGCCCGGGAGGCCCTCGCCGGCCTGCGCGCCGCCCCCGGGCGCCCCGACGCCCCGCGCCCGGTCGACGCCGACGACCTGCTGCCCGAGCGGGCGCTGTGCGGCGACGCCGCGGCCCACCGCGCCCTGGCCGCCCTCCTCGCTCCGCTGCACGCCGCGGGCGGCGCGCTGCTGGACACCCTGACGGCGTACCTGGACGGCGGCGGGGCGCTCGAGTCGTGCGCCCGCGCGCTGTTCGTCCATCCCAACACCGTCCGGTACCGGCTGCGCCGGGTGAGCGAACTCACCGGCCGCGTCCCGACGGAACCGCGCGACGCACAGGTGTTGCGGACGGCGCTCGTTGCGGCCAGGTTGGACGCCGATGAGCTGCGGAATCCCTACAACGAACGGCAGGTCGGCGATGGACTCCGGTGAGGTCGGCTGGCGCGGGTTTGTGGGTTCCCCACACAACGGCGCCGCAGAGTTCGTGCCCGGCGGCATGCCCGCGGCGGGCCCGCGACGTGTTGGGTCCGTGCTGTGATCGCACTGCTCGCTCCCGGACAGGGATCCCAGACCCCCGGCATGCTCTCCCCCTGGCTGGCCGACCCCGACGCCGAGAAGCAGCTGGCCGCGTGGTCCGACGTCGCCGGGCTCGACCTGGTGCGCCTGGGCACCGTCGCCGAGGCCGACGAGATCAAGGACACCGCGGTGACGCAGCCGCTGGTCGTCGCGGCCGCACTGCTCGCCGCCGCCCGCCTCGACCTGCCGCCCGACACACCCGTCGCCGGCCACTCGGTCGGCGAGCTGGCCGCGCTCGCGATCGCCGGGGTCATCACCCCCGACGCCGCCGTCGCCCTCGCCGCGGTGCGCGGCCGGGAGATGGCCGCGGCGTGCGCGCTGGAGCCGACCGGCATGAGCGCCGTCCTCGGCGGCGACCCCGACGCCGTGCTCGCCCGCCTGGCCGAGCTGGGGCTGGACCCCGCCAACATCAACGGCGCGGGCCAGGTCGTGGCCGCGGGCCCGCTGGCCGCGCTGTCCGCGCTCGCCGAGGACCCGCCCGAGCGGGCCAGGGTGAAGGCCCTCCCGGTCGCCGGCGCGTTCCACACCCGCTTCATGGCCCCGGCCCAGGAGGCCCTGCGCACCCACGCCGCGGGCCTCGCGACGAGCGACCCGACCCGCCCCCTGCTGTCCAATGCGGACGGGGCCGTGGTCGGCGACGGCGCCGAGGCGCTGCGCCGCCTGGTGGACCAGGTCACCCGCCCCGTACGGTGGGACGCCTGCATGGACGCGCTGCGCGAGCTCGGCGTCACCGCCACGGCCGAGCTGCCGCCGGCGGGGGCGCTGACCGGACTCGTGAAGCGCGCGCTGAAGGGCACCACCACGCTCGCGCTCAAGACCCCCGGGGACCTCGACGCGGCGCACGAGCTGATCGGAGCCGATCGATGACACCGGTACTGCGCCTCGCCGAGCCGGTCGCCGGCGCCCGCCTGCTGGGCCTGGGCAGCCACCAGCCCGAGGTCGTCATCACCAACGACGAGCTCGCGCAGCGCATCGACACCAACGACCAGTGGATCCGCGAGCGCGTCGGCATCCGGTCCCGCCGCGTCGCCGCCGAGGGCGTCTCGCTGGTCGACATGGCCTCCGACGCCGGGGCGCGCGCGGTGAAGGACTCCGGCCTCGACCCGTCGGAGATCGACGGCGTGCTGGTCGCCACCTGCACGATGCCCAACTTCATCCCCAACGCCGCGGCCCAGACCGCCGAGCGCATCGGCATCCGCGCCCCCGCCGCCTTCGACCTCAACGCGGCCTGCGCCGGGTTCTGCTACGGCCTCGGCATGGCCGCCGACATGGTCCGCGGCGGCACCGCGCGCAACGTGCTGATCATCGGCGCGGAGAAGCTGTCGGACTGGCTGGACTGGACCGACCGCTCCACGGCGATCATCTTCGCCGACGGCGCGGGCGCGGCGGTGATCGGCGCGGCCGCCGACGCCGCCGCGGTGGGCGTCGGGCCCGTCGCGTGGGGCAGCGCCGGGGAGATGAACCAGGCCATCCGCATCCTCGACGGCCACGGCTCCCGCGCGGGCGGTGCGCTGCACCAGGAGGGCCAGGCGGTGTTCCGCTGGGCCACCACGCAGGTCGCCCCCGTCGCGCTGCGCGCGATCGAGCTGGCCGGGCTCACCCCCGCCGACATCGACGTGTTCGTGCCGCACCAGGCCAACCTGCGGATCGTCGAGGCCGTGGCCAAGAAGCTGCGCAAGCAGGGCGCCCGCGAGGACATGCGGGTGGCCGACGACATCGTGCACTCGGGCAACACCTCGTCCGCGTCCGTCCCGCTCGCCCTGGACCACATGCGCGCCGACGGGCGGGTCCGCTCCGGCGACACCGTGCTGCTCGTAGGCTTCGGCGCGGGCCTGTCCTTCGCCGGCCAGGTCGTCCGGTTCCCCTGAGCCATCAGGGCCCCAGTTTTCCCACCACCCCCAGAAGGAGTTCACGTGGCAGACAGCACCGAGATCCTCGCCGGCCTCGCCGAGATCGTCGAGGAGGTCGCCGGCATCGACACCTCCGAGGTCTCCGCCGACAAGTCCTTCGTGGACGACCTCGACATCGACTCGCTGTCGATGGTCGAGATCGCCGTCCAGGCCGAGGACAAGTTCGGCGTCAAGATCCCGGACGACCAGCTGGCCGAGCTGAAGACGGTCGGTGACGCGGTGGACTACATCGCGAAGAACCAGTGACGAGCACCTCCTCGTCGTCCCCCGTGGAGGTCGTCGTCACCGGTCTCGGTGCGACGACCCCCCTCGGTGGCGACGTCACCTCCACCTGGGAGGCGCTGCTCGCGGGGAAGTCCGGCGTGCGGCGCATCGACGACGACGAGCACGAGTGGGTCACCCGTCACGACCTGCCGGTGAAGATCGCCGCGCCGCTGGCCGTCGAGCCCTCCGAGGTCATCCCGCGCGTGCAGCTGCGCCGGCTCGACCGGTGCGAGCAGGTCGCGCTGGTCGCGGCGAAGGAGGCGTGGGCGCACGCCGGGGCACCGGAGGTCGAGCCCGAGCGGCTCGCCGTCGTCATCGGCACCGGCATCGGCGGCGCGGTCACCCTGCTCGACCAGGACGACCTCCTGGAGGGCCCGGGCCTGCGCAAGGTCTCCCCCCTCACCGTGCCGATGCTCATGCCGAACGGGCCCGCGGCCTGGGTCGGCCTGGAGCTCGGCGCGAAGGGCGGGGTGCACGCGCCGGTCTCGGCGTGCGCGTCCGGTGCGGAGGCGATGGCCTGGGCCATGCGCCTGCTGCAGGCGGGCGAGGTCGACGTCGTGGTCGCCGGTGGCGCGGAGGCCTGCATCACCGGCATCACCGTCGCCGGGTTCGTGCAGGCCCGCACGCTGAGCCAGCGCAACGACGACCCCACGCGGGCGTCGCGCCCGTTCGACACGCACCGCGACGGCTTCGTGCTCGGCGAGGGCGCGGGCATCATGGTCCTGGAGCGCGCCGAGTTCGCGGCGGCCCGCGGCGCCACGGTGCACGGGAAGCTGGCCGGCTTCGGCATCACCTCCGACGCCCACCACATCACCGGCCCGGATCCCGAGGGCACGGGACAGGCGCGCGCGATCACGAGGTCGATCGAGAAGGCCGGCGTGTCCGCGGCCGACGTCACGCACGTCAACTGCCACGCCACCTCCACGGTGGCCGGCGACGTGGGCGAGACCCGCGCGGTGCGCAAGGCGCTGGGCGACCACCCGGTGCTCACCGCGCCGAAGTCGGCCCTGGGTCACCTGGTCGGTGCGGCGGGCGCGGTCGAGGGCATCGTCACGCTGCTCTCGATCAAGGAGGGGATCGTCCCCGGCACCCTCAACCTCGACGACCTCGACCCGGGTGTGGAGCTGGACGTGGTGGCGGGCGAGCCCCGCAAGCTCGACATCACCGCCGCGGTCAACGACTCGTTCGGCTTCGGCGGGCACAACGTGGCGCTCACGTTCGTGCGGTAGCGGCTGCGCGGGGGCACCCGCTCAGCAGGGGCTGGCGATCGAGCTGCCCGCCCCGGTCTGCTCGATGAGCGGCGGTTCGCCGCTCATCGGCAGCGAACTGCGCCAGCAGATCCGGCGCGCCGGGACGTCCGGCGGGGCGTCCTCGACGTCCTGGATGCTGACGAACCGGACGCGGACCAGTACGCGGGCGCCCTCCAGGTCGTCGATGCGGTCGATCCGGATCGTGCCGTCCTGCGAGGAGTCGTAGGCCTCCCGCCAGGCCTCCTCCGGCAGCGCCTCGCTGCGCTCGGGCACGACGGTGGCGACCCACTCCGCGTAGTCCTTGGCGTTGATCGCGTCGTAGTGGCGCTGGAGCTGGGCGCGGACCAGCTCGTGCGCCGGGTGCGCCAGCGCGTCGGCCGAGAGCAGCACCTCCGCCGAGCCCACGCCGGACGGCGGCACGGCGGGTGCGGCGCGCAGCGGCGGCACCGCCGACACGGCCTGCCCGGCCCCGGACCACGCGACCAGGAGCCCGGCGACGAACAGGACGCCGAGCAGCGCCCCCACCACCGTCCCGCCCCTGATCCGCACGCGGCCATCCTGCCGCAGCGGCCGCGACGGCCCCGACGCGGGAACCCCTAGCCGACCTGGTGCAGCCAGGTGACCGGGGCGCCGTCGCCGGCGAGCCGGAAGGGCTCCAGCGCCTCGTCCCACGCCGAGCCGAGCAGGTCGTGCAGCCGCGAGGGGATCTGGCCGTTCGTGGAGCTCGCGAGCAGGGTCCGCAGCTGGTCCTCCGCCACGACGATGTCGCCGTTGGCGCTCGTCCGCCCGCTCCACAGGCCGAGGTTGGGGACGTGGCAGAACCGCTCGCCGTCGACGCCGGGGGTGGGCTCCTCGGTCACCTCGAAGCGGAGCATCGACCAGGCCCGCAGGGCACCGGCGATCGCGCCGCCGCTGCCGGCGGGGCCGCTCCAGGTGCACTCGGCACGGAGCTGACCGTGCACCGCCGGCTGGGGTGTCCAGTGCAGCGACACCTTGGTCGCGAGCACGCCAGAGATCGCCCACTCGACGTGCGGGCAGACCGCAGTCGGCGACGAGTGGACGAAGACCACGCCGCGTGCATTCACTGCAGACCTCCAACGTCGACGAGGATCGTCTTCCCCTACGTCCTCGCGTCGTGGCGCGCCTGCTGCGTCTCGTTTGTCCGGGTACCTGGCCCGGGCTCGGTGATGTTGGGCGCGAGTCTGCCCGTTCCGGGCCGCCGCCGCCACCACTGCAGGACAGCCGGGCGTGTCGCCGCGCAGTGCGCCGCCGGTCCGTCGCTCAGCGGACGGGGACCCCGTCGACGTAGGTGTTGCCGGCCGCCTCGGCGCTCGCCGGGAGCCGCAGCGGGGCCCGTGCCGCGTCGCGCGCGAAGCGGTTGTCGACGACGTGCACGTCGTCGCCGGGGCCGCCGTCCTGGTGCACGGTGTACCCGCCGCCGCCGAGCACGTTGGAGCGCACGACGACCGGTCCCCCGGCGCCGTCGGGGGCGATCCGGACCGCGCTGCCGTGCCCGTCGCCCATCCGGACGGTGGAGTGCTCCACGACGACGTCGGACCCCGTCACCGTCAGCCCGTCGACGCCCTGGCCGGGCGCGAAGCGCGACAGCACGCTCGCGCGCAGCCGGCTCCCCCGCCCGGCGTGCGCCCCGTCCCCGGCGACGCCGACGATCTCGATCCGCTCGGCCGTCCACCGGTCCCCGCCGACGGCGGCCTCGGTGAACCGGCCGGTGAGCGTCGTGTCCTCGATGCGCACCGAGCCCGCCGCGGTCGTCACGATCCCGTAGGGCTGCGTGCCGTCGCCGGTGATCCGGCTGCGGCGGACCACCACGTCCGCGGCGTCGACGACGACCCCGCCGCGCAGGTCCATGCCGTCGAGCACCGTCCCGGGCGTCGTCACCGTGAGCGGGCCGCCCGCGCACAGCCGCAGCGACGGCGGCAGCCCGACGCTCCCCCGCTCCGGCACGACGTAGGGCCCGGCGGCCGCGCACCCGGTCGACACGACGGGCGCGAGCGCGACGGTCGGCGCCGGGCCCCCGAACGTGACCCCCTCGGTGGCCAGCACGACGCCGGACACGCCGACGGCGAAGGCCACGAGCGCGAGGCTCAGACGCCCCGTTCCGGGTACGGACACGACGCGGAGCGTACGACCGGTCGGCGCAACGACCCGTCCTGACGCCTACACGGAGTGAATCGTTATCACGATGTGTAGTGAGCGACTCCGGACTGCAACGTGATCGTCACAGCACCCCGTTCGGCGAGCACGTCGAGGTGCGCCTGGGTCTCCAGGACGGCGAGCATCGCGTTGAAGGTGTCCATCTCGGGCAGGCGCCTGCGGTGCCGCGTCCAGGGCAGCGCCTCCGCGACGGACTGCGCGGTCGACCGGCCCTCGCGCACCGCGGCGAGGGTGGCGTCGAGCCGGTCGCCGTGGTGCTCGAGCAGGGCGTCGACCCGCTCGTGCACGCGCATCCCGATCGGCCCGTGCGCCGGCAGCAGCGAGGCGTCCTTGCGGGAGCGGATGAGCTGCAGGGAGGTCAGGAAGTCGGCCAGCGGGCTCGGCGTCGGGTTCGGCTCGAAGCCGATCGACGGGGTGATGCGCGGCAGGACGTGGTCGCCGGCGAACAGCAGCCCGGCGGCGTCGTCGGCGAAGACGAGGTGGCCGCGGGTGTGCCCGGGCGTCTCGACGGCGGTAAGGACCTGCGTGTCCCCCACCGCGATCTCGGCGCCGTCCTCGATCCACTCGTCCGGCGGCTCCCAGACCGACAGGTCGCCCGGCTCCGGCCGGGTCGCCTCGATCGTGGCCGCCAGCGCGTCGGCCCCGGCGCGCAGCAGCCGCGACCGGTGGGCCTCGAACGGGTCGCGACCGGACCTGTGGATCTCCGCGAGCCCGCTCTCCTCCCCCCGCCCGAGCGCGACGTGCGCCCCGAACTCCTGGCGCAGCGCGATGGCCTGCGTGTAGTGGTCGCGGTGGATGTGGGTGACGAGGAACCGGCGGACGTCGCCGAGCCCGGCCCCGAGCCGGCCCAGTGCCGCGGTCAGCAGCTCGCGCGACTCGGCCAGCGCCCAGCCCGAGTCGATCAGCGTCCAGCCGTCGCCGTCGGGGATCGCGTAGACGTTCACCGCCCGCAGGCCGTCCTGCGGCAGGGGCAGCGGGATGCGGTAGACGTCGGGGGCGCAGCGGTAGGGGCCGCCGCTGGTCCAGTCGCCGTCGGGGTCGTCGTCGAGGATCACCGCCCGACCCTATGCGCTGCACACGCACCCGTCCGGGCCGAGTACCACCCTGGCGCTGCCACCCCGCGTGGCGAACCGGACGGAACGGGCGTGATCCTCACCTGTTCGTGCCGGTCGGAGTACCCCGGAGGGTGAGGCCTGCTCCCGTACTGTCCCACCCACGGTGAACAGCGCCCCCCGGGGCGGGACGAGAGGCGTGGGCAGGATGGCTGCAGAAGTGCCGGAGATGATCGGCGCACCGTTCCTCACCGTGGCCGAGGTGGCGGACCGGATGCGGGTCTCGAAGATGACGGTGTACCGCCTCGTGCACAGCGGGGAGCTCCCGGCGGTGCGGTTCGGGAGGTCGTTCCGCGTGCAGCGCAGCGCGGTGGAGGAGCTGATCCGCGAAGCCCGGTACGAGGCGGGCTGACCCCCGACGGCGGTGCGGACACGCGGCTGTCATCGACGGCTGCGACGATCGCCGCGTGCACCGTCGTCAGGTAACCGCGTTCCTCGAGCTGGACGTCACCGAGCCCGCTCTCCTCGCCTTCCAGGTGGCCGTCGCGTCCGCGTCGGCCGACGAGAAGCTGTCGATCACCCGCGACGGCGAGGCGGTGCCGTGGCGCGAGGTCGCGGCCCCGCACGACGGCCGCCTGCACGTCGTCGACGCGCAGGTGGGGCGCACGGTGCTGGAGTACGCGGCCACCGTCGAGGGGCCGCTGCCCGCGCCGGAGACCACCGAGCTCGACCTGCTCGCCTACCGCCGGCCCAGCCGCTACTGCCCGTCGGACCGGCTGCTCTCGATCGCGGGCGGCGAGTTCGACGGCATCGACGACACCGGCGAGCTCGTCTCCGCCGTCCGCGACTTCGTGTGGGGGCGCCTGTTCTACCTCAGCGGGTCGAGCAAGCCCACCGACGACGCGATCGACACGCTCCTGCTCGGCGAGGGCGTCTGCCGCGACTACGCGCACCTGGTCGTGGCCCTGCTGCGCGCGCGTGACGTGCCCGCGCGGCTGGTCGCCGTCTACGCGCCGGGGCTGGACCCGATGGACTTCCACGCGGTCGTCGAGGCGTGGGTCGACGGCTCCTGGCGGGTCGTCGACGCCACCGGGCTGGCCCCGCGGCCGTCGATGCTGCGGATCGGGACCGGCCGCGACGCCTCCGACACCGCGTTCCTGTCGGTGCACCACGGCATCGCGAACCTGCTGTCGGTGAACGTGCTGGCCGTCGTCGACGAGCTGCCCAACGACGACGGGTCCGCGGTGGTCACCCTCACCTGACGCCCGGCGGAGCCGTGGTGCCCTCCAGCGGCACCACGGCTCCGGAGCGGGGGGGTCAGCTGCAGCCGCTGGTGCTGCCGCAGCCCTCGCACAGGTAGCAGGAACCGGCGGGGCGCATCTTCGTGCCGCAGGTCATGCACAGCGGCGCGTCGGCGGCCTTGCCCATCCGCAGCTCCAGCAGCTCGGTGGAGCTGCCCACCTCGACCGGGGCCTTCGAGGCGCCGGCCGGGGTCACGGGGCCGGTGTGCTCGGTCTCCACGCCCTGGCGCAGGCCCTCGACGTCGACGGTCTCGCCGTACTGGTCGGCCACCTGCGCGGTGCGCTCGTCGGCGGAGAAGATGCCGAGCTGCGCGCGCTTCTCGTAGGGCAGGTGGTCGAGCGCGAGGCGGCGGAACAGGTAGTCGAGCACGCTGGTGGCGATGCGGACGTCCGGGTCGTCGGTCATGCCCGCCGGCTCGAAGCGCAGGTTGGAGAACTTCGAGACGTAGAACTCCAGCGGGATCCCGTACTGCAGGCCCACCGAGATCGACATCGAGAACGCGTCCATCACGCCCGACAGCGTGGAGCCCTGCTTGCCGAGCTTGACGAAGATCTCGCCGAGGCCGTCGTCGGGGTAGGACCCGGCGGTGAGGTAGCCCTCCGCGCCGCCGACGGTGAACGAGACGGTCTCGCTGGGGCGCTTCTTGGGCAGGCGGCGCCGTATCGGCCGCTGCTCGACGACGGTGACGGTCTCCTTCTCCCCCCCGCCCGAGCTCTTGGCCGACTTGCCCGCCGACAGCGGCTGGCCGACCTTGCAGTTGTCGCGGTAGATCGCGAGCGCCTTGAGGCCGAGCTTCCAGCCCTCCAGGTAGACCCGCTCGACGTCCTCGACCGTGGCCGTCTCCGGCATGTTGACCGTCTTGGAGATCGCGCCGGAGAGGAACGGCTGCACCGCGGCCATCATCCGGACGTGGCCCATCGCGGCGATGACCCGCTCGCCCATCGCGCAGTCGAACACCTCGTAGTGCTCGGGGTGCAGGCCGGGGGCGTTGACGACGTGGCCGTGCTCGCCGACGTACTCGACGATGGCCTCGGCCTGCTCCGGCTGGTAGCCGAGCTTGGTGAGCGCGCGCGGCACGGTCTGGTTGACGATCTGCATCGACCCGCCGCCGACCAGCTTCTTGAACTTGACCAGCGCGAGGTCCGGCTCGATGCCGGTGGTGTCGCAGTCCATCATCAGGCCGATGGTGCCGGTGGGGGCGAGCACCGAGGCCTGGGCGTTGCGCCAGCCGTTGCGCTCGCCGGTGGCCAGGCAGTCCTTCCAGGCGATGGTGGCCAGCTTGTGGATGCCGGAGCTCGCCGGGAACGTGCGGACGTCGTCGTTGGCGGCGGCGTGCTTGCGCATGACGCGCTGGTGGGCGCTCGCGTTGCGGGCGTAGCCCTCGTAGGGGCCGACGACACCGGCGAGCTCGGCGGAGCGCTTGTAGGACGCGCCGGTCATCAGCGAGGTGATGGCCGCGGCCAGCGACCGGCCGCCCTCGGAGTCGTAGGCGTGGCCGGTGGCCATCAGCAGCGCACCGAGGTTGGCGTAGCCGATGCCGAGCTGGCGGAAGGCGCGGGTGGTCTCGCCGATCGGGTCGGTCGGGAAGTCGGCGAAGCAGATGGAGATGTCCATCGCGGTGATGATGAGCTCGACCGACTTCTGGAAGCGGGCGGCGTCGAACTGGCCGTCGTCACCGAGGAACGTGAGCAGGTTCAGCGACGCGAGGTTGCAGCTCGAGTTGTCGAGGTGCATGTACTCCGAACACGGGTTGGACGCGGAGATCCGGCCCGATTCCGGGGTGGTGTGCCAGTCGTTGATGGTGCCGTCGTACTGGATTCCGGGATCGGCGCAGGCCCACGCGGCCTCGGCGATTCCGCGGAACAGCTTCTTCGCGTCGACGGATTCGATGACCTCGCCGGTCATCCGCGCGCGGAGCCCGAAATCGGTGCCCGCCTCGACGGCGCGCATGAACTCGTCGGTGACCCGGACGGAGTTGTTGGCGTTCTGGTACTGCACCGAGGTGATGTCGGCCCCGCCGAGGTCCATGTCGAAGCCGGCGTCGCGCAGCACGCGGACCTTGGCCTCCTCCTTGGCCTTGGTCTCGACGAACTCCTCGATGTCGGGGTGGTCGACGTCGAGGACGACCATCTTCGCCGCGCGCCGGGTGGCCCCGCCGGACTTGATGGTGCCCGCGCTGGCGTCGGCGCCCCGCATGAACGAGACCGGCCCGGAGGCGGTGCCGCCCGAGGACAGCAGCTCCTTCGAGCTGCGGATGCGCGAGAGGTTCAGGCCCGCGCCGGAGCCGCCCTTGAAGATCAGGCCCTCCTCGCGGTACCAGTTGAGGATCGACTCCATCGTGTCGTCGACGGCGAGGATGAAGCACGCGCTGACCTGCTGCGGCGAGGTCGTGCCGACGTTGAACCAGACCGGGGAGTTGAAGCTGAACACCTGGTGCAGCAGCATCCAGGTGAGCTCGTGGGCGAACACCTCGGCGTCGTCGTCGGTGGCGAAGTAGCCGTTCTCCAGGCCGGAGCGGTGGTACACCCCGACCACGCGGTCGATGAGCTGGCGCAGGCTCGACTCGCGCTCCACCGCCCCGACGGCCCCGCGGAAGTACTTGCTGGTGACGATGTTGGTGGCGTTGACCGACCAGCTGCTGGGGAACTCGACACCGCGCTGCTCGAAGTTGATCGTGCCGTCGCGCCAGTTGGTCATGACGACGTCGCGGCGCTCCCAGGTGACCTCGTCGTAGGGGTGCACGCCGGCGGTGGTGTGGATCCGCTCGATCGTGAGGCCAGCGGGCCGGGAGGCCCGGGGTGCCTTCTTCCCGCGTCCGGACGTGGTGCCGACGGTCTCGGTCATGGGTGTTCCCTCTCCTGCGCGCACGACGGACCGGGATCGGTCCTGCGGTGCGCGCCGCGTACGAGTGTTGGCGGTGATGACGGGAGTGCGCGACGTCCGGTTCAACGGCGCGGAGTGCGGTGCCGGCGCGGCGGTGCGTCGGGCGGCCGGGTCGGGCCGACGATCGGTGGGACGGGTCAGCTGGGCGCGGCGCGGGCGGGTGTGTCGCGCGCCGGCGTGTCGCGCAGGTCGGCGATCTCCTTCTCGAAGTCCTCGATGGAGGAGAAGGAGCGGTAGACGCTCGCGAACCGGAGGTAGGCCACCTCGTCGAGCTCGCGGAGCGGCCCGAGGATCGCGAGGCCGACCTCGTGGCTGGGGATCTCGGCGGTGCCGCCCGCGCGGACGGCCTCCTCGACGCGGTGCGCCAGCTGCGCCAGCGCGTCCTCGTCGACGGGCCGGCCCTGGCAGGCCCGACGGACCCCGCTGACGACCTTGTCGCGGCTGAAGGGCTCCGTGACCCCGCTGCGCTTGACGACGGCCAGCACCGCCTCCTCGACGGTGGTGAACCGGCGCCCGCAGGAGGCGCAGGAGCGCCGGCGGCGGGTGGCGACCCCGTCGTCGACCTCGCGGGAATCGATGACCCGGCAGTCGGAGTGACGGCAGAACGGGCAGCGCACGGACAACCCCCTCCGACGAACGGAACCCCATCCCTGGGCTAACGACACCCATGTAACCACAACATGTAGGGGCACTGAAAGCCGGGAGGCCCTATCGGTGGCGCCGCGTCGTCCGAACGGGCACGCGGGCGCGGGCCGGCGGCGGGCCGGGCGCGAAGCGTCAGCCCCCGAGCACGCCCGCCACCTGCACGGGCGATGCCACCACCGGTGTGAGCGAGGTGCTCGTCACCTCCGGCGCGGCGGCGGAGTGCCGGGCCGCGGCGGCCACGTCGGCGAGCAGCCCCAGCAGCACGACGACCGCGGCGGTGAGCAGGGCCGTGCCGATGGCGGCGGCCACCCGGCGGCGGCGCAGCACCCGCGGGGGCAGCACCGGGACCGAGCGCAGCAGGACGCGCCCGCCGCGCTGCCCCCGCTCCCCCGCCCGGTCGCCGTCCGGACGGGGCGGCTGCACCGGCCGCACCGCACGCGGCGGCTGCACGGGCCGCACCGGCCGCGGCCCGGGGGCCCGCCCGCGCCGCGGCAGCACCCGGGCGGGGTGCGCCCGCCCCCGGTCCGGCACCTGCGCCCGGTCCGGCACCTGCGCCCGGTCCGGCACCGTCCGGCGCAGGGCCGTGCCGCCGAACCGCATTCCGTCCTCGATCTGATCGTGCACCGGACTCCACCCTTCGCTCGGACCCGCTGACCGTTCGAACTGCTCGCACCGTTCGAACGGGAACGCATGTTCGAACGATCGTCGAGCGATGTGTACCACCGACCACCGACAGAATCGAGAGAACGGGGCGTGTCGTTCGAACATGTGTTTGGCGAGAACCGGAATCGGGGCTACGGTCGGGCCCACGACACGTGTCCGGTCCGCACGGACCGCACGGCACCGAACGAGCAGTACCGACGAGGAGGCGCGAGCACATGGCACGGGACGAGCCCGGCCCGACGGGTGGCGACGACGAGGGGGTGCGCCCCGGGCCGACCGCCCAGGTGAGCACGTTCCCCGACCCCGCGAGCGCCCCCGTCGGTCTCACTCCCCGGCAGCGCAAGGTGCTGGAGGTCATCCGCGACTGGGTGGAGCGCCACGGCTACCCGCCGAGCGTCCGCGAGATCGGCGACGCCGTCGGGCTCACCTCCACCTCGTCGGTGCACCACCAGCTGCGCACGCTCGAGCGCAAGGGCTACCTGCGGCGCGACCCCAACCGCACCCGCGCGGTCGACGTCCGCCCGCCCGACGAGCAGCCCGACGCGGCGCCGTCGGACTCCGGCGTCGTCGAGCGGCCCACCCCCGCGTTCGTCCCGCTGCTGGGCACGATCGCCGCCGGTGGGCCGATCCTCGCCGAGCAGGCGGTGGAGAGCGTGTTCCCGCTGCCGCGCGAGATCGTCGGCGAGGGCACCCTGTTCCTGCTCAAGGTGCGGGGCGACTCGATGGTCGAGGCGGCCATCACCGACGGCGACTGGGTGGTCGTGCGCCAGCAGCCGGTCGCCGAGAACGGGGAGATCGTCGCGGCGATGATCGACGGCGAGGCCACGGTCAAGACGTTCACCCGGCGCGACGGGCACGTGTGGCTGATGCCGGCCAACGCGGCCTACGACCCGATCCCCGGCGACGACGCCACCGTGCTCGGCCGGGTGGTCACGGTCCTGCGGCGCCTCTGACGGCGTCGCCCGCCGCGGCGGGCACCACGATCACGGGGTAGCGGGCGGTGCGCACGAGCACCCCCGCCACCCCGCCCAGCAGCAGCCGCTGCATGAAGCGGTAGCCGCGCGAGCCCACCACGAGCAGGTCCGTGCGGTCCGGCAGGGCGGCCAGGGTGGCCGCCACCGGGCCGACCACGACGTCGCTGATGGCGTCGACCTCGACCGGCAGCGACGCGATTCCCTTGTGGGCGAGCGCCTGCGCCGCCGGCACGCCGTCGGCGTCCTCGGCGACGGTGACGACCCGCACCGCGGCCCCGGTCCGGCCCGCGAGGTGCACGGCCACCGCCACGGCCCGGTCGGCCTCGGCGCTGCCGTCGTAGGCCACGGTCACCGTGGTCATGGTCCCGGTGCCGAGGTGCCGGTAGCCGCGCGGCGCGATCGCCACCGGGCAGCGCGCCAGCGGCAGGAGCCGCTGCACCGTGCGGCCGGGGGCGAGGCGGCCCAGCAGCCCGTGCCCGGTCGAGCCCACCACGAGGACGGCGGCCCCCACGTCGTCGGCGTGGTCGGCGAGCACGTCGGCCACCGAGCCGGGCGTGAGCGCCACGAACTCCGGCTCGTCGGCGCCCCAGCCGTCGCCGATGAGCTCGCGCGCCCGCGAGAACCGGCCCGCGGCGACGCGGCGCGCCTTCTCCCGCCAGCGCGGGTCGCGCGCGACGACGGCGAGCCCGCGCGCGTCGACGGGGTAGACCGTGGCCACCACGGCGCTCAGCCCGGTGAGCCGGGTCAGCTGCGCACCCAGGACGAGCGCGTCGTGCCCGCCCGGCGTGTCCTCGTAACCGGTGACGATCGGCACCGCGCCTCCTTCGACCGTGATCACCGTAACCGCGCGGGGGGCCGCGCCGGTTACGCCGGGGAAACGTCGCCCGCGATCGCCGAGGACCGGGACGTGCGGCGCGCACGCGGGTACCGGCGTCGCCACCGGCTCAGCGGCGCCGCGCCCGCCAGGACAGCGCCGCGGCGAGCAGCACCAGCAGTCCGACGGTCACCCCGCCGCCGATCAGGGCGGGCAGCCACTCGGGTGCCGGCTCGGCCGCGGGCTGCGCGGGGGTGCCGGCGGGCGGGGTGAACGGCTGCGCGGCCAGCGCGGCGGCCCCGGGCACCGCGCGCAGCTCCCCCGGCACCCCGCCGCGGGTCTCCGAGGCCGACAGCAGCGTGCCGTCGGCCTCGAACGCGACCGCCTCCCCCTGCGGCTCGCCGGCCAGCGGCACGCGGGCCGGCTCGCCCTGCAGGGCCGCCGCGACGTCGCCGTCGACGACGGGGAACAGCCAGGCGTCGGTGTAGGTGCGCAGCGCGACGACCCGCCCGTCGGCCGACATCGCGGCGCCGGTGACGGTGCGCGACCCGACTCCCCCGATCGGCCCGCCCTGCGTGTCGGAGACCGGCAGCGACAGCTGCGCCACCCGCTCCAGCGGGAACGGCCCGCGGCCCTGCGGCGCCTCCGCCGGCCGGTACACCCCGGCGGGCGTCCCGACGTCCTTGGTGATCACGTACGGGATCCCGGCGGCGTCGACGAGCATCGCCTCGGCGTCGTGCGGGCCGTCGGGGTAGGTGAAGCGGTGCAGCCGCGCCTCCCCGCGCACGGGCAGCACGATGGCGGCGACGGTCTCCCGGGAACGGTCGTTGTCGCCGGTGTCGGCCACCCAGAACTCGCCGTCGGGCCCGAGCGCGAGGTCCTCGGCGTCGAACGGGTCGACGTCGGCGGTGCGGGTGTCGGCGATCTCGCAGCTCTCACCCGGTCCCCCGGGGTCGATGCGGTGCACCTGCACGCTGCGGCCGCCGTCGGACACCGCCCACACCCCGCCGTCGGCGACGACCATCCCCGACAGCTCCGCGAGCCGGTCGTCGGTGACCGTGCAGCGGACCTCGGGCGCGGGCGGGGCGGCGACCGCGAGGGCCGCCACCAGGAGCAGCCGGATCAGCTCGAGCCCTCCACCAGCACGTACGGCAGCACGGCGGTGGCGAGCTCGGCGCCGACCCGCGCGTGCATCCGCGTGCCCTCGGGCGTGTGCTCCTCCGCCAGCACCTCGCCCTCGGCGTGCACGCGCGCCACCAGCGACCCCTCGACGTAGGGCATCAGCAGCTCCACGTCGACCTCGGGCCGCGGCAGCAGCTCCGCGATGCGGGCCTGGAGCTTGTCGATGCCGTCGCCGCGCTTCGCGGAGACGAACACCGCGTCGGGCAGCAGGTGGCGCAGCCGGGCGAGCTGCAGGTCGCCCGCCGCGTCGGTCTTGTTGACGACGAGCAGCTCGTGGGGCATCCGCCCCTGCTGCTCCTCCCCGATCTCGACCAGCACCTGGCGGACCGCCTTGATCTGGTCCTCGGGCAGCGCGTCGGAGGCGTCGACGACGTGCACGAGCAGGTCGGCCCCCGCCGTCTCCTCCAGCGTGGACCGGAACGCCTCGACCAGCTGGTGCGGCAGGTGCCGCACGAAGCCGACGGTGTCGGTGAGGGTGTAGGTGCGGCCGTCGCCGGTGGACGTCCGCCGGGTCGTCGGATCGAGGGTGGCGAACAGCGCGTCCTCGACGAGCACGCCCGCGCCGGTGAGCGCGTTGAGCAGGCTCGACTTGCCGGCGTTGGTGTAGCCGACGATCGCGACGCCCGGGATCTCGTTGCGCCGGCGCGACCCGCGCTGGGTCTCGCGGATCTGCTTCATCGCCCCGATCTCGCGGCGCAGCTTGGACATGCGGTCGCGGATGCGCCGGCGGTCGAGCTCGATCTTCGTCTCACCGGGGCCGCGGCCGCCGATGCCGACGCCGCCCGCGGCGCGGCCACCGACCTGCCGCGACAGCGCCTCGCCCCAGCCGCGCAGGCGCGGGAGCAGGTAGGACAGCTGGGCCAGCTCGACCTGCGCCTTGCCGTCCCGGCTGCGGGCGTGCTGGGCGAAGATGTCGAGGATCAGCGCGGTGCGGTCGACCACCTTGACCTTGAGCTTGTCCTCCAGCTGCCGCAGCTGACCGGGCGAGAGCTCGCCGTCGCAGATGACGGTGTCGGCGCCGGTGGACTGCACGACCTGCTGCAGCTCCTCGACCTTGCCGGAGCCGATGTAGGTGGCCGGGTCGGGCTTCGGGCGCCGCTGGATCAGCGCGTCCATCACCTGGGAGCCTGCGGTCTCGGCGAGGCGGGCGAGCTCCTCCATGGAGCCGCGGGCCTGCTCGGAGGTGCCCTCCGTCCACACCCCGACGAGCACCACGCGCTCCAGGCGGAGCTTGCGGTACTCGACCTCGGTGATGTCGGTGAGCTCGGTGGACAACCCGACGACGCGGCGGAGCGAGGAGCGTTCCTCGAGCTCGTAGTCGCCGGTCGTGCCGGGGCGGGACAGGACGGGTTCAGTCATCGTGTGAGTCATGCTCCCACGACAACGCCGGTTCTAGCCGAGGGATTCCCCGTCGAGGTCACCGTGCGCGACCAGCACTGCGGGCCCGTGCAGGACCGTCGTGGAGTCGGTGACGGTGACGCGCAGCCGGCCGCCGGGCGTCGAGACGCCGACGGTGCCGGTGTCGCGCCCGGCGTGGCGCAGCGCGGCCACCACGGCGGCGACCGTTCCGGTGCCGCAGGATCGGGTCTCCCCGACGCCGCGCTCGTGCACCCGCATCGCGACCTCGTCGTCCTCGATCGGCGTCACGAACTCGACGTTCACCCCGTGCGGGAACAGCGACGGGTCGTGGCCGGGCGGGCGGGTGAGGTCGAGCTGGTCGATCGCGACGTCGGTGACGCAGGCCAGGTGCGGGTTGCCGACGTCGACCGCGACGCCCGCGAACGCCACCCCGTCGACGCTCGCGGTGCTGGCCTCCCCGACGGCCGCCCGCCCCATGTCGACCGACACCTCGGCGCCGTCGAGGCGCACGGTGCGGACGCCACCGCGGGTGCCCAGCGCCAGGTCGGCGCCGTCGGCGAGCCAGCCGCGGTGGGCGAGGTAGCGGGCGTAGACGCGGACGCCGTTGCCGCACATCTCGGCCAGGCTGCCGTCGGCGTTGCGGTAGTCCATGAACCACTCGACGCCCGGCTCGGGCGGGGGCCCGTCACCGAGCGCGGCCCAGCGGACGACGCGGAGCACGCCGTCGGCCCCCAGGCCGCGACGCCGGTCGCACAGCGCGGCGACACGGGCGGGTGTCAGGTCGAGGGCACCGTCGGGGTCGGGGAGCACCACGAAGTCGTTCTCGGTGCCGTGACCCTTGCTGAACTGCACGTCACGACGATAGCGCCAGTGCGCGCCCGAGGAGATCGGGTGCGGCGCCGTCGAGCCACCGCACCCGCCGGTCGCGCCGGAACCACGAGCGCTGGCGGCGGACGAACCGGCGCGTCGCGCGGACGGTGTCGGCGGCCGCGGTCGTCATCTCCCCGCCGGCGAGGATCTGCTGGTAGCCCAGCGCGCGCGACGCGGTGAGCCCGTCGCGCAGGCCCTCCAGCGACCGGGTCTCCTCGACGATCCCGGCGGCGAACATGCGGGCGACCCGGCGGGCCACGCGGACGTCGAGCTCGTCGGTGGGGCGGTCGATGCCGAGCAGCACCGCGTCGTAGCGCGGGACGGCGGAGTCGGGCAGCCGCGCCGGGAACGGCTTCCCGGTGAGCGCGACGACCTCCAGCGCCCGCACGATCCGGCGCCCGTTGCCGGGGAGCACGACGTCGGCCGCGGCCGGGTCGACGGCGGCGAGACGGGCGTGCAGGGCGGCCGGGCCGTGCGCGGCCAGCTCGGTCTCCAGCTCCGCGCGCAGGGCGGGGTCGGTGCCGGGGAACTCCAGCTCGTCGACGACCGACTGCACGTAGAGCCCCGACCCGCCCACCAGCACCGGGGTGCGGCCCGCCGCGAGCAGCGCCTCGATCACCGTGCGGGCGTCGCGCTGGTAGGCGGCGACCGACGCGGTCTCGGTGACGTCGAGGACGTCGAGGAGGTGGTGGGGCACGGCCGCGCGCTCGGCGGGGGTCGGCTTCGCGGTGCCGATGTCGAGGCCGCGGTAGAGCGCCATCGCGTCGGCGTTGACGATCTCGCCGCCCAGGTGCTGCGCCAGTGCCAGCCCCAGCGCGGACTTGCCGGTCGCGGTCGGCCCGGCCACGACGATCAGGCGCGGCACCAGACCGCCACGTGGTACCCGACGCCGTACGGGGCGCCGGACCAGAGCAGCTCCCCCGTCCAGCGCTGCCCGGCCGCGGCGGCGGCCAGCACCTGCCACGGGGCGCGCCCGGCCGCCCACAGGTCGTCGCCGAGTGCGGGGTCCAGCGCCGCGAGGGCCGCGGGGTCGGCGTCGCGCAGGGCGGCGGCGACGGCGTCGTCGAAGGGGCCGGAGCGCTCGTCGAGGTGGCCGGGGGCCTTCAGCGTGTGCTTGGCCGAGCCGTCGCCGACGACGAGCAGCCCCACCGGCTCCGTCGCCAGCTCGGCGCCCAGCGCCGCGCACTCCGCGGGCGGGGCGTCGGGGGCGACCAGCTCGCCGCGGACCCGTGCCCCGGTCCCGGCCGCGGCCCAGCCGGCGACCAGCAGCGGGAGCGGGAGGTCGGGGTCGACCGGGGCGGTCGATGCGGGGTCCAGCGCCACCACGACGTCGGCGCCGAACCCGACGAACGAGCCCCGGGTGTCCGGGCCGACGGTGCGCCGCCCGCCCGCGTCGGAGCCGACCGCGACCCACGACGAGGTCGCGGCGCCGAGCCGGGCGGCCGCGGCGCGGCAGGCGGCGCGCAGGTCGGCGGTCTCCGCGGCGGCGCCGCCCGCGAGCTCCGGCACGAGCAGCGGTGGTTGCGGCAGCACGACGACCATGGACGGCACGGGCCGAGCGTAGGCCCGGCTCCTCGTCGACCGGGAACGGCCGCTGGCGGCGCCGCCCGGCCGGGCGGTTCCCGTGCGCCCGCTGAGCTGTTTGAATCGCCGGACGGCCGCCGGTCACACGACCGGTCCCGGCCGCTGTGCACGGCCCCGCCACGGCGGGGCGCCCGCCGCTCGCGGTGGGCCGGACTACAGGAGGACACGGTGTCGGAGCAGCGCACGACGGAGGACCAGACCACCGGGACGACCCCGGTCCGGGAGGGCGCGGCCGATCCGCACGGGGGGTCCCCCGCCGACACCGGGACCGACCCGGCCCCCGTCGTCCCCGGCCCGCCGCCCGCCGCCACCCCGGACGCCGCCCCCCCGGACGCCGCCCCCGCGACCGACGCCGCCCCCGCCGCGGAGGCCGCCGCCCCCGTCGAGGTCGGCTCCGCAGCCGCCGTGCCGAGTCCCCCGGTCGCGCCGGCCCCGTCCGCGCCCGCCCCCCGGCCCGGGCCGCCCCGGCCGGCGCCGCGTCCCGGCCCGCCGCCCGCCGCGGCCCGCCCGGCCGCCCGGCCCGCCGCCGTCGCGGAGCAGGCGGAGCCGGTCGCGGCCGCCGCCCCCGTCGCCCAGCCGTCGCCGGTCACCGCCGCGAGCGCCGACCCGTCCCGCTGGGGCCGCGTCGACGACGAGGGCACCATCTACCTGCGCACCGACGACGGTGAGCGCGTCGTCGGGTCGTGGCAGGCCGGTGCCCCCGCCGAGGGCCTGGCGCACTTCGCCCGCCGCTTCGACGACCTGCTCACCGAGGTCGAGCTGCTCGCCGCCCGTCTGACGGCCGGCGGTGGGGACCCGAAGCAGACCCTCACCGCGGCCCGTGGCCTGCGCGGCGGGCTGGAGGAGGCGTCCGTCGTCGGTGACGTGCCGGGGCTCGCCGCCCGCCTCGACGAGGTGGTGGCGCTGGCCGAGCAGGGCGTCAGCGCGGCCCGCTCCGCCCGCGACGCCCAGCGCGCCGCGTCCGTCGCCCGCAAGGAGGAGCTCGCGGCCGAGGCCGAGGTGCTCGCCGCCGAGGCCACGCAGTGGAAGCAGGCGGGCGACCGCTTCACCGTGATCCTCGACGAGTGGCGCACCATCCGCGGCATCGACCGCAAGACCGACGAGCAGCTGTGGAAGCGCTTCTCCAAGGCCCGCGAGGCGTTCAACCGCCGCCGCGGCTCGCACTTCGCCGACCTCGACCGTCAGCGCAGCGCCGCCCGGGCGGCCAAGGAGGAGCTGGTCGTCGAGGCGGAGAAGCTCTCCGGTTCCGACGACTGGGGCCCCACCGCCGCCCGCTTCCGCGACCTGATGACGGAGTGGAAGGCCGCCGGGCGGGCCCAGAAGGACACCGACGACGCCCTGTGGCAGCGCTTCCGCTCCGCCCAGGACGCGTTCTTCGCCCGCCGCTCCGCCACCTTCGACGAGCGCGACGCCGAGTTCGCCGCCAACGCGGAGGCGAAGAAGGCGCTGCTCACCGAGGCCGAGAAGATCGACACCTCGGACCCGGCCGCCGCCCGCAACGCCCTGCGCCTGGTCCAGGAGCGCTGGGAGGAGATCGGCAAGGTCCCGCGTGACGACATCCGCCCGCTCGAGGCCCGGCTCAAGGCCGTCGAGGACAGGGTGCGGGAGGCGGGCGACCGCCAGTGGCGGCGGACCGACCCCGAGGCCGAGGCCCGGGTCGCGCAGTTCCGCGACCGCGTCGCGCAGTTCGAGGCCCAGGCGGAGAAGGCCGAGGCGGCCGGCGACGCCCGCCGCGCCGAGCAGGCCCGCAGCCAGGCCGACCAGTGGCGGGAGTGGCTCACCACGGCCGAGCAGGCCGTCCAGACCCGCTGACGATCACCGTCCCGGCGCGTTTCCGGCCACATCCGGCCGGGAACGCGCCGAACTGGCGATCATGGCCGGGAGACTTCCCCGAAACGCCCACGGCGAGGGGTGCCGGCCCGTCATCGTGCTGCGCATGGTGGCGAATCCCGGGGTACTCGGTCTGCTGGAGCGGCAGTACGGGCTGATCACGGCCGCACAGGCTGCGGTGCACGGTCTTCCCGGCCGCACGCTGCGGCGACGGGTTGCGGCCGAGGGATGGCAGCGACCCGCCCCGCGGGTCTTCCTCGCCGCCGGTCACCCGATCACGCCGCGCACGGAGATCGGTGCGGCCGCCCTGTGGGCCGGCGACCGCGGCGCCGTGTCCGGTCCGGCGGCCGCATGGTGGACGGGCATGCTCGACCGCCCACCGCAGGTCACCGAGGTGACGGTGCCGCGCCGGTCGGGGCTGCGGCCCTACCCCGGCGTCCGGGTCCGGCGGCGCGATCTGAGCCCCACCGACGTCGTCGGGATCGGGTACATGCGCTTCACCGCCGGTCCGCTGACCGCACTGGAGACGGCGATCGCCGTGCCGGAGGGATCGGTGTTCCTGGACCGTGCACTGCAGAGGCACGTGACGTTCCCGACCGTGTACCGCGCGTACTGCCGGAACATGGGCGCCGACGGGGCCGCCCGGATCGGTGTCCTGCTCACCGCCGCGGCCAACCGAGCCGACTCGGCCGCCGAACGGCTGCTGATCGCGATCCTACGGGCGGCCGGCCTGACCGGCTGGGAACGCGGTCGGCCGTTCGGGCCGTGGACCATCGACGTCGCGTTCCCGGACGCACAGGTCGCCGTCGAGGTGGACGGGTGGGCGTGGCACATGGACGTCGACCGGTTCCGGGCCGACCGCCACAAGGGCAACGCGCTGGTCCGTGCGCGGTGGGACCTGCTCCGCTTCACCTGGCACGACCTGACGCACCGCCCGGACTACGTCCTGGGCGAGATCCGGGCCGCCCTCGCCGCGGCCGCGCGTCCATGATCACCAGTTGGGTGCATCTCCGGCCGAGGATGGCCGCGAACGCGCCGAGACGGTGATCATGGGCGGAGCAGCGGGCGTCAGCGGCGCAGGGCGATGCTCGACCAGGACGCCGCCAGCACCACCATCGTGACCACCGCGAGGATCAGGCCGACGTGCGGGCCGGTGCCGCCGTCGAGCACCACGGTCTGCCGCGACCACACCGCCCACACCCCGGTGACGACGGAGATCCCGCTGCCGACCGCGCACACCCAGGCCAGGGCCCACCAGCGCGTCGACAGGGCCAGGGCCGAGCCGACGACGCCGATCCCGACGGAGGTGAAGGTGAACAGGCGCGGCAGCACCCCGAGGTCGGGGGCGAGTCCGGCGAGCACCTGCCAGCCCAGCACCGGGCCCGTCCACGGCAGGGCCAGCGAGGCCAGCAGGACGAGCACCGCGACCGACACCGTGACCGCGGTGCCGCCCGGGTCGGTGCGCCGCTCGATCGTGCGGGCGATGCCCCGCATCTCCGCGTCGAGCGCGCGATCCCGGTCGGTCATGCGCTCCTGGTCGGTCATGAGGTCGCTCCGCATCCGCTCGTGACGGGCAGCGGCGCGGGTGCGCCGAACCCGGGCAGACCCAACCCGGTGCCGCGCCCGGGGGCGACGGACGCGTCGCCGGCCCGCGTCCGCCGGTGCGAGCGCAGGGCTGCGTCCGAGACGAGGTGGTGCGGCGCTCCGTAGGAGATCTCGACCTCCACGACGTCACCCGGGCGGACGTGGGCGTCCCCCGGGGAGAAGTGCACCAGACGCCCGTCCCGCGCGCGACCCGACAGCCGGTGGGTGGCGCTGTCCTTCTTGCCCTCCCCCGCCGCGACGAGCACCTCGACGACCCGGCCCTCCAGCGCGCGGTTGGCCGCCCAGGAGATCTCCTCCTGCAGCGCGACGAGCCGCATGTACCGCTCCTGGACGACGGCCTTGGGCAGCTGGTCGGGCAGGTCGGCTGCGGGCGTGCCCGGGCGCTGGGAGTACTGGAAGGTGAACGCCGAGGCGAACCGGGCGGCCGCGACGACGTCGAGCGTGGCCTGGAAGTCCTCCTCGGTCTCGCCGGGGAAGCCGACGATGATGTCGGTGGTGATCGCGGCGTCCGGGAGCGAGGCGCGCACCTCGTCGATGATCGACAGGTAACGCGACGAGCGGTACGAGCGGCGCATCGCCCTGAGCATCCGGTCGGACCCGGACTGCAGCGGCATGTGCAGCTGCGGGCACACGTTCGGCGTCTCGGCCATCGCGGCGATGACGTCGGAGGTGAAGTCGCGCGGGTGCGGGGAGGTGAAGCGGACGCGCTCCAGCCCGTCGATCGACCCGCACGCGCGCAGCAGCTTCGCGAAGGCCTGCCGGTCGCCGAACTCCACCCCGTAGGCGTTGACGTTCTGGCCGAGCAGCGTCACCTCGAGCACGCCGTCGGCGACCAGCGCCTGCACCTCGGCGAGGACGTCGCCGGGGCGCCGGTCCTTCTCCGTGCCGCGCAGTGCCGGGACGATGCAGAACGTGCAGGTGTTGTTGCAGCCCACCGAGATCGACACCCAGCCGGCGTAGGTCGACTCGCGCCGCGCCGGCAGCGTCGACGGGAAGACCTCCAGCGACTCGGCGATCTCCACCTGCGCGGCCGCGTTGTGCCGCGCACGCTCCAGCAGGACGGGCAGCGCGTGCACGTTGTGGGTGCCGAACACGACGTCGACCCACGGCGCACGGCGGACGATCTCGGCGCGGTCCTTCTGGGCCAGGCACCCGCCGACGGCGATCTGCATGCCCGGGCGCTCGCGCTTGACCGGCGCGAGGTGGCTGAGGTTGCCGTAGAGGCGGTTGTCGGCGTTCTCGCGGACCGCGCAGGTGTTGAACACGACCACGTCGGCGCTGTCGTCGGTGGCGGATCGGGTGTACCCCGCCTCCTCGAGCAGCCCGGCCATGCGCTCGGAGTCGTGGACGTTCATCTGGCACCCGTAGGTGCGGACCGTGTAGCTGCGACTCACCGTCACAGGGTAGGCCTGGCAGGATGCGTCCATGGCGGCGGTCTCACGACGCACCGTGCTGGCCGCGCTCGCCGCGGCGGGCGCGGTGGGTGCCCTGCCGGGCTGCGCCGCCCCGTTCGCGCAGACCCGGCTGCGGCTGGCCACCGGCTCGGCCCGCGGCGTGTACTACCGCCTCGGGAGCGCGCTGGCCCGCTCGTGGCGCGCCGAGCTCGGGCTGGTCCGGACCCCGGTCGTGCTCACCACCGCGGGCTCGCTGGAGAACGTGGCGCTGCTCGCCGACGGCGCGGCGGAGGTCGTGTTCAGCCAGGTCGACGCGGCCGCGGAACGGCTGGTCGGGATCGCCGCGGACGACCCGGCCGCCCCGCGCGCACTGGCCCGGATCTACGACGACGTGCTGCACGTCGTGGTGCCCGCGGACTCGCCGATCACGACGGTCTCCGGGCTGCGGGGCGCGCGGGTGTCGGTCGGGGCGGCCGACTCGGGGGTGTCGGTGGTGGCCCGGCGCCTGCTCGACGCCGCCGGGCTCGGGGCCTCCGACGTGCAGGGCGTGCAGCTCGGCCTCGACGACTCCGTCGACGCGATGGCCGAGGGCTCCGTCGACGCGTTCTTCTGGTCCGGCGGGCTGCCGACCCCCGCCGTCGAGCAGCTGGCCGCGGTCGTGCCGATCCGGCTGCTGGACCTCACCGAGGACGGCGTGCTCGACGCCGTCCGCAGGCGGTTCCCGGTCTACGCCCCGGGCACCGTCCCCGCGCGGGGCTACCCCGGGATCACGACGCCGGTCACGACCATGCTGGTGCGCAACCTGCTGCTCGTCGCCGCCGCGATGCCCGACGACCTCGCCCGGTCACTCGTCGAGGTGCTCTTCGCCGAGCAGGAGCAGCTCGCGCAGGCCGGGCCGGCGGCGCTGACGATCGACCCGCGCGCCGCGATCGGCACCGAGCCGGTGCTGCTGCACCCCGGGGCGGAGCAGTTCTACCGGTCCGAGCGGGGCTGACCGGCCGCGAGCGCCCGCCGCTCGTCGATCTCGGCCGTCATGTGGTGCATCGCCCCGGCGTACAGCGCACCGGCGACCTCCTGCAGCGGGTGCAGGTGCCCGACCAGCTCCAGCACCACGAGCCCGTGCATCCGGGCCCGCAGCTCCAGGAAGTAGGCCAGCGCGCCCGCCGGCAGCGGGATCTGCGGCGGCGCGGCGCCGTCGATCGCCTCCGCACCCGGTGCGAGCGGGACCGCCGCGAGCTCGGCCGGGGTCCAGCCGTCGAACACCACGTCGACGAAGGGCGCCGCGAGCCGCAGCGCGGCCTCGCCGGTCCCGCTGTCGGGGACCGGGGCGAAGCCCGGCACCGGCGTGCCGTAGAGCAGCAGGAACTGGGCGCCGTGGGTGAGCGCCCACTCCCGGAACGCCGACGTGGCCGCCCAGCGGCGGGCGGCGGGCGGGGCGCCGCGGGAGGAGTCGGCCGCGGCCTGCACCGCATCGGCGAGCGCGTGGTGCGCGTCGTCCATCAGGGCGGTGAGCAGGGCGTCGCGGCTGTCGAAGTAGTGGTAGAGCGACTGCACGGTCATCCCGACGGCCCGCGCGACGGCCCGCAGCGACAGCGCGCCCGGCCCGACCTCCGCCAGCTGCGCGACCGCCGCCTCCTTGATCTCGCGGACCGTCTCGGCCCGCCGCCGGTCCCGTACAGCTGACACCTTCAGAACTCCTTGACAGTGTTAGTCGGGCATCGCACACTGACGCCGTTCACCGAGACTAACAGTGTCAGGGGAAGCTCATGACCGCCGTCCTCTCCGACGCCCGGCGCGGCCACCGCGGCCTGTACGGGTTCGCGATCGCCATGACCGCGCTCACCGCCGTCCTGCTGCTCGCCGCGGTGCTCGACCAGCGCACGCTGCTCGGCGCGCCGCTGTGGTTCAAACCGCTGAAGTTCAGCATCTCGCTCGCCGCGTACTCCTTCACGCTGGCCTGGATGCTCGGCCAGCTCCGCGAGCCCGCGCTGCGGCGGGCCGGCTGGGCGATCACGACGGCCGGGGCGATCGAGATCCTGATCATCGTCGGCCAGGCCGCGCGCGGCGTGCGCAGCCACTTCAACGACGACACCCTCGGCGACTCCCTGCTGTTCGCCCTCATGGGCGTGACGATCGTGGTGCTCTGGCTGGCGACCGCCGCCATCGCATTGCGGTTCCTGCGCGAGCCGGGGCGCGACCGCGCGGCCGGTACGGCGATCCGGCTGGGGCTGGTCGTCGGGCTGCTCGGCATGGGGGTCGGGTTCGTCATGTCGGCGATCGGGTCGCACGCGGTCGGCGTCCCCGACGGCGGCCCGGGGCTGTTGCTCGTCGGCTGGAGCACGACGGGCGGCGACCTGCGCATCGGGCACTTCGTCGGCATGCACGCCCTGCAGGCGCTGCCACTGCTCGCCGCGGCGCTCGCGGCGACCGGGCGGTACTCCGAGGCGGCGCGCACGCGGATCGTCACCGTCGCCGCGGTCGCCTACGGCGCGGTGGTGCTGCTGCTGACCTGGCAGGCGCTGCGCGGGCAGCCGCTGCTCGCCCCGGACGCGCTCACCCTGGGCGCGCTCGCCGTGGTCGTGCTGGGCGCCGCCGGGGCGCTGGTCGCCGGCCGGGCGCGGGTGCCGGCGTGAGCGCGGGGACGCTGTTCGCGCTGGCCTTCCCGCTCGCGCTGCCGTTCTGGGCACTGATGATCCTGGCCCCGACCTGGTCGTGGACGCAGCGGATCGTCGCCTCGCCGCTGATCGTCGTGCCGGCCGCGCTCGTCTACGCCCTGGCGGTGCTGCCCGAGCTCGGCACGGTGCTGCCCGCCGTCGCGGACCCGCGGCTCGCGGGCGTCGCCGCCCTCCTCGGGACGCCTGTCGGCGCGGCGGCGGGCTGGGCGCACTTCATCGCGTTCGACCTGTTCGTCGGCCGCTGGTGCCACCTCGACGCCCGCGAGCGCGGCGTCCACCCGCTCGTCATGGCGCCGGTGCTGCTGCTGACGATCCTGCTCGCCCCGCTCGGGCTGCTCGCGTACCTGGCCGTGCGGGCACTGGCGCCGGCGCGGCCGGCGGTGCCGGCCTGAACCTCAGGCCCGCGGCAACCGCGCCACCACCCGCAGCCCGCCCCCCGACGGCAGCTCCAGCAGCAGCTGCCCTCCCCCGAGCTCGACGGTCCGGGCCGCGATCGCCAGCCCCAGCCCCGATCCCTCGGTGTTGATCTGGCCGGGGCTGCGCCAGAAGCGGTCGGTGGCGCGGTCGAGCTCGTCGGGGGCGAGCCCCGGGCCGGTGTCGCGCACCGCGATCTCGACGTGGTCGCCGCGCACCGCCGTCCGCACCGTCACCGTGCCGCCCGCCGGGGTGAACTTGACGGCGTTGTCGAGCACCGCGTCGAGCACCGTCTCGACGGCCCCCGCCGGCCCGGTCGCCCGCAGCCCGCGCGGCCCGTCGCGCACGAGCTCGAGGCCGCTGTGCTCGGCGAGCGGGCGCCAGGCCTCCAGCCGGTCGTCGACGCCGTCGTCGACCGCGAGCGGGACCAGCGGGACCGTGCGCTCGGCGCGCGCGAGGGCCAGCAGGCCGTCGAGCAGGGTGGACAGGCGCTCGGCCTCCTCGAGCGCGGCGACGTGGTCCTCGGCCGCGTCGGCGTCGACGCGGCCGTGCAGGTTGGACAGCCGCAGGCTCAGCGCGGTGAGCGGGTTGCGGAGCTGGTGGCTCGCGTCGGCGACGAACGCGCGCTGCGCGGAGTAGGCCTGCGTCACCTGCTCGGCCATGCGGTCGAACGACGCGGAGAGGCGGCGCAGCTCGGGCGGGCCGGAGTTGTCCGACACCGGGTCGGGTCGCGCCCCGGCGAGCACGGCTGCGGCGACGCGCCCGGTGCCCTCGTCGAGGCGCCGCACCGGGCGCAGGATCCAGCGCACCACCGGCAGCGCGACGAGCACGCCGAGCGCGAGCGCCACCAGCGCGGCCACCGCGACCAGCGACCACGTCCGCAGCTCGTCGGCCCGCACCGCCGCCGTGGAGGAGATCGTGACGACGACCCCGCGGACCTCGGTGTCGGCGAGCACCGGCTCGGCGAGCACCAGCGGGCGGTCGTCCCACGGCAGGATCAGCGGGTACGGCTTCGACGGCTGGCGGGCCAGCGCGAGGGTGACCCGTTCGCGGCCGTTCTCGTCGAGGACCGGGGCGGGGGTGCGCGAGGCCACCACCGCGTCGCCGGAGGTGTCGAGGACGAGCACGGCGTCGCCGTAGATCTCGTCGTAGCGGCGCAGCGCGGCCTCGAGCTGGGAGGTGTCGGCCTCGGTGAGCGGGCGCTCGGCCGACGAGGCGTAGTAGATGGTGTCGATCAGCCGGTTGGTGAACAGGTCCTGCTGCGACGCCGCGGCGCTGGCCAGCGCCAGCGGCACCCCGAGGCCCGCGGCGAGCAGCCCCACCACGAGGACCATGATCACCAGCAGCCGCGCCCCCACCGCTCACTCCGCCCCGGGGAGCCCGAGGCGGTACCCGACCCCGCGGACGGTCTGCACCAGCTCCGGCCGCCCGAGCTTGGTGCGCAGCGTCGCTACGTGCACGTCGAGCGTGCGGTTGGCCCCCGCCCAGGTCCGGCCCCACACCTCGGCCACGATCCGGTTCCGCGTGCACACCGCCCCGCCCGAGCTCGCCAGCAGCGCGAGCACCTGGAACTCCTTGCGGGTGAGCGTCACCGGCCGGTCCCCGACGGCGACCGTGTGCCGGGTGAGGTCGACGCGCACCCCGTCGACCTCGACGACGTCGGCCACGCCCTCCGTCGCCGACTCCACCCGCCGCCGCCGGTACACCGCGTGCACCCGCGCCACGAGCTCGCCGATGTCGTAGGGCTTGACGAGGTAGTCGTCGGCACCGGAGTGCAGGCCGAGGATGCGGTCGTCGACCTCCCCGCGCGCCGACACCACGATCACCGGCACCTCGCTGGCGGCCCGGATCGCGCGGCAGACGTCCACGCCGTCGACGTCGGGCAGGCCCAGGTCGAGCAGCACGACGTCGACGCCGGCGAGCGCGTCGACCGCCCCGCGGCCGTGCGAGAGGCGGGTCGTGGTCATGCCGTGGCGGTGCAGCGCCGGGCGCAGCGCCGCCGCGATCCGGTCGTCGTCCTCCACCAGCAGGATGTGCACGCGCCCCAGTCTCCCCGAGATCTCGTTATCGCAGCGAAACCCTATGGGTGCCTCAAGATGCTGGACTGTGGTGTCCGATTCGCCCTAGCGTCCCGCCATGCTCGGAGGCACCCGTGAGTGATACCCCCATGATCCGCATGGCGTCCGTCGACAAGCACTTCGGCGACCTCCACGTCCTGCGCGACATCAACCTCGACGTGGAGCCGGGACAGGTCGTGGTGGTCCTCGGACCGTCCGGCTCCGGCAAGTCGACGCTCTGCCGCACGATCAACCGGCTGGAGCCGATCGACTCGGGCACCATCCAGGTCGACGGCACCGACCTCCCCGCCGAGGGCAAGGCGCTGGCCGGGCTGCGCGCCGACGTCGGCATGGTGTTCCAGAGCTTCAACCTGTTCGCGCACAAGACGATCCTGGAGAACGTCACGCTCGCACCGCTGAAGGTGCGCCGGACGAACAAGGCCGAGGCCGAGAAGAACGGCCTCGCGCTCCTGGAGCGCGTCGGGATCGCGAACCAGAAGGACAAGTACCCCGCCCAGCTCTCCGGCGGCCAGCAGCAGCGCGCGGCGATCGCCCGCGCACTGGCGATGAAGCCCAAGGTCATGCTGTTCGACGAGCCCACCTCCGCGCTCGACCCGGAGATGGTCAACGAGGTCCTCGACGTCATGACGACGCTGGCCAAGGAGGGCATGACCATGCTCGTGGTCACCCACGAGATGGGCTTCGCCCGCCGCGCCGCGCACCGCGTCGTGTTCATGTCCGACGGCGAGATCGTCGAGGACGCCGCACCGGAGACGTTCTTCTCCCAGCCCACCTCGGACCGTGCCAAGGACTTCCTCGGCAAGATCCTGTCCCACTAGCTCCGCCCCGACGGAAGGACCCGCCCCACCATGCGCCTCTCCACCCTCTCGAAGGTCGCGGCCACCGTCGCGGCCGTCGTCCTCACGGCGACCGCCTGCGGCGGCGCCCCCGCCGAGAGCTCCGGCCCGCCGGTCGCCGACGCCCCCACCTTCGAGGCGGGCACGACGATGGCGCGGCTGGCCGAGGCGGGCGCCCTGCGCGTCGGCACCAAGTTCGACCAGCCGGGCTTCGGGCTGCAGGGCCTGGACGGCACCCCGACCGGCTTCGACGTCGAGATCGCGAAGATCATCGCGGCCGGCCTGGGCATCGGCCCGGACGGCATCACCTACACCGAGGCGCCGTCCGCGCTGCGCGAGGAGGTGCTCGAGACCGACCGCGTCGACATCGTCGCCGCCACGTACACGATCAACGACGCCCGCAAGGAGCGCATCAGCTTCGCGGGCCCGTACTACGAGGCCGGCCAGACCCTGATGATCCGCAGCGACTACACCGCGGTCACCGACAAGGAGTCGCTGCGCGCCTCCGGTGCCCGGGTCTGCACCGTCGCCGGGTCCACCCCCGAGAAGAACATCGCCGAGTTCATCGACCCGGCCCAGCTGACGACGTTCGACGTCTACAGCAAGTGCGCCGACGCCCTGCGCACGAACCAGGTCGACGTCGTCACCACCGACAACGTCATCCTGACCGGCTTCGTCGCCGACAGCGACGGCGCGTTCAAGCTGGTCGGCGAGTCCTTCACCGCCGAGCCCTACGGCATCGGCATCACCAAGGGCGACGTCGCGTTCTGCGAGTTCATCAACTCCACCCTGCAGGCCGCCGCCGCCGACGGCAGCTACGCCGCGGCGTGGGACTCCACCGCCGGCGAGATCTCCGGGGAGCCCGCTCCCGAGCTGCCCGAGCTCGCCGCCTGCAGCTGATCGCGGCCGAGCGTCCGATCATCTGAGCGACGTCGTCGGGGACGTCGACCCGTAGCACCGGGTCGACGTCCCCGACGTGCTCCGACAGTCCCACTCGAACCAGGAGGACCGGCGTGAACGCCGTCACCGACAACCTCGGGCTGTACGGGACGGGGGTGCTGACCACCCTGCAGATCTCCCTGCTCTCCGGGCTCGGGGCACTCGTCCTCGGCACGATCATGGCCGGGTTCCGGGTCTCCCCCGCCCCGCCCCTGCAGTGGGTGGGCAGCGCCTGGGTCACCGTGCTGCGCAACACCCCGCTCAGCGTCGTGCTGTTCACGATCGCGTTCGGGCTGCCCGAGATCGGGGTCAACGGGTCGTTCTTCTGGTTCGGGGTCACCGGCCTCGCGCTCTACACCTCGGCGTTCGTCTGCGAGGCCATCCGCAGCGGCATCAACTCGGTGGCCCCCGGCCAGGCCGAGGCCGCCCGGTCGGTGGGCATGACCTTCGGCCAGACGCTGACCGTCGTCGTCCTGCCCCAGGCCGTCCGCACCGTGGTGCCGCCGCTCGGCAACGTCCTCATCGCGATGATCAAGAACTCCGCGATCGTCGGCGCCGTGGGGGTCGGCGGCGACCTGTACTCCGTCGGGGTGCAGCTCACCGGGGCCGGCGGGCTCGCCGTGATCCCGGTGCTGATCGGGGTCGCACTGGGCTACCTCGTCCTGACCATCCCGGCGGGCCTGCTGCTGGGCCTGGCCGAGCGGAAGGTGGCGATCGCGCGATGAGCGAGCCTGCGAGCGAATCACCGGTACAGCGCCTGCGCGAAGCGCCGAGCTCGCGAAGCGAGGGAGTGCGATGAGCGTCCTCTACGACATCCCGGGGCCGCGGTCGCGGCGCCGGATCCTGATCGGCAGCCTGATCGCGGGCGCCGTCGTGCTGGCGGTCCTCGTGGTGGTGGTCCTGCGGCTGGCCGAGCAGGAGCAGTTCACCGCGGAAAAGTGGGGCCCCCTGCTCGACCCCACGACCGAGGAGTTCCCGCTGGTCTGGCAGCGCATCGGGCTGGGCCTGCAGGCCACGCTCGCCGCGGCGGCGCTGGCGGTCGTGTTCTCGCTGGTGGTCGGCACCCTGCTGGCCGTGACCAGGCTGGTCAGCGCCCCGTGGTACCGCTGGCTGGTCGTCGGCGTGGTCGAGCTGCTGCGCGGCCTGCCGGTCGTCGTGACGATCTTCTTCGCGGCGCGCGCCCTGCCGGCGCTCGGGATCGACCTGCCGATCCTCGCCTACCTCGTCATCGGCCTCACCCTGTACAACTCGGTGATCATCGCCGAGATCGTCCGGGCGGGCGTGGCGTCGCTGCCCCGCGGCCAGGCGGAGGCCGCCGCGGCGGTGGGGATGACCCGGGGCCAGAGCCTGCGGCTGATCCAGCTCCCCCAGGCGTTCCGGGTGATGCTCCCGGCGCTGATCAGCCAGCTCGTCGTGGTGCTCAAGGACACCGCACTGGGCTTCATCATCCTCTACCCGGAGCTGCTGCGGACGGCGCAGATCATCGTCCAGACGACCAAGAACCCGCTGCAGATGTTCTTCGTCGTCGCGATCATCTTCATCGTCATCAACTACGCACTGAGCCGGCTGGCCACCTACGTGGAGAAGCGCCTGTCGCGCAGCACGACGACGCCCACCGGTGCCGCGCCCGCACCCTCGGCCCAGGAGGGGGCGCTGGTCTAGAGGTTCTCGATCGCCACCGGCTCGATGCCCTCGGCCGCGGGCAGCTCGAAGCCGAGGATCTGCGCGTAGAAGCTCAGCTCGGCGTCCAGCGCCCGGCGGATGTTCTCCGCGCGCCGGAAGCCGTGCTGCTCGCCGTCGAAGAGCAGGTAGGCGACGGGGACGCCCGTGGAGCGCAGCGCGTCGACGATCATCTCCGACTGCGCGGGCGGCACGATCGCGTCCTCCGCCCCCTGCAGCACGATCAGCGGGGCGGAGAACTGCGCGAGCTGGTGGATCGGGGAGCGCTCGACGTAGGTCTCGCGGTCCTGCGGGTACGGGCCGACGAGCCGGTCGAGGTAGCGGCTCTCGAACTTGTGGGTGTCGCGGGCCAGCGCCTCGAGGTCGGCGACGCCGAAGTGGTCGGCGCCCGCCGCGAACGGCGACCCGGGGCGGGCCAGCGCGGAGAGCACGGTGAACCCGCCTGCCGAGCCGCCGCGGATGAGCAGGCGGGCGGGGTCGGCGCGGCCGGTGTCGGCCAGGCGGCGGGCCACGGCCAGGCAGTCGGCGACGTCGATCACGCCCCACTGCCCGAGCAGCTCCTCGCGGTAGGCGCGGCCGTAGCCGGTGGAGCCGCCGTGGTCGACGCTGACGACGGCGAACCCGCGGCTCGTCCAGTACTGGGTGGCCACCGAGAACGAGGACGACGCCGCGGCCGTCGGGCCGCCGTGGATGACGACGAGCAGCGGCGGCGCGTCGCCCTCGGGGCCGGTGTGGGTGGCGCTGGCCGGGGCGTAGTAGAGGGCGTGCGCGGTGCGCGGCTCGCCCCCGGCGTCGACGGACGGGAAGCTCAGGTGCTCGGCGACCGCGACGCCGGCCGGGTCGAGACCCAGGTCGCGGGGGGCGCACAGGGTGACGACGACGGTGTCGGAGTCGGGGCCGGGCGGCGTGACGCGGTGGACGCCCGGCTCGGCGGTCGGCGTCCCGGCGACGACGACGGCCGAGCCGCCCGCCGAGCGCACGGCGCCGACCTCGCAGAACGGCAGGTCGAGGTCGGCGATCAGGCCGCCGGTGCCGCGCACGGCGAGGGCGTCGGAGCCGGCGCGGCGGCGGGCGAAGACCACCGCGCCGTCGGCGAGCACGGCGTAGCGCGAGCCGGCCAGGCGCCACTGCGGCACCCCGACCTCGGCGTCGATCCGCACGATCGGCTCGATGTCGGAGCCGGGCAGCCAGCGGTAGAGGTTCCACCAGTCGGTGCGGTCGGAGACGAACCACAGCGAGCCGTCCGGCTGCCAGGACGGCTCCGCCACCGACTCCCACGGCCCGCCCGCGACCACGGTCTCCTCCCCCGTCGCGAGATCGCGGACGACGAGCTCGACGGCGTCCCACGGCATCGACGGGTGGTTCCACTGCAACCAGGCCAGCGTGGTGCCGTCGGGGCTCAGCCGGGGCGCGGCGACGAAGTCGGGCCCGGTGACCAGCACCTCCGGCTCATCGGTCGGCACGTGCGCGGTGAGGCGGACGACCTCGTTGCGGGGCTCACCGTCCCCGTGCCGCTCCCGGACGCAGACGATCACGTCGCCGTGGACGTCGCCGTCGGCGTAGCGGTCGCCGCGCTCGACCGCGGGGACCGGGGTCAGGGGCTCGGCGGTGCCGTCCGCCAGCCGGTACAGGCGCTGGTCGGCCCACTCGGTGAACCAGATGACGCCGTCCTGCACCCACCAGGCGCCGCCGCCGTACTCGTGCACCCCGGTGCGGGCGTTCGACCCGGCGGGCAGCAGGTCCCCGACGGAGCCGTCGGCGGCCCGGCGGACCAGCTGGGTGCGGCCGCCGTCGGCGGGCCGGGCCTCCGACCAGTACACCTCGGCCCCGTCGACACGGACCTCGGCGAGCGAGACGGCCGCGGCGACGACGAGCTCGGAGGTGATCGGGGTGGGCCAGGATCCGAACGGAGCGGTCGTCACGGCCCCAACGCTAGTGTCTCGCCGTGCGGAAAGCGCTCCACAGCAGCGCCACCGCCTCCCGCGCCGCCCCCGGTCGCACGACGGGCAGCACGCCCACCGCGCCGGTCAGGCCCGTCCACCAGCGCACGGTCCCGTCGCGGCGGACGGTCCCCAGCGCGGGCGTGGCGCAGCGGCGCACCGCGGCCGGGACCGACGCGGGAAGGTCCGGATCGCGACAGGTGCGCACCGTGACGGGGACGCGCAGCAGCTCGGGCAGCTCGCGGGCGATCTCCGAGCAGCTCGGGCAGGACACGTCGTAGACGGCGACGACCGAGACCGTTCTCACCCCGCCAGCATGACCGCCGCCAGCGCGCCCACCACCGTCAGGGCCAGCAGCGGGCGCACCCAGCGCTCCGCACCCGTCCACACCTCGGTCCAGCCGCCGTCGGAGCTCCAGGCGTTGGACAGCAGCGGCATCGCGAGGCGCCCCAGCGCGAACCCGCCCGCGACGGCGAACGCTGCCGGGAACGGGACGACGAGCACGACCGCGAGCAGCACCAGGTGCGGCAGCGCCGACGGCGAGTAGGTCCGCATCCCGGTGCCCATCTCGAACCCGAACTGCAGCGCCCCCCACTCGCGCAGGTGCTGCACGTCCTCGGGCACCAGCCGCGCGTTCTCCGGCACCCGGAACGACAGCAGCCCGCACTCGCGCAGCAGCACCGCGAGCGCGGCGACGCCGAGCAGGCCCCAGCGCACGGGGGCGGGCACGAGCGCCTGCGGGATCGCGCCGACGACGCCCGCGACGAACGCCACGAGCACCGCACCGAGGAGCAGGCCGGCACCGAAGTACCGCACGACCGGGGAACCGCGCCAGACCGACGCGCTCAGCAGGAACGCCGAGTTGTGGCTTCAAGTGCTGCCGGAGTTGGCGAAGCCGGCCCCGGCGCCGGCCACCGCGGCCAGCAGGAACACCGCGGGGAGCCACGCGCCGAGCAGCGCCAGCCCGAGCAGCAGCACCGCGGTCGTCGCGGGGTGCAGGGCGGCGCGGACGGGCATCGCCGCGGGTCAGCGCCCGGCGAGCGAGCGCGCGCCGAGACCGCCCAGCAGGCCGCCCCCGCGGCGGCCGTCGCCACCGCCGGGCTCGCTGCGACCGCCGTCCTCGTCGTCGGAGCCGGACCCGGACCCGGAGCCGGAGCCGCTCGTCGGCTCCTCCGGGGCCTGCGGCTCCGGGGTGTTCGCGGGCGACCCGGCCGGCACGGGGCAGGCGGCGATCGTGATCCCGCGGTACTCGGTGCCGTCGGCGTACACGACCGAGGTGGTGGCGTCGGAGCAGCGGTGGCCGTTCCAGCGCCAGGCGTTGCGGCCGTGGCAGCTCTGGGTGACCCGCGTCGACTCGAAGGCGTCGGGCCCGTCCTTGTAGCTGCCCTCGCGGTGGTAGCCGTCGGAGCAGGGGAACCCGCCGCGGCGCCAGCCGCCGTAGCACAGGGCGGTGCCGGTGGAGGGCCAGTTGTCGGCCTCCTCGCGGTAGCTCTCCGGCTTGCAGCCCAGGTGCTCGGACCTGTCGTCGCCCTCGGTGCTCGGCTGGGCCGCGGCGGCCTCGCGCCGGACCAGGTACCAGTCCAGCGGCACCAGCGCGGCGGCGGCCGCGGCGATGATCAGCCCGCGCAGCACCGTGCGGCGCCCGGGGCGCACCGCCCGGATCCGGGCGACGACCGCGCTGGGCGTCGCGCCCGCGGGCGGCTGCGCCGCCGTGGGGATCTCGTCGAGCCGTGTCATGCCCGGGTCACCTCGTGTTCCGCGATCAGGTCGAGCAGCAGGCCGCGGACGTCGGTGTCGGCGTAGACGAAGCGGCGGTGGGTCACGACGCCACGGGCGTCGAGGGCGAGCACGGTCGGCGAGTAGCCCTCGAACAGCTCGGCGCGGACGTCGTGGTCGACGACGAGCTCGGCGAGGCTCTCCCCGAACCCGGCCCGGTCGGCCACCGCGGCGAACCGCAGGCCCGGCCGGCTGACCTCCCCGAGCAGGGCGTGGACCTCGTGGCACTGGGAGCAGTCGGCGTCGACCACCGCGACGAGGGCTCCGCTCTCCCCCGGCCGGGGCCGGACCGCCGCGGGTGCCGGGCGGCCGACGACGGGGGCGTAGCCGGACAGCTCGGCGGCCCGGCCGGACTCCAGTGCGCGCACCCGCGCGTAGACGGCGACGAGCGCGACCAGGGCGAACAGCGCGACGAGCAGGGCCAGCAGCGCGACGGCGAGGGGCAGGGTCATGTCAGGCCGTCCACCGTCCGGTCAGGGTGCCCAGCGCGTCGACGACCTGGTCCTCGCTCATCGAGGTGGCCGCGCGTCCGGACTCCGGGCCGAGCAGCACGAGGTCCATCGCGAGGCTGTCGCCGGCGAGGATGAACCGCCACCGGTGCGGGCTGTCGGGGGCCAGCGCGGCGGCCCGGTCGTCCAGCAGCCGTCCGGCCCGCCACAGCTCGCCGCCCGGCAGCGCGAGGCCCGACCACTCCGGCAGGCTCGGCAGCACGTCGACGGAGCGGCGGACGATCAGCGTCGCCGCCTCGCTGTGCCCGATCAGGGCGACGTCGGGCTGCGACACCAGCAGCGGCGACGCCGCCGTCAGCGCCGCGCCGCGCGGGCCGTCCTCGTAGCGGAAGGACGTGAGCATCGTGCTGACGCCCATCAGGTCCGGGGCCGGGCCGCCGAACCAGGTGGTGGCCTCGTGGTGCGGGCCCGCGAGGACGAGCGCGGACTCGGAGCGGTCGCGCGCCTCGTAGACCACGGCGTCGTAGCCGCGCATCGGCTGCACGCGCTCCGTCGCCCCGGGCAGCACGTGCGTCGGGATCGCGCGGTGCTGGCCGAGCGGGGCCAGGAAGAACTGCCGGGACAGGTGCGGGCCGGAGAAGCGGGTGGTGCCGAACCACCGGAACTCGCCGAACGCGTCCGGGACCTCGAGGTCCACCGGGGCGCCGGAGGGGGCGACCAGTGAGACCGCCCGGGTGGTCGAAGCCACGATCGCGTCCTCCAGGTGCGTCACGGGAACCGGGTGGCTCCCACCCCGTCCAACGAGGGGGGACCGGCGACGTGACGCGGCCGCCCGGGTTCATGAGCTGCGCCGTTCGGGTGGTCACCGGGGTAGCGTGGCCGGGGCCCGCACCGCCGCCGCGAAAGGTCCGAGATGACCGAACCGACCCCGCATCCGGAGCCGATCGACGCCGAGAACGTCCCGGCCGAGGAGATTCCACCGGTCACGGCCCCGCGTCCCGATTACGACGAACACGGCGTTCCGAGCTTCGACTACGTCCGTGACCGGATCGAGGGTCGGCACGCGGCGTCACAGGGAGCGACCGAGCTGGCCGACGCGACACCGGAGGGCCGCAGCGTCGACGAACGGTTCACCGAGCGTGAGCGGGCGGCGAAGGCGAGGCTCGACGAGATCCGCCGCTCGATGGGCTAGCCGGTCGCCACCGCGGCGGTGAGGGCGAGCAGGGCCCGGCTCGCGGGCACGTCGATGCCGTGTCGCCCGGCCAGCCCGACCACCGCGCCGGTGAGCCCGTCGGCCTCCAGCCGGCGTCCGGCGACGCGGTCCTGCAGCATCGAGCTCGTCGACCCGGCGGGCAGGCCCTGCAGCCAGCGCAGCGTCTCCTCGGCCGCGCCGTCGGGGAGGTCCGCCCCCTCCGCCCGTCCCACCGCCGCGGTCTCGCGCAGCGCGGCCAGCGCCAGCTCCGCGACGGCGGGCTCGCGCAGCACCTCGACGCGGCGCATCGTCAGCGCGGTGATCGGGTTGGCCGCCACGTTGGTGAGCAGCTTGCGCCAGGCCGCGGTGCGGAAGTCGGGCTCGGTCTCCACGCGCAGCCACGTCAGCGCGAACAGCTCCGCGGCGCGCCGGCCGCACGGGTCGTCGGCGAGCACCAGCTCGCGCTCGGTGCGCCGGGCGCGCACCCGCCCGGGCCCGGTGCGCTCGGCGTTGACGTAGACCAGCGCGGGCGCGACCCGGTCCCGCAGCTCCCCGGGCACGCGGTCGGCGTGGTCGACGCCGTTCTGCGCGGCGACGACGACCGAGTCCGGTCCGGTCAGCGCGACGAGCCAGGGCGCGACCGACGCCGTCTGGTGGATCTTCGTGGCCAGCACGACGTGGTCGGCCCGTCGTGCGGCGGCGGGATCGACGGCGACGGGGACCCGGTGGGTGCGGGTGCCGCGGTCGTCGTCGGTGAGGGTGACGGCGTCCAGCGGCGAGCGGGCGCACAGCACGACGTCGAGCCCCGCCTCGACGAGGGCGACGGCCAGCGTGCACCCGACCGCCCCGGCCCCCACGACGGCTACGCGCACCGGCACCCCTCCCCTGATCGCCGCACGGCCACCGTCCCGCAGTCGGACTGCGCGACGGTGGCCGTGCGACGACCCGGGGGCGGGTGGCCTACGACTCGCCCCGCTTGAAGATCTTGCTGCCCAGCCACACCAGCGGGTCGTACTTGCGGTCGACGACGCGCTCCTTGAGCGGGATCAGCGCGTTGTCGGTGATCTTGATGTGCTCGGGGCAGACCTCGGTGCAGCACTTGGTGATGTTGCAGTACCCGAGGCCGTGCTCCTCCTGCGCCGCCTTCTGCCGGTCGGCGGAGTCGAGGGGGTGCATGTCGAGCTCCGCGATCCGCATGAGGTAGCGCGGGCCGGCGAAGTTCTCCTTGTTCTCCTCGTGGTCGCGGACCACGTGGCAGGTGTTCTGGCACAGGTAGCACTCGATGCACTTGCGGAACTCCTGGCTCCGCTCGACGTCGACCTGCGCCATCCGGTAGTCACCGGGCTCGACACCTTCGGGCGGCGCGAAGGACGGGATCTCGCGCGCCTTGGTGTAGTTGAACGACACGTCGGTGACGAGGTCGCGGATCACCGGGAACGTCCGCAGCGGCGTGACGGTGATGACCTCGTCCTCGGCGAAGGTCGACATCCGCGTCATGCACGCCAGCCGCGGGCGGCCGTTGATCTCGACGCTGCACGAGCCGCACTTGCCGGCCTTGCAGTTCCAGCGCACGGCCATGTCCTGGGCCTGGGTGGCCTGGAGGCGGTGGATGATGTCGAGGACGACCTCGCCCTCGTTCACCTCCACCGGGTAGTCGACGAGCTCGCCCTTCTCCTCGTCGCCGCGCCAGACGCGGAAGTGCTGGTCGTGGGTCATGCCTTCTCCCCCTTGTCGGCCGCCGAATCAGCGCGGTGGCCGCCCAGCTCCTCGCCGGTGTAGTACTTCTTCAGCTCGTCGAGCTCGAACAGGTCGAACAGCTCGGGCCGCATCGGGACCTGCTCCTTGCGGACCAGCTCGACGTTGTCCTCGCCGAGCGCGGACAGCTGCAGCAGGACGTGGCGCCAGTCGGAGTCCATCACCGGGTAGTCGTCGCGGGTGTGCCCGCCGCGGCTCTCCTGGCGCTCCAGCGCCGCCTTCGCGACGCACAGCGACACGAGCAGCATGTTGCGCAGGTCCAGCGCGAGGTGCCAGCCCGGGTTGAACACCCGTGCCCCCTCCACGCTGACGGTCCGCGTGCGCGTCGCGATGTCCTCCAGCGCCTTGAGCGCCAGCTCCATCTCGTCGGCCTTGCGGATGATGCCGACCAGGTCGTTCATCGTCTTCTGCAGCTCCTGGTGCACGACGAACGGGTTCTCCCCGCCCTCCGTGGCGCTGGAGAACGGCAGGAGCGCCCGCTGCTCGGCCTCGGCGACGTCGTCGGTGAGCACCGCGGGACGCGTCCCGCCCAGCCCGTCGACGTACTCGCTCGCCCCGGCGCCGGCGCGGCGGCCGAAGACCAGCAGGTCCGACAGCGAGTTGCCGCCGAGCCGGTTGGAGCCGTGCATGCCGCCGGAGCACTCCCCCGCGGCGAACAGGCCGGGCACGACGGACATGCCGGTGTCGGGGTCGACCTCGACACCGCCCATGACGTAGTGGCAGGTCGGCCCGACCTCCATCGGCTCCGCGGTGATGTCGACGTCGGCCAGCTCCTTGAACTGGTGGTACATCGACGGGAGGCGCTTGAGGATCTCCTCCTTCGACCGCCGCGAGGCGATGTCGAGGTACACGCCGCCGTGCGGGGTGCCGCGACCGGCCTTGACCTCGGAGTTGATCGCGCGCGCGACCTCGTCGCGGGGCAGCAGCTCCGGGGGGCGCCGGTTGTTGTCCGGGTCGTCGTACCAGCGGTCGCCCTCCTCGGGCGTCGTCGCGTACTGGTCCTTGAACACGTCCGGGATGTAGTCGAACATGAACCGCTTGCCGTCGGAGTTCTTGAGGATGCCGCCGTCGCCGCGCACCGACTCCGTGACCAGGATCCCCTTCACCGAGGGCGGCCAGACCATGCCCGTCGGGTGGAACTGCAGGAACTCCATGTTGATCAGCGTGGCGCCCGCGCGCAGGGCCAGCGCGTGCCCGTCGCCGGTGTACTCCCAGGAGTTCGACGTGACCTGGTAGCTCTTGCCGACGCCGCCCGTGGCCAGCACGACGGCCGGGGCGTCGAAGCGGACGAACTGCCCCGTCGACCGGTAGTAGGCGAACGCGCCCGCGATCTTCCCGTCGGCCTTGAACAGCTCCGTGATCGTGCACTCGTGGAAGACGCGGATGTTCGACTCGTAGTCGCCGGTCTCCTTGTAGTCCTCCTGCTGCAGCGACACGATCTTCTGCTGCAGGGTGCGGATCAGCTCCAGGCCGGTGCGGTCGCCGACGTGCGCGAGCCGCGGGTAGGTGTGCCCGCCGAAGTTGCGCTGGCTGATCTTGCCGTCCTTGGTGCGGTCGAACAGCGCACCGTAGGTCTCCAGCTCCCAGACGCGGTCGGGCGCCTCCTTGGCGTGCAGCTCGGCCATCCGCCAGTTGTTGAGGAACTTCCCGCCGCGCATGGTGTCGCGGTAGTGGACCATCCAGTTGTCGTTGCTGTTGACGTTGCCCATGGCGGCCGCGCAGCCGCCCTCGGCCATCACCGTGTGGGCCTTGCCGAACAGCGACTTCGAGATGATCGCGGTCCGCTTGCCCTGGGCGCGGGCCTCGATGGCCGCGCGCAGCCCGGCGCCACCGGCCCCGATGACGATGACGTCGTAGTCGTGCTTCTCGATGTTCTCGCTCATGTCAGATCACCCCACGATCCGCAGGTCGGAGATCCAGCCGGCCGCGAGGGCCATGACGTAGAAGTCCGTGATGGCCAGCGTCGCCAGGGTGAGCCAGGCGAGCTGCATGTGCTTGGCGTTGAGCTTCGAGACGAACACCCAGCTCTTGTAGCGCGCGGGGTGCTTGGAGAAGTTGTTGATCCGGCCGCCGACGATGCTGCGGCAGGAGTGGCACGAGATCGTGTACGCCCACAGCGCGATCACGTTGAGCAGCAGGATGATGTTGCCCAGGCCGATGCCGGTGCGGAACGACAGGATCGCGTCGTAGGTGTTGATCAGCGAGATGATCGCGGCGGCGTAGAAGAAGTAGCGGTGCAGGTTCTGCCCGAGTAGCGGGAAGCGCGTCTCGCCGGTGTACTTCTTGTGCGGCTCGGCCACGGCGCACGCGGGCGGCGACAGCCAGAAGGCGCGGTAGTACGCCTTGCGGTAGTAGTAGCAGGTGAGCCGGAACAGCAGCAGGAACGGCAGCGTCAGCGACGCGTACGGCAGCCACCAGACGTCCGGCAGGAACTGCCCGAAGTGCGACGCCTCCGGGACGCAGCCCACCGAGAAGCACGGCGAGTAGAACGGGGTCAGGTACTCGTACTCCCCGACCCAGTAGTTGTCCTGCTGGAAAGCGCGGACGGTCGCGTAGACGACCCAGGCCGCGAGCCCGGCGAAGTTGAGCAGTGGCGGGAGCCACCAGCGGTCGGTGCGCAGCGTCCTGGCCGAGATCTGCGCCCGGCCTCCTGCCGCGTCTGTGGTGGATGACACGTCGTTGGGGTCCTCGTCTTCCGCGGTCGAAACTTCGCGGAGCCTACGACGTAACGCTCACCACTTCAGTGACGGGTCGGGAACAAAACCCGTGGTCGAGACGGGAGTCACATCCGGCGCGGCGCACCGGGACACGACGGGCGGCCCGGCCCCCGTGGGGGTCGGGCCGGTGTCGGCGGCGGCGGGTCAGGCCGAGCGGCGGCTCCCCGTCGTGGCGTTCAGGTAGTCGCGGTTGAGCTGGGAGATGACGTCGAGCGGGATCTCCTTCGGGCACGACACGGTGCACGCGCCGGTGTTGGTGCAGCCGCCGAAGCCCTCGGCGTCGTGCTGCTCGACCATCCGCACGACGCGGTCGTCGCGCTCGGGCTGGCCCTGCGGCAGCTCCCCGAGGTGGGTGATCTTCGCGCCGAGGAACAGCGACGCCGACCCGTTCGGGCACGCCGCCACGCACGCACCGCAGCCGATGCAGGCCGCCGCGGTGAACGCGCGCTCGGAGTTGGGCTTGGGCACGGGCGTGGCGTGGGCGTCGGGGGCCGATCCCGTCGGCGCGCTGATGAACCCGCCGGCCTGGATGACGCGGTCGAACGCGCTGCGGTCGGTGACGAGGTCCTTGACCACGGGGAACGCCGCCGCCCGCCACGGCTCCACGAAGATCGTCTCGCCGTCGCGGAAGTGCCGCAGGTGCAGCTGGCAGGCGGTGGTGGCCTTCTGCGGGCCGTGCGGCTCGCCGTTGATCACCATCGCGCACGAGCCGCAGATGCCCTCGCGGCAGTCGTGGTCGAACGCCACCGGCTCGTCGCCCGAGAGGATCAGCTTCTCGTTGAGGACGTCGAGGAGCTCCAGGAACGACATGTCCTCGTCGGCGTCGTCGACCTGGTAGCCCACCATCTTCCCGGGGGCCTCGGGGGCGTCCTGGCGCCAGACCTTCAGGGTGAGCTTCACTTGTAACTCCGCTGGCTCGGGGTGACGTAGTCGAAGACCAGGTCCTCCTTGTGCAGGACCGGGGGTTCGCCGACACCGGTGAACTCCCACGCCGCGGCGTAGGAGAAGTTCTCGTCGTCGCGCTCGGCCTCGCCGTCGACCTGGCTCTCGGCGCGGAAGTGGCCGCCGCAGGACTCCGTGCGGTGCAGCGCGTCGAGGCACATCAGCTCGCCGAGCTCGAGGAAGTCGGCCACCCGGCCGGCCTTCTCCAGCGACTGGTTCAGCGTGGCCGCCGAGCCGGGGACCTTGACCGACTGCCAGAACTCGCGACGGAGGTCCTTGATCAGGTCGAGCGCCTTGCGCAGGCCCTCGTCGGTGCGCTCCATGCCGCAGTAGTCCCACATGATGTGGCCCAGCTCGCGGTGGAAGGAGTCGACGGTGCGCACGCCGTCGATCGACAGGAGCTTCTCGATCCGGTCGGTGACCTGCGTGCGTGCCTCGACCACCTCGGGGGCGTCGTCGGCGACCGGCTCCAGGTGGCTCTTGGCCAGGTAGTCGCCGATCGTGTTCGGCAGGACGAAGTAGCCGTCGGCCAGGCCCTGCATCAGCGCGGACGCGCCGAGCCGGTTGGCGCCGTGGTCGGAGAAGTTCGCCTCGCCGACGACGAACATGCCGGGGATCGTGCTCTGCAGGTCGTAGTCGACCCACAGCCCGCCCATCGTGTAGTGCACCGCCGGGTAGATCCGCATCGGGACCTCGTAGGGGTTCTCCCCGGTGATGCGCTCGTAGATGTCGAAGAGGTTGCCGTACTTCGCGGCCACCGCGGCCTGCCCGGTCCGCTCGATGATCTCGGAGAAGTCCAGGTAGACGCCCAGCCCCGACGGGCCGACGCCGCGCTTGGCGTCGCACACCGTCTTGGCCGCGCGGCTGGCGATGTCGCGCGGCACCAGGTTGCCGAACGCCGGGTACTGCCGCTCGAGGAAGTAGTCGCGCTCGTCCTCGGGGATGTCCTTCGGCGGGCGGGTGTCGCCCATCTCCTTCGGCACCCAGATGCGGCCGTCGTTGCGCAGCGACTCGCTCATCAGCGTCAGCTTCGACTGGTGGTCGCCGGAGACCGGGATGCACGTCGGGTGGATCTGGGTGAAGCACGGGTTCGCGAACAGCGCGCCCTTGCGGTGCGCGCGCCAGGTCGCGGTGACGTTGCAGCCCTTGGCGTTGGTCGACAGGTAGAAGACGTTGCCGTAGCCGCCGCTGGCCAGCACCACGGCGTCGGCGAGGTGGGTCTCGATCTCGCCGGTCACCATGTCCCGGACGATGATCCCGCGGGCCCGGCCGTCGACGACGACGAGCTCGAGCATCTCGTGGCGGGTGTGCATCTCGACGCGACCGGCGTCGATCTGGCGCTCCAGGGCCTGGTAGGCGCCCAGCAGGAGCTGCTGACCCGTCTGGCCCTTGGCGTAGAAGGTGCGGGAGACCTGCACGCCGCCGAAGGAGCGGTTGTCGAGCAGGCCGCCGTACTCGCGGGCGAACGGCACGCCCTGCGCCACGCACTGGTCGATGATCTGCACGCTGACCTCGGCGAGGCGGTGCACGTTGGACTCGCGGGCGCGGAAGTCGCCGCCCTTGACGGTGTCGTAGAACAGCCGCTGCACCGAGTCGCCGTCGTTGCGGTAGTTCTTCGCGGCGTTGATCCCGCCCTGCGCGGCGATCGAGTGCGCGCGGCGCGGGCTGTCCTGGTAGCAGAAGCTCGACACCTGGTAGCCGGCCTCGGCCAGCGTCGCCGCGGCCGAACCGCCGGCCAGGCCCGTGCCCACCACGATGATCTTCATCTTGCGCTTGTTGGCCGGGTTGACCAGCTTCACGCCGAACCGGCGGCGCTCCCAGCGGGTCTCGATGGGCCCGTCGGGGGCCGCGGTGTCGACGATCGGCTCACCGATCGTGAAGTCGCTGTACATGCTCATGCTCAGGACACCAATCCGAAGGTGATCGACAGCGGGACGGCGAGGAAGCCGACGGCCAGCGCGATCGCGACGACGTTCGCCGTCGTCTTGAGCGCGACGAGGTTGCCGCCGCGGGTGCGGCCCAGCGACTGCAGCGCGCTCCACAGCCCGTGGCGCAGGTGCAGGGTCAGGGCGAGGATCGACAGGACGTAGAACGCGGTGACGTACCAGCGCTGCGGCGCGAAGTCGGCCACGAGGTTGGCGTAGACGTCGCCGTAGACGCCGTTGGGGTTCAGCGTGCCCGTCGTCAGGTCGAGGATGTGGTAGACGATGAACAGCGCGACGATCACGCCGCCCCACCGCATCGTGCGGGTGGCGTAGGACCCCGCCACCCGGCTCTTGTGCGCGTACTTCACCGGGCGGGCCCGCGACGCGCGGCGGGCGAGCATCGTCGCCGCGACGATGTGGCCGACGACGGCGGCCAGCAGCACGATCCGCACGATCCACAGGACGGTCTGCTCCGGCAGCGCGGGCTCGCCGACGACGCGCAGCCACTCCGCGTAGAGGTCCAGCGACTCGGCCCCGAGGAAGATCTTCAGGTTGCCGATCATGTGCGCGACGAGGTAGAGGAACATGACCGCGCCGGAGACGGCCATCACGTACTTGAGCTGCACGGACGACGGCCGCGGAGCACGTCGGGTCGGCGCACCACCGTTCGCGCGCTGAGCCAGGGAGACCATGGCGTCAGCGTGACCACCGGGCGTGGGGGTCGTCCAATGCATCGGTCGGCCATGATCGGTGCCCTGTCGCTATACCTGACGCATCGGCGCAGCTCAGGGCGTGACTGAGGGTCGCCTCACGTGCCCCGCTTCACTCGCAGTGGGGTGGCTCCACTGCAGCCGGGTTGCAGTGAAGCCACCCCGGTGCGGTGCGGGGCCGGGACAGTGGGCGCGTGTGGGTATCGGCAGTGATCGCTCGATGCTCGTAGGCTATGGAGCGTGACGTTGACGCAGCTCGCCTACCTCGTGGCACTGGCCGACTCGCGCAGCTTCACCCGGGCCGCCGACGCGGTGGGGGTCGCGCAGCCGACGCTGTCGCGGCAGCTGCGGGTCCTCGAGACCGAGCTGGGGGCGCCGCTGGTGCAGCGCGGGGGGCGGGAGGGCATCGCCCTCACCCCCGCGGGCGAGGTCGTGCTGCCGCTGGCCCGGCGCATGCTGGCCGACGCCGACCGGGCCCGCACCGGCGTCGCGGAGCTGATCGGGCTGCAGCGCGGGCGGGTGCGGGTCGGCGCCACCCCGTCGCTGTGCATCGGCGTGCTCGCCGACGTGCTGCGCGTCTTCCACGAGCAGTACCCCGACGTGCGGCTGGAGCTGGTCGAGAGCGGGTCGCAGCCGCTGGTGCGCTCGCTCGTGCGCGGCGAGCTCGACGTGGCGCTGGTGATCGTCCCGAGCTCCGGCGTCGACACCGCCCTGCACACCACCCCGGTCCTGCGGGAGCGGCTGTCGGTGGCCTCCCCCGCCTCGGAGCGCGCGCCGTCCCCGCGCGGGTCGCTGACCGTCCACGAGCTGGCCCGCCGCCCGCTGATCGTCCCGCGGCAGGGCTACGACGTGCGCGAGTCGGTGCTCCGGGCCTACGCCGACGCCGGTGAGACGCCGCGGTTCGCCGTGGAGGGCGGGGAGATGGACGCGGTCCTGCGGCTCGTCGAGGCCGGGACGGGGGTCGCGGTGGTGCCGGACCTGGTGTTCGCCGGCCGGCCGCGACTGCGGCGGACCGTGCTCACGCCCCCGCTCTACCGCACCGTGGCGCTGGCCCGCCGCGCCGACCTCGACCCCACGCACGCGATGACGGCGTTCCGGGACACGCTGCTGTCGTTCCTCACCGAGCTCTCCGCCGGCGACGGCCTGCCCGGGGACGTGCAGGTGCTGCGCCGTCCTGATTAGCTCTCCCCATGGCCGCCGACGTGCACTTCTACTTCGACCCCGTCTGCCCCTTCGCGTGGATGACCAGCAAGTGGGTGCGGCAGGTCCAGGCCGCCCGCGACTACTCCGTCGAGTGGCGGTTCATCTCGCTGCGGCTGCTCAACGCCCACATCGACTACGACGCCCACTTCCCGCCCGAGTACGAGGCGGGCCACACCGCGGGGCTGCGCCTGCTGCGGATGGCCGCCGCCACCCGCGCGGAGCACGGCCCCGATGCCGTCGACCGGCTCTACGCCGCACTGGGCGCGGCCATCTTCGACCGGGACCCGGTGCCGGACGAGGCCGCCTTCCACGGCCACCGGGGCACGGCGGAGTTCGTCGCCCCCGTCCTGGCCGGCACCGGGCTGCCCGCCGGTCTCGCGGACGCCCTCGACGACCCGTCCTGGGACGCGCAGATCCAGGCCGAGACCGACGAGGCCCTCTCCCTGACCGGCAAGGACGTCGGCACCCCGATCCTGCAGTTCGAGCCGCCGGACGGCGTGGCGTTCTTCGGCCCGGTGATCAGCCGCCTGCCCGCCCCCGACGAGGCGGCCGAGCTGTGGGACCACGTCATCGCCCTGGCCCGCTTCCCCGGGTTCGCCGAGCTCAAGCGCAGCCTGCGCGAGCTGCCCCGGCTCCGGGCGCTCGGTGTGGCCGACGACGAGGTCGGGGTGCAGCAGGACTGGCACGGCGGGAGCCGCCGGCAGAAGCGCTGACCGGCGCGGGTCAGCCCTCGCCGAGCTCGTCGATCTCCGCCCCGTGGGCCGCGAGGGCCTCCCGCACCACCCGGTAGGCGATGCCGCCGCCGTAGCCCCTGCGGGCGAGCATCCCGACCAGCCGGTTGGCCGCCTTCGTGCGCTGCTCCGGGGTGTCGGCGGGGACGGTGCGCAGCTTGCGGTCGACCAGCTCGCGGGCCCGCTGCTCCTCGGACTCGGGGTCGACCTCCTCCAACGCCTCCCCCGCCACCTCGTCGTCGACGCCCTTGCGCCGCAGCTCCATCGCGATCGCCCGCCGGGACAGGCCGCGGTAGGTGTGCCGGGACCGGACGTACTGCCCGGCGAACGCGGCGTCGTCGATGAGGCCGACCTCGTCGAAGCGGCTCAGCACCGACTCGGCGGCCTCGTCGGGAACGCCGCGCTGCCTCAGCGCCTGCGCCAGCTCGTGCCGGGTGCGGGCGCGGTCGGTGAGCAGCCGCAGGCAGATCTCGCGGGCCGCGACCAGCGGATCGGCGTCGGGGTCGATCTGCTTGGGACCCCAGCCGCGCCGCGGCGTCTCGGCCGCCGCCGCCCCGCTCGGCCCGTCGTCGGTCGGCGGGACCCCGGGGTCGATGGTCTCCGCGGCGTCCGCCCGGTCGCGCCGCGCCCGTCGGGCCGCCGAACCCGAGGTTCCCGGGGCCTCCCGACGCGCCCGCGCCGCGCCGCCGCGTGCTCCGCGGCGGGACGGGGAGCCGCTGCGGCCGCCCTCCCCGAACCGTGCCGTGCGGGGCGCGGCGGACGGTGCGACCTCGGGCACCTGCAGTCCGGCCACCCGCGCGGCGGGTGGGGCGTCGAGCGCGTCCCCGAGACGTGCCACCGCCGCCGCACCGGGTCGCGGACGCCCGGTGCCCTCGACCCCGGTGCCCTCGAGCCCGGCGTCCTCGGGCACGGCGTCCTCGGGCACGGCGTCCGGGGCCCGGTCGTCCGGGCCGCTCCCGGCGCCGTCCGTGCCCGGACCGCTGCCGTGCTGACCGGCCCCGGCCGGGCCGGCCCGTGCCGGGCCGGTTCCCGCCGGGTCGGCGGCGGTCGGATCAGCCGCCGGATCGGCGCCGGTCGGGTCGGCAGCGGTCGGGCTGCCGCCGGGGGCGGACGCGAGACCGGCGAAGGTGGCGACCGCGGCGGCCGGCTCCTCGGCGGCGCCGACCGCGTCCAGCCGGGCCTGGGACGCCGGCGCGGACTCCGCGCCGGGCCCGTCGGACCGACCGGGGTCGTCCCCGTCGGCGTCGAACCGGGCGACCCGACCGCCCACGATCAGAAGTCGACGGGGGCGGGGACGGGCACGTCGGCGTCGACCACGGCACCGATGCCGAGCTTCTCCTTGATGCGCTTCTCGATCTCGTTGGCGACATCGGGGTTCTCGCGCAGGAACTTGCGGGCGTTCTCCTTGCCCTGCCCGAGCTGGTCGCCCTCGTAGGTGTACCAGGCACCGGACTTGCGGACGAGGCCCTGCTCGACGCCGACGTCGACCAGCGAACCCTCCCGACTGATCCCGACGCCGTAGAGGATGTCGAACTCCGCCTGCTTGAACGGCGGGGCCACCTTGTTCTTCACGACCTTGACGCGGGTGCGGTTGCCGACCATGTCGGAGCCGTCCTTGAGCGTCTCGATGCGGCGGATGTCGAGCCGGACCGAGGCGTAGAACTTGAGCGCCTTGCCACCGGTGGTGGTCTCCGGCGAGCCGAACATGACGCCGATCTTCTCGCGCAGCTGGTTGATGAAGATCATCGTGGTGCCGGAGTTGCTCAGCGCACCGGTGATCTTGCGCAGCGCCTGGCTCATCAGCCGGGCCTGCAGGCCGACGTGGCTGTCGCCCATCTCGCCCTCGATCTCGGCGCGGGGCACGAGCGCGGCCACCGAGTCGACGACGATGAGGTCGAGCGCGCCGGACCGGATGAGCATGTCGGCGATCTCGAGCGCCTGCTCCCCCGTGTCGGGCTGGGAGACGAGCAGGTTGTCGGTGTCGACTCCCAGCGCCTTCGCGTACTCCGGGTCGAGCGCGTGCTCGGCGTCGATGAAGGCCGCGATGCCGCCCGCGGCCTGGGCGTTGGCCACCGCGTGCAGCGCGACCGTGGTCTTTCCGCTGGACTCCGGCCCGTAGATCTCCACGACGCGGCCGCGGGGCAGGCCGCCCACGCCGAGCGCGACGTCGAGCGCGATCGACCCCGTGGGGATGATGCCCACCGGCGGACGGGTGTCGTCGCCCAGGCGCATCACCGAGCCCTTGCCGTGGTTCTTCTCGATCTGGGCGAGGGCGAGTTCGAGCGCCTTCTCGCGGTCGGGTGCGATCATCGCCGGGCTCCACATCGTGGTCGTGTCGAACATCTGAGGTGTCGATATCGACCGTAGGGCCGACCACCGACGATCTGCGGGCGAGGTCCGGAACTGTGGACGGCCACCACGCCATGTGGACAACACACTAGCGAACACCTGTTCGATAGCGACGCTGACACGCCGGGCGGCTAGGATCCCGCGCCGGGCGGCGGCCCTACTGCCGCGCGGGCGGCACGTCGTAGGCGGCGCAGACCGCCCGCCACACCTCACGAGCGTCGTAGCCGAACTCCAGCGCCTGCTCCACCGTGCGGTCGCCGAGCTCGGCGAACACGTGGTCGTGGGCGAGCGACGCCGCACGCACGGCCCCGAACTCGCCCTCCATCAGCTCACGGAACTGGGTCAGGCGCACGCGCACTAGGTTAGCGCCGTGACGACCCCGCTCCACCGGGTCTGGGCGGCGCTCGGCGGAGCGCGCGAGGACCTCGACCGGCTCACCGTGACCGGCCCGCCCGCCCCGCTGCGCTCGACGTTCGCCGTCACCGCCGCCGGGACCGCGGCCGTCGGGGCGTCCCTGCTGGCCGCCACCGACCGGCCCGTCGCCCTCGACACGCGGGCACTGGCGATCGCGCTGCGCAGCGAGCGGTACGTGCTCCGCGGCGGGCGGTCGGCGGGGTCGGTGTTCGATCCGCTCTCCGCGTTCCACCGCACCGCCGACGGGTGGCTGCGGCTGCACGCGAACTACCCGTGGCACCGGGCGGCGGCGCTGCGGGTGCTCGGCACCACCGAGGAGCGGGCTCCCGCGGCGATCGCCGAGCGCGCGGGCGTCGAGCTCGAGACCGCGCTGCACGCGGCGGGCGGGGTGGGTGCCGCGGTGCGCACGGCGCAGCGGTGGCGGGCGGAGACCGGAGCACCTCCGCCGCTGGTCAAGCGGCACGTCGTCGGCGACGCCGCGCCCCGGCCCGCCCGCAGGCCGCGGGTGCTCGACCTGACGCGCGTCATCGCCGGCCCCGTCGCCACCCGCACCCTGGCCCTGCACGGCGCCGACGTCCTGCGCCTGGACCACCCGGACCGCCCCGAGATCCCGCTGCAGGCCGCCGACACGCTGCCCGGCAAGCGCTCCGCCCTGCTCGACCTGCACGACGCCGCGCGCCGCGAGGAGCTGCTGGCCGGGGCGGACGTGGTGGTCACCGGCTACCGCCCCGGTGCGCTCGACGCCTTCGGGCTCTCCCCGCAGGCCCTCGCGCAGCGCCATCCCGGGCTCGTCGTCGTCACGCTGTCCGCGTGGGGCGAGCAGGGTCCGTGGGGCGGGCGCCGCGGGTTCGACTCGCTGGTGCAGGCGGCGTGCGGGATCGCCGTCGAGGAGGGCTCGGCCGAGGCCCCGGGCGCCCTGCCCGCCCAGGTCCTCGACCACGCCACCGGCTACCTCGGCGCCGCCGCGACGCTGCTCGCCCTGGCGGCGCAGCGGCGCGAGGGCGGCACGCGGCACGTACGGCTCTCGCTCGCCGGCACGGCCGCGTGGCTGCAGGACCTACCGCGGTCGGCCGTCGCCGACGTCGCCGACGTCGACCCGGCCCCCCACCTGCAGGACGTCGGGGACCTCACGCTCGCCGCGCCCCCCGGCTCCGTCGACGGCGAGCCGCTGCGCTGGTCCGGGCCCGCCCCGTCGTTCGGGACGGCCGAACCGCGCTGGCGGTAGCCTCGTCGATGTGGACTATTCGGGCGATCCCACCGGCTTCTCGTCGCCGCTCGGACAGCTCGTCGTGCTGATGATGCTGCTGACGTCGCTGACGCTGCTGCTGCGCTGGTGGTGGCAGAACCGCAGGCGCTAGGAGGTGTGCTCCTCCATGTACTCCTCCGCGCCGGTGTCGGAGTAGTCGAGCCCCGCCCCGTGGGCGTGCTCGCGCTTGAACGCCGCGAACTTCTCCCCGACCTGGTGGCGGACCTCGAGCGTGGCCTTCTCCAGGAACGGCGCGAGGTCGTCGCGCTCCTCCTCGGCCAGGTGGTGGTCGTTGGCCTCCTGCGCGTCCTTGATCCCGGCCCACCACTCGTCGCTGCCGAGCTCGGCGGCCGCGGCGCGCCGGATGCCCTTGCGGATGTCGTCGTGGTCGCCGACGGCGTCCTCGGTCTCGTCCTCCATGTCCTCGACGCGCTTGAGGAGCTGCGGGTAGAAGAACTGCTCCTCGGCCGTGGCGTGCACCTCGAGCTCGGCGGCCAGCGGCGCCCAGATCGCGGCGGCCGCGGTGGCGTCGTCGTGCAGCTTCTCCAGCTCGGCGAAGCGGGCGCGGAAGGACTCGTGGTCGTCGAGGATGAGGCGGATGACGTCGGGCATGGTGGTGGGCTCCTGTCGGGTTCGGTCGCGGCCTTGTTCCCGGTCGGCGCGGCGGTCAAACCCCGAGCAGCGCCCGGGCGGCGTCCCGGGCGCGCGCCACGGCGTCGGGCCGCCCGCCCGCGGTGACCATGACGGCCGCGCCCTCGTAGAGCAGGTGCAGCTGCGCACCGAGTCCGGCGTCGCCGACCAGTCCGGCGAACAGCTCCCGCATCCACTCCTTCTCCGCCCGGACGACGGCGACCCCGGGATGGTCGGTGCCGCCGATCTCGGCGTAGGCGTTGACGAAGGCGCAGCCGCGGTCCTGGGAGACGAGCCAGGCGTCGAGCGCGTCGAACACGGCGAGCACGGAGCCGTCGCCCCGGGTGCGCTCGGCCAGGAACGCCTGCCAGGTGCGGGCGCGGCGGCGCAGGTACAGCGCGACGAGGGCGTCCTTCGAGCCGAAGCGGTCGTAGAGCGTCTTCTTCGTCGTGCCGGCGCGCTCGGCGATGAGGTCGACGCCGACGGCGCGGATCCCGTGCCGGTAGAACAGCTCCGACGCGGCGACGACGAGGCGCTCCCCCGCGGCGGTGAGCGGGGGTCCGGGGTCGAGCGGGTCGGGCACGGTGCGGTCCTTCCGTCGGGGACACTGCGAGTATACCGACCGGTGTGGTTACGTCGAACCCATGACAGGAAGAAGGGTCGACGGCCTCGCGGCGGCCGCACTGGTGGTGCTGTGGAGCTCGGGCTTCGTCGGGGCCGAGCTGGGCACCCGGACCGCACCCGCGGTGACGCTGCTGGCCTGGCGGTACGTGGTCGGGGCGCTGCTGCTGGGGCTGGTGGCCGCGGCGCTGCGCCGCCCGACCCCGCCCGGCGCGTGGCGGCGGCAGGCCGGGCTGGGGGTGCTGGTGCAGGTCCTCTACCTCGGCGGGATCGTGACCGGGGTCGGGCTCGGGGTGCCGGCCGGGACCGCGGCGCTGATCGCGGCGGTGCAGCCGCTGCTCGTCGCGGTCGTCGGCGGCCCGCTGCTGGGCGAGCGGACGACGGGGCGCCAGCGCGCGGGGCTGGCGATCGGGCTGGTCGGAGTCGTCTGGGTCGTGGCGGGGGACGTGGGCGGCGGCACCGCGCCGGGGTGGGCGTACCTGCTGCCCGTGGGCGGGATGCTCGCGCTCACCGCGGGCACGGTGCTGCAGCGCCGGATGCGCGCCCCGGAGACGCCGCTGCAGTCGCTGACGATGCAGACGGCGGTCGCGGCCGCGCTGTTCGTCACGGCCGCCGCGGGCACCGGGGACCTCGTGCCGCCCGCTGACCCCGCGTTCTGGTGGGCCGTCGCGTGGGTGGTGCTCCTGTCGTCGTTCGGCGGGTACGGGTCCTACCTGGTCGTGCTGCGCCGCAGCGGGGCCCTGCGCGTGAGCACGCTGCTCTACCTCACCCCGCCGGTCACGGCGGCGTGGGCGTTCCTGATGTTCGGGGAGGTCCCGGGGGTGCTGGCGTGGCCGGGCGCGGCGGCGTGCGCGGTCGGCGTCGGGCTGGTGCTGCTCGGGCGTCCGCAGGAAACTGTCGGACCCCCGGCGCATGATGGTGCCCATGACCGCGCTCGCCGGGTTCTCCCCCGCCACCCGTGACTGGTTCACGGGGGCCTTCGCCGCGCCCACCGCGGCCCAGGAGGGGGCGTGGAGCGCCGCGCAGGCCGGGCGGCACGCGCTCGTCGTCGCCCCCACGGGCTCGGGCAAGACGCTGGCGGCGTTCCTCTGGGCGCTCGACCGGTTGGCGTCCTCGCCGGTGCCCGACGAGCCGAAGCACCGGTGCCGGGTGCTCTACGTCTCGCCGCTCAAGGCGCTGGCGGTCGACGTGCAGCGCAACCTGCGCTCGCCGCTGACCGGCATCCGGCAGGCCGCGCAGCGGCTGGGGCACGCGGTCCCCGACGTCACGGTCGGCATGCGCACGGGCGACACCCCGGCCGACGAGCGGCGCTCCTTCATGCGCACCCCGCCCGACGTGCTGGTCACCACGCCGGAGTCGCTGTTCCTCATCCTCACCTCGGCGGCGCGGGAGTCGCTCAAGGGCGTGGAGACCGTGATCCTCGACGAGGTGCACGCGGTGGCCGGCACCAAGCGCGGCGCGCACCTGGCGCTGTCGCTGGAGCGGCTCGACGAGCTGCTGCCGCAGCCGGCGCAGCGCATCGGGCTCTCCGCCACCGTGCGCCCGATCGACGAGGTGTCCACGTTCCTCGCGGGCGCGCGGCCGGTGGAGATCGTGCAGCCGGCGATCCCGAAGACCATCCAGGTGACGGTCGAGGTCCCGGTGCCCGACCTGGCCGCGCTCGACGAGCGGCCCGCGCCTGGCAGCTCCGACGAGGAGGTCATCGGGTCGGCGGCGGGCACGGCGCAGAAGCCGTCGATCTGGCCCGCCGTGGAGCGGCGGCTGCTGGAGCTGGTGCGGGCCCACCGGTCCACGATCGTGTTCTCCAACTCCCGGCGACTGGCCGAGCGGCTGACGTCGCGGCTCAACGAGCTCGCGGCCGAGGAGGTCGAGGAGGCGGTCGATCTCGACCGCCCGGACGCCGCGTTCCCCGCCGAGGCCGTCGGGCAGTCCGGGATCGGCGCCGGGGCTTCCCCGACGGTGGCGAAGGCGCACCACGGGTCGATGTCGCGCGAGCAGCGCACGCTCGTGGAGGAGGAGCTCAAGGCCGGGCTGCTGCCGTGCGTGGTGGCCACGTCGAGCCTGGAGCTGGGCATCGACATGGGCGCGGTCGACCTCGTGGTGCAGGTGGAGGCGCCGCCGAGCGTGGCGTCGGGGCTGCAGCGCGTCGGGCGGGCGGGGCACCAGGTGGGGGCGATCTCCACCGGCGTGGTCTTCCCCAAGTTCCGGGGCGACCTGGTCTCGTGCGCGGTCGTCGCCGAGCGGATGAGCTCCGGGCAGATCGAGTCGATGCGCTACCCGCGCAACCCGCTCGACGTCCTGGCGCAGCAGATCGTCGCGATGGTGGCGCTGGAGCCGTGGGCGCTCGACGACCTCAGCCGGGTCGTCCGCCGCGCCGCCCCGTTCGCCGCACTGCCCGACTCCGCCCTGCACTCGGTGCTCGACATGCTGGCCGGCCGCTACCCCTCGGAGGAGTTCGGCGAGCTGCGCGCCCGGATCACCTGGGACCGCGTCACCGACACGCTGCAGGGGCGGCCGGGTGCGCAGCGGCTCGCCGTCACCTCGGGCGGCACGATCCCCGACCGCGGGCTGTTCACCGTGATGACGCCCGGCGGGGCCGACGGAGCCGGGTCGCGGGTCGGCGAGCTCGACGAGGAGATGGTCTACGAGTCCCGGGTGGGCGACACGTTCCTGCTCGGCACGTCGAGCTGGCGGGTGGAGGACATCACGCACGACCGGGTGATCGTCACCCCGGCCCCGGGGGTCCCGGCGCGGATGCCGTTCTGGAAGGGCGAGTCGATCGGCCGCCCGCTGGAGCTCGGCCGCGCGGTGGGGGCGTTCGTGCGGGAGATGTCGGCCCTGCCCGACGCCGACGCGCGGGAACGGGCCACGGCGGCCGGCCTCGACACCTGGGCGATCGACAACCTGCTCGCCTACCTGCACGAGCAGCGCGACGCCACGCGGCACGTCCCGAGCGATCGCACGATCCTCGTCGAGCGCTTCCGCGACGAGCTGGGCGACTGGCGGCTCGTCGTGCACTCGCCGTTCGGCCGCCAGGTCAACGGCCCCTGGGCGCTCGCGATCACCGCGCGGATGCGCGAGCGGCGCGGCGTCGAGTGCCAGGCCTCCGCCGGCGACGACGGGATCGTGCTGCGCCTGCCCGACGCCGTCGACGACGCCGGCACCGAGGTCGTGCCCACCGCCGAGGACGTGCTGCTCGACCCCGCGGAGGTGGAGCAGATCGTCGTCGCGGAGCTGGGCGGGTCCTCGCTCTACGCGTCGCGGTTCCGGGAGTGCGCGGCGCGGTCGCTGCTGCTCCCCCGCCGCGACCCCAAGCGGCGGGCGCCGCTGTGGCAGCAGCGGCAGAAGTCGGCCCAGCTCCTCGCGGTGGCGGGGCGCTACGAGCAGTTCCCGGTCACGCTCGAGGCGATGCGGGAGTGCGTGCAGGACGTCTACGACCTGCCGGGGCTGCGCTCGCTGATGGCCGACGTGCAGTCGCGGAAGGTGCACGTCGTCGAGGTGGCCACGCCGGCACCGTCGCCGTTCGCCCGGAGCCTGCTGTTCGGCTACGTCGGGATGTTCCTCTACGAGGCCGACGCCCCGCTGGCCGAGCGCCGCGCCGCCGCGCTGTCGCTCGACTCCACGCTGCTCGCGGAGCTGCTGGGCTCCGAGGCGATCCGGGAGCTGCTCGACCCCGAGGTGCTGGCCGAGGTCGAGGCCTCGTTGCAGCGCCTCGTGGAGGACCGCCACGCCCGCGACGCGGAGGGCGCGGCCGACCTGCTGCGGTTCCTCGGCGACCTCACCACCGCGGAGGCCGCGGCCCGCGGGGTCGCGGTCGAGTGGCTGCAGGGGCTCGAGTCCGCGCGCCGCGCGATCCGGGTGCGGATGGGCGGCGAGGAGCGCTGGCTCGCCATCGAGGACGCCGGGCGCGTGCGCGACGCGCTCGGCGCCGCCCTGCCCGTCGGGGTGCCGGAGGCGTTCACCGAGCCGGTCGCCGACCCGCTGGGCGACCTCGTGCTCCGCTACGCCCGCACCCACGGCCCGTTCGCCGCCCCCGACTGCGCGGCGCGCTTCGGGCTGGGCGTCGCCGTCGTGGCCGGGGTGCTCGACCGGCTGGTCGGCTCGGGCCGGGTGGTCCGCGGGGAGCTGCGGCCCGGCGCGGAGGGCATCGAGTACTGCGACGCCGAGGTGCTGCGGCGGCTGCGGCGCGGGTCGCTCGCGCGGCTGCGCGCCGAGGTCGAGCCGGTGGAGCAGCGGGCGCTGGGGCGGTTCCTGCCCGCGTGGCAGGGCGTGCGCACGGGAGCGGAGGACGGCCGCCGCGGCCGGATGCGCCGCGCCCCGGGCGCGGAGGACGTCCTCGGGGTGGTGGAGCAGCTGGCCGGGGCCCCGCTGCCGGCGAGCGCGCTGGAGTCGCTGATCCTGCCCGCGCGGCTGCCCGGCTACACCCCGGCCCTGCTCGACGAGCTCACGGCGGCCGGCGAGGTCACCTGGACCGGGTGCGGACCGCTCGCCGGGAGCGACGGCTGGCTCGCGATCGCGCCCGCCGACGTCGCCGACCTGCTGCTGCCCGAACCGGAGACCGACGTCGCCGACGCCCCGCTGCACCGGGCCCTGCTCGGCGCCCTCGACGGCGGGGGCGCGCTGTTCTTCCGGGAGCTGGCCGAGCGGGCCGGGCGCGCGCTCGTCGACGACGGGGAGCCGAGCCCGGGCGACGACGCCGTGGTCGCGGCCATCTGGGACCTCGTCTGGGCCGGTCTGCTCACCAACGACACCCTCGGCCCGCTGCGGGCCCGGCTCTCCGGCGGCAAGGGCGGGGCGCACCGCACCCGACGCACGGCGTCGCGCGGCCGGTACGCACAGCTGCGGGCCGGGCGGCCCACCATGCCGAGCCGCGGCGGGCCGCCGTCGGTGGGCGGGCGGTGGGCGCTCGGCGTCGAGCGGGAACCCGACGCCACCCGCCGCGCGCACGCCCGGGCGGAGGCGTTCCTGGAGCGGCACGGCGTACTCACCCGGGGGGCGCTGGGCACCGAGCGGGTGGTCGGCGGGTTCGCGGCGGTCTACCGGGTGCTGCGCGCGATGGAGGACTCCGGGCGGGCCCGGCGCGGCTACGTCGTGGAGGGGCTCGGGGCGGCGCAGTTCGCGGTGCCCGGGGCGATCGACCGGCTGCGGGCGATGTCGCGGCCCGACGGGTCCGGCAGCGAGGACGGCGGTCTGTCCCGCGTGGTGCTCGCCGCGGCCGACCCGGCCCAGCCCTACGGCGCGGCGCTGCCCTGGCCCGACACGCTCGGGGAGACGAAGCACCGCCCCGGTCGCAAGGCGGGGGCACTGGTGGTGCTCGTGGAGGGGGCACCCGCGCTGTACGTCGAGCGGGGCGGGAAGTCGCTGCTGTCGTTCACCACCGAGCACGCCGAGCTGTCGGCCGCCGCGCAGGCCCTGGCCGGGGCGGTGCACGAGGGCTGGCTCGGCTCGCTCGCGGTGGAGAAGGCCGACGGCGTCGGGTCGCTGGGCTCGGAGCTGGCCGACGTGCTCACCGAGGCCGGGTTCCGGGTCACGCCCAAGGGACTGCGCCTGCGGGCCTGACCACCCCTGCCGGCCCGCGGGGAGCCGGGACCCGTCCCGGTCGACGTGCGGCACACTCCCGCCCAGGAGACGCGGCGAGGAGGCGGCATGGGGCCCGGGCCCGACGAGGAGACCCCCGAGGAACGGCGACGGCGACAGCGGGAGGAGGAGCGGCGTCGTAAGGCGCAGCGGCGGCAGGAGGACCGGGAGGACGCCTCCGACGCGGTCGAGGGAGCCGCCGACATCGTGGACGCCGGGTCCGGTATCGACGTGCCGATCGGCCGCGGCGGGGGCGGTCGCTCCGGCCGCGGTGGCGGATCGGACGGCTGGGGAGGCGGACCCGGTGGGTCCGGAGGCGGATCCGGGGTGTCCGGCCGCTCCGGCGGCGGGTCCGACCCCGGCTGGGGGTGCGGCGGCGGGGGCGGGGGCCGCTCCGGCGGGGGCGGGTGCGACGGGTGCGACTGCAACCTGTCGCTGCTCGCGCTGACCCGCCTGTCCACCCTGCTCCTGCTGGCCGCAGCGGTCCTGCCCGACGTCGGCGGCGGTGCACCGGTCCGCGGCCTGATCCGGTTCTACCGGCGCCGGCTCACCCGCTTCACCCCGCGCTGCCCGTCGACGCCGAGCTGCAGCGCCTACGCGCTGACCGCCGTCGAGGAGCGGGGCGTGCGCCGCGGGCTGGTGCTGGCGGCGCGGCGCATCCGGGAGTGCGGCGCGTCGGGGAGTGCGGCCGGTAGGGGTCAGTAGAAGTCCGGCGACCCCAGCAACCGGCCGACGACGAGCTCGACGTAGCCCTCGACGACGTCGTCGAGGGCGAGCTCGCGGTCGGCGTGGAACCAGTGGGAGAAGCCGTTGAGCATGTCGCAGATCGCGAACGCGGCCAGCCGGGCGTCGGGCACGCCGAACTCCCCCGCCGCCATCCCGGCGGCGACGCAGTCGCGGACCCGCCGCTGGTACCAGCGGCGGTGGTCGTCGATCACCGCCCGGTGCTCGGGGCTCAGCGCGGCCATCTCGTGCAGCCCGACGAGGTGCTCGACGCGGCGCCGGTGCAGGTGCCGCAGGTGGCCGCGGACGAGCGAGGCGAGGCGGTGCGAGAGGGTGCCGGGGGCGTCGAGCAGGGGCAGGTTGAGGGCGTTCGGCTCCTCGGTGACGCTGAGGCAGACCGCGTAGAGGATCTCCTCCTTGGACGCGAAGTGGTGGTAGAGGCTGGCGCCGCGGATCCCGACCGCCTCGGCGACGTCGCGCATCCCGACCGCGGCGTAGCCCTGGTCGGCGAAGATCCGGGCGGCGGCGGTGACGATCTCCGCCCGCCGCGCCGCCCGCCGGTCCTCCGGCGCCCGGGAGGTGGTCACGCGGGCCCGGCCGCGGCCGGGGAGCCGGGTCCCGCCCACCGCGGCCGAGCGGCCGCCCGCTCCCGCGCCGTCACCGCCGCAGCTCCCGCTTGAGCACCTTGCCCTGCACGTCGACGGGCAGCTCCGCAACCAGGTGCACCGCCTTCGGCGCCTTGAACGCGGCCAGCCGCTCGCGGCAGAACGCGATGAGGGCGGCCGGGTCGGGCTCGGTGCCCGGCTTCGGCACGACGAAGGCGGTGACGGCCTCGGACCAGTACGGGTCCGGCAGCCCGACGACCGCCGCGCGCAGCACGTCGGGATGGGCGTGCAGCTCGCGCTCGACCTCCTGCGACGAGACGTTCATCCCGCCCGACTTGATCATGTCGGTGAGCCGGTCGTGGAAGAACAGGTTGCCCTCGGCGTCGATCCGGACGATGTCGCCGGTGTGCAGCCAGCCCGACGCGAGCGCGGCCTCGGTCCGCTCCGGGTCGTCGTGGTAGCCCAGCATCACCGACGGCGAGCGGCAGATCAGCTCGCCGATCTCCGCGTCGTTCCCCTCGGCGTCGACGACCCGGACCTCCAGGTGCGAGACCGGCTTCCCGATCCAGGACGGGTCGCCGTCGCCGGGGATGTCGTCGATCGTCGCGAACCAGCCGACCGTGCCGAGCTGCGAGAGCTCCGACTGCCCCCAGTAGGTGCCCCACCGCACGTCCGGCGCGGCCTGCGACCACGCCGCGACGGCGGCCGGGGCGATCTGCCCGCCGTAGGTCATCGCGCGGCGGACGCTGCCGACCGCGGCGGGCCCGAACCCGTCGACGGCGGCCAGGGCCAGGTAGAAGGTGGGCGTCTGGGCGATCACGGTGATCCGCTCGCGCTCGACGATCTCCAGGCTCGACACCGGGTCGACGGTGGCGGGCAGCACGAGCGTGGCACCCATCAGCGTCAGCGTCGTCATCGAGCCGAGCCCGGCGATCGTCGAGAACGGCATGACGAACAGCCACGTGTCCTCGGGCCCGGTCTGCAGGCCCCAGCTCCAGGCGGGCGCGGTGGAGATCAGGTAGTTGCGGTGCGGGATGAGCACGCCCTTGGGCGCGGCCTCGGTCCCGCTGGTGTAGACGATCATCGCGACGTCGTGCTCGTCGACCTCGGCCTCCGGCTCGCCCGGCTCCAGCCGGGCGAGCGCGGCGTCGAGCTCGGCGCCGAGGACGGTGGCGTCGGGCAGCAGCGGCGTGAACTCCGCCCCGGCGAACACCGCCTTGGGCCGTGCGCTCGTGAGCTGCCGCGCGATCTCCCGCTCCCCGAACATCACGTTGACGACGGTGAGCGCGGCGCCGATCTTGAGCGCGCCGTAGTAGAGCGCGATGACGTCGACGCCGTTGCGGGCCATCACCGCGACGACGTCGCCCCGCCCCACCGACGCCGCGAGCAGCAGCCGGGCGAAGCGGTTGGCGCGGTCGTCGAGCTGGGCGTAGGTCGTCTCGGTCCGCTCCGGGGAGTACGCGACGACGGCCACCTTGTCGCCGCGGGTGCGGGCGTGGCGGCGGAGCTGGTCGCCCAGCGTGGCCCGGCCGATCGCGGTGCGGTGCTGCGGGGCGAGCGTCACGAGGAGAACAGGGGTCGGGCGAACGACTCCGCGTAGACGATCTCCTCGACCGGCATCCGCGTCAGCTTCGTCGGGAACGGCCGCTCGGGGTAGCCGATCGCGATGTGTCCCGCGGTGATGAAGCCCTCCGGGATCGACAGCAGCTCCCGCACGGCGGGCTCGGTGATGCACAGCAGCGTCGTGAACGCGGTGCCGACGCCCTCGTTGCGCAGCGCGAGGCACAGGTTCTGCACCGTCGGGTAGATCGAGCCGCCGCCGACGACGGAGAGCCGGTCGAGCCCGGTGTCGGTCGGGTGCAGGCCGTCGAGCTCGGCGCACGCGACGACGATCGCGGGCACGGTCGCGAGGTTCTCGGCGAAGTGGTCGGCGTCCAGCACGGTCTTGGGCAGTGCCCCGACGTTGACCTCGCCGCTGGCGATGCCGTCGAAGTAGGCCTTCCACAGCGGGAGGTAGAGGTCGGCGAGGGCCTGCTTGGTGGCCGCCTCGCGCACGACGACCCAGCGGACCGGCTGGCGGTTGCCGCCCTGCGGGCCGAAGCGCGCGGCGTCGAACGCGCGGTGCAGCACCTCGTCGGGCACGGGATCGGGTCGGAAGTACCGGCAGGTCCCGGTCGTCCGCATGACTTCGGTCAGCTCCATTGCCGGCTCCTGTCGATGGTTAGTCGCAACCACCGCAGGATCGAGCTGACGACGCACGGAGTCAAGAGGCTGGCTGTCGCAACTGCCTAACCGTCGTTAGGCTGCTGGACCATGGAGCTCACGGAACCGACCCCCGGCCACGCCCCGGGACGGGACGAGCTGGCCGCGGCGATGGAGCACGCCAACCTCCCCTCGCTCGTCGCCGTGCTCCACCAGCTCACCGGCGACCCGCGCTGGCTCGCCGACCCGTACCGGCCCACCCGCAGCCGCGGCATGGACGACCACGACGACGGCGGGTTCCCCGACGACGTGCGGCGCGAGCTGTGCGCGGCGGCCGTCGACGCGGTGCTGGCCTGGTCCGACGGCCGCCCGCCCGCCGTGCCCGCCCCCACCGGCGACGCCCTGCTCGCGCTGATGGCCCTGGCCGTCGGCGAGGAGGTCCCGGCCGAGTACGAGCCGATGGCCGCGCTCGACATGGGGTTCCGCCCGCCCTCGCCCGTCCCGGTCGCGGCCCGCCCGTTCCGCGTGGTCGTCATCGGGGCCGGGGTGTCGGGGATGCTCGCCGCGATCCGGCTGCGCGAGGCCGGGATCGACCACGTGGTGCTGGAGAAGAACGACGACGTCGGCGGCACCTGGCTGGAGAACCGCTACCCCGGCGCCGGGGTCGACACCCCCAGCCACCTGTACTCCTACTCGTTCGCGCCGCGGCAGTGGACGACCCACTTCGGCAAGCGCGACGAGGTGCTCGGCTACCTGCGCGAGATCGCCGACCGCTACGACCTGCGCCGGGTCATCCGGTTCGGCACCGAGGTGCGCTCGGCGGTCTACGGCGACCAGCGCTGGACGGTCACCACGGCCGACGGCGAGACGATCACCGCCGACGCCGTGATCACCGCGATCGGCGTGCTCAACCGCCCGAAGGTCCCCGACCTCCCCGGCACCTTCGACGGCCCGGTCGTGCACTCCGCGCGCTGGCCCGAGGACCTCGACGTCACCGGGAGGCGCGTCGCGGTCGTCGGCACCGGCGCGAGCGCGATGCAGATCGTGCCGGCGATCGCGGAGCGGGCCGGGCACGTCACGGTGTTCCAGCGCTCGCCGCAGTGGGCCGCGCCCAATGACGTCTACTTCGCCGAGGTCGACGCCGCGAAGCGGCTGCTGATCGAGCACGTGCCGTTCTACCGGCGCTGGTACCGCACGCGCCTGGCCTGGAACGTCAACGACCGCGTGCACCCGGCGCTGCAGGTCGACCCGCGGTGGGAGCACCCGGAGCGCTCGGTCAGCGCCGCGAACGACGCCCACCGGCGCTTCTTCACCCGGTACCTGGAGACGGAGCTGGCCGGCCGCGACGACCTCGTCGCCAAGGCCCTGCCCGACTACCCGCCGTTCGGCAAGCGGATGCTGCTCGACAACGGCTGGTTCGCCGCGCTGCGCCGCGACGACGTCGAGCTGGTCACCGAGCCCGTCACCGCGTTCACCCCGGGCGGGGTCCGGGCGGCCGACGGCACCGAGCACGACGCCGACGTCGTCGTCCTGTGCACCGGCTTCGAGGCCCACCTGCAGCTGCCGTTCGAGGTGCGGGGGCGCGGCGGCGTCTCGATCCGCGACCTGTGGGGCGACGACGACCCCGACGCCTACCTCGGCGTCGCCGTGGCGGGGTTCCCCAACCTGTTCCTCACCAACGGCCCCGGCACGGCGCTGGGGCACGGCGGCAGCCAGTTCACCGTCGTCGAGTGCCAGATGCGGTTCATCCTCGACGCGCTGGGCACGATGGCCGCGAACGGCATCGGCGCCGTCGAGGTGCGGCCGGAGGCCCACGCCGACTACGCCGCCCGCCAGGACGCCGCCCACGATCAGATGATCTGGACCCACCCCGGCATGCGGAACTGGTACCGCAACCCCGCGGGCCGGGTGGTCACGACGCTGCCGTGGCGGATCGTCGACTACTGGACGATGACGCGCGCGGTGGACTGGGACGACTTCGTGACCGAGCCCGCCGGGTAGCTTGCTCTCCCGTGACGTCCCCCCCGACGGACCGGCGCCCGGCTCCCCCGCCCATCGACCCGGCCGCACTGGGCCGCGTGGTCGTCGTCGCCAGCGGACCGGACGACGGGATCCTCGCCGTCGGCGGGCTGCTGCGCGCCGTGCTGGACGCGGGCGGGCAGGTGGCGGTCGTCGTCGCGACCGGGGCGGGGCCCGACCCGCTCGACGACGCACTGGCGACGATCGGCCTGGACGGGGCGCCGGTGCACCGCATCGACCCGCCCGCCGACGGACTCACCGCGGCCCTGGTCCCGCTGCTGCGCGACGCCGACACCGTCCTGGCCCCGTGGACCGGCGACCCGCACCCCGGCCACGCCGCCACCGGCCGGGCCGCGGCCGCCGCCGCGCCCGTGACCGCGTTCGGCTTCGGCTACCCGGCGGGCACCTGGGAGCGGATGGCCACCGACGACCCGGGGGTGCCGTGGGAGCACGCCTACACCCACCCCCTCGACGCCGACGCGCGCGCGGCCAAGCGCCGGGCCAGGGCCCGCCTCGGCGCGGCGGCGGTCCGGGAGGCGGGCACGGAGGTCGTGTTCCGGTACCCGCGCTCGTCCGGGGCGCCCCGCGCACGCTTCGACGAGCTGTACGCCCGCGGCGTCGGCGACCCCTGGGAGACCCGCACGGCCTGGTACGAGCGCCGCAAGCGCGCGCTGGTGCTCGCCTGCCTGCCCGCGGAGCGCTACCGGCACGCGGCCGAGCCGGCCTGCGGCACCGGCGCGCTGACCGGCGACCTGGCGGCGCGCTGCGACCGGATCACGGCGTCGGACTTCACCGACTCCGCCGTCGCGCAGACCACCGCGGCGGTGCCCGACCACGTCGAGGTCGCCCGGATCACCCTGCCCGACCCGGCCGCGCTCCCGGACGGGATCGACCTCGCCGTGCTGTCGGAGGTCCTCTACTACCTCGCCGACGACGACCTCGCCGCCGTCGTGGACCGGCTCGCCGAGGCCGTCGAGCTGGGCGGCGACGTCGTGCTGGTGCACTGGGACGGCTGGCCGGCGGAGGCCCCCCGCGACGGGGCGGCGGCCCACCGCGTGCTGCTGGAGGACCCCCGGTTCGAGACCCTCGTCGAGCACGTCGACGAGGAGTTCCTGCTGCACGTGCTGCGGCGCTGGTGATCAGCGGCGCTTGCGGCTCGGCCGGTGGCCCGAGGAGTGCCGGCGCGGCTTGACCGGCTTGGACCCGGGGATGCGGGCCGGGGCGGCGGCCGCGGGGACCGGCACCGCCTGCGGCAGCGGCACGACCGGCCCGAGCCGGCTGAACACGATCCGCTGCTGCACCAGCGTCCACACGTTGTTGGTCAGCCAGTAGAGCAGGATCGCCACCGGGAACGGGAAGAACAGCCCGCCGACCAGCGCCCCGAGCGGGAAGATCCACGGCGTCGCGCGCATCACCGACGCGGCGGGCCCGGTCGGGTTCGTCTGCTGGGCGAGCGAGTGGCGCGCGGTGAAGTGCGTGGCGACGGCCGCGACCACCATGAGCGGCAGGGTGACGGCCGCGACCTCCCAGCGGTCGACGTGCGCGCCGAAGGAGTCGAGCAGGTCCTGCGGCATGGACAGGTACGACGACAGCGGCGCGCCGAACAGCCGGGCCTGCAGGAACGAGCGCACGTCGTCGGGGGGGAAGACGTAGTTGGCGATCGCCGAGTTCTGCTCGAACGTCAGCCCGGGCCGGTTGAACCCGTGCAGGACGTGCAGCAGGCCGATGAACACGGGGATCTGCAGCAGCGCGGGCAGGCAGCCGCCGACCACGCTCACCCCGTGCTCGCGCTGGAGCTCCTGGGTGGCGCGGGCGAGTGCGGCGCGGTCGTCGCCGTGGCGCTCCTTGAGCAGCGCGACCTGCGGGGCGAGCGCGCGCATCGCCCGGCCGGACCGCACCGAGGCGAGGAACGGCCTGATCATGACGGCGCGCAGCGTGAGCACGAGGAACACCACCGACAGCGCCCAGCCCAGGCCGCTGGTCGGGCCGAGCAGGAAAGCGAACAGCTGGTGCCACACCCACATGACGGCGGACACGGTGTAGTAGATCGGGTCGAGCACGGGACACTCCGGAGGCAGCCGGGACGAGGGACACGTGTCCGGCGGGAGCGTCGCTACACCGCCGGTGACGTCTCCGACGGGGCTCGGGAGCGGGTGTGCCCGGCGGCGTCCGGGTCGTGCTGGCGGGGCGCGGCGCGGCGGGCGGTCGCGCGGCGGCGGTCGCGGGCGGCGGTGGCGGGCCCGGGGACGTCGGCGGAGGGTCCGGTCTGGGCGACGCCCCAGACGAGCAGCAGCGCGCCGACGGCCCCGATCAGCAGCGAACCGGTCTCGGCGGGGCCCGCGTCGAGCAGGCCTGCGTCGACGAGCACGGCCCCGAACAGCGCGGAGACGAGCAGGACGAACCCGCTCACCCGTGCCCAGGGACCCCGCATGCGGCCCACCGTACCGGCCGGGCCGGTGACCGGCCGGAAACCGGTGGCCGCCGCGCCCCCGGACCGGGAGCGTGAGCGCGTGCTCACCGTGTTCGACGCCCGCAGCCTCCTCGTGCCCGAGCGTCCCGGGCCGCTGGTCCACGCGCACGCCGCGGCGACCGGCGTCGGCCGGATCCGGGTGGACCGGTGGCCGGGCCTGCGGGCGGTGCACGTCGAGCTGCCCGGCGGCAACCACGCGCTCGCCGGTGATCCCGACGCCCTCACCCCCGACGACCTGCGCGGCGTCACCGGCCTCGTCGACGCCGCGCCGGAGTGGACGCCGCTGCTCGGCGGATCCGCCGCGTGGCGCCGCTTGTTCGCCGAGCTGCCGCCCGACGTGCCCGTCCCCCGCTCCGACGCCCGGCTGCTCGGCCCGGCCGACGCCGGGGCGCTCGCCGCGCTCCACCCGGACGGCGCGTGGATCCACGAGACCTGGGGCGGGGCGGCCCGGCTCGCCGCGGCGGGCGTCGCACGGGCGGTGGTGCGCGACGGGCGGGTGGTGTCGGTCGCCGTCCCGTTCTTCGTCGGGGCGCGCTACGAGGACGTCGGCGTCGTCACCGACCCGGCGCACCGCGGCGAAGGCCTGTCCACGGCGTGCGCCGCCGCGCTCGTGCACGACGTCCGGGCCCGCGGGCGCGTCCCGAGCTGGACGACGTCGCCGGCGAACCGGGCGAGCCGCGCCGTCGCCGCCCGGCTCGGGTTCGTCGCCGCGGGCGAGGGCGTGCTGTGGGCCGTCGGGGTGCCGGTGCCGGACTGAGCGGCTCGTCAGCGCGGGTCGGTCGGCAGCAGCCCGCGCCGGTAGGCCGCGGCCACCGCGGACGCGCGGTCGCGCACCTCGAGCTTCGCGTAGACGTGCAGCAGGTGGGTCTTCACCGTCGCCTCGCTGATGAACAGCGCCCGCGCCGTCTCGCGGTTCGTCGACCCGGCCGCGACGAACCCCAGCACCTGCAGCTCGCGCGCGCTCAGGGCGTCGGGGACCGGGGCGCGGACCTGCCCCATCAGCCGCCCGGCGACCGCGGGCGAGATCACCGCCTCGCCCCGGTGGGCGGCGCGGACGGCGCGCAGCAGCTCGTCGCGCGGGGTGTCCTTGAGCAGGTAGCCGGTGGCCCCGGCCTCGACGGCGGGCAGGACGTCGCGGTCGGAGTCGAACGTGGTGAGCACGAGGACGCGGGTGTCGGGGGCCGCGCGGCGCAGCTCCCGGATCGCCTCGACGCCGCCCATGACCGGCATCCGCAGGTCCATGAGCACGACGTCGACGCCCGTGCCCGACTCCACCCGCGCCAGCGCCTCCGCCCCGTGCCCGGCCTCCCCGACCACGGTCATGTCGGCCTCGCCGTCGATCACGCCGCGCAGCCCGTCGCGGACGACGGGGTGGTCGTCGACGATCAGCACCCGGATCACGCGTCCTCCTCCTGCACCGGGATCGCCGGCACGCTCGCGCTCACCGCGGTGCCCTCCCCCGGTGCGCTCTCGATCTCCAGCGTGCCCGAGACCCGCCGCACCCGCTGCTCCATCGCACCCATCCCGAACCCCGACCCGCCGGCGGGTCCGGTGACGGTCGCGGGATCGAAGCCGCAGCCGTCGTCGACGACGTCGAGCACCACCACGTCGTCCATGTAGGACAGCGTCAGGCCCGCCCGCGTCGCCCCGGCGTGCCGCCCCACGTTCGCCAGCGCCTCCTGCGCGACGCGGAACAGCGCGACCTCGATCTCCGGCAGCAGCGGGCGCGGCTCCCCGGTGACCTCCACCCGCACGTCGACGCCCGCGGTCTCCGCCCACGCCTTCGCCGTGTCGGCGACGGCGTCGGGCAGCTGCGCGTCGGCGAGGCGGCCGGGGGCGAGGGCGGCGACCGAGCGGCGGGCCTCGGTCAGGCTCTCCCTGGCCAGCGCGGCGGCGGTCGCGAGGTGCCGGTCGTGGGTCTCGCCGCGGGCCCCGCCCGCCGCCTCCAGCTGCGTGACGACACCGGTCAGGCCCTGGGCGATCGTGTCGTGGATCTCCCGGGCCATCCGCGCCCGCTCGTCGGAGATCCCGGCCTCGCGGGCCCGGGCGAGCAGGCGGGCGTGCAGCTCCGCGTTCTCGTCGAGGGTCTCCGCGAGGCGGCGGTTGGTCTCGTTGAGCTCCTCGATGGTGCGGGCCCGGCGCAGCGACAGCTCGGCGGTCCGCGCCCCCATCACGGTGAAGGTGATCGCGACCGTCGCGATCAGCGCCGTGATCAGCACCCAGGCGAGGACGACGAACGGGTCACCGAGGTCGGTGAAGCGGCCGCCGATCGTCGAGTACGCGTGCAGCACCGCCATCGCGGTGATCCCGACGTAGCGCCAGCGGCCGGGCAGGTACTCGAAGGAGTGGGCGTACCCCGCCAGCGCGAGGAACGCGAACCAGGGCGACAGCTGCACCAGCGCGGCCGTCAGCCCGAGGAGCACCACGACGTAGACGGGGCCGACGCGGGGGTCCGACGCCCGCACGGGCCGCCGCCCGCGCTCGTCGACGGGGCCGGTCGGGCGGAAGGCCAGCACGTGCGTCCAGGCCGCGGTCACCAGCACGAGGACCACGACCGGGACCAGCAGCCCGGCGCCGCCCCCGGTCATCCCCGGTGTCGCCAGCGTGATCGCGGTGCCGATCCCCAGGCCGGCGAGCGGTCCGTACCGGTCGATCGCCCACTCGACGCGGGAACCGAGGTCGACCTCCGGCTCCGGTGTCACTCCCACCGGAAGAACCTAGCGGCCGTGGCGGTGGCCACCACCGCGATCAGCGCGAGCACGGCCGTCCGGAGCGGGTCGGGGCCGTCGCCCGTCCACGCCGCGGCCAGGGTCGCGGTCCCCGGCGGCACGAACTCCCCGATCGCCACGACGGCGTCGGGCAGCAGGAACTTCGGCAGGTACACCCCGGCGAAGAACTGGGTGAGCATGAACAGCACGGTGCCGATCGTGGTGGCGGTCCGGGCCCGCGGGGCGAACGCGGCCACGACGAGGCCGAGGGAGAACACGGCCGCGGTGCCGACCAGCAGCGCCACCGCGAACGCGACCGGATGGCGCGGGGCGGGCACGTCGAGCACCGCGACGGCGACCGCCACGATCAGCAGCGCGCCCAGCAGCGCGGCGGCCGTGTTGATCAGCAGCTGGGCCACGAGCACCGTCACCGGGCGCACCGGGGTGACGGCGAGGCGGCGCAGGATCCCCTTCTCCCGGTACGTCGCGAGCGCGACCGGGAAGCCCTGCACGCCCAGCACGGCGATGCTCACGGCCAGCAGCGACGGCGCGAAGTACTCGGTGAACCGCAGCCCGCCGAAGACGTCGGCCGGCTCCCGCAGCGCCGGGACCGCGCCGAGCCCGAGCAGGAGCACCGACGGCAGCAGGATCCCGAACAGGGCGTTCATGGGGTCGCGGGCGAAGAGCCGCAGCTCGGTGCGGACGAGGGTGGTCATGCCGGTTCCTCCCGGGACGCACCGGTCAGGGCGACGAACGCGTCGTCCAGGCCGGGCTGGTCGAGACGCAGGTCGCCCGCGACGATCCGGTGGGCGGCCAGCGTGGAGGTCACCGCGGCGAGGAGGTCGCCGCCGCCCGTCACCTCGACGCGGTCGCCGCGGCGGGTGAGGCCGTGGACCTCGGGCAGGTCGAGGAGCAGCGCGTCGTCGACGGGGGCGGAGGGGCGGAACCGCACCCGCTGCCCGCCGGGCAGGGCGGCCACGAGCCCGGCCGGGGTGTCGAGCGCCACCACGCGGCCGGCGTCGATCACGGCGAGGCGGTCGCAGAGCTGCCGGGCCTCCTCCATGAAGTGGGTGACGAGCACGACCGTCACGCCGGCGTCGCGGATCTGCTCGATCGCCGCCCAGGTGTCGCGGCGGGCCTGCGGGTCGAGCCCGGTCGTCAGCTCGTCGAGGATCGCGACGCGCGGGTTCCCGACCAGTGCGAGCACGATCGAGAGCCGCTGCTTCTGGCCGCCGGACAGGTGCGCGTAGGCGGTGCGCCGCTCGTCGGCCAGGCCCCAGCGGTCGATGAGGTCGTCCGGGTCGGCCGGCGCCGGGTAGAACGACGCGAACAGCTCCACGGCCTCCCGCACCCGCAGCCGGTCGGGCAGCTCCCCGGCCTGGAGCTGGACTCCGATGACCTCGTGCAGCGCGGCGCGGTCGCGCTGCGGATCGAGCCCCAGCACCGACACGGACCCCCCGTCCGGGACGCGCAGCCCGGCGACGCACTCGACCGCGGTCGTCTTCCCCGCCCCGTTGGGCCCGAGCACCCCGAAGATCTCCCCCTCCTCGACGGAGAAGGACACGTCGTGCACGGCGACGTGGTCGCGGTAGCGCTTGTGCAGCCCCTGCACCTCGATGACGGCCATGCCGCCCAGCGTCGACCGCGCCCAGCCCGCGCGGATCGACCACGGAGCCGGACCCCATCCACCGATCGGTGGACGCGCCGCGGCCGCGGGGACCGTTCCGGGCGGGCGGCGGCGGGTCGGTGCGGATAGGTTCGGGGGATGCCCGAGGGCGACACCGTCTACCTCGCCGGGAAGCGCCTGCGGGCCGCGCTCACCGGCGGCACGCTGCTGCGCGGGGAGCTGCGGCACCCGCGGCTGGTGGAGCACGACCTGGCCGGGCGCACCGTCACCGGCGTCGCGTCGGTGGGCAAGCACCTGTTCACGCGCTTCGACGACGGGCGCAGCCTGCACAGCCACTTCCGGATGGACGGCTCGTGGCACCTCTACCGCCCCGGCATGTCCTGGCAGCGGCCGGCGCACGAGGCCCGCGCGGTGCTGGCCACCGCGGAGCGCGTGGCCGTCGGGTTCGCCCTGCACGACATGGAGCTGCTCCCGACCGCGGACGAGTCGCGGCTGGTCGGGCACCTGGGGCCCGACCTGCTCGACCCCGAGTGGTCCGACGCCCACGCCGCCGAGGCCCTGCGCCGGTTCACCGCCCGGGGCGCGTCGGAGGTCGGCTCGGTGCTGCTGGAGCAGCGCGTCATGGCCGGGGTGGGGAACCTCTACAAGACCGAGGTCTGCTTCCTGCGCGGGATCTCCCCGTGGACGCTCACCCGCGACGTCGACGATCCGGCCGCGGTCATCGCGCTGTCGCGCGAGCTGCTGCTGCGCAACGCCGACCGCCCCGAGCAGTCCACGACCGGGGAGCTGGGCCGCGCGCAGCACTGGGTGTTCGAGCGCGGCGGGCAGCGGTGTAGGCGCTGCGGCACCCGGATCCTGGTGGCCGAGCAGGGCGAGAGCGTCTACGCCCGCATCGCCTACTGGTGCCCGACCTGCCAGCCCGGCCCGTCCCCGACGCCCACCCGCCGCCCGCCCCGCCGCCGCTGACCCCGCCCACCCGCCGGGCGGCGGCGGCAAACTCGCCGGGCGGCGGCGGCAAACTCGCCGGGCGGCGGCGGCAAACTCGCGGGGGCGGGCACCGACACACGGCGACGGCGCCCCTCCCCGGGTCGGGGAGGGGCGCCGTCGGGAGACCGGGTCAGGCGGTGCCGGGCTGCTGCTGCTTGTCGAGCTGGGGGGTGGCGGCGGGGGTCGGGGCCGCGGTGACCTCACCGGCCACCGGCGTGCCGTGCAGCGACGCCCGGATCTGCTCCAGTCGGCTCGCCCCGGCCATGTCGGCCGTGGACGCCTGGACCTCCATCATCCGGCCCTGCACCGAGTTCTGGGCCAGCTCGCCCGCACCCAGCGCGTTGGCGTAGCGGCGCTCGATCTTCTCCCGGACCTCCTCCAGCGAGGGGGTGTTGCCCGGGGCGGCGAGCTCGCTCATCTGCCGCAGCGAGGCCGCGGCCTGCTCCTGCATCTTCGCCTGCTCGAGCTGGCTGAGCAGCTTCGTGCGCTCGGCGATCTTCTGCTGCAGCATCATCGCGTTGCGCTCGACGGCCTGCTTCGCCTGGCCCGCGGCCTGGATCGACTGGTCGTGCAGCGTCTTCATGTCCTCCACGGACTGCTCCGCGGTGACGAGCTGCGTGGCGAACGCCTGCGCCGACTGCTCGTACTGCCCGGCCTTGACCTCGTCACCGGAGGCCCGTGCCTGGTCGGCGAGCACGAGCGCCTGGCGGGCCGAGGCCTGCAGCTTCTCGATGTCGCCGAGCTGGCGGTTGAGCTTCATCTCCAGCTGGCGCTGGTTGCCGATGACGGCCGCCGCCTGCTGCGACAGGGCCTGGTGCTGGCGCTGGGCGTCCTCGATGGCCTGCTGGATCTGGACCTTCGGGTCGGCGTACTCGTCGACCTTCGACGAGAACAGCGCCATGAGGTACTTCCAGGACTTCACGAACGGGTTGGCCATCTCTTCCGCTACCTCCGGGTGCCGTGTACGCGCTGTCCGATCCGGCCGCCGGTGCGCTCCTGCGCCCCATCGTGGCACTGCACACCGCCCGGCTTCCACCGGACGCCGACGATATCGGGGAAGATCCCGACTCCGGCGTCGGGGCGTTCCCCGAGATCCAGACTAACCGTGCCCGGGGTGTCAGGCGGCGGCGCGCGCGACGGGCTGCGGGCGCGTGATCGGCGCGGCGACGGGCGCGACGGGGGCCAGCGGCATCCCGGCGGGGGCGGTCGGCTCGTCGACCCCGGCGATGCGCAGGTCGGTGTGGCGCAGCCCGACAGGCCGGGACGTGCGGCCGACGACCTCGAACGCGGCGGCGGCGAGCACCTCGGCGGCGTCGCCCAGGAGGTCGGACAGCGAGAGGTCGAGTGCCTCGCAGATCGCGGCGAGGAGCTCGCTGGAGGGTTCCTTGCGCCCGCGCTCGACCTCGGACAGGTACCCCAGGCTGACCCGCGCGCGCCGGGAGACCTCGCGCAGCGTGCGCCGCCGGTCCGTCCGGGCCCGGCGGAGGCTGCCACCGATCGCCTCTCGCATCAGCACGGCATCCTCCGATCGACGACCACGGGCGGCCGGGGCCCGGCCGTGGGTCAACCGTACCGAGTTCGTCGCGGATGCGCCCCGGACCGACCGGCCGGGTCGCGTCCGCCCACGGCGAACACGCGCCCGGGTGCGCGTCTCAGGTGGTGGACGCCGACCGCAGCCGCGCGGCGCGCAGGACGTAGTCCAGGCCGGTGACGACGGTGAGCACGACGGCGCCCGCGAGCACCGCCCAGCGCACGACGTCGACCGTCGTGGACGCCCCGAGCAGCTCGGTCAGCGGCAGCAGGTAGAGCCCGATCGCGAGCGTCTGCAGGGCGGTCTTGGCCTTGCCGCCGCGGCTGGCCGGGATGACGCCGTGCCGCAGCACCAGCAGCCGCAGCAGCGTGACGCCCAGCTCCCGGCCCATGATGACGACGGTGACCCACCAGGGGACGATCCCGAGCACCGACAGCCCGATCAGGGCCGAGCCGGTGAGCGCCTTGTCGGCGATCGGGTCGGCGATCGTGCCGAACGTGGTGACCAGGCCGCGGCGCCGGGCGATGTCGCCGTCGAGGCTGTCGGTGATGGAGGCGACCGCGAACACGCCGAACGCGGTGAGCCGCCAGGTGACGCTCAGGCCGTCGGCGGTGAGCAGGGCGGCCAGGAAGACCGGGACGAGCAGGAGCCGGATGCCGGTGAGGACGTTGGCGATGTTGAGCACCGGCGGCGGACCCGTCGGCCGGGAGCTCACCCCCGGCTCCCCAGGGTGCTGCGGGGGACGTGCGAGCGCGCCGACACGACCAGGTCGGCCCCCTCGGTGCCGACGACGACCGCCCGCACCAGGTCGCCCACCGCGAGCCCCGAGCCCCGCTCGAACACGCACTCCCCGTCGACGTCGGGCGCCTGGTGCGCGGCGCGGCCGGTGCACTCGAAGTCCTCGTCCTCGGCGACCTCGACGAGCACCTCGACCTCGGTGCCGACCCGGTCCTCGGCGCGCTGGTCGATCAGCTCGTCGGCCAGCGAGGAGATCCGCGAGACGCGCTCGGCGATCACCTCGGCGGGGACCTTGCCGTCGAGCGAGACCGCCTCGGTGCCGTCCTCGTCGGAGTAGCCGAAGATGCCGATCGCGTCGAGCCGGGCCTCCGACAGGAACGCCTCCAGCTCGGCGAACTCCGCGTCGGTCTCCCCGGGGAAGCCGACGATGAAGTTGCTGCGGATCCCCGCCTCCGGCGCGATCGCGCGGATCCGGGCGATCAGGTCGAGGAAGTCGGCGCGCGAGCCGAAGCGGCGCATGCGGCGCAGCAGCGTGGGCGCGGCGTGCTGGAAGGACAGGTCGAAGTACGGCGCCACTCCCGGCGTCGAGGCGATCACCTCGATGAGGTCGGGCCGCATCTCCGCGGGCTGCAGGTAGCTGACGCGGACCCGGTCGATCCCGGGGACCTGCGTCAGCCGCGGCAGCAGCCGGACCAGCGCGCGCGTGCCGCCGGGCAGGTCCTTGCCGTAGGAGGTCGAGTTCTCGCTGACGAGGTACAGCTCGCGCACGCCCTCCATCCCCAGCCACGCCGCCTCGGCGACGACGTCGTCCGGCGGCCGGGACACGAACGAGCCGCGGAACGACGGGATCGCGCAGAACGTGCAGCGGCGGTCGCAGCCCGAGGCCAGCTTGAGGTTCGCGACCGGGCCGGTGGTCAGCCGGGCCCGCGGGATCCAGGCGTGGCCGGGCACCTCGACCTGCGTGGCGGCCGCGGGCCGCTCCACCGGCGAGATCGGCAGCAGGGTGCGCCGGTCGACCGGCACGTGCGGCTCGGGGGCGTGCCCGCCGAGGAGGTCGCCGAGGCGGTCGGCCAGGTCGGGGTAGGCGTCGAAGCCGAGCACGGCGTCGGCCTCGGGGAGCTGGTCGGCCAGCTCCTTGCCGTAGCGCTCGGCCAGGCACCCGACGGCCACGACCTTGGCGCCGTCGGCGGCGTCGGAGGCGGCCAGCAGCGTGTCGATGGAGTCCTTCTTCGCCTGCTCGACGAACCCGCAGGTGTTGACCAGGATCACGTCGGCGCCGTCGTCGGCGTCGACGAGTTCCCACCCGCTGTCGGTCAGCCGGCCGGCGATCTCCTCCGAGTCGACCTCGTTGCGGGCACAGCCCAGGGTGAGCAGGGCGGCACGACGCGGGGCGGACACTCCCCCAGCCTACGGCGGCGCCCGCGCCGCCTACGCTCACCCGTCATGACGGCCGTTCACGTGAGGCGGGCGCGCACGTCCGACGTCGGCACGATCAAGGACCTGGTCGACGAGTACGCGGGCCGCGTGCTGCTCGCGAAGGAGATCGTCACCCTCTACGAGTCGGTGCCGGAGTTCCTCGTCGCCGAGGTCGACGGCCAGGTCGTCGGCTGCGGCGCGCTGCACGTGCTGTGGGAGGACCTCGGCGAGATCCGCACGGTGGCGGTGCACCCGCGGGTGCTGGGCCGCGGCGTCGGGCACGCGCTGGTGCGGGCCCTGATCGAGGGCGCGCGCGAGCTGGGGCTGCAGCGGCTGTTCGTGCTGACCTTCGAGAAGCAGTTCTTCTCCCGGCACGGGTTCGCCGAGATCGACGGCACGCCGGTGGAGCCCGACGTGTTCGCCGCGATGCTGCGCTCCTACGACGCCGGCGTCGCCGAGTTCCTCGATCTCGCGCACGTCAAGCCGAACACGCTGGGCAACGTCCGGATGCTGCTGCGGCTGTAGCCTGCGGAGGTGATCTGGGCGCACCCCGCTCCGGGGCTGCGGCGCTGGGTCGGTGCGTACACCGGCTACCGCGTCGACGCCGGCCCGCCCGGCGTGCACCAGGGCGTGCCCTCGGCGCACCTGACGTTCATCCTCTGCCTCGACGGCGAGGTCGAGATCCTCGCCAACGCCGATCCCGCCCGGCCGCCCGGGTCGTTCGACGCGCTGGTCGCGGGGCTGCACGACGGCCCGGCGCGGATCGCCTCCGGCGCGGCCCAGACCGGCCTGCAGCTGCGGCTGACCTGGCGCGGCACGCGCGCCCTGTTCGGGGTGCCGGCCGGGGAGCTGGCCGGCGACACCGTCGACCTCGCCGCCCTGCTCGGCCGCCGCACGGGCTCGCTGCTGGAGCGCCTGGCCGACGCCGGCACGTGGGCGGAGCGGTTCACCCACCTCGACCGCGCGCTGGGTGAGCTCGCCGACGCCGACGCCGCCGCCGGGGTGCGCCCCGAGGTCGGCCACGCCTGGGACCGCCTGCAGGAGACCGGCGGCACCCTGCGGATCGCCGACCTGGCCCGCGAGGTCGGCTGGAGCCGCCGCCACCTCGCCGACCAGCTGCGCCGCGAGACCGGCCTGGCGCCGAAGGCCGCCGCGCGGGTCATCCGGTTCGAGCGGGCGGGCGACCGGCTGCGCTTCACCCGTGACCCGCTGGCGACGGTGGCCGCCGACTGCGGCTACGTCGACCAGGCGCACCTGTCCCGCGACTTCCGCGACCTCGCCGGGCAGACCGCGACGTCGTGGCTCGGGGAACGTCCGATTCCTCCACGACGTCCCGGCGACGGTGGGCCACGATCGGGGGCATGACCTCCGTACCCCCCACCTCCGCGACCTCCGCCTCCGTACCCACCGTCTGGCCCACCTTCGTCTGCCGCGACGCCGACGCCGAGCTGCGCTTCCTCGTCGACGCGTTCGGGTTCACCGAGCGGGCCGTGCACCGCGGCGACGACGGCGGCATCGAGCACGCCGAGCTCACCTGGGGCGACGGTGGCGTGATGGTCGGGACCCACCGGCCCGACGACCCGTGCGGGCAGCCGCCCGGCGGCGCGTCGGTGCACGTCGTGGTGACCGCCCCGGACGCCCTGCACGACCGCGCCGTCGCCGCCGGGGCGACCGTGCTGCGTCCGATCGAGGACACCGACTACGGCAGCCGCCAGTTCGTCGTCCGCGACCCCGAGGGCAACGTGTGGAGCTTCGGCACCTGGTACGAGTAGCTACTGCTGCAGGATCCCCTGCACGTCGAGGGTGATCTCGATCGTCGACCCGACGACCGGCACCCCGCGGGCGAGCATCTGCTGCCAGTTGACGGTGAAGTGCTCGCGGTGCAGCTGCGTGGTGGCCAGGCAGCCGGCGCGCAGCCCGTTCCACTCCTGCATGCCCAGGTAGGTGGTGTCGAGCTGGACGTCGCTGGTCATGCCGTGCAGCGTCAGCTCGCCGTCGATCAGCCAGCGGTTGCCGCCCGCCCGGGCGAAGCGGTGGCTGGTGAAGTGCAGCTTCGGGAAGTTCTCGACGTCGAGGAAGTCGGCCGAGCGCAGGTGCGTGTCGCGGGCCTCGACGTTGGTGAACACGCTCGCGGCGTCGACGAGGACCTCGACGTGCGAGTCCTCGAAGTTCTCGGCGATGCGGACCTGGCCGGAGAACTTCTGGAACTGCCCGTAGACCCGCGACATCGCGATGTGCCGGGCGACGAAGCGGACCGCGGAGTGGTCGGGGTCGATCTCGTAGATGCCCGGGACCGGGGTCGTCAGCGTCTCGTCGGGCAGCAGCGTGAGCTGCCCGACCGCGTTGTGCGTGCCCCACTCGACGTTCGCCCGCTCGTGCAGGCTCTGGTACCCGCCGGCCTCCGCGCGGATGCGGTAGTCGCCGGGCTGCACGGCGTGGGCGAAGAACCCGTAGGCGTCGGTGTCGGAGTGCGCGACGCGCTTGCTGGAGCGGTCGAACACCGAGATCTCGGCGCCCGCGAGCGGCTTGCCCTCGTTGTCGCGGACCTCCCCGGAGAGCAGACCCCCGGTCAGCGGGATGGGCATGATCGCCTGTCGTGCACCACTCTGCTGCGTGCGTCCACCCCGTCGACGCTTACTCCAGAACATGGCGCCCAACATAACAGATCAGCGACGTTCGTCACTCTCCGTGAGAAGGGCTGGGCGCCCCGTCACTCGTCCGGCTCACCGGGTTCCTCGCCGCCGCCACCGCGCATCAACCACAGCACGCCGTCGAGCTCGTCGGGCTTGATCAGGACGTCACGGGCCTTCGACCCCTCCGACGGCCCGACGACCCCGCGGGTCTCCAGCAGGTCCATCAGCCGCCCCGCCTTCGCGAACCCGACGCGCAGCTTGCGCTGCAGCATCGACGTCGACCCGAACTGCGAGGTGACGATCAGCTCGGTGGCCTGGATAAGGATGTCCAGGTCGTCGCCGATCTCCGGGTCGACCTCCTTGGCCTCCCCGGCCTTCTGCGCGGTGACGCCCTCGGTGTAGGTCGGCTCGGCCTGGTCCTTGGTGAACGCGACGACCGCGGAGATCTCGTCGTCGTCGACGAACGCGCCCTGCATGCGGACGGGCTTGCTCATGCCCATGGGCAGGTACAGCGCGTCGCCCATGCCGATCAGCTTCTCGGCGCCGGGCTGGTCGAGGATGACCCGCGAGTCCGTCAGCGACGACGTGGCGAACGCCAGCCGCGACGGCACGTTCGTCTTGATCAGGCCGGTGACGACGTCGACCGAGGGTCGCTGCGTGGCCAGCACCAGGTGGATGCCGGCGGCGCGCGCCTTCTGGGTGATCCGCACGACCGCGTCCTCGACGTCGCGCGGCGCGGTCATCATGAGGTCGGCCAGCTCGTCGACGATGCACAGGATGTAGGGGTAGGGCCGGTAGACGCGCTCGCTGCCCAGCGGCGCGGTGATGTCGCCCGAGCGCACCTTGCGGTTGAACTCGTCGACGTGGCGGACCTTGTTGACCTGCATGTCCTGGTAGCGCTGCTCCATCTCCTCCACCAGCCAGGCCAGCGCGGCGGCCGCCTTCTTCGGCTGGGTGATGATGGGCGTGATCAGGTGCGGGATGCCCTCGTAGGGTGTGAGCTCCACCATCTTGGGGTCGATGAGGATCATCCGGACCTCGTCCGGGGTGGCCCGGCTCAGCAGCGAGACGAGCATCGAGTTGACGAAGCTCGACTTACCGGAGCCCGTCGACCCCGCGACGAGCAGGTGCGGCATCTTCGCCAGGTTCGCGGTGAGGAAGTGGCCCTCGATGTCCTTGCCCAGCCCGACGACGAGCGGGTGCTGCTCGGCGCGTGCGGTGCCCGAGCGCAGGACGTCGCCCAGGCGCACCATCTCGCGGTCGGTGTTGGGCACCTCGATGCCGACGGCGGACTTGCCCGGGATCGGGGCCAGGATCCGCACGTTGTCGGTGGCGACGGCGTAGGAGATGTTCTTGGTGAGCTGGGTGATCTTCTCGACCTTGACGGCCGGTCCGAGCTCGATCTCGTAGCGGGTGACGGTCGGGCCGCGGGTGAAGCCGGTGACCTGCGCGTCGATGGAGAACTGCTCCAGCACGCCGGTGATCCGCTCGATCATCGCGTCGTTGGCGCTGCTGCGGGTCTTGGGGACCGGGCCGGTCGGCAGGATGTCGGCGGGCGGCAGGACGTAGGGCGGCTCGCCCTCCCGGTCGGGGACGGTCAGGCGCAGCTGCTCCCCCACCGGGCCGTCCGGCTCGTCGACGACGGGCGGGGTGGCGACGATCGCGGCCGGCGGGCGGCGGCGGGTCGTCGGGGGCGGCGGCTCGTCCATCGGCGGCTCGTCGGGCGGGGGCACGACCTCCGCGTCGATGACGACGGGGTCCTCGCCCAGCTCGTCGCGCACGACGTCGGCGACCTTGGCCTGGCGGCGGCGCGACGGGCGGCGCAGCGGCGCGGTCTCGGCCTCGATGACGGGGTCGGGGACGATCTCCCCGGACCCGGCGTCGGCGTCCTCGTCGGCGTCGGGCTCGACGGCCCGCCCGAGCAGGCGCCGGACGCGGTCGGGCACCGCGCGGACGGGGGTGGCGGTGAGGACGAGGAAGGCGTAGCCGGTGAGCAGCACCAGCACGGGGGCGGCGACCCAGGCCGTGAGACCGGTGGCCAGCGGGGTGGCGGCGAGGTAGCCGACGGCCCCGCCCCCCGACGCCCAGGTCTCGGGCTCGACGGGCGAGCCGGACACCAGGTGCACGAGGCCGAGCCCGCCCAGGGCCAGCAGCAGCGACCCGACGGCGACGCGCGGGCGCGAGTCGGGCTGCGGCTCGGTGGCCACCAGCACGATGCCGGCGACGAGCAGGATCACCGGGAGCAGGGACGAGCCGCGGCCGATGACCGAGCCGATCGCGCCGGAGAGCCACTGCCCGACCGGACCGCCCGCCCCGAACCACACGCCCGCCGCGGTGACGACGGCGAGCACGAGCAGGACGACGCCGAGCCCGTCGCGGCGGTGGGCCGGGTCGATCTCGCGGGTGCGCCCGACGGCCCGGCCGGTGGCACGGCCCAGGCGGGCCATGCCCCGGCCGGTCGCGTCGATGCCCTTGTCGAGCAGGTCGCGGCGCGGCGGCGGCTTGCGGGCCGCCGGGCGGCGACCGGACGGCTTGCGCGCCGCGGGCTTGCGGGGGGACGACGCTCGCGCCGTGCTGCCGGTCGTCGTCCGTCCTGCCATGGGTCCACGGTATCGGCCCGGGCCCCATGATCCGGTGACCGACGCACCCCGCGCCCGCTCACCCCCGCCCGGGTCACACCGGGAGCGGGGGCGTCACCGCCGTGAACGTGCCGCCGGGCAGCCACGTGTCGGTGGCGTGCCGGTGGTCCCCCGGCATGACCGAGACCTGCACCGCGGTGAAGATCCGCGGCCCGCTCTCCGCCGTCGCCCCCCAGGCCGCGATGCCCGCCGGCGAGGCGAGCGCGGTCACGCCGCGGCCGCGCAGGGCGGCGACGTAGCGCTGGGCCTGCTCGGCCCGCGGGTCGAAGGTCAGCGCGGTGACCGCACCGGTCTGGCGGCCCAGCACCGGCCCGGTGGCGAGCCACGGGGCGGTGTAGGTGCCGTGCACGGTCGACAGGCCCAGCGCCTCGTCGGTCAGCCGCACGCCCGCGGTCTCCCAGCCGGCGACGACCAGGACGGCGCCGCCGGTGTCGATCGCGTCGGTCAGCGGGAGGCCGTGCTCGGCCGCCGCCGCCGCCGCGACCGCGGCCGCCGCCGTGGACCGGGGCGAGCCGTCGTCGATCACGTGCAGGACGGGGGCCTGCCGCTGGGCCAGGAACCGCACCGTGGCGCGGAGCACGGTGGCGTCGGCGTCGGTGAGCGCGGCGTCCGGGCAGGCGTCGGGGAGCACGCCCCCGGCGCCCGCGGAACCGCCGACGACGGCCCCGAGCACCGCGCTGAGGCACTCCGGCCCGTCCGGGCCGGTCAGCCCGGCGACGAGCGCGGCCGGGGCGGGATCGGTGCCCGGCTGCAGCCGCAGCGCCGCCCGGTCGGACCCGACGCCGACGACCAGCTCGTCGGCACCCGCGGGGAGGTCGACGACCGCCCACGAGCCGGGCGAGCCGCTCCGCGTGCGCGTGGCGACACCGTCGACGGTGGCCCCGACCGCCCCGACGTAGACGAGGTTGGGGCCCGGGCGCTGCGGCACCACCGCGACCGGGACCGCGAGGTCGCCGAGGGCGACCGTGCGCAGCAGCGGCGCGCCCCGCTCGGGGAGCGCGATCGCGGGCAGCGCGACCAGCGTCGTCAGGACGACGACCGCGGCCGCACCCGCGCCGACGGCCGCGGGCAGCACCCGGCGACCGCCCGCGGAGCGGGCGAGCACCCAGCCCACCGCCGCGACGGCGACGAGCACCAGGCCCGTCGCGAGGACCAGCCCGTTGACCGAGCGGAGCGTCGCGGCGTCGAGCCGGGAACCCGACAGCGCGGCCCCGACCAGCGCCGACACCACCGCGACGGCCGCGGCGAGCACCGCGGTCGGGGTGCGGCGGCGCAGCTCGGCCCGCCGGTCGGCGGCCCCGGCCACGGTCGCCACCACCCCGAGCCCGAGCACGGCGGCCAGGACGGACACCGCCGCGACCGGGCCGACCGCGAGCCCGGTCTCGACGGCGGCGAGCGCCGCCAGCAGGGCGCCCGCCCCCACCGTCACGAGCCGGGACGAGCGGCTGAGCAGCACCGCGACCGCGACGACCGCGGCCGTGCGCGGCACCGCGGTCAGCGCGCCGACCCCGCCGCCGAGCCAGCCCAGTGCGAGCACGGCGACGGCGTAGCCCGCCCCGGCCTCGGCGGCGATCGCCACCCGCCGGGTGGGCGCGGCCGGGCCGCGCAGCAGCGCGATCCCGGCCACCAGGGCCGCGGCGAGCAGGCCGGTCACCCCGAGGGTGGCGGCCAGCGGCGCGGTCAGGAAGGAGACCGCCGCACCGCCGTCGGCGTGGTGCGGCGAGGCCGCCCCGGTGATCCACGGAGCGCCGAGGACCGCGAGCACGGCAGCGGCGCCCCGGAGGGCGGGCCCGGACGTCGGGCCCGCCCCCCCGGGTGGTGACGCGGCCGTCAGCGGACGTCGCCACCGGCCACCGCGAAGATCATCGAGTGCGGCTTGGCGTTGCCGGTCTCGCCGTGCGGCCAGCGCAGCCGGTTGAAGTCGACGCAGGTGCCGCCGCGGGCCTCGTCGCGGAAGTCCTCGTCGACCGTCATGACGCCGTCCTCGACGTCGGCGATGCAGACCCGGTGGTTGCCGTCGATGCCGGTGCGCGCCACGAAGTAGTTCGAGTACGCGATCCGGTCGACGTCCGTGGTCTCGCTGTAGGTGCCGTCGCCGTTGGCCACGTAGTTGTCCAGTGCGCCCCAGTGCGGGCCGCCGGACGTCGTGTCGGTCACCTCGAGCACGTCGACGAGGGCCGGGCAGTCGGCCTCCTCGCCGCCCTCGGCGACCTCGAGGATGGTGTCGATGGTGCACTCGACCGAGTCACCCGCGGCGACCAGCGCCTGGATGTCCAGGGTGTAGATCATCTTGGTGGTGCCCTGGTCCTCGGGGAACTGCGCACCCGGGCCACGGCCGATCACGGCGTGGTAGAGGTACTTGTCGTCGAGCGAGGTCTGCACCCAGCCGCCGCCGTCGCAGCCGCCGCCCTCGATGACGTCGGGGTCGACCGACAGCGCCGCGGTGGTGTTGTCGAAGACCTCGCGCCACGCCGGCTCCGGCGCGGTGATGTCGGGGGCGTAGAAGATCGCGCCGCCGCACATCGACTCGGCGAACGCGCCCTTGTTCTCGGGCAGGTTCGTCACCGTCGTCTCCATGATGGCCTGGTTCTCCTCGTGAGCCGGGTTGGTCTCACGACGGGGGCCGTCGGGCAGCTTGGTGACGTTGCGGACCACCGGGTTGTTGCGGTCGGTGATGTCCCAGGTGCGGACGGTCGGGCGGCACAGCTTGTGGTCCGGCGCCTTCACCGGGTCCAGGATGATGTTGCGCGGCTCGCAGTAGTCACTGGTGACCATGGTGTCCAGGTCCTCGCGGACCTGGATGCCGTGCGGGTTCGCGCAGGTGGCCGTGGGCAGCACCGGCAGGTTGTGGCAGTCCTCGGGGAACTCCGCCGTCGGCAGCGCCGCCGGGACCTCCGCCAGCGTCCGGCCCTCGCGGTCCAGGCGCACGACCGAGCCGGGGCTGCCCGCGAAGCCGTTGCCGACCCGGATCTCGCCGTTGGTGTACTGGCAGGGGCCGGGGACGTCCGGGCCGCCCATGTACGTGCCGTAGGCGGTGCCGTCCTCGAGCACCCAGTAGGCGTCGGGGACCGAGCCGCAGGGGGTGTCGACGGGGTTGCTCACGCCCGAGAGCTCCAGCAGCGGCAGCTTGTCGGTGTCGAACACGTAGGTGATGTCGGAGAACAGGCCACCGGCGTAGATGCTGTCGCCCGCCGTGTGGATGTACTGCATGTGGTGCGGCTCGTTCTCCGGCAGCGGGCCGAGCGTCACGGTGTTGACGACCTGGCCGTAGGTGGCCGAGTCCGCGTCGGCGTCGATGACGGCGAGGAAGTCCTGGCCGGGGAGGTCGGTGGGCAGCTCGGAGAGCTCCTTGACCGCGCCGACGGCCAGCGGGGTGTCGGCGATGTCCTGGCCCGAGGTGTCGGCGACGTTCTCGTCACCGGCCCAGACGACGATGTACTCCTTGCCGACGTGGCCCTCCTCGCCGACCGGGACGACGCCCGGGATGTCGACGAGGTGGTTGGTCGCGGTGAACAGCGTGCCGACGCTGTCGTGGACCTCGGAGGTGATGGTGTGGACCGGGGACTCGGCGGTGGCCTGGCCGGCCAGTGCCGTGCCTCCCGCGAGCAGCGGGAGCGCGACGGCGACGGCGGTGAGGCGCCGTCGCCGGGTGTGCAGGGGTGACAAGCGGATCTCCTGGGGAGCGGATGGTTCGGGGAGCGTTCGGGGACCGGCACGGCCGCGCGCGCAGGCGAGCGCCCCCGTGCCCGGCACGGGAGCGGCTCGGCGCCTGCCTCAGCACGCGGCCGGGCGACACCACTCGTCGAAGTCGCCGGCACGACGGCCGGTCCAGAACGGTTCGAGCACGGGCAACGGGACTCCGGGATCGGGTGCTGTCGACGGGGTCAGCGACGGGCGGGCTGTCCCGGACACAGCCCGTCGAAGGCGTTCTGGCGACGCGTCACCCAGAAGACCTCGAGGTCGATGATCAGCACACCCGGTCAACCGACTGGGCCGTTCGGGGGATTCGAGCTGAGACGAAACTGATCGTTTGCTGAGAGCCGTCTGAGAAACGTCCGGACAGTGCCCCCCGTCCGGACCTGCGGTTCCCGGTCAGCGGTACCGCGTCAGCACCATCCAGGTGGTTGTCCGGACCGTCTCGCGCCACCCCTGCACCCGGTCCAGCAGCGCGTCGAGCTGCCCGGCCGTCGGCACGGTGACCAGCACGATGAGGTCGTACTCCCCCGTCACCGTCTCGATCTCCGCGAACCCGGGCAGCGCGGCGAGCCGGGCGGCGTACCCGGCGACGTCGGTCGTGCGGACCACGATGCCGACGCGGGCGCGGTGCGCGGTCGCCGCGCCGGGCAGGGCTACGTCGGCGTGGTAGCCGCGCAGCACGCCGTCGCGCTCGAGGCGCTGGACCCGGGCCAGCACGGCGGTGCGGGACAGCCCGACCGCCCGCCCGAGGTCGGCCATCGTCGCCCGCGCGTCGGCCTCCAGCAGGGAGAGCAGGCGGCGGTCCAGGTCGTCGGGCTGACGATCCGTCGGTGGCACGGCCCACATCGTGGCACTTCGCCCGCGCATGCCGACGGTCGGTGTCGTGCCCCGCCGGGGCCGCGTCGAGACACTGGACGCATGACTCCCGACGACGTCCACGAGACCCTGCGTCGCCACCTGCTCGTCGACGGGTTCGACCTGGTCCTCGACACCCGCGCGTCGCGGGGGTCGTGGATCGTCGACGCCCGCGACGGCACCCGCCACCTCGACGTGTTCAGCTTCTTCGCCTCCGCGCCGCTGGGCCTCAACCACCCCGCGCTCGTCGACGATCCCGCGTTCCTCGCCGAGCTGACGGAGGCGGCGGTCAACAAGCCGTCGAACTCCGACGTCTACACCGTCGCGATGGCCCGGTTCGTCGAGACCTTCGCCCGGGTCGTCGGGGACCCCGCGCTGCCGCACCTGTTCCTCGTCGAGGGCGGGGCGGCGGCGGTGGAGAACGCGCTCAAGACCGCCTTCGACTGGAAGCGCCGGCACAACGCGGCGCACGGCCGGCCCGCGCACCTCGGCACGCGCGTGCTGCACCTGACGCGCGCCTTCCACGGGCGCAGCGGCTACACGATGTCGCTCACCAACACCGACCCCGTGAAGACCGCGCTGTTCCCGACGTTCGACTGGCCCCGCGTCGACGTGCCCGCCACCCACCTGCCCGGCGACGTCCGCATCGCCGAGGCGCGCGCGCTGGAGCAGGCCCGCGCGGCGTTCGCGGCGCACCCGCACGACATCGCCTGCTTCGTCGCGGAGCCGATCCAGGGCGAGGGCGGCGACAACCACCTGCGCCCGGAGTTCCTCCGGGCGATGCAGGCGCTGTGCGTGGAGCACGATGCCCTGTTCGTCCTCGACGAGGTGCAGACCGGCGGCGGGACGACCGGCACCGCGTGGGCCTACCAGCAGCTCGGCGTCGCCCCGGACGTCGTCGCGTTCGGCAAGAAGCTGCAGGTCTGCGGCGTGATGGCCGGCGGGCGGGTCGACGAGGTGCCCGACAACGTGTTCGCGGTGTCGGGCCGGATCAACTCGACGTGGGGCGGGAACCTCACCGACATGGTGCGGTCGCGGCGCTACCTGGAGGTCATCGAGGCCGACGGGCTGATCGCCCGGGCCGGGGAGCTCGGCTCGCACCTGCTCGGCGCGCTCGCCGCCGTCCCGGGCCTGTCGTCGGTCCGCGGCCGGGGGCTGTTCTGCGCCGCCGACCTGCCGACGACCGCCGCCCGCGACGCCGTGCTGGCGCACCTGCGGCGCACCGAGCGGGTGCTGATGCTGGGCAGCGGCGAGCGGTCGGTGCGGTTCCGCCCGGCCCTGACGATCACCGTCGAGGAGCTGGACCTCGCGGTGGCGGCACTGGGCCGGGCCGTCGCGGCGACGGCCGGTGCCGCGGCGGCAGCCTGACCGCCGCACCACGCCGCGCCGCACCACCCCGCGCCGCACCACCCCCGCGCCGCACCACCCCCGCGCCGCGGTGCAGTGGGGTGGCTTCACTCCAACCTGGTCGGAGTAGAGCCACCCCACTGCACCGGGAGGGGGCTGGCGCCCGCGGTGGACCCGGCCGGGCGCGCCTTGGTCAGCGGCCCAGTGCGCGGGACAGCGCGGCGGCGACGACGCTCGGGCGGCGGGTCAGGCGCTCCTCGGAGTCGGCCAGCGTCATGAGGCGCAGCCCCGCGTTGACCAGCAGCCAGCGCAGCGGTTCGGGCTCCCAGCGCCGCGACCGGTGGCCGACCCACGGCAGGCGGGTGACCGGGTCGTCGCGGCCGAGGATCAGGGCGGCGAGGGTGCGCCCCGCCAGGTGCGAGGTGCCGACGCCGTCGCCGACGTAGCCGCCGGCCCAGCCCAGCCCGTCCGCGTACCCGACGCCCGCGTGCCAGTCGCGCGGGATGCCCAGCGGGCCGCCCCAGGCGTGGGTGAAGTCGTCGGCGGTCAGCGCCGGGAACAGGTCGCGGGCCGCGGTGCGCAGCCCGGCGAAGACCCGGTCGTCGGTGTCGAACTCCGGGCGGATGCGCGAGCGCCAGTGGTAGGGGGCGCCGCGGCCGCCGAACACGAGCCGGTCGTCGGCGGTGCGCTGCCCGTAGACGATGAGGTGGCGGTGGTCGGTGAACGTCTGCCCGCCGGCGAGCCCCGCGACGTCCCAGAACGACGCCGGCAGCGGCCGGGTCGCCACGATCAGCGAGTACACCGGCGCGACCGAGCGCGGCGCGAGGCCCGCGTTCCACGCCTCGGCCGCGCGCACGACGGCCCCGGCCCGCACCACGCCCCGGTCGGTGACGACGCCCCGCGGCCCGACCGACAGCGCCGTCGTGCCCTCGACGATCCGCCCGCCCCGGCGCTCCACGGCCCGCGCGAGACCGCGGACGAGCCGGGCGGGCTGCACGCTGGCGCAGTCGGGCGTGACCGTGGCCCCGAGCACGCCCGAGGCCCCGACCAGCGCGGACGCCTCGGCGGGCCCGATCCAGCCGTCGTCGCGGCGGGCCCGGGTGACCTGCGCGGCGGTGCGGGCGAGGGTGACCGTGCCGCCCTTCACCCAGTCGCACGCGATGCCCTCCTCGGCGACGGCGGCCCCGACGGCGTCGACGGTGGCCCGCATCGCCGCGCCCATCGCCACGCCCGCACCGGGGCCGTGCCGCCGGTCCAGGGCCGCGGGACCGGCGGGGAACAGCGCCGAGCACCAGCCGCCGTTGCGCCCGCTCGCGCCGAACCCGGCGATCTCCCGCTCCACGACGACCACCCGCAGCGCGGGGTCGGCGCGCAGCAGCGCGTGCGCCGTCCACAGCCCGGTGTAGCCCGCGCCGACCACGCAGACGTCGGCCTCGGTGTCGCCGTCGAGGGACGGACGCGGCACGAGCGGGTCGCCGTCGCCGACGACCTGCTCGAACCACAGGTTCATCAGACGGCGATGACCGTGGGGACGATCATCGGGCGGCGGCGGTAGGTCTCCCCCACCCACTTCCCGACGACCCGGCGCACCTGCTGGGCGACCCGGTGCGTGTCGACGATCCCCTCGCTCTGGGTGCGCGCCAGCTCCTGCTCGACGATCGGCAGCACGGCCACCAGCGCCTTCGGGTCCTCGGAGAACCCGCGCCCGGACAGCGTCGGCGGGGCGACGGCGCGCCCGGTCGTGGCGTCGATGGCGACGGTGATGGAGATGAATCCGCCCTCGCCGAGGACGAGCCGGTCGGCCAGCGTGGGCTGCTCGATGTCGCCGGTGGCGACCCCGTCGACGTAGGCGCGGCCCACCTCGACCCGCCCGGAGATCACCGCGCGGCCGTCGACCAGGTCGACGGTGATCCCGTTCTCGGTGACCGCGATCGCGTCGTGCGCGACGCCGGTCTGCTCCGCGAGCTCCGCGTTGGCCCGCAGGTGACGCCATTCGCCGTGCACCGGCATGACGTTGCTCGGCCGCACCGCGTTGTAGAGGAACAGCAGCTCACCGGCGTAGGCGTGGCCGGAGACGTGCACGTTGGAGTTGCGGTTGTCGATCACCTGGATGCCGGCCCGGCGCAGGCGGTTGACCACGCCGAACACGGCGTGCTCGTTGCCCGGGATGAGCGAGCTGGACAGGATCACCGTGTCGGTGGACCGCATCTGGAACGTGCGGTGCTCCCCGCGGGCGATCCGCGACAGCGCCGCCATCGGCTCGCCCTGCGAGCCGGTGCACACCACCAGCATCTGCTCGTCGGGGATGTCGTCGACGTCGTCGATCGCCACCATCGTGCCCTCGGGCACGGTGAGCAGGCCGAGATCGGTGGCGATCTCCATGTTGCGCAGCATGGAGCGGCCGAGCAGGCAGATCCGCCTGCCGTGGGCCACCGCGCCGTCGACGATCTGCTGCACCCGGTAGACGTTGCTGGCGAAGCAGGCGACGAACGCCCGCCCCTGCGCCTTGCCGATCGCGGCCGTCAGGTTCGGGCCCAGCGACGCCTCCGACGGCGAGACCCCCGGCGTGTCGGCGTTGGTGGAGTCGCACAGGAACAGGTCGACGCCCTCGTCGCCCAGGCGGGAGAACCCGGGCAGGTCGGTGAGCCTGCCGTCGAGCGGGCGCTGGTCGAGCTTGATGTCGCCGGTGTGCAGGATCACGCCCGCGGGCGTGCGGATCGCGACCGCGAGGCACTGCGGGATGGAGTGGCTGACGGCGAAGTACTCGCACTCGAACGTGCCGTGCGTCAGCCGGTCGCCCTCGTTGACCACCAGCATGTGCGGGGTGAGGCGGTGCTCCTTGCACTTGGCCGCCACCAGCGCGAGCGTGAACGGCGAGCCGACGATCAGCAGGTCGGGGCGCTGGCGCAGGAGGAACGGCACCGCGCCGATGTGGTCCTCGTGGCCGTGGGTGAGCACCAGGGCGTCGATGTCGCCGAGGCGGTCGAGGATGGGGCGGAAGTCGGGCAGGATCAGGTCGACGCCGGGGGCGTCGGCGTCGGGGAACAGCACCCCGGCGTCGACGACGAGCAGGCGGCCGTCGTACTCGAAGACGGTCATGTTGCGGCCGATCTCACCGATGCCGCCCAGGGTGAGCACGCGCAGCGCGCCCTCGGGCAGCGGGCCCGGCGGCTGCGTGGGCAGGCCGGGCAGGACGGCTTCGACGACCGCGGGGGGACGGGGCTGGTCCCGCCGGGGCGGGCGGGACCGACGGTCGGACCGGTTGCGGTCGGACCGTGCAGAAGGACGGCTCAAGGAACTCCTCAGATCAGGAAGTGAAGGGGTGGTGCATCAGCGGTAGGCGACCTCGGCCCCGAGGTCGGCGGCGGCCCGCGCGCCGAGCGCGCCGTGGCCACCGGACCGGCGGCCCGCACGGGCCTCCGGGTCGAGCGCGACACCCGCGGCGTCGAGGTCGGACACGATCGCCGCCACCTCGGCCTCGGTGGCGGGCGGCAGGGGCAGCCGCGGGTCGCCGACGTCGAGACCGCGCAGGCGCATCGCCGTCTTCGCGAACACCGCGCCGCCCACGCGCCCCATCGCGCGCAGCACCGGCAGCATCGAGGCGTTGAGCTGGCGGGCCCGCTCGGTCTGCCCGGCCTCGTACGCGTCGAGCATGGCACGCAGGCGGTCGGCCACGACGTGCCCGGTGACCGACACCATCCCCACCGCGCCGACGGAGAGCCACGGCAGGTTCACCGGGTCGTCGCCGGAGTAGTAGGCCAGCGTGGTGGTGGCGATGATCTCGGTGCCGACGCGCAGGTCGTTGCGGGCGTCCTTCACCGCGACGATCCGCGGGTGCTGGGCGAGGCGCTGCAGCGTCTCCAGGTCGATCGGGATGACGCTGCGCGGCGGGATGTCGTAGAGCATGACCGGCAGCCCGGTGGCGTCGGCGATCGCGCTGAAGTGCAGCACCAGCCCCGACTGCGGCGGCCGCGAGTAGTACGGCGTGACCAGCAGCAGCCCGTGCGCGCCCGCCGCCTCCGCGGCCCGCGCGAGGTGGATGCTGTGCGCGGTGTCGTAGGTGCCCGCCCCGGCGACGACGGTGGCGCGCTCACCCACCGCCTCGACGACGGCGCGCACCAGCTGCGACTTCTCCTCGTCGCTGGTGGTGGGGCCCTCCCCGGTCGTGCCGTTGATCACCAGGCCGTCGTTGCCCAGGTCGACCAGGCGGGTGGCCAGCTCCTGCGCGGTGTCGAGATCCAGGCGCCCCTCGGCGTCGAACGGCGTGACCATGGCCGTGAGCACCCGGCCGAACGGGCGGCCCGGCGTGCGCGCGGAGTCGGAGGTCATGGGTCGACGGTACCGCCCCGCCCCGACCGAACCCGCCGCGCAGGCCGCTCAGAGCCCGCGCGGGGCCCCGGCCAGTGCGGCGACGTCGGCGGGCGAGCCCTCCAGCTCGACGCGCACGGCGTCGCGGCCGAACGCGTGCAGCACGAGCTCGGCCGGCTCGCCGACGATCGTGACGAGGCCGGGACCGGTGCGGAGCACGTACTGCTCCCCGCCCACCCGCCGCACGACCAGGCCGACCGGGCTCGCGCGGTGCAGGATCCGGCCCATCTTCAGCAGCAGCGCCCAGAGCTGGGCGTCGCGCGTCGGGTCGGCCGGGCGCGGCTCCCAGCCGGGCACCCCGCGCCGCACGTCCTCGTGGTGGACGAAGTACTCCCCGCCGTTCGCCAGGTCGTCGACGGCGCCGACGCGGTAGGGCGACCACAGCGGCGCGCCGTCGCGCAGCTCGCCGACCATCTGCTCCCACGGCGTGTCGGCGTAGGACCCCATCGCGCGCTCGACGACCGGGGCGAGCGCCGCGATGAGGATGCCCGGGGCCGCCCACGGCTTGCGCTCGCGCACGAGGAGGTGGGCCAGCAGGTCGCGGGTGTCCCAGTCACCGCACAGGGTGGGCCGGTCCGGGCCCACCCGCTCGAACTCGTCGCAGATCGCCGCACGCTCGTCGGTGGCCAGGCTCATGCCCCGACCCTACGCACACGGCCCGACCGTCGCCGTGACCCCGCGGTGCGAGGACCCGGGCAGCTCCACGCGCCGCCCGTCGTCGCCGCACCAGGCCGGGCTCACCAGCAGGTGGTCGATCCGGCCGAGCAGCGGCAGCCACTTGCCCACCGAGGTGGGCCCGCCCCAGCCCTCCAGCACGGCGTCGGAGAGCCCGACCTCGCCGGTGAGCGCCCGGTAGTCGCGACCGCGGTCGGTGCTGTTGAGGTCGCCGACGAGGACGACCGGCAGCGTCTCGGTCCGCACGCGCCCGGCGACGGCCGCGGCGAGCGCGTAGTGCTCCGACACCGACACCTCGTAGTCCTCCGCGCTGCTGCCGAACCACGGCCGCGGGATGTGCAGCGCGTAGAGGACGAACGGCCCGTCGGGTCCCTCGACCAGGACCCGCAGGCCCGGCAGCTCGGGCCCCGCGTCCTCCAGGACCCGGACCGGGTACCGGCTGAACACCCCCAGCGGCGACTGCGCCGGCCCGCCGACGGCGGTGTGCGGGTACTCCTCGCCGAGGTCGTCCTCCGTGTCGGGGGCCAGCTCGGCCGCGACCACCACGTCGGCGCCGAGGTCGATCATCGCGGGCGTCGGGGTGTCCTGGTAGTCGACGTTGCCGCCCAGCACGCTGACGCCGCGCCCCGCGACCGCGCCCGTCGGGGCGGGCACCCACGGCCCCACCACCGCCACGACCGCGACCAGCAGCGCCGAGAGCCCGAACAGCGCGGCCCGCAGGCGCCGCACGCGCGAGCCGGGCACCAGCGCCGCCACCGCGGCCACCGCGACGACCGCGGCGGCCAGCAGCGGCATCGCGATGGCGACGACGTCGGCCGCCGGTCCCGCGTCGCGCAGGGCGAACCACGCCCAGGGCAGGGCCGCGACCAGCACCGTGACGGCGACGCCCCCCACCGCGGGGGTGCGCTCCCGCTGCCCGACCACCGTCGCGACCGGTTCCGCCGGGTGCCCGCTCAGCCTTCCGCCACGAAGGGGCTGGAGGCGATCTCGGTGCCGTCGTCGAGCGCGGCGATCTCGAAGTCGCGGAAGACGTTGGGCACCTCGCGGTGCAGCTGGCGCAGGCACTCGATGGCCAGGGCCCGGATCTCGACGTCGGCGTGCTCGGTGGCGCGCATCGCGATGAAGTGCCGCCAGGCGCGGTAGTTGCCGGTGACCACGATCTTCGTCTCGGTGGCGTTGGGCAGGATCGCCCGCGCCGCCTGCCGGGCCTGCTTGCGGCGCAGCGTGGCGTTGGGGACGTCGGCGAAGCGCTTCTCCAGTCCCTCCAGCAGCTCCTCGTAGGCCCGCACCGACGCGGCGGTGGCGTCGGCGAAGAGCCGGTGCAGCTCCGGGTCGGCCGCGATGACCTCGGGCTCGACCATCGACGCGTCGCGCTCGGGGACGTAGCGCTGGGAGAGCTGGCTGTAGGAGAAGTGCCGGTGCCGGATCAGCTCGTGGGTGAGGCTGCGCGAGACGCCCGTGAGGTAGAAGCTCACCGACCCGTGCTCGAGCACCGACAGGTGCCCGACCTCGAGGATGTGCTCCAGGTAGCCCGCGTTCGTGGCCGTCCTCGGGTTCGGCTTGCCCCAGGACTGGTAGCAGGCGCGTCCGGCGAACTCGGCGAGCGCCTGGCCCCCGTCGGCGTCGGTGCTCCACGGCACGTCCGGAGGGGCCGTGAACTCCGTCTTGGCCACCAGCTGGACGGTGAGCGGCACGGTCTCGGGCATGGCGGCAGCGTAACCGGGACCCCCGACCCCCTCCGATGACATCACCGATTCCTTGACTGGCGTCAGAAGTGACGTCATGGTGGTGTCATGGACATCAGCCAGTACGTCACCCGGCTCCGCGAGGACCTCGCGTCCGCCGCCGCGGCGGGCGACGAGCAGACACAGCGCACCGCCGCCGTGCTCGGCGCCGCGATCGAGCCCGCGGCGCGGCTCGCGATGATGAACGCCCTCTCCGACCTGGCCGCGGAGGTCACCGCGGCGCTCGGCGACCGCACCGTCGACGTCCGGCTCGACGGCCGCGACGTCCGCGTCGTCGTCTCGCCCGACACGCACCCGGCGCCCGAGCCCGAGCCGCGGCCCCGGGGCTTCGGGGGCGGGGGCTTCGGCGGCGCCGACGCCGGCGACATCAGCCGCATCACGCTGCGGCTGGTCGAGCAGATCAAGAACCAGGCCGAGCAGGCCGCGTCCTCGCAGGGGGTGTCGCTCAACTCCTGGGTGGCGCAGGCCGTGCAGGGCGCGCTGCACGGCAACCAGGGCGGCGGGGCCCGCCCGGGCCGCGACGGCCACCGGATCCAGGGATGGGTGCAGGGATGAGCGACTTCGTGGACTTCACCAAGGACCACTTCCCGGAGGAGGGTCCCGCCACCGGGCCGACGGTGCGCCAGCAGTCCTGGCCGTGCGACCGGCCCGCGGAGCTGGAGCTGACCATCGACGTCGGCCGCATCCGCGTCGACCTCGCGCCCGGCGACGAGGTGCGCGTGGAGGTCCGCCACGACCCGAACGCGGGCGGCGCCGTGGCCCAGGGCATCGGCGGGCTGATGAGCTGGCTGGGCAGCGGCGGCGCCGGGTTCGGCATCGACCCCGACCAGCTCGTCGCCGACGCCGTGCGCGCCGCGGAGATCACCTGGTCGGAGAGCGGGCGGCTGCTCGTCGTGCGCTCGTCGCAGGAGCTGCCGCTGCGCGTCGTGCCGCTCGCGGTCACGGTGACCGCGCCAGCGGGCTCCCGGCTCGCGGCCCGCACCGGGTCCGGTGACGTCACGGTCGGCGGCACCGCGGGGTGGGCCGCCGTGCGCACCGGGTCGGGCCGGGTCGAGCTCGGCCCCGTCGACGGCGACGCCGACGTCACGACCGGCTCCGGCGACGTCGAGGTGGGGGCGGTGGCCGGGCGTGGGCGCGTCCGCACCGGCTCGGGCGGCGTGCGGATCGCCGCCGTGCGCGGCACCACGGAGGTGCGCGCGAGCAGCGGCGACGTCGACGTGCTGGAGGTGGCCGCCGACCTCGCCGTGCGCACCGGATCGGGCACCGTCGCCGTGCGCGACGCCCGCGCGGGCAGCCTCGACCTCACCACCGGCTCCGGCGACCTCCGGGTCGGCGTGCACGGCGGCGTCCACGCCCGGCTCGACCTGTCGTCGGGCTCGGGCCGGGCGGTCAGCGAGCTCGACGTAGCCGCGGTCGCCCCGGCCGACGCCGGTGCGCTGTCGGTGAAGGGCCGCACCGGCAGCGGCGACGTCCTGGTCACCCGGGCCACCGTCGCCGCCTGACCCCGCCGCTCCCGCCCCGGCCCGTCACCCGGGGCGGGAGCGCGGCCTCAGCGCAGGGCCGCGGCCAGGGGGCCCGCCAGGTCGCCGCGCTCCCCCACCACCACGGCGTCGAGCTCGAGCCACTCCGCCATCTCGCGCAGGGCCCCGGCCAGCTCGGCCACCACCCGGGGCCGCTCGGCGCCGGGCTCGGCGAACGCGCCGGGCACCCGGAGCACCCCGGCGGCGCGGTCGGCCTTGAGGTCGACCCGGGCCACGAGCTCGCCGTCGAGCAGGAACGGGAACACGTAGTAGCCGTACTCGCGCTTCGCCTCGGGCACGTAGATCTCGATGCGGTAGCGGAAGCCGAAGACGCGCTCGGTGCGGTCGCGCTCCCAGATCAGGGGGTCGAACGGGCAGAGCAGGGCCCGGCCGGTGACCTGCCGCGGCACCCGCGCGCCCGGCAGCCGGTAGGCCTGCTTCGGCCAGCCGCGCACCCGGACCGGCGCCAGCGCGCCGGAGTCGACCAGCTCCGCCACCGCCCGCCGGCTGGTGGTGGGCCCGAGGCGGTAGTAGTCGCGCAGCTCGGGCTCGGTGGCCACCCCGAGCGCCGACGCCGAGCGCAGCACCAGCGTGCGGGCCGACTGCTCCGGGTCGGCCGGGCCCGCCGCGAGCACCTCGGGCGGCAGGACGCGCTCGGGCAGGTCGTAGAGGCGCTGGAAGTGCCGGCGGGTGCCGGTGGTGAGCGCGCCGGTGCCGAACAGGTACTCGCAGATCCGCTTGACGTCCGAGCGCTCCCACCAGGTGGCCCCCGGCGGGCGCGGGCTCGACCGCCCGCCCAGCGCCGCCTCCAGCTCCCCCGCCCCGACCGGACCCAGCTCCTTCACCGCGGCCAGCACGTCGTCGACCAGGCCGGGGTTGCCCTCCACCAGCGCGCCGTAGTGCCGCCACCAGCCGCTGCGCTTGGCCCCGGACTGCAGCAGCGGCCAGTCGGCGACGGGGAGCAGGCTGGCCTCGTGGGCCCAGTACTCGACGAGCAGCCGGGGCCGCCGCGCCGAGTGCGACCACGCGGCGTCGTCGAGCAGGCCCCGCGCGTACGGGCCGAGGCGGCTGAACACCGGCATGTAGTGCGCCCGCACCGCCACGTTGACCGAGTCGAGCTGGAGCAGCCGGATCCGGTCGAGCACCCGCTGCAGGTGGCGGCGGGTGACGGGGCCGGTCGGGACCGGGTCGGTGAACCCCTGCGCGGCCAGCGCCGCCCGGCGGGCGGCCGGCGCCCCGATCGTCTCCGTCGTCATGCCCGGGATCGTGCCACCGGACCCCGACGGAATCCGGACGGCCGGTCTCAGGCGGGCTGGGCCACGTGCCGCGCCGCCGACCGCTCCGAGGCGATCACCAGCCCCACCGACAGCACCACGATCCCCCCGCCGACCAGCTGCAGCACGGAGTAGCGCTCCCCCACCACCAGCGCCCCGAGCACCACGGCGATGACCGGGTTGACGTAGGCGTAGGTCGCGACCGTCGACACCGGCAGCGACGCCAGCGCGTAGGCGTACGCGCTGAACGCCCCCAGCGAGACGACGACCGCCATGTACGCCCACGCCCACCACGCGACGGGCGAGACCGCGGCGACGTCGAGCCGGTCGCCCTTGCCCAGGCTGACGGCCAGCAGCACCGCCCCGCCGACGAGCATCTGCACCGCGGCCAGCGCGAACGGGTTGGGCGGCACCGGCAGCCGCGTCGTCGCGAACGTGCCCGTGGCCCAGCCCAGCCCGGCCAGCAGGATCAGCCACGGCCCCCACCAGGCGCTGCCGACCGTGCCGCCCGTCCCCGTCGAGCCGGTCAGCACCAGCAGCGCGAGCCCGGCGACCCCGACCGCCACGCCGCCGATCGTCGCCGCCCGCGGCCGGTCGCCGGTGACCGCCCGCAGCACGACGATGTAGAGCGGCACGGCGGCGATGAGCAGGGCCGCGAGCCCGGAGGACACCTGCTGCTGCCCGAGCGTGACGATCCCGTTGCCCCACGCCGGGAGCAGGACGCCGGACAGCGCAGTGGTCGCCAGCTGCGGCCGCGTCATCCGCAGCGCCGACGGTCCCGCCACCAGCGCCACGACCAGCGCAAGGAGACCGCCGCCGACGAGGAAGCGCACGCCGCCGGAGAACAGCGGCGGCACGTCGGTGATGATCAGGCGGTTGGCGAGGTAGGTCGATCCCCACAGGACGTAGACCACCCCGAGGGCGGCCCAGGCGACACGGCGGTTCTGCACGGGCGTGACGTTGCCATGGCGAACGACCCCTTGTCCTGCCGGATCGGGCGGGTGGGGTATCCATGCGGCATGGCCATCGCCGCGGTCCGTGCCGCCACGCCCGCCGACGTCCCCGAGATCGTGCGCATCCAGGGCGACACCTGGGAGGCCGCGTACGCCGCCTTCGTGCCCGCCGAGGCGCTGGCCCAGCTGCGCGGCCCGGGTGCCCGCGCCGCCTGGACCGCCGCCGTCGGGGCCGACGCGGGGCACGTGCTGGTCGCGACGGAGGGCGACTGGACCGTCGGCTTCCTGGCGGCCGCGGTCGCGATGCCGCCCGAGGGCGCCGCCTCCCCCGACCAGGCGTGGGGCGAGATCGGCGCGCTGCTCGTCGAGCCGCGCTGGGGGCGCCGGGGGCACGCCGGGCGGCTGCTCGCCACGGCCGCGGAGCACCTGCGCGGCGCGGGGGCCCTGTACGGGCTGGCCTGGGTCCCCGAGCCCGACGAGGCGTCGCGCCGGTTCTACGCCCGCGCCGGCTGGGAGCCCGACGGCGGGGTGCGGGCCCTCGACACCGGCGCCGGGACGCTGCGCGAGATCCGACTGACGGGCTCGCTCGACCTCAAGCTCGCCTAGCCCCACCGCGCAGACCCGCGGTCACCGCGCAGACCGTCGGCGCCCTGCGCGGTGACCACGGGGTCTGCGTCGTCGGACCGGTCTAGAGGCCGAGCAGGCTCTCCAGCCCGACGGTCAGCCCCGGGTGGTCGCGCACCCCGCGGACGGCCAGCACGACGCCGGGCATGAACCCGGCGCGGTCGATCGAGTCGTGCCGCAGCGTCAGCGTCTCCCCCGCCATGCCGAGGATCACCTCCTGGTGGGCGACGAGCCCGGGCATCCGCACCGAGTGCACGTGCACCCCGTCGACGACGGCGCCGCGCGCCCCGTCGACCTCGCTGGTGGTCGCGTCGGGCACGGGGCCGAGGCCCGCGCGGGCCTGCGCGATCCGCGACGCGGTGCTCACGGCCGTGCCCGACGGGGCGTCGACCTTGCGCTCGTGGTGCAGCTCGATGATCTCCACGGACTCGAAGAACCGCGCCGCCTGCTCGGCGAACCGCATCATCAGCACCGCGCCGACCCCGAAGTTCGGGGCGACGAGGACGTGCCCGGCGCGGTCGGCGAGCAGGCCGCGGACGGCCTCGAGCTTCTCGGCGCCGAACCCGCTCGTCCCGACGACGGCGGCGATGTCGTGCGCCACGCAGAAGGCGACGTTGTCGAGCGCCGCGCCGGGGTGGGTGAAGTCGACGGCCACCTGCGCGCCGTGGTCGGTGAGCAGCGTCAGCGGGTCGCCCTCGTCGACCTCCGCCACCAGCTCCAGCCCGTCGGCCGCGGTCACCGCGCGGCACACCTCGGCACCCATCCGCCCGCGCGCGCCGAGGACACCCACCCTGATCGTCATGCGGGTCAGCCTAGGACGAGGCCGCCGATCCACACCCCGGTGGCCAGCAGGCCGGTCAGCAGCTCGATGACGATGCTCCAGCCGACGGCGGCGAGCGCGCCCCGCGTCGACGGCCACGCCTGCGCGTGCTCGCGCAGCCGCGCCCGCTCGGCCAGGTAGACGCCCAGCACGAACCCGACGAACAGCCCGACGACCGGGATCACGAAGAACCCGACGACCCCCAGCACCCCGCCCGCGACGATCGTGCGCCCGGGCACCCCGGAGTCGCGCAGGCGCCGTCCGGGGAGCAGGTACTTCGCGACGCTGCCCGCCACCACGATCGCGACGGCGAGGCCGAGCACCGTCCAGCCGACGACGTCGCCCCGCGGCACCGCCCACACCGCGATCCCGGCGAGCACCAGGATCAGCCCGGGCAGCACCGGCAGCACGATCCCGGCGATGCCGACGACGATCAGCACGCCCGCGATCAGGGTCTCGGGGTCCACGGGGGAAGCATCCCACGGCCCGGCCCCGAGGCCGGGGGGTCAGGCGAGTGAGCGCAGCGCGTCGGGCAGGTCGGTCTCGTCGTCGTAGGGGCCGACCACCCCGGCCGTCAGCGGCACCGACAGCAGGTCCGCGGCCACCGCCGTGACCTCGTCGACGGTGACGGCCGCGATCCGGTCGAGGCTCTCGGCGATGCTGCGCTGGCGGCCGTGGTCGAGCTCGGCGCGCCCGAGCCGGTTCATCCGCGACGGCGTGTCCTCCAGCCCGAGCACCAGCCCGCCGCGCAGGTTGCCCTGCGCCCGGACCACCTCGGCCGGGGTGAGCCCGTGCGCGGCGACGTCGGCGAGGACGTCGCGGACCACCGTGGCCACCTCGTCGAGCCGGTCGGGGGCGCAGCCGGCGTAGACCGACAGGATGCCGGCGTCGGTGTAGGTCGACAGGCCCGAGTACACCGAGTACGCCAGCCCGCGCTGCTCCCGGACCTGCTGGAACAGCCGCGAGCTGGGCCCGCCGCCGAGCGCGGTGTTGAGCACGCCCAGCGCGCTGCGCCGGGGGTCGTGCCGCGGGATCCCGGGGACGCCGAGCATCAGGTGGGCCTGCTCGGTGTCCTCGCCGCGCAGCACCAGCCGCGGGCCGGGGGCCAGCACGGCGACGCCCGACGCGCGCGGCGGCACCGGCGCGGCCGACCCCGCCCGCCCGACGGCCGCGGCGAACGCCTCCTCGACGAGCGCGACGAGCGCGCCGTGGTCGAGGTTGCCCGCGGCCGCGACGACCATCCGCGGCGTCGTGTACTCCCCGCGCCAGAACGCGTGCAGGGTCTCCCGGGCCATCCCGGTGATCGACTCCTCGGACCCGATCACCGGCCGCCCGAGCGGGTGCGCGCCGAACAGCGACTCGTCGAACAGCTCGCCGAGCAGGTCCTCCGGGTCGTCGTCGCGGATCGCGATCTCCTCGAGCACGACGCTGCGCTCGATCTCCACGTCGGCCGGCGCCATGACGGCGTCGGTGACGACCCCGGCGAGCACGTCGACCGCGAGCGGCAGGTCGGTGTCGAGGACCTGCGCGTAGTAGCAGGTGTGCTCCTTCGCGGTGAACGCGTTGAGCTCACCGCCGACGGCGTCGACGTCCTCGGCGATCTGCGCGGCCGTCCGCGTCGAGGTGCCCTTGAACAGCAGGTGCTCGAGGTAGTGCGCCGCCCCGGCCTGGGTCGGCGACTCGTCGCGCGAGCCGACGCCGATCCAGACCCCGATCGACACCGAGCGGACGCCCGGCACCCGCTCGGAGACGACCCGCAGGCCGCCGTCGAGGTGGGACACGGAAACGCCGGGGACGCTGTGCGTCCCCGGCGTCAAGAGCTCCGTCAAGAGGACGCGACCTCGGCGGGCTCCGCGGGAACCGTGACGTCGCCCGCGGGGGCGGCGTCCTCGACGACCGGCAGCAGGCTGATCTTGCCGCGGTTGTCGATGTCGGAGACCTCGACGCGGATCTTGTCGCCGACGTTCACGACGTCCTCGACCTTGTTGATCCGCTTGCCGTTGCCCAGCTTCGAGATGTGGACGAGGCCGTCCTTGCCGGGCACCAGCGAGACGAACGCGCCGAAGGCGGCGGTCTTGACGACCGTGCCCAGGAAGCGCTCGCCGATCTTCGGCAGCTGCGGGTTGGCGATGGCGTTGACCATGCCGATCGCGGCGTCCGCCGACTCGCCGTCGGACGCGCCGACGTAGACGGTGCCGTCGTCGTCGATCGAGATGTCGGCACCGGTCTGCTCGGTGATCGAGTTGATCATCTTGCCCTTCGGGCCGATCAGCTCGCCGATCTTGTCGACCGGGATCTTGATCGCGATGACGCGCGGCGCGAACCGGCTCATCTCGTCGGGCCGGTCGATCGCCTCGCCGATGACCTCGAGGATCGTCATGCGGGCGTCCTTGGCCTGGCTCAGCGCCGCGGTGAGGACGGCCGACGGGATGCCGTCGAGCTTCGTGTCGAGCTGCAGCGCCGTGACGAACTCCGGCGTGCCGGCGACCTTGAAGTCCATGTCGCCGAACGCGTCCTCCGCACCGAGGATGTCGGTGAGGGCGACGTAGCGGGTCTCGCCGTCGACGGTGTCGGTGACCAGGCCCATCGCGATGCCCGCGACCGGCGCCTTGAGCGGCACGCCGGCGTTGTACAGCGACATCGTCGACGCGCAGACCGAGCCCATCGAGGTGGAGCCGTTGGAGCCCAGCGCCTCGGAGACCTGGCGGATCGCGTACGGGAACTCCTCGCGCGTGGGCAGCACGGGCAGCAGGGCCCGCTCGGCCAGCGCGCCGTGGCCGATCTCGCGGCGCTTCGGCGACCCGACGCGGCCGGTCTCACCGGTCGAGTAGGGCGGGAAGTTGTAGTGGTGCAGGTAGCGCTTGTGCGTCTCCGGCCCGAGGGAGTCGATCTGCTGCTCCATGCGCAGCATGTTCAGCGTGGTGACGCCCATGATCTGGGTCTCGCCGCGCTCGAACAGCGCCGAGCCGTGGGCGCGCGGGATGACCTCGACCTCGGCCGAGAGCGGCCGGATGTCGGTGATGCCGCGGCCGTCGATGCGGACCTGGTCGCGCAGGATGCGCTGGCGCACGAGCTTCTTGTTCAGCGAGCGGAACGCCGCGCCGAGCTCCTTCTCGCGACCCTCGAACTTGGTCTCCAGCGCGGTGAGCACGGCGAGCTTGACCTCGTCGAGCTTCGACTCCCGCTCCTGCTTGCCCGCGATGGTGAGCGCGGCGGCCAGGTCGGCCCCGCCCTGCGCCTCGACGGCGTCGAAGACGTCGGGCTGGTAGGCCGGGAACGTCGGGAACTCGCGCGTGGGCTTGGCTGCCACGTCGGCGAGCTGCTGCTGGGCCACGCACAGGGTGCGGATGAACGGCTTCGCCGCCTCCAGCCCGGCCGCGACGACCTCCTCGGTCGGCGCCTGAGCACCGCCGGCGACCAGGGTGTTGGTCTCGACGGTGGCCTCGGCCTCGACCATCATGATCGCGACGTCGTCACCGACGATGCGGCCCGCGACGACCATGTCGAACACGGCGCGCTGCAGGTCCTCGTACTGCGGGAACGCGATCCACTGGCCGTCGATCAGCGCGATGCGGACGGCGCCGATCGGGCCGGAGAACGGCAGGCCGGACAGCTGCGTGGACGCCGACGCGGCGTTGATCGCCAGCGCGTCGTAGGGGTCCTGCGGGTCCAGGCTCATCACCGTGACGACGATCTGGATCTCGTTGCGCAGGCCGTCGACGAACGACGGGCGCAGCGGGCGGTCGATCAGGCGGCAGGTCAGGATCGCGTCGGTGCCGGGGCGACCCTCGCGGCGGAAGAACGAGCCGGGGATCTTGCCGATCGCGTACATGCGCTCCTCGACGTCCACCGTGAGGGGGAAGAAGTCGAAGTGCTCCTTGGGGTGCTTCGACGCCGTGGTGGCGGAGAGCAGCATGGTCTCGTCGTCGAGGTAGGCGACGACGGAGCCGGCGGCCTGGCGCGCGAGGCGCCCGGTCTCGAACCGGACGGTGCGGGTGCCGAAGCTCCCGTTGTCGATGACGGCGGTCGTCTCGTGGACGGAGTCGTCGATGGGGTCGGTCAAGGGTGCATCTCCTCTGAGATGGGATGCCACTGCCCCGTCGATCCCTCGTCTGGCCGGCCTTCGATCGAAGCCCTCGGGACACCTGCCCCGGGGGCCACTACCGAGGACCGGCGGATCGTGGCCGGGGTGGTGTGGCGGGATGGAGTTGAACGGGCCGGGCCGCGCGGGGCGGCCCGGCCCGGGGGGTCAGCGGCGGATGCCGAGGCGCTCGATGAGCGACCGGTAGCGCGCGACGTCGACCTCGCGGAGGTACTTGATGAGCCGGCGGCGGCGGCCGACGAGCAGCAGCAGCCCGCGACGGGAGTGGTGGTCGTGCTTGTGCATCTTGAGGTGCTCGGTGAGGTCGACGATCCGCTTGGTCAGCAGGGCGATCTGCGCCTCGGGGGATCCGGTGTCACCCTCGTGGGTGGCGTACTGGTCGAGCACGGTCTTCTTCTGTGCGGCGTCGAGTGCCACGGTCTGTCCTCTTTCGTTGCTGTGCCGTGCGGCCCGGGCACCGGTGGTGATGTGCGCGGAAGACGGTCACGGCCGCCACGGACTGCAGCCGGACCCAACGCGCCACGTTACCAGCCGGGAACCGGGCACCCCTGGTCAGCCCGGTCGTCCCGCCGCCTGGCGCAGCACCTCGGCCAGCTCGGGGAACCCCGGCCCGAGCGCGGCCGCGGCGGCGGCGAGCCGGGCGGGGGCGGCGAGGCGGCGCAGGGCGTCGGCGGCCGACGCCGGTCCCGGGCACCGCGGCGCCGCCGCGGGCGGGCGGGGCGGGGGCGCCGCGTCGTCGGCGGGCCCGGTGACCGGCGACCACCGCAGCTGCGCCCGCGTCACGTCGGCCAGCAGGGTCTCCACCGCCCGCGGCGCCAGCGGGGGCTGCAGCGCCGCGCACCGGTGGTCGAGCAGCTGCAGCCGGGCCAGCACGGCCGGGCTGCCGATCTTGACCCGCCGCCCGCTCGCGAGCTGGCTCAGCATCGCCGGGCTGATCCCGAGCGTGCGGGCCAGCCGGGCCTGGGAGACGCCGAGCACGGCGAGCAGCCCGCGGACGCGGTCGCCCAGCGGGGCGCCGTAGAGCTCGGCCTGGCGCGCGCGGTTGTCGGCGAACTCCTCGGCTGCGCTCATGGCCCGATGCTGGCACCCGGGCCCCGCTCCCCGTGGGCGAACGGGGAAACTCAGCCGACCAGTTCCCGGGTGCGCGCCACGTCGCGGTGCATCTGCGCGATCAGCGCGTCGACGTCGGTGTAAGTCTCCTGGCCGCGCAGCCGGTGGGTGATGTCGACGGCGACCTCGTGGCCGTAGAAGTCCTCGTCGACGTCGAGCACGTAGGCCTCGAGCGTCTTGACCCGCCCGGAGAAGGTGGGGTTCGTGCCGACCGAGATCGCGGTGGGCAGCAGGCGGTCGCCGATCGCGAACCGCCCGGCGTAGACGCCGTCGGCGGGCAGCGCGGTGTGCGGGGCGCTGGAGACGTTCGCGGTGGGGAAGCCCAGGTCACGTCCCCGGCGCGCACCGTGGACCACCACGCCCTCGACGCGGTGCGGTCGGCCGAGCGCGGCCGCGGCGGCCTCGACGTCGCCCGCGTCGATGCAGGCGCGCACGTAGGTGGAGGAGAAGGTGACGCCGTCGTCGCCGGTGAGGTCGAGGCCCTCGACGGCGAACCCGAAGCGCTGCCCCAGCTCGGTGAGCAGCGCGACGTCGCCCGCGGCGTGGTGGCCGAACCGGAAGTTCTGCCCGACCACGACGACGGCCGCGTGCAGCCGCTCCACCAGCACGTGGTGGGCGAACGCGGCCGGTTCGGTGCGGGCGAGCTCCGGGGTGAACGGGAGGACGCAGAACGCGTCCATGCCCAGCTCCTCGGCCAGCTCGGCGCGGCGGCGCAGCGTGGTGAGGCTCGCCGGGTGGCTGCCCGGGCGGACCAGCTCGGCGGGGTGCGGGTCGAACGTCACGAGCACCGCGGGCAGGCCCCGCTCGCTCCCCCGCTCCACCGCGCGCGCCACGAGCTGCTGGTGGCCGCGGTGCATGCCGTCGAACACCCCGACGGTGACGACGCTGCGGCCCCAGCCGGTCGGTACGGCGTCCAGCCCACGCCAGCGCTCCACGTCCCGGAGCCTACGGACCGCGCCGCGACCCCGCCCGCCGCCCCCGTCGATCACGCGGTCCCGTCGACCACGCGGCCCGCCCCGCCGCTACGGGCCCTCGTTCGCCGGGGCCAGCACCACCACCGACCGGGCCGCGTCCCCGCGGTCGGCCATCAGCGCCAGCACCCGGCCGTCCGGGGCGAACACGCCGTGCACCCCCGCCAGCCCGGAGGGCGGCAGCGGCCGGCCGTGCCGCACGTCCTCGGCGTCGGCCGCCGCCAGGTCGCGGCGCGGGAAGGCGACGGCGACGGCGTCGTCGAGCGGGAGCGACAGGGTCGGGTCGGCGTCGAGCTGCTCCAGGGTCCGGGCGTGGCCGAGGTCGAACGGGCCGACGCGCGTGCGGCGCAGCGCGGTGAGGTGGCCGCCGACGCCCAGCCCGGCGCCGAGGTCGCGGGCCAGCGCCCGGACGTAGGTGCCCGACGTGCACTCGACGGCCACGTCGAGGTCGTCGCCGCGGCGCGCGAGCAGGGTGAACGCCGACACCGTCACCGGGCGCGCCGCCAGCACGACCTCCTCCCCCGCCCGCACCCGCGCGTACGCCCGCTGCCCGTCGACCTTGATCGCGCTGACCGAGCTGGGCACCTGGGAGATGTCGCCGGTCAGGGCGGCGATCCCGGCCGCGACCGCCGCGTCGGTGACGCCGGAGGCGTCGGCGGTGGACAGCGTCTCGCCCTCGGCGTCGTCGGTGGCCGTGGCCGCGCCGAGGCGGATCGTCGCGGTGTAGGCCTTGGTGTCGAGCGCGAGGTGGCCGAGCAGCTTGGTGCCGCGCCCGATCCCGCAGACCAGGACGCCGGTGGCCATGGGGTCGAGCGTGCCGGCGTGCCCGACCTTGCGGGTGCGCAGGATCCGGCGCAGCCGGCCGACGACGTCGTGCGAGGTCAGACCGCCGGGCTTGTCGACGACGACCAGGCCGGAGGGCGGAGGAGGGGTCACACGCGGCGATTCTGCACAGGTCCCGGACTGACAGCGGCGCCCGGGTGCGGAAGGGTCACGGGCATGCAGTTGCTCACCGACGGCGCCACGACGTGGCCCGACCAGCTGACCGGGCGCCTGGTCCTCGTCCTCGCCGACGACCTGCACGCCGATCCCGACGCCGCGCGCTCCGCGCTGGCCGAGATGACCGGGTCCACCACGGCCGGGGCGGGCGGGGGTCCGCTGCTGTTCCCCGCGCTCGGCGTCGCGATCGTCCCCGTCGACGCCACCGACACCGACGCCGTCACCACGATGATCGCCGACCGGCGGATCGTGGCGGCGGAGCCCGAGCGGGTCTACCACGTGCGCGGCTCGCTGTCGGAGGAGTACCTGCGGGGCTTCGCCGACGCCGCGGCGTTCCTGCACGCGCAGGCCGTCGACGTCCCCGTGGAGGAGGCGGCCGAGCCCGTCGCGGAGGACACCGCCGAGCTGACCTGGGGCCTGCAGGTCACGAACGCCGCGACCGTCGCGGAGTCCGGGGCGGGCATCACGGTCGCGGTGCTCGACACCGGCCTCGACCTGGAGCACCCCGACTTCGTCGGCCGCGACGTCCTCGCGCAGTCGTTCGTCGAGGGCGAGACCGCGCAGGACGCCAACGGCCACGGCACGCACTGCATCGGCACCTCCTGCGGCGCGCTGACCCCGGAGACCGGCCCCCGCTACGGCGTGGCGCACGAGGCCCGCATCCTCGCCGGCAAGGTGCTCGGCGACGCGGGCTCCGGCACCGACGCGGAGATCCTCGCCGGGATGAACTGGGCGGTCGAGAACGGCGCCCAGATCATCTCGATGTCGCTCGGGGCCGACGTCGACGAGGTCTCGTCGGTCTACGAGGCCGTCGGGCGGCGCGCACTGGCCGCCGGCACGCTCGTCATCGCGGCCGCGGGCAACAACGCCGACCGGGAGAACGGCGACCCCGGTTTCGTCGGCGTCCCGGCCAACAGCCCGTCGATCATGGCGGTCGGGGCGGTCGACAACACGCTGGCCGTCGCCCCGTTCTCGGCGCGCAGCTCGGGCGTCGACGGCGGGCAGGTCGACCTGGCCGCACCCGGCGTCGACGTCTACTCGGCGTGGCCGATGCCCGAGCGCTACTCGACGATCTCCGGCACCAGCATGGCGACGCCGCACGTCGCCGGCATCGCGGCGCTGTGGGCCCAGCGCACCGGGGCCCGCGGTGAGGCACTCTGGGGGGCGTTGGTCCGCGGCGCGTCCCGGCTGCCGCTGCCGTCCGACGACGTGGGCGCCGGCCTGGTGCAGGCACCCCCGCCCGCCTGAGCCGTCCACCGGAGGAGAGCGCCGTGAGCGAGCAGGTCAGCGTGTCGGTCGACGACGAGCACGTGGCCCGGATCGAGGAGGTCGCCGACCGCTGCCGCGCGGCCGGGATGCACGTCCAGCAGGTGCTCGCCCCGATCGGGGTGATCACCGGCTCGATCGACACCGGCGACCTGCGCACCGCGCTCGGGGCCGTGCTCGGCGTGGCGGCGGTGGAGCCGCAGCGCACGTTCCGCCTGCCGCCCCCGGGGTCCCCTATCCAGTAGGCGACGACGATTGGGCAGGCTAGCCTCAGCCCGTGCCTCCCTCCAGCGCCGGCTCCGTCCTCCGCGGCGCCGCCCGCGGGCAGCGCCGCGACCTGGTCGCCGCCTCGGTGCTGGTCGCCGGCCACCAGCTGTCCGAGGCGGCCGTGCCGGTCGTCGTCGGGATCGTGATCGACCTCGCGGTGTCCACGGGCGACGTCTCGGCCCTGCTGCGCTGGTCCACCGCGGTGGTCGGGGTGTTCCTCGTGCTCGCCACCAGCGCGTACGGCGGGTACTGGCTGACGGTCCGCGCCGAGAAGCAGGGCGCGCACGAGATCCGGCTCGACGTCACCCGGCGCGTGCTGGACCCGGCCGGCGGCGCGCCGGGGCGCTCCGGCGAGCAGGTCAGCCTGGCCGGGTCCGACGCCGACCGGGCCGGGCTGGTCAGCGCGGCGGTCGTCACCGCGGTCGCCGCCCTCGCCGCGCTCGTCGGTGGCGCGGTCGTGCTCGTCAGCGCCTCGCTCCTGCTGGGGCTCGTCGTGCTGGCCGGGGTACCGCTGGTGCTGGTCGCGTCCCGCCTGCTGGCCGGGCCGCTCGTCGGACGGGCGGAGGCCGAGCAGGAGACGCTGGCCACGGCGACCGGGGTGGCCACCGACCTCGTCACCGGGCTGCGGGTGATCAAGGGCATCGGCGCGGAGGAGGCCGCGGGCGAGACCTACCGCCGCGCGAGCCGCACCGCGCTGGGCGCCCGGCTCGCCGCGGTGCGCTTCGAGGGCGGCTACACCGCGGCGACCGGGGTGATCACCGGGCTGTTCCTCGTCGTCGTCGCGTGGCTGGGCGGGCGGCTCGCCCTCGACGGCACGATCAGCGTCGGCGAGCTGGTGGCCGCCGTCGGGCTCGCCCAGTTCCTGATCGGGCCGCTGGAGCGGCTCACCGAGGTGGGGCCCCTGCTCGCCGGGGCGCGCGGGTCCGCCCACCGGGTCGCCGCGCTGCTCGGGTCCCCGCCCGCCGTGCGCGCCGGGACCGCCGTCCTGCCCGCCGACCCCGCCGGCGCCCTCCGCGTGGGCGGCGTCGACGTCGCCGCGGGCGAGCACGTCGGCGTCGTCACCCTGTCCGCTGCCGACGCCGCGGCCCTGCTCGACGTGCTGGCCCGCGACCGCGACCCGGGCGGCGGGGCCGGGCTGGACGGGCCCGTCACCCTGGACGGCGTCGACCTCGCCGACGTCGACCTCGACGAGGCCCGCCGCGCGGTGCTCGTCGACCGCCACGACGCCACGCTGTTCGAGGGCACGGTCGGCGCCAACACCGGCACCGACCCGGCCGTGCTCGCCGCGGCCGGCGCCGACGAGGTCCTCGACGCCCTCCCCGGCGGCCTCGACGCCGAGCTCACCGAACGCGGCCGCACCCTCTCCGGCGGGCAGCGCCAGCGGCTCGTGCTGGCCAGGGCGCTCGCCGCGCACGCGCCGGTGCTGGTGCTGCACGACCCGACCACCGCCGTCGACGCCGCCACCGAGCACCGCATCGCCGACGGACTCGCGCGGCTGCGGGCCGGGCGCACCACGCTGCTGCTCACCTCCAGCCCCGCGCTGCTGGCCCGCTGCCGCCGCGTGCTGCTCGTCGAGGACGGCGCGGTGGTCGCCGCAGGCACCCACGCGGAGCTGACCGGGGACCCGCGCTACCGGGCGGCGGTGCTGTCGTGACCGCTCCCGGCACCCCCGTCCCCGGGACCACCGCACTGCTCCCCATCGCGACCGCGGCCCGCACCCGGCGCTCGGTCGCCGCGCTGATCCGCCCGCACCGGCTGCTGATCGCCGGGACCGTGCTCACCCTCGTCGCGGCGGCGGTCGCGATCCTGGCCGTGCCCGCCCTGCTCGGCGCGATCGTCGACGCGGTGATCGGGGGCGGGGCGACCGGCTCGGTCGACCTGTTCGCCCTCGGCATCCTCGCCGCGCTGGTCGCGCGCGCCCTGCTGTCGGCCGGCGGCACCGTGCTGGTGGCCCGGCTCGGCGAGCTGGTGCTGGCCGGGCTGCGGGAGCGCGTGGTGCACCGCGCGCTGCGGGTCCGCATCGCCGACGTCGAGCGCGCCGGGTCCGGCGACCTGCTGCAGCGCGTGAGCGGCGACATCTCCGTCATCTCCGAGGGCGTCCGGCTGGCGATCCCGCTGCTGGTCATCGCCGCGCTCGACGTCGGGCTGACGCTCGTCGGGCTCGCGCTGCTCGACTGGCGCCTCGCACTGGCCGGGCTGGTCCCGCTGCCGATCTGGATCCTCGTCACGCGCTGGTACGTCCGCGTCTCCGGGCCGCTCTACGCCGCGGAGCGGGCCGCGGAGGGGCGGCGGACGCAGTCGTTGCTGGCCGGCGTGGGCGGGGCGGCGACGGTGCGCGCGCACCGGCTGCGCGTCCCGCTGCTCACCCGGATCGCGGGCGACTCCGCCGCGGCCGTGACGGCGTCGCTGCGCGCGATGCGGGCGCAGTCCAAGTTCGGGTTCGTGCTCAACGGCGCGGAGCTGACGGGCGTGCTGTCGCTGCTCGTCGTCGGGTTCTGGCTGGTGCGCGCCGACGCCGTCACCGTCGGCGCGGCCACCGCGGCGGTGCTGTACTTCCTGCGCCTGTTCGACCCGATCGGCGAGCTGCTCTACCTCCTCGACGAGGCGCAGTCGGCCGGGGCGGCCCTGGCCCGGCTCGTCGGCGTCACCGACATGCCGGTGCCGCCCGCACCGGCGAGCCCGCGGCGGCCGCGGGACGGCTCGGTGCGGCTGACCGGCGTCCGGCACTCCTACGACGGCGGGCCCGAGGTGCTGCACGGGATCGACCTGGAGATCGCGCCCGGGGAGCGGGTCGCCGTGGTGGGGCCCAGCGGCGCGGGCAAGACGACGCTGGGCGCGGTGCTGGCCGGGGCCCAGGTCCCGCAGGCGGGCACCGTCGAGATCGGGGGCGTGCCGCTCGACGCGCTGGAGCACCCGCGGCGCCACGTCGCCGTCGTCACGCAGGAGGTGCACGTCTTCGCCGGCACGGTGGCCGACAACCTGCGCCTGGCCCGCCCCGGGGCCACCGACGCCGAGCTGGTCGCGGTGCTCGGCACCGTCGGCGCCGCACTGGACCTCGACGAGGTCGTCGGCGACGGCGGCACCGAGCTGGGCGCCACCGTGGCGCAGCAGCTCGCGCTGGCCCGGCTGGTGCTGGCCGATCCGGCCGTCGCGGTGCTGGACGAGGCCACCGCGGAGGCCGGCAGCGCCGGGGCGCGCGTGCTGGAGGTGGCCGCCGACGCCGCGCTGGCCGGGCGCACCGCCGTGGTCATCGCGCACCGGCTCACCCAGGCCGCGGCAGCCGACCGCGTCGTCGTGCTGGACAAGGGCCGGATCGTCGAGACCGGCCCGCACGCCGAGCTGGTGGCCGCCGGTGGCCCCTACGCGGCGCTGTGGAAGGCCTGGTCCGCACCCCGCTGATCCCGCACCCGTCCGGCGGTCACGACGGGCGCACCGCCCCCGACACCGCCCACCGCCCGGACCGGGTCCGCAGCCCGACCGCCACCAGCCGCACCAGCATGAACAGCGACAGGCCCGTCCAGATCCCGGCCAGGCCCCAGCCGAACACCAGCGACGCCCAGATCAGCGGCAGGAACCCCAGCACCGCGGCCGCGAGGGTGGAGGTGCGCAGGAACGCCGCGTCCCCCGCGCCGAGCAGCACGCCGTCCAGCGCGAAGACGACGCCCGCGACCGGCTGCATCGCCACGAAGAACCACCAGGCGACGGGCACGAGCGCGAGCACCGTCGCGTCGCCGGTGAACACCGGCGGCAGCACCCCGATCAGCGCCGCGAACAGCACCCCGAACCCGACGCCGAGCACCAGGCCGTAGCGGGTGACCTGGCCGGCGAGCGCCCGGGCCCTGGCGACGGCCCCGGACCCCAGCGCCGCCCCCACCAGCGCCTGCGCCGCGATCGCGACCGCGTCGAGCACCAGCGCCATGAAGAACCACAGCTGCAGCACGATCTGGTGCGCCGCGACCGACGCCGCCCCGAACCGCGCGGCCACCGCCGCGGCGGAGAGGAAGCAGGCCTGGAACGCGAGGCTGCGGGCGATGAGGTCGCGCCCGAGCACGAGCTGGGCGCGCATCGTCGCGAGGTCGGGCCGGCGGAAGCCCCGCTCCCGGCGCAGGGCGAGCAGGAACAGCCCGGCGCCGAGCGCCTGCCCGGTGACGTTCGCGGCCGCCGACCCCGGCAGCCCCCAGCCGACGCCGTGCACGAGCACCGGGCACAGCACCGCGGACAGGCCGTTGCCCGCGAGCACGTAGCGCAGCGGGCGGACGGTGTCCTGCACCCCGCGCATCCAGCCGTTGCCGGCCAGCGTCACGAGGATCAGCGGGGCCCCGAACAGCGCGACCCGCAGCCACGACACGGCGGCGTCGGCGATCTCCCCGTCCCCGGCGAACGCGGTCGCCACGGGGACCGCGACCAGCTGCCCCACGACGAGCAGCACCAGCCCGACGGCCAGCGCGAGCCACGTCGCCTGCCCGCCCTCCGCGACGGCCTCGGTCCGCCGCCCGGCCCCGTGCAGGCGCGCCGCGCGGGCGGTGGTGCCGTAGGACAGGAAGTTCAGCTGGCTCGTGACCTGCGCGAACAGCACCCCGGCGATCGCCAGCCCGGCCAGCGGCACCACCCCCAGCCGTCCGACGACCGCGGTGTCGACGAGCAGGTACAGCGGCTCGGCGGCCAGGACCGGCAGGGCGGGGGCGGCCAGGCGCAGGACCTCCCGCAGCGGGACCCGGTCGTCGCTCACCCGACGGGACGCCGGCACACGTAGACGAACGCGGGCGGCACGTTGCGCCACACCGTCGCGCTCACGAGCACCTCCTCGAACGCCCCGCGCAGCCGCGCGCGGAACCGCTGCGCCGCGGGCATCGCCATGCCCTGCAGGTAGGCGAACGTCGTGAAGGCGCCGGTGTCGCCGATCGCCCGGCCGACCTCGCGCAGGACGTCGGCCTGCACGCCGTCGTCGAACAGGGCCCACGGCAGGCCGCACACGACCGCGTCGACGCGGCCGACGCCGTGCTCGGCCAGCAGCGCGCCGAGCTCGCGCGCGTCGCCGGGCACGACCTCGAGGCCCGGACGGGTGCGGCGCAGGTAGGCGACCATGTCGGGGTCGAGCTCCACGGCGAGGTGCCGGCCCCCGGCCGGGAGCCGTTCGGCGATGACGGCGCTCACCGCGCCGGTGCCCGGGCCCAGCTCGACGACGACCGGCTCCCCGGTGCGCGGCACCACCGAGGACAGCACCTCCGCGAGGCGCGCGGAGCTCGGTGCGACCGCCCCCATGGTGCCGGGGCGGCGCAGGGCGGCGGACAGGAAGGCGCGGCGGGCGTCGGAACTCACGCCAGCACCGTAGCCGTCAGCCCGCGATCGGCACGCCGGTGATCGGGAGGGCGGGCTCCAGCGCGGTGCGCAGCGCGCGCAGGACGTCCTCCTCGGAGCCGTCCAGCGTGACCCCGGCCGCGGCGCGGTGCCCGCCGCCGCCGATCCGCCCGGCCGCCGACGCGACGTCGACGGAGCCGTGGGAGCGCAGCGACACCGACCAGCGCCGCTCCCCCACCTGCTTGAGCACCGCGGCGACCTCGGCCTCCGCCGCCGTGCGGACGACGTCGACGACCCCGTCGACCTCCTCCACCCGGAAGCGCGCGACGTCGGCGGCCCGGACGGTCGTGTACGCCAGCCCCCGCCCGCCCGCGGCCGCCGGGTCCAGCACGCAGCGGTCCAGCGCCGACCCGAGCACGGCCAGCCACGCGTACGGGTGGGTGTCCATGATCGGCCGGACCAGCGACTCGGCGTCGACGCCCGCGTCGATCAGCTCGGCCGCCATCCGGTGCGCGGCAGCGCCCGCGGTGCGGAACCCGCGGGTGTCGGTGACCAGGCCCGCGTAGAGGCAGCGGGCGACGTCGGCGTCGAGCGCGGCGCCCATGGCCCCGAGGACCCGGTGGGCGAGCACGACCGTGGCCTCGACGGACGGGTCGAGGATCTGCACGTCGCCGAACCCGGGGTTGGACGCGTGGTGGTCGAGCATCACCGTGGTGCCGGCGGTGTCGAGCAGGCCGCGCAGGCTGCCCAGCCGCGAGGGCTCCGCCGCGTCGCAGGCCACCAGCAGCGCGGGCCGCGCCGGGAGCTCCGACGGCGCCACGACGAGCCCGAGCACGTCGAGCGGGCGCAGGGTCTCCGGGACCGCCTCGGGCGTCGCGAACGAGACCCGGACGTCGGCGCCGCGCCGCCGCAGCGCGATCCCGAGGGCGAGGGCGCTGCCCAGGGAGTCGGCGTCGGGTTGGACGTGCGCGAGCAGCGTGACGTCCCTGGCGTCGGTGAGCAGCGCAGCGGCCACCCGGACGGGGTCGGCGACCACGTGCGGTCCTTCCTGATGGGGACGAGGCTCTGACGGAGAGTAGCCGTTCTCCCCCGAGTCGACCCCATCGTGCCACCCGTACGGGTGGTGGTGCTCAGTCCTCGTCGTCGTCCTCGTCACGCTCCCGCGGGACGCGGTACGGGTCGGGGTCGCCGGCCGGCTGGGCGGTGGCGGCGAGGCGCGCCACCTCGGCGTCGGACTCCCGGGTGCGGGCGAGCAGCTCCTCCATGCGGCGGGACTCGTCGGGCACGACGTCGGCGACGAACGTCAGCGACGGGGTGCGCCGCACCCCGGTGCCCGCCCCGACCTTGGAGCGCAGCACGCCCGTGGCGCTGGCCAGCGCGGCCGCGACGCCCGCGGTGTCGGGGTCCTCGTCGACGGTCTCGCCGAGGACGGTGTAGAAGACCGTGGCCTCCTGCAGGTCGCCCGTGACGCGGGTGTCGGTGATCGTCACCATCTTCAGCCGCGGGTCCTTGATCTCGCTCTCCAGCGCACCGGCCACGATCTGCGAGATCCGCTTCGCGAGCCGACGGGCGCGCGCCTGGTCCACCATCTCTTACTCCTACTCGTCCTCTGGCCCCAGCATCCGGTGCCGGGCCGAGAGCAGTTCGAACTCCGGCCGGGCGGCCACGAGCCGCTCGCACCGGTCGAGCACCACGACCACCTGGTCGTGGTCCGCGGCCACGCAGGACACACCGATCAGCGCCCGCCGGTGCAGGTCCCGGTGGCCGGCCTCCGCGGCCGCCACCTCGAACCTGCGCCGCAGCTCGGCCACGACGGGCCGCACCAGCGACCGCTTCTCCTTCAGCGAGTGCACGTCCCCGAGCAGGACGTCGAACTCGACGACACCGACGTACACGACACCTCCGACGGGAACCGGGGGGTGCGGAGGAACCGCACCCCCGGGTGACCGGAACTACGCGCGCGGCTTCTCGCGCAGCTCGTAGGTCTCGATCATGTCGCCGTCCTTGACGTCGTTGAAGTTGCCGAGCGTCAGACCGCACTCGAAGCCCTCGCGGACCTCGACGACGTCGTCCTTGACCCGGCGCAGCGAGTTGACGGTGAGGTTCTCCGCCACCACGACGCTGTCGCGCAGCAACCGCGCCTTGGCGTTGCGGCGGATGATCCCGTCCATCACCAGGCAACCGGCGATCGAGCCGAAGCGCGAGGAGCGGAAGACCTGGCGGACCTCCGCGTGGCCGAGGACGACCTCCTCGTACTCGGGCTTGAGCAGGCCCTTGAGCGCCTGCTCGATCTCGTCGATGGCCTGGTAGATCACGGAGTAGTACCGGATCTCCACGCCCTCGCGGTTGGCCAGCTCGGTCGCCTTGCCCTCGGCCCGGACGTTGAAGCCCAGGACGATGACGTTGTCGGCGATGGCGAGGTTGACGTCGCCCTCGGTGATGCCACCGACACCGCGGTGGATCACGCGCAGCTCGACGTCGTCGCCGACCTCGATCTTCATGAGCGCGTCCTCGAGAGCCTCGACGGTTCCCGAGTTGTCGCCCTTGATGATCAGGTTGAGCTGGTTGGTCTCCTTCAGCGCGGCGTCGAGGTCCTCCAGCGACACGCGCTTGCGACGGCTCGCCAGCTCGGCGTTGCGCTCGCGGGCGCGACGACGGTCGGCGATCTGCCGGGCCACGCGGTCCTCGTCGACGACGAGGAACGTGTCGCCGGCACCGGGCACCGAGGTGAAGCCGACCACCGCGACGGGGCGCGACGGGTAGGCCTCGGTGATGTCCTCGCCGTGCTCGTCGAACATCCGCCGGACGCGCCCGGAGGCGTCGCCCGCGACGATCGAGTCGCCGACGCGCAGCGTGCCGCGCTGCACCAGGACCGTGGCCACCGGACCGCGACCGCGGTCGAGGTGGGCCTCGATCGCGACGCCCTGGGCCTCCATGTTCGGGTTGGCCCGCAGGTCGAGCGCGGCGTCGGCGGTGAGCAGGATCGCCTCGAGCAGCTGGTCGATGTTGGTGCCCTGCTTGGCGGAGATGTCGACGAACATCGTGTCGCCGCCGTACTCCTCGGCCACCAGGTTGTACTCGGTGAGCTGCTGCCGGATCTTGTCCGGGTTCGCGCCCTCCTTGTCGATCTTGTTGACCGCCACGACCACCGGCACGTCGGCCGCCTGGGCGTGGTTGATCGCCTCCACCGTCTGCGGCATGACGCCGTCGTCGGCGGCGACCACGATCACCGCGATGTCCGTGGACTTCGCGCCTCGGGCACGCATGGCGGTGAACGCCTCGTGACCCGGGGTGTCGATGAAGGTGATCGGGCGCTCGTAGCCGTCCAGCTCGGCCATCACCTGGTAGGCGCCGATGTGCTGGGTGATGCCACCGGCCTCGCCGCCCATCACGTTCGCCTTGCGGATCGTGTCGAGCAGGCGCGTCTTTCCGTGGTCGACGTGACCCATGACGGTGACGACCGGCGGCCGGACGACCAGGTCGTCCTCGCCGCCCGCGTCCTCGCCGTAGGAGATGGAGAAGCTGTCGAGCAGCTCGCGGTCCTCCTCCTCGGGGCTGACGACCTGCACGACGTAGTTCATCTCGCTGCCGAGCAGCTCGAGGATCTCGTCGGACACCGACTGCGTGTTGGTGACCATCTCACCGAGGTGGAACAGCACCTGCACGAGCGACGCCGGGTTGGCGCCGATCTTGTCGGCGAAGTCGGTCAGCGACGCGCCACGGGCGAGCTTGATCGTCTCGCCGTTGCCCCGGGGCAGGCGGACGCCGCCGGCCGACGGGGCCTGCATGGACTCGAACTCCTGGCGCTTCGCGCGCTTCGACTTGCGGCCCTTGCGCACCGGACCACCGGGACGGCCGAAGGCGCCCGCGGCACCGCCGCGACCGCGCGGGCCGCCGGGACGGCCACCGCCGCCACCGGGACCGCCGCGGAAGCCACCGCCGGCGGGAGCGCCACCGGGACCACCGGGACCGCCGCCACCGGGACGGAAACCGCCGCCACCGCCGGGACGACCACCGGGACCGCCCGGACGACCGCCCGGGCCACCGGGACGTCCACCGGGACCGCCGGGACCGCCGCGCCCACCGGGCGCGGGACGCCCACCGGCCGGACGCGCCGGCATCATGCCGGGGTTCGGGCGCGGGGGCATGTTGCCCGGGTTGGGGGGACGCGGACCGCCGGGACGGGGACCGCCCGGACGGGGGCCGCCCTGACCGGGGCCGCCGGGACGCGGGGCGCCCTGGCCGGGAGCCGGCCGGTCGCCCTGCGGGGCCGGTCCGGCCGGAGCGCTGCCGCCCGGCTGGGCGGGCGGGCCGGGACGCGGCGCAGCCGGCCGGGGCGGGGCCCCGGAGCCGACGCCGAACGGGTTGTTGCCGACGCGCGGCGTGCGCGGGCCCGGACGCGGACCGGACGGCTTCGGCGGGACGACGGCGGAACCGGCGTCGGCCGCGGCCGGCTGCTGCTCGGGACGGGCCTGCTCCGGGCGCGACTGCGGGCCGGGACGCGCGGCCGGCGGGGCCGGCGTGCGCTCCGCGACCGCGGGCTCGGACCGGATCGGCTCGGGCGTCGCGGCCGGGCCCGGACGGGGTCCGGGACGCGGGCCGCTGCCGCCGCCGGGGCTGCTCGGACGCTGCGCCGGGGCCTCGGTGCGCTCGGCCGCCGGACGGGCCGGGGCCGCGGGCTCGGCGGGCGCCGCGGGGGCGGCGGGTGCCGCCGGGGCCGCGGGGCGCGGGCCGGGACGGGGTCCGGGCACGCCACCGGAACGGGGCGGGCCGGGAACGGCGGACGGGGCGGACGAGCCGCCGCGCGGGCGACCCCCGCCGTTGCCGCCGGACACGGACTCCCGCAGCTTGCGGGCGACCGGCGCCTCGACGGTGGAGGACGGCGACTTCACGTACTCGCCGAGGTCCTGCAGCTTGCTGAGGACCTGCTTGCTGGAGATGCCGAGCTCTTTAGCGAGCTCGTGCACACGGGCCTTGCCTGCCACTGCACTCCTTGTTACTCGGAGGCCGGCGGCTGGTCCCGCTCGACCTCGAACCTAGTGTCGAAGCACGTTCATGGTGCGATCTTCACGACTGGCTCATGACGGGTCGACCTTGCTCTCCTCGATGACGGATCCGGGTGTGTCCCGGACCCCAGACGTTCCTTCCCGGGCGCGGTGGAGATGCGCCCGGACCTCGGCGGTGTCCAGCTTCCCCGGGACGCGCAGCGCCCGCGGGAACGCCGAGCGCCGCTCGGCGCGGTGGAGGCACTCCGGGTCGGGGTGCAGCCAGGCACCTCGGCCGGGGAACCGTCGACGTGGGTCCGGGGTGAGGACCCCGTCCACCACGACGACCCGCAGCAGATCGTCGGCCTCCGCCCGTGTCCGACATCCGACGCAGGTGCGCACCGGAGGGGTGCGTCGAGCGGGAACCGGGCCCGGAACGGGGACCGTTGCTGAGTGTAGCCCACACCCCGGGGGGTGGTCGCCACGACGGGAGGCGGTCAGCCGACCGACTCCGACTCCGAGCCGGCCGGCTCCTGCGGCGCGTCGACCGCACCGCGCGGGTCGGCGTCGCTGCGGATGTCGATGCGCCACCCGGTCAGACGGGCCGCCAGCCGGGCGTTCTGGCCCTCCTTGCCGATGGCCAGGGAGAGCTGGAAGTCCGGGACGACGACGCGCGCCGAGCGCGTGGCGGCGTCGATCACGGTGACCGACACCACCTTCGACGGGGACAGCGCGTTGCCCACGAACGTCGCGGGGTCCTCGTCCCAGTCGATGATGTCGATCTTCTCGCCGGCGAGCTCGCTCATCACGCCCCGCACCCGCTGGCCCATCGGGCCGATGCAGCTGCCCTTGGGGTTGACCCCGGCGACGGTCGACCGCACCGCGATCTTGGACCGGTGCCCGGCCTCGCGGGCCACGGCGACGATCTCCACCGTGCCGTCGACCAGCTCCGGGACCTCGAACGCGAAGAGCTTGCGGACGAGGTTGGGGTGCGTGCGGCTCAGCGTGATCTGGGTGCCGCGCATCCCGCGCGTCACGCCGACGACGTAGCAGCGGATCCGCTCGCCGTGCGCGTAGGTCTCGCCGGGCACCTGCTCGGCCGCGGGCAGCACGCCCTCGGTCTGGCCGCCCAGGGAGACGATGACGACGCCGCGGGCGTTGGCGCGCGCGTCGCGCTGCACGATGCCCGCGACGATCTCGCCCTCCTTCGTGGCGAACTCCCCGTAGGTGCGCTCGTGCTCGGCGTCGCGCAGCCGCTGCAGGATGACCTGGCGCGCGGTGGTGGCGGCGATGCGGCCGAAGCCCTCGGGGGTGTCGTCCCACTCCCGGTCGACGACGCCGCCCTCGCCCAGCTCCTGCGCCATCACGCGGACCAGGCCGGACTTGCGGTCGATGTCGACGCGGGCGTGCGCCTCGTGGCCGTCGGTGTGCCGGTAGGCGGTGAGCAGGGCCGTCTCGATGGCCTCGATCACCGTCTCGAACGGGATGTCCTTGTCGCGCTCGATCGCGCGCAGGGCGGCGATGTCGACGTTCATGAGTGGTCCTCGTCTTCAGTTGTGTCGAACTCGGCTGCGTCGTCGGGGTCGTCGTCGGGGTCCTCGTCGGCCGGGGCCGCGCCCAGGGCGCTCAGCTCCGCCGCGGGCGGCTTGCGGAACTCCACCTGCACCGCCGCGTGCGCGACGTCGGCGAGGCGCAGCTCCCGGAGCTTCCCCTCGACCAGGAGCGTGACCGCGTCCTCGGCCGCGTCGCCGACCCGGCCCGTCAGGGTGCTCCCGTCGGCGAGCCGCACGAGCACCTGCCGGAGCCGGTTGCGCCGCCAGTGCCGGGGCAGCGTCAGCGGCCGGTCGACGCCCGGCGAGGTCACCTCGAGGGTGTAGGAGCCGGGGATCAGGTCCTCGTGCAGCTCCAGCTCCGCCGACGCCGCGCGAGAGACCCGGGCGATCTCGTCGAGGCCCACCCCCGAGTCGGAGTCCACCACCAGCCGGACGGTGTGCCGCCGGCCCACGGTGTGCACGTCGAGCTCGTCGAGCACGAACCCCGCCGCGGTGACGACGGGCTCCAGCACGCCGTGCAGCGGGGTGCCCTGCTGCGCCGGGCGGTGGGTGGACATGCGTTCTCCTGGGGTGTCGGTGGTGCCGGGGCGGGCGGCCGGACGGGCCAGCCAGCGTAGCGCGCCGCACGGGGTGCTCCGGCCACGCGCGCTCCGGCAGCGGGGGCCGAGGGGGTGCCTGGCAGGATGGGCGCCCGTCCCGGCCGACGGACCGGCGGGGCACCGAGGAGGGGTCGTGCCAGGAGGGCCGTCGCGCCGTCGCGTGCTCGCGGCGCTGGTGCTGGCTCCGGTCGCGCTGTCGCCGCTCGCCGGGTGCGCCGCCGTCGGCGTCGACGACGGGCCGGACCCGCTGATCGCCCTCGCCGACGCGGCCCGGGCCGACGCGCTGCTCGCCGCCGCCGTCGTGGCCGCCGAGCCCGACCTGGCCGCCCGCGTCGACCCGCTGCAGGCCGCCCGCACGGCGCACGCCGCCGCACTCGACGCCGAGATCGCCCGCCTGGCCGGGGCCCCGGAGCCGGGCGCGGCCGCCGCCGCGACGCCCTCCCCCGCCGACCCGTCCGCGGCCCCGACCGCGGCCGAGCTGGCCGAGCTCCGCGCCGCCGTCACGGCGTCGGCGCGGGCCGCGGCCGAGGCGGCGCTCGGCCTGCCCGCCGAGCGCGTCGGGCTCGTCGCGTCCATCTCGGCCTGCTGCGCCACCTACGGGGCGGTGCTGGGATGAGCCAGATCGACGAGGACTCCACCGACGCCCTGCAGGCCGCGCTCGCCGCGGAGCACGCCGCGCTGTGGGCCTACGGCCTGGCGGTGGCGTTCCTGGGCCCGCAGAACCGGGCGCAGGCGCGCGACGACGCCGCGGCGCACCGCAGGCTGCGGGCGGCCGTGGAGACGACCCTGTCGCAGCTCGGGGCGCGCGCGGTGTCGGCCCAGCCGTCCTACGCGCCGCCCGAACCGGTCGTCGACGCCGCGTCGGCGGCGGCGCTGGCGGTCGTCGCGGAGACCGACGCGCTCGGCGCGTGGCGGTCGGTGCTGGAGCGCACCGGGGACCGCCCGCTGCGCAGCGCGGCGCTCGACGCCCTCACCCAGGGCACGCTGCGGTGCGCCCGGTGGCGGGTGGTGGTCGGCAGCCCGCCGGCGATCCCGGACTTCCCCGGCCTCTGACCCGCCCGCGCGGCGCCGCTCAGGTGAGGGCGTCCAGCGCGCGGTCGACGTCGGCCCGGTCCGTGTAGAGGTGGAACGCGAGGCGGGCGGCTCCGGCGCGCGCCGCACACGCGATCCCGGCGGCGGCCAGCCGCTCCTGCGCGCCCGGCGTCCGGACCGCGACGATCGCCGACCCGGCCGGCTCCATCCCCAGCCCGGCGCGCAGGGCGTCGGCCAGGCCGGTGCAGTGGGCGTGCACCGCGGCGCGGTCGAGCCCGACCAGCCACGGCAGCGCGACGGCCGCGCCGACGTGGCTGAACCAGGCCGGTGACGTGTCCAGCGCCCGCGCGTCGGGGGCCAGGCGCAGCGGGAGGCCGTAGACGCTGTCCCAGACGTCGGCACCGGCGAACCAGCCCGCCTGCTCGGCGGGCAGGTCCCACTCCGGGTGGACGGCGAGCCAGGCCGCCCCGCGCGGGCTGAGCAGCCACTTGTACGCGCCGCCGGTGACGGCGTCGGCCCAGCCGAGGTCGGCGTCGAGCCAGCCGGTGGCCTGCGTCGCGTCCAGGACGACGCGGGTGCCGGACGCGCGGGCCGCGCGCAGGGCGTCGAGGTCGACGATCCGTCCGTCGGCCGACTGCACCACCGCGACGGCGACGGCGTCGAACTCGGCCGCCCGCGCCCCCACCTCGTCGAGGGGGACCTCGGTCAGGTCGTGGCCGCGCGCGGCGAACGGCCAGCTGACGCTCGTGAACTCCCCCGCGGCGACGAGCACCCGCGACGGCCGCGGCAGCGCGGCGGCCACCAGCGACACGAGCCCGGACACCGTCGCCCCGAGCGCCACCCGCCCGACCGGCACCCCGACCAGCCGCGCCCAGGCTTCCCGCGCGGTCGCGACGGGCGCGTCGAAGTCGCCGGGCCGGGCGGACCCGGTGCGCCACCCCAGCACCGCCGCGGCCACGGCGTCGGCGACGTCGACCGGCGGCACGCCGATGCTCGCGGTGTTGAGGTAGCCGTGCGGGACGTCGAAGGAGCGGTCGAAGGCGCTGCGCACCCGGCCGACGCTAGTGCGACGCTGGGCCCATGCGCAGCGAAGTGATCCAGATCCGGACCGGCGACCGCGAGACCGTCGTCGACCTGACCGCCGAGATCGACGCGTTCCTCGCCTCCGGCGACGGCGGCGACGGCCTGCTCAGCGTGTGGGTGCCGCACGCCACCGCGGGGATCGCGGTGATCGAGACCGGGGCGGGCAGCGACACCGACCTGCTCACGGCCCTGCGCGCCCTCCTGCCCGCCGACGACCGGTGGGGCCACCGCCACGGGAGCGCGGGTCACGGGCGCGACCACGTGCTGCCCGGGATCGTCGCCCCGTCGATCACGGTCCCGGTGCTCGGCGGGCGCCCGACGCTGGGCACCTGGCAGTCGGTCTGCCTGGTCGACACCAACGGCGACAACCCCGTCCGGTCGGTGCGCCTGTCGTTCCTGGCGGGCTGACCGGGCACGGGTGGGCCGATCGGCGCAGCGGCGGTGTCCTAGAGTCGCGAACCGTGACGACGCCGCAGGGGGGCTCGCCGGACGACGGTCCGGATGCTGGTGCGGACGACGGGGCCCGGTCCGCCGCACCCGATCCGGACGTCACCTCGTTCGCCGCGCCGCCCCAGGACCCGCCGTTCGCGGCCCGGGGCCGCGACTGGTCCGAGGAGGGGGCGCCCGCCGCGGACCCCACCCCGGCCGGGCCCGCCGACCCGACCGTCGCCGGTGGGTGGCCGCCCGGACAGGCGGGTTCGCCGTGGGCCGGTGACCCGTCCGGCCGGCACCCGTCCGGCCCGCACCCGCCCGCGGCCCCGGAGACCCGGCTCGGCTGGTCCGCCGACCAGCAGTGGGGACCCGACCAGCAGTGGGGACCCGACCAGCAGTGGGGACCCGGCCAGCAGTGGGGACCCGGCCAGCAGTGGGGACCCGGTGGTCCGTGGGGGCCCGGTCAGCCCCCGGGCGCCGCGTCCGCGCCCGGATGGCCGACCGGGCAGCAGCCCCCGGTGGGCACCGGCCCGTCGCCGCAGTGGGGGAACCCGCCGACGCAGGTCGGGACGCCGTGGGGCCCACCGGATCCCGGCCCGCAGGCCTGGGGACATCAGCCGGGACAGCACGCACCCGGTCAGCACGCTCCCGGTCAGCAGGTACCGGGTCAGCAGCCGTGGGGACAGCAGCCGTGGGGACAGCAGGCCTGGGGGCAGCAGCCGCAGCCGTGGGGCGGCTGGGCCCCGCCGCCTCCCCCGCCGCCGCGCCGCGGCCGCCTCGTCGCGCTGGTCTCCGTCGGGGTGCTGCTGCTCGCCGTGCTGGGCGTCGGCGGCTACCTGCTCCTGAACCGGACCACCGAGCAGCGCGTCCCCGCCGACTTCCGGACCATCACCACCGCGACCCTCACCTACGCGGTGCCACCGGAGTGGACCGACTCGCCGAACGTCGGCTCCGTCCTCGGCGCCCCGCTGGAGGGGCGCGCCGACGCCCCCGGCTACGAGTGCGACGGCAACCAGTACTTCCGCGGGGTCGTCGCGAGCGCGTTCGTGCCGGGTGCGCGGCCCGCCGACGCGGTCGCGACGTCGTTCGCGCGCGAGACCGGCTCGTCGTTCTACCTCTCCGCCGACGGCGCCACGCCCGACGTCCAGGTGTCCGCACCCCGCCCGTTCGAGGCCGGCGGGGTCGCGGGCCAGCTCGTCGAGGCCACCTCCCGCACCCCCACCGACGACGGCTGCCTCGCCACCGAGGGCACCGTGCTCCTGCTCGCCCTGCCCACCACCGGACCCGACGGCTCGCCCGGCACGGCCGTCCTCGTCGTCAACGGTGACACCGCGGGCGGCCCGGCCGACGCTCCCCCGCTCGCCGACCGCGCCGACCTCGACGCCGTGCTGGCCAGCGCCCGCCTGCCCTCGATCTGACCCCCGAGGCGGGCGCCGTGCGGCGGCACCGTCGATACTCGGTCCCACCGACGAGGGGAGCGGGAGGGTCGTGGCGGAGATGTTCGGGCCGTACCGGCTCGACGGGCTGCTCGGGAGCGGCGGGATGGGCGAGGTCCACCGCGCCTACCACGTGGCGCAGGACCGCACGGTCGCCCTGAAGCTCCTGCACGCCGACCTGGGCGAGGACGCGGAGTTCCGGCAGCGGTTCCTGCGCGAGTCGCGGGTGACGGCGCGCCTGACCGATCCGCACGTCATCCCCATCCACAACTGGGGCGAGATCGACGGCCGGCTCTACCTCGACATGCGCCTGGTCGAGGGCGAGGACCTCGCGGAGCTGCTGGAGCGGTCCGGGCGGCTGTCCCCGGCCCGGGCGGTCGGGGTGCTCTCGCAGGTCGCGCGGGCGCTGGACAGCGCGCACCGGTCCGGGCTGATCCACCGCGACGTCAAGCCGTCCAACGTGCTCCTCGCCGCGAACGAGGACGGCGACGACTTCGCCTACCTCGTCGACTTCGGCATCGCGCGCTCGCTGAGCAGCGACACCACCGGGGCCGGGATCACGCGGGCGGGCACGGCCGTCGGCACGCTGGACTACATGGCCCCGGAGCGGTTCCTGGAGCAGCCGGTCGACGGGCGCGCCGACGTCTACGCGCTGGCCTGCGTGCTGCACGAGTGCCTGACCGGGGAGAAGCCGTTCCCGGTGGAGGGGCTGCCCGCGCTGATGCGGGCGCACCTGCGCACCCCACCGCCCCGGCCGTCGCAGCACCGGGTCGCCGCGCCCGCCACGATCGACGACGTCGTGGCGCGCGGCATGGCGAAGGACCCGGCGCAGCGCTTCCCGTCGGCCGGGGCGCTCGCCGTGGCCGCGCGCAAGGCGCTCGACGGGTCGGTGACGGTCGCCGACCTGTCCCGTCCCGAACCGGCGCGCCCCGAACCGGCCCGGCCCGGCGTCGCCCCCGACCAGCCGACGATCGTCCCGGCCGCACCGCCCGACCTGCCCTCCGACCACGCCCAGCTGATCGACCGCGCGGCGCTCGAGCGCGCGGCCCGCCGGGCGCGGGCGGACCAGCCGCGGCCCGCCCCGACCGACCGGCCGGCCCCGCCGCCGCGCCCGCCGGACCGTCCCGCGCCCGCCCGTCCGGGTCCCGGGTGGGGTCCGGACGCGACGACCCCCCTGGGACGCGAGACCCCCCTCCGGCACGCGGCGACGTCGAACGCCCCGCTCCCGGCGTACCGCCCGCCCGCCGCACCCGCCGCGGCCCCGCGCCGGTCGCCGTGGCCGTTCGTGGCGGGCGGTGCGGTGCTGGTGGTCGCGGCGGTCGTGGCGGCGGTGCTGCTGCTCCCCCGCGCCACCGACCCCCCGCAGCCCCCCGCCGACCTGACGCCCGCGCAGCAGTCGCTGCTGGCCGTCCTGCCGATCGGGTTCTCCGCGGCGAACTGCGCGCCCGCGCCCGACCGCGAGTCCCCGGCCGTCGACGCCGCCCTGACCTGCACGGACGGGCCTGCGAACGGCCCGGGCACGGCGACGTTCCTGCACTACGCCGCCGAGGCGCAGCTCGCGGCCGACCACGCCGCCGACGCCACCGCCCGCGCGCTCCCCGAGGGCGACATCACCACCTGCCGCGACGGGACCGCCACGGCCGGGAGCTGGTCCCGCAACCGCGAGACCGGGGCGCTCGCCTGCTACGCCGAGGCCGCGACGGGTGCCACGATCGACTGGACCGATCCCCGCACCCGCACCCGGGCCGTCGTCACCCGGTCCGACGGCGACGCCGCCGTCCTCTACGACTGGTGGTCGTTCGGCGGGTTCCTCTGAGCGGCCCGCGACGGTCCGCGCGGGCCCGGTTCACCGGGGCAGGTCGGCCAGCCGGTCGGCGACCTGCTCGGCGGTGGCCAGTCGCGCGGACCCCTCCGCGAGGCAGGCCCGCACGAGGTCGGCGTCGGCGGGGGCGAGGCCCGGGTGCACCACCGGCTGCCCGGACAGGACCTTGCGGATCGCCAGCAGCGGCTGCGTGTCGGGGAGGTCGCCGAACAGGCCGGTGCCGGCGAGCGCGCGGTGGACCGTGGCGCCCAGCGCCCACACCTCGGTGCGGCGCGAGGGGCGGGCACCGGCGAGCAGGTCGGGATCGGTGAACTCGACGGAGCTGGCGCGGCCCATGCCGGTCAGCGTCGTGCCGGGGCTGAGGTGCCGGGCGAGCCCGAGGTCGGACAGGCGCCCGCCGGCCGGCGGCCCGCCCGCGTCCCCGGCGAGCAGGACGTTGGCCGGCTTGACGTCGCCGTGCGCGAGCCCGGCCTCGTGCAGCGCGTGCGCGGCACGGGCGGCGTGCTCCAGGGCGAGCAGCGTCGTGGCGCGGTCGACGGCCCCGGCCGGGGCGGCGAGCGAACCGAGCGGGAAGTACTCCATCGCGTAGACGAAGCTGTCCTCCAGCACGGCGTCGAAGACCCGCACCAGGTACGGCGAGCGGACCGCGGCGAACGCGCGCAGCTCCCGCACGCCGCGCTCGTAGGCCTGCTCCCCCACGCGGTCGCCGAACACCTTCAGCGCGACGAACTCCTCGGCCAGCCCGAGGCGCGCGGGCGGGCGGGCCAGGTAGTAGCGGCCGTGGTTGCCCTCGCCGAGCAACCGCACGATCTCGTAGTCGGCCACCGCGGAGGGGGCCGTCAGCGCAGCGTCCACGCCGCTCCTCGCCTGGTCGTCGCGCCGGGCGGGCTCCCGGCGGGTGGTCGATAACATACGCGCGCCTCGAGGGAGGGCGCCCGGATGGACATGAAGCACGTGATCGCCTACGTCCTGCTCGACGTCGCGATCGTGGTGGTCGCGGCCCGGCTGACGGGCCGGTTGTTCCGGCGCGTCGGGCAGCCCGCGGTGATCGGCGAGATCGTCGCGGGCATCGCGCTCGGGCCGACGCTGCTGGGGGCGTTCCCCGGCGACCTGGACCAGGTGCTGTTCCCGCCCGACGTCCGCCCGTTCCTGTCGGTGATCGCGCAGCTCGGCCTGGCGCTGTTCATGTTCATCGTCGGGCTGGAGGTCGACCTCTCGCTGATCCGCGGGCGCCGCCGGGCCGCCGGTGCGGTCGCGGCGGGCTCGGTCGTGCTGCCGTTCGCGCTCGGCGTCGGGGTCGCGCTGGTCCTGCACCCCTACCACGCGGAGTCCGTCCCGCTCCTGCCGTTCGCGCTGTTCATGGGCGTGGCGATGTCGATCACCGCGCTGCCGGTGCTCGCCCGCATCCTCACCGAGCGGGGCATGCAGCGGACGCCGACCGGGGTGCTGGCGCTGGCCTGCGCCGCGATCGACGACGTCATCGGGTGGACGCTGCTCGCCGTCGTCGTCGCGGTGGCGGCGGGGGGCAGCGCCGGCGGCGCACTGGTGATCATGGGCTGGACGCTGCTGTTCGCGCTCGTCATGTTCTTCGGGGTCCGCCCGCTGCTCGCCCGGCTGGTCGGCTGGCACGCCCGGGCCGGGCGGCTGACCCCCGACATCCTCGCGGTCGTCCTGGCCGGGCTGCTCGCGTCGGCCTGGATCACCGAGATCATCGGGGTGCACGCGATCTTCGGCGCGTTCCTGTTCGGGGCGGTCATGCCGCGCCGCGAGGCCGCCGCGCTGACGCGGGAGATCCTGGAGCGCCTCGAGCAGGTCAGCCTGCTCCTGCTGTTGCCGGTGTTCTTCGTCGTCGCCGGGCTGCAGGTCGACGTCGGCGCGGTCGGGCCGGCCGGGATCTGGCAGCTCGGGCTGATCCTCGTGGCCGCGATCGCCGGCAAGTTCCTCGGCGCCTCGGTGGCGGCGCGGGCGCAGGGGATGCCGCGGCGGCAGTCGACCGCGCTGGGCGTGCTGATGAACACCCGCGGGCTGACCGAGATCGTGATCCTGCAGGTGGGGCTGCAGCTCGGCGTGCTCAGCCCCGCGATGTTCACCCTCATGGTGATCATGGCGCTGGTGACGACGGCCATGACCGGCCCGCTGATGAAGCTCGTCTACCCCGACCGCGTGCTGGCCCGCGAGCTGGCGGCGGCGGAGCGCGCCGAGCTGGGCGAGGTCGACGCGTTCACGGTGCTCGCCGTCGTCGACGACCCGGCGGACGGGCGGCGCGTCGCCGAGCTCGCCCGCGACCTCACCGGGCGCGAGCACCCCGCCCGCGTCGTCCTGTGCCGGCTGCTGCCCGCGCAGGTGGAGCTGGAGGTGGCCAGCGGGCTGGGCGCCGAGCTCGGCATGATCGCCGCGGCCGGTGACGAGCTGCGCACCCTGGCCCGTGAGCTGGAGGCCTGCGGCACGCCCGCGTCGGTGGTGGCCCGGTTCGGCCTCGATCCGGCCGCGCTCGCCGGCACCCTCGGCGCCGATCTCGTGCTGCTCACCGGGGACGCCGACACCGCCGTCGCGGCGCTGGCCGCGGTCCCCGAGACCACGGTGGTCGTGGCCCGGTTCGGGGCCGGCGAGGCCTCGACCGGCACCCCGCTGGCCCTCGTCGACGGCGCGGCGGGCGGGCGCGCGGCCCTGCGGATCGCCGCGCACCTGGCCCTGCGCGGCTCCGACGAGGTGGCGGTCGACTCCGCCGACGGGCGCGGGGGGTCGCGCCGGACCGGGGCCGCCGCCGACGCCCTGACCCGCCGCGGCGTCACGGCCCGGCCCGCACGGGCCGGCGAGATCGCGCAGGCCGCGGTGGTGGTGCTGCCCGACTCCGCCGACCCGCCCGTCGACCTCGGGGAGCACGCGGTGGTGCTGCGGGTGCGGCCGTCGGGGGCGGACCGGGACGACGACCTGGACCAGTCCCTGTCCCGCATCACCGTCACCCCCACCGACGCCCGCCACCCCTGACCCCGCCCCCACCCCGGCGAGTTTGCCGACGCCGCCCGGCGAGTTTGCCGTTGCCGCCCGGCGAGTTTGCCGACCACGCCCAGCGAGTTTGCCGTTGCGGGCCGGCGAGTTGCCGCAGACGCTCGGCAAGTTTGCCGGTGGCGCTGAGCGAGTTCGGCGATGCGGCGCCGCGGAGTTTGCGCGTGGCGCCGGGCGGGTTCGGCGGTGCGGCGCCGAGGATTTGCTGGTGGCGCCGGGCGGGTTCGGCGACGGTGTGTTCGGTGGATCGGTCTCTGCCGATCCATCGTGATGGCCCGTAACCGTTTTAAAGGACGTCTCGGACGCACAGCTCGGTGCCGGTCTCGGCCGTGGTCCGGTCTACTGCGGGCCAGGACGCCAACCGGTCACGCACGGGGTCGATCCGGGCGGTGGGGGTCGCGGTTCGGGACCACCGGACGTCTCGCCCCACCCGACCGAGCCCCCGAGCCCGGGTCGGGCACGTCGGTCGGGGACGGCCGCCCACCCCACCACGTCATCCGGTAGCTCACCCCAGACGACCCAACGCCCGACCGGCGCCAGCGCACCACGCCGAAGAATGGCGGACAGACCACCATCCGAAGCGCCCAGCCATGCGCCGAACGGTCCCTGAGCTGCGACAATCCGCTTCGATTCGAACGCATGTTCTAGTACAATCAGGTCATGGCCGGCGACACCCTCCAAGACGCGCACCAGCACCTCGCTGCCGCACTCGACGACCTCGCCGCCGCCACCACCCACGCCTCCGAGAACGACCTCATCTCCCTACTGACCCTCTGCGAAGGCGTCACGCGGCGGGTCGAGGCCATCTCCAGCGCCGCGGTGGCCGTTCTCGACGACCGGGGCACCTTCCTGTCCCGCGGCTATCCGAACACCGCGGCCGCACTGTCAGACCTGCTGGCCTGGGACCAGCGGCAGGCCCGGTCCTTCACCTCCGCGGCCACCGACGTCCACGGACGCACCACTCTCAGCGGGGAACAACTCCCCGCGCGGATGCCCGCCACCGCCGCCGCCCTCGGCGAAGGAACGATCGGGTGGCGACACGTCGAAGTCATCCACCGCGTCCTGGGCACCCGGGCTGCCGAACGGCTCAGCACCGCGGAGTGGACCGGCGCCGAGGCACAGCTCGCCGACTACGCCCAGCAGGCCAAGCCCGGACAACTGCTCAGCTTCGGCACCCTGCTGATCGACCGACTGGACCAGGACGGGCCGGAGCCCGACGACACCCCGCCCCCGGCCAACGAGCTCCGCCTGACCCGCCACCGCGGCGGCGCAGGCGGGTCGATCAAGGGCCGGTTCGAAGACCCCGCCCTCTACGACGCCATCGCCGCGGTCATCGACGCCAAGGCCAGGCCGTTGACCGCCGACGACGACCGGACCGCGGCCCAGCGACAGGCCGAAGCGCTCGCCGACGTCTGCGGGTACGTCCTCGACCACGGCGACGACCTCCCCGAGACCGGCGGCCGCCGCCCCCACCTCACCGTGATCATCCGACTCGAGGACCTCGAGGACCGAGCGCGCGGGGCGATGCTGGAGTTCGGCGGCACCATCACCCCCGCCACGCTGCGCACCCTGGCCTGCGACGCCGGCGTCGTCCCCATCGTCATGAACGGCGACAGCCAACCACTGGACGTGGGCCGGGAGAAGCGCACCATCCCCGACGGGCTCCGCAAAGCCATCACCGTCAGAGACCGCGGCTGCGCCCACCCCGGCTGCGACCGACCACCGTCCTGGTGCGACATCCACCACGTCGACCACTGGGGACACGAAGGACCCACCGAACTCAACAACCTGGTCATGCTCTGCAAAGCCCACCACCGCCAGATCCACCACACCGACTGGACCGTCCGGATCCGCGACGGACTACCGGAGTTCGTCCCACCACGATGGATCGACCCGGCACAGACCCCGCGCCGGAATCCGCCCGCCCACCTCGTCGCGTGGAGGCTCAGCGCACCCCGGACGGCGACTCAAAGACGAACGTGCGGCCACCCAGCCGTACCCGCATGCCCGGCTCCAGCCGGCGGGACCGGCCGGGCGGGAGCGGGGTCCAGGCCGGATCACCCGGGGAGGCGACGAACGTGCCGTTGCGCGAACCGGAGTCGACGAGGACGACGTCCCAGTTGTCGACGCGCACCTCGGCGTGCACGCGGGACACGGCACCGGAACGGTCCTCGACGACGATCGAGCGCAGCGCGCCGGAACGGACGCGGTCGTCGGACTCCGGCATGCGGCCCACCAGGTACTCGGCGTCGACGGTGTAGGTGGCGCCGTCGTCGAACACGAGCAGGCCGAGCGGGGGGCGCGAGCCGATGACCAGGACGCCGGTGCGCTCGTTCATCCGGATCCCGCACAGCACGCAGAAGTGCGAGCGGGGGTCGTTGAGGTGCCCGCGCGAGCACAGGTGGCCGCGCGCCTCACCCGGCTTCGGCCCGGTGGGGGCCGCGGTGGCCGGCCCGCCCGACAGCGACCGGGTGCCGGTGCCGACCGGCTCACCCGCCTCCAGGGGCGGGCGCGGCGGTTCCGCGGGCTCCACGCCGAGGATCGCTTCGGCGCGACGGGGCGCGGGCCGCGCTCGGGACGACCGGCCGGCGCCGTCCCGGTCCTCCGGACCCGCTGCGCCACGGTCGCCCGACCTGTCGGCCGGGTCGGCGGGGCCCGGGGCCGACGGCGCAGCGGCCGACCGGGGACCGGCGGCCCCCTTCCCGAGCTCGACGGCGGGGGGCGGCCACGAGGGGCGCGGGGACGACTCCTCCGCACCGGCGGCGGCCGGCACGGTGGGGGACGGCCCGTCCGGGGACGGCGCCGCGGCGGGTGGTGCGTCGGGCGCCGACGCGGGCGATGCGTCGGCGCGGAACGACCCGGCGGCAGGCGGTTCGGCGGACGGGGCGGTGGCGGGCCCTGTCGCAGACGGAGCACCGGAGGACGCCGCCCCCAAGGGCGCGGTGGCAGGCAGGGCGGCGGGAGGCGGGGCACCGGGCGCGGTGGCGGGCCGCGCGCCGGCGGACGGGCCACCACGGGGCTCGGTCGCGGGGGGAGCGGCGGCGGGCACCTTCCGCACCTCCGGGTCGGTGCCCGCGTCCACCGCCTCCATCCCGATCAGGGTGGGGTGGGCGTTGATGTTGTGGGGCGGCGCGGGGGCGGGGGCCGGGGCGGCGGCGGTGAGCAGCTCCACTCCCCCACCCCCGACGACGCCCTGGCGCAGGTCGAGCAGCACCGCGTGCGGGGCGGGTGCGGCGCCGGCCCCGTCGAGCGCGAGGCGCAGTGGGCCGGGCGGGACGAGCCGGTCGGTCCAGGCGGCGGCGTCCGCCCCGGACAGCACCACGTCGCCGACCTGTGCGCCGACCCCGCCGGACAGGAACACCGCGCACGACTCCCCGGCCCCCGCGACCGTGCCGAAGACGAGGGAGTCGGGCGGGGCGTCGGGGCCGCCGAGCCACCCGGCGAGGCGGCGGGCGAGGGCGCGGCCGGGCTCGGGACCGGCCACGGCGCGGCAGTGCGCGAGCAGGCGGGCCAGCGGCTCGGGCTCCGGGCAGCGGGCGACGCAGAGGATCCCCGGGAAGCGGGCGACCAGGCCGTCGCCCACCAGCACGACGGCGCGCCCGCCGTCGACGGCGGCGTTCACGTCAGATCAGCCTCCCGCCCCGGAACCGCCAGTGGACGAACGGGACGCGCATCGGTCCGTTCACCACGATCCACACGATGATCCACGTGGTGAGGAACTGCCCGAGGAACGCCCCGAACGGCACCTCGCGCGGCAACCCGGGCACGGCGTGCAGGGAGATCAGCAGCCACAGCAGCGCACCCTCGTTGATCGCCGTGAGCAGGCCGAACAGCGTCGGCCAGTCCTTCTCCCAGCGGAACTGCTGGATCAGGTGGTAGAGCAGCTCCCAGCCGACGCCGAGCACGATCACGGCGAGCAGCACGACGTAGGTGACCGCGTAGGGCTGGCCGACCAGCGGGCTGATCACCAGCGTCCACAGCCCGCCGACGACGAGCAGGACGAGCACACGGGTCTGGATGCGACCGTTCAGCGTGGGCAGCACGACGGCCCCTCAGATCTTCCGGCCGCGGGCCCACTGCCACCACTGCCGGGTGGAGCGGACGGGACCGAGCCGGGCGCAGAAACCGAGCCCCTCGAGGTCGTCGGCGATCTCCTGCGCCGCGATCTGCAGGCCCAGGAACGTGTCGACGCCCGGGAAGTAGCCGCCGTTGGTGGCGCTGCCGGAGGCGTACATCCGGCCCGGCTCGCTGCGCGTGCCGCGGACCTCGAAGGACCGCTCGACGTCGAGTCGGCCCAGCGGGTTGCGGCCGGCGCCGCCGTGGTCGAGCAGGTCGGCCAGTACGCGGTGCTCACGGATGTCGGCCTCCAGACCCGTGCAGTCGATGACGGCGGTGACCTGCACGTTCTGCGGCCCCTGCTGGGTCGACAGGGCGACCTGGACGGTGCCGGACGGCCCCGGCGTCAGACCGGTGATCTCGCCCTGGAACGCGTGGTACCAGCGCTCGCGACGGCCGCGGCCCTGCTGCTCGCGCCAGTTGCGGCGGATCGGGGTGTTGGTGCCGCCGAACTGCTTGTAGAGGTCGGCCCGGTCCTGGCCCTCCAGCTTGCGCACGCGCGCCTTGAGCTGCCCGCCCCACACCGACTTCGGGTAGTTGAAGCCCTGGTAGGCCCAGCCGTCACCGCCGCGGCGGCGCATCCAGACGTGCGGGCCGTGCGCCTTGGTCACGAACGTGCGGAACACGTGCAGGATCTGCGTCTGCAGGCCGCGGGCGTCGCGGTCGTCGATCAGCCGCTGCAGCACCCGCGACGCGACGATCCCGCCGCCGCGCACCAGCACGGTGCCCGGGGCGGCGTGCAGCCGCTGGTAGATCTGCTCGTGCGGCTCGTAGGCGTTGACGACGCTGCCGTAGTCGCGGTGGCGCTCGCGGTACTCCATGAGGTCGGGCAGGAACTTCAGGCCCGGGTAGCCGACGGCGACGTGCACGTACCGGCTGCGGTAGGCCACGCGCCGCGTCGGGCTGGTGCCCTCGGCCGGGGTGAGGATCGTGAAGTAGCCGCCGCCGATGCGCCGGCGCACCATCCGGACCTGCCCCTTCGCCACCATCGAGGCGTAGTCGATGCGGTCGTGCTCGCGCTCCATCGACTCGAAGGCCTGACCGGCCTTGGGCGTGTAGTAGTCGGCGAGGATCGGCTCGACGAGCACGTTCCACAGCGGCCTCGGCGACTTCGTGGCGAGCGCCTCGCGCACCGCGTAGCTGGGGAAGCCCCAGATGTTGTCCGGGCACGACGCGGAGTCGCTGCGCAGCCGCTCACCGCGCGGGATCTGGGAGACGCGCGTGAGGTACTCGTAGCTCTCCCACGGGCTCTCCAGCTGCGTGAGCACCCGGATCGCGGACGTCGGGACGCCGCAGATCCGCAGGTAGTCGACCGTCACGAAGGACCCGATGCCGCCGCCGACGGACACGAACGGCACGTCGACGACCGGGATCCCGGCCCGCGCGACGGCGTCGTCGGACCACCAGTCGGTGGCGATCAGCTCCGGGGTGAGGTCACCGGGCCGCACCGCCTCCGGTGCCGGGTCCGCCGCGACGGCCGGACCGGGCAGCCGGATCGTGTCCTCGCGCATCGCCCGCTCCCCCTCGTCGACCCGCCGACCGCCCCGGCCGACGAGCGGATCACATCCTGCCGTCACGGGGACCGGTCCCGACAACGGGTGTTACCCATTCGGTGCACCGGAGTGGTAGCACCCGCGACAGCGCCGGCGACATGATCGACGATCGACGCGGGTCTATGGTCGGCCGGACGGACCGGCAGAGGATGGGGAGATCGACGTGCTGGACTCGACGTTCGGGCCGTACCGGATCGAGGAGCTCCTCGGGCGGGGCGGCATGGGCGAGGTGTACCGCGCCCACGACACCGACACCGACCGCACCGTCGCGCTCAAGGTGCTGCCGCCCCACCTGGCGGAGGACCAGGAGTACCAGGAGCGGTTCCGGCGCGAGTGCCGCTCGGCGGCCCGGCTGCGCGAGCCGCACATCGTCCCGATCCACCGCTTCGGCGAGATCGATGGCCGGCTGTACCTGGACATGCGCCTCGTCGAGGGCACCGACCTCGCCACCTGGCTCAAGACGCACGGCCCGATGCCGCCGGTCGCCGCGGTGTCGGTGGTCTCGCAGATCGCCGCCGCGCTGGACGCCGCGCACGCCGAGGGGCTGGTGCACCGCGACGTCAAGCCGTCCAACGTCCTGCTCGCGGGCGTGCACGGCCCGACCGTCGACCGCGAGGTGTTCGCCTACCTGTTCGACTTCGGCATCGCCCGGGCCCAGGAGGGTGTCGGCGAGGACCCGGCGCTGACCCGCGCGGGCACGATGCCCGGCTCGCTGGCCTACATCGCGCCCGAGCGCTTCGCCGGTGTCGAGGGCGACCCGAAGGCCGACGTCTACGCGCTGGCCTGCGTGCTGCACCAGTCGCTCACCGGGCGCCCGCCCTTCGAGGGCGACATGGCGACGCTGATGAACGCCCACCTCAACGCCCCGCCGCCGCGCCCCAGCACGACCCGGCCGGACCTGCCCAGCGGGCTCGACAAGGTCGTCGCCCAGGGCATGGCCAAGGACCCCGCGCAGCGCCCGGCCAGCGCGGGCGCGCTCGCCGCGGCGGCCCGCGCCGAGATCGGCGGCTGGGGCACCGACCCGAACACCTCGGGGGCCACGGTGGCCTTCGGCGGCGGGTCCCGGCCCGACCTGGTCAAGCCGGCCACCGCCGTCATCCCGCCCACGTGGAACGCGCCCTCGAACCCGTCGAACCCGCAATACCCCTCGAGCCCGTCGAACCCGAGCAACCCGTGGGGCGCCCAGCAGCCCGCGTACGGCGCCCAGCCGGCGTACGGGCAGCAGCCCGCGTACGGCCAGCAGGGGTACGGCCAGGAGGGGTACGGCCAGCCGGGGTACGGCCAGCAGACCGCGTACGGGCAGCCGAACTGGGGCGGCGGCCAGCACCCGTCGAACCCGTCGTACCCGTCCTACCCGCAGCATCAGCCCCCGCCGAAGAAGGACCGCACGGCCCTCATCGCGATCTCCGTGGTCGCCGCGCTGGCCCTGATCGGCGGCGCGATCGTGTTCTTCGTGACGACGGGCAACGGCAGCGGCACCACCCCCACCCCGCCCTCGACGGTCGCGGCGCCGCCGACCACCGTCCCGCCGACGACCGTCGCCCCGACGACGGCCCCGTCGACCCCGGAGACGACGCTGCTCCTGTCCGAGCTGCCGGCCGGCTACTCCGCCGCCAACTGCGAGCCCGACCAGCTCGAGGGCACGACCGCGTTCGTCGTGTGCGCCGGCCCGCCCACCTCCGGCACCGGGCCGACCAGCGCCACCTTCGCCCGGTACGCCTCGGTGGAGGAGATGGACTCGACGTTCACCAGCCTGGCCGACGTCGAGGGGATCCCGGGCGAGACCGGCACGATCGAGCAGTGCAACGCGGCCGGCGCGTCCAACCGCGCGGTCTTCTCCCGGCAGAGCGGGGCGCTCGGCGGGCAGGTGGCCTGCTTCACCGACGCCGACACGGGCACCGCGTACCTGCTCTGGACCGACGAGGCCGCGCTGGCCATCGGTTACGTGGCGCAGAGCTCGGCCGACGCCGCCGCGCTCTACGCCTGGTGGAACACGGTCGACTTCGTCGCCGAACGCTGAGCTAGGCGGTCGCCCGCCCCGTCAGGTGGGCGACCGCGTCGGCCAGCGCGATCTCGACGCGCTCGCCGCTGCGGCGGTCCTTGACCTCGATCACGCCGTTCGCCAGCCCGCGACCGGCGACCACGATCGTCGGCACGCCGACCAGCTCCGCGTCGGCGAACTTGACGCCCGGTGAGGCCTTGCGGTCGTCGAGCAGCACGCGCAGCCCGGCGGCCTCCAGGTCGGCGGCCAGCGCGGCCCCGCCGGTGGCGATCTCCTCGGTCTTGCCCGCGACGACGACGTGCACGTCGTACGGCGAGACGGCGGCCGGCCACAACAGGCCCGAGTCGTCGTGGTTCTGCTCGGCGATCACCGCGACGAGCCGCGAGACGCCGATGCCGTAGGACCCCATCGTGATGCGGACGGGCTTGGAGTCCGGGCCCAGCGCGTCGAGCTGCGCGGCGTCGGCGTACTTGCGGCCGAGCTGGAACACGTGCCCGATCTCGATGCCGCGGGCGGCGGAGAGCGGCCCGGAGCCGTCGGGGGCCGGGTCGCCCTCGCGGACCTCGGCGGCCTCGATCGTGCCGTCGGGGGTGAAGTCGCGGCCCGCGACGAGGTCGACGACGTGGTGGTCGGCCTTGTCGGCGCCGGTGACCCACGCGGTGCCGGTGACGACGCGGGGGTCGACGAGGTAGCGCACCCCGTTGGCGGCCAGCGCCACCGGGCCGATGTAGCCCTTCACGAGGAAGTCGTTCCTCGCGAAGTCGGTGTCGGTGAGCAGCACCACCTCAGCGGGCTCCAGCGCGGCCTCCAGCCGCTTCATGTCGACCTCGCGGTCGCCGGGCACGCCGACGCCGAGCAGCGTCCACTCCTGCTCACCGGGGTTGCGCGTCTTGACCAGCACGTTCTTCAGGGTGTCGGCCGCGGTGAAGGTGCGGCCCAGCCCGGCGCCGTTGAGGAAGTCGACGAGCGACTCGATCGTCGGGGTGTTCGGGGTGTGGTGCGCCTGCGCCTCGGGCAGCCCGTCGAGCGGGATCTCCGGGGGCGCCGTCGTGGTGACGGCCTCGACGTTGGCCGCGTAGCCGCCCGGGCTCTGGACGAACGTGTCCTCGCCGGTGGGCGCGACGGCCAGGAACTCCTCCGACGCCGACCCGCCCATCGCCCCGGACGTCGCCGCGACGACGACGTACTCCAGCCCGAGCCGGTCGAAGATCTTCACGTACGCGGCGCGGTGCGCGGCGTAGGACGCCGACAGGCCCTCGTCGGCGAGGTCGAAGGAGTAGGAGTCCTTCATGAGGAACTCGCGCCCGCGCAGGATGCCCGCCCGGGGCCGCGCCTCGTCGCGGTACTTGTTCTGGATCTGGTACAGCGTGACCGGGTAGTCCTTGTAGGAGGAGTACTCGCCCTTCACGACCTGCGTGAACAGCTCCTCGTGCGTGGGGCCGAGGAGGTAGTCGTTGCCCCGCCGGTCCTTGAGCCGGAACAGGTTCGGGCCGTACTCGGTCCAGCGGCCGGTGGCCTCGTAGGGCTCGCGGGGCAGCAGCGCGGGCAGCTGGATCTCCTGGGCGCCGATGGCGTCCATCTCCTCGCGCACGATCTGCTCGACCGCACGCAGCACCTTCAGCCCCAGCGGCAGCCAGGTGTAGATCCCCGGGGCGACGCGGCGCACGTAGCCGGCGCGGACGAGCAGCTTGTGGCTCGGTACCTCCGCGTCGGCGGGGTCATCGCGCAGGGTCCGGAGGAACAACGACGACATCCTGGTCAGCACCCGGAGCAGCGTAGCGACGCTCCCCCGGTCCCGTCGTTCCGGTATCTCGCCTTGACCCACCGGGGGCCGCGCCGCCGTAACCTTTCCCCTCGCACGCGCGACACAGCGAACGGACAGCGACCAGCCCGAGTGCGGAGCGCCGATGACCACCCGACAGTTCGGCCAGTACGTCGTGCAGGACCTCCTCGGGTCCGGCGGGATGGGCGAGGTGTACCGCGCCCACGACACCCGCCGGGACCGCGAGGTGGCGCTCAAGCTGCTCCCGGAGCTGTTCTCCGGCGACGCGGAGTACACGCGCCGGTTCCGCCGGGAGTCCCACGTCGCCGCCCGGCTGCGCGAGCCGCACGTGATCCCGATCCACGACTTCGGCGAGATCGACGGGCGGCTGTTCATCGACATGCGCCTGGTCGACGGCCGCGACATCGGCCAGATCCTCGCCGAGGACGGGGCGCTCCCCCCGACCCGCGCGGTGCACCTCATCGGGCAGATCGCCGAGGCCCTCGACGCCGCGCACGCCGACGGGCTGGTGCACCGCGACGTCAAGCCGTCCAACGTGCTCGTCACGGCGAACGACTTCGTCTACGTCGTCGACTTCGGGATCGCCCGGTCCATCGGGACGGCCCGCACCTCGCTGACGATGACCGGGGCGACCATCGGCACGCTCGACTACATGGCGCCCGAGCGCTTCTCCAACCAGCCGGTCGACTGCCGCGCGGACGTCTACTCGCTGGCCTGCCTGCTCTACGAGTGCCTCACCGCGACCCGGCCGTTCAGCGGCGAGGACCTGCCCGCGCTGATGTACGCCCACCTGTTCACCGATCCGCCGCTGCCCAGCACGGTCAGCCGGACCGTCCTGCCCGCGCTCGACGAGGTCGTCGCCCGGGGCATGGCCAAGCGGCCCGACGACCGGTTCGCCTCGGCGGGCGAGTTCGCCGCCGCGGCCCGCGCGGCCGTCGCGGCGGGGGCCACGGGCGAGGCGGCCACCGTCGTGCACCCGCGTCCGCCCGCCCCGACCGCCGCGCCGACCGTCCGGGAGGCGGCACCCGCCCCGTCGGGGCCCGGCCGGATGCTGCCCGTGGAGTCGCTGGGGCTCGCCTCCGCCGACGGGCGGCACCGGTCCTCCCAGCCGCTGCCCGTCGACGACCCCGCCCCCGCCCGCCCGCGCCGCAGCCCCCTGCTGATCGGCCTGAGCGCGCTCGTCGTGGTGTCGCTGGTCGCGCTGGTCCTCACGGTGGTCCGGGTCTTCGGCCCCGGGTCCGCCGCGGCGACGGACGCCGGCCCCGTGGCCGCGCCGGTGCCCCCGGTCGAGGCGGCGGAGATCCTGCCCGCCGTCGCGATCCCGTCGGTGCTCGGCACGTTCCCCGGCGGCACCACCCCCGGCTACGTCCACGTGACGCCCAACGGCCGGTTCGCCTACATCTGCAACCGCAACGCGGGCGTCGTGACCGTGTTCGACACGACCATCAACAGCATCACCGCGACGATCCCGGTCCCGGCCGGGCCGCCCCGGTTCGTGTCGTTCTCCCCCGACGGCTCGCAGGCCTACCTGAGCATCTACAACGACGACTTCACGATCAACTTCGTCTCCGTGCTCGACACCGCGACCAACGCGATCGTCGAGACCGTGCCCGTCGGGAAGCGGCCGTTCGCCTCGTCGACGAACCCGGACGGGAGCCTGCTCTACGTCCCGAGCCACGACGACGGCCGCGTCGACGTGATCGACCTCGCCGCGGGGTCGGTCCGCCAGGAGATCGACGTGGCCCCCAACCCGCACTGGGTGGCCTTCGGGCGCGACGGGCGCGTGTTCTACACCGCCAACCACGAGTCCGGCGTCGTGTCCGTGATCGACACCGCCACCAGCGCGATCACCGCGGAGATCCCGGTCGGGGTCTCCCCGCACAGCATCGCCGTGTCCCCGGACGGCACCCGCCTGTCCGTCGTCAACTACGACAGCAACGAGGTGTCGGTGATCGACACCGCGACCTCCACCGTGGTGGCGACCGTGCCGGTCGGCCTGAAGCCGCAGGACATCGCGTACTCGCCCGACGGCCGGTTCTTCTACACCGCCAACGTCGACGACGACACCGTGACGGTCGTCAACGCCGCCACCAACACCGTCTCCGCCACCATCCCGACGGGCGACGGGCCGTCGAGCATCTCGGTGCTGCCCGACGGGTCCCGGGCCTATGTGTCGCTGCTCAACGCCGGGGAGATCATGGTCCTCGACACCGCCGCGACGTGAGTCCCGACCCGACGCGGATCGCCGGCTACCGCGTGATCCGGCGGATCGGTCGCGGCGGGATGAGCACGGTCTACCTCGCCGAGCACTTGCACCTGCACCGGCGCGTCGCCCTGAAGGTCCTCGACCCCGAGTTCGCGTCCACCCCGACCTTCCGCACCCGGTTCGCGCGCGAGTCCCAGATCGTCGCGGAGCTGGAGCACCCGCACATCGTCCCCGTCTACGACGCCGGCGAGGCCGACGGCCTGCTGTTCCTCGTCATGCGCTTCGTCGAGCAGGGGGACCTGCGCGACCTGCTCGCGGCGGGCGAACCGCTGCACCACGACCGGCTGCGGGTGCTGGTCGACCAGCTCGCGGGGGCGCTCGGGGTCGCCCACGACGCCGGGCTGGTGCACCGCGACATCAAGCCGGCCAACGTGCTGTTCTCCACCGGCCCCCGGGGCGGCGACCACTACTACCTCAGCGACTTCGGGATCACCAAGCGCGCCACCGCCGGACCGCCGCTGACCGCGACCGGGCAGGTGCTGGGCTCGGTCGACTTCATCGCGCCCGAGCAGATCGCGGGCCGGCCGCTGGACCGCCGGACCGACGTCTACGCGTTCGGCGGCCTGGTCTACCAGTGCCTGACCGGCCACCTCCCGTTCGAGCGCGACCACGAGCTCGCGGTGCTCCTCGCGCACGTCCGGGAGGACCCGCTGCCCCCGTCGACGCACCGCCCGGAGCTCTCCCCCGCCGTCGACGCGGTGCTGGCCCGGGTGCTGGCCAAGGACCCGGACGCCCGACCGGACACCGCCCGCGACTTCGCCGACGAGCTCGTCGCTGCCCTGGACGCGGCGCCGCTCCCGGCACCCGCGCCCACCGCGCCCGCTCCCACCGCCCCGGACCTGTCCGTCCCCGACGACGCGGACGACCCGGGGACCGACCCCCCGGAGGCCGACGACACGGAGGCCGACGACACGGAGAGCCGCACCGCGGAGAGCGGCACCGCGGTCGCGACGTCCGAGGTACCGGTCGACGAGGCCGGAGCGGACACGGCGGAGGGGGACGGGGACACCGCGGACGGGGACACCCCGGACGAGGAGGCGCCCACGACCCCGGTCGACGCCCCCGCGGCGGAACCGCGGACCGAGCGGATGCCGGTGCCCGACCGGCCCTCGCGGCCCGCCGCACCCGGGCCCGTCACGACGTTCGCCCCGCCCCCGACCGACGCGCCCCCGGCGACCGGCAACCCCCGTCCGGCGCCGGCCGCGCCCGGTGGCCCGCGCGACGAGCGGCGGTGGATCGTCCTGCTCGCGGTGCTGGCCGCGCTGCTCATCGCGGCCACCGTGGTGGTCGCGCTCGCCGGGGCGCGCTGAACCCCGTCAGGTCTCCAGCAGCTCCGCGATCATCGCCCCGACGGCGTCGGCCTCGATGAGGAACCCGTCGTGGCCGTAGGGGGACTCGATGATCCGGGCCGGGCCGGAGCCCGGGATCCCGTCGGCCAGCTCGGCCTGCTGCGCGGGCGGGTAGAGCCGGTCGGAGCTGACCCCGCCGACCATCGTCGTCGCCCGGACCCGGGCCAGCCCCGCAGCGACGCCACCGCGGCCGCGGCCGACGTCGTGGGCGTTCATCATCTCGGTCAGCCGCACGTAGGACCCGGCGTCGAAGCGGCGGACGAGCTTGGCCGCGTGGTGGTCGAGGTAGCTCTCCACCGCGTAGCGGCCGCCGCGCCAGGGGTCCTCACCGTCCTGCGGGTCCCGGCCGAAGCGCTCCGCCAGCTCGAACCCGCTGCGGTAGCTCAGGTGCGCGATCCGCCGGGCGATGCCCAGGCCGAGGTGCGGGCCCTCGCCGGGGGCGGCGTCGTAGAAGTCGCCCCCGCGCCAGCCCGGGTCGGCCCGGATCGCCGCGATCTGCGGTGCCGCCCACCCGATCTGGTCGGCCGAGGTCGCGGCGGGCCCGGCGAGCAGGCCGAGGCGCCGGACGCGGTCGGGCTCGGTCGCGGCCCACTCCAGCGCGCGCATCGCCCCCATCGAGCCGCCGACCACGCACGCCCACTCCCCGACGCCCAGCTCGTCGGCCAGCACGGTCTCCGCGGCCACGGAGTCGCGCGGGGTCAGCACCGGGAACCGGCTCCCCCACGGCCGCCCGTCCGGGGACGTCGTGGACGGCCCCGTGCTGCCCTGGCAGCCGCCCAGGACGTTGGGGGCGACGACGAACCACCGCTGCGGGTCGAGCGGGCGCCCGGGACCGACGAGGGTGTCCCACCACCCGGGCGTCGGGTGCCCCGGACCGGCCGGGCCGGTGAGGTGGCTGTCGCCGGTGAGGGCGTGCAGCACGAGCACCGCGTTGGACCGGTCGGCGTCGAGCTCGCCCCACGTCTCGTAGGCGAGCCGGACGTCCGGCAGCTCCGCGCCGGACTCGACGCGGAGCGGGAAGGGCGCGGTCCAGCGGCGCCGGCCGGGGGGATCCCCCTCCCGCCACGCACCGGTGGCGGGAGAGGGGTCGAGAGTCGTCGTCACCCGTCGATCATGCGCCCTTCGCCGCGCGGAAGCCCGCGTCGAGGTCGGCCTTGAGGTCCTCGACGTGCTCCAGGCCCACCGACAGGCGGACGAGGCCCGGGGTCACGCCGGTGGCGGCCTGCTCCTCGGGGGTGAGCTGGCTGTGGGTGGTGCTGGCCGGGTGGATCACCAGGCTGCGCACGTCGCCGATGTTGGCGAGGTGGCTGTGCAGCTCGAGCGCGTCGACGAACCTCTTGCCCGCCTCGACGCCCCCGACGATGTCGAACGCCACGATCGCGCCCGCACCGCGCGGCAGGTACTTCTGCGCGGCGGCGTGGAACGGGCTCGACGGCAGGCCCGCGTAGTACACGGTCTCGACCTCGTCACGCGCCTCCAGCCACTCGGCCAGCGCCTGCGCGTTGGACGTGTGGCGCTCCATGCGCAGCGACAGCGTCTCGATGCCCTGGATGATCAGGAAGCTGTTCAGCGGCGCGATGGCCGGGCCGATGTCGCGCAGCAGCTGCACGCGCAGCTTGATGGCGTAGGCGATCGGGCCGACGGCGTCGGTGAACACGGCGCCGTGGTAGCTGGGGTCGGGCGTGGTGAGGCCGGGGAAGCGCTCGGAGTGCTCGGTCCACGGGAACGTCCCCGAGTCGACGACGACGCCGCCGATCGCGGTGCCGTGCCCGCCGAGGAACTTGGTGGCCGAGTGGATCACGATGTCGGCGCCGTGCTCGATCGGGCGCAGCAGGAACGGCGTGGGCACCGTGTTGTCGACGAGCAGGGGCAGGCCCAGCTCGTGGGCGACGTCGGCGACGGCGCGGATGTCGAGCACGTTGTTGCGCGGGTTGCCCACGGTCTCGCCGAAGAACAGCTTGGTGTTCTCCCGGACGGCGCCGCGCCAGCCGTCGAGGTCGTCGGGGTCGACGAAGGAGACCTCGATGCCGAGCTTGGGCAGCGTGTAGTGGAACAGGTTGTAGGTGCCGCCGTAGAGCGCGGCGCTGGAGACGATGTGGTCGCCGGACTCGGCGATGTTGAGGATCGCCAGCGTGGTGGCCGACTGGCCGGACGCCGTGGCGACGGCCGCCGCACCGCCCTCGAGCGCGGCGATCCGCTGCTCCAGCACGTCCTGCGTCGGGTTCATGATCCGCGTGTAGATGTTGCCGAACTCGGCCAGCCCGAACAGCGCGGCGGCGTGGTCGGTGTCGCGGAACTGGTAGGCGGTGGTCTGGTAGATCGGGGTGGCCCGCGCGCCCGTCGTGGGATCGGGGGCGGCACCGGCGTGGACCTGCTTGGTCTCGAAGGACCAGGATTCGGACATGCGTGTCTCCAGAGAACGAGAGGAAGGGCGTGCGGCGTCGGTCAGCGGCCGGGTCGACAGGCCGCGCTCGTGACGCGCATGTAGTCCACATGCCGGCGGGTCACGAGGGGGGTCACGACGCTGACCGTAACGGGGTCGCAACCAGGGCACAACGACCCCTCCGGCTACCGTTCGGGTCGTGCTCGTGCTGCTCCCCCCGTCGGAGACCAAGATCGACGGGGGCGACGGCCCCCCGCTGGACGTGGCGGCCCTGAGCCACCGGGAGCTCGACCCGCTGCGCACCGACCTCGTCGACGCGCTGGTCGCCCTCGCCTCCGATGTGGACGCCTCCCGCTCGGCGCTGGGCCTGTCCCCGAAGCAGGACGACGAGATCGCGCGCAACGCCGCGCTGCGGACCGCCCCCACGATGCCGGCGCTGCGCCGCTACACCGGCGTCCTCTACGACGCGCTCGACATGCGCTCGCTGCGCGGGGCCGCGGCCGGGCGGGCCCGCGAGCGCCTCGCCGTCGGCTCGGCGCTGTTCGGGCTCGTGCGCGCCGACGACCCGATCCCGGCCTACCGGCTCTCCGCCGGGTCGGCGCTGCCCGGCCGCGGCACCCTGGCCGCCGCGTGGCGGCCGCTGCTGGAACCGGTGCTGCGCGCCGTCGCCGACGGCGAGCTGGTCGTCGACCTGCGCTCGGGCTCCTACGCCGCGCTCGCACGCGTGCCGGGCGCGGTCGACGTCGACGTGCTCGCCGAGCGCCCGGACGGGACGCGCACGGTGATCAGCCACTTCAACAAGGCGCACAAGGGGCGGCTGGCCCGGCTGCTCGCCGGCACCCGCGCGGAGCCCGCCGACGCGGCCGCGGTGGCGACGATCGCCCGCCGCGCCGGGATGCGCGTCGAACGCCCGGGTCCCTCGGCGCTGCACGTGGTCGTGCCGGCCTGAGACCCGGACGCCGGGGTCAGTTGAACGCGCTCTTGAGCTTGTCCACCAGGCCCTCGTCCGCTCCCGGGGCGGCACCAATCTGCTGCATGATGCCCGCCTCGTCGGTGGCGCCCCACCGCTCCACGATCTGCCCGTCGACGAAGCGCCCGATCTGGAGGCCACGGACCTCGATGCGCTTCCCGGTCGCCGCGACGCCGTTGAACTCACCCCGGTGCGTGCCGGTGAGGGTGTAGGCGAACGCGACGCTGTCGTCGTCGACGACCATCGTCTGCGGCTCGAGGTGGGCGTCCGGGAACCCCGTGGTCAGGGTCCGGAAGAAGCCGCGGAAGCCCTCCCGTCCCGGACCCTGCCCCGGAGCGGGGTCGTGGTCGACTGCGTCGATCGCGAACAGGGTGTCCATCGCGGCGTCGATCTCGCCGGCGTTGATGTGTGCAGCGGCCTTCTCCTGCGTGGCGACGTTCTGCTCTTTCGACATACCGCCGCGTACCCGGGCGGCCCCCGGGCCCACACCCCGACCGGAGATCACTCACATCAGCCGATCTCCAGCACGACCTTGCCGCGGGCGTGCCCGGCCTCGACGGAGGCGAGCGCGGAGCCCGCGTCGTCGAGGGGGAACGTCTCGTTGACGTGCGGGTCGATCTTGCCCTGCGCCACGAGCGCCACCACGGCGTCGAGGACGGTGGAGGTGCGGTCGCGCTCGATCGGCACGCCGCCGACCTCCTCCGCGGTGCCCGGGTCGGCCGCGGTGACGATCCGCGAGCGGTCGGCGCACAGGTCGGCGACCGCGCGCAGCGAGTCGCCGCCCACCAGGTCGAGGATCGCGTCGACGCCGTCGGGCAGGATCTGCCGCACGCGCTCGGCCACGCCGTCGCCGGAGGGCACGAGGATCGCGCCGAGGGACTCGACGAGCTCACGCTTGTCCTCCGACGCCGTGCCGACGACGGTGATCTCGCGGTCGCGGGCGAGCTGGGCCGCCACCACCCCGACTCCCCCGCCGATGCCGTTGATCAGCAGCGTCGCACCGGCGTCCAGCTCCAGCTGGGTGATGCCGTCGTACGCGGTGGCCCCGGCCACCGGGAGCACGGCGGCGCTGGCGAACGGCAGCCCCGCGGGCTTCCGCGCCGTCGCGGCCGCGCTGAGCAGCGCCTGCTCCGCGTAGGCGCCCGAGTTCGACGCGGTGCTGCCGAACACCTCGTCGCCGACGGCGAACCCGTCGACGTCCTGCCCGACGGCCTCCACGACGCCCGCCGCCTCGGAGCCGAGCACCGCGGGCATGTCGCGGGGCAGGAACTCGCGCATGTGCCCCTGGCGGATCTTCCAGTCGACCGGGTTCACCCCGGCCGCGCGCACCGCGATGCGCACCTCCGACGGGCCCGGCTCGGGGGTCGGGAGCTCCTGGATCTCCTGGTTCTCGGGGCCGCCGTACTGCGTGAACACATATGCCTTCATGCCCGAGCGTGCCCGGTCCCGCGCCGTCCCAACCGCTCCGCCGGTTAATCGGTGGTGCGCGGGCCGGCGGGTGCGCGACGCTGTGCGCGACCCGAGAGGTGAGGAGGTGTGCGTGATGTCCACGACCGTCCCGGACGTGCTGCGCGCCCGTCCGATCCCCGCCCCGCGCTGACTCGCGCCGGGGCGCCCTCTCGAGGAGACCCCCGTTGTACGAGCCCATCCGCAAGCGCCGCCGTTTCGACGACGACGAACCCCGTCCCCGGCACCGCACCGACCCCTCCGCGTTCGACGAGCGGGCCGGCGCCGAGATCGACGGCCCGCCCGACGGCGACCGCTGGTCCACATGGGACGGCGCCGAGCACGGCCCCGACCCGGTGCCGCGCTGGGTGGTCACCGAGCACGCCGCGGTCGACACCGAGCTCGGCGCGCTCAAGTCCGGCAAGGAGGCCGACGTCGGGCTGCTGGAACGCGCGGTGCCCGGCACCGACCGTCGTGCGGTCATGGCGGTCAAGCGCTACCGCACCGCCGAGCACCGCATGTTCCACCGCGACGCGGGCTACCTGGAGGGCCGGCGCGTCCGGCGCTCGCGGGAGACCCGCGCGATGGCCGGGCGCACCGCGTTCGGCCGCGACCTGCTCGCCGCGCAGTGGGCGGGGGCGGAGTTCGCCGCGCTGTCGCTGCTGTGGAGCAACGGCGTCGCCGTCCCCTACCCGGTGCAGTGCGCGGGCACGGAGCTGCTCATGGAGTTCGTGGGCGACCCGGACGGCACCGCCGCCCCGCGGCTCGCGCAGTGCCGCCCCGACCCGGACGAGCTCTGTGATCTGTGGCACCAGCTCGTCGACGCGCTGCTCGGGCTGGCCCGCCACGGCCTGACCCACGGCGACCTGTCCGCCTACAACGTCCTCGTCCACCGCGGGCGGCTCGTGCTGATCGACCTGCCGCAGGTCGTGGACGTCGTGGGCAACCCGCAGGGGCCCGACTTCCTGGCCCGCGACGTGCGGCGGATCGGCGAGTGGTTCACCGCGAAGGGGCTGCCGCCCGAGGTCGGACAGCCCGACACGCTGCTGCCGGAGCTGCTCGTCGCGCTCGGGATGGGAACGTCACAGGCGTAGCGGTCGGAGGTCGGCGGGCCGGGCGGCTAGACTCGATCACGAGCGCCCGGCCCGTCTCTTCCGGCCGTCCCCACCAGGGCGCACCCGCAGTACCCATTCAGGGCGCAACGTCTGCGCCCGGGCTCGTCCCTCGAGATCTCAGCCGCCGCCATCTCGGCGCTGCCTCTCCGTGCTGACGTGCCACGTCCCGGAGGTTTTCCTACTTGTCTTCCCCCAGTTCTTCTCGCCGTGCGAACTTCTCGTCGGCGAGCTCGCGCCCGCGCCGCTCCGGTGGCGGCGGGCGTCCCACGTCGGGCCGCTCCCGCGGACCGGCGCGCCCCACCGCGCCGAGCACCCCGGCCCCGCCCGAGGTGCTGTGGACCGTGCCGGAGTCCGGCATGCCCACGTTCGCCCAGCTCGGCCTGCCCGAGCCGGTCGTCAAGGCCCTGGCCGCGGAGGGCTTCACCGAGCCGTTCCCGATCCAGGCCGCCACGCTGCCGGACACCATCGCCGGGCGCGACCTGCTCGGCCGCGGCCAGACCGGCTCCGGCAAGACGCTGGCCTTCGGCCTCGCGCTGCTGTCCCGGCTCGCCGGTGGCCGCTCGCAGGCCCGTCGCCCGCGCGGCCTGGTCCTGGTGCCCACCCGTGAGCTGGCGACGCAGGTCGTCGATGCGCTCACCCCGTTCGCCAGGGCGCTCGGGCTCACCACCACCTCGGTCGTCGGCGGGATGTCGTTCAACCGGCAGGTCGCCGAGCTCAACCGCGGCATCGACCTGCTGGTCGCCACCCCGGGCCGGCTCACCGACCACACCACGCAGCGCACCTGCGACCTGTCCGGCGTCGAGATCACCGCGATCGACGAGGCCGACCGCATGGCCGACATGGGCTTCCTGCCGCAGGTCCGCAAGATCCTCGACCTCACCCCGGCCGACGGCCAGCGGCTGCTGTTCTCCGCCACGCTCGACGGCGAGGTCGGCACCCTGGTGCGCCAGTACCTGACCGACCCGGTGACGCGGTCGATCGCCTCCTCCACCGCGCAGGTGGAGACGATGGACCACCACGTGCTGCACGTGGACCTGTCCACCAAGCCGCGCGTGATCACCGAGATCGCGGCCCGCGACGGGCGCACCATCCTGTTCGTGCGCACCAAGCACGGCGTCGACCGGCTGGTCAAGACGCTGCGCCGCGACGGCATCAACGCCGGAGCGCTGCACGGCGGCAAGGCGCAGAACGCCCGCAACCGCGCGATCGCCGACTTCAAGGACGGGCAGACGCCCGTGCTGGTCGCCACCGACGTCGCCGCCCGCGGCATCCACGTCGACGACGTGTCGCTCGTCGTGCACGTCGACCCGCCGGCGGACCCGAAGGACTACCTGCACCGCGCGGGTCGCACCGCCCGGGCCGGGGACTCCGGTGTCGTCGTCACGATGGTCACGCCGCAGGAGCGCCGCGACGTCGAGCGGCTCACCCGGCTCGCCGGCGTGAAGGCCACGCACACCGACGTCGCCCCCGGCGACGCCGCGCTGGCCGAGGTGACCGGTGCGCGCATCCCGTCCGGGGTGCCGATCATCGAGCCGCCGAAGCCGGCGCAGCAGCCCCGCGGCAACGGCCGCCGCTCGCGCGGCGGGGCCGGCGGCGCCGGTGCCCCGCGCGGCTCCGGCGGGCGCAGCGGTGCCGCCGGTCGCCCGCGTTCGGGCGGACGGCGCTCGGCCGCCTGACCCACGTTCGACCACGACGGCGCGGCATCCCCGGACGGGGGTGCCGCGCCGTCGTCGTGCGTGCGCCGAACGGACGGCGCGGCGCCGGGGCCCGGGATGCCGGATCCGCCATCCTGGGTCCGGTGCGCCGGTCCCTGCTCCCCGTTCTCCTGTCCGTCCTGCTGCTCTCCGGGTGTGCCGGGTTCGAGCTCCCCGACCTCTCCGAGTACGACTTCCCGACCCTGCCCTCCACCTCCGCCCCCGCCCCGACCGGGGACGCCGCCACCGCGCTCGCCGCCCTGCCGGTGAAGGGGCGGGCCCCGAAGACCGGCTACGAGCGCGAGCAGTTCGGCCAGCGCTGGGCCGACGTCGACCGCGACGGCTGCGACCAGCGCAACCAGGTACTGGCCCGCGACCTGACCTCCGTGGAGTTCAAGCCGGGCACCCGCGACTGCGTGGTCCTCTCCGGCGCCCTGCTCGATCCCTACACCGGTGACGGGGTGCCGTTCCTGCGCGGCGAGGCGACCAGCGCGGACGTCCAGATCGACCACGTCGTCGCGCTGTCGAACGCCTGGCAGACCGGTGCGCAGCAGCTCGACGAGGACACCCGCGAGCTGCTCGCCAACGACCCGCTCAACCTGCTCGCCGTCGACGGCCCGACCAACGGCTCCAAGGGCGACGGCGACGCGGCGACCTGGCTGCCGCCGTCGCGGGGCTACCGGTGCGCGTACGTCGCGCGGCAGGTGGCGGTGAAGGCGACCTACGGGCTGTGGGTCACCGCGGCGGAGTCCGAGGCGATCGCCCGGGTGCTCGAGGACTGCCCCGGCGAGCCGCTGCCGGTCTCTACGCTGGCCCGGTGATCGCGGATCCCGCAGCGTTCGAGGAGCACCGGCCCCACCTGCTGCGGGCGGGCTACCGGATCACCGGCCGGCTCGCCGACGCGGAGGACGCCGTGCAGGAGGCCTGGCTGCGCTACGCCGCCCGGCAGACCGCGCCGGACGACCTGCGGGCCTGGCTGACGACGGTCGTCGGGCGGCTGTGCCTGGACCGGCTGCGCTCGTCCGCCGCCCGCCGCGAGCGCTACGCGGGGCCGTGGCTGCCCGAGCCGATCGTCACCGGCGACGACCCGGACGACCCGCTGCTCGCCGTCGTCCGGCACGAGGACGTGCGGATGGCGGCGATGGTGGTGCTGGAGCGCCTCACCGCCCCGCAGCGGGTGGCGTTCGTGCTGCACGAGGCGCTGGCCCTGCCCTACGGCGAGATCGCCGGGGTGCTGGACTGCCCGGAGGCGACGGCCCGCCAGCACGCGGCCCGCGCCCGGAGGATCGTCGAGGGCACCCCGGCCCCGGCGCGGGCGCGCACCGGGGAGCAGCAGGAGGTGCTGGCCGCGTTCGCCGACGCGATGGCCCGGGCCGATCTCCCCGCGCTGCTGGCGGTGCTGCACCCGGACGTCGTGCTCGTCAACGACGGCGGCGGCGAGGTGGCCGCCGCCCGCCGCCCCGTGCACGGTGCCGACAAGGTCGCGCGGCTGCTGCTCGGCCTGCTGGCCCGCTACGGGCCGGGGATGCTCCGCGGCGAGGTCGTGTCCGTCAACGGCGAGCTCGGGCTGGTCACCGGGGACCCGGCCGCCGTCACCGTCCTCTCGGTCGACGGCGGGCGGGTCGTCGGCGTCTACGGGGTGCTCAACCCCGCGAAGATCGCACGGCGCACGCCGCGTCGAACCCCTGGTCGGTGATCCCGAGCGCGTGGTTGCTGCGCGCCCGCATGTTCTCCAGCGCGATCGCGTGCGTCAGCTCGATCAGCCCGGCCCGGCCCAGCGCCGCCTCCAGCGCGGCCACCTGGTCGTCGGTGACGGTCGTCGGCAGCGCCGTCACGGCGTCGGCGTAGGCCAGCGCCAGCCGCTCGTCGGCGGTGAACAGCGGGTGGGTGGCGTAGTCGTCGACGTGCCGCAGCCGCTCGACGTCGAGGCCCTCCAGGCGCTGCAGCATCGTGCCGAAGTCGACGCACCACGAGCAGCCGACCACCGTCGCCACCCGGTACACGGCCAGGTCGCGCAGCCGCACCGGCAGCACGCGCGCGGCCCGCTCGTAGGCCAGCTCCGACACCAGCCCCGCCCAGAACAGGCCGCGGTGGTGCCGCGCGACCGCGACCGGCTCGGGCACCGCCCCGAACCGCCGTCGTGCGACCCGGTAGACCAGCCGCCCGAGCACTCCGGCGTCACCCTCGGACACCGCGGGAATCCGTCCCATGTCGACCTCCTTCGTCGGTACCCGTCGGACGGGGACGGGCACCGGGACGTGACGGAGGATGACGCGGATCACAGCGGATCCGCCGGCCGGCGGATCCCGCGGCCCGGCTCAGGCGGCCACCCGGTACCCGGGGACGTCGGCGCGGTCGGCGTCGACGACCCGGGTGCCCAGCGGGACGAGCGCGAGGCCGGCCCCGCGGTGCACCTCGACGCGGCGGCCGAAGGGCCACAGCGCGTACCCGGCGAGCCGGAACGACGCGATGCCGAACGGGATCGTGACGACCAGCACGCAGGCGATCACCCCGGCGACGGCGTGGAGGATCGCCGGCCACCAGCCGGCGAGCAGGAACCACAGGACGTTTCCGAGGGTGCGCACGATGTCCACCATGCCCGTTACCGAGGGGAGTGCTCCGCGACGAGCGCCGCGTGCCGCGCGTACGCCTGCTGGTCGGTGAGCACCGCCACCTGGTCGACGACGACGCGCCGGCGGGCGGCGTCGTCCGGGGCCGCCGCCCAGTCCTCGGCGAACACCGGGTCGAGCGTGGCGGGGGCCCCGGCGAGCAGGGCGTCGGCCAGCTCGGCGAGCAGCGCGCGCTGGCCCGTCTGCATCACCAGGCGCTGCGGGTCGCTCATCACGTAGCGCAGGGCCACCGACTTGAGCAGCGCCACCTCCGCGGCCGCGTGCGGCGGAACGACGAGGTCGGCGGCGTAGCGGACGAGCGGGCCGTCGCCGTGCGCCGCACGGGTGGCGTCGACGGCGGCGAGGACGAACCGCCCGACGAGGATGCTGGTGAGCCGCTTCAGCGCGATGTGCGCCGACGAGGTCGCCGTGGCCGGGGTGAACCCGCGCACCGCATCGACGACGGGCAGGGCGAGCAGCACGTCCCCGGCCTCCTCAAGGGCGTCGGCGTCGGCGCCGAACACCGTGACGGCGGTGACCCCCAGCGCCGAGCGCTCGTGCGCCGAGCCGAGCGCCGCGAGGTCGATGCGGCCGGACAGGATCCCGTCCTCGACGTCGTGGACCGAGTAGGCGACGTCGTCGGACCAGTCCATGACCTGCGCCTCGATGCTGCGCCGCCCGTCGGGCGCGCCCTCGCGCACCCAGGCGAGCACCGCGGCGTCGTCGGCGTAGGCGCCGTACTTGGGGGATCCGGGGCGGCGCTCCCACGGGTACTTCGCCGACGCGTCGAGCGTGGCCCGGGTGAGGTTGAGCCCGGCCGAGACGTCGCCGTGGTCGATCTTGGGTTCGAGCCGGGTGAGGATCCGCAGCGTCTGCGCGTTGCCCTCGAACCCGCCGCAGGACGCGCCCCACGCGTCGAGCGCGACCTCGCCGTTGTGCCCGAACGGCGGGTGCCCGATGTCGTGGGCGAGCCCGGCGGTGTCGACGACGTCGGGGTCGCAGCCCAGCTCCTCGGCGATCCCCCGCCCGATCTGCGCGACCTCCAGGGAGTGCGTGAGGCGGGTGCGCGGCACCCCGCTGATCTCGGCGCCCTCCCCCGGCCCCACGACCTGCGTCTTCCCGGCCAGGCGGCGCAGCGCGGCGGAGTGCAGCACGCGGGCGCGGTCCCGGGAGAACGGCGTGCGGCGCTCGCTGCCGGTCTTGGGCGGCTCGGGGAGCCGGCGTTCGCGGTCGTGGTCCGTGTACAAGTCAGCCGAGGCCGGAGTCCGAGCCGGTGTCGACCGAGGCGTGCGTCAGCCGGTAGAACAGCAGCGCCGCGGTCTCGCGCAGGATGTAGCGGAACTGCGTCTCGCGGGTCTGCACCGCGGGTCCGCTGCGGGTGGGCGAGCTCCAGGCGTCGAGCCCGGCGTCACGGGCCATCGTGCGGGCGCGCAGCGAGTGCCACGGGTCGCTGACGACGAGCGCGCTGCTCCAGCCGTCGGCCTCGGCGCGGTCGGCCACCGCCTCCAGGCTGCCCAGGGTGTCGGAGCCCTCCCCCACCGCGACGATCGCCGACGCCGGGACGCCGCGGTCGATCAGGTAGGCCCGCCCGGCCGCGGCCTCGGTGAACTCGTCGCCCTCGGCGGACCCGCCGGTGGTGACGATGAGCGGAGCGACGCCCTCCTCGTAGAGCACCTGCGCGTGCCGCAGCCGCCAGGAGAAGATCGAGCTGGGCTCGCCGTCGTACTGGGCGGCCCCGAGCACGATCACGGCGTCGACGGCGCGGCGGTCGTCGACGCGCGCCACCTGCCACACCCGGAACGCCGTGCCCCCGACGATGAGCACGGCCAGCAGCAGCGCCCCGGCCACGAGCCGGGAGAACCAGCCCACGCGCCGGCGCTCCGGGCGGCCCAGGCGGACCGTCGGCGCCTCGGGGCCGGGGACGCTCATGCGCCGATCCGGCCCGGGGACGCGGCGAGCGCGGTACCGCCCCGGCCGGCCCGGGCCGCGACGACCTGCGCGACGATCGACACGGCCGTCTCGGCGGGGGTGCGGGCGCCGATGTCGAGGCCGACGGGACCGTGCACCGCGGCCAGCTCCTCCTCGGTGACGCCCGAGGCGAGCAGCCGCTCGCGGCGCGCCGCCTGCGTGCGCCGCGAGCCCAGTGCGCCGAGGAAGCCGCGGCCGTGGCGCAGGCCGGCGAGCAGCGCGGCGTCGAAGGCAGGGTCGTGGTCGAGCAGCACGAGGACGTCGGCCGCGGTGAAGGCCTCGACCGCGGCGACGGTGGCGTCGAGGTCGGACTCCGACCGCGACGTCCAGCCCAGCAGCGCGGCCTGCGCGGCGAGCGCGTCGCCGATCGCCCCGGCGCCCACGACCAGCACCGACGGCACCGGGACCCACAGGTCGAGCAGCAGGTCGCCGGCCTCGGTGGGGATCTGCTCGGTGACGGTGGCGCCGCGGCGCAGCAGGGTGCGGGCGGCGGTGGCGGCCGACTCGTCGAGCGCGTCGGAGCCCAGGGCGCCGGTGACGGTCGTCAGCTCGGGTCCGGTGAGCACGATCGCGGTGGCGCCGTCGGCGGTGGAGACCAGTGCCGCGGGCTCACCGTTCTCCAGCGCGGCCCCGAGCACCTCGGCGTGCCCGACGGGCAGCGGGTGCCCCAGCAGCGTGGCGCCGCCCGCGCAGGCCAGCCCGGCGTCGATCGCGGCGGACTCGGCGACGTGCGCCTCGCGGGTCTGCGGGCCGTCGGCCGAGGCGGCGACCAGCGGCAGCGCGGAGTCGTCGAGCGCCCCGCGGTAGAGCACGCCCGCGCTCTCGCCCGCGGCCGTGCCGACGACCATCTGTCCGCTCTCGACGGTGCCGAAGCCGTGGCGGTCGAGCACCCGGACCACGCCGACCCCCGAGCCGGCGAGGCGACGCAGGGACGAGCCGAGGTCACGCAGGGAAGCGGTCACGCCGACCAGCGTAGCCACAACCGGCCGCTCGCCACGGCGCGCCGCACCCGGATCGGGCGTCATGCGATGGCGGCGACGGATGCCGGGGGCCGTACCGTGGGTGTGATCGCGCGCGGTACCGGGAACCACCACCGCGAACGCGACGTTGAACCGGGCGAATCGCCCATCCCCGAAGACAGGAACCATGGATCCGTCCGACAGTACGTGCACCGTCCTCGCAGGGCGGTTCACATGATCAGCACCGTTGCATCCCTCCTCCTCGGCGTCGTCGTGGTCCTCGCGATCACCGCGCTGACCGGCTACTTCGTGGCCCAGGAATTCGGCTACATGGCCGTCGACCGCTCCCGGCTCAAGTCCCGCGCAGCGGCGGGTGACGCCGGTGCGAAGCGGGCACTGGGCATCACCGACCGCACCTCGTTCATGCTCTCCGGCGCGCAGCTGGGCATCACCGTCACCGGTCTGCTGGTCGGCTACGTGGCCGAGCCGCTGATCGGCTCCAGCATCGGCACGCTGCTCGGCGGCGTCGGGGTCCCCCAGGGCGTCGGCATCGCGGTCGGCACCGTCCTCGCGCTGCTGTTCGCCACCGTCGTGCAGATGGTCTTCGGTGAGCTGTTCCCGAAGAACCTCGCCATCTCCCGGCCCGAGCCGGTGGCCCGCGCGCTCGCGCTGTCCACCGCGGTCTACCTGCGCCTGTTCGGCTGGCTCATCCGCATCTTCGACGCGGCGTCGAACCTGCTGCTCAGGGCGCTGCGGATCGAGCCGGTGCACGACGTCGAGCACTCGGCGACGCTGCGCGACCTGGAGGCCATCGTCGACGAGTCCCGCGACGCCGGGGAGATCGACGAGGAGCTGTCGGTGCTGCTCGACCGCGTGCTCGACTTCACCGACCGCACGGCCCGCGCCGCGATGATCCCCCGACCGCGCGTCACCTCGGTGCAGGCCGACCAGACCGTGGCCCGGCTCGTCGAGATCATGGCGTCGGGGCACTCCCGGCTGCCGGTGCTCGGCGACGGCGCCGACGACGTCGTGGGCGTCATCTGCCTGCGCGACGTCCTCGCCCTGGAGGGCCGCGACCTCACCGCCGTGCGGGTGGCCGACGCCGCCCGCACCGCCGTCATGGTGCCGGCGTCGCTGCCGCTGCCCGCGGTGCTGGAGCGGCTGCGCGAGGCCGACGACGAGTTCGCCTGCGTCGTCGACGAGTACGGCGGCCTGGCCGGCGTCATCACGATGGAGGACATCGCCGAGGAGCTGATCGGCGAGATCACCGACGAGCACGACCCCGCGGGTCGCGACGCCATCCGCGTCGGCGACGGCGAGTGGACCGTGCCCGGCACGTACAACATCGACGAGGTGGAGCGCCTCGTCGACGCCGACCTGCCCGGTGGGGAGTTCCACACCATCGGCGGGCTGGTCATCGACCGGCTGCAGAAGCTGCCCGAGGTCGGCGACACCGTCGAGCTGGAGGCCGGTGAGCGGCGCCTGACCGCCACCGTCTGCACGGTGGAGCGGCGCGTGCCGGCCACCGTGCGGCTGGCGTTCGTCCCGGTCGCCGGGAACGTGGACGAGGAGGTGTCGGCATGAGCGTCGCGGTGTCCCTGTGGATCACGGTCGCGCTGGTCGCCCTGAGCGCGTTCTTCGTGGCGATCGAGTTCGCGCTCGTGGCGGCCCGCCGCTACCGGCTGGAGGAGGCCGCGGAGACCAGCGCCGCGGCCAGGGCGGCGCTGGCCAGCGCCAAGGACCTGTCGCTGCTGCTCGCGGGCTCGCAGCTGGGCATCACGCTGTGCGTGCTCGGCCTCGGCGCCGTGAGCAAGCCGGCCGTCGAGTCGCTGCTGGCCCCGCTGTTCGGTGGGCTGAACGAGGGCGTCGCCGGGGTGCTCGCGTTCGTGCTCTCGCTGATCGTCGTCACGTTCCTGCACCTCGTCGTGGGCGAGATGGCGCCGAAGTCGTGGGCCATCGCGCACCCGGAGCGCTCGGCCACGCTGCTCGCGCTGCCGATGCGCGGGTTCATGGTCCTCACCCGGCCGCTGCTGCTCGCGCTCAACGGCATGGCCAACTGGTTCCTGCGCCGCGTGGGCGTGGAGCCGGTCGACGAGCTGGGCGAGGGCCGCAACCCCGACGACCTGCGCGAGCTGGTCGACCACTCGGCCAGCACCGGGGCGCTGGACTCCGAGCAGCGCGACCAGATCCTCTCCGCACTCGACGTCGACCGCGCCCCGCTGCGCGACATCGTGCGTCCGCGGGCCGAGGTCTCCTGGGTCCCGGCCGACGCCGACGTCGAGGCGATCCGCGAGGCCTCCCGCACCAGCGGGCACCTGCGGCTCGTCGTGGACCGCGACGGGGAGCCGGTGGGCGTGGTGCACGTCCGCGACGCGCTCGCGGGCCCGGCCGGCACCACCGCGGCCGACCTGATGCGGCCGGTGGCCACCCTCTCGGCCGACACCGCCATCCACGACGCGCTGCGGGCGATGCGCGAGGAGCGCAACCACCTCGCGCTCGTGGAGTCCGGCGGCGAGCTGCTCGGCCTGGTCACCATGCAGGACCTGCTCGACCGCCTGCTGCCCGCCCCCGTCTGACGGGCCCGCTCACCCGGTCGGGACGGCGATCCGCTCGCCGCCCCGGCCGGGGGGTCCTACGCTCTGCGCCATGAATCCTGCGCACCTCGACGACACCGCGCTGGCCAGGGTCCGGACCCTGGAGGCGCAGCTGGGCTGCCCGCTCGTCGCCTACGAGCCGGAGTCCCCCTACGCACCGCTGACCGACGAGCAGCTCGCCCAGCTCCGGCGCACCGAGGCCGAGCTGGGCGTGCAGCTCCTCGCCTACCGGCGCTAGCAGCCGAGCAGGCGCCCGGCGAGGTAGCCCTCGACCTGGTCCAGGGCCACGCGCTCCTGGGCCATCGAGTCGCGCTCGCGGATCGTCACGGCCTCGTCGTTGAGCGTGTCGAAGTCGACCGTGATGCAGAACGGGGTGCCGATCTCGTCCTGGCGGCGGTAGCGGCGGCCGATGGCGCCCGCGTCGTCGAACTCGATGTTCCAGTTCTTCCGCAGCTGCGCCGCGAGGTCGCGGGCCTTGGGCGAGAGGTCGGCGTTGCGGCTCAGCGGGAGCACCGCGGCCTTGACCGGCGCGAGCCTGCGGTCCAGCCGCAGCACGACGCGCTTGTCGACGCCGCCCTTCGCGTTGGGCGCCTCGTCCTCGGTGTAGGCCTCGATGAGGAACGCCATCATCGACCGGCCGACGCCCGCAGCCGGCTCGATCACGTACGGCCGGTACCGCGTGCCCGACGCCTGGTCGTAGAACGACAGGTCGACGCCGGAGTGGTTGGAGTGCGTCGTGAGGTCGAAGTCGGTGCGGTTGGCGACGCCCTCGAGCTCGCCCCACTCCTGGCCCTGGAAGTTGAAGCGGTACTCCACGTCGACGGTGCGCTTGGAGTAGTGGGAGAGCTTCTCCTTCGGGTGCTCGTAGTGCCGCAGGTTCTCCCGCGCGATGCCGAGGTCGACGTACCAGTCGGTGCGCTGGTCGATCCAGTACTGGTGCAGCTCCTCGTCGGTGCCGGGCTCGACGAAGTACTCCATCTCCATCTGCTCGAACTCGCGCGTGCGGAAGATGAAGTTGCCGGGGGTGATCTCGTTGCGGAAGCTCTTGCCCATCTGGCCGATGCCGAATGGCGGCTTCTTGCGCGAGGTCGTCTGCACGTTGAGGAAGTTGACGAAGATGCCCTGCGCGGTCTCGGGCCGCAGGTAGTGCAGGCCCTCCTCGGTCTCGACCGGACCGAGGTGCGTCTTGAGCATCATGTTGAAGTCGCGCGGCTCGGTGTACTGGCCGCGGGTGCCGCAGTTGGGGCACGGGACGTCGGACAGGTCGTCCTCGGTGGCGGCCTTGCCGGTGCGCTCGACGTACTCCTCGGCGAGCTGGTCGGCGCGGAAGCGCTTGTGGCAGCTCTGGCACTCGACCAGCGGGTCGGTGAACACGCCGACGTGCCCGGACGCGACCCACACCTGGCGGGGCAGGATCACCGACGAGTCGAGGCCCACGACGTCGTCGCGGCCGGTGACCATGAAGCGCCACCACTGCTTCTTGATGTTCTCCTTGAGCTCGACGCCGAGCGGGCCGTAGTCCCACGCCGACCGCGTACCGCCGTAGATCTCGCCGGAGGCGAAGACGAAGCCGCGACGCTTGGCGAGCGACACGATGGTCTCGATCTTGGCGGAACTGGGCGAGCTGGCCACGGGGCGGTACTCCTGAGCGAGGGGAACGAACGAAGCACCCAGGGTAGCGACCGGCCGCTCACGCCAGGAGGCTGGGGAACTCCGTCGCCGTACCGGCCGCGGCGTCGACCAGCGTCTCGTAGGTCGCGGGCTCGTCGGCCAGCGCCTCGGACAGCAGCGGCACCACGTGCTCGCGCACCGGGAACGGGGACAGGGCGCGCCGGTAGGCGTCGACGCTCGCGAACCGGACGGCCAGCACCCAGCGCCCCGGGTCGTCGACGGCGCGGCCCAGCCGGCCGTCCAGCGCCCCCTCCGCGGCCGTGAGCAGCTCCAGGGCGCGGGTGCCGCGGGCGAGGAAGGCGGGGGCGTCGGCGGGGTCGACCGCGAAGCGGCACAGGAGCAGCACGGACGCGAACCCTAGACGGCCTACCATGGGGTCGCGGCCGGTGACATCGATACTCGATACCGACTGGCGGGCCGCAGGATGGGGAAGACGGATGTCGATCGTGGCCGAGCAGTCCGAGCACGCTGACCAGTCCGACCACGCGGGCGGGCGGGCCGCGCCCGCCCCCGTGCGCACCCCCCGCACCCTCGAGGCCGCGGGCGACCTGCTGCGCGCGCTGGCCGCCCCCGTGCGCATCGCGATCGTGCTGCAGCTCCAGGAGTCCCCGCGCTGCGTGCACGACCTCGTCGACGCGCTCGGCGTCACCCAGCCCCTGATCAGCCAGCACCTGCGGGTGCTCAAGTCCGCCGGGGTGGTGCACGGCGAGCGGCACGGCCGCGAGGTCGTCTACTCCCTCGTCGACGACCACCTCGCGCACATCGTCGTCGACGCCGTCGCGCACGCGGAGGAGGGGCGATGAACCAGGCCCAGCAGGCCCCGGCCACACGAGTGCTGCGCGCCACCCGCCAGCGGGCCGCCGTCTCCGCCCTGCTCGACCGGCTCGACGACTTCCGCTCCGCCCAGGACATCCACGAGGAGCTGCGCCGCGTCGGCGACGGCATCGGGCTGACCACCGTGTACCGGACGCTGCAGTCGCTCGCCGACGCCGGCGAGGTCGACGTCCTGCGCACCGGGACGGGCGAGGCTGTCTACCGCCGCTGCGCCTCCGCCGAGCACCACCACCACCTGGTCTGCCGCCGCTGCGGGGCCACCGTGGAGATCGAGGGCCCCGCCGTCGAGACCTGGGCCCAGCGCATCGCCGAGCAGCACGGGTTCTCCGAGCTCAGCCACACCGCGGAGATCTTCGGACTGTGCCGGGAGTGCTCGGCGACCACGTGAGACGTGCGTCTCAAACCGAGTCATCCGGATCACGGGAGCCGCGTTAACGTCCGGCTCCTGCACGGTCGATGGCTAGGAGACTTCTTCATGGGTGAGCCCGGAACGAACGGCGACGAGGCGGCGAACGGGGCGGCCGGCGGGGTCTCCCCCGAGGAGGCCGCGGCCACCGCGTCACCGAACGCGGTGCGCAAGTTCGACGCGCCGGAGTCCGAGGAGCTGGCCCAGCTCGCCGCGGTGTTCGAGGACCTGCAGTACGTGCTGCGCTGCTGCGAGCACCTGGTGACCGCACTCGGTGGCCCCGACGCGGGCCCGGTGCAGGTCCAGACCGACGACGCGCTGATCGAGGCGCTGTGGACCGGTGCCCTCATCGGCTACGTCCGCTGCTTCTCCGGTCGCATCGGCATCCTCTCCGACGACGACGTCAAGGAGCTGGAGCTGCCCGGCACCGAGATCACCGCGGCCGACTTCCACTCCATGCTCAAGAAGCTGCGCGACCACTACGCGTCGCGCCACGTCAACCCGCGCGAGGCGTTCACGATCGGCGCCGCGCAGGCCAACGACGGCACGCTGATGGGGGTCGCGGTCGTCTCGGCCCCGCGCCCGATCGTCGACGACACCACCGTGCGCCTGCTCGGCCGCATCGCCTACTCGCTCTCCGGCTACATCGACGGCCGGATGCAGGAGGCCCAGAACAAGGTCCTCGGCCTCGCGCGCGAGATGAGCACCCTGCAGCTCAGCTCGCTGCCGCTCGTGCACCTCGCCGAGGTCTGAGCACCGGGGTCTAGGCCCCCACCAGCTCCGCCCGCAGGGTGGACGCGCTGCCCACCACCAGCATCAGCAGCGTGCCCATCGCCTTCTCCTCCAGTCCCGAGGCGGGGAAGGCGTAGCGCAGCGTCACGTCCCACCCCTGCTCGCCGCGGATCACCTTCGGCGTGCCGAACAGGCCCTCGCCCGCACCGAGCGCGATGCGGGTGGGGATGTCCTGCTCCAGGGGCAGGTCCCAGGCCACCACGCACATGAGGTTGAGGACGGGCAGGCCCTCCTCCAGGTCCATCCCCTGCACGACGCACAGGACGCCGCCGTGGGCGAAGGTGAGCGAGCCGTCCTCGTCGACGGTGACGTCGTGGTAGTTCTCCAGCGCCTTCTGCGCGACGGCCAGACTCATGACGCGGTCTCCGGGGTGTCGAGCGCGCCGCCGAAGCGGCGGTCGCGCCGGGCGTAGATCTCGACGGCCTGCCAGAGGTGGCGGCGGTCGAAGTCGGGGAACAGGGTGTCGAGGAAGACCATCTCCGCGTACGCCGACTGCCACAGCAGGAAGTTCGACGTCCGCTGCTCCCCCGAGCTGCGCACGAACAGGTCGACGTCGGGCATGTCGGGCTCGTCGAGGTACCGGGCGATCAGCCGCTCGTCGACCTTGCCGGGCCTGATCCGCCCGTCGGCGACGAGCTGGGCGATCTTCTGCACGGCGTCGGCGATCTCGGCGCGGCCGCCGTAGTTGACGCACATCGTCAGGTTGAGGACGTCGTTGCCGCGGGTCTTCTCCTCGGCGACCTCCAGCTCCCTGATGACGCTGCGCCACAGCCGCGGCCGGCGCCCCGCCCAGCGCACGCGGACGCCCATCTCGTGCATCTCGTCGACGCGGCGCCGGATGACGTCGCGGTTGAAGCCCATGAGGAAGCGCACCTCGTCGGGGCTGCGCTTCCAGTTCTCGGTGGAGAACGCGTACGCCGAGAGCCAGCGGACGCCGATGTCGATGCAGCCGCGCGCGACGTCCATCAGCGACGCCTCGCCGCGGCGGTGGCCCTCGATCCGCGGCAGCCCCCGCGCGTTGGCCCAGCGGCCGTTGCCGTCCATGACGAGCGCGACGTGGTGCGGCACGAGCTCGCGCGGGATCGCCGGGGGGCGGGCGCCCGACGGGTGCGGGGGCGGGGGTGAGACCACGACCCGCACCCTACGGAGGGGATACTGCGGGGCGTGCAGGAGCATTACTTCTCGGCGGACCCGTCGACGCCGAGCCGCCCGGACACCGTCCGCGTGGTGCTGCCCGACGTCGACCTCACGCTCGCCACCGACAGCGGCGTCTTCTCCGGCTCCCGCCTCGACCGCGGCACCCGGATCCTGCTCGAGCACGCCCCGATGCCGCCGCGGCGCGGCCCGCTGCTCGACCTGGGCTGCGGTTACGGCCCGATCGCGCTGACGCTGGCGACGCGCCGCAGGCGGCTGCCGGTGTGGGCCGTCGACGTCAACGACCGGGCGCTGGCGCTGGCCCGGCGCAACGCGGCCGACCTGGGCAACGTGCAGGTGGGCCGCCCGGAGGAGGTCCCCGACGACGTCGCGTTCGCCGGGATCTACTCCAACCCGCCGATCCGCTCGGGCAAGGGCGTCCTGCACGGGCTGATGACGCGGTGGCTGCCGCGGCTGGCGCCCGAGGGGCGGGCGTACCTGGTGGTGCACAAGCACCTGGGGTCGGACTCGTTCGCCGACTGGCTGAACGCGCAGGGATGGCCCACGAGTCGTCTCGTGTCGGTCCAGGGATATCGCGTGCTGGAGGTGGGATGCAGCAGCTCGGAGGCACCGCCCTCAAGCGGCTGAACCGGACGTGGCGGCGCCGCGCGACCATGCAGGTCGGGCTGATGCTGCAGGACGTGGAGAGCCCGTTCAACGTGGGCGCGATCGTCCGCTCGGCCGCCGTGCTCGGCGTCGACCACCTGTACCTGATCGGCCGCTCCGCCGACCCCACGACGCCCAAGGCGCAGAAGCTCGCGATGGGCACCGACCGGTACCTGCAGGTCCGCGGCTGCGCCACGGTCCGCGAGGCCGTCGACGCCGCCCACGCCGACGGCTACCACGTCGTCGGCCTCGAGCTCACCGACACCGCGAAGCCGCTGCACGAGCTCGACCTGTGCCGCGACGTGTGCGTGGCCGTCGGCAACGAGGCGCGCGGGATGTCAGCTGAGATGATCGCCGCCTGCGACGCGCTGGGCTACATCCCGCAGCTGGGCAAGGTGGGCTCGTTCAACGTCGCCTCCGCGGTCAGCATCGCCGCCTACGAGGTGCGGCGGCAGGAGTGGGCGGGCGCGGAGCCCGACGACCTCTAGGAGCCGGCGGGCGGGGCCAGTGCGGCGCGCCGCTCCACGAACGGCAGCGAGCGGAGCTGGCGCTCCAGGTGCCACTGCAGGTGCGCGGCGACCAGGCCGCTGGTGTCGCGGCGGGTGGCGGGGCCCGCGGCGTCGGCGGTGTCCCAGTCGCCGTGCAGCAGGGCGTCGAGCAGCCGGTAGGTCTCCGGCGACGGCAGCACCGAGCCGGGCGGGCGGCAGCGCGGGCACACCGCCCCGCCCGCGGCGATGTTGAACGCGGCGTGCGGGCCGGGCTCGGCGCAGCGGGCGCACTCGGTGATCGCGGGGGCCCAGCCGGCGTGCGTCATGGCCCGGAGGAAGAACGCGTCGAGGACCAGGGACTGGTCGCGCTCGCGGGCCGACAGGGCTCGGATCGCGCCCACCACCAGCAGGTACACCCGGATCGCCGGCTCCCCCTCCTCCGCGACGAGCCGGTCGGCGGTCTCCAGGATCGCGCAGCCCGCCGTGTACCGGGAGTAGTCGGCGACGATGCCGCCGCCGAACGCGTCGACGGTCTGGGCCTGCGTGACGATGTCGAGACCCGGCTTGTTCGGGTTGGACCCGGTCCAGCACTGCACGTCGACGTGGTTGAACGGCTCCAGCCGCGCCCCCCAGCGCGACGTCGTGCGCCGCACCCCCTTCGCGACCGCGCGGATCTTGCCGTGGCGGCGGGTGAGCAGGGTGACGATCCGGTCGGCCTCGCCGAGCTTCTGCACGCGCAGCACCACACCGGTGTCGCGGTACAGGCTCACCCGCCCAGCCTACGGCGGCCGCGGGAGCTTGACAGGGACGACCGGCCGGGTGAGGGTCGCCTCACCCCCACCCATCCCCGGAGGCTGGCTCCTGTGCAGACCGAACCGACCGACGCCGAGCTCGGCCGCACCCTCGCCGCGGGGGTCCACACCGGGGCGCTGTCGACGATCGGGCGGGGCGGGTTCCCGTTCGGGTCCGTCGTCAGCCACGCCGTCGACGCGGCCGGGCGCCCGCTGCTGCTGCTCAGCGACCTCGCCGAGCACACCGGCAACCTCACCTCCGACCCCCGCGCCTCGCTGCTGGTGGCGCAGCAGGACCCGGGCGACCCCCTCGCCCTGTCCCGGGTCACGCTGATCGGGCCCGTCGCCCAGCCCCCCGAGGCCGAGCGCGCCGACGCGCTGGAGGTGTACCGGGCCGTCCACGGCGGGGCCGTGCTGTCCACCGACCACGGCTTCCGGATCTACCGGATGGAGGTCACGGCCGTCCGGTTCGTCGGCGGGTTCGCCCACATGAGCTGGGTGCGCGCGGAGGACTACACGGCGGCCGAGCCCGACCCGCTCGTCCCCCACGTGGCCCGGATCGTCGAGCACATGAACGACGACCACGCCGACGCACTCGTCACGTTCTGCCGCGTCGACGGCGGCCGCCCCGACACCGCGGAGGCGCGGATGACCGGGTGCGACCGCTACGGCTTCACGGTCCTCGCCGACGGCGCCCCGCTGCGCCTGCCCTTCCCCCGCCGCGTCGACACCCCCGACGAGGTCCGGGCGGCGATGGTCGAGATGGTGCGGGCGGCGCGGGCGACGTCGGCCTGACCCTCAGCCCACGTCCCGGGCGTGCGGCCGCAGGGCGTGCGGCTCCACGTCGGGCTGGTCGATCCCGAAGCTGATGATCCGCTTCGGGTGCAGCCGGATCAGGTCGCCCACGGTCTCCGCCCGGCCCCGGACCTCCAGGCAGCGCACCCGCCACGGGTCGACCGAGGCCAGGTCGTCGACGACGAAGGCGGCCCGCCCGTTGTCGGCGACGTTGCGGTACTTGCGGCTCGCGGCGTTGTCGAAGCCACCGATGTCGATCGTGCCGAGCTCGGCGTTGTAGGTGAACCCGACGGGGCTGTTCTGCAGCGTCCCGTCCGGCTTCGCGGTGGCGAGCCGGCCGAGGCGCTGCGTGCGCAGGTACGCGATCTCGAAGTCGTGGAATCCCATGCCGCGAGCCTGCACCCTGCACCGCGGTTCAGGTCAAGGGATCAGAAGCCCAGCTTGCGCAGCTGGCGCGGGTCGCGCTGCCAGTCCTTCGCGATCTTCACGTGCAGGTCGAGGAACACCTTCGTGCCCAGCAGCGCCTCGATCTGGCGGCGCGAGTCGGTGCCGACCTGGCGCAGCCGGTCGCCGCCCTTGCCGATGACGATGCCCTTCTGGCTCGACCGCTCGACGTAGATGTTGGCGGTGATGTTGAGCATCGGCTCGGCCTTGGGGTGGCGGTCGCGCGGGGCCATCTCCTCGATGACGACGGCGATGGAGTGCGGCAGCTCGTCGCGCACGCCCTCCAATGACGCCTCGCGGATCAGCTCCGCGACCAGGATCTCCTCGGGCTCGTCGGTGAGGTCGCCGTCGGGGTAGAGCGGCATGCCCTCGGGCAGCCGCTTCACCAGCAGGTCGGCGACCAGCGAGGTCTGGTACCCGTCGACCGCCGAGCACGGCACGATCTCGGCGAAGTCCATGAGCTTCGAGAGCTCGGTGAGGCGGGCCATGACCTGCTCGGGCTCGGCCAGGTCGGTCTTGGTGACCACCCCGATCACCGGGGTCCGGTTCGCCACGCCGCGGAGCTCGTTGACGATGAACTCGTCCCCGCGCCCCACCGGCACGTCGGCCGGCACGCAGAACCCGATGACGTCGACCTCGGCCCACGTCTCCCGGACGACGTCGTTGAGCCGGCTGCCCAGCAGCGTGCGCGGCTTGTGCAGGCCAGGGGTGTCGATGACGATCAGCTGGGCGTCGGGGCGGTGCAGGATGCCGCGGATGGCGTGCCGCGTGGTCTGCGGGCGGCTCGAGGTGATCGCGATCTTCTGCCCGATCAGCGCGTTCGTCAGCGTCGACTTGCCCGCGTTGGGGCGGCCGACGAAGCAGGCGAACCCGGAGCGGTAGCCGTCGGGGACCGACGCGAAACCGGTCACGACGCCGTGAGCGGGGCGATGCGCTCGCCGGTGAGGCGCTCCAGGATCTCGCGGCCGATCGGCAGCGCCGCGGTGGCGGCGGGGCTCGGCGCGTTGAGCACGTGCAGGACCGAGCCCGCGCCGCTGCCCTGGTCGACGAACAGGAAGTCGTCGACGAGCGTGCCGTCGCGCTTGACCGCCTGCGCCCGCACCCCGGCGCCCGCGGGCGAGAGGTCGGAGGCCTGCACGTCGGGCAGCATCCGCTGGATCTGCTTGACCATCGCCTTCTTCGACAGCGACCGGTGCATCTCGCCGAAGCCGTAGCGCCAGTGCGTCCGCGCGATCCGCAGCATGCCGGGGTAGGCGATCGTCGAGAGGAACTCCTTGGGCTTGATCGTGCCCCAGGAGTAGCCCTCGCGGGCCAGCGCGAGCACGGCGTTCGGGCCGGCGTGCACGTGGCCGTCGATGCCGCGGGTGGCGTGCACCCCGAGGAACGGGAACGCCGGGTCCGGCACCGGGTAGATCAGGCCCTTGACCAGCGCGGCGGCCCGGTCGGAGAACCCGGAGTACTCGCCGCGGAACGGGATGATCCGGATGCCGGGGTCGGCGCCGGAGGCGACGGCCAGCTCGTCGCAGCGCAGCCCGCCGCACACGACGACCTGGGTGCCGAGCAGGTCGCCCTGCTCGGTGCGCACGACGACGTCGGCGGCCCGGCGGACGATCTGGGTGACGGCGCGGCCCAGGTGGACCTGCCCGCCCTCCTTGACGACGAGCTCCCCGAGCTTCTCCGCGATCAGCCGGTAGTCGGTGATGCCCGTGGAGGGCACGTGCAGCGCCGCGATCCCGCGGACGTTCGGCTCGTGGACGCGCATCCCGGCCTGGTCGAGCTCGGTGACCTCGACGCCGTTGGCCGCGCCCCGGCGCACCAGCTCCGCCATGCGGGGCAGCTCCTCGGGCTCGGTGGCCACGACGAGCTTGCCGCACACCCGGTGGGGCAGGTCGTGCTCGCGGCAGAACGCGACGGTCTCCGCGCAGCCCGCGACGGCCAGGCGCGCCTTGAGCCCGCCCGGGGCGTAGTACAGCCCGGAGTGGATGACGTTGGAGTTGTTGCCGGTCTGGTGGTTCGCCAGGCGGGGCTCGCGCTCCACGACAGCCACGGACCGGCCGGTGCGGGCGACGGCGTGCGCGGTGGCGAGGCCGACGATCCCGCCGCCGACCACGACGACGTCGAAGGTGGGGGTGGTCATGCGGTGGACTCCAAGCTCGTGGGGGTGTCGGTGGGCTCGTCGGCCCGGTCGAGCTGCTCGACGAGCACCGTGGTGATGCGGATGCGACCGCGGGCGTCCTTGCCGCCCTCGGCCAACAGCCGCAGGCCGGCGACCTCGGCCACCGCGCCGGGCAGCGGCACGCGGCCCAGGCGCTGGGCCAGCAGGCCGCCGACCGTCTCGACGTCGGCGGCCTCGACCGCCTCGGTCAGGTCGTTGTCGTCGGCGTCGATGCCGGGGAACAGGTCGGCGAGGTCGTCGACGGGCAGCCGGGCCGCCAGCCGCAGGCGCCCCCCGTCCAGCGGCTGGACGTCGGGCACCTCCTCGACGTCGTACTCGTCGGCGATCTCGCCGACGATCTCCTCGAGGATGTCCTCGATCGTGACGACGCCCGCGGTGCCGCCGTACTCGTCGACGACGATCGCCATGTGCTTGCGCTGCGCCTGCATCTCCTTGAGGAGCTCGTCGACGCGCTTGCTGTCGGGCACGAACGCCGGAGGCCGCATGACGGCCGCCAGCGACGTCTCCCCCGCGTGCGACGCGGCGACCAGGTCCTTGAGGTAGGCGACGCCGACGATGTCGTCGATCGTCTCCCCGAGCACCGGGATCCGCGAGTAGCCGCTCTTGAGCGCGAGCCGCACGACCTTCTCGACGGGGGTGTCGCGCTCGGTCCACACGACGTCCGGGCGCGGCACCATGACCTCGCGGACGAGGGTGTCGCCCAGCTCGAACACCGAGTGGATCATCTGGCGCTCGTCCTCGTCGACGACGCCGGTGGTGCTGGCCATGTCGACGAGCTCGCGCAGCTCCACCTCGGAGGAGAACGGGCCCTGCCGGAAGCCCTGGCCGGGGGTGATCGCGTTGCCGACCAGGATCAGCAGCGTCGTGAGCGGCCCGAGGAGCCGGGCCAGCGCCCGGATCGGCGCGGCGACGAGCAGCGCGATCCGGTACGGGTGCTGGCGGCCCAGGGTGCGCGGCCCGACGCCGACGAGCACGTAGGACACCACCAGCATGATCGCGCCGGCGAGCAGCGCGGCGGGCCACACCGGCGCGGTCTCCTCGAACAGCGTGGACTCGACGAGCGCGACGGTGAGCAGCACCGTGGCCGCGGTCTCGGCGCCCAGCCGCAGCAGCAGCAGCAGGTTGACGTGCCGCGGGCGGTCGGCGACGACGGCGGCGAGCGCGCGGGCGCCGGGGCGGCCCATCCGCACCAGCGAGTCGACGCGGGCCCGCGACACCGACACCAGTGCGGCGTCGGCGGCGGCGAACAGGCCGGCCAGCGGGACCAGCACGACCGCGGCGACGATCAGGCTCCAGTTCACGGTGCTCCAGGTGGCACGGTCACGGGTGGCACGGTCTGGGGTGGCACGGTCAGCTGTCCTCGAGTCCCGCGGCGCCGAGCACGGCGGAGTCGGTGCGGCGCTGGGCCTCGCGGGCGGCGGCCTCGGCGCGCGAGCTGCGCCAGGTGGCCAGCAGCCGGGCCTGCAGGCCGAACATCTCCCGCTCCTCCTCGGCGTCGGCGTGGTCGTAGCCGAGCAGGTGCAGCACGCCGTGCACGGTGAGCAGGTGCAGCTCGTCGGCGAGCGGGTGGCCGGCCTTGCGCGCGTTGCCCTTCGCGAACTCCGGGCACAGCACGATGTCGCCGAGCAGGGCCGGGCCCAGGTCGGGGGCGTCGGGTCGGCGGGACTCGTCGAGGAGCTCGTCCATCGGGAACGACATGACGTCGGTGGGGCCGGGCTCCTCCATCCACCGCTCGTGCAGCTCGCTCATGGCGTCCACGCTGACCGCGGTGATCGCCAGCTCCACGGCGGGGCTCACCCGCATGGCGTCGAGGGCGAACCGCGCCACCGAGGCGATGAGCGACTCGTCCATCGCGACGCCGGACTCGTTGCTGACCTCGATGGACACGCGGCCCAGGGTAGTCGGTGCCCCCGGGTAGCTTCGGCCCGGTGACGCGCGCGCAGAACTGGGCAGGCAACGTCGTCTTCTCCGCCCGGGAGGTGCACCGCCCGACCTCGGTCGAACGGCTCCAGGAGCTGGTCGCCGGGTCGGACCGGGTGCGGGCGCTGGGCACCGGCCACTCGTTCTCCCGGATCGCCGACACCCCGGGTGACCTGGTCGAGCTCTCGGCGATGCCGGACGGCACGCGCATCGACGGCGACCTCGTCACCGTCCCGGCCGGGATGCCCTTCGCCGAGCTGACGCGCCGGCTGCACGCGGCCGGGCGGGCGCTGCCCAACCTCGGTTCGCTGCCGCACATCTCCGTCGCGGGGGCGTGCGCCACCGGCACCCACGGCTCCGGCGACCGCAACGGGGTGCTCGCGACGCGGGTCCGCTCCGCCGAGCTGGTCCGGGCCGACGGCACCCTCGACACCGTCGCCGATCCCGCGTCGGTGGTGGCGCTGGGCGCGCTGGGGATCGTCACGTCGCTCACGCTGGAGACGGTGCCGGCGTTCGACCTGGCGCAGTGGGTGGTGGTCGACGTCCCGTTCCACGGCTTCGACCTGCTGCCCGAGCTGCTGGCCGGCGCCTACAGCGTCAGCGCCTTCACCCACTGGGACCAGCCGGCGTTCGACCAGGTCTGGCTCAAGCGGCTGGTCGCCGACGGCCCGCCGGAGGAGCACTGGATGGGCGGGCGCCCCGCCGACGGCGCCCGGCACATGACCCGCGGGGAGCCCACCGGCAACTGCACCGACCAGCTCGGGCGCCCCGGCCCGTCCCACGAGCGGCTGCCGCACTTCCGCGCCGGGTTCCGGCCGAGCAGCGGGGCGGAGCTGCAGTCGGAGTACCTGGTCCCCCGCGCCGACGCCGTCGCGGCCCTGCGGGCGGTCGAGGAGGTGGCCGACGTCGTCGCGCCGGTGCTGCTCGTCTCCGAGGTCCGCAGCGTCGCCGCCGACGACCTGTGGCTCAGCGCCGCGCACGGGCGCGACTCGGTGGCGATCCACTTCACCTGGGTTCCCGACGCCGACGCGGTCGCGCCCGCCGTCGCGGCCGTGGAGGCGGCGCTGGACCCGTTCGACGCCCGCCCGCACTGGGGCAAGGTCTTCACGACCCCGCCCGGACGGGTCCGCGAGCTGTGGGAGCGGCTGCCCGCGTTCGCCGCGCTGGCCCGCGACGCCGACCCGACGGGGAAGTTCCGCAACGCGGTGCTGGAGACCTACCTCCCCTGAGCGGCCTCGCGGGCGCAGGTGAGGTCCGCCGCGGGCAGCGCCAGGTCCACCAGGTAGCGGGTGGTGGCGGCGTCGGCGCAGGCGTTGGCCCCCTGCAGCACGACGGTGTGGCTGTCGTTCTCCACCGTCAGCAGCCGCGCCGCGAGCTGCCCCGCGAGCGACACCCCGTCCTCGTAGGGCGTGGCGGGGTCGCCCGTCGAGGACGCCACCAGCACCGTCGGCAGGCCCGGCGCGTCCACCGGCCCGGCCTCGCTGGTCGGGGGCACCGGCCAGAACGAGCACAGCTCCAGCACGTCCGACGAGCCGAACCCGGCGTCGAGGAACGGCGCGAGCGCCAGGTTGGTGTCGTTGATCTCGCGCGCGACGGCCCGGTCGGTGAGCCGGTCCCCGTCCATGCAGCTGATCGCCGGGAACGCCTCCAGCAGGTTGCCGTAGGAGCCGTCCGGGGCCCGGTCGTAGTAGATGTCGGCGAGGATCAGCAGCGTGGTGCCGTCCCCGCGGGCGACCTTCGCGAGCCCGTCGAGCAGCGGGGGCCACAGCGACTCGGCGTAGAGCGCCTGGATCAGCCCGGTGATCGCGTCGGCGTAGCCGAGGGTGCGCGTGGCGTCGGAGGTCGGGACGGGGGCGTCGATCAGCGGCGTCAGCAGCTCCTGGACCCGGGCCGACGCGGCCGCGGCGTCGGTGCCGAGCGGGCACTCCGGCTGCGCCGCGCAGTACGCCGCGAAGTTGTCGAACGCGCGCTGGAACCCGCGCGCCTGCGTGGTGCGCGACTCCACCGGGCCGAGCGAGGGGTCCACCGCCCCGTCGAGGACGAGCGCGCGCACCTCCTCCGGGAACTGCCGCGCGAACTCCGCCCCGATCGAGGTGCCGTAGGAGTAGCCGACGTAGGTCAGCAGGTCGTCGCCGACGACCTCGTGCGCGAGGTGCAGGTCCCGGGCGACGTCGCGGGTGCCGACGTTGGCCAGCACGTCGATCCCGACGCGCTCGGCGCAGCGGTCGGCGAACTCCTGGAACTCCTGCTCCGTCTGCGCGACGCCCTCCGGGGAGGTGTCGAGGTCGAGGTCGGCGCGCTCGGCGTCGACCTCCTCGGTGGTGGAGCAGTCGATCGCCGGCTCGCTCACCCCGACGCCGCGCGGGTCGAAGCCGATGAGGTCGAACTTCTGCGCCACCTCGCCGTCGCCGATCAGCCCGGCCAGCGCGGGCAGGAAGCTCACGCCCGACCCGCCGGGACCGCCCGGGTCGACGAACAGCGACCCGATCCGCGCGGCCGGGTCCAGCGCCTTCTGCCGCAGCATCGCGATCCGCGCGGTCGCCAGGTCGGGGTCGCCGTAGTCGAGCGGCACGTCGAGGTAGGCGCAGTCGTACCGCGGGTTCGCGTACGCCTCGCGGTCGGTGGCGGTGCGCGCGAACTCCGCGCACGGCCCCCACGCGAGCTGCTGCTCGAAGTACGGGTTGAGCGCGGGCACCGACGGCGACACCGCGGCCGGCGCGGTGACGCCCGGCCGGGCCGACGCCGGCTGGGCCGCGGCGGGCAGGGCCGCGGGGACCATCAGCGCCCCCGCCATCACGACGGCGGGCACGGCACGGCGGAGGAACGTCACCCGGCCATCCTGGCGCCCGGGCGGGCGCGCCACCACGGACACGCCACGCCCGATCGGCTAGATCCGGCCGGGTGGGCCGCGCTCAGCGGCGCCGGGCGCGCCGGTCCTGGGGAGGTCCGTTGCGGGGGGCCGCGGAGCGCAGGTCCGGCCGGGCCGTCTCGGCGTCCCAGCGGGAGTAGGCGTCGACGATGTCGGCCACCAGCCGGTGCCGCACCACGTCCTGGCTGGAGAGCTGCGAGAAGTGCACGTCGTCGACGCCGTCGAGGATCTCCCGCACCACGTGCAGCCCGGACCGGGTGCCGCCGCCGGGCAGGTCGACCTGCGTGACGTCGCCGGTGACGACGATCTTCGAGCCGAAGCCCAGCCGCGTCAGGAACATCTTCATCTGCTCGGGCGTGGTGTTCTGCGCCTCGTCGAGGATGATGAACGCGTCGTTGAGCGTGCGGCCGCGCATGTACGCCAGCGGCGCCACCTCGATCGTGCCGGCGGCCATCAGCTTCGGGATCGACTCCGGGTCGATCATGTCGTGCAGCGCGTCGTAGAGCGGGCGCAGGTACGGGTCGATCTTCTCGAACAGCGTGCCGGGCAGGTAGCCCAGCCGCTCCCCCGCCTCGACGGCCGGACGCGTCAGGATGATCCGGTTGACCGTCTTGAGCTGCAGCGCCTGCACGGCCTTCGCCATCGCCAGGTACGTCTTGCCGGTACCGGCCGGGCCGATGCCGAAGACGATCGTGTGCGAGTCGATCGCGTCGACGTAGCGCTTCTGGTTGAGCGTCTTGGGGCGGATGGTCTTGCCGCGGCGGGACAGGATGTCGAGCGAGAGCACCTCGGCGGGCGACTCCCCCAGCGTCTCGGCGCCGCTGTCGAGCATCTCGACCGTCCGGCGCACGGCGTCGGGGGCGACCTGCTGCCCGCGCTCGGCCAGCGTGATCAGCTCGGTGAAGACGCGCTCCGCGAACGCGACGTCGGCCGGGGCGCCGGAGAGGGTGAGCTCGTTGCCGCGCACGTGGACGTCGGCGTCGAGGAACTCCTCCGCGGCGCGCAGGCTCTCGTCGCGGCGGCCCAGCAGGGCGAGCAGAGCGGCGTCCGGAACGGCCATGCGGGACTGGACGGACTGCACCGGATCCGGTTCGGTCAAGGGCCCTGCTCTCTGCCTCGTCGAGCTCGATCTGTCGACCCGATGCTACCGCCATCACCGCCCGGAGCGCCCGGAGTTCGCCCCGCGCCGCTACCGGATCAGCTTCTGCACCTCGCGGAACCGGGGGTGGGTCGAGTCGCGCAGCCATTCGAACAGCACCATCTCGGTGCTGACGACCTCGGCCCCGTGGCGGCGCATCCGGTCGATCGCGAGGTCGCGGTTGACCGGGTTGCGCGAGCCGATCGCATCGGCCACGAGCAGCACGCGGTGCCGCTTCGCGAGCAGGCCGAGCACGGTCTGCAGCACGCACACGTGCGCCTCGCACCCCGCGACGACGATCTCCTCGGTCCCGGGCGGCAGCAGCGTGGCGAACCCCGCCTCCGCGACGGCCCCGAACGACGTCTTCGGCAGCACGAGCTGCGGGAGGTCGGCGAGATCGGGCACCGTCGGCCCGAGCCCGGCCGGGTTCTGCTCGGTCGCGCAGACCGGCACGTCGAGCAGCCCGGCCCCCTCGGCCAGCCTGCGGGCGTTCGCGACGACCGCCGGTCCGTCGTGGATCGCGGGCATCAGCCGCTCCTGGAGGTCCACCAGCAGCAGCGCCGACGCGTCGGAGGAGATCAGCACGGGCCCACCGTAGGCGTCAACCGGCCAGCCGGGTAGCCGCGTCGCGGCAGGCGCGCCACGCGTCGGTCGAGGGGTCGATGACGGCGAAGTGGTCCACGCCGGGCAGCGTCACGAGCTCGTCGCCCGACGCCGCCGTGAACCGCTCGCTCTGCCGGATCGGCACGTTGCCGTCGGCGGTGCCGTGCACGCACACGACCGGCACCCCGATCGGCACCCGCGCGACCGGCGACCCCACCGCGTACCGGTCGGGGACCTCCCGCGGCCCGCCGCCCATCAGGTCGGTCACCGCCGCCCCGCCGACGCCCTGCTCCACGGCGTCGACCAGGTCGAGCACCCCGGCCTGGCTGACGGCCCCGCGCAGCCGCACCGCCGGCCCCGCCCCGGGTGCCCCGGCGGGCAGGCCCGGCCGCGCCGCCAGCCACGCGACGAGGTGCCCGCCCGCGGAGTGCCCGACGGCGACGACCCGCTCCAGGTCCAGCCGCGGGTCGGCGTCGGCCAGGCGGTCCAGCGCGGCGGCGACGTCGTCGAAGGTGGCCGTCCAGCCGCCCCCGTTCCCGACGCGGCGGTACTCGACGTTCCAGGCGGCGAACCCGTGGTTCGCCAGGTCGACCGCCAGCGGGCGGCCCAGCTCCAGGCCGAAGGAGCTCCGCCAGAACCCGCCGTGCACGACCATCACGACCGGGGCCGGGCCGTCGCCCGCCGGCAGCGTCAGCTCGCCGAACTGGCTGGGGTCGGGGCCGTAGTCCAGGCGCAGCGGCTCACCGGTCCCCTCCCCCGGCACCGGCCCGGTGGAGCAGGCGGCCAGCGCGGGCAGCAGCAGGGCGAGACCGGAGAGCAGTCGGCGGCGGGGCACGGACGCGATCATGGCAGGCGTTCGCCGGTGGGACGCCGGGAGTTCGGCCCGGACGTCGCGCCGCGGTGGACGTGGGGGGACACCCACCGCGGCGCGACCCCGCCGGGTGGGGGGGACCCCCCGGCGGCCCACGGGTGCGAGCACCCGCGGCTGCGGGCCGGGCGCACACGGCGACCGGACGCGGCAGACGATAGTCCGCCGGACCGGCGCGCCCCAGTCCCCGGCCCGGATCCGTGGCGTGGCGTCGGCGTGTCGAGCCGTCCGGATCAGCCCGGGTGGAGAGGGGTCCAGCGGCCGGTGAGGACCCCGAGCGCACCCAGGGCCACGGCGGCGGCGGTCGAGGCGCGCAGCACCTCCGGGCCGAGCCGGACGGGCCGGGCCCCCGCCGCGACGAGCGCGCCCAGCTCGTCGTCGGTGATCCCGCCCTCCGGGCCGACGACGAGCAGCACGTCACCGTCGGGCGGGAGCGGCACGGAGGCCAGCGTCGCGGTGGCCGCCTCGTGCAGCACGAGCGTGCAGGCGACGTCCGCGACGCGCCGGAGCAGCGCCGGCGTCCCGACCGGATCCTCGACGACCGGCAGCCACGGCCGCCGCGCCTGCTTCGCCGCCTCGCGGGCGGTGCTGCGCCAGCGGGCGAGCGCCTTGTCGCCGCGCGGTCCGTCCTCCCAGCGGGCGACGCAGCGCGCCGCGCGCCAGGGCAGCACCCCGTCGACGCCCGCCTCGGTGGAAAGCTCGACGGCCAGCTCCCCGCGGTCGCCCTTGACCAGCGCCTGCGCGAGCAGCACCCGCGGCGCGGGCGCGGCGGACACCCGCCGCGCGGTGATCCGCACGTCGACGCGGTCGCGCCCCACCCCGTCGACGACGCCGTGGGCCAGCCCCCCGACGCCGTCGGCGAGCTGCACGACCTCCCCGACCCGGATCCGCCTGACCGTCGAGGCGTGCCGCCCCTCGGCGCCGTCGAGCACGACGACCCCGTCGGCCGGCAGCGCGTCGACCAGGAAGAGCGGGGCGGTGCTCACCGGGTCGGGCTCATCGGCCGAACGAGTCGCGCAACCGCCCGAACAGGCCGTGGCCGTTGCGGCCCGAGCCGACCCCGGGCTGCTCCTCGCCGCGCAGCGCGGCGAGCTGGCGCAGCAGCTCGCTCTGCTCCTTGGTGAGGTTGGTCGGCACCACGACGTCGACGTGGACCATGAGGTCGCCGTGCCCGTCGACGCGGCCGGTGGAGCGCAGCCGGGGCATGCCCTTGCCGCGCAGCGTGCGCACGGCGCCGGTCTGGGTGCCGGGCTCGATGGTGATCTCGTGGGTCCCGTCGAGGGTCGGCAGCGGGAGCGCGGTGCCCAGCGCGGCCGCGGTCATCGGGAGCTTGACGGTGCAGTGCAGGTCGGCGCCGTCGCGCGTGAACAGCTCGTGCGGCTCCTCGTCGACCTCGACGTACAGGTCGCCGGCCGGGCCGCCGCCCGAGCCGACCTCGCCCTGCCCGGCCAGCCGCACGCGCATGCCGTCGGCCACGCCGGCGGGGATGCGGACACCGACGGTGCGGCGCGAGCGCACCCGCCCGTCGCCGCCGCACTGGTGGCACGGGTCCGGGATGACCTCGCCGAACCCGCGGCAGTTCGGGCACACCCGCGACGTGACGACTTGACCCAGGAACGAGCGCTGCACGCTCTGCACCTCGCCGCGGCCCGCGCAGATGTCGCAGCGGGTGGGCGCGCTGCCGGGCGCGCAGCCGGACCCCGTGCACTCGGTGCACAGCAGGGCCGTCTCGACGGCGAGGTCGCGGGTGACGCCGACCGCGCACTCCTCGAGCGTCAGCTGCATCCGGATCAGCGCGTCGGCGCCGGGCTGCACGCGGCTGCGCGGCCCGCGGCCCCGCCCGCCGCCGCCCTGGCCGCCGAAGAAGGCGTCCATGATGTCGCCGAAGCCGAACGCCCCGAAGTCGCCCGCGCCGCCGCCCCCACCGCCGTTGCCCAGGGGGTCGCCGCCGAGGTCGACGATGCGCCGCTTCTCCGGATCGGACAGCACCTCGTAGGCCGCCCCGACCTCGGCGAAGCGCTCCTGCGCCCCCGGGTCCGGGTTGACGTCGGGGTGCAGCTCGCGGGCGAGCCTGCGGTAGGCCCGCTTGATCTCGTCGGTTCCGGCGTCGCTCGAGACACCCAGAATCGCGTAGTAGTCCCGTGCCACGTGCGTGTTCCCCATGGTCCTTCTCGATAGGTCGTGCGAACGAAACGTCGAACTAGCGTCCCGCCAGGATCTCACCCACGTAACGGGCGACGGCATGCACCGCCGCGATGCTCCCGGGGTAGTCCATCCGGGTGGGTCCGACCACACCCATTCCGCCCAGTACCGTGCCCGTCCCGTAGCCGATGGACAGCACCGAGGTGTCGCGCATCTCCTCGGCCTCGTTCTCCTCCCCGATCCGGACGGTGACCGTGCCCGGGTCCTGCGCCGAGGCGAGCAGCTTGAGCACGACGACCTGCTCCTCCAGCGCCTCCAGCACGGTGCGCAGGGACCCGGGGAAGTCGGCGACGTTGCGGGTGAGGTTGCCGGTCCCGCCGAGCACCAGCCGCTCCTCCGGGTGCTCGACGAGCGTCTCGATGAGCACCGTCGCGATCGTCGTGACGACGTCGCGCAGGTCGGAGGGGGCCGTGCCGGGGAGGTCGGCGACGGCGACGGACGCCGCCGCGAGCGCGCGCCCGGTGAGCGAGGCGCCGAGCAGGGCCCGGATCCGGGCGACGTCGTCGTCGGTGAGGACCTGGCCGAGGTCGACGACCCGCTGGTCGACGCGCCCGGAGTCGGTGATCAGCACCAGCATCAGCCGGGCCGGGGTGAGCGAGACGACCTCGCAGTGCCGCACGGTGGAGCGCGTCAGCGTGGGGTACTGCACGACGGCGACCTGCCGGGTGAGCTGCGCGAGCAGCCGCACGCTGCGCCGCATCACGTCGTCGAGGTCGACCGCGCCGTCCAGGAACGCGGTGACGGCCCGGCGCTCGGCCGCGCTCAACGGCTTGACCTGCGTCAACCGGTCGACGAAGAGCCGGTAGCCCTTGTCGGTGGGCACCCGGCCCGCGCTGGTGTGCGGCTGGGCGATGAGCCCGTCCTCCTCCAGCACGGCCATGTCGTTGCGCACCGTGGCGCTCGACACCCCGAGGTTGTGCCGCTCCACGATCATCTTGGAGCCGACCGGCTCCTGCGTGGACACGTAGTCGGCCACGATCGCGCGGAGCACGGCGAACCGCCGCTCTTCGGCGTTCATGCGGCACCTCCCCGGTGGGTACTGGCGTTCGCTCCAGTCTAGATGTGGGATGGAGCCCGTGCTGATCCGTCGATCGGTGCTCGACGCGATCGTGGCCGGCACCGTCACCCAGGCCTTCCGCCGCTGGTCACGCGCCCGCGTGCGCCCCGGGACGATGCTCCGCACGGCCGTCGGGCTGGTCGAGGTGCTCGCCGTCGACGTGGTGGACGAGGCGCAGCTCACGCCCGAGGACGCCCACCGGGCCGGGTACGCGTCGCTGGAGCGGCTGCGGGAGGAGAACGCGCGCCGCGACGGGACCCTGTTCCGCGTCGTGCTGCGGCCCGGCGGGGACGATCCGCGGGTCGCGCTGCGGTCCGCGGCCGACCTGTCCGCCGAGGACCGGGCCGCGATCGACGCCCGGCTGGCCCGGATGGACCGGGGCAGGCCGTGGACCGCCGAGGTCCTCGCCCTCGTCGCCGCGCACCCCGGCGTCCGCGCCCCCGACCTCGCCGCGCGCCTGGGCCGGGAGACGGCGCCGTTCAAGCGGGACGTCCGCAGGCTCAAGGAGCTGGGGCTGACCGAGAGCCTGCCGGTCGGCTACCGCCTCTCGCCGCGGGGCCGCGCGTACCTGCACGTGCGCCGGGCGGCGGAACCGATGGACGTCGGCCCGCCCGACGACCTGCGGGGCCGGCGCGGATGACCGTGCTCGTCCGGGCCGCCTCGGCCTGACGGCGCCGCCCGCCGACCCGGGACGCACCGGCGCAGAACCGCGACCACACGCCGGCGGTGGCAGTGTGGGCGTACGTGGCCGTCCCCCGCTTCTCCCGCCGCTGGCTGCTCGTCGGCGCCGGGGCCGCCGCGCTCGTGGGCGCCGGGGTGCTGCCGCGGCCGGTCGGGGCCGTCGCCGACGAGCCGCCCGACGCCCTGCGCGAGCGGGTCCTCGCCGCGTCGGCCGGCCCCTACGTCGGCTACGCCGAGAGCAGCGCGCGGCTCGGGCTGCCGCAGCTCCCGCAGCTGGAGTCGGCCGTCGCGCTGCTCACCGGCACCACGCGGATCCGGGCGTTCGTCGCGTCGCCGGAGCGGTTCCGGGTCGACGAGCTGACCGCGGTCGGCGAGCGCGGCACCTACCGCCTCGACGGGCGCGAGTACGGCTGGGACTTCGACGCCGACCAGCTCACCGGCATCACCGGCACCGCCCCGCTGCGCCTGCCGCGGGCCGCCGACCTGCTGCCGCCCGAGCTGGCCCGGCGGCTGCTGCGCCTCGCCCCGGGCGACCCGGTGACGACGGTCCCGCCCCGCCGCGTCGCCGGGCGGACCGCGGCCGGGCTGCGGCTCGTGCCGTCCGACCCGGACACCACCATCGGCCGCGTCGACGTGTGGGCCGACGCCGACACCGGCCTTCCCCTGCGGGTCGACGTGGCCCCGCGGGACGGGGAGCCGCTGCTCACCACGGCGTTCACCGAGGTCGACACCCGCGCCCCCGACGACGCGGACCTGCTCCCCGGCCTCCCGCCCGGCGCGGGGTTCGTCAGCGCCGACGCCGCCGAGATCGCCGGGGCCCTGCGCCAGCTCGACGCCCCGGAGCCGCCGGAGGTCCTCGCCGGCCGCGCCCGCGTCCCGCTCACCGCGACCCCCGGCTCGGAGCTGCCCGGCGTCGGGCTCTACGGCACCGGGCCCGCCGGGTTCGCGCTGTTCCCGGTGAGCCGTGAGATCGCCGACCGCGCCGTCGACGGGGCCGCGCTGGCGGGGGCCACCGCGGTGGAGGCCGGGCGCGGGCGGGCCGTCGTACTCGGCACCCCGCTGCTGACGCTCGGCGTGCTGGCCCGCGGCAGGCGCGGGACCCTGCTCATCGGCACCGTCGCCGCCGACCAGCTCCAGCAGGCGCTGCTGGAGCTCCCCGACCGAAGGCGGCAGTAGCCATGATCCGCACCACCGGCCTGACCAAGCGCTACGGCCGCGTCACCGCCGTCGACGGCGTCGACCTGCACGTCCCTCCCGGCGTCCGCTTCGGCCTGCTCGGGCCCAACGGCTCCGGCAAGACCACGCTCGTGCGGATGCTGCTCGGCCTCGTCCACCCCACCGCCGGGTCGGTCGAGCTGCTCGGCGCCGCCATGCCGCGGCACGCCGCGTCGGTGCTCCCGCGCGTCGGCGCGCTGGTGGAGAACCCGGCGTCGTGGGCGCACCTGTCCGGGCGCGCCAACCTGCGCCTGCTCGACGCCGCGGGCTCCGGCGGGCGGCGCCGCGACCGGCGCAGGCGCGTCGAGGAGGCGCTGGAGCGGGTCGGGCTCGGCGGCGTCGACCGGCGGCCCGTCCGCGCCTACTCCCTGGGCATGCGCCAGCGTCTCGGCATCGCCGCCGCGCTGCTGCGCTCCCCCGAACTGCTGCTGCTCGACGAGCCCACCAACGGCCTCGACCCCCGCGGGATCGGCGAGATGCGCGAGCTGCTCACCGCGCTGAACGCCGCCGGGACGACCGTCGTGCTCTCCTCGCACCTGCTGACGGAGGTGGAGGCGCTGTGCACGCGGGTCGGGGTGATGGACGCCGGGCGGCTGGTGCTCACCGAGGACCTCGCCGCGCTGCGCACCCCCACCGGCCTGGTCGTGCTGCGCACCCGCGACCCGGCGCGGGCGGTGGACGTGCTGGGCCGCGCAGTCGTCGCGCGCTCCGGCGACACGGTGACGGTGCGCGCCGACGACCCGGCCGCGCTCAACGCCCACCTGGTCTCCTCGGGCGTCGCGGTCGCGGAGCTGGCGGCCCAGCGGCGCAGCCTGGAGCAGGTGGTGCTGGAGCTGACCGGGCCCGGCGCGGACCGGGTGGACCCGGGCCGCGCCGACCGGGCCGGCCCGCCGCACCAGGGGGACGCCGTCCCGGTCCGCGGAGGCGTGCGGTGATCGGGGTCGAGCTGTCGCTGATGTTCCGGCGCCGCCGCGTGTGGCTGTGCTGGGCGCTGCTCTGCGCCCTGCCCGCCCTGATCGCGGCCCTGCTCGCGGGCACCGGGATCGCACCCGCGCCGGGGCAGGGCGGGGCGTTCCTGTCCGCGGTGGTGAGCAACGGGCAGCTGTTCCCGGCCGCGGCGCTCGCGATCGTGCTGCCGGTGTTCCTGCCGATCACCGTCGCCGTCGTCTCCGGCGACACCGTGGCGGGCGAGGCGAACGCGGGCATGCTGCGCTACCTGCTGGTCCGGCCCGTCGGGCGGCTGCGGCTGCTGGTCGCGAAGCTCGTGTCGACGGCGGCGTTCGTGCTGCTCGCGGTGCTGTTCGTGACAGTGACGGCGTACGTCGTCGGGGTGGCGGCGTTCGGGTTCGGCCCCGACGCCGCGGCGGGCGGGGCGGGTGCGGTCACGTCGCTGTCCGGCACGGTGCTCAGCCCCGCGCAGCTGGCCGGGCGCACGCTGCTCACCGTCGGCTACCTCGCGGTCTGCATGCTCGCGATCGGCGCGATCGGGCTGTTCTTCTCCACGCTCACCGACTCCCCGCTCGCCGCGGCGCTGGGCGTCCTCGCCGTGGTGGTGACGAGCGCGGCCCTGCTCCCCCTGGAGGCCGCCGACGCGATCGAGCGGTTCCTGCCGACCACCCACTGGCTCGCCTGGATCGACCTCTACCGCGACCCGATCGCCTGGTCGGCGGTGCGCGAGGGGATCGGGGTGCAGCTCGCCTACGTCGCCGTCGCGTTCGGGGCGGCGTGGGCGAACTTCGCGACGAAGGACGTCACGAGCTAGGGCAGCCCGCCACCTCGACGGGGCCGGGGCCCAGCGCGTCGAGCACCAGCCCGGCCACCCGCGCGTCGGTGGGCAGCTCCCCGTGCCCGACGACGGCCCCCGCGCACACGTCCTGGAGCTGCACGTTCGTGGCGCCGGGCAGCCGCGCGGTGTCGGGCGGGGTGACGACCTCGTCGTCGGCGGACCACACCGACAGCCACGGCACCAGCGTCCCGACCCGGGCCGCGGCCAGCTCCGCCAGCTCGGCGCTGCCCGGCGCGATCTGGCGGCAGGCGGGAGGGCAGGCGTCCGGGAGGGCGGCGGCCCCCGCCCCGGCCAGCGAGGTGCCGCCCAGGGGCGAGCCGAGCGTCACGACGCGCCGGGCCTTCGCCGCGCCGTCGTCGCGGGCGACCCACAGCCCCGTGACGACCCCGCCCGCCGAGTACCCGACGACGTCGACGGACGGCGCGCCCGCGGCCAGCTCGGCGTCGACGGCGTCGTCGAGCACGCGGACCTGCGCCGACAGGTCACCGGTGCCGTCGCCGGGGAGCTGCAGGACCCGCGCCGCGCGGCCGGTCGCGGCGATGCGCTCCGCGAGCGCGCCCAGCGCCGCGGAGTTCCCGCCGTAGCCCGGCACGAGCAGCACCGGCCCGGGCACGTCCTGGGCGGGCCGGGAGTCCGGGTCGACCGCGGGCCCGCGCCCGGACAGCACCCCGACCGCGACCCCCACCGCCCCCAGCACGACGAGCAGCGCCGCCACGAGCACCAGCACCCGCCTCCGCGGGCTCACGCCCCCGTACCCCTCACGCCGAGAAGGCGTGCGTCGACGGCGAACTCGCCCCGGGGAGCGGCGAACTCGTGGCGGGGAGCGGCGAACTCGCGGCGGGGAGCGGCGAACTCGTGGCGGGGAGCGGCGAACTCGCGGCGGGGAGCGGCGAACTCGCCGGGGGGAGACCCTCCTGCCCCGCGAGTCTGCCGCTCCCACCCGGCGAGTTCGCCGTCGGCGTACGGGGTGTTCGCCGTTCGCGTACGGGTCACACCGGGGCCGCGGCGAGCAGGGCGTGCACGACGCCGTCGGCCAGCAGCCGGCCGCGGCGGGTCAGGACCGCGACGCCGCCGTCCAGCTCGAGCAGGCCGTCGGCGGCGGCGCGGTCGGCGGCGGCGCGGCCGGGGGCGTCGAGGAGGTCCAGGGGCAGGCCCGAGCGCAGGCGCAGGCGCAGCATCACGCGCTCGGTGTGCCGCTCGGGGTCCGTGAGCTCCTCGCGGCCGGCCTCGGCCGACCCCTCCGCCACGGCGGCGGCGTACCGGGCGGGGTGCTTGACGTTCCACCAGCGCGACCCCGCCAGGTGCGAGTGGGCCCCCGGGCCGAGTCCCCACCAGTCGCCGTCGAGCCAGTAGCCGAGGTTGTGGCGGCACTGCGCCTCCGGGGCGGACGCCCAGTTCGACACCTCGTACCAGCCCAGGCCGGCGGCGGAGAGACGGTCGTCGATCAGCTCGTAGCGGGCGGCCGCCACGTCGTCGTCGGGGGCGGGCAGCTCGCCGCGGGCGACCCGGCGGGCCAGCGCGGTGCCGTCCTCGACGATCAGCGCGTACGCCGAGACGTGGTCGACCCCCGCGTCGAGGACGGCGTCCAGTGAGGCGCGCAGGTCGTCGTCGGTCTCGCCGGGGGTGGCGTAGATGAGGTCGAGGTTGACGTGCGCGAGCCCGGCGGCCCGCGCCTCCCGCGCCGCCTCGACGGCCCGGCCGGGGGTGTGCCGGCGGTCCAGCACGCGCAGCACGTGCGGCGCGGCGGACTGCATGCCCAGCGACACCCGGGTGAACCCGGCCGCGACCAGCCCGGCGAAGAACTCCGGCGACGTCGACTCCGGGTTGGACTCGGTCGTGACCTCGGCGCCGGGCGCCAGCCCGAACGCGTCCCGGACCGCCCCCAGCACCTCGCCGAGGCGCTCCGCCCCGATCAGCGACGGCGTGCCGCCGCCGACGAACACGGTGTCGACGGCCCGCTCCCCCACCGCGGCCGCGGCGATCTCCAGCTCGCTGCGCACGGCGGCGAGCCAGCCGTCCGGGGACGCGCCGGACCCGTCGAGCTCGGAGGCGGTGTAGGTGTTGAAGTCGCAGTAGCCGCAGCGCGCCGCGCAGAACGGCACGTGGACGTAGATCCCGAACGGAGGCGGCACGACTCCCGAGTGTGCCACCGTCCCCGGTCGGGCCGCCCGGCTACCGCAGCCCGTGCACCAGGTCGACGATCTCGCGGGCCAGCAGCTCCGGTTCCTGCCACGGCACGAAGTGGCTGCTGCCCGGCGACGCGACGGCCCGGCCGTGGGGGTGGCGGGCCGCCTCCGCGGCGGTGAACGCGACCTGCGCGGCGCGACGGCGGCGCTCGCCCCGGTCGGGCCGCGACCCCACGACGGTCGTCACCGGGACGTCGGGCAGGCCGGCCCGCTCCAGCCGCGGCAGCACCCGCATCCGCGGGTCGGCGTCGCGCACCTCGGCGTTCCCGGCGCGCCAGTTGCGGCCCTCCGCGACCGCCGCGAGCAGCCCGTCGCGCCCGTCCCCCGGGACGAGCGCCGCGAGGCCGGGCCCGAGGGCGGCGCGAGCGAGCGGGCCGTGCGCCCCGACCCGGGACAGGCCTGCGATCAGCGCGAACGACGTCCGGACGAACGGCATCATCGACGGCGGGACGAGTGCACTCGTCGTCGGGTCGGCGAGCACCATCCCGGCGACGCGGTCCGGCGCGACGGCGGCGAGCGCCCGCAGCAGCACCGCTGCGAAGCTGACCCCGGCCAGCACGACCGGGGTGCCGGGGCTGACGGCGTCGAGCAGCCCGCGCAGGTCCGCGACGAGCGCCGGGACGGTCCGGGGGCGCGGCCCGTCGTCGCTCGTCCCGTAGCCGGCCCGGTCGTAGGACAGCGTGCGGGTGTGCGCGGCGACGATCCGCTGCACCGGCCGCCACACCGGCAGGCAGATCCCCGCGCCGGACTCGAACACGACCAGCGGCCCGCCCGCGCCGCCCTCCAGGGTGGCCAGGGCACGGCCGTCGGGGAGCCGTGCGCGGCCGGGGACGAGGGGCGTCACCCCGGCCGGCCGGCCCGCCAGTCGCTGGGTGACATGCCGTAGGCGGCGCGGAAGGCCCGGCTGAACGTCGCGAGGTCGGCGAAGCCCCAGCGGCGGGAGACGTCGGTGATGGAGCGGGCGGCGGAGCGCGGGTCGAACAGGTCGCGCCGGCATCGCTCCAGGCGCAGGCGCTGGATCTGCTGGGACACCGTGCCGCCGCGGTGGGCGAAGAGCCGGTGCAGGTGGCGGGTGGAGACGAAGTGCGCCGCCGCGATGCCCGCCGGCCCGAGGTCGGGGTCGGCGAGGTGCTCGACGATGTAGGCGTCGATGCGGCGCAGCAGGTCGTCGGCGGAGCGGGTGGGCTCGGCGGGGCGCACCTGCTCCCCTGCGACGGTCGCGACGAGCTCCGCCACCTCCGACGCCAGCCGCACGCCGCCCGCGGGGCTCAGCTCCGGCGGGCCCGCGACCAGGTCGCGCAGCACCCGCCCGACGATCGCCCCCAGCCCGGTGCCCCCGCTCAGCCGACGGGCGGTGAGCTGCTGCGACGCGGCGGGGTCGAGGGCGATGCTGGCCCGCGGCCAGGTGAACACCAGCAGCTCCCACTCGCCGTGCAGACCCCAGTGGAAGGGCCGGTCGGTCTCGTAGACGGCGAAGTCGCCGGGGTGCAGCACGGCCTCCCGCCCGTCCTGCGTCACCCGCGCCCCTCCCGCGGCGATGAGGCCGACCTGCAGGTAGACGTCGTCGTCGCGGCGGGCCAGGCCCGGGGTGCGGCTGCAGCCCTGCGGCTCGGACGAGACGGAGGCGACCTTGAGGTGCCCCAGCCCTCCGCAGCGGACCGAGCCGGCGAAGTCGGCGTGCCGGTCGGCGTGGATGTCGAGCGCGACGAAGTTGTCGCGGATCAGGTCCCGCCAGACGTCCAGGCGGTCGGTGGCGGCGGTGGTGGTCGCCGCGGTGGAGGGTGAGTCCATGTGCGCCTCGGCTGTTCGGTTCCGTCGACCCTAGGAGGGCCCCCGACGGGGGTCAACGCCTCCGCCGATGTGTCACTGAACGACAACACGTTCGTCACACAGGGCCAAACGCCGGGCGCCGGGGCGTCCCAGGATGCAGCGATGACCGCGATCGAGGACATCCCCCTCACCGACGTCACCACCACCACGGTGCGGGCCGCGTGCCCGCACGACTGCCCGGACACCTGCGCGATGCTCGTGACCGTGGAGAACGGGAAGGCCACGGAGGTGCGGGGCGACCCCGACCACCCGTTCACCAACGGCGGCCTCTGCGTCAAGGTGAACAACTACCCGGACAAGGTCTACAACCCCGAGCGCCTGCTGCACCCGATGCGCCGCGTCGGCCCGAAGGGCAGCGGCCGGTTCGAGCAGATCACCTGGGACGAGGCGCTCACCGAGATCGTGAGCCGCTTCCGGGCTACGATCGACGAGCACGGGCCCGAGTCCGTGATGCCGGTGAGCTACCTGGGCACCCAGGGCATCCTCAACGGCCTCAACGTCGGCGACCCGTTCTTCAACAAGATGGGCGCCACCGTCTCCGAGCGCACGTACTGCGACTCCGGCGCGTGCACGGCGTACACGATGACGATCGGCGCCACCGCGGGCGTCGACCCGGAGAGCCTCGTGCACTCCCGCTACATCATCATCTGGGCCTGCAACATGGTCTCGACGAACCTGCACCTGTGGCCGTTCGTCGCCGAGGCGCAGAGGCGCGGCGCGAAGGTCGTCGTCATCGACCCGATGAAGCACCGCACCGCGAAGCGCGCCGACTGGCACATCCCGATCCGGCCCGGCACCGACGGCGCGCTCGCGCTGGCGATGATGCACGTGATCATCAGCGAGGGCCTCACCGACGAGGACTACATCCGCGACCACACCGTGGGCTACGAGGAGCTGGCGGAGCGGGTCCGGGAGCACACCCCGGAGTGGGCGTCGGAGCAGACCGGGATCCCGGCCGAGGACATCCGCACGCTGGCCAGGGAGTACGCCACGTCCGCGCCGTCGATGATCCGCATCGGCGTCGCCATCGAGCGGCACGCGGGCGGCGGCCAGACCGTCCGCTCCATCGCCTGCCTGCCCGCGCTCGTCGGCGCCTGGAAGAACGTCGGCGGCGGGCTGCTGCAGCTGCCGCTGTGGGCGCACCCGGTCAACTGGGGCGCGCACATGCACCCCGAGCTGCAGACGCCGGGCACGCGCGTGGTCAACCAGTACCTGCTCGGTCGCGCGCTGAACGGCGAGATGCAGCTGGACCCGCCGATCAACGCGCTGATGGTCTACAACTCCAACCCGCTCGTCGTGTGCCCCGAGCAGGACAAGATGGCCGAGGGCCTGGCCCGCGAGGACCTGTTCACGGTGGTCAGCGACCACGTCCTGACCGACACCGCGCGCTACGCCGACATCGTCCTGCCCGCCACCACCCAGCTCGAGCAGAAGGACCTCATGTTCAGCTGGGGCCACTTCTACATCACCTACAACGAGCCGGCGATCGAGCCGCTGGGCGAGGCGATCCCCAACACCGAGCTGTTCCGCAGGCTCGCGGCGCGCATGGGCTACACCGAGCCCTGCTTCACCCGCACCGACGACGAGATGATGGCGGAGGCCTACGACTGGGACGCCCCGGCGATGGAGGGCATCACCCTGGAGTCGCTGCGCGAGTCCGGCTGGGCCCGGCTCAACCTGCCCGGCCCCGACGAGTACGCCCCGCACGCGGAGGGCAACTTCCCGACGCCGTCGGGCAAGACCGAGTTCAAGTCGTCGATCGAGAACAACTTCGTCGTGCCGCTGTTCCGCCAGGGCAGCAACGACCACCAGCCCGGCGAGCACGTCGACCCGGTCCCGCACTACGTCCCGCCGCGGGAGACGGCCGACGGCGGCTACCGGCTCAACCTGATCTCCCCGAAGTCGCACGCGTTCGTCAACTCCAGCGCGGGCGACCAGGACAAGCAGAAGCGCGTCCAGGGCGAGCAGTCGGTGATCCTGCACCCGCAGGACGCCGAGGAGCGCGGCATCTCCGACGGGCAGTACGTCCGGGTCTACAACGACCGCGGCCAGTACATCGCGCTGGCCCAGGTCAGCGAGGACATCGCGCCGGGCGTGGCGCTGTCGCCGATGGGCGTGTGGCGCAAGAACGCGAAGGACCAGTCGACGGTCAACGCCGTCAACCCGTTCCGGTTCGCCGACCTGGGCAATGCGCCGACCTTCTCCGACACCCGCGTCGAGGTCGAGGTCGTCTGATGGGAGGTCCGTCGGTCGGGACCGCGACCGCGCTGTGGCGGGCCGCCCTGGGCGGCCCGCCGCTGGTCGGGAGCGAGCCCGTGCCCGTCCCGGACGCGGCGGGCCGCGTCACGGCCGGGCCGGTGCTCGCCCGGCTCTCCGCCCCCGCCGTGCCCTGCTCGGCGATGGACGGGATCGCGGTCACGGCCGCGGACACGGCAGGCGGCACGGTCGCGGCGGACGGGTTCGAGGTCGTCGACACCGGTGACCCGATACCGCCCGGACGCGACGCCGTCGTGATGCGGGAGCACCTGCGCCGACGGCCCGACGGCACGGTCGGGCTGCCCGGCCCGGTCCCGGCCGGGCAGCACGTGCGCCCGGTCGGGGAGGCGGTACGGGCCGGGGCGGAGGTCGTCCCGGCCGGGCGGGTGCTGCGGCCCGCCGACCTCGCCGCCGCGGCCACCGGCGGCCTGCGCACGGTCGAGGTGCGGCGGCGCCCGGTCGTCACGGTCGTCCCGACCGGCGACGAGGTGCGCCCGCTGGGTGCCGACCTGGGGCCGGGCGAGCTGCTCGACACCAACTCGATCATGCTGGCCGCGACGCTGCGCGCATGGGGCGCCGACGTGCGCGTCACCGGCATCCAGCCCGACCTCCCCGAGCGGATCCGCGACACCGTCCGCTCCGCCGCGCGGGACTCCGACCTCGTGCTGGTGCTCGCCGGGTCCAGCGCGGGCCGCGACGACCACACCGCGGGCGTGGTCCGCGGGCTCGGGTCGGTCGTCGTGCACGGCGTCGCCATCCGGCCCGGGCACCCGGTGCTGCTCGGCACGCTCCACGGCGCGGGCGGCCGCGTGGTCGTGCCCGTCGTCGGCGTGCCCGGCTACCCCGCGGCGGCCGCGCTGTCGGTCGAGCTGTTCGCCCTCCCGCTGCTGGCCGACCTGCAGGGCAGGAACCCCGAACGGCGCCCGTCGGTCCCGGCCCGGCTGTGCGGTGCGGTCCCGAGCCGGCCGGGTGTCGAGGAGTACGTCCTGGTCGCCCTGCCCGGGGACGGCACCGCCGTGCCGCTGTCGCGCGGCGCCGGGTCCCAGTCGGCGCTGGCGCGGGCCGACGCCGTCCTGCGGATCGACGCCGGCTGCGCGGGCCACGAGGCCGGCGACGCCGTACTGGTGCAGCCCGTCGACCAGCCCGGCTGGGCCGGGGCCGGGCCGGTGGCGGAGGGCGGCGGGCGCCTCGCCGTGTGAGCCGCCTCCCAGCATGCGGACGCCGATGGTGCCGGTGGCCGGACAAGTGGCACCCTGAGCGGGTGATCCGGGCTCTGGCGCTGCGTCTCGTGGCTCGCCGCCACGTCGACCTGCAGCGCGTCTGCAGCGCGATCTGTCGCGCCGCGCGCTGAACCACGCCCGTCCCCGATCCGTTCCCGACGCGCCGCACCACCACACCCTGCGCGTACTGCACCCAGCCCGGAGGCTCCCGCCGTGCCCCCCACCACACCTGTGAAGCGCAAGCGCGGGGAGGGCCAGTGGAAGCTGGGCCACCGCGAGCCGCTGAACCCGAACGAGCGCACCAAGAAGGACGACGACGGGCTCAACGTCCGTGCGCGCATCGAGAACGTCTACGCCAAGCGCGGCTTCGACTCGATCGACCCCGCCGACCTGCGCGGCCGGATGCGCTGGTGGGGCCTCTACACCCAGCGCCGTCCCGGGATCGACGGCGGCCGCACCGCGGCGCTGGAGCCCGAGGAGCTCGACGACTCGTACTTCATGCTGCGCGTCCGGCTCGACGGCGGGGCGCTGACCACCGAGCAGCTCCGCGCGCTCGGCGAGATCAGCCAGGACCACGCCCGCGACACCGCCGACGTCACCGACCGGCAGAACATCCAGTACCACTGGATCGACGTCGTCGACATGCCGGCGATCTGGGCGAAGCTCGAGGGCCTGGGCATGGTCACCACCGAGGCGTGCGGCGACACCCCGCGCGTCGTGCTCGGCTCCCCCGTCGCCGGGGTGTCGGCCGACGAGGTGCTCGACCCGCAGCCCGCCATCGACGCGATCGTGGCGAGGTACGTCGGCAACCCCGAGTTCTCGAACCTGCCGCGCAAGTTCAAGTCGGCGATCTCCTGGCAGCAGGACGTCGCGCACGAGATCAACGACGTGTCGTTCATCGGCTCGGTGCACCCGGAGCACGGCCCCGGATTCGACGTCTGGGTCGGCGGCGGGCTGTCCACCAACCCGAAGATCGCCCAGCGGCTCGGCGCGTGGGTGCCGCTCGACGAGGTCCCCGACGTGTGGGCCGGGATCATCTCGGTGTTCCGCGACTACGGCTACCGCCGGCTGCGCCACCGCGCCCGCATCAAGTTCCTCGTCGCCGACTGGGGCGTCGAGGAGTTCCGCCGGGTGCTGGAGGACGAGTACCTGGGCCGGAAGCTCATCGACGGGGACGCGCCGCCCACGCCGGAGCGCCCGATCGACCACGTCGGCGTGCACCGGCAGGTCGACGGCCGCAACTACGTCGGCGTGGCCCCGGCGTCCGGCCGCGTCTCCGGCACCGTCCTGGTCGCGCTGGCCGACGCCGTCGAGAAGGCGGGGTCGGGCCGCGTCCGGCTCACCGCGCAGCAGAAGATCGTCGTCCTCGACGTCGCCGACGACCGCGTCGACGCGCTGGTCGCCGAGCTCAACACGCTCGGCCTGCAGGCCGACCCGTCGCCGTGGCGGCGCGCGACGATGGCCTGCACCGGCATCGAGTTCTGCAAGCTCGCGATCGTGGAGACCAAGGAGCGGGCGATCCGGCTGGTCGAGGAGCTGGAGAAGCGCCTCGCCGACGTCGTGCCGGAGCACCCCATCTCCATCCACCTCAACGGCTGCCCCAACTCCTGCGCCCGCACCCAGGTCGCCGACATCGGGCTCAAGGGCCAGATCGTCACCGACGCGGCGGGCGAGCAGGTCGAGGGCTTCCAGGTGCACCTGGGCGGCGGGCTCGGGCTCGACTCCGGCTTCGGCCGCAAGCTGCGCGGGCTCAAGGTCACCAGCGCCGAGCTGGGCGACTACGTCGACCGGGTCGTGCGGCGCTTCGCCGCGCAGCGCACCGAGGGCGAGCGCTTCGCGCAGTGGGTGCTGCGCGCGGACGAGGACGACCTCAAGTGACCCGTGCGCGGAAACGGCTGCTCCGGCGCGCCTTTCCGCTCACGGGCGCCGGAGGCGCGGAATGAGCGAGCGCGCCGTTCCCTTCTACTGCCCGTACTGCGGTGACGAGGACCTGCGGCCCGCCGAGGCCGCCCACGGGGCCTGGTACTGCGGGTCCTGCCTGCGCACGTTCACGCTGAAGATGATCGGGATCGGAGTGCCCTCATGAGCCTGGCCACGGAGACCGACCTGCGGGGGCTCGCCGAGCGCGGCGCCGCCGACCTCGGACCGGACGCCACGGCGCAGCAGGTGCTGGCCTGGGCGGCGGAGACGTTCGGCGAGCGGCTGATCGTCGCGTCGAACATGCAGGACGCCGTGCTCGTCGACCTCGCCGCGACGGCCGCCCCGGGCGTCGACGTGCTGTTCCTGGAGACCGGCTACCACTTCGCCGAGACCATCGGCACCCGCGACGCCGTGGAGCACACCTACGACGTGCGCATCGTGAACGCGCAGGCGCGCCGGTCGGTCGCCCAGCAGGACCTGGAGTTCGGCAAGGACCTGTTCGCCCGCGACCCCGGGGCGTGCTGCGCGATGCGCAAGGTCGAGCCCCTGCAGGAGACCCTGGCCGGCTACGACGCGTGGGTCACCGGCGTGCGCCGCGTCGAGGCGCCCACCCGGGCGAACACGCCGCTGATCCAGTTCGACGAGAAGTTCGGGCTCGTGAAGATCAACCCGATCGCGCCGTGGAGCGACGAGGACATGGACGCCTACATCGCCGAGCACGGGGTGCTGGTCAACCCGCTCGTCGCCGAGGGCTACCCGAGCATCGGCTGTGCGCCGTGCACCGCGAAACCGGCGCCCGGCGCCGACCCCCGATCCGGCCGGTGGGCCGGCACCGCCAAGATCGAATGTGGGTTGCACCCGGCATGACGGCTCCCGTGATGGACGCCCTGGACGCGCTGGAGTCCGAGGCGATCCACATCTTCCGCGAGGTCGCGGGCGAGTTCGACCGCCCGGTGATCCTGTTCTCCGGCGGCAAGGACTCCACGCTGCTGGTGCACCTGGCGGTCAAGGCGTTCGCGCCCGCCCCGGTGCCGTTCCCGCTGCTGCACGTCGACACCGGCCACAACTACGCCGAGGTCATCGAGTTCCGCGACCGGATCGTCGCGGAGAAGGGGCTGCGGCTGGAGGTGGCGCACGTCCAGGACTGGATCGACGACGGGCGCCTCACCGAGCGCCCCGACGGCACCCGCAACCCGCTGCAGACCGTGCCGCTGCTCGACTCGATCGTCGAGAAGCGCTACGACGCGGTGTTCGGCGGCGGGCGCCGCGACGAGGAGCGCGCCAGGGCCAAGGAACGGATCATGTCCCTGCGCGACGGCTTCGGCCGCTGGGACCCGCGTTCGCAGCGCCCCGAGCTGTGGAACCTCTACAACGGCCGGCACGCCCCCGGGGAGCACGTCCGCGTGTTCCCGATCAGCAACTGGACCGAGCTCGACGTCTGGCGCTACATCCAGCGCGAGGGGATCGAGCTGCCGTCGATCTACTTCTCGCACCGCCGCGAGGTGTTCCGGCGCGACGGCATGTGGCTCGCCGAGGGCCCGTGGGGCGGCCCGCGCGGCGCCGAGGCGCTGGAGGAGCGGACGGTGCGCTACCGCACCGTCGGCGACGGCTCCTGCACCGGCGCCGTCGAGTCCACCGCCACCACCCTCGACGAGATCATCGCCGAGGTCACGGCCAGCCGGCTCACCGAGCGCGGGGCCACACGCGCCGACGACCGGATGTCCGAGGCCGCCATGGAAGACCGCAAGCGCGAGGGGTATTTCTAAGTGAAGGATCTGCTGCGGTTCGCGACGGCGGGCTCCGTCGACGACGGCAAGTCGACGCTGGTCGGCCGGCTGCTCTACGACACCAAGTCCGTGCTGGCCGACCAGATCGAGGCCGTGCAGCGCGCGTCGGTCGACAAGGGCCTGTCCACGCCCGACCTGTCGCTGCTGGTCGACGGCCTGCGCGCCGAGCGCGAGCAGGGCATCACGATCGACGTGGCCTACCGCTACTTCTCCACTCCCACACGCGAGTTCGTGCTGGCCGACACCCCGGGCCACGTGCAGTACACCCGCAACACCGTCACCGGCGCGTCCACGGCCGAACTCGCCGTGCTGCTGGTCGACGCCCGCCACGGCGTGGTGGAGCAGACCCGGCGGCACGCCGCGGTCCTCGCGCTGCTGCACGTGCCGCGCCTGGTGCTGGCCATCAACAAGATCGACCTGATCGACTACGACGAGGCCGCGCTCACCGCCATCGCCAAGGACTTCGCCGGGCTCGCCCGCTCGCTGGGCTTCGCCGACGACGCCGTCGTCACGATCCCGGTGTCCGCGCTGGTCGGCGACAACGTCGTCGAGCGCTCCGCGCACACCCCCTGGTACGACGGCCCGACGCTGCTCGGGCACCTGGAGTCGGTCCCGGTCACCCCGCCCGAGGCCGGCGCGCCGTTCCGGCTGCCGGTGCAGTACGTCATCCGTGAGCACGCGAGCGACTACCGCGGCTACGCGGGCCAGGTCGCCTCCGGCACCGTCCGCCCCGGCGACGAGGTCGTGGTCCTGCCGGGCGGGCACCGCACCACGGTGGCCTCGGTCGACACCGCCGACGGCCCGCTGGCCACGGCGGGCGCGGGCCGCAGCGTCACCGTCCGGCTCACCGACGACATCGACATCGCCCGCGGCGACGTACTGGCCGCCGCCGACGCGCCCCCGCGCGTGACGACCGAGCTGGACGCCACGCTGTGCTGGCTGTCGGACAAGCCGCTGCGCGCCGGGGCGCGGCTGCTGCTCAAGCACGGGGCGCGCACCACGCAGGTGATCGTCGGGGCGCTGGGCGACCGGCTCGACACCGACGCCGTGGCCTACGTCGACGCCCCCGAGACCCTCGCGATCAACGACATCGCCCGGGTCAGCCTGCGCACGGCCGATCCCCTGCCCGTCGACGACTACGCCGACATCCGGACCGGGGGCAGCTTCCTGCTCATCGACCCCCCGACCGGCAACACGTTGGCGGCGGGCCTGGTCGGGTCCCCGCTGACCCTGGCCGGCTAGCGGTGTCCGGGGCCGGCGACGCCGCGCTCGTCGCGGTCGCGCACGGCAGCCGCGACCCCCGGTCCGCGGCCACCGTCGCGGCCCTGATGGACGCGGTGCGCCGCCGCCGTCCCGACCTCGACGTGCGGCTGAGCTTCCTCGACCTCTCCGCCCCCCGGCTCCCCGACGTCCTCGCCGCGGTCGACGCCGGGTACGACCGGGCCGTCGTGGTGCCGCTGCTGCTCGGGCACGCCTTCCACGCCCGCGTCGACGTGCCGGGGGCGGTCGCGGAGGCGGCCCGCCGCCATCCCCGCCTCGCGATCACCACCTCCGCGGTGCTCGGCGGCGACACCCGCCTGGAGGACGCCGCGCTCGACCGGCTCGCCGCCGTCGCCGGGCCCTTGGACGACCCGGACCTCGGGGTCGTGGTGGCCGCGATCGGCTCGTCGCACGCCCCGGCGAACGCCGCGGTGCACCGGATCGCGCAGCGCTGGGCCGCGCGGTTCGGCTGGGCCGGGGCCGGCGCGGCGTTCGCCACGGCCACGACGCCCACCGTGGCGGACGCGGTCACGGCGCTGCGGGCCGGAGGCGCCCGCCGGGTGGCGGTGGCGCCGTGGATCCTCGCGCCGGGTCTGCTCCCCGACCGCATGGCCCGCGACGCGCTCGCCGCCGACCCGGCGGCGGTGGTCGCCGCACCGCTGGCCGACCACCCCGCCGTCGCCGCCGTGGTCGTCGACCGCTGGGCGGCCGCGTCGGGCGTCGTCCCGGCGGGGCGGCTCGTCGGCTGAGCACCCGCCCACCGGGACGGTGTCCCGTCTCACGTCCGGACGTATGCGGCGCCCGCGTTCGCCCGTTCGGAGCAACATCGGACCCCACGGCGGGACGGTCGACGCGTCGGCGCAGGTCAGCGCGCCGCGAAGGGGTCCGGGAGGCTATGACCGGACATTCCGCGGCGGATCCTGCATGCCGGATGCCTCCCTTGTACCGCGCGGTCCCACCGCTCACGATGGACCGGTGATGCCGACCGAGCCGTGCGTGACGCGCATGTCCGCGGCCGCGGTGTCCCCCCTCGCCACCGACCTCGAGCGGTTCTGGCCGTCCCGGCGCGGCCACGCGTTCGACGAGTTCTGTCGCTGAGCACCTGATCCACCCGCGGACCCCCTCGCGTCCGCACACCCTCTCGTCCCGGCGCGCGCCGAACCCGACGGCCTGCCGCGCCCCCTGAAGAAGGACCACCCCCCGATGGCACGCCCGTTGACCCGCTCCCTGATCCTCGCCCTCACCGCCGCGCTCGCACTGGCCGGCTGCTCCCGCGCGGAGCCCGCACCCGACTCCGGGGCCGCGCCCGCGGCCGGCGGCACCGCCGCCGAGCTGCGGCTGGGCTACTTCCCGAACGTCACCCACGCCGCCGCGATCATCGGCGACAAGGAGGGTCTGTTCGCGAACGAGCTCGGCGACACCGCCCTGACCGTCCAGAACTTCAACGCCGGCGGCGAGGCCGTCAACGCGCTGTTCGGCGGCTCCATCGACGCGACGTTCATCGGCTCCGGCCCCGCGATCAACGCGTTCGCCCAGTCCGACGGCGCCGCGGTGCGCCTGGTCGCCGGCGCCACCGACGGCGGCGCCCAGCTCGTCGTCCGGCCCGACATCACCTCGCCCGAGCAGCTGCGCGGCGCCACCATCGCCACCCCGCAGCTCGGCAACACCCAGGACATCGCACTGAAGGTGTGGCTCGAGGAGCAGGGCCTCACCGTCGGCGCGAACCCCGACCAGGTCCAGATCGCGAACCTGGAGAACCCGCGCACGCTCGACGCCTTCCGGGCGGGCGAGGTCGACGGGGCGTGGCTGCCCGAGCCGTGGAGCTCCCGCCTGGTCCTCGACGCCGGGGCGAGCGTGCTGCTCGACGAGCGCGAGCTGTGGGAGGGCGGGCAGTTCCCCACCACCGTGCTGCTGGTCTCCACCGAGTTCCTGCAGTCCTACCCCGACACCGTCCGCGCCCTGATCCGCGGGCACATCGCCGCCACCGAGCTCGCCACCACCGACCCGACGCGCGCCAAGGCGATCGTCAACGACGGGATCGAGGAGATCACCGGCAACCGGCTCGCCGACCCGGTGATCGAGCGCGCGTTCAGCGAGCTCGCGTTCTCCACCGACCCGCTCGCCGCCACGTTCCCGCAGCTCGCCCAGGACAGCCTCGACGCCGGCATCACCGACACGCTGACCGACCTGTCCGGCTTCGTCGACGTCGCACCGCTCAACGCCGAACTGGAGGCCGCCGGGCAGCCGCCCGTCGACGCCGCCGGGCTCGACACCCCCTGAGTCCGACGCTCCACGCCCACCACACCGAGGACGAGATGACCGCCATTCTGGACCGCACCCAGGAAGCCCCCACCCGACCCGCCGCGCAGCTCACGGGGGTCACGAAGGTCTTCGGTACGGGCGCGAGCGCCGTCACCGCGCTCACCGGCGTCGACCTGCGGGTCGAGCCGGGCGAGTTCCTCTGCCTGCTCGGGGCGTCGGGCTGCGGCAAGACGACGCTGCTCAACATGCTCGCCGGGCTGGACCGGCCGACCCGCGGCACGGTGGACGTCGCGACCGACCGGCCGGCGGTCATGTTCCAGGAGCCCGCGCTGCTGCCGTGGCTCACCGCGGTGCGCAACGTCGAGCTGCCCCTGCGCCTGGCCGGGGTGGGCCGCACCGCCCGGCGCGACACCGCGCAGGAGCTCCTCGAGCTGGTCCGGCTCGACGGGCAGGCCAAGAAGCGCCCGCACGAGCTGTCCGGCGGCATGCGCCAGCGCGTGGCACTGGCCCGCGCGCTCGCGGCCACCTCGGTCGACACCACGTCGGACGGCTCCGGGCAGGGCAGCAGGCTGATGCTGATGGACGAGCCGTTCGCCGCGCTCGACGCCATCACCCGCGACGTCCTGCAGGGCGAGCTGGAGCGGGTGTGGCGGGCCACCGGCACCGCGGTCGTCTTCGTCACCCACGACGTCCGGGAGGCGGTGCGGCTGGGCCAGCGCGTGGTGCTGCTGTCCTCGCGCCCGGGCACGGTCGTGCAGGAGTGGGACCTCGCCGGGACCGCCGACCGCCGGGCCCTGACCGGCGAGATCACCGACCACCTGCGGGAGGTGATCTCGACCCATGGCCGCGCCGCCTGACACCGTCCGGCTGGCGAAGGCCGACGCCGCCGACGCCGCGGCGGTCGCGGGGCTCGACGCGCTCGACACCCCGACCGTCACCCGCACCCCGCTGTGGCGCCGGGCACTGGCCACCTCGGTGCCTCCGGTACTGACGCTCGTCGTCGTCATCGTGGCGTGGCAGGCGCTGTGGGCGTCGGCGATGTTCCCGGAGTTCAAGCTGCCGGCCCCGCTCGCCGTCGCCGAGCAGTTCAGCCGGATCGTCGTCGACGGCTCGATCTGGTCGATCACCTGGACCTCGGTCGGGCGCGCGATCATCGGCTTCCTCGTGGCCGTCGCGATCGCGACGCCGCTCGGGCTCCTGGTGGCGAAGGTCCCGTTCGTGCGCACCGCGATCGGCCCGCTGCTGTCGGGCATGCAGAGCCTGCCGTCGGTGGCCTGGGTACCGGCCGCCGTCCTGTGGTTCGGGCTCACCGACGCCACGATCTACTTCGTCGTGCTCCTCGGGTCCGTGCCGTCGATCGCCAACGGTCTGGTCTCCGGCATCGACCAGGTGCCGCCGATCCTGGGCCGGGTCGGTGACGTCATGGGCGCGGGGCGGCTCGCGTCGGCCCGGCTGATCCTGCTCCCCGCGGCGCTGCCGGGGTACCTGCAGGGCTGCAAGCAGGGCTGGGCGTTCGCCTGGCGCTCGCTGATGGCCGCGGAGATCATCGCCACCTCCCCGCAGCTGGGCGTCGGCCTGGGCGCGTACCTCAAGCAGGGCAGCGACGTGAACAACATCGCCGGGGTGATCTCGGCGATCGTGCTGATCCTCATCGTCGGGGTGGGGATCGAGCTGCTGGTCTTCAAGCCGCTGGAACGGCGCGTCCTGCGGACCCGGGGCCTGGCCGCGACCGTATGAGGTACGGACATTCGGTACGGATCCCGACGGGCGGACGCCCTGTTGTCCCGTCGGGGTCCGCCGCGCACGATGGAGTGATGACGTCGCACCGGGACCTGGAGCCGTTCTGGCCCTCCCGGCGCATGCACGCCTTCGACGAGCGCTGTCGCTGACCACCGGTCCGTCCGGGTCCGCCCCCTCGTCGTCCTCCCCCGTTCTGGAGCTCCACCGTCATGCGCACCCTGATCGTCTTCGCCCTCGTGGGCTTCGGAGCCCAGCTCGTCGACGGCGCCCTCGGCATGGCCTACGGCGTCACGTCCACCTCCCTCCTGCTCATCGCCGGCGTCAACCCGGCCACGGCCAGCGCGTCGGTGCACCTCGCCGAGGTCGGCACCACGCTCGCCGCGGGCGCCTCGCACTGGCGCTTCGGCAACGTCGACTGGAAGCTCGTCCTGCGCCTGGGCGTGCCCGGCGCGATCGGCGCGTTCGCCGGCGCCACCGTGCTGTCCGCGCTGGCCACCGACGACGCCGCGCCGTACATGTCCGGCATCCTGCTCGCGCTGGGCGTCTACATCCTGCTGCGCTTCTCGATCCGGCCGCCGCGGGTGGCCACGCAGCGGGTGTCGCCCCACCGCTCGACGTTCCTCTCCCCGCTGGGGCTGGTCGCCGGCTTCGTCGACGCCTCCGGGGGCGGCGGCTGGGGGCCGGTGGCCACGCCCGCCCTGCTCACCGCGGGCAGGACGGCGCCGCGCACCGTGATCGGCTCCGTCGACACCTCGGAGTTCCTGGTCGCCGTGGCCGCGAGCGTCGGCTTCCTCATCGGGCTCGGCTCCGAGGTGCTCGACCCCGCGACGATCGGCGGTCTGCTGATCGGCGGCGTCCTCGCCGCTCCGCTGGCCGCCTGGCTGGTCACCACGATCCCCGCACCGATCCTCGGCACGGCGGTCGGCGGCATCATCGTGCTCACCAACACGCGCACGATCCTGCGCGCCCTGGACGTCACCGGCTGGGCCAGCACCACCGTCTACCTGGTCGTGGTGGGCGTCTGGATCGCCGCGGTGGCCATCGCGGTGTCGAAGTTCCGCACCGGGCCCCGGGAGGTCGTCGGCGACCCGACGACCGACCAGCCCGTCTCGCCCTCGGGAGAGGTGATCGACAGTGAGCGCTCCTGACGACGGCGTGCGCGCCGAGCGGCGCACCGCGCTGAACGAGGACTGGCTGGCCACGATCGTCGGCCTGGTCGTCCTGGCGCTGGTGCTCACCGGCGTGATCCCCGGATGGCTGGTCCCGTGAGCACCACGGAGGAGACCGGGACCCGTTCCGGGGTCGGCTGGGCGGTCGGCGGCGTCGCGGTCGTGGTGGTGCTGGGCGCGATCGTCCGGTACCTCGAGCAGATCGTCCCCGACCTGACCGAGGGCACCGCGTTCGGCGAGGTCGCGGGCGCGATCGAGTACCCCGTGTACGCGATCGTGCTCGGCCTGCTGGGCAACGTCGTGCTCACCCAGCTCGGCGTCCGCGAGAAGCTCGCCGGCGGCTTCCGCACCGAGTTCTTCATCAAGACCGGCCTGGTCCTGCTCGGCGCGTCGATCAACTTCGCGGTGATCGTCAGCGCGGCCGGCCCGGCGATCGTCCAGGCCGTGGTGCTGATCAGCGTCGTGTTCGGCTTCACCTGGTGGCTGGGCGGGCGGCTCGGCCTCGACGACAAGCTGCGCGCCCTGCTCGCCTCCGCGGTCTCCATCTGCGGCGTGAGCGCGGCCATCGCCGCCGCGGGCGCGGTGCAGGCGAAGAAGGAGCAGCTGGCCTACACGGCCAGCATGGTGATCATCTTCGCGCTGCCGTCGATCTTCCTGCTGCCCGCGGCCGTCGGCTGGCTCGGGCTGGAGACCCCGGTGGCCGGCGCGTGGATCGGCGGCAACATCGACACCACCGCCGCGGTGTCGGCGGCCGGGGCGATCGTCGGGGAGGAGGCGCTGCAGATCGCCACGATCGTCAAGACCACGCAGAACGCGCTGCTCGGGATCGTCGCCGTCGCGCTCACGGCGTACTTCGCCTTCTCGGTCGAGCGCACGGCCGACTCGGCCCGGCCGAAGGCCCGCGAGCTGTGGGAGCGGTTCCCGAAGTTCGTGCTCGGCTTCCTGGCCGCGTCGATCATCGCGACGGTCTACATCGGCGCGGTCGGCTCCGACGTCGCCCGGCCCTCCATCTCCACGGTCAACGACCTCCGGACGATCTTCCTGATCCTGGCGTTCGTCTCGATCGGGCTGGAGTTCCGCGTCGCCCCGCTGAAGGACGCGGGCTGGCGGCCGGTCGGGGTGTTCGCGAGCGCCACCGCGGTGAACCTGCTGGTCGGCCTGGGTCTCGCGGTCCTGCTGTTCTCCGGGTTCTCGGCCGGGTAGGGGTCGCGATGCTCACCCGGCGGCGCGCCGTCGACCACGGCCACGACGCGAGTGCCCGGTGTCGGACCCGGCCGAATGCCCCGGTCCGTCCGACACCCACCCCAGGAGCACCCCATGTCCGAGACCACCCTCACCCCGGCCCCCACCCGTGACGAGCAGCGCCGCCGCATCGCCGACCGGCTGCTGACCTCCCTGGAGGACCTCGTCCGGCGTCACCGCGCCCTCGCGCTGCACGGCAACCAGGCCGGGGAGAACATCGACCTGCACGCCGAGCTCATCGCCGCCGAGATGGCGCACGAGCTCGCCATGGCGCGCAGCGCCCTGCACCGGCACCCCCCGCTGGGCTGATCCGCCGGGTCCCGGCGTCCCCGGGCGGACGCGCACGCGTCCGCCGGGGGCGACCGGACGGTGCCCCGGGAGCGCTGCGCACCGACCCCGCTCGGCCCTCAGGCCGCGCGCGTCGCCGACCGGGCGGCGGGGAGGCTGCGCAGGACGGCCCGGGCCACGGCGTCGTTGTAGCGCAGGCTCTGGGCGTTCATGCCGGGCCGGGTGAACGCGCCCGCCACCTTCACCGTGGTGTGCGGGCCCACCGCGAACCGGCGCGGGTGCACCGTCCCGCCCGCGTCGACCAGCGCGCCGTCCTCGGGTCGCACGCGGATCAGGCCGGTGTTGCGCAGGACGGTGCCGTCGGCGTCGATCAGGACGTCCTCGCTGACCCCTCCGCGGCGCACCAGGTCGGCGAGCAGCGGGTCGACCGTGCGCGCGGCGCTGGGGTCGGGCAGGCGGGCGTCGACGAGCGCGGTGGCCCGGACCGGGTCGGCCCCGGCCAGGGTCGCGCTGCCCGCGGTGAACGCCCCGTCCACGACGTCGACCCACATCCCGGCGCCCAGGAAGTCGATCATCCCGGCGCGCGAGAGCGCGAGCAGCTGGCGCACCCGGAACCCGGGCGGGCCGCTGGCCACGGAGTTGAAGAAGCTCTGCCACCACCCCATGTCCGACGCCCGCGAGCGCGCCGACAGCGACCCGGCCAGCCGCGTGGTCTCGCCGTAGACCGACAGCATCGCGACGAACGCGCCCAGGTGCGGGGTGTGCCGGTCGTCGACGTGCTGGCGCAGGTCCTCCTCGATCCGCGCGCGGACCAGCGGCTGCAGCGACGCGAGATCGGGGGCGGTGAGCCCGTCGAGGGGCCGGTCGAGCGCGGCGAAGTCGATGCGGTCGACCGGGTCCGGCACGGCGGCGGCGAGCAGCGCGTGCATCTCCGGCGTCCCCCAGCCGAGCGCGGTGTAGGCGTCGGCGAACTCGGCCCACGGGACGGTGACGGCGTCGGGGTGGCCGAGGAACAGCTCGTGGTACCAGCCCCAGGCGATCTCCTTGGCCATCAGCGGCCACGCCTGCTCGCGCAGGTCGACCTCACCGGCCGCGATCAGCGGGTCGACCGCGGCGGGCCCGAAGAACCGCGGCAGCGGCGGGCGGCCCGCCTTGAGGCCGTAGTGGGTCTTGGAGTGGTAGGTCGAGCCGCGCGGCGAGCCGACGACCAGTCGCGGCTCCTCCCCCGACGGCACGTACCCGCCGTCGTCGGTGAACCGGCCGCCGCGGCCCTCGAACAGCAGCACGACGAGGTCGACGAACGCGAGCCCCATCCCGCGCACGATCACGGTCTCGCCCGGCGCGAGCACGGACAGGTCGGAGTCGGTGGTCTGCTCGGGCGGCAGGTAGCGCAGTCCCTCGTCGGCGGCGCGGGCGGCGAGGGCGACCTCGTCGGCGGTGGGGACGGCGTCGAGGTGGCCGGACGCGAGCACCACGGCGTCGACGCGCAGCGGCGGCTCGCCGTCGAGGTGCACGATCTGGACGGGCCCGTCCTCGGTGAGGCCGGTGGCGCGGGTGCGGTGCACGTGCGCGCGCATCCCGTCGGGCAGCCCGTCGACGACGCGCCGCAGCACCCACGCCAGGTAGGCGCTCTGCAGGCGGCGGCTCGGGAAGGTGGAGGCGGTGACCGACGCGAGCTCGTCGACCAGGTCCGGATCGACCTCCGGGCCGGTCTGCACCCAGTCCCACAGCGAGGGCCCCGGCACGATCGGCCCGTCGCAGACCACGGTGTCGTCGGTGAACATCGTGACGTCGGCGGCCATCGAGTTCATGGCCAGCAGCGGTGACTGCGCGTGCCGCCAGATCCGGCCTGCGCCCGCCGGGTAGGGGTCGATCAGGTGGACGTCGAGGCCGTCCGGGTGCAGTTCGGGGGCGCTCGCGGCGAGGCGCTCCAGGATGCCGGCTCCGCGGGGGCCGGCACCGACGATCGCGATGGAGGAGGTCATGGGGTCCTCGGGCTCGGAGGGGTGCGGACGGATCCGCCCCCTACAGCGCGGCGCTCGTGCGGCAGAGGTCCACGTGCCGGCGGCGCGCGAGCGGGGTACCCATGCCCCCGACGGTACGGCGGGATCCCCCGCACGGCCAGCGGTGCGGGCCCGCGTCACGCCCCGGCCGCGTCGATCAGGGCGGCCAGGGCCGGGACGACGTCGTCGTCGGGGACGTCGCGGCGGATCTCGACCATCAGCGCGCTCACCCGCGCGTCGACGCCGTGGCGCGAGAGCGGCACGTAGGCGCCGGAGAACGGGGTGTCGAGGGCGACCCCGTCCCCGAACGCCGTCCGCGCCGCGTCGACCAGCCACGGCGGGGTGTGCCCGGGGTCGGTGCCGAGGCAGACGCGCGGGCGCGGGCCGTCGGCGTGCAGCTCGTAGGGCAGCGGGTCGGTCGCGTAGGAGTGCACGTCGAGCAGCACGCACCGGCCGGTGGCCGCGATCCGGTCCGCCACGACCGCCTCCATCCGCTGCGCCCACGGCGCGTAGAACGCGGCGAGCAGGGCGTCGCGGTGCGCCGGGTCGTCGGCGCGGATCCGCTGCCCCTGCGTGCCGTGCGTGTAGACCGCGGCCATCCCGACGGCCGCCATCTCCTCGCGCTCGTCGGGGAACCGCTCGACGTCGACGACGAACCGCGACACCGGGTTCACCAGGACGACCGGCCGCACCCGGGCGCGGGCGGCGGCGGCCGCGGCGATCGCGTCGGTGCGGTGGTCGGTGAGCGCCGCGATCTCGGCGGCGAGCGCGGCGTCGTCGAGGAGCAGGTGCGGGCGGGTCCAGTCCGGGACCTCGGTGCCCGCGTGCGGCACGTGCAGCACGACCGGGCTCACCTCGCACGCCCGGTGGCCGGGCACGGGCGGTCGCTCACACCGCGATCGTCACACGGCCCGACCGGTTGACGGTCCCCGGACTCGGTGCTGGAGTGGAGGTCATGCTCATCCGGGTCCCGCTGGTGACCCGACGGCACGTCGACCTCGGTCGCGTGTGGTCGGCGGGGTGTCCGGGCTCCTGCTGACAGGCCGCCCACCCCCACCACGGAAGGACCCCCATGCCCGTCGAGTTCCTCGGCATCGGCGCCACCAACAACGGCTCCGAGACCGACGTCCGCACCGGACCCGCCTTCGACCGCGACTACACCCTCGCCCTGGCCAGGGCGCACGAGGACACCGGCTGGGACCGCGTCCTCACCGCCTACGGCTCCGGCAGCCCCGACCCCGCGCAGGCCGCCGCGCTGATCGCCTGCAACACCGAGCGGCTGCAGCTGCTGCTGGCCCACCGCCCGAACGTCTCCTACCCGACGTTCGCCGCGAAGACGGTCGCCACGCTCGACCAGATCAGCCGCGGCCGGCTCACGCTGCACGTCATCACCGGCGGCAACGACCACGAGCAGCAGCGCGAGGGCGACACCCTGCCCAAGGACCAGCGCTACGCCCGCACCCGCGAGGCGATCCAGATCTACAAGAAGGCGTGGACGTCGCGGGAGCCGTTCGACTTCCACGGCGAGCACTACTCCTTCGACGACTTCGTGCTCGACGTCGAGCCGTTCCAGCAGCCGCGGCCGCTGGTGTCCTTCGGCGGCTCGTCGCCGGCCGCCTACCGGGTGGGCGCGGAGGAGGCCGACGTCTACGCGCTGTGGGGCGAGCCGCTGGCCGGCACCGCGGAGCAGATCGCCACGATCACCGACCTCGCGCACGCCGCGGGCCGGGAGGCGCCGCGGTTCCAGGTGGCGTTCCGCCCGATCCTCGGCCGCACCGAGGAGGAGGCCTGGGAGAAGGCCTACGCCACCGTCGCGCGGATTCAGGACCGGACCGACGGCGGCACGGCGCAGCTCACCCGCCGCCACAAGCTCACCGACCCGGAGAACGCGGGCTCGCAGCGGCTGCTCGCCGTGGCCGCGCAGGGCGAGCGGCACGACCGGGCGCTGTGGACGGTCACCGCGCAGGCGACGGGCGGCGCGGGCAACTCCACCGCCCTCGTCGGCACGCCGGAGACGGTCGCCGCGGCCCTGCTCGACTACTACGACCTCGGCGTCCGCATCCTCTCCGCGCGGGGCTACGACCTGCTCGAGGACGCGAAGGAGTTCGGCCGCGAGGTGATCCCGCTGGTGCGCGCGGAGGTGGCGCGCCGGGACGCGCAGCGTTCGGCCGTGCCCGCCTGACGGTTCGCCCGACGTGCGCCATCCCATCCGTGGGTGGCGCAGGTCGGGCGCACCCGGTTGACTGTGCAACCGTGACGATCGATCCGGGTCTCGTGCGCCGCCTGCACGTCGACCTGATGCGCCTGGGTTCCTCCAGCTGTCGCTGATCCGGTCGACCCCTTCCCCCCTCTTCTCCGCACCACCTCCAGGAGCACAGTCATGCCTCTCGTCAACTTCGCCGTGAGCGGTGCCGGTACCGGCGTCGCGCAGACCGTCGCCGTCAAGGGCGCCGACTACGTCATCGAGACCGACGCCTACGAGGCGTTCGGCGGCAAGGACCAGCACCCCAGCCCGCTGGCCTTCACCCTCGCCTCGCTCAGCTCGTGCAACCAGGTCACCTCGGCGATCGTGGCGCAGGAGCTCGGCATCACCATCGACGCCGTGAAGTTCGACGTCTCGGCCGACTTCGACCCCACCGTCATGACCACGGGCAGGGGCACCGCGGACGCCACGTTCCAGGACCTGCGGATCACCGCGCAGATCACCACCGACGCCGACGCCGACACGTTCGCGACGCTGCGCGACGAGACCGCCCGCCGCTGCCCGGTCAGCGTGCTGTTCGCCCGCGCCGGCGTGAAGATCACCAACGACTGGACGCAGGTCACGCCCTCCTGACGCCCGCACACCGGCCCCGCCGACGGCCTGCGTCGGCGGGGCCGGCGCATGACCTGCGAGGTCATCGAACGGCGACGCGCCGCTCGCTACCGTCGCTCCCATGACCACCGCCACCGCGAGCGCGTTCGGCTCCCTGCTGCGCGACTGGCGGCAGCGCCGCCGCCTCACCCAGCTCGACCTGGGCATCGCCGCCGACGTGTCGGCACGGCACCTCAGCTTCCTGGAGACCGGGCGGTCGCGGCCGAGCCGGGAGATGGTGCTGCACCTGTCCGAGGAGCTCGACGTCCCGCTGCGCGGGCGCAACGAGCTGATGATCGCCGCCGGCTACGCCCCGGCCTACACCCACCACGGCCTCGACGACGCCGAGCTGAGCGAGGTCCGGGGCTCGCTGCAGCGGATCCTCGACGGGCACGCGCCCTACCCGGCGCTGCTCGTCGACGGCGCCTGGAACATGCTGGCCGCCAACTCCGCGGTCGGCCTGCTCGTCGACCTCGTCGATCCGGCGCTGCTCACCCCGCCGGTGAACGTGCTGCGGGCGAGCCTGCACCCGAAGGGCCTCGCCCGCCACGTCGACGACCTGGAGGACTACGCGGCGCACCTCGTGTCCCGCGTGCGGCGGCAGGCGGAGCGCTCGGCCACGACCGGGCTGCGCGCCCTGCTCGGCGAGCTGGTCGGCTACTGCCGCGACCAGGGGCTGGATCCGACCGCCCAGCCGCGGGACCGGATCGTGCTGCCGCTGCGGCTGCGCCATCCCGACGGGGAGCTGACGCTGTTCAGCACCATCGCCGTGCTCGGCGCCCCGCTGGACGTCACGCTCGACGAGGTCGCGATCGAGTCGTTCTTCCCCGCCGACGACGCCACCGCGGCCTACCTGCGGTCCCGCTTCTCCTGAGCCGGACCCTGCCGATCATCGCCTCCGTCGTGGACGATGGAGCGTTCGGCTGCGTGGGGGGTCTCGGGGATGACGGAACCGCTGATCGGGATCGACGACGTCAAGCCCCCGCCGTGGGCCGCGGGGGCGGCGTCGGTCGCGCAGTCGGGGGTGCGGGCGATGCTCCGGGCCACGCCGCGCACGGCGGCCCAGCTCGTCCGGTGGTCCTGGCGGACCTCGCCGGGGCTGACGCTGCTGACCGGCGCCGTGCAGCTCCTGGCCGGGGCGGTCACCGCGTTCGGGCTGCTCGCCACCGCCAACGTCTTCACCTCGCTGCTCGAACAGGGGCCGACCCCGGAACGGGTGGTGGCGACGCTGCCCGCGCTCGGCCTGGTCGCGCTGGCGTACTCCGCGCGCGGGCTCCTCGACGCGGCGGTCGCCACGGTGCAGGCCGCGCTCGTGCCGCGCGTCGAGCAGCGGGCCCAGGACGACCTGCACGCCGCCGTGCTCGCGCTGGACCTCGTCGCCTTCGACGACGCCGACTTCACCGAGCTGGTCGACCGCGTCGCCCAGCAGAGCATCGGCCGGATCCGGATGGGCGTCCGGATCACCGGCGACCTGCTCGCCTCCCTGGTCTCGATGGCGGCCGCGGTGGTCACCGCCGGGGTCCTGCACCCGCTGCTGGCCCCGGTGGTGCTGCTCGCGGCGGCACCGCAGGCGTGGGCCAGCCTGCAGTCGGCGCGGGAGAGCTACGCGTCGTTCGTGCGGATGATCTCCCGGTGGCGCCGGCTCGACGTCACCGGCGACGTCATCACCACCCGCGCCAACGCCGCCGAGCTGCGGGCGTTCACCACCGAGGACGTCCTGCTGGCCGAGCACCGGCGGATCGCGGGGCAGCTCACCGCGGAGGCGGTGCGCCTGGGGTACCGGCAGACCCGCATCCAGCTGCTCGGGCGCACGCTGTCCGGCGTCGGCACCGCGCTCGCGTACGCGCTGCTCGGCGGGCTCGTCTACGCCGGCGCGATCCCGCTCGCGCTCGCCGGGGCGGCCGCGCTGGCGATGCGGATGGCGGCGCAGGCGGTCTCGGCCACGGTCTCCGAGAGCAACCAGCTCGTCGACTCCGGGTACTACGTCGAGCTCTACCGCGCGTGCCTCGCCGACGCCGCCACCCGCCGCCGCGCCCCGGCCGACGCCACGCTGGACGACGGCCCGCACGTCGTCACGCTCTCCGAGGTCACGTTCCGCTACCCCGGCGCCGACGCGCCCGCCGTCGACGGGGTGAGCGTCACCGTGCGCCGCGGCGAGGTCGTCGCGCTCGTCGGCGAGAACGGGTCGGGCAAGTCGACGCTGGCCAAGCTGATGGTCGGGCTCTACGTGCCGGAGCGGGGCTCGGTGCAGTGGGACGGGGTGGAGGTCGGCCGCGCCGCCGACGCCCTGTCCCGGATCGCCGTCGTGCTGCAGGAGCCCGTGCACTGGCCGATGTCGGCGGAGAACAATGTGCGCATCGGCCGGCTCGACCGCGCCGACCCCACCGGCGCCGCCCGCGACGACGCCGCCCTGCACTCGGGCGCCGACGTCGTGGTCGGGTCGCTGCCCGCGGGCTGGCCGACGGTGCTGTCCACGCAGTTCCAGACCGGCCGCGACCTGTCCGGCGGGCAGTGGCAGCGGATGGCGGTGGCCCGCGGCCTCTACCGGGACGCCCCGTTCGTCGTCGCCGACGAGCCCACCGCCGCGCTCGACGCCCGGGCCGAGCACGCCGTGTTCGACACCCTGCACGGTCGCACCGGCACGGGCACGGAGCGGATCACCGTGCTCGTCACCCACCGCCTGGCCAACGTCCGCTTCGCCGACCAGATCCTCGTGCTGGAGCACGGCCGGCTGGTCGAGCACGGCCGCCACGACGACCTCATGGCCCGGCGTGGCACGTACCACGAGCTGTTCTCGCTCCAGGCCCGCGCCTATGCCGATACCGTCCCGACATGACCTCAGAGTTGGTGCACCTCGACGTCGAGGCCGGGATCGCGACGATCACCCTGGACTCCCCCGCCAACCGCAACGCGCTGTCGGCGCAGCTGCGCCGCGAGCTGCTGGCCCACCTCGACGCCGCCCTGTCCGACGACGCGGCCCGCGTGATCGTGCTGAGCCACACCGGGCGGGTGTTCTGCTCCGGCATGGACCTCAAGGAGACCCGCGGCGCGGGCGCCTCGGACCAGGGCGTCAACGAGGTGCCGGCGATCCTCACCACGGTCTGGAACTCCCCGAAGCCGGTCGTCGCCCGCATCGCCGGGCCGGCCCGCGCGGGCGGGGTCGGCCTGGTCTCGGCGTGCGACATCGCCGTGGCCGCCGCCGACGCCACGTTCGCGTTCAGCGAGGTCCGGATCGGCGTCGTGCCCGCCGTCATCTCGGTGACGGTGCTGCCGCGGCTGCTGCCCCGCGCCGCGCACGAGCTGTTCCTCACCGGCGAGACGTTCGACGCCGCGCGCGCCGTGACCGTCGGGCTGGTCAACTCCGCGGTGCCCGCCGACGGCCTCGACGCCGAGGTCGCCCGCTACGCGGAGATGCTGCGCCTCGGCGCCCCCGGCGCGCTTGCCGCCACCAAGCGGATGCTGCGAGCGGAGCGCCCGTCGGGGATGGCGGACCAGTTCGCCGAGATGCAGGAGCTCTCCGCCGGCTTCTTCGCGGGCGAGGAGGGCCAGGAGGGCATGCGGGCGTTCGCGGAGAAGCGCAGGCCCGCCTGGGCCGCGGCCGACTGACGACGGCCGTCAGGCGCGCGCCGGGTCCCGGCCGGACGCCGCGAGGGCCCTCTCCCACGCGCTCGCCCCGTCCGGCACCGGCACCTCGGCGCCGAACCAGCCGCCGTCGCGGCCCATCTGCGCCACGGGCGTGACGCCGTCGAGCACCGCCTGCCCGATCTCCGGCGTCACGTCGAGCGGCTGGCCGGTGGCGACGGCGAGGTCCCAGGCGTGCAGCGCGAACTCGGCGGTCATCAGGGAGCCGATCATCGCGGCGGGCATCGGGGTCTGCGCCATGTGCGTGTCGCCCTCCCACGCCGCCGGGTCGTCCCACGCGGCGGCGGTGGCGGCCGCCTGCGCGGCGCACGCCTGCGCCCAGTCCTTCTCGTCGACACCGCCGAGCACCGGGGAGCTGTCGGGGTCCCACGCGTGGACCTCGCGCTTCGCCGAGCGCTCGGCGAGCAGCATGCCCGACGCCATGTGGTCGATCAGGGCGGCCACCGTGAACTCCGGGCACGGCGTGGGGTCGCCGAAGCGGGCGGGGTCGGCGCCGCGGATCGCGGCGACGGCCAGGTCGATGGTGCTGCTCATGTCGTTCGCCATGGGACGATCCTGCCGCGGACCGCCGACGGCGTCTTGGACGAACCCGACACGGTTACGCTGGATCCGTGGACATGTTCGACGTGCTGGCCGACCGCCCGCTGGTGGCGCTGACCGGCGCGGGGCTGTCCACCGACTCCGGCATCCCCGACTACCGCGGCCCCGGCTCGCCCGACCGCACCCCGATGACCTACCAGGAGTTCGTCACCGGCGAGGACGCCCAGCGCCGGTACTGGGCCCGCAGCCACGTCGGCTGGGCCCGGATGGCGCACGCCGCGCCCAACGCCGGGCACCGGGCGCTGGCCGCGCTCGAGGGCGCGGGCGTGCTGCACGGGCTGATCACCCAGAACGTCGACGGCCTGCACTCCGACGCCGGGCACCGCGCGGTCATCGACCTGCACGGCCGCATCGACACCGTCGTGTGCCTCGGCTGCACCCGCCGCACGCCGCGGGCGGCGCTGCAGGAGCGGTTCGCCGCGCTCAACCCCGGCTTCGCCGACGCCGCCGTGGAGATCCGCCCGGACGGCGACGCCGAGCTCGACCCCGCCCTCGTCGACGGGTTCGAGCTGGCCTGGTGCACCGCGTGCGGCGGCGTCCTCAAGCCCGACGTCGTGTTCTTCGGGGAGAACGTGCCCCGCGACCGCGTCACCCGCGCCTACGCCCTCGTCGACGCGATGGCGCCGTCGGGCGGGGCGCTGCTGGTCGCGGGGTCCTCCCTCACCGTCATGTCCGGGCTGCGGTTCGTCCGGCACGCGCACAAGCTCGGCGTGCCGGTCGTCATCGTCAACCGGGGCACGACCCGCGGCGACGAGTTCGCCACCGTCCTCGTCGACGCCGGATGCTCCGACGTGCTGCCCGCACTGGTCACCGCGGCGGCATGATCCCCCGCCTGGAGACCGAGCGGCTGGTGCTCAGGGAGCTCCGCCCGTCCGACGCCCCGGCGCTCTACCGGTTCCGCGGCGACGCCGACGCGCAGAAGCACAACGACCCCCACCTGACCTCCCCCGACCAGGCCGACGCCCTGATCGCGCGGCTGGCCGACGACCACGACGCCACCGGCAGCGTCCACTGGGGACTCACCCTGCGCGGCGACGACACCGTGGTCGGGCTGCCCGGCTTCCACCATGTCACCCGCGAGGCGCACCGCGCGGGCCTGGGCTACGACCTCGCGCGGCACCTGTGGGGCCGCGGGATCATGTCCGAGGCGCTGCGGGCCGTGCTCGCGTGGGGCTTCGACGCGTTGGCGCTGAACAAGGTCGAGGCGCACACCGACGCGGAGAACACGGCGTCGACGGCGATGCTGGAGCGGCTGGGGTTCCGGCTGGAGGGCACGCTGCACGACCACTTCCACGAGGACGGCGCGTTCCACGACGTGTCGCTCTACGCGCTGCTGCGCCGCGACCGCGGGCTGCCGCCGCTCAGCGGCGGCTGACCAGCCGCTCCGACACCCGATCGAGTGCGACCGCCACGAGCAGGCACAGCGGGAGCACCACGACCACCGCGAGGACGACCTGCAGCGGGAACGCGAGCTGGGTGACCCACAGCTCCACCGCGTCGTACCAGTCGGCCACCGCACGTGTCACGTCCCACACGGTACCGACGCGCCCTCACCGCTAGGTTCGCACCCATGTTCGCCGTCTACGCAGCAGAGCCCAACGCCGATGCTCCGCTCTCCTCGCTCACCGTGGGTGAGCGCCCGGAGCCCGAGGCCCCCGAAGGCTGGGTCACGGTCCGTGTCCGGGCCGCCAGTCTCAACATGCACGACATCTGGACGCTGCGCGGCGTCGGGATCAAGCCGGACCAGTTCCCGATGATCCTCGGCTGCGACGGCGCGGGCACGCTGCCCGACGGCAGCGAGGTCGTCCTGCACTCCGTGATCGGCGACCCCGACTGGTCCGGCGACGAGACGCTCGACCCGAAGCGCACGCTGCTCACCGAGAAGCACCAGGGCAGCTTCGCCGACACCGTGATCGTCCCCGCGCGCAACGCGATCCCCAAGCCCGAGGGACTCTCGCTCGTCCAGGCCGCCTGCATGGGCACCGCGTGGCTCACCGCCTACCGCATGATCTTCACCAAGTCCGGGCTGCGCCCGGGGCAGCGGATGCTGGTGCAGGGCGCGTCCGGCGGGGTGTCCACCGCCCTGATCCAGCTCGGCCGGGCGGCCGGGATGGAGGTCTGGGTGACCGGACGCACGGAGGACAAGCGCGCGGTCGCCGAGCGGCTCGGCGCGCACGCGGTGTTCCCGTCCGGCGAGCGCCTGCCCGGCAAGGTCGACGCCGTGTTCGAGACCGTCGGCGAGGCCACCTGGTCGCACTCGATGCGCGCGCTCAAGCCCGGCGGCATCATCGTCATCTCCGGCTCCACCAGCGGCCCCAACCCCCCCGCCGACCTGCAGCGACTGTTCTTCCTGCAGCTGCGCGTCGTCGGCTCGACGATGGGCACGCGCGAGGAGCTGGCCGACATGCTGTCGTTCATCGCGAACGCCGGCATCAGCCCGGAGATCGGCCTGGAGCTGCCGATGGAGAAGGCCGAGGAGGGCTTCCGGGCGATGCTCGACGGCTCCACATCGGGCAAGATCGTGTTCACGCGCTGACACCGGGGCACAGGGCCGAATGGAGGCATTCTGCACACTCGGCTGCACGTGCACCGGAACTGGACGTACAGTCTGTCACCGTGTCTGAGCCACGAAGTCGAATGGCGCCGGGGACGGTGTACGCCCCGGCGCCACCAGTGACAGGTCTGGTCGAGCTGCTGGACCGGTTGGACCGCGCGGTCGCCACCGCGCTGTCCCCGGCCACCTCGGCGGAAGGGGTCAGCCGCGACGGCTGGCGGGTGCTCCTCATGCTCGCCCGCGGCGGCGGCCGGAGCATGGGTGAGATCGCCTCGCACACCGCGCTCCCGGCCCCCACGGCCACCCGCGTCGTCGACCGGCTGGTCGCCGGCCAGCTCGCGTTCCGGCGCACCGACCCGATCGACCGGCGCCGGGTGCTGGTCCATCTGGCCGGCGACGGGCGCGCGGTGGTCGAGCGGGTCTGCGGCCGCGTCGAGCGCGGCGCGGGCGACGCGCTGGGGGCCTCCCACACCCCCGAGCGCGCCCAGCTCGCCGAGCTGCTCGAGGCCCTCGCCACCCAGCCCCTGGCCATCCAGCGCCCCGGCTGACGCCCTAGGGGACGAGCGCCCCCGCGGTGGCCGCCCCGGCCGCCGCGTAGGGGAACGCCGCCAGCACCAGCACCGCCACCCCCGCGGTCAGTGCCCGGCGGAACCACGTGCCGCGGGTCACCAGCCAGCCCGCGACGAACGCGATCGCGGGCGGCACCACCGCCGCGTAGACGGCGGTCAGCCGCGCGGCCACGGCGTCGCGCGGGCCGGCCGGGTCGAGCCCGGTGACGCCGGCGACCACGAGCCCCAGCACGACGACGGCGACGAGCCCCACCAGCAGCAGCGCGACCCGCTGCTTCGCGAGCCCCGCCAGCAGCCCGACGACGAACACCGCCACGAGCACCACGGCGCCCACGGCGTTGGGGTCCCGGAACGTCACGGCCCCTACTTCTTCGGCTTGTCCGCGGTGGAGTCGGTGGACAGAGCGGCGACGAAGGCCTCCTGCGGCACCTCGACCCGGCCGATGGTCTTCATGCGCTTCTTGCCCTCCTTCTGCTTCTCCAGCAGCTTGCGCTTGCGGGTGATGTCGCCGCCGTAGCACTTGGCGAGGACGTCCTTGCGGATCGCGCGGATGTTCTCCCGCGCGATGATCCGCGACCCGATCGCCGCCTGGATGGGCACCTCGAACTGCTGGCGCGGGATCAGCTCGCGCAGCTTCGTGGTCATCAGGGTGCCGTAGGAGTAGGCGTCGTCCTTGTGCCGGATCGCCGAGAACGCGTCGACCGGCTCCCCCTGCAGCATGATGTCGACCTTGACCAGCTCCGACTCCTGCTCGCCCGCCTCCTCGTAGTCGAGGCTGGCGTAGCCGCGGGTGCGCGACTTCAGGGCGTCGAAGAAGTCGAAGATGATCTCGGCGAGCGGCATCGTGTAGCGCAGCTCGACGCGGGTCTCGGACAGGTAGTCCATGCCGCCCAGGTTGCCGCGCCGGGTCTGGCACAGCTCCATGATCGCGCCGATGAACTCCGACGGCGCCAGGATCGTCACCTTGACGACGGGCTCGAAGATCTGCGCGACCTTGCCGGTCGGCCAGTCCGACGGGTTCGTCACCGTCATCTCGGTGGCGTCGTCCTTCACCACCCGGTAGACGACGTTGGGCGCGGTGGAGATCAGGTCGAGCCCGGCCTCGCGCTCGAGCCGGTCGCGAGTGATCTCCAGGTGCAGCAGGCCGAGGAAGCCGCAGCGGAAGCCGAAGCCCAGCGCCGCGGACGTCTCCGGCTCGTAGGTGAGCGCGGCGTCGTTGAGCTGGAGCTTGTCCAGGGCCTCGCGCAGCTCCGGGTACTGCGAGCCGTCGACGGGGTAGAGCCCGGAGTAGACCATCGGCCGCGGCTCGCGGTAGCCCGTGAGCGGTTCCGTGGCGCCCTTGCGCAGCGAGGTGACGGTGTCGCCGACCTTCGACTGGCGGACGTCCTTCACGCCGGTGATCAGGTAGCCCACCTCGCCGACGCCGAGCCCGACGGTCGGCTTGGGCTCCGGCGAGACGACGCCGATCTCCAGGATCTCGTGCGTGGCGCCCGTCGACATCATCCTGATCCGCTCGCGCGGGGTGATCTTCCCGTCGACGACGCGGATGTAGGTGATGACGCCGCGGTACGTGTCGTAGACCGAGTCGAAGATCATCGCGCGGGCCGGGGCGTCGGCCTCGCCGACCGGGGCCGGGGTGACCCGGACGACCTCGTCGAGCAGCTCGCGGACCCCGAGGCCCGTCTTCGCCGACACGCGCAGCACGTCGTCGGGGTCGCAGCCGACGATGTGCGCGATCTCCTTGGCGTAGCGGTCGGGGTCGGCGGCCGGCAGGTCGATCTTGTTGAGGACCGGGATGATCGTGAGGTCCTTCTCCATGGCCAGGTAGAGGTTGGCCAGGGTCTGCGCCTCGATGCCCTGCGCGGCGTCGACGAGCAGCACCGCGCCCTCGCACGCCTCCAGCGCCCGGCTCACCTCGTAGGTGAAGTCGACGTGGCCGGGGGTGTCGATCATGTGCAGGACGTGCTCGGCGACGGTGCCGTCCGGCTGGGCGACCTTCCACGGCAGGCGCACGTTCTGCGCCTTGATCGTGATGCCGCGCTCCCGCTCGATGTCCATGCGGTCGAGGTACTGCGCACGCATCGCGCGCTCCTCCACCACGCCGGTGATCTGCAGCATGCGGTCGGCCAGCGTCGACTTGCCGTGGTCGATGTGGGCGATGATGCAGAAGTTCCGGATCAGCTCCGGCGGGGTGAAGGTCTTGTCGGCGTACGAGGCCACTCACGGTTCCATTCAGCTGCGGGTTCCCGTCCATCGTCCCACGGCGCGGGGGCCCGGTCGGCCACCCGGGTCCGCTCGCGATCCCCGGTTGCCGATGCGCGGTGCGGCCGCGGAGACTCCGGCTCCATGAGCATCACGCCGATCCCGCCGCTCGACCGCCTCCAGGCCGCCACCGCCGTGCTCGCCGCCAAGCGCCGCACCGGCCTCGCCTGGGCCGACCTCGGGAGGGCGATCGACCGGTCCACCGAGTGGACCACCGCCGCGCTGCTGGGCCAGCACCCGCTCACCGCCGAGCAGGCCGCCGCGCTCGGCTCGGCGCTCGAACTCGACGCGCCGGTCGTCGAGGCGCTGGAGCTGCCGCCCGTGCGCGGGGCGCACGTCGTCGACACCTCGGAGCCGATCGTATACCGGCTCCAGGAGATGGTGCAGGTCTACGGCCGCACGATCAGCGAGCTCGTCCGGGAGGAGTTCGGCGACGGCATCGTCTCGGCCATCGACTTCGAGATGGACCTCCGCCGGGTCGAGGACCCGAAGGGCGACCGCGTCGTGATCACCCTGAACGGGAAGTTCCTGCCGTACCGGAGCTGGTGAACCGGTGTTCCGACACGGCTCGTAGCCCGCCGATCACGCTGCGCACGACATTGTCGTGGATGACCCGACCGGCCTGTTGCATGTGCGCCTGCACGTGCGACCATGGCCGCGTCACTCGGGAGTGAGGCCGCCGGGAACTCGCCCCCAGAGCACGCCGGGGCCCCAGCCCGGTGCGGACGAGCGGTTCCCGGCCGGTCATCGAGGGGGCGCGACCATGACCTCTCCGGGTGTGCGGCCCCAGCCGGTACCCGGGTCCGGGCGCGCCGACTTCCCGGGCTGCAGCCTGATCGCCGGCGCCCCCGAGTGCGACTGCCCCGCCGTGGCCCACCTGCTCGACGACCAGGCCCTCGAGGCCCGCGCGCGCGGCATGTTCGTCTGGCAGCAGAAGGCCCCGCCCGCCGGCCGGGCGGCCGCCCGCCGGGGCATCGACGGGCTGCTCGCCCACGCCCGCGGTCGCGGTCCCTCGGCGCTGGTCGCCGAGCTGCTGCGGATGGCGGTGCTGGTGCGCGTCATGGACGAGGACGCGGCCAACCTCGTCGAGATCGACGGCCTGCTGAACGCCTACGGCGAGCTGGCCGAGCTCAGCGGCGACGCGTGCTGGCTCGCCGAGGTCGCCGTGCTGCGGGCGCACCGGGCCGTCATCTTCGACCACGGCGACGCCGCGCTACCCGACACGGCCGCGGCACTGGCGATCCTCGCCGACGTCGCGCCGCCCGGCCCCGGCGAGCAGGGGGTCGTGCGCAGCGCGCGGATGTCGCGCACGCTCAACGGGCTGCTGCTGGTCCTGCTGAAGCTGGGCGCGCACGAGCTGGCCGACGAGGTGTCGCAGCGCGCCGTCACCGTCGCGGAGTCCGGCAGCGGCCCGATCGACCGGCTCATCCACCAGCTCAACCGCGTGCGGCTGCAGCTGTCCTGGGCCCTGCGCCTGGAGCGCGGCGGGCGCGACGCCGCGGCCGCCACCCGGTTCGTCGCCGCCGCCCAGATCGCGCACATCGCGGAGCGGCTGTGGACCGACGCGCGCGACCGGCACGTCGGCGCCGGCCTGCCCCCCGTCGACGAGTGCATCGTCGTGGGCACCGCGTACGCGATGCACCACCCCGGTCCGCAGCACCTCTCGCGCCTCGCCCACCTCGGCCGCGCGGCCTTCCTCCTCGACGACCGCATCCTGCTGGCGATCGCCGCCTCCCGCTGCCACATGACGGCCGGCCGGCCGCACGACGCCGTGCGGGCGCTGGAGCCGCTGCGCGCCGAGCTGGCCGACCGCGACGGCCCCGAGCCGCTGCTCGCGCTGGCCCTGCACCGCGAGTTCGCGAAGGTCGAGGGGGCCGCCCGCGGGGGCGTGCCCCGCTCCCCCGGCCTGGAGCACTACGCCGCCGCGCTCGAGGACGAGCTGTGGGCGCTGCGCGAAGCCCGGCTGGTGGCGCTGCGCAGCCACTCCGAGCACCACCGCCTCACCCGCGAGCACGGCGCCGTGGCCGCGCAGGCGCTGCAGGACCCGCTCACCGGCCTGCCCAACCGCCGTGCGCTGGACCTGCGCCTCGCCGAGGAGATCGCGGCCCCGACGAGCCAGCCGTGCATCGTGGCGCTGATCGACCTCGACCGGTTCAAGGACGTCAACGACGCCCGGTCGCACGCGGCGGGCGACCGCGTCCTGCGCGCCGTCGCGTCGTGCCTGCGCACCGCGCTGCGGGCCCCCGACATGGTCGCGCGCTACGGCGGCGACGAGTTCGTCGTCGTCATGCCGGCCACGCCGCTGCCGGTGGCGCGCGCCGCGCTCGTCCGCGCCGCCGAGTCCGTCGCCGCGCTGCCCGAGGACGTCGCCGCGGGCGTCACGATGTCGGTCGGGGTGGTGCGGGCCCCGCTCGACGCCGACCCGTCCGCCGCGCTCGCCGGGGCCGACGCCGCGATGTACCGGGCCAAGCACCAGGGCGGCAACTCCGTCGTCATCGGGGCGGTGCCCACCGGCGACATGCCGGCGGGTCCCGTCGAGCGCACCGGCCGGCTCCGGAAGGTCGCCTCCCTCTGACGCCCGGCGTCAGGCCAGCCGCGTCATGTCGACGCTGACGTCCAGCGCCGCCGCCGTGCCGCCGGAGTAGATGCCCTTGAGCGGCGGGACGTCGGAGTAGTCGCGGCCCACCGCGACCCACACGTGGCGGTGCGCGATCTCGATGTCGTTGGTGGGGTCGTAGCCCCACCACCCGCCGGTCCAGGCCTCGATCCAGGCGTGGCTCTCCCCGGTGACGGTCTGCCGCACCTCGGTCTCCGCGCGCGGCAGCAGGTACCCGGACACGTAGCGGGCCGGGATGCCCATCTCGCGCAGCAGCAGCAGCGTGAGGTGCGCGAAGTCCTGGCACACCCCCTTGCGCGTCTCCCACGCCTCGACCGCGTTGGTGTGCACGCCGGTGGTGCCGGCCTGGTAGGTCAGGTGCTCGCGCACCCAGCGGCACGCGGCCAGCACGGCGTCGGCCGGGTCCTTGCCGCGCTTGAGCGCCTTCGCCGCCCGGCCCAGGTCGCGGTTGCGCACGACGTAGTCGGTGAACTCGAGCGTCTCGGTGAACCGGTCGCGCACCGGTTCCCCGGCCAGCTCCTCCCACGTGGCCGACCGCGCGGGCGCGACGGCGTCGGCGGTCTCGACGACCGAGGTGGCGGTGACGGCCAGCTCGGTGTGCGGGGCGTGCAGGTCGAACGCGGTGACGGTGGTGCCCCAGTAGTCGGAGTAGCGGTAGGACCGCGTCGGGGGGACGGTCTCGACCCGGCTGACGATCACGTTCTGCCGGTTGTCGCTGCGCGGGGTGAGCCGCACCTCGTTGTAGGACTCGTGGACGGGCGCGGCGTAGCGGTAGCCCGTCTCGTGCACGACCCGGATGCGCCAACCCATGTCTACGACACCTCCGGTGCGGTCCACGCGACCCAGGGCGCGGCGTGGAAGTACTGCAGCGACACGGCCTCGCCGACGTCGCGGATGGTCTCCTGCAGGCCCATGAGCTGGGCCGGCAGGTCGTCGAGGAGCTCCTCGGGTCGCAGGAACTCCAGCTCCGAGCGGGCCCGCCCGAGCAGGCGCAGCGCCTCGGCCTTGGCCCCGATCCGGGACGTCGGGCGGTTGTCCAGGTCGGCCAGGCACGTCTCGGCCTGGCGCAGCGCGTGGAACACCGACCGCGGGAACAGCTTGTCCATCAGCAGGAACTGCACGACGCGCGTGGCGTCGAGGGCCCCGCGGTAGGTGCGCAGGTAGGTGTCGGCGGCCCCCGCGCTCCGCAGGACCGTCAGCCAGCCGGGGGACGACATGCGGTCCGACACCCGCGAGAGCAGCAGCCGGACGACCATGTCGACGCGCTCCACGGAGCGGCCGAGCAGGTAGAACCGCCAGCTGTCGTCGCGGCTCATCGTCGAGGCCGCCAGCCCGGAGAACATCGCCGCGCGGTCCTCGACGTAGGAGAAGAAGGCGTGCGGGCCGACCCACCGGGCGTAGCGCTGGCGCTCCGGCAGGGCGTTCCAGGTGGCGTTGAGGCACTCCCACATCTCCGACGAGACGACCTCGCGCGCCCCGCGGGCGTTCTCCCGCGCGCTCGACACCGACGCGACGATCGACCCGGCCTGGTCGGCCGAGTACCCGACGAGCTCGGTGAGCGACCACGCGTCGAGCGGGTCGCCCTCCGGCGCCTCGACGCCGAGCACCGCGAGCAGCGTGCGGGCGGTGGTGTCGGCGTCGACGGTGGCGTCCTCCAGGAGCTGGTGGACCGAGACGTCGAGGATCCGGGCCGTGTCGTCGGCGCGCTCGACGTAGCGGCCGATCCAGTACAGCGACTCCGCGTTGCGGGCGAGCACTAGCCCCACCCGCCCCGGGTCTCCTTCGTCGACCCTTCCATCCCCGACGCGTCCTCCCCCTGCTGTTGCTGTTGTTGTTGCTGCTGCTGGCCGATCGTCAACTCGGGGCCGTGCTCGGCGGCGGGCGACCCGGCGGGCGAGGCCATCGCCAGCCCGCGCTGGCCCAGCTCCCGCTCGGCCTCGGGCGAGCGCTGCGCGGCGAGGACCCAGGTGTCCTTGCTGCCCCCGCCCTGGCTGGAGTTGACGACCAGGCTCCCCTTCGGCAGCGCGACGCGGGTCAGGCCGCCGGGGAGCACGAACACGCCGTCGCCGTCGTTGACCGCGAACGGCCGCAGGTCGACGTGGCGCGGCACCAGCCGGTCGTCGACCTTCGTCGGCACGGTCGAGAGCTGCACGACCGGCTGCGCGATCCAGCCGCGCGGGTCGGCGCGGATGTCCTTGCGCGCGGCCGCGAGCTGGGCCCGCGAGGCGTTGGGGCCGAACAGGATCCCGTACCCGCCGGAGCCCTCGACGGGCTTGAGGACCAGCTCGTCGAGGCGGTCGAGGACGTGCCCGCACTCGTCGTCGAGCCAGCAGCGGAAGGTGTCGACGTTGGGCAGCAGCGGTTTCTCGCCCAGGTAGTAGGAGATCATCTCGGGCACGTAGGTGTAGACGAGCTTGTCGTCGCCGACCCCGTTGCCCACGGCGTTCGCGATCACCACGTTGCCCGCGCGCGCCGCGTTCATCACGCCCGCGACGCCGAGCACCGAGCCCGGCTTGAACTGCAGCGGGTCGAGGAACTCGTCGTCGATGCGGCGGTAGATGACGTCGACCTGCTGCTCGCCCTCGGTCGTGCGCATGTAGACGACGTTGTCGCGGCAGAACAGGTCGCGCCCCTCGACGAGCTCGACGCCCATCTGCCGCGCGAGCAGCGAGTGCTCGAAGTAGGCGGAGTTGAACACCCCCGGGGTGAGCACGACGACCGTCGGGTCGGCCTCGTTGGCCGCGGCCGCCGAGCGCAGGGCCCGCAGCAGGTGGGTGGAGTAGTCGCCGACCGCGCGCACCCGCTGGCGGCTGAACAGGTCGGGGAACACCCGCGCCATCGTGCGGCGGTTCTCCATCACGTAGGACACGCCGGAGGGGTTGCGGAGGTTGTCCTCCAGCACCCGGAACGTGCCGGCCTCGTCGCGGACCAGGTCGATCCCGGCGACGTGGATGCGCACGCCGTTCGGCGGGTTCAGCGCGTGCGCGGCGCGGTGGTAGTGCTCGCAGCTGGTGATCAGCCGCCGGGGCAGCACCTCGTCGCGGACGATCTCGGCGTCGCCGTAGATGTCGGCGAGGAACGCCTCCAGCGCCTGGACGCGCTGCACGATCCCCTTCTGCAGCCGTCCCCACTCCCCCGCGCTGATCACGCGCGGCACGATGTCGAGCGGGAACGGGCGCTCCTGGCCCGACAGCGAGAACGTGATGCCCTGGTCGACGTAGGCGCGGTCCAGCGCCTCGGACCGCACGGCGAGGTCGGCGGCCGCCGTGGGCGCGATCGCGTCGTGCAGGGCGCGGTAGTGCGACCGGACCCGGCCGTCGGCGTGGAACATCTCGTCGAACGCCCCGGCGTAGGGTCGGTCGGGTTCCAGGTAGCCGTCGAAGAGCGCGGAGCCCTCCTCGGCCGGATCCGGGCTGTCGGGCTCGGTCCGGCGGCGCTCGGGTGCTCGGGTCACGGTCCTCCTCGCCACCGGCCGCGGGGGGCGGCCGTCGGGCGTCATCCTCACCCACGGTGGCGGGCGAGAGCCACTGCGGCGTGCAACGGCCAGGTAACGCGGGCCGCTGTCGGGCCGGCCCCCTCCCGGCTGTAGCATGGACGATCGAGTGCCCGGCGTGTTCAGTTGTGTCTATGCCGCCTGGGCAGATCCACAGCGTAGACAGACATCAGCGGCAGAGAGCTCGAGGCGAATCGCGTGGCGAACATCAAGTCCCAGATCAAGCGGGTCAAGACCAACGAGAAGGCGCGCCAGCGCAACAAGTCGGTCAAGTCCGCCGTCCGCACCGCGGTGCGCCGCTTCCGCGAGGCCGCGGCCGCGGGGGAGACCGAGAAGGCCGTCGAGCTGCAGCGGGCCGCCAGCAAGGCGCTGGACAAGGCCGCCAGCAAGGGCGTCATCCACAAGAACCAGGCGGCCAACCGCAAGTCGGCGATGGCCAAGAAGGTCAGCTCCGCCGCCTGATCACCGCACGTCGCGAACGGCGTCGCCCCTCGGGGCGGCGCCGTTCGTCGTGTCAGCGGATGCCGCGCGCGGCGCAGAGCAGCAGGACCGCGCGCTCCAGGGCGTAGGCGGGCTCCGGGGAGGCGCCCTTGACGTCGGCGTTGAGCTGCGCGGTGAGGGCCACGGCGTCGGCGATGGCCTCGGGCCGCCAGGACCGCACCTGCCCCTGGGCCCGGCGCACCTTCCACGGCGGCATGCCCAGCGCCCCGGCGAGCCGGTTGGGGTCGCCGCGCCCGGCCGACCCGACCTTCGCCAGCGTGCGCACCGCGTCGGACAGCGCGTCGGAGACCAGCACCGGCGGCACGCCCAGCACGAGTGCCCAGCGCAGCGCCTCCAGCGCCCCCGCGCGGTCACCGGCCACCACCTTGTCGGCCACGGCGAACCCGGTGGTCTCGGCCCGGCCGCGGTGGTAGCGGCGCACCGCCTTCTCGTCGACGACGCCACCGGTGTCGGCCACCAGCTGGCCCGCGGCCGACGCGAGCTCCCGCAGGTCGGAGCCGACGGCCTCGATGAGCACGCCCACCGCGTCGGGGGCGATCTTCCCGCCCGCCCGGCGGATCTCGGAGCGGACGAAGTCGGCCCGCTCCTCGTGGCGGGTGACCTTGTCGCACCGGGTGACCGCGGCCCCCTTCGCCTTCAAGGTGTCGGCGAGGGCCTTGTTGCGGGCGCCGCCGGCGTGCGTGACGACCAGGGTGATGCCCTCGGCGACGTCGGCCGCCTGCTCGAGCACCGCCGTCGCCAGTTCCTTGCCCGCCTCGTGCGCGGAGGCGACGACCACGATGCGGGCCTCGGCGAACAGCGACGGGCTCAGCGCGTCGGCCAGGTCGACCGGCGACAGCTCGGTGGCCCGGTAGCGGCGCAGCTCGGCCCCGGGTTCGGCCGCGCGCACCTCGGCCGCGACGTCCTGGACCGCCCGTTCGACCAGCAGCTCCTCCTCGCCGAGGACGAGCCGGACCGGTGCGGGAGCCACGCCCGCCATCGTCGCGCACGGCCCCGACATCCCGTGACCCGGCTCCCACATGGCGGGCAGGGCTTGGGATCGGGCGTCCGGATGTCGTAACGTGACCGGCACAACTGAACATGGCTCATCCAGAGGGGCAGAGGGAACGGCCCGTTGAAGCCCCGGCAACCGGCGAGACACGTCCAGCGTCCGATCCATCGGACGGCGTGCTCGATCACGGTGCCAATTCCGACCCGCACGGTGCGGGGAAGATGAGGAGTTCTTCAATGTCGCTGCTTGCCGACATCACCACGCCCACGTCCTTCGACCTGGGCCCCGCACGCGCCCTGTCCTGTCGGGAGTGCGGCCACCAGATCCCGCTCGCCGCGGAGTTCGCGTGCCCCCAGTGCTTCGGCCCCCTCGAGATCGCCTACGAGTTCGGTGACGTCACCCGGGCCTCCATCGAGGCGGGCCCCCGCTCCATCTGGCGCTACCGCGGCCTGCTGCCCGTGCCGTCCGCCGTGCAGGAGCACCCCAACACCGAGCCCGGCCTCACCCGCCTGATCAAGGCCGACCGGCTCGGCGCCGCGCTGGGCATCCGCAACCTGTGGGTCAAGGACGACACCGGCAACCCGACGCACTCGTTCAAGGACCGCGTGGTCGCCGTCGCGCTCGCCGCGGCCCGCGAGCTGGGGTTCACCGTCCTGTGCTGCCCCTCCACCGGCAACCTCGCCAACGCCGTCGCCGCCGCGGCCGCCCGCGCCGGGTGGGACTCCGTCGTCCTGATCCCGAAGTCGCTCGAGCAGGCGAAGGTGCTCACCACCGCGGTGTACGACGGCACGCTGCTCGCCGTCGACGGCAACTACGACGACGTCAACCGCCTGGCCACCGAGCTCGCGGCCGAGCACGAGGACTGGGCGTTCGTCAACGTCAACGTGCGCCCGTACTACGCCGAGGGCTCCAAGACCCTGGGCTACGAGGTCGCCGAGCAGCTCGGCTGGCGCCTGCCGGAGCAGATCGTGATCCCGGTGGCGTCGGGGTCGCAGCTGACGAAGGTCGACAAGGGCTTCCAGGAGTTCGGCACGCTCGGGCTGGTGGAACCCACCCCCTACACGGTGTTCGGCGCCCAGGCCACCGGCTGCTCCCCCGTGGCGAAGGCGTTCGCCGACGGCAACGACTGGATCCAGCCGGTGCGGCCCGACACCATCGCCCGCTCGCTCGCGATCGGCAACCCCGCCGACGGCCCCTACGTCCTCGACACGGTCCGCCGCACCGGCGGCGCGGTCGGCCACGTCAGCGACGAGGAGGTCGTGGAGGGCATCCGGCTGCTGGCCCGCACCGAGGGCGTCTTCGCCGAGACCGCGGGCGGCGTCACCGTGGCGACGACCCGCAAGCTGCTCGCCGAGGGCAAGCTCGACCCCGACGCCGAGACCGTCCTGCTGATCACCGGCGACGGCCTCAAGACCCTCGACGCCGTGGCCGGCCAGATCGGCCCGACCGCCACCGTGCCCGCCACGAGCGCGGCGGTGCGCGAGGCCCTCGCCGGACGCTGACCCGCCTCCGGCGCCGGGCCGGCAGGGGGTCCCCGCGCCGGACCAGCTCGTCGGAACCGAGCACGGCGACGTCCCCCGACCGGTCCGTGCGCGCCACCACGATCCCGGCCCGCTCCAGCGCGCCGACGAGTCCGGGATCGGGATGGCGGTAGCTGTTGCCCTGGCCCACGCTCACCAGCACCGCGCGCGGGGCGACGGCGTTGAGGAACTCGACGCTGGTGTAGCGGCTGCCGTGGTGCGGCATCTTGAGGATCTCGGCGCGCAGGTCGACCCCCGCGGACACCAGGTCGGCCTGCGCGGCCAGCTCGACGTCGCCGGTGAGCAGGACCGTGCCGGCCGGGGTGCTCGCGCGCAGCACCACCGACCCGTCGTTGACGGCGGTGCCGTCGTCGGGGTCGACGAACGGGTCCGGGTGTCGCGGGGCGAGCACGTCGAGCGTCAGGCCCGGCCACTCCAGGCGCTGCCCGGCGACGAGCCCGACGACCGGTGCCCCGTGCTCGGCCGCCGACTCCGCGACGGCGGCCAGCCCGCCGCGCGGGGCCCGCACCGGCCCGACCGCCACCCCGCCGGTCGAGCGCCCCCGCAGTGCACCGTCGAGACCACCGATGTGGTCGGCGTGCAGGTGGCTGAGCACGACCAGGGCCAGACTCCGCACCCCGAGGCGGTCGAGGCAGGCGTCGACGGGCCCGGTGTCCGGCCCGGCGTCGACCAGCACCGCCCGCCCCGGCTCCGCGGTGGCGAGGACGATCGCGTCGCCCTGCCCGACGTCGCAGGCCACCACCGCCCAGCCCGCGGGCGGCCAGCCCGGCGGGACGACCCGGGTCGGCACGAGCACGAGTGCCAGCCCGAGCAGGACGGCGAGCAGCACCGCCCGGCCGCGCGGGGCCCGCCAGAACACCACCAGCACGAGCAGGACGAGCGTCAGCAGCAGGCCGCCGAGGACGCCGTCGGGCCAGGGCAGCGCGGCGTCCGGGACGGCGGCGGCCCGGTCGGCCACCTCCACCAGCCAGCCCGCGAACGGCCAGGCCAGCCAGGCGCACAGCTGCGCCACCGCCGGGCTGACGGGCGAGACGAGGGCGGCCAGCACCCCGAGCACCGTCGCGGGGGCGACGGCCGGCACGGCGAGCAGGTTGGCCAGCACCGCGACCGGGGCGACCTGTCCGGACAGCCCCGCCACGACCGGCGCCGTGGCCAGGAAGGCGGCCGCGGGCACGACGAGCGCCTCCGCGGCCCACGTCGGCAGCCGGCGGCGGCGCAGCGCGGCGGCCCAGCCGGGCGCGACCAGGACGAGTGCGCCGGTGGCCAGCACCGACAGCGCGAACCCCGGGTCGACGGCCAGCGCGGGGTCGGCCAGCAGCAGCGCGAGCACCGCGACGGCGAGCGCGGGCACCGCCGACCGGCCGCGGCCCAGCGCGAGGGCGAGCAGCACGACGGCACCCATCGCCGCGGCCCGCACCACGCTCGGCGAGGGCCGGGCCAGCACGACGAACCCGAGCACCGCCAGCCCGCCCGCCGCCGCGGACCAGCGCGGATCGGTCCGGAACAGCCGCAGCAGGGCGAGCACCGCCCCCGCCACGATCGCGAGGTTCGCCCCGGACACCGCCGTGAGGTGGGTGAGGCCGGAGGCCCGGAAGTCGTCCTCGACCTCCGTGGGCATCCGGGTCGTGTCGCCCACCGCGAGGCCCGGCAGCAGCCCGCCCGGGGCGTCCGGGAGCGTGGCCGCGGCGTCGCGCAGGCCCGCGCGCAGCGCCCCGGCCCCGGTCTGCCACCAGGGCGGGACGGTGACGTCGGCCGGGGCGCCGCGGACCCGCAGCACCGCGACGGTGAGGTCGCTGCGCCCGGCGGGCGCCAGCAGGCCCTGCGCCGTCAGGGCCTGGCCGGGCAGCAGGCCCGCCCAGCCGTCGGCGGGCGCGACGAGCAGCACCCGGCCCCCGGTGTCCCAGCTGCCGCCGGTCGCGTCGGCGTGCTCGAGCCCGGCCTCGACCAGCACCTGCGGCGAGCCCGGCACCGCGGCCCGGACCGGACGCGGATCGTCGGTGGTGACGACCCGCAGCGTGGCGGCCGCCCCCGCCTGCGCCGCCGCACGGAGCGGGTGCTGCTCGACCAGCACGCCGTGCGCGGCCACGACCAGCCCGGCCGCGGCCGCGCACGCCGCGACGGCGAGCAGCCCCGACGACCGGCGGCGCAGACCCACCCCGCCCGCGACCGCCGCGAGCCCGGCGACCACGGACGCCGCGACGGGGCCCGGACCCAGCCCGACGAGCACGACCGCCCAGGCCGCCAGCGCGGCGGGGACCAGCCGCAGGTCGGGCGGGCGGCGGCCGGGCTCCGGCGGGCTCACACGACCACCAGCTCGCGGAGCTGGGCGAAGCGCCGCTCGCCGATCCCCTCGATCTCGCGCAGCTGCTCGACGCGGGTGAACCGCCCGTTGCGCTCGCGCCACTCCAGGATCCGCTGCGCGGTGACCGGCCCGACGCCGGGCAGGGAGTCGAGCTGGGACTCCGTGGCGGTGTTGAGGTCGACCGGACCGCCGGTGGCCGCGCCCTCCCCCGCGGCCGGGCCTGCGGTGCCGCCCGACACGGGTGCGGCGTCCGCGGCGGGAGGCACCCCGACCGCGATCTGCTCCCCGTCGACGACGCGGCGGGCCAGGTTGAGCGAGGACAGGTCGGTGCCGGGCAGGGCGCCGCCCGCGGCCTCCAGGGCGTCGGCGACGCGGGAGCCGTCGGGCAGCTCGATCAGGCCGGGCCGCGCGACCTTCCCCGAGACGCTGAGCACCAGCGGCCCGGCCGGTTCCGCCGGTGCCGCGCCGGCCGGAGCGCTCGCGGTGCCCGGGGAGTCCGGGGCGTCGGTGACCACGACGGCCGGGAGCGCGGCGACCGGTTCGGTGCGCGGCCGGTCCGTCCACACTCCCACCGCCGCGACCACCGCGGCCAGGGCGGCGACCAGCGCCAGCGCCTTCGCCCCCGGGCGGCCGGGATCGACCCGGGCCCCGCGCCACGCGGCCGGGACCAGCGCCGACAGGATCCGCGAGCGCACACCCGACCGGCCGGACGGAGCCGCCCCGGCGCCGTCCGGCCCGGTCCACGGGTCGTCCCGCTGGCCGGTGGACGGGACGTCGTCGGGGGCCGGGAGGTCGACGGCACCCGCGCGGCCGCCTGGTGGCCGACCCGCGCCGAGCGCACCGGACGGCGGGTACCGGCCCGCGAGCGGCAACGGCACCGTCGGTGGGTCCAGCCCGCGCGAGGTCGGCTCGCGCAGGACCGGCGGCCACGTGCCGTCCGGCGGCATGCGCTCGGGCCGGACCGGCGGCCCGAGCGCCGAGGCCAGCCGGCCACCGGAGGGTTCGCGTCTGGCCACGCCCCGACGCTAGGACCGCTCGGGCCCGTCGGACCGACGAGTCGCTCCGCTGTGGACGGCCGACCCGCGATGTGGACAACCTGCCCACGGACGCCGCCCGCTGTCGCCCCGCGCCGCCACGATGGAGGCCCCGGCGTGTGCCCGCCGGGGCGGATCCGCCGCGGCGTGGAACCGGCCGGCGGGGATCTCCGCGGGGAGGCGTGGTGGCTCGGCGCGCGGGCCTGCAGCCGGTGCGAGCGCCCGGCCCGCCCGCCCACAGCCGAACGGAACCGTGTTGCTCCCCGTCGGCCCCGGAACAGCGACCCGGTTCCGCTCACGCGACGCAGGATCGGGGCCGCGAACCCGGTCCGACGCCGCCGTCGCCCACCCTCCGGCCGATCACACGGGCTCGTGCGACGGGGCCCGGCGCGCCGGCCGGTGGGGGACACCGCCGGGCGCGGGGCGTCAGGGACCGCCGCGGGGCGGGTCCTGCGGCACCACGACCACACCGAGCAGCCCGAGCCCGACGTGCGCGCCGATCACCGCCCCGACCTCCGACACCAGCAGCCGGGCGACGGCCGGCACCCGCTCGCGCAGCCGGGCCGCCACCTCCTCCGCGCGGGCGGCGGCGCCGAGGTGGTGCACCGCGAGGTCGACGGGGCCGTCGCCCGCCGCGCGCACCGCGAGGTCGACGAGCCGCTGGGCCGCGCGGGCGGTCGTCCGCACCTTCTCCAGCGGCACGATCCGCCCCTGCACGACGTGCAGCAGCGGCTTGACCGCGAGCGCCGTGCCCAGGAACGCGGCGGCGGCGCCGATGCGGCCGCCGCGGCGCAGGCGGTCGAGCGTGTCGACGGAGAAGAACACCCGGCAGCGCGCGGCGACGTCGGCCGCGGCCGCCTCGACCTCGGCCCCGGACCGGCCCGCCTCCGCGGCGTCGACGGCGGCCAGCACGGCGTACCCGAGCCCCATCGCGGCCGCCCGCGAGTCGACGACCCGCACCCGGTCCGGGCCGACCTCCTCGGCCGCCATCCGGGCCGCCTCCCAGGTCCCGGACAGCTCCCGCGACAGGTGCACCGACACCACCGACCGCGCGCCCGCGTCGAGGGCCTCGCGGTAGCAGGCGGCGAACTGGGCCGGGGTGGGCCGGGAGGTCTGCACGTCGACGCGGTGGTCGGCGAGCGCGGCCGACAGCGTCGCGGTGTCGATGTCGACGCCCTCGCGCCCGGTGCGCGCACCGAGCCGCACCTCCAGGGGCACCACCCGCACCCCGCGCGCCGCCGCGACCCCGGGCGGCAGGTAGGCGGTGGAGTCGGTCACCACGGAAACGGACACGACAGGACACTAGGGCAAGAGCGCGCGCACGGTCTCCGCGCAGGCCCGACCGACCGCGGCGTGGCCGTCCCAGCCCCAGTGCATGCCGTCGGGGTTGCCGTGCCCGCCGAGGACGTGGTCGCCGACGACCGCCCGCAGGTCGATCAGCGCCACCCCGGCCGGTCCCGCCCACGCGCGCACCGCCCGCTCGGCGGCGGGCCGGCCCGGGTGCACCGGGCCGTAGACGGCGGCGCGGTGGACCGGCGGCACGGTCGCGATCACGGGGATGCCCGGCCGGATCGCCAGCACCGCCCGCCGGCAGCGCTCCAGGTGGGCGACGGTGAGGTGCGGCGGCAGGGCGACCGGCCCGCCGCCGGGCAGCGTCCGCGCGAACGCGCGCGCGAGCCGCGGCTGGGCGCGCAGGTAGCCGGAGCGGACCCGGCGGCGCAGCGCCTCCGGGCGCAGCACGGGGATGAGCTCGCGCAGCGCCGTCGGCAGCGGCGACGGGAGCGTGTCCATCCCGCCGATCGCGAGCACCAGCGCGTCGACGCGCGGCAGCAGCGCCCACACGCGCGGATCGGTCGTCAGCGCGTGCCAGGCGTGCCGGGCCGTCCAGCCGATGCCGGCGACGAGGTCGGCGTGCCCGCCCAGCTCCGTCGCGGCGAGGTTGGGCCACAGGCGGGGCTCGTCGGCGGGTTCGGCGCGGTCCGGGCCGTGGAAGCTCAGCGAGTCGCCGAACACCAGCAGCCGAGGGCTCACCCCTCGGTGCCCACGTTGTAGCCGACGAGCCGCCAGCGCGGGTGGTCGGCGCGGCGCGCGAGGGCGGCCCACCGGCAGTTGCCGATGCCGCCGATCGCGGGCCAGGACTCGATCGGCATGGCCAGCAGCCCGCAGACCAGTCCGGCGATCATGCCGCCGTGCGCGACCAGCACCGCCGTCGACGACTCGGGGCCGTCGGCCATCGAGTCGTCCAGCTCGTCGACGACGGGGGTGGTGCGGCGCACGACCTCGATCCGCGACTCGCCCCCGGGCGGCGCCCACGACGGGTCCTGGCGCCAGGTGGCGATCGCGCCGGGCCACTGCGCCTCGATCTCCTCGACGGTGCGGCCCTGCCAGTCGCCCAGGTGCGTCTCGCGCAGCCGCGGGTCGATCTCGACGGACAGGCCGCACGCGGCGGCCACCACCCCGGCCGTGTCGGCGGCCCGGCGCAGGTCGGAGCTGATCAGCCGCGCGGGCTTGAGCCGGGCGACCTCGGGCGCGACCACCTCGGCCTGCGCGAAGCCCTCCGGCGTGAGGTGGGAGTCGTGGTGACCCTGCATCCGGCCGGTGGCGTTGTGGTCGGTCTGCCCGTGCCGCAGGAGCACGAGCTGACGGAGCGTCACTCCGCTCCGGCGCCGGTGGGGGCGGCCGCTTCGGGGAAGTCGATCCGCGGACAGTCCTTCCACAGCCGGTCGAGGCCGTAGAAGCCGCGCTCCTCGGTGTGCTGGACGTGCACGACGACGTCGACGAAGTCGAGCAGCACCCAGCGGCCCTCGCGCGTGCCCTCGCGGCGCGTCGGCTTGGCGCCGTGCAGCCGCAGCTTCTCCTCGACCTCGTCGACAATCGCCTGCACCTGCCGCTCGTTGGGCGCCGAGGCGATCACGAAGCAGTCGGTGATCACGAGCTGCTCGGACACGTCGAGCACGACGATGTCCTGGGCCAGCTTGTCGGCTGCGGCCCCGACGGCCACGCGTGCCATGTCGAGCGCCTGGTCGGTGGCGGTCACCCGGTCCCCTCTCCTGCGGGTGGATCCACCCGGCCTAGGACCCCAGTGTCCCAGGCGGGGCCGACGAGCCCGGACGCCGGGCGCCGTCCCACCCGTCAGACGTGGCCGACGAGCGCGGAGATGCGCTCGCGGAACACCCGGAGCAGCTCGTCGCGCTGCGCGACGTCGATGCCGGTGGGGCGCACCTCGTCGTGCCAGCGGTAGTCCTCCAGCCAGGTCGCGACGGGCAGCGCCTCCCAGCGCAGGCCCCCGGTGCCGACGAACGAGCGCAGCGCGTCGATGCTCTGCGCCGTCGACGACGAGCCGCCGGGCCCGTGCGTCTCCCGCAGATCGGGCAGGTCGGCCGCGTAGAGGTCGCTCTTGGCCAGCGCCAGCACCAGCCAGCGCGGCCTGCGGTGGGCCGAGATCGCCATCTTGAGGTGGGTCAGCGTCTCCTCCAGCTCCGCCTGCTCCTGCAGGCGCTGCTGGGCGAGCAGGTCGTCGAGCGACAGCGCCGCGGTGGCCGGCTCGGCGCCGTCGTCGCGCCGGCTGCGGAACCCGTTGGCGACGACGTGCACGACGCCGACGACGGGCTCGGTGTGCAGCAGCCGGGCCAGCGAGGCATACCGGACGCCGCCCTCGCCGTGCCCGGGCACGACCCGGAACCGCACGCCGCGGCCGCGCCACAGCGGCTGGTCGATGTGCTCCTCCTGCTCCGACCGCGCCGCCGACGGCGTGTAGCTGCGCAGCCGCGACCGCTGCAGGTGCTGGGCCAGCACGGTCTTGCCCGAGCCGGCCGCCCCCGTCACGACGACGAGCGGGAACCGCTTCCCCCGTGCCTCGGTGACGGCGCCGAGCGCGTCGCGCCCCGCCTCGGCCGCCAGCTTGGCCAGCCCGGCCGCCGTGCCGATGATCGGCTTCGTCACGCCGGATCCCCCTCCCGGTAGAGCCCCCGCTTCGCGATGTACTGCACCACGCCGTCCGGTACCAGGTACCAGACAGGGTGCCCCTCCGCGACCCGGCGCCGGCAGTCGGTGGACGAGATGGCCATTGCGGGCACCTCGACGAGGGTGACGGCGCCGTCGGGCAGGTGGTCGTCCTCCAGCTCGTAGCCGGGCCGGGTGACGCCGACGAAGTGCGCGAGGGCGAACAGGTCCTCGACGTCGCGCCAGGACAGGATCGCCCCGAGCGCGTCGGCGCCGGTGATGAAGTACAGCGACGCGTCGGGCATCGCGGCCCGCAGGTCGGTGAGCGTGTCCTTGGTGTAGGTCGGCCCGCCGCGGTCGATGTCGACGCGGCTCACGGTGAACCGCGGGTTCGACGCGGTGGCGACCACCGTCATCAGGTAGCGCTCCTCGGCGGCGCTGACCGGCCGAGCGCCCTTCTGCCACGGCTGCCCGGTGGGGACGAAGACGACCTCGTCCAGGCCGAAGCGGTCGGCGACCTCGCTGGCGGCCACGAGGTGGCCGTGGTGGATCGGGTCGAACGTCCCACCCATCACACCGATCTTCCGCTGCACCCGCCGAAGGGTAATCAGCGCTGGTGGGCGTGGCGGAACTGGATGCTGATCCGCGGGCCCGCGACCGCGCACTTCGGCACGGCGTGCTGCCAGGTGCGCTGGCACGACCCGCCCATGACCAGCAGGTCGCCCGGGCCGGGGAGGAACCCGACCGACGCCCCGCCGCCGTGGGGACGGCCCAGCGGGGACGGGCGCAGCCGGAACGGGCGCACCGCGCCCAGCGACACGAGCGCGACGGTCGACGACGGCAGCTCGCGCGCCACCCGGTCGCCGTGCCAGGCGACGCTGTCGGCCCCGTCGCGGTAGAGGTTGACGCCGACCTGCGTGAACGCGACGCCGTAGCGCTCCCCCAGCCGCGCCGCCATCGCGCGCAACGGGTCCGGGGCCTCGCCGGACTCCCAGCGGTGCGTCAGCCGCGGCTCGGGGAGCACGCGGTCGTACATCCGGACCTGGCGCTGCGCACCCCACGGCGTGGTGGCCAGGAGATCGGCGAACAGGGCGTCGGCGCCGTGCAGCCAGGCGGGTGCGTGGTCGACCCAGGCGCCGTCGCCCAGCTCGCGGCGGCGCAGCGCGGGGAACCCGGCGTCGACCTCGATCGCGGGTCCGTCGAGGAGCGAGGGCTGCCAGGCGAGGTCCACGCCTGCGACGGTACCCGACATCGAACATCAGTTCGAGCACCTCTCGCCATGACCGGGATCCGGTGCGGGCGCGGAGGGCACCGGGGGCGGCGTCGGACCGGTCAGGTGCCGGGCGGGGCCGTGGCCAGGCGGAAGACGGCGTCGGCGATCGCGTCGGTGTTCTGGTCGAGCACGTCGACGTCGACGTTGTCGTAGGTGTCGCACGCCGCGTGGTAGCAGGGGTCGTACGCCGCCCCGGCCTCCCCGCCGTAGGCGGCCGCCTGCTCCGGCGTCTTCACGTCCTCCGCCCCGGTGAACAGCCCGCCCGCCGGGATGCCGGCCTCGATGAACGGCCCGTAGTCGGAGCGGCCGTCGAAGTCGGTGCCCTCGTGGGCGAGCCCGCGCCCGTCGTAGAAGGCCTCGAACACGTCCTCGATCCCCGCCGAGCCGTCGGGGCCGGCGGGGGCGCCCTCGGCGTCGGAGTCGTCGCCGTCGTAGACGAAGCGGACGGCGTTGGGCGAGCCGACCATGTCGAAGTTGAGGTAGGCGTCGATCCGCTCGGCCTCGGGGCCGGGCAGCGTCGCGACGTAGTCGGTGGCGCCGAGCAGGCCCAGCTCCTCCGATCCCCACCAGGCGAACCGCACGGTGCGCTCGGTCGACGCGGCCGCCATCCGCTGCGCGACGGCGAGGATCGCGGCGCTGCCGCTGCCGTTGTCGTTGATGCCGGGCCCCTCGGGCACCGAGTCGAGGTGGGCGCCGACCATCAGCACGCGGTCCCCCGTGCCGCCGGTGGTCTCGGCGAGGACGTTGGTGGACGAGCGGGTCTCGTTCACCGTGACGGTCGCGAGCGTGACGCGGGCCTCGGCCAGCTCGTCGGCCAGCGCGGAGGTCGCCCCGACGACGGGGATCGCGACCGGCCCGCCGAGGGTGCCCTGCAGCACCGCGGAGTTCTCCGGCGTCTCCCCGGAGTTGACGATCACCGCACCGCGCGCCCCCGCGTCGGCCGCGTTGGCCGCCTTGACCCCGAACGGGCAGGTGCCGCGCTGCAGGAGCGCGATCGCGCCCGGGGGGAAGTCGTCGAAGTCGGCGGGCTCGCAGCCGCTGGTGGACGACCCGGCCGGCGGGATCTGCAGGTCGACGGGCACCGCGGTGCCGCTGACGTCGCCGCTGCCGGAGAACGCCATCGTCGCGAAGTCGGTGCCCGCGACGTAGTCCTGCCCGCCTCGCGCCAGCGACTCGCTCTCGACCTGGAAGAACGGGAACTCGAAGTCCCGCGTCGTGACCGTCAGCCCGGCCGCGCGGGCCTGCTCGGCGACGTAGGCGACCGAGGCGTCGTACCCCGGCGTCCCCGACGCGCGGTTGCCGCCGTTCGCGTCGGCGATGTCCTGCAGGGCGCGCTGGTGGGCCCGGACGTCGTCCACGGTGACGCAGTCGACCAGCGCCGCGGCGTCGGCGGGCGCGGCGTCGTCGCAGTCCGGGGCGGAGGCCACGATCGCCACCACCGAGGCCGCGAGCCCGACGAGTGCGACGGCGGCGATGAGCTTCGCGCGGGTCCCCATGCGGGGCGACCCTGCCGACCGCGATCACGGTCGTCAAATCCTCCGGTCAGATCGGGAGCAGGGCCTCCACCACATCGGCCAGCTGGGCGGCCGTGCGGCACTCGTGCATGGGGAGGACGTCGGCGTAGCGCAGGGCGGCGGAGTCGCCGCTGCCCCACTGCCGCCGCGGCTCGGGGTTGAGCCAGTGCGCGTGCCGGGCCGCGCCGACCAGCCGCCGGAGCACCGTGAGGTTGGGGTCGCGGTAGTTGGTGCGGCCGTCGCCGAGGACCAGCAGCGACGTCTTCGACGTGATCGCCTCCCCCCAGTGCTCGGCGAAGCCGCCGAAGGAGCTGCCGTAGTCGCTGTGGCCGTCGAACGCGACGAGCTCGGCCTCCCGCAGCACCCGCTGCATGACCCCGGACAGCTCGGCCCCGGGCTCGAACAGGTGCGTCACCTCGTCGGCGCGCTCGACGAAGGCGAACACGCGCACCTTGGAGAACTGCTCGCGCAGGGCCTGCACCAGCAGCAGCGTGAAGTGGCTGAACCCGGCGACGGAGCCGGAGACGTCGCACAGGATCACCAGCTCGGGGCGGCCGGGGCGGCGCGTCCGGTACGCCGGGCGCATCGGGACCCCGCCGGTGGACATCGAGCGGCGCAGCGTGCGGCGCATGTCCAGGGTGCCGCGCTTCGCGTGCTTGCGGCGCACGGCGAGCCGGCTCGCGAGCCGCCGCGCGAGCGGGTGCACGGTGCGGCGCAGCGCCGTGAGCTGCTCCGCGTGGGCGGAGAGGAACTCGACCTGCTCGGTCTGCTTGGGCACCGCCGTCTTCGCCACCTGCTCGCGGCCGCGCGTCTCCGCCGTCCGGCGGCGCACCTCGTCGGTGATCATCTGCCGGAACGCGGCGATCCGGTCGCGGATCTCGCGGCGCAGCACCTCGTCGGCGAAGCCGCCCTCCTCGCCGCCGCCGGCCCGCAGCTCGTCCATGATCCGGGCCAGCAGCGTCTCCGGGGAGAGCATCCGCAGCGCCTGGTAGGCCGACCAGCTTGGCTGCCCGCCCGCCCCGCGGATCCCGTTGCCCTGCGCTCCGGAGTTGCCCAGCGCGTCGACGACGGCGCGGGCCAGCTCCGCGAGCGCGTCGGTGTCGCCGTCGCGCAGCAGGTCGGCCAGGATGTCGCGCAGCGCGTCGACGTCGACGGGGCCGTCCTCGGCGTCGTCGACGCGCGGCACCTCGACCTCGCCGCTGCCGGCACCGAGCGCGGCCGGGAAGTACAGCTCGAAGAGGGTGTCGAACACCTGGCGCTGCCCGGAGCGGCGCAGCAGCGCCGCCGCGAGTCCCTCGCGCAGGTGCTCGCGGTGCATCAGGTCCAGCGCGCCGAGCACGCGCGCGGCGTCGACCGTCTCCCCCGGCCCGACGGCCACGCCGTGCCGGCGCAGGGCGGCCACGAAGTCGACCAGGTGGCCGGGCAGGCCGTGGTCGTGGGCGATGCGCACCGCGGTGTCCATCACCCCATCCTGCCCCGGCGAGGGGGTGGGGGCCAGGTCAGGCGCCCGCCCCGGCGGCCAGCGCGGCGGCGAGGAACCGCAGCTCGCGGTGCATGGCGTCCTGGCCGTCGTCGGCGTGCCGGGCCACCGAGTGCCGGTGGCTGACGGCGGCCGCGAGGAGCTGGGCCGCGCTGTCGACGTCGGCGGGCGGGGCGCCGGCCGGGCGGGCCGCCGAGACGACCGCCCGGATCACCCCGACGAGCCGGTCGAAGCGGTCCTCCAGCTCGGCGAGCACCGCGGGATGGGTGTCGGCCTCGCGCCAGAGCAGGTGGGAGAGCACGGCGGAGGCGTCGAGCGCGCGGTCGAGGGCGTCGACGAGGCGGTGCAGGCTCGCGGCGACGTCGCCGGCGACCACGACCTCGGCCGGGTCGACGACGTCCGACGGCAGCCGCCCGACCAGCGCGGTCAGCAGGTCGGGCTTGCGCCGGAAGTAGTAGTGCACGAGGCCCTTGGGGACCCCGGCCCGCTCCGCGATGCGGGAGGTCGGGGTGGCGTCGAAGCCGTCGCGGGCGAACAGCTCCTCGGCCGCGGCCAGTATCCGGTCGCGTGCCCCCGGCTCGTCGGTCACGGGTACATCCTGACGGGCACCCCCGGATCCGGCGACGGGGCCGCGGCGCACGCGCGCCACGGCCCCGTCGGTCCTGCGGTCAGTGCTGCCCGGCCAGCCCGCGGTGCTGCGCGGTGGCCGCGGGCAGGGCGGCGAGCCCCGCGCCGACGACCAGCACACCGGCCACCCAGGACGTCCACGCCGCCCCGGCGAACGCGGTGTACGCGAACACCCAGGGCGAGATGAACAGCAGCACGCCGAGTGCCACGTGGACGTACTCGCTGGCCGCCGAACCCGGCCGGGCCAGCGACCAGAGCCCGGTGGCCGCGACGAGGACGCCGAACACGACCAGCGTCCACACCGCGGCGGTGCTGGTCGCCGCCACGACCGGCGTCAACGCCGTGAGCACGCCGATCACCACTACCGCCCAGTCCTGCCACCGCTGCCATGACCTCGGGGTCATCGCGATCACCTTCCCTCGTGAGGATGCCTCCGTTCTACGCCTTGATTGGCCGCCCGGTCAAGACGCCTCCACAGGATCTCCACATCGGCTCCGGGACCCCTCCACGGATCGTCAGTAGGTTCCCTGCCATGGCTCAGCGCAGGGTTCTGGTCGTCGACGACGAGCCGACGATCGCCGCGTCCGTGGCGGCGCGGCTGCGGTCCGAGGGGTTCGCGGTCGACGTGGCGCGGGACGGGCCGTCGGCCATGGCGGCGTTCGAGGCCGTCGAGCCGGACCTCGTCGTGCTCGACGTCATGCTCCCCGGCTTCGACGGGCTCGAGGTGTGCCGCCGCATCCAGGCCCGGCGCCCGATCCCGGTGCTGATGCTCACCGCGCGCGACGCCGAGACCGACCTGCTCGTCGGGCTCGCCGTCGGCGCCGACGACTACCTGACCAAGCCGTTCTCCATCCGTGAGCTGGCCGCGCGGGTGCACGCGCTGCTGCGCCGCGTGGACCGGGCCCGGGAGCGCGCGGAGACCCGCATCGTGCTGGGCGAGCTGGAGATCGACACCGCGACCCGGCACGTCAGCCGGGCCGGGACCGCCGCGCACCTGACGCCGCTGGAGTTCGACCTGCTCGTGCACCTGGCCGGGCGCCCGCGCACCGTCGTCTCGCGGGAGGCGCTGCTGGCGACGGTGTGGGGCTGGTCGGACGGCGCGGGCGCCCGGACCGTCGACTCGCACGTCAAGGCGCTGCGCCGCAAGCTCGGCGCCGACCTCATCCGGACCGTGCACGGCGTCGGCTACGCGTGCGAGGTGCCCGCGTGATGCGCCCGCTGGACCGGGTGCGGTCGATCAAGCTGAAGATCAGCATCCTGCTGCTCGCCTCCGGCGGGGTCGGCCTGGCGTACCTGTGGTTCGAGTTCCGCTGGCAGCCGCCGATCTCCACGACGCTGGTCACGATCGCGCTGGTGCTGCTCACCGCGCAGGTCCTCGGCAACGGGATGACGCGCCCGGTCCGCGAGATGATCGAGGCGGCGCGCGCGATGGCGTCGGGCGACTACTCCCGGCGCGTCCGCGCCACCTCCCGCGACGAGGTGGGCCAGCTCGCCGCCGCGTTCAACCGGATGGCGACCGACCTGGAGGCCGCCGACCAGCAGCGGCGCGAGCTGATCGCGAACGTCTCCCACGAGCTGCGCACGCCGATCGCGGCGCTGCAGGCGGTGCTGGAGAACGTCGTCGACGGGGTGGCCGAGCCCGCCGCGCTCGACACCGCGCTCGCCCAGACGCAGCGGCTGGGGCGGCTGGTCACCGAGCTGCTCGACCTGTCGCGGATCGACGCCGGCACCTCCGTGCTGGCGTGCCGCGACGGCGAGCTCGAGCCCCTGCTCGCCGACGCGGTGGCCGAGGCCGGGGTGACCGCGCGGATGGCCGGGCGCGGGATCGCGTTCCGCGTGGACGTCCCGGAGGGGACGACGGTGCACGCCGACCCGGAACGGCTGCACCAGGTGCTGGTCAACCTGCTCGACAACGCGGCGCGGCACGGACCGCCCGGCAGCGAGGTGCACGTCAGCGGACGGCGCGAGGGAGGGGACATCGTGATCGAGGTGCGCGACGAGGGCCCGGGGATCGCCCCGGAGGACCGGGAGCGGGTGTTCGGGCGGTTCATCCGCGGCGAGCGGGCCGTGGGCGGCGGGACGGGGCTGGGGCTGGCCATCGCCCGCTGGGTCGTCGACCTGCACGGGGGCCGGATCGCGGTCGCCCCCTCCGGCCCCGGGTGCCGCATCCGCGTGACCCTGCCCGGTTCCGGTGCGACGGTGCCGGCGTGAGCGCGCCCGTCGACCTGACGAAGGCGCCCGCCGCGCCGCCGGAGGGCCTGCTGCCCCCGACCCCTCCCCTGTTCCCGGTGCGCTGGGCCGGCCCGTCCGCGCCCGCACCGCGGGCGGTGCTGGGGGCCGCGGTCGCCGGAGGGGCGGGGCTCGCGGTCGCGGTGCCCGAGGACGCCCCCGGGGTCGGCTGGGTCGTCGCCGCGCTGGTGCTGGCCGCGACGACCTGGGTGATCCGCCGCCCGCCGCACCCCGTCGACGCCGCGTGGGGGCTGCTCGCCGTCGCGCTCGCCGGGGTGGCCGCCGTCCGCGACGCGGAGTGGCTGGTCTCGATCTGCCTGCCGGCGGCGTGCGCGGCGGGGTCGCTCGCCGTCGGCGGGCGCTCCTTCCGCGGCGTCGTCACCGGTGCGCTGGTGCTGCCGGTGGCGGCGCTGCGGGGCCTGCGCTGGGCCGGTCGCGGCCTGTCCGTGGCGCGCGTCGACCTGCGGCTGGCGCTCTCCGCGGTCGTCGGGACCGGGCTGGTCGCGGTCTTCGGGGCGCTGCTCGCCTCGGCCGACGCCGCGTTCTCCGGTCTCGTCGACGGGCTGCTCCCCGCCTGGGACGTCGACGGCGTCGCGCGGGTGCTCTGGCTGTCCGGGCTGGGCGCGGCGGGCACGGTCGGCGCCTGCTTCCTGCTCGTCGCCCCGCCGGACCCGCCGCAGCCGCGGCTCGTGCCGCCGTCGCGGCTGCGGCCGGTGGAGTGGGCCCTGCCCGTCGGGTCGCTGGTGGGGCTGTTCGCGGTGTTCGTCGCGGTGCAGTTCGCCACGCTCTTCGGCTCCGACGCCCACGTGCTCGGCACGACCGGGCTCACCTACGCCGAGTACGCCCGCAGCGGCTTCTGGCAGCTCCTCGCGGTGACGGTCCTCGCGCTCGGCGTGATCGTCCTGGGGGCCCGCTGGGCGCCGCGGCGGGCCGGGCGGCGCGGCCTGCTCGGGGCGCTCGCCGTGCTGTCGCTGGTGATCGTCGCGTCGGCGCTGAGCCGGATGTGGCTCTACCAGGAGGCCTACGGGTTCACGGTGCTGCGGCTGCTCGTCCTGGCCTGCGAGCTGTGGCTCGGGCTCGGGTTCCTGCTCGTGCTCGGCACGGTGCTGGCCCGGCGCCCGCGGCGGCCGCTGCGCGGGATGGTCGTCGCCGGGGCGGTCGCGCTGGTGGCGCTGGCCGGGCTCGACCCGGAGCGCTTCGTCGCCGAGCAGAACGTGGCGCGGTACGCGGCGACCGGGCAGGTCGACGTCGCCTACCTCGCGGAGCTCTCGGCCGACGCGGTGCCGGCGCTGGCCGGGCTGCCCGAGCCGCTGCGGACCTGCGCGCTCGGCCCGATCGCGGCGCGCACGGGGTCCGGGGGCGACTGGCGGTCGGCGAACGTCAGCCGGGCGCGGGCCGAGGGCGTGCTGGCGGGGGTCACCCCGTCGCGGGGCTGCGTGTCGCCGTACTGAACACGGCGTCGGCCATCGTCCGCCCCAGCCAGGCCTCGAACCGGTCCCAGCCCCAGCCGCGACGGCGGACCAGGCGGTCGGCGAGGTCGGGGGCGGTGAGGGCCCACAGCACGGCCGCGGCGTCCTCGACGGCGAGCCCGTCGCGCAGCCCGAACCGCTGCGCCAGATGTCCGGCGACGGCCCGCGTGCCCGCGGCCCGCTCGTCCTCGACGGTGTCGGCCAACGCCTGCAGGTCGGCCTCGCCCGCGGTCAGCAGCACCGTGAGGACCGGCTGGGTGCGCTCGCCGATCGCGCGGGCCGCCGCCGCGTAGAGGGCCAGGCACTCGCGGCCGTCGGCGGCGGCGAGCATCGCCCGCACCGCGGGGCGCTGCGCCATCGGCACCGGCTCGTCGTCACCGGCGAGCGCCACGTCGTAGACCGCCTTGAGCAGCGCCGGCTTCCCACCGACCGCGTTGTAGACGGTCTGGACGCTCACCCCCGCCGCCTCCGCGACACCCGCCAGCGTGGTGCCCGCGTAGCCGTTGCCGGTGAACGCGGCGTGCGCGGCGTCGAGGATGCGCCGGCGGGCCTGCGCGGTCTGCTCGGCGCGCAGGGTCGAGGAGTAGCGACGGGCCACGCGCACTCCTTGCTCATCGTGTGGAACTGCGTTCAAATGGATTGAAGCAGGTTCCATCGTAACCCCGGGAGCGACCGTGACCAGTACCGACGCCGCCGTCCGCTCGATCCACCTGATGGCCCGCGGGTCGCTCGCCGAGTTCGCGGAGGTGGTGCATCCCGACGCCGTCAACCGCGAGGCCGTCGCCGAGCCGCCCGCCTGCCGCGGCCGGGGGCCCGCGGCCTTCCACGCGACCGCGGAGTGGATGCGCGGGATCTTCGACGACCTGGCCTGGGAGGTCCACGAGACGGCGGTCGACGGCGACCTGGTCGTCGTGCGCACGACCATGTCCGGGCGCCAGACCGGCACGTTCGTCGGCTACGGCGCCGACGGCCGCCCGGAGCAGGCGTTCCCGGCCACCGGCCGGTCCTTCGCGACCACCCAGACGCACTGGTTCCGCGTCGTGGACGGGAAGGTCGTGGAGCACTGGGCGAACCGCGACGACCTGGGCACGTCGCGGCAGCTCGGCTGGTCGCCCCCGTCCCCCGCCTACCTCGTCCGCATGCTGCTGGCGACGCGGCGGGCCCGACGAACAGTGAGCCCTTGAGCTGACTGTTCTCACGTGCAACACTTAGCCTCGTGGCACAGTATTCGACCGAGCTCGACGGCGTGCTCGTCGCGCTCGCCGACCCGACGCGGCGCGACGTCGTCAGGCGCCTGGGCCGCGGCCCGTCGAGCGTCGGCGACCTCGCCGGCGGGTTCCCGATGACCCTGCCGTCGTTCATGAAGCACCTGCGGGTGCTGGAGACCACCGGCCTGATCAGCACGGCCAAGCACGGCCGGGTGCGCACCTGCACGCTGCGCCCCGGCCGGCTCGCGCTCGTCGACGACTGGCTCGCCGAGCAGCGCCGCATCTGGGAGGGCCGCACCGACCGGCTCGAGCAGCTCCTCACCGACCCCACGGAGGAACGACGATGAACCCCGATCTCGACCTGACCCTGCAGCGCGTCATCCGCGCCCCGCGCGACGCCGTGTGGAGCGCGTGGACCGATCCGTCCCGCCTGGAGCAGTGGTGGATCCCGGCCCCGACGGTGTGCCGCGTCGAGCGCCTGGAGGTCCGGCCCGGCGGCGCGTTCGTGACGCAGATGAGCGAGGACGGGCAGCGGTTCGACCCGCACATGGAGGCGGTCTTCCTCGTCGTCGACGACGGGGAGCGGATCGTGTTCACGAACGCGATCGACAGCGCCTGGCGACCCGCCCTCCCCGCCCCGGTGCCCATGACGGCCGAGATCACGCTGGGCGAGCACCCGGACGGCACCGACTACCGGATCCTCGTCCGGCACGGGAACCCGGCCGACCGGGCCCGGCACGCGGAGCTCGGGTTCGCCGAGGGCTGGGGGTCGGTCGCCGGGCAGCTCGCCGCGTTCGTGGAGCGGACCGCCGTCGGGTCGGGCCGCTAGCCTGGTCCCGTGTCCGGGATCGTGGCGGGGTCCGAGATCGTGGCGGTGGTGCTCGCCCTCGCCGCGGTCGCCGGGCCCGTCGCCGGACTGGCCCTGCTGGCGCGCCGCGTCCGCCGCCGGGGCGGCTCGGGCGGCTACTCGCTCATGGGCCCGTTCGACGAGCTGTGGCACCCGGCCGCGGTGGCCGCGCGCATCGAGGTCCAGGTGCAGGACGAGCGGCAGGAGCCGGCACCGTCACCCGGCGATCGGCTGCACCGACCGCTCCCACGCCTGGCGGCGGTCGGCGGCGATCTCCCGCCGCCGACCACGACCGGTGCGGTCGGTGAGCGTCACGACCACGGCCATCAGCGCCACCAGCGCGAATCCCGTGAGCATCAGGATGAGGATCGAGTTCGTCATGCGGATGAGCCTGCCCGCGCGGGCCGTTCCGCCCGATGTCTTCGGACCGGCGCGAACGTGCAGTTCTACTAGTTCAGGCGCAGTTCGGCGGCGGCCTTCACCGTGTCGGACTGGTGCTTGAGGACCACGCCGAGGGTGGCGCGCACGGCGTCGTCGTCGAGGGTGTCGAGGCCCAGCGCGAGCAGGGTGCGACCCCAGTCGATCGTCTCGGCGACGCTCGGCGACTTGCGCAGCTCCAGGGTCCGCAGCACGCGCACCGTGCGGACCAGCGCGTCGACCAGCGCCTCGGTCAGCTCCGGCACCCGGGAGGCGACGATGCGGCGCTCCAGGTCGGCGTCGGGGAAGTCGAGGTGCAGGAACAGGCAGCGGCGCTTGAGCGCCTCGGAGAGCTCGCGCGTGGAGTTCGAGGTGAGCAGCACGAACGGCCGGCGGGTGGCGCTGATCGTGCCCATCTCCGGCACCGTCACCTGGAAGTCCGACAGCACCTCCAGCAGCAGCCCCTCGACCTCGACGTCGGCCTTGTCCATCTCGTCGATCAGCAGGACCGTCGGGTCGCTGCGCCGGATCGCCGTGAGCAGCGGGCGGGGCAGCAGGAACTCCTCGGAGAACACGTCGTCGCGGGTGGCGTCCCAGGACTCCGTCCCCTGGCCCGCGGTGATGCGCAGGAGCTGCTTGGCGTGGTTCCACTCGTAGAGCGCGCGGGCCTCGTCGATGCCCTCGTAGCACTGCAGCCGCACCAGGCCCGATCCCGTGGCCTGCGCGACGGCCTTGGCCAGCTCGGTCTTGCCGACCCCCGCCGGCCCCTCGACGAGCAGCGGCTTGCCGAGCCGGTCGGCGAGGTAGACGGTGGTGGCGACGGCCGTGGAGGCGAGGTAGCCGACCCCGGCCAACCGCTCGGCCACATCGGCCACCGACCCGAACAGCGGCGACTGGGGAGCACTCACGCGCCCATCCTGCACTGCGGGCCGCCGGAGCGCCCGGGCTGTGTCGCGAACCCCTCAGCCGCGGTGCACGGTGCCCGCGGCGCCGTCGACGGTGACGAGGTCCCCGGTGCGCAGGACGGCCGTGGCGGTGCGGCAGCCCACGACCGCGGGGATGCCGAGCTCCCGGGCGGTGATCGCGGCGTGCGAGAGCTGGCCGCCGATGTCGCAGACCAGGGCACCCGCCCGGCCCATCGCCAGGTTCCACGCCGGGGCGGTGACCGGGCAGACCAGCACCTCGCCGGTCTCGAGTTCGCAGGCCTCGTCGACGGTGCGCACCACCCGCGCGACGCCGGTGTACCGGCCGGCCGACGCCGGTGCGCCCGTCACGGTCCCGGGCCCGTCCGGCGCGGGCGACCCGGTCATCAGGGCGACGAACCCACCCAGGCGCTGCATCGCGCGCGCCGCCGGGGCGGGCAGCCCCGACGGGTCGGGCGGCGGGGCGGGCGGGTCGCCGACGGTCAGCGGCGGCGGGTGCGCGAGCGCGTGCTGGTGCGCCGCGCGGCGCTGCTCGACCAGGCCGGCGTCGGCGTGCCCGCGGCGGAGCGCACCGGCCAGCTCCTCGGCGGTGAGCAGCAGCGCGTCGGACGGGGCGGGCAGGCCGAGCGCGGCGCCGGCGTCGAGGGCGACCCGGCGCAGCAGGCCCAGCCCGCGCGTCAGGAGGTCGCCGCCGTCGTCGCGCTGCGGGTAGGCGACCCGCGCCCGCTCCAGCGCCGCGCGGTCGTCGGCGTCGAGCAGGGCCTCCTCCGCCGAGCGGTCGACGGGCGGGCGGCGGTACTGCGCCCACGCGGCGGCCACCGCCCCCGTCAGGTGCTCCGGCTGCTCGGCGAGCGTCGGACCGGCGAGGTCGAGCTGCAGGAGCGTGTCGCCGCGGCGGTCGAGGTGGGCGGCGACGGCCGCGGCGACGCCCGGGTCGGCGCGCAGGTCGTCGAGCGTCGGGCGCTCGCCCGCGTCGAGCCGGGCGGCCAGCGCCGGGGACGCCCCGACCGCGGCCAGCACGTCCCGCAGGTCCGTGACGAGCCGGGCCGGCCCGGCCGCCAGCGCCAGCGCCCGTTCCGCGCTCCAGCCGTGGCGCTCCCCCGCCCGCAGCACCCACTCCACCACGAGCTCCTGGACGCCGGACGTGGTCGCGAACCGGACGCGGACGAGCTCCCGGACGAGCCGGGCCGCCCCCTCCAGCCGGCCCGCCCCCTCCGGACGGCCCGGACCGGCCTCGGCGGCCAGGCGCCGCAGCTGTCGCTCGAAGCCCGGACCGGTGACCTCGGCCCAGTCGCGGGCCGCGCGCAGGTGCTCGTCGGCGGCCGCGGCCTCGGCCGCGCGGGCGATCCGGACCGGCACCAGGCCGGGGTCGGCGAGCGGCCGGAACCCGACGAAGCACCACCCGCCGATCGGGACGGCGGCGATGCCCTCGCCGAGGTAGCCCCAGCGGGCGAACGCCTCGGCGAACCCCCGCGTGTAGGGCTCGCACCAGACCGAGGCCCACAGGGGCACCATCGGACCGGTCTGGTGGTCGGCGTCACGGGCCCAGGATCCGGGCGGGACGGTCACTGCGTCGGTGTGCGGCATGGGGCGAGCCTGGCGGGGCGGCGGCGGGGGCGGCATCGGCACTACTGCGTAGACCGGATCTCCCGGGCCAGCTCCGTCCGCGACCCGATGCCCAGCTTCGTGTAGACGTGGTCGAGGTGGCTGGTCACCGTGCGCACGCTGACGACGAGCCGCTCGGCGATGGCGGCGTTGGACAGACCGTCGGTCACCAGCTCGGCCACCTCGCGCTCCCGCGGCGTCAGCACCGGGCCGCGGGGCGCCCCCGCCGGGCGGCCCAGCAGGTCCCGGGCGCGGGCGGCGAGCGGCCGGGCCCCGAGCCGGTCGAGCAGGACGAGGTCCGCCGCGAGCCCGTCGCGGCCACCGCCCCGCTCGGCCGCCTCGATCCGGGCCGTGGCCGCGTCGACCGGCATCCCGAGGGCGTCGAAGGCCGCGGCGGCGAGCGCCGCGTGCCGCGCGGCCTCACCGCGTTCCGCGGACCCCAGCGCTCTGGCCCGCGCCGCCAGCGCCGCGGGTGCGCTGCCCGGCCCCCCGAGCCGGTCGAGGTCGGTGGCCGTCGCCAGCAGGGCGCGGCGGCCGGCCGACGCCCGCACGCAGGCGAGGAGCCGCCACCACTCGAACATCACCAGGTAGCCGCCCCCCGGCCCGGACGACGCACCGGCGAGCACGCGCAGCGTCCGGTGGAGGTCGCGCTCCGGGCCCCGCGGCTCCAGCGGTGCGCCGTCGGGGCCCGGGGGCCCGACGATCCCGTCCGGCCCCGGGACGTCGCCGCGGTGCAGTGCCATCCAGGTCCGCAGCGCGTGCAGCTCGACGGGCCGGTGGGCGCCCCACGGGGAGTCGGCCAGCTCGGTGAGCAGGTCGTCGGCTCCCGGCCAGTCACCGGTGGCGAACCGCCGGTGGAACTCCGCCAGCGGGGAGCGCCACGAGCGCAGCGGTCCCACGCCGCGCTCACCGAGCTCCTGCGCGGCGGCCAGCTCCGCGTCCAGCTCCGTCCACCGGCCCAGCAGCACCGTCAGCTCCAGCCGGGCGTTGCTGCACGCCAGCTCCAGCCGCTGGTCGGGGCAGCGGGGCGCGACCGGGCGCAGGGCGGCGAGTGCGCCGTCGGCGGGCCCGTGCCCGGCCACCATGCGTACGTAGCGCTCGAACCCGGCCAGGCGTGCGCGGGCGCCGGCGTCCGGTACGGCGGCGACGTCCGTGCCGTCGAGGACGGCGAGCGCGACGGCGGGGTCGTCACCCAGGCAGACCAGCTGCAGCGCGTGGGCCTGGGCCGTCGCGGCCCGGGTGGCCGGGTCGGCGGTCGCGGCCAGTTCCAGGGTGAGCGCACTGGAGCGCCGCGCTCCGGCGATGTCGTCACGGAGCCAGGAGAGCCGGGCGGTCACCGTCGCCGCGGTGGCGGCGCCCCGCGGGTCCCCGGCCCGGTTCAGCTGCGTCGCGGCGTCCCGCAGGGCGGCCAGCGCGCCCGCCGCGTCCCCGCACTGCTGCCGGGCGATCCCGAGGTCGAACAGCAGCGGGCCGAGCACCGCCGGGTCGCCCTCGGCCATGTCGACGGCGGCGGTGAGCCAGCGCAGCGCGGTGTCCGGGGCGGCCCGCCGCAGCGCGGCGATCCCGGCGTCGGCCAGCGCCGCGCGGGCCCGCCCGGTCCCGACGACGTCGCGCGCCCCGAGGTGGTGGCGGGCCAGCACGTCGGGGGGCGCCGCCCCCTCGGCCTCCAGCACCGCGACGTACCGGGCGTGCAGCGCCGCCCGCGCGGCCTGCCCGAGCCGGGCCAGCGCGGCGTCGGCCACCAGCGGGTGCGCGGGGGCGTACCGGACGCGGCCGTGCACCCGCTCCTCGACGAGCAGGCCGGCGGCGCGCAGGTCGTCGACCCGGGTGGTGAGCCCGTCGTCGCCGGCGAGCGCCGCGAGCCGCGCGTGCGGCACCGGCTCGCCGCCGAGTGCGACGAGCTCCAGCACCTGCCTGCGGTCCGGCGGCAGCCGGTCGAGGCCGGCGCCGAACAGCTCCAGCAGGTGGGCCGGGGTGTCCGGGTCGGGCTCGGTGCCGGCCCACCCGTCCGGCCTCTGCCTGAGGGCGCCGCGGGCCCGCAGGTCCTGGACCAGTGCCTGCACCACCAGCGGGGTGCCGGCCGAGCGCCGCTCCAGCATCGCGACGAGCGGCCGGGCCACGGGCCCGCCGAGCAGGTCCGCGGCGAGCGCGGCGACGGCCGCGCCGTCCAGCCTGCGCAGCGTCACCGCCTCGTGGCGCGGCGAGCGCGCCAGCACCGAGACCAGGCCCCGGACGTCGGGGCGCGGCGTGGCCGGACGCAGCGCCACCAGCAGGACCACGCCCAGCGCGTCGAGGTCACCGCTGAGGTAGCGCAGGACGTCGACCGTCGCCGGGTCGGCCCAGTGCAGGTCGTCGACGACGAGCAGCACCGGCGCGTCGGCCGCGATCCGGCCGAGCAGCAGCGCCACGGCCTGGAAGACGCGCGACCGGTCGGTGGGCGTCACGGCGTCCGGGGGCCCGTCGGTGCCGAGGCCCTCGACGACCGTGCCCAGCGAGCGCAGGCCCTCGGTGTAGGCCAGCCGGCGCGCCCGGGGCATGCGGTGCAGGTGGCCGCCGAGCGCCGCGGCGAGCGGGCCGAACGCGAGCAGGCTCTCCAGGTCGTGGCCGCGCCCCTCCAGCACCGCCCACCCCGACGCCCGCGCGTGCCCCGTCACGGCGCCGACCAGGGCGGACTTGCCGATCCCGGGCTCCCCGGTGATCGACACCGCTCCCCCGCCCCGGCGCGCGACGGCGTCGTCGAGCAGGGCGATGAGCCGGTCGAACTCGCGCAGGCGGCCGACGAGCCCGGCCGGGTCGCTGGCGATCACGGCGACAGCGTAGCTACGCATTTCTGCCGATGGGCGCCCCGCGGCGCGGCGCGATGCTCCTCGCCATGAGCATCGAGAAGCCCGAGACCACCCCCCGTACCGCCCCCGCCGTCACCGCGGGGCCACCCGTCGCCGTGGCCGTGGCCGGCGCCCTGATCGCCGTCGGCGGCCTGCTGCACCCGAAGGGCGACCCGGTCGCGCAGCTGGCCGACCCCGGGTGGACGCCCGCCCACCTCGCCCTGCTGGCCGGGCTCGTCGTGCTGCTGGCCGGGCTGTCCGGCGTGGTGCGGACCCGCGGGGCCGCGTGGCCGTCCGCGGTGCGGGCGGCCGCGCTGGCGGTGTGCGGCGCGGCGGCGCTGGGCGTCGTCGAGATGGTGCCGCACCTGCTGGCCGGCGGCGAGGCGCACGCCGCGTCGCACGGCGGGCCGACGCCGCTGCTGGAGCTGCACCAGCGCATCGGCCTGTTCTCCAACCTGGCGGTGGGCCTGTCGATCGCCGTGCTGGCGGTGCTCGCCGCGCGCACCCGGGCCCTCGGTGGCGGCCGCGTCCTCGCCGGGGCCGCGGTCGTCGGCGGGGCGGCGTTCGGGCTGGCGGCACCGCTGCTGGTGGCCACCGGCGTCGAGGCGTTCGCGGTCCTGTTCTCCGGCAGCGTCCTGATCGGCCTGTGGCTGCTGGCGTCCGGCCTGCTGCTGGCCCGCCGCCCGTGACCGCCGTCCGCGGGGCGCTGGCCCGCCCGCGCCAAGTCGGCACCAAGTCGGCGGCAAGCACCCCCCGGCAGGCTCGCACCATGACCACGACACGGACCGCGCCGAACCTCGTCGGCATGCGGCTGGCCCACCGCATGATCGTCACCGACCTCCTCCGGCTGACGCAGGTGGCCCGCGGCATCTCCGAGCGGTCGGTGGCGTGCTCCGACCGCCGGGCGTTCGCGATCGGTGACTGGGTCCGGTCGCTGTGCGTGGAGATCCGCCACCACCACCTCGTCGAGGACGGCACGGCGTGGCCGCTGGTCGACCGGTTCGCGGGCGCGTACGTCGACCTCGGCGTGCTCAGTGCGGACCACCGCGCCATGGACCCGATGCTGGAGCGGCTGCGGGTGGCCGTGGCGGCGCTGGAGGAGGCGCCGCCGGCCGAGCGCGGGGTGGTCGGCCGGGCGCTGACCGCCGCGCTGACGACGCTGCGCGACCACGTCGTCGAGCACGTCGAGGCGGAGGAGGCGGAGGTGTTCCCCGCCGTGGAGCGGCACGTGCCCGCCGCGGAGTGGGCGCGGGTCGAGAAGGCCGCCGGCCGGGGCGGGGCGGGGCTGGCGTTCATGCTGCCGCGGTTCCTCGCCGTCGCCGTCGACGACGAGCACCGCACGGTGTTCGGGCCGGCCGGACGGGCGGAGCGGGCCCTGATGGCGGTGCTCGCGTGGGTGCTGGTGCCGCTGCACCGCCGCCGCGAGCGGCTCGTGTTCGGCTGACCCCGGCCGGGAACTGTCGGGGGCGGAGTCCACGATGGGGGCATGAACAGCGAACACCTGCGGGAGCGCGCCGAGAAGGTGCTCACCACGCTGGCCGGTCCGGACGCCCGGCTGCGCGAGGACCAGTGGACGGCGATCCACGCGCTGGTGGCGCTGCGCAAGCGGGCGCTGGTCGTGCAGCGCACCGGGTGGGGCAAGTCGGCGGTGTACTTCGTCGCCACCGCGCTGCTGCGCCAGGACGGCGCCGGGGCCACCGTCATCGTGTCGCCGCTGCTCGCGCTGATGCGCAACCAGATCGACGCCGCGGCCCGCGCCGGGATCCGCGCGGCCACGGTCAACTCGGCCAACACCGCCGACTGGGAGCGCACCTACGACGCCGTCGCGGCCGGGGAGGTCGACGTGCTGCTGGTCAGCCCCGAGCGGCTCAACAACCCCGACTTCCGCGACCGCGTGCTCCCCCGGCTCACCGCGTCGGCCGGGATGCTCGTCGTCGACGAGGCGCACTGCGTGTCCGACTGGGGCCACGACTTCCGGCCCGACTACCGCCGCCTGCGCGCCCTGATCGCCGAGCTGCCCGACGGCATCCCGGTGCTCGCCACGACGGCCACGGCCAACGACCGCGTGGTCGTCGACGTCACCGAGCAGCTGGGCCTGTCGGCGGGTGAGCCGCTGGTGCTGCGCGGCTCGCTCGACCGCGAGAGCCTGCGCCTGTCGGTCGTGAAGCTGCGCACGGCGGCCGACCGGCTGGGCTGGCTCGCCGCGCAGATGGACGCGCTGCCCGGGGCGGGCATCGTCTACACGCTCACGATCCAGGCGGCCGAGGAGGTCGCGGAGTTCCTGCGCGAGCGCGGCCACCCCGTCGCCTCCTACACCGGCAAGACGCCCCCGGAGGAGCGCCTCGCGGCGGAGGGCGACCTGCTGGCCAACCGGGTCAAGGCGCTCGTCGCCACCTCCGCGCTGGGGATGGGGTTCGACAAGCCCGATCTCGGGTTCGTCGTGCACCTGGGCGCGCCCGCGTCGCCGGTGGCCTACTACCAGCAGATCGGCCGCGCCGGGCGCGCCGTCGACCGCGCCGAGGTGGTGCTGCTGCCCGGCCACGAGGACCAGGACATCTGGCGCTACTTCGCCTCGCTGGCGTTCCCGCCGGAGCCGGTGGTGCGCCAGACGCTGCGGGTGCTCGGGCCCGAGCCCCTGTCCACCGCCGCGATCGAGACGCGCGTCGACCTCTCGCGCACCCGGCTGGAGATGCTGCTCAAGGTCCTCGACTCCGACGGTGCGGCCAAACGCGTCAAGGGCGGGTGGGTCGCCACCGGCGAGGACTGGGTCTACGACGCCGAGCGCCACCGCCGCATCGCCGACGCGCGGAAGGCCGAGCAGCAGGCCATGCTCGGCTACCTCGACACCGACCGCTGCCGGCTGGTCTTCCTGCGCGAGCAGCTCGACGACCCGGGTGCCGAGCCGTGCGGGCGCTGCGACGTCTGCGCGGGCACGGTCTGGAGCACCGACGTCGACTCCGGGGCCGCCGAGGCCGCGGCGGAGCGGATCGCGCGCCCCGGCGTCGAGGTGGCGCCGCGCAAGCAGTGGCCGTCGGGCATGAAGGACCTCGACGTCCCCGCATCCGGCAAGATCCCGGCGGGCGAGCTGGCCGAACCGGGCCGGGTCATCGGCCGGCTCTCCGACATCGGCTGGGGCACCCGGCTGCGGGCGCTGCTCGACCCGGAGGCGGTCCCCGACGACGAGTTCGGCCCCGACCTCGACCCCGAGACCGGCGAGCCGGTGAGCACCACCGACCGGCCGGTGCCCAAGGACGTCCTCGACGCGGTCGTGCGCGTGCTGGCCGGGTGGGGCTGGGAGGAACGGCCGGTCGGGGTCGTCGGGATCGGGTCGCGCACCCGCCCGCACCAGCTCGACCACCTGGCCCGGCGCCTCTCCGACATCGGCCGGATCCCGCTGCTCGGCACGCTGGTGCCCGCCGGGCCGCGGCCGGAGGCGCACGCCAACTCCGCGCAGCGCCTGGCCGCGGTGTGGAACGCGTTCGAGGAGCCGACGTTCACCCTGCCCGACGGCCCGGTCCTGCTCGTCGACGACGTGATCGACTCCGGCTGGACGATGACGGTCGCCGCCCGCCTGCTGCGCCGCGCCGGGGCGGGATCGGTGCTGCCGTTCGCCCTCGCCCAGTCCGGCTGAGTCGGGCTGGGTCTCAGACCCCCGCCACCGCCGCCGCCCGCTCCAGCAGCCCGACGGCGTGCCGGTGCAGCAGTGCTCCGGTGTCGGCGTCGGCCTGCCCGGCGAGCGCGCGGGCGTGGGTGCCCTCGATGACGATCGCGAGCTTGAACCCGGCGAGCGCGGTGTACCAGTCCAGGGCCGACAGGTCGCGGTCGCTGCGGGCGGCGTAGTGCGCGGCCAGCTCGGCCGGGGTCGGGAGGCCGCCGAGCGCGGCGAGCGCCCCCCCGGCGATCGGGGCGGCCCCGTCCGATCCCGCCCCGTCCGATCCTGCCCCGTCCGATCCTGCCGCCCCGTCCGGCCAGGTCACGAGCAGCCAGCCCAGGTCGAGCAGCGGGTCGCCGATGGTGCACATCTCCCAGTCGACGATCGCGGCCACGCGGGCCGCGTCGGGGGCGAGCAGCACGTTGTTGAGGTGGTAGTCGCCGTGCACGATCCCGGGCCGGGCGTCGGGCGGGCGGTGGTCGGTGAGCCAGCGCGCCAGCGCGTCGACGTGCGGGAGCGTCGAGCCGGGGTAGCCGGGGAGCCGGTCGTAGGACGCGAGGTGCTCGACCCAGCGGGGCACCTGCCGGGCGAGGAAGCCCTCGGGGCGCCCGAGGTCGCCGAGCCCGATCGCCTCGTGGTCGACGGCGGCGAGCCGGGCGAGCGCGGCGGCGGTGTCGAGGGCGGCGGCGTGCCGGGCGGCGGCGTCGGTCCGGCACGGGCCCTGCACCGCGTCGCCGGGGTGGAAGCCCGCCACCCCCTCCATCAGGTAGAACACCACCCCGCCCAGGACCGACTCGTCGTCGCAGCCCAGGACGAACCCGGGGTGCGGCACGTCGGACCCGGCGAGCGCGGCCAGCACCCGCATCTCGCGGCGCAGCACGGAGTTGCTCGACGGGCGGGGGTGCTCGGGCGGGCGGCGCAGCACGAGGTCGCGGCCCGCCCAGTCCATCCGCAGCACGATGTTCTGGGTGCCGCCGCCGACGCGCCGCACGTCGGTGACGGGCCCGGCGGGCAGCCCGTGCGCGGCGGCCCACCGCACGACGGCGGCGAGGTCGACGTCGTCCGGGGCGGGCCGCGGGGTCACGCCCGGAACCGTAGTGCCGGCGGGCCGGGGCGCGGGGACCCGAGCGGATCGGCGTTGGTGGAGTCGACAACGACCGGGCGGGCGCGGACGTGACAGCCGCCACACCGCCGTCCACGCTGCGGGGCATGACCGATCAGAGCTCGGAGGCCGGGCCCACCTTCGGGCTCTGGTACGACTTCCGCAACCCCGACCCCGACCGCCCGTTCAGCACGTTCTACGCCGAGGTGCTCGACCAGATCGGCTGGGCCGAGCAGCGCGGACTGGGCTCCGCGTGGCTCACCGAGCACCACTTCTGCGCCGACGGCTACAGCCCGTCGCCGTTCGTCCTCGCGTCGGCGATCCTGCAGCGGACCACGCGGATGCGCGTGGGCACCAACCTCATCGTGTCGCCGCTGCACAACCCGGTGCGCCTGGCCGAGGACGCCGCGACGCTGTCGCTGCTGTCCGGCGGGCGCTTCGACCTCGGCGTCGGCCAGGGCTACTGGGTGCGCGAGTTCGAGGCGTTCGGGCAGCAGGTCCGGAACCGGCCGAGCCTGCTGGAGGAGGGCGTCGAGATCATCCGCCGGGCCTGGTCCGGGTCGGCGGAGGGCTTCGAGGGCAAGCGCTACCGGCTGCCCCCGGTCGCGGTCACCCCCGTCCCGGAGCGCACGCCGCAGCTGCTCGTCGGGGCCATGGCCGACGTCGCGATCGAGCGCGCGGCCCGGATCGGCGACGGCTTCCTCAGCACCCAGAACGCCCACCAGGCCGAGTACCTGGCGGCCGTCGAGCGCGCCGGCGGGAACGTCGCGGACGCCCGGATCTACGCGGGCCAGTGGTCGATCATCGCGGAGGACCCGGAGGAGGTCTGGTCGCGGATCGGGCGCCACGCGCTCTACCAGCTCAACGAGTACATCTCCTGGGGCGCGTTCGGCCCGCCCGACGACGTGCCGCGCTTCACCGACCCCGCGCAGATCGTCGAGGCGGGCGCGTACCGGCTGATGGACGCCGAGGCCGCCGTGACGGAGCTGACCGACCTGCTGCGCGGCTGCCCGCAGATCAAGGACGTGCACTTCTGGGCGCAGCTGCCCGGCGAGCCCGTCGACAGCGGGTCCGAGCGCATCGCCTACCTGGCCGACAAGGTGATGCCGGCGGTGCGGGAGCGGCTGGCGGCGTGAGCGAGCTGCTCGTCACCGACTTCCTGGAGCGCGCGCGGCGCCACCACCCGCGGCGCCCGATCGTCGGCTACGACGACGGGGTCGAGGTCGTCCGGTACGACTACGGCGCGTACGCGGGGCGGGTGGCCCGGCTCGCCGGGGCGCTGCGCGCGCTCGGGGTGCGGCCCGGCGACCGGGTGGCGAGCCTGTGCTGGAACCACCACCGCCACCTGGAGCTCTACGCCGCGGTGCCGCTGGCCGGGGCCGTGCTGCACACGCTCAACCTGCGGCTGTCGGCCGAGGAGATCGCCTACATCGCGGGGCACGCCGACGACCGGCTGATCATCGCCGACGCCGACCTGGCCCACCTGCTCGACGGCGTGCACCCCGAGCTCGGCGTGCTCGACTCCGGCGACGCCTACGAGGCGCTGGTCGCGGCCGGTCCGGAGCTCACCGAGCCGCCGCCGCGCTCGGAGCACGACCTCGCCGTGCTCTGCTACACCTCGGGCACCACCGGCCGGCCCAAGGGCGTCGGCTACACCCACCGCGGCCTGAGCCTGCACACCTTCGCCGCCTGCCTCGCCGACGGCCACGCGATCTCCGCCCGCGACACCGTGCTGCACGTCGTGCCGCTGTTCCACGCCAACGGCTGGGGCGTGCCGTTCGCCGCGACGATGGCCGGGGCCGCGCAGGTCCTCCCCGGCCCGCACCCGGGCGTCGAGCGGATCGCGGAGATCGTCGAGCGCGAGCGCGTGACCTACGTCGGGATGGTGCCGACCGTCGCCGTCGACCTGGTGGCGCACGTCCGGGCCCACGGCGGCGACCTGTCGAGCCTGCGGGCCCTCGTGCTCGGCGGCTCCACCCCCTCGCTCGACCTGATCCGCGACCTCGACGAGCTCGGCGTCCCGGTGTTCCAGGGCTGGGGCATGACCGAGATCTCTCCGATGGCGACGTTCACGCGCCCGCCCGCCGAGATCGGCGACGCGCAGGAGAGGCACCGCAACGCGCAGACCCAGGGCAGGCTGCTGCCCGGCCTGCGCTGGCGGATCGTCGACGACGCCGGGCGCGAGCTCCCGTGGGACGGGACGGCGGCCGGGGAGCTGCACGTCCGCGGCCCGTGGGTGGCCACGTCCTACTACCTCGGGGAGGCACCGGACCGCTTCGCCGACGGGTGGCTGCGCACCGGCGACGTCGCGACGATCGACGCCGAGGGCCGGCTGCGCGTGGTGGACCGGGTCAAGGACCTCATCAAGAGCGGCGGCGAGTGGATCAGCTCGGTGGCCCTGGAGCAGGCGCTGCTGGCCGACCCGGACGTCGCCGACGCCGCGGTCGTCGCGGTGCCGCACCGGCGCTGGCAGGAGCGCCCGCTCGCGGTCGCGGTGCTGCGCGACGGCGCGCGGGCCACGGGCGCGCAGCTGCTGGAGCGCCTGGCGGAGCGGGTGCCGCGCTGGTGGCTGCCCGAGGACGTCGTGGTGGTGGACGCGCTGCCGCGCACGAGCGTCGGCAAGACGGACAAGCGGCGGCTGCGCAGCCGGTACGCCGGACGGACATGACGGAGAAGGGGTACTGACATGGCGTTCCTCGAGGTGGAGGACGGCAAGCGGGTCTACTACGAGCACCACGCGGGCGCGGGCCGCCCGGTGGTCCTCGTGCACGGCTGGGGCGTGACGTCGCGCTGCTGGGACACCACGCTCCCCGCGCTGCTGGCCGCGGGCCACGCGGTCGTCACGCTCGACCACCGGGCGTGCGGGCGCTCGGACAAGGACTTCACCGACACCTCGATCGCGGCGATCGCCTCCGACGTCGTCGCGATCGTCGAGCACCTGGGGCTCCGGTCCCCCGTGCTCAACGGCTGGTCGCTCGGGGGTGCGGTCGCCACCGAGGCCGCGGCCCGGCTCGGGTCGAACCTCGCCGGGCTGGTGCTCACCGGCGGCGCCACCCCGCGCTACACCTCGGCCGAGGGCTGGCCCTACGGCGGCACACCGGCCGACGTCGAGGGCGTCCTCGCGGGGCTGGCCGCGGACCGGGCGTCGACGTTCCGGGCGGTGGCGGGGGCGGTGTGCGTCAAGCCGGTCGGCGCCGACGTCGTCGAGTCGATGTGGCTGCAGTTCATGGAGTCCGGGCCGAAGGCCGACCTCACCCTGCGCGACCTGGCCGGCATCGACCAGCGCGACGTCCTGCCCACGCTCGCCTGCCCGGTGCTGCTGCTGTGCGGGCGCGAGGACGGCTTCGTCTCCTTCGACGGGGTCGCCGCCTCGCGCACCCTGTTCCGCGACGCCCGGCTCGTCGAGTTCGGCGGCTGCGGGCACGCGCCCTTCCTGGAGGACGGCGACACCTACCGCGCGGAGCTGCTGGCCTTCCTCGGCGGGCTCGCGGGCTGAGGTGGCCCGCACCTGGGTGGTCACGGGCGGGTCCCGCGGGATCGGGCGCGCGGTCGTCGACCGCGCGCTCGCCGGGGGCGACCGGGTGGTCGTCCTCGCCCGGTCCGCCGCGGGCTCCGACCGGCCGGCCGGGCGGGTGCTGGCGCTGGCGGTCGACGTCGCGGACCCCGCGTCGGTGGCCGCGGCGTTCGAGCAGCTCGACGGCCCCGTCGACGTGCTCGTCAACTCCGCGGGCGTGCACCGCGGCGGGCTGGTCGAGCAGGTGGGCGACGCGGCGTGGAACGAGGTCCTCGCCACGAACCTGACCGGGGCGTTCACCGTGGTCCGGGCGGCGCGCCCGCTGCTGGTCGCGGGCTCGGCGGTGGTCAACATCGGCGCGGTCGTCGGGCTGCGGGGCTTCGCGGGCGACGTCGCCTACGGCTCGGCCAAGGCCGGGCTGTCCGGGCTGACGCAGACGCTCGCGATCGAGCTCGCCCGCGACGGGATCCGCGTCAACCTGGTCGTGCCGGGGTTCGTCGAGACCGACATGACCGACGGCATCCCGGCCGCGGCGCGGGAGCGGATCGTCGCGGGCATCCCGCTGGGCCGCCCCGGCCGGGCCGCGGAGATCGCCGACGTCGTGTGGTCGGTGGCCGGGTCGTCGTACATGACGGGGTCGACCGTCGCGGTCGACGGCGGGCTGCTCGCCTCGTTCGGCGCGCCGGCGCGGCGGGTCAGGGACCGAGCTGGCGGATGATCAGCTCGGCGTAGCGGTCGGCGATCTCCCCGATCGTCAACCGGCCGGCGGGGTCGTACCACTCGTTCAGCCCGTTGAGCATGTCGAGGATCGCGAGCGTCCCCAGGCGCGGGTCCGGGCAGTCGAACTCGCCCGCGCGCACCCCGTCGGCGAGGTGCTCGGCGATGCGGTGCTGGTAGCGGCGGCGGTAGACCTGCACGGTGTCGAGCTTCTCCGGCGACAGCGCCCGCAGCTCGCGCGAGGCGACCCACCAGGCGTCGCGGTTCGCCGCGATGTGCCGGACGTGCGCGCGGACGAGGCGGGCCAGGCGTGCGCGGTGCGTGCCGGGCCCGTCGAGGATCGGGAGCTGGTCCTCGATGAGGTCGCGGTCGACGACGAAGATCGCCTCGAGGAGCAGCTCCTCCTTGTTGCGGAAGTGGTGGTAGAGCGAGGCGGCCTGCATGTCGGCGGCCTCGGCGAGCGTCCGCATGCCCACGCCGTGGTACCCGCGCTCGCGGAACAGGCGGCTGGCCAGCGCCACGAGCTCGGCCCGCCGGGCGCCGCGGCGGACCGGCGGCACCTCCCGCTGCTCGGCGGCCGTCATCTGGGGTCCTTCCGGTCGGGCCGCGCTCAGGATCCCACCCCGGGACGGGCGGGCGCACCGCCACCCGTCCCGGGGGGCCCGTCAGGCCGGGACGGCGGTCTTCACGCCCATCTTGTGCAGCTCCGGGACGACCTTCTCGGCGAACAGCTTCATGCTCGCCCGGACCTTGTCGAACGGCAGCCCGGCGAACGACGGCGCCACGTTGGGCTGGTGGTCGCCGAACAGCGCGACGCGCTCGCGGTACTTCTCGACGATCTGCTCGGGGGTGCCCCAGATCTGCGTGTCGGCGTACCCCGCGCCCGCCGCCTCCATCCCGGCCTCGCGGATCATGTCGGCGCCGGACTGGTAGGCCTCGTACCCCTTGGTCTCGCGCCAGTGCGAGCCCGCGAAGTCGTAGTGCTTGATGACCGAGAGGAAGTAGCGGCTCAGGTACTCCCGCGCCGTCTGCTCGGCGACGTCGGAGTCCTCGTGGCAGTAGATGAAGTCCTGCGTGAGGACCGGGCCCGGCTCGCGGTGGTGGGTCTCGCGGTACACCTCGCGGTAGCGCTCGATCGCCGGCACGTGCATCTCGGCCGGGTACTGCATGAACGTCATCATCCGGGCGCCGACCTTCGCGACCGCGGGCACCGAGTCCGGCGACATCGCGACGCCGTAGATCCGGTCGGCCCACTGCGTGCCGGGCTCCGGTCCGGGGCGGACGTCGACGCGCGGCTGCACGTAGATCGGGCCGTCGTTCTCGACGTAGCCGTTCTCCAGGCCGCGGATGATCAGCTCGGCGGCCTCGTCGAACCGGCCGCGCGAGGTGTTCATGTCGACGCCGAAGCCCTCGTACTCCATCTTCGCGAGGCCGCGGCCCATCCCGAACAGCGTGCGGCCGTTCGACAGGATGTCGAGCATCGTGACCTTCTCGACGACCCGCAGCGGGTTGTTCCACGGCAGGATCACCGCGCCGGTGCCGAGCTTGATGCGGCTGGTCCGCGCCGCGAGGTAGCTCATGAGCTGCAGGTTGTCCGGGCACATCGAGTAGTCGTCGAAGTGGTGCTCGGCGGCCCAGACGGAGTCGAAGCCGTACTCCTCGGCCAGCACCCCGAGCTCGGTCTCCTGACGGAACATCTCGCCGTCGCTGAGGTTCTCGTGCCAGTTCTGGAAGACCAGCAGTACACCGACGTCCATGTGGGTGTCCCTTCCGTGGGATCGTCTCCAGGTCTTGCCTAACGATCGTTAGGGCTGTCACGGTAATGGCGCAGCTCACACAGGGCAAGGACACCGACGGAGGTGACGGGACGCGATGCCGAGCCCACTCGCCCCGGACCACGCCGATCCCGTCGTCGGCGGGGCGGCCTGCGCGTCGCTGGCCTTCCTCCTCGACTCGGCGCGCGACCGGCTGCGGCTGGCCCGCTGCGCGCTGCACGTCGTCGGCCCCGACGGCGGGCTCCGCCCGGTCGCGGCCTCGCCCGGCGCCGGCGACCCCGCACCCGGGTCCCCGCTGGTCGACGCGGTGCTGCGCAGCGCCCGCCCGGCGCGCGGCGCCGCCGCGGCGCTCGCCCTCCCGCTGCTGGTCGACGGCGAGCTGCGGGGGGTCCTCGAGCTGGAGCCCGCCGGTCCGGGTCCGGTCGACGAGGCGGTGGCGGGCCAGGTCGTCGCCCTGGCCGAGGCGGCACTCGGCCGGCCCCGGCCCGTCCGCACCGCCCCCGACCGCCCGTCGCGGTGCCGGCTGTCCCGGGCGGTGCTCGCCGGGGCGGAGATCGACGAGGTCGTCGCCGAGCTGGCCGAGCTGCTCGCCCGGCCCGTCGCCCTGCTCGGTCCGGACCTGCGCGTGCGGACCTGGGCCGCGCCTCCCGCGCTGCGGCTGACCGACGCCCCCGCCCTCGCCCCGGCCGCGCTCGACGCCCCCGCCGTCCGGGCCGCCCTGGACGCGCTCGGCCCCGACCGTCCGTCGGTGGTGCTGCTCCCCCGCCCCCCGCTGGTGCGCCGCCACCTCGTCGCGGTGCTGCTGGCCGAGGGGCGCGTGGCGGGCTACCTCGACGTGATCGAGATGGGCCGCGCGCTCGGCCCGGCCGAGACCCCGCTCGCCGAGCACGCCGCCGCGCTGCTGTCGTTGCAGCTGCTCGGCGAGACCCGCCGGATCCGGGCCTCGGCCCAGGCGCACGACGACGTGCTCGCCGATCTCCTGCTCGGCGCCCGCAGCGTCGACGACCTGCGCCGCCTCACCACCCACGTGGGCCTGGACCTGCAGCGGCCGCACCTCGTCGTGCGGCTGCCGGTGGCACCCGACCGGTCCGCCGGGGCCTGCCGCGCCGCCGTCGTCGCCGCGCTCGGACCCCTGCTCGACGACCCCCCGCCCGCGCACGCCGGGCCCGACGACGTCGTCGTGCTGGTCCGGCTGCCCGCCGATCCCGGCCCGCCCGCGCTGCGCGGGGTGCACGCCGGTCTGCGCGCCGCCCTCGACGCGGTGGCCCGGCACACGGGCGTCCGGCGGGCCGTCGTCTCGGGGGTGTGCCACGACGTCGGCGACTACCCGCCCGCGCTGGCCGAGACCCGGGAGGTCGACCGGATCGTCGACGCGCTGGGCGGGCGCGCCGACGTCGTCGCGGTCACCGAGCTGTCGACCCTGCGGCTGGTGGTCAACGGCGACCGCACCGACGTCGCGCTGCGGTTCGCCGAGCAGTGCCTCGGCCCGCTGCGCCGCAGCGACGACGCGGGGGGCGGCGGCCTCGTCGAGACCCTGCGCAGCTACCTGGACTGCGGCGCGCAGGTCCGCGCGACGGCCGCGGCGCTGGGCGTGCACGAGAACACCGTCCGCTACCGGCTCGGCCGCATCGAGCACGTCACCGGGATGGACGTCCGCCGCTTCGACACCCTGCTCGCGGCGCAGCTCGCGTTCCAGGTGGAGGGGCTCGTCGGCGGTGTGGAGACCTCGACAACCGCGACCCGCGACCCGGTTGTCCCCCGCGGGTACCGCTCCTAGCGTCGCCCGGCATGTGGGACTTCGAGACCGAGCCCGCCTTCCAGGCGGAGCTGGACTGGGTCGACGCGTTCGTCCGGGACGAGGTCGAGCCGCTCGACCTCGTGCTGGGCGACCCGTACGACAAGTCCGACGAGCGCGCGTGGCGGCTGGTCCGGCCGCTGCAGGCGCAGGTGCGCGAGCGCCGGCTGTGGGCCTGCCACCTGCGCCCGGAGCTGGGCGGGCAGGGCTACGGACAGGTGCGGCTGGCGCTGCTCAACGAGCTGCTCGGCCGCTCGCGCTGGGCGCCGTCGGTGTTCGGCTGCCAGGCCCCCGACTCCGGCAACGCCGAGATCCTCGCGCGCTACGGCACCGCCGAGCAGAAGGCCCGCTACCTGCAGCCGCTGCTCGACGGCGAGATCTCCTCCTGCTACTCGATGACAGAGCCGCACGCCGGGGCCGACCCGACGCTGTTCACCACCCGCGCGGTCCGCGACGGCGACGAGTGGGTCATCGACGGCGAGAAGTGGTTCTCCTCCAACGCCCGCCACGCCGCGTTCCTGCTGGTCATGGTCGTGACCGACCCCGAGGCCGGGCCGCACCGCAGCATGTCGATGTTCATCGTCCCGGCCGGGACGCCCGGGCTGGAGAACCTGCGCGACGCCGGGATCGGCACCGAGTCGCCCGAGCACTCCAGCCACGGCTACCTGCGCTTCACCGGCGTGCGGGTGCCCGCGGAGAACCTGCTGGGTGAGCCCGGCGAGGCGTTCGCGATCGCCCAGACCCGCCTCGGCGGCGGCCGCATCCACCACGGGATGCGCACCATCGCGCAGATGCGCCGCGCGTTCGACCTCATGACCGAGCGCGCGGTCTCGCGCACCACCCGGCACGGCCGCCTCGCCGACATGCAGTCCACCCAGGACAAGATCGCGGAGAGCTGGATCGACATCGAGGGGTTCCGGCTCCTGCTGCTGCGCACGGCCTGGCTGATCGACCGCCACCAGGACTACCGGGCCGTCCGCAAGGACATCGCGGCGGTCAAGGTCGCGATGCCGCGCGTCTACCACGACGTCGTGCAGCGGGCGATGCACCTGCACGGCGCGCTGGGGATCTCCAACGAGATGCCGTTCTCGGCGATGATGGTCGACGCCCAGGTCATGGCCACCGCCGACGGCCCGACCGAGGTGCACCGGCAGACGCTCGCCCGTCAGGTGCTCCGCGACGTCGAGCCCGGGGAGCCGCTGTTCGGGTCGGGGCACCTGCCCACCCGCACCGAGGCCGCCCGCCGCCACCTCGCCGCGCGCCTGGAGCACGAGGTGGCGGCGCTGTAGGGGTGACACACTCGGCCCATGCCCGCCGACTTCGTGCTCAAGGCCATGAACACCGCCCACCGAGCGCTGCTGAAGCTCAGCGGCGGACGCGTCGGCTACGACGCGATGGGCATGCCCGTGCTGGAGCTGACGACGATCGGCCGGCGCAGCGGGCAGCCGCGGTCGGTGATGCTGACGGCCCCGCTGCACGAGGACGGGCACCCGGTGGTCGTCGCCTCGCGCGGCGGCGACGACACCCACCCCGCCTGGTTCCTCAACCTGCGCGACCGCCCGGAGGTCGAGGTGTCGATCCAGGGCGGTCCGCGCACCCCGATGACCGCGCGGATCGTCACGGCGCAGGAGCGGGCCCGGATGTGGCCGCAGATCGCCGGGAAGTACGCCAACTACGCGGGCTACCAGAAGCGCACGGACCGTGAGATCCCGCTGGTGGTGCTCGAACCCCGCGCCTGAGGCTCCAGCAGCAGGCGGGCGTGCGGGGTCCGGACCGTGACCGCGCCCGCAGCCGGCGCCGGGACGCCGTCGGGGACGACCGTCAGCGCCCAGTCCGGCCCGCCGGGCGCCCCGGCCGCGGCCCACGCGTCCAGCGCGCGGTGCAGCCGGCGGCCGAGCTCGGCGCCCCCGGGCCCGAACACCCGCACCTCGCCGCCCGCCGGTCCCCGCCCCGGCTCGCCCCCGGGCTGCGGGGCCGGCACCCGCGCCCGGGGACCGGGGACGGCGGCCGCGAGACCCGGTGCGGCCGCATCCGGCGGGGTCACCAGCACCGGCACGGCGGACCCCGCTCCGAGACCCGCGGGCAGCTCACCGCCCGGATCGGCCAGCAGGCGGCCCGCCCCCGGCTCGGTGAGGGCGAGCCAGAGCCCGAACCCGTCCCGGACGTCGGCGGGGCCCAGCCCGACCGGCGACGCGGCCGCCTCCCGGGGATCGGCCAGCGCCGCCGCGACCGCGGCCGGGTCGGCGCCGGGACCGCCGGGGACCGTCCACAGCGCACCGCCGCCGGGCAGCGCCACCGGCCGGTCGTCGACGGCTCCGGGGCCGCGCATCCGGATGAACCCGCAGCTGCGCAGGGAGTGGCTGCGCAGGACGCCGTCCGGGCCGAGGTCGAGGGCCGCCGAGAGCTGGCTGCCGCGCACCGCCAGCGGCAGGAGCAGCCGCCCGCCCGGTGCGAGCTGCGCGACCCACGCCGGCCACACGTCGTCGCTGCCGACGGTGAGCACGATCCGGTCGTACGGGGCCCCGTCGGGCTCCCCCGCGACGCCGTCGCCGCACCGCAGCCGCACGCCCGTGACGCCGGCCGCGGCGAGGTGCCGCCCGGCGGAGTCGACCAGGTGCGGGTCGATGTCGACCGTCGTGACCTGCCCGGACGCGCCGACGATCCGCGCCGTCAGCGCGGCGTTCCACCCGGTACCGGCCCCGATCTCCAGCACCCGCTGCCCCGGCCGCAGGTCCAGCTGCTCGAGCATGACCGCCACCATCGACGGCTGCGAGGCCGAGCTGGTCGGCACCCCGCCGACGCGCTGCACCGCGACCGCGTCGTCGGCGTAGGCCGTCGCGGGCGCGGCGTCGGGGAGGAACAGGTGCCGCGGCACGGCCCGGAAGGCGTCCTCGACGGCCGCGGACCGGATCCGGCCGGTCGCGACGAGCCCGTCGACCAGCGCGGCGCGGGCACGGTCGACATCGGACACCCCGCCGAGTGTGGCCGGACCCCTGCCGGCGGACAACCCGGACCGGCCCGGACGGCTCCGGGTTACACCGGGACGAGGTCGTCGGCGTGCACGACCTCGCGGCGCAGCTCCGCGGGGAGGTCGCGGCTGCGGCGGCCGATCAGGGCGGGCAGCTCCGCGGCGTCGAAGCCGACGACCCCCCGCGCCACGACCGCCCCGTCCGGCCCGACGAGGTCGACGACGTCGCCGGCCACGAAGTCGCCCGAGATCCCGTGGATGCCGGCGGCGAGCAGGGAGCGGCGCCGCCCGATCACCGCGGCGACCGCGCCCTCGTCGAGGTCCAGGCGCCCGCGCACGTCGGCGGCGTGGAGCAGCCAGAACCGGCGCGCCGACATCCGCCGCCCGGACGGCCGGAACGCGGTGCCCACCTTCGGCCCGGCCGGGTCCAGTGCGTCGGCGACGTCCTCGGCCGCCGCGAGCAGCACCGGGATCCCCGACGCCGACGCCATCGCCGCCGCCGTGATCTTCGTGGCCATCCCGCCGCGCCCCAGGCTGCCCTGCCCGGGCGCCGCGATCCGGACCGCTCCCAGCTCGTCGGGCGCACCGACCTCGGGGACGAGGACGGAGCCCGGGCGGCGGGGGTCGCCGTCGTAGAGGCCGTCGACGTCGGACAGGAGCACGAGCGCGTCGGCGCCGATGAGGTGCGCGACCAGCGCGGCGAGCCGGTCGTTGTCGCCGACGCGGATCTCGTCGGTGGCGACGGTGTCGTTCTCGTTCACCACCGGGAGCACGTCGAGGCCGAGCAGCCGTTCCAGCGTGCGCTGGGCGTTGCGGTAGTGGGCGCGGCGGATCATGTCGTCGGCGGTGAGCAGCACCTGCCCGATCGCCCGCCCGTGCCGGGCGAACGAGGCGCCGTAGGCCTGCGCGAGCAGCAGCTGGCCGACCGCGGCCGCGGCCTGCTGGGTGGCGAGGTCGCGCGGGCGCTTCGTCAGCCCCAGCGGCGCGAGGCCCGCCGCGATCGCGCCCGAGGACACCAGCACGACCTGGCTGCCGGTCGCCCGGCGCGCGGCGAGGGCGTCGACCAGGGAGTCGAGCCGGGCCGGGTCGAGCCCGCCGGACAGCGAGGTGAGCGACGACGACCCGACCTTGACGACGACCCGCCGCGCCGCGCCGAGCGCCTCACGGGCCCCGCTCACCGTTCCCTCCGGGTCGTGCGCGGAAGAGGCGGCCGGAGCACGCCTTTCCGCGCACGGGCGGCGGAGCCGCTCACCGCGCAGCGTGGTCGGGGGCAGCGGGGTCGGGGGCTGCGGGGTCGGGGGGCTGCGGGATCAAGGGCGGCGTCGTCCCAGACCCCCTCCTCCCACGCGTCCTCCCGCGCCGCGGCGGCGAGGCGGTCGAGCTCGTCGGCCGCCTCCGCCTCGGCGCGCTCCTGGGCCAGCTCCTCGTCGGTGCGGTGCAGGCGGCGCGCGTTGCGGGCCACCTTCCGCTCCGAGGCGGGGATCCGGTCGTCGGTCTCCAGTCGGCGGTCGGTGCCGCGCCCGGACATGAGCACCGCGACACCGGCAGGCGTGCTGGGCTCCCAGTCGAACGTGACGTCGCCGATCGTGACCGGAGACCCCCGGTGCGCGCCGGCCCGGGCCAGCGCGTCCTCGACGCCGAGGCGGGCGAGGCGGTCGGCGAGGTAGCCGACGGCCTCGTCGTTGTCGAAGGACGTCTGGCGGATCCAGCGCTCCGGCCGGGCCCCGAGCACGAGGAACCCGCCCTCGATCTCCGGGTCGGGCTCGATCGTGAAGCCGGAGTCGTCGACGGCGGTGGGCCGCAGCACGATCCGGGTGGCCTCGACGACGGGCTGCGCTGCGCGGTAGGCCGCGACCTCCTCGGCCATCGCGAACGTCAGCTCGCGCAGGCCGGCGTGCGTGGCCGTCGAGATCGCCAGGACGCGCCAGCCGAAGCGCTCCTTCAGGTCGGCGGCCACGATCTCGGCCATGTCGGCCGCGTCCGGGACGTCGATCTTGTTGAGCGCGATCAGCCGCGGCCGGTCGGCCAGCTCGCCGCCGAGCGCGGGCGTGTACTGCGCGAGCTCGGCCTCGAGGGCCTCGATGTCGGCGGCCGGGTCGCGGCCGGGCTCGAACGTGGCGCAGTCGACGACGTGCACGAGCACCGAGCAGCGCTCGATGTGGCGCAGGAAGTCCAGGCCCAGGCCGCGGCCCTGCGAGGCGCCCGGGATGAGGCCGGGCACGTCGGCGACGGTGAAGACCTCGGCCCCCGCCGTGACGACGCCGAGCTGCGGCACCAGCGTGGTGAACGGGTAGTCGGCGATCTTGGGCCGGGCCGCCGACAGGGCCGCGACCAGCGACGACTTGCCCGCCGACGGGAAGCCGACCAGGCCGACGTCGGCCATCGAGCGCAGCTCGAGCACGAGGTCGCGCTGCTCGCCGGGCTCCCCGAGCAGGGCGAAGCCGGGCGCCTTGCGCGCGTTGGACGACAGCGCGGCGTTGCCCAGCCCGCCCCGGCCTCCCTCGGCCGCGACGAACCGCGTGCCCGGGCCGGTGAGGTCGGCGACGATCTCGCCGTCCGGGGAGAACACGACGGTGCCGTCGGGCACGAGGAGCTCGATGTCCTCGGCGTTGGCGCCCATCTTGAACCCGCCCTGGCCCTGCTTGCCGTTGCGGCCGAGCGCGTGCGGGCGGTGGTGGAAGTCGAGCAGGGTGTGCACCCCGGGGTCGACGACGAGCACGATCGATCCGCCGCGCCCCCCGTTACCGCCGTCCGGGCCGCCCAGCGGCTTGAACTTCTCGCGGTGCACCGAGGCGCAGCCGTTGCCGCCCGCCCCCGCCGTGGCGTGCAGCACCACGCGGTCCACGAACCTCGACATCAGCTGTTTCTCCCTCGCACGACGAACGGCGGACCACCCTCAAGGGCGGCCCGCCGTCGTCGAGATGTATCTGGTCGTGCAGCCTCAGACCGAGACCGGCACGATGTTGATGACCTTGCGGCCGCGGCGGTAGCCGAACTCGACGGCGCCCTCGGCGAGCGCGAACAGCGTGTCGTCGCCGCCCCGGCCCACGTCGATGCCGGGGTGGAACTTGGTGCCGCGCTGGCGGATGAGGATCTCGCCCGCCTTGACGACCTGGCCGCCGAACCGCTTGACGCCGAGGTACTGGGCGTTCGAGTCGCGCCCGTTGCGGGAGCTGGACGCACCCTTCTTGTGAGCCATGGCTGCGTCTCCCCTACTTCGAGATGCCGGTGATCTGCACGCGCGTCAGGGGCTGACGGTGCCCCTGGCGCTTGTGGTAACCGGTCTTGTTCTTGAACTTGTGGATGCGGATCTTCGGGCCCTTGGCGTGCTCGACGACCTTCGCGGCCACCGTGACACCGGCCAGCGCGTCGGCCGCGCTGGTGACGTCGTCGCCGTCCACCAGGAGCAGGGCCGGGAGGGTGATCTCGGCGCCGGGCTTCCCGTTGATCTTCTCAACGGTGACCACGTCGTCGACGGCCACCTTGTACTGCTTGCCGCCGGTCTTGACGATCGCGTACATGGACGCACTGCTCCTGAAGCTCGGGGGACGAAGCGGAGAGTTTCCTCCTCGCGGGCCGCCACTCGCAGGGTTCACGGAGTGCGGCGCAGGGGTCCCAGGGTACGGAAGGGCTGGAGCGGGGGTCAAACCGGGTCTCCCCCACCCGTCGGGTCGACGGCGGGCGGCGGACCCGCCGGGCGCGACGCCGCACGCCGGGTGCGGCGCACCCGGGTCGTGGCGGGTGCCGGCTCGGGCTGCGGGGGCACCGCGGCCAGGGCCGGGTCCGGCACGAGGGCGGGCTGCGCCGCGGGCGTCCCGGACACCGGCGTCTGGGACGTCGGCGTCTGGGACACCGGCGTCTGGGACACCGGCGTCTGGGACACCGGGGCCGGGGCGGTCTCGGGCGCGGGCACCGTGAGGACCACCGCGGCCGGGCTGTCGCCCTCGGTCGCCGTGGGCGCCCCCGCGGTGCGGGTGACGCGGCCGCGGCGGCGGGCCGGGCGGGCCTGGTGGCCGTCGCCCTCGCCACCCACGCCGGGGTCGACGTCGGTGAGGACGGGCCCGGCGACGGGCCGGGTCCGCGCGACGTCCCGCTCGACCACGGCCTCCTCGACGGCGTCCTCGACACCGCCCGCGACGACCGCGGCGGACTCCGCCTCGGCGACCACCGCGGGCGCCCCCACGTCGACGACGGCCGGGGTCTCGGCGACCTCGACGGTCCCGGCGGCCTCGCCGGGGCCGTGCCCGTTGCGACCGGTGTCGACGGCGGCGTGCCCGTTGCGGTCCCGGCCGTCGGCGTCGCCGCCGTGCGCGTCGCCGCCGTTGCGGTCGGACCCGTTGCGGTCGCTCCCGTTGCGGTCCTCCCCGTTGCGGTCGGACCCGTTGCGGTCCTCCCCGTCCCGACGGCCGCGGCCCCCTCGGGTGCGCCGGCCCTCGCCGGGCCGGGCCTGGTCGCGGCCGGTGTCGGGCTGCTTCTCCGGGACCGGGTCGGCGTCGACGAGGACGCCCCGGCCGCGGCAGTGCTCGCAGGTGGTGGAGAAGTGCTCCAGCAGCCCGCCGCCGACGCGCTTGCGCGTCATCTGGACCAGGCCGAGCGAGGTGACCTCGGCGACCTGGTGACGGGTGCGGTCGCGGGAGAGGCACTCGGTGAGGCGGCGCAGCACGAGGTCGCGGTTGGACTCGAGCACCATGTCGATGAAGTCGATGACGATGATGCCGCCGATGTCGCGCAGCCGGAGCTGGCGCACGATCTCCTCGGCCGACTCCAGGTTGTTGCGGGTGACCGTCTCCTCCAGGTTGCCCCCGGAGCCGGTGTACTTGCCGGTGTTGACGTCGATGACCGTCATGGCCTCGGTGCGGTCGATCACCAGCGTGCCGCCCGACGGCAGCCAGACCTTGCGGTCGAGCGCCTTGAGCAGCTGCTCGTCGATGCGGTACTCGGCGAACGCGTCCTTCGGGCCGACGTGCCGGTGCATCCGGTCGACCAGCTCGGGCGCGACGTGGCCGATGTAGTTGTGCAGGGTGTCCCAGGCGTCGTCGCCCTGGACGACGAGCTTGGAGAAGTCCTCGTTGAACTGGTCGCGGACGACCTTGATCAGCAGGTCGGGCTCCTCGTAGAGCAGCACCGGCGCCTTGGGCTTGTTCGGGCCGGTGGCCTTCGCCTTGGCGTCGATGACCTCCCACTGCGCCTGCAGGCGGCGGACGTCGCGCTCGAGCGCCTCGTGGCTGACGCCCTCCGACGCGGTGCGGATGATCACCCCGGCCTCGCTGGGGACGATCTCCTTGAGCATGTCCTTGAGCCGCTTGCGCTCGACGTCGGGCAGCTTGCGGCTGATCCCGGCGGCGCCGCCGCTGGGCACGTAGACCAGGAACCGGCCGGCCAGGCTGATCTGCGTGGTCAGCCGCGCACCCTTGTGCCCGACCGGGTCCTTCGTGACCTGGACGAGGACCGGGTCGCCGCTGTGCAGGGCCTGCTCGATCTTCCGGGCCTTGCCGCCGAGTCCGGCGGCGTCCCAGTCGACCTCACCGGCGTAGAGCACGGCGTTGCGGCCGCGGCCGATGTCGACGAACGCGGCCTCCATCGACGGCAGCACGTTCTGCACGCGGCCGAGGTAGATGTTGCCGACCATGGAGCGGCCGGTGCCGCCGTCGCGCCCGCCGCCGTCGGCGACGAAGTGCTCGACGAGGACGTCGTCCTCCAGCACCCCGATCTCGACGCGGTCGCCGCGCTCCCGGGCCACCATCACGCGGTCGACGGCCTCGCGGCGGGCCAGGAACTCGGCCTCGGACAGGATCGGGACGCGGCGGCGACCGGCGTCGCGGCCGTCGCGGCGGCGCTGGCGCTTGGCCTCCAGGCGGGTGGACCCGCGGACGCCCTGCACGCCGTCGCCGTCGGAGTCGTCGGAGGACCGCTCGGAGCGCTCGCGCGGCGCGCGGATGCGGGTGACGGTGCCGGGCGGGTCGGTCTCGTCGCCCGCGTCGTCGCCCGACCCGCGGCGGCGGCGCCGACGGCGGCGGCGCGAGCCGGAGCCCTCCTCGTCGCCGGAGTCCTCGTCGGGACCGGAGTCCGCGGCGTCGCCGTCCTGCGCGGCGTCGTCGCCGGACGCGTCGGACTCGTCCGGGCCGTCGGCGGTCGCCGCGGCGTCGGAGGAGTCGGAGTCGGTGGTCTCGTCGTCGGACTCGTCGTCGGCGCCCCGGCCGCGACCGCGGCCGCGGCGGCCACGGCGGCGGCGGCGGCGCGACCCGTCGTCGTCGGAGTCGTCGGAGCCGTCGGCGTCGGGCCCGCCGGTCGGGGCCTCCGTCGACGCCGCAGCGGCGGTCTCGGGCTCGGCGGGTGCACCGGGCGAGGCGGGGACGGCCGCGGCGGGGGCCTCCTGCTCCGGGGCCGACCCGGCCGTCTCCTCGACGGCGGGCTCCGCGGGCTCCTCGGCGGCGCGACGACGGCCACGGGTGGGCCGGGCGGGGGCCTGGAACAGCGGCGCGGGCGGCGCGAACAGGGGGGCCAGCGGGGCGTCGGCGGCGCTCCGGGCGGCCGGCTCGGACCCGAAGGAGAGGGGGAGCTCGGGGGCGGAGAGGTCGGCGGCGGCCACGGCGGCGGCCAGGTCGGCGGCCGGCTCGGCCGGGGTGCCGGCGGGGGCCGTCTCGGGGGTGGCGGCCTCGGGGGTGGCGGCCTCGGGGGTGGCGGCCTGGGGGGGTGGCGGCCTCGGGAGCGGCCGTCTCGGGAGCGGCCTCGGCCGGGGTGGCACCGGCCGGGGCGGCGGCGCGGGTCGCCCGGCGGCGCCGGGTGCGGGGCGCGGCGACCTCCACCGGCACGGCCTCGACGGGGGCCTCGACGGGGGCGGCCTCGACCGGCGCCGGGGTGACCGGGGCGGCGGCGTCCGCGGCCGGGTGGGCGTCGCCCTGCAGCGCCGACACCACCAGCTCCGCGGCCTTGCGGTCGATGCTGGACTGGGGGCTGCGGGCGGCGATGTCGAGATCGGCGAGCGCGGCCAGCACCTCCCTGCTGGTGCGCCCCAGCAGCCGGGCGAGCGCGTGCACCCGCATCTTGTCGGGCAGTTCGGGTGTGGCGATGTCAGACATCGAGCTCCTTCGCCCCCGGGCGCCTCCGGTGAGGGAGGCGGCCGCTCAGGGGCCGCGTACGTCTCTCCCCGCGCGGTGCGCGGGCAGCAATCCTGGTCTGCTCGACGACGTGGGCGTCCGTACCGCTCAGACCTGGGTGGTGACCCGGGGCGGTCCGAGCGGATCGGCGAGCTCACCCCGGTCGTCGAGCAGTCCCTGAGCCGTCCTGGTGGCCTTGGCGGGCACCGGAGGCCTGAGGCCTGCGACAACGTCGAGTGCACCCAACACGTCATCGGGTCGAACAGCGGGTGTCGTCTGCCGTACGACCGCCGTCAGTATCGCACAGTCTCCCCCCGCGGACGTGTGACTCGCGCGGGAGTCCGGCGCGGTCGCGGAGGCCGAGGCCACCGCGGCCCGGACGTCGATCTGGCGGCGCCCCGAGGGCATCACGCGGTCGACGACCAGGGTGTCGAGGGCCAGCAGCGCCTCGACCGCGGCGCTCAGGTCGGCGACGGACACCCCGGGCAGCTCGACGACCCAGCGGCTGGCGTCGATCCGGTCGGCCAGCGACGGGGCCTCGGCGACGACCGCGTCGAGGATGTCGATGCCGTCGGGCAGGGCTGCGTCCAGCGCGCTGACCAGCGCCGACGGTTCCACGGGCGAGGTCAGGCCGACCTCGAAGTACTCGGCCTCGCTGGCCGTGCCGGTGGGGGCCGCACCGACCCAGGACAGGCGAGGGTGCGGGCTGAAGCCGTGCGAGTGCGCGACGGGGACCCCGGCACGGCGGACGGCCCGCTCGACGCTGCGCGCGACGTCGCGGTGCGAGAGGAACCGCAGCCGCCCGCGCTTGGCGAACCGGACGCGGATCCGCTGCACCGTGGGAGGGGCCGGGTTCGCCGCCTCCCCCGCCTTCACTCGGGCCATTGGCCGAGGATAGGTCAGCCGCCGACGGACCGGCCGGGCAGGAGGCGGGCCGTCAGGCCGGGACGGCCGGGTCCAGGACCAGGAGCGACTCCCCGGCGGGCGCGAACCCGGCCCGCCGGTAGAACGGCGCGCTGCCCGGCGTCGGGGCCAGCACGAGCCGCCGGTAGCGGCGCTGCCGGGCGTGCGCGACGGCGTGACCGAGCAGGGCGCGCGGCACCCCGCGGTCGGCCCACGCGGCGATCACGAACGCGTTGCCGACGTGCCCGATCGCTCCCCCGCGCGCCCCGGGCCGCGGCATGTGCGCGATCTCGACGACGTTGAGCGAGCCCACCGCGGTGTACCCGGCCCGCTCGGTGCCGGTCTCGGCGATCCAGAACGTGCGCCGCGGCAGCTCCGTGCGCCACCACTGCGCGAACGACGCCTCGAACGCCGGGTCGTCGACGGGGCGCCCGGCCCGCTCCTCCAGCCACGCGCGGCGCAGCCGGGCGAGCGCGTCGACGTCGCGCTCGTCGGCGACGCGGACGGTGAAGTCGGGGCCGTCAGCCACTCTGGGTGAGGGGATTGACCACGGTCAGCGGGAGCAGGGTGGTGCCGCTCGGCCCGACCTCGATGTCGGTGCCGGTCGAGGGGCACACGCCGCAGTCGAAGCACGGCGTCCACCGGCAGTCGTCCTGCTCGCGGCCGGACAGCGCGTCCTGCCAGTCGTCCCAGAGCCAGTCGCGCTCCAGGCCGGAGTCCAGGTGGTCCCACGGCAGGACCTCGGCCTGCCCGCGCTCGCGGGTGGTGTACCAGTCGACGGAGACGCCGAGGGGCTCCAGCTCGGCCGCGGCCGCGGTCATCCAGCGCTCGTAGGAGAAGTGCTCGCTCCAGCCGTCGAACCGGCCGCCCGCGCGCCACACCCGCTCGATGACGGCGCCGACGCGCCGGTCGCCGCGGGCCAGCAGGCCCTCCACCAGCGACGGCTGCCCGTCGTGGTAGCGCATGCCGATGTTGCGGCCGAGCTTGCGGTCGCTGTTGACGGCGGCCCGGAGCTTGCGCAGCCGGTCGTCGACGACGTCGGGATGGGCCTGCGCGGCCCACTGGAACGGGGTGTGCGGCTTGGGCACGAACCCGCCGATGGAGATCGTGCAGCGGACGTCGTTGCGACCCGACGCGATGCGCCCGGCCTTGATCACGCGGTGCGCCATGCCCGCGATCTCCAGGACGTCCTCGTCCTCCTCGGTGGGCAGCCCGCACATGAAGTACAGCTTCACCTGGCGCCAGCCCTGCGCGAACGCCTCGGAGACGGTGCGGATCAGGTCCTCCTCCGACACCATCTTGTTGATCACGCGGCGGATGCGCTCGGAGCCGCCCTCGGGGGCGAACGTCAGCCCGGAGCGGCGGCCGTTGCGGGAGATCTCGTTGGCGAGGTCGATGTTGAACGCGTCGACCCGCGTCGAGGGGAGCGAGAGCGAGGTGTTGGTGCCCTCGTAGCGGTCGGCCAGGCCCTTGGTGATTTCGGCGATCTCGGAGTGGTCGGCGGAGGACAGCGACAGCAGGCCCACCTCGTCGAACCCGGACGCGCGCACCGAGGCGTCGACCATCTTGCCGATGCCCTCCAGCGACCGCTCCCGCACCGGGCGGGTGATCATCCCGGCCTGGCAGAAGCGGCAGCCGCGGGTGCAGCCGCGGAAGATCTCGACCGACGCCCGCTCGTGCACGGTCTCGGCCAGCGGCACCAGCGGCGCCTTCGGGTAGGGCCACTCGTCGAGCTCGGTGGTGGTGCGCTTGGTGACCGTCCGCGGCACCCGCTCGTCGACGGGCGTGACCGACGCGATCGCGCCGTCCTCGCCGTAGGCGACGTCGTAGAGGCTCGGGACGTAGCAGCCGTCGGTGGCGGCCAGGCGCAGCAGCAGCTCGCGGCGCCCGCCCGGGCGGCCCTCGGCCTTCCAGTCGCGGACGACGTCGGTGATGTCGCCGACGACCTCCTCGCCGTCGCCGATCGCCGCCACGTCGACGAACCGCGAGATCGGCTCGGGGTTGAACGCGGCGTGCCCGCCCGCGACGACGACCGGGTGGGTCTCGTCGCGGTCGGCGGCGTGCAGCGGGATCCCGGCGAGGTCGAGCGAGGTGAGCAGGTTCGTGTAGCCGAGCTCGGTGGAGAAGCTGATGCCGAGCAGGTCGAACGCCCCGAGCGGGCGGTGCCCGTCGACGGTGAACGCGGGCACGCCGTGCTCCCGCATGAGGGCCTCGAGGTCGGGCCACACGGAGTAGCAGCGCTCGGCGAGGGCGTCGACGCGCTCGTTGAGGACCTCGTAGAGGATCTGGACGCCCTGGTTGGGCAGCCCCACCTCGTACGCGTCGGGATACATCAGCGCCCACCGGACGTCGGCCGCGTCCCAGTCCTTGAGCTGCGCGTTCAGCTCACCGCCCACGTACTGGACGGGCTTGGAGACGCGCGGGAGCAGCGCTTCGAGGTCAGGGAACACGGACGCGGCAGTCACGCTGCCCCAGGGTAGCCCCCGCTCCCGGCGCACACGCTCCCGCACACGCCCGCCCCGCACGGTGGGCGCATGACCACATCGACGGACCTGTCCACCCTCGGCTCCCGGCACCGCGCCCTCTGGGCGTCGGGCGACTACCCGGCGGTCGCCGCCGACCTCATCCCCGACCTCGGGGCGACGCTCGTGGAGGCGGCGGGCGTCACCGCGGGGCAGCGCGTCCTCGACGTCGGCGCGGGCACCGGCAACGCCGCCATCCCCGCGGCGCTGACCGGGGCCGACGTCGTCGCCTCCGACCTGACCCCGGAGCTGCTCGACGCGGGCGCGGAGATCGCCGCCGCCCGCGGCGCGCACCTGCAGTGGGTCGAGGCCGACGCCCATGCGCTGCCGTTCGAGACCGGCGAGTTCGACACCGTGCTGTCCTGCGTCGGCGTCATGTTCGCGCCGTTCCACGAGCGCGCGGCGGGCGAGCTGCTGCGCGTCTGCCGGCCCGGCGGCACGATCGGGCTGCTCAGCTGGACGCCGGAGGGCTTCGTCGGGCGCCTGTTCGCGACGATGAAGCCGTTCGCCCCCGCTCCTCCCCCCGGTGCGTCGCCCGCGCCGCTGTGGGGCAGCGAGGAGCACGTCCGGACGCTGCTCGGTGACGGCGTGCGCGAGCTGCGGGCGGAGCGGCGCACCACGACGTTCGCCGTCGCCGACTCGGCGGTGGCCTTCCGCGAGTGGTGGAAGACGCACTACGGACCCACGATCGCCGTCTACCGCGGCCTGGACGCCGACCGCGCGGCCGAGCTCGACGCCGCGTTCCTGCGGATGCTCGAGCAGACGCGCACCGGCGGGGTGTGGGACGCGGAGTACCTGCTGGTCACCTCCGTTCGGACCTGACGGCGGGCCCCGACGGGCGGGAGGATGGGCGCGTGACGGTCGTGCGGCTGCTGGGGCCGCCCCGCCTCGACGGGGCGGCGCCGCCGCGCGGGCGCAAGCCGTGGGCGCTGCTCGCGCTGCTGCTGTGCTCCACCGGCCCGGTCCCCCGCAGCCGCGTGATCGACCTCCTGTTCCCCGACGCCGCCGACCCGCAGGCGGCGCTGCGCTGGACGCTCAGCCAGGCCCGGCGCGCGCTCGGCGACGCGGTCCGCCTCGGCGGCGACCCCCTGACCTGCACCGTCGCCGACGGGGTGCGCGTCGACGTGCTCGACGTGCTCGCCGGGCGGGCCCCCGTCGGCTGGCCGGTCGCCGAGGCCACCCTGCCGCTGCTCGAGGGCGCGGAGCCCGACGTGCCGGAGTTCGCGGCGTGGCTGCACGGGCGCCGGCTCGACCTCGCCGCCGCCGGGACGCGGCTGCAGCGGGCGCACCGCGCACGGACCTTCTCCCCGGCAGGCCGGGGTGCGGTCCGCGACCTGGTCCGGGTGGGTGAGCAGGTGATGGACGCGGGCGCGCCGCGCGACGGCACCGCGATCCTCGCCGGGGCGGTGCGCCGCGCCCGGGCGCTCGGCGACGACGCCGTGCTCGCCGAGGCGCTCGCCCACTACGGCCGCGGGTACGTGCACGCCGTCGCCAGCACCGACCGCGGGGCGGCCGCGGCGCTGCGCGAGGCCGACCGCATCGCCACCCGGGAGGGACTGGCCGACGTCGCCGCGCTCGCCCGCCGGGAGCTGGGGTTCGTCGCGACCGCCACCGGCGACCAACAGGGCGCGCTGGCTCAGCTCACCCGGGCCGAGGCCGCCGCGGCCGGGCGGCCCGAGCAGGAGGCGGGGGTGGCCTACGGGCGCGGGTTCGCGCTCGTCGACACGCTCGCCTCGGGCGGGGCGGTGCGCGAGCTGGACCGGGCGGTCGCGCTCACCGAGACCGGCGACCGGCCCCGCGCCACCGCGGCGGCCCTGGCCATGCGCGGCCGGGCCCGGCTGCAGCGCGACGAGGACGAGCAGGCCGAGGCCGACGTCGCGCGGGCCCGGACCATGGTGGCCGAGCTGGACTGGACCGCGATGCGCCCGTGGGTGGAGTTCCTGCACGGCGAGCTCCTGCTCCGGGCGGGCCGCACCGCCGAGGCCGAGACGGTGTTCGCCGACGCGCGCACCCTGGCCGAGGTCCTCGGCGACGCCTGCTGGGTCGCGCTCACCGGCCGCGGCCTCGCGTCGGCGCGGGCCCGGCTCGGCGACCCCGCGGGCGCCGCCGCCGCCCTGCGCTCCACCTGCGACACCCTCGTCGCCGACGCCGACGTGTGCTGCTGGATCGAGCTGCACGTCCGCGACACCCTGTGCGCGGTCACCGCGTCGTTCGACGAGCCCGCGGCCGTCGCGGAGTGCCGGGTGCTGGCCGAGCGCGCCGACCGGGTCGGGCTGGGCGAGTTCGCCGTCCGCGCCGCGCGGCACCGGGCTCGGCTCGGTGACCGGGACGCCGTCCGCGAGCAGCGGGCGCGGGCGGGGCGGTTCGACAACCCGGCCCTCCTGCGGAGCTGAACCGGCGCGCGCCCGGCGTCGAACGTCCGCGCGATGAACGAGCGATTCGTGCGGGTCGGGGACGTCGAGCTCTGCTACGAGTCCCTGGGCGACCCGGAGCACCCCACCGTCCTGCTGATCATGGGCCTGAACCTGTCGATGGACTGGTGGCGCGACGACTTCTGCGCCGATCTCGTCGCCCGCGGCTTCCACGTCGTGCGCTTCGACAACCGCGACGTCGGCCGGTCCACCCACGTCCGCGGGCCCGGCATCACCGCGTGGGAGTTCCTGCGCCGCCGCGCGAGCCCCGTCTACACGCTCGGCGACATGGCCGACGACGCCGCGGGCCTGATCGCGCACGTCGACCCGCGGGGCGCGCACGTCGTCGGGGCGTCGCTGGGCTCGATGGTGGCGCAGGAGGTGGCGATCCGGCACCCGCACCTCACCCGCTCGCTCGTCTCGATCATGGGACGGCCCGGCGACGGCCGCACCGGCAAGGTCCACTGGACCCGCATCCCCGACTTCCTGCGCCCGCCGTCGGCCGACCCGGTCGAGGGGATGGTGGCGGCGTTCCGCCGGATCGGGTCCGCCGACCGCAGCGCGCAGGACGACGAGGACGTGCGCGTGACGATGCGCCGCTCGATGTCCCGGGAGACCGGGGACGGCAGCAGCCGCCAGCTCGCCGCGTGCGTCGGCGAGCGCGACCGCACCGCCGACCTGGCCCGCCTCACGATGCCCGCGCTCGTGCTGCACGGCGAGCGCGACCGGGTCATCGTGCCCTCCGGCGGGCGCGCGACCGCCGCCGCGATCCCCGGTGCGGAGCTGCTGGAGGTGCCGCGGATGGGCCACGACCTGGCCCGCTGGGTCTGGCCGACGGTGCTGGACGGCATCGAGCGGACGGCGGCGCGCGCTCAGGACCGGACGACGTCGTAGGCCGGGCGCGGCGCGGTCATCGCGCCCGGGGCGGCGGCTGCGTCGGACACGGACGCGGCCTGACCGCCGCCTCCCACGGGACGACGCCGAGGTCGGCGCGGCGCCAGCCGGACCGGCGGTGACGGAGGTCCGGTCGGCCCGCTCGCTCGGTGTGATCCGGTCGGACCGCACGGCTCTGCCGCGGACCTGCGGCCGGCAGCCGCGGGAACCGGGCGCTCGTTTCCGATCTCGGCCGCGGGGCCGGCCGACGTTCTGCGCGTGCACCCCGATCCGCCCGCAGCACTTCCTTCGAGCGCAGGATCGGTCTCGATCTGGGTCGCGGCGGACACCTACACACCGACGAGCGCCGCTGCTCGAACTTCGCGGGCCGGAACTCTCGCCCGGGTTCCGATATCGGAGATGTACGAACTCCCGGCTGGGGTCGTCGTGACGATTCCCCTTTCCGTGACCTCCGCTTTCCATCCCCGCGTTTCTCGTACCAGGTTGTGGAATGCGCACAGACCGCGACCATTGGTGAACTCGGTACGGCCGCCGTCCTTCCAGCGGTGGATGTGGTCGATGTGGCGATCGGGGAGCCGCAGTACGGTTCGCGGCAGCGATGGCCGTCCCGGGCCCGGATCAACGCGGCCAACCGCCCGGTGAACAGCCGACTGCGGGAGTCCCCGCCGATCACCACTCCGTCGCGGGTGATCAGCCGTCGCCAGGTCCTCCGGCCACCGCCGGTGGTGAGGAGCTCGACCGGGACGGGGCCGTGGCCGGCGATCTGCGCGGGCAGCGGGCTGTCCGGATCGATCAGAGCCTCGACCGGGACCAGCACCTGGATCTCGATGTTCACGTCCCGGGCGGTGGCCTGTCCGGTGAGGCGTTCGACGAGGGTGTCGGCCAGGATCTGACCGCGCCCCCGGGTGACCGGTTCGGGCCGAACGGCGGCGTCGTTCACCGCGGCGGCGAGGGCGGCGTAACAGGCCACGGCCTCCTCGACGGGCAGGTGGGCGGTCAGATCGGCCATGCCGTCCGCGGCGGGCCGGACCGACACGCGGCGGCCGGTGCGGGCGGCCCGGCAGCGGGTGGTGAACTTCTCCGGGGCGACCTGGGCGGCGAGGGACCGGGTGAGGTCGTGGATCCGGCGCACGCCGAGGGTCTCGACCCGCCGCTCGGCCAGCTCTCGGTCGACCTCCGCCCGTTCGGCGGGTGAGAGGTGCGTGGTGGCGGCCACGATGGTCGCGGTCTGGTACTCGCTCAGCCGACCCGCGGCGAACAGCTCCCGGACCCGGGCGTGCCCGGCGTGCAGGTCCCGCGCGATCCGGACCCGCCGCCGGCCCTCGGTGGGCGACACCCGACAGGCCAACCCGATCTGGGCGGCAATGCTGCGTTCGAGCGCCTCCGGGTCGACCTCACCGGCCGCGGTCTGCGATTCGGCGTGTGCTGTCGCGAATGCCAGAACGGCATCGGACTGCTCGGCGGCGATGGCCGCCTTCCGTTCCTCCAGCCACGCGATCCGCTCGATGAGCAGCGCCTCGGAAGGCACTGCGGAACGCTTCGTGGGCATGCTGCGATTCTACCAAGAATTGTGCCTCGATGCGAACATCTGTTCGATTCGAGTCCGGTCCCCGACGCGGTGCCCGTCCCGGCCGACACCGGGCCCGACGGGGCGCAGCCGCCGACCGGGGTGGTCCGGGCGTGGCCGTCGGACCGGGTCCGCACACCCCGGTCGGGGGTGCCGCGCTCGACCCTGTGCACCCGCGCCCGTCCCGGACCCGTCGTGGCCGACCAGCGCTCGGGCCCGCGTGGGCGATGCCGTGTCGAGGCAGCCGGACGGCCGGGACGGTGCCGGGCCGTCCGGAGGGCGGCCGAGGGTGCCGGTCGGACCGCACCGGGATCATCGACGACCTCGGGCCCGGTGGACGCGCGGGCGGGCCGCGCTGTCGCGCCGACCGGTGTCACCCCTCGACGCCGCGGGCCGACCGGCAGCGTCGAGGGCGGGACGCCCCGCCGCTCACACCACCAGGTCGGCCGCGGGCAGGGGTCCGAGCAGCGCGAACGCGTCGAGGTAGGGCTCGACGTCACCCCGGACCGTCCACGCACGCAGCTGCGCGGCGGAGCGGCGGGTGACCAGGGCGCGGGCGAGGTCGAAGTCGGAGGCCCGCAGCACCGTGTCGGCGGAGGCGGGGTCGCCCCACGTCCACCGCTCACCGGACAGGGCCAGCGAGGCGCCGTCGGGCAGTGCGGCGGCGAAGCGGTCGGCGAACCGGTCGCGGATGATCGCGACGCCGGCGCTGTCCTGCCCGCCCGGCACCTCCAGGGCGCCCCGCAGGTCCTGCTCGTGGATGATCACGTCGCCGAGCGGCCGGGGGCCGTTCTCGCCCATCCACGCCACCAGCGGCGCGGCCGTCGCCTCCCACTCGGCGACGAGCTCGGCGATGTCGTGGTCGCGCCGCCGCTCCACCTGGCGGGTGGTCCAGGCCTCGTTGTGGTCGTCCGGCTCGTCGCCCGCGACGACGTCGGACCCGAGACCGACCATGTGCGAGAACAGGTCGCGCACCGTCCAGTCCGGACACGACGGCACGCGCACCCGCGCCTGCTCCGCGTCCAGCGGGGACACCAGCTCGATCACGCGCCGCTGCGCGCGCGACCACTCCTCGACGGGATCCGGCTGCCGACTCACCGCGCCATGATCGCACGGCGCGGCGGCCGGGTCGGGCCGGCTACAGCAGCCCCGCGGACCGCAGCGCCGCGCGGACGTCGTCGTGGTGCACCTCGTCGAGCGGCACCAGCGGCAGCCGGATGCCCGGCGGGATGAGGCCCAGCTCGGCCAGCGCCCACTTCACCGGGATCGGGTTGGGCTCGGCGAACAGGGCCCGGTGCAGCCCGGCGAGGTCGCCGTCGATCAGGGCGGCGAGCTCCGCGTCGCCGGCGAGCGCGGCCGCGCACATCCGCGCCATCATCTCCGGGGCCACGTTGGCCGTCACCGAGATGTCGCCGTGGAAGCCGGCGAGGATGCTGGCGCGGGCCGTGCCGTCGTCGCCGGAGTAGAGGGCGAAGTCGGGCAGCTCGAGGGCGACGAGATCGCGCACGCGGTCGAGGTCGCCGAGCGCCTCCTTGAGCCCCACGATGTTGTGCACCGACGCGAGCCGCTCCACCGTGGACGGCAGCATGTCGACGGCGGTGCGGCCGGGCACGTTGTAGAGGTACTGCGGGATGTCCACGGCCTCGGCGATCGCCCGGAAGTGCCGGTACAGGCCCTCCTGCGGCGGCTTGTTGTAGTACGGCGTGACGAGCAGCGCCCCGTCGGCACCGGCCCGCTTCGCCGCGCTCGTGAGGTGGATCGCCTCCGCGGTGGAGTTCGCGCCCGTGCCGGCGATCACCGGCACGCGTCCCGCCGCGACGTCGATCGTGCGGCGGATGACGTCGGTGTGCTCGGCGACGTCGAGCGTCGCCGACTCGCCCGTCGTCCCGACCGACACGATGGCGGCCGTGCCGCCCTCGATCGCACGGTCGACGACCTTCGCGAGCGCCTCGTGGTCGACCGCGCCGTCCTCCCGCATCGGGGTGACCAGTGCGACCAGGCTTCCGGTGATCATCAGCCCTCCTGGGGTGGATAGGCCCGGGACGTTACCCGCTCGTGATCGGACTCCGGTAGGACGGCCGGTGCGGTCGCCGGTCCGGTCCGAGGGGGTGCCCGATGAGCGGTCGCGCGCTCCTCGTCGCCGCGGCGTTCGCCCTGGTCGGCGCGGCCGCGCTCGCGCTGCCCTGGTGGCGCGGGCCGTGGGCGGGCTGGGAGGTGCTCGGCCCGTCGGTGACGGTCGCGGTCGTGGCGCTCGCCGTCGTCGCGGCCGCCGCCGTGTCGCGGCCCGCGGCGGGGCGGGTGCTCCTCGCCGCGTCCGGGGCGGCGACGGTCAGCGCCGTCGCGGTGGCCGTGGCCGCCTGGGGCGTCGCCGCGGTGCCGGGACCGGTCGTCGCCGGGATGGCCGGCCTGGCCGTGCTCGCCCTCGTCGCCCGCCCGCCGGGCCGCGCAATGCTCGCGTGCGCGCTCGTCGCGGCCGTCGGCACGGCGGTGCTCCCGGGCGTGCCGCGGGTCCCGCCCCGCGTCGTCGACGGGCCGTTCGTGCGCATCGCGGTGCTCGACCCCGACCGGCCGCTGCGCTCGGGCGAGCCGACGCTGCCCGCGTCGGTGACCGTCGCGGGGTCCGGGCTCGGGGAGCTCGACGGGGTGCCCGTCGTGTTCGGCGCCGACGGCCTGGTCGCCCCCGACGCGTCCGGGCGCGCGCGGGTCGTCGCCCGGACCGACGGTGACGTGGTGCTGGGCGTCGCGGGCGGGCGGGTCGCGCGCCTGGTCGGCGGCGACGCCCTGCTCGTCACCGGGACGGCGCCCGGGGACCCGACCCGGGTGCGGGTCGACGACGTCGGACCGGTCAGCCGGGTGGGCGCCGACGGGTCGGTGTGGCTGCACGCCCGCGCCGACCCCCGGGGCACCGTGCGCCGCCTCGACCTCGGGGCGTACGGCGGGGCGCACCAGGTCCCCGCGGTCTACCTGCCGGTCGTCACGATCCGCGACCCCGACGGCGCCGACGGCGTCGACCTGCCCGACGTGCTCCCGACGGCAGGCGGGGCGGCGCTGCGGTTCGCCGCCGGACCCCGTCTCGAACGCCTCGCGCCCACCTCGACCGGGATCGCCGCCCAGGTGCTGGCCGGCGCGGCGGACCCGACGTGCGGGCTCAACGCGGGCGCCCGGACGAGCGCGCTGACCTCCCCCGGCCCGACCGCGGTCGACGCCGACGGCGGGATCTGGCTCGCCGTCGACGGGCGGCTCGCGCGCGTCGATCCCGCCGGGGGCGTGCGGGCGGTGCCGTCGCCGCTCCCGGGGACCCCGTACGCCCTGGTCGCGCTGCCGGACGGCGCGATCGTGCTCGGCACGGCGGACGCGCTGTGGCGGCTCCCGGACGCCGCCACCGCGCTCGCCGACCTCCCGCCCGTCCCCGCCGGCTGCGTCGCCGACCCGCCCGCGGCGGGCCCGCCCGTCGGGCTCGTGCCGGTCGCCAACACCGGCGGCGACGCGCTCGGCGTGCCCCTCGGCGTCGACGGGCGGTGGGCGAGCGGGCGGATCGACGGCGACCTCGCGGTGGTCGGCCCGGGCGGGCCGGTCACCCTCGGGCCGCGCCGCGACGGCCACCTCGGGCAGGTCTGGCCCGACGGCGGGGGCGGCGCGTGGTGGCTGGAGGTCGCGGGCCCGGACGGCGAGCTGCTGACGCTGGTGCACGCGCTCCCCGGCGGGGAGCAGGTGCGGTCCGCGCCGGTGCGGCACCCCGCCCCGCGCGAGGGCGCCGCGCTGGTCCCCGACCTGGGCGGGCGCCCGCCGCTGCTGGCCACCGCGGCCGGGGCGTACCGGATCGACGGCGGCGCCCCGGTCCGGGTGCTGGACGGGGACGTGGCGGCCGGGGTCGTGCGCGCCGACGGCCGCGGCTGGGTCCTCGCGGGCGGGCGGCTGCTGGCCCTCGAGAGGGACCGGGTGCTCGGCCCCGTGATCGACCCCGCGGCCGGCCCGGGCTCCCCGGTCCCGGTGCAGCTCGCGAAGGGCGTGGCCCCGGAGCGGCTGGCCCTGGACCGGGCCGTGGTCGGGCTGGGCGCGGACGGCCGCGCGGTCGTCGTCGCCGACGGGGTGGTGCTGCGGGTCGACGACGCCGGGGCCGTCACCGTGGTGGCGCAGGACCCCCGGCTCGACGCGCCGTTCACCGTCGAGGGCGGGCTCGTCGAGTCGGTCGACGGGGTGCTGCTGCGGATCGACCTGCCCTGACGGATCGACCTGCCCCGACGGATCGACCCGCCCCGGCCGGGCTCAGCCGAAGGCGGCCCGCACCGGGTTGCCCGCGGTGGTGATGCGGCGCGCGGTGGCCCCGACGACCGCGACGATCGCGAGCACCCCGGCCCCCGCGACGGCGACGGGCGCGTCGCCGAGCACGATCCCGACCAGGGCCCACACGGCGGCCGCGGCGTACCCGACGACCGCGGTGCCCGACAGGACCACCCACATCAGGATCCCGGCCGCGGCCAGCAGCACGACGACCGCGGCGATGGCCGGGAGCGCCCCGGTGCCGGGCAGGCCCGCCCACACGCCGGTGGCGGCGGTGCCGAGCACGGTGGCCAGTGACACCCAGCCGGTGTAGAGGGCGACGGGCCCGCGGAACACGATCCGCTCCAGCACCCCGGACGCGGGCTCGCGGCTCAGCCGCCCGAACACGGTGGCCAGGCAGATCAGCAGGCCCACGATCATCAGCTCCGCGACGGGGATCAGCCGCGCCCCGAACGCGAGGATCCAGGCCGGGTTCAGCACGGCGGACGCGACGAGCCACCACCCGGTGCGCCGGTGCACCTCGCGGCCGCGCTGCGAGGGCAGGAGCTGGTAGACCGCGTAGGCCAGGAACCCGACGTAGATCGGCCCCCAGATCACGAACGCCCAGCCGGCCGCGAGCAGCGGCGTGGCGTAGTCGCGCGCCACGACGCCGACCGACTCCCCCACGGCGCCGGAGCCCCCGAGCCCGGACACGACGATCTGCACGACCGCGAGCACCGCGACGACGGATCCACGGACGAGGTCGGCGGTGGCGGAGCGCCGGGACGTGACGGTCATGGCCACATCATCGGCCCCTCGGCGGGCCCGGGCCACCCGAGTCGCCCGACGGTTGCAACCCCGCGACATCAGCGCAACAACAGCGCGTCCAACCGCCGCGACGCCACCGCCACCCCCAGCACGATCATCACCGCGAAGTAGGCCAGGTTGCCGAGCATCCCCACGTGCACCGCCCCGGTCGTGAGGCCGCGCATCAGCTCGACGGCGTGGTAGAGCGGCAGGCACTGCACCACCGTCTGCAGCACCGGCGGGTACACCGAGAGCGGGAAGAACGTGGTGGAGAACAGGAACATCGGCAGGATCGCGAGGGTGACCAGGTCGAAGTCCTGCCAGGACCGCATGAACGACGTGGCCGCCATCCCCACCGCGGCGAACGCGAACGCGACGACCAGCGCCGCGGGCAGGGCCAGCAGCGCCCACGGCGAGGTGAGCAGCCCGAACCCGGCCATCACCGACAGGAAGCCCAGCGCGTAGAGCCCGCCCCGGATCAGCGCCCAGCCGATCTCGCCGAGCGCGATGTCGACCGGGCCGAGCGGCGTGGCGAGCATCGCGTCGTAGAGCTTCGCGTACTTGAGCTTGAAGAAGACGTTGAACGTGGAGTCGAACACCGCCCCGTTCATCGCCGACGCCGCCAGCAGCCCCGGCGCGATGAACGCGGCGTAGCTGATCGGCGCGCCGTCGGGCCCGGGCAGGGCGCCCACCAGCGAGCCGAGGCCCTGGCCCATCGCGACGAGGTAGAACACCGGCTCGAAGAACCCGGAGACGAACACCAGCCAGCCCCGGCGCGAGATCAGCGCGGAGCGCTCCAGCAGCATCCGGGACCGGCCCGCGTAGCCGCCGCGCGGAAGGAAGCCGATCCCCGCGAAGATCGTCACAGCGCCAGCCTCCGGCGGAAGAACCGCACCGACAGCGCGGTGCCCACGGCGAGCAGCGCCGCCAGCACCGCGACGTGGCCGAGCACGGCGAGCGGGCGCCAGATCCCGAGCGCGGCGTCACGGGCCAGCTCGGTGCCGTGCCACAGCGGTGAGATCCACGCGACCGGCCGGATCCACTCGGGCAGCCGGTCGACGGGGAAGAACGTGCCCGAGAACAGCGTCATCGGGACGACGACGAACCGGAACAGCGAGTTGAACGCCGCCCCCTCGCTCTCGACGGTGGCCGCGAACGCCGTGACCAGCGCCGCGACGGCGGCCCCGGTGAGCGCCGCGGCCAGCAGCGACAGCACGATGGTGGGCCGCGCGACGCCGCCGAACACCGCGATCACCCCGATGTAGACGGCCCCGGACCCGGTGATCTTCGCGGTGGTCCAGCCCAGCTGGCCGAGCGCGACCTGGCCCGGCGTGATCGGCCCGGCCGCCATCGCGTGGTAGACCCGCTGCCACTTGAACCCGGACAGCACCGGGTAGGTCGACTCGAACGCCGCGCTCTGCACCGCCGACACCGCCAGCAGCGCGGGGGCCAGCCACACGAGGTAGGGCGCGCCGCCCGTGGCCCCGGAGTCGCCCACCAGCGACCCGAAGCCCACGCCGAACGCCAGCAGGAACAGCAGCGGCTGCAGGATGGAGGAGACCGCGGTGGCCCGCCAGTTGCGCCGGTACCAGGTCCAGAAGTGCTCGACGACGAGCAGCACGCCCCCGACCGGCGTCGGCGCGCGGCCCGCGGAGCGGGTGGCGGTGGGGATCGCGGCCATCAGTCGACCAGCGTCCGGCCGGTGAGCCGGAGGAACACGTCCTCCAGCGTGGAGCGCCGCACCAGCGCCGACAGCGGCCGGTGCCCGGCGCGGGTGACCTCGGTGTGGACGTGCTCGCCGTCGGCCGCGTAGAGCAGCAGCCGGTCGGGCAGCTCCTCGACGCGGTCGGCCAGCCGCGCGAACGCCTCCGCAGGCGGCCGGTCCTCCGGGGCGAAGCGCAGCTCCAGCACGTCGCGGGTGGCGTACCGGTCGATCAGCTCCGCGGGCGACCCCTCCGCGGCGATCACCCCGCCGTCCATGACGACGAGCCGGTCGCACAGCTGCTCGGCCTCGTCCATGTAGTGGGTGGTGATGATCTGCGTGACGCCCTCGCGCTTGAGGCGGTACAGCCGCTCCCACAGCAGGTGCCGGGCCTGCGGGTCGAGCCCGGTGGTGGGCTCGTCGAGCAGCAGCAGCTCGGGGTCGTTGACCAGCGCCCGCGCGATCGTGAGGCGGCGCTTCATGCCGCCCGACAGCGGCTCGACGGGGTCGTCGGCGCGGTCGGTGAGCTGGGCGAACTCCATCAGCTCCGTGGCCTTCGCGCGCACGTGCGCCTTCGACAGCCCGAAGTAGCGGCCGTAGACCTGCAGGTTCTGCCGCACGGTGAGCTCGGCGTCGAGGTTGTCGAGCTGCGGGACGACGCCGATGCGGGCGCGGATCCGCGGCCCGTCGACGTCGGGGTCCATGCCGAGCACCTGCAGCGTGCCGCCGGTGCGCGGCGACACGCACGCGATCATCCGCATCGTGGACGACTTGCCGGCGCCGTTGGGCCCGAGGAAGCCGAACACCTCCCCCGGTGCGACGTCGACGTCGACGCCGCGCACGGCCTCGAACTCCCCGAAGCGCTTCCTCAGGCCGCGGGCCTGGACCAGTCCGTCCCCCATGGGAGGCACGGTAACCCGCACCCCCGACAGAGCGCGTGGACGTTCCGGCGCCGTCCCGGGCCGGTGCTCACAGGCGCAGCTGGAACCAGTGCTCGTCGCGCCGGTCGTCCGGGCCCAGGTGCAGGGCGTCCCGCCAGACACCGGCCGCGGTCCAGCCGCGCGCGGCGTAGAACGCGGGCAGGGGTGTCCCGCCGCGGGCGGAGAGCAGCAGCTGCTCCAGGCCGAGCGCGCGGGCGTGGGCGACGGCCGCCGTCAGCAGCGCGGTGCCCCGGCCGCGGCCCTGCCGGGACGGGTCGACCATGAGCCGCACCACCTCCGCCCGGTGCGCGACCCGCGGACCCGGTCCGGGCCGTAGGAACACCGTGCCCGTCAGCTCGTCGCCCTCGCGGATCGCGAGCAGGTGCAGGCGACCGGCGGCGACCTCGTCGACGGCGTGCTGCGCGGCCGCGCGGATCTCCTGCTCCGGCGAGTCGGGCACGAACGCGACGGCGCCGCCGGCGCGGCTGACCGCCAGCCAGAGGCGGTGCAGCGCGGCCACCGGCGGCGCCTGGGGGACGACCTCGATCAGAGGTTCGGGAACCACAGCTTGATCTCGCGGGCCGAGCTCTCCGGCGAGTCGGAGCCGTGCACGAGGTTGAACTGCGTCTCCAGTCCGAAGTCGCCGCGGATCGTGCCGGGGGTGGCCTTCTCGACGGGGTCGGTGCCGCCCGCGAGCTGGCGCCACGCCGCGATCGCGCGCGGGCCCTCGACCACGGCGGAGAGCACCGGGCCGGAGGTGATGAACTCCAGGAGGGACTCGAAGAAGGGCTTGCCGTCGTGCTCGGCGTAGTGCTGGGCGGCCGTCTCGCGGTCGACGGTGCGCAGCTCGAGGGCGACGATGTCGAGGCCCTTGCGCTCGATGCGGGCGAGGACCTCCCCGATGAGCTTGCGCGAGACGCCGTCGGGCTTGACGAGGACCAGGGTGCGTTCAGTCACGCGGTCGAGGGTATCGGCGACCGGTCAGGCCACCGGGGCCAGGGCCGCCGCGGCGAAGGAGACGTCGAACCGGTCGCACCAGATGCTGACGCTGGTCAGCTGCGCGAGGTCGACGCCGGCCGGGATCGGGTAGTTGGAGCTGCCGATGTTGCCCTTCAGCTCGCCGAGGTCGACGTGCTCGCCGTCGTCGAAGACGTGCCAGCCGGCGCGGCCCTCGATCACGGGGGCGTCGGTGAGCCAGACCTTCAGCAGCGGGCCGTCGCTGGTGTCGAGGTCCTCCAGCCGCAGGACGCGCGAGCCGTCGGGCAGCTCCAGGACCACCACCGAACCGGAGCTCGCGTGCTCGTGGCTGATCAGCTCCCCGCGGGCGAGCTCGACGGGCCCGGCCGCGACCGGCCCGGCCGCGACCGGCTCGGCCGGCACCGCGACGGAGACGGGGGCGGCCGCCGTCGGCAGCGCCTCGTCCACCGTCCGGTCGACGAACAGCTTCCACGGCTGGAACACCGACAGCGCGACGACGGCGAGCACGGCGGCGACGCCGAGTCCGATCAGGACGGCGGGACGACGGAGGAGGGTCACGCGACGATGATGCCCGGAACCGAGCCGTCCGTCCCTTACGACTCGGGAACCTGCTGGCTGGGCAGCTCGCCGCGCTCCATCCGCAGCGCGACGTCGCGGCGCAGGAACAGCAGCCCGGCCCACACCAGCACGAACACGATCCCCATGATCGCCAGAGCGGGCACGAGGAACCCGCACAGCAGCACCGCGACCTGCAGCGCGAGGGCGACCGCGAGCCCCCACGGCCGTCGCTGGAGCCCGGACGCGACGATCATCCCGACGGCCACCGCGGCGATCAGCCCGACGCCGAGCGGGGTGGCGCCGTCGCCGAACTTGGGCAGCACCAGCAGCGCGAGCAGCACCACGATCGACTCGAGGACCAGGGTGGCCGCGAACACCCCCCGGATCCCCTTCATCGGATCCGGGGCGGTCACGACGGCTCCCGGCCGAAGATCGTGCGCGCCTCGCCCGCCGTGACGACGGAGCCGGTGACGATCACGCCGACCCCGGACTCGCCCGCCTCCTCGGCCAGCTCCCCCGCCTGCTCGATCGCCGCCCGCAGCACCGGCTCGACGCTGACGCGCTCGGGTCCGAACACCTCGGTGGCCAGCGCTCCCAGCTCGTCGGCGTCCATCGCGCGCGGCGAGGAGTTGGCCGTGACGACGACCTCGTGCAGCACCGGCTCGAGCTCGGCGAGGATGCCGCGGACGTCCTTGTCGCGCATCGCCCCGACGACGCCGACGAGCCGGGTGAACCGGAACTCGCTCATCAGCGCGGCGGCCAGCGCCCGGGCGCCGTGCGGGTTGTGGGCGGCGTCGACGAGCACCGTCGGCACGCCCTGCCCGGCCGCGACCCGCTCCAGCCGTCCGGGCGAGGACACCCCGGCGAACGCGGCGCGCACGGCGTCGGCATCCAGCGGCTGCTTGGGCCCGGCGCCGATCAGCGCCTCGGCCGCGGCGAGGGCGATGGCGGCGTTGGACGCCTGGTGCTCGCCGTGCAGGGGCAGGAAGATGTCGTCGTACATGCCGGACAGGCCGCGCAGCGCGAGCCGCTGCCCGCCGACCGCGATCTCCCGCTCGGCCACCCCGAACTCGGCGCCCTCGCGGGCCACCTGCGCGTCGACCTCGACGCAGCGCTCCAGCAGCACCGCCGCCACGTCCTTGTCCTGGGTGGCGAGGACGGCGACCGAGCCCGGCTTGATGATGCCGGCCTTCTCCCGGGCGATGCCGAGGACGTCGGTGCCGAGGAACTCGGCGTGGTCGAGCCCGATCGGCGTGATGACGGCGACGGTGGCGTCGGCGACGTTGGTGGCGTCCCAGCGCCCGCCCAGCCCGACCTCGACGATCCCGGCCTCGACGGGCGCGTCGGCGAAGGCGGCGAACCCCATCGCGGTGAGGACCTCGAACTTGCTCAGCGTCCCGTGCTTCGCGTCGACGATCTCCAGGAACGGCTCGACGTCGCGGTAGACGCCCACGTAGCGCTCCGGCGTGACCGGCCGGTTGTCGATGTTGATGCGCTCGGTGGCCCGCTGCAGGTGCGGGCTGGTGTAGCGGCCGGTGCGCAGGCCGATCTCGGTGAGCAGGGCGTCGACCATCCGGGCCGTCGACGTCTTCCCGTTGGTGCCGGTCAGGTGCACGATCGGGTAGCCGCGGTGCGGTTCACCGAGCACGTCGACCAGTGCCGCGATCCGCTCCGTCGACGGCTCCATGACCGTCTCGGGCCAGCGCCGGTCGAGCTCGGCCTCGACCGCGAGGAACTCGGCGAAGCTCGCCACGCTCGACGTGGCCGGGATGACGTCCGGGGTGTCGCCGCCGCGGATGGCGTCGAGGACGTGCGAGATCACCGCGTCCTCGGGCTCGGGGATCGCGCCGTCGCCCTCGGGACCCGTCATGAGGGGAGCGCGGCCAGGCGCGCGGTGACCCGCTCGATGTCGGCGACGGCCGTGGCCCGCCGGGCGCGGATCCCCTCGACCACCTTCTCCGGCGCGCCCCCGACGAACTTCGGGTTGCCGAGCTTCTTGTCGGCGGCGTCGAGCTCCTTCTGGGCTGCGGCGAGGTCGCGGCCCAGGCGGGCCCGCTCGGCGGCGACGTCGATGGCGCCGGAGGTGTCGAGCTCGACGTGGACGGTGCCGCCGCCGAGCGCGACCTCCAGCGTGGCGGTGGCCGTGAAGTCCTCGCCCGGGGCGTCGAGGCGGACCAGCGACGCCAGCGCCGCGCGGTGCGCCCCGAGCCCGGCCTCGTCCAGCCCGACCAGGCGGGCGGCGACGCGGCGCGCGTCGGGCACCCGCTGCTCGGTGCGGAACCGGCGCACCTCGGTGGCCAGCCTCTGCAGCGCCGCGATCCGGGCGGCGGCGCCGGCGTCGACCGGGCGGCCCGCGTCGACGGGCCAGTCGGCGACGACGACCGACTCGCCCCCGGTCAGGGCCTGCCACAGCGCCTCGGTGATGAACGGGATCACCGGGTGCAGCAGGCGCAGCAGGGCGTCGAGGACGTGGCCGAGGACGGCGCGGGTGCCGTCGGCGGTGGCCTCGTCGGCCAGCTGCGGCTTGGCCAGCTCCAGGTACCACGCGCAGAACTCGTCCCACGTGAAGTGGTAGAGCGCCTCGGTGGCCTTGGCGAACTGGAAGTCCTCCAGCAGCGCGTCGACCTGCTCGCGGACCTGCGCCAGCCGCCCGAGGATCCAGGCGTCGGCGTCGGTGGGCTCCGCGGGCAGCGGCAGCGCGGGCGAGGCGTGGTTGCCGATCGCCAGGCGCGTGGCGTTCCACAGCTTCGTGCCGAAGCTGCGGGCGGCGAGGACGGCCTCGTCACCGATCGGCATGTCGGTGCCCGGGTTGGCCCCGCGGGCCAGGGCGAACCGCACGGCGTCGGTGCCGTAGGCGTCCATCCACGCCACCGGGTCGACGGTGTTGCCTGCCGACTTCGACATCTTCTTGCCGTGCGCGTCGCGGACCATGCCGTGCAGGGCGATGGTGTCGAACGGCCGCTCGCCCATCGCGTAGTGGCCCATCATCATCATCCGGGCGACCCAGAAGAAGAGGATGTCGTAGCCCGTGACCAGCACGGACGTCGGGTAGAACTTCTCCAGGTCCGGCGTCGCGTCCGGCCAGCCCAGCGTGGAGAACGGCCACAGGCCCGAGGAGAACCAGGTGTCGAGGACGTCCTCGTCCTGGGTGTAGCCCGCGGGCGGCTGCTCGTCGGGGCCGACGCAGACGACCTCTCCGTCGGGGCCGTACCAGACCGGGATGCGGTGGCCCCACCACAGCTGCCGGGAGATGCACCAGTCGTGCATGTTGTCGACCCAGCCGAACCAGCGGGCCTCCATCTCCTTCGGGTGGACCGCGACGGAGCCGTCGCGCACGGCGTCGCCCGCGACCTGCGCGAGCGGCCCGACCTTCACCCACCACTGCAGCGACAGGCGCGGCTCGATCGGCTCCTTGGTGCCGCGGCTGGAGTGCCCGACGCTGTGCAGGTAGGGCCGCTTCTCGGCGACGATCCGGCCCTGCGCGGCCAGCGCCTCGCGGACCTTGACCCGCGCGGTGAACCGGTCCATGCCGTCGAACTCGGTGCCCGTGCCGGTGATCCGCCCGGACTCGTCCATGATCGTCGGCATCGGCAGGCCGTGGCGGCGGCCGATCTCGAAGTCGTTGGGGTCGTGGGCCGGGGTCACCTTGACCGCACCCGTCCCGAACTCCGGGTCGACGTGCTCGTCGGCGACGATCTTGATCATGCGCCCGACCAGCGGCAGCTCGATCTCGGTGCCGACGAGGTGGGCGTAGCGCTCGTCGTCGGGGTGCACGGCGACGGCCGTGTCGCCCAGCATCGTCTCGACGCGGGTGGTGGCGACGACGATCGCGGCGTCGCCGTCGCCGTAGCGCATGGAGACGAGCTCGCCCTCGACCTCGCGGTGCTCGACCTCCACGTCGGAGAGCACGCTGCGCATCTCCGGGGACCAGTTGACCAGCCGCTCCGCGCGGTAGATCAGGCCCTCGTCGAACAGGCGCTTGAAGATGGTGAGGACGGCGCGGTTGGAGCGCTCGTCCATCGTGAAGCGCTCACGGCTCCAGTCGACGCTGTCGCCGAGCCGCCGCATCTGCGACAGGATCGCGCCGCCGTGCTCGGCCTTCCACTCCCAGGTGCGCTCGATGAACGCCTCCCGGCCCAGCTCGCGGCGGCTGGTGCCCTCGGCGGCGAGCGCCTTCTCCACCAGCGCGTGCACGGCGATCGAGGCGTGGTCCATGCCGGGCAGCCAGAGCGTCTCGTAGCCCTGCATGCGGCGGCGCCGGACCAGGATGTCGATCAGCGTGTGCTCGAACGCGTGCCCGATGTGCAGGCTGCCGGTGACGTTGGGCGGCGGGATGACGATGCAGAACGGCGGCTTGTCGCTCGCCGCGTCGGCGGTGAAGTACCCGGCGTCGACCCAGCCCTGGTACATGCCGCCCTCTACCTCGCCCGGGTTCCACTGGGCGGGGAGGTCGGCCGTGCGCGGAGGGAGGGTGTCGGTCACCCCACCAAGTCTACGAGCCGCCGTCGACCGGCTTGTTCAGGAGGGCAGGAAGGCGGCGTGCAGGCGGTCGAAGCCCAGGGTCCGGCCCAGCGTGCGGGCGCCGATCCGGGCCGGGTCCAGCGCCCGGACCTGGCCGCTGGTGGGCTCGTAGACCTTCCAGCCGCCCTCGTGCAGGCCGATCGCCATGACGTAGTGCCGCGGGATCGCCGCGCCCACGAGCAGCGGGACCGGGCGCCCGGCCCGCAGCGCCACCCCGACCGCGTCGACGACGCCGGCGACGTCCCGCGCGTCCCGGTCGTCGACGAGCCGCACGCGGTACGGGCCGGCGGCGGGCACGTTGCGCCGCAGCCAGCGCACGATCCCCCAGGGCGGGGTGCCGAACGCCCGCGGCCAGAGCCCGGCCGACTCGCGGTGCACCTGCTTCTGCCGGGCGTCGTAGCGCGCGGAGAACCCCGGGCTCACCGCGGGGGCGGTGGCGGTGCCGCGCTCCCCCACCGCGGCCAGGCCCCCCGGCGCGCCCGACGGCCCGTCGAGGCGGCGCATCTCCTCCGGGTCGGCCCACGCCGCGAGCGCGACGAGCACCGCGCTGCCGCAGGTGGTGCCGTCCATCTGGTCGAGCACCACGCCCGCGCGCCGCTGGTCGCCGATGCGGTCCGACAGCAGCGGGGTGCGCCCGGCCGCGAGCGGCCGCACCGCCGCGACGGGCACCACCGCGGGCCGGAACGAGCGCCCCAGCACCTGGATCCGACGGGCGATCCCGCTGACCGTGCGCATGCCCGTCTCCCTCCGCCACAGCTCTCGGGAGCAAGCCTAACGACCGTCGGGGCTGCGCGCCCGCGTCCGGGACCGGTGCCGCGCCGCCGACTCGTCGCCACGGCTCGTGACCGGGCGGTCCGTGCTGCGTGACGACCGTTCCGGCGCGGCGGGCACCGGGCACACCGCACCCCGCGCGGCCGACCCTAGGCTCGCGGCATGAGCGAACTGACCCCCGAGATCCGCGCGTTCCTCTCGGACGGCACCCGCACCGGCAAGCTCGGCTTCGTCGCCGCCGACGGCCGCCCGCTGGTGGCGCCGATCTGGTTCGTCGTCGAGGGCGACGACCTGCTGTTCAACACCGGCGCCGCGACGGCGAAGGGGCGGGCGATCGCCCGCGACCCCCGCCTGGTGATCTGCGTCGACTCCGAGGTGCCGCCGTTCGGGTTCGTCCAGGTCCAGGGCGTCGCGCACACGTCGGATCACCCGGCCGAGCTGCTGCGCAGCGCCACCGAGATCGGCGGGCGCTACATGGGCGCCGACCGCGCGGAGGAGTTCGGCCGGCGCAACGGCGTGCCCGGTGAGCTGCTCGTGCGGCTGGTCCCGACGAAGGTCATCGCCCAGCTGGACATGACGGCCTGACCGTCAGGACTTCCCCCACCCCGCGGCCAGCTCGGAGATCCGCGCGGCGTGGTCGCGGGCGGCGACCGCCGGGTCCTCGGCCCGGCCCGCGGCCACCCCGATCAGGAACGCGGTGACCGGGGCCCCCGGACGGCTGACGCCGTGGGCGACGTCGGCCGTCAGGTCCAGGACGAGGTCGACGATCCCGACGGAGTCGACCGCGCCCTCCAGGCCCAGCTCCCGGGACACCGCGGTGACCCACTCGGACAGGGCGTTCGCATCAGGGCTTCCACTCACGGTGCCGACCGTAGCTCACCCGGCGAACAGCGCCGGGATCTTGACGAGCAGCTGGAACAGGCCGTAAGCGAACGGCACCGCCACCCACAGCCAGGCCAGGACGATCAGGACGTAGAACAGCGGGGTGCGACTGCCCGCCGAGCCGAGGGTGGTCATGCCTGTGCTCCTGCCGTGGTGGTGGCCCTGTCCTCGGCCGCGGGTTCGTGGTGCTTCGGGTCGACCGGCTTAATCAGCTCGTTGCAGACGAACGCGATCACCAGCAGCCCGATCATGATCGAGAACGCGAGCGTGTAGCGCCCCGGGCCCTCGACGCCCGCGGCGATCTGCGCATCGGCGATCGCGTTGACGATCACCGGGCCGAGCACGCCGGCCGTGGACCACGCGGTGAGCAGCCGGCCGTGGATCGCGCCGACCTGGTAGGTGCCGAACAGGTCGCGCAGGTAGGCGGGCACGGTCGCGAAGCCGGCGCCGTAGAACGACAGGATGAACAGGGCGCTGATCAGGAAGACGACCCGGTTCGAGTTCGTCGTCAGCGTGATCAGCAGGTAGAGCAGCGCGCCGACGCCCAGGTAGATCCGGTACATGTTCTTACGGCCCAGCACGTCCGACAGCGACGACCACAGGATCCGGCCGAGCGCGTTGGCCAGCGACAGGATCGCGACGAACCCGGCCGCCGACGCGGCGATGGTCTCGGCGGGGCTGGAGTCGCGGAAGAAGTCCTGGAAGATCGGTGACGCGCGCTCCAGGATGCCGATGCCGGCGGTGACGTTGAAGCACAGCACGACCCAGAGCAGCCAGAACTGCGGCGTCTTGATCGCGTTGGCCGCCGACACGTTCGCGGTGCTGATCAGCGAGCCGGTCTTCTGCTGCGAGGGCTCCCAGCCCTCCGGCTTCCAGTCCGGTGCGGGGACCCGGATCAGGATCCAGCCCACCGACATGAACACCGCGTAGATCAGGCCCATGACGAGGAACGTCTGCCCGACGCCACCGGCCTGCGCACCCTCGCCGGAGCCGCCGAACGCCCCGAGCAGCGACGTCGTCAGCGGGGTCGCGATGAGCGCGCCACCGCCGAAGCCCATGATCGCGATGCCGGTGGACAGGCCGGGCCGGTCCGGGAACCACTTGATCAGCGTGGACACCGGCGAGATGTACCCGACGCCCAGGCCGATGCCGCCGACGAACCCGTACCCGACGACGACGAGCCAGAACTGGCCCAGGAACATCCCGAGCGCGGAGATGAGGAACCCGGCGACGAAGCACGAGGTCGCCACGACCATCGCCCAGCGCGGCCCGTTGGCGTCGACCTTCGTGCCGAACAGCGCGGCCGAGAGCCCCAGCATGATGATGCCGAGGGTGAACGGCAGCGCGCTGAGCACGCCCGCGCTCGGGTTGCCGGCCAGGATGGTGTCGGCCAGCGGCGTCTTGAACACGCTCCACGCGTACGCCTGGCCGATCGCCAGGTGGATCGAGAGTGCCGCCGGCGGGATCAGCCAGCGACTCCACCCCGGTGGGGCGACGATCCGTTCGCGTTGCAGGAACCCTGCTGCCATCGTCTACCCCTTAGTCGTGCGTCACCGCTGAACCGGGGGTGAACGTAAGTCGGGGTACCCGCCCCCGCAACCGCAGGACGCCGGCCCCGACGGATCGGGGCCGGCGTGTCGCGCGGTGCGGTCGGGCGGTTACGCGGAGCGGTCGCGGCGCGGCTCGCGGCGGGCCGGGGTGCGCGGCACGATCGTCGGGTTGACGTTGCTGCGCACCGTCTGCTCGGTGACGACGACCTTGGCGACGTCGTCGCGGCTCGGGATGTCGTACATGACGGGGAGGAGGACCTCCTCCATGATCGCGCGCAGCCCGCGGGCCCCGGTGCCGCGCAGGATGGCCTGGTCGGCCACCGCCTCCAGCGCGTCGTCGGTGAACTCGAGCTCCACGCCGTCCATCTCGAACAGCTTGTAGTACTGCTTCACCAGCGCGTTGCGCGGCTCGGTCAGGATCTTGACCAGGGCCTCCTTGTCGAGCGACGTCACCGAGGCGACGACGGGGAGGCGGCCGATGAACTCGGGGATGAGGCCGAACTTGATGAGGTCCTCGGGCATGGTGTCGCCGAAGCTCTCGGCGGACTCCAGGTCGTTCTTCGAGCGGATCTCCGCCCCGAAGCCCAGACCGCGGCGCCCGACCCGATCACCGATGATCTTCTCCAGGCCCGCGAAGGCCCCGGCCACGATGAACAGCACGTTCGTCGTGTCGATCTGGATGAACTCCTGGTGCGGGTGCTTACGGCCGCCCTGCGGCGGGACGCTCGCGGTGGTGCCCTCGAGGATCTTCAGCAGCGCCTGCTGCACACCCTCGCCGGACACGTCGCGCGTGATCGACGGGTTCTCGCTCTTGCGGGCGATTTTGTCGACCTCGTCGATGTAGATGATGCCGGTCTCGGCCCGCTTGACGTCGTAGTCGGCCGCCTGGATGAGCTTCAGGAGGATGTTCTCGACGTCCTCGCCGACGTACCCGGCCTCGGTGAGGGCGGTGGCGTCGGCGATGGCGAACGGGACGTTCAGCAGCTTCGCGAGCGTCTGCGCCAGGTAGGTCTTGCCGCAGCCCGTGGGGCCGAGCATGAGGATGTTGGACTTCGACAGCTCCACGCCGTCGCCGTCGGGCCCGCGGCCCTTGTCGCCCGCCTGGATCCGCTTGTAGTGGTTGTAGACCGCCACGGAGAGCGTGCGCTTCGTGCGGCTCTGGCCCACCACGTACTGGTCGAGGAAGTCGTGGATCTCGGCGGGCTTCGGGAGCTCGTCGAGCTTCACCTCACCGGCCTCGGCCAGCTCTTCCTCGATGATCTCGTTGCAGAGATCGATGCACTCGTCGCAGATGTAGACGCCAGGTCCGGCGATCAGTTTCTTGACCTGCTTCTGGCTCTTGCCGCAGAACGAGCACTTGAGCAGGTCACCGCCATCACCGATGCGTGCCATGAGTGCAGACCCCAGTCCCATCTGGCGCGCCCTGGGTCGGACACGCCCTCGTGACGGTACCCGCCCGACCCGTCCCCGGGGGAGCATCACGGTGCTCCGATTCGGCGACGTGTCGGCGGACGGTCGGTACCGGGCGTAGGAACCCGGTACCGACGCAGGTGGTGCAGCCGATCCGCACTAGGAGACGGCGGAGAGCTTCCGGCTCTGGATGATCTCGTCGACGATCCCGTACTCCTTGGCCTCGACGGCCGTGAGGATCTTGTCCCGCTCGACGTCGAGGCGGACCTGCTCCTCGCTCTTGCCGGTGTGCTTGGCGAGCGTGGCCTCCATCAGCTTGCGCACCCGGGAGATCTCCGCGGCCTGGATCTCGAGGTCCGAGACCTGGCCGTAGGTGCCCTCCGTGGCGGGCTGGTGGATCAGGACCCGGGCGTTCTGCACCGCGAGGCGACGCCCCGGGGTGCCGGCGGCCAGCAGCACGGCCGCGGCCGACGCGGCCTGCCCGAGGCAGACCGTCTGGATGTCGGGGCGGATGAACTGCATGGTGTCGTAGATGGCCATCAGCGACGTGAACGACCCGCCGGGCGAGTTGATGTACATGCTGATCTCGCGGTCGGGGTCGGCCGACTCCAGGCACAGCAGCTGCGCCATGACGTCGTTGGCCGACGCGTCGTCGATCTGCACGCCGAGGAAGATGATGCGCTCCTCGAACAGCTTGTTGTACGGGTTCGACTCCTTGACCCCGTAGCTCGTGCGCTCCACGAAGGACGGCAGCACGTACCGCGACTGCGGCGAGTGGAACTGGCTCACTTCGCGCTCCCGTTCCCGTTGGACTCGTTGCCGATGCTCTCGTTGCCGTCGGGCAGCTGCCCGGCGCGCGTGATGACGTGGTCGACGAAGCCGTACTCCTTGGCCTCGGGGGCGCGGAACCAGCGGTCGCGCTCCGAGTCGGCCGTGACCTTCTCGACCGTCTGGCCGGTGTGCTCGGCGATCAGCTCGGCCAGCTCGCGCTTGAGCAGCCGGGACTGCTCGGCCTGGATCACGATGTCGGACTCCTGACCACCGACGCCGGACGACGGCTGGTGCATCATGATCCGCGCGTGCGGCAGGGCGTAGCGCTTGCCCCGCGCCCCGGCCGAGAGCAGGAACTGCCCCATCGACGCCGCCAGCCCCATCGCGAACGTCGCGACGTCGCAGGGCACGAACTCCATGGTGTCGAAGATGGCCATGCCGGCCGACACCGAGCCGCCCGGGGAGTTGATGTAGAGCTGGATGTCGGCGGTGGGGTCCTCCGCCGACAGCAGCAGCATCTGCGCGGCGATGCGGTTGGCGATGTCGTCGTCGACCTGCTGGCCGAGCACGATGATCCGCTGCTGCAGCAACCGCTCGTACACCGAGTCCGACAGCGTCAGCGACGCCGGCGCTCCGCCGCGTCGCATGTCGGCTCCGAGGAGACGGTCCGCGGTACGCGAACCGGTTTCGTGGGTCCTCACTTCACCCTGCCTTCTGCTGATCAGCTCGCGTGTTCGTCCTGGCCGACCCTACGCGGACGGGCGTCGTGCCCGCCGCGTTCGGACCGGTTGTTCGCTCTGGGCGTGTTGCCCGGCTCAGGAGCCGCTGGGCGTCTTCTCGTCGGTGGGCTCGGCGGCGGCCTCGTCCGTGGCCGCGTCCGTGTCCGCGTCCGTGTCCGTGGCCGCGTCCGTCTCCGTGTCCGCAGCCGCGTCCTCGGTCTCGACGACCTCGCCGGGCACCTCGGTGACCTCGATGCCGTCGTCCTCGTCGCCGAGCAGGTCGGAGAGGTCGATCGTGGCGCCCGAGGCGTCGGTGACGGTGGCCGCGCGGACCGCGGTGATGAGGGCCTTGGTGCGGCGCACGTCGGCGTAGATCGCGCCGAGCTGCCCGGCCTCCTGGATGCGGCGCACGAACTCCTCGGGCGGCATCCGGTACTGCTGGGCCTGGTAGACGATGCGCTCGGTGAGCTCCTGGTCGTTGACGCTCACCTGCTCGGCGTCGGCGAGGGCGTCGAGCACGAGGCGGGTGCGGACCGACTTCTCGGCCTCCTCGCGCGTCTCGGCGTCGAACTGCTCGCGGCTGCTGCCGTCGCTCTCGAGCTGCGCGGCGAACTTGTCCTCGTCGTGGTCGAAGCCGTGGATCGCGTCGTGCGTGGTGGACTCGACCTCGGCGGCGACGATGCTCTCCGGCAGCGGCACCTCGGTGCCGTCGACGAGCGCGTCGAGCACCTTGTCGCGGGCCTGCGAGACCTGCTCCATGCGCTTGACGCGGGCCATGCGCTCGCGCAGGTCGGCGGTGAGCTCGTCGAGCGTGTCGAACTCGCTGGCCAGCTGCGCGAACTCGTCGTCGGCGTCGGGGAGCGTGCGCTCCTTGACCGCGGTGACCTTGACGGTGACCTCGGCGTCCTTGTCGGCGTACTCGCCGGCCACGAGCTTCGTGCTGAAGGTCTTCTCGTCGTCGGCCGACATGCCGCGCACGGCCTCGTCGAGGCCGTCGATCAGGCCGCCCTGACCCACCTGGTAGGAGAACCCGCTGGTGGTGGCCTCCTCGACGGCGACGCCGTCGACGGTGGCGGAGAGGTCGATGAGCACGAAGTCGTCGGTGGCCGCGGCCCGGTCGACGCCGGCGAGCGTGCCGAAGCGCGCGCGCAGGTTCTCCAGCTGCTCGTCGACGTCGGCGTCGGTGACCTCGACGTCGTCGACGGTGACCGTCAGGCCGTCGAGGTCGGGCAGCGTCAGCTCGGGGCGGACGTCGACCTCGGCGGTGAACGAGAGGTGCTCGCCGTCGGCGATCTCGGTGACCTCGATGTCCGGGCGCCCGATGGGCGTGACCTTCTCCTCGGCGGCGGAGACGGCCTCGGAGTACTTGGTCGGGACAGCGGCGTTGACGACCTCGTCGAGGACGACACCGCGGCCGAGGCGGGCCTCGATGATCCGCGCGGGGACCTTGCCCTTGCGGAACCCGGGCACGGAGACCTGCTGCGCGATCTTCTTGTACGCGCGGTCGAAGTCCGGCTTGAGCTCGTCGAAGGGCACCTCGACGGCGATCCGGACCCGCGTCGGGCTCAGGCGCTCAACGGTGCTCTTCACGATCGGCTCTTCACGGTGGGGATACTCCTCATTCTGCGGAACACAGACGCGATTGCGGCACGTACGACGCCGTGCCGACGGCATTCCGAGCGAGTCTAGGTGAGGCGGTGTCCGGACCTTCGCCCGGCCGCTACAGCGCGGGGGCGGCGGCGAGCGCGGGCACGACGTCGGAGAACGTGACGTCGACGGGCACCGGGCCCAGCACCCCGCGCACGGCGGCGGCCAGCTCGTCGGCCAGCTGCGGCAGCGGGAGACCCAGGCGGGCGACGACCGCGACCTCGACGGGCTCGTCGCCGACGCCGAGCCGGACGCCGTCGACGCGGCCGCGCCCGGGCAGGTGCGAGGTGACGGTGCCCCACGGGCCGCCGTCGAGCCGGGCGACGGCGGGGTGGGCGGCCACGGCGTCGGCGACGGCGCGGGCCGTGGCGGCGACGGCGTCGGGCGGCGGGGGCACGGCGTCACGGTAGCCCGGACCGGACCCGTCCGGGTACACGGCGGAGCGGCCCGCCACGTGCAGTGGCGGGCCGCTCGTCGGGCCGTCGCGGCGGCTCAGCTCCGGTCGCCCTTGAGCTTGTCGCCCAGGTTCGACGCGGCGTCCTTGACGGAGTCGCCGGTCTGCTTCACGTTGCCGCTGAGCTGGTCCTTCTGGCCCTCGGCCTGGAGCTTCTCGTTGCCGGTCAGCTCGCCGACCTTCTCCTTGACCTCACCGATGACCTCTTCGGCCTTGTGCTTGGCCTTGTCGACGAAGCTCATGGTGCTCCCTCCTGTCGGGGGACGTCGCGCGCGGCCGGCTCTCCGGACGGCTACCGTGTCCCACTGGTGGTGAGACGTCGCGCCGGCCGCCGTCCTCACGGTGAGGCGCGTCACACGGCCACCGATCGCGCAGGCACGAATGTCACACGCACGGATCAGCACAGCCACGGATCTCACAGCCACGGATCGCACGGCCACGGATCGGAGCGCGGTTCAGGTGACCACCCCGGTCGGCCTCGCGGTCGTCGTCCCCGAGGTGCGGGAGGACGTCCCGGTGCCCGACGAGCTCGACGAGCAGACGCTCGTGGTGCGCGCCCAGGAGGGCGACGCGCGGGCCTTCGAGATGCTCGCCCGGCGCCACCAGGACGCGCTCTACCGACTGGCCGTCCGCGTGATGGGCGACCCGGCCGAGGCCGAGGACGCGCTGCAGGAGGCCCTGCTCGACGCGTGGCGGCGGATCGGGCGCTTCCGCGGCGAGTCCGCGTTCTCGACGTGGATGTACCGCGTCGTCACCAACCGGTGCCTGGGCATGCTGCGCAAGCGCCGCCCGCTGCCGGTCGAGGAGATCGAGGCCCCGGCCCCCGCGCACGACTCCCCCGAGCGCGCGGCCGAGCGCGACGCGGGGATGGCCGCGCTGCACCGCGCGATCGCCACGCTGCCCGACGACCTGCGCGTCGCCTGGGTGCTGCGCGAGATGGAGGGCCAGGGCTACGCGGAGATCGCCGCGATCACCGGGGCCACCGAGGACGCCGTGCGCGGGCGCATCCACCGGGCCCGCACGAAGCTGGCGGAGGCGATGCGGTCGTGGCGCTGAACCCGTCCCCCGGACCCGACCCCGACGGCCGCCTCGCCTGCGGGCGCGACGCCGCCGCGGTGTGGGAGCGTGCCGTCGCGGGCGAGCCCGCCGACGCGCACGAGCGCGACTGCCCGCACTGCACCGCGGCCGCCGCCGACGCCCGCGGCCTCGGCGCACTGGTGCAGCGGATGGCGCAGGACCGGCCGGAGCCGCCGCCGTCGGTGCTGGACCGGGTGATGGTCGCCGTCCGCACCGAGCTGCGCCCGCACGACGTCCTCACGCTGCCGTCCCCGCACGGCCCGGCCCGGCTCTCCCGCGCCGCCGCGGCGTCGGTGCTGCGGCACACCGTCGACGGTATGGCCGGGGTGCGGGCGCGCAGCTGCCGGATCGAGCAGGTCACCGACACGTTCTCCGGCGAGCCCGGGCACGCCGCGGACGTGCGGATCACCGTCACCGCCCGGTTCGGCGTCGACCTCGCTTCGGTGACGGCCCGCGTGCGGCAGATGGTCGCGGCGTCGGGCGAGCAGGCGCTCGGCGTGCCGGTGCGCCGGGTCGACATCGAGGTCGTGGACGTGTTCGGGGGCGAGTGGTGAGCGGGGCACCGGAGGTCCGCGTGCACGTCGGCGACGCCGTCGTGGCCCGGGTGGCGGCGCACCGCGCCCGCCGCGTCCCCGGGGTCGTCGCCCTGCGCGCCGACCTCACACAGGCCCTGCTCGGCCTCGCCGACTCCGTCCTGCACCCCGACCGCGACACCGGCGCGCTGCCCGCCGACGGCGTGCACGCCCAGGTGCACGGCGGCTCCGTCGAGGTCACGATCACCCTCGCCACCCGGCTGGGCCACAACTGCCGCGACGTGGCCCAGTCCGTGCAGCGCGAGGTGGCCGCCGAGGTGGCCGCCTACACCGGGCTCGACGCCGTCGTCAGCGTCGTCGTGGCCGAGGTGCTGCTCGACTAGCCGTCCCGGTTCAGCACGCAGTCGCCGCACAGCCCCCCGTCGCGCACGCGGTAGTACAGGCAGCAGGACCGGCGGCGGAAGGTCCACCCGTGGTCGGGCCCGGTCGGGGCGCGCCGCTCACCGGTGCCGGCGAGCGGGCCGGTGTCGAGCAGCCGCTCCGCGACCCGGGCCGCCGCGTCCGCCGCCTGCGGCCGCTGCGCGCCGATCAGCCGCTTCCCGCTCGCCACCGACGACGCCACGCTCCCCCACAGCACGCGCTCGGAGACCGCCACCTGGGCCCGGACCGCGGCGACCAGCGGCCGCAGGTGGTCCTCGAACAGGGCCCCGGCCAGCGCGGCGGCCCCGTCCGCGACGGCGGTGCCGGTCGGGTCGGGGCACCACAGCTCCCACGGGCCGCCCTCGACGGGGCGCCAGTGCAGCACGTCGGGACCGAGGTGGGGCAGCACGCCGTGCACCGCCACCGCGGCCAGCGGCGGCGACAGGACCAGTGCGGCGATGCCCTGGAACGCGATCGACGCCGCCACCCGGTCGTCGCTGTGCAGCACCGTCCGGACGTGGGCGATGCGGGCCCGCAGCGGCTCCGGGTCGGTGTAGAGGTCGCGCAGGGGGCGCCGGCCGGGTCCCCCGGCGTCCGGGCCGGTCCGGACGAGGAAGAACGGGCTGAGCCGGCCCACGTCGGCGAGCACGTCCCGCACGTCGGTCTCCACCGGACCAGTGTCCCCCGGACGGGCGTCGCGACACACCCGGACGGCCGTTCCGCGGGCGGCGTACACGCTACCTGCCCGGACCCCCCGACGTCGGCTCCCGCCCTGGTCACCGTGCTCACGTCCGCAGCACTGGCGGACGCGAGCCATCGCGTGCGACGCTGTTCGGCGCGCAAGTGCACCCATCGCCGCGTGCCTGCGCGCCACGAGACGTCCCGGCCGACTCCCCACCAGGTGACCGGTCGTCGTGCCGGAACCGGTCACCACCACCACCGGGTTCGGTGCACCCAGATGCACCCGTTCGGACCAGCAACCCGCGTCCCGACGGGCGCGTCGGATATCGTCAACCCCCACCATCACGTCGTCCCGATCGCCCACAGATCCTGGGTGTCAGTGTCGGGGTGCACCGAGACGACAGGAGGCACTGTTGGCTGCCATCACGAAGCGAACCGGCACAGCGGTCACCTCGGAGGGGCTCTACGCCCCGGATTTCGAGCACGACGCCTGCGGCGTCGCCATGGTCGCCGACCTGGCCGGCCGCCGCGACCACTCCATCGTGCGCAAGGCCCTCACGGCCCTGCTGCGCCTGGAGCACCGGGGCGCGCGCGGCGCCGAGGCCAACACCGGCGACGGCGCGGGCATCCTCATCCAGCTGCCGGACGCCTTCTTCCGGGAGGTCGTGGACTTCCCGCTCCCCGCCGAGGGCGCCTACGCCGTCGGCACCGCGTTCCTGCCCACCGACGAGGCCGAGGCCGACGCGGCCGTCGCGGAGATCGACCGCCTCGCCGCCGAGGAGGGCCTCACCGTCCTCGGGTGGCGCGCGCTCCCCGTCGACCCCGACGGCGCCGACATCGGCCCCACCGCCCGGGCCGCGATGCCGGCCTTCCGCCAGCTGTTCCTGGCGGGCGCGAACGACGAGTCGGGCATCGAGCTCGAGCGCCTCACGTTCTGCCTGCGCAAGCGGGCCGAGCACGGCACGGGCACCTACTTCCCGTCGCTGTCGCCGCGCACGATCGTCTACAAGGGGATGCTGGCCGAGCCCCAGGTCGAGGCGTTCTACCCGGACCTGTCCGACGAGCGCGTCACCTCGGCGCTGGCCGTCGTGCACTCCCGCTTCTCGACGAACACGTTCCCGGCCTGGCCGCTCGCGCACCCCTACCGCTACGTCGCGCACAACGGGGAGATCAACACCCTGCGCGGCAACCGCAACTGGATGGCCTCGCGCGAGGCGCTGCTCCGGTCGGAGGTGATCCCCGGGGACCTGTCCCGCCTGTCCCCCGTCGTCACCCCGGACGCGAGCGACTCCGCCACGTTCGACGAGGTGCTCGAGCTGCTGCACCTGGGCGGGCGCAGCCTGCCGCACGCGGTGCTGATGATGATCCCCGAGGCGTGGGAGAACCACGACGAGATGGACCCGGCCCGCCGGGCCTTCTACGAGTTCCACTCCACGCTGATGGAGCCGTGGGACGGTCCCGCGCTCGTCGCGTTCACCGACGGCACGCTGATCGGGGCGGTCCTCGACCGCAACGGCCTGCGCCCCGCGCGCTACTGGGTCACCGACGACGGCACCGTCGTGCTGGCGTCGGAGGTGGGCGTCCTCGACGTCGCCCCCGCCAACGTCGTGCGCAAGGGCCGGCTCGAGCCGGGCCGGATGTTCCTGGTCGACACCGCGGCGGGCAAGCTCGTCGACGACGCCGAGATCAAGGGCGCCCTGTCCGCCGAGCACCCCTACGCCGACTGGCTGCACGCCGGCCTGATCCACCTGGCCGACCTGCCCGCGCGCGACCGCGAGGTCCCGAGCCACGCGGCGCTCACCCACCGCCAGCAGTCCTTCGGCTACACCGAGGAGGAGCTCAACCTCCTGCTCAAGCCGATGGCCTCGGCCGGTGCGGAGCCGATCGGCTCGATGGGCAACGACGCGCCGATCGCGGCGATGTCGGAGCGCCCGCGGCTGCTGTTCGACTACTTCACCCAGCTGTTCGCCCAGGTCACCAACCCGCCGCTGGACGCCATCCGCGAGGAGCTCGTCACCTCGCTGCAGAGCCAGCTCGGACCGGAGCAGAACCTGCTCGACGCCACCCCGGCCAACTGCCGCACGATCGTGCTGCCGTTCCCGGTGCTGGGCAACGACGACCTCGCGAAGATCGTCCACATCAACGACGACGGCGAGCTGCCGGGCTTCGCGTGCGTCACGGCGAAGGGCGTGTTCAAGGCGGCCGAGGGCGGCGAGGGGCTGCGCAGGCGGCTCAACGAGATCTGCCGCGAGGTGTCCGAGGCCATCGAGGACGGCGCACGCCTGATCGTGCTGTCCAACCGTGGCGTCGACGCCACGCACGCCCCGATCCCGTCGCTGCTGCTCACCGGCGCGGTCCACCACCACCTGGTGCGCGAGAAGACCCGCAGCCGGGTCGGGCTCGTCGTCGAGTCCGGCGACGCCCGCGAGGTGCACCACATCGCGCTGCTCATCGGCTACGGCGCGGCCGCGGTCAACCCGTACCTGGCGATGGCCACCGTCGAGGACCTCGCCGAGCGCGGCGACATCCCCGGCGTCGACCCCGCCACCGCGGCGAAGAACCTCGTCAAGGCGCTCGGCAAGGGCGTCCGCAAGACGATGTCGAAGATCGGCGTCTCCACCGTCGCCTCCTACACCGGGGCGCAGATCTTCGAGGCCATCGGGCTGGGCAAGGAGATCGTCGACGAGTGCTTCTGCGGCACCACGTCGCGCCTGGGCGGCGTCGGCTACGACGTGCTCGCCGAGGAGGTCCTGCGCCACCACCGGCACGCCTTCCCGTCCGACGAGGTGCGCGCCTCGCACCGGGCGCTGGAGGTCGGCGGCGAGTACCAGTGGCGCCGCGAGGGCGAGCTGCACCTGTTCAACCCGCAGACCGTCTTCAAGCTGCAGCACTCCACGCGGGCCGGGAAGTACGAGGTCTTCAAGGACTACACCCGGGCCGTCGACGAGCAGGCCGGGCGGCTCAACACGCTGCGCGGGCTGTTCGCGTTCCGGGAGGGCGTGCGGCCGGCGGTGCCGATCGAGGAGGTCGAGTCCGTCGACTCCATCGTGACCCGCTTCGCCACCGGCGCCATCTCCTACGGCTCGATCAGCCAGGAGATGCACGAGACGCTCGCCATCGCGATGAACCGCCTCGGCGGCAAGTCCAACACCGGTGAGGGGGGCGAGGACTCCGACCGCTGGACGCCCGACGCCAACGGCGACTCGCGGCGCTCGGCGATCAAGCAGGTGGCGTCCGGGCGCTTCGGCGTCACGAGCGAGTACCTCGTCAACTCCGACGACATCCAGATCAAGATCGCGCAGGGCGCCAAGCCCGGCGAGGGCGGGCAGCTGCCCGGCGGCAAGGTCTACCCGTGGATCGCGAAGACCCGGTACTCCACGCCGGGCGTCGGGCTGATCTCGCCGCCGCCGCACCACGACATCTACTCCATCGAGGACATCAAGCAGCTCATCCACGACCTGAAGAACGCCAACCCGACGGCCCGCATCCACGTGAAGCTGGTCAGCCAGGTCGGCGTCGGCACGGTCGCGGCGGGCGTGGCGAAGGCCTACTCCGACGTCGTGCTCATCTCGGGGCACGACGGCGGCACCGGCGCGTCACCGCTGAGCTCGATCAAGCACGCGGGCGGCCCGTGGGAGCTCGGCCTGGCCGAGACCCAGCAGACGCTGCTGCGCAACAACCTGCGCGACCGCATCGTCGTGCAGGCCGACGGGCAGCTCAAGACCGGCCGCGACGTCATGATCGCGGCGCTGCTGGGCGCGGAGGAGTTCGGCTTCGCCACCGCCCCGCTCGTCGTCAGCGGCTGCATCATGATGCGCGTCTGTCACCTGGACACCTGTCCGGTCGGCGTCGCCACCCAGAACCCCGTGCTGCGCAAGCGCTTCGACGGGCGGCCGGAGTACGTCGTCAACTTCATGCGGTTCGTCGCGCAGGAGGTGCGCGAGTACCTGGCGGCGCTGGGCTTCCGCACGCTGGCCGAGGCCGTGGGCCACGCGGAGCTGCTCGACACCGACGACGCCGTGCGGCACTGGAAGACCGAGGGCATCGACCTGTCCCCGATCTTCGAGGTCCCGGAGCTGCCCGCGGGCGCACCGCGGCACAACACCACCGCGCAGGACCACGGTCTGGACAAGGCGCTCGACAACACCCTGATCCAGCTGTGCGAGGGTGCGCTGCGCTCCGGCGACAAGGTCCGGCTCGACCTGCCGGTGCGCAACGTCAACCGCACGGTCGGCACGATGCTCGGCCACCACCTCACGAAGCAGTGGGGCGGCGAGGGCCTGCCCGACGACACGATCGACGTCACGCTCACCGGCTCGGCCGGCCAGAGCTTCGGCGCGTTCGTGCCGAAGGGCATCACGCTGCGGCTGGTCGGCGACACCAACGACTTCTTCGGCAAGGGCCTGTCCGGCGGTCGCCTGACCCTGCGGCCCGACCCGACGGCGCCGTTCGTCGCCGAGGACAACATCATCGCCGGCAACGTGATCCTCTACGGGGCCACCTCGGGCGAGATCTTCGTCCGCGGCATCGTCGGCGAGCGGTTCTGCGTCCGGAACTCCGGTGCGCTGGCCGTCGTCGAGGGCGTGGGCGACCACGCCTGCGAGTACATGACCGGCGGCCGCGTCGTGGTGCTCGGGCGGATCGGGCGGAACTTCGCCGCGGGCATGTCCGGCGGCGTCGCCTACGTGCTCGACCTGCCGACCCACCGCGTCAACCCCGAGATGGTCGACATCGACCCCCTCGACGACGACGACCGCGCGTTCCTGCGCGAGACCGTGGAACGGCACTACGCCGAGACCGACTCCGCCGTCGCGAAGGCCCTGCTCACCGACTGGGACGACAGCGTCGGCCGCTTCGGCAAGATCATGCCGCGCGACTTCAAGCGCGTGCTGCAGGCCCGCGAGGCCGCCGAGCGCGACGGCCGCAACGTCGACGAAGCCATCATGGAGGCGGCACATGGGTAGGTCGAACGTCGACGAAGCCACCATCACACCGGGGGAGGCCGCACATGGGTGACCCGAAGGGATTCCTCACCACCAAGCGGGAGGGGCCCACGCGCCGCCCGGTCGACCTGCGCCTGAGCGACTGGCGCGAGGTCTACGAGGACTTCGAGCGCGGCAAGCTGGAGAAGCAGGCCGGGCGCTGCATGAACTGCGGCATCCCGTTCTGCCACCAGGGCTGCCCGCTGGGCAACCTCATCCCGGAGTGGAACGACCTCGTCTACCGCAAGGACTGGCGTGAGGCCACCGAGCGGCTGCACGCCACGAACAACTTCCCGGAGTTCACCGGCACGCTCTGCCCCGCCCCGTGCGAGGCGGCCTGCGTGCTGGCGATCAACGACGACGCGGTCACGATCAAGCAGGTCGAGATCGAGATCGTCGACCGGGCGTGGGACGAGGGCTGGGTCCCGCCGCAGCCCGCGCAGACGAAGACGGGCAAGAAGGTCGCCGTCGTCGGGTCCGGGCCGGCCGGGCTGGCGGCCGCGCAGCAGCTCACCCGCGTCGGTCACGACGTCGTGGTGTTCGAGCGGTCCGACCGCATCGGCGGGCTGCTGCGCTACGGCATCCCCGAGTTCAAGATGGAGAAGTCCCGGCTCGACCGGCGCCTGGAGCAGATGAAGGCCGAGGGCACGCTGTTCCGCGCCTCGGTCGACGTCGGCGTGGACGTCACGGTGGAGCAGCTGCGCGCGGACTTCGACGCCGTCGTGCTCGCCGGCGGGGCCACCGCGTGGCGCGACCTGCCCGCGAAGGGCCGCGAGGTCGAGGGCGTGTACCAGGCGATGGAGTTCCTGCCGTGGGCCAACCACGTGCAGCAGGGCGACATCGACGCGCCGGAGATCACCGCGGAGGGCAAGCACGTCGTGATCATCGGCGGCGGGGACACCGGCGCCGACTGCCTCGGCACCAGCCACCGCCAGGGCGCGCTGTCGGTCACGCAGCTGGAGATCATGCCGACGCCGCCGGAGAAGCGCGACGAGGGCATGCCCTGGCCGACGTACCCGATGGTCTACCGGGTCACCTCGGCGCACGAGGAGGGCGGCGACCGCCTGTTCTCGGTCAACACCACCGAGTTCGTCGGCGACGCGGACGGCAAGCTCCAGGCCATCCGCATCGTCGAGGTGACGCGCGGTGAGAAGGGCTTCGACGAGGTGCCCGGCACCGAGCGGGAGCTCCCGGCCCAGCTGGTGCTGCTCGCGATGGGCTTCGTCGGCCCGGAGAAGGGCAAGCTGCTCTCCGAGCTGGGCGTGGAGCTCGACGAGCGCGGCAACGTCGCGCGCGACAGCAGCTTCATGACCAGCGTCGACGGCGTGTTCTCGGCCGGCGACATGGGCCGCGGCCAGTCGCTGATCGTGTGGGCGATCGCGGAGGGTCGGTCCGCGGCCGCCGGGGTCGACGCCTACCTCACCGGGCGCGACGTCCTGCCCCGCCCGATCGACCCCACCGACCGCCCGCTCGTCTGAGTCACCGGCCGCACCTCCCCCGGGGGTGCGGCCGGTGATCGGCTCCGGCCGCACCCCAGCGCCCGCGTCGGGGCGCTGCCGTGCGGACCGCGGCGATCGTCGGGGCATGGAGGAGCGGGCGGCGAGGGCCCGCCGCACCGCGGCCGCCACCGTCCGCGGCCGGTGGAGCACGTCAGCGGCTCCGAAGCGGAGCACCGTCCAGCCGGCCGACGACAGATACGCCTGGCGGGCGAGGTCCCGTCGCGCGCGCTCGGGCGTGCGGTGCTCCCGACCGTCGTACTCCCGCGAGCAGCACGTCGGGGTAGGGCGTGTCGAGGTCGTAGGCGCCCGCGGGGTGCTGCAGGACCGGTGGCGGAAGCCCGTCGAACGCGATGGCCAGCCGGATCCGCGTCTCCATCGGGGACTCCGCGAGCGGGTGGGCGAGCCGCGCGACGTCGGGGAGCCGCCCGCTCCCGGGCGCGCCGAGGTGGTGGTGGCCGAAGCGGGCCACGTCCCACGGGTCCAGCGAGAACCGGTGCGCCAGCGCGTCGACCGCCACCACCGCCTCGACGAGCGGGAGCCTGCAGGCCAGGCGGAAGGCGGTGTGCAGCGGCGACGTCACCCGCACCTCCCCCACCCGCCACCGCTCGCCGGGCGGGACCGCCTCCTCCCGCACGAGCAGGCCGGGCCGCGACCGCATCCGCGTCGGGCTGACGACCTCGGCGGGGGCGTCCTCCGGTCCGCAGGAGGCACCCAGCAGCTCGGCCGCGGAGTACCCGCCGAGCAACCCGGTGCCCTCGACGAGCAGGTACGCGGCCTCGGAGCGCAGCGCGAGATCGACCTCGACGTCGGCGCAGCCGTAGACGTCGCGGAACAGGCGACGGAAGCGCGGGCCGCGCAGCATCGTCGGGGTGAGGATCCCGAAGGCGACGGCCCGGGTTCCGCGGAACGGTCGGCACAGGTTCACGGCGGGTTGGACGGAACGGGACCGCCCGCGGTTCCCTCCCGCCCACGATCCTTCCCTCCCGCACACCGTGGTCCCGGGCAGCACCGTGCGGTGAACGACGATCACGGGACCGGGAGCGGTACCGGCTCCGTCCATCCCGACGCCTTCCGCCCGTGCCGCCGCGCGACACCCCGACCGGACCGTGATCGGTGCCGGCCGCACCCCAGCGCCCTCCCGAGGGCCGCACCGTGCGGCACGCGCCGATCACCGACGGGCCGGGGTCAGGTGGGCGGGGCGGCGATGCCCGCGCCGTAGCGGTCCAGCACCCGCGCCCGCAGCCGCTCGTCGGTGCGGGGCACCGGTTCCAGGAAGATCTCGTCGAGCTGCGGGAACCGCTCGCGCAGGGAGTCGTCGATCTCCACGCACGCGCGCTCGAGGTCGGCCGCGCCCAGCGCGTCGTCGAAGTCGACGCGGGCGCAGACCAGCACGCGGTCGGTGCCGAGCGTCATCGTGAGCAGGTCGACGACCTTCTCGACCTCCGGCCGCGCGGCGAGGTGGTCGCGCACCGCGTACACGAGCCGGGGGTCGGCCTGCCGGCCGATCAGCAGGCCCTTGTTCGTGGCCCCCAGTACGTAGGCGACGCCGGAGAGCAGCACCCCGATCAGCAGCGACGCCAGCCCGTCCCAGAAGCTCGACCCGGTGATCTGGTGCAGCCCGATCCCGCCCAGCGCCAGCAGCAGACCGACCAGGGCGGCGCTGTCCTCGAAGAACACCGTCTTGACGGTGGGGTCGTCGGTGGTGCGCAGGAACTGCACGAAGCCCTGGTCGTGGGCGCGCGACTCGTTCCGGACCTGCCTGACCGCCTGCAGCCACGAGACGCCCTCCAGCAGGAAGGACCCGCCGAGGACGGCGTAGGCGACCCAGACGAGGGTCTGCTCCTCGCCCTCGCCGAGCATCGTCGAGAGTCCCTCGTAGATCGCGAACACCGCGCCGGAGACGAAGATGCTGACGGCGGCGATGAGCGCCCAGAAGAACCGCTCCTTGCCGTAGCCGAAGGGATGACGGCGGTCGGCGGGCTTCTCCGAGCGGCGCAGCGCCGTGAGCAGCAGCCCCTCGGTCGCGGTGTCGGCGACGGAGTGCGCCGCCTCCGCGAGCATCGCCGCGGAGCCGGTGAGCACGCCGGCCACCAGCTTGAGCACGCCGATCAGTGCGTTCGCCCCCAGCGCGACGAGCACGGTGAGCGTGCTCTCGCCGCCCCCGGTCTTCTCCTGCTCCGGCACGGCGGGAACGCTACGCGCTCAGCGCCCCCGCGAGCCGTCCGACGACCGGGGTGGGGGTCATCGTGCGCCTTCCGTTCGACATCGATTGGTTCGGTATCTCACGTATCACGCGCACGATGACCGCCCGGGCCGCGAAGTCTCAGCCGTCGGTCAGCTCCAGCTCGAAGGCGTCGTCCCCGATCCAGACGCGCAGACCCTCGGCGTCGTCGGTGAGGTAGCCGTCCTCCTCCTCGCCCAGCTCACGGGCGGCCCCGAGGGCGAGGTAGCTGTAGCGGATCCGCCCCTCCCCGATGTCGATCGGCCGGTACTCCCGAGCCAGACCCGCGGTGCGGCTCTCCGTGGCGAGCCACGCGGCGTGGTCGATCCCGACCTCGGCCTCCCACACATCGCTCTTCATGGCGGAAGTATCACCGGCCGTGATCACCGGCACGTTCTCATCCTGAGACGGAATCGGCTGGTGGCCTCCTCGCACATGCGAGTGCACGCGGATATGGGCCGACGACACACGGCGATGCGCCTCACACTCCCCTAACGTCTCGGCCCATGACGATTCTGGCGGGACGGACGGCGCTGGTCACGGGTGCGGCGTCCGGGATCGGGGCGGCGATCACGCGCCGCCTCGTCGACGACGGGGCTCACGTCATCGCGGTCGACCGCGACGAGGCGGGCCTCCAGGCGCTCGACGGGGTGGAGCGCGTCGTGTGCGACCTCTCCGACCTCGACGCCGTCGACGCGCTGCCGTCGGCGGTGGACGTGCTCGTCAACAACGCGGGCATCCAGCACGTCGCGCCCGTGCACGAGTTCGACCCCGAGCGGTTCGGGTTCATCCTGCGCGTGATGCTGGAGGCGCCGTTCCGGCTCTCCCGGCTGGTCCTGCCGCACATGTACGAGCGCGGCTGGGGGCGGATCGTCAACGTCTCCAGCGTGCACGGGGTGCGCGCGAGCCCGTTCAAGTCGGCCTACGTCAGCGCCAAGCACGGGCTGGAGGGACTGTCGAAGGTGATCGCGCTGGAGGGCGCGGCGCACGGCGTCACCAGCAACTGCCTCAACCCCGCCTACGTGCGCACACCGCTGGTCGAGAAGCAGATCGCCGACCAGGCGCGCACGCACGGCATCGACGAGTCCGAGGTCCTGGAACGGATCATGCTCACCCCCGTGGCGGTGAAGCGGCTCGTCGAACCCGCGGAGGTCGCCGAGCTCGCCGCCGTGCTCTACGGCCCGGCGTCCGGCTCGATCTCCGGTACCTCCCTGCTCATGGACGGCGGCTGGACCGCCCACTAGTCAGAAAGGGTTGCCCCATGGCTGAGACCCAGCCACGCAGCTCCATCGTCAAGGTCGTCGGCGCGAGCATGGCCGGCACCACGGTCGAGTGGTACGACTTCTTCCTCTACGGCGTCGCCGCGGCGCTCGTCTTCCCCACCGTCTTCTTCCCCGGCAACGACCCGGCGACGGGCGTGCTGCTCTCGCTCGGCACGTTCGCCGTCGGCTTCATCGCCCGCCCGGTCGGCGGGCTGGTGTTCGGCCACTACGGCGACAAGATCGGCCGCAAGACGCTGCTCGTCGTCAGCCTGCTGATGATGGGCGTCGCGACGTTCCTCATCGGGCTGCTGCCCGGCTACGCCACCATCGGCATCGCGGCGCCGATCATCCTCGTGCTGCTGCGGCTCGTGCAGGGCTTCGCGCTCGGCGGCGAGTGGGGCGGGGCGGTGCTCATCGTCTCCGAGCACGGCGACCCGAAGCGCCGCGGGTTCTGGGCGAGCTGGCCGCAGGCCGGCGCCCCGGGCGGGCAGCTGCTCGCCAACGGCATCCTGGCGCTGCTCGCGGCGTTCCAGAGCGAGGCCGACTTCCTGTCCTGGGGATGGCGCATCCCGTTCCTGCTCTCCGCCGTCCTCGTGCTGATCGGGCTCTACATCCGCCTGTCGGTCGAGGAGTCGCCGGTCTTCCGCGAGGCGCAGGAGCTCGCGAAGCAGCGGGCCGCCGACGGCGCCGCCGACGCCATGCCGATCCTCGAGGTGCTGCGCAGCTACCCGCGCGAGGTGCTGACGGCGATGGGCGCGCGGTTCGCCGAGAACGTCTCGTACTACATCTTCACGATCGTCGTCAGCACCTACGCGACGACGCAGCTCGACCTCTCGACGAGCTTCGTGCTCGGCGCGGTGCTGATCGGTGCGGCGGTGCACTTCGTGACCATCCCGATCTGGGGTGCGCTGAGCGACCGGTTCGGCCGCAAGCCGATCTACCTGCTCGGGGCCGTCGGCGTCGGGGTGTGGGCGTTCGCGTTCATCGCGCTGCTCGACACGCGCAGCTTCGGCGCTGCCGTGCTCGCCGTCGTCGGCGGGCTGGTCTTCCACGGCGCCATGTACGGGCCGCAGGCGGCGTTCCTGTCCGAGCTGTTCGGCACGAAGGTGCGCTACTCGGGCGTGTCGATCGGCTACCAGCTCGCGTCGATCCTCGCCGGTGGTCTCGCCCCGCTGATCGCGGTCGCGCTGATCACGGCGTACGGCAGCGGGTACCCGGTCGCGGTGTACGTCGCGGCGTCGGCGGTGCTGACGATCCTCGCGGTGGCCACCTACTCCGAGACGCGCCACCGCGACCTCGCCGACGACCCGGCGCTGCCGAAGGCCGTGTCGCGCTAAGTTCTCCCGCGTGCCGCAGACCGCGCTCGACCTGCTGCGCCTGCTCGCCGAGGATGCGTCCGCCGACCGCATCTCCGAGCAGGCGCAGCAGCATCCCGAGGCCCGCGAGCTCGCGCTGCGGATCCGGGCCGGGATCGACGAGCACCGCCGCCGGGAGGCGGAGCTCTCGGCGCTCGTCGAGACCGCCAGGGACCTCGCCTCGGTCGCCGACCCGCGCGGCGTCCTCGACGCCATCGTGCGCCGGGCCCGCAGCCTGCTCGGCACCGACGTCGCCTACCTGACGCTGTTCGACCCCGATCTCGGCGACACGTTCATGCGGGCGACGGCGGGGTCGGTGTCGGCGCGGTTCCAGACCCTGCGGCTCCCGCTCGGGGCCGGGCTCGGCGGGCTCGTCGCCCAGACGCGGCGCCCGTACTGGACCGCCGACTACCCCGCCGACGAGCGCTACGACCACACCCCCGAGATCGACGGCGCGGTCGGCGAGGAGGGTCTCGTCGCGATCTGCGGGACGCCGCTGCTCGTCGACGGCGACTTCGTCGGGGTGCTGTTCGCCTCGCACCGCGCCCGCCGCGTGTTCCGGCGCGACGAGGTGGCGCTGCTCGGCTCGCTCGCGGCGCTGGCCGCGGTGTCGCTCGTGCAGGCCCGCCGCGTCGCCGAGACCGCCGACGCCCTCGCCGCCCTGTCCGCCGCCCACGCCGGGATCGAGCAGGCCGCCACGGCGCACGACCGGTTCTCCCAGGTGGTGCTGTCCGGCGGCGGGGTCGACGACATCGCCGCCACCCTCGGCGAGCTGCTCGCCTGCCGGGTGGCCGTGTTCGACGTCGACGACCACTGCCTCGCCACCTACGGCGACGGGCCGGTCCCGCGCCCCGTCGCGGCCGAGGGGTCCGGCCGGCTGACGCGCGCGGGCGACGGGTGGGCGGTGGCCGTCAGCGCGGCCGGGCAGCGGCTGGGCACGCTGGTGCTCGGCGGGGTCGACGAGCTCGACCGCGGGCAGGTCCGCACCGTGGAGCGCGCGGCGATGGTCACCGCGCTGGTGCTGCTGTTCCGGTTGCGCGCGGCGGAGTCCGACCAGCGCGTGCGCACCGACCTGCTCACCGAGCTCCTCGCCCGCGACGGCGGCGAGCCCGACCCCGCGCTGGTGGAGCGCGGCCGGCTGCTGGGGCTGCAGCTCGGCGTCCCGCACGTGGTGGCGGTGTGCCGCGGTCCGGTGCGCGGTCTCGCGGTGGTCGCGGGCGACGGCGGCGGGCTGGCCGGGCCGCACGGCGACGACCTCGTGGCCGTCGTGCCCGGCACCGACCCGTCCGCCGTGGCGGCGGCCCTCGCGCGCCGCCTCGGCGACGGCCCGACGATCGGCACCGCGGGCCCGGTGGTGCCCGGGGGCGGCCTGCGCGAGGTCCACGAGCGGGCCCGGCGCACCGCGGGGGCGCTCGTGGCGCTCGGGCGGCGGGCGGGATCGGCGCGCGAGATCGGGTTCGCCGGGCTCGTCGGGGAGCCGGCCGACGTCGGCGACTACGTGCACGACATGCTCGGACCCGTCGTCGACTACGACGCGCGGCGCGGCAGCGACCTGCTCGGCACCCTGGAGGCGTACTTCGCCGCCGGGGCCAGCCCGCGGCGGGCGGCGGGCGAGCTGCACGTGCACGTCAACACCGTCACCCAGCGCCTGGAGCGCGTCGCCGTCCTGCTCGGCGCCGACTGGTCCGGGCCGGCCAGGGCCCTGGAGATCCAGCTCGCCCTGCACCTGCGCCGCCTGCGCACCCCGTAGGGCCCGCCGGGTCAGAACGTCCAGCGCGTGGCGCCCCCCGGCTCGACCGTGGCGACGGCGTGCGCCGACCGGGCGGTCAGGCGGTAGACCGCCCACGGCGGCCCACCGGCCGACGGTGCGCTGAACGGCGCGGTGAGGGCCGTGCCGGACTCGTCGACCTCGCACGGCCAGCCGTCCTCGGCCCAGGCCGCGGCCAACCGGGCGACCGTGTCGCGTTCGGTCACCACCTCGGCGGTGCCCGCGACCACCAGGTCGAACTCCCGCGTGGAGATCGCGGCCGTGCACCGCGGATCGCGCGCCAGGTTGCGGCCCTTGCGCGTGGTCTCGCCGGTCTCGAACCACAGGCAGCCGTCGACCCACAGCGCACCGACCGCGGTGACGTGCGGGCCTCCGTCGGGATCGAGGGTGGTGAGCCAGGTCGTGTGCCGGTCGGGGCCACCCGCACCGGGTGCCTGCCCGAAGCCGGCGCCGAGACGGTCGGTGACCGAGGACCAGTCCAGGGCCGGCAGCGCGTAGCGGTCCGCGAGGTTCCGTGTGTCCATACCGTAGGAGACGACGTGGACGTCCCGGACTCATCGGGGCGGCTCACCCGCTCGGTCGACCGGGCTCCCGGGCGTAGGTTCGGCGCCGTGGACACCACGGAGATCACGGAGATCACCCACCGCACCGTCGCCGTCAACGGGATCGACCTGCACCTGGCCGAGTCCGGCCCCGCCGACGGCCCGGTCGTCCTGCTCCTGCACGGGTTCCCGGAGTGCTGGTACTCCTGGCGCCACCAGCTCGCCGCGCTGGGTGCCGCCGGGTTCCGCGTCGTGGCACCGGACCAGCGCGGCTACGGGCGCAGCGACGCCCCGGCCGCGGTCGAGGACTACTCGATCCTGCACCTCGTCGGCGACGCCGTGGGCGTGCTGGACGCGGTGGGGGCGGAGCGGGCGGTGGTCGTCGGCCACGACTGGGGCGCCCCCGTCGCCTGGCACACCGCGCTGCTGCGCCCGGACCGGGTGCGCGGGGTCGCCGCGCTGTCGGTCCCCCACCTCCCGCGCACCGCGGGCCCGCCGACGCCGCTGATGGCCCGCCGCTTCGGCGAGCGGTTCTACCAGCTGTGGTTCCAGGAACCGGGCCCCGCCGACGCCGAGCTGGCCGCCGACCCCCGCCGCTCCCTGCGCCGCATCCTCACCGGGATCGGCGGCGCCGGACCGCTCGTCGTGCCGCCGGGGGGCGGGTTCCTCGACACCCTCGACGACCGCCCGGAGCTTCCGGACTGGCTCACCGACGACGACCTCGACGTCTACGTCGCGGAGTTCGCGCGCCACGGCTTCACCGGCGGTCTGAACTGGTACCGCAACCTCGACCGCAACCACGCGCTGACGGCGGCCTGGCACGGCGCCCCGATCACCCCGCCCGCGCTGTACCTGGCGGGCGACCGCGACACCGTCGTCGCCGGCATCGGCCTCGACGCGCTCACCGCGACCCTGCGCCGCACCTGCACCGACCTGCGCGAGGCGCGGCTCCTGCCCGGGTGCGGGCACTGGACCCAGCAGGAACGGGCCGCGGAGGTGGACGCCGCCCTCGTGGCCTTCGCCACGGATCCGGACCGCTACTCCCCCACGTGAGGGAGCGGCGCGCGGACGGGGCGCCTGTCGGCCGCCGTCCGTCGCTCGACGGAGACCGTTGATCGGGCAACAGCCACTCGACCGGTCACCGATCGTGATGCCCCGCTCGACGGAGAGCGAGAAAGGGCCGAATCCCCGCGCACCGGGAGCCGTTGAGGCTCATGACCGGTGTCGGCGGAACGGGGAGCCTCTGCCGACACCGGTCGATCCACGTCGGCAGGCAGGACCCGCCCCCGGGTGACCCGCCGCGCCAGCGCGAACACCCCGGCGGTGAGCACCGCGAGCACCCCGGCCCCGGCCACGCAGAGCAGCGGGTTGCCGCCCGTGATCGGCTCCAGCACCCGCCCGACCACCAGCATGTAGGCGGCCCACGCGGCCGAGCTGGCCAGCGACCACGGCACGAACCGGCGCAGCGGCAGCCCGAACCGGCCCGCGGCCGCGGTGCTCACGAGCCGCCCGCCGGGCACGAACCGGGCGCCGACGAGCACCGCCCCCGGCCGCTTCAGCAGGTGCCGCCGCACCCACGCCGAGCAGCTGCCCTCCGAGGAGCCCGCGATGAGCTTGTTCGACGTGCGCCCCAGCCCGTAGACGAGCAGGTCGCCCGCCACGGACCCGAGCACCGCGGCCAGGAACAGCCCGACCAGCAGGGCGACGTCCCCCTCGGTGAAGGCGACGGCCGCGGCCGTCATCAGCAGGGTCTCGCTCGGCAGCATCGGCAGCGGGCCGTCGGCGGCGATCATCAGGGCGAGCACCGGCAGCAGCCACGCGCTGTGCACGACGGCCTGCAGGACAGCCACGACGTCCACTCGGCCGTCCCTTCCGGTTCGTGCTCCGCAACCCGTTCGGGGTCCAGAGTGACAGACGTCGGCGACGCCCCACCACTGGCGTCGCCCACCGGCCCGCCGGGGTTACGCCGGAGCCGTCGCGGTTCCGCAGTGTGGACCGGCGCATCCGTCGATCCCCCGTCCGGCGTAGTGCCGGGATCCTTGGCACACTCCGCGTCGATGGGACCCGGACGCCTCCACACGACTCCCCTGCAGGTCCGCCTGGTCGGGGTGCCGGCCGCGGCCCGGGACGTGCGCAGGCGGATCCGCGACTGGCTCGCCGGGCTCGGCTGGCCCGACGACGAGACCGACGACGTGGTGCTGGCCGTGCACGAGGCGGTCGCCAACTCCGTCGAGCACGGCTACGGCGGGGTCGCGGCGGGCGACGTCGAGGTCACCGGCGAGCGGATCGTCGACGGCGGGCGGCAGCGCGTGCGGTTCGTCGTCCGCGACGAGGGCCGCTGGCGACCTCCCCGCGACCCGGGCTACCGCGGCCGCGGTCTCCTGGTGATGCGCGGGTGCATGGCCGACGTCGACGTGCGCCCCGGCGCGGCGGGCACCGAGGTGGTCCTGGTCAGCCGGCCGCTGCCGGTCACGACGGCGGGGACCGGACCGGGGTAAACCGGTCGTCGGCGCTCCCGCGGGAACCTATCGTCGGGGGCATGCAGGTCACCTTCACCCGCACCGGGCAGCGCCGCTACGCGGTGACGGCGGTCCGGCCGGTCGGTGACCGCGTGCGGATGGACCCCGCCCCCGGCTACCACGCGCACGTCCCGCACGACCTGGTGCACTTCGTCGTCGAGCGGCACTTCCGGCTGCGCGACGGCATCTTCGGTTCGCTCGTCGCGGGCGGCGACGCGGGCACGTTCCGCCCCGTCGACGAGCCCTACACGAAGAAGTGGGCCCGCCGGAACGCCCGGCGCACCGACGGCGTCGACATGCGGCGGTCGGAGGCCTTCACGCGGGCGGCGCAGTCGGCGTGGGAGATCCGCCACGCCGACCGCCCCGTCCCGCCCGGCGTCCGGGCGTGGACGGACGAGGCGGGCGCCGGCGTCGACCCGGCCGCGCTGGACGCCGTCGTCGACGTGCTGGACGGGATCGCCCCCGACTGGCACGCGCTGCCCGTCGGCGGCTCGCTCGTCCTCGAGTGGAGCTGACCGGGGGTCAGTCCTCGAGCTTGAACCCCACCTTCAGGCCGACCTGGAAGTACTCCACCTCGCCGTCGACGATGTGGCCCCGCACCTCGGTCACCTCGAACCAGTCCAGCCCGCGCAGGGTCGTGGCTGCTCGCTTGACGCCGTTGCGGATCGCCGTGTCGACGCCGTCGGGGGACGTTCCGACGATCTCGGTCACTCGGTACACGTGGTCAGACATGCCCTTCCGTTCCCGGCCGGGTGCGTCCGCCAAACCTCAGGCCCCGAGCACCCGCCACGAGTGCGGCGCCAGCACCTCGTCCACGCCGGGCAGGCGCTGCGGCGCGTCGTCGACGGACAGCAGCGTGACCAGCTCCTCCCCCGGCCCGCCGGAGGACCGGAAGGCGATCGTGGTGTTCGTCAGGTGCTCGACGGTGGTGCGCGCCCGCACCAGCCACGGGTGGCGGCGGCGCAGCCCGATCAGCCGCTGGTGCACCTCCTGGACCGGGGCGCCGAACGGGGCCAGGTCGTCGGGGGTGTCCGGGAACGGCGGGCGCACGGCGTCGTCGCCGAACTCGCGGTCCTCCTTGACGCCGGTGAACGCCTGCTCGTCGCCCGCGTAGACGCTCGGCACTCCCCCGACGGTCATCAGCACGGCGACCGCGAGCCCGATGTGCTCGGGCACGTCGAGCCGGCTGGCCAGCCGCGTGACGTCGTGGTTGCCCAGGAACGTCAGCGGCGCGAACGACTCCACCGCGGTCGAGTGCCGCTCCAGCGCGTGGGCCAGCTCGAACAGGTTGCGGTCGTTGAGAGCGCTCCAGACCGCCTTCCACAGCTCGTACTGCGTGACGGAGTCGAGCCCGGACTCCGCGACGTACGCCGGGTAGTCCCCGTGGATCACCTCGCCGACGAACCACGCCTCGGGGAAGCGCTCGCGCACCGGGGGCAGCACCGCCCGCCAGAACGACGGCGGCACGCGGTAGGCCGCGTCGAGCCGCCAGCCGTCGGCGCCGCGGCCGAGCCAGTGCGTCATGACCTCGGTGACGTGCCGCTGCACCGCGGGCTCGTCGTGGTTGAGCTCGACGAGCCGGCTGTGGCCCTCGAAGTCGGCGGGCCGGTCGCCGTCCCAGCGGAACCAGCGCCGGGCCTCGGCGTCGCCGTCCTGCGCCGCCCGGAACCGCTCGAACCCGCGCCCGACGTGGTTGAACACGCCGTCGAGCAGGATCCGGACGCCCCGCTCCCTGGCGGCGGCGACGAGCGCGTCGAAGTCGCCGTCGTCGCCGAGGCGGGGGTCGATGCGGAGGAGGTCGACGGTGTCGTAGCCGTGGGTCTCCGAGGCGAACACCGGCCCCAGCGCGAGGCCTGAGCAGCCCAGCCCGACGAGGTGGTCGAGCCACGGCTCGAACCGGGCGAGCCGGTGCACGGGGGCGGCGCCGTCGGGCAGCGCGTCGCGCTCGGCGCCGACGAACCCGAGCGGGTACGCGTGCCACCAGATCGCGTGGTCGATCCACTTGTCCTGCATGCGGTGAGCCTCCCACCGGGCCGGGTGCGAGACTCGGGCCGTGCCCCCCGGCGAGCCGAACTCCGTCATCGGCCGGACGATGACGCTGCTCGCCGCGTTCGGCCCGGGCGACACCGAGGTCACCCTCGCCGAGCTCACCCGCCGCACCGGGATCCCCAAGCCCACCGCGCACCGACTGATCGCGGAGCTCGCCGCGTGGGACGTCGTCGAGCGGACCCCCACAGGCATCCGGCTCGGCATGCGCCTGTTCGAGCTGGGCGCACTCGCCCCGCGCCAGCGCGGGCTGCGCGAGACCGCCGCACCGTTCCTCGCCGACCTGTTCGAGGCCACCCACGAGACCGTCCACCTCGCGGTGCCCGACGGCGTCGAGGTCGTCTACGTCCAGAAGATCGACAGCAGGCAGGGCCCGTCCGTGCCGTCGCGCGTCGGCGGGCGGATGCCGGCGTACTGCACCGGGGTCGGGAAGGCGCTGCTCGCGTTCGCCCCGCCGGGGCGGCTCGCCGCCGTCGTCGACGCCGGGCTGGTCCGGCGCACGCCCCGCACCGTCGTCGCGCCCGGGCACCTGGCCCGCGACCTCGCGCGCATCGCCGAGCGCGGCATCGCCGAGGAGCACGAGGAGTCGACGGTCGGCATCGCCTGCGTCGCCGCCCCGGTCCTCGACGGCGACGGGTACGCGGTGGCGGCGGTGTCCATCACCGGCTGGGCCCACCGCCTCGACACCGCGCGCCTCGCCCCCGCCGTCCGCACCGCCGCGCTGGGCATCACGCGCATGCTCCGCTGACGACCCCCGGCCCCGGTGGCGTCCCCGTGGTCCTACGTTGGCCCCGTGGCCTGGAGCACCCGCGAGATCGCCGAGCTCGCCGGCACGAGCGTGCGGGCGGTCCGGCACTACCACGAGGTCGGGCTGCTCGCGGAGCCCGAGCGGCGCGCCAACGGCTACAAGCAGTACGGCGTGGCCCACCTCGTCCGGCTGCTGCGGATCAGGCGCCTCACCGACCTCGGGTTCTCCCTGCCCCAGATCGCCGAGATGGGCGACGACGGCCACCCGGCCGACGCCCTGCGCGCGCTCGACGCCGAGCTCGCCGCCACCGTCGACCGGCTCCAGCGCGCCCGGGCCGAGCTCGCGCTCATCCTGGACCGGTCGGCGCCGCTGGACCTCCCGCCCGAGCTCGCCCCGGCCGCCACGGCCGGGCTGACCGACGCCGACCGCTCGTTCGTCGTCGTGCTGAGCCGGGTGCTCGGGCCGCAGCGCATGCAGGCCTGGGCCGACGTGCTGGAGGACCTCCCCGTCGATCCCGTGGCCCGCGAGCTCGACGACCTCCCCGCCGACGCCGACGAGCCGACCCGCCGGGACCTGGCCGAGCGCCTGGCCCCCTACATCCGCAGGCTGCACGCCGACCACCCCGGCCTGACCGCCCCGCACTCCGACTCCCCGCGCGGCGCGCGCTTCGTCGAGCAGACCGCGCAGCGGGCGATGCGGGAGCTCTACAACCCCGCCCAGCTCGACGTGCTGCGGCGGGCGGGCGAGCTCCTGCGCTGACGGTGCCGCGGGGACGTGGAGCGGGCGACGGGAATCGAACCCGCGTAGCTAGTTTGGAAGGTATCCGATCGTTGTAGACCAGGGCCTCCACCTGCGACGACAGCCGCACGCGACCCGTCTATGGGCGTCTCCGTTCACGCTCGCCTCCGCTGTTTCGCACCACATTTGATCCCACGAGCGATCAGTCGCCGTAGCCGCGCGTAATCGACGTCAGCGTGTCCTGGAGGCTGGACAGGTCGACCTCGCCGTCCTCGGTCAGTCCGGGAATCACCATCATCTCAGCGCCGGCCACGGAGACCCGGTACTCCGCGCGGCCGCGATCGGCGGCGGCCACGACGAGAGCGCCGGATGCCTCGTCGATCGCGGCCGCCCAGCTCTCCTCCACGCCACTCGCCAGCGGCTGCACGTTCTCCACCCCGGCCGGAAGCACTCCGACCGTCCACAACACACCCATGCGCCGATGATGACGCGCCTCGGCCCGGCTGCACTGCAGCCGGGCCGGGTAGTCCACAGCGTCGGTCACTCGTCCTCGGTCGGGTTGTCGCCGAGCAGCTGCGCGGCCTGCCGCCACGCGCGCAGCATCGACGTATACGCCGTCGCGTCGCAGATCTCCCACGTGACGGGCCCCATCTGCAGCCGCAGCATCGCAGGGACCGCGCCGCTGGCCCGGGACGGCACGAAGATCGCCCCGACCTCCGGCAGCCCAGCCAGCCGCACCATCGCGGCCACGGTCGTCGGGCCGATCAACAGCGGACGCCGTCCCGCGATGGCCGGCGGGAGCGACTGCGCGAGCACCGCCGCGCCCGTCCAGCCGTCCGCTGCGGCGCGGGCGGTGGCCCCAGCCCGCATGTAGATCAGCACCCCGCCGAGAGTGAGCCCCAGCTGCTGCTCCGGCGTACCGACGTGCGCCAGGTCCAGCCGCGCAGGGACGAGTCCAGCAGCTCGGACGACGAGATTCGTCACGACGGAGGAGGCAGTGATCATCCGCGCCTGCGCGGTCTGCTCGGCGGGCGGGCGGGTACGTGCGGGCATCGTGGCCTCCTCTGGTTGGGCCTGGTGGCCCGTCCCCTTGGGGCGGCGGGGAGTTGTTTCCCCCGCCGCCGTAAGGCGACCAACCACGGCCGTGGAGGCTGCCGGTCAAGGGCGGCCGAAGGCCGTCGCGCAGCGACACGGAGCGCAGCGGAGTGCCCTTTACCGGGAGTCAGGCCGTGGTAAGCCCACTGGGCCACTATCGGTAGGTGTCGGCGGCGATCTCGTCGTCGATGCACCCGAGGTGCCACCCGGTCACCGCCCTGGTAAGCCGACGCGACGAGTCGACGTCCCCCCTTAGAAACGCGGGACCTGGTGGTCACCTGGGTCGCGCGGACCGTCGACAAGGGCTGAGCGCCACCGTGAGCGCCTAACAGTGAGCGATGCGGGAGCCGCGACCCAGCACCTTCCCCACGGGCGCGCCTGCAACCGCTGCACGAAGGACGACATGCCGCCCACCCCGACCCGCTCCCCCAGCGCGACCGCGCCATCGGTGACCGTTCTGCCGGAGTTCCCGCCTGGTGACGTCACCGCCGGCCTGGACTGGGCCACCGCCGACCACGCCGTCGCGATCGTGAACAACAAGGGCACGGTCACCGAGCAGTTCCTCATCGACGCCACCGGCGCCGGGCTGCGCGAGCTCGTCCGCCGGCTGCGCCGCGCCGGCGTCGGCGAGATCGCGATCGAACGCGGCGACGGACAGGTCGTCGACACTCTCCTCGACGCCGGGCTCACCGTCGTGGTGATCAGCCCCAACCAGGTCCACAACCTGCGCGGACGCTACGGCTCGGCCGGGAACAAGGACGACCGGTTCGACGCGTTCGTCCTGGCCGACACCCTGCGCACCGACCGTGCCCGGCTGCGCCCGCTCGTCCCCGACACCGCGGCCACGCTCATGCTCCGATCAGCAGTGCGGGCCCGGAAGGATCTGCTCGCCCACCGGGTCGGGCTGGCTAATCAGCTCCGGGCGCATCTGCGGTTCTTCCACCCCGGCCCGGTCGGGCTGTTCGCCGACCTCGACGCCGTGACCAGCCTGCGGTTCTTGGGCCGGTTCACCTGCCAGGACGACACCGACTGGCTCACCCCGTCCCGGTTGGCAACCTGGCTACGCTCCGTCGGCTATACCGGCCGCAAGGACCCCGCCGCGCTGCACGCCCACCTGCGCGCGGCCGCGCCCGGCGCGACTGGGCCGGCCGGTGCCGCGGCCGCCCAGGTGACCGGCGCGTTCGTCGCCGCGTTGACCGTGATCGTCACCCAGATCCACACCCTCGACGCCCACATCGCCGCGCTGCTGTCCGAGCACGCCGACGCGCACATCTTCCTGTCCCTACCGCGCGCGAAAGCGCTGCGCGCGGCCCGGTTGCTGGCCGAGATCGGGGACTGTCGCGGTCGGTTCCCCACCCCCGAATCCCTCGCCTCCCTCGCCGGGACCACCCCGTCGACGCGGCAGTCCGGGAAGATGAAGATCACCTCGTTCCGGTGGTCGGCCGACAAACAGCTGCGCGACGCGGTCTGCGACTTCGCCGCCGACTCCCGGCACGCCAACCCCTGGGCCGCCGGCCTCTACGACCGGGCCCGGGCCCGCGGGCACCACCACCCTCACGCGGTTCGGATCGTCGCGCGGGCTTGGCTGCACGTGATCTGGCGCTGCTGGCAGGACCACCAGCCCTACGACCCCGCCCGCCACCGCGCGCTCCAAGCCGTCCTGCACCAGGCCACCTCGCCGACGGAGGTGACCGCGGCCTGACCCTGGCGGCTCTCTGAAGCGAGGCCGGGTCCAGGGCGGCGCCCGGCCCCCGGAGGGAGCCGGCCCGCCAGGGCCGGTGCTCTGAACTCGACACCGGGCACACCTGCGGCCGGGTGATCAGCTGGGTCTCTCCTCGCGTCGGCGCGACGGGTCCCTGCCCGGGGTTCCGGTGGCGGTCCAGGCTCGCCGGAGGCGACCGCGCAGCGGCCGGGAGGGCCTGGATCGTCACCGGGTTCCCGGGCACCGTCGCAGCGCCGACGCGAGGAGAGACCCCGCACCCGACGGGCCCGGACAGCGACGCTCCTACTCGGCCAAGCCGGAGAAGCAGGACCCCGGGACGCTCACGCCAGCGGGACAGGACGACGTTGCGGGCGTTACCGGCTCGGAGGGACCGGTCGGACCCACACTTCAACCGCACGAGGCACCCGCCCGTCGGGTGCTCGGGTGGGTGCCTCGGGGGTGCGCAGGATTCAGAGCTGGTTGAGCGGGATGGCGATGTCGGTCACATTGCGGTCGAATCCGCCGACCCGGTTGGCGCGGCCGTCGGACAGGGAGATGCGGTAGAGGCTGTACTGGTTGCCGACCCGGATGGTGGCGAAGGCCATCAGGTCGACGGTGGTGCCGTTGCGGACGGTGCTGTAGATGTCGAGTCCGGCATCGGCTCCGGCGTTTACCCCGAGGGGGCCGGTGGGGACGAGCGTGCCGTTGTTGGGCGGGTTCTGGGTGGCGAGCTGGTCGCGGTTGGTGTCGAGGTCGAACAACACGGTGGCGGTGTTCGGGTCGAGATCGTTGTTCGTGTAGGCCGCGCCGGCGACCCCGGCAGCGGGGGTGCCACCGTAGTTGAGGCCACCGTCGGCGATGGTGGCCGCGTTCAGGTCGGCGAAGGGCTGGCGCAGGTTCTGGCCGGAGTCGCTGATGACCCGCAACGCGTTCGCGGCCGGGTTGAAGTCCACCCCGAAGTTACTGCCGTTCAACGCGACCGTGAGCTGCTTGACCTTCTGGGCCCGGCCGCGGTCATCGATGGAGTACACCCCACCGGCGTTGCCGACGCCGTAGAGCCGCCCGTCCTGGACCCGGTAGTCGATGCCGACCAGGCGGGTGTCGCCGGAGAGCCCGCGAACGTCGAGGCTGCCACCGCCTCGACGGTCCCGATTGTCGCCGATCCGGGTGCTGTCCGACCTGAAGGAGACCAGCTTGGTGCCATCGACCAGCCCGACGATGTCGAGACGGTTACGCCGATCGTCGAACGAGCCGCGGGAGGAATCGCGCGAGGAGTCGCGGCGGTCCGAGTCCTCCTGGGCGGATGCGGCGGCGACCGGGGCCGCGAGCAGGACACCGGTGATCAGAGCGATCAGACCGGACCGAAGAGGTGCACGCATGATGTTCCCTCGCGTATCGATGAGTCAGGGCGCTAGTGCGCCACCTCCTTCTACGGTTCCGACCTCCGCAACGTTCACGATCGGGTGAGAGAGCTGCCCGAGGCGTCACACCATGGGTGTCGCTATCGACCGCGGCGACGGGCAGATGGTCGACACCCTCCTCGACGCCGGCCTGACCGTCGTGGTGATCGCCGGTACTGGTGAGGCCCGCCCGGCCGTGCACACACCTGGGAGTCACCGGTAGTAGCACACGACGGGGGTTGACACAGGGCTCTGAGGGCCGGCAGGCCCCGCCGGAGGCGTCGAACAAGAGGTCCTCGGCCCGCGCGGCCTTGAGCGCGTGCTTGAGAAGAGTCTCGGTCCGCTGTGCCATGAGATCCGACCCGACGCCCGGCAGACCATCATCGATTCGACGATCGAGGCCCTGTCGTGCACCGCGAAGTCTTCAGGTCCGTCGCTAGTGCGCCAACCACCGCGGACCGTGATTGACGCGCTTGCTTCATGCCGCCGCTGGTCCTGTCGGCAACTGCGAGAGCACTTCGAGCAGTGTCCGGTCCTTGGGTCCGCGGTTGTGGGGCAGCGCGGACAGGATCCGACCCATCGTGCAGGTGTCGGTCAGGGCGGAGAATGTGAGGCCGGCACCGATTCCGGCGGCGAGGAGACGCGCCTTCGGTGCGCGGAGCCCGGCCGTGAGGCCGGCGAGTACGAGTGTCCCGGCGACGAGGCGGACCTGGCGCTCCAGGGCCCAGCGGGCGCGGCCACGTCGGACCTCGCCACCGGCGGCGGTGTATCCCGCGATGCCACCGTCGAGGATGTGGAGGTGGTCGGCGCCGACTCCGGCGAGACGCTGATGGGCCTGGGCGGCTCGCGTGCCGGACTGGCACACAAGAACGATCGGCCGGTCGAGCCGGGCGGCGAGTTGCTCGGTGTGATCGCCGACCATGTGCAGCGGCACGTTGTGGGAGCCGCGGATGTGCACCGTCTCGAATTCCGCGGGGCCGCGGACGTCGATGACGGTCACCGTCTCGGGCTGGCTGAGCCAGGTGCGAACCGTGTCTGCATCGACGTGGTGGGGGCGGGTGGAAGGCACAGATTTCCTATCGGTCGGGGTGTGTGAAGTGGAAGCGGCGGCCGCTCAGAGGGAGAGCACGCTCTCGACGGCGACGAAGGCTCCGACCAGCAGCAGCATGACGGCGAAGGCTCGGGTCAGCGTGGTGCCCGAGACGCGGTCGGACACCAGCTTCCCGGCGAAGCTGCCGATCACCGCGGCCGCGGTGAACGGGATGAGGAGGGCCGGGTCGAACTCGGCGACGCCGGCTCGCGTGGCGAACGCCGCCGCGGAGTTGATGGCGATGATCAGCAGTGAGGTGCCGACGGCGTAGGTCATGGGCATGCGCAGGACGATGACCAGAGCGGGAACCATCAAGAACCCGCCGCCAACGCCCAGGAACCCGGTGAGAAAGCCGATCAGGATCCCACACAGGATGATCTTGACGGCGTTCCCAATGGCGGGGGATGCCGTCCGGGTTGCGGGTTCGACGGCGACGTCGACAGCTGTCCCGGCGCTACCCGGTCGCTCGGGTGCTCCCGCCGAGTCGGTTTCGCTGCAATCGGCTGGGCCGGTATTCGGCGCCCGACGTGAGTCGAGGATCATCGCGATCGCGGCGAGGACGGTCAATGCGGCAAACGACAACAGCAACGCGGGCTCGGCGACGCGCTGGTTGAGCAGAGTTCCCGCCGCCGCCGCCGGGATGCCGACAGCGCCGAAGGCCAGGCCGGTGCGCCACTTGATGAGTCCGCCACGTGCCCGGGCCAGCACGCCGACGACGGCGGTGATGCCGACGATGATGACGCTGCTGGTGGTGGCATCCTGCGCGGTCTGGCCGAGGACGTAGACGAGTGCGGGGACGGTGAGCACTCCCCCGCCGCCGCCCAACCCGCCGATGACGACGCCGATGACCAGCCCGAGCACCGCGGCGAGCATCAGGCGACCGTGCCCGGTTGTCCGTCGTCGCGGGTGATCGGCAGGTTCGCCTCGGCCCAGGCGTTCATGCCGCCCGCCATGTTGCGGACGTCGATGCCGGCCTCGGCGAGCGCGACCGCGGCTTTCCCGGAGCGGTTTCCGGAGCGGCAGACCGCCACCACGATCCGGTCGCGCGGCACGCTGTCCGGATCGAGGTCTCCCAGCGGCATGTGAGTGGCGTCGGCTGCGTGTCCGGCCGCCCATTCGTCGGGCTCGCGAACGTCCAACAGGAGCGCGCCGTCGGCGGCGAGTTGCCGCGCCTCGGTCGGATCGACCTGGTGGATCTGGTCAGAGGTGTTCATCGCTGGTGTCCTTCGTATCGGTGGGGAGCGGACATCTCGAACTGGTAACCGCTGCGGGCCGAGAACTGCGCGGTGACGCCGAACCGGTCTCCGCGTACGAGGGTGTGACGCCATTCGGCGGGTTGCCCGTAGGAGCAACCGAGACGTTCGATCGAGAAGGTCGCGATATCTGAGCCGATCCCGAGCAACTGCCGCTCCGCATCACTGGGCATGACGGCACGGATGCTCTCCTGGCCGCCGGTGACGGTGATCTCGCACCGTTCGCGGTACTCCTGGTAGAGGCCGGTGTGGCTGAAATCAGCATCCAGGAGGGGAGCGGCGAGCGATGCGGGGAGCCACACGCGATCCACCGCGAGCGGGTCGGCGCCGGCCAACCGGAGACGTTCGAGGTAGACCAGCGGGGTGGACTCCTCCAGCCCGAGTCGAGCGGCGATGACCCCGTCGGCCCGGACATCGAGCGTGCGGACGATGCTGCGTTGGGCCAGTCCTGCGGCTTCCACCGAGGCGAACAGGCTGTAGAGCGCGCCGAGGGGCTGCTGGATCTCGGCCGGTTCGGCGAGCCGGGGCGCCCGGCCGCGGGCCGCGGTGACCCGTCCTTCCTCGCGCAGCACGCGCAGTGCCTCGCGGACGGTGTGCCTGCTGATCTCGTACTCGGCACCGAGTGTCAGCTCGCCCGGGAACGCCGCGGTGAACTCATCGGCGTCAAGCCGGCGACGCAGGTCGGCGAGCAGCTGGATCCACAGCGGCTGTCCCGACGCCCTGTCCAGGGATCGGGGTCCCCTGTCCTGCTTGCCTGCCATGTCCCATCCTTCGTCACGTCCGCTTGTCCCACATCTCGGATACTGTCATCGTAATGTACGGTCATTGTGGCCGCGAGAGCAAGGAGGGTCCGCATGAGTCCGCAGGTCGAAGTGATCGAGACCAGTGAGCTGGGAGACCGGAGCTACATCGCCCACGATGGCGTGAGCGCCGTGGTGGTCGACCCGCAGCGCGACATCGACCGCGTCGCGGAGCTTCTCGACACACGTGGTCTGACGTGCGTGATGGTGGTGGAGACCCACATCCACAACGACTACGTGACCGGTGGTCTCGCCCTCGCGCAGCGCACCGGTGCCCGGTACGTGGTGGCGGCCGCCGACGACGTCGCGTTCGCCCGGCACGCCGTGCGCGACGGTGACGAGCTCACGGCGGGGCGGCTGCGGGTGCGGGTCGTGGCCACGCCCGGGCACACCGATACCCACCTGGCCTACGTGGTGGACGACGGCGACGGGCCCGCCGCGGTGTTCACCGGCGGGTCTCTGCTCTACGGCAGCGTGGGGCGCACCGACCTGGTCGACCCCGACCGCACCGAGGAGCTCACCCGCGCGCAGTTCCGCTCCGCGCGGCGGCTCTCCGAGATCAGCGGCGCCGAGGACGCGGTCTACCCCACCCACGGGTTCGGCAGCTTCTGCTCCTCGGGATCGTCCACCGGCGCCGCGAGCGGCACGATGGGCGACGAGCGCCGGCACAACGACGCGCTCACTGAGACCGACGAGGACGCCTTCGTCGCCCGTCTGGTCGCCGGGCTCACCGCCTACCCGCGCTACTACGCCCACATGGGCGCCCGCAACCGCCAGGGCCCCGGCCCGGCGGACCTGTCCCCGGTCGAGGAGGTGTCCCCCGAGGAACTGCGCAAGCGGATCGCCGCGGGGGAATGGGTGGTGGACCTGCGCGACCGCACCGCCTACGCCGCCGAGCACCTCGCCGGCAGCATCGGCATCGCGCTGGGCCAGCAGTTCGCCACCTACCTCGGCTGGCTCATCCCCTGGGGCACCCCGCTGACCCTGATCGGCGAGGACGCCGGCCAGGTCACCGCCGCGCAGCGCCAGTTGGTGCGCATCGGGATCGACCGGCCCGACGGGTCCGCGCTGGGCTCACCCCGCGACCTGGCCGGGTCCGACGAGCTGCGCCGCTACCCACAGGTGACCTTCGCCGACGTGGCCGAAGCCCGCGGCCGCGACGGGGTCGTCGTCCTCGATGTGCGCCGCGACGACGAACGCGCCCACGGCCACATCCCAGGCTCGGTCCACATCCCGATGCACTCGCTGCTGGAGCGCCTCGACGACGTTCCCGAAGGTCAGCTGTGGGTGCACTGCGCGGCCGGGTTCCGGGCGAGCATCGCCGCAAGCCTGCTCGACCGCGGAGGCTATGACGTGGTGTTCGTCGACGACGAGTACGCCGGTGCGGTGAGCAGCGGGCTGGCCACCGGCTGAGCCGGGTCAGAACGGCACGGAGGCCGTGTGTGCGGCGGCGGCCGCCGCGCTGATCCGGGCGATCAGCCGGCGCCACCGTACGGACCGACGCGGCGCCGATTCGACGGCGTCTGTGCCGGAGCGTGGGCGCTCGGTCACGGGCCGGGGCCTGCGGGGAGACATGGACGTCGAGATCATGGAGGATCCTCGGCTCGAAGGTCGACAGGACGAACGCGCCACACCGCAGGGCCGTAGGCCCGCTCAGCGGGTGTGGGAGTCCTGACAACAGAGCCGATCATCGATGGACAGCTGGTCCATCGCGAGCAGGCACACACAGAACGTGTGCGCCTTCCACGACGCTCCGGCGGTCATGGCACCAGTGGACCATTCCGACGCCGGTGAACGCAACGCCGCCCCGGCCAGTCACGACCGGGGCGGCGACCTGTCAGGCGACCCCGCGCAGCATTCCCTGCCAGTACAGGGCAGGCAGGCCGTAGCGCTTGAGGTACCACATGTCCCGCCGCTCCTTGATCGTGTTGATGTAGGGGATCGACGGGGTGGGCTTCATCGAGTAGTCGAACTCCGCCAGGAGCATTGCGTGACGTGAGGTCGTCAACGGGCACGAGGCGTACCCCTCGTAGCGCGCGCTGGGAGCCTTGCCGGCCATTACGTCGACCAGGTTCTGCACGACCACGGGGGCCTGCTTGCGGATCGCGGCTCCGGTCTTCGAGTTCGGGCTCGAACCGGCGTCCCCCAGGGCGAACACCTCGGGGAACCGGGTGTGCTGCATCGTGTGCTTGTCGATCTCGACGTAGCCGGCCGGGTTCGCGGGGTCGGCCAGCGCGGTCTTCTTCACCCAGTCCGGGGCGCTCTGCGGCGGCACCATGTGCATCACCTCGTAGCCCAGCGTCGACTCGGTCCCGGCTGCCTTGTCCGCGATGGTGACCTCGCGCGCGTCGGGGTTGACGCTGATCGCCTCGCTCTGCAGGTGGACCGTGATCCCGTAGCGCCGGGCGACCCCGACCAGGACGTCGGAGAACTCCTTCACCCCGAACATGCCCGGCGTCGGCAGCACGAGATGGACGTCCATCTTCGACAGAACGCCCTGCTCGCGCCAGTAGTCCGCCGCCAGGTAGGCGATCTTCTGCGGCGCCCCTGCGCACTTGATCGGACCCGACGGCATCGTGAACACCGCCGTGCCCGAGCGGGCCTCGCGGATGAACCGCCACGTCGCCGGCGCGAGCTCGTACAGGTAGTTGCTCGACACGCCGTCGCGGCCCAGCGTCTGCCCCAGACCGGTGATCTTCGACCAGTCCAGTTGGATCCCCGGGCACATCACCAGGTAGTCGTAGGTGACCGTCGACCCGTCGTCGAGCGTGATCTCCTTCGCGTCCGGATCCGCGGCGACGGCGGCCTGCCGGATCCAGGTCACCCCCTTCGGCATCACCGAGGCCTGTGGCTTCGCACTGCTCTCCACCGGTGCACAGCCACCGCCGACGAGGGTCCACAACGGTTGGTAGTAGTGCGTCGCCGCGGGATCGATCACCGCAACACCGTCCTCGCCCCGCCGCCGGAGCCGAGCAGCCACGGTGATGCCCGCGCTCCCCCCGCCCACGATCACTATCCGGTGATGTACAGCCGCCATGATGAATCCTCCATATGTCCGGTCAAATAACCGTACCTTTTCAGTGGTTGGGATCACAACCCGTGGCGCACAGGTGTCGCCGCCGCCAGTTCTCCGCGGTCGACGACAAACTGCGGCCGCCCTACTGGTCCGATGGTCAACGCGGAGGTCGTCGTCAACGAGGACCGAACGCCGGTATTCCCTGATGGAGGTGGGCGGTGATGCGCGCAGAGCTGGGAAACGAGCAGGCGGTGGGTGCGGCGTACGCCGCGCACGGCGGCCTCAAACCATCAGTTCCCGCGCCCGGTGCAGCACCGCGTCGAGCATCGGGGGGGTCAGCAGGCCGGTCGCGGTGTTCTGCGGGCTCGGGTGGTAGCAGCCCAGTACGACCAGCCCATCGGGGCCGACATGCTCGCGGCCGTGTCGGAACCGCGGCCGCGGGTCGGCGTCCACGCAGCGCAGCGCGGCGTCCCAGGCGAACACACCCAGGCACACCACGACCCGCACCCGCCCCAGCGCGGCCAGCTCGGCCCGCAGGTGCCCCAGGCACGCGTCCCGTTCGGCGGCGAGCGGGCGGTTGCCCGGCGGCGGGCAGCGCACCGCGGACGCCATCCATGCCCGGTCCAGCCGCAGGCCGTCGCCCACGTGTTCGGAGGTGGGTTGGTTCGCGAAGCCCGCCCGGTGCAAGGCGGCGACGAGCGTGCGGGCCGAACGGTTGCCGGTGAACGCTCGGCCGGTGCAGTTGCCCCCGGCCGCGGCGGTGGCCATACCCAGCAGGAACACCCCGGCCTGCGGATCGCCGAAACCCGCGACCGGCGAACCCACCCCGGCCGGCCCGGCCGTCTCGGTCCGCCAGGCGACCAGGCGCGGGCACCGGGTGCAGGACACGATCGCCCGCGCCACCGCGGACACCTCGTCTGTCACCGATCCTCCTGCGCGATCCGGCCCAGGCTGCCCGACCGCGGATCAGGGCCCCCGATGTCGGGCGCGCTGGCGGGACGCCCGACGTCACGGGCCGTCGCTGAGGGGCCGGAGAGAGACCGCGGACCGTACCGGCGAGCACCGTGCGGCGCCGGGCCGCACGACCAGGACCGGTCGATGGGCGTAGATCGACCGGCTCCCCGGAGCGGGGCCAGCCCGGCTCACCCGGGCGCCGATCGGTGGTGACGACCAGCGCAGGCAGGGCGGGGACGGCACAGCGAGGTCGGCGTGTCACGCCGGGGCCGGGGGCAGGAACAGGCCTCCGCGGGCACTGCCCCGGGCCGTCCGGGTCGCGACGGTGGCCCACGCGCCGAGCAGTCCGACATAGAACAGGACGGCGAGCACGGCCAGAACCGTATCCCCGGTGTGCAGGGCCAGCGCGCTGGTACCTGTGACGACCGTGCCCACCGGGAACGTGAACGACCACCAGGTCAACGAGAACGGCATCCCCGCCCGAACGGTGTGCACGGTGACCGCGACGGCCAGCGCGATCCACAGCAGCGTGAACCCGAACACCGGCACCCCGTAGACCACCCCGAACACCTCCAGCGCCGTGGACAGCGGAACGGGCAGGGCCAGGTGCGCCACCCCGCCGAGCAGGTTCACCGCCGTGATCGACTGCCCGAGCCACCCCAGCACGATCCACATCGTCGGCACCGTCGCGGCCGGGCCGGTGCCGTGCACGGCCAGCCGGTAGAGGATCAACGTGGTGATCATCAGCGAGGCGAGCAGGCTGAGCCCGAACATCGCGTAGCAGGCCAGCAGCAGCGACAGCCGGGCCTGCCCCGGCGCGACGTGGGGGATCAGCAGCGCACCGGTGGCCGCGGAGACCATCGGCGGGACCACCGGCATCAGCCAGCCACCGAAGACCGAGTCCGACCCCAGCTCGTGACGGGTGATCATCAGGAACGGGATCACCACCGCGCTGGCCAGACCCGCCACGGTGCCCAGCGTCCACAGCACCCAGTCGATGTGCACGGCCAGGCTCTCCCCCAGCATGTCCTTGCCCAGCAGCAGCGTGCCGGCGCCGACGGTCAGCAGCGCCATCGGCGGCGCGCCGTAGAACTGCGCCATCACCGGGTTCGCCGCGTGACCACGCGCGGTCCCGGGGTGGCGGATCCAGTGCGCCGCCCAGGCGGCAGTGAGCGCGACCAGCATGACCGAGGCGATCCCCCACACCACCGTGGCCGCTGCGCGCAGGCCGACGAACTGCAGCGGCAACGTCACCGCCGCGTTGGCGACGATCCCGGTACCCATGATCGAGGCGTACCAGTTCGGTCCGAGGTGGGCGATGACCTGTCGGGGATGGTCCAGGTCGCCGAACAGGCCGATCCGGTGCAGCGGGTGCGGGGTGGCCGTGGGCGGTATGGGGACGAACGTGGTCATGGCATTGAGCATCGGCTCGTCCCCGGCCACCCGGTAGCCGTCCCGATCCGAGGCATACCCAAAGCAGCTTTGTGACCGGCCTAGGATCTCTTCGTGGTGCTGTCCCCGCACGTCCCCGAGCTGAGCTCGCTGGAACTGCTGACCACCGTGGCGCACACCGGCAGCCTCGGAGCGACCGGACGCGAGCTCGGGCTGACCCAGCAGGCCGTGTCGGCCCGCATCCGCACCGTGGAACGCCTCATCGGGGTCGCGCTGCTGCACCGCGGGCCCCGCGGCAGCCGCCTCACCGACGCCGGACGGCTGGTCGTGGACTGGGCCGCGCCGGTCCTACACGCCGCCGCCGCACTCGACGCCGGCATCGACTCCCTGCGCGAACGCCGCGACGACCACCTCACGATCGCCGCCAGCTACACCGTCGCGGAGTACCTGCTCCCCGGCTGGCTCGTCGCTCTGTCCACCGAGCAGGCCGCAGCCGGCCTGCCCCGCACCGCCGTGCACCTTGCCGTCCACAACAGCGAGCAGGTCGTCACTGAGGTCCTCGACGGCCGCACCGAGCTGGGCTTCGTCGAGGGCCCCGATCTCCCCGCCGGGCTCGCCCATCGGGTCGTCGCCCGCGACGAGCTCGTCGTCGTCGTCCCGCCGGGTCACCCGTGGACCCGGCGGCCGCCCGGCCCCAGGGACCTCGCCGCCACCCCGCTGGTCGCCCGCGAGGCCGGCTCCGGCACCCGCAGGGCCTACGAACGGGCCGTCGCCCCCGCCACGCCGGCTCCGCCCGCGGTCGAGCTCTCCTCCACCTCCGCGATCCGGGGCGCCGTGCTCGCCGGGGCCGGTCCCGCGGTCCTGTCCGACCTCGCCGTCCACGACGACCTGGCCACCGGCCGCCTCGTCGCCGTCCCGGTCCCCGGCCTCGCCCTCGACAGGACGCTGTCCGCGGTCTGGCCCGACGGCTCCACCCCCACCGGCCCGGCCCGTGACCTGCTTCGCATCGCCACCCACGGCCGCTGACCTCCCCAACACGCCACTTCGGTTCGAACGCGGGCCACCGTCGTCGGGCAGCGGATACCCCGGCCGGCCGGTCGCCTCGTCCTGGAATGAGGTGGCCGCGATCCGGGGCCAGCTCGCTGGCGGACGCAGCTCGCGGACGCCCACGGGCCCGACGGCCCGTCTTGGACGACGCAAGGCGTCGGTGTGTCGTGCCACCCTAGGATGCATGGAGGTGACCGAGCACGACATCGCACGAATCCCCGTGGGGAATCTCCGCGTTCCACGGGGCGACTTCGCCGCGGTGTGGGCCGCGGCCGAGCGTCGGTGTACCGAGCTGGGTGAGCGGGGAGTGACCGATGACTGGTATCCCGCCGGAGTGGCGGTCACCTGCGCATGGATCGCCACCGCCACCGTGCGGCCCATCTCAGGCCGACCATTCGCTGCCCGGTCGCCAGTCACGCGCTTGACTTCGTTGGCGTACGAGGAGCGGATCGAGGCCGAGTACCTGGCCGCGGAGCAGCTCGACGTGCGCCGGCCCGATCTGCTGGCGTCGCGGCCGGGCTGGTGCGAGGGCATTCGGGCGACGTTGAGGTGGGCGTGGCGGCGCAGCGGGCCGGCACCGCTCCAGGTCCCGGCACCGCAGGCAACTGCCTGAGCGGCAACCTCACGGCACGTCCGCCCGGTCGAGGCCGGTCATGTAGTCGTCGACGTCGCTGTACTCGGCCGTCTTTTCCTCGCGTGCTGCCTCATCGGCCGCGTGCCAGCGGGTGAGTTCCTCGGCACGCTGCTGCTCGACCTCATGGGCGTCGACGGCCTCGCGTGCGGTGATCTCGGCCAGCGTGCGCTGAGCGCGCTTGGTCGAGTCCGCGGTCTCGGCCGCTGACGGGACCCGCACGGCGTCCTCACCTCGCTGCGGAGGTTCAGCTGTAGCCGCCTCGCGGATGTCCAACACACCGGTTTCGGTGACATCGCGGGTCGGCGCCTGCTCGTCCATGTGATCGTTGACGACGTCAGCCTCGGTGATCTCGCGGTGCACGTCGTCCTCGGCTGTCGCCTCGCGGTGCGCATCGAGCCATTCCTCGGCGGTGACTCGCTCCTCCGGCTCGGCGTCGTCGGTATGCCGCACCGCGAGTTCGGCCTTGGAGCGGTCGGCGGCCCCGCGGGTCCATGCGGTGTGGACAAGCCACCGCGCGCGAGCGTCGTCGAGCTGCTGCAGCTCGGCGGCGCGGGCGTCGAGCGTGTCGGCGAGCGCCGCGGCTTGGGCGGCGGCGCGTTCCAGCTCAGACCGCGGCTCGGCGTCGGGTGTCGCGGCGGCCTCGGCGGCTCGGAGAGCGGCGTTCTGGCGGTGGGTCGCTGCGGCCTGATGGGTGCCGGCGAGTTCGTTGCCGACGTACCGCGGCCCCCACGCCTGCTCCCGTTCCCACGCCCGAACGCGCATCCGGAGCTGTCCATCGGACATCTCCGTCTCCTCGCGCTCGATCTCCGGGCGGCCCAGCGCACGCCACGCGGCCCGATAGGCGGCGTACGCCTCGACCTGGCCCGGCTTGGGCGCCGGGCCGAGCGCCTCGGCGTGGTCGTCGTGGCGCCGTAGTTCCCGATAGGACGCGACAAGTCCGGCTTGCTGCTCCCACTCGTCGCGCGCCGGGCCGGGCTCGGCCGGGACCGGACCGAGCGCCTCGACCGCCCAGGCCGGCCGCTCCGCGGCCGCCTCGCGGCCCAGTTCGGCGGCGCGGCGGTCCGCGTCGGCGGCTAGGGCTTCGAGGTAGGTCGCCCACTCGCGGTTGTCCGTCTGCGGGGTCCAGCTGGTCCACGCCTCCCCCACCGGGTCGAAGCTCCTGCCGTCGGTGATCCGGCTGTAGATCACGTTCGTGGTGTTGCGGGCGCCGTCGAGCGGTCGGTCGGCCACGGCGTCGTGGAGGACCTGGTGCGGGTCGTGGCCGGCGAGCTCGGCGCGGCGCAGAACGCGGGTCAGGGACGCGGCACCGTCCTCGGCGGCGATCCGCGCGCGCTGCTCGGGGGTGATGATCTGCTCGTCAGCAAGCTGGTCGAGCCACGTCGCGGTGCGCTCGGTGGCCGCGAGTTGCGCGGCGTCGGCGAGCAGCTCGGCCGCGGTGCGGACGGTGCCGGCCTCGTCGGCGGACTCGGTCGCCGTCGCGAGCGCGGACCGCGCGATGGCCTGGTCGTAGTCGTCGAAGATGCCGGACAGGACGGCGACGGGGTCGCGGTGCAGGGCGTGCTCGTCGCGGCCCTGCGCGGCGTCCTCTACAACGGTCACGGTGGCGACGTGCGCGGTGTTGGCGTCGCGGCCGCGGGACATGCCGACGTAGAGCGCCGCCGGACCGGTGCGGGAGGTGATCACGCTGTGGCTGGTGTCGACGGTGACGCCCTGCGCGGCGTGCACCGTGGACGCGTAGCCGAGCGAGAGGTGCTCACTGACGTAGCCGGCAGGCAGGACGATCGGCTCGCCCAGCACCTCGCCGTCGGCGCCGTGTCCGGTGATTCGGGCGACCTCGAGGGCGCCGTCGTCGCGGACGGCCTGCACGCGGTAGGTCTCGCGATTGATCGGGCCGCGACGGTTACCCTCGTGCCCGGCGAGGTCCCACCCGTTGCGGCGGGCCTGGACCAGGTCACCGACCCCGGCGTACGTGCCCTGCATCCCCAGCGGAACGCCGTGCTCGTCGACCTTGCCCAGGCGGACGAGCTCCGCGCGCAGCTCGGCCGAGAGGCGCGTGGCCTGTTCGTTGGTGTCGACGAGCAGCAGGGAGCGATGCCCGGCGAGGGTGTCGGCGAGCCACGCGCCGGCGGCGGCCGACTCGGCCTGCTCGCGGGTACCGGCGTCGCGGAGCCGGCCGTGCTGGTGGTACTCGCGTAGCACGCCGTCGTCGCCGGACCGCAGCCGCAGCGACGCCTCGCGTTCCCACTCCGCGGTGAATCGGCGGGCCTCGGCGAGTTCGTAGCGTGCGCCGGCCGTGGCGAGCAGCTCCATCCCGCCACCCGCGCCGACGGCGGCGAGCTGGCGGTGGTCGCCGACGAGCAGCAGCTTCGCGCCGGCGGCGGCGGCGTGGCGGTGGATCGCGGCCAGGGCCGGCGTGTCGGTCATGGCCGACTCGTCGACGACGACGAGGTCGCCCTCCCGCAGCCGCCATGGTGCGTCCTCGTCGAGCGCGCGGCTCTCGGCAGCACCAGCGGTGAAGCGGTCCTGCGTCGCGAGCCAACGCGCGACGTTGCGGGTGGTGAGCCCCTCCCCCGCCAGCACATCGGTCGCCATCTGGGACGTCGCCAGTCCGAAGACCCGCCGCTGCGGACCGCCGGTCAGCTCCGGGTCGGTCCAGGCGCGCGCGAGCGTGCCGACGACGAACGACTTCCCGGTGCCGGCCGGGCCGACGAGCGACTCGACTCGCGCGCCGCTGGTGAGCACGCCGCGGACGGCGGCGGCCTGGTCGACGCCGAGCTCGAGCCCGGACTCGCGCAGCCCATCGAGGAAGCGCTGAGCGACCGGCCGCGGCAGCGCGGCTGCGTCTTCGCTCGTGCGCGCGTTCACCAGTGCCCGTTCGGTACGGACGTGGTCCGGGGTGGCGTAGAGCCGCGCGCCGGGCGCCTCGTAGGCGGACCGCCCGTTCGCCAGCCGCAGCCCGTCGGGGAGTTGATCGTCACCGGGGCGCGGCGCGTCGAGTGGGGCGGCGTACGTCAACGCCTCGGCGGCGAGCTGGTCGAGCAGCGTCTTGACGTCCGCGCCGTCCGGGGTGCCGAGGTAGTCGGGCAGGGCGGCGTTGACGGCACGGATGAGATCCGGCTCGCTCCAGCCGGCCTTGCGCTGCTGCACGTCGGCGAGGGCGGTCTCCATCACCGCCTGCGGGGACCATGCCTGCGGCGTCGGCACGTTCTCCCGCGCTGCGAGCGCGGCCAGCGCGACGCCGGACAGGCCGCCGTCGATGTCGGCGCGCAACCGGGCGTCGATCCGGTCGAGCAGCTGCTCGCGGGTCTCACCGTCGTGCGACTTCGCCGCGCGGGTCATCAGCGTCGCCTGCTGGGACAACCGGTCGCGCTCCAACCCGTTGGGGGCGCGCCCGTGTTTCGTCTCGAAGGCCTCGATCAGCTCGGCGGCTTTCGCCGTCACCGCGTGCCGGCGCGAGCTGATCAGGCTCATCGCCTCGGCCGACACCCCGATCACCTCGCGCGCCTTTCCGTCCGGGCGGGTCGCGAGCAGCATCCCGAGCGTGTGTGTGAGCCGCTCCTCGGTGGTGCGCTCGGCGACCGCGGCGGCGGCCGGGCGCCACTTGTGCAGCGCGCGGGAGTCGAGGGTGCGCCACGTCCCGTCCGGGCCTTCGACGCGGTTGAGGACCGTGTTGTGGATGTGCAGCTGCGGGTCTCGGTCGCGCGAGTCGTGCTGGAGGAACGACGCGACGACCAGGTCGTGCGCGTCGACGAACCGGCCCGCGGCGCCGCCGTGGTGCCCGACGCGAGAGTAGCCGGCCTTCTCTGCCATGTACTCCAGCGCGGCGTAGTTGCCCGCCCACACCGCGTCCTCGACGGCCTGCCGGAACTCACCCCACGCCGCCGCGGCGTCCTCGTCACCGGCGTTGCGGGCCTTTACCTCCTCGGCCTCGAACGCCGTGTGGATGAGTGTGATGGACTTCTGGACGCTGACCGTCAGGTCCAAGAAGGCGACGTTGTGCCGGGCCGCCTTGCCCGCCTCCGTACGGAGTTCAACGCGGCGTTCAGCGCTGGCGTCCGGCTCGCGTTCAATCGCCAGGGCGTACAAGTCGTCCTCGGACTGGTACGCGCGGCCGGTATGGCCGAGCGTTGGCACGCTGTCCCACTGCTCCTTGTCCTTGAACCCCTCGGCCCGCGGGTCGAGGAACCGCTCGTAGACCGCGCGCATGTCCTGGGCGTCGACGAGCCCGGTGAGGCCGAGCTTCTCGGCTCCGGCGCCCCACCAGCGGCCCGGAGGCTCGCCCTCGGCTACGGCGCCGGTGTAGTAGTTCTCCCGGCCGGTCGCGACCTCACGCAGCAGGTACTCGGGGCTGTAGCCGGGCGAGATCCTCAACATCCGAACCACCTCGAAACGATCTTGTGGAGATCAACAGGAGTAGTGGCGGTTCGCGGCCGGCCGGAGGCCGGCTCGCACCATCGGATCGTGATGCCTAGGTGTGCTGCAATTGATCTTCTGGTTCTTCGCTCTTGTTCTTGGCTCGTGTTCGTCTGGATGGAGTAGTGCTCTGTCGTCGTGTAGGTCGTGGTCTCGATGGGCTGGCTCGTGTTGCTGGGACTGGTCGTTCGGGTCGGGGTCCTCATGGCTGGGTCCTCGTCTCGGGGCTGTCGGGGTCGGTCTGCTCGGTGGTGTTGATCAGGTGCAGGGGTGTCGGCTGGGCTCGGAGGGTTCGGAGGGCAGCAGCGGCGGTGCCCCGGGAGACCTCCGCGATTCCGGCGAGATCGGTGACGGTTGGCAGGGCGCCATGGCGGTGGGCGTGCCGCGTCGCGGCCGCCCGCGCCCGGTCCTGTGCCGGTGTCGGGCCCGACCGGCCGCCGGGGTGTTCAACCGGCCCGGCCGGAAGCTCGGTCCGCGGTGCGCTGGGCTGGACAGCGGTTGGACGCTGTGACCCGGGCCGGGTGACCGGCGTGCCGTTCAACGGCTGTACAGACTGAACGCCGACCGGACTGAACACCTCGGACTGGACACGCTGTGGCGACTCGGCTGTCCCGGTCCCGTCGTCTTCGGCGTCCGTGGCGAGAAGGTAGAGCAGGTGGGCGACAATCGCGGCGGCGACCGCGGGCCAGGCACCGACGCCGAACCGCAGCGCGGGTGAGGCGTCCACGGCGGAGCCGGACGCGAGGAACGCGGCCTGCGCGAGACCGGACAGGCCGGCGGCAAGCACGACCACGCTCCACGCGTAGCGGGCCGCACTGCCGTGCAGGCGGGCGGTGGCGGCGTAGGCGACCAGCGCGAGCCCGTCGGTGATCAGCGGGTAGAGCCAGGCGATCCCGGCCGGGACCCGGGCGGCCACGGCGACCTCGTAGAGGCCGTGCGCGGTCGCGACCGCGGCGCCGAGCGCGACGGCGAGCCCCGGCAGCCAGATCACCGTCCGCACCACCCGCGGCCCCTGCTCCGTGCTGATGGTGGTGTTCATCGGTGATGCCCTCCGTGCGGTGCTGCCCCGGCCGGGGACGGCGCGGTGGCGGGTTCGGGTGCGGGGTCGTCGCGGCGGACGGCCCACCACCCGGCGATCACCCCGACGGCGTCGTTGCCGGGCACGGGGGTGGCGCCGGTGGGGCGGTGGTCCCAGCCCGGGCGGGTCTGGTGGCGCTCGATCGAGCACGACCCGGCGTTCTGCTTGATCCGCCGCACCACGCCGGGACGCTGCCGGTCGTGCCAGTCCCCGGCGAGCTGCACCGACGCGCCCTTGCCCTGGTAGGCGGCGCACCAGGCGTGCATCAGCCACAGCAGTTCCTCGACGACGTCCGCGTGCCATAGCCAGCACGGCGGCAGCGCTCCGGCGGCGTCGGGGTAGCGCAGGAAGATCGCATGCAGCCACGCGCACAGCTCGACCAGCACCCGCTCCACCACGGCGGGGTCGGCGGGGACCATCAGCCATGACGGGGCCGGCGCCGGGCCGGGCCGTTGCGAGAGCGCGGTCACGGTGTCGGCGAGCTGGGCGACCAGCCGGGCCAGGTCATCGACCCGGCCCCCGACCGCGCGCAGCGGGTCGACCGCGCGACGCAAGCCGTCGACCTCCCGGGCCAGCCCGGCCAGCGCGTCCACGCTGGCGAACTCCGTTCCCGTCTCGTCCCTGCCGCCTGGGGTGGGGTCGGGGGTGGTCGGCGAGGTCACCGGTACCACCCCGGCGTGTCCCCGTCGGTCGCGGCCACGTCAATGGCGTCGTCGCGGTGCCAGCGGGCGAGCTGATCGCGGCGGCCCGCCGCGTCGGGATCGGTCTGCTCACGTAGCTCGGCAAGCCGGTCAGCGAACCGGGCCATGTCGTCGGGCGGGCCGGCTACGTAGGTGCCGTCGGCGATCTCGGCCTCGGTGCGTCGGGCCTGCTCCCGCATCCACTCCGGCATCTCCGGCGCCCGCTCGTCATCCGCCGGGGTCGACCACGGCGCGTTCTGCAGTCGCTCGGCCCGCTCGGTGTCACCCGCGGCGCGGGCCTGCGCGATAGCGGCCAGTCGGGCGTCGCTGTAGTAGCCGGCCGCATCGAACGTGACAGCCTCGACCGTCGGGTCGGTGCTCTCCGCCCGCGCCCACCACCCCTCCTCGGACGCCTGGTCGGTACGTCCGGTTCGGGCGAGGTGCTCGTGCCCCTCTCCGCCCGCGTCCGTGTCCGCGGCGTCGGAGTCGGCGTCCGTGGTGTCGGTGATGCGAGCGATCAGCGCGTCCTTGTCGGCCAGGAACGCCGCCCGCTCGCGCGGGTCGACCGTCCGGCCGGGCGCGGACAGCTCCCGCGGCCGGCGGGTCAGCGCGGCAATCTCGGCGACCGACGGCCGGGCACCGCCCGGGCGGTTGTGCGGGTGGTCGTTCACGGGGCACCTCCGGTGGTGTGGGCGTGGGAGTGGCCGTTGCTGGTGTGCGCGGCCGGGGCGGGCAGTTCGACCGTGGGCGGGTCGAGATCGACCGGGACGTGGCGCGCTCCGGTCTGGCCGGTGCTGCCCAGCACCCAGCGCAAGGCCCGCGCGAACCCGGCACCGACGGCGCGCCACCTCCGCCGGGCAGCGGAATGGGTCCACTGCAGCCCCGCGACCAGGGGCCCGGTCAGGTACGCCCATCCGCGGCGCGTCGACGCGGACCAGCGGCCGAGGCGGTCGGCCAGCGCGGGGTGCGCGATCTGGAAGGCGAGCAGCCGGACGTCGCGGCGCTGCCACGCCATCTGCACCCGCCCGATCACGGGGGCCAGGCCACGGCGAATCAACATCACCCGGCCCGCGGGCAGGTTCGCGAGCTGCGCCGCCGGGAGCACCGGCACCCGTCGGGTCGTCCGCGACGCGACCCGGCCGTGCATGTCGGTGGTCAGGGTCGGTTCGTCGCGCTCCCCGGCCAGGGTGGACCAGAACTGGAGGTCGTCGCGGTCGCGGGTGCCGCCGAACACCAGCACCGCGCCGCAGTTGTTCAGGATCGTGGCGGTGTTGTGCTCCCCCCACCGCGCGAGAAGCTGCGCGCGGGACTGGAAGGCGGCGATGATGGTGACGCCCCGCCCGCCCATGTCCGCGGTCCAGCTCTCCAGCGGGACCGGGGAGATCAGCGCCGCCTCGTCGAGTGCCAACGTCAAGTTCGGGTCGAGCCGGCCCTTCGCGCTGCCGGCGGCGAGGCGGCGGGCCTCGCGGGCGATGTGCCCGGTCAGCGCACACACCAACGGACCGGTCTGGGTCTCCTCCCCGCCGAGCAGGAACACCGTCGCCCGCTCGGCCAGCAGCCGCTCGACGTCGAACCCGCCGCCGGCGCCAGTCTTCGCCGAGCGTGCGGCGTCGGGATGATTGAGCCACCCCAACGCCGGCGCCACGGTCGAGGTGATCGACGTCCGCGTGTTCGTGTTCGTGCCCAGGAATTGGGCCAGGTCCTGCTCGAACGCCTGCGTCCCCGACCGGCGCAGGAACCCCGGCACCTCCCGGGCCGCCTCGTCGGCGTTGGCGACCCAGCGGCCCACCTCGTGGATGGACTTCCCGCCTAGGGCCGCGGCGTGCAGCAGCGCGGTCAGCACGCGGCGGGCCTGGCCGTTCCAGAATTCCCGGTCCCCACCCCCGCCGGCCCGGGAGACCGCGGCGATCATGTCCGTGGCCCGTTCCGACGCGGCCACCGGATCCGTGCAGCCGGTCAGCGGGTCGAAGGTGATCGTGGAAGCGAACGCCTTCCCGCCGAGCCCGACCGGGTTGAACACGTACACCGGTCCGCGCCGGGCGCGCAGCGGTGCGCACAGCTCGTACAGATCGGTGCGGGTGGAAGTGACCAGGACGGCGCCGGGGGCGTCGAGGATCCGCCCGGCCAGCCACCCGGTCTTCCCGGTCCGGGGCCCACCGAAGATCATGACGACGTCCTCGATCGGCGACCACACCGTCAACCAACCCGTCCGGCACAGCTCGATCGCGACCTCGACCACCGGGAGCCGCCACCGCGCCCACCGGCCCAGCTCGGCCAGCGACGGCCGCACGGTTGCGGCCCGTCGGCGCATGGCGCGGGCGGAGGCGTGGCGCAGGACGTCGAGGGTGGAGGCGACGCCGGCCTTACGTCGGGACTGGCCGGACCAGCGGGTCACCAGCGCGGCCGAGCGGGACAGGTGATGCCACCCCACCGCCGCGCCGACCACGGCGGCGATCAGGTAGGCCCACCACGGGAGTTGACGCAGCAGGGCCCACGCCGGGAACCCTGCCAGCAGGACGCACAGCAGGGCGTAGGCGGCCGAGCCGCGCCGCCACAGCACCCCGGCCGCGACCACCAAGACCACGAGCACCAGGAACAGGTTCATCGGTCCGTTCCCACCGCGTGGGCGACCGCCGTAGCGACCGCACGAGCGTTGCCCGGGCCCATTGCCCGGAACCGGAACCGGTCAGTCCCGAGGGTGATCGCCAGGTCGAGCACCGCGAGCTCAGTCGACGCCGCGGTGTCGAATGCGCCGTTGTCGAACGCGATGCGAGCGGCGCGGAAGTCGATCCACCACCCGCCGTCCGGGCTGTGGTGCACGCACGCCTGCCGGAAGTCCGCGCGTCGTGGCCACACCTCGTGGGCGAGCAGCAGCCAGATCGCGGCCTGCACATGGGGGTCGTGGTCGTCGATCCACCGGTGCAGCCCAGCCACTACGGCGGCGGGGCCGCCGATCGGGCGCACCCGACCCGTCCGCGGGCTCACCGGGACACCTCGCCGTCGGCCGGCCCGGTCATCGGGGTGTCGTCCACGCCGATGTGGCTGATGGCGTTCCAGTAGCGATCCGCCGACCAGATCACCGCACCCAACCCCTCGGCGACGGCCTCCAGCTCGACAGCGGCCGCGGTGAGCCGCTGGTGCGGGTCGACCTCGTCGGAGTCGTCGTAGACCCCGCGTTGCTCGCCGTAGCGCTGCACCTGCCGGTCCAGCAGACGGGCCAGGTCCTGCAGCGCGCGCAGCGTGGCGACCATGTCCCCGCCTAAGGCGTAGAAGTCGCTGTGGTCCGCCGAAGCATCGAGCTGGCGGCGGACGACCGTCACCCAGGCCTCAGCGCCGGCCTCGGCCAGCTGGACCGCCCGCGGGCGGTCATCGTGCTCATCGGGGGTGTTCATCTAGGATCGGGTCCCTTCCGCTCGTGTCCCTGCCTGGGTTGCTGTGTGGGAGATCTGGAGGGGAGCCCGGTGGCCGCCGGTGCTCCCCTCCCCCACGTGGGTCGGACACTCGCTCGACGTCGTGCTGTGGATGGAGCGGGCCCAGCGACCCGCGGTGCGGGCGGAGACCAGGAACTCCCCCGCCGCGTCCCGCACCGACATCCCGGCCGCGATCGCGGCCCGTCCGGCCTCGGCGACCTCCGCGCGTGACGCATTCACCGGGCGCTGCGGGGTTCGTGGCCGCGGGAGCCGGCCCCGCCGCCGCTCGCGGCGCCGGGCCAACTCCTGGCGGCGTTCGTGCTCGGTCATCTGGCCCGCGATCCCGTCCGGCTGGTGTCTCAGCGCCCAGGTCAGGCACTGCTCCCGCACCGGGCAGCCAGCGCACACGGCCTTCGCGACCGACACCTGCGCCTCGAACTCCGGGCCGGCTACCGCTGCGGGAAAGAAAATTTCTGGATTGACCGACCTGCAGGCCGCTCGGTGCCGGAAGTCCTCCGGCCGCACGTGGCCGCCGACTGGCTCGCGCCGGGTCGTCCTCGTCGCCGGGGCGCTCATCCCACTGCTCCCGAACCCTCGGTCAGCGGCTCGGATGCGGCGCCGACCGTGGACAGGAAGTCCGCGACCATGCCGGGCAGACCCGCGCCGGCCGGGGTGCCGATGAACAGCACCAGGGCCAGCAGTGCGAACACAACCGCCCCGCCCGCGACGCGCGCCTTCGCGCAGATCGCCGCGCCGACGATGGCGAAGAAGATCAGAAGTCCGACGGTCCCCATCGCTAGCTCACCCACCCGGCGACGTCGACGACGGTCTGCTCGACGGTGGCGATCTCCGCCATGGCGTCGATGGCCTTCGCCGGGACGATCAGCCGGCCGCGGATGCGGACGGCGGGGAACTCTCCGGCCGAGATGGCCCGGTACACGGTCATCGGCGACATGCCGAACATGTCCGCGACCTCGGCCACGCTGTAGAACTTGCGGGGATTCGTCACCGACCCCTGGGAACCGCTCTGACCTCGCATCACTGCTCCTTGTGTACATGTGCGGTGCGTGTACTGAACATGTTAGGTACGAGTGATGCCTGAGTCAATCGGCGCCGCCTCGCGTAGGACCGAGGTTGCCGCCGGGGCCAGGGACGCCAACAGATGACGCGGGATGACGTGGGGTGACGCGGCGCCCTGACGTTAGGGTTGATTCCTGCTGGTCAGGGCGGCATCGTGGAGGTGCTGAGGCGGAGGGGGATCAGGTGGGCAACCGGCTTGCGCAGGCACGCGCGGAGCGCGGTTGGACGAAGTCCCAGCTGATCCGCGAGCTCCGCGTTGCGGCGCATCGGCGGAAGTTGAAGCCGCTCGTCGCTGACAAGAGCCTCAACCGGCGCATCGCCGTGTGGGAGAACGAGGATGGCGCCGTCAGCGGCTACTACCGGGACCTGATCTGCGACGCGTACGGCAAGACCCCGCTCGAGCTGGGCCTCGTCGAGCTGCCGGCCACCCCCACTCCCGAGAGCGTCGAACTGGCGGAACGACTCACGCTGTCGCGTCTCGACGGCGGCCTCGTCGAGCTGCTGCGCGGGCACACGCAGAGCATCCGCATGATGGACCGCCGGCTCGGTGGGGCCACGATCTACCAGCAGACCGCGGCCCACGTCGAGCAGATCGTCAAGCTCGTTCGCTACGCCCTGCCGGGCCCGCACCGGGAGGCGGCGGCCGACGAGCTGGGCCAGGCCGCGGCGCTCGGGGGCTGGCAGGCGCTGGATATGGGGCGGCTCGACGAAGCGTGGCGGCTGCACGAGGTGGCCACCGCTGCGTCCCGCGAGAGCGGACGTCCGGCGGGCCTGGCGTACGCGCGTGCGCAGCAGGCGTTCATCCTCCTCGACGTGGACCGAGCCGCCGAGGCCTGCGAGATGATCCGCCGGGCGCGCGAGGACGCCGGATCGGGTGTGCCGGCTGTACTGCTCTCATGGCTGCACGCCGCCGAAGGCGAAGCCCTGGCCGCGGATGGTCAGCGGAACAACGCGTTGCGCGCACTGGATCTGGCAGCCGACAACCTCGCTGCCGGCGCCTCCGACGACTCGCTGCCGTTCGTGATGCTGGGCGCCGGCCACCTCGCCCGTTGGCGCGGCCACTGCCTCGCCCGGCTCGGCGACGAACAGGCGATCGACGACCTGTCGGACGCCTTGGCCGTCATGGGTGAAGGGCGATACGGCCGGGCCGAGGCGAGCCTGCGCGTCGACCTGGCCATCGCGTTCCGTGCGCGGGGCGACAGCACCGAATCGCGGCTGCACGCGCAGCGGGCCGCCGACCTCGCGGGCAGGACCGGATCAGAACGGCAGCGACGCCGGATCGCAGGTCTCCTCAGCGCCTGAGCGACGCTCTACCGGAACGCGAGAACGTGCAGCAGCCCGACCAGCGAACCGGAGTTCGAGATCCGGCCCTTCGCGATCAGCTCCGGCACATCGGTCAGCGCGATCCACTGAAAGGCACCCTCGTTGACCTCGCTCGGCTCCGCGACCAGCTCGGCGCCTCGCGCGAGGTAGACATGGTGAGCGCTGCGAACCGTACCGACCATGGGCTCGAAGGTGACGAGGTGCTCGATCGACCGCGGCCGATAGCCGGTCTCCTCCTCGACCTCGCGGGCGGCCGTTGTCGCCGGCTCCTCTCCCTCATCGAGAAGACCACCAGGTAGCTCCCAGTTCCAGATGTCAGGAACGAACCGGTGTCGCCAGGACATGAGCACGTGCTCGCCAGCGTCGTCGAGCACGACCGTCATCGCGGCCGGCGGGAGCGTCACGGTGTGGTGCTCGAACCTGTCCCCGGACGGCTGCGAGATGTCGGCGAGCCCGACCGTCACCCACTCGTTCTCGTAGATCGGCCGCTCGCTGTGCACGATCCAGCGGTCGTCCTCGGGCCGCGGCGACGTCATGATCCGACCGTAGTCGCCGCCCAGTCGCCTGCGAACCGTCCGTCAGCGTGGCGCGGGGAACGCCCCGGCCCCGTGCCGGATGACGACTGCACCCGCCTCGGCAAGGCGCTGGTACGCCCGGCGGGCCGTGTTGCGAGAGACGCCGTACGCGGCGACCAGCTCGGCCTCGCTGGGGAGCGGCTCGTCGGCCCCGAACTCACCGTCGTTAAGCCGCTGCTGCAGCTCGCGTGCGATGCGTTCGTAGGCTGTAGTCGGTTCGGCGCCGACCGCCTGGCCGACGACGCGCCGACCTTGACCGGGAATCACCTCAACCAAGCCCTCATCGACGAGCAGAGCCAGCGCCGACCGGACTGTCCCCCGCGACACTCCGTACTCCTGAACGAGAGCCATCTCCGACGCAACGAGTGCGCCGGGCAACAGCTCACCGGAGCCGATGCGTCCGCGGAGCTCCGCGGCGATCTGGCGGTAGGTGCCTCGCGGCGCCACACTGCATCCCTCCCTAGCGGTCCGGTCGATGCACTGAACTATGCCCGAACAGGAGATCTGCTCCCTGCTGGCCACAAGCGTATCCGGCGTCGTAGTTTCAGGCTGGGTACCTCTCAGCTCAAGCCTGCCATGCGGCCTCCGACAGATCCGCACGCGGAGCGCAGTAGCCGGCGCCGATACACACGACTCAACCGTCGAACTGCAATCGGATCACACTCTCGACTACTGCCTGCTTCTTATAGCTCTGCGCAGCACTGTTTAGTGAAACCAGCGAGCGCCTGACCGAGAATGGAATTCGTTCTATCATTTTCCACCCCCGCAGTTCAGCCTCGCCGATACATATATCAGCCAGCCGAACATGAACATCCTTGTAGTATGAATCCTGCACAACCAGCGTAAGGAAAGCCCCCGGACGAGACACTCGAGAGATCTCGCCCAACCCAAGACCCAAGTCCGCCACGTATTGATGGGCCTGCTGACTGTAATAGCTATGGGACGCCTTACTGCTGTGGGCAGAGACATTTACCAACAGGTCACGCGCTGCCGTGCTCATCGCGGCAGGCTGCGATTTTTTCACGCGAGTCAGCGTCGTCCCCATCAGGTCTAGCCGGATCGTACTTTCGCCCCAGATATCAATACCCAGCACTGCAAGCTCTCGTGCGTAGGCAACCCCGTAATCAATGCGAGTCAGGTATGGAGGGGAGGTCAGGATCATACTTATTGAATCATCGGGGATTGGAAGTCGAGCTGCAGACGCAGTCGCTAAGCGCACGCTGCCAGTACGCTCAGCTTCGTCCGAACGGAGTCTATCGAGAAGCCACTTGTGCTCGCTCACGATCAACTCATCGAGAGACTCCAGCGGGAGGCCAATACGATCCGATTCTTTCCTTGACCGTCTAACCCAGGTGGGATTGGACCCCTGGAATGAACTGGTCAAGCGGCGCACTGTACGGAATAGTGCGACGATCTTCAGCTGCCGATCCAACGCGTCAAGCTTCTGGTTTCCTTGACTGAGCCACTGCACGAGGCGTCTACTTACCTCATCCTTGAACCAGTACCGCAGTGGGCCAGGAGGCAGATCCGTGGACTGCTCAGGAAGCTCCAACTTCCCTACCTCCGCCATTGCGTCCTGGGTCTGACTACGCAATGCCGCGACCACACTGGCAGCAGGATTCAGATCGATCCCGACAGACCGAAGCCCAAGCTGTTGAGCCGCTCGGGTTGTGGTCCCACTTCCGTTCCAAGGATCGAGAACCCAGCCACCGTCAGGTCCACTCAGCCCATGCTCAAGCTCAGCCATTGCCCACCGGAATGAGAAGCCGGCATAGTAAGGGAAGACGTCCGCCAAGCCTGCCGTTTCCGTAGATGGCCTCTTGGGAGATAAGGTTCGCGAGAACGCCCTACCGCTATCGAGGAGCAGTGGCAGCATCCCTTCGCCAGTCGGTGAATCAGCCCAGCCGCTGGCGGTCACTACACTCCCTCCGCGTGCAGGCGGTTCGGTCGAGGCGACACATCACGGACTCGCCGATGTCGCCGCTGGTCCTGCCGTCATTCGCGCTCCGTCTAGCCAATACAAGAGACTAAGCTCGATATGGTCGAGCAGCCTTATGAGCCGATCGACCATCGCCCGAAGATCAGAAGCACGCTTCTTCCTGCCAATCTCAACAGGATCCTCTTTCCAGTGTGCGACATCATTCCGCTTGTCTCGGATCTCCCTCAGCAGTAGGGAGTCGTTCGGGTGGTTGCGCCATTCGCCCTCAAGACCTAAAACCATCCAGAGGGCCTCGAAATGCTTGTCGCTGATCGTGCTTCCATCAGCAAGGCTAAACAGATCTCCGAATTGGAGTACAGGGCGAGCGTCGCTGGCATGCAGAGTTGCTGAGCTAATCACTCTAGCACGCGCCATCAGCCCCGAAACATTGTCATTCCCACATTGTCGGAATGTTGATGCCTCCATCGCCGCGATCACCGTGATTGGAAGATGGCGACGCTGCAGTCCAAGATTGTCCACATCGGCTGATATTGCCGACGAGATCTCCCTGGACCAATCCTCCAGGACCCCTCCCATCACAACAAAGGAGAGTGCTCTGCTAATCGCGTTAAATCCATCGTGATCGAACGACGTCACACCGACGGCAGCCGCCGTTATCGAGTCCAGGCGGCGACCCTCTCGCTCAAGCGCCTCGCGCGCGCGATCGAACGTCGCAGAAACAGTTCCGGTCATGCTGCCCCGGTGAAAAGTTCCCTGGCGCGATTCACACGACGAGTAAGCATCGCGCGGCTGTTCGTTCCTTTAGTGCTCGCCTCGACAAGTGTCGCATCGTCCTGCCATCCGGCCGGCGGCCTAACGGGCTCTTCCCCCGAGCCAATGACCAGAGATATTCCAATTAGAACCGCCTCGAGCTGATTCAGCGGCGTTGTGGATACCCGATCTCGCTTGAACGGCCCATCGACAGACTCTCGCAAGATGGCGACAGCCTTCATGAATAGTGCTCGATCCGACTCCAGATCAGAGTCGTTGACCCGGCTTTTCATGTAGTCATTCAAGAATCTCGTGACTTTTCCGTCGAAGGTGTCCATGGAGTCGCGATATGCAAAGAACTTCAATACCTGTTCGGCAGCAGTCGCATTGTGCTGGTTCTTTGGCCTCAACTTGAGGAGAGACTGAAACTCATCAGTCGAAGCCAGTTCCTCGAGCATCCTATTGAACGGACCTCCGAACACGCAGGCCCGAATCTCTTGCGATGAGAGGGCGATCGCTCCCGCATTCAGACGGCGAAAGAGCTCGAAGCGTACGTCGGTGTCAGACTTGTCACTAAGCACCTGCACCCGGAGGTAACGCTTTCCCAACATGAGCCTGATTGGCATCGGCAGATCGTCATACTTTAGCGAGTTGAAGCTCGTTAGCTGAGTCAGACCCGTCAGCTCTAACGAATCTTCAGCAAACTGCAACTGAGGCGCATCGGGGACGTCAATGCCGTGGAATCTCATGATGGTAGCGATTCGCTGAAGACCGTCAACCACATCCCACGTGCCGTCTCGATTAGTCGCCACGAATATTGCTGGAATAGGCAGCCCCAGGAGGAGTGACTCAATTAGTGCAGACTGCACATCTGGCTTCCACTGAAACTGGCGTTGATACGCGGGCGCAACTACAACCTCTGCCGACTCGACCATTCTTACGATCTCACGAATAGAAAGATCGAAATACTCAGTATCGACAGCTCTGCGGTGCGTCTCCAACTCGTCCTGCAGATCTATCGTCGCTTCAGCCACCTTGTACGCGCCCTTTCGCCGTACCAGCTCACACCGCCAAGCGCCAGCATCCCACAGGCAGCTAGCAGGACAGAGTTCACACAGCCACCATGGCCCGTCGGGCCGTGGCCGCAAGCACCTCGCTGGCTCACCCTGTCCGGGAGGAAGCCACGAACGTGAGGATTGGTGCTGGCACGGCGGGCAGACGCACGTCCATCTCGTAGTCTGTGATCTCCTCCGGCTCGCCTCCCGCTCGGGCGACCGCGGCGGCGAGCACCTCGTGCAGCTCGGATGAGCTGGCCGGGTCGGCGAAAGTCGAGAACCGTGCGACCTCGGTCCCGCGGCGCCGGACCGTGAGCGCGAGCAGCATGCCGGTCTGGCCGTCCTCGGTCGGCGGTGCGACCGGCTCGAGTGGAACCGAAGCAACGAGCACCGGCCCGACGACGCGAAGCTCGTTGCGGCCGTGCCGCGCGAGCGTGCCCCACTCGGTCAGCAACACAAGAGATCGCTTGGCGGTCGCCAGCGACACCCCGTGTCGGGTCGCCAGTTCGGCCGCCGTCGGTGCCGGCGCACCCGGCGGGAGCGTTCCGTCCGCGACCTGACGCGCGACCGTGGCCGCGATGGCCTGATACGGGTACCTCGGCTCCGCCTTGATCAGGTCGGCCTCGTCCTGCTCGGCCGGCCGCTCCGGCATCCCCGCGCCGAGTCCCTTCGCCGCGCGCTGGTCCGCCTCCGACACCCACGCGGAGTACGCCTTGAGCGTGGTCGTCCCACCGCCGCCATGTCCGAGACGGCCGGCGACAGTCCGCGGGTCGACTCCTCCGGCGATCAGCTCGGTTGCCGAGTAGTGCCGCAGCTTGTGAATGGTCGTCTCGACGCCGAGCCGCGTCACCATCCGGTCGTAGCGCTGGGTCACGCTGTCCGGCGTCAGGAACGTCGACCCGTCGGCCGACCCGGAGAACAGGAAGCCATCGGCCGGGAACTCGAACCCGAGCGCCTCCGCGCGGACCCGGCACCGCTCGATCTGCTGACGCAGCACCAGGACGGTCTCCGCGTCCAGCGCGATCCGCCGTTGCTGGTGCGTCTTGAGGTCCGCCTCGAGCCACCCCGCGCCCGGCTCGCGGCGGATGGCCCATCGCAGCCAGATCGTCTCGCGACCCTCGTCCAGGTCGACCGACGAGACCCGGATCGCGCACATCTCGCCTCGTCGGACCCCGGTCGTCATCGCGGTCCAAACCAGCGCCCCCCAGTCCGGATCTCGCCATGACTCCTTGACGATCCGGGCCGCCTGCGCGGCCGTCGGCGGCTGCGGGTTTGGCTTCGGAGCCGGCGGCGGCTCGGCCTGCGCCATCGGGTTCACGCTCAACCACCGCCACCGGACCGCGCGCTTGTAGGCGCCGGACAGGATGAAGTGAATGTGCCGGATGGTCGTCGGCGCCAACGGCTTGCACTGGTGCCGGACGCAGCGGTCGTCGCACTCGTGCGGCTCGGCGACCCGGTGGTCGATCTCCCGCCTCCGCGAGCAGCGACGACGGCATCGCCGGAGCTCGCCGTAGAACGAATCCAGGGTCTCGGCGTCGAGCTGGCCGATTCGCACGTGCCCGAGGCACGGCGAGATGTGGTTGCGGACGTGCGTGCGGTAGAGCTCCAACGTGTTCGGGGAGCCGGCGAACTGGTCGAGGTAACGCTCGAGGAGCTGGTCGACGGTCGCGCTCGTGCGGGGGTTGCGCTTCTCGGCGACCTGGCTGAGCAATCGATTGCGGGCCGCTTCGGCCTCGCGTTGGGCCTTCGGGCCCGCCTTGACGATCTCCTTGAGGTAGTGCCGCTTGCCCGTCACGGGGTCGATGCCCGCGTAGACGGACACGCGGAGAGCGCCGCTCGGCAGCGGCTCGATGCTCCCCCGTGCGCGGCTCTGACCGGCCGCGGAACCTCGCGCCATCTCGGTAGCGTAGCGCGGTTCGCACCACATTTGATCCCATGAGGGCCGACCATGATCGGCCGGTGGAGCTAAACGTGCTGGTCAGACGTGGAGCGGGCGACGGGAATCGAACCCGCGTAGCTAGTTTGGAAGACTAGGGCTCTACCATTGAGCTACGCCCGCAGTGCCCGGCAGGCCGGGCGTCCGCCACTCTAGCGGACGCACTCGGCCGGGGTCCCGAGGTGGCGTCAGGCGAGCGGGTCCACCGGGAACACCGCCGCGTCCGGGCCGGTCACGACCGTCTCCTGGTACCCGTCGCCGTCGGCGTCGAGGGAGACCTCGTCGGCCACCACGTCGCCGTCGACGTCCACGGCGGTCACGTCGACCCAGCCGTCGCCGTCCGTGTCGTACTCGGCGACGTCGGCGTAGCCGTCCCCGTCGACGTCGGTGGTGACGACGTCGACCCAGCCGTCACCGTCGGAGTCGATGACGGCGGTCTCGGCGTAGCCGTCGCCGTCGGTGTCGACCAGGTCGACGCTGCTGATGATCTCGGTGCTCATGGTGCTCTCCTGTGGTCCGTCGTCGGTGGGACCAGCCTGGCGGCGCGACGGCGGGGAACGGAGGGCGTCATCATGCGGACCCGCGGTGGTGCCACCACCCGTCACACCCGGGTGGCGTGCACCACCAGGTTGTCGGTGTAGCTGCGCTCGCCGCGGTCGAAGTCGCCTGCGCAGGTGACGAGCCGCAGGACGTCGTCGGCCGTCGCGCCGAACACGGCGAAGGTCGGGAACTCGTCCTTCGGCACCTGCTCGGTGCGGTCGACGGCGTAGCGGGCCACCGTGCCGTCCCCCGTCGCCACCTCGACGACGTCGCCGGGCCCGAGGTCGCGCAGCCGGTAGAAGACGGCGGGACCGTCGCGCGAGTCGACGTGCCCGAGCAGCACCGTCGGCCCCCGGCCGCCGGGCCGCCCGCCCTCGCGGAACCAGCCCGCCAGTGCGTAGTCCTCCGGAACCTCCGCGGAGCCGTCGGCGGCCAGACCCAGGTGGAGCAGGTCCGAACGCACGCCGATCGACGGGATCGCGACGCTCGCGGGCTCGGCCGGGGCCACGACGGCCGGCGGGACGACGGCCGTCGTGGCGGGAGCAGCCGGGGCGGGAGCAGCGGGGGCCGCGACCGGCGCCGCCCCGCACCCGGCGACGAGCACGAGTGCGGCGACGGCGAGACCGACGAGCAGGTCAGTCCTGCGCACGCCGCCGGGCCACGACGGTGCCGACGCCCGCGACGCCGACGAGCGCGGCGGCACCGAGCGCGACCGGCGCCCAGTCGTCGCCTGCCGCGCCACCGGCGCCGGTGGCGACGCCGCCCATCGGCACGCTGGTCAGCTGCCCGCGCACCGCACCGGCGGTGAAGTTCGCGGTGTGGGTGTCGGTGAAGAACGCCGACGGGTCGGCCTCGATCTGGTCGAGCGTGAAGCCCTCACCGGTGTCGGTGCCCTCGGGCGCCACGCCGGTGGTGAACGGGCCCTGCAGGCAGCCCTCGCTGCGCAGGGTGCCGCTGCCGTCGTCCTCGGGGTTCGGGAACGCGATCCGCGGCGGGCCGGCGGCACCGGCCTCGGCCTCGTGGATGTGCGTCGCGGTGCGCGCCGGGCTCATGTACGGCGGCGTGACGCCGTTCAGGGTGATGTCGTAGCAGATGATCTCGTCGTCGCTGTTGATCCGGTAGTTGAAGGTGCCGGTGGCCCCCTCCTCGCCCGGGGTGGCGACGCCGTCGTTGTTGATGACCATGTCGGGCGTGGCCATCGCGGTGAACATGCTCGTGAAGGTGCTGGGCTCCGGCACCTCGGTGTCCTGGGCGGAGGCCACCCCCGCGGACAGGGCGACGGAGGCGGTGGTGATCGCGCTGAGGACGGCGATCCGGCGGACTGTGGGGCGCATGGGTTCCTCCCGGAGACAGGCCCGGCGACTGGTTCGTACCGGTTCGTCCGTAGCTACGCGCCGCAGTCGCCCACCGTTCAGACCAGCGGAGAACTTTCTCGACCCACGCGCCTACACTCGGCCCGACGGGGTGTGGCGCAGCTTGGTAGCGCACTCGCTTTGGGAGCGAGGGGCCGTGGGTTCAAATCCCGCCACCCCGACCATCAGCACCGACGGTGGCCGGTGCGCATCCACCGGTGGATCGACCCGGGAAACACCGTTGAGGACCTGTGTCAACTCCCGGGTACGACGAGGGACTGGCGTCCGAGCGGGCCTACGTGGCCGGGCTCCACGTGCGGCTCGACGCCGAGCGCGCGCGGGTGCAGGCGGAGCACGACGCGGCGCTGAGGAGCCACGACGGGACCGCCGTCGAGCGGGACGTCGAGGTCCGGGCCGCGGCGAAGCAGGTGAAGCGGTTGCACGTCGCGGACGAGGGGTTGTGCTTCGGCCGGATGGACGCGCTGTCCGGCGACCGTTCCTACATCGGCCGGATCGGCCTGTTCGACGCCGACGACGACTACGCGCCGCTGCTGCTGGACTGGCGGGCCCCGGCGGCGCGCGCCTTCTACACCGCCGCGGGTGCGCACCCGGAGGGAATGCGGCGGCGGCGGCAGTTCCACTCCCGGGGGCGCCGGGTCGTCGAGTTCACCGACGAGGTGCTGGGACGGCCCGACGGCGACACGCGGGGCGACGCCGCGCTGCTGGCGGCCGTGGACGCACCGCGGGGTGAGGGGATGCGCGACATCGTCGCGACGATCCAGGCCGAGCAGGACGAGATCATCCGGCTCGACCACCCGGGCGTGCTCGTGATCGAGGGCGGCCCCGGCACCGGCAAGACGGTGGTGGCGCTGCACCGCGTCGCCTACCTGCTCTACACGCAGCGGGAGCGGATCGAGCGCAACGGCGTGCTCGTCGTCGGCCCGAACCCGGCGTTCCTGACCCACATCAGCCGCGTGCTGCCGTCGCTGGGCGAGTCCGACGTGGTGTTCCTGACCACGGGCGACCTCGTTCCGGGCCGGCACGTCACCGTCGGCGGCCGGGGCCACCTCGTGGGCAGCGGTGCTGGACGCGTACGTGCCCGGCCGCTGGGTCCACCGGTCGCTGACGGTCAACTACCGCACCCCCGCGGAGATCATGGCCGTCGCCGGTGCGGTGCTCGCCGAGTTCGCCCCCGACGCCCGGCCGCCGGAGTCCGTGCGGGCGTGCGGGGTGCGGCCGTGGTCGCGACGGGTCACCGACGACGAGCTGCCCGCCGCCGTCGAGGAGTTCGTGCGCGATGAGGCCGGGCGCGCGGGCACCAGCGTCGTGATCGGGACGGGTGGCGTGCCCGCGTCGGCGACGAAGGGCCTCGAGTTCGACGCCGTGCTGGTCGTGGATCCCGACCGGATCCACGCCGACGGCCGCCACGGCCCGGCGGACCTCTACGTCGCGCTGACGCGCGCCACCCAGCGCCTCGGCGTCCTGCACCGGGACCCGCTGCCGCCCGTGCTGGCCGGGCTCGCCGAGCGGTGACCGGCGGGCCGGTCAGGACGCGAAGTCGGGCCGGTTGCCGCGCACGTCGGCCGAGCGGTCCTTCGGCTCCTCCCAGTCCTCCTGGCGGCCGAGCGCGGTGAGGTCGAGGAAGTAGTACGACCCGCCCGTCGACTCCGCTCCGCGCGCGTACTGGGAGTAGGTGTGGAAGACGCGCTCGCCGTCGCGCAGGAAGCAGCTCAGGCCCGGGAGCTCGACGGGCCACTCCGCCGACTCCAGCTCGCGGTAGTTGTAGACGGGCGGGGCGACGGCGGGGTCGAGCGTGACGCCGAAGTCGTGGTTGAACGTGGTGCCGTACGAGGAGTACCAGGGGAACGTCCACCCCTTCTTCGCCTTGTACGCCTCGATCTTCTCCAGCGGCGCCCGGGACACCTGTACGAGCGTGGTGTCGCGGGTGTGCAGGTGGTCGAACAGGCCGTCGGACATCTCGTCGGCGCCCGCCGAGCAGCTCGGGCAGCCCTCGTCCCACTCGGGCGGGAACATGAAGTGGCCGACCATCAGCTGGCGGCGGCCCTCGAACAGGTCGAGCAGGCCGATCTCGCCGTCCGGGCCGGCGAAGCGGTAGTCGGCGGTGATCTCCACCATCGGGAGCCTGCGGCGGTCGGCGTTGACGGCGTCGCGGGCGCGGGTCAGCTCCTTCTCGCGCTCCAGCAGGGCGGTGCGGGCGGCGACCCACTCCTCGCGGGTGGCGATCTCGGGCAGTGCCATCGTCGGTCCTCTCGTCGTGGTCCTTCATGGGTAGGACCGGCCGGGGCCGGAAAAATCATCGGCGCGTCCTGTCGGGGGTCGGCGGTAGGGTCGCCGCCGTGACGACCACCACGCCCGTCGATGTCCGGCCCGAGGAGTTGGAGCAGTACCGCCGGGAGCTCACCGGCTACTGCTACCGCATGCTCGGCTCCTCCTTCGAGGCCGACGACGCCGTCCAGGAGACGATGGTCCGGGCCTGGCGGAAGGCCGACGGGTTCGAGGGCCGCTCGGCGGTGCGGTCGTGGCTCTACCGGATCGCCCACAACGTCTGCCTCGACATGCTGCGCAGCCAGAAGCGGCGCGCCCGCCCCGTCGACCTGGGGCCGGCGTCGCGGGTGGAGGCGTTCACCGACGCGAAGCGGCCCGACTACGAGTGGGTGGGCCCGATGCCCGACGAGCGGGTGCTGCCCGCCACGGCCGATCCGGCCGAGCTCACCGCGGCGAAGGAGAGCGTCCGGCTGGCGTTCGTCGCCGCGCTGCAGCACCTGCCCGCGAAGCAGCGGTCGGTGCTGATCCTGCGCGAGGTGCTCGCCTGGCAGGCCAGCGAGGTCGCGGAGCTGCTGGAGACGTCGGTGGCGTCGGTCAACAGCGCGCTGCAGCGGGCCCGGGCCACCCTGGCCGCGCGCGACGTCGAGCAGACGGCCCCCGTCACCGCCGACCAGCAGGCGCTCCTCGCGCGCTACCTCACGGCGTTCGAGAGCTACGACGTGCAGGGCCTCGTGGCGCTGCTGCACGAGGACGCGGTGCTGTCCATGCCGCCGTACGAGCTGTGGATCCAGGGGCGCGACGAGATGGCGAAGTGGTTCGTCGGACCGGGGTCGGGCTGCGAGGGCTCGCGGCTGCTGCCGATCACGGGCAACGGGCTGCACGGGTTCGGTTCCTACCGGCCCGACGGGCACGGCGGGCACGACCCCTGGGGCATCCAGCTGCTGGAGTTCCGGGGCGACCTCATCGCCGCCCAGCACAGCTTCATCGACCCGGCGCTGTTCCCGGAGTTCGGCCTGCCGACCCACCTCGACCCGGGCCAGGTGTGGCCGCCGGAATGACAGGCCGCTCCCCCAACGGGCGAACACGGACGGACCACACTGCGACCATCGGCTGATCCTGGGGCGGAGGCCGAACCGAACACCCCTGCGCGCACGGAGACGATGAACTGGAGTCGGGTACAGCTCAGGGAGTCGTCATGGCGAAGGATCTGTTCACCGAGTGCGCGGAGCAGCTCGCCGCCTCCCCGGACCTGGTCACCCAGCTGCTCGCCGAGCACTCCCCCGGCGCCGACGGCTGGTGCCGCGGCCACAGCGCGCACCGCGAGCGGTTCCCCTGCTCGATCCGGCGGCTGGCCGAGCTGGCGGCCGGCGGGCCGCGGGGTGCCGGTGCGGCGCGCTCCGCCGTCGTCGGGACCGCCCACCGGTCGGGGTAACGAAACGATCACCGGTACCGAATCCACGCACGGGGTCGCGGACCGTACATCCGCGTCCGACCCCCGGCCGGTGGCGGCCCCCCTCTCGTCACCGGCCCGGGCCCGTGCCGTCCGTGCCCGGACGGCACGGGTTCGTCCCGCTCAGCTCGCGGGCTGGCAGGTGGGGCACCAGAACAGGTTGCGGGCCAGGTGCTTCTCGTGCGCGATCGGCGTGCCGCACACCAGGCAGGGCCGTCCGGTGCGCCGGTAGGTGTAGACGCGACGGGCACACAGGGCTCCCCGGTCGGGGGCGTCGAGCATCCGGGGGTCGTCCTCGGGGCGCAGCGTCTCGATCTTCCCGCGCTTGACCCCGTCCCGGAGCATGTCGACCAGGTCGGCCCACAGCGCGTCCCAGGTGGGGCGGTCGAGCGCCCTGCCCGGCAGCAGCGGGTCGAGACCCAGCCGGAACAGCGCCTCGGCGCGGTAGACGTTCCCGACGCCCGCGATCACGGTCTGGTCCATGAGCAGGGTGGCCAGCGGCGCACGGGAACGGGAGATCCGGGCCCACGCACGGTCCGGGTCGGCGTCCTCGCGCAGCGGGTCGACGCCGAGGCGGGCGTGGACGGCGTCGGCCTCGTGGTCGGTGATCAGCTCGCAGGTGGTGGGCCCGCGCAGGTCGGCGTAGTGCGTCGGCCCGACCAGGCGCAGCCGCACCAGCCCGCGCGGCGGGTCGACGGGCACCTTCACGTCGCTGAACTTCCCGTACAGCCCGAGGTGGACGTGCACGACGAGGTCCGGGCCGTAGTGGTGGAACAGGTGCTTGCCGTGCGCCTCGGCGCGCTCCAGCACCCGCCCGTCGACGATCTCGGCGCTCGTGGCGAACCGGCCCTGCGGGCTGGACGCCTCGACCGGCTTCCCGACGAACCGGCGCCGGTGGGTCCGGGCCAGGCGGTGGAGCGTGTGTCCCTCAGGCATTCGGGACGGCGGGGGCCTCGCCCGTGCGCTCGTACTCGGCGAGCATGTCGATGCGCCGTTGGTGGCGAGGGTTCCCGGAGAACGGCGTGGTCAGGAACGTCTCCACGATCGCGAGCGACTCCTCGAGGATGTGCATCCGCGCCCCGATCGCGACGACCTGCGCGTCGTTGTGCTCGCGCGCGAGCCGGGCGGTGTCGTCGTTGTAGGCCAGCGCGGCGCGGCACCCGGGCACCTTGTTGGCCGCGATCTGCTCACCGTTGCCCGACCCGCCGATGACGACGCCGAGGCTCTCGTCGTCCTCGACCGTCCGCAGCGCCGCCTCGACGCAGTACGGCGGGTAGTCGTCGTCGGGGTCGTAGGTGGCCGGGCCGACGTCGATCGGCTCGAGGCCCAGGGTGGTCAGGTGCTCCACCAGCTTGGCCTTGAGCTCGAAGCCGGCGTGGTCGGAGCCGAGGTAGACGCGCACGGGCACAATCGTGCCCCATGGGTGCGGTGGCCGGGGTGGACGGGGTTCCCGGCGGGTGGGTGGTGGCCCGCGTCGGGGCCGGGGGCGTCGCCTGGTCGGTGTGCGCCGACGCCGCCGCGGTGCTCGCCGACACCGTCGGCTGCGCGGCCGTGGGCGTCGACATCCCGCTCGGGCTCTCCGCCGGGCCGGCGCCCCGGGCCTGCGACGTCGAGACGGCGCGGGCACTGGGCCGGGCCCGGTCGTCGGTGTTCCCGGCGCCGCCGCGGGCGGTGCTGCAGGCCCCCGATCACGCCGAGGCGTGCGCGGTCGCCCGCGAGCTGACCGGGCGCGGGATCAGCCTGCAGAGCTTCCACATCGGGCCGAAGATCCTCGACTGGGACGCGCTGCCGACGCGGCCCGCGCACGTCGTCGAGGTGCACCCGGAGCTCGCGCTGCGCCGGCTCGCCCCGGACGTGGTGTTCGCGTCGAAGAAGACCGCGCGCGGTTCGGGGCAGCGGATCGCCGCCCTGAGCCGCTGGCTCGACGTGCCCGCCGCCCTCGCCGACCTGCCCGCGGGCGCCCGCCTCGACGACGTGCTCGACGCGCTGGCGGCGGCGTGGTCGGCGCGGCGGTTCGCGGACGGGGTGCACGAGGTGCTGGGTCCGGAGATCGACGACCGCGGCCGGCCGATGGGTGTCGTGGTCTGACCGCTTTGCTCTGCTTACCCCTACGCACCGGGGTGGTGCGTAGAGGTGAGCAGAGCAGAGCGGGGGCGCGGCGGGCCTACTTGCGGCCGCCGCCGAGCAGGCCGCCGAGCAGGTCGCCGATGTTCGGGGCCCCGCCGGAGCCGCCGCCGGCGAGCACGCCGCCGAGGATGCCGCCCAGGAGGTCGCCGATCCCGCCGCCGCCCGCGGGGGCCTGCGGGGCCGGGGCGGGCGTGGGGGCCGGGGCCGCGCCGCCGGTCAGCTTCGAGGCCAGCCACGACATGACGATCGGGGCGAGGATCGGGAGCAGCTGGGCGATGAGGTCCTGGCCCACCTTCCCGCCGAGCGCGCCGGTGCTGCCGAGCTGCTGCACGACCTGGCCGCGGTTCGCGCCGAACACGTGCCCGACGATCTTGTCGCCGTCGGCGGTGTCGACCTGCGCGAGATCGACCCCGCCCGCCGCGAGCCCGGCGTCGTGCTGCTGCACGGCGTTCGCGAACGACGACGCGCCGCCGGGGTCGTCGGTGTTGGCCTGGATGCCGCCCAGCAGCGCGGGCAGCGCCTGCCGCGTCGCCGCCTCCGCGGTCCGCTCGTCCACCCCGAGCCGGCCGGCGAGCTGGCTCATCGGGATCTGCGACAGGATCTCGTCCACAGGACTCATGACATGCGCCTTCGCGACGGGGCCGCCCCCCTGGGCGGCGACGCGGGCAGCCTAGCGGTGATCAAACCGGCTTCTCGACGACCTCGTCCGGGTCGTCGGGGCCGGGCCGGCGGCCGGTATCGGGGTCGGGGTCGGGGTCCGGGTCGCCGTCGGCCGCGTCCTCGGGAGGGGTCGGGCCGTCGAGGTAGGTCGCGGGACCCGGTTCGGGCACCGCGGCGTCCGGGGTGCCGGTGACGCCCGTGCGCTCGTCGATCCGCTCCCCCAGGTACCGCACCACCACCGCCGCCGCGGCGACGACCGGCACCGCGAGGAACGCGCCCGCGATCCCGTAGAGCGTGCTGCCACCGGTGACCGCGAGCAGCACGACGGCCGAGTGCAGGCCGAGGCTGCGCGACTGCAGGATCGGCTGCAGCACGTTGCCCTCGATCTGCTGCACCGCGACGATGATCACCAGGACGATGACGGCGGTGGTGAACCCGTTGCTGACCAGCGCCACCAGCACACCGAGCGCCCCGGCGACGATCGCCCCGACGATCGGGACGAACCCGGCCAGGAACGTGAGCACGGCCAGCGGCAGTGCGAGCGGGACGCCGAGGATGAGCAGCCCCGCACCGATCAGGACCGAGTCGACGAGGCTGACGATCGCCTGGGTGCGGATGAAGTCGCCGAGGGTCTTCCAGATCCGCCGGAAGACCTCCGCGAGGTGCCCGCCCGCGCCGTCCCCGGCGACGGTCCGGACCCACGGCAGGAACCGCGGGCCGTCCTTGACGAACAGGAACGCCAGCACCAGCGTCAGCAGGGCGGTGACGACGCCCGACGCGACACCGCCGACCCCGGTGACGACGCTGGTCGCGATCGTCGACACGCTCTGCTGGAGCTGCGCGGTGGCCTGCTGGATGTAGTCGTCGAGCTGGCTCTGCCCGAGGTTGAGCGGGGGCCCGGAGAGCCAGTCGCGGATGGCCTGGATGCCGGACGTGGCGCTCGCGGCGATCTGGCCGATGCTGCCCGCCACCGACGTGCTGATCAGCGTGAGCAGCCCGGCCAGCACGACGATGCCGCCGAGCAGCACCGTGCCGGCGGCGAGCGCGGGCGGGAAGCGGTGCGCGCGCAGCCACGCCGTGGGCGGCCACAGCACCGTCGCGAGGATCACGGCGAGCAGCGTCGGCAGCACCACCGACCACAGCGCGCCGATCAGGACCCACAGCAGCACCGCCCCGGCCGAGACCAGGACGAGCCGCAGGCTCCACCGGGCCGTCCAGCTCACACCGTCACCGATGGCGGTGCCCCGGCCCCTGTTGGCGCCCTCGCTCGTCGTCCCCTGGCCCGTGGTCACGGCGCAAGGTTGTCAGAGATCGCACGATCCCGGCGGTCGGGACCTTGACCTGCACCGAGGTTCAACTCCTACGGTCGCCCCATGAGCATGGAGATGGTGGCCTGGCACTCGATGTACCAGGCAGCGCACGCGCACGACGAGCGCCGGTCGTTCTCCCGGGCGACGCTGCGCCGGATCGCCGGTTTCGCCCGCCCGCACCGCCGCCGGCTCGGTCTGTTCCTGGTGCTCAGCGTGGTCGGCGCGGCGCTCGGGGTGGCCACCCCGGTCCTCGCGGGGCGGGTCGTCGACGCGATCGTCAACGGCGGTCCGGCGAGCACCGTGCTCGGACTGGCCGCGCTGATCGCGGTCATCGCCGTCGCCGTCGCCGGGTTCGGGGTGGCGCAGCGCTGGCTGTCCTCGACGCTCGGCGAGGGGCTGATCCTCGACCTGCGGGCCGCGGTGTTCGACCACGTCCAGCGCCAGCCGGTGGCGTTCTTCACCCGCACCCGCACCGGGGCGCTGGTCAGCCGGCTCAACAACGACGTCATCGGCGCGCAGCGCGCGTTCAGCGACACGCTGTCCGGGGTGGCGGGCAACCTCGTCACCCTCGCGCTGACGCTCGGGGTGATGCTCACGCTGTCCTGGCAGGTCACGGTGCTCGCCCTGGTGCTGCTGCCGCTGTTCGTCCTGCCCGCGCGCCGGGTCGGCAGGCGGCTCGCGGCGCTGCAGCGGGAGTCGGCCGAGCACGACGCCCGGATGGGCACGCAGATGACCGAGCGGTTCTCCGCACCGGGCGCCACGCTCGTCAAGCTGTTCGGGCGCCCCGCCGAGGAGACAGCGGAGTTCGTGGCGCGCGCGGCGCGGGTGCGCGACATCGGCGTGCGCACCGCGATGGTGCAGTGGGTGTTCGTGACGGCGCTGACGCTCGTGTCGGCGCTGGCGCTGGCCCTGGTCTACGGCCTGGGCGGCTGGCTCGCGCTGACCGGCGGCATGGCCACCGGTGACGTCGTGGCACTGTCGCTGCTGATCACCGGCCTGTACGCGCCGCTCACGGCGCTCGCGAACGCCCGCCTCGACGTGATGACCGCGCTGGTCAGCTTCGAGCGGGTCTTCGAGATCCTCGACCTCACGCCGCTGATCGCCGAGCCGGCCGACCCGGCCCCGCTGCCCGACGGGCCGCTGTCGGTCGAGTTCGACGCGGTGCGCTTCGGCTACCCCTCGGCCGACAAGGTGTCGCTGGCGTCGCTGGAGGAGGTGGCCCAGCTCGACGCGCGCGGCGGCGAGGAGGTGCTGCACGACGTCTCGTTCACGGCCCTGGCCGGGCAGATGATCGCGCTGGTCGGGTCGTCGGGGGCGGGGAAGTCCACGATCGCGCAGCTGCTCCCCCGGCTCTACGACGTCGACTCCGGCGCGGTGCGCATCGGCGGGGTCGACGTGCGCGACCTGGCCTTCGACGACCTGCGCGGGGCGATCGGGCTGGTCACCCAGGACGGGCACCTGTTTCACGAGTCGATCCGGGCCAACCTGCTGCTCGCCCGCCCGGAGGCCGGGGAGGACGAGATCTGGTCGGCGCTGCGCCGGGCCCGCCTCGCCGACCTCGTCGCGTCGCTGCCCGACGGGCTCGACACCATCGTCGGCGAGCGCGGCTACCGCCTCTCCGGCGGGGAGCGCCAGCGGCTGACGATCGCGCGGCTGCTGCTCGTCTCGCCCCGGGTGGTGGTGCTCGACGAGGCCACGGCGCACCTCGACTCCACCTCCGAGGCCGCGGTGCAGGAGGCGCTGGCCGCGGCGCTGGAGGGCCGCACCGCGCTCGTCATCGCGCACCGGCTGTCCACGATCCGCGCGGCCGACCTGATCCTGGTGCTCGAGGCGGGGCGGGTCGTGGAGCGCGGGACGCACGCGGAGCTGATGGCCGCAGGCAGGCGCTACGCCGAGCTGCACCACACGCAGTTCGACGAGCCGCCGGTCCTCACGGCGTGAGCGGGACCGTGGACGGGCGGTGGGTGGAGGTCGGCGACGGGGTGCTGGCCCGGCGCCACACCGAGCTGGACCTGACGGTCGGGCTCGTGCTCGGCGGCGAGCGGGCGCTCGTCGTCGACACGCGCGGCGACGTCCGGCAGGGCGCCGAGTGGGCCGCCGCGGTGCGCGCGCTCACGGCCCTGCCGCTGGTCGTCGCCATCACCCACGCGCACTTCGACCACTGCTTCGGCACCGCGGCGTTCCTGCCGTGCCCGGTCTACGCCCATCCCGCCTGCCGCGCGGCGATCGTCGCGACGGCCGCGGCGCAGCGGGCCGAGTGGGCGTCGTACTACCGCGACCGGGGCGACGACGCCACGGCCGCCGCCCTCGTCGGCACCGACCCCCCGCCGCCCGACCGGACCGCGCCGACCGCGCTCGACCTCGGCGGCCGCACCGTCGCGCTGCGCCACCCCGGCCGCGGCCACACCGACCACGACCTGGTCGTGCACGTCGACGACGTGGTGTTCGCCGGCGACCTCGTGGAGCAGGGGGCCCCGCCGTCGGTCGGCCCGGACTCGGTGGCGGCGGAGTGGCCCGGCACCCTCGACGCCCTCCTCGCACTGGCGCCGCGGGTGGTCGTCCCCGGCCACGGCGACCCGGTGGACGCGGCGTTCGTGGCGGAGCAGCGCGACGGCCTCGCCTGAGCCGGGCGTCAGGCGAGCGTGATCGCGCCGTCGGTGACCGTGATCGCCTTCTCCGCCAACGGGGCCGGGGCCGGTCCGGCGACCACCGAGCCGTCGAGGGCGAAGCTGCTGCCGTGGCAGGTGCAGTTGATCGTGCCGCCGGTGACGTCGGCGACCACGCAGCCCTGGTGGGTGCAGGTGGCGGTGAACGCGCGGACGGTGCCGGCGACGGGCTGGGTGAGGACGACGTCCTGCGCGGCGAGGATCAGCCCGCCGCCGACCGGGACGTCGGCGACGGCGGCGAGCGGGGTGCCTCCGGGGGCGGCGGGAGGCGCGGCGGCGCGGCCGGAGCCGTACCCGGCGCAGCCGGTGAGCGCGGCGCAGGCCAGCCCGCACAGGACGGTGCGGCGGCCGAGTTCGGTGGGCATCGTCGTCTCCTAGAAGGTCAGGCCGGAGGTGGTGAAGAACCAGACCGAGGACGTCAGCCACAGGGCGACGAGCGCGGTGAACACGGCGCCACCGAGGACCGGCAGGCTCCACTTCGGTGAGCCCGACCGCCGGAGCAGCAGCATCTTCGTGACGAACGCGCCGTAGAGGAAGCAGCCGAACAGCGAGTGCACCAGCACCCGCGGGTCCCCGGACTGGAAGCCGAGCGCGTAGAGGCAGTGGGTCGCCACCGGCACCGTGAGCAGCACCGCGGCCCGGCCCGACCAGCGGTGCAGCGTGCCGGTCCACCCCGGTGCGGTGATCCGCGGGAACCGCCCGTACATCACGAGCGACGACCCGAGCTGGACCAGTGCGAGCACGAACGCCGCCGTCGCCAGCCACGCCTTCGCCGCCGTGCCGCTGGAGAAGCCGCCGACGTTGACGGCGAAGAACGTCGGCTCGTGGAGGCGGCCGTACACCCCGATCCCGACGGCCACCGCGGCCCCGATCCCGGCGGCGAGCAGCCACCCGGTGCGCGGGGCGACGGGGGCGGGAGCAGGAGCGGGAGCGGGAGCGGCGGGGCGCAGCGGGAGGTGCGGCTGCGTCGCCGGGTCGTCGTAGGGCGTGCTCATCGGGACACCCCCTCGGAGGCACCGTCGACCGCGGTGACGGTGACGGGCGCCCCGTCGAGGACGACGGCGTCGGGCGCGGCCGGATCCAGCGGCGGGGCCGCGACGACCTCACCGGCGGCCCGCGCTCCTCCGGTCACGGTGCCGTCGACGGAGATCCAGCCGATCCGCACCGCGACGCCGTCGACGTTCGCGCGGCCGTCGTAGAGGCCGTCGGGGGCCTGGACGACCGTCGCCGCGAACGGCCAGGTCCCCCCGCCCGCCGACACCGAGCCGAGCACCGCGGCCGCGTCGGCGCTCCCGGTGAGCACGGCCCCGTCGGCCCCGGTGAGCGCGAGGTCCGCACCGGTCAGCGTGCCCTCCAACCACGCCTCGACCCGGTCGCCGTCGCAGACGTAGGCGACGGCGCGCCCGTCCTTCACCGCGACGGCGACCGTGACCTCGTTCCCCGCGGACCGGCCCGCCCAGACCGACTCGACGACGGCGGGCGGTTCCGGCTCCGCCACGGCGGGTTCCGGGACGGCCGGCTCCGGGACCGCAGCGGGTGCGGCGGCCGCAGCGGGCACCGGGGCGGCGGCCCCGGGGTCGGTGAGCACGTCGACCGCCAGCAGCGCGCCGCCGAGTACGGCGACGGCCCCCAGCGTGAGCAGTGGTGCGCTTCTGTTCATCGGTCCGTCCCCTGACGTGTCGGCGGGTGCCCGCACACGGTCCCGCCGCGGGACGCGGCGCAGGAGGTCCGACGACCGGTGCGAACCGGTACTCCGACACAGAGCAGCCGGCCGGTCCGGGGGATACGCGCTAGGCGTCGACCGCGGACAGCGCCCGCAGCCGGAACGCCGGGACGGGCCCGGTCCGGCCCTTGACCGTCAGGTCCCCCAACGGCTCGACGACCACCCCGTCGGGCAGCAGCGCCCGCGTCGCCCCGCCGATCACGACCTGCCCCGGCTCGGCAACCGACTCCAGCCGGGCGGCGACGTTCACGGCGTCGCCCATCGCGTTGAAGTTGCGCAGCGCGGTGCTGCCGATGTTGCCGACCAGCGCGGGGCCGGTGTTGATCCCGATCCGGAACGTCGGGCCGCCGTCGTCGGCGACGCCGGCGATGCCCTCCTGCACGGCGAGGGCGGCGCGGGCGGCGCGCAGCGCGTGGTCGGGCTGCCGGGCGGGGGCGTTGAACAGGGCCAGCATCGCGTCGCCGACGAACTGCACGACGGTGCCGCCCTCGGCCAGCACGGCCGCGGTGGCGATCTCGAAGTAGCGGTTGAGCAGGACCACGACCTCCTCGGGGCTCGCCGTCTCGGAGAAGGTCGTGAACCCGCGCAGGTCGGCGAACACCGCCGTGACCTCGACGACGGCCCCGCCGAGCGCGGCCTGCGTGGGGTCGGCGAGCAGCGCGGTGGCGACGTCGGGCGACATGTACTGCCGGAACAGCCCGTCGAGCTGGTGGTAGAGCCGGGCGTTCTCCATGCCCATCGACAGCTGGCTGGCCAGCGACGCGAGCAGGGAGCGGTCGCGGTCGGTGAACCCGCCGGCCCGCCGCACAAGCAGGACGCCGGCCGGGAGGTCCTTGACGGTGAGCGGGCAGGCGAGGACGTCGTCGCCCGCCACGACGGGGTCGAGCCCGTCGGGCACGGCGGGCTCGTCGGTCCAGGTCGGGTCGGTGGACAGGACGTCGGGGTAGCGCAGGACACCGTCGGTGAGCAGCCCGATCCGCACGGAGTGGCCGTCGAAGCCGTCGGCGACGCGGGTGACGGCGCGGCGCAGCAGGTCGTCCTCGGCGAGCCGCACGCGCGACTCGTGACCGATCGCGACGAGCACCCCGAGCCGGCCGATCTGCTCGCGCTCCCCGCGCAGCGCGGACGCGGCGCGGCCCAGCACGGCGGTCTGCCCCTCGGTGAGCCCGAACCGCGCCGCCATCCCCGCGGTGATCAGCCCCATCTCGTCAGCGGAGATCTCCCCCGCCTCCTGCCGCCGCACGGCGGACACCAGCGCCTCCAGCGCGGCCCCGTACTCCGCGCGCACGGCCTGCACCGTCTCCTCGGTGCGCACGCCGTCGAACAGCCCGGTGGTCGCGCCCTCGGCCTGGTAGCCCGCGTACGCGCTGTAGGCGATGTAGCCGAACGCCACCGCCATCAGCACGTGCCACAGCCACCAGGTGAGGTGCCAGCTCGGCCCGAGCACGACGGCGATCATGGACTCGGCGAGCAGCACGTTGGCGGTGAGGATCGACAGCAGCATCACCGAGCGCCGGCGCCGGTAGAGCTGGAGGTAGCGGACGGTGACGACGGCGTAGAGCAGCACCGCGGTGGCCGCGACGGCGACGAGCGGCCCGGACAGCTGTTCGGCGATCGCCGGGTCCGCCAGCGGCGGCAGACCGGCCAGCGAGACGGCGCCCCACAGCGTCGCGGCGGCCAGCAGCCCGCGGCGCAGCCACGGCGCGAGGCGCAGGACCGCGGCGGACGGGAGGTCCAGCGCCGACGCCGCGGTGAACAGCGCGGCCAGCGCCAGGCCGACCGGGGTCGCCAGGGCGAACCCGCCGTTGCGGCTGCCCACGAGCACCCCGGGCGTGGCCAGTGCGTGCAGCCCGAGGAACAGGGCGGCGGCCAGGAACGCGAGACCGACCAGCAGCAACCGGGCGTCGTCGTGGCGGCGGGCGGCCCGCGCGACGAGCACCGCCAGCCCGACGTTGAGCGCGGCGGCGAGCGCGACCAGCCAGAAGTGCGTCGGATGGTGCTCCAGGCGGACGTCGGCGGCGGGCACCGCGAGCAGCAGCCCCAGCCCGGCCAGGGGCAGGGCGAGGTGGAAGGTCCACACGGCGACCCGGGCGGGGACGCCCCCGGCGTGCTCAGCCACCGGCCCTCCTGCGCAGCCCGTCGAGGTCGCGGACGGTCATGGTCCGCCGCCCGGTGGTGACGAGCCCCCGCTCCCGCAGCGCCCGCAGCGCCTTCGCGACGGCCTCGCGCGAGGCACCCACCCACCCGGCGAGCTCGTCCTGCGAGAGCGGCACGGGGATCCGGACGCCGTCGGCGACGGGTTCGCCGAACCGGTCGGCCAGCTCGACGAGCCGCCCCGCGACCCTGGCGGCGATGTCGAACGCCCCGAACTCGACGCGCTTGCGGTCGGCGTCGCGCAGCCGGGAGGTGACCAGCCGCAGCAGGGCCATCGCCGCACCGGGCCGGTCGGAGAGGAAGCCGACGAAGTCCGGCCCCGGCACGACGAGGGCCACCACCGGTTCCAGCGCGGCCACCGACGCACCCCGCGGCGCGCCGTCGACGGCCGAGAGCTCACCGAGCAGGGCACCGGGCCCGCGCACCGCGAGGAGCACCTCCTCACCCTGCTCGGTGATCGAGAAGACCTTCACGCGGCCGCTCACGACGACGACCACGGTGCTCGACCGGTCGCCCTCCAGGAACAGCGAGGATCCCGCGGGCCAGCGCCGGTGCCGGCCGCGCGCGGTCAGGGCGGCGCGCCCGGCGTCGTCGAGGCTCGACAGGAACTCCTCGGGCTCGGACACAACGACCTCCCCGGGGGCGACGGGCGGGCGCAGTGTCCCACCGGCGCCGCCGCGGTGACCAGGTCCGATCGAGGCCTCACGTCGCCGGTGCGGTCTCGGCCGCCGCCGCGCCGGGGACCGGGGCGGGCAGCTCCCCCGCCGGTGGACCGGTCGCGCCCACGCTCTCCGCGCCGCCCGCGGCCGGGGCCCCACCCGGGTTCGGCTCCCCGCCGGGGCTCCCCGCCCCGTCCGGGGTCCCGGTCCCGCCCGGGCTCGCCGCCCCGCCCGGACTCCCCGCCCCCTCCGGGGTCCCCGCCCCGCCCGGACTCGCCGCCCCGTCCGGACTCCCCGTCCCGGCGGGCGGGGCCGGCTGCCCGGTCACCGGCGGCTCTGCGGTGGTCGTGGGATGGGCCGGTGTCGTCGTCGGGGGCGGCGGCGGCGGGGCGGCGGTCGGGGCGGGGGGTGCGACGGACCGCGGCGCCGTCCGCGGGGCCGGTTCGGGATCCGGCGGCTCGGGAGCGGGCGCGGGCGCCGCCTCCGTGGTGGCCTGCGCCGTCGTCGGGAGCACCGGACCGACGTTGCCGACCGAGGTCGGCTGCGGCGTCGACGCCGCCGCACCCGCCGCGGGGCGGCCCGCCCAGGCGATCGCGCCGCCGAGCACCGCCGTGCCCAGTACCGCGGCCGCGACCACGGCGACCAGCCTGCGGGGGAACTCGCGACGGGCCGCCCCCTCGGAGATCGGCCGGACCGGGCGCGGCGGCCGGATCGCGGTGGTGGGCGGGGTGGCGTCGCCCGGACCGGCAGCGGGGAGCGACCGGTCGGGCGGGGCGGGCCGTCCGCCTGCCGGGACGCCGGCCTCCCCGGCCCGACGCGCGACCTCCTCGCGCACCGTCGCCGCGCGGAAGGCCGCGTCGCGGACCGACCCGTCGCGCACCCCGCGGTCCGGCGACCGGTCGTCCGCCGACACCGCCCCCGCCCCGTGCGCGGCCAGCGCCGCGGCCGCCGGGGCCTGCGGGCCGCGGGCGACGAGCGCCGCCCCGGCCGCGATGACACCCTTCGGGTCGGCGTCGACCGACGCGGGCCGCCCGACCCCGGCCGAGACCAGCTCGGTGACCAGCGGCATCCGCGACGACCCGCCGACGAGCAGCAGCGCCCCGAGATCGGCGGGGGCGACACCGGCGGAGTCCAGGGCCCGCACCAGCGCGTCGACGGTCTCGGCGACGGCGGGCCGGATCATGTCCTCGAACTCGGCGCGGCCCAGCCGCACGCGGGTGTGCAGTCCGGGGAGCATCACCGGCACGTGCACGACGGTGTCGACCGAGAGCGCCTCCTTCGCCGCGGTGCACTCCCGGCGCAGCCGCGCGACCGCCTCCAGCACGGCGGGGTCGGTGCCGTCGAGCTCCGCCCACGCGGGGCCGAGCGCGTCGCGGACGTGGCCGAACACGGCCTCGTCGAAGTCGACGCCGCCCAGGCGCTCGAGCCCCTCCGGCGTGCCGAGCAGCGCGAACCCGCCGCGCGGGTCCTTGCGCACGACGGCCGCGTCGAACGTGCCGCCGCCCAGGTCGTAGACGGCGACGACGGAGCCGGGCTCGACCCGCTCGGCGCTCGCGTAGCCGACCGCGGCGGCCTGCGGCTCGGTGAGCAGCAGCACCGGCCCGACGCCCTGCCCGTCGAGGGCCGAGCGCAGCGCGGAGACCTTGTGCGGGCCCCAGCCCGCGGGGTGGGTCACCGCGATCCGCGACGGCGGGCCGCCCTCGCGCTGCGCCACCTGCCGCACGAGCGCGGCGACGAACCGTGCAGCCAGCACCTCGGCCGGCACCGGCTCGCGGCCGACGAGCACGGGCGTCGGGTCGCCGATGCGGCGCTTGAACTCCCGCACCACCCGGTCCGGATCCGACAGCGCGCGCCGCTCGGCGGCCTCGCCCAGCAGGAAGGACCCGTCGGGGCCCGCGTACACCGCCGACGCGACGGCGTGGCCGTGCTCGCCGAGCGGGACCGGCTCGGCCGCACCGGCACCGGCGCGGCACACCGCGGCCGCCGACCAGGTCGTGCCCAGGTCCACACCCAGCTGGTACATCGGTCTCTCCTCCGTGGCCGTCCCGTCGGATCACCGACGCCGTGGGGACAGAGGCCAGCATCGCCGCGCCGGAGACGCCCCGACCGGAAGTACCGGGTGGATCCCCTAGTACGGGCCGCCGCCGCACCGGGATCCCGGTGTCGGGCGGCGAGGGAACCGGGGGCCGCCCGGATCCGCGGGGGTGGCCCCGGGGCCCATCGTTCTCGGCACCAGAACGTGGAACCCACAACCGAGGAGCACACCATGACCGGCTCGTTCAACGTCGAGAGCTTCATCGCCGACCTCAACGAGGAGCTCGACCTCGACCAGAACCTCCTGCAGGACTCCGACCAGCAGAACGAGAGCGCGCAGGTCTCCGACCAGGAGACCACGCAGGTCGGCGACCAGGACCAGGACGTCACGACGGCGACCAACACCGAGGGCGGCGACGGCGGCGACGGCGGACTGGCCGTCGGCGGCAGCGCGGACGGCGGCAACGGCCTGGGCATCGGCGGTCAGTCCGGGGGCATCGCCCAGGGCGGCAACAACGCCGACGGCGTCAACATCAACTTCGGGGACACCGGTGACGCCAACGGCACCGGGACGGGCGGCGACGGCGGCTTCGGCGGCGACGCCGACGCCTCCGGCGGGCGCGGCGGCGACGCCGACTCCGACGTGGACGTCGACGCGGACGCCTCCCAGGACTTCGACTCCGACCAGGACAACGACCAGGACTCCGACCAGGACAACGACGCCGACCTCGACGCGGACGCCGACGCCGACCTGGACCTGTCCACCTTCATCAACTGACCCATCCCACCGGCCCCGCCCGCGACGAACGGGCGGGGCCGGTGGCCGACCCGGAGGTGAACAGCCGTGATCGCGCTGTCCCAAGTGATCGACTTCCTCCTCGACCTGATGGGCGACGAGAGCAAGCGCATGGCGTTCGAGGCGCAGCCGCGGCAGGCGCTGGCCGACGCCGGCCTCGACGGGCTGACCGGCCAGGACGTGCGCGACGCGCAGCTGCAGATGTGCGACACCGGCGTGCTCCGCCACGGGGGGGACGGCGGGGGCGGACACGGCAGTGGCGGACACGGCAGTGGCGGGGGCGGCGGGGGCGGGCACAGCGGCGGCGGCCACGGTGGCGGCGGGCGGCACGGCGGCGGGGACGACCCCGTCCAGGCCATCCAGCACACGACGGCGACCTTCCACGTCACCGAGGTGACCGAGACGAACGTCATCACCATCGACGACCGGGACGTGACCTTCTCCGACTCGTTCAACTCCGACGACGACGTGACGATCATCGACGACTCGTTCAACGACAGCTCGTCGGTCGTCAACGACGTCACGGCCGTCCAGGACAACGACACGATCATCAACGACAACGACACGATCGTCAGCGACGACGACAGGATCGTCGGCGACGACGACGACGACGACACCGTCGTCGTCGAGGACGACGGCACCGCCGGGCCGGAACCGGCCGCCGGCCCGGAGAACCCGCCGCTCGGGATCGCGACCGAGGACCTCGTGGGGACGCAGGACCCGCCGCCGGACACCGGGACCGGGGACACCGCGGACACCGGGACCGGGGGCGTCGACGAGGCGGATCCGGAGCCCGTCGCGGAGCCCGAGCCGGTGGTCGAGCCGGACCCCGAGCCCGAACCCGAGGCGGACGCCGACCTCGACGTCGACGCCGCGGTCGTCTAGGAGCCCGTGATGACCAGCCCCGATCCGGGCCCGCCGAGCCCCGCCGAGGTCGTCGACCGGGCCCTCGCCGCCATCGCCCGCTACGACCGGCCCGACCTCGACGAGCGGTTACGCACCTCGCGCGCCCGCGTGCTCGACGGGCGGGTCCGGGTGCTGGTGGTCGGCGAGTTCAAGCAGGGCAAGTCGATGCTCGTCAACGGGCTGGTGGGCGCCCCGGTGTGCCCGACGTTCGACGACGTCGCCACCGCGGTGCCGACCGTCGTGCGGCACGGGGACGCCGTGGCGGTGACGCTCGTGCGCCGCGGGGGGCCGGGCACCGAGCCCGAGCGCGTCGACGTGCCGGCCGCCGACCTCGCCGCCCACGTCTGCGAACAGGGCAACCCGGGCAACCGGGAGGGCTGGAGCCACGTCGAGGTCGCGGTGCCGCGGCCGGTGCTGGCCGGCGGGCTGGAGCTCGTCGACACCCCCGGCGTCGGGGGGCTCACCTCCGTGCACGGCGCGGCGACGATGTCGGCCCTGCCCTCGGCCGACGCCGTGCTGCTCGTCTCGGACGCCTCGCAGGAGTACACGGCCCCGGAGATGGCGTTCCTGCGCCACGCCGCGTCGGTGTGCCCGACGGTGGCGTGCGTGCTCACCAAGACCGACCTGTACCCGGAGTCGGCCCGGATCGCCGAGCTCGACCGCGGCCACCTCGCGGCCACCGGCATCTCCGCCGAGCTGTTCGAGGTGTCGTCGACCCTGCGCTGGCACGCGGTGCTGCACAGCGACACCGAGGCCAACGCCGAGTCCGGCTTCCCCGCGCTCGTCGGCTACGTCCGCAAGCGCGTGCTCGGGCAGGCGGACCGCATCGCCCGGCGCGGCGTGGTGCACGACGTGCTGGCGGTGACCGACCAGATCGCCGGCAGCCTGCGCGCCGAGCTGACCGCGCAGGACCCGGCGGCCGCGGCCGCGCTGCTGGCCGGGCTCACCGCCGCCCAGGAGCGGGCGACCGCGCTCAAGGAGCGCTCCGCGCGCTGGCAGCAGACGCTCAACGACGGCGTCGCGGACCTCAACGCCGACATCGACTACGACCTGCGGGACCGGATGCGCGAGATCAGCCGGCTCGCCGAGGACGAGCTGGCCGCCGTCGGCGACCCGACGAAGGTGTGGGAGCAGTTCTCCGGGTGGGTGCAGCAGGAGGTCGCGAACGCGGCGGCGGCGAACTTCGTCTGGGCCACCCAGCGGGCGCGGCACCTCGCCCACCGGGTCGCCGAGCACTTCTCCACCGACCGCGACCAGCTGCTCCCCGCGCTGCGCAACGACCCGTCGGACGCGCTGCGGTCGGTGCGCCGGATGGCGATGCCGAGCGCGGAGTCCTGGAGCATCGGGAACAAGGCGCTCACCGGCCTGCGCGGCGGGTACATGGGCATGCTCATGTTCGGGATGATGGGCACGTTCCTCGGCTTCGCCACCCTGATCAACCCGCTCGGGATCGGGGCGGGGCTGGTCATGGCGGGCAAGTCCGTCGGCGACGAGCGCAAGCGGATCGTCACCAAGCGGCAGAACGAGGCCAAGGCCGCCGCCCGCCGCTACGTCGACGACGTGACGTTCCAGGTCGGCAAGGACTCCCGCGACCGCCTCCGCACGGTGCAGCGCGACCTGCGCGACCACTTCACCGAGCAGGCCGAGCAGCTCAAGCGCTCGCTCGCGGAGTCGCAGCAGGCCGCCGAGCGCGCCGTCAAGCAGTCGCAGAGCGAGCGCGCGGCGCGCCAGGCCGAGATCGAGGCCCAGCTCGAGGAGCTGGAGGCGGTGCGCCGCCTGGCCCGGGCGCTGCTGCCCCGGCCGGCGAAGCAGGCGGTCGCGTCGTGAGCCTCCTCGCCGCCACCCGCCGCGTCCTGCTGCTCGCGATCGAGACCCACCGGGACGACCCGGCGACGGTCGCGCACCTGCGGGCCCAGCTGGCCCGGCTCGACGAACCGCTGCGCGTCGCGATCGCCGGCAAGGTCAAGGCGGGCAAGTCGACGCTGCTCAACGCCCTGGTCGGCGAGAACATCGCGCCCACCGACGCCGGGGAGTGCACACGGGTCGTCACCTGGTACCGCGACGGGTCCGTACCGCGGATCGTGCTGCACCCGCGCACCGGCCACCCGGAGCCGCTGACCGTCCGCCGCACCGACGGCGCTCTGGTCATCGACCTGGACGGCACCCCGGCCGACGACGTCGACCGGCTCGTCGTCGACTGGCCCGCGGAGAGCCTGCGGACCGCGACGCTGATCGACACCCCCGGCATCGCGTCGACGTCGGCGGCGACCTCGCAGCGGACCGTCGCGTTCCTCGACCCCGACGACGACACCCCCACCGAGGCCGACGCCGTCGTCTACCTGATGCGGCACCTGCACGCCGCGGACGCCGAGTTCCTGGAGTCCTTCCGCGACCGCGGCGTCGCGCGGGCGACCGCCGTCAACACCGTCGCGGTGATCTCGCGGGCCGACGAGATCGGCGGCGGGCGCGTCGACGCGATGTTCTCCGCCCGCGGCATCGCGAGCCGCTACCGCGCCGACCCGACGGTGCGCGGGCTGTGCCAGGACGTCGTCGCGGTGGCGGGGCTGCTCGCCCAGACCGGGCGGACGCTGCGCCACGCCGAGTTCACCGCGCTCGCCGGGCTCGCCGCGCTGCCGCGGGAGGAGCTGGACTCCGCGCTGCTGTCGGTCGCGCGGTTCCGCAGGGGCGACGACGCCGCGCTGCGCGACCGCCTCGTGCGCCGCTTCGGGCTGTTCGGCATCCGGCTCTCGGCGATGCTCATCCGCCAGGGCACGGCGACGCCGGACGCGCTCGCGGCCGAGCTCGTCGCGCGCAGCGGGCTGACCGAGCTGCAGGGGGTCCTGCACACCCGGTTCACCGGCCGCCGCGACCTGCTCAAGGCCCGGTCCGCGCTGCTCGCCGTCGACCGGCTGCTGCCGGGGACGCGGCGCGACGGCCCGCTGGCGCGCGAGGTGGAGCGGGTGCTCGCGGGGGCGCACGAGTTCGCCGAGCTCCGGCTGCTCGGGGCGCTGCGCTCGGGCGTCGTCGGGCTCCCCCGGCCGGCGGCGGAGGAGGCCGAGCGGCTCCTGGGCGACGCCGGGGCGGCCCCTACCGCACGCCTGGGCCTGCCCGCCGACGCCCCGGCACCGGAGGTGCGCCACGCCGCCTTCGCCGCCCTGGAGCGCTGGCGGCGGCACGCGGCCAACCCGATGCTCCCGCGCACCGCGACCGGCGCCTGCCACACCGTCATCCGCACCTGCGAGGGCATCCTCGCCGCACGGCCCGCCCCCTCCCCCCGGCGCGTATCACCCGCCCCGGGGCGTCCTCCTCTGTGACGGGTCCTGCGGACACCTCCGTGTGTGTCCCGGCACACGAACGGGTGGTCGCCGCCGGACCAGCATGGGCCGGACACCACTTCAGGGGGTAGCAGCCATGCCGAGCACCGCCGTCGAGGAGACCCGCACCGAGACCGCCGACGACGCCGCACTCGCCGAGGAGGCCTGGGCCCGCGGGGACGCCGTCGCCGCCATCGACGCGGCCGACCGGGCGCTGGCCTCCGGGTCGGACCCCGGGGCGCGGGCCGCCGGGGTGGCCGCGGCCGCCGCCGCGGCCGACGGCGCCCTGCTCGACGCCGCGGGCCGCTGGCGCGGCATCTCCGGCGTCCTCGACGCCGAGGCCGACTCCGCCCCGTCCGCGGCCGCGGCGTGGGCCGCCGCCCGGGCGGCGCTGCTCGCCGCGCTCGTCGGCGACGTCGACACGGGGTCCGACGACCTCGCCGCGGCCCACGCCCGGCTCCCCGACCCCGCGCCGCGCGGGCTCACCGTGCTCGTCGACGGCGCGGCGGCGGGCCTGGACGCGCTGCGCGGCGCCGTCGAGCCCGCGGCGCGCCGGCTGGCCGGGCTGGCCGCCACCACCGTCCCGGCCGACCCGCTGGCGCCCGAGCAGTGGGGCGAGCTGGCGGCCACCGTCGCCGCGGCGGGCGGGCACGAGCGGGCCGCCCGCGCGATGCTCGACCCGGTGCCCGGCACCCGCCCGGGCACCCGGCAGCGCCTGCTCGCGGCCTGGCTGGACCTGCGCGCCGGGCGCCTGTCCGCCGCGCGGGAGGCGCTCGCCGACGTCGGGGACCGGCCCGTGCTGCGCCGCAACGCCGTGCTGGCCGCGGCCGTCGGGGTCGGGCTGGCCCGGCGCGGCGGCGACGCGGCCGCACTCGCCGCCACCTGGCACCGCGTGGTGCCGGTGATGGCCGGGGCCGACGTCGAGCTGTTCCTGGTCGACGCGTGGGGCGAGCTGTCGGTCGGGGGCGCGCTGGTCGGCGACGACTCCGCCGACCTCCCCGGCGCGATCGCCGACGCCGTGACCTCGGCGGGGTCGCCGTGGTGGGCCGTCGCGGCGCGGCTGTGGTGGGCGCTGGAGCGGGCGGTCGTCGCCGACGACGCGGCCGCGGCCGCCGCGGCGGCGGGCCCGCTCGCCGACCTCGCCGTCGACCACCCGGTGCTGCGGGTGCGCGCCGAGGCCGCAGCGGAGTGGGCCGCGGTGCTCTCCGGGCGGGTCGACCCCGGCGCCGTCGACGGGGTCGCCACCGCACTCGACGCGGGCGGGCGGCCGTGGGAGGCCGGGCAGCTGTGCCGCGCCGCGTCCGCGCGGGCCGGGACCCCTGCCGTCGCGCGGGCCCTGCTGGAGACCGGCCGCCGGCTGCGGCCCACCCGCGGGCCGCGCCGGGTCGCGGGCGCCGACGAGCTGTCGGACCGGGAGCGCGAGGTCGGCGCCCTCGTCGTCGACGGGCTGACCCACAAGGAGATCGGGGCGCGCCTCTACATCTCCCCCAAGACCGTCGAGCAGCACGTCGCCCGCCTGCGCCAGAAGCTGGCGGTGGCCACCCGGGCCGATCTCGTCGCCGCGCTGCGTGCCCGCACCGGCTGACGGGTACGCAGTGGGGGTGACCTCGCCGAAGCACGGCCGTAACAACCGGCACCTAGCGTCGGGCCCATGACCGCGCTGCCCCTGCTCGGCGCGGAGGAGGAGTTCCACGTCGTCGACCTGGAGACCCGTCGTGCCGCTCCCGAGGTCGACTCCCTGCTGTCCCGCCTCGACGGGGCCGAGTTCGCCCCCGAGCTGCAGCGGTCGCTGGTCGAGACGAACACCCCGGTCTGCGCCACCCTCGACGACCTGCGCCACCACCTGCGGCGGCTGCGCTCCACGCTGGAGTCGGTGGCCGAGCCGCTGGGTCTGGGGGTGGTCGCGGCGGGCACGGTCCCGCTCGCCGACCAGGGCGACCTGATCTCCGCCGGCGCGCGCTACGAGCGGATGCAGCACGAGTACCAGCTGCTGGTCAGCGAGCAGCACATCTGCGGGGCCCAGGTGCACGTCGACGTCCCCGACCGCGACGTGGCCGTGCAGGTCGTCCGTCGCGTCGCCCCGTACCTGCCGATCCTGCTCGCGGTGTCGGCCAGCTCGCCGTACTGGCGCGGCCGCGACTCGGGGTACGCGAGCTTCCGGTCGATGGTGTGGTCGCGCTGGCCCACCGCCGGGCCGCCCGGCGACGTCGAGACCGCGGCCGACTACGACGCCATGGTCGCCGAGCTGATCGCGTCCGGCACGATCAGCGACCCGGGGATGGTCTACTTCGACATCCGGCCCAGCGCGCACCTGCCGACCGTCGAGCTGCGGGTGTGCGACGCCTGTCCCCAGGTCGACGACGTCGTGCTGATCGCGGGCCTGTTCCGGGCGCTGGTCGGCATGGCCCGCGCCGACCTCGACGCCGGGCTCCCCCTGCCCGCGTCGCGCCACGAGCTGCTGCGCGCGGCGAGCTGGCGGGCCGCGCGGTCGGGGCTGGAGGGCGATCTCGTCGACCTCTCCGGGCCGGCGCTGGTGTCGCCGCCCATCCTGATCGGGCAGCTCGTCGACCACCTGCGCCCCCAGCTGGAGGAGCTCGGCGACTGGGAGCAGGTCCGCGAGCTCTCGCGGGCCACCCTGGCCCGCGGCAGCGCCGCCGCCCGGCAGCGCCGGGCCTTCGGCCGCCGCGGCGAGTTCACCGACGTCGTCGACGCCCTGCTCGCCCACACGCAGGGCCGCGAGCCCGCGGTCGCCCCGCCCTCGACCGTCCCGGCCAGCCCGGAGCTGCTCGACGCCTACCACCCCGAGGCCTTCGACGAGGCCGTCGGCGCGGGCGGCACCGTGCTGCCGCACTACGGCTTCCTGTTCCGCGCGCTGGACCGGATGGGCCCGCGCGGGATGGCCGCGGCCGAGGGCGCGCTGCGGGCCGAGCAGAAGGCCCGCGGCGTCACCTTCCGGCTCGGCGACGGCGAGCCGGACCGGCTCTTCCCGCTCGACCTGGTGCCCCGCATCGTCACCGCGGAGGACTGGGCCGGGCTCAGCTCGGGGCTCGTGCAGCGGGTCCGGGCGCTGGAGGCGTTCGTCCGCGACGTCTACGGGGAGCGGCGGATCGTCACCGACGGGATCGTCCCGGCGTCGGTGATCGACCACGCCCCGGGCTGGACCTGGCTGGGCACGCTGGCCCCGGACGACGCCGTGCGGATCGCGGTGGCGGGGATCGACCTCGTGCGCGACCGCGCCGACCACTGGGTGGTGCTGGAGGACAACCTCCGGGTCCCGTCCGGGATCGGGTACTCGATCACGTCCCGGCGCCTGATCCGCAGCGTGATGCCCGACCTGGAGCCGCCCGCGGGCGTCGTCGGGCTGGAGTCGGTGCCGGGGAGCCTGCGCTCCGCCCTGTTCTCCGCCACCGACTCGACCGACCCGGACGGGGTGGCCGTGCTGACCTCCGGGCCGGCCGACTCGGCGTACTACGAGCACCGGCTGCTGGCCGAGCAGATGGGCGTGGCGCTGGTGACCCCGCGCGACCTGCAGGTCACCGAGGACGGGGTGCTCCTCGTCGGCGCGGGCACCCCCCGGCGGATCGCGGCGCTGTACCGCCGCCTCGACGAGCGCACCCTGATGACCGCGCGCGGCCCCGACCGGCGCCTGATCGGCCGCGCCGTGGGCAACGCGGTGGCCCGCGGGCAGGTCGCGCTGCTCAACGCACTGGGCAACGGCGTGGCCGACGACAAGCTCGTCTACGCCTACGTCCCCGACATGGTCCGCTACTACCTCGGCGAGCCGGTGCTGCTCGACAACGTCCCCACCTACCCGTGCGTCGATCCCGAGCGCCGCGCGGAGGTGCTCGACCGGCTCGACGAGCTCGTGCTCAAGCCCGTCGACGGCTACGGCGGGCAGGGCATCGTGATCGGCCCGCACGCCGGGGTGGGCGAGCTGACCGAGGTCTCCGCCGCGATCCGCGCCAACCCCGCGGGGTGGGTGGCGCAGGACCTCGTCGCCCTGTCGAGCCACCCCACGTTCGCGGGCGACAAGCTCGAACCGCGGGCCGTCGACCTGCGGGCGTTCGTGCTGCAGTCGCACACCGGCGGCACCCCGACGACCGAGGTGCTCCCGGCCGCGCTGAGCCGGGTCGCCCCGGCCGGCAGCATGATCGTCAACTCGTCGCGGGGCGGCGGGGCGAAGGACACCTGGGTGCTCCGGTGAGCGACCACCCCGCGTCACACGGCCGTAACAACCGGCGGAGACGCTGTGGGGCATGTGCGGCATCGCGGGGGAGATCAGCTGGACGGGGCCCGCGGACGTGGAGGCGGTCGCCCGGATCACCGCGGCGCTCGCCCCGCGCGGGCCCGACGGGTCCGGGGTGCACGCCGCCGGGGCGATCGCGCTGGGCCACCGGCGACTGAAGATCATCGACCTGTCCGAGCGCGGCGCGCAGCCGATGGTCGACCCCGGGCTCGGGCTGACCGCGGTGTTCAACGGCTGCATCTACAACTACCGCGAGCTGCGCACGGAGCTGGAGGGCCACGGCTACCGCTTCTTCTCCGACTCCGACACCGAGGTGCTGCTCAAGGCGTTCCACCGGTGGGGAGCGGGGTGCGTCGAGCGCTTCCTGGGGATGTTCGCGTTCGCCGTCGCCGAGCGCGACACCGGCGTGCTGACCCTGGGCCGCGACCGCCTGGGCATCAAGCCGCTCTACCTGGCGGAGGCGCCGGGCCGGCTGCGGTTCGCCTCGACGCTCCCGGCGCTGCTCGCGGGCGGCGGGGTCGACACGTCGATCGACCCGGTCGCGCTGCACCACTACATGAGCTTCCACGCGATCGTGCCCGCCCCGCGCACGATCCTCGCCGGGGTGCGCAAGCTGCCGCCCGCCACCGTGCGGACGGTGAAGCCCGACGGGTCCTCGACCGAGCACGTGTACTGGCGGCCGGTCCACACCCGCCGCGCCGAGCACGCCGGGATGGACGCCCGCGACTGGGCCGACGCCGTGCTCGAGTCCCTGCGGGTCGCGGTGCGCCGCCGGATGGTGGCCGACGTGCCGGTCGGTGTCCTGCTCTCCGGCGGGCTGGACTCGTCGCTGGTCGTGGCCCTGCTGGCCGGGGAGGGGCAGACCGGGCTCAAGACGTTCAGCGTCGGGTTCCACGCCGCGGGCGGGGAGTCGGGCGACGAGTTCGTCTACTCCGACCTCGTCGCGGAGCACTTCGCCACCGACCACCGGCAGATCCTCGTCGACCCCGCGCGGATGCTGCCCGCCGTCGACGCGGCGATCGCGGCGATGGCCGAGCCGATGGTCAGCCACGACTGCGTGGCGTTCCACCTGCTGTCCGAGGAGGTGGCGCGCGACGTCACCGTGGTGCAGTCCGGGCAGGGCGCCGACGAGGTGCTGGCCGGCTACAGCTGGTACCCGCCGCTGGCCGGGGTACCGCGCGACCGCGCCGTCGACGCCTACCTGGCCGGGTTCGCCGACCGCCCGCACGGCGACATGTCCTCGGTGCTGCAGCGCGACTGGCTGCTCGACCACGACCCGAGCCGCGCGTTCGTCGCCGCCCACTTCGCCGAACCCGGCGCCGACGACACGCTCGACGCCGCCCTGCGCATCGACTCCACCATCATGCTGGTGGACGACCCGGTGAAGCGCGTCGACAACATGACGATGGCCTGGGGCCTGGAGGCGCGCGTCCCGTTCCTCGACCACGAGTTCGTCGAGCTCGCCGCGGCCTGCCCGCCCGAGCACAAGCTGGCCTCCGGAGGCAAGGGCGTGCTGAAGGCCGCGGCCCGCGGGGTCGTGCCCGACGGCGTCATCGACCGGCCCAAGGGATACTTCCCCGTACCGGCGATCCGGCACCTCGCGGGGCCGTTCCTCGACCGCGTCCGCGACGCCGTCACCGACCCGGTGGCCGTCCGCCGCGGCCTCGTGCGCCCCGACTGGGTCGCCGCCATGCTCGCCGACCCGAACACCACCCGCACCAACCTGGGCTCCAACGCGTTGTGGCAGGTAGCGCTGCTGGAGATGTGGTTGCAGGAGAGGGGGATCTGATCCCGTACAGCTACCTCGACGCCGTCCCGGCCCCGGACGGCACGTCACTGGCCTGGGTCTCCGACGCCTCGGGCCGCCCGCGCGCCTGGACGGCCGCCTTCGACGGGACCACCGTCGGCCCGCCGCGGCCGGTGCCCGCGTTCGACGAGGACGTCCAGGCGCTGAGCTGGTCGCCCGACGGGCGGTGGCTCGCCGCGCAGCTCGCCCCCGGCGGCGGGGAGCGCACGCGGGTGCGGCTGATCGGCCCCGACGGGCCCGTCGACATCGCCCCCGCCGCCCGTGCGGTCGCGCTGGGCGCCTGGTCCCCCGGCGGCTGGCGGCTCGGCGTCACGATCTTCGGCGACGACGGCGACGGGCAGGCGTGCCTGGTCGACGTCCGCGACGGCACGTCCACCGTGCTCGCCTCCGGCCCGGCGGCCCGGGTCTGCGCGGTCAGCGGCGACGGGCGGCGCGCGGTGGTCCGGCTCGGCCGCCGCGGCGCCCGCGAGCTGGAGCTCGTCGACCTGCGCTCGGGCCTGCACACGCCGCTGCTGCCCGGCGGGGGCGCGGTCGTCGCCGACGCGCGGTTCGACCGCACCCGCCTCTACGTCCACACCGACGCCGGGCACGACCGCCCCGTGCTGATGGCGCTGGACCTGCGCGGCCGCTCGGCCCCCCGGCTGGTCGCCGCCCGCGACGACGCCGACCTCGACGGCGTCGCGCTGGACCCCGAGGCCGCCCGCGTCACGCTCGTCTGGAACGTCGACGGGCGCAGCGAGCTGGAGCTGCTCGACCTGCGCTCCGGGCGCGCCGAGACCCTGACTCCCCCGCCCGGTGACGTCGTCACGTCCGTCGCGTTCACCCGCGACGGCCGCGCGCTGCTCGTCGGGAGCGAGGGGCCGGCGGTGCCGCCGCGGGTCTCGCACGTCCCGCTGTGGCCCGGCGGCGCCGCGGCGCCGCTGCTGGCCGACGAGGCCCCCGACGGGCTGGTCGAGCCCGACCTGGAGCACTTCACCGCCGAGGACGGGCTGGCGCTGACGGGCTGGCTGTTCCGCCCGCGGACCACGCCCGGCCCGGTACCGGTGCTGCTCTGGCTGCACGGCGGGCCGGAGTGGCAGGAGCGGCCGGTGTTCGCGCCGCTGTTCCAGGCCCTGCTCGCGGCCGGGATCGCGGTGTTCGCGCCGAACGTGCGCGGGTCCACCGGGTACGGGCGGGCGTTCGTCGCGGCCGACGACGGGCCCCGGCGGCACGCCGCGATCACCGACGTCCGCGCGGCCGTCCGGTTCCTCGTCGACTCCGGGCACGCCGACCCCGACCGGATCGGCGTCGCGGGCCGGTCCTACGGCGGCTACCTCACGCTCGTCGCGCTGGCCTGGTACCCGGAGCTGTTCGCCGTCGGCGTCGACGTGTGCGGCATGTCCGACCTGCACACCTTCTACCGCGACACCGAGCCGTGGATCGCGACCGCGGCCACCACCGAGTACGGCGACCCGGCGGCCGACGCGGCCCTGCTGCGCGAGCTGTCCCCGCTGCACCGGGCCGACGCGATCACCGCGCCGGTGCTGGTGGTGCACGGCGAGCACGACACGAACGTCCCGCTCGGGGAGGCGACCCAGATCGTCGAGGCGCTGCGGGAACGCGGCCGGGCCCCCGGGTTCCTGCTGTTCGACGGCGAGGGGCACGAGGTGCGGGGCGTCGAGAACCGGGAGCGGTTCGTCGACGAGGTCGTGCGGTGGGTGTCGGGGCCGCTGCTCGACGCCGCCACCGAGACCCGGGCCGGCTGACGGCCTACCGGCTGAACGACTCGATAACCGTCGACCCGTTGTCGGAGGAGACGACGAACCGGTAGGACTCGTTGGTCGTGGGGCCGTCGCGGCGGTCGAAGACCACGGTGCCCTCGACGATCCCGTCCCCGGCGGACCGGGCGTTCTGCAGGCTCACCGAGTCCATCTCCGCGTAGAAGCCGTCGAACCCCGACCGGCCCCCGGACGCCGCCTGCGCCGCCGGTCCGAGCAGCGCCCACGCGGAGTCGGTGTCACCGGGGAGGAGGGAGTAGTAGCCCTGCACGAAGCTCACCGCGTCGACGGCGGGCGCCGCCGGTTCCGTGGTGGGGGCGGGCGTGGTCGTGGGAGCGGTGGTGGGCGCCGCCGTCGTGGGGGTCGGGGCCGCGGTGGTCGGGGCGGGCTCCGAGGTCGGCGGGACCGGGGCGGCCACCGGGTCACCGCTGTTCGCGGCGTTGGCGAGCACGACGGCGGTGATCACGCCACCGGCCACGAGCAGCGCGACCAGCACGGCGACGACGACGCGCCGGCCGCGGCGGCGCGGGCGCGGCGCCGACGCCCCGGCCGCGGCGGCGCCGACCACCGTGGCCGGACCGGCCTCCGGCCCGCGGGGGGCCGCGGAGGCGGCGCGGACCGTCGGGCGCGGGGCGACCGCGGTGGCCGCCGTGACCGGCTCGTCCTTGCCCGCGGCGACGAGCGCGAGCAGGTCGCGGGCCTGTGCGGCGGTGGGACGGTCCTCGGGCTCCTTCGCGAGCAGGCGCATCAGCACCGGGGCCAGCGGCCCGGCCTGCTGCGGCGGGTCGACCTCGCCGGTGGCCACCTTGTGCAGCAGCGCGTAGGCGTTCTCGTCGAGGCCGAACGGCGGGATGCCCTCGACGGCCGCGTAGAGCGTGGCGCCGAGTGCGAACACGTCCGACGGCGCCGCGGGCTCGTGGCCGCGCGCGATCTCGGGGGCGAGGAACGCCGGCGTGCCCGCGATGAGGCCGGTGCGGGTGAGCTGCACGTCGTCGACTGCGCGGGAGACGCCGAAGTCGGTGAGCTTGACCCGCCCGTCCTCGCCGATCAGGACGTTGCCGGGCTTGACGTCGCGGTGCACGACCCCGGCGACGTGCGCGGCGGCGAGCCCGTCGGCCACCTGCCGGCCCATGTCGGCGGCCTCCCGGGGCTCCATCGGGCCCTTCGTGGAGAGCACCCCGGCCAGCGACTGCGACGGCAGGTACTCCATGACCAGCCAGGGCCGCTCGTCGTGGATGACGACGTCGAACATGCTGATGACGTGCGGGTGCTGCAACCGCGCCCCGATGCGGCCCTCGCGCATCAGGCGCTGGCGGGCCTCCGCGGCCCCCTCCGCGCCGTTGCCGCGGGAGGCGGCGGCCAGCAGCTCCTTGAGCGCGACGGGACGGTTGAGCAGCTCGTCGGTGCCCAGCCAGACCGCGCCCATGGCCCCGGCCCCGATGCGCTCCTCGAGCCGGTAGCGGTTACCGATACGGGTCGGCGGGTCCTCGGGCGCAGTCATCACCCGCTAGGGTAGCGAGCTGGCCCGGGCGGGCCGACCGCGCGTACCCCCGACGCGACCGCGGTCACCCGACCCCGCCGTTCCGCGCCCACCGCGCGGCCCCGCAGCACGTGCGACCGGCGCAAAGCCGGGCGACGGGGCCCCGCGCGGGGCCCCGTCGTCACCGGGGCAGGCCCAGCTTGTTCGCGCAGGCGGGCCAGGAGCCGTAGCCGCCCCGGTCGTCGCGGACCCGCGTGGCCACCGCGATCTGCTGGTCGCGGGTGGCCTGGTCGGCGCGCGGGGCGAACTCGGACCCCCCGTAGTCGCCCCAGGTGGCCTCGTCGAACTGCAGCCCGCCGTAGTAGCCGTTGCCGGTGTCGATCCCCCAGTCGCCGCTGGACTCGCACTGCGCGAGGCGGTCCCACACGTCGCCGTCGGGGCCCGGTCCGGGTTCCGGGGCCGGCTCGGGCGCGGGTTCCGGGTCGGGCGCCGGTTCCGGGTCGGATGCCGGTTCCGGGTCGGGTGCCGGTTCCGGGTCGGATGCGGGGTCGGCGGGCTCCGCGCCGTCGCCCCCGCCCTCGTCCCCGGTCCCGCCGCCCTCGTCCCCGGCGCGTTCGGCGTCGGCGTCGCGGTTCGTCTCGTCCACCCCGGTGCCGCCCGCGTCGTCCGTCCCGTCCTCGGACCCCGGGTCCCGGCCGCCCGCACCGATCGTCCCCTGCAGCGGATCGTCGTCCCCGCCGGGCCCGTCCCCGCCCGGCGCGCCGCCGTCCCCGCCGTCCGCGTCCCCGCCGTCCGCGGCCCCACCGTCCGCGGTGCCGTCGTCCGCGCCGTCGCGGTCATCGGTGCCGTCGTCCGCGCCGTCGCGGGCATCGGTGCCGTCGTCCGCGCCGTCGCGGGCATCGGTGCCGCCGTCCGGGGTGCCGTCGTCCGAGGCGTCGGTGTCCCCGTCCCCGTCCTCGTCCCCGTCCGCCCCCGCGCCGTCCTCGGACGCCGGGTCCCCACCACCGGCACCGGTCATCTCGTCGAGCGGGTCGTCGTCGCTGGAGCCCGGGGAGCCGTCCCGCGGGCCGGGGTCGTCGCCTCCGGCGGGCTCCCCCGGTGCGCCGCGGTCGGCGTCGTCGACGACGAGCACCCAGTCCCGGTCGGCGTCGGGCGGGGTGAAGGCGGTGGACCCGTCGGCGGCGACCGGGTCGAGCTCGGTCGCCTCCCCGGTGCGGGGGTCGAACCACCACGGCTGCGCGGTGTCGCCGCCGAGCGCGGTGAGGTCGACCTCGAGCGTCGCGCCCTCGGTGTAGGCCACGACCGACGTGCCGTCGTCGGCCAGCGCGGCCGGGGCGTCGCCGTCGACCAGCCCGTCCCGCGGCTCCAGCCGCGGCCGGGACTCCACCAGCGCCCGCACGTGGCGCATCTGCTCCGCACCCGGGGCGTCCAGCGCCTCCTCCCAGCCGTCGCGGGCCCCGTCGACCGCCTCCCGGCCGTCGTCGAGGAACTGCCACACCGAGTGGTGCCCGTAGGTGGCCCCGGCCGCACCCCCCAGCACCGCCGACCACGCGTCCCGCCGCACGTCCCGGGCCGTGGCCCGCTCCCCCGCCGTCGCCGCGGCGGCCTCCACCGCCCCGCCGTCGGCGGCGTCCTGAGCACCGTCGTCGGCGGCGTCCTGAGCACCGTCGTCGTCGACGGCGGCGTCCGGCCCGTCGACCCCGTCCTCGGCGTCGGGTCCGTCGCCGCCGTCGGCGGAACCGTCCGGGCCGCCCGGGCAGCGGGGGCGGTCCTCGTCCACCCCCGTCCCGTCGACGAACGGGGTCCCGGCCGCGTACGCGCGGTCGCGCGCGTCGTCGCGGTCGGCGCACCGGTCGCCGTCGAGCACGGAGAAACGGGGGTCACCGGGCACGAGCACGACGTCCCCGGCACCGGCGAGGCGGTCGCTGAGGAAGTCGGCGTCGGCCGCGCCGCCGCTCAGGGCGAGCACCATGCCCCGCGCGGAGGCCTCGGCGACCACGAACTCGACGTGGTCCCAGAAGTCGTACGCCGCGTCGTCGCCCGGGTCGTCGCCGTCGGTGACGAGCGGTCGGCCGTCGGCGAGGGGGACGTCGCCGTACTGGTCGGCCCCCACCTCCAGCGACGCCCGCACGACGGTGAACCCCTGCGCCGCACGGGCGTCGAGGTAGCGGGTGACCTCGGACCGGTTGAGGTCCTCCAGCAGGTCGGTCGCGGAGTCGGCGAGCCAGAAGAACGGCTCGCCCCCGCGCGTCAGCGACCGGCCCGCCACCGCGAGCGTCCCCGACCCGGCGCACCCGGTGGTGCCGAACAGGCAGTCCCGCGGCGGGCGGCGCAGGTCGAGCGCGAGCAGGGCGGCGGAGAGGACCGCGGCCACCGCGAGCACGGCGACCAGCGGCAGCGGGAGACGCATCCGGGGCATGGCGGCGGACGCTAGGCACGCCGGCGGCCCCCGCGGGGCGGAACGGGGAAACCCGCGGGAACGGCGACGGCCCCCGACCGGCGGGTCGGGGGCCGTCGCCGCAGGTCAGCGCTGGATCGACTTGATCTCCAGGAACTCCTCGATCCCGAACCGGCCGAGTTCACGCCCGTTACCGCTCTGCTTGTAGCCGCCGAACGGGGCCATCGGGTTGAACGCGCCCCCGTTGACGTCGACCTGCCCGGTGCGCATCCGCTTCGCGACCGCGAGCGCGTGGTCGGCCTCGCCGAACACGGCACCCGCGAGGCCGTAGACGGTGCTGTTCGCGATCTCGACGGCCTGCTCCTCGTCGGCGTACGGGATCACCGACAGCACCGGGCCGAAGATCTCCTCCTGCGCGATGACGGCGTCGGGGGCGACGCCGGAGAAGATCGTCGGGCGGACGTAGGCGCCCGGCCCGTCCACCGCCGCACCGCTGAACGCGACCGTGGCCCCGTCGGACCCGCCGCGCTCGATGAAGCCGTTGACGCGCTCCTGCTGCGCCGCCGACGACATCGGCCCGATCCGCGTGGTCTCCTGCGTCGGGTCGCCGACGGTGTACTTCGCGGCCGCCGCGACGGCCATCTCGACGATCTCGTCGTGGCGCTCCCGCGGCACCAGCATCCGCGTCCACGCCGTGCAGGTCTGCCCGCCGTTGATCCAGGCGTTGGCCAGTCCGACCTTGACCGCCCTGGCCAGGTCGGCGTCGGCGAGGATCACGTTCGCCGACTTGCCCCCCAGCTCCAGCGCGACCCGCTTGACCGTGTCGGCGGCCACGACGGAGACGCGCTTGCCCGCGCGCGTCGAACCGGTGAACGACACCATGTCGACGCCCGGGTGGCCGGCGATGGCCTCGCCGACCACCGGGCCCTCGCCGTGGACGATGTTGAACGCGCCCGCGGGCAGCCCGGCCTCGGCGGCGACCTCGGCGAGGATCTGCGCCGACAGCGGCGCGATCTCGCTCGGCTTGAGCACGACGGTGCACCCGGCGAGCAGCGCGGGCGCGACCTTCGCGACGACCTGGTGCAGCGGGTAGTTCCACGGCGTGATCGCGCCGACGACCCCCACCGGCTCGCGCACGACCAGCGAGTTGCCGATCTCCTCGCTCCACGGGAACGACGCGGCGAGCGACGCCACCCCGGCCGAGGTGTGCACGGGCAGCCCGGCCTGCACGGCCGTCGAGAACCCGATCGGCGAGCCCATCTCCGACGTCACCGCGGCCGCGATCTCCGCGCCGCGCGCCTTCAGCCCCTCGGAGATGCGCATGACGACCGCGGCGCGCTCGGTCACGTCGACGTGGCTCCAGTCGCGGAACGCGGCCTGCGCCGCCGTCACCGCCCGGTCGACGTCGGCGGGTGTCCCGGCGGGCACGGCCGCCACGACCTCCCCGGTGGCGGGGTCGACGACGTCGATCCGTCCGTTCCCGCCGGCGACCCGCTCGCCGCCGATCCAGTGTCCGGACACGTCCTTCGTGGGTGCAGCCATGCCGCCATCCTCACACGCGCACGGCCGCTGACCGCTCGGCGCACCGACCCCGACATTCCCGCACGAACGCCGTGATCCGCCGGATCGACCACCGCGCGGCGCGGGGATCCGGAGGATCATCGGAGTTCCTGGACGACGAAAGGGGACCCCCGATGAAGATTGCGGACATCCTCCGGACGAAGGGCCGAACCGTGCACTCCGTGCTGCCGTGGCTCACGGTGGCGGAGGTCGTGACGCGGCTGGGTGACCTCGACGTGGGGGCCGTGCTCGTGTGCGACGCGGACCGCGTCATCACGGGCATCGTCTCCGAGCGCGACATCGTCCGGGCGCTGGGCCGCGACGGGGCGGCGCTGCTCGAACGGCCGATCAGCGAGGTCATGACGACGAAGGTCCGCTCCTGCACCTCGGGCGAGACCGTCGCCAGGGCGATGTCGCAGATGACCGCCGGGCGCTACCGCCACCTCCCCGTCGTCGACGACGGGAGGCTCGTCGGCATGGTCAGCATCGGCGACCTGGTGAAGCACCGGGTGCGGGAGATGGAACTGGAGACCGGCGTCCTGCGCGACGTCGCGATCGCCCGTTCCTGAACGACACGGCACCGGATCCCGGCGGGGGCCGCGGCCCCCGCCGGCGGCCGCGTCACGAGAAGTCGAGGTCCCCGGTCCGGGTGCGCTTGAGCTCGAAGAAGTCCGGGTAGGCGGCGAGCAGCACGGCGCCGTCGAACACCTTCCCGGCGTCCTCGCCCTTCGGGATGCTGCTGAGCACCGGGCCGAAGAACGCCACGCCGTTGACGTGGATGGTCGGCGTGCCGACGTCCATGCCCACCGGGTCCATGCCGCGGTGGTGGCTGGCCTTGAGCTCCTCGTCGTACTCGGTGCTGGTGGCGGCGTCGGCGAGGGACTCGGGCAGGCCGACCTCGGCGAGCGACTCGGCGATGACGGCGTCGAAGTCCTTGTTGCCCTGGTTGTGGATCCGGGTGCCCATGGCGGTGTAGAGCGGCAGCAGGACGTCGGGGCCCTTCTGCTGCGCGGCGGCGATGGCGACGCGCACCGGGCCCCACGCCTTCTTCATCATCTCCTGGTACTCCTCGGGCAGGTCACGGCCCTCGTTGAGGACGGCGAGGCTCATCACCTGCCAGTTGACCTGCACGTCGCGGACCTTCTCGACCTCGAGCATCCAGCGGGAGGTGATCCAGGCGAAGGGGCAGAGCGGGTCGAAGTAGAAGTCGACCGTGCTGGGAGTCGTCATGTGAGTGCTCAACATCGCCGGGACCGCACCGATTCCCACGGCGCGTGCCCGACCCGTGTGGTTGGGTGACGGCCACTGCTGCCGAGAGAAGGTCGACCCCACGCATGGCCCCGCCGAACCTGACCCGCTCCGACGCCGAGCGCCGCGCCGCGCTGCTGGAGGTCGCCGACTACACCGTCGACATCGACCTCACCGACGGGGGCGGCAAGCCGGGAGAGCACACGTTCCCGACCACGACGACGGTCCGCTTCGCCTGCGCCGAGCCGGGAGCCGACAGCTGGATCGACCTGGTCGCGGCCGAGGTGCGCTCCGCCACGCTGAACGGGGAGCCGCTCGACGTCTCCGGCTACCGCGAGGAGGACGGCATCGCGCTGCCCGGCCTCGCCGCGGAGAACGAGCTGCGGGTCGAGGCGCTGGGCCGCTACATGCACACCGGGGAGGGCCTGCACCGCTTCGTCGACCCGGTCGACGGCAGCGTCTACCTCTACTCCCAGTTCGAGACGGCCGACGCCAAGCGCATGTTCGCCTGCTTCGACCAGCCCGACCTCAAGGCCCGCTACCGGCTGACGATCACCGCGCCCGCCGACTGGCAGGTCGTGGTGAACGCGGCGGTGGAGGAGACCACGGAGGGCCCGGGCGGCTCGACCGTCCACCGGTTCCCGATGAGCGAGATCATGTCGACGTACCTGGTCGCGCTGATCGCCGGCCCGTACGCGGTGTGGCGCGACGAGCACCGCGACGACGACGGGGTCATCCCGCTGGGCATCTTCTGCCGCGCGAGCCTGGCCCCGCACATGGACCACGAGCGGCTGTTCACCGAGACCAAGCAGGGCTTCGACTTCTACCACCGCCACTTCGGGGTGCGGTACCCGTTCGGCAAGTACGACCAGCTGTTCGTCCCCGAGTTCAACGCGGGGGCGATGGAGAACGCCGGCGCGGTCACGTTCCTGGAGGACTACGTCTTCCGGTCCCGCGTCACGCGCCCGGTCTACGAGCGGCGTGCGGAGACCGTGCTGCACGAGATGGCGCACATGTGGTTCGGCGACCTCGTCACGATGACGTGGTGGGACGACCTGTGGCTCAACGAGTCGTTCGCCACCTGGGCCAGCGTGCTGTGCCAGGCCGACGCCACCGAGTACACCGAGGCCTGGACGACGTTCGCCAACGTCGAGAAGAGCTGGGCCTACCGCCAGGACCAGCTCCCCTCGACGCACCCGATCGCCGCCGACATCCCCGACCTGCAGGCCGTCGAGGTCAACTTCGACGGCATCACCTACGCCAAGGGCGCGAGCGTGCTCAAGCAGCTCGTCGCCTACGTGGGGCTGGAGGAGTTCCTGGCCGGGCTGCGCGCCTACTTCACCGCGCACGCGTGGGGCAACGCCACGTTCGACGACCTGCTGGGCGCGCTGGAGGAGTCCAGCGGCCGCGACCTGTCCGACTGGGGCGCGCAGTGGCTGCGCACCACCGGGCTGAACATGCTGCGCCCCTCGTTCGACGTCGACACCGACGGGGCGATCACCCGCTTCGAGGTGGTGCAGGGCGGCGCCCGGCCCGGCGCCGGGGAGCTGCGCACGCACCGGATCGCGGTCGGCGTCTACGACGACGACGGGTCGGGTCGGCTCGTGCGGACCCACCGCGTCGAGGTCGACGTGGAGGGTGAGCGCACCGCGGTGCCCGAGCTGGTCGGCGTGCCGCGGGGCAAGCTCGTCCTCGTCAACGACGACGACCTCACCTACTGCGCGCTGCGCCTGGACCCCGACTCGCTCGTCACCCTGATCGACCGCATCGGCGACATCGTCGAGCCGCTGCCGCGCACGCTGTGCTGGTCGGCCGCCTGGGAGATGACCCGCGAGGCCGAGCTCAAGGCCCGCGACTTCGTGGCGCTGGCCGCCGGCGGGTTCGGCGGCGAGTCCGAGGTCGGGGTGCTGCAGCGGCTGCTGCTGCAGGCCCAGACCGCGGTCGCCTCCTACGCCGACGAGCAGTGGGCGGCCGAGCGCGGCTGGCCGCTGCTCACCGACGCGCTGCGGTTCCGGCTCGACACCGCCACCCCCGGCTCCGACGTGCAGCTCGCCGTCGTCAACTCGCTGACCGGCGCCGTGCTGCCGCGGCCCACCCTGGACCGGATGAACGGGTGGCTCTCCGACGTCGAGGTGCCGGAGAAGCTGGTCGTCGACACCGACCTGCGCTGGCGGCTGCTGCACGCGCTCGTCGCGCACGGCGCGGCCGCGCCGGAGCGGATCGACGAGGAGCTGGCGAACGACGCCACGTCCACCGGGCGGCGGCAGGCCGAGCGGGCCCGCTCGCTGGTGCCCACGGCGGAGGCCAAGGAGACGGCCTGGCAGCGCGCCGTGCACGACGACACGCTGCCCAACGCCGTCACCGAGGCGATCATCGGCGGGTTCGCGCACCCGGCGCAGCGCGGCCTGCTGGCCCCCTACGTCGAGCGCTACTTCGCGGAGGTCGCCGACGTGTGGCAGCGGCGCACCAGCGAGCACGCGCAGGCCGTGGTGATCGGGCTGTTCCCCTCGTGGGCCGTGGAGAAGTCCACCGTCGACGCCGCCGACGCCTGGCTGGCCGACGAGTCGCACCCGCCCGCGCTGCGCCGGCTGGTCACCGAGGGCCGGGCCGGGATCGTCCGGGCGCTCGGGGCGCGGGAGTTCGACCGGTCCTGAAGCCGGCGCGCGGGCGGTGCTCAGACCGCCCGCGCGCCCTCCCGCACCGGGAGGGCCGCGTCGGCGGCCACGGGGCCGGGGACCGCCACCGTGGCCAGGCAGCCGCGCGGGTCGTCGACGGTCGCCACGGTGAGCGTCCCGCCCTCGCGCTCCACCAGCCGCCGGGTGATCGACAGCCCCAGTCCCGAGCCGCCCGCACCGGGGTCGTGCACGCCGGCGCGCAGCACGTCGTCCTCGCCGCCGGGCGGCAGACCGGGACCGGCGTCGCGCACCCGCACGACGACCCGGTCGCCGTCGGTCGTGGCCCGGACCGCGACGGGGGTTCCGGGGGCGTGCCGGTCGCAGTTGGCCAGCAGGTTGGTGACGACCTGGGCGAGCACCGCGGAGTCACCGCGGGCCCGCAGGCCCGCGTCGACCGCGAGCTCGACGGTGGCCCCCGCCGAGCGCCGCAGCGCGACCAGGCCGTCGAGGACCGGGGCCACCAGGTAGGTGTCGGTCCCGGGCTCGGCGCCGTCGATGAGCTCGTGCAGGCGCCCCAGCTCGGCGAGGACGGCGTGCCGGAGGCGTTCGTGGTCGGCGTCGTCGACCTGCGAGCTGAGCAGGTGCGTGATCCCGGCCAGCCCGGCGAGGCCGTTGCGCATCTCGTGGTCGCGCTCGGCGGCCAGCTCCCCCGCCCGCTCCATGTGCAGCGCCGCGACCGACAGCTCCTCCTGCTGGGCGAACTGCGTGTCGTGCAGGTCGGCGAGGCTCCGCACGACGAGGTGGGCCATCCCGGCGACGACGATCCCGAGCGCCAGCAGCCGCAGGCCGGAGAACACGACGTCCCCGCTCGCCGTGCCGAGCACCCGGTAGAGCTGGGCGCAGGCCAGCACCACCAGCCCGAGCCCGACGCGCCGGCGCGGCACGCTGCGCCGGCCCAGCCCCTCCAGCAGCACCGCGGCGGCGACCGCCGTCCACCCGACGACGACCGCGACCGTGACCAGCGGACCCTCGACGAGCAGCGCCACCAGCCCGGGGGCCACCGCGGGGACCCGCAGGGCGGCCAGCGCGACGAGGGCGCCGGCCGCGGTGACCAGCCAGGTGCCCGCCGCACCCAGCCGCGGCGGGCGGACGGCGGCGAGGAGCAGCGCGACGACGACGAGGTAGGCGACGAGCCGCATCGCCCGGACCGGCTGGTCGGCCACCAGGACGTTGGACGGCAGGACGAGCACCGCGTAGACCGACAGGGCGGCGGCGATCCAGCGGGGCCGGGGGTCCTCGGTGAGCCGGGCGGCGAACGCGCCGAGGAACGCCGCCCCCGCCGCGGCGGCGGCCGCGGCCAGCGTCAGCACGTCGACGGCGACCACCGGGTCGAGCGCGCCGCCGACCAGCGGCGAGCCGGCCAGCCCGACCACCACGGCGACGGCCGCGACGGTGACGCACACGTCGGCGAGCGCTGTGCGCATCACACCTCCCGGCCCGAATGTGTGAACGGAGTGTAGGGCCGGTCACAGCACGCCGTCGGGCGGAGCCGCCTTCCGGTACAGCGCGACGGCCTCGAGCTGGGAGGACACCCCGAGCTTGGTCAGGATCGCGCGGATCTGGGAGCGCACCGTCGCCAGGGACACCACGAACGTGTCGGCCACCGCCTGGGCGCGGTGACCGGCGGCGAGGTGGGCGAGCACCTCCCGCTCCCGGGGGGTGAGCGACCCCAGCCGCGCGGCGAGGGCCCGGCGCTCGACCGACCGCTGCGCGTGCAGCTCCACCAGCTCCCTGCGCCGGGCGTCCGACATCGCCTCCCCGCCGGCGAGCGCGGCGCGGACCGCGGCCAGCAGCCGCGGGAACGGGGCCGCCTTGGGCACCGCCGCGACCGCCCCCTCCGCCAGCGCCGCGCCGACGCGCGCGCGGTCGGCCGTGCCGGAGAGCACCAGCACCGTCCATCCCCTGGCCCGCAGCGGTTCCACGAGCGTGACGCCGTCGAGCCGCCGGCCCCGCGCGTCGCGGCCGAGGTCGAGGTCGAGCAGCACCAGGCCGGGGCCCTCCTGGGCGGTCGCGGTGACCGGTGCGCAGGTGCGGGCGTCGAGGCCCTCCGCGCGCAGGCCCAGGACGAGGGTCGTCGCGACGAGCTCGTGGTCGTCGACGACGAGGACGGTCGGGCCGATGGGGATCACATCCCGGGGATCGCGGACGGGTGACCTCACAACGACGTCCGGGCCGGACCGGCACGCGGTTCGGTCCGATCATGCGCGATCCGGACCGTCAGGGCGCCACACCGGGCAGGTGGGTGTTCGCTGCGCGGACCAGCCGGGCCAGGTCCGGGATCTCCACGACCTCGCGACCGGCCGCCCGCAGCAGCTCGTCGCCCTCGCAGTCGACGAACAGCGCGGGCTCGCGCCAGGCGTAGACGATCCGCGGGATCCCGGCGTCGAGGATCAGCCGGGTGCACGACCTCGGACGGGACGCCCGGGTGCTGCAGGGCTCCAGCGAGGTGTAGATCGTGGCCCCGGCCAGCCGCGGGTCGCCCGCGACGTCGGCGAGCGCGCTCTCCTCGGCGTGGTCATGCGGGTCGCGGCGGCCCGACCAGCCCTGCGCGAGCGTCGTCCCGTCGGCGGCGACGACGAGCGCGCCCACCCGGAACGTCGCCGACGGCGGGCAGCGCCCGGCCAGCGCGACGGCGCGGCGCAGCAGCTTGCGGTCATCCACGGGGACCCCGCAGGAGCCGCAGCACGGCGACGTCGCCGACGGTGTCGACGCCCGCGAGCCGCCAGCGGGCGGGCGGGAAGGCCCCGCCGTGCACGAACGGCGGGCCGCCGCCGACGAGGATCGGCGCGACGGCGACGTGCAGCTCGTCGACCAGGTCGGCGGCCAGGAACGCGGTGTGCACGGTGGACCCGCCCTCGACCAGCAGCCGCCCGACACCGCGCGCGCCGAGCTCGTCGAGCGCGGCGGGGACGCCCCCGTCCCCGAGCGTCAGGACCAGCGTCGGCGGGCCGGAGAACACCCGCGCTCCGGGGTCGAGCGGACCGCCGGTCGACAGCACGACCCGCAGCGGCGTCTCCGGGACCCCGCGGGCGGCCCGGGCGGCCCGGCGCGCGGCCGAGCGCACGAGCAGGCGCGGGTCGTCGGCGCGCACGGTCCCGGCGCCGACGAGGATCGCGTCGACGCCCGCGCGCACCTCGTCGACGCGGTCGAGGTCCTCGGGCCCGGAGAGCACGAGCCGGTCCGGACCGGCGTCGTCGATGCGGCCGTCGAGGGAGACGGCCACCGAGGCGACGACGTACGGGCGCACGCTCAGTGCGTGCGCCGCCGTCCCCCGGCCTGGTCGGCCAGCATGCGCAGGCCGCTGAGCAGCCCGCCGACGAGGTCGCCCTCGCGGAAGGAGGCGACCATGCTCATGACGGCGAGCTTGGCGCCGCGGTCGGGCAGGCGCACGCGGGCCCCGGCGCCGGTGAGCACCTCGACGACGCGCTGGCCGGGGCTGACCGCCACCAGCACCGCCTCGGCGGAGCCCTCCAGGTCGCCGTGCAGCTCGGCGGTCCGGGCGGTGGGGTCATCGCCGAGGTCGCCGAGGTAGACCGAGAAGCGCAGCCCGGTCTCGCGGCTGGCGAGGGTGAGCGCCTCGTCGAGGCGGGTCAGCTGCACCGGGGTGAAGGGGTGGTCCTCGACGGAGGGCTCGACGAACACCTCGGCGGCGGAGATCCGCCCCGAGGACGTCACGACGGTGCCGGCCGGCAGGTCCTCCGGCACCGCGACGGTGCCGTGCCCGCCGTGTCCGCTACCAGCTGCCACGTGCGCCTCCTCGTTCACCGGTCACGGCGTGACCGTCCTGCGCGGGGGCGAGCTGCGCGCCCTGCGGGTTCGCCGTCCACCACAGCGGCTCGTGCGCCCACGGCTGACCGACCCGGTACCGGGGCCGTCGAGCGAGGCGCGGGCCGACGACGAGCGCGGCCACGAGCAGGTACAACGCGATCGACGGGATCGCGTACCAGAGGATCGACACCAGCACGTCCACGGGCGAGAACCTAGCCGACGCAGGCGCCGTGCGCGGGTCCAGGGGCCGCGGTCGGTCAGAGGTCACCCTCGGCCGGCGACGACATCCCCTCGCGGACCTCGTCGCGCAGCCGCCCGACGAACTCCTCCACCTCCGCCACGTAGCCGCGCAGCTTCTCCAGGCGCTTGTCGGCCAGGTCGGCGAACTCCGCGAGCTGGGCGGCGAGCAGCGCCCGGTCGTCGCCGGTCTCGCTGGTCCGCGGCCAGACCAGCGCGTCGGCGCGGTCGGTCGGGTTCGCGGTGCCGGCGGTCAGCAGCTCGCGGATCTGCAGCAGCTCGCGCATCTGGTCGAGGGAGAGGTCCAGCGGCTTCATGAAACGCAGCAGCCGGATGAGGGAGACGTCCTCCTCGCTGTAGAGCCGGAACCCGCCCGAGCTGCGGGCCGACGGCGTGACCAGACCCACTTCCTCCCAGTGCCGGATCGTCCGGATCGAGAGGTCGACACGCCGGGCGACCTCGCCGATCTGGAGCGTCGCCGCCGACGGGGATCGGGCCGAGGTCCGGGCGGGGTCCGCCGTGGGGCCGGGGGCAGGCATCGACGCATCATGCCTCATCGAGGAAGGTCGCCCTACCCGACCGTGTCCACGATGTCACCACACCGGGGGACGCCGGACGGGGTCGCGGCCGGTCGCGTCATCGAGCTGGGCGCCCAGCTCGAGCAGCAGCGCGTCGTCCCCCGCCCGCCCGACGAGCTGCACGGACACCGGCAGCTCCGGCCCGTCCGCCGGCCCGTCGACGGGGCGGGCGAACGCGACCGGGAGGCTCAGCGCGGGCTGGCCGGTGATGTTGTAGGTGGCGGTGAACGGGGTGAACCGCTTCTGCCGCGCGAAGTCCTCCGCCGGGTCACCGCCCGCGGTGAACCAGCCGACCGGCCGGGGCAGCTGGGCGAGCATCGGGGTGAGGACGACGTCGACGCCCGCGGCCGCCTGCGCGCCGACGACCCGCCGCGTCACCGTCAGCGCCGACGCGGTGGCGGCGAGGTACTCCGGCCCGGACACCGCCGATCCCCGGTCGCGCCACCAGCGCGTCAGCGGGGCCAGCAGCGGCTCGGCGTCCGGCGGCACGGGGTGGCTGTGCGCGAGCACCGCCCAGAGCACCTCGAAGACCGGCAGGAACGACGCGTCGATGCCGGGCTCGAACTCGACGACCTCGTGCCCCAGCCCGGTCAGCAGCTCCGTGACCTGCTCGTACGCGGCCACGCTCGCGGGGTCGAGTACCGCGTCGGGCACCGGCGGCGTCGCGTAGCGGCCGATCCGCAGCCGGCGCGGGGCGGCGCGCAGGGCCGCGGCGAGGTAGGTCTCGGGGCGCGGCGCCAGCAGCGGGTACGGCTCCCCCGGCACCGCGACGGCCAGCGCGTCGAGCATCGCGGCGGCGTCGTCGACGGTGCGCGCCAGCGGGCCCGCCACCGACATGCCCAGCGGGTCGCCGCCGCCCGGCCCGCGCGAGACCAGCCCGCGGCTGGTCTTGAGCCCGACGAGCCCGCACGCCGCTGCGGGGATCCGGATCGAGCCGCCGCCGTCGGTGCCGTGGGCGAACGCGACCAGGCCGGCCGCGGTCGCCGCTCCCGCACCCCCGCTGGAGCCGCCGGCCAGCCGGGTCGGGTCCCACGGCGTCACGGCGGGCGGGCGGCCCGCGGGCTCGGTGTAGGGCGGCAGCCCGAACTCCGGGGTCGAGGTCTTGCCGATGCTGATCGTGCCGGCGGCGCGCAGCAGCCGCGCGGAGTCGTCGTCGACGTCGGGGACCCAGCCCGCGTACACCGGCGACCCGAACGACGTGGCCACGCCGGCCGTCATCGCGAGGTCCTTGATCGCGGTGGGCACGCCGAGGAACGGCGGCAGGTCCCCGGCCCGCGTCGCCAGGGCCTTCTCGGCCTCCCGCGCCTGGTCCAGCGCGCGATCGGCGGTGACGGTGACGAACGCGCCCAGGCGCGCGTCGAGCGCCTCGACGCGGCGCAGCGCGTGCTCCACCAGCTCGACGGCACCCAGGTCCCCGCGACGCAGGGCGGCGGCCTGGTCGCGCGCGGTCATCTCGTGCGGTTCGGTCACCTCCGAGGTCTACCACGGTGGGGCCGGCGCGCCCTGGGACCATTCCGCGGTGCCCCGTCCCGCCCTGCGCCCCTCGCTCCGCCCGGCCGCCCGCCTCGCGACCGCGGCCTGCACCGCGGTCGTGGCCGTGCTCGGGACGCGGTACGCGGGCGGCACCGGGCCGGGCCGCCTCGACGACGGGCTGAGCACGGTCGTCGAGCGGGTCCCGGCCGGGCGGGGCGGGCTGGCGTGGCGGGTCTTCTCCGTCGGCGACCCGGCCCGTGCGGTGGCCCTCACCGCCGGTCTGGCCGCCGCCGGACTGCTGCTGGGCCGCCCGCGGCTCGCCGTCGTGGCCGTCGCGGGGCCGGTGCTGACCGGCGTCGCGACCTCCGTGCTCAAGCCGGTCGTCGGCCGCCGGTTCGGCCGCCGCGGCGAGCACGCCTTCCCCAGCGGGCACACCGGCCTCGCCACGGCGCTCGCCGCCGCCGGGATGCTCCTCCTCGTCGACGTCGTGGCGCCCCGGCGGCCGTGGGACGCGGTGGCGCTCGCCGCGGGCACGCTCGCCGTCGGCGCGGGCACCGGGACGGCCCTCACCGCGATCGAGGTGCACTACCCGACCGACACCGTCGGCGGGGCCGCCACGGCCGTCGCGGTGGTCCTCACGACGGCCCGGATCGTCGACGCGATCGCCCGCTGACGGCCCGAACCGGACGATTCGCCGTCCCTGTCGTCACATCCGTCACTGCAGCACCGAGAGTCACCGTCCACGGGTGGTTGCTCACCGTGCGCTGAAGTAGCCCTCCGTGTCCCCCCTTCGTGAGTCCCCCGTTCGACGGAGAACGCTAGGGAAGCGGTAACAGCCCCTGCATGGTCGGTCGTGCTCCCCCGTCGATCGTTCCCGGACACCGGGCACAGCAGAGGCAGGTACGGCTCATGAACCGCAACGGCACCCACTCCCGCCGGCACTCCGGCCCGTCGCGGCGCCTGCTCGGCGCGGCGGTGGCCGCACTGTCGCTCGCCCTGCTCCCCGCGGCACCCGCCCTCGCCGGTGCCGCGTCCGGCGTCCTCGACGCGCCGGTGCCGGTCGCGGTGCAGCAGGGGGACACGCAGCCCCCGCCCGACGACACCGGGGACGCACCCGCCGACGACTCCCCCTCCGACGAGCCCGCCGCCTCCGACGAGCCCACCGCCTCCGACGAGCCGGCCGCGGACGAGCCTGCTGCGGACGAGCCGACGGACGAGCCGGTCTCGGACGAGCCGGCCGGCGACGAACCCACCGCCTCCGACGAGCCGACGGACGCCCCGGCCGACGAGCCCGCCGACGAGCCCGCGACCGACGCCATGCCGGCGATCACGGTCGAGGGCGACAACATCATGCGCAACGGCGAGCCGTGGTGGTTCCTGGGCTACAACTCCTTCGTCTGGTCCGGCGACTGCGGCAACGACGACGAGAAGATGTCCGCGCAGGACGTCGACGAGTGGTTCGCCGGGATGCGCCACGACGGCCACGGCGCCGTGCGCCTCTTCTTCTACGACGGCTGGAACCTCGACCGCCTCGACGCCGCCGTCGAGTCGGCCAAGCGGCACAACGTCTACCTGACGATCACCCTCGACGACGCCATCGGCGGCTGCGGGGAGAACGACAAGGAGGCCGGCTGGTTCGCCGACCAGTCCGAGCGCGACACCTTCCAGGCCCACATGGAGATGCTGCTCGAGCGCTACAAGGGCGAGACCGCGTTCGCCTGGTTCGAGTTCTTCAACGAGCCCTCCTACGAAGGTGGCGCCCTGCGCGAGTTCTACGACGAGATGGGCGCCGCCGCCGACGCCGTCGACCCCGACCGCCTCTTCTCCTCCGGCACCGTCGCCCCCTACTGGCTCGACGGCGAGGACAACTTCCGCGACGTCCACGAGAGCCCCGGCGTCGACATCGCCTCCCTGCACGAGTACGACGAGAACGAGGTCGAGTCCAACCACGGCCCCGGCGTCCGCGCCAACTCCGGCGGCAAGCCCACCATCGTCGGTGAGTACGGCATCACCGCGGGCGACGGGTGCGACAGCAGCTTCGAGTCGCGCGCCGAGCGCTTCGCCGAGAAGGCCGAGGCCTACACCAACACGGACGACGGCTACGCCGGTGCGCTGGCCTGGGCCTGGCAGCCCGGCGGCGGCGGCTGCGAGCTCGGCAACCTCGACAGCGACACCTCGAGCCAGGACGTCCTGCGCGCCTTCCGCCTCGACGAGGTGATCGGCCAGGTCGGCGACACCGTCGGCGACGTGGTCGGCGACGCCACCGGCTCGGGCGGCACGACGACCGACGCCCCCGCCGAGGACGGCACCGACGAGGACCGTTCCGACCAGGACAGCGCCGACCAGGGCCGCTCCGGCGGGGACAGCGCAGGCGGGGACAACGCAGGCGGGGACAACGCAGGCGGCGACGACTCCTCCTCCGGGGAGCCGGCCGGGGACGACTCCTCCTCCGAGGAGCCGGCCGACGGCGAGTCCGAGGGACGGCCTGCGCCGATCGGGTGATCCTCGGCGTTCGCCCACGCGGACGGCGCGCGACGCGCAAGGTGGTCCTCGCCGCCGACGAGCACCGCGAGGACCCCCATGCCCACCAGCCAGCACCTGGAACGACCGGCGCCACCCGCCGCCCCGCCCCCGCGCGGGCGACGGGTGGCGCTCGCCGTCGCACTGGTCCTCGCCGTGGTCCTGCCCTCGCAGCTCTGGGCGGTGGTCCGGCCGGGCGCCCCCGGCGACGCCCCGCCGGCGTCCTCCACCCGGGCGCGGTCCGGGACGAGCGCCCCCGACTCCCCCGCCGCCACGGCCGACCGCCCCGCCCCCCGCTCCGCGCCCGGCGGTGCGATGCCCGCGATCACCGTCGAGGGCGACCGGATCGTCCGCGACGGCGAGCCGTGGTGGTTCCTGGGCTACAACTCCTTCGTCTGGTCCGGCGACTGCGGCAACGACGACGAGAAGATGTCCGCGCAGGACGTCGACGAGTGGTTCGCCGGGATGCGCCACGACGGCCACGGCGCCGTGCGCCTCTTCTTCTACGACGGCTGGAACCTCGACCGCCTCGACGCCGCGGTGGCCGCGGCGCGGGAGCACCAGGTGTACCTGGCCCTCACCCTCGACGACGCCATCGGCGGCTGCGGCGAGAACGACAAGGACGAGTCCTGGTTCGCCGACGGCGGGGAGCGCAGCACGTTCCGGGCGCACATGGAGATGCTGCTCGAGCGCTACCGCGGCGAGACCGCGTTCGCCTGGTTCGAGTTCTTCAACGAGCCCTCCTACGAAGGTGGCGCCCTGCGCGAGTTCTACGACGAGATGGGCGCCGCCGCCGACGCCGTCGACCCCGACCGCCTCTTCTCCTCCGGCACCGTCGCCCCCTACTGGCTCGACGGCGAGGACAACTTCCGCGACGTCCACGAGAGCCCCGGCGTCGACATCGCCTCCCTGCACGAGTACGACGAGAACGAGGTCGAGTCCAACCACGGCCCCGGCGTCCGCGCCAACTCCGGGGGCAAGCCGGTGATCGTCGGTGAGTACGGCATCACCGCGGGCTCGGGCTGCGACGTCGACTACGCGGGCCGGGCCGCGCTCATCACCGAGAAGGCGCAGGTCTACACCGACACCTCCGCGGGCTACGCCGGGGCGCTCGCCTGGGCGTGGCAGCCCGGCACCGGGGGCTGCGACATCAGCAACCTCGACCAGGACGAGCCGAGCCAGGAGGCGCTGCGCACCTTCGGGTGACGGGCCGCGGGTAGCCTGCCCGTCGTGTCAGCCGACCCCGCAGCCTCCGACCCCGCAGCGACCGACGCCGACCCCCGCACCCGGGGCCTCGACTACGAGATCGTGCTCGTGGCCTACAAGAGCGCGGGCCTGGTCCGGGCGCTGCTCGACGCGCTGCCCGGGCGTCCGGTGGCCGTGGTCGACAACGGTCGCGGCGTCGACGGCCTGGCCGAGGTCGTGGCCGGGCGGCCCGGCGTCCGCTACCTCGACGGCCCCGGCCGCGGTTTCGCCTCCGGCGCCAACCTGGGTGCGCGCACCTCGACCCACGACATCGTGATCTTCGTCAACCCGGACAGCTCGCCGAGCCCGGAGATCCTCGACGCGCTGGCCGCCGACGTCGCCGCCGACCCGGGGCTCGGCGCCGTGAGCGCCACGACGGTGCTGCCCGACGGCAGCGTCGAGATCGGCGTCGGCGGCTGGGAGCCGACCGCGGGCCGGGCGCTCGTGCACGCCGTCGGCGCGCACAAGGTCTTCCCGACCGCGGGGCTGTGGGCGCGCCCGGTGCCGGGGCAGCCGATCGAGCTGGACTGGCTCAGCGGGGCCTGCATGGCGGTGCGCCGGTCGACCTTCGACCGGCTCGGCGGCTTCGACGAGCAGTTCTTCGTCTACAACGAGGACGTCGCGTTCGGCCGCAGCCTGCGCGAGGCCGGGCTGCGCCAGCGCGTCCGCACCGATCTGCTGGTGCCGCACCTGGGCGGCGGCTCGGGCGACGGCAAGACCCACATGCTCCGGTTGCGCGGTGCGTCACTGGTCCGATACGTCCGGTTGCACCATCCCGCATCCACCGTCCTGGGGATCCGGCTCGCCCTGAGCCTGGGCTACGCCCCGCGCTACCTGCTGGCCCGGGCCCGCGGGCGCACCGGGCTCGCGGCCGAGCACGCCGCCTACGTCACCGGGCTCTGGCGCGGCGCGCCCGCGGGTGTCACGACTTAGGCCGCCCTCATCTGAGCCTCACACCTTCGGCTGACAGACTGGACGCGCGTCGACGCGAGCCGAGCGGCTCGTCGGGAGCAGTCGTTCGCCCGATCAGCAGGAGGATGTGTTGGCGGATCAGATGGCCGACGGCCACCCGCCCGAAGGCCGCACGATCCTCGTCGTCGCCGACTCCCTGCGCGACAACGGTGGGGTCCGCGTGGCCCTGGAGTACGCGCGGCAGTGGCGGCTGGCGGGCTCCCCCGCCCAGGTCGTCGCGGTGCAGGACGTCGACGACGTGGCACTGGCCCCGGTCGACCCGATCGTGCCGGTCTCCTTCCTGTCCGCCCGCGGCAGCAGGTTCCGCAACACCTGGCCGGCCGCGCTGGCCCGCCTGGTCCGCCGCGCACGGCGGGCCGACGTGGTGCTCGCCGGATCGGAGACCGGGATCGGGCTGCTGCTGGCCTACGTCGCGGCCCGGATCGCCCGTCGCCCGATGGCGGTGCTGGTGCAGGCCGACCTCGACGACTCGATCGCCACCTGGGTGAAGCGCCCCGTGCAGCCGCTCACCCGGTTCGTGCACGCCCACGTCGACGCCGCGGTCAGCGTCGCCGACAGCATCGTGCCCGGGGTCGTCGCCAACGGCCTGCCCGCCGAGCGGGTGACGGTCGTCGTCAACGGCATCGACGTCGGGAGGGTCCGCGAGGCCGCCGGGCTCCCCGCCGTGGGCGCGCCCGCCGACCCGCGCCCGGCCGGCACCCCGCCCGTCGTGGTGGGTCAGGGCCGGCTCAGCGTGCAGAAGGACTTCCCGCTGCTCGTCCGGGCCCACGCCCGGGTGCTCGCGGCGGGCGTCGACCACCGGCTGGTCATCATCGGGGACGGCCCGGTCCGCGACGAGATCGCCGCCGTCGTCACCGAGGAGGGCGTCGGGGGGACGGTGCAGCTCGCGGGCTACGTCGACAACCCGTACCCGATCACCTCCACGGCCGACCTGTTCGTGCTCTCCTCGAACTCCGAGGGCATGCCGCTGACGATCCTGGAGGCGCTCGCGGTCGGGGTCCCGATCGTCGCCACCCGGTGCGGCACGGGCGTCGACCTGCTGCTGGAGGACGGCCGCTACGGCGACCTCGTCGCGGTCGGGGCGCTCGACGAGCTGAGCGCGGCCATCGAGCGGCACCTGCGCGAGCCGTCCGTGCTCGGGGAGCGCGCCCGGCGGGGCCCGGAGCACGCCCTGTCGTTCGACGTCGCCCGGTCGGCCCGCACGATCCACGACCTGCTCGCCGACCTGACCCGCTCCCGCTCGGCCCGCCGCCGGGCACCCGCGTCCGTCGCCTGACGGCGCTGCACCAACCGGCGTGCGGGCGGGGGCCCGCGCCGGACCGCACCAACGAGGAATCGGAGAAGTTGTGGGGGACGTGAAGGCCGTCATCCAGGCCGGGGGCCGAGGGACGCGGCTGGCGCCGTACTCGACGGTGCTGCCGAAGGCGCTCATGCCGATCGGCAAGGGCACCGTCGTCGACAACCTGCTCGACCAGTTCGCCGCCGCCGGAGTGCGCGAGGTCGTCATCACCGTCAGCTCGTTCGGCCCGCTGATCCGCAGCTACTGCGGTGACGGCAGCCGGTGGGGCGTCACGATCGACTACGTCGGCGAGGACGAGCCGCTGGGCACCATAGGACCGCTGAGCGCCCTGCGCGACCGGCTCGACGGACCGTTCTTCGTCTCCAACTCCGACGTCTACACCGACCTCGACCTCACGCGCGTCCTGGAGTTCCACGACGCGAGCCCGGGGCCCCTCACGGTGGTGCTGACGCCGCAGACGGTGAACATCCCCTACGGCGTGATCACCCACGACGGCGGCCGCGTCGTCGGCTTCCAGGAGAAGCCGACCGAGGTCTTCCACGTCAGCACCGGGATCTACTGCATGAGCCCCGAGGTGTTCGACCACATCCCGGCGACCGGCGCGTTCGGGTTCGACCAGCTGATGGCCGTCATGCTGGAGAAGGGGCGGCCGATCAACGCCTACGAGCACGACGGCCGGTGGGTCGACATCGGGCGCATCGAGGACCTCCGCCGGGCTCAGACCCAGCTCACGACGATGATGGACGGGATGGGCGATGACGTCGCTGACCTCTGAGACCGACACGCTCCCGCTGATCGAGCTGGGGGCGCCGATCCTCGGCGAGCCGGAGAAGCGCGCGCTGGCCGAGGTGATCGACAGCGGCTGGCTCGCGATGGGTCCGCGGGTGCGCCGGTTCGAGGAGGACTTCGCGCGCGTCCAGCAGGTCGAGGACGCGGTGGCCGTCAACTCGGCCACCGCGGCGCTCTCGCTGATGCTCGCCGCGTTCGACGTCGGCGCGGGCGACGAGGTGCTCGTCCCGTCGATGACGTTCGTCGCCACCGCCGCCACGGTCGTGCACGCCGGGGCCACCCCCGTGTTCGTCGACCTGGAGGGCCCGGACCGCCCGCACATGTCGCTCGACGACGCCCGGGCGAAGATCACGCCGAGCACGCGCGCGATCGTCGTCATGCACTACGGCGGCTACCTGATGGACCTGCCCGCCTGGCGCGCGCTGGCCGACGAGCACGGCCTGCTGCTGCTCGAGGACGCCGCGCACGTCGCGGGGATGGCCGGGGAGATCGGCGGGCTCTCCGACGCCGCCGCGTTCAGCTTCTTCGCCAACAAGAACATGACCACCGCCGAGGGCGGCATGGTGATCGCCCGCGACCCCGAGCGGCTCGCCCGGATCCGGCTGCTGCGCGCGCACGGCATGACCGCGAGCACCCTGGACCGCGACCGGGGCCGGGCCGTCGGCTACGACGTCGTCGAGTTCGGGCACAACTTCCGGATGGACGAGCTGCGCGCGGCCGTCGGGATCGTCCAGCTGGAGCGGCTGCCCGGCTGGAACGCCACCCGCCGCGAGCTCACCGACACCTACCGCGCCACACTGGCCGACGCACTGCCGACGGTGACGGTGCCGTTCGACGCCGGGCACACCAGCACCGCGCACATCCTCCCGGTCCTGCTGCCCGCAGGCTCCGACCGCACGGCCGTGATGGCCGCGCTGCGGGCGGTCCGCGTGCAGAGCTCGATGCACTACCCGCCGGTGCACCGCTTCAGCCGCTACGTCGACGCCTTCGGCGCGACCGAGCTGCCGCACACCGACGCCTTCGCCGACCGCGAACTCACCCTGCCCCTGCACCCCCGCCTCTCCCCCGCCGACGTCGAGCGGGTGGTGACCTCGCTCCGCGAGGCACTCTGAAAGGATCACGAACGTGGCCTTCGATCTCACTGACCGCACCGTCCTCGTCGTCGGCGGTGCCGGCTACGTCGGCTCCGTCATGGTGCCGCTGCTGCTCGACGCAGGCGCCTCCGTGCGCGTGCTCGACCAGTTCGTCTACGACAACGGCTTCTCCCTCGCCCCGGTGCTCGACGACCCGCGCGTCACGCTGCACCGCGGCGACCTGCGCGACGCCGAGGTCTTCGCCGCGGCCGCCCGCGGCGCCACCGACGTCGTCATGCTGGCCTCGCTGGTCGGCGACCCGGTGTGCAAGAAGTACCCGGACCTGGCGCAGGAGGTGAACGCCGACGCCACCAAGGCGATCATCGACTCGCTCGACGGCCTGGGCGTCGGGCGCTTCGTGTTCACCTCCACCTGCAGCAACTACGGCATCCACGACTCCGCGTCGCTGGCCGACGAGGAGAGCGAGCTCAACCCGCAGTCGCTCTACGCGCGCACGAAGATCGAGGTCGAGGAGCACCTGCTCAAGCAGTCGGCGCACACCGACGCCTCGATGACGGTCCTGCGGATCGCCACCGCGTACGGCCTGTCGCCGCGCATGCGCTTCGACCTGACGGTCTCGCAGTTCGCCTGGGAGATCGCCTCCGGCGCCGACCTGCTCGTCTTCGACGCCGACACCTGGCGCCCGTACTGCCACATCCGCGACATCTCCAAGGCCGTGCTGACGGTGCTGACCTCCGCGCCGGAGAAGGTCCGCGGCGAGGTGTTCAACGTCGGCGACACCTCCCAGTGCTTCACCAAGCGGATGATCGTCGAGGAGGTGCAGAAGCACGTCCCGGACGCCGAGGTGGCCTACCGCGAGGGCGACACCGACCCCCGCAACTACCGCGTCTCGTTCGCGAAGATCACCGAGAAGCTCGGCTTCACCGTCGACCACACGGTGCAGGACTACCTGGCCTCGCTCACCGCGGCCGTGCAGGCGGGCGTGTTCCCCGACGTCGCGGGCAACGTCCGGTACGGCAACTACGAGGTGCACCACCTCGAGCCGCGCGCGTGAGCCGCCGGATCACGCCCTCGCGCGTGGTCCACGCGGTCGGACGCCGCCTGGGCCTCGCCCGCAACGAGGTGGCGGTGCGCCGCCAGCTCCTGCACAGCTACGCCCCGCGCTCCGCTCTCGTCACCGACGAGACGCGGGTGGGGCGGGCGCGCGTCGCGGCCGTCGACGTCCACAACCACCTGGGCCTGTGGCTCAACCAGGGCCACGCCTGGATGGCCCCGGACGTCGGCGCGCTGCTGGCGTCGATGGACGAGCTGAACGTCACCACGATCGTCAACCTCGACGGCCGCTGGGACGCCGAGCTCGAGGCCAACCTCGACCGCTACGACCGCGCGCACCCCGGCCGCTTCCTCACCTTCTGCCACCTGGACTGGTCGCTGCTCACCGACCGCCGCTTCCCGGAGCTGCTGCCGGCGATGCTGCACCGGGCGAAGGCGGCGGGCGCGGGCGGGATCAAGGTCTGGAAGGACCTCGGTCTCGACGTCCGCGACCACGACGGCCTGCTCGTGCAGCCCGACGACCCCCGCCTGCACGACGTCTGGGAGACCGCGGCCGACCTCGACCTCCCGGTCCTCATGCACACCGCCGACCCCAAGGCGTTCTGGCTGCCGGTGGACCGCACCAACGAGCGGTTCGAGGAGCTGACCCGCCACCCCGACTGGCACCACGGCTCCCGCGACGTCCCCGGTCACGACGAGCTCGTCACGGCGTTCGAGCGGGTGGTGGCCGCGCACCCGCGCACCACGTTCGTCGGCGCGCACGTCGCCAGCTCGGCGGAGGACCTCGACCGCGCCTCGCGGATGCTCGACCGGCTCCCCAACCTCACGGTCGACCTGTCCGCCCGCGAGGCGGAGCTGGGCCGCCAGCCGCGCGCCGCCGCCGCGTTCCTCGCACGGCACCCCGACCGCGTGCTGTGGGGCACCGACTCGTTCCCGTTCCGCGACGACCAGTACCGCACCTGGTTCCGACTCCTGGAGAGCACCGACGAGTACTTCGACTACGGCGCGAACCCGCCCCAGCAGGGTCGCTGGTCGGTGTACGGACTGGGGCTCGACGAGGGCCTCTTGCAGGGGATCTACGCCGGCAACGCCCGCCGCGTCGTGCCCGGACTGCGCGTGTAGCTTGGTTGCCCCGAAACGCCCTCTACCAGAACACGGACGATCCGGACAACACATGACAGAAGATTCGAGTACCCACCCGCGGGCCATTTTCCTGGATCCCAACGACGGTTGCCTCACCATGGCTCGGGTCCTCGTTCGCCGGGGGTGCGACGTGCACCTCCTGGCCGCCGCCGCCAACTCCCACATGCTCACCAGCCGCGGAGTGCACGGCAAGGTCATGCCGGACCCCCGAGGCGACTCGCAGGCGTGGCTGGACGCGATGCGGTGCCTCGCCGACTCCGGTGGCGGGGTGGTGATCTGCGGCTCGGACGCGGCGAGCGAATGGGTCAGTGCGAACCGCTCGGCCCTGCCCGACTCCATCCGCACGTTCGAATCCGCAGACGGCGTGCACACCGCGCTGATGGACAAGTACGAGCTCTACAAGCTCGCGGCGGAGATCGGCGTGCGCGCACCGTGGATGCACCGGATCTCGACCCACACCGAACTGCGGGCCATCGACAGCGCCGTCACCTACCCCTGCGTCCTGAAGGGTGCCCTCGGCCACCGGGCCCGGGCGATCCTCGGACACGGGACGGTGCAGGTCGACTCCCGTGACGAGCTCATGACGATGGCGGACGCCCTGCTCGAGAACCAGGTCGCGTTCCTGCTCACCGAGTTGGTCCCGGGAGACGAGACCGCTCTCGAAGGTGCCGTCACCGTTCGGGGGCGCGGCGGCGACTATCCGCTCGAGTACGGCCGGCACAAGCTCCGGCAGTGGCCGCCTGACTACGGCGTCGGTTCGCTCACCTCGTCGAAGTCGGTTCCCGGCACCCTGGCGATGAACCGCAGGATCCTGGATCACGTCGGCTACTTCGGGGTCTCCTCGTGCGAGACCAAACGCCACGCGGGCACGGGCGAGCTCTACCTCATCGAGATCAACGTTCGCGTTCCGGGCTCCTTCGGCGTGGCGGAGGCGTGTGGCGTCGACGGGTCCTGGCGCCTCTACGCCACCGCCGCGGGTATCCCCCTCGGTCCGCAGCCCGCGCAGGTCGACGGCCGCCATTCGATGCTCCCCGACATCGAGTGGCTGGCGGTGCGCGCCCGGACGTCGTCGCACGACCAGACCTGGGGGGAGGTGCTCCGGAGTTGGCGGGGTACTCGCGACTTCGGGATCGTGTCGCTCCGCGACCCGCGTCCTGCGCTCTCGATGCTGGGCACCATGGTGCGGCGCCGTGTCTCGCGGATCGCGCGTGAGCAGTGGATGCGCCTGCGGGGCCGGCCCGCCGCGACGACCGTCGAGACCACCCCCGTGGCACGCATCACCCCCGAACGCGACACCCGGCGCCGTAGCGCCTGATCTCCGGTCCGACCGTCGCCCCCGTTCCACCGAACGGGTGAGCACGGCACCTCCCCACGCCGTCCGGTCCGCTCCGACGGCCGGTACCCTGACGGCGGCGGAGAGTGCGCCCCGGGGCCGACCCGGGCGACGGAGGAGATGACCATGCCGGCACGACCTCACGGCCTGCGATGTCGCCGTGTCGTGCGCGCATGGTGAAGATCCCCGCGGTCGCCCGGCGGGCCGGTTGGAACCTCGGCGACCAGATGCTGGTCAGCCTGACCAACTCGATCCTGTCGTTCATGGTCGCCAACTCGGTCGACGCCCCGTCCTTCGGTGGGTTCTCGGTCGCGTTCACCGTGTTCGCGCTGGTCATCAGCGGCAGCCGCGCCCTGGCGACGTCACCGCTGAACATCCGCTTCTCCGACGTCGACGCGGCGGAGAGCCACCGCTCGGCCGGACACGCCACCGGCACGGCGCTCGTGATCGGCTTCGCCACCGGCATCGGCTGCGGCATCGCCGGGCTGCTCCTCAGCGGCCCCGCGTCGGCGGCGCTGCTCGCGCTGGCCCTGGTCATGCCGATCGTCGTGGTGCAGGACTCCTACCGGTACGTGTTCTTCTCCCGCGGCAAGCCGTCCGCCGCCGCGCTGAGCGACGGCATGTGGACGATCGCGCAGCTGTCCTCGGTGGCCGCGCTGCTCGTGCTCGGCATGGAGTCGGTCGGCCTGCTGCTGCTGGTCTGGGGCCTGTCCGCGCTGGCCGCCGTCGGCGTCGGCATCAAGCAGTCCGGCACCTGGCCCGACCCCCGCAAGGCGCCCGCCTGGTTCCGCGAGCACCGCGACCTCACCGGCTACCTGTTCGCCTCCGCCGCCACCGCGCACGGCGCCAACCAGGGCGCGATGCTCGTCATCGCCGGCGTGGGCACCGTGCAGGCGCTGGGTTCGCTGCGCGGCGCCGCGCTGATCCTCGGGCCGACCTCGATCCTGTCGTCGGCCGCACTGAGCTTCGCCATCCCGGAGTTCTCCCGCCGGCGCAAGACCATGACCGACCGGCAGTGGCTGATCGCCGCCGCCGGGGTGTCCGGCGCCGTCGCCTTCCTCGGCCTGTGCTGGGGCGCCTTCTTCCTCCTCGTGCCCGACCAGGTCGGCCTGTTTCTGCTCGACGAGACGTGGCAGGGCACCTCGGAGATCCTGTTCGCGGCCGTCGTCGCGCAGGTGTTCGCGTGCGGCACGATCGGCCCGGTCGTGATGCTCTACGCCATCGACCGCGCGTCGTCGACGCTGCCGATCCAGATCGTCCTGGGCTCGCTCACGTTCCTCGGCGGCGTCGGCGGCGTCACGCTCGCCGGTGCCCAGGGTGCGCAGTGGGGCTTCGCGCTCGCCAACCTCGTCGTCATCCCGTTCTGGTTCTTCCGGTTGTGGCGCGAGCTGAAGAAGCGCCGCGACACCCTCGACAAGGAGGCCGGTCTCGACCCGGACCCCACCGTCGACGACTCGGCGGGGGCCGCCTCGCGCACCCCGTCCGCCGCGCACTTCATGGACGACCTGTCCTCGGCGCAGATGGCCACGATGATCATGCCGCGGATCGAGCCGCGCGCGCCCTCGCCGTCGCCGCGTCCGCGGCCGCCGGTGACCGCCGCGGCCGGTGACGCTGCGGTGGACGCGGAGGCCACGCAGGCCACCGTCGCCCGGACCGGGTCGGGCGTCGAGGCCACCGAGGTCACCCACGCCCGCACCCCGTCCGACGCGGAGGCCACGCAGGCCACCGCGGCCCGGCCGCCGTCGCCGCGGCCCGTCGGCGGCCCGGTCGCCGGCGAGCAGGGCCCGGTCCCGTCGCCGACGGCGCCGCCCCTCCCGGCCGACCGGCGCCGGCCCGCACCCCGGCCGACCGGCGCGCCGCAGCCCCCGTCGACGGCCCCGCCCCAGCCCCAGCCGATGCGGTCCGGCCCGGCTCCGGCCCGGCCCGGTCCCTACGGCCCCCTGACCCCCGGCGGGCCGCCCCCCGGCGGCCCGGGTGCGCCCTACGGCCGACCGCCGGGTGCGCCCGGCACCGGGCCCTGGCAGCAGGGCCCCGGTGGGCCCCGGCCCCCCGCGCCGCGCCCGGGCGGCCCTCGCCCGTTCGCCCCGCAGGGACCCGGCCCGAACGGCCGCGGCCCCCAGCACCCCCTCCCCCCGAACCCCGGCCCGCCCGGCGCCGGACCCGACGGCGCCGGTCCCCGCGGACCGGTTCCCGGTCACCGCGGTGGTCCCGGCCCCGGCCGTCCCGGCGCCCCCGGTCGGCAGGGTCTCGGGCAACAGGGTCCCGTTCCCCAGGGACGGCCCGGCCCGGGCGGTGCCCCGATGCCCCCGCGTCCCGTCCCCCGCGGTCCCGCCCCCCAGGGCTCCGACCGGCCGGGACCGGGACAACCGGGACCGGGACAGCACGGCCCTCGCCCGCAGGGCCCGCACCAGCAGGAACCGGCGCCGTGGCCGAACGGTGACCGCCCCGCCGGTCCGCGTCCGTACCCGGGCCCGACCGCCCGGCAGGGCGCCGAGCCCGCCCCCGCACCCCGCGACGACCAGCCCCGCCCCACCGGCCCCGCACCCTCCACCGGGCACCGGGACGAGGACCGGACCGGCAACGGGCACCCGGGCCGCGGTGCCACGGGCACCGGGAACGGCAACGGGCACTCCGGCAACGGGTCCCGGGCCGGCAACGGGTCCGGGAACGGACCGGCGAACGGGAACGGCCACCACGGCGACGCCCGGCCGGGACCGGTCGAGCCCTCGGCCCCGCACAGCGGCCGCGACCGCGTGCCCTCCCCCGACGACGGCGACCAGCCCGAGGAACCCCGGCGCAACGGCCACCCGCGCCCCTGACCACCCCGCGCGCCTGACCACCCGCGCGCCACCCGGCGTGTCCGCGGCACCCGGCCGTCCGACCCACCCCGGGCATCCGGCCGTCCGGCCCACCCGCCCCGCGGTGGACCTCAGCGGGCTCCGCGCCCCACCGGACCCCGCTCCCGTGGATCTCGTCGCGCGCACGTCCGCCGCGCGCTCTCGTCACCCACCGCTGCGAGATCAACCCCGGGCCGTCGGCCGACCGCTCCCGTCACCCGTCGGGCCGAGGATCACTCACCCGGCGTGAGGGGTACCCGCGAGCGACACGTCCGTTTCGAGCAAGTCTACTCTCACGTGAGAGTAGCTTTCTCGGAAGGAGACGATCATCGACGCCCCGACCGCCCTGCGCGGTGCGACGGCCCTGCGCGACGACCCGCTCGCCCGGACCTTCGATCCCCGCCGCAACAGCGTCAACGCCCTGCGCCTGGGCCTGGCCGGGATCGTGCTGGTCTCCCACTCGCTGAAGTTCCAGGGCTACGAGGACCCGGTCGGGCGCCTCACGGGCGGCGACGTCGACATGGGCACGATGGCCGTGGACGGGTTCTTCGCGCTGAGCGGGTTCCTCATCGTCGGCAGCTGGCTCGGCTCCCCGTCGACCGGCCGCTACCTGTGGCGCCGCTGCCTGCGCATCCTCCCCGGGTTCTGGGCCTGTCTCCTGGTCACCGCGTTCGTCCTGCTGCCGCTGGCCGCGCTGCTCGAGTTCGGGACCCTCGCCGGCTTCCCGTGGACGGGCCGGGAGTCGGCGCTGTCCTACGTCGTCGGCAACGCGGCCCTGTTCGTCCGCCAGTTCGAGGTGCCCGGCCTGCTCGGCGGCGAGGCCGTCAACGGGTCGCTCTACACGCTGTTCTACGAGTTCGCCTGCTACCTCGCGGTCGCCGTGCTCGGCGCGCTGGGACTGCTGCGCGACCGCGTGTGGCCGCTGCTGGGCGTCACCGCGGCCGTGTGGCTGTTCGCCCTGTCCGAGCTGCTCGACGGCGCGCAGCTGACGAGCCGGAGCAGCACCCTGGAGATCGCGCTGCGCTTCGGGTCGATGTTCCTCGCGGGCGCCGTCGCGGCGCGCGTGGCCCCGCGGCTGCCGATGGGGCCGGCCGGGGGCGCGCTCGCGGTGCTCGTGCTGGTCCAGGGCGTCGTGCTGGCCTCGATGGCGGCCACCCCCGAGGCGTCGACGCTGGTCTACGTCGTGATCGCCCCGGCCGCCGTCGCCTACCTGGTGCTGCTGGCCGGTGCGAGCCCGCTGCTGCACCGCGTCGGGTCCCGCCGCGACCTGTCCTACGGCCTCTACGTCTACGCGTGGCCGGTGCAGGCCCTGCTGCTGCTCGTCGGGGCCGCGACGTGGCCGCTGCCGGTCTACGCGGCGGCCTCGCTCGCGGGCGGGCTCGCGCTGGCCCTGGCCAGCTGGACCTGGGTCGAGTCGCCCGCGCTGCGGTACAAGTCCTGGACGCCGGCCGCGCTCGGGTGACGCCGGCGCTCAGGGGGTGAACGTGCGGAGCATGTCCTGGACCGTCGGATCCACGTCGAGGTTGCCGTACTCGCACTCCGACGCGTTGTCCGGACCCGGCTGCCAGGCCCACATCAGGGCCCCGGCGTAACCCTCGATCGTGGTGTACGCCCCGGCCTTCGCCCTGGCCTGCTCGGCGCGCTCGGCGAAGTCGCGCTCGCAGTCCTCGCCGGACTCCGAGGCGTAGAGCCCGAACTCGCCGACGATCACCGGCTTGCCCGCCGAGTTGCCCCGCGTGTCCGGGCCGTGGTTGGACTCGACCTCGTTCTCGTCGTACTCGTGCAGCGAGGCGATGTCGACGCCCGGCGACTCGTGGACGTTCTGGAAGTCGGCGTCCTCGCCCACCGAGTACGGGGCGATGGTGCCGCTGGCGAACAGCCGGTCCGGGTCGACCTCGTCGGCCGCCGCGCCCATCTCGTCGTAGAACTCGCGCAGCCGGCCGTCGGCGAAGTCGGGCTCGTTGAAGTACTCGAACCAGGCGATCGTGGTCTCGCCGCGGTAGCGCTCCAGCAGCGACGTCATGTGGCTGCGGAACGCGTCGCGCTCGCCCTGGTCGTCGAACCAGTCCTCGTCCTTCTCGGACTCGCCGCAGCCGGCGATGGCGTCGTCGAGGGTGATCGTGAGGTAGATGTCGTTGCGCTTCGCGGACTCCACGGCGGCGTCGAGCCGCTCGAGGTCCCAGTTCTCGAAGAAGAACAGCCGCACCGCGCCGTGCCCGTCGTGGCGCATCGAGGCGAACCAGGCGTCGACGTCCTCGGCCGTCATGCGCTCGTCGGAGTCACCGCAGTTGCCCGACCAGACGAACGAGTTGTAGCCGAGGAACCACCACGGCTCGCCGTTGCGCAGGATGCGGTCGCCGTCGACGGTGATCGGCACGTCGGTGCCCAGACCGTCGGCGGCCGGGGGCGATCCCGGGGAGCCGCCGCCCGGCGACGTCGCCGGGCCGCGGCTCACCACGACCGCCGTGACGACGCCGATCGTGACGACGAGGGCCAGCGCGGCGGCGACCACCAGACGGCGGCGACCACCGGGCAGCCGGACGGCCGGTATCGGGTTCGTGGTGGGGTCGGGGCCAGGTGCGTCGGACATGTTCAGGTGTGCCGAGCTCTCTGGATCACGGCGCGAAAGCTAGCACGGTCTTCCGTAACGTCAGTGTCAACCCCGAGCGTCGGACCCGGTGGGCGCGGGAGCGGGGGGCGTGGCGCCGAGGATCATGTCCGCGGCCTTCTCCGCGATCATCATGACGGGGGCGTAGGTGTTGGCGTTGACGATCGACGGCATCACCGACGCGTCGACGACCCGCAGCCCGTCGAGGCCGTGCACCCCCATCGTGGACGGGTCGACCACCGCGTCGTCGCCGGTGCCCATCCGGCACGACGACGTCGGGTGCAGCCCGGTGCGGCCGCTGGCCTGCACCCAGCCGAGCAGCTCCTCGTCGGTGGACAGCCCCCGGCCCGGCACGGTCTCGCCGCCGTCGTACGGGGCGAAGGCGGGCCGGTCGAGCAGGTCGCGGGCCACCCGGATCGCCCGGGGCCACCAGTCGCGCTCGGCCTGCGTGGACAGGTAGTTGAAGCGGATCGACGGCGCGTCGGTCGGGTCGCCCGTGCGCAGGGTGACGGTGCCGCGCGACTCCGGGCGGGCCGCCATGAGGTAGAGCTGGTAGCCGTGCTCGTCGACGACCGACGCGGGATCGGTCCGCGTCGCGATCGGGGCGAACGCGAGCATCAGGTCCGGGTGCTCCAGCGAGGGGTCCGTGCGGACGAAGCCCCCCGCCTCGATCTGCGACGACGCCCCCGGCCCGCGCCCGGCGACCAGCCACTGCAGGCCGATCACGGGCCAGCGGTGCCGGTGGCGCATCGTCATCATCGACACCGGCTGCGTGCAGCGGTTCTGCAGGTGGATGCCGAGGTGGTCCTGCATGCCGCGGCCGACGGCGGGCAGGTCGAGGACCGGGTCGATGCCCAGGCCGGACAGGTGCCCGGCCTCGCCGACGCCGGACAGCTGCAGGATCTGCGGGGTCTGGATCGCGCCCGCGGAGAGGATCACCTCGCCGGCGTGCACGTCGATCTCGGGCCCGCCGGCCTCGCGGAACCGCACGCCGACCGCGCGCCGCCCCTCGAAGACGACCTTGGTGACGTGCGACTCGCAGCGCACGAACAGGTTGGGGCGCCTGCGCACCGGGTTCAGGTACGCCTTCGCCGCGGAGACCCGGCGGCCGCGGCGCACGGCCCGGTCGAACGCGCCGAACGCCTCCTGCTCCTCGTTGACGTCGCCGGTCACGGCGTAGCCGGCCTCGCGCGCGGCCCCGAGGAACGCGTCGAACAGCGGGTTCGCCAGCGGGGCGGGCACGAGGTCCTGGGGGCCGCAGCGACCGCGGCTCGGGCCGGCCGCGGGGTTGCGGCTGTTCTCCAGGCGCGCGAAGTAGGGCAGGCAGTGCGCCCAGTCCCAGTGCTCCATGCCGGGCTCGGCCGCCCAGCGGTCGTAGTCGGCGGCGTGTCCGCGCTGGTAGACGACGCCGTTGATGCTGCTGGACCCGCCGAGCACGCGGCCGCGGGGGTGCACCAGCCTGCGGCCGTCGAGGTGGGGCTCCGGCTCGGACTCGAACCGCCAGTCGTGCGTCCGGCTGCCCACCGCGTAGGCCATCGCCGCCGGCATCTCGACGAGCAGGTCCCACCAGTGGTCGGGCCGCCCGGCCTCGAGCAGGAGCACCCGGGTGGCGGGGTCGGCGCTGAGCCGGTTGGCCAGCACGCAGCCGGCCGACCCGCCGCCCACGATGACGACGTCGAAGGTGGAGCGGGTCACCGCGGCGACCCCGCCCACTGCTCGGTCTCCCGGGCGACCGCGGCCCAGTCCCGGCCGGTCGCCAGGTACTCCGTCTCCAGGTGCGTGGCGAGGTTCGGCGACGCCGCCATCAGCACGTGCCGGTTCGACGCCCTGCGGTGCGACCGCAGGTTCATCCCCATCTTGAACGGCGCCAGCACGGCCGCGCGGACGCGGTCCTTGAGCGAGCCGGCCGGGGTGAGGAGCACCAGGTCGCGCAGCAGCCCGCGCCACCGGTAGGGCTCGAAGCCCTGGTAGGCGAGGCTGACGTCCCAGTCGCGGTACATGTTCTTGTGCGGGATCCTCGCCTGCCGCACGATCGACATGTCGGCGCGCAGCGCGGCCACCCGGACCCCGAACGTGCTGGTGGTCCCGAGCACGCGCACCCACTCCTGGTCGCCGACGAGCCGCTCGGCCGGCCGCCAGCCCCGCGGCTGCACGTGCGACGGGTCGCTCACCTGCCCGGCGGCGCGCTCGGCGGGCAGCGTCCCGTAGAGCGCGAAGTAGTCGGCGGGGAGCTGCGCGGCGGCCTCCTGCAGGCGCACCAGCGCGTCGGCGGTGTGCAGGTAGTCGTCCTCGCAGAAGTAGACGACGTCGTCGTCGGGCCAGCCGCGCTCGCCGGGCAGCCGCAGGGCCGCCGTCAGCGAGCCGAACAGGCCCAGCCCGGGCAGCTCGACGATCTCGCCGCGGCCGCGCATCAGGTCCAGCACCGCGTCGGACACCGGGCCGTCGTTGAGGAAGACGATCTCGCAGTCGACGGCCTCGGCGGCGCGCAGCAGCGATCTCAGCGCCAGCGGCTTGCCGTAGTAGGAGGGCCGGTCCTTCTGGTTGTCGCCGCCGTAGGAGCGGTAGACGATCCGCAGGGTCACGCGGACCTCCTTCCCCGATGGACCTGTAACGAGCGCTGCGCCTCCGCGATAGTCCGTCGAACGGACCGTCGGGGGTGACGCGCGGCCAGGATGTCGTCACGCAAGGAGAGCACGCAACACGTACGTCACGTCAGAGGAGGGTCCGGGAACGGTCCCGAACGGATGACGGATGATGGCCCGAACGTGAACGCCTACGTCGCGCGGTGGCGGAAGTCGAGCCGCTGTTACGGTGGAAGTTCACGGACCTGACCGAACCGGACGCACCTGGAGCGGAATGCCCGAGACCGCGCTCATCATCAGTGCGACGGCGCCGGTGCCGGTCGACAACGGCAAGCGCGTCGTGCTGCACGGCCTGCTGGAGTACCTCGTCGAGCGGCTGGGCCCGGAGAACGTGCACTACGCGATCGTCGACAGCCCGGGCGGTGCCCGCCCCGACTTCCCCGGCGTGGCCCACCGGCTCGACCGCCCCGGCGCGGTCAGCCAGCTCGCCACGCTCGCCCGCCGCGTGCCGACCGACCGGTCCTACACGGTCCAGGAGGCGATGTTCGGCGCGGCGAGCCTGCGCGACCAGATCCACCACCTCGTCACGTGGCTGCAGCCCGACATCGAGGTCTACGACACGCTGCGCCTGGGCCAGCACGCCCCCGAGTCCCCGCGCGGGCGTCGCCGGATCCTCTACCTCGACGACCTGTTCTCGGTGCGCTACGACCGGATCCTCGCGGTCGACGAGCGCGGCGACGTCGACATCAACCCGCTCGGCGAGTTCGCGGCCAACGTGCCCGCCCCGCTGCGGTCCCTGATCCGCCACCGCGCGGTGTACCGGCCGGTGCTGCGCATGGAGCGCGACCGCATCCGCCGCGCCGAGGCCCGGGTCGTGCACGGGTTCGACGAGAGCCTGCTGGTCAACGTCGACGAGGTGCACCGCCTGCGCCGCCTGGCCGGCACCGACCGGGTGCGCGTCGTGCACGGCATGCTGCCCGCGGTCACCCCGCCGGAGCGCGCGCCGGCCGACCCGCCGGAGCTGGTGTTCCTCGGCCGCCTCAACATCCCGCACAACGACGACGCGATCTGCTCGTTCATCCGCGCCGCGATGGGCGAGCTGGTGCGCCGCCACCCCGACATCCGGCTGCGGATCATCGGCAAGGACCCGAGCGACGCGCTGCTCGCGCTCGTCGGGCAGTACTCCCCGAACATCGTGCTGGAGGGGTTCGTCGCCGACCTCGACGACGTGTTCGCCACCGCCACGGTGTCGCTGGCCCCGCTCCGGTTCGGCAGCGGCGTCAAGATCAAGATGCTGGACGCGCTGGCCCGGGGCGTGCCCACGCTGGCCACCACCGTCTCCGTCGAGGGCGTCCCGGTGGGGCACGACGGCGGCAGCGGCTGCTACGTCGAGGACGACCTCACCCGCTGGCCCGACCTGATCGACGAGATGGTCGACGGCGCCCACAACTCCCTGCTGTCCAAGGCCGCGGTGGAGTTCTTCCAGTCCGTCTACGGCCGCGAGGTCGTCACCGCGCAGTACGACGACATCTTCGGGCTCAGCGCGCCGGTCGCGGCGGGAGCGCCCCGACCAGGCGCCTGATCTGCGCCACCCCGTCCAGCTCGGCGGTGACGAACTCGCGCCCCGCGTCGGCGACGCCCGCGCGCCGCGCGGGGTCGTCGAGCAGGGAGCGCACGGCCGCGGTGAACGCGGCGGGCCCGTCGGCCACCAGCAGGTGCTCGCCGTCGCGCCAGTGCAGGCCGCGCGCGCCGACCGGCGTGGAGACGACGGGCAGCCCGGCCGCCATCGCCTCGATCATCTTGATGTTGATGCCGGCCCCGTGCCGGACCGGGTTGACGAACACGTCGGCCGCGGCGAGGTGCGAGGCCACCTCCGGGGCGTCGACGGTGACGCGGGCCCCCGCCGCCTCCAGCTCGGCGACCAGCGCCGCGGGCGCCCGGCGGCCGACGACGTGCAGGTCGACGCCGGGGCCGCGCAGCCGCGGCCAGCAGTGCTCGACGAACCAGCCGATGCCGCCGGAGTTGTTCGCGTTGTCCAGCGCCCCCAGGAACAGCACGGTGCCGCCGGGCCCGGTGCGGTGCACCCGGTCCGCCCCGTCCTGCGGCGGCAGGAACGGCGGCACGTGGATCACGGGGGTGGCCGTGAGCCCCGCCCGGGTCGCTGCCTCCTCCTCGGCGATCTCGGCGAACACCGCGATCCGCGGGTCGGCGTGCACCGCGGCCTCGGCGCGCCGCAGCTTCCACGCCTCCGCGGCGTAGGGCAGGTTGCGCGGGAAGCGGGAGCTGCGCGCGAGCTGCGCGAAGTAGGCGGACTCCACGTTGTGCGGGCGCACGATCGCCGGCACCCCGAGGTCCCCGGCGAGCGCGACGGCCAGGTGCGCCACCCGGAAGCTGACGGCGAGCACGGCGGTGAACCCCTCCCCCCGCAGCGACGCGGCCAGCCCGGCGGGCAGCGGCCGGGAGGCGAACAGGTACGGCGCCGTGGACAGGTGCGACACCGGCCCGGTGCGCCGCGGGATCGCCGTCACCGTCACCCCGGGCAGGGCGGCGCGGTGCGCGGCCAGCTCCGGCGAGCCGTCGCCCGGGTCGACGCCGGGCACCAGCACGTGCAGCCCGACGCCCGCCGCGTGCGCCGCGCGCAGCTGGTTGAGCGACTCCACCCGCCCTCCGGAGTCGGCCGGGACGAAGGCCTCCTCGGCGATCGCGAGCCAGCGCTGTCCGGTTCCCGTTTCCACGACGCCATCCTGTCGCCCACCGTCCGGGAGCCGCCTTCGGGTGACGACCGACGGGCCGGTGAGCACGATTGGTTAGTATGGCGGCCGACCGACGCCTGATCACGCGGATCGACGGTCACCCCGTCGTCACGGGAACCGCCCGGTCGATCCCCGGCGCCGGGTCCGTCACGCCCGAAGGAGCCACCTGTGCCCGACGTCCCGCTCGACTCCACCTCCGAGCGCACGAGATCGGGGGTACTGGCGACGGTCCGCACCCACGCCGTCGCGATCGCCGCGGGGCTCGTCGTGGGTGCCGTGGTCGGCTACGTCGGCTCGCAGTTCCTGCCCACCGAGTACACCGCCCGGTCGATGATCTTCTTCGAGGCCACCGGGCCGTTCAGCCCGGACGCGGCGGGCGGCGGTGACGACGCCGTCCGGTTCGTCGCCAACCAGGCCGCGCTCGTCCTCACCACCGATGTGCTGCAGCCCGCGGCCGACGCCGTGGCCGTCCCGATCGAGGACGTCCGCGAGAGCGTCACCGCGGTGGCCGGCAGCGAGACCAGCGACGTCACGATCACCGCGGTCGCGCCCGCCGCCGAGCAGGCCCAGGCCATCGCCGACGCCGTCGCCAACTCCTACCGCACCGTCGCGGGGCAGCGGGTCACCACCGAGGCCGACGAGGCCGTCGCCGCGATCTCGGCGAACGCCCCCACCGGGGCCGGGGCGGCCGCCGCGGCCGCCGACGGGGCCACCGAGCAGGCCATCCGGCTGCGCGCCGCGGCCTACGGCGACGGCGTCTCCGCGATCGAGCCCGCGATCCTCCCCGAGACCGCCTCGGCGCCGCTGCCGCTGCAGAACGCGCTGATCGGCGGCCTGATCGGGCTGTTCCTCGTCACCGGCGTCAACCTGCTGCGCGACCAGCGCAAGGCGGGCACCGCGTCGGTCGCCGACCTCGACCTCATGCTCGGCGCCCCGCTGCTGTCGCGGTACCCGGCGCCGGGGTCGCGCGCCATCTCCGACCTGGTCAACGCCGACTCCTCATCCGACCGGTTCCGCGCGGCCAACGACGTGCTCACCGCGATCGACGTGCGCCTGGAGGGCATCCGGCGCCCCAGCGTGCTGTTCCTGAGCTGGCAGAACCACCTCTCCACCACCGCGCTCACGGTCTCGGTGTCGCTGGCCGCCGCCCGCGAGGGCCGCCCGGTCGTGCTGGTCGACGGCGGCGGCAAGGAGCGCGGCATCTCCTCGCTCACCGACGTCAGCCCCGGCCGCGGCCTGGAGGGCCTGGCCAACCTGGCCACCCCGATCAGCGCGTCGCTGCGCACCTGGCGCGTCGCGAAGGCCGAGCTCGGCGTCGTCCCGCTGAGCGACTGGTCGCCCACCCCGACGAGCGCCGCGGCCCGGCCGCAGGTGCTGCGCGCGGCGATGGAGCGGCTGCGCGAGAGCTCCGTGCTCAACCTCGTCGACGGCCCGCCGCTCACCGAGCGCTCGCTGGGCCTCGCGCTCGGCCGCGGCGTCGACGGCGTCGTGCTGGTCCTCGACGAGGACACCTCCGTCGACGACGCCCAGGAGATGGGCCGCCGCATCGGCATCGCCGGGATCTCCGCGATCGGCTACGTGCTGGTCCGCGCCCCGCGCCGCCGCCTGCGCGACGACACCCGCTCCAGCGGGCGGGAGACCGCGTACGAGAGCGACATGGTCGTCGAGGAGGACCGCGCGCGTGCCTGACGGGCGGTTCGGCGACCCGGACGGGCCGGTCGACGACGGGCGCACCCAGCTGCTGCCCGTCGTCAACCCGCGCGCGGCCGGGCCGCGCGCCCAGCCGGCGCGCACCCGGTCACCGCACGCGCAGGCGCTGCACACCCCGACCCAGGGCACCCAGAACCAGGGCACACAGAACCAGGGCACACAGTCCCTGCGCACCCAGGCGCTGCGCGCCGGGTCCCAGCGCACCCAGTCCCTGCGCACCCCGCACCGGCGCCCCGGGTCCCCGCCCGCCGTCCCCCGGCGGATCAGCCGCATCGCCGAGCGGGTCCCCCTGGCGTCGGTCTACCTGCTGATCGTCACGATCACGCTGTTCCAGCGGTTCGTCGTGCCCGGCACCGTCGTCTCGATCGCCCTGCCGATCGCGTTCGTCGTGCTGGTCGGCCTCGCCGCGCGCGGCCAGCTGGTCGCCGACGTCACGCGCGTCGCGCTCTACCTGGCCGCGGTGGCCGCGTCGCTGCTGTGCACGGTGATCGTGTCCGCGGGGTCCGGCCCGGCGCCGTCGTTCACCTCGCTGCTGCTGCTGCTGGTCCTCTACATCCCGCTGTGCTTCCGGGTGTCCGACCGGCTGCGCGACCAGTTCCCCCGGGTGCTCGAGTTCTTCCAACGGATCATGATCGTCGGGGCGGTCTTCTGCCTGCTTCAGACGGCGGTGCAGCTGGCGGGGATCAGCTACACCGACCTGTTCGACACCTACCTGCCCCCGCAGCTGATCTTCACCGAGTACAACACCACGTACCCGATCTACTACGGGTCGCCGATCCTCAAGGCCAACGGCTTCGTCTTCCTGGAGCCGAGCTTCGCGTCCCAGTTCCTGGCGATCGCGATCATCATCCAGCTGATGGTCGACGGGAAGCGCTGGGGCAGGCTCGCCCTGTTCGGCGGTGCGCTGCTCGCCACCGTGTCCGGCACCGGCATCGCGCTGCTCGGCGTCGGCCTGGTCGTGCTCGCCATCCGGCGCGGCGGCCGGTGGACCGCCCGCGCGCTCACCGCCGCGTTCCTCGTCGGGCTGGCGGTCAGCCTCACCCCGGTCGGGGCGCTGCTCGCCGAGCGCACCGGCGAGAGCTCCACGAGCGGGTCCAGCGGCAACGCGCGGTTCGTCGCGCCCTACGTCGTCATCGCCGACGCGATCGGCCGCGACGAGAGCGTGTTCCTGGTCGGGCGCGGGGCCGGCACCGTCGACAGCGACGTGCAGTTCTTCAACCCCACCGGGCTGCTGGTCAACTACCCGGCCCTGCCGAAGTTCATCGGCGAGTACGGCGTCCCCACCGCGCTGGTGTTCCTCACGTTCATCCTGACGGTGCTGCTGCGCAACGTCCCGTCGCCCACGCTGGGGTTGATGGCCGCCACGGTGTACTTCGTGCTGTCCGGGAGCCTGCTGCAACCCCAGACGGTGTACCTGTGCTGGCTGCTCACCGGACTGTTCGCCGCCGCCCGCGCGGGCGAGATCGCGGGCAGGCGCGTGCGGCTGAGCTCCGCCGTGGCCCCCGTCGAGCGGCGACTGCTGCCACCGGGGCCCGTCGCGGGCGTCCCGGGGCCGCGACTCGCCGCCTTCGACAACGCACCCGACCGGACGATGGCCGTGCCGGTGGTGCGGCGTCCCGCTCCCCCCGCCGGCGCACCGCCCGTCACCGACGGGCACCGTTCGACTCCGCGGCGTTAGGTGCGTACCCGGCCGAGTGCCGGGTGCGGGCCCGATCGGGCCCGATGAGAGAGTGTCGGGGCCCGAACCGGACAGTCCTGAAGGAAGGCAGAGCCGCATGCAACGCGTCCTCGTCACCGGAGCGGCGGGGTACATCGGCACCACGCTGGTCCCGATGCTGCTCGAGCACGGATACGCGGTACGGGCCGTCGACCGCCTGTTCTTCGGCGACGACGTGCTCGCCCCGCACGAGAACCTCGAGGTCGTCAAGACCGACGCCCGGCTGCTGGAGCCCGGTCACCTCGACGGGGTCGACATGGTGATCGACCTGGTGGCGATCTCCAACGACCCGAGCGGCGAGCTCTTCCAGGACGCCACCTACCAGATCAACGAGCAGGCCCGCGTGCGCTGCGCCCGCCTGGCGCGCGAGGCGGGGGTTCAGCGGTACGTGCTGCCGTCCTCGTGCAGCATCTACGGCTTCCAGGAGCCCGGGGTGATCTGCAGCGAGACGCAGCCCACCAACCCGCTCACGACGTACGCCAAGGCCAACGAGCGGGCCGAGCACGGCGTGCTGGCGCTCGCGTCCGACGAGTTCTGCGTCGTCGTGCTCCGCCAGGCCACCGTCTACGGCTACAGCCCGCGGATGCGCTTCGACCTCGCGATCAACGGCATGACCTACGGCGCCTGGAAGAACGGCGTGCTGCCGCTGATGCGCGACGGCAGCCAGTGGCGGCCGATGGTGCACGTGCGCGACGCCGCACGCGCCCAGATCTTCATGCTCACCGCGCCCGTCGAGCGCGTCAACGGCGAGATCTTCAACGTCGGCTCCGAGGCCAACAACTACCAGCTCGGCCCGCTGGCCGAGGAGGTCGCCGACAGCATGGCGAACCGGCCCACCATCGAGTGGTACGGCGACGCCGACCACCGCTCGTACCAGGTCGCGTTCGACAAGATCGAGAGCCTGGGCTGGAAGGCCGAGCTGACGGCCCGCGACGGGGCCCGCGAGATCGCCGAGAAGCTGGAGAACGGCACGCTCGAGCAGACCGAGAAGACGATCACCCTGTCCTGGTACAAGGACCTCGTCCGCTGGCACCGGATCATCAAGGACGTGGAGCTCGGCGGCGGGATCCTCGACATCGAGGGCGTCGAGAAGATGCTGGGCGAGAAGGTGCTCGGCGACTCGTGAAGGGCATCATCCTCGCCGGGGGCAGCGGCACCCGGCTGCACCCGCTGACGCTCGCGGTGTCCAAGCAGCTCCTGCCCGTCTACGACACGCCGATGGTCTACCACCCCCTGTCGGTGCTGATGCTGGCCGGCATCCGCGACGTGCTGCTGATCAGCACCCCGCACGACCTGCCCGGTTTCCAGCGCCTCCTCGGCGACGGCACCCGGTACGGCATGAACATCACCTACGCCGAGCAGGCCGAGCCCAACGGGCTCGCCGAGGCGTTCGTGATCGGCGCCGACCACGTCGGCGACGACACCTCGGCGCTCGTGCTCGGCGACAACCTGTTCCACGGCTCGAACTTCTCCGACCTGCTGCACGAGTGCATCGGCGGCATCGGCCCCGACGCCGACGGGTGCGTGCTGTTCGGCTACCCCGTGCGCGACCCGGAGAACTACGGCGTCGGCGAGGCCGACGAGCACGGCCGGCTGATCTCGCTGGAGGAGAAGCCGGCGCAGCCGCGCTCCAACCGCGCGATCACCGGGCTGTACTTCTACGACGACCGGGTCTGCGAGATCGCGAAGGACCTCAAGCCGTCCGACCGCGGCGAGCTCGAGATCACCGACGTCAACCGCGTCTACCTGGAGCAGGGCCGCGCCCGCCTGGTCGACCTGGGCCGCGGCTTCGCCTGGCTCGACACCGGCACGCACGACGCGCTCCTCGGCGCGGGGCAGTACATGCAGGTCCTCGAGCACCGGCAGGGCATCCGCGTGGCCTGCCTGGAGGAGGTCGCCCTGCGCATGGGCTACATCGACGCGGACGCCTGCTACGCACTCGGCGCACAGCTCGCGAAGTCGGCTTACGGCAAGTACGTGATGGACGTCGCGACCTCGCTGGGCGCCGTCCCGAACGGAGGACGATGACGACCACCCCCCGCCCGCTGCGGGTCCTGCACCGCTCCTACGGCGGCGACAACACCAAGCCGCGCCCGCCCTACTACAGCAAGCTGCTGGCCCTCGCCGCGCTGCTGCGGGCCGCCGACGCGCTCGACGTCGCACCGGAGCTGGTCTTCATCAACGACGGGCACATGCCCCAGGAGCGCCTGAGCGTGATGGAGCGCTTCGGCGAGGTGGTGTCGGTCCGCAAGGGCGGCAGCGACACCAACTCCTACCGCGAGATGCTGGCCGACGAGAACGCGCGCTCCGGTGACCCGAACGACCTCATCTGGCTCGCCGAGGACGACTACCTCTACGTCCCCGACGCCCTGCGCCAGCTCGTCGCCGGCTCGGCCGCGCTGCCGGACGCCGACTACTTCACCCTCTATGGCGCGCGGGCCATCGACGTCGCGCGCAGCCGGCGCAAGGCCGTCATCCGGCCGGAGCCCGCCGCCGAGGGCACGGGTCAGGTCGTCGAGGTCGGCGAGGTGGCCTGGTACCGCGCCGCGTCCACCACCAGCACCTTCGGCATCACCCGCCGGGCCCTCAACGAGGACGTCCGGCTGCTGCGCCACTTCTCGCTCACCGGCGGGGCCTGGGACAGCGCGACCTGCAAGGCGATCCAGGGTCTCGCCCCGTTCTCCGCGAAGCACCTGCGCCGCGACTTCCTGCCCTTCCGCGAGGTCCCGCCCGCCCTGTGGCCCAAGTCGTACGTGCGCGGCGCGCTGCGCGTGGCGTCGATCCCGCTGTCGGTGCGCAGCCCGCAGCGCCGGCGCGCGCTGCTCGGCAGCGACCCGGAGCTGATCATCCACATGGAGGCCCCCGACGACCCCCCGCGGGCGCTGAGCGCCCGCACCCAGAAGATCGACTGGGCGGCCGTCGCGACCGAGACCGCGGAGTGGGGCAACGACCACGGCATCCCCGTGGTGATCCCGTCGGCCGCGGGGGGGACCTCGTGACCGAGGCACCCGCGGTCCCGTTCCTGCGCCCGCAGCTGCCCCCGCTCACCGAGGTGCAGCGGTACTTCACGCTCGCCGAGCAGGCCCGCTTCTACTCCAACGGCGGGCCCTGCGAGCGACTGCTGCGCGAGCGGCTGTCCGACTACCTCGACGGCGTCACCTGCATCCCGGTCAACAACGCCACCAGCGGGATCATCGTCGCGGTGCTCGGGGCCACGCACCACGCGGGCACCCGCGGACGCGGCCTGGTGATCACACCGTCCTACACGTTCGTCGCCACCGCCGGGTCCGTCGAGGCGCTGGGGTACCGGCCGCTGTTCGTCGACGTCGACCCGGAGAGCTGGCAGATCGACCCCGCCGCGCTGGAGCGCGCGCTCGCCGAGCACGGCGACGACGTCGCCGCGGTGCTCGCCACCCACACCTTCGGCACCCCTCCCCCGGCCGGCCTGCAGGACCGCTGGGCGGCCGCGTGCGCCGCGGCGGGCGTCCCGCTGGTCGTCGACACGGCGGCGGCGTTCGGCGCCGTCGACTCCACGGGTGCGCGCACCGGCACGGGCGCGCACACCCACGTCTTCTCCTTCCACGCCACCAAGCCGTTCGGCGTCGGCGAGGCCGGGATGGTCACCACGCGCGACCCCGAGCTGGCCCGGCTGTTCGACGGCATCCGCCAGTTCGGCTTCGCCGAGGGCCGGGTCGCGTCGCTGCCCGGCATCAACGCGAAGATGGACGAGCTGCACGCGGCCACCGCGCTGACGGTCCTCGACACCTACGCGGGCGTCCTCGCCTCCCGCCGCGCCACCGCCGAGTACTACCGGCTGCACCTGGAGCCCGCGGGCTTCCGGTTCCAGACCGGGGCGGCCGGCGGCACCTGGCAGGCCGGCTACCTGCAGGCCCCCGACCCGGCGACCCGCGAGGCCCTGCTGGCCGCGGGGCGGGCGGCGAAGGTGGGCATCACGGCGTACTACGAGCGCCCGCTGCACCGCCACCCCGCCTACGCGGGCGCGCTGCTGGAGAACGACCTCCCGGTCTCCGACGCCCTCGCCGCGGGCGCGCTGGCCCTCCCGATGGCCAACGACCTCAGCGACGCCGAGCGCAGCCGGGTCGTCGACGTGGTCCTGGAGACGGTCAAGACCGCCTCCTGACCCCCGGAGGGGTCAGCCGCCCCAGAGGCGGCGGTAGACCTCGGACGACTGCGGGTTCGAGCCCTGGTCGAGCGTGGTGGAGAAGTTGTCCTCGTTGAAGTACGTCTCGTACTCCATGACGTCGGCGCCGGCCAGGAACGTCTCGTACATCTTCTCCATGTAGACCGGGTTGTCGCCGATCCCGGAGTTGATGATGCCCCACTCGGTGACGCCGACGCCCTTGCCGTGGGCCCGCGCGAAGTCGATGACGGTGCAGAGCCCTTCGTTGGCCCCGCACTGCTCGTCGAACGCGGCCGCGGTCGGGGACGCCGGGTAGTGGTCGTAGGGGTCGATGCCGACCACGTCGACGACGTCGTCGCCCGGGTAGGACTTCCAGGCGTCGCCGTCGGAGGTCTGGGAGCCGTGGGCGTTCATGTTCCACTCGAACCGCGCGCCGGGGGCGGTGGACCGGACCGACTGCACGACCTGGCGGTAGCACTGCTTCCAGGCGCCGACGTCGGTGGCGCTCCACTCGAACCAGTCGCCGTTGAACTCCCAGGCCAGGCGGGTGTAGGCGTCGGTGCGCCCGGCCGCGCTGAGCGCCTCGCCGTAGCGGGCCCAGTTGGCGTTGTAGGCGCCGCCCGCGCACTCGGACAGGCTGCCCCCGGAGCCCTCCGGCCAGAACGGCTGGGAGATGACGATCGCGTGCGGCGAATCGGCCCACGCCGAGAGGATCCAGCTCGCCGACTCGATGCCCTCCCACGAGCCGCGCTCGGTGAACCCGTGCACGACGTCGATGCTGCGGCCGCGGTAGCTCTCCCACCGGTCGACCTCGGACTGCGTGCCGATCACCAGGCCGGAGCGCCACGGCAGGCCGCCGGGCGCGGTGCCGGTGGAGCGGCGACGGGTGGGGCTCGTCGCGGCGGGCTCCTCGGCCTCCCCGGCCTCCTCGGTGGGCTCCGCCGCACCGGTGGCCGCGGGCTCCGAGCTCGGCGCGCTGTCTACGGCGGCGGGCGCGGCCAGCACCGGCGGCACGTCGGGCGTCGGGGGGATGAGCGAGAGCAGGTCGGGCTCGGCGACCTGCTCGGGGACCGTCAGCTGGTCGACGACGTACACGCCGGCGCAGACCATCGCGACCGCCAGCACCACCCCCACGGGCAGCCAGCGCCCGCCGATGCCGCGCCGCGGCGCCGGTGCGGCGGCGCGGCGGTGCCTCGGCTCGATCGGGGGTGCCTCGGGAGCGCGCATGTGGGGAGTCCTCGTGACGGTTCGCGCCGGGCGGAGCGGGGGAGCGTACCCGGCGGGGGCATGACCGGGGGCGAACCTATCACCCGAAAGCGTGACGGCCCGGGTCACTCGGCGGCACATCGCGATCTGCGCCGAGCGTGCGGGGAGCGTCGACGAAAGGATGGGCCGTACGCAGTACCGTCGTCGCGTGTTCGCCCGCCGCATCACCGTCGTCGGGGCCGGGTACGTCGGCCTCACCACCGGCGCCTGCCTCGCCGCGCTCGGCCACCACGTGACGTGCGTCGACCCCGACCCGCAGCGGGTCGCGCGCCTGCGGGCGGGCGAGGTCGACCTGCCCGAGCCCGACCTGCCGGAGCTCGTCGACGAGGGGCTCGCCGCGGGCCGCCTCGCGTTCGCCACGAGCACCACGGCCGCGCTGGCGTCCCCGCGCGGCGCCGCCGAGGTCGTGATCCTCTGCGTCCCGACGCCGGTCGGCGTCGGCGGGGTCGCCGACCTGGACGCGGTGGCCACGGCGGTCGGGGAGATGGCCCCGCACCTGGCCCCCGGCTGCGTGCTCGTCACCAAGTCGACGGTGCCGGTGGGCACGTCGGTGCGGGTGCGGGAGCTGCTGGGCCGCTCGGACGTGCCGGTCGTCAGCAACCCGGAGTTCCTGCGCGAGGGCAGCGCGGTGCACGACTTCCGGCACCCGGACCGGATCGTGGTCGGGTGCGACGAGCAGGACGCCGCGGAGCGGGTGGCCGCGCTGTACGCGCGCCTGGGCGCCCCGACGGTGCTGACGGACGCGGCGAGCGCGGAACTGGTCAAGTACGCGGCGAACGCGTTCCTGGCGCTGAAGGTGAGCTACGTCAACGCGCTGGCCGAGCTGTGCGAGCGCGTCGGCGCCGACGTCCGCGACGTCACCGAGGGCATCGGGCACGACCGCCGCATCGGGCAGGCCTTCCTGTCCCCCGGCCCGGGCTGGGGCGGCGCCACGCTGCCCAAGGACACCCACGCCCTGCTGGAGTCGGCCGATGCGGCCGACTTCGAGTTCCGGATCGTCCGCGCGGCCATCGACACGAACGTCCGCCAGCGCAGGCGCATGGTCGACAAGGTGCGGCTGGCGGTGACCGGCACCCGCCGGGGATCGCTGTCGCACTGCCGGATCGGCCTGCTCGGGCTCACCTTCAAGGCGGGAACCGACGACGTGCGCGAGTCCCCCGCGCTCGCCGTGGCCGCGCTGCTGCGCCAGGCGGGCGCGGAGCTGGTGGCCTACGACCCGGCCGTGCCGCCGGGCCGCACCGACCCCGGGCTCGACGGCATCGAGCTGGTGGGGTCGGCTGCGGAGGCGGCGAAGGACGTCGAGGCGCTGGTGCTGCTCACCGAGTGGCCGCAGTTCCGCACGCTGGACTGGGCCGCGCTCGCCGGGCTCACCGCGCGCCCGATCGTCGTGGACACCCGCAACCTGCTCGACCCGGACGTGCTGCGCCGCGCCGGGTTCACCTGCCACCCGCTGGGGCGGCCGGCCCGGCGCTGACGGGTCAGTAGGCGCCGTCGCCGCGGAGCACGGCCCCGACGGTCTTCCACAGGATCAGCGCGTCCAGCGCCAGGGACCAGTTCTCCACGTAGCGCAGGTCGAGCCGGATCGACTCGTCCCACGACAGGTCACTGCGCCCGCTGACCTGCCACAGCCCGGTCAGACCGGGGCGCACGTGCAGGCGCCGGTGGGTCTCGGTGGAGTAGCCCTCGACCTCCGCCGGCAGCGGCGGGCGCGGCCCGACCAGCGACATCGACCCGCCGAGCACGTTGAACAGCTGCGGGAGCTCGTCGAGGGAGTAGCGGCGCAGCCACTGCCCGACCGCGGTCACCCGCGGGTCGCGGCGCATCTTGAACAGCGGCCCCGCGCCCTCGTTCATGGTGACCAGGTCGGCGCGCAGCTTCTCCGCGTCCACGACCATCGACCGGAACTTGACCATCCGGAACGTCTCGCCGTGGCGCCCGACGCGAATCTGGCGGAAGAACACCGGCCCGCCGTCGAGCTTGACCGCGACGGCCACCCCGAGCAGCAGCGGCAGCAGCATGACCAGCAGCAGGACCGCGCAGAAGCGGTCGAAGCAGCCCTTCATGACCTTGGCGATGCCGCTGAAGCGCGGCTCGGTGAGGCGCAGCAGCGGCAGGCCGTCGACCGGCTTGACGTGCAGGCGCGGCCCGGCGACCTCGAGCAGGCCCGGGTCGACGACGATCTCGGCCGGCGAGTTCTCGAACTCCCAGGACAGGCGCTGCAGGCGCCGCGGCGACCAGTCGGGCGTCGGCGTGACGGCGACGACCCGGTAGTGCCCGGCCTCGACTACGCGGTGCAGCGCCTCGAGGTCGCCCACGACGGGGACGCCGGCGATCGTGGTGTCACCGCCGAGGCCGCGGCCGCTCGCGGTGCACGCCCCCGCGACCTCCCAGCCGAAGTGGGGGTTGTCCCGGGTGCGGACGACGAGCTCCGCGATCGACTGCGGGGTGCCGACGGCGAGCACGCGGTGCATGCACTGACCGGTGAACCGGCGGCGGTGCAGCGCGCGGCGCATGAGGTAGCGGGTGGCGGCGACGGCCAGGCCGATCACCGGGATGAAGGCGAACGCCCACGGACGCACGGAGCTAAGCTCGAACGCGAGGCCGAACAGGCCGAGCAGGACCAGGCTGGTGATGGTGCCGCGCAGGACGGAGCTGAACTCCTCCGAGCCCTGGCCGAGGGTCCGGGGCTCCCAGGCCCGCCAGACCCACAGGCTGACCAGCGTGAGCAGGCCGGCGATGCCGGCGAGGCCCCAGGCGTTCGGCATGGCGGGCACGCCCAGGTGCGCCGAGCTGATCCAGCCGCCCAGCAGCGTCAGCACGCCGACGACCAGCACGTCCGCCAGTACCACGAGGGCGGTGTAGCGCCCCTCCCACGACGTGCGCGGAGCCTCGACGGCCGGCTGGCCGTGCCCGCTCCCGAGGTCACCCCGGACGACCCGCGGTTCCCCGACGACCGGAAGTGGACCGGTCCCGACCTCGCTGCTCAACACATCCTCCTTGCAGTGATCCGCGTCGTCGCGTACGAACTCCGGCGCGCCTGACACGGCCCCTGAAAAGTCCCCCACCTACTCAACGCAGGAGGTGGCGCACTGTTACGTGACCTGGCTCACATCGATAGCCCGATCCGGGCCCCGTGAGTACGGATCCCCAGGTCGAGACGACACGCCGACACGGAAGGGTGTGTCCACCCGTTGGCGACGATGATCACCCGATCGGGTCGCACCTTCCGTGACCCTACGGATCTTCTCGACGCTTCGTCACCGCATTAGTACGCACGGAGGCAGTACTTCGGTTCACCCGCTGTGCGACTTCCGACGCCCAGGCGCGTCAGCGGCCCGCCGGACGGTCGATGCGGGCGAGCCGAGGCGCGGCTCGCGCCGCGGGAGGGAGGGGGTGCGCGGTGACGGAACGAGGTCGGCCGCGGCCGGGGGGACGGGCCGCCGGGAGACGGGCACGACCCGCACCACCCCGGAGCGCAGGATCACCCCTCCGAGGACGAGACCGACCGTGCACGCGCACACGATCCACAACGTCCCCAGGCCCATCACCCAGCCGAGCACCGCCATGTCCGCTCCCGACGCCGTCGTGTGTCCCGTCCGTGACCGGGCGTCAGCATGCCGTCGGGAACGCGGGAGGTTGCCCCGCTCTCGCCGACCGGCGCGCCCGACGCGCCGACCGGACGCCCGCGGGGGACGTGCGGCGGGGACCGGGCCTCGCTGCCGCTGCGCGGTCGGGTGCACACGCCCGGTGGCAGCCGGGGTAACGCGGCCGCGCCGGTGGGCGAGTCCACTCGGCCACGGGGGCCGTCCGGCCCGCCGGGCGGACGGCCGGAGGTGCCGGTGGACGGGTGGACGCGCCGATGACGGCCCGCAGGTGGGCGCTGGGGGCCCTGGAGGTCCTCCTCGCGGTGGGTCCGATGGTCGCGATCGAGGTGCTGCTGCGGACCAGCGACCTCCCGACCACCTGCCGACGGCTCGGGGTCGCCCTCGACCTCTCGGGCGCGGACCCGGCCGCCTCCGGGCCCGCCGTGCTGCCGCGCCGGACCCGCCGCGTCGTCCTCGCCTGCGGGCTCGTCGTCGGGCACTGGCCGGCCGGGGACACCTGCCTGCGGCGGTGCCTGCTCACCGGCCACCGCCTGCGCGCGCTGCGCCCGGTGCTGCGGATCGGCGTGCGCCGCGTCGACGGGCGGTTCTCGGCCCACTCCTGGCTGGAGGTCGACGGGCGGGCCCTCGACCCGGCCGCCCCGGCGTTCGCCGTGCTCGGTCCGGTGGGGGGCTGACGTGGGCACCCACCGCTACCGGGCGCACGGCCTGGACATCCGCAGCGCGGCCGTGCTCCCGCTGCCGCCCGCCGGTCCCGGGCCCGGCCCCGGACCCGGCCCCGGGCCCGACCTCGTGCTGCGGGTCGGCGCCGAGCGCCCGGTGCCGGACACCGACCCGCCCGGGCAGGTGCTCGCGGCGCTGGGGCGGCCCGACGGCGGGCGGTTCTACTGCTTCACGCGCAGCGCCGACGCCGTCGTTCTGCGCTACCCCGGTCTCTGCGAGTTCGTCGGGGACGCGGGGCTCGCGGACGTCACCGTCCGCATGCACCCCGGCGCCGATCCCGGCCTGGTCCCGGTGCTGGCCGCGGGGGCACTGGTCGCGGTGCACCTCAAGCTCCGCCGCGCGCTCGTGCTGCACGCCGGGGCCGTCGAGGTGGACGGCCGGGCGCTGGCGTTCGTCGGGGCGTCGGGGATGGGCAAGTCGACGCTCACCGCGGCGCTGTGCCGGGCCGGGCACGGCCTGGTCTCCGACGACGTGCTGCGCGCCGAGCCGGTGCGGGACGGCACCGTGCTGGTCCATCCGGGCAGCAGCGAGGTCCGGCTGCGCCCCGCCGCCCGCGAGCTCGCCGCCGGGACCGGCCGGGAGACCGCGGACGGCCGGCTCGCGGTGACCGCCCCGACCCCGGGGACCCGCCCGCTGGCCCTGGCCGCGTGCGTCGTGCCGCTGCCCAGCCGCACGGTCGAGCGGGTCACCGTGCGGCGGCTGTCGACGGCCGAGGCCCTCCTGCGGCTCGTGCGGTTCCCGCGCGTCGTCGGCTGGCGGGAGCCCGGGACCGCCGCCGCGGAGTTCCAGGCGCTGGCCGACCTCGCCGAGCGCGTCCCCGTCCACGAGGCGTCGATCCCGTGGGGGCCGCCGTTCCGCCCGGACGTGCTGGCCGGGCTGGCCGGGCTGGCCGGGACCGTCCGTGGCGCACACAGGACCGAGAACGGGGGGCCGGAACCGGACGTAACGGGCCCGGCCGCGGATCCGAGTCCCCCTCGCGGGGACCGCGTCCCACTCCCCGTCCCGACGACGCGCCGGAGGAGGTGACACATGCGCCAGCCCTACGAACCCCCGGCGATCGAGCTGCTCGGATCCGTCCGGGAGGAGACCCAGGGTTTCCGCTTCACGGCCCAGCAGGACTCGATCTTCGGGATCGACGTCCCGTTCGGCGGCAGCCCCGTCCACTCCTGATGCACCCGGATCGCGGGGCCGGCGGCCCGTCCGCCGGCCCCGCTCGGCCGTGAGGACACGCCGTGACCTTCTACCGGATGACCCCGCTGGAGATCGCCTGCGGCTGGCTCGCGGCCGGCGACCCGGTGCCCCTGCCCGACCCGCCGGGAGCACGGCCCCGGGAGGTGCTCGACGCGCTCCTGCTCGACCACCTGTCCCGCCCGCCCTGCCTCGTCGCCTTCTCCGGGGGGCGCGACTCCTCGGCGCTGCTCGCCGCCGCCGTCACCGCCGCCCGGCGCGAGGGGCTGCCGCAGCCCGTCGCGATCACCCTGACCTACCCCGACTCCCCCGACGCCGACGAGGCGGACTGGCAGCGGCAGGTGCTCGACCACCTCGCGGTCACCGAGCGCGTGCGCGTCGTCGTGCACGACGAGCACGACGCCGTGGGCCCGGTCGCGGCCCCGCTGCTGCGCCGGCACGGCCGGATCTGGCCGCCGAACGTCGCCCCCACCTGGCGGATGATGGACCACGCGCGCGGCGGGTCGCTGCTCACCGGCGAGGGTGGCGACGAGGTGTTCGGCGTCAAGCGGGTCACGGCGCTGACCAAGCTGCTGCACACGCGCACCCGCGCCGACCCCAGGCTCGTCCCGCTCGTCGCACGGTCGCTGGCCCCCCGCCCGCTCCGGCGCCGGACGGCGCTGCGCGAGTGCTATCGGCCCCCGTGGCTGCGCGAGCCCGCCTGGCGGGAGGTCCGCCTCCGGTGCGCCGAGGGCGACGCCGCGATGGCGCTGCACGCCGGGCGCCAGACCTGGCAGCTCGCCACCCACCGCGGCTCCCGGATCGGCCAGGAGACGCTGTGCGCGCTGGGCGACGAGATCGGCGTCGCCTACGGCCAGCCGTTCCTGGACCCCGCGTTCGTCGCCGCGACGGCCGAGGAGGCCGGGTTCTGGGGCTGGACCGGTCGCACCACGACGATGCGCCACCTGTTCGACGACCTGCTCCCGCGCGCCGTGCTCGAGCGCCGGACGAAGGCCACCTTCAACCGCGCCGTCTTCGCCGGTCACACGCGGGAGTTCGCGACGGGCTGGGACGGCGCCGGGGTCGACACCGATCTCGTCGACCCCGGGGCGCTGCGGGAGAACTGGCTCTCACCCCTGCCGCACGCGCCGTCGATGGCGCTGCTGCACCAGGCCTGGCTGGCCGCTCAGACGATCTCCAGCGAGGGGATCGGGAAGACCAGCCTGCCGCCCCACTCCCGCACGTAGGACAGCTGCTCGACGATCTCCTCGCGGAGGTTCCAGGGCAGCACGAGGACGTAGTCGGGGCGGTCCTCGGCGATGCGCTCCGGCGGGCAGACCGGGATCCGGGTGCCCGGCGTCAGCCGCCCGTGCTTGTAGGGGTTGCGGTCGACGGTGTAGGGCAGCAGGTCGGGGCGGATGCCGCAGAAGTTGAGCAGCGTGTTGCCCTTGCCCGGCGCCCCGTACCCCACGACGGTCCGGCCCTGCCGGCGCGCGTCGATGAGGAACTCGACGAGGTCGTCGCGCACCCGGGACACGGCCGTGGCGAACCCGTCGTAGCCCGTGACCCCGTGCAGGCCCGCCGCGGCCTCCGCGGCGAGCACCTCGCGGACGCGCTCGGACTCCGCGCCCGGCCCCACGGCCGCGGCCGGCCGGGCCCACATGCGGATCGACCCGCCGTGGGTGTCGAGCAGCTCGACGTCGACGAGGGTGAGACCGCCCGCGGCCAGCGCCCGCTGCCCGGTGAGCAGCGTGTAGTACTGGAAGTGCTCGTGGTAGACGGTGTCGAACTGCGTGCGCTGCACCAGCGTCAGCAGGTGCTGCACCTCGATCGAGACCCACCCGTCGTCGGCGACGAGCGCCCGCAGGCCGTGGGTGAAGCCCAGCACGTCGGGGATGTGCGCGTAGACGTTGTTGGCCACGACCAGGTCGGCCGGGCCGTGCTGGGCCCGGACCCGCTCCCCCGTCACCGGGGTCAGGAACGCGGTCAGCGTCGGGACCCCGCGCTCGCGGGCCGCGTCGCCGACGTTGGCGGACGGCTCGATGCCCAGGCAGCGGACGCCCCGCGGCACCAGGTGCTGCAGCAGGTACCCGTCGTTGCTCGCGACCTCGACGACGAACGAGTCGCCGTCCAGGCCGAGCCGCTCGACCGCCCCGTCGACGAACTCCGCCGCGTGCCGGACCCACGACGTCGAGAAGGAGGAGAAGTACGCGTACTCGGTGAACGTCTCCTCGGGGGTGATCAGCGGCGGCAGCTGCACGAGCAGGCAGCTGCCGCAGACCATGACGTGCAGGGGGTAGGTCACCTCGGCCCCGCCCGCCGCCTCGGCGGTGAGGAAGAGCTCGCACGGCGGCGTGGCGCCGAGGTCGAGGAAGCTGCGCAGCTCGGGGGAACCGCACAACCGGCAGGACCGGGCGGCCGGGGCGACCGACGAGACGTCCTGACCGGGCTCGCTGAGAGTCGCCGTCACGGCTCCTCCTGGAGGTCGACGCCGCACGCGCGGGGAGTGCGTGCGAACAGGTGCCGACGAACTCGGAGGACGGTGACGTGGCGTTACCTCCTCCGGCCGGGTAACGCGCCACCCCGGCCCGCCGAGTCCTGTCGCAGAGTCCGGGTCGGACGAGACGAGGTGTGCGCCATGAAGGTCGTCCTCTTCTGCGGGGGATACGGGATGCGGATGCGCGACGGGTCCTCCGACCTGCCGAAGCCGATGCACACCGTCGGCCCGCGGCCCCTGATCTGGCACGTCATGCGCTACTACGCCCACTTCGGGCACACCGACTTCGTGCTGTGCCTCGGCTACGGCGCGGAGCACATCAAGGACTACTTCCTGCACTACTCCGAGACGGCGTCGAACGACTTCCGGCTGCACGGCGGCCGGGTCGAGATGCTGGGGTCCGACATCCAGGACTGGACGATCACCTTCGCCCACACCGGCCTGGACTCCCCGATCGGCGAGCGGCTGCGCCGCGTCCGCGAGCACGTCGCGGGCGAGGAGATGTTCCTGGCCAACTACGCCGACGTCCTCACCGACCTGCCACTGGGCGACATGGTCGACCGGTTCAAGGCGAGCGAGGCGGTGGGCGCCCTGCTGGCCGTGCCGCCGCAGTCGGCGTTCCACTGCGTCGACCTCTCGCCCGACGACCACATCACCGCGATCAGCACCCTGCAGCAGCTGCCGCTGTGGGAGAACGGCGGCTACTTCGTGCTGCGCCCGGAGATCTTCGACTACCTCCCGCCGGGTGGCGACCTCGTCGCGGACGGCTGCGCGGTGCTCGCGGCGGAGGGCCGGATGCTGGCCTACCGGCACCGGGGCTTCTGGCAGCCCGCCGACACCGTCAAGGAGCGCAACGCCCTGGAGGTCGCGTACCGCAGCGGCGACCGGCCGTGGATGCTGTGGGAGCAGGAGTCCGGTGCGCCGGTCGACGCCGTGCCCACCGCGCTCCCCGTGCCGGTGTACCGCTGAGGTGCGGGCCACCCGGGCCCACGGACGGCGCGCGGACGGCGGGGCGGGCGCCGTCCTGCCCGCGGCCGCGGCGCTCTGCGCGGTGGTGCTGCTCGGCCTCGGCCTGGCCGTGTCCGGCGGCACGACCCCGTGGGGCGTCGACCGCGCCGCCACGGCCGCGGTCGCGGGCCTCGCGCCCCTCCACGACGCGCTGGTGGCGGTCGACCTGGTCGGGGAGCCGGTCGGGGCGGCCACCCTCGTCACCCTGCTCGCCGTCACCTGCCTCGTCGCCGGCCGTCCCCGGCTCGCCGCCGTCGCCCCCCTCTCCCTCGGGCTGACCGCGGTGGCCGTCGGCGGCCTGAAACCGCTGTTCGGCCGCACGATCCACGGACCGGAGAACCTCGCCTACCCCAGCGGCCACACCGCGACCGCCGCCGTGCTGACGCTGGTCCTGCTGCTCCTGGTCGTCGACGTCGTCCGGCCGGGGCGGCGCACGGCCGCCCTGGTGGTGGTCGCGGGGACCGTCATCGGGGCCGGGGTGATGGCCGTCGTCCAGGTCGCGATCTCCGCCCACTACGCCACCGACACCGTCGGCGGCCTGTGCCTGGCCGTCGTCGTCGTCACCGTCGCGGTGCGGCTCGTCGACGCCGTGGCCGGGACCCGGCCGCCGGCCCGCGCCGCCCCGTCCCCCGCACCGCACCCGAGGAGCGCCCCGTGACCGCCGCCCCCACCGCCCCGCCCGCGACCGCACCGCTCCCCCGCTCGGCCGAGCTGTCCGCCCGCCTGCACCGGATGGTGCCCGGAGGGGCGCACACCTACGCCAAGGGCGACGACCAGTACCCCGAGGACATGGCCCCGGTGATCGCCCGCGGGCTCGGTGCGCACGTCTGGGACGTCGACGGCAACGAGTACGTCGAGTACGGGTCGGGGCTGCGCTCGGTCGGGCTCGGCCACGCCCACCCGCGCGTCGTCGAGGCCGTCCGCCGGGAGGTCGGGCGGGGCACCAACTTCGTGCGGCCCAGCGCGATCGAGGCCGACGCCGCGCAGGAGTTCCTCGAGACGGTGCCGACCGCCGACATGGTCAAGTTCGCCAAGAACGGGTCCGACGCCACCACGGCCGCGGTCCGCCTGGCGCGCGCCGCGACCGGGCGACCGCTCGTGGCCGTGTGCCGGGACCAGCCGTTCTTCTCCACCGACGACTGGTTCATCGGCACCACCGCGATGCCCGCCGGGATCCCGGCGGCCACCAGGGAGCTGACGGTCTCCTTCCCCTACGGCGACCTCGCCGCGACCGCCGAGCTCCTGGAGCGCCACGACGGGCGGGTGGCCTGCCTGATCCTCGAGGCGGCCGGCGTCGTCGAGCCCCCGCCGGGCTACCTGCAGGGGCTGCGCCGGCTCGCCGACGCGCACGGCTGCGTGCTCGTGTTCGACGAGATGATCACCGGCTTCCGCTGGTCGGAGGCCGGTGCGCAGGGGCTCTACGGCGTGGTCCCGGACCTGTCGACGTTCGGCAAGGCCCTGGGCAACGGGTTCGCGGTGGCCGCGCTGGCCGGGCGGCGCGAGCTGATGGAGCTCGGCGGGCTGCGCCACCGGGACGAGCGGGTCTTCCTGCTGTCCACCACCCACGGCGCGGAGACGCACGCGCTCGCCGCCGCGATCGCCGTCATGCGCACCTACCGCGAGGAGGGGGTCGTCGAGCGCCTGCACGCGCTCGGCGACCGGCTCGCCCGCGGGGTCCGGGCCGCCGCCGCGGCGGCGGGGGTCGCCGACCACGTGGTGGTCCGCGGACGCGCCAGCAACCTCGTGTTCGGCACGCTCGACGCCGACCTGGTCCCCTCCCAGGCCCACCGGACGCTGTTCCTGCGCCAGCTGCTGGCCGGTGGCGTGCTCGGCCCGTCGTTCGTGGTCAGCCACGCCCTGACCGAGGCGGACGTGGACCGCACCGTCGAGGTCGTCGGCCGGGCCTGCGCGGTGTACCGGCAGGCGCTCGACGCGGGGACCCCCGTCCCGTGGTGCGGCGGCCGCGCGGTCCGGCCGGTGTTCCGGCCCTACGCCTGACGCGGCGGGTAACGCGGCCCCCCGACCGTCCGAGTCACCCGCTGCACACGCGCGGTCCCGTCGACGGAGGTACGGACATGCAGGTACGGACGGCGGACCTCTCGGCCCGCACCATCGGGGACGAGACGATCGTGCTCAGCCTCCCGACGTCGCGCTACTTCACGATCACCGGTGTCGGGACCCGCCTGTTCGAGCTGCTCGGCCGGGAGACCACCGTCGAGGAGATGGTCACGACGATCGTCGCGGAGTACGAGGTGGACACCGCCACGGCCCGTCGCGACGTCGAGGGCTTCGTCGCCCGGCTGCGGGACGCGCAGCTGCTGGCCTGACCGGCTCAGCCGTAGGCCGAGGACTGCAGCGTGTAGAGCTCGGCGTAGCTCCCGGCGCGGGCCATCAGCTCCTCGTGGGTGCCGCACTCGACGACGCGGCCCGCCTCCAGGACGTAGATCCGGTCGGCCAGGCGCGTGCTGGAGAAGCGGTGCGACACCAGCAGCGCGGCCCGCCCGTCGAGCACGGCCCGGACGTCGGCGAACAGCGCGTGCTCCGCCCGCGGGTCCAGCGCCGCGGCGGGCTCGTCGAGGACGACCACCGGGGCGTCGCGGTACAGCGCCCTGGCCAGCGCGACCCGCTGCCACTGCCCGCCGGACAGGTCGGTGCCCTCGTCGAGGTCGCGGCCGAGCATCGTGTCGAGGCCGTCGGGCAGCTCGTCGGCCGCCGCGAGCAGCCGGGACCGTTCCGCCGCGCGGTGCACCGCGTCGGCGTCGGCGGGCCGGTCCGGGGCGCCGAGCTCGATGTTGTGGCGCAGCGTCATCTGGTAGCGCACGAAGTCCTGCAGGACCACCCCGACCGACGCGCGCACGTCGGCGGCGGGTACCCGTTCGCCGTCCCACTCGCGGTGGCCCGTGCCCGGCTCGAGCAGGCCGGCGACGATCTTCGCGACCGTCGTCTTGCCCGATCCGTTCTCCCCCACCAGCGCGACGACCTCACCGGCCCGGATCTCCAGGTCGACCCCGTCCAGGGCGGGCCGGGTCTGGTCGGGGTAGCGGAAGCCGACGCCGCGCAGGGCGATCCGGTCCGCCAGCGGCCGCGGCCGCCCCGGCGCGGGGGCCTGCGGCGCCCGCGCCACGAACTCCTCGAGGTCGTCGAGGAACGGCACGGACTCCAGCAGCTCCCCGACCGAGCCGAACACGACGGCCAGCTGCCCGCTCAGCAGCCGCACCGCGATGGCCGCCGCACCCGCCTCGGCGAGGTCGATGCGCCCGACCCGGACCAGCTCGACGATCGCGACCAGCGCACCGGCCAGGGAGAGGCCGACGCCGAGCGTGGTGAGCAGGCCGATCCACTGCCGGCGCCGGACCTGCGCGCGCAGGGCCCCGACGACGGTGGCGCCCAGGGCGTCGTACCGGCTGCGCAGCACCTCGGCCGAGCCGAACGCCCGCAGCTCGGCCGCGTAGGGGCGGGTGCTGAGCAGCTCGCGCAGGTAGGTCTGGCGGCGGTGCGCCGCGGTGATCCGCCGGGCGAACGCGAACTCGGTGGCCCCGGCCCACCGCGCCAGCAGCACGGCGGGCAGCCCCGCCGCCAGCAGCACCGGGACCAGCAGCGGTTCGACCCCGACCAGCACCGCCGACATCGTGACGACGCCCAGGACGCTGCCGCCGAGGCCGAGCAGCGACGTGGTGACCTGGAACGGGCGGGTCAGCGCGTTCTGCTGCACCCGCTCCAGCGCGGTGGCGAAGCCGGCCGACTCGTAGGTGCCGAGGTCGACGCGGGTGGTGGTGTCGAGCAGCCGGTCCCAGACGCGCAGCGACACCCGTTCGCCGAGCAGCCGCTGCTGCTGGCGCTGCAGCGAGCCCGCCGAGCCGGACAGGGCGGTGGCCAATGCGAGCCCGAGCAGTGCCGGTCCGATGCCGACCGCGGCGCGCTCGGGCTGCAGCAGCGCGTCGAGGGTGAGCTTGCCGGCCGCGACCACGCCCAGCGCCGCGACGGCCCCGACCAGCTGCAGCACGCAGGCGTACGCGGTGCCGCGCGGGTCGGCCCGGTGGACCTCCCGCGCGGCCGCGGCGACGAGGCGCGGCGTGGCGAGGGCCGACCGCGCCATCCGGCTCACGCCCACCGCGTCGGCACCGCCCGCGTCACGTCCACCGCGGGATCGTAGCCGCCGGTACCGGCCGGTCCGGGCCGTTCGCCCGGCCCCGCTCCCTCACGGTCCCTCACGGTCCCCGTCTCTCACGGTCCCCGGCCGCGGCGGGCGCCGACCGCGCCCCCGGCGCACCTGCCCGACCGCGTAGACGAGCCGCGCCAGGGGCGAGCGGTGCCGACCCGTGGTGTAGCGGCGGTCGGGCAGCGCGAGCGCGTAGAGGTAGGCCGCGCGGTCGCGCCACCCGGGCAGGACCGCCACGGTGGCCAGCGCCTGCGCCGCGAACGTCTTGTCCCGGCGGGTGTGCAGCGCCAGCCAGGACTCCTCGCGCCTGCCCGGCACGTACCCCTCGGCCCACGCGGTGAGGGCACCGGTGGTGCCGCCGAGCAGCCGGTGGGTGTCGGCGACCGCCGCCGCCACGACGGCCTCGACGCCCCAGCGGGCCGCGGCGTCCCGCACCCGGGCGGCGTCGCCCGCCCCGTCGGGGCCCTCCAGCGCGCGGAGCAGCTCCGCCACGTCGCGCAGCGAGCCCAGCCGCAGCGGCCAGTCGCCGAGGGCGGCGTGGTAGCAGGCGTGCAGGAACCGGTGGGGCCGGTCCAGCGCGCGCAGCGACGTGCCGGCGACCACGACCTCCTGGCCCGAGCGCCACAGCGCGTCGAGGTCGACGAGCCGCCCCCACGGCCCGAGCACGAACGTCCGGTGCAGGTCGAGCTCGTAGCCCGCCGGGGGGACCATGGTCAGTCCCTTGTCGAAGCGGCGGTCGAAGCCGGGCCGGGGCTCTTGCAGCGTGCGGCGGAAACCGGCCCCGGTCAGCACCGCGACGACGGCGTCGATCTCGGCGGACCGGACCAGCACGTCGAGGTCGACGTAGGAGCGCAGGGCCGGGTCGGCGTAGTCGAGGTGCGCCACCGCGGGGCCCTTGAGCACGCGCGCCCCGAGACCGTGCCGGTCCAGCAGGTCGGTGACGGCGACGAGCTGCTGTTCCAGCCCGAGGACCCGCAGCTGGCCGGCGCGGTGCAGCGACACCGCGCGCGCGGCCTGCGCGGGCGTGGCCGGGAGCGCGCCGTCGCGGACCGCGGCCGCCAGCAGGCCCGTCACCCGGTGGGCCGCGGCGGCGGCCAGCAGCGCGGCCCACTCGCCGTCGCCGAGCGGCCCGGCCGGCCACGGCCCGGACGACCCCGGGAGCAGGTGCCCCGCGACCGCCGTCAGCCCGCGCGGGTACTCCTCCGCACCGCAGAGCCTGCGCGCCATCACCGGACCTCCGGCCGACGAGTCTAGGAGGGGCCACGCCCCGTGGTCGGGCGGTAACGGCGCACGGCACGCCGACGAGTCCCCCGGGTGCGGCCCGTCGCGGGAGCGGGCCGGGGGACGGAGCAGCCGATGAGCCACACCAGGTCCGCGGCCCGGCGACGGCGCGGCGCGGTCGTCGCGACCGCGGTCGGCCTCGCGCTCGTCGCCGCGTGCCAGGTCGGGGTGGTCCCCGTGGCCGACGACGGCAGCGGCAGCGGCGGCGTCGGCCCGTCCGCGGGCGCCCCCACCGGCCCGGTCGCCGCGGTCTGCGACAACACCGTCCCCGGGCCCGCCGAGCCACCGGCCGGGGCGGTCGTGGTGCGGGCGGGCGTGGTCGGCGACCTCCCCGAGCAGGTCGACGCCAACCCGCCGGGCACCGTGTTCTGGCTCGAGCCGGGCACCCACACGATGACCCCCGACCAGTACGCGTCGGTCGAGCCCAAGGACGGTGACACGTTCGTCGGGGCGCCGGGAGCGGTGCTCGACGGCCGCGGCGTCAACCAGTACGCGTTCGTCTCGACCGCCGCCGACGTGACGGTCCGGCACCTCGTCGTCACGGGGTTCGTGGCGCCTGCCGACCAGGGCGTGGTCAACCACGACTCCGGGGACGGCTGGGTCGTCGAGCACAACACGATCGAGAAGAACCGGGGCGCCGGGCTGATGGCCGGGGCGCGGCAGGTGGTGCGCGGCAACTGCCTGCGCGACAACGGCCAGTACGGCATGAACGCCTACCAGCCCGGCAACGGCATCACCGACCTCGTCGTGGAGGGCAACGAGATCGTCGGCAACAACACCGACGACTGGGAGGCCCGGGTCGAGGGGTGCGGCTGCACCGGCGGGGTCAAGTTCTGGGCGGTCGACGGCGCCGACGTCCGCGGCAACTGGGTGCACGACAACCGCGGCCCCGGGCTGTGGGGCGACACCAACAACAACGACTTCCTCGTCGAGGGCAACGTCATCGAGGACAACGACGGCGAGGCCCTGTTCTACGAGACCAGCTACAACATGGTGCTGCGGGACAACGTGATCCGGCGCAACGCGATCGTCAGCGGGCGGACCTTCGCGCAGGACACCGACGACTTCCCGGTCGGGGCGGTGTACCTCAGCGAGTCGGGGGGCGAGCCGCGCGTCCCGGCCCGGACCGACCGCATCGAGATCACCGGCAACCTGTTCGAGGACAACTGGTCGGGCATCACCCTGTGGGAGAACGCCGACCGGTTCTGCAACAGCGCCGCGAACACCTCCACCGGCAACTGCACGCTGCTCGTGCCGGACGTGGCCGAGTGCTCCCAGCCGGCCATCGCGAGCGAGCCCCTCTACTCCGACTGCCGGTGGAAGACCCAGCGGGTGGACATCCACGGCAACACGTTCACCGCCGACCCGGCCGTCACCGGCTGCGCTCCCGGCTACGCCGACCGCATGGCGGTGCTGTCGAACGTCGGCACCTACCCCGACTGGTCGCCCTACATGGGCGACGTGGTGCAGCGGGCGATCGTCGCCGACCAGGACCTGACCTGGCGCGACAACACCTACGTCGGGGCCTGGACCTTCCTCGTGGCCAGCACCGGCCGCGTGGTCCCGGTGGCCGAGTGGCAGGGCGGGCCGCACCCCCAGGACAGCGGCAGCACGTTCGAGCCGGGGCCGTCGGACGGCGGCTGCTGACCGTGCGGAGCACCCGGTGCGACGCGGGGTAACGGCCGCGGAGGCGGGATCGACATCACCCGCGTCCGCAACGCCGTCACGGGGGGATCGGGGGTACCGGGAGGTGGACGTGCCCGCCCGTCGAGTGCCCGCGGCCCACCGGTCCCGGGTCCTGCGCGCCGCCACCCGGATCGGGTGGGGCATCGCCGACCAGGGCGTCTCCAGCCTCACGAACTTCGCCCTCGGCATCGTGGTGGCCCGCGCGCTCGACGCGGCAGGGTTCGGGGTGTTCGGGCTGGCGTGGGTCACCTACGGCGTCGTCCTCAACGTCTCGCGCGGCCTGTGCAGCGACCCGTTCACGGTGCGCTTCAGCGCCGCCGACCCGGCCGAGCGGGCCCGCGCCGTCGCCCGGATGACGGGCTGCACGCTGCTCGTCGGCGGCACGGCGGGGGCCGTGACGGCGGGGATCGGCGCGGTGCTGGGCGGGCCGCTCGGGGCGGCCTTCGTCGCGCTGGGGATCGTGCTGCCCGGTGTGCTGCTGCAGGACGCCTGGCGCTTCGCGTTCTTCGCCGCGGGCGCCGGGCGGCGCTCGTTCGTCAACGACCTGACCTGGGCCGTGCTGCTGGTCCCGGCGCTGGCGCTCGCCTCGGCTGCGCCGTCGGTCCCGGCGTTCGTGCTGGCCTGGGGCGTCTCCGGCGGGCTGGCCGGGGTGCTCGGCTGCGTGCAGGCCGGGATCCGTCCCCGGCCCACCGTCGCCGCGGGCTGGCTGCGCGAGCAGCGCGACCTCGGACCCCGCTACCTGATCGAGAACGTCAGCCTCAGCGGGGCCGCGCAGCTGCGCCTGTTCGGTCTCGGCGCGCTCGCGGGCCTCGCGGCGGTCGGCGCGATCCGCGGCGGCGAGCTGCTGATCGGGCCTTTCCTCGCCCTGCTCATGGGGATCTCGGTCATCTCCGTGCCGGAGGCCGCCCGGGTGCGCCGGGCCGCGCCGCACCGCCTGCTGCAGTTCTGCCTGCTGCTCGGCACGGTCCAGGCGCTCGCCGCCGCAGTGTGGGGGGTGCTCCTGCTGATGCTCCCCGACGCCTGGGGCCGCGCGCTGCTCGGCGACGTCTGGCCCGGCGCCGCGGCGCTCGTCGTCCCCATGACGATCACCGTGATGGGGTCGAGCATGTCCACCGGCGCCATGACGGGTCTGCGGTCGCTGGGGGCGGCCCGGCGCAGCCTGCGCGCCCAGCTCGTCGCCGCGGCCGCCTACGCGCTGTTCGGCATCGCCGGGGCCTGGGTCGGCGGGGCACCCGGCTCCGCGTGGGGCCTGGTCGCGGCCACCTCGCTGGCCGCGGCCGTGTGGTGGGCCCAGCTGCGCGCCGGCGTGCGCGACCCGGGCGCACTCCCCCTCCCCGTCACCGAGAGGACCCCATGACACCGCGCAGCACCCCTCCGCGCGTCGGCCTGTTCGGGCTGCTGGGCGGGGGCAACATCGGCAACGACGGGTCGATGGAGGCCGTGCTCGCCCACCTGCGCGCGGAGCGGCCCGACGCCGTGCTCGACTGCTTCTGCAGCGGGCCGGAGCACGTCACGGAGCACTACGGCGTGCCGGCCACCCCGATGCACCAGTGGGCGTCCTACCGGCTGGAGCGGCGGGGGCCGGCCGCGGCCGCGCTCAAGGCGCTCGGCAAGGTCGTCGACGCCGGCCGGACGCTCGCCTGGGTGCGGCGCCACGACGCCGTGGTCGTCCCCGGCACCGGCGTGCTGGAGGCGACGCTCCCGGTGCGCCCGTGGGGCTTCCCGTACGCGCTGTTCCTGCTGTGCCTGTCCGGGCGGCTGACCGGGACCCGCGTCGCGCTGCTCGACGTCGGCGCCGAGGTGATCGACAGCGCCACCACCCGGGCGATGGTGCGGTGGGCGGCCCGGCTGGCCCACCACCGCTCCTTCCGCGACGAGCACTCGCGGCGGGTGGTGCGCGACATGGGCGTCGACGTCCGCGGCGACGAGGTCGGCGCCGACCTGACCTTCGCCCTGCCGCTGGCGGTCGCGCCCGCGGGGCCCACCGGCATCGTGGGCGTCGGGCTGATGGCCTGGAGCGGCGGCAGCGGCGACCGCCGGCGGGCGCAGGAGATCCACGACTCCTACCTCGCGACGATGACCGACTTCGTCGGCCGGCTGGTCGACGACGGGCGCCGCGTGCGGCTGTTCGTCGGCGACGCGCTCGACGACGCGGTCGTGGCCCGGGTGCTGGCGGACCTGCGCGCCGACCGGCCGGGCCGGGAGCTGTCCGTGGAGGCCGGGTCGATCCGCTCCCTCGACGACCTGGTGCGGCAGATGAGCGACGTCGACACCGTGGTCGCCACGCGGTACCACAACATCGTCGCCGCGCTGCGCCTCGGCAAGCCCACGCTGGCGCTGAGCTACTCGCCCAAGAGCGACGCGGTGATGGCCGAGATGGGGCTCGCCGAGTTCTGCCATCCCGCCCACTTCCCCGACCCGGACCGCCTCGCCGCGCAGTTCGCCGAGCTGGAGGCCCGGCGCGAGCAGCTGGGCCGGGTCGTGGCGGCCCGGGCCGCCGCGGCGGCGGACCGGCTGCACCGCCAGCTCTCCGGCCTGTGCCGGGACCTGCTCGGCGAGCGCCCGGCCGCCGTGCCCCGGATCGACAGCGCCGCGTGAACGGACCGAGGAGCAGGAGGACGACATGGTCGGCACGGTGATCGGCCGGGCCCGCCGGATGGGGGGCGCCGCGCTGGACGTGGTGGAGCGGACGCTCACCGCGGCCGGTCTGGGCGAGTCGGCCGAGAAGCTCACGGCCGACGCCCGCAGCTACTGGCAGCAGGGCGACGGCGACCGGTGGCGCGGCGACTCCCACTGGCGCGACGCGAGCGTCTTCGCCGGCAACGACCTGTGGTCGGAGACCGGGCGCCGGCACCTGGACCTGTTCCACCGCCTCGCCCGCGTGGTGGAGCGGACGGGCCCGCTCGGCACGGTGCTGGAGTGGGGGTGCGGTGGCGGCGCGAACGCCGTCCACTTCGCGCCGGGGGCCGCGGAGTTCGTCGGCGTCGACATCGCGCGGGCCACCCTGGACGAGTGCGGGCGCCAGGTCGCGGCCGTCACCGCGACGCCGTTCCGCCCCGTGCTGGTCGACCCGGCCGATCCGGAGGCCGCCGTCTTCGGGCTGCGCGGCTCCGTCGACGTCCTCACCTGCTTCTACGTGTTCGAGCTGATCGTGTCGCAGGACTACGGCGCCCGGCTGCTGCGGATCGCGGCCGAGCTCCTCGCCGACGACGGGCTGGCCATGGTGCAGATCAAGTACGACACCGGCTCGTTCGGCACCCGGCCGCGACGGCGCAACTACCGGTCCCGCCTGGCCAGCATGACGACGTACCGCATCGACGAGTTCTGGTCGCTCGCGGTGGAGTGCGGGCTGGTCCCGGAGGCCGTGCACCTCGTCCCCCGCAACGAGCTCGACGAGCGCTACGCCTACTTCCTGCTGTCGAAGCCCGCGGGCGGGCACCCCGGAGGACCGGCGTGACCGAGCAGCGCACGAGCGAGGTCCCCGTCCAGCGCACCCCGCCCGACGAGGCCCCCGCACCCCGCACGCCGCGGCTGAGCATCGGCCTGCCCGTCTACAACGGCGAGCGCTACCTCCCCGAGGCGCTGCGGGGCCTGCTCGGCCAGACCTTCGGCGACTTCGAGCTCGTCGTCTCCGACAACGCCTCCACCGACGCCACCGAGGCGATCTGCCGCGCCGCCGCCGAGCGCGACCCCCGCGTCCGCTACGTCCGCCAGCCCCGCAACATCGGGCTGGCGGGCAACCACAACGCCGTGTTCACCCTCGCCAGGGGCGAGCTGTTCAAGTGGGCCGCCGACGACGACGTCTACGACCCCGACCTGCTGGCGCGCTGCGTCGCGGCGCTGGACGCCGCGCCCGGCGCCGTGCTCGCCCACTGCTGGACCGCGGTGCTCGACGAGGAGACGGGCGAGACGACCCGGCTGACCTACCCGCTGACCAGCGCCGCCCCGCGGGTGGCCGACCGCTTCCGCAGCCTGCTGTGGGACAGCGGAGGCGACGACGACTACGGGGTGATCCGGTCGGAGGTCCTGCGGCGGGTCCGGCCCTACGACAGCTTCTACAACGCCGACCGCACCCTCGTGGCGGAGCTGGCGCTGCACGGCCCGTTCGTCCAGGTCCCGGAGTGGCTCTACGTGCGGCGGGAGCACGCGGCCCGGTCCAGCCGGGGCCGCCGCGACATCCGGGCCTGGTGCGCCAGCTACGACCGGCGCCGGGCCGACCGGCTGCGCCACCCGGTCGTGCGCCTGCTCGCCGAGTACGCGTGGGCCTACGTCACGGCGATCCACCGCTCGCCGCTGCGCCCCGGGGAACGGCTCGCCTGCTACGGCCACCTCCTGGCGTGGCTGCTGGGCCGGGCCGCCACGTCCGTCACCCGCGGCATCGGGGCCCACCCGGTCGGGTCCGTCGCGGACTGAGCGCTCAGACGGGGACCCCGGGAGCCGGCGAGATCGCGGAGCGGTAGCCGGCGACGAGCGCGTCGAGACCGGCCGCCGGGGTGAACGCCTCCTCGTAGCGGAGCCGGGCGGCCGCGCCCATGCGCGCGTTGCGGTCCGGGTCGGCCACCGCGGCGCGCAGGGCCGCGGCCAGCGACCCGGCGTGACCGGGCTCGTGCAGCAGACCGGTGACGCCGTCGACGACGAGCTCGGCGGGGGCCCCGTGCCCGGCCGCCACGATCGGCACCCCGGCGGCCATCGCCTCGACCACCACGAGGCCGAACGCCTCCAGCCACGTCGAGGGCACGACGACCGCCGTCGCCCGGGCGGTGAGGTCGGCGCAGCCCGCCGGGTCCTGCAGGCCGGCGACGCGCACGTCCGCGCGCCCCGCCGCCCAGCCCCGGACCTCGTCCTCCAGGGGCCCGCTGCCGGCGATCACCAGCGGCAGCCCGGTCCCGCCCGCCGCCGCGAGCTCGTCCCAGGCCGTCATGAGCAGCCGCACGCCCTTCTCGACCGTCAGCCGGCCCAGGAACAGCACGTGCTCCCCCGGTCCGGCGCGGCGGGACGCGGGCTCGTCCACGACGTTGTGCTTGACGACCAGCTTCCCGCCGGGCATCCCCGCGTCGAGGAGCACGCGGCGCTGGGCGTCGGAGATGCAGAAGAACGTGGTGACGCCCGACCACCAGCGGCGCCGGTTGACCGCGTGGTTGAGGGCCATCGGCACCGACGCGACCCGCGACCCGCGGTAGCAGCCGTGCCGGACGGCCGGGACCGGGGACCCGCCGACGCAGGCCGTGCAGGCCGCACCGTCCCGGTAGAGCGTGCCCGACGGGCAGACCTGCAGGTAGTTGTGCAGCGTCGCGACCAGCGGCACCCCGGCGTCGGCGCAGGCGGCCACCACCGACGGCGACAGCAGCGGGAACGTGTTGTGCACGTGCACCACGTCCGGGACGGTGGCCAGCAGGTGGTCCCGCAGCTCGGTGCGGACCGCCGGGTTCCACGGGACCAGCAGCGGCACCGCGGCGCGGCGCGGCAGCGGCATCGCGGCGATGTCGTCGCTGCGCCGCTCGAAGCGGTCGACGACGTGCCCGGCGCCGGCGAGCAGCGCGACCTCCCGGTCGACCACCCGGTCCTCGCCGCTCGGCTGGCCGGAGCGGTACCGGTTGTGCACGACGAGCACGCGCAGCGGCCGGGTCACGCCGCGACCTCCCGGCCGACGGGGGCCCGCACGGGCGCGGGCGCGACCAGCAACGACGCCGCCACCGCGAGGTGCAGCAGGTACGCCGAGGCGTCGCCCAGCCCGACCTCGGTGTAGGACGCCACCGCGCAGTAGACGACGAGGAACAGCGCGCACGCCCGCGCCGGCCCCGGCGGCCGCAGCAGCGCGACGCCCAGCAGCACGAGCAGCACGGCGGCCGTGATCGTCACCCCGACGACGCCGAGCTCCTGGTAGGTCGACAGCCAGCTGCTGTCGATCGCGAGCCCGTTGAAGGACTTGTCGGTCAGGCCGATCCCGAACAGGTGCTCCCACGGGGTGCGGTCCGCCGCCAGCAGGGCGTCCCACACCTTCTGCCGGCCGGTGAGGCTGGTGAGCTCGCTCGCGTCCTGGCCGCGTTGCAGCCACGTCAGGACGGTGTCGCCGAGCAGGACGGCGCCGACCCCGCCGACCGCCGTCGCGCCGAGGAGGGCGCGGCGGGCCCGCCCGTCGGTGCGCACCATGCTCAGCACCGCGACGAGGAGCCCCACGACCAGCCCGGCGAGCGCGGTGCGGGTGTGGCTGAGCAGCAGCATGGCGACCGCCGGCACCGCGACCAGCAGCACGTCGCGCCGGGAGAGCCGGCCCGCGATGCCCATCAGGAGCGCGAGGCCGGTGGCCACCGCGCAGTACTGCCCGACCTGCGGTGCCGGGATCGGCCACAGCGCGCCCACCAGGCGCCCGCCCGGCCCGGAGAAGGCCGGACCGGGCGTCACGAGGATGCCGAGCGCGACGACCAGCAGCACCGCGCAGAGCGCGCGGAGGTGGATGCGCACGAGCGCGAGGTCCGAGCGCCACCACCGGCACAGCAGCCACAGGGTGGCCACGAACACGACGAGCCGGGCCGTGCGCAGCAGCGACCCCGCCCCGGACTCCAGCAGCAGGCTCGAGGCCACCGCGACCAGCGCCAGCGCCGCCAGCAGCAGGAGGTACGCCGACGGGCGGACCCGGATCCGCGGGTTGACCAGCAGGGCCAGGCCGAACGCGACGGCCAGCGCGCCCATCGTGATCACCTGGCCGGCCGCCTTCGGCAGCGGGATGACGGTGCCCGACGACGGCAGGAAGCCCAGGACGTTGACCACCAGCAGCATCCAGACGACGCCGAGCAGCCGCGGCGGCGCGACGTCGTCGGTGGTCGTCGCCGTCATGCGGACCGGCCGCGGTGCTCGTCCGCCTGCAGCCGCACCCACAGGTGCCAGCCGAGGTGCCGTTCCAGCCTCGCTGCGCCCGGGAGCCCGCCGACGGGCAGCGGCGGGGCGTGCAGGTACCGGCGGAACGACTCGACCAGCGTGAAGCCCGGGAAGTCCGCGATCACCTCGCGCGGGGAGTAGACCCGGGCGTACGGATTGTGCGGGCCGTCGGTGCTGCGGTGGGTGAACTCGTCGAGCCGCAGGTAGCGGCGCAGCCCGGCCTCCTCGGCGTTGGCCAGGTGCGCGCGCAGCAGGGGCGGGGCCGATCCCAGCAGCCGGGTGCGGCGCAGCGGGTAGGCCGCCGCCAGCACCGCACGGCGCAGGACGCGGATGCTGACCTGGTAGTTCAGCGAGCGGCGGGCGTAGAGCATCGCGACCAGCGTGCCGCCGGGCCGCAGGACGCGGTGGATCTCGGCCTGCGCGGTGCGGATGTCGGGCACGTGGTGCAGCACGCCGTGGCTGAAGACCACGTCGAAGGAGGCGTCGGGCCACGGGATCGCCGTCGCGCTCCCCTGGCGCAGGTCGACGTGCGGCAGGTCGCGCAGCGCCAGCCGGGTGCGGACGCGGTCGACCGACTCGGCGGTGAGGTCCAGCCCGGACCACCGGGCGCCCCGCCGGATCAGCTGCTCGGACTCCGCACCCTGCCCCAGCCCGATCTCCAGCACCCGCTTGTCCCGGAAGTCGAACCGGTCCAGGCACGCCGGGATGTGGCCCTCCTGGTCGTAGCGCCAGGCGTCGTAGGCGGCGAAGAAGCGCTCGTGGTCGTCGCCGAAGCCGCCGTGCAGTCCGCCGACGATGTGGTCGCCGCACGGATGCGCGTTCCAGAAGTCGCGGACGTCGCTCTCGTTCACGGGCGGTTCCTCTCCGGACGGGGGACATCGGCGAAGCACAGGACCGTCGCGAGCCCCGGCGGCCCGATCTCGCCGGTGCCGATCAGGGTCGCGGCGGGTTCGCGGCGCCCGAACCCCGGCGAGTACCAGCCGCGCGGCGGGTCGGTCTCGCCGCGGTGCAGCGTCCAGACGAGCCCGTCGGGCAGGTCCAGGAGCGCGTCGTGGGGGGCGTCCGGGCCGGTGGACCAGCGGAGCAGCGCGGTGGAGCCGGTCAGCTCCACCGCCACCGTCGGCCCCAGGTGGAAGGCGAGGCGGCACGGGCGGGGGCCGGGTCCGGTGATCGCGTCGTGGAGGCGCAGCTCCCGTGCGTCCGGGTCGAGCTCCACGGTGCGGCGGTGGGTCAGCGGGCGTCCGGGTACGGCGTACCCGTCGTGCTCGCCCCGCCAGCGCTGGACGCCGCCCACCCCGGCGCCGACCTGCAGGGTGCGGCTCCGCGCGTGGCGCATCCACAGGAAGGGGCCGCCGGACCGGCTCTGGTCGGTGCCGTCGAGCTCCAGCGTGTTGTGCGCGAGGGTCGAGCGGAACCAGGAGCGCCACTGCGGCTCCCCGTGGTAGCAGTAGGTCCCGGGGTCGGCGAGCACGTCGACCCCGCCGTGGCGCACCTCCACCGACAGCGCGTCGGCGTGGGCGTGGGCGGCGATCGCGCCGAAGCCGTGCGGCCCGGCGTCGCAGCGGCACCAGATCTCGGCCGCGCCCGCCGAGGCGGGGGCCCGCAGCAGGGTCAGGCCCGCGTCGGGGAAGTGCGACGGGCGCTCCCGGGGCCGCCCGGACACCGTCGGCCGGGGCCGGGCGAGCGCCGCGAGCAGGGGCGTCGCGAGGTCGTCCGCGTCCGGGGCCGGCCACCAGGACGCCGCCCCGAACAGGGCGGCCCCGGTGGCGATCAGGGAGGCCCAGCGGTCGGTGCCGTGCCCGTCGAGCACCAGCCCCCTTCCGTCGTCGGCGTCGCCCTGCCGGGGCGGCCGCCCCGTGGTGTCGACGACGGCGGCGAGCGCGTCGGACATCCGCACGAGGGTGTCCCACAGGGCTCCCGGCACGGCGAGGCCGGCGGCGTCGGCCTCCACGACCGCGGCGACGCCGAGCTCCAGGACCAGCCCGTGGTACTCGGTCGCCTGCTCCCGGTTCAGCCCCGACGGGAACGTGTTGCGCGCGAGGTGCACCGTCAGCGCCGCCATCGCCTCGCGACCCCACCGGTGCGACTCGGGGAACCAGTTGAACGCGCAGGAGGCGGCGACCTGGCCGGCCAGCTCGGCGACGACGTGGTTGTTCGCCGAGCTGCCGCGGCTGGGGAACGCCTCCAGCCACCGCTGGTGGAAGCGGATCTGCAGCAGCGCCTCGGGGTTGTCCTCGAACAGCCCCGGGGCACCCCGCCAGCCGTCGAGCAGCCTGCGGGTCCACACCCAGGAGATCAGCCGGATGCCCAGCTCGATGCCGCTGACCCAGTGCACGCCGCGCATCGGCGGGTTCGCCGCCCACCACGACTTGAGGTGGTCGGCGACCCGGTGCGCGTAGCGGTCGTCGCCGGTCAGCGCGTAGGCGGCGGCCAGCACGGTGAGGTGCTGGTGGCGCGAGGGCTCCCACAGCTGCTTGACGTCGCCGACGGCCTCCTCGTCGCGGTAGGGGACGTCGAAGGCGTAGACGTCGGTCGGGCAGCGCCGCCCGGTCTTCGGGTCCCGCGACCAGTCCGGGGCGACCATGTCGTCGCGCACCACGCCGAAGTACTCGGCGGTGCCGTCCATCAGCCGGTCGGCGGTGCCGACCAGCCCGGCGGCGGGCTCCAGGGGCAGCAGGTCGGTCAGGCCCGCGGGCAGGGTCGCGGTGAACCGGCGCCCGGGCAGCACCGCGTCGGTGCGGTCGACCTCGCGCCGCCACCGCCGGGCGCGCCGCGCGGTGACCACGCGGCCCGCGACCTCGGCGGGGGACATCCGGGACAGGCGCCGCAGGTACCAGCCGACGCCGTTCCCGCTCACGGCAGCGCCCCGACGGGTTCCGGGACGGGCTCCGCGGCCCGCGCGTCCAGGCGCACCGGCACCCCGGTCGCGAGGCTGGTGGCGACCGCGAGCGTGGCGCGCGTGGTGGCCACCACGTCCTCCAGGGCCACCGGCATCGGCCCGCCGGAGCGCACGGCCGCCACGAACGCGTCGAGCTGCCCGGACTGGCCCTTGTCCCGGCCCCGCGGGATGCGGGGGGACGCCCAGCGCTCACGGCCGTGCACGGCGGCGCGGGCGAAGTCGTCCAGCCGCAGCACCCGCCCGTCGGCGAGCAGGTCGAGGGTCTCCTTCGGGAAGGCGCTGTGCCCGGCCGTGGCGTAGGTGATGACCGCGGTCGACCCGTCCGGGTAGCCGAGGACCACCTGCAGGTCGGCCCCGCCCGGCGTGCCCGTGGCGAAGACCGAGTCCGGCGCGGCGTCGAGCAGCCAGCCCACCGTGTCGACGAAGTGCCCGCCCTCCCCGGCGAAGCGCGACCCCTCCCCCGCGGCGTCGAGGTACCAGCTCCCGGGCTCCAGGCGCCCGGCGTTGACGAGGTAGCGCACGGTGGCCGGACCCGTCCGGCGGCCGAACCGCCGCCTGGCCTCCACCAGCAGCGGCGCGAAGCGGCGGTTGAAGCCGACCTGCAGGCGGTCGTTGCCGGACTCCGCCACGGCGTCGAGCACCGAGCCGAGCTCGGTCGGAGACAGGGCGAGCGGCTTCTCCACGAACACGGCCTTGCCGGCGAGCAGGGCGCGCCGGGTGAGGGCGGCGTGCGTGGCGTGCCGGGTCGCCACCAGCACGGCGTCGACGGCCGGGTCCTCGATCGCGGCGTCGACGTCGGTGCCGCTCGCCGCGAAGCCGAACCGGCGCTGCGCGTTGGCCGCCGACAGCGCGGTCGTGGTGACGACCCGGCTCAGCTCGACGTCGTCGCGTCCGGTCAGGTGCGGCAGCAGCATCGAGGAGGCGTAGTTGCCCGCCCCGACGACCGCCAGCCGCAGCGGTCGCCCGCCTGGCACCGCCGACGGACGACGGCGGTCCACCGGCACCGCGACCGGCGCCGCGACGACGGGTGCGGGCTCCCCGGGTGCGGCCGGGCCGTAGCCGAACAGCACGGCGACGGCCTTCAGGTCCCCGGACTCCAGCGCCCGGTAGGTCTCCACGGCCTCGGCGAACGGGGCGATGCGCGTGATCAGCGGGGCGACGTCGATCCGGCCGCGGTCGATGAGGTCCAGGACGCACGCGAGGTTGCGGCGCTCGGTCCACCGGACGTAGCCGATGGGGTAGTCGCGGCCCTCCAGCTCGTAGGACGGGTCGTAGCGACCGGGCCCGTAGGACCGGGAGAACCGGACGTCGAGCTCCTTCTCGTAGTAGGCGTTCCAGGGCAGGTCCAGGCGGCACTTGCCGATGTCGACGACCCGTCCGCGGTCGCGCGAGAGCGTGGCGGCGAGCTCGACGGGCTCGTTGCTGCTGCCGCCGGCGGCCAGGTAGACCTGGTCGACGCCGTGGCCGCCGGTGAGGTCGGCGACCGCCGCGTCCACGACGCCCGAGCCGGGGTCGGCGCAGACGAGGGCCCCGAGCGACTCGGCGAGGGCGCAGCGCGACGGGTCCGGGTCGACGCCGACCACCCGCACGCCCGACGCCACCAGCAGCTGCACGACGAGCTGGCCGATCAGCCCGAGCCCGATCACCAGCGCCGCGTCGCCGAGCTGCGGCTCGCCGCGGCGCACGCCCTGCATCGCGATCGCGCCGACCGTGCCGAACGCCGCGTGCTCGGGGGCCACCCCGGCGGGCACCGGGCAGTAGAGGTTGCGCGGCACCCAGTTCAGCTCGCCGTGCAGCGCGTGCTCGTTGCCCGCGCAGGCGACGAGGTCGCCCACCGCCACGTCCGTGACGCCCTCGCCGACCTCGACGACGACACCGGCGAGCGAGTAGCCCAGCGGCGTCCAGGAGTCCAGCTTCGTGGTGACCTTGCGGTAGGTGGCGGCCACCCCGACCGTCGACGCGCTCTGCAGCACCTTCGCCACCTGGTCGGGCCGCGCCCTGGCCTTGGCCAGCAACGACATGCTCGCCTCGCCGACCTTCATCAGCTCGGTGCCGGTGGAGATCAGCGAGTGGACGGTGCGGACGAGCACGCCGCCCGGGCGGCACCGCGGCTCGGGCACGTCGAGCAGCGCGAGCTCGCCGGACCGGTAGTTCTGGACGACCTGCTTCATGGGTCCGTTCCTCTCAGGCCACGGAGACGGTGCTGCCGCCGGACGGGGCCGTGACGCCGCCGCCCGCGCCGTTGGCGACCGCCCCGCGGTACCAGTGCTCGAGCGTGACGACGTGCCACAGGTGCTTGGAGTGGTCCTGCCGCCCCGCCGCGTCCTCGGCGACGAGCCGGGCGAGCGCCTCGCGGGACAGGAACCCCGACGAGACGAGCAACCCCTCGTTGACGACCTCGCGGACTTCGGCGGCCAGGTCACGGCTCATCCACGCCCGCAGCGGCGCGCTGAACAGGCCCTTGGGCCGGTGCACGATCTCCCGGGGCAGCGTGCCCAGCGCGGCCCGCTTGAGCACCGCCTTGCCCTGCCGGCCGACGATCTTGCGCCGCCCCGGCACCCGGAACGCCGCCCGGACCACCTCGACGTCGACGAACGGCACCCGCACCTCGGTGGAGGCCGCCATGCTGGCGCGGTCGGTGTAGGTGAGGTTGAGCCCGGGGAGGAACATCCGCGCGTCGGCCAGGCACATGCGGTTGACGTGGTCGGTCAGCGACGTGTCGGCGTAGACCGCGGCGTGCTCGGCCAGCACCTCGTCGACCGAGCCGGCCAGGTCCGGGTGCACGAGGTCGATCAGCTCGGCCCGGTCGTACATCGTGTAGCTGCGCCGGAACGCCGTCTCCTCCGGGAGGTCGGCGAAGCTGAGGAAGCGCTTGGCGAAGCGCACCGAGCGGTAGCCCCGGCGCGCGCCCGCCACCGGCAGCCGGTCGACGCCGCCGCGCACCGCGCCCCGCAACCCGGCGGGCAGGCCCCGGTACCGGACCGCGAGGGTGTTGGCGAGGTGCTTGCGGTAGCCGCCGAACAGCTCGTCGGCGCCCATCCCGGACAGCATCACCCGCACGCCGGCCTCGCGCGCGGCCCGGCAGATCAGGTAGGTGTTGATCGCCGCCGGGTCGCCGATCGGCTCGTCGAGGTGGTCGACGATCAGCGGCAGCAGCTCGGTGACGTCCGGCGCGATCTCGATCTCGCGCAGGTCGACCCTGAAGCGCTCGGCGACGATCCGGGCGTAGCGCAGGTCGTCGGGCATCGCCTCGAAGCGCGCGTCCTGCGCCCGGAAGCCGACCGTGTACGCCGCGATCCCCGGCGTGTGCCGCGCCGCGAGCGCCGTGAGGTAGCTGGAGTCCAGGCCCCCGGAGAGGAACGTGGCCACCGGGACGTCGGCGATGAGGTGCCGCCGGGTGGAGTCGGCGACGACGTCGTGCAGGTCCGGCCCGCCGTGCGGGTCGGCCGCCGCCTCCTCGGCGGTGTCGCGCAGCGAGAAGTACCGGCCGGCCGTCGACCGCCCGTCGGGGCACAGCCGCAGCCAGCTGCCGGGCGGGAGCTTCTCCGCCTCGCGGAACGCGCACCGGCTGTCGGGCACCCAGTAGTAGAGCAACGAGGCCACCAGCGCCGTGTCGTCGACGGTCAGGCCCGACCCGAGCGCCCCGGCCAGCGCCTTGAGCTCCGAGGCGAACGCCACCCCGCCGTCGCGCCGGACCAGGAACAGCGGCTTGATGCCGAGCTGGTCGCGGACCAGCACGAGCTCGCCGGTGCGCTCGTCGAAGATGCCGAACGCGAACATCCCGCGCAGCCGCGGCAGGCAGTCGACCCCCCACTGCCGCCAGGCCTCCAGCAGCACCTCGGTGTCGGAGGTCCCGCGGAACCGGACCCCGGCCGAGCGCAGGTCCGCGCGCAGCTCGGCGGCGTTGTAGAGCTCGCCGTTGTAGGTCAGCGCGAGCCCGTCGGACACCATCGGCTGCGCCCCGGTCGGCGACAGGTCGACGATCGAGAGGCGGCGGTGCCCGAGGTGCACCTCCCCCGGACCGGCCCGGTGGGCGTAGCGCCCGGACCCGTCGGGGCCGCGGTGCGCGACCGCGGCGGTGAGCCGCTCCGTCAGCGGGCCCCCGTCGGGCCAGAGGTAGGTACCGGCGACTCCGCACACTGCGGTCTCCTCAGCGACCGGACAGGCGGTCGTAGACGTGGACGTACGGAGGGATCTGGTTGCGCCAGGCCAGGACGTCCTCGACCCGGCGCCGGCCGGCCACGCCCATCTCCTTGCGGCGCACCTCGTCGGCGAGCAGGTCGAGGATCGCGAGCGCGTAGGAGTCGACCCGGTTGGGCTCGGCGTAGATCGCGGCGTCGGCGGCCGAGACCCGCGTCTCCACCAGGTCGTAGGCGACGACCGGCAGCTCGAACGCCATGTACTCCATGGTCTTGTTCATCGTCGACACGTCGTTGAGCGGGTTGCGCGGGTCGGGCGAGAGACCGACGTCGGCCGTGGAGAGCAGCGTGGCGACGAGCGCGTCGGGAGCGCGGCCGGTGAAGTGGACGTGGTCGCCGAGCGCGAGGTCCTCGGCGAGCCGGCGCAGGTCGGCGCCGGCGTCGCCGTCCCCGATCAGGGTGAGCGCGACGTCCGTGCGGCCGTGGACGTGGACGATCTCGTGCATCGCCCGCAGCGCGTGGTCCACGCCGTCCTGCGGCCCCATCACCCCGAGGTAGACCAGCAGGAACGGGTGGCCGCGCCGCAGCTCCTCGTCCTCGTCGACCCGGCGCATCCGGTCCGGGTCCGGCCCGGTGCGCACCACGGTCACGTCGGCGGGCCGCTTGCGGCCGCGCGTCATGGCCACGCGCCGGTAGGACTCGTTCGTCGAGATCACCTGCGCGGCCAGCGCGTAGGTGATCCGCTCCGCGACCTGCAGCGCCCGGTAGGGCAGGCCGGTGGACCCCCCGAACCGGGACAGGTACAGCTCCGGGCACAGGTCGTGCTGGTCGTAGACCATCCGCACGCCGCGCAGCCGGAACGGCAGCACCGCGATCCACAGCACGTCCGGCGGGTTGCACACCTGCACCACGGAGAACGGCGCGCGCCGCCAGACCCGTGTGAGCACGACGAACGTCGCCAGGACCGACCACAGGTACTCGGCGACGAACATGATCTTGCGGGTGATCGGCGGGAACGCGCGGTACTTGTGCAGCGCCACCCCGTCGAGCTCCTGGAAGGCCGGGTCGCCCGGGCCCTTCGGGCAGACGACCGACACGGTGTACCCCGCGTCGCGCAGCGCCTGACACTCCAGCCAGACCCGCCGGTCGAACGGCACCGGCAGGTTCTGCACGACGATGCAGACGTGGTCGCCGCGCGCGCTCACCACCCCACCCCCTGGTACCCGGCGAGCGACTCGACCGGCCGGCCCAGCCGCCCGTCGAGGTCGATGACCACCGGGGGCGCGGCGGCCAGCACCGTGGCGATGACCGTCGGGTCGGCGGTGGAGACCACCGCCACGTGGGCTCCGCGCAGCGCGTCCGCCGCGTCCTCGTGCAGCACCTTCTGCAGGTGCGGCAGGCGCTCCTGGACGTAGCGCAGGTTCGCCCCCGTCAGCAGGCTCGCGTTGACGTGCGGATCGTGGATCCGCACGTCGAGGCCCTTGCCGAGCATCATCTCCGCGAGCGCCACGTTGGGGCTCTCCCGCAGGTCGTCGGTGTTGTGCTTGAACGACAGGCCGAGCAGGGCCACCCGCCGGTTGTGCTCGCCGCCGGACTCGACGGCGTCCAGCACCCGCTCCGCGACGTCGCGGACCACCATCTCGTTCGACACCAGCGCGCCCTGCAGCACCGGCAGGTCCACGCAGTTCATCCGGGCCAGGTGCAGCAGGCTGCGCAGGTCCTTGGGCAGGCACGACCCGCCGAACGCGAACCCGGGCCGCAGGTAGGCGGGCGAGATGTTCAGCTGCCGGTCGCCGACGAAGACCTCCATGACCTCCCGGCTGTCGACGTCGAGCAGCCGGTAGAGCCGCGACAGCTCGTTGGTGAACGACACCTTGAGCGCGTGGAAGGCGTTGCAGGCGTACTTCAGGCTCTCCGCCGAGCGCAGCTCCACCTCGTGCGTGGGGCCCTCGACGAACCCGAACAGCTCGCGCACCGCGGCCGCCGCCTCCGGGGACCCGCCGACCACCAGGAACGGCGGGTCGAAGAAGTCGGCCACGCTCGTACCCTCGCGCAGGAACTCCGGGCACATCGCCACCTGCAGGCCCTCGCCGACGCGGCGGCCGGACGCCTCCTCCAGCAGCGGGACGACGACGTCCTCGACGGTGCCGGGCGGCACCGTCGACCGGACGACCAGCGTGTGCGGCCGCGCCGACCCGGCCAGCACCCGTCCGATCTCCCGGACCACCCGCCGCACCTGCCGCAGGTCGGTGCTGCCGTTCGGGGCGGACGGCGTGCCCACGCAGATCAGCGAGACGTCGGAGTCGACGAGGGCGTCCCGGACCGACTCGGTGGCCCGCAGCGCGCCGCTCGCGACGACCCGCAGGAGCAGGTCGTCCAGGCCCGCCTCGAGCACCGGCGGGACACCCGCGTTGAGCGCGGCGACCTTCACCGCGTCGGTGTCGACCCCGACGACGCGATGTCCTCGGCTCGCCAGGCACGTCGCGGTGACGGACCCGACGTAGCCGAGCCCGAACAGTGTGACGTTCACGTGACCTCCACGTCGTCGCCCGCCGTGACGTCCACGGAGGGACCCGTTCCGTTCCTCGAGCTCCGGGCCCCCGCCCCCGCCGTGCGGTTCTTCGCCGTGCCGTTCCCCTTCTTCCCGGTCCCGTTCGACGCCGTACCGCCCGGCGCCGAGCCGACGCCGACCTCGATCCCGACGTCGGCGCCCTCGACGTCCGGGCCCTCGACGTCCGCGCCGGACGGGCCGTCGTCCCCGGTCGGTGTCGCCGCGGCCGTCGCGCGCCCGTTCCCGTTCGTGCCCGGGCCGTGGCCGGACGCGCCGGCCGGGTCGGCCCCGGACGCCGGCACGAGCACGAGCTCGTCCGGGTGCCGGCCGGCGGCCAGGGCGGCGGCGCGTCCGCGCAGGGCGTGGTGCAGGCCGTCCCAGAGGGTGCCGTCGGTGCGGTCCCGGGGGTCCGGGTGCACGAGGACGACGCCGATGACGTGGATGCCGACGTCGGCGAGCTGGCGGGCCACCTCGTGCAGCCTCGCCGTGGACGCCGCGCCCGCCCGCACGACCAGCAGCGTCTCGGTCCCGAGGCGCGCGAGGTCCGACCAGGCGGTGTCCGGCCCGGCCGACCCCACCCCGAGGTAGCACGTGCCCGCGGCCGGCGGACCGGCCGGGTGGGACGCGCCGTCGACCACCTCCACCGGTGCCGCGGGACCGGCCGCCTGCACGTCGCGGCCGGGCAGGTCGTCGACCAGCACCACGTCCCGATCGACGACGAGCTCGGCCGCGATGTCGACGGCGAGCGCCGCCGCGAGCCGGGGACAGCCCACCTCCAGCAGCGACACCGCCCCCGGCTCCGGGCCGACGAGCCGGGCGAGGACGGCGGCCGCCCGCCTGCGCTCGGCGGCCGGGCCGGACCGGTTCACCAGCCGGGACGGGCCGCGGCGCGGCGCGGGCAGCTGGGCGATCACCGAGGCCCCGAGGTGGGCGGCGACGTCCCGGCGCAGCACGGGCCGGTCGGCGACGACGGCGCCGACCAGCGCGACGCCGAGCCCGACGCCGAGCCCCAGCACCAGCCCGATGGCCCCCGCGATCCCCGCCGCGACGAGCGGGGAACGGCCGGCGATGCGCGGAGCGTCGACGATCGTGGTCCCCGCGGCGACGCGCGGGGCCCCGATGCTGGCCTCCTCGGCGCGCTGCCCGAGGTCCTGGATCTGCCCGTCCAGCCCGGCCCGGGCGGCGTAGAGCGCCTCCAGCTGGGCGGCCGTCGCGGGGGTCACCGGTTGGGCGGCGACGTCCGAGATCTGGTCGGCGAGGTCGTCGAGCTGCGCCTGCGCGGCGTCCCGGCGGTCGGTGAGCGCCGCCGCCTCCGCGTCGGCGGCGTCCTGGATCCGGCCGACGTGGGTGGCGATGTAGGCGTCGGCGAGCGCCTGGGCCCTGGCGAGGGCGCCGGCCCCGTCCCGGCCGGTCACCGTGAGCTCGAGGACGTTCGCGGCGACCGCCTTGACCTGGTACGCGGCGAGCAGCTGCGCCGGCGTCACGGCGGGGTCACCCATCCGCTGCAGCGCGGCCGCCGCCACCTGGGTGGTCTCGAACAGGGCGACGTCCGTCTCGCCGATCGTCGTAGCGTTCGTGAACGACTCCTCCTCGTGGGTCACGTGCACCCGCGTGACGGCGGTGCTCCCCGACGGGAGGACCACGGTGCTCAGCACACCGAGGAGCAGGCCGGCGAGCGCGAGGCCCACCCACGTGCGGCGGCGCCAGCGCAGCCCGGCGGCCAGTCCGCTCAGGTCGAGGAGGGGTTCGGGCGCGGTGCTCATGCCGACCCCGCCATCGCCGCGTCGCTCGGTTCGGCACCGTCCGCGGGAGGCTCCCCGTCGGGAGGCGGCGCGGAGGCGGCGGGCGGGTCGGTCGCGGCCGCCGCGGTCACCACGACCGCACCGCGCAGCGCCGGCCCCGACTCGGCGGCCGCGGCGGCCAGGCCGAGCAGCTGCCACGCCGTCGCCGCACCCACCGGGACCACCACGACGGCCTCGGCCGGACCGTCCGCGGGCTCCGGACGGGGGTGGTCCAGGTCGACCTCGACGATCGCGGGCGCCGGGTCGCGTCCGGCGACCATCCCCTCGGCGGCGCTCCGGGCGAGCGCGTCGCCCGCGGGCACCAGCAGGACCGTGGACGCCGCGGCGTCGGCGGGCGCGGGCACCCGGTCGAGCACGCGACGCAGGCGGGCGGGGTCCTCGGGCCGGTCGGCCGGGGCCGGGTGGGCCCCGTCGTGGCGCAGCAGCGCGACCAGCTGTGCGGGCCTGCGGACCGCGAGCAGCGCCCGCAGGCCGAGCGGGCGGGTGCCCTCGGTGTCGGCGACGAGGACCGCGAGGGCCGGGTCGGCCAGCACGGGGACCCCGAGGGCCTCCCCGATGCGCAGCGGGTCACGCAGGCGGCGGTCCGTGTGCCGCGCCACGAGCAGCGCGAGCAGGCCGAGCGCGGGCAGCCCGACGAACCCCGCGACGGCGGCGGTCACGACCGTCGGGGCGGCCGGCCCCTCGGACACCGCCGACTCGAGCACGGCGAAGCGCCCCTTGCCCGCGGCCGCCTCCGCGGCCGCCTCCTGGACGCGGCCCTCCACGTCGCTCAGCTCGCTCGTGGTGCTGGTGAGCGTGTCGCCGAGGCGGTCGAGCTCGGCCCTGGCCCGGGTGCCGTCCGGGGTCGGGTCGGTCACGACCGCCGTCCCCTGGAGGGCCGCGATGTCGTTGCGGATCTCCTCGACGCGCTGCTCCAGGTCCGCGCGCCTGCGGTCGAGCACGGCGGTCGCGGCGTTCGCGGCCTGCCCGACGAGCTCGGCGGAGAACCCCATGTACGCGTCCGTCGCCGCCTCGGTGAGCCGCGCGGCGGCCTCGGGGCTGCCGGCCGTGCCCGCGATCCGCAGGACGCTGCCCTCCACCACCGAGACCTGCACGCGGTCGCGCAGGTCGGCGCCGGTCCCGCCGCCGACGGCGTCGGCGGTGCGGTCGAGGACCGTCAGGCTGGAGGCGATCTGCTCCTCGGCGGAGATCTCCTCCTGCTCGACGGCCCCGATCAGCAGGACCTCGCTCGCCGCCGTCCACCCGGGGGCGAGCACCAGCCAGACCGCCGAGCCCAGCAGCGCGCCGACGACGGCGAGGGCCGCGAGACCCCGCAGGTGCCGTCGGGCCACCCGGGTGACCACGGAGAGCCGCACGATGTCGTCCACGCTCACGCCCTCCGGCCCAGCATCGGCAGCCAACCCATGTGTCCCCCTCGTCCCGGGTGTCCGGTCCTTCGATCGGCCCACCTCGGACGTCGTGGTGCTCACGTTCGGCGACATGCTCGTCAGGGCGGTCACCGGTGTTACTCGATCGAGTGAACGCCCGACGCCCGGGTGGCAGGTAACGGTCGGCGGCCCGCACGCGACCCCCGACCTGCACGCACGACGTGGAGGAGGACGCCGGGGTCGGGGCCGGTGCCCGGAGCATGCCGACGACGGCAGAGCTGAGGATGTCGATGACTTCGGATGTCGCGGCACAGGGACGAGCCGCCCGCCGGCGCGCGCCGGCCGGGTCCCCGCCGCCGTTCCCCCCGGCCCCCTGGCTGCGCCGCTACGCCGCCGCCGTCGTCGTCAGCGACGTCGTCGCCGTCGCCGTCGTGGTCCCGACCGGCATCTGGCTGGAGCTCGGCACCAACGACCTCAACTTCGGCGACGCCGTGTCGCCGTGGCTGCCGCTGGTCAGCGGCCTGCTGACGATCGTGTGCCTGCTGCTGGGCCGGGCGTGGGACCCGCCGGTGCTGGGCCAGGGGTCCGAGGAGCTCAGCCGGCTCGTCCGCGCCGTCGCCGCCAGCTCGGTCGTGCTGGGCATGGGCGGGCTGGCCCTGCAGATCCCGTCGGTCCGGCCGTGGGCGTTCGGGTTGATCCCGGCCATGGGCGTGCTCAGCCTGGTCGGGCGCTACGCCCTGCGCCGCAGGCTGCACGCCCACCGCTTCGAGGGCCGGTGCGTGCACCCGGCGCTGGCCGTCGGGTCCGTCGAGTCCATCTCCGACCTCGTGGACCGCACCCGGCGCGAGCGCTCCAACGGCTGGGTCGTGCACGGTGCGTGCACGCCCGGTGGGGGCGCGGACGGCGTGCAGGACGTCCTCGGGGTGCCCGTCATCGGCGACCTGGACGCCGTCGCGGAGGTCGTCCGCACCGGCGGCTACCGCGTCGTCGCCATCGGGCGCGCCCCCGGCTGGACCCCCCGGCGGCTGCACCAGCTGGCCTGGGACCTGGAGGGCCTGGGCGCCGATCTCGTCGTCGATCCCGGGTTGATGGAGGTCGCCGGGCCGCGGCTGCACGTCGCACCGGTCGACGGGCTGCCGCTGCTCCGGTTGACCCAGCCGTCGCTCACCGGGCTGCCGCGGGTCGTCAAGGCCGTGATCGACCGCATCGGCGCGGCGGTGGTGCTGGCGCTGGTCACCCCGCTCCTGCTCGCCATCGCGGTCGCGGTGCGCGCCGACGGCGGTCCGGTGTTCTTCCGGCAGACGCGGGTGGGCCGGCACGGCCGCACCTTCACGATGATCAAGTTCCGGTCGATGGTCCCCGACGCGGAGGCGCGGCGCCGCGCGCTCGTGCCCGCCAACGACGGCGACGGTCCGCTGTTCAAGCTCCGCGCCGACCCCCGGGTGACCCGCGTCGGCGCGCTGCTGCGCCGCTACTCCCTCGACGAGCTCCCCCAGCTGTTCAACGTCCTCGGCGGCTCGATGTCGCTGATCGGGCCCCGCCCGCCGCTGCCGGAGGAGGTCGCCACCTACGACCGGACCGCCAAGCGCAAGCTCCGCGTCCGCCCCGGCCTGACCGGGTTGTGGCAGGTCAGCGGCCGCAGCGACCTCTCGTGGGAGGAGTCGGTGCGCCTCGACCTGCGCTACGTCGAGAACTGGTCCCTCGCGCTCGACGCCCTGATCCTGTGGAAGACGGTGGGCGCGGTGCTGCGCTCCGACGGCGCGTACTGAGCAGGCGCTACCGGGGCCCGGCGCCGCAGTCGACCCACCGGCCCCCGGCCCCCTCGACCTCCGGGAGCGAGCGCCGGACCTCCGGCAGCAGGTCGGAGACGAACAGCAGCACCGTCCGCGGTCCGGCGGCGAGCAGCTCGGCGGGCGGGACGATCGGGATGTCGGTGCCGGGCATCCGGCAGCCGTGCTTGGCCGGGGAGGCGTCGGCCACCGCGGGCAGGTCGCCCGCGTCCAGCCCGGCCAGGTGCACCAGCGCCACCGCGCGGGAGGCCGCGCTGTAGCCGAACGCGGGCGCGCCGGTGGCGCGGCAGCCGTGGACGAGGTCGCGCAGCCCCGCGGTCGACCGCAGCACGGCCGTCTGCAGCGCGCCCACGACCCCGGGGTCCAGCACCCCCGCCGCGGTCTCCGCCGCCACCAGGTCGGCGACGGACGCCGCCGGCACCCCGCCGCGGCGCGCCACGACCAGGACGGTGCCCCCGTAGAGCGGGAACCACAGCGCGTCGGTGACCACCAGGCCCGCGCGGGCGAGCATCCCGACGACCGCGGGCGTCGAGTAGTAGGCGTAGTGACCCAGCCGGACGGCGTTCCACTGCCCGTCCCCGACGATCGCCGCGAGCGAGTGGAAGCCGAACAGCAGCACCCCGTCCGGGGCGACGGCGGCGACGAGCCGGTCGAGCGCCTCCCGCTGGCGGGGTTCGTGCATCAGCCCGAACGTCGCGTCGACGACGACGTCGGCCGCCGCGCCCCCGGGGGCGGGACGCAGTCCCAGCTCCGTGAGCTCGGGCAGCCAGGACCCGCCGTGCGGGGTGGCCCCCTCCACGACGGTGGCACCCGCGGGCAGCAGCCCCATCGCCCGCACGGCGGCGATCGCGTCGGCGCGCTGGCGGGCCAGTGCCGCGGGCTCGGTGCCGACCGGCTCGTCGGGCAGCACGGCGTCGTCGGCCAGCTGGGCGAGACCGCACGCGCGGCACAGCCACAGGCGCAGCGGGAAGACCGGCTCCGGCCCCGGGTCGTCGAGCCGGGGGAAGTACTCGCAGGCGGGCTGGTCGCCGAGGTCCAGGACGAGGTCGCCGGAGGTCGCGGCGCACGAGCGGCAGGGGCTCACCGGCACACCTGCTCCCGGGGCGCGAGGGCGCCCGACCGGTGCATCCGGTGGTGCACCACCAGGACCCCCGTGCTGTACGCGAGCCCGGCCGTCACGCTCGCCACACCGGCCCCCACCAGCCCGAACTCCGCCGTCAGCACCACCACCGCCAGGATCGAGAGCGCGGCGCTCACGGCCCGGCCCAGCCACAGCTGCCGCATCCGCCCCGCCGCCTTGACCGCCTGGCCGAAGCCGAAGCTCACCGCCATCAGGACGTACTGCAGCGCGATCAGGCGGGTGACGGTGGCCGCCGGGGCGAACTCGGCCCCGTAGACCACCCGCAGCACCGGCTCGGCCAGCGCGGCGACGAGCCCGCAGTAGACGACCGTGACCGCCAGGACGACCGCCGTCAGCGAGCGGGCGTAGGACCGCAGGCCCGCGGCGCCGCCCTCGCGCAACCGGCGGACCGACTCGGGCAGCCCGATGTTGCCCCCCGCGATGAAGACGACCACCACGGGCCCGATCAGGCCCATCCCGGCGCGGAAGTACCCGAACTGCGCGGTGCCCAGCAGCACCGGGAGCAGCAGGAGGTAGCCCTGGTCGGCCGGGAAGGACGTGCCGAACTCGGCGACGAACCACCGGCTGCGCGGCCAGAGCGCCCGCAGGTGGGGGACGGCCCCGCGCACCGTCGGCCGGATCCTCAGCAGCCGGACCCCGACGATCGCCCCGACGGTGGCCCCCAGCCCCCACGCGGAGATGAACGCCGTCGTGCTGCGCACCCCGCCCAGGTAGAGCGCCAGCGACGAGGCGACCTGGACGACGGCGAACGCGGCGTCGCTGAGCAGTGCCTGGTCGGGCCGGCGCAGCCGGAACGCCATCGACCGGCAGTAGTCCTGGGCCAGCAGGCTCGGGATCCACACCGCCACGGCCAGCAGGGCCGCGGTGCCCACCCCGGCCAGGTGCATGACCACCCCGACGGCCGCGATCCCCGTCGCGGCGACCAGCCCGACCACGAGCGCGGAGAGCAGTCCCTCCGGCAGGTTCGCCCCGGCGCGGCCGGTGGCGTCGCCGACCGTCATCGGCTCGGTGACCAGCGCGCGGTTGAGGCCGACGACCGCCAGCCACACCAGGAACGCGATGCCGAAGGTGCCGAGCCCGTCCGCCCCGCTGGCCCGGGCGATGAGCATGCCGAGCAGGAAGTTGGACGCGGAGGAGACGACCTGGTCCACCAGGGTCACCACCGCGCGCTCCGCCGCGCGGTGCCGGAACCGGCCGACGAGGTCCCGGCGGTCGGCCGGTGCCACGTGCCTAGCCATGCCCGCGACCAGCGGCGCGGCACCCGGCCCGGCAGTGCCTCATGCGCCACTCCCTGAGCCCGGGCCCGGCGGCCTCCCACCCTCGCGATCAGGGGTGGGGTCGTCCCCGGGGCACCCGGCGTTACCCGGAACGGGGACGCGGCGTCAGCCCGGCGCGCGCTCCGCGAGACCCAGGGCGTACTCCGGCCACCACTGCCCCGCCACCGGCTCCCCCGGCCGGCACGCCCCGTCCGACTCCCCCACCCGCTTGATCCACAGGTACCCGTCGACGACCGGGTCGCCCGTCTCCAGGGTCGGGGCGCGGCCCAGCGCGCGGCCGGGCGGGTTGCAGAAGCTCGGGCCGCCGTCGACGAACTCCTCGGGGACCCGGCCGTTGCCGTTGCGGCCCGAGTCGACGACGAAGTGGGCGCCGTCGAGCCGGGCGGAGATCTCCTTGCCGAACGCGACGACGTCGGCGTCGGGCCAGAAGTTGGCGACGTTGAGGGCGAACCCGTCGGCCGCGCCGACCCCGCTGGCGCGCAGGGCGCCCGCCAGGGCGTCGACGTCGCTGATGAAGCCGGGGTTGCCGGCGTCGAGGTAGACGGTGACCTCGCCCGCGGCCTTGAGGACGGTGACCGCGTCGGCGAGCAGCTCCGCGCGCCCGGCCCCCGACCCGGCGCAGCCGGCGAGCTCGTGCGGCACGGCGTCGGGCTCGAGGACCACCGTGGCCGGGCCGTCGCGCAGCTCCGCGGCGACCTCCCGGATCCACGCCCGGTAGTCCTCCGCGTCGGCCGCCCCGCCGCCGGAGAAGCTGCCGCAGTCGCGGTCGGGCACGTGGTAGGGCACCAGCAGGGGGGTCTGCCCCACCTCCCTGACCCGCGCCACGTACCCGGCGACCTGCGCCGCGACCTGCCCGGTGGGGGCGGTCAGCCACTGCGGGACCGGCTGGGCGGCGATCCGGTCGAGCAGGGCGGCGTCGTCCGTGCGGCCCTGCGCCGCGAGCTCCCGCGCCTGCACGGCGGCCGCGGACTCCGGGTCGACGTAGAAGCCGGTGGGCGAGGGCAGCGCGACCGGCGCGGGCACGGAGCTCGCGCAGGCCCCGAAGAACAGGGCGGCGGAGGCGAGCAGCAGTGCGGGCGCGGCGCGTCGTCGGCGGGGCACGGGTGATTCTGGCACCGGCTACCCGGCCCCCACCGCACGGTCCACCGTTCGTGGGCCCGTCACGACACCTGCACCCACCGCGCCGTCGACGGCGTGCCGTCGGCGTCGAGCAGGAACAGCATGTAGTAGCCCGACGGCACCAGCGTCTCGGCCGCGGGGACGGCCAGGTCGAGCCCGCCGTCGGTGCGGGCGGTGATGTCGAGCGCCACGGAGCGCTGCTCGGTGTCGGTGCCGTGGGTGACCGCGCTCGGCCGGATCAGCCGGGCCCCGGTGACGGCCGCGGCCTGGGGCGAGGACACCGTCATCGTGGTGCCGCGGCCGACCCCGGCGGGGGCGTCGGTGATCTCCGGCCGCCCGTCGCCGCGGAACAGGTACGGCGGGGTGAAGATCTCCAGTCGCCGCTCGAACCGGCCGGGCGTGGTGTTCTCCGCGTCCCGGAACAGCGGGTTCGAGCCGAGCGTCATGACGCGGCCGTCGGGCAGCAGGAGCGCCTCGGAGTGGTAGTCGCGCCCGACCGTCGGGTCGGCGACGTCGGTCAGCGCACCGTCGGTGTCGAGGGTGTAGGCCTCCAGGATGTCGCTCTGCCCGTTGCCGCGGTAGCCCACCGAGCCGCCGGTGATCAGGGTGGTGTCGTCGGGCAGCTGCACCAGGTTCGGGTAGCGGGTGCCCTGCGGCAGGTCGGTGGCCGGGGCGAACGCCGGCTCCGGCGCGTCGAGGTCGATGACGTCGATGCGCCCGGTGGAGCGCTCGGAGTCCCCGACGCCCCCACCGCCGACGACCATGATCCGCTGGTCCTGCACCGGCCCGAGCCACGACGAGGCGCTGGTCTCGAGCTGGTCGGTGTCGCGCAGGCCGGGCACGGGGGTGAGCACGTTCTCGTCGAGGTCCCAGAAGGCGGGGTCGCGGCCGCGGTCGTCGGGGCCGTACCCGGCGTTGGAGCCGGAGTAGAACAGGTCGCCGCCCGAGGTCCCGAACAGCGCGGGATAGGTCGGGAAGTACTGCCGCAGGTCCGGGCGCTCGGTCCAGGTCCGCGTCGCCGGGTCGTAGGTCTCGTTCTGCCCGTCGAGCACCTCCCCGGTGCCGTCCAGCCCCGACACCGCGATGACGCCGCCGCCGGGCAGCCCGGCGAGCGTCGGGTACCAGCGCGGGTGGACCAGGTCGCCGACGCGGACGTACTCCTCCGCGACCGGGTCGAACTCGTAGGTGTCGACAATGCCCTGGAACTCCTGCTTGTCGAACGTCGTCGACTGCGTCAGCCCGTAGACCTCGGTCGCCTCCTGCCCGACGACGCCGTCGACGGTGTAGTGGACCTGCGCGTCCGTGGCGTACTCCGGGCCCTCCTGCTCGGCCTCGACCCACACCCGTCCCTCGCTCGCGGTGACCGTGGTGGTCGTGCGGCGGCCCTGGCCGGTGGTGACCTTGTCGGCGGGCGGCAGCGTCAGGTCGGCGGTGCTGACGTAGCGCAGCCCCGCCTCGGACACGAACACCGTGCCGCGCGGCAGCTCGCGGGGGTAGTCGGGGTTCTCGTTCTTGACGAGCATCCCGCCCGCCGCCTTCGTGACGTCCTCGGCGAGCACCTCGTAGCGCTGGGTGCCGCCCGCGACGAGCAGGTTGCCGTTCGCGAGGAACGCGTGGCCGCCGCAGAACAGGTCCGACGGGGTGGGGACCAGGCTGGTGGCCCCGGTCGCCGGGTCGTAGAGCAGCGTGCTGAACGTGCCCGCGTCGAAGTGCTCCTGGTCGTTGCCGGAACCGGCGATGACCAGCAGCTTGCCGCTGGGCAGCAGCGCCGCGTGGATCGCGTTGACGCGCATGTCCGACGGCAGCTCGACGACGTCCCAGCGGCCGTACTGGCGCTGGTACTCCGGGCTGTTGACCAAGGCGTAGTGCCGGTAGTCGGCCACCAGCGCGACGGCGGGGGCGAAGTTGACCGCGACGAGCAGCGTCGGCACGGTGAGGACCAGGATCGGCCTGCGGAAGCGCAGGAGCAGCGCCACGGTGCGGCGCAGGGCGCGCATCACGACGCGGCCTCCTCGGAGACGGTGCGGCGGGTCTGCGCCGGCACGACGATCGGGACGGGGACGACCTCCTCGAGGTCGGGGCGGATCCGGCGGCGGCCGAGCCAGTGCACGACGGGGGCCAGGCAGATCAGCAGGACCATCATCGGCCAGAGCAGGACCTCGATCCGCAGGCTGCCGCGCAGGGCCGCGACGCACAGCGCCCCGCCCATCAGCGCGGCCCAGCACAGGTGCAGGCGAAAGGTCCACAGGCCGTCGACGCCCGCGGCGGCGCCCTTGGGCGTCACGACGAAGCGGGTCCGCCTGCCCAGCACGGTCTGCACCAGCGACGCCGCGAACAGCGGGGCGGACAGCAGGGACATGAAGATCCCGACCAGGCCGGGCGAGCCCTCGGTCTCCACCGGGCTGACGTTGTAGCGCCGGTTCCGGACGAAGATCCACAACTGGGCGAGCAGGACGTCGACGTAGAGCGCGAGCCAGATCGTCGGCGAGACGACCAGCCCGGTCGCCCCGACCACCAGGCACATGATCGCGTTGATCGAGCCGAGCACCCAGGACAACGCCATCGACGGGTAGAAGGTCATCAGCAGCAGGTAGTGCAGCCCGCGCCGCGGGGGCAGCCGCCGCGCCCGGCGCCAGAACACGCCGCCGAAGATCTCCAGCGTGCCGCGCGACCAGCGCAGCTGCTGGCCGAAGTAGTCGCCCCAGCTCGTCGGGCCCTCCCCGAGCGCGACGACGTCGGGCGTGTAGACCGAGTCCCACCGGCGTCCGGTGGCCGGGTTGCGCCGGGCGTGCAGCGCGAGGCCGGTGGCCATGTCCTCGGTGATCGAGTCCTGGATGCCGCCGATGCTGCGCAGGGCGTCGATGCGCACCGCGTTGTTCGTGCCGACCAGCATCGCGGCGCGGTGGGTGTTCGCCGCCCGCTGGATCAGGCTGTGGAAGGGGAACTGCTGCGACTCCGCGGAGCGCGCGATGAAGCTCTCGCTGTTGGCGTAGGCCTGCGGCCCGGCGACGAACGCGACGTCGGGGTCGCGGAAGTAGCCCAGCATCCGCTCGGCGTAGCTCGGGAGCGGCACGTGGTCGGGGTCGACGGAGAGGAACACGTCGTAGTCGTGGCCGTGGCGGTCGATCCAGGCGTTGTAGTTGCCGTGCTTGGTCCGCGCCCGGAACTCGCCCGCCTCGGTGTTGTACGCCGCCACGCCGTTGCGGCTGAAGTGGCGCACGCCGATCTCGCGGCACATCTGCGCGACGAACGGGTCGTCGCCCTCGTCGAGCAGCCAGACGTCGAGGGTGCCGGTGTAGCGGATCCGCAGCGCCGCCTCCAGCGTGGTCCGCACCATGTCGACGGGCTCCTTGCCCGGGACGATCGTGGTCAGGAACGCGACGCGCAGGTCACCGGCCGGCTCGATCGGCACCGGGTCGCGCACGATCACCGACGCGAGCGCCAGCGAGATCAGGTTGAGCAGCCGGAAGACCTCGACGACGGCGATCGAGGCGATCAGCACCACGTCGACGGGGGACGGCGTCTCCAGGTCCGCGACCCACGGGAAGTGGGCCGGGGTCAGCAGCCACGCCACGAACAGCATGTCGAACGCGACGACGAGGACACCGAGGAGTACCGTCCCGCTGCGGCGCCGCAGTCCGGCCTCGCGGTCGAGGCTGCGGTAGGTCACCCGGTACGGGTGGCCGGGCTTCAGCCGCGTCAGCGGTCCCGTGAGGGCGGAGAAGTCGCGGGCGCGCGAGCCGACGGCGTCGGCGATCTCTGTCATCAGGCATCACTCGTGTGGTGGACGCGGCGTCCGTGCGGCTGCACGGCGTATCCGACATCCGGCCCATCGGCCGCTCAGCGGCGTTCGTTACCCACATGGGCGACACCCGTACACGTGAAACCGTTCACCCTGCGTCCGTCCGGGGGGGTCACGCGGCGGTCGTCAGCCACGGCTCCCAGGACGGCAGGGGCTCGACCGCGAGCACCAGGATCCCGCCCGCCGCCCGGTTCGGCGGGCGCGGCACGAACGGCAGCGTCCAGCCCAGCTCGTCGAGCATGCGGTCGGCCTTCTTGGAGTTGCACGCCTTGCAGGCGGCGACGCAGTTGTCCCACGAGTGGACCCCGCCGCGGCTGCGCGGGACCACGTGGTCGATGGTGTCGGCGCGCCGGTCGCAGTAGGCGCAGCGGCGGCCGTCGCGGCGCAGGACGCCGGCGCGGGTCATCGGGACGGCCCGGCGGTAGGGGACGCGCACGTACCGGGACAGGCGCATCACCGACGGGGCGGGGAGCGTGAGGTTCTCGGAGTGGAACGCGCTGCCGACGGCGGCTTCCACGCACTCGGCCTTGCCGGTGAGCATCAGCACGACGGCGCGCTTGGCGGTGACGACCGCCAGCGGTTCGAAGGTGGCGTTGAGGAGCAGTACCCGGGACCCCGTCGGGATCACGCCCGGCATCGGCGCGATCCCCGGCACCTCCCCTGGCTCGGGGTCGGTACCGGTGGGGTCCGGTTGTCGATGCTTCACGCGACCACCTCCCTGGCGAATCAGACCATAGCGGGGGTGGGTTACGTAAGTGTGATATCGGCGCGGCGCCTCAGACGCGCGCCGGGGTGTCGGCGGCCAGGCGGGTGAGCAGGCCGTCGACCACCCGGTGGGACAGGCCGGTGCTGGAGTTCCAGCTCGTGACCTCCGGGTAGATCTGCGCGGTGGTGGCCAGCAGCAGGCGGGTGCCGGGCACCTCGGCCGCGGGCTTGGTGGCCGCGTAGCCCAGCGGGTACACCGGCTCCACGAAGGGCGCGGTGAACACCCGCACGTCGACGACGTCGTCGGCGGTGAGCACGTCGGGGTAGGTCGCGAGCAGCTGCGCGGTCCAGCGGCGGGCGATCTCCTCGGGGTCGGTGCGGTACAGCTCGCCGGTGCGGTCGCAGTAGTGCATCGCGTACGCCAGGTGCAGGCCGTCGACCGTGCCGGTGAGCGCCGACATCTCGATCACGCCGTCGAAGTCGGTGCCGGAGTGCAGGACGGGGGCCCAGTAGTGCCCGTCGAGCCCGCGCCGCAGGAAGAACAGCACGTTGACGACGCCCTGGTAGGCGAGCTGCACCGTCGGCAGCGCCGGGGCCAGCGCCGCGTCGGCGACGGCGCGCAGCGTGGGCAGGGGCAGCGTGGAGATCGCCCAGTCGGCCGTGATCCGCTCCCCCGACGCCAGATCGACGGTGACGCCGTCGGCACCCGCGGCCAGGGCCGCGACCGGGGCACCCGTGCGCACGGTGCCGCCGCCGGCCTCGATCGCGGCGCGCAGGGCGTCGATGATCGACTCGTAGCCGCCGGACGGGTAGCCGCGGACGGCCACGTTCTTCTCCCGGCCCAGCCGCTGCCAGATGTAGAGCGCGGGGACGTCGCCGAACTTCGCGCCGAACTTCGACCCCATCATCGGCGAGAAGATCCGCTCCCAGATGACCTCGCCGTAGAGGCGGCGCAGCCAGTCCTCGATGCGCAGGTTGTCGAGGTCCCGGCCCCTGCCGAGGAACCGCAGCAGGACCGACACCAGCCCGAACCGGATGCGCTGCAGGAACGTGAGCGGGGTGAAGCGCAGCAGGTCCAGGGCGGTGTTGAACGGGTGGCGCTCCCCCTCCACGACCATACCCATGTAGGTGGGCGCCCACGTCAGCGAGTCGGCCAGGCCGAGCTCGTCGAGCAGCGGGAGCAGGTGCTCGTCACTGGGCATGACGCAGTGGTAGAACCGCTCGATCGTGCGGCCCTCGCGCTCGAAGAACGTGCCGAGCCCGCCGAGCTGGTCGGACGCCTCCAGCAGCGTGACGCCGACGCCGGCGCGGGTGAGACGGTGCGCGGCGGCGAGACCCGAGATCCCGCCGCCCACGACGACGACGTGCGCCACGACGTCAGAGCGCCCGGTACGGCGCGGGCGCGAGGCGGTCGCGCACCAGCAGCTTCACGTACTGGCCGATGGTCCGCTTGAGGCGCAGCTTGCTCGCGCCCTGCTTGCGGTCGTACTGGAGCACGAGCGGCACCTCCGCGATGACGGGGTTGCAGTGTCGCAGCTTGAGCAGCAGCTCGACCATGCAGGCGAACCCCTGCTCCTCGACGAGGCGCTCGCCCCAGTGCTTGGCCGCGCGGGCCAGGACGCTCACGCGGTAGGCCCGGAAGCCGCTGGTGAAGTCGTTGACGCCCTCCACGCGCAGCGCGCTGCGGAAGGTGACCGCGGCACCGCGGGAGAGCAGGCGCCGGAACGGCGGGGCGGTGGAGTCGTCGCCGCCCTCGACGAACCGCGAGCAGATGACGACGTCGGCGCCGGCGTCGAGGCCGTCGTGCAGGACGCGGATCATCCCGGGGTCGTGGGTGTCGTCGGCGTCCATGACGACCACGAAGTCGTCGGGGTCGGCCGCGGCGAGCACCGCGCGGATCCCGGACTGCACGGCCTGGCCCAGCCCGAGGTTCTGCGGGTGCGAGACCAGCCGCACGTCGAGCCCGGGCTCCCCGGCGGTGGCGATCTCGGCGGTGCGGTCGGCCGAGCCGTCGTCGATGACCCACGCGACGAGCCGTTCGGTGCGGGCGGTCTGCGCCAGCCGGGTGAGCAGCGCGGGGAGCGAGCCCTCCTCGTTGTAAGCGGGGAGCACGACGTGGGCCACCCCGCCCGCCGGCGGGGTGGGCGCGGGCGCCTCGGGCGCGGGGGCCTGCGCGGGAACGATCGGCGCGGGCACGAACAGCTGTTCGGTCAAAGCGTGTCACCCGTTCGGGACGAGGATGGTCACCATCAGTGATGTCATGGGAGGCCTCGTCCCCCCGTCTGCCCGCGTTACACACCGGTGCTGATCATCAGTAGAGCTGACGTCAACTGGGCGACTTTCCGCAGGTCAGTCGCAGACATTGGCAAAGGAACCTTTATGCTCCCGAGACCAGAGTCACACCGGGCTAACACCTACCTGCGCGCGGACGAGCATTCCCACGACAGATCGCTCGCCATCGGCGGCGAGTGTTCACCCGAATGAACACGCAAGTCATGCACGACATGACTGCACGTGATCAGCACGTGGCCCGCGACGAGGGAGAGCGACGAGTTGACGACCACCGAGCGGACGATCGGGCCCCGTGGTGTCCCGGTCGCTCCCGGGCGCGCCTCCCTCCACGTGTCCGCGCGCGCCGCGTCCGCACCCGCCACCCCCGCGCGCGCCGCGTCCGCGCCCGCCACCGCCGCGCCCGCACCCGCCGCTCCCGCGGCCGCCGCCCCACCCGCCGACGCCCCACCCGCCGACGCCCCGCCCGCCGACGCCCCGCCCGCGGACCTCCCGCCCGCGGACCTCCCGACCGCCGACGTCCGGCCCGCGGTACCGGCCACCCCCGCGGTGCCGGCCGCCCCCGCGGTGCCGGCCGTCCCGGCGACACCGGCCGTCCGCACGACACCGCTCGCACCCGCCGCGCCCGCCCGCCCCGGCCGCCCGCTCGACGAGCGCGTCAGCGGCGTCGCCGTCCTCCTCGTGGTCACCGACCTCGCCGCGATCGCGGCCGCGCTGCTGCTCGCCGGTCCCGGCCGGGGCTGGGCGCTGGCCGTGGGCGGCACGCTCTTCGCGGTCCGGACCGGCGCCCGCCTCTACCGCCGCCGCCTGTGGCTGTCCTACTACCACGACCTCCCCCGCTGCATCGCCGCAGACGCCGCGTCCTTCGGCCTGGTCGCGGCCCTGGCCGTCGTGCTCGGCGAGCACGACAGCACCATCCGCACGGTCGGCGTGACCGTGCTGCTGTTCTTCGTCATCGGCGCGGTGCCGCGGGCCGGGGTGCTGCAGGTGGCCCGCTGGGCCCGTCGCCGGTTCGGTCGTGGCGAGCGCGCGATCGTGCTCGGCACGGGCACCCTCGGCGTCGACCTCGTCCGGTCGATGCTCGACCAGCCGGAGTTCGGCCTGCTGCCCGTCGGGTTCATCGACCCGTCCCCGCCCGCCGACTCCGCGAGCCTGCCGGTGCCGCTGCTGTCCGGCAGCCTGCACGACGCGATCGTCGCGGAGCGCGTCGGCGTGATCGTGCTGGCCTACACCAACGCCACCGACGCCCAGATCGTCGACGCCGCGATCACCGCCCACAGCCAGGGCGCGACGATCCTCATGGTCCCGCGGATGTGGGAGCTCTACTCCGACTCGGCCGACATCGAGCGGCTGCGCGGGTACCCACTGGTCCGCGTGGCCTCCGCCCCCACCGAGCGGCCGAGCTGGTGGGTCAAGCGCGGCCTCGACTCGCTGCTCGCCGCCGTCGCGCTCGTGCTGTGCTCGCCGCTGCTGGCCGCGGCCGCGATCGCGGTCGTCGTCGAGAGCGGGCGCCCGATCCTGTTCCGGCAGGAGCGCGTCGGACTCGACGGCCGCACGTTCCCGCTGCTCAAGCTGCGCAGCATGCGCCCGGCCGACGAGACCGAGTCGCAGACCCGGTGGAACATCGCGGGCGACCCGCGGATCGGCCCGGTGGGCCGGGTGCTGCGGCGCACCTCGATCGACGAGCTCCCCCAGCTGTGGAACATCCTGCGCGGCGACATGAGCCTGGTCGGTCCGCGCCCGGAGCGGCCCGGCTTCGTCGCCGAGTTCTCCCAGGTCCACGACCGGTACTGGGCGCGGCACCGGGTGCCGGCCGGCCTCACCGGGCTGGCCCAGGTGAACGGGCTGCGCGGTGACACCTCGATCGCGGACCGGAGTCGTTATGACAACTACTACATCGCCAACTGGTCCCTGTGGCTGGACCTGAAGATCCTGCTGCTGACCGTGCGCGAGGTCTTCCGGTCGGGGCAGCACTAATGACGACGCAGGAACGACCCTCCGACACCCCGGACGTCGTGGTCGGTCAGGCTCCCCCGGCCACCGGGGCGGCGCGCCGGTCCTCCCGCTGGTACGTCCCCGCCTTCGACGGCCTGCGCGGCGTGCTCGCGGTGACCGTGATGTGGGTGCACGCGGGCTTCCCGGGCAACGTGCTGTGGCTCGCCATCCCCGTGTTCTTCGTGATGAGCGGCTTCTTCATCGTCAAGATCCTGCTCGGGCGCCCGCCGGAGGGGAAGGTCGCCGGGATCCGCGCGTTCGTGCGCAACCGGGCGCTGCGGCTGCTGCCGCTCTACGTGGCCCTGTGCCTGTTCCTGACCTTCCTGGGCCTGGTGTTCGACCGGCCGGAGTCCATCCGCGGCGACCTGCCGTGGCTGTGGACCGCCACCTACGACTTCCGGCTGATCAGCGCGGGCTGGAACGCCGACATGTACAAGCACGTGTGGTCGGTGGCCGTGGAGATCCAGCTCTGCGCGCTCGCCGCGGTCGCCGCGCTGGTGCTGACCCGCCGCGGGCTCCGCACCTTCCTGGTCGTGCTGGTGCTGGGCGGCCCGCTGCTGCGGCTGGGCGTCGGGATGCTGCTCGTCCACGCGGGCGGGCTCGACTTCGACTACATGATCGAGGTCATGCAGGGCCTGCCGTTCGGCTACGTCGACGCGTTCGCCATGGGCGGCCTGCTCGCCTACCCGGAGATCTTCCGGCGGCTGCCGTCGACCCGCACGCTCGTCGTCGGGGCGGTGGTGCTGGTCGGGTCGATCAGCGCGGTGCAGGTCGTCGTCGCCGCGGTCACCGGTGCCCCGTTCCCGCTGTGGCGCTCCTGGGCGATCGCGTTCCCGATCGACCACGGCTGGCTCTGGGGCTACTCGCTGCTCGGCCTGCTGTCCGTGCTGATGCTCGTGGTGGTCACCCGCGGCGCCGGCCCGCTGCCGCGGCTGCTGGAGAACCGGGTGCTGATCTGGCTGGGCGAGCGCTCCTACAGCATCTACCTGCTGCACATGCCGATCTTCCTGATCGGGCACCGCCTCGCCGGCTACGACCCCTCGGTCCCGGCCCAGCTCGGGATCTTCCTCGGGTGCGGCACGCTCGCCGTCGCCCTGTCGGTGGTCACGTTCCGCTGGATCGAGCTGCCGTTCCTGCGGATGAAGGGCCGTACCCGTACGGCGGCCGCCTGATGGCGATCCGCCTGCGGAACGACCCGGTCGCGCCGGCGGCGCCGGTCCGCCTCGCCCCGGTCGCGCTGGCCTGGACCGCGCTCGCCGTCGTCGCGTCCGGGCTGGTCCTGCTGCCCTACTACGGCGACCAGGCCCTCTACGCGGTGATCGGGCGCGACGTCGTCGCCGGGCGGGTGCCCTACACCGGCATCTGGGACATCAAGCAGCCCGGCATCTTCCTCTGGTACGGCGCCGTCGACGCGGCGTTCGGGCCGTCGACCGTCGTGACCCGGGTCCTCGACGTCGGTGTCGCCGTCCTCACCGCCGTGCTGGTCGGCCGCCTGCTGCGCGGGCGGGTCCGGCCCGCGGTGGGCCGGTGCATCCCGGTCGCGGGCGCCGCCGTGCTGCTGCTCCCGGTGCGGGCGCTGGACCTCGGCCAGGTCGAGCAGCTCGCCGTCGCGCCCGCGCTGGCCGCCGTGGTGCTCGTCGTGCGCGGGCCGTCGACGGCCCGGGCGGTCGCGGCCGGGCTCTGCATCGGGGTCGTGGCGGTGCTGAAGCTGTGGGTGGCCGCCGTCCCGCTGGTCGCCGTCGTCGTCTGGCTGCTGGCCACCCGCCGGGCGGCCGCCCTCCCCGCCGTCGCGGCCGGGGCGGCGGTGCCGGTGCTGGCCGTCACCGGCTGGCTCGCCGTGGACGGGGCGCTCGGCGAGGCGCTGCACACGTGGTTCGTCGGCCCCGGCCAGGCGCTGGCCCAGGAGGGCGCCCGCCCGGTCGGACGGCTGGTCAGCGGGCTGGGGCGGTACGTGCTGGTCACCGCCCCCGTCCTGGTGCTGGTCGCGCTGCGGCTGCCCGCCGTGCGCCGCGACCGGGACCCGCTCGACCTGGCGCTGCTCGCCTGGGCCGGCACCGGCCTGCTCGTGGTCGGCGGGCAGCTGTGGTGGTCCTACCACTGGGTGCTGCTGACGCCCGCCCTGCTCGCGCTGGCCGCACGGCAGCTGTCCGAGCACCGCCCCCGGCGGCCGGCTCTCACCGCGCTCGCGCTCGCGGCCGTGCCGCTGCTCGCCGTCGGCGTCGCGTCTCCGGAACGGCCGATGGCCCTGGGCAACGGCTGGACCGCGGAGAGCCGGGCGGCGATCGCCGACCGGCTGGGGAGCGCGCCCACCGCCCGCTCCGAGCTGGCCGCGGCCGGGTTCGCCCCCGGGGACGGCCTCTACGTGCTGGGGGACCCGACCTACCAGCTCGTGGCGGACGCGCCCGTGCCGGTCCGGCTCAACGGCTGGACCCCCGAGCTCTTCACCGACGCCCAGTGGGACGAGCTCGGCGTCGACCTCGCGACCGCGCGCCCGACGTACGTGTTCCTGGAGAACATCTACGCCGAGATGGCCACCACCCGGGGTAACACGCTGCTCCGGATGCTCGATTCCCAGTACGAACAGGTACGCACCTCGGACGCCGGCGTCTGGTACCGCCTCACCGACCAGAACGAAGGGGACTGAACGTGCGGGTTCTGCATGTGAGCCAGCCGGTGGTGGCCGGAGTCGCGAACGTGGTGGCGGCGCTGGCCGCCGACCAGCACGAACGCGGCCACGACGTCCACGTGGCGTGCCCGGGGGGCGCCGGCCTCGCGGAGCGGGTCCGGGCGGCCGGGGCCGTGCACCACGCCTGGGCCGCGGTGCGCTCGCCGGGCCCCGCGGTGGCCGACGAGACCCGCCGGATCGCCCGGATCATCGCCGACGTCGACCCCGACGTGGTCGTGCTCCACTCGGCCAAGGCCGGGCTGGCCGGGCGGCTGGCGCTGCGCGGTGCGCGCCCGACCGTCTACGTGCCGCACGCCTGGTCGTTCGAGGCCGTGCGCGGCGCGGTGCGGACCCTGTCGACGGCCTGGGAGGTGCTGGCCGGGCGCTGGACCGACGTCGCGGTGTGCGTGAGCCGCGACGAGGCCGACCGCGGTGCCGCCGTCGGCGTCGGCTGCGCGATGGAGGTCGTGCCGAACGGGGTCGACACCGAGAAGCGGGTCCCCCGGCCCAGCGGGCCCGCGCGGGCCGAGCTCGGGCTGCCCGACGCCCCGACCGTGGTGTGCGTGGGCCGCCTCGCCGAGCAGAAGGGCCAGGACCTGCTGCTCGCCGCCTGGCCGGCCGTGCGCGCCGCGGTGCCGGCCGCGCGGCTCGTCCTCGTCGGCGACGGCCCGGAGCGCCCCGCCCTGGAGGCGGCGGCCACGCCGGGCGTGCAGTTCGCCGGGGACCGGTCCGACGTCGACACCTGGCTCGCCGCCGCCGACGCCGTCGCGATGCCCTCGCGCTGGGACTCCACCCCGCTCGCGTCGCTCGAGGCGATGGCCGCGGGCCGTCCCGTCGTCGCGTTCGACGTCGACGGCGTGCGCGCGACCTTCGGCGCGACCGGCACGGTCCTGCCCGTCGGCGACGTCACCGGCATGGCCGACGCGCTCGTCGGCCTGCTGCGGGACCCGGAGGGTGCCGCGGCGTCCGGCCGGGCCGCGCGCGAGCAGATCGTCGCCGTGGGCGACCTGCGCACCACCCTCAAGACCTGGGACGGGATCATCACGGGCGCGGCAGGCCCCGACCGCCGCCCGGCCCCGCCGTTGCGCGTCCGACCGGTCGAGCGTGGCCTGCTGCGCCTGCTCGCCGCAGGCGCGCTGCGCGACACCGACCTGGCGCAGGCCGACGGCCCGCGGGCCGCGGCGCTGTCCGTCCTCGGGGTCCCCGTGCAGCGCCCCGGCGTCTCCCCCGACGTCCTCGCCCGCCGCCCCGGCGCGGGCACCACCGGCGGCCCGCCGGTCAGCGTCGTCATGACCATCCTGGACGAGGGGCCCGCGCTCGCCGTCCTGGTCGACACCCTGCTCGGGCAGCTCTCCGACGGCGACGAGATCGTGGTCGTCGACGGCGGGTCCACCGACGGGAGCCTCGACGCGCTGCCCCGCCACCCCGCGCTGCGGGTGGAGACGGTGCCCGGCGCGGGCATCTCGGCCGGGCGCAACCACGGCATCCGCTCCGCCCGGCACGACGTGCTGGTCTGCACCGACGCAGGCTGCACGCCCGCACCCGGCTTCGTCGACGGCTTCCGCCGCGCGTTCGCCGGCCCGCGCCCGCCCGCGCTGGTGTCCGGGGTCTACGAGGTGCTCGCCCGCACCCCGCTGGAGCGGGCGCAGTCGCTGGCCTGCTACCCGCAGCCGGGCGAGGTCCGCCGGCCCGACCTGCTGGTGCGGCTCTACACCCGCGTCTTCGGCACCGGTTTCGACCCCCGCTTCGCCGTGGGCCGCTGCGTCGCCTTCACCCGGGCCGCCTGGGAACGGGCGGGCGGGTTCCCCGAGCACCTCGCGACCGGCGAGGACGTCGGCTTCGGGCTGGCGGTGGCGCGCGACGGCGAGTGCCTGACCACGACCGACGCGGTCGTCGGCTGGACCCAGCGCGACGGGCTGGCCGCGACCTGGCGGATGTACCGCGGCTACGGCCGGGCCAGCACCGACGGCGGTGACCGCCGCCTGCTGGTCCGCGACGGCGCACGCGGGCTCGCCTACCTCGTCGCCCCCGCGCTGCTGGCCTCCCCCGCGGGGCGCAGGCTGGTGGCCGCAGGCGGCGCCGCGTACCTGTCGCTGCCCGTGGTGCGCGCCGTGCGCGCCGGGGCCGGGCCCGCCGCGGTCGCGCTGCTGCCGGTCGCGCTGGCCACCAAGGACCTCGGCAAGGTCGCGGGGGCGCTGCAGGGCCTCGCGCGGCGGTGGCGCCGGTGAGCGCGCCGCGCACCGTGCTCATCGTCATGCCGTCGCTGTCCAGCGGCGGCGCCGAGCGGCACGGGGTCTGGATCGCCTCGGCCGTGGACCCGGCCCGGTGGACGCCGCACGTGCTCGCGTTCGGCGACGGCCCGCTGCGCGCCGAGCTCGACGCGGCGGGCATCGCCGTCGAGGTCGTGGCCCTGCCCGGCGGGCGCGCGAAGCTGCCCGCCGCGGCGGCCGCCGTCCGCGCGACGGTCGGCCGGGTCCGTCCCGCGCTGGTCACCGGGCACCAGATCCTCGTCGAGGTGGCGGTCCGGCTCGCGCTGCGCGGCCGGCCGCTGCCCTACCTCGCCTGGAAGCACACCTACGGCCACATCGGCCACCGCGGCCTGCGGGAGCGCCTGTTCGAGCGCGCCACCGGCGGCGCGGTCACCCGCTACGGCGCGGTCTGCCACACCCAGGTCCGCTACCTCACCGACGAGCTGCACCTGCCGGCCGACCGCATCTCCGTCGTGCCCAACGCCGTCCCGGTGCCGACCGGGCCCGCACCGCTGCCCGGCGGGCCGCCGACGGTGCTGATGGCCGCCGCGATGCGCGCCGACAAGGACCACGCCCTCGTCCTCGACGCCTGGCCCGCCGTGCTCGCCCGGCACCCCGGCGCCCGGCTGCTGCTGGCCGGTGACGGGCCGTGCCGCGCGGCGCTGCAGGCCCGGGCGTCGGGGCTCCCGGGCGTCGAGTTCCTGGGCGTGCGCTCCGACGTCGACGCCCTGCTGCGCCGCTCGCACCTCCTGGTGCTCGCCTCCTACGCGGTCGAGTGCTTTCCTTACGCCGTGCTCGAGGCGATGGCGGCAGGTCGGGGCGTGGTCTCCACCGACGTCGGCGGCCTCCCCGAGCTGGTGGACGACGGCGTCACCGGACGCCTGGTCCCGCCGCACGACCCGCGCGCACTGGCCGCCGCGCTGGCCGACGGCCTCGACGAGCCCGCGCCGTGGGGTGCCGCGGGCTTCGAGCGCGTCCGGCGGGTCTTCCCGCTCGACGCGTGGGCCGAGCGGGTCGCCGACCTGCTCGACGAGGTCGCCGGGCCGCTGCCCGTCCCCGCCCCGACCGATCTGAGGAGCTCGTCGTCGTGACCGTTCTGCGGCGCCTGCACGGCGCCACGTCCCGCACCGCCGCGATCCTGCTGGCGGTGCTCCTCGTGCTGGGGGTCGGCGCCGGCATCGTCGTCGAGCTGGTGCGCACCCCGCAGTGGCAGGCGAGCACCGACGCCCTGATCCGGACGTGGTCGGTGGAGTCGCTGCTGCTCACCGGCCAGCCGACGCCGGTGGAGACCGAGGACCAGGCCGACGCCGCGGTCGTCGCGGTGTCGCAGACAGTGCTGTCCCGCGCCGCCGAGGCGCTCGACGAGCCGGGCGGCTGGACCGAGCTGGCGGAGCGCGTCACCGCGGTGCCGGTGCCCACCTCGCACTTCGTCACGATCACCGCGACCGGCCGCGACGAGCAGACCGCGGTGCGCACCTCCGAGGCGGTCGCGACGGCGTTCGCCCAGGTCATGCGCGAGAACCTCACGGCGGCGGCGGACGGGCTCGTCTCCACCCAGACCGGCGAGGGCGACCCGGACATCCGGCTCCGCACCCAGCTGCTGACGTGGACGCTGCAGCCGATCCAGGTGTACCGGACCAGCCAGCCCGAGCAGCTCGTGCCCAGCACCCAGACGCCGGTGGCGCTCGGCGTCGTCGGCCTCGCGATCGGCGCGCTGGTCATCCTCGCGATGACGCTGCTGCGCCCGAGCGTCACCGGGGCCCGCGACGCGCAGCGCCTGCTCGCCCTCCCCGCGGTCGGCTTCGGCCCCGGCGGGGAGCCGGAGACCGCGCGGCTGATCGCCCGGCTGCTGGAGGTCAACCCCAAGGGCGCGCTGATGGTCGCCCCGGTCACCGCCGACGCCGAGAAGGCCGGGCTGCAGCTCGTGGAGTGGATCCGGCAGCGCAGCGACGACACCGACCGGGTCCAGCTCGTCGCCGAGCCCACCGGCGCCGTGCTCGCCGCGAAACCGCGCCGGGCCGACGTCGCCGCGCTCGTCCTCGTCGTGCCGGAGGGGACCCTGCGCCAGGACGTCTCCGACGCCGTGGCGCTGCTGTCGCCGTGGCGGGCCGTCGACGCCGTCGTCGTCACGGCATGAACGGCCGGGGATGACCACGACGGCCCCGCGCGGCGGGGCCCCGGTGCGCCGGCCGTCGGGCTCCGCGCGCTGGGCCACCCCCGCGGTCCTGACGGCCGCGATCGGGCTGCCGGTCGCGGCCGTGGCCGGGCTGCTGATCGTCGCGGTGCCCGCCGACGGCCCGCTGCTGGCGGCGCTGTTCGCCGTCGTGCTGGCCCTGGCGGCCGGGTCGGCGGTGCTGCTGCTGCGCAGGCCGTGGCTGGCCCCGTGGGGCGCGCTGTTCCTGTTCGCGACCTCGGCCGAGCTGCGGCTGCGCCTGTCCGACACCCTCGGCGTCGCCAAGGACGCCTACGTCGCGCTGCTGCTGGCGCTGGTGGTCGCCCACGTCGTGGCGCACCGGCCGGTGCTGGCGCGCCTGCGGCCGCTGGCCGGACCCCTCGCCGCGCTCGGGATCGTCGTCGGCCTCTACCTGCTCAACCCCGCGGGCGGGCACGGCACCGGCTGGCTGTTCGGGACCCGCCTGCTCCTGGAGGTGCTGGCGCTGCTGGCGATCGGGCTGCTCTGCGCGGCACCCGAGCGCACGACGGCCCACCTGGTGACGGCCATGACGGTGCTGCTGCCCCTGCAGGCCGCGTTCGCCTGGGTGCAGCAGTGGGCGGGTGCCGACGCGCTCGTGTTCGGCTGGGGCTACCGCTACGGCGCGCAGGTCCGGATGACCACCGACGGCGGCCTGCGCACCTCCGGCACGTTCGAGGACCCGTTCCAGCTCGCCGCTCTGGCGGTGCTCGGCCTGGCGCTGGCTCTGTTCGTGGCCTCGCGGCGGCAGGCCGTCGTGCTGGTCGTCGCGTCGGTGGCGGTGCTCGGGGCCACCTCGGTGCGCACCGCGATGATCCAGGTCGGGGTGCTGCTGGTGATCTGGGCCGTGCGCCGGGGGTGGTGGAAGCAGGCCACCGTGCTCGGCGTGCTCGCCGCCGTCGCGGGCATCGTCCTGCTGTCGGGCACCAGCACCGCGGTGCGGCCGGGTGCCCCGGAGGAGCCGCTGCTGCTCACCCTCAACGGCCGGTCGACGGCCTGGGCGCAGGCCGTGCAGGGGCCGGAGTCGTTCCTGGTCGGCAACGGGGTGGGGGCCCGCGGCATCGGGTCCACCCGGGAGGCGGAGCTGGTCTCCGCCGCCCCCGCCTACGACCCGACGTCCGCGCCCCCCGCCTCGTTCGCGGGCGACTCCGCGTTCCTGGACTCGGCGTACGCGCAGGTCCAGTCCGACGTCGGGATCACCGGGAGCGTCGCGTTCGTCGGCGCGTTCCTCGGGCTCGGCGCGGTGCTCGTCCGGCGCTGCCGCGACGGCTCGTCCGGCGCGGCCTGGGCCGGGCTCGGCGTGCTCGCGGTGTCGATGGTCGACTGGATCGGCCGGTCGTCGGTGGCCAGCTACACCACCGGCTTCCTGACGCTCTACCTGCTCGGGCTGCTGCTCGCCGCGTCCACCCCGCGGACCGCGGCGGACGCGTCGTGACCGCCGTCGCCCACGACGGGGGCCGCCTCGCCCGCCTCGGGCTGGCCGCCGCCATCGGCTCGCGGATCATCGGCCGGCTGGTCGGGATCGTGCTCGTCGTGCTGCTGGCCCGGCAGGCGGCGCCCGACACCGTCGCCGTCTACGGCTACCTGCTCGGCACCGCCACCCTCGTCGCCACGCTCACCGACCTCGGCGTCGCCGCCGTCGCCGGACGGGAGGTGGCCGCGGGCCGGCTGCCCGCCGCGCCCGCGCTGTGGGCGGCGCTGGGGCCACAGACGGTGTCCGTCGCGGCCGCGTGCCTGGTCACGGTCGGGCTCACGGTCTTCCTCGGCCCCGACGCCGTACCGCCGTCGGCGCTGGCCCTGACCGTCGCGTTCGTCGTCGCGGGCGGCTACGTCAACCTGTGGGCGGAGATGCTGCGGGCCACGGGCCGGGTGCTGCTCGAGGGCGCGCTGCAGGTGGGGTCGGCGTTCCTGCTGGTCGGCGGCGGCGTCCTCGTCGTCACCACCGGGGGCGACGCGACCCTGCTGCTGGTGGTCGTCGCCCTCAAGGAGCTGGCGCTGCTGCTGGTCATGGTGGCGCTGCTGCGCCCGAGCCGCGGCGCGGTGCGCAGCCGCGCGCTGCTCGGGCAGAGCCTGTGGCTCGCACTGGGCGGGATCGGGCTGGTGCTGCTGTGGCGGCAGGGCACGATCGTCGTCGGTGCGGTCGGCACGATCGGCGCGCTCGCCGCGTACGTCGTCGCCTCCCGGTTCCTCGACGCGGGCATCACCATCGCGCACACGGTCGGGTTCGGGCTGGTGCCCGGCATGTCGGCGCTGGCGGGCGACCCGGACGCGTTCCGCCGCGAGGGGCGCCGCTACCTCGGCCTCGCGGCCGCGGTCGGGCTCGTCGTCGCCGTCGCCGGGGTGCTGGCGGCGCGGCCGATCACCGTCGTGCCCTTCGGCGAGCGCTGGGCGGGCGTGGTGCCCGCGGTCCAGGTGATCGCGGCGTGCGCCGTGCCCATCCTCGTCTCCTACGTGTGCTGGACGCTGCTGCTGGCCCGCCGCCGGGTGCGGCGGCTCGCCGTGGCGTCCGGCTCCGCCGCCGTCACCGGCACCGCGGTGAGCGCGGCGCTCGTGGCCTGGCGGCCCGACGCCCTGTCCGCCGTGCTCGGCACGGCGGCCGGCGCGGTGGTGCTGGCCGTGGTCCTGCTGACCGGCGTGCGCGACGTCCTCGGCCCCGCCCGCCCCTGACGGGTCGGCAGCGCCGGGTCAGGCCACCCGGCGCAGCGCGGGGCGCGGGCGGGCGGCGTCGCGGACGATGTCGAGCAGGCGGTTGGCGGTGCGCCGCACGTCCAGCTCGGTCTCGACGTGCCGGCGCGCGCGGGCCCCCATCGCGCGGCGGCGCACCGGGTCGTCGAGCAGGGCGAGCAGCGCGTCGCGCAGCGCCTCGGGCGACCCGTCGGGCAGCACCACCCCGGCGCGGCCGTGCTGCACCATCTCCGGCATCCCGCCGACCCGGCTGACCACCGGCGGCACCCCGTAGGACATGGCCTCCATCACCGCGTTGGGCCACTGGTCGAGCCGGCTGGGCAGGGCGAACAGGTCGCAGCCCGCGATCAGCGGGCCGATCCGCCCGTCGCCGGGACGGATGTCGTCGACGACGGTGACGTTGCGGGCGGGGGCCACCGCGTCGGTGGTGACGAGGACGAGCTCGCAGCGGTCGGCCAGCCACCGGCGGTGCACGTCGAGGAGGTCGTTGCCGCCCTTGCGCTCCAGGGACCGCCCGACGAACAGCAGGCGCGGCAGGCCGCCACGGCGGGTCGCGGTGACCGCCGGGGGCACCGGGACGCCCATCGGCAGCGTCTCGACCCGCGCCGGGTCGATCCCGTAGTCGTCGACGACCGACCGCGCGCACCAGTCGCTGTTGGCCACCACCCGGTGCGCGCCGGCGTAGACGGCGCGCTCGAAGGGCCGCACCGCGCGCGTCGAGAGCGGGGAGAAGCGCGTGGGCTCGCGGGCCGGGTGCATGAGGTTGCTCTGCGCGTTCGTCGAGTCGATCGTGACGACGTAGGGCAGGTGCGCGCGGGCCGACCCGACCAGGGCGGTGTTGTGGGTGTAGAAGTGCACGACGTCGAACCCGGCGTCGAGCCAGGCCGGCATCCGGCGGGCCACCCAGGCCGACTGCGCGAGCTGGTAGCGCGGGGCGCGCAGGTCGGCGTCGACGCGGGACAGGCCGGGCACCGGGGCCGCCGCGACCTTGCGCCAGAAGCCGGGCGGCGGCACGTCGACCACCTGCACCGCGACGTCCGCGCGCTGCGCGGCGACCTCCCGCAGGTGGTGGTGCACGGTGGCGTGCCCGCCGATGTTCTCGTTGACCAGCAGGGCGCGGACCGGCCTCACTGCTCCTCCAGCCAGGCGTTGGCCTCGCCCAGGGCGCCGTAGGCGGGCTTCTCGCTGCCGTCGACGTGCAGCAGCCCGAACTCGTTCTCGTACGGCGTCCAGTCGTCGCGGTCGCGCATCGTGAACCAGAACGCGTGGGTGACGTAGGGGTTGTCGCGCTGCACCTGCTCCACGGCCTGGCGCAGGTAGGCGGCCTGCGTGGGCTCGTCGACCCCGGGGCGGTCGCCGGAGTCGGCGGTGGTCCAGCCGAACTCGGTGAACCAGATCGGCACGTCGGCGTCGCCGTTCTCGACCATGACGTGCCGCACCGACGGCAGCGAGGTCAGCCGGTAGATCCGCTCGGTCGGGGGCGCGTCGGGAGGCGCGTCGGCCGGGTTCTGGTACGGGTGCACGGCGAGGGCGTCGAAGTAGCCCCGGGCCCCGGCCGCGTACATGCGGGCGATCCAGTCGGCGTTGGTGCCGCTGATCCCGCCGCTGACCACCGTGGCGTCCGGGTCGCCCGCCTTGATCCCGCGGTACCCGGCCTGCAGCGTCGGCACGAACTCCTCCGGCGACCCGTCCGGGCAGCCGCCGATGCAGTCCGGCTCGTTCCAGATCTCCCAGGCGGCGACCTGCCCGCGGTAGCGCTCGGCCAGGTAGCGGGTGACGCGCTCGTACTCCGACGGGTCCGGGGGGAGGCTGTCGTAGCTGGTGCCGCCCGCCCACGTCGGGGTGCAGCCGACGGCGACCAGCAGCTGCAGCCCGCGCGCCGCGGCGCCGGCGACGGTCGCGTCGAGGCGGCTCTGGTACCACTCGGAGACCACCCCGCGTCCGCGCTCCTCGAGCGTGCACCACCCCATGTCGACGCGCAGCCACGGCGAGCCGGAGTCGCGGGCGCGGTCGAGCAGCTCGTCGAGGAACTCCCAGTCCCGCCACATGCTGAACACGGTGACGCCGAGCTGCAGCGACTCCTGCCGCTCACCGCGTTCGAGCGCCATGACCGCCGGCTCCGGGTTGGGGTCCTGCACCCGGGCGGCGGTGATCGCGAACAGGGCGACGACCGCCACGAGAGCCGTCGCCCCGACGCCCCACCGGGTCCGCGTGCTCACGTGGCGGAGCCGACCAGCACCGGCTCGGCGGGGGCGGGACGGCGGGCCAGCACCGCCGTCCCGAGCAGCACGGCCAGCGCGACCAGCAGCAGGACGGCCTGCCCGAGCGCGGGCTCGAGCCCACCGGGGACCAGCGGCAGCCGGAACCCGGGCAGCAGGCCGCTCAGCACCAGCGGGACGAGCGCGGCCAGCGCGGCGGTGCGGACCGGGCCGCGCCGCTCCCGGAGCACCTCGACGACGGTGAGCATCAGCACGGGGAACAGGAGCAGCACGTCGTAGCCGCAGTGCGGCACGACCAGCAGGCCGGTGACCATCGCGGTGGTGGCCCCCAGCCCGGCGCGGCCGCGGGCCCGCAGCGCCAGCGCCGCGGCCAGCCCGGCGCCGAGCACGAGCACCGCCAGCAGCGGCCCGGCGACGTCGGGCAGGCCGAGCCGGTGCGCGGTGGACATGACGTCGATCCACGGGTTCCCGGTGGTGTAGCGCTGGTCGTAGCGCGAGTGCCGGCCCGCGACGGCGGCGGGCAGCGCCAGCACCCACGCGACGACGGAGCCCCCGGCGATCCAGGTGGCGACGCCGAGGCTGAGGACGGCGGTGATCCCGACGCCCCACAGCAGCGCTCGGTACTGCCGCGCGGCGATCGCCGCGACGGCCAGCTGGATCCCGGTCTGCGGCTTCGCGAACGCGAGCGCCGACAGCACCGCCCGACCGGCCGGTGAGATCCCGACGGCGGTGACGGTGGCGGCCGCGGCGACGGCGGCGGCCGGGCCCCAGACGGCGCTCGGCTGGCCGAGCCCCAGCGCGATCGAGGTGGGCCGCCAGACCCACACCGCGAGCACGCCCGCGGCCGCAGCGGCGACCCCGGCCGTCCGCGAGGCGGAGGGACGCGCGTGGCGCAGCACGGCGAACCCGGTCCAGGCGCCCATCGCGGCGAGCGCGAGCCCGCCGAGGACCGACCAGGCGAGCGTGCCGGTCTCCCAGCTCAGGGCCCCGAAGCCGAGCGCGAGCAGCAGGTGCGACGGGGTGTAGGGGCTGTAGCCCTGCGTCCCGGGGTGCCGGGCGAGGAAGTCGGCGTCGATGTAGGGGTCGTGACCGGCGAGCAGGTCGCCGGTGGGCAGCCACACCGCGTCGCGGAAGTCGCTGAGCAGCAGGGTCGGGTACGGCAGGACCGCGTCGACGTCCATCCGGCCCAGCCAGGTGACGGCGACGTAGCGGGCGGTGAGCAGGGCGGCGGCGACCACCAGGACGGTGGCGAGGACCCGGGACCGGGTCACCGGGCCACCGCCGCGGTCGCCCGCGTGCGCCCGATCCCGGCCGCCCGCAGCCGGGCCACGTGCTCCCCCGTGCCGACGACGTCGAACCGGGCCCGCAGCGACGCGAGCACGTGCCCGAGCAGCTCGGCCTTCTCCCGGCCGGGCACCGCCATGCCGGGGAAGAACTCCATGCCGGGGGCCTCCGCGGCGTCGAGGACGTCGGTGGGGTGCAGCAGCAGCGACGGCTGCACGCCGCGCACCCGGCACAGCCGCAGCGCCGTGGCGAGGTAGGTGCGGGCGAGCCGCGGCGAGGCTTGGTGCAGCTGCAGCAGGTAGGAGCCGTGGATCGGGAGCCGGGTCAGCGGCATCGTGGTGACCGGCAGCTCGACGAGGTCGCCGGCGTCGGCCCAGCGGTAGGGGTGCACCGGCGCCCGGACGTCGGAGAACGGGCCGAAGAGCTCGCCGCGGTCCTCCTTCGGCGTGCCGCGGTAGTGGTAGGCGCGGGCCAGCGGGCCGATCCAGGTGGGCAGCGTCGTGGCGTCGTAGACGTAGCCCCGGCGGTGCAGCAGGGCGAGCAGTTCCGGGGTGATGCTGTAGCCGGGGCCGCGGAAACCGACGGGCCGCGGGGCGCCCGCGGCGACGATCGCGTCCTCGGTGCGGGCGAGCTCGGCCTCCAGCGCCTCGGCGGTGTAGCGGTGCAGCCACGGCTCGTGGCCGAAGCTGTGGTTGGCGACCTCGTGTCCGGCCGCGGCGATCTCCGCGACGGCCTTGGCCCCGTCCTCGCGCTCGGCGTCGGCACCGACGACGAAGACCGTGGTGGTCAGCCGGTGCTCGCCGAGCAGCTCCAGCAGCCGCGGCACGGCCGTCGGCAGGAAGCTGGGGCGGGCCTCCCAGGCGGGGTCGCCGTGGGTCTTGAGGTAGGCCCAGAGGTTGTCCAGGTCCAGGGAGACGCTGGCCGTGGGGCGGCTCATGCCGGCACCCCCACCGCGACCGGCTCCCGGGTCGACCGGCCCACCACGGCCATCGCGACCACCGCGGCGACGACGAGCGTCAGCCCCGCGGCGACCCACCAGCCGCCGCCCGCGGCGATCTGGTCACCGAGCACGGTGACGCCCAGCACCGAGGCGAGGACGACGGTGGTGGCGTCCATCGACGCGGCCGCGACGGTGGTGGACGCGCGCTGCAGCGCGGCGGCGAGCAGCGCCTGCCCGACCAGCGCGGACGCGACCATCAGCCAGGCCAGCGGCTGCAGCGGCAGCTCCAGCAGCGGCCCGGCGGCCAGCGGGCGCCCGCACAGCGCGAGCACCGCGAACGCGACGCCGGCCAGCGCCCCCATCGCCACGGCCCCGGGTGCTCCGGCGATCCGGGCGGCGGGGAAGGCCAGCGCGACGACGGCGAGCAGCGCACCGAGCAGCCCGAACCCGAGCTCGGGCGGCATCGGCGCGGCCACGGACGACTCCGCGGCGCCGACGAGCAGCAGCAGGCCGACGGCGAGCACCCCGAGCGCCGCGATCTCGCGCCCGCTGACCCTCCAGCCGAGCACCACCAGCCCGATCACCGCCGCCAGCCCGACGGCCGAGGACGACCCGGCCTGCACGATGTAGAGCGGCAGCGTGGCGCGGGCCAGGAAGGCGCAGCCGAACGCGAGCACCTGCGAGCCGAACCCGAACAGGTAGACGCGGTCGGTCGCCAGCCGCACGAGGATGCCGGGATCGACCGCGTCCCGCTGCTCGGTGCGCCGCGCGGCGACGGTCTGGGCGACGATCCCCACCGCCGCCGCGAGCGCCGAGAGCACGAGGAGCACGTAGCCCCCGGCCTCCCCGAAGACGTCCGGCACGGGCTGGTCCCTCCTGCAGTGCGGGGCGGGTCGGAGCAGACCCGTTCGTCCGTTCAGTCGCGTTCCGCGCGTCGGCCGTTAACGCGCGTGACGCAGGCCATACACCCCTACGACCTGCGGTTACTCAGCGCATCGAGGCGTACACGACGATGTTGTCGCGGTAGGACTTCGCGGCCCGGTCGAAGCTGCCCCCGCAGGTGATGAGCCGGAGCTGGGGGTCGGCGGTCGGGCCGTAGACGCGCTCGGTCGGGAACCCGTCCTTGGGGTACTGCTCGACGGCGTCGACGACGAACCGCACGGTGCTGCCGTCGGCCCGCGGGACGAGGATCTCCGCTCCGGGCGTCAGCTCGCGGATGCGGAAGAACACCGCGGGGCCGCGCCAGGAGTCGACGTGGCCGACGAGCACGGCGGGCCCGGGGTCACCGGGAGCGGCGCCGCCGGTGTACCAGCCGACGTTCGCAAAGTCCTCCGGGGCCTGCAGCCGCCCGTCGCCGGCGATGCCGAGGTCGTCGAGCGCCGGCACCGCGAGCCCGATGGCCGGGACCGTCAGCCCCGTCGGGCGCGCGGCCGGGGCGGGCTGGTCGACCCGCACGACCCGGGCCGCCGACGCCAGCGGCACCGCGGGCGCCGTCGCCTCCTCCTCGGCCGCGCCGAAGAGGTCGAACGGCCCGAGCAGCGGCACGCAGATCAGCACGGCAGCCGCCGTGGCCCGCAGCGGGGCCCGGGACGGCTGCTGCTCGCCCGGGTCCCGGTGCGCCGGGACGGGCCGCTCGGTCGTCGGCGCGCTCACGGGTCAGTTCCGGCGCAGGCGCAGGGGGGAACCGGAGACGCCGAAGACCAGCAGCAGCGCGCCGGCCAGGCCGAGCAGCACCGGGGCCGGGTCGGGCCCGCCCGCCGTGGCCCCGCCGCCCGCGGGCACGCCGCCCTGCGGCAGCGCCGGGCCGGTCTGCGGCTCGGCCTCGGCCGGGGCCTGCTCCTCGCCGGGCGCGGCGACCGGGGGGCCGCTGAGCTCGGGCAGGCCGGGCAGCGCCGGGGCGAGCCCGCCCGCGACGTCGACGAGCGGGGTGACGGTCAGCGCGCCCGCCTCGTCCCGGGTGAGGACGACGGTGCTCACCGAGCCGTCGGTGACGTCCAGGGTGGCCTGGAGGGTCTCCGCACCGGAGGCGATGGCGACGTCCCACGCGCGCGCGCCGACGGTGGCGTAGTCGGTGACCGAGCCGTAGGCGAGGTCGGTGGCCAGCCGGGGACCGCCCGCGGCCTGCATCTCGACCGGGGCCGAGCCCTCCGCGCCCTGGATGATCCGCACCTTGCCGGAGCCGCTCGGGGCGACGGCGAGGTCGTCGGTGAGCAGCTGGCCCTGCACGGTGCCGCCGGCGCCGGTGTCGAAGAACAGCAGCGACTGCGCCGAGCCCGGCGTGACCTCGAGGGCGGCGCTCAGCGGTGCCGCGGTGTCGGCCGACGCGCCCGCGGGGCGCATCTCGACGGTCCAGCGCCCGGCCGCGAGCTGCTGGTAGCCGGTGACGGCGCCGTAGCCCGCACCCTTCACCAGCGGCGTGCGGGAGGGCGCCTCACCGGGGGGCGTGAGGTAGACGTCGACGGCCGGGGTCGTCGGCGAGAGGTGTCCGAGGCGGACCTGCCCGGTCTCCGGGGCCTGCGCCCAGGCGGGCGAGCCGAGGAGGAGTGCGGCGAGCCCGAGCAGCACCAGCCCGGCGAGCCCACTGGCCCGGCGCGCACGGCGGAGGGCGCTCCTGTGCTGACCCATGTGGTTCTCCATCGTTCGAGGTTTGCCGGGACGTTCGCACGTACCCACCGTGACGGTTTGCCCTTGTCGATCACGACATCGTCACGGATCGGTGGCCTGTTACGACTTTCGGCGCAGCGTAGTGGGCCGATTGCTCACTGTGCGATGTGGACGGCGAAGTCGGCCGGCCGGTCGCCGAGGCCGAGCAGCCACGCGATCGCCGCGGCGCTGCGCTGCGCTGCGAGCCCGTCGCCGAAGGGGTTGCCGGTGACCGGCCGGACGTGGTCTCCGGCGAGGACGCCCTTGGCCGCGGCGACGATCCGGGCGGTGTCGGTGCCGACGAGCTGGGCCCAGCCCGCGTCGACGGCCTCCATCCGCTCGGTGACCTCCCGCAGCACCACGACCGGCACCCCGAACGACGGCGCCTCCTCCTGGATGCCGCCGGAGTCGCTGAGCACCAGCGCGGACCGGGCGAGCAGGCGGCACAGCTCCGGGTAGGGCAGCGGGTCGGTGACGACGACCCGCGGGTGGTCGCCGAGTGCCGCGTCGACCTGCGCGCGGACCGCCGGGTTGGCGTGGGCCGGGAGCACGCAGACGAGGTCGGGATGGTCATCGACGACCTGGCGGGTGGCGGCGAGCACGCGGTCCAGCGGCGCACCCCAGGACTCGCGGCGGTGCGCGGTGACCAGCAGCAGGCGCGACCGCCCCGAGGCGACGGCCTCGTGCACCGCCGCGAGCTCGGCGGGCACGGGCGTGCCGTCCACGGCCGCGGCCACCGCCAGCACGGCGTCGACGACGGTGTTGCCCACCAGCAGCACCCGCTCGGTGCCCGCCCCGACGGCCGCGGCCTCGGCGCGCAGCGCGTCGGCGGCCCGGGCGGTCGGGGCGAGGTGCAGGTCGGCGAACACGCCGAGCAGCCGCCGGTTGGCCTCCTCGGGGAACGGCGCCGCCAGGTCCCCGGAGCGCAGCCCGGCCTCCAGGTGGACGACCGGCACCCGTCGCCACATCGCCACCAGCCCGCCGACCAGCGCGGACGTCGTGTCGCCCTGCACGACGACGGCCGCCGACCCCGCGGCGAGCACGGCGTCGAGTGCGGGGGTCAGCTGGGCCACCAGCTCGGCCTGCTCCCCCGTGGTCCGGTGCAGCGCGCAGACGACGTCGGGCTCGAGCCCGAACGCGGCGAGGGCCTGCGCCACCATCGTCGGGTGCTGCCCGGTGGCGACGAGCACCGGCTCCAGCACCCCGGCCCGCCGCAGGGCGAGGGCCAGCGGCGCCATCTTCACCGCCTCCGGACGCGTACCGATCACGAGGTGGACGCGGGGAGCGTCGGGCATGGCGGACCTCCGGTGGCGGGGACGATCACTGGTCAGGTCGCCGCGACCGCCCCGAACGTTTCCGCCGACCGGGGTGACGACCACTACCCCGTCCAGCCGCACCCCCCGCCGCCCCCCGGCGAGTTTGCCGCAACCACCCGGCGAGTTTGCCGCTCTGCCCGGCGAGTTTGCCGGGGGCGCCCGGCGAGTTTGCCGGGGGCGCCCGGCGAGTTGGCCGCAAGCCCAGCGAGTTGGCTGTAGGCGCCCGGTAAGTTGGCTGTAGGCGCGCAGCGAGCTGAACAGCACGGGCTTCACGCCGTTGACCTTCGCGAACACCTTGCGGATCGGCTCCAGGAGTTCAGTGTTTGCCGCAGGAGCTCCGTGAGTCGACTGCGACAGCCCGCCGAGTCTGCCGCTCTACCCGGCGAGTTTGCGGGGGCGCCCGGCGAGTTGGCCGGGGGCGCCCGGCGAGTGGCGCTGCTCGGCCGGGAAGGGCGGGTGGAACGCACTGCCCCGGTTCGAGGCGTTCCCGCTCAGGCCTCGACGGGTGCCGCCTGCGGAGTACGGGCGGATGAGGTGCGCCGGGCAGGCTGAGTCGGCCGGCAGCCGGTCCTGGAGGTGGTGCGGTCTACTGCAGGCCAGGACGCCAACCGGTCGGGCACGGGGTCGATCCGGGCGGTGGGGGTCGCGGTTCGGGACCACCGGACGTCTCGCCCGACCCGGCCGAGCCCCCGAGCCCGGGTCGGGCACGTCGGTCGGGGACGGCCGCCCACCCCACCACGTCATCCGGTACTTCACCCCAGACGACCCACATCTGACCGGCAGCAGTGCACCACGCTGAAGAATGGCGGACAGACCGCCGTTCGAAGCGGCCAGCCATGCGCCGAACGGTCCCTGAGCTGCGACAATCCACCCACGATCGAACGCATGTTCTAGTACAATCAGGTCATGGCCGGCGACACCCTCCGCGACGCGCACCAGCACCTCGCTGCCGCACTCGACGACCTCGCCGCCGCCACCACCCACGCCTCCGAGAACGACCTCATCTCCCTACTGACCCTCTGCAAAGGCGTGCACCGGCGGGTCGAGGCGATCTCCAGCGCAGCCGTCGCCGTCCTCGACGACCGGGGCACGTTCCTGTCCCGCGGCTACCCCTCCACCGCCGCCGCGGTGTCAGACCTGCTGTCCTGGGACCACCGCCACGCCCGGTCCTTCACCGCCGCCGCCACCGACGTCCACGCCCGCACCACCCTCAGCGGGGAACAGCTCCCGGCCCGGATGCCCGCCACCGCCGCCGCCCTCGACGAGGGAGTGATCGGGTGGCGGCATGTGGAGGTCATCCACCGTGTGCTGGGCACCCGGGCTGCGGAACGGCTCAGCACTGCGGAGTGGACCGGCGCAGAGGCGCAGCTCGCCGAGTACGCCCAGCAGGCCAAGCCCGGACAACTGCTCAGCTTCGGCACCCTGCTGATCGACCGACTGGACCAGGACGGGCCCGAACCCGACGACACCCCGCCCCCGGTCAACGAGCTCCGACTGACCCGGCACCGCCGCGGCGCCGGTGGGTCGATCAAGGGCCGGTACGAAGACCCCATGCTCTACGACGCCATCGCCGCGGTCATCGACGCCAAGGCCAAACCGCTCACCGCCGACGACGACCGAACCGCGGCCCAGCGACAGGCCGAAGCACTCGCCGACGTCTGCGGGTACGTCCTCGACCACAGCGACGACCTCCCCGAGACCGGCGGCCGACGACCCCACCTCACCGTGACCATCCGACTCGAAGACCTCGAGGACCGAGCACGCAGGGCGATGCTCGAGTTCGGCGGCACCATCACCCCCGCCACCCTCCGCACCCTGGCCTGCGACGCCGGCGTCATCCCCATCGTCATGAACGGCGACAGCCAACCCCTCGACGTCGGCCGCGAGAAGCGCACCCTCCCCGACGGACTCCGCAAAGCCATCACCGCCCGCGACCGCGGATGCGCCCACCCCGGATGCGACCGACCACCCTCCTGGTGCGACGTCCACCACGTCGACCACTGGGGGCACGAAGGACCCACGGAGCTCAACAACCTGGTCATGCTGTGCAAAGCGCACCACCGCCAGATCCACCACTCGGACTGGACCGTCCGGATCCGCGACGGGCTACCGGAGTTCGTCCCACCCCGATGGATCGACCCCACCCAGACCCCCAGACGGAAGATCAGCTGGCCGGCACCTCGACAGCCGAGCGGATCGGCACGCGACACGCTCCCACGGAGGTGAGCCGCATCGCCGGCGGAACGTCGGGGCACCGCGGTCCGCGCCCGGACCTGTGGACGAGCCACCGACCGGCGAGTCTGCGTCCCGGCGGACCGGCACGGACGAACGCCCGACCGCGACGCGCACGACCCCGGGTCAGAGGGTGATCGCGCCCAGCGCCGCGCGCACGTCCGCCACGAGGTCGTCCGAGTCCTCGCACCCTGCGGAGAAGCGCAGCAGGCCCGGTGCCACCGCGTCGCCCCAGCGGGCGCGACGGTCGGCGGTGCTGCGCAGTCCGCCGAAGCTGGTGGCCGAGCCGACCAGCCGCGACGCCCCGAGGAACTCCGCCACCGCACGCTCGGAGGCCAGGGTGAACCGCAGCACCCCGTTCCACCGGCGCATCTGCCGGGCCGCGACGGCGTGCGCGGGGTCGCCCGGGTGCCCCGGCCACCGGACGTCGGTGACGGCGGGGTGGGCGAGCAGGGCGTCGACGACGGCCCGCGCGTTGCCGGCCTGGCGCTCCAGCCGCAGGTCGAGGGTGCCGAGCCCGCGGTGGGCCAGCCAGGTCTCCATCGGTCCCGGGACGGCGCCGCCGCGCGAGCGCGCCTCGCGCAGGGCGGCGGCGAGGGCGGGGTCGCGGGTGCTGACGTGGCCGAGCACGACGTCGCCGTGCCCGGCGAGCGCCTTCGTGTCGCTGGCGACCACCAGGTCGGCACCGAGGTCGAGCGGGCGCTGCCCGAGCGGCGTCGCCGTCGTGTTGTCGACGGCGAGCAGCGCGCCCGCGGCGTGGGCGACCTCCGCCGCGGCGACGACGTCGGCGACGTCGAGCCCCGGGTTCGACGGCGTCTCGACGAGGACCAGCGCCGCCCCGTCGAGGGTCGGCCACGGACCGGCGGTGGGCACCTCCCGAACCTCGACGCCGAGCGGGGCCAGCTCGGCGCGGGCGAGCGAGCGGGCGAGGTAGTAGCCGTCCGACGGCAGGACGAGCGCGCCGTCGGCGGCGCGCAGCCGCAGCACCGCCCCGACCGCCGCCATCCCGGACGCGAAGAGCACGCACTCGCCGCCGTCGAGGTCGCCGATCGCCGACTCCAGCGCCCGCCACGTCGGGTTGCCCGCGCGGCCGTAGAAGTCGGGGGGCAGGACGTCGCCGGTGCCGAGGTCGAACGTCGACGACAGGACCGGCCCGGGGTGCAGCGGCTCCCCCTCCCCGACGGGCGGGTGGCCGCCGTGCACGCACCGCGTCCCGTCCCCGTTCACCACCGCACCCTACGGCGCGGCTACTCCGGCCGCGGCGCCCGGCTGATCAGCTCCTTGCCCATCTCCGCGGCCGACAGGCCCTCGTGGCACACGCGGCGCACGGCGTCGGCGATCGGCAGCTCCACCCCGTGCCGCGCCCCCAGCTCGCAGATCGAGGAGCACGACTTCACGCCCTCCGCGACCTGCCCGTGGTTGGCTTCCTCGGCCTGCGCGAGCGACTCCCCGCGCCCCAGCCTTTCCCCGAACGTGCGGTTGCGCGAGAGCGGGGAGGAGCAGGTCGCGACCAGGTCACCCAGCCCGGCGAGCCCCGCGAACGTCATCGGGTCGGCCCCGAGGGCGCCGCCGAGCCGGGCGATCTCGGCCAGCCCGCGGGTGATCAGCGACGCGCGCGTGTTGTCGCCGAACCCCATGCCCGCGGCCATGCCGGTGGCCAGCGCGATCACGTTCTTGCCCGCCCCGCCCAGCTCACACCCCACGACGTCGGTGTTGGTGTAGGAGCGGAAGTACCCGGTGGTGCAGGCGTGCTGCAGGGCGACGGCGCGGTCGTGGTCGGAGCAGGCGATCACCGTGGCGGTGGGCTCCTCCGCGGCGATCTCGCGGGCCAGGTTCGGCCCGGACACCACGGCGACCTGGTCGGGCGTGACGCCCGCGACCTCCACCACCACCTCGCTCATGCGCTTGAGCGTGCCCAGCTCGACGCCCTTCGCCAGGCTGACGAGCGTGACCCCCCTCGGGAGCAGCTCCCGCCAGCCGCCGAGGTTGGCGCGCAGCGTCTGCGACGGCACCGCGAGCACCACCGCGTCGACGCCGTCCAGGGCGGTGGCGGCGTTCGTGGTGGCCGTGAGCAGCCCCGGCAGCTCGACGCCGGGCAGGTAGTCGGGGTTGACGTGCCGCTCGTTGACGGCGGCGGCCACCTCCGGGCGGCGGGCCCACAGCGACACCTCGCGCCCGGCGTCGGCCAGGACCTTCGCGAACGCGGTGCCCCACGACCCGGCCCCGAGCACGGCGACCCGGCGCACCTCGGGGCTCACGAGGCCCGCTTGAAGAAGGTGGTCGGTGCGGGCTCCCCGCGCACCTCGGCGAGCAGGTCGCGGACCCGCACCATCAGCAGGTCGGTGACCTCGCGGAGCAGGGCGGCGTCGACCGGCCGCCCGCGGTACGCGGTGAGGTCCACGGGCTCGCCGCAGCGCACCGTGATCGGCCCGCGGGGCAGCGGCCGGAACTTCTTGTTGTAACCGTCGAGCACGCGATGGGTGCCCCAGTGGACCATCGGCACCACCGGCACGTCCGACGTCAGCGCGAGGCGGGCCACGCCGGTGCGGGCGTGCATCGGCCAGGTGTCCGGGTCCCTGGTGATGGTGCCCTCCGGGTAGATGATCACGATCTTGCCCTCGCGCAGTGCTGCGGTGCCGTCGCGCAGGCTCTGCTGGGCGTCGGCCGACTCGCGGTAGACCGGGATCTGGCCGCTGCCGGCCAGCGCCCGGCCGAGCACCGGCGTGCTCCACAGGCTGTGCTTGGCCAGGAACCGCGGCACCCGCCCGGAGCGCTCGACGATCAACCCGGAGAAGATCGGGTCGAGGTGCGAGATGTGGTTGGCCACGATCAGGGCGCCGCCGGTGGCGGGGATGTGCTCCCGGCCCTCGTACCGGCCCCGGCCGGTCAGCCAGCCGATCGGGTAGAAGAAGACCGCGCAGAACGCGATCCAGAAGCCGCGCTTCTCACGCCTCACCCGGGGTCCTCCTCACGACGCACTCGGTCGATCCTGGCCGAAGTGTCCCCGTTGACCGGCCCGGCGGTCCACCTGGCCCCGATCGTGGCGATCTTTTTCGCGGGGCCACGCAACCTCCCCCGGGACGAGGCGTCATGAGAGGTGAGGACGTTGTACGGCAGTACCCGGCTAGGACGAAGGACAGTGATGACGGCCGCTATGCAGACCGCCACGGTGCACCACCTGAACGGGCATTCCGACCTGCACGGATCCGTGCCGATGGTCCCGACGCTGCGGCTCGTGGAGAACCCCGCGCCCGCCCCCGTCGACGCCCCGCTGGTCCCCGGCCGTGCCGCCCGCGGGTTCGTCGGGATCGCGAAGATCGTGGTGGACGTCACCGCCACCGCGCTGCTGCTGCTCCTCGTCGCGCCCGTGCTGCTCGTCGTGGCCCTCGCCGTGAAGCTCGACGGCGGCCCCGTGTTCTTCCTCCAGACCCGCATCGGCCGCGACGGCCGCGCGTTCCGCATGGTCAAGTTCCGCTCGATGATCGTCGACGCGGAGACGCACCGCGCCCTGCTCGCCGCCGACGACGAGGGCGCCGGCCCGCTGTTCAAGATGCGCCGCGACCCGCGGATCACCCGCGTCGGCGGCCTGCTGCGCCGCTACTCGATCGACGAGCTCCCCCAGCTGTTCAACGTCCTCAACGGCTCGATGTCGCTCATCGGCCCGCGCCCCCCGCTCCCGCAGGAGGCCGAGACCTACACCGCCGAGGAGCGCCGCCGCCTGTCGGTGCGCCCGGGCATGACCGGCCTGTGGCAGGTCAGCGGCCGCAGCGACCTGTCGTGGGACGAGTCGATCGCCCTCGACCTGCGCTACGTCGACGAGTGGAACCTCCGCCTGGAGCTGCAGATCGTCGCCGGCACCGCCCGCGCCGTCCTCGGTGGCCGCGGCGCCTACTGACCCACCCCGCCCGCCGCGGTGCGACGATGGGCCCGTGGATCTGGTGGTGCCGGTCAAGCGGCTGACCGAGGCGAAGACCCGGCTCCGGGGTGCCGCCGGTGACGATCCCGCCGCCCACGCCCGGCTGACCCTCGCGCTGGCCCACGACACCGTGGCCGCCGCCCGCGACGCCCGGCTCGTCGACCGGCTGCTCGTCGTCAGCTCCGACCCGGTGGTGGCCGCCGCGCTGGCCGCGCTCGGGATCGAGGTCGTCCCCGACGGCCCCGTCCCCGGCCTCAACGCCGCCTACGCCCACGGCGCCGCGCTGCTGCGCGCCCGGCGGCCCGACGGCGCGGTGGGCGCCCTGCAGGCCGATCTGCCCGCCCTGCGCCCCGCCGAGCTCGACGCCGCGATCACCGCCGCGGCCGGGCACGCGCGGGCGTTCTGCGCCGACGCCGACGGCACCGGCACCACGCTGCTGCTCGCCGCCCCCGGCACCGACCTCGATCCCCGCTTCGGCGTGGGCTCCGCGGCCGGGCACGCGCTGTCGGGCGCGGTCGCGCTCGACGGCGACTGGCCCGGCCTGCGGCGCGACGTCGACACCCCCGAGGACCTCGGCGCGGCCGCCGACGTCGGGCTCGGCGCGCACACCCGCGCCGTCCTGGTGCCGTGCTCGCCCCACTGACCCCGGTGGTCGAGTTCACCCGGATGACGGTGCAGCACTGGCGTCACACCCGTCCCGGTGGGGAACAATGCCGGTGTGGGTGAAGACGTGAACGGCTCAGCGGTCCCGGAACCGGCGTCGGGCGGCCGCCGCAAGGCCGGGAAGGGTGCGCGCCGATCCCCACGGCCGTCGACGCGGCGGGTGCACGCCGCCGCCCGGCCGGTGAACGGCACCACGACCACCGCCGACGCCCGGCCCGAGATCCCGACCCAGCCCGGCCCGACGGCCGCCGCCACCGGGGCCCGCACCGACTCCGCGGGCGCCGCGGCCGTGCCCGTCAGCCCGCCGGCCCGCACCCCGGCCCCGCACTCGGGCCTGCCCGACGACCGGTACCTCAACCGCGAGCTGTCCTGGCTCGACTTCAACGCCCGCGTGCTCGCGCTCGCCGAGGACACCAGCCAGCCGCTGCTCGAGCGCGCCAAGTTCCTGGCGATCTTCGCGAGCAACCTCGACGAGTTCTACATGGTCCGCGTCGCCGGGCTGAAGCGCCGCGACGACACCGGCCTCGCCGTCCGCAGCGCCGACGGCCTGTCCCCCACCACGCAGCTGTCCCGCATCGCCACCCGCAGCCAGGCGATCTCCGAGGCGCACGCGCGGGTGTTCCTCGACCACGTCCGCCCCGAGCTGGCCGCGGAGGGCGTCAACATCCTGCGCTGGAGCGACCTGTCCGACGACCAGCGCGTCCGGCTCAGCGCGTACTTCTCCGCGCAGGTCTTCCCGGTGCTGACGCCGCTGGCCGTCGACCCGGCGCACCCGTTCCCCTACATCTCCGGGCTCTCGCTCAACCTCGCGGTCACCGTCCGCGACCCGGAGGGCCGCACCGAGCGGTTCGCGCGCGTCAAGGTGCCCAACAACGTGCCGCGGCTGGTGCAGGTGGCCACCGAGGACGACACGATCACGTTCCTGCCCATCGAGGACCTCATCTCCGCGCACCTGGGCGACCTGTTCATGGGGATGGAGGTCGCCGAGGTCCACCCGTTCCGCGTCACCCGCAACGCCGACGTCGAGGTCGAGGAGGACCGCGACGAGGACCTGCTGCAGAGCCTCGAGCGCGAGCTCGCGCGGCGCCGCTTCGGGCCGCCGGTGCGCCTCGAGGTCACCGACACCATGAGCGAGCACGTCCTGGAGCTGCTGCTGCGCGAGCTCGACGTGCACCCCGGCGACGTCGTCACGGTGCCGGGCCTGCTCGACCTCACCGCGCTGTGGGCCGTGCACGCCGTCGACCGGCCCGACCTCAAGGACGACCCGTTCGTCCCCGCGACGCACCCCGCGTTCGCCGAGCGCGAGACGCCGCGCAGCATCTTCGCCACCCTGCGCGAGGGCGACGTGCTGGTGCACCACCCCTACGACTCGTTCTCCACGTCGGTGCAGCGGTTCATCGAGCAGGCCGCGGCCGACCCGCACGTGCTGGCGATCAAGCAGACGCTCTACCGGACCTCCGGCGACTCCCCGATCGTCGACGCGCTGGTCGACGCCGCCGCGGCCGGCAAGCAGGTCGTCGCGCTGGTGGAGATCAAGGCGCGGTTCGACGAGCAGGCCAACATCCGCTGGGCACGCGAGCTGGAGAAGGCGGGCGTGCACGTCGTCTACGGGCTCGTCGGGCTCAAGACGCACTGCAAGACCTCGCTGGTGGTGCGGCAGGAGGGCGAGTCGATCCGCCGCTACTGCCACATCGGCACCGGCAACTACCACCCCAAGACGGCGCGCCTGTACGAGGACGTCGGCGTGCTCACCGCCGACCCGACGATCGGCGCCGACCTCACCGACCTGTTCAACTCCCTCACCGGCTACTCGCGCCAGACCTCCTACCGGTCGCTGCTCGTCGCGCCCTACGGCGTGCGGCGCGGCATCGTGCGGCGCATCGAGGACGAGATCGACGCGCACCGCTCCGGCGACACGACGGCGCGGGTCCGGATCAAGGTCAACTCGCTGGTCGACGAGCAGGTCATCGACGCGCTGTACCGGGCGTCGCAGGCGGGCGTGCCCGTCGACGTGGTCGTGCGCGGCATCTGCGCGCTGCGCCCCGGCCGCGCGGGCCTGAGCGAGAACATCTCCGTCCGCTCGATCCTGGGGCGGTTCCTGGAGCACAGCCGGGTCTTCCACTTCGGCTCGGCGCAGGAGTACTGGATCGGCAGCGCCGACATGATGCACCGCAACCTCGACCGCCGCGTCGAGGTGCTGCTCCGTGTGGCCGACCCGAAGCTGGCCGCGCAGCTCGGCGACATGCTCGACGGCTGCATGGACCCGGCCACCCGCTGCTGGACGCTGCAGGACGACGGGCGCTGGGAGCCCTCGCCGCCGCTCGACTCCGGGGTCTCGCCGGTGCGCGACCACCAGGCGGAGATGATGCTGCGCCACGCCGTGATCGCCGAAGCGGAATGATCCTCGCCGCAGGTGCCGTGCTCTGGCGGCGGACCGCCTCCGGCGTGGAGCTGGCGGTGGTCCACCGTCCCCGCTACGACGACTGGTCGCTGCCCAAGGGCAAGCTCGACCGCGGCGAGTCGATGCCCGCCGCCGCCGTCCGCGAGGTGGCCGAGGAGACCGGCTTCCGCGCCCGGCTCGGCCCCCGGCTGTGCGACATCCACTACGAGGTGCCGGAGGGCCCCAAGACCGTGCGGTTCTGGGCGGCCGAGGCGTGCGCGGGGGCGTTCGAGGCGAACGAGGAGACCGACGAGCTGCGCTGGTGCTCCCCGGAGCAGGCCGCGCGCCTGCTGTCCTACCGCCGCGACCTCGACGTACTGGCCCGCTTCGTCGACATCGGCGTCCCCGACTCGCTGGTGCTCCTCGTCCGCCACGCCAAGGCCGGCAACCGCGCCCAGTGGGACGGCCACGACGACGACCGCCCGCTGTCGGGCACCGGCCACGAGCAGGCCCGCCACCTCGCCGACCTGCTCCCCCTCTACGGCCCCGACCGCGTCGCCTCCGCCCCGCCCGTCCGCTGCCGCGCGACGGTGGCGCCGCTGGGGATGCCGGTCGACGACGAGCCGCTGCTCGGCGAGGAGGGCTACTGGGCCGACCCCGCCGCCGGCCTCGCCCGCTTCCACGAGCTCGCCGCCCGGCCCGGCGTCACGGTGATCTGCAGCCAGGGCGGCGTGATCCCCGACGTCGTCGGCACCCTGACCGGCGCCGACGACGTGCCGTCCCGCAAGGCCAGCACCTGGGTGCTGGGCTTCACGAAGGGCGAGCTGACGTCGTCGGACCACTACGCCCGCCCCACCGGCTAGACCCCACCGGGCCACTCTCGCCACTCGCGGCGCGCGAGGTGCCCACGCACCTCGGCGATGTAGGCCAGTGCGGACGGGTCGCGCCATTGTCCCGAGTAGTGCGCGCCCACACAGCCCCACAGGTCTCCGCGGCTGCCGTGCTCACCGAAGAGATACCCCTCGAAGCAGGCACGGCGCAGGCCGAGGGACCAGTCCACGTTGAACGCGGTGCTGGCCGCGGACCAGGGAAAGGTGCCGGTCCAGACCGTCGACTTGATCTGCAGCAGCCCGTGGCTCGCCCCGCCGTCCCCCCGTGCCGACTGGTGCCACGCGCTCTCCTGGACCGCCTGGGCCCGGGTGACGTCGGGATCGAAGCCCCACTTGCACGACGCCCACCGGATGATCTCGTCGGTCGTCCCGGTGAACCGGCCGGTGACCCGGCTGCGCAGGACCTCCGCACGTGGCTCGGCCCAGCTCCGGGAATCGACGGGCCCGGGCGGGACGTGGTGGTTCGGGACCCGGTTGTCCGGCCGGGGCTCCCAGGGATCTCGGCCGATCGCGCGCGCACAGTCGTCCCCCGCCGGCAGCGCGGCGCCCGGTGGCTCGTCGACCGCCCGCGCCACGGCAGCGACGGCGGGAACCGGCTCACGCACCACCCCGCCCGGCTGGCACGCCAGCATCAGGCCGATCACCAGTCCGAGCGCACAACGGGCCAGCACGGATGACCTCCACGTCGGATCCCGGCACGGCATTCGCCCGCCGTCCGGCGGGGTGATGCCTCCCTGTGCCCGGAATCGTGCCAGCGCGGCTCCGGATGCCGGGTGATCTCGTCCGTCCGTGGTGCGGGTTGACCCGTTCGTGGTGACGGGCGCAGAACGTAACGACCTCTGCCGAACGTCCGATGAACGCAGGACTCACCTGGACCTCACGTACGACGATCTCCACGATGGGAGCCCGATGGCAGCCGGTACGACCTACGTCGCCGTCGTCGGTTACGGGTACTGGGGGTCCAAGCACGTTCGCGTGCTGAGCAGCCTCCCCGACGTCGCCGTCACCGTGGTCGACGAGAACGACCACCGCCTCGCCGAGGCGGCCGGCCACTACCCCGCCGCCCGGCTCGCCACCTCCCTCGACGCGGTGCTGGACGACGTCGACGCGGTGGTCGTCGCCACGCCCCCTTCCGCGCACACGCACGTCGCGGTGGCGGCACTCGAGGCCGGCCGGCACACCCTCGTCGAGAAGCCGCTCGCCACCTCCGTCGCCGATGCCGAACTCCTCGTGGAGACGTCCGCGTCGCGGCAGGCGACCCTCATGGTCGGGCACACCTTCGAGTACAACGCCGCCGTCCGCACGCTGAAGGGCATCGTGCGGTCCGGCACCCTGGGCCGGATCCTGCACATCGACACGGCGCGACTGAGCCTGGGGCGCTACCAGAGCGACGTCAACGTGATCTGGGATCTCGCGCCGCACGACATCTCGATCGTGTCGTACCTGTTCGACGAGATGCCGAGCGCGACCAGCGTGTGGGCGCAGTGCAACATCGGCTCCCGCCACGCCGACGTCGCCCACGTGCGCCTCCAGTTCGAGCGCGCGAACACCCACGCGGTCGTCCACGTGAGCTGGCTCAACCCGAACAAGGTCCGTCGCGTCACCATCGTCGGGGAACGGAAGATGGCCGTCTACGACGACATGTCGGACAACGAACGCATCCGGATCTACGACATCGGTGTCGACCCGGCCGAGATCGACGACCCCGCCTCGGCCCATGCGATGCCGATGACCTACCGCTTCGGCGACATCACCTCGCCCTACATCCCGTTCGACGAACCACTGAGGGTGCAGGACCAGCACTTCGTCGACTGCGTGCGGAACGGATCGACGCCGAACACGCCGGGACGACGCGGCCTCGACATCGTGCGGGTGCTCAGCGCCACCGACGTGGCGCGGGACAGCGGCGGAACCGTCCGCATCGGCGAGCGGGTGGCGTCGTGACCGGCCGCGGACCGATCCCCTTCCTGGACCTCGACGGCGTCAACACCCCCCTCCGCGGCGATCTCGATGTCGCGTGGAAGTCCGTGCTGGGCCACGGCCACTTCGTCGGCGGCCCCGAGGTCGCCGCGTTCGAGGCCGACTTCGCCCGCTACTGCGGCAGCGGGCACTGCGTCGGAGTCGCGAACGGCACCGACGCGCTCGAGCTGATCCTCACCGCCCTCGGGATCGGGGCGGGGGACGAGGTGATCGTCCCGGCCAACACGTTCGTCGCCACGGCGGAGGCGGTGTGCACGGTCGGTGCCCGTCCCCGGTTCGTCGACGTGCGGCCCGACACGCTGCTCGTCGACGCCGACGCGGTCGCCGACGCGATCGGACCCCGCACCGCCGCGGTCGTCGCCGTGCACCTGTACGGGCAGATGGTCGACATCGACCGGCTGGCCGAGGTGACCGGGCGTCACGGCGTCGCGTTGATCGAGGACGCCGCGCAGGCACACGGGGCCCGGTTCGCCGGCCGCCGGGCCGGCAGCGTCGGTGTGGCTGCGGCGTTCAGCTTCTATCCCGGCAAGAACCTGGGCGCGTTCGGTGACGGCGGAGCCGTCGTCTCCGATGACGCCGCGCTGGCCGCCCGCGTCCGACTGCTCGCCAATCACGGGCGCAGCGTCACCGACCGACACGTCCACGAGGCCTCGGGGCGCAACAGCAGGCTGGACTCCCTCCAGGCCGCGGTGCTGGGGATCAAGCTTCCCGGCCTCGACGACGACAACGTCCGCAGGCGGCGGGCGATGGAGCGCTACCGGGAGCACCTCCCCGCCGATTGCGTGCCGGTCGCCCAGCACCCGCTCGCGGAGTCCGTGCACCATCTCGGGGTCGTGCGGGTGCCCGATCGGGCGGCGGCCACCACCGCACTCGACGCCCACGGCGTCGGTTGGGGCATCCACTACCCGGTCCCGTGCCACCTGCAGCCCGCGTTCGCCGACTTCGCCACCTCGGCCTGCCCGGTGGCCGAGGATGCGGCCGGGACCATCCTCTCGCTCCCGATGTACCCCACGCTCGAGATCGACCGGGTCGACCGCGTCTGCGCCGTACTGGGGGAGCGTGAACATGCCTGCCGGTGACCGTCCGACGTTCGGCCGTGTCGAGGACACGGCGGCCATCGACATCCCCACGGGCGCACCCGACCCGCGATCCGTCCGCGCCACCAACGGAGGTCAGCGCGTGTCGACGGACGACGACAGGGCACCGACGCCCCCGGACCGCACGCGGCCGACCCGGCGTGTGTGGACGACGTTCGCCCTGTTCACCGTGGTGCTCGTCGTCGCGGCGACCAGCGCCGGGTACGGCATCGGTGCGTTGCTCCCGACCCGCTACGCGGCACACGCGGACGTCCTCTACGCACTGACCCGTGAGCAGCCGACCGGCTTCCTGCGCGAGGACCGCAACCTGAGCACCCAGCTGGTGCTGCTGACCAGCCGCACCGTCCTCGGTCCGGTGGCGTCCCAGACCGGGGTCCCCGTCGAGGACCTCGCCGAGGCGTTGACGACCACGGTCGTCGAGGAGAGCGAGGTCATCCAGATCGAGTTCCGGGACACCGACCCGGAGGTCGCCACCCGGATACTCGACGCCATCGTCACGCAGTACCTCGCCGTGTCGAACAACGACGCGCGGGCGGACGTCCGCGGGTACATCGAGGGGCAGCTCACGGAGGTGCTCGACCGCATCGCCCAGGCCCGGACCGACGCCGACCGCCAGGACGAGCTGGCACCGCTCGTCGCCCGGGAACAGCAGCTGCGCACGCAGCTCGACGAGATCGCGCTCAGCGACCTCGCCGGTCCCGGGGCACGGGTGCTGGTCCCGCCGTACGCCGAGGTCGACCCGGTGAGCACCGGCCCGCTCGTCACCGCGGCCACCGGCGGGCTCACCGCACTCCTGGTCGCGGCGCTCGCCCTCGCCGTCATGGTTCGGCGACAGATCCGCCGCTGAGGGGGCCGGGTCATCAGCACCTCGCTTCGCCCTCCCGGCCGGGCGCACCCCGGTCGGGCGGGTCGCCACCGCGCAGTCCGCCGGGTCGCCCGGACCGGCACCGCCGTTGTCGGACCGGGCCCGTCCACTGCCCGAAGTTCGGCGACCGTCGCGATCTGGACCCTGATCAGTCGGATCACCGGGCTGCTGCGGGTGGTCGTGGTCGGCGCCGTGCTCGGACCCACCTTCCTCGCCAACACGTTCCTGGCCACCAACACGGTCCCGGCCCTGATCTACTCGATCGTCGCGGGGCCGGTGCTGGCGCTGGTGGTCGTGCCCGCCGTCGTCGGCTCGCTGGCCGAGCGGGGAGTGGGTGCGAGCGCGCTGCTCCTGCGCAGACTCAGCGGGCTGCTGGTCACCACGTCCGCCGCGCTGGCCCTGCTCCTCGTGCTGGCCTCGCCGGTACTGGCCTGGTCCCTCACGCTGGGGGTCTCGGCGGAGCCGGAACGCGCCGAGTCGCTGCGACTCACGCAGATCATGCTGGTGTTCGTCGCACCGCAGGTGGTGCTCTACACGGTCGCGGCGCTCGGCGCGGCGGCCCAGCAGGCCCGGAAGCGGTTCGCGCTCGCCGCCGCGGCCCCGGCACTGGAGAACATCGGGCTGATGATCACCATGGCCGTCGCCGCGGCCGTCCACGGGGCCGGTCTCGACGTCGGGGAGGCCCCCACCGGGCTGGTCGTCCTGCTCGGTACCGGCGCCACGCTCTCGGTCGCGGCGCACGCGGCCGCGCAGGTCATCGGGACCGCCCGCGTCGGCCTCTCGATACGCCCCGCCCGCGGATGGCGTTCCGACCCCGCGGCCGGGCAGGCGGCGCAGCGCCTGCGGCGGTCGATCGCGGTGGCGGCCCTCCCGTCCGGCGCCTTCTACGTCCTGCTCGCCCTGTCGGCGACGGTGCGTGGCGGTGTGCTCGTGCTCCAGATGGCCTACGCCGTCTACAGCGTGCCCTCCGCACTCGGCGCCAGGGCCGTCACGACCGCGGCCCTGCCGGGGCTGTCCGGGGCGGCCAAGGCGGGTGACGACGTCGGCTACGCCGCGGCGTGGCGCCAGGCACTGTCCTACGGCCTCACGGTCGGGGTGCCCGCGCTGTGCGTCCTCGTGGGATTCGCCGGACTCGTCGCGGACGTGCTGGCCAACGGTGAGCTCCGCACGCCGGAGCTGATCCCGACGCTCGCCGCCTGCATCGCGGTGCTCGGGGTCGCCCAGCTGGCCGCCGGGGTCCACGAGATCGGCCGGCAGGCCCTCTTCGCCCGGTTGGACGTCACCGGCCCGCGGCTGGCCGGGGTCGTCGGCTTCGTCTCGACGGTGCTGGCCGGATCGGCCTGCCTCCTCCTCCCGGCCGGCCCGCCGAGGTTGGTCGCACTGTGCGGAGCTGTCCTGCTGGCCGACGCCGCCGCGGCCGCGACCGCGACCGTGCTGATCGGCCGGGCCATCCGGCCGGCAGCCCTGGTGGATCTCGCAGGTGCGGCCGCGACCGGGGCCGGCGCCGTCGTGATCCTTCCGGTGATCTGCGCGGGCGTGGTGCTGACCGGGACCGGCGAGGGCGGACGCCTGCTGGATCTTGCCGTCGCGGTGCCGTTGACCGCGCTGGCCGGGGCGCTGTTCGTGTTGGCGTCGACGGCCGTGGGCAGCCGGTTGCGGGGTGCGTCGTGAGCACGCCGCCGCTCGTCCCGCGCGGCCCGTCCACGGTGCTCGGCCGCCGATCGGTGTGGGCTCCGGCCGCCGTGCTGCTCGCGGCCCTGCTGGCCGGGCTCGTCGGAGCGTTCGGCGGCGTCGTCGCCGTCGGGGCCGTGGGGGCGGTCGTGCTCCTGGCCGTCACCGCATTCCGTCCGGCCGCCGCGGTGTACGTCTACATGGCGGCTCTGCCGTTCCTGTCCGGCATCGAGCGCGACCAGCTCATCCCGTTCGTCCGGCCCAACGAGGCCCTCCTGGTGCTGGTGCTGGCCGGCGCGCTGGCCGGCGGCTACGGGCGGCTGGTCCGGGGCGGGTCGTCCGGAGTGCGGCAGAGCGCGCTGGACGTTCCGCTGTTTGTCTTCGTGCTGCTGTCGACGCTCTGGCCCGTGGTCTCCTTGCTGCTGCGCGGGCTGGTCCCGACCGGGACGGAACTGACCGCGCTGCTGCCGATCTGCAAGCTGGCGGGGCTGTTCCTGCTCGTGCGGCTCGCGGTGCGGACGGACCGCGACCTGCTCCGGCTGGCACGGGTGGTCACATGGCCGGCTGCGGTCGTCGCGCTGATCGCCGTGCTGCAGACGGCGGGTTTCCCCCCGGTCATCGACCTGCTGTCCACGCTGTGGACCGGCGGCGGCGACCCGGCGTACCTCACCGAACGGGGCACCACGACCTTTGCCTCGTCCATCGCGACCGGAGACTACGTCGTGCTGGCCCTGGCGCTGCTGACGTCGCTGGTCGTCCGGGACTTGATCGGGAGTGTCGAACGGACCGTCCTGGGCCTGCTGCTCGCCGCCGGGGTGCTCGCCGCGGGCCAGTTCTCCACCTGGGCGTCCGCGGTGGTGGTGGCGGTCGTGCTGCTACGGGAGAACCCGGCGCTGCGCCGGACCGTGGTGCGGCTGCTCCCCCTCGCCGCCGTCGCCCTCGTCGTCGGACTGCCGGCGTTCGTGTTGCGGCTGTCCCAGTTCGGCGACGGGTTCGGCGTGCCGCGCAGCTGGCTCGGCCGCTGGGACAACCTCGTGAGCTTCTATCTCCCCCGGCTGCTCGACGGCAACGTGCTGCTCGGCATCTCCCCCGACTCGGTCCTGCCGGCGCCCGAGACGTGGCGTGAGGTGATCTACCTCGAGTACGGCTACCTGCAGTTGCTGTGGGTCGGTGGTCTCCCACTGCTCGCGGCGTTCGGCTGGCTCTCGGTCGTGGTCCTGCGCGAGTCAGGCGAGCAGTCCTGCCGGCCGGACGTCACGGGCGCCTATGCGTCGACGCTGGTGGCGGCCTGGTGGATGGTCCTGCTGCTCTCCGTGATCGACATCCACCTGGTACTCCGCGGCACGGGTGAACTGCTCTTCCTCTTCATGGCCATCATCAGCGGGAGGGTCGATGCCCGAACACCGTCGTGACGTGCGGCGCGCGGATTGGGACCGCGCGGTCCGCAGAACCGTCGACATCGCCGTCTCGGGGCTGGCCCTGGTGGTCCTCGCCCCGCTGCTGCTGATGCTGGCCGTGTCGATCCGGATCGACACTCCCGGCCCCGCGCTGTTCCGCCAGCCGCGGGTCGGCGCCGGGCGCAGGCCGTTCACCTTCTACAAGTTCCGGTCGATGCGCGTCGGTGGCGACGACGCGAGGCTGCGCGAGCTCATTGCGGCCGAGATCCGCGGTGAGGACACCTCGGCGGGCGGCAGCTGGAAGATCGACGCCGATCCGCGGATCACCCGGGTCGGGCGGCTGCTCCGCCGGACCAGCCTCGACGAGCTCCCGCAGATGCTGAACGTGTTGCGCGGCGACATGACCCTGGTCGGCCCCCGTCCGTGCCTGGACTGGGAGGCCGAGATGTTCCCTCCCGAGTTCGCCGACCGGTTCAGCGTGCGGCCGGGCCTCACCGGCCTGTGGCAGGTGAACGGCCGGAGCACGGTCGGGACGCTCGACATGCTCCGGATGGACGTCGACTACGTGCGCCGCAGACGGCTGTCGCTCGACCTGCGGATCCTGGCAGCGACCATCCCCTCGATGATCCGCGGAGACGGTGCCCGATGACGACGATGTTCGTGGCCACCACGGGCGGCCACCTCGAACAGCTCGCCAACCTGGCGGCCCGGATCCCGGCCTCGGCAGGCGAGCTCTGGGTCACCCACGCCAACGCGCAGAGCCGTTCCCTGCTGAGCGGGCGGGACGTGGAGTTCGTCCCGTACGTCCGGGTCCGCAACCTGCCGGACGTCGTCCGTTGCCTCCCCAGCGCACACCGCCTGTGGCGGCGGTACGACATCACCCGGGTCGTCTCGACGGGCTCGGGAATCGCACTGGGGTATCTGCCCTACCTCGCAGCACGCGGGGTCGAGTGCCACTACATCGAGAGCGCGGCCCGAGTGGCCGCGCCGTCGGTCACCGGAAGGCTCCTGCAGCGCGTCCCGCGCGTCCGGCGCTACACCCAGTACCCGCACTGGGCGGGATCCCGGTGGAGCTTCACGGGCAGCGTGTTCGACAGCTACCGGGCCGAGGCGACGCCGCGGGCCCGCGCCGACGTGCTCCGGGCGGTGGTCACCGTGGGCACCGCGGCCGAGTTCCCGTTCCGCCGCCTGATCAGCCGTCTCGTGCCGCTGCTCGGCCCGGGCGGTGCGGTCACCGCCGCGACCGGCCTCCCCGTGGAGGTGCTCTGGCAGACCGGCTGCACCCCGACCGACGGCCTGCCGATCGACGCCGTGCCGTTCCTCCCGGCCGTCGAGCTCGGCGCCGCGCTGGCTGCCGCCGACATCGTCGTGAGCCATGCCGGCACCGGTTCGGCGCTGGCCGCCCTGGCCGCGGGCCGCTTCCCGGTACTCGCCACCCGCCGCGCCGCACTCGGCGAGGCCGGTGACGACCACCAGGGCGAGCTGGCCGACGAGCTGGTCCGCCGCGGTCTGGCGGCGCGCTGCGAACCGGAGACCCTCACCGCCGCGGACCTCGTGGCGTCCATGGACACCGTCGTGCGCAGCGCCCACCCGCCCGCCTTCGAGCTGGCGTCGTGAACCCCCCGGCGGCGGCGCGGGTGGACCCGCGCATCGACCCCCGATGGGCGACGCTGGCCGCGGGACCCGGGGGCGGGCTGTTCACCTCGCCGCCGTGGATCGGGGCGGTCTGCGAGACCTACGGGTTCGAGCCGACCGCCGCGGTCGCCGTCGACGGCGCGGGGGTTCCGACGGCGGGCCTCGGCTGGGTCGACGTCGACGACCTGCGCGGACGGCGCCGGCTCGCCCTGCCCTTCTGCGACCGGGCCGACCCGATCGTCGCGGACGCCGCCGCCTGGGCCGCCGTCTCCGCCGACGCACTGGCCGGGGACCTCCCGTTCACGCTCCGTTGCCTCGACGGGTCACCCGCGGCCGGCGACGGGCGGCTGACCACGACCGGTGCGGCGGCGTGGCACCGGACCCCGCTCGCCGGGTCGCTCGAGGACCTGCACCGGCGGTTCCGGCCGCAGACCCGCCGCAACATCGCCACGGCCGAGCGGGCGGGGGTGCAGGTGCACCTCGGTGCCGATATAGACGCGGTGCACGTCTACCACGGTCTGCACGTCGCGCTGCGCAAGCACAAGTACCGGTTGCTGGCCCAGCCCCGCGGGTTCCTCGAGCAGATCTGGAAGGCGTTCGCCCCCCTCGACGGCATCCGCACGGCCCTCGCGACGGTCGACGGGCGTCCCGTGGCCGGCGCGATGTACCTCGTGTGGCAGGACACCGTGTACTACAAGTTCGGGGCGTCGGAGGCGGCGACGCTGCCGCTGCGCCCGAACGACGCTCTGCACTGGGCCCTCATCCGGTGGGCCCACGCCCGCGGGCTCGCGCACCTCGACTGGGGCCTGTCCGATCTGGACCAGCCCGGCCTGGTCGGGTACAAGCGCAAGTGGGCCACCGAGGAGCGGCGGATCCTCACGCTGAACGCAGGCGGTCCGCCGCTGGGGCGGCGCGCCGACACCGAGCGCCTGTTGGGGACGCTCACCGCGCTGTTCACCGACGAATCGGTCCCCGACGCGGTCACCGCGCGGGCCGGGGCCGCCCTCTACGGCCTGTTCTGCTGACGACGATGACGACTCGACTACTCCGTCGGCCGGTCCGTGCCGAACCCGACGCGGGACGACTCGTCCAGCTCGAAGGCGGCCACCGTGGGCGGTACCACGTTGCCGTAGAACCCGGCCCCCGTCGACCCGTCCAGGAAGATCGCGGCCCGGTCCAGGCCCGGTCCGGAGAAGGTGCTGCCGCGCACCACAACACCGGGGAACCACTGGACCAGCACCGCCTGCGAGCCCTCGACGTCGCACACGTTGTCGGTGAACACGATGCCGTGCGACCGGCCGACCGAGCCGTCCAGCCCCGCCTCCTCGGCGGTGGCGATGAGGCACTGGTGGTCGACGTTGCGGCACACGTTGCCGCTGATCACCACGTCGACGGTGGGTGGGCGGCTGTTGTCGTAGGTCTGGAAGCAGTCGGTGTGCGGGGGGTCGTCGTAACCGTCGTCCTTGATGTCCCGGACCGTGTTGCCGCTGATCACGATGCCGGTGCCGAAGAACCGGATGCCGTCCGCGTCCCCGGCGTCCCGTCGGACCGAGCCGCTCACCGTATTGTCCCGGACCGCGATCCGGTCACCCTCGACGATGATCCCGCTGCCGTCGGTGCCGGTCACCGTGTTGCCCTCGACCACGAGATCGCCGCAGCGGCGTTCGCAGGAGATGCCGTCGAGGGCCGAGTCGCGGACCTCGTTGTCCCGCACCACGATGCCGGAGCCCGCAAGGACGACACCGTCGCCTCCCACGGTCGTCAGCCCCTCGACGACGACGTGATCGGCGTCCACGACGACCGACCGCACGACCGTCGCGTCCCCTCGCAGCACGATCGGCAGATCGGGGGTACCGGACCGCGTCACCACCAGTTCGATGCCCCGGAACCCGTCGCCGACGAGGCAGACCGTCGTGCCGGGGGCGGCGACGTCCAGCGCCGTGCGCGCCGCTTCCGGCTGCAGCGCCTCGACGGTGCACCCGTCCGGACGGGCAGGCGGGGCGGGCGGGACGCCGCAGGCCGAGAGGATCACGGCGGCGACCGCCAGCCCGACCCGTGCACGCCGCATGCCGCGATCGTAGAGGCAGCCCCCGCGGCCGCCGGCACCACGACCGACAGGAGACACCCATGACAGCCCCCCAGCAGCCCCGTCGGGTGGCGGTGATCGGGCAGGGCTACGTGGGCCTGCCGCTGACGGTCCGCGCCGTCGAGGCCGGGTTCGACGTGGTCGCGTACGACATCGACAAGGCGCGCATCGACCGTCTACGGCACGGCCTGACCTACATCGACGACGTCAGCGACGCCGAGGTCGCCGCGGCGCTCGCCACGGAGCGGTTCCATCCGACCGCCGCGGATCGGGACCTGACCGGGTTCGACGTCGCGGTCGTGACCGTGCCGACCCCGCTGCGCGACGGCGCACCCGACCTCTCCTACATCCGCGCCGCCGCCACGACACTGGCTCCGCACGTGCGGCCGGGGTGCTGCGTCGTGCTCGAGTCGACCACCTACCCCGGCACGACGGAGGAGGTGTTCGTCCCGCTGCTGGAGGCCGAGGGCCCGCTGCGGGCCGGCCGCGACTTCCACGTCGGCTACAGCCCCGAGCGCATCGACCCGTCCAACCCCACCTGGAACTTCCGGAACACCCCCAAGATCGTCTCTGGGGTCGACCCGGCGTCCGCGCAGACCGTGGCTGCCTTCTACGAGCGGCTGGTGGACCGGGTCGTGCCGACCGCGGGTACCCGGGAGGCGGAGCTCGCGAAGCTGCTGGAGAACACGTTCCGGCACGTCAACATCGCGCTGGTCAACGAGCTGGCCATCTTCTGCCACGGTATGGGGATCGACGTCTGGTCGGTCATCGACGCCGCGGGGACCAAGCCGTTCGGGTTCATGCCGTTCGTCCCGGGACCCGGGGTCGGCGGACACTGCCTGCCGATCGACCCGTCCTACCTCTCGTGGCAGGTGCGGCGGACGCTCGGCCAGAACTTCCGGTTCGTCGAGATCGCCAACGACGTCAACGAGCACATGCCCGACTACGTCGTCACGCGGGCGACCGCGCACCTCAACCGGGACCGCAAGGCCGTCAACGGCAGCACCGTCCTGCTCGTGGGGCTGGCCTACAAGCGCAACTCCGGCGACGCGCGCAACTCCCCCGCCATCACGGTGGCGCACCGCATGGTGGACCTCGGCGCGACCGTGCTCGCCGTCGACCCGCTGATCGACGCCGACCAGGTCCCGACCGGTGTGGTGCTGGTGGAGTGCACGGACGAGCGGTTGGCCGCGGCCGATCTGATCGTCGTCCTCACCGACCACGACGCGGTCGACTGGGCTCTGGTGGGCCGGCACGCCCGTCGTGTGCTCGACACCCGGCATCGGCTCGACGAGCCGGGCACGGATCGGCTGTAGCGGAATGGGGAGATCAGTGGTCCCGGTGGACGGGCGCCGGCACGAGTCGGTACATCACGAAGGCGTTGGAGCGCGCCCACTCCCGGGTCGGTCGCATGCCGGACAACCGACGCACCTGCTCGAACCGGCCGGTGGCCAGCAGCGCCTCCTCCTCCACCGGGTTGCCGTAGATCACCCGCAACGTTCGGGGGGCCCGGTCCGCCGACTCGATCAGGCGGTGCACGACGTTCGCGAACACCTCCCCGCCGAAGGGGTTGTAGAGGAACGCGACCGTCAGATCGTCGGGGATCGCGAAGTCGCGGACGTCGGAATGGACGAGCGTGACGTCGCGCGTGCGCAGGCGGTCGCGGTTGCGTTCGAGGTTCCCGCTGGCGATCTCGTGCAGTTCGGTCGACAGCTCCACGCCGACCACGCGCCGGAACGGGTACGCGAGCGCGGCCTGCAGTACGACCCGACCCATGCCGGAACCGAAGTCGACGAAGACGTCGTCCGACCCCACCTCACTGCGACGCAGGATCCGGCGCAGGCTGGTCAGCCCGGCGGGGAGGTAGCGGTTGTACTCCTCGTCGGAGAATCCGAGCTCCTCCCGGCTGCGCGCCCCCGCCGTGGTGACGCCGTAGCGGCGCTCGAACAGCACGCCGGTGACGGCCCGTCTGACCGCGACGTACGGCGGTTTGGCCAGGGAGACGAGGAACTGACCCAGCATGCGATCTCCTGCGGTGGGCGACGGGGCGGGTGGGCCCGGCGGTGGAGGAGCCATCCTCCTCTCCAGTGTGCTTCGCCGGCGAGCCCCGGTCGTTACCCTGACCCGTCGACGAACCCTGCGGGGTGCGGCCGTGCATGACGACCCGACCGTGACGGCGTCGGTCGACCCCGGGCCCGAGGTCCTCGCCTCGTGGGACGCGCTGGTCGTCCGCGAACGCGCGGGCGACGTGGCGCAGCTCTCGGGCTGGTCGGTCCTGCGGGGTGAGGCGGGTTTCGAGCCGATCTACGTGCTGGGCCGCCTGCGGGGCGAGCTCGTCGGCGGCGCGCTCGTGCTCTGCAAGCGCCTGCCGCTGGGAGGGCGGGTCGGCTACGTGTCCTACGGCCCGCTGATCGGGAGCCATCTCGACGGCGAGGATCGCGCGGCGGTGCTCGAGACGGTGTGTGCCGCGCTGGAGCAGGTCGCGCGACGGCGCACGCGGATGATGTTCGTGCAGCCACCGGAGGACGGGGACGAGGTGTCCCGCACCTTGATGCGGCGCGGCTTCCGCAGGTCGGACGCCGGCGTGGCGCCGGCCGCGTCCTTGCGGGTCGACCTCACGGCCACCGAGGACGAGCTGCGCAAGGGCCTCAGCAGGCGTCTGCGGACGTGGACCAACCAGTGGTCCGCCCGCGGGGTGAGCGTTCGCCAGGGGGATGTCGCGGATCTCCCGATGCTGGCCGAGCTGCTCGCCGACACCGCCCGGCACCAGGGCTTCACCCCCTTCTCCCCCGGCTACCTGCAGATCCTGCACCGCGAACTCGTCGAGACGGGTCGGGCGATCGTCTTCGTGGGCGAGGTCGACGGGGAACCCGTGGCCGCCGATGTCGTGACGGTGTGCGGTGATTCGGCGAAGGTCCGCTTCGTGGGTCTGGACCGTTCGAGCACCGCATCACACCTCAACGTGCCCGGGGCGATCCGGTGGGAGTCGATGAGATGGGCCAAGGCCAACGGCCACCGCTGGTTCGACTTCGGGGGGCTCCAGGCGTCCTCGATCGACGTGCTGTTCGCCGAGGGCGGTGTCGACATCGAGGCACTCGCCGGGCCGGACCGGTACAAGGTGAAGTTCGGCGGCGCACCGTTCCGCTACCCGCCCGCGGTCGAATTGGTGCCCTCGATCGCTGTCCGCGGCCTCTACGACGTGGTCCGTCGGTCGTCTCGCGGCCGACGGATGCTGGATCGGACGAAGCGCAGGATCCGCGGCGGCACCGCGACCGCCCCCCGCACTCCGAGCAGCCGGGACCCCGCATGATCGAGCCCCTTCGAGCGCGCACCTCCGCCGTGGTGGTGGAGTGTGTCGACGCCCCGGACGACGACACGATCGCCGAGTGGGACGCACTGGTGGCCACCACGCACGGCACGGACGTCACCCAGCTGTCGGTGTGGTCACGCGTGCGCGGCACACAACGGTTCCGACCGCTCTACGTGCTCGCCCGTCACCAGGGCGTTCTCGTGGGCGGGGCGCTGGTCCTGACCCGTCGACTGCGAGGGATCGGTTGTGTGGGGTACGTGTCCTACGGTCCCGTCACGGCGCTCGAGTCCGAGGCGCGCGCCGAGGTCATCGGGGCACTGTCCCGGGCACTCGCCGACCTCCGCCGCATGCGCATGCTCTTCGTGCAGCCACCCGAGGGCGCCGACGACGTCAGCCGCGCACTCGTCGCCCGTGGTTTCCGGCCGTCCGCCGCCGGGATCGCCCCGGCGGGGTCCATGCGCATCGACCTGGCCGTCGACGAGGCGGAGCTCCGCCGGATGCTGTCCCGCCGCCTGCGGTACTGGACCGGTCGATGGGCCGACCGCGGGGTGACGGTGCGGCAGGGCGACGAACGCGACGTCCCGCTGCTCGCCGAGCTGATGTACCGGGCGGCCACGGCCCGCGGGTACGCGCGACCTCCGCACCTCGGGTATCTGACGACCCTGTTCGCCGAGCTCACCCGGACCGACCACGCCGCGCTCTTCATCGGTGAGGTCAACGGGGTTCCCGTCAGCGCCGACCTGGTCACGATGTGTGGCGATACCGTCCGGGGCAAGCTGTGCGGCTTCGACCGGGACGGCGACGGACGGCGACTCAGCGTGCCGGCCGCCGCCCGCTGGGAGATCATCAGGTGGGCCCGCCGCTCGGGCTTCCGGTGGATCGACTTCGGCGGCCTCGCCGAGGCGACGCTCCGGGACGCGATCGGCGGCGGGGTCCGGGACGACGAGTCGTGGCCGAGCGCGGACCGGGCCAAGATGGCCTTCGGCGGGGCCGCGTTCCGGTACCCTCCGCCGGTCGAGCTCATCCGCCCGGCGCCCCTGCGGTTGGCGTACGACGCAGCCCGCCGCAGCCCACTCGGCCGGTCGCTGCTCACCCGCGCCCGGATCGCGCTGCGCAGCAACGGTTCGACCCGCTCGGAGGCGCGCCCGTGAGGATCACCTGTGTCGGCGGGGGCCCTGCCGGGCTGTACTTCGCGGTGCTGGCCACGCTGCGCGAACCGGGCCACCAGGTCACCGTGGTCGAGCGGAACCTGCCCGACGTGACCTACGGCTGGGGCTTCGGCTACTGGGACGACCTCCTCGCCGGGCTCGACGACCACGACCCGCCCACGGCGCGGGAGATCCGGGCCGCGTCAGTGCGCTGGGCCGGCCAGCAGGTGCGCATCCGAGACCGGCCCCCCGTCCACCTCGGCGGGTACGGCTATGGGATGAGCAGGCACGCGCTGCTCGGCATCCTCACGCGCCGGGCGCGCGAGCTGGGCGTCGTGATCGAGTATCAGCGGGAGGTCGTTTCCCTGGACGGACTCGGCGACGCGGACCTGGTGGTGCTGTCCGACGGGCACGGCAGCCGGCTCCGCCGCGATCGGGCCGCCGCCTTCGGCACGACCGAGGTGTCGGGCACAAACATGCACGCCTGGCTCGGGACGGCGGCGCCCTTCCCGAGCTTCACGTTCGCCTTCGAGCCGACCGAGGCCGGGTGGCTGTGGTTCCACGGCTACCAGTACGGGCCTGGCGCGAGCACGGCCATCGTCGAGTGCTCCCGTTCGACCTGGAGCAGGCTCGGCTTCGACACCGCCCCCGCCGATGCCGCGGTCGAACGGTTGTCGGAGATCTTCACCCGGCACCTGGGCGGGCACGCGTTGCGGGGCAGGCCGCCGGGCGGGGGCGCCCCCGCGGCTTGGCGGAGCTTCACCACCGTTGCCAACTCCCGGTGGTACGCCGGCAACGTCGTGCTGATCGGGGACGCCGCGCACACCGCGCACTTCTCCGTCGGGTCCGGTACGAAGCTGGCGCTGCAGGACGCGATGGTCCTGGCGCGCGCCCTGGACTCGGCCCCCGGCGGCCTGGAGGCGGCACTGGGATCCTACGAGGAGTTCCGCAGACCCTCGGTCGCCCGACTGCAGGAGGAAGCGGCGCGCAGTGCGGCGTGGTTCGAGAACGCCGACCAGCACCTCCGTCTGGAGCCGGTCGACGTCGGCTACTCGCTGCGCCGCAGGCGGGCCGTGTCGCTCGACGGCAGCTCCCCGGAGCTGCAGCGGTCCGGGCTCGGCTATCGGTTGCACCTGGCCACCCAACACCGGGTGGGCCGGGCGGCCCGGAGTGCGATCAGCGCCGCGAAGCGCCGCTACGCGCGACAGGCCCGGCGGCGGTAGTCGGCGCGACCCGCAGGCGCTCCGGAGCGTCGTCGGCCTACTTCTTCGCCTTGGCCTTCTTCGGCTTCTCGGCAACGGCCTTGGCCGCCTTGGCCGGCTTCTCCGGTACTGCCTTCACCGGCTTCGCCTTGGACGCGGCCTTGGACTTCCCGGCCGCGGTCTTGGGAGCCGCCTTGGGGGCCGCGGACTGGGGAGACGCGGCCGGGGCTGCCGCGAAGGATGCCTTGGCCCTGGCCGCCTTGCGGGCCGGGGCGGCCGGTGCGGCGACGGCAGGATCGGCGGCGGCCGAGCGGCGACGGGCGGGGGTGGCGCGCGGGGCGGGCGCGGCGGTCCCGCCGACGGCCGTGCGGAACCCGGCGCCGGGCCGGAAGGCGGGCACGGTGGTGGCGGCGACCTGGACCGTCTCGCCGGTGCGCGGGTTGCGGGCCACGCGCGCGGCGCGGGCGCGGGGCTCGAACACCCCGAAACCGGTGATCGACACCGAGCCGCCGCCCCTGACGGTGTCGACGATGGTCGCCAGCAGGCCGTCGACCGCGGTCGCCGCCGTCCGCCGGTCGCCGATGCGGGATGCGAGCGCGTCCACGAGCTGCGTCTTGTTCATGAATCGAGACGCTAGCCGCAGGTCAGGGCCTCGCGCCAGGGACACGCGGGGGAATCCGTTGTGCGGCAACAGATTCACCCGGAACCCGTTGCCGCACAGCGCCCGGACGTCGGGCGACGTCGCGCGTGCCCTGCACGACCACCGGCCTGCTCGCGGACGGTGTCGGCCCGCGGCCCTGGCCGGGAAGACCGCGCGCCGCCGCCCTGCGGCCAGCGGACCGGCCGACCCAGCCCCCTCCCACGACGCCGGGCGCCGCCGGACCGACGGCCGGACTTGCCGGGACCGGGGTGTCGACGGCACGACCCAGCCGGTCCCGGACCTCGCGGACCTTCCCCGGCGCTGCCGGCGACGGACACCGGCGCACCGGGCCCGTGCGAGCCGCCGACCGGTCAGCTCGTGACCGGCATCCGGGCCGGGCGGGCCTCCTCGAACGCGGTGATGTCGCCCTCGTGGCGCAGGGTGAGACCGATGTCGTCGAGGCCCTCGAGCAGCCGCCAGCGGGTGTAGTCGTCGATCTCGAACGGCACGGTGAGGTCGGCGGCCTGCACGGTCTTCTCCGTGAGGTCGACCGTGATCTCGGTGCCGGGCTGGTTCTCCAGCAGCTTCCACAGCAGCTCGACGTCGGGCTGGGCGACCTGCGCCGCGAGCAGGCCGGCCTTGGCGGAGTTGCCGCGGAAGATGTCGGCGAACCGCGAGGAGATGACGACGCGGAAGCCGTAGTTCATCAGCGCCCACACGGCGTGCTCGCGCGAGGAACCGGTGCCGAAGTCGGCCCCGGCCACCAGCACCGAGCCGCGGTCGAACGGCTCCTGGTTGAGGATGAACGACGGGTCGTTGCGCCAGGCCGAGAACAGCCCGTCCTCGAACCCGGTGCGCGTGACGCGCTTGAGGTAGACCGCCGGGATGATCTGGTCGGTGTCGACGTTGGCGCGGCGCAGGGGCACACCGATTCCGGTGTGGGTGGAGAAGGCGTCCATCAGACCAGGTCCTCCGGGCTCGACAGGGTGCCGCGGACGGCGGTCGCGGCGGCGACCAGCGGCGACACGAGGTGGGTGCGGCCGCCCTTGCCCTGGCGGCCCTCGAAGTTGCGGTTGGACGTGGACGCGCTGCGCTCGCCGGGGGCGAGCTGGTCGGGGTTCATGCCCAGGCACATCGAGCAGCCCGCGGAGCGCCACTCGGCCCCCGCCGCGGTGAACACCTCGTCGAGGCCCTCCTCCTCGGCCTGGAACCGCACCCGCATCGACCCGGGCACCACCAGCATCCGGACGCCGTCGGCCACCGTGCGGCCCTTGATGACGTCGGCCGCGGCGCGCAGGTCCTCGATCCGGCCGTTGGTGCAGGAGCCCACGAACACCGTGTCGACGGCGACCTCGCGCAGCGGCTGCCCGGCCGTGAGCCCCATGTAGGTCAGCGCCTTCTCCGCGGAGACGCGCTCGTTCTCGTCGACGATCTGCGCCGGGTCGGGCACGGACTCGCCCAGCGGCAGGCCCTGCCCCGGGTTGGTGCCCCAGGTGACGAACGGGGTGAGCGCGTCGCCGTCGATGGTGACCTCGGCGTCGAACACCGCGTCGTCGTCGGTGCGCAGCTCGCGCCACGCGGCGACGGCCTCGTCCCACGCCTCGCCGGCGGGCGCGCGGTCGCGGCCCTTCAGGTAGGCGAACGTCGTCTCGTCGGGGGCGATCATCCCCGCGCGGGCGCCGGCCTCGATCGACATGTTGCAGATGGTCATCCGGGACTCCATCGACAGGTTCTCGATGACGTTGCCGCGGTACTCGAGCACGTAGCCCTGCCCGCCCCCGGTGCCGATCTGCGCGATGATCGCCAGCACGACGTCCTTGCTCGTGACGCCCGGCCGCAGCGTGCCGTCGGCGCTGTTCACCGTGATCGACATCGTCTTGAACCGCTTGAGCGGCAACGTCTGCGTGGCCAGCACGTGCTCGACCTCGGAGGTGCCGATCCCGAAGGCCATCGCGCCGAACGCGCCGTGCGTGGAGGTGTGGCTGTCGCCGCAGACGACCGTGGTGCCCGGCTGCGTCAGCCCGAGCTGCGGGCCGACGACGTGCACGATCCCCTGCTCGGCGTGGTTCATCGGGTACAGCGGCACGCCGAACTCCGCGCAGTTCTTGCGCAGCGTCTCCACCTGGGTGCGGGAGACGGGGTCGGCGATCGGGAGGTCGACGTCCTTGGTGGGGACGTTGTGGTCCTCGGTGGCCAGCGTGAGGTCCGGGCGGCGCACCGGGCGGCCGGCGAGGCGGAGACCGTCGAACGCCTGCGGGCTGGTGACCTCGTGCACGAGGTGCAGGTCGATGTAGAGGAGGTCCGGTTCGTTTCCCTCCCCCTCGCGGACGAGGTGCAGGTCCCACACCTTCTCGGCCAGAGTGCGCGCCATGATTGAGCCCCTGTCTAGTGTTACCGTCCAGCTGTTGGGACGCTAGTATCGCGGTGTGAGACAGCATAGCGGCATCGGCGTGCTCGACAAGGCCGTGGGCGTGCTCCGCGCCGTGGCCACCGAGCCGTGCGGTCTGGCCGAGCTGTGCCAGCGCACCGGGCTGCCCCGCGCCACCGCCCACCGCCTCGCCGTCGGGCTCGAGGTCCACGGGCTGCTCAGCCGCGGGGCCGACGGGCGCTGGCGCCCCGGCCCCGCGCTGGCCGAGCTGGCCGCGGGCGGCGCGGACCCGCTGCTGGAGGCGGCCGCGGCCGTCCTGCCGCGGCTGCGCGACATCACCGGCGAGAGCGTGCAGCTCTACCGCCGCGACGGCACGCAGCGCGTCTGCGTGGCCACGGCCGAGCCCGCGAGCGGCCTGCGCGACACGGTGCCGGTCGGCTCCCGGCTGCCGATGACCGCGGGGTCCGGGGCCAAGGTGCTCGCCGCGTGGGCCGAGCCCGCCGTGCAGCGCGCGGTGCTGGGCGAGGCCACCTTCACCGAGCGCGTCCTGCTCGACGTCCGGCGGCGCGGCTGGGCCCAGAGCGTCGCCGAGCGCGAGTCGGGCGTCGCGAGCGTGTCGGCCCCCGTCCGCGACGGGAGCGGGCACGTCGTCGCCGCGGTGTCGGTGTCGGGGCCCGTCGACCGGATCGGGCGACGCCCGGGCGTGCGCTGGGCGGCCGACCTGCTCGCCGCCGCCGAGGCCCTGCAACACCGGCTGTAGCCGACACCCGACCGAAAGGGTCATCGGGGACCCGATACCGTGTCGCAGTTGCACGCAGGGTGAGGACCGGCGACGGAGACGGGGCACGATGACCTACTTGCTCGGGATCGATCTGGGTACGACGAGGACGTCGGCCGCCGTCGGTCACCCGGGCACGCGACCGGGCGAGATCGAGATCGTCAACCTCGGCGACCGGTCCAGCTCCGTCCCGTCGGTCCTCTACGCCGGGACCGACGGCTCCGTGCTCGTCGGGGAGGCCGCGGAGCGCCGTGCCCTCACCGACCCCGCCCGGGTCGTGCGCGAGTTCAAGCGCCGCATCGGCGACCCGACCCCGCTCGTCCTCGCCGGGGTGGCGTGGTCGCCGCAGGAGCTCTCCGCGCGGGTCGTGCGCTGGGTCGTCGACCGGGTGGGTGAGCGCGAGGGCGGTCCCGCCGCCCGGATCGCCGTCACCCACCCCGCGTCGTGGGGTCCGCTGAAGAAGGAGCTCCTCGGCGGCGCACTGGCCGGGCAGGGCATGCAGGTCTCGTTCCTGGCCGAGCCGCAGGCCGCCGCGCTGCACTACGCGTCGGCGGAACGGCTGGAGTCCGGGTCCACCATCGCCGTCTACGACCTGGGCGGCGGCACGTTCGACGCCGCGATCGTGCACAAGGGCCCGCAGGGGTTCGGCACGATCGGCCGTCCGGAGGGCATCGAGCGGCTCGGCGGCATCGACTTCGACCAGGTCGTGTTCGACCACGTCCGCGCCGGGATGCCGGAGGCCTTCGACGGCCTCGACGACGCCGACCCCGCCGTGCTCGCCGCCGTCGCCGCCGTCCGCCGCGAGTGCTCGGAGGCCAAGGAGGCGCTGAGCAGCGACACCGAGGTCTCGATCCCGGTGCTGCTGCCCGGGTCTCAGGGCTCGGTCCGCCTGCACCGCAGCGAGTTCGAGGCGATGATCCGGCCGCAGATCGAGGACACGGTCGCCGCGCTGCGGCGTGCGGTCTCCTCCGCGGGGCTCACGCCCGACCAGCTCACCGCGGTGCTGCTGGTCGGCGGGTCGTCGCGGATCCCGCTGGTGGCGCAGCTGGTGTCGGAGCAGCTGGGGCGGCCCGTCGCCGTCGACGCCGACCCGAAGAACGCCATCGCGATGGGCGCCGCGCTCTCCCTCGACCCGGTCGCGCTCGCCGGCACCGGTCCGCACGTCCCGCAGCCGCGGGGCGGCTCGCCGGTGCCCGGCGGGGTGCGCGCCACCGGCCACCAGCGAGCGCCCGGTGCGCCGGCCGGGGTCGGGGTCGGGGCGATCGGGATGGGCCCGGGACCGTCGGGGACCGGAGCACTCGGTGCCGGGATCGGCGGCGGGATGGCGACCGCTGCGGCGTCGGGATCGGCCGGGTTCCTCCCGGCCGGGGCCCAGCAGGGCCGCATCCCGGTGCAGGGCGGCGAGATGGCGACGCAGGTCGTGCCGCCGCCGCGGCAGATGGCGTCGCCGTACCCGGTGCGCCCGCCGATGGACCTCGAGGTCACCGAGTACCGCGAGGAGGACTACGACCGCCCGGAGCCCCGGCGGCGCCGCGGCGGGGCGTTCCTGGTGTCGGCAGGCGGCCTGGCCGCCGCGATCGGCGTCGTCGCGACGGTGGTGCTGATGCCCGCCCCCACCCCGGAGCCGACGGCCAACACCGACCGCACCTCGACGGTGCCGATCCTGCCGCCGGTGTCGTCGGAGGTGCTCGGCACCCCGACGCCGGTGGAGTCGACGGAGGCCCCCGCAGCCGACGAGCCGCCTCCCGCGGTCGCCCCCACCCGCACCCGAGCCCCGCAGTCCCCAGTGCCACCCGCGCCCACGACAGCGGCGCCTCCGCCTCCCTCCTCGGAGGAGCCCCCGCCGCCGACGACGGACCCGCCGCCACCCCCCACCACGGATCCTCCACCTCCCACAACGGCGCTTCCCGCCGCCGCGGCGCGGAGCGGCTCGCTCCCGGCCTCCTGACCCACCGGTCGTCCGGCGGGTGCGGCCGTCGGCTCGCTCTCCCCGCGCGCGGCTCGTCGCCGTCCGCCGGCGTGGCCGAGGGCCGCGCACGGCCCCTCACGCCGCCCTGCCCGCGCGATGTCCCGGCTCTCGCGCGCCGCCGGGGCCCCGAGAGGGCGCGAACCGTCCCGGAACGCAACGATCCCCCACTCCGGATCGGAGTGGGGGATCGTGTGCCTGTGTAGCCCCGACGGGATTTGAACCCGCGCTACCGCCTTGAGAGGGCGGCGTCCTAGGCCGCTAGACGACGGGGCCCTAAGAAACTCATGAAACTGTACTACGTACCGCTCTGGTGTTTCCGCTGGGGTACCAGGACTCGAACCTAGAATGGCTGTACCAGAAACAGCTGTGTTGCCAATTACACCATACCCCAAGGCTCACGATCATCCGGAGTTCCAGTCGGTGCGAACCCGGTGTCCGTGCCCTGCGCTGAGTACTCTAGCCGAGCCCTCCCGCCCGCTCCACACCACCCCTCAGTCGCGCGAGGGACCGCTCGCGACCCAGCAGCTCCATCGATTCGTAGAGCGGCGGCGACACCGTCCGGCCGCTGACGGCCACCCGCACGGGCGCGAACGCCTTGCGCGGCTTGAGTCCCAGGCCGTCGATCAGGGAGGCCTTGAGGGACTCCTCGATGGCCGAGGTGGACCAGTCCTGGAGCGCATCGAGGCCGGTCAGGGCCGCCTCGAGCACCGGTGCGGCGTCGGGGCCGAGGTTCTTGGAGGCGGCGTCCTCGTCGAGCACGAAGTCCGCGCCGTCGACGAAGAGGAAGCGCAGCATCCGGGCCGCGTCGGACAGGACGACGCTGCGCTCCTGCACCAGCGGGGCTGCGGCCGCGAGCAGTGCACGGTCGGCGTCGGTGTCGATCGCCACACCCTCCACCGCGAGGTACGGCTGGACGCGGCGGGCGAAGTCCTCGACCGGCAGCGCGCGCAGGTGGGAGGCGTTGATGGCCTCGGCCTTCTTCAGGTCGAACCGCGCGGAATTGCCGGAGACGCGGCTCACGTCGAATGCGGCGACCATCTCGTCCATCGTGAAGACGTCGCGGTTCTCCCCGATCGACCAGCCCAGCAGGGCGAGGTAGTTGAGCAGGCCCTCGGGGACGAATCCGCGTTCCCGGTAGAGGAACAGGTTCGACTCCGGGTCGCGCTTGGACAGCTTGCGGTTCCCCTCCCCCGTGACGAGCGGCAGGTGCCCGTAGCGGAAGGGGCCGTCGCCGATGCCGACGCGCTGCAGCGCCTCGAGCAGCGCGATCTGCCGGGGCGTGGAGGAGAGCAGGTCCTCGCCGCGCAGGACGTCGGTGATGCCCATGAGGGCGTCGTCGAGCGGGTTGGTCAGCGGGTAGAGCGGCGAGCCGTCGCCGCGGGCGAGCACGAAGTCGGGCACGGTGCCGGCCCGGAACGTGACGTCGCCGCGGACGAGGTCGGTGAAGGTGATGTCGCGGTCGGGCATGCGCAGCCGGTAGACGGGCGCGCGGCCCTCCGCGCGGTAGGCGGCCCGCTGCTCGTCGGTGAGCTCGCGGTCGGCGTTGTCGTAGCCGAGCTTGGGGTCGCGGCCGGCCGCACGGTGGCGCGCTTCGATCTCCTCGGCCTTCGAGAACGACTCGTAGACCTCGCCCGCGTCGATCAGCTTCGCCAGCGCGTCGGCGTAGAGCTCGCCGCGCTCGCTCTGCCGGTACGGGCCGTGGTCGCCGCCGATCTCGGGGCCCTCGTCCCAGTCGAGACCGAGCCAGCGCAGGGCGTCGAGCAGGGCCTCGTAGGACTCGACCGAGTCGCGACTGGCGTCGGTGTCCTCGATCCGGAACACGAAGCTGCCGCCGCTGTGCCGGGCGTGCGCCCAGTTGAACAGCGCGGTGCGGATGAGCCCGACGTGCGGCGTACCGGTCGGGGAGGGGCAGAAGCGGACGCGAACAGTCATGGTCTTGCCAGGCTATCGGATCGGCGTATTATTCAACGCATGGTGAATTCGGAGCGCACCACCTGCCTCGTCGTCGGCGGGGGCCCGGCCGGGATGGTCCTCGGCCTGCTCATGGCCCGCGCCGGCGTCGAGGTCACGGTGCTGGAGAAGCACGCCGACTTCCTGCGCGACTTCCGCGGCGACACCGTCCACGCCTCCACCCTGAACCTGCTCGACGAGCTGGGCCTCGGCGAGCGCTTCGCCGCCGTCCCGCAGCGCCGCCTGGAGCGGATCACCGTCCAGCTCGACGAGGGCACGGCGCACGTCGCCGACATGCGGCGCCTCCCGGGTGCCCACCCGCACATCGCGCTCGTCCCGCAGTGGGACTTCCTCGACCTTCTCGCCGACGCCGCCGCCGAGGAGCCGACGTTCACGCTGCGCCGGGAGGCCGAGGTCGTCGGGCTGCTGCGCGACGGGAGCCGCGTCACGGGCGTCCGGTACGTCGACCGCTCCGACGGCACCGAGCACGACGTGCGCGCCGACCTCACCGTCGCCTGCGACGGCCGCGGGTCCGCCGTGCGCGCGGCCGCCGCGCTCGAGCCGCGCTCGTTCGGCGTGCCGATGGACGTCTGGTGGTTCCGGCTGCCGCGCCGCGAGGGCGACCCGGTCGGCGGCGTCGGCCGGTTCTCCACCGGTCACCTGTGCGTGATGATCGACCGCGGCGAGTACTGGCAGTGCGGCTACCTCATCCGCAAGGGCGGCGACACCGCGCTGCGCGCCGCCGGCATCGGGGAGCTGCGGCGCCGGTTCGGCGGGCTGCTGCCGTGGATGGCCGACCGCACGGGCGCGCTGGAGTCGTGGGACGACGTCAAGCTGCTCGACGTCCGGCTGGAGCGGCTGCGGCGCTGGGACCTCGACGGGCTGCTGCTGATCGGCGACGCGGCGCACGCGATGTCGCCGGTGGGCGGGGTCGGCATCAACCTCGCCGTCGCCGACGCCGTCGCCGCCGCCCGCATCCTCGCCCCGGCCCTGCGCAGCGGGGGTCTCGTGCCGCCGTCGGTGCTGCGGAAGGTGCAGCGGCGGCGCTGGTGGGCGACCGCTCTGGTGCAGGGGGCGCAGCGGATCGCGCACCGGGTGGTCCTGGGTCCGGTCGTCGGCGCGACGGCCGCCGCTGCCACGGGCGCCCCCACCGGGATCACCGACGACGGCGGCCTCGCCCCCGCCCCGCTCGCGAGCCTGCCGTTCCCCCTGCGGATGCTGCAGCGGTTCCCCGTGCTGCAGGGGATCCCGGCGCGGGCGGTGGCGATCGGCCCGCTGCCCGAGCACGCCCCCGACTGGGCCCGCCGGGCGCCGGAGCCGGCCCGGTAGGCGGCTCGCCCCACGGCCGGGGGTCAGCTCCCGACCGCCACCGGTCGCGCCGTGCGGCTCCGCGTCACCGGGATCGCCGCCGCGACCACCACCGCCCCTGCGACGGCCACCCACCCCAGACCCGCGGCCTCGTACAGGGGTCCGGCGAGCAGCCCGGCCACCGCGGCCCCGCCGTAGGTGGCCGCGGAGTTGAGCGCCAGCACCGCGCCGCGGGCGTCGGGGGCGGCCGCGGAGAGCCGGCTGACCAGCAGCGTCAGCGCGACGTGGTTGACCAGGCCCCACGCCACGGCCGCGGCGAGCAGGGCCGGGAGCAGGCCGACGGTCGCCGCGAGCAGGAGGTAGACCCCGGCCAGCGCCGCGAGGACGGGGGCGAGCCCGACGCGGCCTGCGTACCGGTCGGTCGCCGCGCCGAGCCCGAACCCGACGCCGTAGCAGAGCGCGAGCAGCCCCGCCCCGGCCGCGCCACCGCCGTGCAGCAGCCGGATCTCCGCCCCCGCGAACCCGAACACGGCGTAGAACGCGCTCATGAACGCCAGCGTGCCGAGCAGCAGCCGCGCGACACCGGGGAGCCGCAGGGCCGTGGCGAGCCGGGGTCGCGGGGCCGAGGGGACGGCCGGGGAGGGCAGGGTCCGGTAGAGCACCACCTGCGCCCCGGCCAGCACCGCGAGCGCCCCGAGCACCCCGCGCCAGCCGACGAGGTCGGCCAGCAGCGTCGACACCGGGACCCCCGCGACGAGCGCGACCGACCAGCCCGTCAGCACCCGTCCGGTCGCGCGCGCCTCGGTGCCGGGGGCGGCGAGCTCCGCCGCGAACGCGTAGGTCGCGGGCAGGACGACCCCCGCACCCGCCCCGGCCAGCACCTGTGCGGCGGCGAGCACCTCCCAGTTCGGGGCGAGCGCGGAGACCGCCGCGCTCACCGCGAGCGCGGCGGCCCCGGCCGTCAGCGCGCCCGCCCGCGGCACGCGGTCCAGCCGCGGGCCGAGCAGCAGGGCCGCCAGCACGACGCCGACCCCGTACGCGGCGAGCGCCCGCCCGATCTCCGCCGGGGTGGCGTGCAGCGCGGTCGCGAGGTCGGGCAGCAGCGGGGCGAGCAGGAACGACTGCGCCCCGACCGCGACGACCCCCGCGGTGAGGACGGTGAAGTGGCGGGTCATGCACCGAAGATGCTTCGGTCGGAGCGGCCGATCCAGCGTTCGGCGTTCATCGTGAAGACTCTTCGGCCGAACCCCTGTCAGGATGGGGGCATGGACCCGATGGACCGGAGGATCGTCGGCCTCCTCCTCGACGACGCCGACCGCACCTACGCGCAGCTCGGCAGGGAGGTGTCGCTCTCCCCCGCCGCGGTGCACGAGCGGGTGCGCCGGCTCCGGGCGTCCGGGGTGATCCGCCGGACGACGGTGGAGGTCGATCCCGACGCGCTCGGCGTCGACGTCCTCGCCTTCGTCCTGCTCGACACGGAGGGCTGGGCCCGCGACCACGTCTTCGCCGCCGCGCGGGACGACCCGCGCGTCGAGGAGGCGCACTCCGTCGCGGGCAACAGCAACTTCCTGCTCAAGGTGCGCGCGTCGGGCCCCGAGGGGCTGGAGGACGTGCTGCGGATGCTCTACCAGGTGCAGGGCGTGGTCCGGACGCGCACGATCACCGTGCTGCGCCGCGGTTTCGAGCGCGGCGTCAGCCTGTCGTGAGCGGGCTGCGCAGCGCGGCGTAGGCCAGGGAGTCGACCAGCGCGAGCCAGGACGCCTCGACGACGTTGCCGTGCACGCCGACCGTCGTCCACTCCCCCGCCTTGTCCGACGACTCGATCAGCACCCGCGTCACCGCCCCGGTGCCGTGACCAGGCCCGTCGCGCCCGAGGATGCGGACCTTGTAGTCGGTGAGCTCGACGTCGGCGAGCCACGGGCAGGACGGGGCGAGCGCGCCGCGCAGGGCGGCGTCGAGGGCGTTGACGGGGCCGTTGCCCTCGCGGGTCGCGATGATCCGCTCCCCGTCGACGACGATCTTGACCGTCGCCTCGGCCACGACCTCGCCGTCGGCGCGCTGCTCGGTGATGACGCGGTAGGACTCGCACGCGAACGGTGTGGGGTCCGAGTCGCCGCGGGCGGTGCGCATGAGCAGTTCGAGCGAGGCGTCGGCGGCCTCGAACGACCAGCCCTGCGCCTCGCGCGCCTTCACCGTCGCCACGACCGACGACACGGCGTCGGGGTGGCCGGCCAGGTCGACGCCGAGCTCGGTGCTCTTGAGCTCGACGCTGGCCCGGCCGGCCATCTCGGTGACGAGGATCCGCTGCCCGTTGCCGACGTCCACGGGGTTCATGTGGTTGTACAGCTCCGGGTCCACCTTGATCGCACTCGCGTGCAGGCCCGCCTTGTGGGCGAACGCTGACGTCCCGACGTAGGCCTGGTGGGTGTCGGGAGCGATGTTGGCGATCTCCGCCAACGCGTGCGAGGTGCGGGTCATCTCCGCCAGGGCCCCGTCCGGTAGGACGGGCATCCCCAGCTTGGTCACCAGGTTCCCGACGACGGCGAACAGGTCGGCGTTGCCGGCCCGTTCCCCGTAGCCGTTCGCCGTGCACTGGACGTGCGTGGCGCCGGCCTGCACCGCGGCCACCGAGTTGGCGACCGCGCAGCCGGTGTCGTCCTGGCAGTGGATCCCGAGGCGGAAGCCCGTGCGGGCCGCCACCTCGGTCACCACCTCGGCGATGCCCAGGGGGAGCATGCCGCCGTTCGTGTCGCACAGGACCGCGACGTCGGCGCCCGCTCCGGCGGCCGCGTCGAGCACGCGGAGCGCGGAGTCGGGGTCGAACGCGTAGCCGTCGAAGAAGTGCTCGGCGTCGACGAACACGCGCCGGCCCTCGCCGACGAGGAACGCCACGGTGTCGGCGACCATCGCGCAGTTCTCCGCCGCGTCGGTGCGCAGGGCGCGCTCGACGTGGCGGCGGTCGGACTTCGCGACCAGCGTGACGACCGGTGCCGCGCTGTCGAGCAGCGCGCGGACCTGCGGGTCCTGCGCCGCCGTCGTGCCGGGCCGGCGGGTGGCCCCGAAGGCGACCAGCGCGGCGTGGCGCAGGTCGAGCTCCCCCGCCGCGGCCCGGGCGAAGAACTCGGTGTCCTTCGGCATCGCCCCCGGCCAGCCGCCCTCCACGAAGCCGACGCCGAGCGCGTCGAGGTGGCGGGCCACCGCGAGCTTGTCGGCCACCGAGTACGAGACGCCCTCGCGCTGCGCACCGTCGCGCAGCGTCGTGTCGTAGACGTGGAAGGCGTCGCCGAGCGGGGTGGCGGCGGGGGCGGTGCGGGACATCTCGATCTCCTCATCGGCAACAAAAAAGACCCCTCGCGGATGCGAGAGGTCTGCGCGGCGGCCTGGTGGAGCTAGCCGTCGCGCCTGCCGATAATGATCGCGGTGTGGAACACGTCGGCGAGCATGGCACGGGCGCGCCCGACCTGTCACACCGCTGTCCCACATCGCGGGACGACGGTAGGCACCCCCGCCGACGATCCACCAGGGTGTTGACACCGACCTGCGTGCACCGCCGCACGTGGTCTCGTCAGCGAAAGGCGCCGCCTTGTACCAGCTCACCGCCCTCTACAACCACCCCGAGGACCCGGCCGCGTTCGACAAGCACTACACCGAGGTGCACGCGGAGATCGCCAAGAAGATCCCCGGCCTGCTCCGCTACACGATCAGCCACCCCGGGCCCGACCCCGAGGGCAACAAGCCCCCGTACTACCTGGTCGCGGTGCTCGACTTCGCCGACGAGGCCTCCTTCGGGGCCGGCATGGGCGGGGAGCACGGGCAGGCGGCGGTGGCCGACCTCCCCAACTTCGCCGGTGCGGGCGTGTCGCTGCTGACGGGCCCGGCGAACGAGGCCTGACCTCCGCTCCTGCTCCACCCTGCTCCTGCTCCTGCTCCTGTTCCACCCCGCTCCGCCCTTGCAGCATGGCCACCTTCACGCCATCTCGTTGCGTGAAGGTGGCCATCCTGCAACCGGTTCTGCCGAACCCGCCACGCAGCCGTGCTCCTGCCGCCAGCATGACGCGATGCCCAGGACCGCCCCCTCGCTCGTCGATCTGCGCGTCGCCTTCCCCGAGGGCGTCGCCTCCGCCCGGCAACTCGTCGCCGCGGGCGTACCCGAGCGCACCGTCTACCACCGGTGCCTCGAGGGCGGGCCGTGGCAGCGGATGCTGCCGGGGATCGTCCACCTGTTCAGCGGCACCCCGACCAGGCGCCAGCACCTCGTGGCCGCCCTGCTGCTCGGCGGCCCCTCGGCCGTGGTGACCGGGATCGAGGCCTGCCGGATGCACGGGCTGCAGCGCGGCCCGGCCCGCCGCAGCGACGCGACGAGCCAGGAGGTGCACGTCCTCGTCCCGCACTCGCGGCAGGTCCGGTCGGTGGGCTTCGTCCACGTCGAGCGGACGACCCACCTCCCGACGCCGGTCCTGCGCGCGGGTCTGCCCCTCGCGCCCGTGGCCCGGGCGTGCGCCGACGCCACCCGCCGGCTGTCCCGCCACGGGGAGATCACCGAGCTGATGTCCGACGCCGTCCAGCGCCGCCTCTGCACCGTCTCCCACCTCGCCCGGGAGGTCTCGACGAGCTCACGCCGGGGTACCGCGCTCCCCAACCGCGTCCTGCGCGACGTCGCGGACGGCGTGCGGTCGGCGGCCGAGGCCGCCGCGATGCGGCTCTGGCGGCGGGCCGGTCTGCCCGAAGCCTGGTGGAACGCCCCCCGTCCGCACCCTCGACGGACGGGCGATCGGCACCGCCGACTGCTGGGTGGACGACGTGGCGATGGTCTGGGAGATCGAGTCCACCGAGTGGCACCTGGATCCGGCCGCGCACGACTACACCGTGCAGCGCGCCGCCCTGTTCACCGCCGCCGGCGCCGTGTACGTGGCGTCGAAGCCGAAGATGATCCTGAGCGATCCGCAGGAGGTGGTGGCGATCCTGCGCGCGGTCCACGCCCGGGCGGCGGCCCGTCCACGCCCTCCGCTCCGTGCCGAACGCCCGTCCTGAACGCCCGCCCGCTGAACGCCCGCCCGTTGTGCAGCATGGCCACCTTCCTGCAGTGCGGCTGCGTGAAGGTGGCCATGCTGCAACGGCGGGGCGGGGCGGGGCGGGGCGGGAGGCGTCAGCTCACACCGGCGTGGCTGCTGACCAGCGCGGCGAGGCGGTCACCGATGCTGCGGGTGTGGCCCGTGGCGGCGTGGTCGCGGGTGGCGAGGTCGAAGGCCACCGCGGCCTCGATGCGTCGGGCCTCCTCGACGTTGCCCAGGTGGTCGAGCAGCAGGGCGACGGAGAGCACCGCGGCGGTGGGGTCGGCGATGCCCTGCCCGGCGATGTCGGGCGCGCTGCCGTGCACCGGCTCGAACATGCTGGGGTTGTTGCGGCTGCCGTCGAGGTTGCCGCTGGCGGCGAGGCCGATGCCGCCGGTGACGGCGGCCGCGAGGTCGGTGAGGATGTCGCCGAACAGGTTGTCGGTGACGATCACGTCGAAGCGGCCGGGGTCGGTGACCATGTGGATCGTGGCGGCGTCGATGTGCAGGTAGGACACCGACACGTCGGGGTGCTCCAGCGACACCTCCTCCACCAGCCGCGACCACAGGCGCCCGGAGTAGGTCAGCACGTTGGTCTTGTGCACCAGCGTGAGGTGCTTGCGCGGGCGGCGCTCGGCCCGGGCGAAGGCGTCGCGGACGACCCGCTCGACGCCGAACGCGGTGTTGACGCTGACCTCGGTGGCGATCTCGTGGGGCGTGTCCTTGCGGAGCAGCCCGCCGGTGCCGACGTAGGGGCCCTCGGTGCCCTCGCGGACGACGACCATGTCGATCTCGGCGTTGCCGGACAGCGGCCCGCGCACACCGGGGTAGAGCCGGGCGGGGCGCAGGTTGACGTGGTGGTCGAGCTCGAAACGCAGGCGCAGCAGCAGCCCGCGCTCGAGGATCCCGCTGGGGACCGACGGGTCGCCGACCGCGCCGAGCAGGATCGCGTCGTGCTGCTGGAGCTCGGTGAGCACCGACTCGGGCAGCAGTTCGCCGGTGGAGTGCCAGCGCGCCGCGCCGAGGTCGTAGGTGGTCGTCTCCGCGCCCGGCGCGACCTCCTCGAGAACCTTCAGCGCCTCCTCGATGACCTCCGGCCCGATGCCGTCGCCGGGAATGACCGCAAGGCGCATGACTGGGGTTTCCTCTCGTGACTGGACCCGCGCGTTCCTCGCACTGCCGACGGGCCGGACCGCACGTTACCGGCCGCGATCGGGCCTCCACGGCGCGCCTCACCCCAACGGGGTCACCCCGCCGGGTGAAACCGCGCCCCAGCGGACCCGGTCGGCCCGCGACACGCCCCCGAGCGGGCCAATGCGGCCTCAGTCGTCGAAGGAGATCAGCCGCGTGATGCGCGCGCCGACCGAGGCGCCGATCGGCTCCAGCACGCCCGGGTCGACGGGCCGGTCGACGCGCAGCAGCATGATCGCGTCGGAGCCGTCGGTGGTCTGGCTGATCTGTGCGGCCTCGATGTTGACCGCGGCCTCGCCCAGCAGCGAGCCGACGCGCCCCATGACGCCGGGCCGGTCGCCGTACTCGAGCAGCAGCACCTCGCCCTCGGCGCGCAGGTCGAAGTGGCGCCCGTTGACCTCGACGAGCTTCTGCACCTGGGAGCGGCCGGTCAGCGTGCCGGAGACGGTGATCGACTCGCCGTCGGGCATCGCGGCGCGCAGCTGCACGACCGAGCGGAAGTTCTCGCTCTCCGGGGCCGTCGTCAGCTCCACGTCGACGCCCCGCTCGGCCGCCAGCGCCGGGGTGTTGACGAACGTGACCTGGTCCTCGACGACGTGCGTGAACACCCCGCGCAACGCGGCGAGCTGCAGCACCGAGACGTCCTCGGAGGCCAGCTCGCCCGAGACGTCGACGGTGATGGTGCTCGGCACGCGACCGGCGACGGCGTAGAGCACGGTGCCCAGCTTCTGCGTCAGCGGCAGCCACGGGCGCACCTCCTCGCCGACGACGCCCCCGATCTGCACGTTGACCGCGTCCGGCACGAACTCCCCGGCCAGTGCGAGCTGCACCGACCGCGCGACGTCGGTGCCCGCGCGGTCCTGCGCCTCGTCCGTGGACGCGCCCAGGTGCGGGGTGACCACGATCTGCGGGATCTCGAACAGCGGGCTCGACGTGGTGGGCTCCTCGACGTAGACGTCGATCCCCGCCCCGCCGACGTGCCCGCTGCGCACGGCCTCGGCGAGCGCGTCCTCGTCGACCAGGCCGCCGCGCGCGGCGTTGACGATGATCACGCCCGGCCTGGTGATCGCGAGCTGGTCCTTGCCGATGAGCCCGAGCGTCTCCGGGGTCTTGGGCAGGTGGATGGAGATCAGCTCGGCGCGCTGCAGGAGCTCGTCGAGTGAGACGAGCTCGATGCCCAGCTGCGCGGCGCGGGCCGGGGCGACGTACGGGTCGTAGGCGATGAGCTCGACGCCGAACGCCGCGAGCCGCTGCGCGACCAGCTGCCCGATCTTGCCGAGGCCGACGATGCCGGCGACCTTGCCGTTGATCTCGGTGCCGGTCAGCGCGCTGCGGGCCCACTTGCCCGCGCGCAGGGACGCGTCGGCCGCGGGGATGTGACGGGCGGCGGCGAGCATGAGCGCGACGGCGTGCTCGGCGGCGGAGACGATGTTGGAGGTCGGCGCGTTCACGACCATCACGCCGCGCGCGGTGGCGGCGGGGACGTCGACGTTGTCGAGGCCGACCCCCGCCCGCGCGACGACCTTGAGCCGCGGGGCCGCGGCGAGCGCCTCGGCGTCGACCTGCGTGGCCGAGCGGACGAGCAGCGCGTCGGCGTCGGCGAGGGCGGCCAGCAGCGCCGGCCGGTCGGTGCCGTCGACGTGGCGGATCTCGACGTCGTCACCCAGCAACGAGACCGCGGACGGCGCGAGCTTCTCGGCGAGCAGGACGACAGGGCGGGTGGCGGCGTTGCTCACGGCGGTTGCAGGGCTCCCGGATCGGCGGCTGGTACCCCCTGATCCTAGGTGCGCGGCCCGACACCGGCTCCGGTGACGTGAGCATCCCGACCGGGGGAACGCGACCGGGCGGACCGAGCGGTCAGCCGCCGGCTCGGCGGTCCAGCCGCCGGCGGACCATCCCCCCGGCCACCGGGACGACCGCCCACACCGCGAAGGCCCAGGTGCCCACGAGCAGGAACACGGGCAGCGAGAGGAGGAACCCGCTCGCGTTGATCAGCGAGCGGACCCAGCCGCGGTGCGTCAGCGAGCGGGGCGCGGCGGCGTCGAACCAGCCGCGCCGGGCCGTCACGGCCACCATCACGGCGAAGGTGATCATCTGCACCCCCTGCGCCAGCGCGTAGGCCCCGAAGCGCACGAGGTCGACGTCGCCCTCGGTGAGCACCCGCGTCAGGAACGGGTTGATCACGACGAGGAACAGCCAGAGCAGGTTCAGCCCGATCACCGGGCTGTCGGCCCGCCGGACCCAGCGGAAGACCCGGTGGTGGGCCGCCCAGTGGTTGGCGATGACGACGAAGCTGATCGCGAAGGCCAGGTACTCGAACCCGCTCGCCTGCACGGAGGCGAGGAACTCGGCCGACGTCTCCCCCTCCGGCACCGGCAGCTCGATGGCGAGCAGCGTGATGGCGATGGCCACCACGGCGTCGGAGAAGAACGTCAACCGCTCCGCGGCCCCGCGGTCGGTCTCGGGGCTCTCGATCTCGGGCACGGGGGGCAGGCTAGACCGCCGCCCCCGGCCCGGCGGCGCCTGGAGCGGGCGGTCGCCGAGGGGCGGCTGACCCTGTCGGAGTTCGAGGAGCGCACGTCGGCGACGCTCGCGTCACGCACCCGCGGCGACCTCGACGACGTCACGACCGATCTGCCTCCGGACCTGTGGTGATGGCCGCGGCCGGGGTCGAGCCGTTGACCTCGGTCCGGGCCGGGGCCGGGTCCACCGCCGCCGTGGCGGGCTCGTCGGCAGCGGGCGTCGCGCCGGCGCCGGCCGGCTTCGCCCCGCCGGAGGCGTTCTCGAAGAACCGCAGCATCTCGATCCGGAACGGCATGACCAGCGTGCTGTTCTTGTCCGAGGCCACGTCGCTGACGGTCTGCAGCAGCCGCAGCCGCAGCGCTCCCGGGATCTCCCCCAACTCGCGGGCGGCGTCGGCGAGCCGGGCCGACCGTGGTCTCCGACAGCGCGGTGCAGGCCTCGCGCCAGGGCGAGTTGGCCCAGATCAGCGCCAGGACCGCGGCGACGACGAGCAGGATGCCGCCGACGGCCTCGGCACGCCGGATCTCGGCGATGCGACGGGCCTCGGGCCACGACCCGCGGGCGAAGAGGGACGGGCGGGCGGCGTCGGGCGGGTGGCGGCATGCGGTGGACGTCCTCGGGGTCGGCGACAGGGACGCCGACCAGACTTCCCGGCACACCAGGAGGGACCGTATCCCGGATCCGACGGGAGCACCGGACGAAACGGGCGATCCCGGCGCCGCCTCGAACGGCAGCAAGGCCACCTTCCCGCCACGAGATGGCGGGAAGGTGGCCTTGCTGCAACGACGGGGACGAGGGGGACGACGGATCAGGTCGCCTTGCTGCCCACCCAGCTCATCAGGCCGCGCAGCTTCTCGCCGACCTCCTCGATCGGGTGCGCCGCACCCTCGGCCTGCAGCTTGGTGAAGTTCGGCCGCCCGGCCTCGTCCTCGGCCACCCACTCGCGGGCGAAGGTGCCGTCCTGGATCTCGCCGAGGATCTTCTTCATCTCCTCCTTGGTCTGCGCGTTGACGACGCGCGGGCCGCGGGTGAGGTCGCCGTACTCGGCGGTGTCGGAGATGGAGAAGCGCTCGTTGGCGATGCCGCCCTCGTACATGAGGTCGACGATCAGCTTGAGCTCGTGCAGGCACTCGAAGTAGGCGATCTCCGGGGCGTAGCCGGCCTCGGTGAGCACCTCGAACCCGGTCTGGACCAGCGCCGCGGCCCCGCCGCAGAGCACGGCCTGCTCGCCGAACAGGTCGGTCTCGGTCTCCTCGGTGAACGTGGTCTCGATGACGCCCGCGCGGGCGCCGCCGATGGCCGCGGCGTAGGACAGCGCCAGCGCCTTCGCTCCGCCGGTGGCGTCCTGCTCCACGGCGATGAGCGCGGGCACGCCCTTGCCGTCGACGAACTGGCGGCGCACGAGGTGGCCGGGGCCCTTCGGGGCGACCATCGCGACGTCGACGTCGGCCGGGGGCTTGATCAGCTCGTAGCGGATGTTGAAGCCGTGGCCGAAGAAGATCGCGTCGCCCGCCTTGAGGTTCGGGGCGATGTCGTCGGTGTAGATGAAGCGCTGCTTCGTGTCCGGCGCCAGGATCATGATCACGTCGGCCCAGGCGGAGACCTCGGCGGGCGTGCCCACCGTCAGGCCCTCGTCGGCGGCCTTCGCGCGGCTCTTGGAGCCCTCGGGCAGGCCGATGCGCACGTCGACGCCGGAGTCGCGCAGCGACAGCGAGTGGGCGTGGCCCTGCGAGCCGTAGCCGATCACGGCGACCTTGCGGCCCTGGATGATCGACAGGTCGGCGTCGGCGTCGTAGTAGATGTTCACGCTCATGACGGTGAAGGGGTTCCTCTCGGTTAACGAACAGCGGTGGCGGTGATCGAGCGCGGCCCGCGGCCGACGGCGATCGTCCCGGACTGCACCATCTCGCGGATGCCGAACGGCTCCAGGTTCTTGAGCAGCGCCGAGATCTTCTCGGCCGTGCCGGTGGCCTCGACGGTCAGGGCCTCCGGCGTGACGTCGACGGCGTGGGCGCGGAACAGGTCGACGATCTCCAGGACCTGGCTCCGCACGGCGGGATCGGCGCGGACCTTGACCAGCAGCAGCTCGCGCTGCACGGACGCGGCCGGCTCCAGCTCCACGATCTTGATGACGTGGACCAGCTTGTTGAGCTGCTTGGTGACCTGCTCGAGCGGCAGGTCGTCGACGGCCACGACGATCGTCATCCGGGACACCCCGGCCTGCTCGGTGGGGCCGACGGCCAGGGACACGATGTTGAAGCCGCGCCGCGAGAACAGCCCGGAGACGCGCGCGAGCACGCCGGGCTTGTCCTCGACGAGGACGGACAGGGTGTGGCGCTCGATCATGACTCGTCCTGGTCGGTCAGCGCGTCGGCGGTGACCGCCGCGATCGTCCCGGTGTCGGCGACGAGCTCGTCGCCGTCGAACAGGGGGCGGATGTTGCGGGCGGCCATGATCTCGTCGTTGCCGGTGCCCGCGGCGACCATCGGCCAGACCTGGGCGTCGGCGCCGACCACGAAGTCGATGACGACCGGCCGGTCGTTGATCGCCATGGCCTCGTTGATCACGCGGTCGACGTCGTCCTTGTGCTCCGCGCGCAGCCCGACGCAGCCCATCGCCTCGGCGAGCAGCTTGAAGTCGGGGATGCGGTGCTTGTGCGTGCCGAGGTCGGTGTTGGAGTAGCGCTCCTTGTAGAACAGGTTCTGCCACTGCCGGACCATGCCGAGGTTGCCGTTGTTGATGATCGCGACCTTGATCGGGATGCCCTCGATCGCGCAGGTGGCGAGCTCCTGGTTGGTCATCTGGAAGCAGCCGTCGCCGTCGATGCACCACACCACGGCCTCGGGCCGGGCCATCTTCGCGCCCATCGCGGCGGGCACGGCGAAGCCCATCGTGCCGAGGCCGCCGGAGTTGAGCCAGGTCCGCGGCTTCTCGTACTTGATGAACTGCGCGGCCCACATCTGGTGCTGGCCGACGCCCGCGGCGTACACCGCGTCGGGGCCGGCGATCTGGCCGATCCGCTCGATGACGTACTCGGGCGAGAGCGAGCCGTCGGCGGGCCAGGTGTAGCCGAGCGGGAAGCGCCCGCGCAGCTCGTCGAGCTGCGCCCACCACTCCGTCAGGTCGGCGGTGCCGCCCGCGCGCTCGGCCGTGACGGCCTCGATGAGGTCGGTGATGACCTCCTTGCAGTCGCCCACGATCGGGACGTCGGCGCGGCGGTTCTTGGAGATCTCCGCCGGGTCGATGTCGGCGTGCACGACCTGCGCGTGCGGCGCGAAGCTCGACAGCACCCCGGTGACCCGGTCGTCGAAGCGCGAGCCGAGCGCGATCAGCAGGTCGGACTTCTGCATCGCGGCGACGGCGGCGACGGTGCCGTGCATGCCCGGCATGCCAACGTGCTGCGGGTGGCTGTCCGGGAACGCCCCGCGGGCCATCAGCGTGGTGACGACCGGGATGCCGGTGAGCTCGGCCAGCTCCTTGAGCTCGTCCCAGGCCCGGGCCTTGAGGACTCCGCCGCCGACGTAGAACACGGGCTGCTTCGCGGCGCAGATCAGCTTCGCGGCCTCGCGGATCTGCTTGCCGTGCGGCCGGGTCGTCGGCCGGTAGCCGGGCAGCTCCATCTCGGCGGGCCAGGTGAACGTCGTCTGCTCCTGCAGGACGTCCTTGGGGATGTCGACGAGGACGGGTCCCGGCCGGCCGGTGCTGGCCAGGTGGAACGCCTCGGTGATCGCCCGGGGGATGTCCTTGGCGTCGTGGACGAGCATGTTGTGCTTGGTCACCGGCATCGTGATGCCGGTGATGTCGGCCTCCTGGAACGCGTCGGTGCCGATCAGCGCCCGGCTCTGCTGCCCGGTGATCGCGACGAGCGGGATCGAGTCCATGTGGGCGTCGGCGATCGGGGTGACGAGGTTCGTCGCGCCCGGGCCGGAGGTGGCCATGCAGACGCCGACCTTGCCCGTGGCCTGCGCGTACCCGGTGGCCGCGTGGCCCCCGCCCTGCTCGTGGCGGACGAGGACGTGGCGGACCCTGGTGGAGTCGAGCAGCGGGTCGTACGCCGGGAGGATCGTGCCGCCCGGGATGCCGAACACCACCTCGCAGCCGATCTCCTCGAGCGAGCGCACGAGGGACTGCGCGCCGGTCATCGGCACCGCGTCGAAGCGCGGGGTCTCGGCCCGGGGACCGGGGACGGCCTGCGGGGCCGGGGACGGTCGGCCGGGCGGCGGCGCCGGTTTCGGTCCGGATCGGGGCGTGGCGGTGGTCATCGGCTGCTCTGCCTCGCTGATGGTGGGAATGGGCATGAAAAAACCCCCGACCGCCGGGTGGGGCGATGCGAGGGTGGCGCGTCGACGTCCGAGAACCCGCTCAGGCGTGGACGCGCCTGCGGAGTACGAGGATCCCGGTGACGGACATGGGGGCGACGCTAGCACGGTACGGGCCGGCAGCGTCAATCCCGTGGGAATCGTGGACCGCATCGTGGGACACGCGCGCGGGCGTCGGGTGGCAGCATGGCGGCGTGTCCGTCGTCGCGTTCCAGCCGTCCCGGCTGCAGATCCTGTTCGCGCTGGTCTTCGCCGTGTGCGCGACCCCGGTGGCCTTCGGGGCCCCGTTCCTGTGGCTGGTCTACCTCCTCCCGGTCGCCGTCGTCGTGTGGACGCTGCGCACGCGCACCGTCGTCGACGCGGAGGCCGTCACCGTCCGCACGCTGCTGGCGGGCAGGCGCGTACCGTGGTCGGAGATCAGCTCGCTGCGCCTGGCCGACAAGGGCCGGGTCCACGCGGTGCTGAGCGACGGTGCCGAGCTACCGCTCCCCGCCGTCGGCGTCCGCGACCTGCCCCAGCTCGCCGCCGCGTCCGGCGGCCGGCTGGCCGACCCGGCTGGAGACCAGTAATGCCGGCTCTGCGTTCCCGCGTCACCACCCACGGCCGCAACGCCGCCGGAGCACGTTCGCTCTGGCGCGCCACCGGCATGACCGACGGCGACTTCGGCAAGCCGATCGTCGCCATCGCCAACTCCTACACCCAGTTCGTGCCCGGTCACGTGCACCTCAAGGACATGGGCGACCTGGTCGCGGGGGCGATCACGGAGGCGGGCGGCGTGCCGCGGGAGTTCCACACCATCGCCGTCGACGACGGCATCGCGATGGGCCACGGCGGGATGCTCTACTCCCTGCCCAGCCGCGAGGTCATCTCCGACGCGGTCGAGTACATGGTCAACGGCCACGCCGCCGACGCGCTCGTGTGCATCTCCAACTGCGACAAGATCACCCCCGGCATGCTCAACGCCGCGATGCGCCTCAACATCCCCACCGTGTTCGTCTCCGGCGGGCCGATGGAGGCGGGCAAGGCCGTCGTCGTCGGGGGCGTGGCGCAGGCGCCGACCGACCTGATCACGGCGATCTCGGCGTCGGCGTCGTCGGAGGTCGACGACGACGGCCTCACCGAGGTGGAGCGCTCGGCGTGCCCCACCTGCGGCTCGTGCTCGGGCATGTTCACGGCCAACTCGATGAACTGCCTCACCGAGGCGCTCGGGCTCGCGCTGCCCGGCAACGGCTCGACCCTCGCCACGCACACCGCCCGCCGGGAGCTGTTCCTGCAGGCCGGGCGCACGGTGATGGAGCTGGCCACCCGCTGGTACCGCGACGACGACGCCTCAGCGCTGCCCCGCAACATCGCCACCCGCGCGGCCTTCGAGAACGCGATGGCCCTCGACGTCGCGATGGGCGGCTCCACCAACACGGTGCTGCACATCCTGGCGGCGGCCCAGGAGGGCGAGGTCGACTTCGACCTGGCCGCGATCGACGCGGTGTCGAAGCGCGTGCCGACGCTGTCGAAGGTCTCCCCCAGCTCCGACTACCACATGGAGGACGTCCACCGCGCCGGTGGCATCCCGGCCATCCTGGGCGAGCTGTGGCGGGCGGGCCTGCTCAACACCGACGTGCACACGGTGCACTCGCCGTCGCTGGAGTCCTGGCTCTCGGAGTGGGACATCCGGGCGGAGTCGCCGTCGGAGACGGCCGTCGAGCTGTTCCACGCCGCCCCCGGCGGGGTGCGCACGACGCAGGCGTTCTCCACGTCGAACCGCTGGTCCTCGCTCGACACCGACGCCGTGTCCGGCTGCATCCACGACGCCGAGCACGCCTACACCACCGAGGGCGGGCTCGCGGTCCTGCGCGGCAACATCTCCCCGCACGGCGCGATCATCAAGACCGCGGGCATCCCCGAGGAGCTGTGGCACTTCTCCGGCCCGGCGCGGGTCGTCGAGAGCCAGGAGGAGGCCGTGTCGGTCATCCTCACCAAGCAGATCCAGCCCGGCGACGTCCTCGTGGTCCGCTACGAGGGCCCGGCAGGCGGCCCGGGGATGCAGGAGATGCTGCACCCCACCGCGTTCCTCAAGGGCTCCGGGCTCGGCGCGAAGTGCGCCCTGATCACCGACGGCCGCTTCTCCGGCGGCTCGTCGGGCATCTCGGTCGGGCACATCTCCCCCGAGGCGGCCGACGGCGGCGTCATCGGCCTGATCGAGGACGGCGACACCGTCCTCATCGACGTCCGCAGCCGCACGCTGTCGGTCGACGTGCCCGACGAGGTGCTCGCGGAGCGGCGGCAGAAGATGGACGCCTCCGAGCGCCCGTGGCAGCCCCGTGACCGCGAGCGGACGGTGTCCAAGGCCCTGCGCGCCTACGCGGCGCTGGCCACCAGCGCGCACACCGGAGCGGTCCGCCGGATCGTCTGACCCCGACCCCTCGCCGCGCGTCAGAGCGCGGCGAGGGCCGGGCCGAGTGCGCCGAGCCCGCGGGCGGCGATGCCCGCCATCTCCGTCACCCGGGCCGCGCCCAGGTGGTCGGCGGCGAAGCCGAGGTAGTGGACGTGGACGTGCACGTCGGCCCACGCGCGCTCGACGTCGGCGAGCGCGGGCGGGGGCCCGAACACCGCGGTGTACGCCGCCGGCGCGGTGGCCCCGGGCTCCCCGGCCAGCGTCAGCACGTCGACGGCGGCCGGGGCGACGCGCGCGCTGCCCCAGTCGATCAGCGAGTCGCCCAGCACGTTGCCGCGGTGCGCGTCGCCGTGCACGAGGGTGCGCGGCAGCAGGGCCAGCGCCGCGGCCATCCGGGGATCGTCGCGCCAGGCGGCCAGCGCGTCGGCCACCTCGCCGAACGCCGGGTCACCGGTGCGCGCGGCGGCCCCCCGCACCGCGACGAGGGTGCGGTCGCAGAGCCCGCGCCAGTGCGCGGCGTCGACCACGGGGATCCCGCGGGGCCGCTTGCGCCACCAGTGCGCGTGCACCTGCGCGAGGGTCCGCCACACCGCGTCCGGCACGGGCTCGCCGTCGGCCGGGGGCGCGCCGTCGACGAAGGGCACGAGCAGCCAGCCGTCGCCCGCGGCGAGGACGGCCGCGTCGGTCCGCACCACGGTGACCGCCCGCATGGCCGCCACCTCCACCGGCGACGCCGTCTTGAGCACGACGGGCACGGTCCGCCCGGCCACCTCGAGGTCGACGCGCTCGACGCTCGCGGCGACGTAGCCCCCGGCCAACGGCGTCCGCGACCGGACGACGGGTGCCCCGCCGAGCGCCCGCCCCGCCGCCGGGAGCCAGGCGGCGTCGGGCGGCGCCGTCACGGGGCGACCGGCACCGGGCCGCGCAGCAGGAAGAACACGAGCAGCCCGGCCGTCACACCGATGATCATCGCGAGCACGCCCCACGGCGCCGGGCGGCGGTTCCAGGTGCGCCCGCGCTCCAGCGCGACGTGCCCGGCCCCGGTGAACACGAGCGCGGCGGCGCCGAGCCCGAGCACCGCCTCCAGCTCCACCCCGGTCGGGCTCGTCGCGAAGAACCCGCCGCCCGCCCCGAGCTTGAGCAGCACCACGTTGAGCATGATCGACACCAGGCCCGCCGCCGCGAGCGGCGTGCCCACGCCGAGCACCACGAAGCCGCCCGCGACCAGTTCGGTGATGCCGGTGACCCACGACAGCGCGATCGTCTCGCGGAAGCCGAAACCGGCCAGGACCTGGGCGAACCCGCCGATGCCCGGACCGTTCCACAGCCCGAAGACCTTCTGCATGCCGTGCGCGACGAACGTGCCGCCGATCGCGAAGCGCAGGATCAGCAGGCCGAGGTCGGTGGCGGGGTTCCACTGCAGCGGCCGGCGCGTCGGACGGGTCGTCGGCGGCGCCGGCTCGCCGAGGCTGCCGGGCGTGAACACCGAGGTCGGCTGCTCGCTCATGGGCGCGAGCCTAGTGGGCGGGCACCGATGAGTCCGGGACTCGGGCACCGTCCTCCCCCCGACGACCCACCCACGGCGAGCGGAGCACCCGATGTCCTTCCAGGCCTACCTCGACACCATCGAGCAGAGGACCGGCCGCATCCCCGCCGACCTCGTGGCGCTCGCGCACGAGCGCGGCTACGGCGCCGACACGAAGGCCGGCGTCATGATCGAGTGGTTGAAGGAGGACTTCGGCCTCGGGCGCGGCCACGCCATGGCCCTCGTCCACGTCATCAGGAACGGGCCGGGGATCGACGAGAAGCACGTCGGGACGACCGGGACGCACCGCGACGAGTCCGCGGTCCTGCGGCTCGACGGGATCGCGAACCGCTAGTAGGCGCCCTCGACCAGGTTCGGCGGCTGCTCGCCGCGCGCGAACGCCGCGATCTGCTCCGCGGCCACCGTGTAGGCCCGGCGCATCCCGCCCGGCACGCTGCCGCCCACGTGCGGGGTGAGCAGCAGGCCGGGCGCGGACCAGAGCGGGTGGTCCGACGGCAGCGGCTCGGGCTCGGTCACGTCGACGGCGGCCCGGATCCGGCCCGACGCCAGCTCCGCGGTGAGCGCGTCGGTGTCGGCGACGGGGCCGCGCGCGGCGTTCACCAGCACGGACCCGTCCGGCATGGCGGCGAGGAACTCGGCGTCGATCAGGCCCCTGGTGTCGTCGGTGAGCGGGACGATCACCACGCACGCGTCGTGGTCGGGGAGGAGGTCGAGCACCTCGTCGATGCCGTGCACGCCGTCGCGGGCCCGGCGCCCGACCAGCGTGGTCCGCACCCCGAACGGCGTCAGGCGGCGCACGGTGTTCTCCGCGACGTCCCCGGCCCCGACGATCAGCACGCGCTTGCCGTCGAGCTCCTCGGTCTGGTGGTAGTCCCAGCGGGCCTCGGCCTGCGCGTGCACGAACCGCGGCAGGTGCCGGTAGACCGCGAGCAGCGCGGCGACGACCCACTCCGCGGTGGCCCCGCCGTGCGCCCCGCGGCAGTCCGACAGCGCGACGCCGTCGGGCAGGTTCCCGATCCACGCCTCCGCGCCCGCCGTGAGCAGCTGCACGAGCTGCAGCGCGGGCAGCTTCTCCGTGATCGCCACGGCCTCGCTGGTCGCGAGGAACGGCGGCACGAGCACCTGCGCGTGCTCCGCCTCGGCGGGCAGGTCGCCCTCGGGGTCGTAGACGACGGCGGTGACGCCCTCGAGGAGCTCCGCCCCCTCGGCGTGCGGGACCAGGACGGTGATCGGGTCGGCCATGCCCCGGACGGTACTCACGGCGCGCACACCCGGCCCGGCCTAACCTGTCGCGCGTGAGGGGACGGGTGCGGCGTGCGCTGGCCGCGGGGCTGCTGGCCGTCGGGCTGGCCGGGTGCGCCACCTTCCCCGACAACGGGCCGCGGGAGTGGCAGGAGCAGATCGAGGGCGCGGGCGAGCTGGGCGGGATCCCGCGCGTCCCGGAGTCCGAGGACGCGCGCACCCCCCCGCCCCGGGCCGAGCAGTCCCCGCAGGGCGGGGCGCCCCCGGCGCCGCAGCCCTGCGACGACCCGGACCCGGCCGTCGTCGAGACCTGCCTCGATCCGGTGGGCGCCGTCGCGGTGCTCCCCGACGGGGTCAGCGCGCTGGTGGCCGAGCGGATCACCGGGCGGGTGCTGCGCGTGGAGCGCGGCACCGACCCGGTGCTGGTGGCGACGGTGCCGGTCGACGCGACCGGGGGCGGCGGCCTCACCGGCCTGGTGCTCTCGCCGTCCTACGCCGAGGACCGGCTGGTCTACGCCTACGCCACGACCGGCGAGGACAACCGCGTCGTGCGCATCGCCGACGGCGAGCCGCCGGAGCCGGTGCTCACCGGGATCCCGCGCGGGGCCGTCCACAACGGGGGTGCGCTGGGCGTCGACGTCGACGGGTCCCTGCTGGTGGCCACCGGCGACGCGGGCGGCGCCGATCCCGCGTCACTGGCCGGCAAGCTGCTGCGGATCGACGCGTTCGGCCGGCCCGCCACCGGCAACCCCGACCCGGCGTCGCCCGTGCTCAGCTCCGGCCTCACCGCCCCCGGGGGCGTGTGCGTCAACACCGCGACGACGGCGGCCTGGGTCACCGACCGGGCGGCCACGCAGGACGTGCTGCACCTCGTGGTCCCCGGCCCCCTGGCCGCGCCCGCGTGGAGCTGGCCGGACCGTCCCGGCGTCGCGGGGTGCGTGGCCCAGCTCGACGTCGTGGCGATCGCCCAGACCGGTGCGGCGGCGCTGTTCATCCTGCGCACCGATCCCCTGACCAACGCCTTCACCGCCACCGAGACCCAGCTGGCGGGCACCTACGGCCGCCTCTCCGCCGCCGCCCCCGGCCCCGACGGCCTGATCTGGCTCGGCACCGTCAACAAGGACGGCGGGGTGCCGGTGCCCTCCGACGACCGGGTGCTGGTGCTGCCCCCGGTCGCCTCGGGCGGGCAGTCCCGGGCCTAGGGCGTGTCCTGTAAGGGTTCTGACCTGCTGTCGGTGATCATGCTCGGGTGGTGGGTCGGGGTGAGCTGACGGACAAGGCCTGGGCGCGAATCGAGCCGTTGCTGCCCCCGGTCGCAGGGCGAGGCCGGCGGTGGCGCGATCACCGTCAGGTGATCAACGCGATCCTGTGGAAGCTGCGCACCGGCGCCCCGTGGCGCGACCTGCCCGAGCGCTACGGACCCTGGAAGACCGCGCATGAACGCCTGCGGATCTGGACCGCGGACGGCACCTGGGAACGCATCCTCGACGACGTGATCGTCAAGGATGACGCCGTCGGGAACGTGGAGTGGACCTTCAGCATCGATTCCAGCAGCGTCCGGGCTCACCAGCACTCCGCCGGTGCCCGGAAAAAGGGGGCTGCACCACTGGGTGGGTCGAAGCCCTCGCCGTCGATGGAGAAGCCCTCGGACGGTCCCGTGGCGGGCTGACCAGCAAGATTCATCTCGCGGTCGATGGGCGCGGACTGCCGATGTCGGTGATCCTCACCCCGGGCCAGGCCGGGGACAACCCACAACTGCTCCCGCTGCTCGATCAGATCGTGGTCGGCCGAGACGGACCCGGCCGACCACGCACCCGGCCCGACCGGGTGCTGGCCGACAAGGCCTACTCCCACCCCTCGACCCGCGCGGCGCTACGCCGGCGCCGCATCGCGTTCACCAGCCCCGAACGCAGCGACCAGATCCAGCGCCGACGCGCGAAGGGCCCCCGCGGCGGTCGCCCACCGGCGTTCGACCCGGCCCTCTACGCCAGTCGCAACGTGGTCGAACGCTGCTTCAACCGGCTCAAACAGTTCCGCGCCCTCGCCACCCGCTACGCGAAGCGCGTGGCCTACTACCGATCGGAGATCATCATCGCCGCGACCGTGTTGTGGCTGCGCACCGACTTACGGGACACGCCCTAGAAGAACTTGAGCAGGTGGTCGGTGACCGGGCCGGCGGCCTCGACGGCCGTCCAGTGTCCGATCCCGGGGACGATCTCGACCGTCGCGGAGCCGTGGGCCTCGGCGAGCTCGGTGCTGGCGTCGGGCGGGCCCACCTTGTCCTCGTCGCCGGTGATCAGCAGCAGCGGCAGGCTCGGGGTCACCGGGCCCGGGTCTCCGGCGGCGGCGAGCGCCTCGCAGTTGCGGGCGTAGCCCTCGGCGTCCTGGCGCATGACCAGCTCGCGGACGAACGCGGCCACCTCCGGCTTGTCCCGCCGGGTGCTCTCGGACAGCGCGTTCGCGACCACGCCGGGCGCGACGGCGGCGGTTCCCTTGTCCCGCAACGTCGCAGCCCGGTCGCGCTGGGCCTGCCGGCCGGCCTCGGCGGGCTCGCGGACCGCGCCGAGGAGGGCGAGCGCGCTCACCCGGTCCGGGTACTTCGCGGCGAACCTGCGCACGACGAGGGTGCCCATGGAGTGGCCCACCACACCGGCCGAGGCGATCCCCAGCTCGTCGAGAACCGCGGCCAGGTCGTCGGCGTGGGACTCGATGCTGATCCCCTCGGCGTTCGCCGAGCGGCCGGCGCCGGCGGAGTCGACCCGGATCACCGTGTGACCACCGGCGAGGGCGTCGGCCTGGACCTGGTAGAAGTTCGACGTGCCGCCGAGGCCGTGCACGAGCACGACCGCCGGACCCTGGCCGTCGATCTCGACGGCGAGTTCCTTACCGTTGACGTACATGTGCGTCCTTTCTCAGGCGATGCGGTTGCGCTGCGAGCCGAGGCCGGTGATCGAGACCTCGACGACGTCGCCGCTGACCATGAACCGCGGCGGGTCGAACCCGATCCCGACGCCCGCCGGGGTGCCGGTGGCGATCAGGTCTCCGGGCCGCAGGGTGATCCCGGCCGACAGCGTCGCGATCAGCTCGGGGATGTCGAAGATCAGGTCCTTCACCGGGGCGGACTGGCGCGGCTCGCCGTTGACGACGCTCTGCACCTGCAGCGACGTCACGTCGTCGATCTCGTCGGCCGACACCGCGTAGGGACCCATCGGCGCGTGGGTGTCGAGGGACTTCCCGATCAGCCACTGCTTGTGCTTGCGCTGCAGGTCCCGGGCGGTGAAGTCGTTTATGATCGTGTAGCCCCACACGTGGTCGTAGGCGTCCGCGCGGCTGATCCCGCGCCCCCCACGCCCGATGATCACGCCGAGCTCGGCCTCGTAGTCCAGCTCCGAGGTGACGTCGGTGTGCGGCTCGATGTCGTCGAAGGGGCCGTTGACCGAGGTCGTGGCCTTGGAGAACACGACCGGGTACTCCGGCAGGGCCTCCGAGCGGTCGGGCTGGTCGTAGCCGCTGCGGCCGAACTCCACGACGTGGTCGCGGTAGTTCTTGCCGACGCAGAAGATGTCGCGCCGCGGCACCGGGATCGGCGCGTGCAGGCGGACGGAGTCGAGGGCGTGCCGCGGCTGCGCGGCGGCGTCGCGCTCCAGGGCCGGACCGAGCTCGGCCCAGCCCTCGATGACGTCGAGGACGCTGGCGCCGGCCGGAAGGAGCGCACTGACGTCGTGGACGACGCCCGCGTCGGGGTCCACCACGCCGACGTGCTGCGCCGACCCGGTGGAGAAGGTCACCAGCTTCATCGCTGCACCAATCTGAACCAATAGAACCAATGTGGCCAGGCGTGAACGTACGCCCCTCATCTCGACCTGTCGAGGGGAGGGTGAGCATCGACTTCGGCCGATTTACATTGGTCTGGATTGGTCACACTGCTGCGGCTACTGTAGGCGCATGATGGCGGTGGAACAGTCGCTGCGCAGCCTCCTCACCGAAGGCGCCCAGGCCGGGACCTTCGGCCCCGGCTCGAAGCTGCCCACCGAACGGGCCCTGGTCGAGCAGCTCTCCGCGCCCCGCAGCGCGATCCGGCGCGCGCTGGAGGTGCTCGAACGCGACGGACTGGTCATCCGCCACGTCGGCCGAGGCACGTTCCTCACCGAGGCGGTACTGCAGCCCGTCGAGGGTGCACCCGCGAACACGAGCCCGGCGGAGATCATGCAGGTGCGGCTGCTCCTCGAGCCGCAGGTCGCCACCCTCGCAGCCCGGGTCGCGACGCAGGCCGATCTCGACCGCATCACCGAGTGTCTCGACGCCGGGGGCAGCAGCGAGGACTTCGATGGCTTCGAGTCCTGGGACGCGCGGCTGCACCGGGCCATCGCGCAGGCCGTCCACAACGGGCTGCTCATGAACATGTTCGACGTCCTCAACACCGCCCGGGCCCTTCCCGTCTGGGGCACGTTGAAGCGTCGGACGTCCACCCCGGAACTGCGCCGCTGCTACCACGGCGAGCACACCGCGATCGTCGACGCGCTGCGCGACCGCGACTCCGCCGGATCCGGCGAGGCCATGCGGATCCACCTGGAGAACGTGTCGGACAACCTCCTCGGCCGGCACTGACCCGCCCGCCCGGGGTCGAGAGGAGTGGGTCCCGCCCGCGGCGGGTATCCGCACCCGTGATCATCACAGCCGACCGGCTCCGGGAGTTGTTCGACTCCGACCTGCCGGACCCGCAGCTCGCCGTCGTCGAGGGGCAGGCCCGCGTGGTGCCCGGAACAGCGGACGAGGACCAGGGCCTCGTCGTCGCGTCCCGCAGCGAACTGCTCGAACGACACGGCGGCTCGGCGCCGTCCGGACAGGCGCTCGAGGAGCTCGCCGTCGCCCTCGAGACCACCGTCGACACCCTCGGCGCCTGACCCGCCCGCCCCGACCCGGGAGGGCGTGAGACGGGTTCAGCCCTTGACGTAGGCGAGCTTCTCGGCGACCCAGGCGGGCATGTCGTCTCCACCGCCCGCCTGGCGGGACTCGCGGCACACGACGGACAGGTCCCGCCCCAGGCGTCAGCCTCTCGAGAGTCGACGGCGGTTGGCCACGACCGCCGGTGGACCGGGCCGAGCACGTTGCCGACGGCCTTGGCGGTGTCCTTCGGCGGAGTCGTCACCGCGGCCGTCGCGGCCTGGAACAACGCCTCGACCTTCTCCTGCACCATGCGGGTGTACTCCCGGCGGTCCCGGGCGCTCGGCGGCCAACCGCCCGACGCCATCCGGAACGTCCGATGGGCGATCACCACCGGCGCCGACCAGGCGATCTCCGCGACCAGGAGCCACGGCTTCACCCACCCCGGGCCGGGCATCGTACCAGCGGACGTGCGCCTTCTCGCGGTCATCGGCCGACGCTAGCGTCCCGGCCCAGGCGCGTCAGCGGCGCGCGGCCGCGAATCCGGCGAGCTCGTCGAGGGCTCGGAGGGCTTCGGACTCGGGGAGGGTCTCGAGGTTCAGCGTGACCTCGTCGACCCCGGCAGCGGCGTAGCCGTCCACCCTCTCCGGATCCGGATCTGCGGCGTACACCGTGAACGGCACGTCGTGCCGGCCCTGCTCGGCAAGCCATTCCCGGACGCGGCGGATCTCCTCGGGAGGGGTGTGCGCGCGGGGCAGCCACGCGTCGCCGTAGGTCGCCAGCCGGCGCAGCGCCGCCTTGCTCTCCCCGCCGAGGTAGATGGGCGGATGGGGCTTCTGCACTGGTTTCGGCCAGGCGTAGATGGGGTCGAAGTCGACGTGCTGCCCGTGGAACTCCGCCTCGTCCTTCGTCCAGATCTCCTTCAGCGCCGCGAGCTGCTCGTCCATCTGCGCGCCGCGGGTGCCAGGCTCGGTGCCGTGGTTGCGCATCTCCTCGCGGTTCCACCCGACCCCGACCCCGAAGGCGACCCGGCCGCCCGAGACGAGGTCGAGGCTCGCGACCTGCTTCGCGGTGTGGATGACGTCCCGCTGGGGCAGCAGCGCGATCCCGGTGCCCAGCACGAGCCGCGACGTCACGACGCCGGCCGCGGTCAGGGCGACGAACGGATCGAGCGTGCGGTAGTACATCTGCGGGAGCTCACCCCCGCCCGGATACGGGGTCTCCCTGCTCACGGGGATGTGGGAGTGCTCGGCGATGAACAACGAAGTGAAGTCGCGTTCCTCGAGTGCGCGCCCCAGCGCCTCGGGGCCGATTCCCTCGTCGGTGATGAACGTGGCGATCCCGAATTTCATGACGTCGACACCTACCAGATCGGGAGCCGCGGCGTGGGACCGTCGAGCGCTCGGTCGGTTCAGACGACGAACCTTCATGATCACGATCTCGGCGGGAGAACGTCCACCCGGGACCCGCGTTCCGCGTAATTCGGCCGGTCTGGAGGTCCTGGGCGGGTGAGGATGCAGGTCAGGGCAGTGCGGATGGCCACCGAGGGCAGATTCGCCTAGAGAAACGCCTGTCTGGGTAGTTGCTGCTGAGCGTGCTGTGATGGTCTATGTTCTAGAGCGATGTACGTGAAGACGACGGCGCGGAAGACCAAGAGCGGGACTGTCCGCTACCTGCATCTGGCGCACAACGAGTGGGACCCGGTCGCCGGCCGGTCGGTCCCGAAGATCCTCTACGGGTTCGGGCGGGCCGACCAGCTCGACCGCGTCGCGGTCAAGCGGCTGGTGGGGTCGCTGGCCCGGCTGCTGGACCCGGCCGACGCGTTGGCTGCGACCGCGGGCTCGGAGCTGGTGTTCTGCGAGTCCCGCCCGTTGGGCGGCACGTTCGTCCTCGACGCGCTGTGGCGGCGGCTGGGCATCGACACCGTCCTGCGCGGCCTGGACGCCAAGCCGCGTCGCGGTCGGCCCCGCGACACCGCGGCGACCGAGCGGGTGCTGTTCGGGCTGGTCGCGAACCGGGCGCTTGCGGCGTCGTCGAAGCTGGCGGCAGCGGACTGGATCAACCACGACGTGCACATCGACGGGCTGCCCCAGACCAGCGACGACGCCTGCTACCGGGCGATGGACTGGCTCCACGACGTCCGCGAGCAGCTGGAGATCGGGGTGTTCCGCCAGGTCGCGAACCTGCTCAACCTCGAGGTCGACCTGCTGTTCTTCGACACCACCTCCACCTACTTCGAACTCGACGACCCCGACGAGCCGGTCACCCGCGACGAACACGGCCACCCGGTCCCCGACCAGGACGGCAAGGAGGGCAAGAAGGGCAACGTCGGGTTCCGGACCTACGGCAAGTCCAAGGACTCCCGCGACGACCTGCCCCAGATCGTGATCGGGATGGCGGTCACCCGCGAGGGGATCCCAGTGCGGGTGTGGTGCTGGCCCGGGAACACCGCGGACTCCAAGCTCATCCGCCAGGTCAAGGACGACATGCGGGACTGGACCCTGTCGAAGATCGTGTGGGTGGCCGACCGCGGATTCTCCTCCGAGGCCAACCGCCGCTACCTGCGCCAGGGCGAGCACGCCTACATCATCGGGGAGAAGCTGCGCTCGGACTCGGTGGAGATCAAGGCCGCGCTGTCCCGGCAGGGCCGCTACACCGAGATCGCGGAGAACATGCGGATCAAGGAGGTGAAGGTCTCCGAGTCCGAGCGGTTCGTCATCTGCCACAACCCCGACGCCGCCGGGCGCGACGCGCACATCCGCGCCCAGCTGATCGCCCAGCTCGAGGAGCTGATCGCCGACTCGGACCGCCTGCCCGTCATGAAGCGCGGCGAGCTGCGCGGACGAATCTCGACCAAGCCGGGCCTGAACCGGTACCTGCGGGTCACTCCCGGCGGGCTGCTGCGCGTCGACAAGGCCAAGATCAAGACCGAGGCCAACCTCGACGGGAAGTACCTGCTGCGCTGCTCGGACCCGCACCTGCCCGCCGCCGACATCGCGCGCGGCTACAAGCAACTCCTGGAAGTCGAGCGCGGCTGGCGCGACATGAAGCAGATCATCGACCTGCGCCCGGTCTATCACCGGCTCGAAGAACGCATCCGCGCCCACGTCGTGCTCTGCTGGCTCGCGCTGCTGCTCATCCGCGTCGTCGAGACCACCACCGGCGACACCTGGCATCACGTGCGCCGCCACCTCGACCGGCTCCACGCCGGCACCTTCACCGGCCCCACCGGAGTGTTCCGCCAGCGCACCGAGCTGTCCAAGCCCCAACGCGACCTACTCGCCCGCCTCGACATCCCCGCCCCGAAGCAGATCATCGAACTCGCCACCGCAAGCCGCTGACCAGCAGCGACACCGCCGTCTAGAGACACGCCCGTCCGGGGCGTCTCAACGTATTCCTCCAGGTCAAGCCCCCCATCGCAGGACTGTCCGACGAACGGTGTAACTGGTCCGACACGCCGAGCGCAGCTCGGGGGAGGGATCAGCAATGACCGAGACGATCGAGCCTGTGCCGGATCGGATTGATCAGCAGCAGCTCGCCCAGCAGTTGGTGGAAGCAGCCCGGGCCGAGGGGGTGGAGCTTGTCGGCCCGGGCGGTCTGCTTACCGGGTTGACGAAGACGGTGCTCGAGACCGCACTGGAGGCGGAGATGACCGAGCACCTGGGCTATGACCGCCACGACCGGGCCGGGCAGGAGAACCCCAACTCCCGCAACGGGACTCGCGTCAAGACGGTGCTGACCGAGATCGGGCCGGTGCAGATCGAGGTGCCCCGTGACCGGGACGCCAGCTTCGACCCGGTCATCGTGCGCAAGCGCCAACGGCGTCTGGACGGCATCGACGAGATCGTGTTGTCGCTGACCGCCCGCGGCCTGACCACCGGGGAGGTGGCGGCGCATTTCGACGAGGTCTACGGCGCGAAGGTCTCCAAGGACACGATCTCGCGGATCACCGACAAGGTCCTCGACGAGTTGGGCGAATGGGCCCAGCGTCCGCTCGACGCGGTCTACCCGGTGCTGTTCATCGACGCCATCCACATCAAGGTCCGCGACGGCCAGGTCACCAACCGGCCCTTCTACGTCGTCATCGGCGTCACCGTGGACGGGCACCGCGACATCCTCGGGATCTGGGCCGGCGACGGCGGCGAGGGCGCGAAGTACTGGCTCCACGTCCTGACCGAGATCAAGAACCGCGGCGTGGTCGACGCCTGCATCGTGGTCTGCGACGGCCTGAAAGGCCTCCCGGAGTCGATCACCACCGTGTGGCCCCACGCGCTGGTCCAGGCCTGTGTGCTGCACCTGATCCGCAACACCTTCCGCTACGCCTCCCGCCGCTACTGGGAACAGATGGCGCGGGATCTGCGCCCGGTCTACACCGCGCCCACCGAGGCGGCCGCCGAGGACCGGTTCGCCGAGTTCGCCGCGACCTGGGGCGGGCAGTACCCGGCGATCATCGCGTTGTGGCGCTCGGCCTGGTCGGAGTTCGTGCCGTTCCTCGACTACGACGTCGAGATCCGGAAGGTCATCTGCAGCACGAACGCGATCGAGTCGATCAACGCCCGCTACCGGCGCGCGGTCAAGGCCCGCGGCCACTTCCCGACCGAGCAGGCCGCGCTCAAGTGCCTCTACCTGGTCACCCGAGCGCTCGACCCGACCGGGAAGGGCCGGGCCCGGTGGGCGATGCGCTGGAAGCCGGCGCTGAACGCCTTCGCGATCACCTTCGCCGGACGTATCGTTCCCAGCAACGGAAGCTAGCCATCACGACCGGTTACACCGTTCATCTGACACTCCCCCCATCGAGCCCGTCCGCCGGGCTCGGGGCGGCGCTCGCGGGTGTCGCGCTGATCGTCGTCGGGGTGCCGGCGGTGGTGCTGCGCGTCCGCTCCCGGCCGGACGGCTTCCTGCCCCGGTCCGTGGTGACCAACCCGGTGGTCGTCCGCTCGGCACTCGCCGCGGCCGCGGTTCCCGCGAGCTGGTTCGCCCTCCTGCTGGGCATCCCGATCGCCCTCGCCGCCCGCGGCCGGACCCCGTTGGCGATCGGGCTGACCCTGGCCGCGGTCGGGGCCTGGTACGACGTGACCGCGCTCCTCCTCGTCGCCGTGGTGCTCAACACCGTCGCCTTCGGGATCGGCCGGCCCTCGATGACCGCCGCCGTGAGCGGTGCGAGCGCCGGGGAGGAGTGCTCGGCGTCGCCACCCCGCGTTCCTCACCGGCGCCGGGGTCGGCGCCGCGGTCGTCGGCGGCCTCGCCGCGCCGCTCGGCATCGGCACCGCGGTCGCCGTCCTCGTCCTGCTCCCGATCCTCGGCGTCACCCTGCTGCTCGGGAGGAACCGGACGGAGCACCCGGCCTGACCGGCGGCGCCGACCACGGGCCCGGCCCCGGCCCGCGCGCGACGCGGGCCGGGGCCGGATCTGTTCGACCGTCCCGGGGTGGACGAGAGCTACCCCGTGGCTTCCGCCGTCCCGGCCTCCGCCTCGCCGCGTCGCGGCGGCCGCCGCTCCCGGCAGTAGCTCCCCGGCGGGTCGGAGCGGCCGAACGCGCACTCGCCCCGTTCCCTGCACCGCCGGTTGCACGGGCCGATCGTGTCCTGCTTCGCCGCCGCCGCCCTTCGCAGCGCAGCGACGTCGAGCCCGGTCACTGCGCCGATGCCAGCACGTTCTCCTTCTCGCCGGCGCTCATCCCGGGCTTCGCCCCGAGGTCGAACCGCGGACCGGACGGCAGCGTGTTGTGGAAGATCTTGCCGCCCTTGATGACCGTGGTGATCTTGTCGAGGTCCTGCATCACCGTGATGTCGGCGAGCGGGTCGCCGTCGACCACCACGATGTCGGCGAACTTGCCGGCCTCGAGGGTGCCCACCTTGCCCCCGAAGTCGACCAGGGCGCCCGCGTCGCGGGTGGCCGCCACGAGCGTCTCGCGCGGGGTGTAGCCGAACATCTCGACGAAGTTCTGCAGGTCCCGGGCGTAGGTGCCGTGCGGGGTCCAGGCCAGGCCGAAGTCGCCGCCGGGCAGCACCCGGATGCCCGCCGCCTTCATCTTGCCGACGCTGGCGATGGTCTCGACCATCTCCTCCTTGTAGCCCATGGAGTCGAGCACGTCGTGGCTGAAGCCGAACTGGGCGCCGTTCTCGTAGAGCCCGACCTGCCAGTGGATGGCCGGGCTGACGAAGATGCGGTGCCGCTGCTCGCGCATGCGCTCGAGCGCCTCGTCGTTGAGGTAGTTGGCGTGCCCGATCACGTCGAACCCGGCCTTCATGGCCTGGATCACCGCGTCCGCCGACCGGGCGTGGCAGAGCATCCGCAGGCTGCGGCGGTGTCCCTCGTCGACCGCGGCGTCGGCCTCCTCCTGGGTGTAGGAGAGCTCGCCGGGCAGGTCGGACTCGATCATGCCCTCGCCGTCGAGGTAGACCTTGACGGTGTCGGCCCCGGACTTGCGGACCGAGCGGATGACCTTGCGGACCTCCCACGGGTTGTCCGCCAGCAGGGCCAGCCCGTCCATGCCGAGCTGCAGGTGGTCCGGGTTCCAGTCGACCATCCCGCCGGTGCCGAGGACGTCCCGGCCGCAGGCCACGTAGCGCGGGCCGGGGGCGACCCCGGAGTTGATCGCGTTGCGGACGGCCACGTCGACCGCGTGCAGGGAGCCGAAGCTGTTCGCCGAGGTGTAGCCGCAGCGCAGCATCGTCCGCGCGTTCTCCACCGCGTAGATCGTGGTGGCCTCGGCGGTGCAGTTCATGTCCAGGTCCTGCAGGCTGGACGCGTTGAAGTAGGACAGGTGGCTGTGCGCCTCCGTCATACCCGGCATCACGAAACGCCCGCCCAGGTCGATGCGGGGGACGCTCTCGTCGACGTCGTCGAACTGGTCCATCGAGCCGACGCGGCGGATCTCCTCGCCCTCGACCCAGATGGCACCGTCGGGGATCACCTCCTCGTCAGTGCCGTCGAAGATGCGGCCGTGGACGAGGAGCATGGACTCGGCGTTGAGCATGGTCACTCCTTGTTGAGGTGGTGGTGCGGGCGTCGTGCCGGGCTCGCGGAGTGCAGGCCCCGGCCGGCGGCCGCACGGGCCGCCTCCTGGACCTGCTCCCCGACGGTGGGGTGGACGTGCACGGTGTCGGCGAGGTCCTCCACCGTCGCGCCCATCTCGATGGCCACCGTGCCCTCGGCGACCAGCTCGGAGGCGTGCGGGCCGACCACGTGCAGCCCGAGGACGAGGCCGGTACCGGTCTCCGACACCAGCTGCACCGTCCCGCGCGGGGCGCGCAGCGTGAGTGCCCGGCCGTTGCCGGCCATCGGGACCGTGGTGACGACCGGGTCCAGTCCCTCGGCGCGGGCCGCGGCGGCGGACAGGCCCACCGTCGCGATCTCGGGGTCGGCGAACACCACCGCGGGGATCGCGGCCGGCTGGAAGGCCACCCGGTCCCCGCACAACGCGTCCACCGCGACCGGTGCCTCGGCGTAGCCCTTGTGCGCCAGCGCCGGTCCCGGCGTGACGTCGCCGATCGCGGCCACATGCGGGCGCAGCGTCCGGTCGGGGGCGACGTGCAGGAGGCCGTCGTCGCCCGGCGTCACGCCGAGCCGGTCGAGGCCCAGCTCGTCGGTGTTCGGGCGGCGGCCGACCGCGACGATGACGACGTCGGCCTTCACCTCGACGTCCCGGTCGCCGCAACGCACGTGCAGGATCGTGCCCCGGTGCTCGCCGGCGCGGGCGGCCGTGAGCACGGTGACGCCCAACTCGTCGAGCCGCCGCGCGACCGGACGGGTCAACGCGACGTCGATCTCGGGCAGGATCCGGTCGGCCATCTCCACCAGGGTCACCGACGAACCGAGCTTTGCCAATGCCGTCCCGAGCTCGACCCCGATGTAGCCGGCGCCGACGACCGCCACCGTGGCAGGCAGCTCGGCGAGGTCGAGCGCTCCCGTGCTGTCCAGCACGTGCACGCCGTCGGGCACCAGGTGGGGCAGCACGGCCGGACGCGACCCGGTGGCGATGACGACGTCGCGGAACTCGACGAACGCCGCGCGGCCGGCGGGTGTGCGGACCACGGCCTGGTCCGGGCGGGTGAACCGGAGGTCGCCGGCGAGGACCCGGACCCCGGCGCCGGCCAGCAGCGACCGGACTCCCCCGGTCAGCTCGCCGACGATGCGGGCCTTGTGCGCCTGGAAGGCGCCGAGATCCACCGAACGCTCGCCGACCGACAGGCCCGCCGAGGAGTAGCCGGCGGCCCGTTCCGCCACGCCAGCCATCTCGATCAGCGCCTTCGAGGGGATGCACCCCGCACGCAGGCAGACCCCGCCGACGCCCTCCTCGCCGTCCCGGTCGACGACCAGGACGTCGCGGCCGCGCTGGGCGCCGCGCAGTGCCGCGGCGTACCCGGCGGGGCCCCCGCCGACGACGAGCAGGTCGACGGCCTCGGCGATCTCTCCGACGACCATCAGTCCTCCTCGCCCAGGAGCAGCACCGGGGTGCGGATCAGGCGCTCGAGGGTGTTCACGAAGGCGCCGAGGTGCTCGCCGTCGATCAGACGGTGGTCCGCGGCGACCGCGAGCGGCAGCACCCGGCGCACCGCCGGGACGCCGTCCACCGGGACCACCGCGTCGCGGACCCGGCCGAACCCGGCGATCGCCACCTGCGGGGCATTGATCAGCGGGGTCCCGAGCCAGGTGCCGTAGCTGCCGAAGTTGCTGATCGTGAACGTGCCGCCGGTCGTGTCCTGCAGCGGGAGCGAGCGTTCACGGGCGCCCGCGCCGAGCCGGGCGATCTCCCTGGCCAGGCCGGGCACGCTGCGCCGGCCGGCGTCGCGCAGCACCGGCACGATGAGGCCGTCCGGGGTGGCGGCCGCGATCCCGACGTCGAGACGCCGGTGCAACGTGACCTCCTCGCGCTCCATGTCGAGAGTCGCGTTGAAGTCCGGGTGCCGGCGCAGGGCCGTCGTCACCGCACGGACGAGCAGCGGCAACAGCGTCAGCCGCAGCCCCTGCTCCTCGGCGTCCGCCCGCAGGGTGCGGTGGGCGCGTTCGAGCTCGGTCGCGTCGACCTCGCGGAACTCGGTGATGTGCGGGACCGACCAGGCCGCGGTCATGGCCCGGGCGACCTGACGGCGCAGCCCGCGCAGCGGCCGGACCCGGGTCTCCCCCGCGACGGGCTCCGCCGGGGTGGCGGCGGGGGTGACGGCTGCCTGCGCGGTGACCGGCTCCGGGCTCCGCGCTGCGGCACCGTCGGCGGACCGGGCGCCGCCGGCCATCGCGGCGCGGACGTCGTCGAGGACGATCCGGCCGTTCGGTCCACTGCCGGTGAGCTCGGCCAGCTCGATGCCGTGCTCGACCGCCAGCCGGCGGGTGCTCGGGGCGGCCAGCACCCGGCGGCGGCCGGCGCCGGCGGGGGCCGCGGACGCGGGCACGGGCACGGGCACGGGCACGGGCCGACCGTCGACGGCCGGAGCGGTGGCGAGCGCGGGTTCGCCCGCGGGCTCCGGCTCCACGGCGCCGGCTCCCGAACCCGTCGCCTCGAACGTGAACAGGGCCGACCCGACCGGGACGACGTCCCCCGGCCCGTGCGCGAGCTCGGTGATCACGCCGTCGGCCGGCGCGGGCAGCTCGACCTGTGCCTTCGCCGTCTCGACCGTCACGACGGGCTGGTCGGCGCGGACCTCGGCCCCCGCCGCCACCAGCCACTCGACGATCTCGGCCTCGGCGAGGCCCTCCCCGATGTCGGGGAGCCGGAACACGATCGTGCTCATGCCGCCTTCACCGTCGCCCTCGCCGCCGCGACGACCCGGTCCACGCCGGGCACGAAGTGGTCCTCGATCCGGCCGGGCGGGTAGGGGGTGTCCGGCGCGGCGACCCGCGCGACCGGGGCCTCGAGCGAGTAGAACGCCGCGTCGTTGACCGTGGCCACGACCTCGGCGCCGAAGCCCGCGCTGAGCGGGGCCTCGTGCACGACCACGCAGCGGCCGGTCGCCGCGACGGCGTCGGCCAGACCGGCCTCGTCGAGCGGCACCAGGGTGCGCAGGTCCACGACGGCGGCGGAGATGCCCTCCTCGGCCAGCGCCTCGGCGGCCTTCTCGGCGACCTGGACCGCCGCGCTCCACGCGACGAGGGTGACGTCGGTGCCGTCGCGGGCGACTCGCAGCTTCCCGAACGGCACCGGAGCGTCGCCGTCCGCGACCTCCCCGGTGACCAGGCGGTAGCCGCGTAGTGGCTCGCAGAACAGCACCGGGTCCGACGACCGGACCGCGGTCTGCAGGAGCCCCTTGGCGTCGGCCGGGGTGGCCGGCATGACCACGGAAAGCCCGGGGCTCTGCACGAACTGCGCCTCGAGGGCCTCGGAGTGCAGCTCCGGGGTCCGGACCCCGCCGCCGAACGGAGCGCGGATCACCACCGGCATCGGGAAGCGGCCCTGCGAGCGGTAGCGCATCCGGGCCAGCTGGGCGCCGATCTGGTGGAAGGCCTGGTGGCTGAAGCCGAGGAACTGCATCTCGGCGATGGGCACCAGCCCGGCGGCCGCGAGGCCGATCGCCGCGCCGACGATCGAGGCCTCGGCGAGAGGCATGTCGACGACGCGGTCCGGGCCGAACTCGTCGAGCAGGCCGTCGGTGGCGCGGAAGACGCCGCCGAGCCGGCCGACGTCCTGCCCGAGGACGAGGGTCCGCTCGTCGCGGGCGAGCTCGCCACGCAGCGTCGTGTTGATCGCCTGCAGCATGTTGAGCCGGGTCATCGGGTTCTCACCTGGGCCTGGAGTTCGGCGCGCTGGCCCTGCAGCCGGGACGACAGCGTCTCGGTCACGTGCTCGAAGAGGTGCTCGACACCGGGCGGTTCCATCGCCTCGACGGTCCGCACCGCCTCGTCGATCCGGGCGGCGATCCGCTCGCGCACCGCGGTGTCGTGGGCGTCGTCCCACAGCTCGCGCGTCCGCAGGTGGGTCAGGACGCGACTGATCGGGTCCCGCGGCGCCCACGCCTCCAGCTCCTCCGCGGGCTGGTAGCGGCTGGCGTCGTCCGCGGTGTTGTGGTCGCCGAGCCGGTAGGTCAGCGTCTCGACCAGCGTCGGGCCCTCACCGGCCCGGGCGCGGGCCACGGCGTCGGCCACGACCTGGTGAACGGCGAGCAGGTCGTTGCCGTCGACCAGGGCACCGGGGATCCCGTAGCCCGGCGCGCGGCCCGCGAGCGTCGCCGCGGCGGACTGCCGGGCGCGCGGGGTGGAGATCGCCCAGCCGTTGTTCTGCACGACGAAGACGACGGGCGCGCGCAAGGTGCCGGCGAGGTTGCAGGCCTCGTGGAAGTCGCCCTCCGACGAGGCGCCGTCCCCGCAGAAGACCGCGACGACGCTGTCGCGGCCCTGCAGCGCGTGGCCCCACGCGAGCCCGACGGCCTGCGGGAGCTGGGCGGCCAGGCCGATCTGGATGGGCAGCACGTTCACGCCCTCGGGTGCGGCGCCGCCGCGCGGGTCACCGAGGAAGGTCAGCATGAACTGCTCGAGCGGCAGGCCCTGGCGAAGCAGCGCGGGCAGCTCGCGGTACTGCGGGACGACCCAGTCGCGGGCCGGGTCGAGCGCGAACGCCGCGCCCACCACGGACGCCTCCTGCCCGCGGACCGGCGAGAACGTGCCGAAACGCCCCTGGCGCTGCAGGCTGAAGCCCTTCTCGTCGAAGGCGCGGGAGAACAGCATGAGCTCGCAGGCCTCGCGGAGCTGCTCGTCGGTCATCGTGGCCGCGCGGTCGGGCTCCAGCCCGCCGTCGGGGCGCAGCACCGTCCACGGGGTCGCCTCCCCCTGCTCGGGGCGGAACTGCGGGGCGAATCCGGACATCGACACCTCTCGTGATGGCTGCGCTGCAGCCGGGTTCTCGGGAGACACTGCGGTCACCAGCCGCCGTAGGCGAGCCAGCCGCCGTCGACCGGGATCTGGGCACCGGTCATGTAGGAGGCCGCGGGGGACGCGAGGAACGCGACGACCCCGGCGACCTCGGCCGGCGACGCCAGGCGGCCCAGCGGGGTGCGGCGCTCGATGTCGTCGGCCGAGAAGCGGCCGCTGCTCATGGTCTGCTCGACGAACGGGGTCGCCACGTAGCCGGGGTTCACCGACAGCACGCGGACGCCGCGGGCGGCCCACTCGACGGCGAGCGACTTCGTCAGCCCGTCCAGGCCGTGCTTGGCGGTGGAGTAGCCGGTGCGGCCGGGGATCGCGGTCGCCCCGAGCACCGACGAGACGTTGATGATCGTCCCGCTGCGGGCCGGCAGCATGACCCGCGCCGCGGCCTGGGCGCAGTGGAACGGGCCGGTGAGATTGGTGGCGAGGACGGTCGCCCACTCTTCGGGGGTGATCTCCTCGGCGGCCCGCACGAGCGGGATGCCGGCGTTGTTGACCAGCACGTCGAGGCGGCCGTAGGCCGCGAGGGCGGCGTCGACCAGGATCTGCCCGCCCTCGGGCAGGCTCACGTCCGCGGCGACGCCGACCGCCTCGTACCCGGCCGCCACGATCTCGTCGGCGGCCTCCTTCGCGCGTCCGTCGTCGCGGGAGTTGACCACGACCCGGGCGCCTCCGGCGGCCAACCGGCCGGCGATGGCCCTGCCGATGCCCGAGCTGGAGCCGGTCACGATCGCGACCAGGCCGGCGACCGAGGCTTCGGGGAGTTTCGACTGCACTGTCGCCAAGGGGTGGCCCTTCTGACCGCAGGGGTCATCGCCCGAGGAGGCGGCGCCTCCCCGGTGGGGGTGTGCTCTTCTGCCCGGACGCGCGGTCTCCCCACGCCACTCGCTGTGGTCCGCGTCACCGTCCGGGAACGTGTATCAAGCTTCGGCCGGACGCCCCGCTCCGTCAATGGCGACTCCTCGGTCCTGAACATCCGGAACCCGGATGGCCCCGCGGCGCTACCGGAGATCGGTGGTCGTGTCCGGCACGGGCGTCCCGAGCAGGGTCTCGAGCAGCGCCGACGCCGCCGGGGAGCCGGCCAGGGCCGGTGCCCAGTACACGCCGACCTCGCGGTACACCCGCGGGGAGACCCCGACGACCGCCACGCCGTCGGTCCGGACGCTGTCGATCGCGAGCCGGTTGGTGAAGCCGAGCGCGAGCCCGCTGCGGACCAGGCCGACGAGGATCTGCGGCTGGTCGGACAGGAACCGGATCTGGGGTTCGATGCTCTCCCGGGTGAGCAGCCGGAAGGCCTCGGTGTCGTAGCGCAGGTCGTGCCCGGAGACGACGAGCTGCTCTCCGCGCAGATCCGCCAGCGCCGCTGTCTCCTGGTCCGCCAGGCGGTGCCCCGACGGGACGACGAGGCACATCGGCTCCCGCCACAGCAGCCTGTGGCGCAACGAGTGGGTGCTGCGTGGCGGCGGCAGGGTCGGCCGGACCGCGAGCAGGGCGGGCCCCTGGTCCAGGGCCCGGTCGATGCCGCGCACCGCCTGTTCGACCAGCTCGACGCGGATGCCGGGGAAGTCCTCGGAGAAGCGGCGGAGCACCTCGGGCACGAATGCGGCGCCGGCGCTCGGGTAGGTCGCGAGCGTGACGGCGCCCCGGATCAGGCCCTGCACGGAGGCCATCGCGGCCCGCCCGGCGTCGAGTTCCTCGACCATGGCCCGTGCGTGGGTCACGAGGGCCTCCCCCGCGGCGGTGAGCCGGGCGGGCCGCTGGTCGCGGTCGAACAGCTGCGCGCCGAGCTCACGTTCCAGGGACGCGATGTGGCTGGAGATCCGCCCCTGGGACCGGTAGAGGTGCACGGCGGCCGCGGTGAACCCGCCGCGGTCGACCACTGCGAGGAACGCGTGAATCCACTCGATCTGCACGGTTGCCGATCCTCGCCCCAGCAGGTTCCTCGAGCAGCGGAACCCCCGTCACATTCGGCGCGCGTCGGACGAGTCATCCTCCGGACAGCTGTGCACACCGATCGTCGGAGGCAGAGGTGACCGGCTAGGGCGTGTCTTGTAAGGGTTCTGACCTGCTGTCGGTGATCATGCTCGGGTGGTGGGTCGGGGTGAGCTGACGGACAAGGCCTGGGCGCGAATCGAGCCGTTGCTGCCCCCGGTCGCAGGGCGAGGCCGGCGGTGGCGCGATCACCGTCAGGTGATCAACGCGATCCTGTGGAAGCTGCGCACCGGCGCCCCGTGGCGCGACCTGCCCGAGCGCTACGGACCCTGGAAGACCGCGCATGAACGCCTGCGGATCTGGACCGCGGACGGCACCTGGGAACGCATCCTCGACGACGTGATCGTCAAGGATGACGCCGTCGGGAACGTGGAGTGGACCTTCAGCATCGATTCCAGCAGCGTCCGGGCTCACCAGCACTCCGCCGGTGCCCGGAAAAAGGGGGCTGCACCACTGGGTGGGTCGAAGCCCTCGCCGTCGATGGAGAAGCCCTCGGACGGTCCCGTGGCGGGCTGACCAGCAAGATTCATCTCGCGGTCGATGGGCGCGGACTGCCGATGTCGGTGATCCTCACCCCGGTCCAGGCCGGGGACAACCCACAACTGCTCCCGCTGCTCGATCAGATCGTGGTCGGCCGAGACGGACCCGGCCGACCACGCACCCGGCCCGACCGGGTGCTGGCCGACAAGGCCTACTCCCACCCCTCGACCCGCGCGGCGCTACGCCGGCGCCGCATCGCGTTCACCAGCCCCGAACGCAGCGACCAGATCCAGCGCCGACGCGCGAAGGGCCCCCGCGGCGGTCGCCCACCGGCGTTCGACCCGGCCCTCTACGCCAGTCGCAACGTGGTCGAACGCTGCTTCAACCGGCTCAAACAGTTCCGCGCCCTCGCCACCCGCTACGCGAAGCGCGTGGCCTACTACCGATCGGAGATCATCATCGCCGCGACCGTGTTGTGGCTGCGCACCGACTTACAGGACACGCCCTAGCCGCGTGCGGCGTCAGCCGCAGCGCTCGATGATCAGCTCCCGCACCCGCTTCGCGTCGGCCTGGCCCTTGGTCGCCTTCATCACGGCCCCGACGATCGCGCCCGCGGCCTGGACCTTGCCGTCGCGGATCTTCTGGGCCACGTCGGGCTGGGCGGCCAGTGCCTCGTCGACCGCGGCGATGAGCGCGCCGTCGTCGGAGACGACCGCCAGCCCGCGCGCGGAGACGACCTCGTCGGGCGTGCCCTCGCCGTCGAGCACGCCGTCGACGACCTGGCGGGCGAGCTTGTTGTTCAGCTCCCCCGACGCCACCAGCTCGATCACCCGGGCCACCTGCGCCGGGGTGATCGGCAGGGCGTCCAGCGCCACCTCGCGGGAGTTCGCCTGCTGCGTCAGGTAGGCGACCCACCAGCTCCGGGCGTCGCCCGCGGGCGCGCCCTCGGCCACGGTCGCCTCGATGAGGTCGAGCGCACCGGCGTTGACCAGGTCGCGCAGCTCCTCGTCGGACAGCGACCAGTCGGCCTGCAGCCGCGCGCGCCGGGCCCAGGGCAGCTCGGGCAGCGTGGCCCGCAGCTCCTCGACCCACTCCGCCGACGGGGCGATCGGCACCAGGTCGGGCTCCGGGAAGTACCGGTAGTCCTCGGAGGTCTCCTTGATCCGGCCGGACCGCGTGCTGGCCGTGTCCTCCTGGAAGTGCCGGGTCTCCTGCACGACCTGCTCGCCCGCGTCGAGGACCGCGGCGTGCCGGCTCATCTCGTAGCGCACGGCCCGCTCGACCGACCGCAGCGAGTTGACGTTCTTCGTCTCCGACCGGGTGCCGAGGATCCCGGAGCCGCGCGGCGACAGCGACAGGTTGACGTCGCAGCGCATCGAGCCCTGGTCCATCCGGACGTCGGACACCCCGAGCGCGGAGATCAGGTCGCGCAGCGCGGTGACGTACGCGCGCGCCACCTCCGGCGCCCGTTCGCGGGTGCCGGGGATCATCTTCGTGACGATCTCGATCAGCGGGACGCCCGCGCGGTTGTAGTCGAGCAGCGAGTACTCGGCGCCGTGGATCCGCCCGGTGGCGCCGCCGACGTGCAGCGACTTGCCGGTGTCCTCCTCCATGTGCGCGCGCTCGATCTCCACGCGGAAGACCTCGCCGTCGTCGAGGGTGACGTCGAGCCACCCGTCGACGGCGATCGGCTCGTCGTACTGGGAGGTCTGGAAGTTCTTCGGCATGTCCGGGTAGAAGTAGTTCTTCCGGGCGAACCGGCCCCACGGGGCGATCGAGCAGTTCAGCGCCAGCCCGATGCGCATCGCCGACTCCACCGCCGTCCGGTTGACGACGGGCAGCGACCCGGGCAGGCCCAGGCAGGTCGGGCACACCTGGGTGTTGGGCTCCGCGCCGAAGCCGGTGGGGCAGCCGCAGAACATCTTGGTGTTCGTGTTGAGCTCGACGTGCACCTCGAGCCCGAGCATCGGGTCGTAGCGCGCGACGACGTCGTCGAAGTCGACCAGTGACGCGGTCATGCGGACACCTCCGGGGCGACGAGCGCTTCGCGGGTGGACTCGTAGGCGGCGGCCACGCGGTACATCACGGCCTCGCCGAGCGCGGGCGCCATGATCTGCAGGCCGACCGGCAGGCCGTCGGACAGCCCCGACGGCACCGACATCGCGGCGGTGCCGGCGAGGTTGGTCGGGATCGTGGCGAGGTCGTTGAGGTACATCGCCAGCGGGTCGTCGACCTTGTCGCCGATCGGGAACGCCGTGGTGGGCGTGGCCGGGGAGACCAGGACGTCGGCCCGGCCGAAGGCGGCGGCGAAGTCGCGCGAGATGAGCGTGCGGACCTTCTGCGCCTGGCCGTAGTAGGCGTCGTAGTAGCCGCTGGACAGGGCGTAGGTGCCCAGGATGATGCGGCGCTTGACCTCCGGGCCGAAGCCGGCCTCGCGGGTCGCCGCCATCACGGCCTCCGCCGAGGCGCCCTCGGAGACCCGCAGGCCGTAGCGCATGGCGTCGAAGCGGGCCAGGTTGGACGAGACCTCGCTCGGCAGGATCAGGTAGTACGCCGCGAGCCCGTACTCGAAGTGCGGGCAGCTGACCTCGACGACCTCGGCGCCCAGCTTCTCCAGCTGGCGCAGCGCGGCGTCGAAGGAGGCCTGGACGCCCGGCTGGTAGCCCTCACCGGTGAGCTCGCGGACGACGCCGACGCGCAGGCCGGACAGGTCGCCGTTCGCCCCCTCCCGGGCCGCCGCGACGACCGAGGGGACCGGGGCGTCGATCGAGGTGGAGTCGAGCGGGTCGTAGCCGCCGATGACCTCGTGCAGCAGCGCGGTGTCGAGCACGGTGCGCGCGCACGGGCCGCCCTGGTCGAGCGAGGACGCGCAGGCGATGAGGCCGTAGCGCGAGACGCCGCCGTAGGTGGGCTTGACGCCGACGGTGCCGGTGAACGCGGCGGGCTGGCGGATCGAGCCGCCGGTGTCGGTGCCGATCGCGAGCGGGGCCTCGAAGGCGGCCAGCGCCGCGGCGGAACCGCCGCCGGAGCCACCGGGGACGCGTGTGGTGTCCCACGGGTTGTGCGTGACGCCGTAGGCGGAGTACTCGGTGGACGAGCCCATCGCGAACTCGTCCATGTTGGTCTTGCCCAGGATCGTGACGCCGGCCGCGCGCAGCCGGCTCGTCACCGTCGCGTCGTAGGGCGGGCGCCAGCCCTCGAGGATCCTCGAGCCCGCCGTGGTGGGCATGTCGGAGGTCGTGAAGACGTCCTTGAGCGCCAGCGGCACCCCGGCCAGCGGCGACGCGGGGGCGGTGCCCGCGGCGATCGAGTCGTCGACCAGCGCGGCCGAGGCCAGCGCGGCGTCGGCGGCGACGTGCAGGAACGCGTGGACGGTGCCGTCGACGGCGTCGATGCGGTCGAGGTGGGCCTGCGCGACCTCGACGGCCGAGACCTCGCGCGAGTGGATCTTCGCGGCCAGGTCGGCCGCGGTGAGGCGGGTGAGATCCGACATCAGGCCTCCTCCCCCAGGATCTGCGGGACGCGGAACCGGCCGTCCTCGGACTCCGGGGCCCCGGAGAGCGCCTGCTCCTGGCTCAGGCCGGGGCGCAGCACGTCGGGGCGGAAGACGTTCTCCAGCGGCACCGCGTGCGACGTCGGGGGGATGTCGTCGGCCGCGACCTCGCCGACGCGCGCGACCGACCCGAGGATGACGTCGAGCTGGCCTGCGAAGACATCGAGCTCGGCGTCGGTGACGGCGAGCCGGGCCAGCCGGGCGAGGTGCGCGACCTCGTCACGGGTGATCGCGGCGGACAATGGACCCTCCAGGGCGATGGATGAACGGGGGCGGCGACGCCGGGGCACGACCATCGGTCGGCGCGTCGAGTCTAGTCCCCACCCCGACACGCTCCGTTGTTGCGTGCGGAGCCCCGGATCCTGACAGAATCGCCACCCAGTGCCGCGCCTGCGGGACGGGTCGAGGAGGCGTGGCGTGTCGTTCCTGCTCCGGGTGGTGCTCCCGGACAAGCCGGGGAGCCTCGGGGCCGTCGCCACCGCCCTCGGCGCCGCGGGAGCCGACATCCTCGGCGTCGACGTGGTCGAGCGCTCCCGCGGGCACGCCGTCGACGACCTCGCCGTCGAGCTGCCGTCGGGCCGCCCGCCGGACGTGCTCATCACCGCGGCCGAGTCGGTGCCCGGCGTGCAGGTGGAGTCGGTGCGGCCGCACTCGGGCAAGCTCGAGACCCACCGCGAGCTGGAGCTGATCGAGGCGATCACCGTCGACCCCGGGCACGGGCTGCAGCTGCTCGCCGAGGGCGTGCCGCGGATCTTCCGGGCCGGCTGGGCGCTGGTCGCGGCGCGGGAGGGCACGCGCGCCTACCGGATCGCCGAGAGCAGCGCCGCGCCCGAGACCCGCGCCGCCGACCTGCCGTGGCTGCCGCTGCGGCGCGCGATCGCCGTCGACCCCGAGGTCCACCAGGTCCCGTCGCCGTGGACCGACCTCGACACCGAGCTGGCCGCGGCCCCGTTCGGGCCGTCCACGCCGCACGCGCTGGTCGTCGGGCGCCCGGGCGGGCCGGCGTTCCGGCCGTCGGAGCTGGCCCGGCTGGCCCACCTCGCCGGCATCGTGACGACCATCCTCGGCAGCTGATGGACCGCCCCTGGGCGCGGGTGCCGAGCTGGGTCGGCGCAGCGGTGCGACCCGAGCTGTCCGGGGCCATCGAGGAGATCATCACCGTCGTCCGGGCCGAGGTGCCCGACTACACCCGCCCACTGACCGGGCGCTTCGGGATGCGGATCACCGAGGGCGTGTCGGTGGCGCTGAGCCAGTTCGTCGACCTGCTCGGTCGCGACGAGGCCCTCACCGACACCCGCGTCTACCGCGCGCTGGGGCAGCTGGAGCACCGCGAGGGGCGGACGCTGGCCGCGCTGCAGTCGGCCTACCAGGTCGGCAGCCGCCTGCTGTGGCGCCGGCTCGGCAGCAGCGCCACCGCCCGCCAGCTCCCGCCCGAGGTCATCTTCGCGCTGGCCGAGGCCCTGTTCACCTACATCGAGCAGCTCTCCGCCGCCTCGGTCGCGGGATGGGCGGCGGAGGAGTCGAGCCGGGCCGGGTCGCTGCAGACGCGGCGGCACGCGCTCGTCGAGCTGCTCTCCCAGCAGCCGCCCGCCCCCGCCGCCGAGGTGGAGCGGGCCGCCGGGGCCGCGGGCTGGCCGCTGCCGCCGAAGCTCGCCGCGCTGGCCGTCACCGACGTCGTGGAGGTCGCGGCCCGGATCCCGTCGGCCGTGGCGGCGGACGTCGACCCGGTGGGGCTGGCGCTGATCCCCGTCGTCGACCGGACGGGGTGGATCGACCGCGTCCGCAGCGGCGTCGGCAACCGGCGGGCCGTGCTGGGGCCGGTCGTCGACGTCGCGCAGGCGCACCGCTCGATCGCCCGCGCCCGCACCGCGTGGCCGCTGCACGCCGCGGGGCGGCTCGGCACGTCCGACCGTCTGGTGCGCGCCGACGAGCACCTGCTCGCCCTGCTGCTGGCCGGGGAACCGGAGCTGGCCGAGGACCTGCGCGGGCGCGCCCTGTCCCCCCTGCAGGAGCTGCCCGCCGGGGCCGCGGCGCGCGCGGAGGAGACGCTGCGGGCCTGGCTGGACGCGCACGGCGACGTGACGGCCACGGCCGGGGCGCTGCACGTGCACCCGCAGACCGTGCGCTACCGCCTCGCGCAGCTGCGCGACGCCTTCGAGGGGGCGCTGGACGACCCGCTGGCCCGGCTGGAGCTGGCGATCGCGCTGCGGAGCGCGCCGCCGGACGAGACCCCCTGAACTGCAGCATGGCCACCTTCACGCAACCTGGTTGCGTGAAGGTGGCCATGCTGCGAGCTGGCTGGCGGGTCAGGCCGTCTTCGGGGCCCCGCCCGGGAACGCGTAGCGGAAGATCTTGCGGAGCACCTTGAAGTACTGCTTGGGCAGCGGGCCCGCGGTGTAGGGCAGGCCGTAGCGGTCGCAGATCTCGCGCACCCGCGGGGCGATCTTCGCGTAGTGGTTGCTCGGCACGTCCGGGAACAGGTGGTGCTCGATCTGGTGGCTCAGGTTGCCCGTCATCAGGTGGAACGTCGGGCTGCCGGTGAGGTTGGCCGAACCGAGCATCTGGCGGACGTACCACTCGCCCTGCGTCTCGTTCTCCAGCCGCGACTCCTCGAACGTCTCCGTGCCGTCCGGGAAGTGGCCGCAGAAGATCACGGCGTGCGACCAGATGTTGCGGATCGTGTTGGCCGTGAGGTTCGCGGCGGCGGTCTGCACGAAGCCCGGGCCGGACAGCAGCGGGAACAGCACGTAGTCCTTCGCGAGCTGCTTGCGCGTCTTGCGCCAGAGGTTCTTCAGGTCGGCCTTCGCCTCGGACCAGGGCTTTGTGCCCTCCCCGACCTTCTCCAGCTCGATGTCGTAGATCGCGATGCCCCACTCGAAGATCAGCGAGAGGCCGACGTTCGTGAGCGGCTGGAACAGGTCCGTGGGCTTCCACGGCTGCTCGGGCGTGACGCGCATGACCGCGTAGCCCAGGTCGCGGTCCTTGCCCCGCACGTTGGTGAACGTGTGGTGCTCGAAGTTGTGCGACTTCTGCCAGGCCTTCGACGTGGACGCGTGGTCCCACTCCCACGTGGTGGAGTGGATCTTCGGGTCCTTCATCCAGTCCCACTGGCCGTGGAGGACGTTGTGCCCGATCTCCATGTTGTCGAGGATCTTGGCCACGGAGAGCGCGGCGGTGCCCGCGAGCCAGGCCGCCGGGTTCAACGAGAAGATCAACGCGCCGCGGCCGGCGATCTCCAGGCTGCGCTGCAGCTTGATGACGTTGTGGATGTAGCGGGCGTCGGACTCGCCGAGGCCGCCGAGCACCTCGTCGCGGATCCCGTCGAGCTCGGCGGCGAGCGCGTCGAGCTGCTCGGGGGTCAGGTGTGCGGCCGCGCTGGGCGCGATCGTCGGGACCGTGCCGGCGATGCGGCTCGGCAGCGGGTTCTCGACGACGAGCGGCTCGACCTTCTTCACCGAGGTGGTGCGCACCGGGGCGGTGCGGGGGGTGGGCCGGTCGATGGCGATGGTCATGCGGATCTCCCTACAGCTCGATCTCGACGTCGCCGGCGGCGCCGGACACGCAGGTCCGGACGGTGTCGCCCGGGGTGTCGTACAGCTCGCCGGTGTTGAGGTCACGGACCGCGCCCGAGCGCAGGCGCCCGACGCAGGTGTGGCAGATGCCCATGCGGCAGCCGTTGGGCAGGACCGCTCCCGCGGCCTCCCCGGCCACCATGAGCGGCGTGCCCGGGGCGGCCTCGGCGGCGATGCCGCTGGTGGTGAACGAGACGGTGCCGCCGGTGCTGTCCCCGGCGAAGGCCGGCGGGACGAAGCGCTCGACGTGCAGCGCGTCCGGGTCGCCGGAGCGCGCCCAGTGGGCGGTGAGGTCGTCGAGCATCCCGGCCGGGCCGCAGACCCAGGCCTGGCGCGCGGCCCAGTCGGGCACGCAGTCGCCGAGCGACTCGGGGGTCAGGCGGCCCTCCAGCGCGGTGTGCCGCTCGACCAGGCGCAGCCCGGTGGACGCGGCCAGGGCACGCAGCTCCAGGCCGAAGACCATGTCGCGGGGCGTGCGGTCGCAGTGCACGAGCACCGCTCCGTCGAGGGTCTCGGGACGGGACGCGGCGAGCTCGCGCAGCATCCCCATGACGGGGGTGATGCCGCTGCCCGCGGTGACGAACAGCAGCTTCTCCGGCACCGGGTGCGGCAGCACGAACTCGCCCGCGGGCGGTCCAAGGCGGACCACCGTGCCCACCGGGGTGCGGTGGGCCAGCGCCCCGGAGACCGCTCCGCCGGGGATCGCGGTGACCGTGACGGCGAGCAGGTCGTCGGCGGGGCGGGAGGTGGCCGAGTACGTGCGCCAGTTCCACACGCCGTCGAGCCGCACGCCGATGCCGACGAACTGGCCCGGCAGGTGCCGGGTCCGCGCGCGGCCGGGCTTGAGCAGCAGCGTCGTGGTGTCGGCGGTCTCCCGACGCAGTCCCACGACCCGCGCGTGCGGCTCGCTCGCGGACCACATCGGGTTGAGCGTGCCGAGCACGTCGTCGGGCAGCAGGGGCTGAGTCAGCCATCCCGCCGCCGTGTAGGCCTGTCGGCCGATCGCACCCAGAACACCCATGTCCGCAACGGTATTGCGCTTTTCGACGAGACACCACGGCCTGAGCCACGACGAAGCGGTCGTTTCTGTTGCGAACGCCAAAAGCGCTTGTCAGAAGCGCAGTTTGAGGGCCGTCTCCACGAGGTCGTCGTTACCTGTACCCAGCCAGCCGTCCGGCCGAACCAGGACGTCCTCGAACCCGATGCGGGTGTCGAGGTTGTTGCGCATGGCGTACTCGAGGACCGGCCACGCGCCGTCCTCCTCGCCGTGCAGCAGGACCGGGACCTGCAGCGGACCCAGCGCACGCAGGATGCGGACGCCCTCGGCGACGGCGGTGTCCGGATCCGGCACCGTGGACTCCGCGAGGACCCGCACCGTGCCGGGCGGGACGCCGGTGGTGCGCAGGGTGACCGCGTCGCCCCCGGTCCACACCCCGAGCTCGACGCCGATGCCGACGGACGCGGCGGCCGCGCACACGTCGGTCCAGCCCTTCTCGTGGACGTTGACCGAGCAGACGTCCGGCTTGCCCATGCCCAGCCGGCCCCAGGCCAGCACCGCCTCGATCCGCAGCCGCGGGTCGGGCTGGATCCACCGGCCGGTGGTCACCCCGATCTCCATGTGCGGCACCTCGTTGCGGATCGCCGCCACCGCGTCGGCGACGTGCACCGGGTCGAGGGTCTCCTCGGCGTCCGGGCCCCGCGGGTGGACGTGCACCGAGGCGATGCCGTGCAGGGCGACCGCCCGCGCGTCGCGCGCGAGGTGGCGGGCCAGCACGGGCAGCGCGGGGTGCGCGTCGGCGGGACGCGAGCCGTTCAGAACTGCCTGCAGCACCAGCGCACCCCCGTCACAGGCGGATCCTAGCCCTCGCCCCGATCCCCCACCCCGTCCGAGTGGAGAGCCCGTCGACCGGCCCCGGCGCCGGGGTCACGGTCGGGGAACGGCGGGGCCGATCCGGGGCGGGTGGTGGCCGGGCGGCGGGTCAGCCGCCGATCGTCGCCACCTCCGTGGCCGCGTCGGGCCCGCGGTCGAGCAGGATCCGGAACCCGGCCTCGTCGAGGATCGGGACCCCGATCTCCAGTGCCTTGTCGTACTTCGAGCCGGGGGCCTCCCCCGCCACGACGAACGCCGTCTTCTTCGACACCGACCCGGCGGCCCGGCCGCCGCGCGCGGTGATGGCCTCCTTCGCCTCGTCGCGGGAGAAGGACTCCATCGACCCGGTGACGACGATCGACAGGCCCTCGAGGGTGCGGCCGACCGAGGTGTCGACCTCGTCGACCATCCGCACGCCCGCCGCCCGCCAGCGGGCGACGACGTCGCGGTGCCAGTCGACGGAGAACCAGTCGCGCAGGGCCATGGCGATCGTGGGCCCGACGCCCTCGACCCCGGCGATCGGCGCCAGTGCCGCGGCCAGCTCCTTCGCCCGCGCCCGGGCCTCGGCCCTGGCCTGCTTCTCGGCGGCCAGCGCCCGCTCCTCGGCGGACGGCTCGGCCGGGGCCCCTTCGGCGGCCTCCCCGCCGGCCGTCGCGTCCACGGAGGCGTCCGCGGCGGCGTCGACGTCCGCATCTGGGGCGTCGACGTCCACGTCCGGGGCGGCGGTGTCCGCGGCGTCGGTGGCGTCGGCATCGGTGGGGTCGGCATCGGTGGCGGCGGCATCGGTGGCGGCGGCGGTGGCGGCCGTCGGCTCCACGACCGCCAGGTCCTCCGCCTCGGCCGCGGACCCGTCGGAGGTGATGGCCAGGCCGACGGCCTCGGTGGCCCGCGCCACCTCCTCGGCCGCCGCCTCGATCGCCTCCATCGAGGTGAACTCGCGGGCCAGGGCCTGGGCCGCGGTGGGACCGACGTGGCGGATCGAGAGCCCGACCAGCACCCGCCACAGCGGCCGGTCCTTCGCCGCCTCCAGGTTGACCAGCAGCTTGCGCCCGTTGGCCGAGAGCTCCCCCGCCTTGGTGCGGAACAGGTCGGTGCGCAGCAGGTCGTCCTCGGTGAGGGCGAAGACGTCGCCCTCGTCGCGCACCACGCCGGCCGCGAGCAGCGCGACGGCGGCCTCGTAGCCGAGCCCCTCGATGTCGAACGAGCCGCGCCCGGCCACGTGGAACAGCCGCTCCCGCAGCTGCGCGGGGCAGGACCGCGAGTTGGGGCAGCGCAGGTCGGCGTCGCCCGCCTTCTGCTGGGCCAGCGCGGTGCCGCACTCCGGGCAGTGGGTGGGCATGACGAAGGCGCGCGCGTCGGCCGGACGCACGTCGACGACCGGGCCCAGCACCTCCGGGATGACGTCGCCCGCCTTCCGGATCACGACGCGGTCGCCGATCAGCACGCCCTTGCGCACCACCTCCTGCGCGTTGTGCAGCGTGGCCATCGACACCGTGGACCCCGCCACCACCACCGGCTCCATCACCGCGAACGGGGTGACGCGGCCGGTGCGGCCCACGTTGACCTGGATGTCGAGGAGCGTGGTGACGGCCTCCTCCGGCGGGTACTTGTAGGCGATGGCCCAGCGGGGGGCGCGCGAGGTGGACCCGAGCCGCCGCTGCAGCGCGACCTCGTCGACCTTGACGACGATGCCGTCGATCTCGTGCTCGATGTCGTGGCGGTGCTCGCCCCAGTGCACGGTGTGCGCGACGACCTCGTCGACCCCCGACAGCACCACCGTGCGCTCCGAGACCGGCAGCCCCCACGCCCGCAGCGCGTCGTAGCCCTGTGACTGGCGGACCGGCGTGAAGCCCTCCCGCTTGCCGAAGCCGTGGCAGATCAGCCGCAGGTGCCGCGAGGCCGTGACGCGCGGGTCCTTCTGCCGCAGCGAACCGGCGGCGGTGTTGCGCGGGTTGGCGTAGACCGGCTTGCCCGCCTCGACCATCTGCGCGTTGAGGGCCTGGAAGTCCTCCAGCCGGAAGTAGACCTCCCCGCGGACCTCCACCAGCGCCGGGACGGGGAACTCGGCGGTGCCGGTGAGCTGTTCGGGGACCTCCTCGAGCGTGCGCATGTTGAGGGTGATGTCCTCGCCGGTGCGCCCGTCGCCGCGGGTGAGCGCGCGGGTGAGCCGCCCGTCCTCGTAGAGCAGGTTGACGGCGAGCCCGTCGATCTTGAGCTCGCAGAGGTAGTGCACCTCCTCCGTCCCGACGTCGCGGGCCACCCGCTCGGCCCAGGCGCGCAGCTCGTCGGCGGCGAAGGCGTTGTCGAGGCTGAGCATCCGCTCCAGGTGGTCGTGCGCGGTGAACACCGTGGAGAAGCCGCCGACCCGCTGCGTCGGCGACGCGGGCGTGACCAGCTCCGGGTGCTCCTCCTCCAGGGCCAGCAGCTCGCGCCACAGCTCGTCGAACTGGCCGTCGGAGATGACCGGCGCGTCGAGGACGTGGTAGCGGAAGAGGTGTCCGGACACCTCTTCGGCCAGCTGCGCGTGCCGCTCCGCGGCAGAGACTGGACTCACGGTCGGGAGGTTACCGAGGACCCCTGTCACTCACCGGCCGTCGGCGTCCACGGACGGGTCCTCGTCGGGCGGGTCGAGGAACGCCGCCCCCAGCTCGCGGCACAGGGCCAGCGCGCGGCGGGCCCAGTGCGGGGAGGCGCCCGCGAGACCGCAGGTGGGGGTGGGGACGCACAGCGCGGAGAGGCGGACGCGGTCGAAGCCGAGCCGGTCGGCGAGGTCGAACGCCGGCTGCGCGAGCCGCCGCGACGTGACGCGCCCCGCCGGCTCGACCGACGGGACCAGCCCGAGCAGCAGCGGCGTGCCGGCGTCCCAGATCTCGCCGATGCGGTCGAGCGCGGCGGGCTCGGCGGTGCGGCCGGAGACCGCGGGCCGGGTGGCGTCGACCGACACCGCCGACGCCCCGACGCCTGCCAGCAGCTGCAGCGGGGCGTCGTCGGCGCAGCAGTGCAGCACGACGGGCACCCCGAGGGCGGCGATCAGGTCGCGCAGCACGTCCGACGCCGCCTGGTCGCTGACCCCGCGCACCGTGCCGTAGCCCGACGGCGTGGGGATGCGGGCGCCGAGGACGGCGGGCAGCGACGGCTCGTCGAGCTGCAGGAGCACCTGCGCGCCGGTGCGGGCGGCGACCTCGGCGACGTGCGCGCGCAGGCCCTCGGTGAGGCTCGCGGCGAACTCGCGCACGGCCCCGTGGTCGGTGAGGACGCGGTGCCCGGTGCGCAGCTCGACGCCCGCCGCCAGCGTCCACGGGCCGGTGGCCTGCACCTTCACCCAGCCCGGACGCACGCGCTCGCAGGCCTCCTGGAGCGCGTCGAGGTCGAAGCGGAGCAGGTCGACGGCCCGGGAGTGGTCGCGACCCGGCCGCGACGCGACCCGGTAGCCCGACGGCCGCACCTCCACCGCGATGTCGACGAGCAGCGCCGCGGTGCGCCCGATCATGTCGGCGCCGACGCCGCGCGCGGGCAGCTCGGGCAGGTGCGGCAGCAGCGGCAGCTCCCCCACGACGACGCCGGCGGACTCGCGGACGTCGGTGCCGGGCATCGAGCCGACGCCGGTGGCGGCGCCGTCGGGCCACCGCGGCAGCGCGACGGGCTCGGCGTCCTCCTCCTCGACGACGGACACCGAGGCCCGCGGGGGCGGGGCGGCACCGGGGCGCGCGTCGCCGAGGCCGGCGGCCGCGAGGGCGGCGGCCAGCGGGTCCTCCGGCTCGGGAGGGGCGGGGGCGAGCCCGGCGGCGGCGAGCGCGGCGGCCAGCGGATCGTCGGTGCTCATGCTGCGCTGTCTACCAGGCGGGCCGTCAGGCCCTGCGGTAGCGGGCGTCGAACAGGCAGTGGACGCCGAACGCCACGAGCCCGAGCGCGAGCAGCACCAGCAGCGGCGGCCCGTACGGCTCGTCGGCGAGGGCCTGCAGGCCGGCGTCGAGCGTGGTGGGCGCGGCGGGGTCGTAGCGGACCGCGGCGATGACGATCAGCACCCCGGGCACGCCGTAGGCGACGCCGAGGGCCGTCCAGCCGACCTGTCCGACGCGCGTGACCAGGGTGGAGCGGCGCAGGCCGACCCCGCGGAGGTCGAGCTCGCGCAGGAACGTGTGCTGGACGCCGCGGCGCACCGCGTACGCCGACCCGACGACGACCCCGGCGCCCGCGATCCCCACCAGCCACGGCCCGCCCGGCCAGCCCAGCACGACCGAGGTGAACGAGGGCCCCGTCGACGGTGCCCCGCCCTTCGCGGCCGTCGACCCGGCCGACCACGCGAGCACCCCGAACAGCCCGGCCTCGGCGAGGTTGATCGCGATGCGCAGCGCGCGCTGCCGCGGCGGGCTGCCGCGGTGGCCCAGCACCGCCTCCGCGAGCTGCCAGACCACCAGCGCCACCAGCCCGACCGTGACGACCCACAGCAGCACCAGCCCCGGCCCGGTCGCGGCGACGGCCGCCAGCGCGCCCTTCTTGTCGGCGCGCTCGCGGTCGCCGAACGCGACCTGCACGGCCAGGGCCGCGACCAGCACGTGGACCAGGCCGTAGGACACGAGACCGACGCGGCCGACGGACCGCAGGACCACACCGACCCCCTCCGCGGCGTCGTCGCGGGTGACATCGGCGGTGATGTCGGACATCTCGGGCCTCCCGGGGTCGCCGCATGGTGGCAGCAGGTGGCGCCGCGACGCCACCGGTGGAGGCCGGATGCGTCCGAACGCCCGCTCGGACGTCGCAGTGGGGTGGCTTCACTGCAGTCCGGTCGGAGTGCAGCCACCCCACTGCGACCGGGCGGACCCGCGGGGCGCGGCCGGGCTCAGCGGGTCGACGTGATGCGGGCGCTGCCGCGCACCAGGTCACCGTCGTACAGCGCCACCGCCTGGCCCGGGGCCACCCCGCGCAGGGGCTCGGCCAGCTCCACGCGCACGGTGGCGTCGGGGCCGGGGTGGACGACCGCCGGGGCCAGCCCCCCGTGCGCCCGGACCTGCACCGTGCAGTCGAACGGACCCGCGGGGGCCGTGCCCGAGCTCCACACCGCGGCCACCGCATCGATGCCGTGCACGTCGAGCGCGTCGGCCGGGCCCACCCGCACCGTGCCCGAGACCGGCTCGATCCCCAGCACGTAGCGGGGGCGGCCGTCGGCGGCGGGGGCGTCGACGCCCAGCCCCCTGCGCTGGCCGACGGTGAAGCCGTGCACGCCGTCGTGGCGGCCCAGCTCGACCCCCGAGGAGTCGACGATCGCCCCCGGGCGGGTCCCGATCCGCTCGGTCAGGAACGCGCGGGTGTCGCCGGAGGGGATGAAGCAGATGTCGTGGCTGTCGGGCTTGTCGGCGACGCGCAGCCCGCGCGTCGCCGCCTCCGCGCGCACCGCGGGCTTGGGGGTGTCGCCGAGCGGGAACATCGCGTGCCGCAGCTGGTGCGCCGTGAGCACCGCGAGGACGTAGGACTGGTCCTTGTCCCCGTCGACGGCCCGGCTCAGCTCGCCCTGGCGGAGGCGGGCGTAGTGCCCGGTGCAGACGGCGTCGAAGCCCAGCGCCAGCGCCCGGTCCAGCAGCGCCGCGAACTTGATCTTCTCGTTGCACCGCAGGCACGGGTTCGGGGTCTCCCCCGCCGCGTAGGCCGCCACGAAGTCGTCGACGACGTCCTCGGCGAACCGGGCGGCGAAGTCCCAGACGTAGAACGGGATGCCGAGGACGTCGGCGGCGCGACGGGCGTCGGCGGCGTCCTCCTTGGAGCAGCAGCCGCGCGACCCGCCCCGCAGCGCCGCCGGGGTCTCCGACAGCGCGAGGTGCACCCCGACGACGTCGTGCCCGGCGTCGACGGCCCGGGCGGCGGCCACGGCGGAGTCGACGCCGCCGCTCATCGCCGCGAGCACGCGCATCAGCGGGAGACCCCCGCCCGCCGTGCCCGCTCGACGACCTGACCGATCACCGCCGCCACCGCGTCGACGTCCTCGGGGCGGGAGGTGTGGCCGAGTGAGAACCGCAGGGAGCCGCGCGCCGTCGCCTCGTCGGTGCCCATCGCGAGCAGCACGTGGCTGGGCTGCGCGACGCCCGCCGTGCACGCCGAGCCGGTGGAGCACTCGATGCCGTGCGCGTCGAGCAGCATCAGAAGGGAGTCGCCCTCGCAGCCGGGGAAGGACAGGTGGGCGTTGCCGGGCAGCCGCGACGGGCCCCCGTCGACCTCGCCGGTGCCCGGGTCGCCGTTGAGGGTGGCGTCGCCGACGGTGGCCCGGACCTTGCCGATCAGGTCGTCGCGCAGGCCGCTGAGCATCGCGGCGCGGCGCGGGGCGTCGGCCACCGACAGCTCGACGGCGGTGGCCAGCCCGACGACGGCCGGGGTGTCGAGCGTGCCGGAGCGCACGTCGCGCTCCTGGCCGCCGCCGTGCAGCAGCGGCGTCAGCTCGACGGTGCGGCCCAGCAGCAGCGCGCCCGCGCCGTACGGACCGCCGAGCTTGTGCCCGGTGAGGGTGAGCGCGTCGACGCCGGAGGCCGCGAAGTCGACCGGCAGGATCCCGACGGCCTGCACGGCGTCGGTGTGCAGCGGCACGTCGAACCCGTGCGCGACGGCGGCCAGCTCCCGGATCGGGTTGACGGTGCCGACCTCGTTGTTGGCCCACATCACCGACACGAGCGCCACGGTCTCCGGCGCCCGTTCGAGCGCGGCCCGCAGCGTCTCCGGGAGCACGCGGCCGGTGCCGTCGACGGGCAGCAGCTCGACGGTGGCGCCGGAGTGCTCGGCGAGCCACTGCGCGGAGTCGAGGACGGCGTGGTGCTCGATGCCGGGGATCAGGACGCGGACCCGGCGCGGGTCGGCGGCGTGCCGCGCCCAGAACAGGCCCTTGACCGCCAGGTTGTCGCTCTCGGTGCCGCCCGTGGTGAGCACGACCTCCGACGGCCGCGCGCCGACGGCGGCGGCGATGCGCTCGCGGGACTCCTCGACGTCGCGGCGGGCGCGGCGCCCGGCCGAGTGCAGCGACGACGCGTTCCCGGTGCGGGACAGCGCCCCGCTCATCGCGGCGACGGCCTCGGGCAGCATCGGCGTGGTCGCCGCGTGGTCGAGGTAGGTGGAGCCGGCGCTCGGTGGCGTCACGTCACATGGCCTTCCCGTGTCGCTGGGTCGACCCGAGGATAGTCGCCCGTCCGGGGACCTACGCGGCGACGGGGATCCTCCGGCGGCGGGCCGGGGCGAGGTGCGCCACGCCGGTGACCGAGCCCACGGCCGCGGCCGCCGCCGCGGCGAGCGTCCGGCGGTCGGCGCCGGCCGGGTCGAGATCGGGCAGGACCGTCAGCTCACAGGTCAGTCCGGGTGTGCGCAGGGTGCGGCGCAGGGAGTCCCACAGGGTCTGGTCCCCGACGAACGCGCCCGCGGTACCGGGGCCGCCGTCGGCGCGCCGCAGGACGAGCGCCACGGGCCGGACGGGCGCGCCGGCGTCGATCGCGGCCTGGAACGCGGCCCGGCGGAACGTCCCGCCCGCGGCCCCGCACCACGTCGTGCCCTCCGGGAAGACGCCGACGACGGCCCCGGCGCGCAGGGCGTCGGCGGTGCCGGAGACGGTGCGGGGCAGGTCGCGCAGCCCCGCGCGGTCGACGAACAGCGCCCCCGTCCGGGCGGCGAGCGGCCCGATCACCGGCCAGTCCCGCACCTCGCACTTGGCCTGCAACCGCACCGGGGCCGTCGCGAAGAGGGCGAGGACGTCGATCCAGGACAGGTGGTTGGCGACGACGAGCACCCCGCCCCCGCGGGTCGCCGTCGCGCCGCCCGCGGGTCGGCGCCCGTCCGCACCGGTGACGACCAGGCGCACCCCCGCCGCGCGCAGGGCACCGGTCGCGCAGGTCCGCAACCAGGCCTGTCGGGCCCGGCCGCGCAGCACCGCCACACCCGTCACCGCCGCGCCGAGGACCGCCACCAGCGCCCCCAACCGCGCCGCGAATCGCAGCACCCCGACGGACCCCTCGGCCGGCGGCAGGCAGGACGGGGTGCACACCGGGGCCGGGACCCAGGCCGCCGGCGCGGCGCCGTCGTGCACCGCGCCACCCGCGGGCCCCGCGACCCGCGGGCCCGGGAACCGCGACCCGCGGACGGGGAGGGCACGGCTCGCGGGGGTCATGCGTCGGCGCCCAGGAAGAAGCGGGCGTAGCGGGGGTCCATGTGGTCGAGCCCGAGCAGGACCGGGAAGTCGGCGCAGTCGAAGTCGGGGTCGTGGGCGGGTTCCCCGCAGACCCAGGCGCCCAGGCGCAGGTAGCCGCGCAGCAGGGGCGGCAGCGGGGCGCGCCCGGCGGGGACGTCCGCGACCCACGGCCGGTGCGGCGTCACGCGGTGGTGCGCCGGCGCCCGGTGCGAGGTCCGCACCCGCTCCGCGACCGACGCGGCGAGCGCGCCCCCGTCGCCCAGCGGCACGCTCGCGCAGCCGACCAGCCAGCGGTGGCCGGTGAGCAGCATGTAGCGCGCGATCCCGGCCCACACCAGGTTGATGACGGCGCCGTCGCGGTGGTCGGGGTGCACGCACGACCGCCCGGTCTCGACGAGCGAGGGACGCAGCGGGTCGAGGGCGTCGATCGCGAACTCGCCCTCGGCGTAGAGCCCGCCCGCGGCCGCGGCGCGCGGCGGCGGCAGCATCCGGTAGGTCCCGACGATCTCGCCGGTCGCGTCCTCGCGGACCACGAGGTGGTCGCAGAAGGCGTCGAACCGGTCGACGTCGAGACCCGGTTCGGGGCTGTGCAGCACGGCCCCGAGCTCGCCGGCGAACACCCGGTGCCGCAGCCGCTGCGCGGCCCTGACCTCGGCGTCGTCGGTGGTGAGCAGCAGCGAGTAGCGGGAGGCGGCGGCCGGCGGGGTCGCGGCGAGTACCTGCGATGCGGTCACACCGGTGTTCGTAGCCCCCGGAGGTGGCCCGGGACCCTCCCCCTCATTGCAGGAAGGCCACCTTCACGTGAAGGTGGCCTTCCGGTCGTGCGACGAGCGTCAGGACTTGCGCTTGGCGATCTCGTCCTTGAGCTGCGGGGCGACGGTGAACAGGTCGCCCACGACCCCGAAGTCGGCGATCTCGAAGATCGGCGCCTCGGTGTCCTTGTTGACCGCGATGATCGTCTTCGACGTCTGCATCCCGGCCCGGTGCTGGATCGCACCGGAGATGCCCAGCGCGATGTAGAGCTGCGGCGAGACCGTCTTGCCGGTCTGCCCCACCTGGAACTGGTGCGGGTAGTAGCCCGAGTCGACCGCGGCGCGCGAGGCGCCCACGGCGGCACCGAGGGTGTCGGCCAGACCCTCGACGACACCGAAGTCGTCGGCCGAGCCCACACCGCGACCACCGGAGACGACCACCGAGGCCTCGGTGAGCTCCGGACGGTCACCGCCCACGATCGGCTCCCGGCTGGTGACCGACGCGTTGCGCCCGTCGACCGACACCGTGACGGTCTCCTCGGCCCCCGCACCCGCGGCGGCCTCGATCTCGACCGAGCCCGGGCGCAGCGTGATCACCGGGTGCTCGGTGTTGGCCTTGGCCTCCGCGACGTACGCGCCGCCGAACACCGAGTGCGTGACGCCCGCCCCACCGTCACTGGCGCCGGAGATCCCGACGACGTCGTTGAGCCACGCGGAGTTCGTGCGCACCGACAGGCGCCCGGCGATCTCCTTGCCGTCGGCGGAGACGCCGATCAGCACCGCGGCCGGGGACGCCGACTCGATCAGCGACGCCAGCACCGACACCTCGGGCGTCAGGAACGCCGCGTCGTCGGTCTCGGCCACGTAGATCTTCTCCGCGCCGTGCTCGGTGAGCCCGTCGGCCAGCTTCGCCGCCGTGCCCGCCGGGCCGACGACGACCGCGGACGGCTCGCCCAGGGTCCGCGCGGCGGTCAGCAGCTCGAACGTCGACTTCTTGATCTCACCTTCGAGGTGGTCGACGAGGACCAGAACCTCAGCCATGTTCTCTTCTCCCTCTCTCAGATGAGCTTCTGCGACACGAGGAACGCGGCGATCTTCGAGCCGCCGTCGCCCTCGTCCTCGATCTTCTCGCCCGCGCTCTTCGGCGGCTTCGGCGAGGCCGAGGTCACCGTGGTGAGCGCGTTGGCCAGGCCCACCTCGGAGGCGTCGATGCCGGCGTCGGCCAGCGTGATCGTGGCGACCGGCTTCTTCTTCGCCGCCATGATCCCCTTGAACGACGGGTACCGCGGCTCGTTGATCTTCTCGCCGACCGAGACGACGGCGGGCAGCTCGGCGGAGAGGAACGTGACGCCCTCGTCGGTCTCGCGCTTCACGGTGATCGCGGAGCCGTCGACGGTGATCTCGCGGGCGTGGGTCAGCGCCGGGAAGCCCAGCACGTCGGCGACCATCGCGGGGATCGCGCCGCCGCGGCCGTCGGAGGCCTCGTTGCCGGCGATGACCAGGTCGACGCCGTCGACGGTGCCGATCGCCTTCGCGAGCGCCTTGGCGGTGGACACCGCGTCCGACCCGGCCAGCGCCTCGTCGGACAGGTGCACGGCCTTGTCCGCACCCATCGACAGCGCCTTGCGGATCGCGTCGGTGGCCCGGTCCGGGCCCATCGTCAGCACGGTGACCTCGGAGCCGTCGTTGGCCTCCTTGAGGACCAGCGCCGCCTCGACCGCGCGCTCGTTGATCTCGTCCAGGACCGCGTCGGTGGCGTCCCGGTCCAGGACCCCGTCCGACGGGTTCAGCTTGCGTTCGGAGTAGGTGTCGGGCACCTGCTTGACCAGCACGACGATGTTCATCGGACCTCTTCGACCTCCTGCCGGTGCGGCCGCTGCCGCTCGTGGGTCTCGCGGGGTCGTAGAGCCCCACGGATGAAACGACTCTGCCACCCGGTGCCGCCGTCGGGCACGGCGGGCGGCTCTGCCCGCCATTGTTACCGGGCGGTATCCCCGCGGCAAACGGGCGGCGAGGTGAGGCTGCTCACCGACCCGGCGGGAACCGCGCGTGACCGGGTCCGCACCGCGGGTTTCCGGACCGGACGAACCGGGCACCCCCTCACCGGATCGGGTGACGGTCCGGCTCGTCCCGGCCGGACCGCCCCGCACGGACACTGGAGCTACCCATGCCTCTCATGAACCGACTTCTCGGCGCCCTCCGCGGTGCGGCCAACCCCGGACACCGCGGCGGCGCCCGCCCGGCCGGTGGCGCCCCCGCCGCCGGCGGACGCAGCGGCGGCGGCCTGGCCGGCCTCGTCACCTCGCTGCTCGGCAACCGCGGACGCCGCCGCGGCCTGTAGACCACTCCTCCCCGACGGACGGCGCCCGGATGAGCGGGCGCCGTCCGTCGTCTCCGCCCGCGCTCGGCCCTCCCGGCCCGGCGCGGGAGCCGATAGGGTCCGCGCGTACCTCCCGGACGTCCCGGACAGGCCGGCGGGGACACCCGCCCACGGGGTGCGGGTGAGAGGGGTGCGGCCGTGGTGGTGACCGGCTACGACGACCGTCACGGCTGCGGGTACGTCCTCAGCACCGGGCCGGACGCCACCTCCGCCACACCGCACTCGCAGGCCGTCACGCACGACGGCGTGACCGTCCGCGCCACCCCCGAGCTCGCCGCCGCCCTGCGCGACGCGCTCGCGCACCGGCCCGTCGCGCTGCTGGGCTGGTCGGGCCCCGAGGTGCCCCTCACCTTCGACGACCGCGTCCTCCTCGCGTGGCTGCGGCACACCGTCGGCGGCGTGCTGACGGTCGCGGGCGGCCCGGAGCGCTGAGCCCGGACACGGGACCCAGGTCCCTTCCGCCGCCCGCCCGATCTCCCTAGCGTCCCCGGTCGAGTGACCACGACCGGGTGACCCCGGTGCGACGCCGCGGAGACGACGATGACCAGGCACGAGCCGACCGGCGCCGAGCGCCGGGGCCCGCAGGTCTCCGCTGCGCGCGGGGTGACCGCCCGCTGACCCCCGGTTCCCGGTCCGGAGGGGGACCGGGAACCGGGTACGTTCGCCGGGGCCCGGCGACCGACCGGGGCGCCGCGGGAGGGTCGTTGTCCGACGTCGAGACGCTGCCGCTGACCGGCGAGCGCACCGTCCCCGGCATCGCCGAGGAGAACTACTGGTTCCGCCGGCACGAGGTCGTCTACGAGGCCCTGCGCGAGCGGTGCCGCGACGCCGTCGTGCTGGAGGCGGGCTGCGGCGAGGGGTACGGCGCCGACCTGCTGGCCGGGGTCGCGCGCCGGGTCGTCGGGCTCGACTACGACGCCCCGACCGCCGCGCACGTCGCCCGCCGCTACCCCCGCGTCGACGTGGCGCGCACCAACCTCGTCGCCCTGCCGGTCCGCGACGGGGCCGTCGACGCGGTGGTGTCGCTGCAGGTCGTCGAGCACCTCTGGGAGCAGGAGCGGTTCCTGCGCGAGTGCCTGCGCGTGCTGCGCCCGGGCGGTGCCCTGCTGCTGTCCACCCCCAACCGGATCACCTTCTCCCCCGGCCGCGACACCCCGCTCAACCCGTTCCACACGCGCGAGCTGTCCGGTGGGGAGCTGGCCGGGCTGGTGCGCGACGCCGGGTTCGCCGACGTCGAGGTGCTCGGGCTGCACCACGGGCCCCGCCTGCGCGAGCTCGACGCCCGGCACGGCGGGTCGATCGTCGACGCGCAGGTGGCGGTGGTGGTCGACGGCGCACCGTGGCCCGACGACCTGCGCGCGGACGTCGCCTCGGTCACCTGCGCCGACTTCGAGCTGCGGACCGACGACGTCGACGCCGGCCTCGACCTGCTCGCGATCGCGGTCCGCCCCTGAGTGCGGCCTCCCGTAGCGTGCGGGGGTGGCGGAACCCGTCGGCACCTTCTGCCTCGTCCTGCACAGCCACCTCCCCTGGCTGGCCCACCACGGTCGCTGGCCGGTCGGCGAGGAGTGGCTCTACCAGTCCTGGGCGCACTCCTACCTCCCCGTCCTCGACGTCGTGGAGCGCCTGGCCGCCGAGGGCCGCCGCGACCTGCTGACGCTCGGCGTCACCCCCGTCCTCGCCGCCCAGCTCGACGACCCGCACTCGCTGCGCGGCGTCCACGACTGGCTCGGCGGCTGGCTGCTGCGCGCCCACGAGGCCGCCGCCCGGCTGCCGGAGCTGGGGGCGCACGAGCACCGCGCCGCGACCGCCGCGCTGGAGCTGTTCGGGCGGCGCTGGCGGCACGGGGCGTCGCCGCTGCTGCGCGGGCTGTCCGACGCCGGCGCACTGGAGCTGCTCGGCGGGCCCGCGACGCACCCGTTCGCACCGCTGCTGGAACCGCCGGTGCGGGAGTTCGCGCTGGCCACGGGCCTGGCCGACGCGCAGCTGCGCCTGGGGACCCGCCCGTCCGGGATCTGGGCGCCGGAGTGCGGGTACGCGCCGGGGATGGAGCACGGGTACGCCGACGCGGGCGTGGCGCGGTTCCTCGTCGACGGTCCGGCGGTGCGCGGCGACACCGCGTTCGCCCGCCCCGTCGGGGGGTCGGGGGTGCTCGCGTTCGCCCGCGACCTCGACGTCACCTACCGCGTGTGGTCGCCCCGCAAGGGCTACCCGGGCGGGCGCGACTACCGCGACTTCCACACCTACGACCACCCGTCGGGCCTCAAGCCGGCGCGCGTCACCGGCCACGCCGTCGAGCCGGGCGACAAGGCGCCCTACGACCCGCGGCGGGCGGCCGCCGCGGTGGCGCGCGACGCCGCCGACTTCGTCGCCGTGGTCCGCGAGCGGCTGACGGGCCTGCGCGCGGAGCACGGCCGGCCCGCCCTGACCGTCGCCGCGTTCGACACCGAGCTGTTCGGCCACTGGTGGCACGAGGGCCCGGCGTGGCTGGAGGCGGTGCTGCGCGCGCTGCCCGACGCCGGGGTGCGCGTCACGACGCTGCGCGGGGCCGTCGACGCCGGCCTGGTCGGTGCTCCGGTGGACCTGCCGCCGTCGTCGTGGGGGTCGGGGAAGGACTGGCGGGTGTGGGCGGGCGTCGAGGACCTCGTCGCGCTCAACGCGGCGGTGCAGAAGACGCTGCTGTCGGTGCCGCCGGCCGGTCCCGGCCGCGACCCGCTGCGCGACGCGCTGGCCCAGGAGGCGCTGCTGGCGCTGTCGAGCGACTGGGCGTTCATGGTCACCAAGGACTCCGCGGCCGGGTACGCGCGCGACCGCGCCCACGGCCACGCCCACCGCGTCGACGAGCTGGCGGCCCTGCTGCACGGCGGCCGCCGCGGGGCCGCAGCGCGCCTGGTCGGCCGGTGGCCCGCGCAGCCGTTCGGCCACCTCGACGCGCGCGACCTCGACCGCTGAGCCGCGCGGCGGCGGGGCCCGCGCCCCTCGTGCGTCAGCGGACCCGCGCGATCATGATGTCCAGCGGGTGCGGGACGCGCCCGTCCACGACGATGCCGCCCAGGTAGTCGAGCACCGCACCGCGGACGGCCGGGGTCATCGACGCGGTGCGGGCCCCGACCAGGAAGTCGAACACCGCCTCGCCCCGTCCGCACGGGTCGGCGAGGACGTCGGTGACGTCGAGGTGGGCGACCAGGGTCTCGGTGCGGACGTCCAGCGCGCGGAGGTCGAGCTCGTCGAGGACGTCGGCGGCGAACCACGGCCGGTGCTCGCCCCAGGGGCAGAGCAGCTCGGTGAGCACGCAGAGCGGGGCGAGCGGGGCGGTCGCGGCGACGAGCAGGCCGCCGGGCCGCAGCATCGTCAGCGCGTGGTCGAGGGCCGCGCCCAGGTCGTCGACGTAGTAGAGGGAGTGGACGAAGTGCACGAGGTCGGCGGGGGTGCCCGCGTCGTGGTCGGCGAAGTCCCCCACCACGACCGCCGGCGTGAGCGCGACGGCGGGCAGCGCCACCAGCCGTCCGACGAACCCCATCGCCGACGGCCCGTGCGGCTCCACCCCCGTGTAGTGGACCCGGCGCTCGCCCGTGGCGAGCGCGGCGGCGAGCCGGGCGTCGACGCTGCCGTCGCCCACCCCGACCCCGACGACCCGCACCGGGTCGTGCCCGTCGAGCAGCGGCGGCAGGACCGTGGAGATCCACTCCTGCAGCCGGGGACGCTGGTCGCTCGCCGCCTCGTAGGCGGCGTGGGTGAGCGCGTACCGCTCGCCGGTCAGCGCCGGCAGGGGTCTCGCCCCGCGGAGCTCGTCGCGCAGACGGTCCAGCGGGAGGGTCGAGCCCAGGGTGGTCACACCTCAACGTAGGGGCCCGGACCGGTCGCGGCGCGGCGAACGGCGTGGTTGGGTTCGTCGGTGACCACTCCCGACACGGCCCGACGCAGTCTCGACCACTGGAGCGAGGCGGGCCGCACGGAGATGGAGGCCTTCTACGCGCTCGCCACGGAGGACTACCGGCAGCTCGCCGACGCCCGCGACTGGGCCGCCGACCTGCGCGACCACACCCTCGACGGCCGCATCCGCCTGCTCGACGTCGCGTGCGGCAGCGGGAAGTTCCCGGCCGCGCTGCTGAAGAAGGGCCTGCCGTCGCACCCGCCCGTCGCCGTCGACCTGCTCGATCCCTCCGGCTTCAGCATCGCCGAGGCCCGCGCCGTGCTGCGCACCCCGTTCGCCGCGGCCGGTGAGCACGAGCTGTTCCTGCAGGACTTCCGGGCGCGCGGCGCCTACGACGTCGCCTGGGCCACCCACGCGCTCTACGCACTGCCGCCCGACCAGCTCGACGCGGGCGTGGCGCGGATGGTGGCGGCGCTGCGGCCCGGCGGGTTCGGCGTCATCGCCCAGGCCTGCGCGCGGTCGCACTACCTCGCGTTCTACGAGGCCTACCGGGCCCAGTTCGCACCGGAGGTCACGCCCTACACCGACGCGGAGGGCGTCGACGCGGCCCTGCGCGCGGCGGGGGTCGCGCCGCAGACCGTCCCGATCCACTACACGACGGGGTCGGCCGACCGGGGCGTCGTCGAGGGGTTCCTGCAGCGCTGCGCGTTCGACTCCACCGTCTCGCTGGACGCGATGGAGTCCGACGGCCCGCTGGGCATCTACCTGGCCGGGTGCCGCGACGCCGACGGCGCCTACACCTTCACCCACGAGACCCACCTGATGACCTGGGAGAGCCGGTGAACCCGTACCTGTCCGCCACCACCGCGGCGGGTGCCGCATCGGACGTCGCGGTGGAGTGGGACCGCGGCAACGACCAGTGGTGGGACTGGTACATGTCGCTGGCCGACGGCCCCGCGCCGTCCGGGCCGCTGAGCGACCCCGCGCCGCACGACCCCGGCCCCCTCCCCTCCGACGACGCGCTGGCCGCCGAGCTGGCCGAGCCCTACCCGCTCAGCGACGCCCAGGTCGCGGCGTACCGCGCCGACTCGTTCGTCAAGCTGCCGGGGGTGCTCTCGCCGGGCGGGCTGGAGCGGCTGCGGGTGCGGCTGCGGGAGATGCTCGACGCGGCCGTCGACCCGGCCGTCGGGTTCCAGAGCCTGGAGATGATGTGGCTCGACGACCCGCTGCTGCGCGCCGCGGTGCTCTCGCCGCGGATCGGCGGGATCGCGGCCGGGCTGCTCGGCGTCGGGCACGTCCGGCTCTACCACGACAACGCGCTGTCGAAGGAGCCCGGAGCGGGGCGGACCCCGTGGCACTTCGACGCCCACCACTTCCCACTCGCCTCCGCCGACGTCCTCACGGCGTGGATCCCGCTGCAGCCCACCCCGCGCGAGATGGGGCCGCTGGCGTTCGCGCGCGGCGCCGACACGTGGCGGCTGGTGGAGGACGTCGCGTTCGACAAGCACGGCACGTCCTACGACCGTGGGGTGTCCGAGGCGTTCCGGGCGGGCGAGGTCGACGTCGAGGACGGGCCGTTCGCGGCGGGCGAGATGAGCTTCCACTCCGCCCACTGCTTCCACACCGCGGGCGCCAACCGCACGACCGCTCCCCGCATGGTGCTCGCCACCACCTACTTCGCCGACGGCGTGCGCGTGGTCGACGCCCCGACGATGGTGAGCGGGGACTGGCGCAAGTTCATCCCCGGCGCGGAGCCGGGGGCCGTGGTCGCGAGCGGACTCAACCCCCTGATCTGACGCCCCCCACCCCGCGAGTGTGCCGTCGCCCCCGGCGAGTCTGCCGCTTCCCCTCGGCGAGTCTGCCGCCCACACCCGGCGAGTTTGCCGCCCACACCCGGCGAATTGGCCGACCCCGTCCGGCGAGTCGGCTGGCTCGAACACGGGAACGGGGGCGTCCCATCGCTGCGGCCACCCGGTGGCCGACCGGCCGGCCTCCGCCGCCCGCCCCGGCCCGACCTGCACGGCCGGACAACTCACCGGGCGCCAGCGGCAAACTCGCCGAGGGCGGTGGGCAAACTCGCCGAGGGCGGTGGGCAAACTCGCCGAGGGCGGTGGGCAAACTCGCCGGGGTGGGGTGTGTCGGGGCGTTGCTTACCGGCTAGTAGGTTCTGTCGATGCGGGTGCTGATGGTGTCCTGGGAGTACCCCCCGGTCGTGGTCGGCGGCCTGGGCCGGCACGTGCACGCGCTGGCCACCGAGCTGGCCGCGGCGGGGCACGAGGTCGTCGTGCTGTCCCGCCACCCCACCGGCAGCGACGCCGGGACCCACCCCACCGGCCTCGACACCGACGGCGCCGTGCGCGTGCTGCGCGTCGCCGAGGACCCCGCGCACCTGGAGTTCGCCCGCGACATGGTGGCGTGGACGCTCGCGATGGGCCACGCGATGGTCCGCGCCGCCCTCACCCGCCTCGGCGACTGGCGCCCGGACGTCGTGCACGCCCACGACTGGCTCGTCGCCCACCCCGCGATCGCGCTCGCCGACGTGCTGGGCACCCCGCTCGTCGCCACGATCCACGCCACCGAGGCGGGCCGGTTCAACGGCTGGCTGTCCTCGGCGACGAGCCGCCAGGTGCACTCCACGGAGTGGTGGCTGGCGAACCGCGCCGACACCGTCGTCACCTGCTCGGCGGCGATGCGGGCCGAGGTGGCCGAGCTGTTCGACCTCGACCCCGCCCCGATCGCGGTGCTGCACAACGGGATCGAGCCCCGCGGCTGGCGGGTCCCGCGCCGCCGGGTCGCCGCGGCCCGCGAGCGCCACTCCCCCGACGGCGCCCCGCTGCTGCTCTACTTCGGCCGCCTGGAGTACGAGAAGGGCGTCCACGACCTGATCGCGGCACTGCCCCGGATCAGGCGGGCCCACCCGGGCACGCGGCTGCTGGTCGCCGGCACCGGCACCGCGACGGAGCTGCTCGACGACGCCGTGCGCACCCACCGCGTGCGGCGCAGCGTCGGGTTCCTCGGGCACCTGCCCGACGCCGACCTGGCCGCGCTGCTCGCGGGCGTCGACGCGGTCGTGCTCCCTAGCCGCTACGAGCCGTTCGGCATCGTCGCGCTGGAGGCGGCCGCGGCCGGGGCGCCGCTGGTGGCGTCGAGCGCGGGCGGGCTGGGCGACATCGTCGTCGACGGCGTCAGTGGGGTCTCGTTCCCGCCCGGCGACGTCCCGGCGCTGGCGCGGGCGGTCGGACGGGTCCTCGCCGATCCGGCGGCGGCACGGCGGCGGGCCCGGACCGCGCGGGCGCGGCTGGGCGTCGAGTTCGACTGGGCGCACATCGCCGCGGCGACCGCGCAGGTCTACGACCGCACGACGGCGGGCGGCCCCAGGGAACTGGCCCGCCCGAAGATCCCCACCGGGAACGTGTTCGGCAGGTGAGTCAGGCGGCGTCCCTCGTGAGCGCCTCGGCGATCGCGTTCGGGTACTCGGCGACGAGCTCGCGGACCAGGTCGTCGCGGTCCTCGGCGACAGCCTCGTTGACGGCGACGGTGTAGGACACCTCGAGCTCCTGCAGGCGGGCGACGGTGCGGTCGTTCATCGGGGAGCTCCTTCGGATCGGTGAGCGCTTCCACCCTGGCCAACGGTCGGCACGGGCCGGCTGTTACCAGCTCGGACGCAGGTCACATCGATTCAGTCCGTCAGGATCCGGCCTGCGCGATCCGGTCCTGCACGGCCGCGGCCGTCTTGCGGGCGATGTCGGCGATCGCGGCGCGCTCGTCGGCGGCGGCGCGGTAGTCGTCGAGCCGGTTGCGCACGACCCGCGCCGGCGCGCCGACGGCGATCGAGTACTCGGGGATGTCACCGCGGGCCACCGCGTGCGCGCCCAGCACCGACCCCCGGCCCACCCGCGTGCCGCGCAGCACCGAGACCTTCGTGCCGATCCAGCAGTCCGGCCCGATCCGCACCGGCGTCTTGACGATGCCCTGGTCCTTGATCGGGATCGTGACGTCGGCGATGCGGTGGTCGAAGTCGGTGACGTACACCCAGTCGGCGACGATCGTGGCCGCCCCGATCTCGACGTCGAGGTAGCAGTTGACGGTGTTGTCCTTGCCGAAGACGACCTTGTCACCGATCCGCAGGGACCCCTCGTGGCAGCGCAGGGAGTTGCCGTCGCCGATGTGCACCCACCGGCCGATCTCCAGGCGCCCGTAGCCGGCGCGGGCGTGCAGCTCGACGCGCCTGCCGAGGAACACCATGCCGCGCAGCACCACGTGCGGGTTCGCCGCCCGGAAGCGCAGCAGCCGCCAGTAGCGCACCAGGTACCAGGGCGTGTACGCCCGGTTGCGCAGCACCCAGCGCAGCGAGGCGAGGGTGAGGAAGCGGGCCTGGCGCGGGTCGCGCCGACCGGCCCAGCGGTCGCGCAGCGGCGACCCCCACATGCTCGTCATGCGCCGATGATGCCGGACGCGGCCGGACCGGGCCGGGGACGGTGTCGTCCCGGGCCGGCCGGGGTACCCGGCGGGATGAGCACATCTGACGAGGAGCTCGACCGCGTCGTCTCCCGCCGCGTCGACAACCCCACCGAGGCCGAGCCGGGTGACGACCGCGTGCACGCCGCCGCGGACGCCTCCGCGCAGGACTCCCCCGACACCGACTCCGGCGGCAGCGGGGGCGCGGCCGAGCGGGCCGCCACCGACCTCGACTCCGACGACGAGAGCGAGCCCACGCGGTCGGAGTAGCCCGTCGGTCCGCGCCCGTCGGCACCCGGCCCACCCGCACGGTGTCGACGGGCGCGTCCCCGGCGGGTCCCGTGGTGCCGAGCGCGGTCACGCCCGGGTGGCCACCCCGGCCTCCGGGCCCCAGCGCGCGAGCAGCGCGGCCTCGACCACCGTCATCACCTCGTAGAGCACGATCGACACCAGCACCGACATCGCGACGACGGTCCACACCCCGCCGTAGTTGCCCGAGCCCTTGTAGCCCGAGAGCACCCCGCCCATCCCCTCGAACCCGACGAGCCACTCCGCGAGCATCGCGCCCACGATCGCGCCGGGCACCGAGATCCGTGCCGAGGCGAGGAACTGCGGCAGCGCCGAGGGGATCCGCACCGTCACCAGCGCGGTGATCGCGGACCCGCCGTTGACGCGCACGACGTCGAGGGCCTGGGGGTGGGCCGCGCCGAGCCCGAGCACGATGTTCACCAGCGCCGGGAACAGCACGACGATCGCCGCGATCACCGCGATCCCGAGCTTGCCCTGGCCGAACACCAGCAGCAGCAGCGGCGCCATCGCCACGAGCGGGACCGAGCGCAGCAGCATCGCGATCGGCAGGAACGCCACCTCGAACGGGCGCCACAGCACGAACCCGATCGCGACGACGGTGGCGACCACCATGCCGGAGGCGAACCCGATGGCCGCGTTGACCAGCGTGGTTCCCAGCGCCGCGAGGCTGTCGGCGCGGGCCTGCTCCGCGGTGAGCGACGCCGGCCGGACGCCGCGGGCGGGCGCGTCGGAGAACAGGTAGGCCCACACGTCCCACGGCGACTTGCCGACGAACGACGAGACGTCGAACAGGGCGAGCAGCGCCGCCCACAGCGCCACCAGCACCACGACGGCGATCCCGATCGTCAGGACGGCCCGCCCCAGCCGCGCGGCGATCACGCGCTCGTCCAGGGCGTCACGACCCGCGCGACCAGCCCGACCAGCAGGTACCCGATGCCCGAGATGAGGCCGCTGACCAGCGCGAGGTACCACAGCAGCGGGGCGTCCGACTGCGTCTGCGCGGCGATCAGCGCCCGGCCCAGCGTGGAGTCCCCGCCGCTGCCCAGGTACTCGGCGAGGATCGCGCCGAGGAACGCGGCGGGCGCGGCGATCCGCAGCGCGGCGAACAGGCTGGGCAGCGCGGAGATCACCCGGACCTTGCGCAGCGTCGTCCACGCCGAGCCGCCGTAGGCCCGCACCAGGTCGATGCTGGCCCGCGGGGCCGCCCGCAGCCCGACCAGGCAGCCGACGACCGTCGTGAAGAACACGCTCATCGCGGCCAGCACGATCGAGGCGCCGTTCGGCGCGTCGCGGCCCGCGACGATGACGATCACCGGCCCGATCGCGACGAGCGGGATGCAGTAGCTGACGATCGCGACCTGGTTGGCCAGTGCCTCCAGCCGCGGGACCAGCAGCACGAGCACGGCCAGCGCGATCGCGGCGAGGTTGCCCCACAGGTAGCCCTGTGCGGCGGCCGACACCGTCGACGTGGCGTTGGTGACCGTCGAGGACCAGCGCTGCGGGTCGGCGAACTCGGCGAACACCGACGGCGGGGTCGGGATCGACCCGCTGCCCCGGAACAGCGCGATCGAGGCGAGCCACCAGACGGCGACGATCACCAGCACGCCTGCGAGCCCGCCGAGCCGCGAACGGGTCATTCCGCGCCCCCGAAGAGGATCTCGGAGAGCCGGTCGACGTAGGCGTGGAACTCCGGGGTGCGCATGAGGTCGGGGTGCCGCGGCCGGGGCAGGTCGATCTCCACCAGCTCGGCGATCCGGCCCGGCCGCGCGCTCATCACCGCCACCACGTCGGACAGGAACACCGCCTCGGAGATGCCGTGCGTGACCATCAGCGTGGTGGCCGGGCGCTCGGTCCAGATCCGCAGCAGCTCGACGTTGAGGCGCTGGCGCGTCATGTCGTCGAGGGCGCCGAAGGGCTCGTCGAGCAGCATCACCGTCGGCTGCACGACCAGGCAGCGGGCGATCGCGACGCGCTGGCGCATGCCGCCGGAGAGCTGGGCGGGCTTCGCCCTCTCGAACCCGGTGAGCCCGACCAGCTCGATCAGCCCCTCGACCAGACCGGGCTCCGGCGTGATCCCGGCGACCTCCAGCGGCAGCCGGATGTTGCCCGCGACGCTGCGCCACGGCAGCAGCGCCGCCTCCTGGAACGCGATGCCGAGCTGGTGGTCGCGCTGGATCTCGCGGGTCGAGCGGCCGTTGATCAGCGCCTCGCCCGCCGTCGGGGACTCCAGGCCGGCGAGGATCCGCAGGATCGTCGACTTCCCGCACCCCGACGGCCCCAGCAGCGACAGGAACGAGTTCTGCACCGTGCCGAGGTCGACGGGCGCGAGCGCCTCCACCGCGGTGCGGCCCATCGTGAACGTCTTCGTCAGCCCCCGGATGTGGATGCCGGTGGCCGACGCCGGCTGGGCGGCGGGGTCGAGGGTGGAGCGGGCGGCGGTGGAGGTCATCCGACGATCAGCCCGGGGTTCTCCGCGTACACCTCGTCGAGGAGCGAGAAGTCGAACAGCTCCTCGGCGGTGATGGTGATGCCGATGACCGACAGGGCCTCGATGACGTCGGCGATCGCGGCGTCGGTGGCGGTGAACAGGCCGTTGACGGCGGTGTCCGGGCTGACGATCAGGTCGTTCTGCGCGATGGCCTGCTCGGTCTGGCCGGGCAGGTCGAGCCCGAGGTCGGCGCCGTAGGTGTTCACGGCGAGCGCGGCCGCGGCGGCCGGGTCGGCGACGGCGTCGTTCCAGCCGCGGACCTCGGCGAGCAGGAAGGCCTTGAGCGTGTCGCGCCGGTCGTCGATCGTCTCCTGCAGCACGACGAACGACTCCGACGTCAGCGGCAGCCCGTTGTCGGCGAAGGCGAGCGTGACGGGCGTGAAGCCGTCGGCCTTCACCAGGAACGGCTCGTTGGTGAGGAAGGACATGAAGCCGTCGACGGTCTTCTCCGTGAGCGGCGTCGGCTCGTACTGGACCACGACCTGCTCGACCGACGCCGGGTCGATCCCGTTCGCCGCCAGCAGCCCGGCGAAGATCTGCTGGTTGGTGCCGGCCTGGATGCCGACGCGCTTGCCGACGAGGTCGGCCGGCGTGCGGATCGGGGTGCCCTCCTCGAGCGAGAGGATGCAGAACGGGTTCTTCTGGAACGTGTTGCCGATGATCTTCAGCGGGGCGCCCTGCTCGACGATGAAGCGGGCGGTGGCGTCCGGGGCGGAGACGCCGACGGTGACGTTGCCGGCGAGCACGAGGGCGTCGGCGCTGTCGACGGGCCCGCTCACCAGCTCGACGCCGGACAGGCCCGCCTCGGTGTAGTAGCCCTTCGAGTCGGCCATGAACTCGCCGCCGAACTCGATGTTCTTGATCCACGACAGCTGCACCGAGACCTCGCCGAGCGATCCGCCCCCCGCCGCCGGGGCCGACGACGCCGACCCGCCCCCGCAGGCCGTCAGCACCCACCCGGCGGCGCCGAGGCCGGTGAGGCGGAACACGTCACGACGGGACACGATCATGCGGGGACTCCTGACATCGGGTGACGGCGAGCGGGGGACGGCCGTCGACCCGGTGAATCTAGGAACCCCGACGGCGCCAGGCGGTTAACGGACGGTTACGGCCGGGAAACCCCCCTACGCTGACGCCATGCCGATCCCGTTGATCATCGACACCGACCCCGGGGTCGACGACGCCATCGCGCTGATGCTGGCCGTGGCCTCGCCCGAGGTGGACCTGCGCGCCGTCACCACCGTCTTCGGCAACGTCGCGCTGACGCAGACCACGCGCAACGCGGGGCGGGTGCTCGCGCTCGCCGGTCGCCCCGACGTCCCGGTCGCGGCGGGGGCCGCCCGGCCGCTGGTGCACGACCGGGCCGAGCGCGCCGAGCAGTGGCACGGCGGCGACGGCCTCGGCGGCCACGCGTCGGCCCTGCCCGACCCCGCGGCGGAGCCCGACCCGCGCGGCGCCGTCGCCGTGATGGCCGGGGTGCTGCGGGACGCGGCCGAGCCCGTCACGATCGCCCCGATCGGCCCGCTCACCAACGTCGCGCTGCTGCTCGCCGTGCACCCCGAGCTGGTGCCGCGGATCGGGCGGATCGTGTGGATGGGCGGCTCGCTGGGCGCGGGCAACGTCACCGGGGCCGCGGAGTTCAACGCGCACTGCGACCCCGAGGCCGCGCACCGCGTGCTGACCCAGGCCGACGTGCCGGTCACGATGGTCCCGCTGGACCTGACGCACCGCTGCACGGCCGGGCCGGACTGGGTCGCCGCCCTCGACGCGGGCGGCTCCCGCGGGCACCGGCTGGCGGAGGTCGTCGGGCACTACCGGGCGGCCTTCCGCACCCGCTACGGCGTCGACGCGGTGGCGCTGCACGACGCCGTCGCGGTGCTGGAGGCGATCCGGCCCGGCACCCTGCGGCCCGAGGGGATGCCGGTGCAGGTGGCCTGCGACCTCGGCCCCGCCCGCGGCGCGACCGTCCCCGGGGGCGAGGGGCCCGCCGTGCGGGTGGCGCTGGACGCCGAGTTCGACGCGGTGCTCGCCGACGTCCTGGAGCGGGTGGGCCGGCTCGGCTGACGGCCGCGCCGCTCAGGCCAGGCCGTGCTCGATCGCGTACCGGACGAGGGCGGCCCGGTTGCTCACCGGCAGCTTGCGCAGCAGGTGCTGCACGTGGTTCTCCACCGTCCGGGGCGAGAGGCCGAGCCGGGTGGCGACCTGGCGGGCCGTCAGACCCTCCACGACCAGCCGCAGCACGTCGGACTCGCGCCCGGTCAGCCGCACGTCGGGGGCCGCGCCGCCGCTCGCCTCCAGCACGGTCGCCGCGAGCCCCGGACCGTACGCGGGCTCGCCCGCGGCCAGGCGCGCCACGGCGTCGGCGACGTCCCACGGGCGGCCGCCGTCGACGACGTACCCGGTCGCGCCCGCCCGCACCGCGGCGAGCACCTCCGTGTGCTCCCCGGAGCCCGACACGGCCAGCACGGCGGCGCCGTCGTCGCTGGCCGCCGCGATGTCGGCGAGCGCGTCGGGCCCGGTCAGGTCGACGACGAGCACGTCGGGGCGCAGGGCCAGCGCGTCGGCCACCGCGTCGACGACGCCGAGCACCGCGATCCCCTCGGCGCGCAGCCCCTCGGCGCGGGCGTGGCCGTGCAGCAGCACGGCGGACACGGCCATCCGCCCGATCATGGTCCGATCATGGCATCCCGGACACGACGCCGGACCTCCCGACGGGCCGGTCACCCGTCCGGGAGGTGGGGCTCAGTCGTCGGCCAGCCCCTGGTCGATCGCGTAGCGCACGAGCTGCACGCGGTTGTGCAGCTGGAGCTTGCGCAGGGTGTTCTGCACGTGGCTCTCCACCGTGCGGTGCGAGACGACGAGCCGCTCCCCGATCTGCTTGGCGGTGAGGCCCTTCGCGACCAGCCGCAGCACCTCGGTCTCGCGCTCGGTCAGCACCGGGGCCTCCTCGGCCGCGGGCTCGCCGGCGAGGCGCCGGTACTCCCCCAGCACCAGCCCGGCCAGCCCCGGCGTGAACACCGGGAACCCGGCCGCCGTGCGCCGCACCGCGGCCAGCAGCTCCTCGACCCCCGCCGACTTCACCAGGTAGCCCGTCGCCCCCGCCTTCACCGCCTCGAGGACGTCGGCCTGCTCGCCGCTCTGCGAGAGCACGAGCACGCGGGTCCCCGGCAGCTTCGCGAGGATCCCCTCGATGGCCTCGACGCCGGAGGTGGCGCCGAGGTTGAGGTCCATCAGCACCACCTGCGGGCGCGTGGCCAGCGCGATCCGGACGGCCGCCGCCGCGTCGGGGGCGGTGGCGACGACCTGCAGCCCGCGCTCGGTGAGGTCGCGGGCCACGCCCTCGCGCCAGATCGGGTGGTCGTCGACGACCATCACGGTGATCTCGTCGGTCATGCGTTCTCCCTCGCCATCCGGACGATCCACTCGGTGCCCCGGCCGGGCCCGGTCTCGCACGTGATCGTGCCCCCCAGGTCGCGCACGCGGCCGACCATCGACCGCGACACCCCGAGGCGCCCCTGCTCCGCCGCCGCCGCGAGCCGCCCGTCGGGGATGCCGGGGCCCTCGTCGCGCACGCTGACCTCGACCGCGTCGCCCAGGTCCTCGACGAGCACCCACGCGGGCGCGTCCGGGCCGACGTGCAGCGCCACGTTCGCCAGCGCCGCCCCGACGACGGCCACCAGCTCCTCGACGACGCGCGCCGGCATCCGGATCGCGTAGGCGGGGGTGGAGACGCTGACGCGGGCGGACCCCAGCATGCGCACGGCGTCGGCGAGGTCGCGGTCGCCGTGGTCGTCGGTCGGGGCGCCGCCGGTGGTGAGCAGCGTCCGCAGCGCGACCTCCTGCTCCCCGGCCAGCACCGCGAGCGTCCCGGCGTCGCCGCCCATGGCCGCGCCGCGCCGGTGGACGTAGCCGAGCACCTGCAGCACCCCGTCGTGGACGGCGCGGGCGAGGCGCTCGCGCTCGGCCATCGCGGCCTGCGAGGCCACCGCGACGCGCAGCCGCTCGGCCTGGCGGCGCAGCACCGTCGAGGCGAACCCGATGCTCGCCGCGACGAGCACGATGAGCTGGATGTCGCCGACCTCGTCCTGCCAGCGCGCCGACACCGCCAGCAGCACCGAGCACAGCACCACCGCGCCGCCGAGGCCGCCGCGCAGCCCGGAGGCCAGCGCGCACGCGAGCACCGCGCACGGCGTCCAGATCGAGCCGGAGACGGGGGCGTCCGCGGCGATCTGGGCGGCCGACTGCACCAGCGGCGTCGTCGCGATCACCCCGCAGGTGACGACCAGGTCGACGAGCGCGAGCCGCCGCCGCGGCCGCCCGCCGAAGTAGCCGCGGGCGAGGAACGCGGTCCACGCGGCCATCCCCGCCTGCACCGCGACGGCACCGGCCGGGGACGCGAAGTCGTCGAGCGTCACGAGCACGACGACGGTGGTGCTGACCAGCGTCAGCACGCGGTAGAACAGCAACCCGCGCCAGAGCGGCTCCAGCGGGCGCTCGGCCTCGTTCACGGCGTGCGCGTCCCGCCCGGCCACACGCACGGCGACTCCCCCACCAGCACGACCTCGCCCCCCTGCGACGACCGGACGGTGAGAACGTAGCCACCCGCGGCCCGGACCTCGACCCCCGCCGCGCCGCGCTCGACGACCTCGCCCGCCCGCGCCGCCGCGTCGAGGACGGCGGAGGGGTCGCCCGGCACGTGCAGCTCCACCCGCGGGCGCACCTGGCGGCTGGCCGGCCCGATCCCCAGCCACGGGCACGCGGCCCCCTCGGCGACGACTGGCTCCCCCGCCCCGCCGACGCCGAGCACGAGCCCGGTCAGGTGCGTGCGCGCCTGGGCGAGGGTCTCGGTCGGCGCGGACTGGGCGGCGAGCAGGCCGGCCGCGACGGCCAGCACCACGGCGAGGGCCGCGCTGACGGCGCCCACGAGCACGGGGAGGCGCCTGCGCAGTGCGGTCATGCCGCCATCCTCGCGTCCGCGCCGGTGGCCGGGATCCGTAGGACTACCCGACCGGCCCGCCCTTGATCCCGGTCACCAGCGCGTTGTAGAACCACGCGCGCGGCACGACCCGGGACAGCACGTTCTCGTCGAGCCAGGACAGCCGCTGCCAGCTGCGGTAGGCGAACATCGCCCAGCGCATCCCGAGCTTCCCGGGGGGCACCGCGGCCTCGAACGTGCGCACCGGCCAGCCCAGCATCGCCGCGCTGAACTCCTCGGTGACGACCCGCGCGTCCATCGCCCCGGCGCGCCGTGCGGTGTCCTCCAGCTCGGCGGGGTCGAACACGTGGATGTCGACGACGGCCTCGAGCGCCGCGGCCCGCGACGACTCGTCGAGCTCGGTCTGCGGCCGCCGCCACCCCTGCAGCGGGGGCAGCTTCGTCAGCGTCGTGGTGGCCTTCCAGGTGAGCGCCCCGAGCCGGCGGGCGTACGCGTCGCCGATCCGCGTCGGCTCGCCCGCGAACACGAACCGCCCGCCCGGCTTGAGCACCCGCAGCACCTCGCGCAGCGCGAGCTCGACGTCGGGGATGTGGTGCAGCACCGCGTGCCCGACGACGAGGTCGAAGGTGGCGTCGTCGTAGGGGATGCGCTCGGCGTCGGCGACCCGCCCGTCGACGTCGAGGCCCAGGTGCTCGGCGTTGCGCAGCGCGGCCCCGACCATCCCGGGCGACAGGTCGGTGACCGACCCCCGCGTCGCGACCCCGGCCTGCATGAGGTTGAGCAGGAAGAACCCGGTGCCGCTGCCCAGCTCCAACGCCCGCCCGTACGGCCACCCGGTGTCCCCGGCCACGAGCCGGAAGCGGTCGGCGGCGTAGGTGATGCAGCGCTCGTCGTAGGAGATCGACCACTTCTCGTCGTAGGAGCCGGCCTCCCAGTCGTGGTAGAGCACGTTCGCGAGCTTGGCGTCGTGCCGCGCCGCCTCCACCTGCTCGGCGGTGGCGTGCGGGTTCGGGGCCGGGTCCGTACTCATGGGTAACAGCATTCCAGAGCGGCCGCGCGCACGCCGCGGCGACGCGGGGTGCGCGCGGCGGCCGCGTCAGCGACCGGTGAACTCCGCCTTGCCCGGGCCGTTGGCCACGAAGGAGTCCATGCCGATCTTCCGGTCGTCCGTGGCGAACAGGGCGGCGAACACCTCGGCCTCCAGGTCGAGCCCGGTGCGCAGGTCGGTGTCCAGGCCGCCGTCGATGGCCTTCTTCGCTGCGGCCAGCGCCACGGCCGGGGCGTTGACGAACTGCTCGGCCCAGCGACGGGCGGCGGCGTAGACCTCGTCGGCCGGCACGACCTCGTCGACCAGCCCGATCTCCAGGGCCTCCTGCGCCTTCACCATGCGGCCGGTGAAGATCAGGTCCTTGGCCTTCGGGGCGCCGATCAGGCGGGTGAGGCGCTGCGTGCCGCCACCGCCGGGGATGATCCCGAGCAGGATCTCGGGCTGTCCGAGCTTGGCGTTGTCGCCGCAGACGCGCCGGTCGCAGCCGAGTGCGACCTCCAGGCCGCCGCCGAGCGCGTAGCCGGTGATCGCCGCGACCGTCGGCTTCGGGATCGTCGAGAGGGCGCCGAAGCCGGCCGAGAGCCGGCGGGCGACCGCCGACATGTCGGCGTAGCTCATGTTCGCCATCTCCTTGACGTCGGCGCCCGCCGCGAGCACCTTCTCCCCGCCGTAGAGCACCACCGCGCGCACGTCCGCGCGCTGCGCGGCCTCGGCGGAGACGGCGAGCAGCTCCTCCTGCACCTGGCGGCTGATCGCGTTCATCGGCGGGCGGTCCAGCCGGATCGTCCCGACCCCACCCTCGACCTCGAGCTTCACGAATTCGGTCACGGACCGGACCCTAGATCAGCACCCGGGTTCAGCGCAGCCACGCCGTGTACCGCCCGCGGCGGCGCAGCACGCCGAGCGGCAGACCGAAGGTCGCGGTGAGGTTGTCGTCGGTGAGCACGTCGTCGAGCAGGCCCGCCGCGACCACGGCGCCGTCGCGCAGCAGCAGCCCGTGGCTGTACCCGACCGGGATCTCCTCGACGTGGTGGGTGACCAGGATCGACGCGGGCGCGTCGGGGTCGGCGGCGAGCGCCGTGAGCCGGGAGACGAGGTCCTCGCGGCCGCCGAGGTCGAGGCCGGCGGCGGGCTCGTCGAGCAGCAGCAGCTCCGGGTCGGTCATCAGCGCGCGGGCGATCAGGGTGCGCTTGCGCTCGCCCTCGCTCAGCGTGCCGTAGGTGCGCTCGGCGAGCGCGCGGACGCCGAGGGCGTCGAGGAGGTGGTCGGCGCGGTCGGTGTCGGCGCTCTCGTAGTCCTCGCGCCAGCGGCCGAGCACCCCGTAGCCGGCGCTGACGACGACGTCGCGCACCGTCTCGTCGTTGGGGATGCGCAGGCCGAGCGCGGCCGAGGTCAGGCCGATCCGGGTGCGCAGCTCGGCGAGGTTGACCCGCCCGATCCGCTCCCCCAGCACGTGCACGGTGCCGACGGTCGGGTGCAGCTCGGCCGCGGCGAGGCGCATCAGGGTGGTCTTGCCCGCGCCGTTGGGGCCCAGCACGACCCAGCGCTCGTCGAGCTCGACGCGCCAGTCGACGTCGCGGACCAGCGTGGCCGGGCCGCGGCGGACGGACACGCCGTCCATCCGGACGACGAGGTCGGTCAGGTCGGGCGCGGGCGATCCGGGAGCAGCCACGGTGCCATCCTCGCCGATCGTGCGGCCCCGCCCTCCAGGTGCCCTCTATCCTGACCCGTCGTGCCGGTCTTCCCCCTGGGTTCCCATGTCGACGACGCCGGGGTGCGGTTCGCCGTCGCCTCCACGAGTGCCGACTCCGTCGAGGTCTGCCTGGTCGACGGGCCCGACGACGCGCCGACCGAACGGCGGGTCGAGCTGACCGAGCGCACGTTCGGCGTCTGGCACGGGCACGTCCCCGGCGTCGTCGCGGGGCAGCGCTACGGCTACCGCGTGCACGGGCCCTACCGGCCGTGGCAGGGCCTGCGGGCGAACCCGGCGAAGATCCTCGTCGACCCCTACGCCCGGCGGATCACCGGTCGCGTCACCGACCTGGGCGCCGCGCGCGGCTGGGTCGACGACCCGATGACCGGGGCGCTCAACGAGCGCGACTCGCTGGGGCACGTGCCGCTGTCGGTGGTCAGCGGGCCGGACGGCTCGCCGGCGCACCCGCGCCCGGACGTCCCGTGGTCGGAGACGGTGATCACCGAGCTGCACGTCCGCGGCTACACGAAGTGCCACCCCGACGTCCCCCCGGAGCACCGCGGCACCTACCTCGGCCTCGCCCACCCTGCGGTGGTCGCGCACCTCACGCGGATCGGCGTCACGGCCGTCGAGCTGCTGCCGGTCACGTCCATCGCCGACGAGCCGCCGCTGCTGGAGCGGGGGCTGCCCAACTACTGGGGCTACGCGACGCTCGGCTTCCTCGCCCCGCACGCCGGGTACGCGAGCGTGCCGGGGCGGGAGGTCGAGGAGTTCGCGACGATGGTCGGCGCGCTGCACGCCGCGGGCATCGAGGTGATCCTCGACATCGTCCCCAACCACACCGCGGAGGGCGGGGTCGGCGGCACGACGCTGTCCTACCGCGGCCTCGACGCCCCCGCGTACTACTCCCTCGGCGGCAACGGCCACGACGCCGACATCACCGGCACCGGCAACACCCTCGACGCGGGCTCCCCCACCGTCATCCGGCTGGTCTGCGACGCCATGCGGCACTGGGTGACGACGTTCGGCGTCGACGGGTTCCGGATCGACCTCGCCTCGGTGCTCGGACGGCCGCGGTCGGGCGCGTTCGACCCGCACGCCCCGCTGCTGACCGCGATCGCCGTCGACCCGGTCCTGTCGCGGGTCAAGCTGATCGCCGAGCCGTGGGACGCGACCGGCGAGGGCTACCGCGTCGGCGGGTTCGGCGTGGCGTGGTCGGAGTGGAACGGGCGCTTCCGCGACGCCGTGCGCGACTTCTGGCGCGGCCACGGCGGCATCGGGGAGGTGGCGTCCCGGTTGACCGGCAGCTCCGACCTCTACGCCGCCAACGGGCGCCGGCCGTGGGCGTCGGTCAACTTCGTCACCGCCCACGACGGCTTCACCCTGCGCGACCTGGTGTCCTACCACCACAAGCACAACGAGGAGAACGGCGAGGGCAACCGCGACGGCACCGACGACAACCGGTCGCAGAACTTCGGCGTCGAGGGCCCGACGACGTCGCCGGTGATCGCGGAGCGGCGCCGGTCGGCGGCCAGGGCGCTGCTCGCCACGACCCTGCTCTCGACCGGCACGCCCATGCTGCTCGGCGGCGACGAGCTCTGGCGCACCCAGGGCGGCAACAACAACGCCTACTGCCTCGACGGCCCCACGTCCTGGGTCGACTGGGGCGTCGGCGCCGACGCCGACGCGCTCACCGCGTTCGTCGCGCGCGTCACCGCGATCCGGCGCAGCTCCCCCGCGCTGCACCGCGACAGCTTCTACCGCGACGGCGAGGTGCTGTGGTGGCACCCGGCCGGGCGTCGGCTGCGCGGGCACGACTGGCACGACGGCGGGCTGCACAGCCTCGGCCTGCTGCGCGGGGAGTGGCTGCTGCTCCTGCACGCCGGGTGGGAAGCGCTCGCGGTGACGCTGCCCGACGGCGGCCCGTACGTCCCCGAGCTCGACTCGACCCGGCCCGACGGCGCGCCCGCGAGCGTCCGGCCGGTGCCGGGCGGTGCGACGATCACCCAGCCGCCGCGCTCCCTGCTGCTCCTGCGGACCCCCTGAGGAGGGCCGCGGGGCGGTATCCTCCCGCCATGCCGCGCTACGACTTCCGCTGCCGCGAGTGTGCCGACACCTTCGTGGTCACCCGCCCGATGAGCGAGTCCGGCGACCCGGCGGCGTGCCCGGCGGGCCACGCCGACACCGTCAAGCTGCTCACGACGGTGGCCGTCGGCGGCCGCAGCGGCGCCCCGCGCGTGCCCGCCCGCACGGGCGGCGGCGGGGGCGGGTGCTGCGGGGGCGGCTGCTGCGGCTGAGCCCTGACCCGTGATCACCCGGGGCCGGGGGCCCCACTACTCTGCCCGCGGCCGGAGCGGCCCGCGTCCAGACGCGGGCGTGGGCGGGACTCCGGGACGAGCAGAGGACACTTCGTGAGCACTCTCACCGGCGGAAGCAGCCTCGCCGCGGGCCAGGCGGGCATCACCTCGGCGAACGGCCGCTACAGCCTGGCCCTGCAGGCCGACGGCAACCTGACCCTGACCGACTCCTCGGGCACGGTCGCCTGGGACTCCGGCACCGCGGGCAAGGGCGCCGCGCGCGCCGACTTCCAGGCCGACGGCAACTTCGTGCTCTACACCGCCGACAACGGCGTGGTGTGGGCCTCCGACACCGACGCCCCCGGCGGCGTGCTGGAGCTGCAGGACGACCGCAACCTGGTGATCTACAAGGCCGACCGGTCGGTGGCCTGGTCGCCGAACTCCTACATCAGCGAGGCCGACAAGGCCGCCCTGGACGCCGCCGAGGCGAAGGGCCGCGCCGAGGCCGAGGCGGCCGCCGCCGCGGCCGCGGCCCCGCCGGCGCCCGCCGAGCGCCGCTACACCGTGCAGCGCGGCGACACGCTGTCCAAGATCGCCAAGGAGTTCTACGGCAAGGCGAGCGAGTACCCGCGCATCGCGCAGGCCAACAACATCGCGAACCCCGACCTGATCCACCCGGGCCAGGACCTGCTCATCCCCTGAGCGGCCCGCCCCCTCGTCGCAGCAAGGCCACCTTCCCGCACTCTCGTTGCGGGAAGGTGGCCTTGCTGCAATCCCGGGGTGGTGCTCAGCCCGCCAGCACCACCTTGCCGAGCTCCGCCGGCGAGGCGAGCAGCGGGTGCGACGGCAGCACGCGGACCGTGTAGCCGGTCAGCCCCGCGTGCGGCAGGGGGACGACGGCCTCGAACCGCTGCCCCGCCCCGTCCGCGGGCCCGACGTGCTTCATCGCCGCCGTGCGCTTGCGCGAGTCGAGCTGGTCGGTCTCGTCGACCGGCCCCACCACCGCCTCGACGACGACGTCGGCCGGGTCCAGCCCGGCCAGCTCCACCACCGCGCGCACCGTCATCGGCGCCCCGACGACGGGGGTGTCCGGGAGCCCGGACGCGTCGACGCCCACGACCTGCACCCGGTTCCAGGCGTCCCCGAGCCGCTGCCGGTAGGCGGCCAGCTCGCGCGCGGGCCCGAAGGAGTCGGCGACGATCCCCGCCGCGGCGCGGGCGGCCGGGGCGTAGAGCGTCTCGGTGTACTCCTGCACCATCCGCGCGGCCTGCACCTGCGGGCGCAGCGTCGTCAGCGTGTGGCGCACCAGCTCGACCCAGCGCGGCGGCACGCCGTCGGTGCGGTCGTAGAACGCCGGCCCGACCTGCGTGGCCAGCAGCTCGTAGAGCGCGTTGGCCTCGAGGTCGTCGCGACGGGTCGGGTCCTCGATGCCGTCGGCGGTGGGGATCGCCCAGCCGTTGGCGCCGTCGTAGAACTCGTCCCACCAGCCGTCGCGGATCGACAGGTTGAGCCCGCCGTTGAGCGCCGACTTCATGCCGGAGGTCCCGCACGCCTCCAGCGGGCGCAGCGGGTTGTTCAGCCAGACGTCGCAGCCCCAGTAGAGGTAGCGGGCCATCGACATGTCGTAGTCGGGCAGGAACGTGATGCGGTGGCGCACCGCGGGGTCGTCGGCGAACCGCACGATCTCCTGGATCAGCGCCTTGCCGCCGTCGTCGGCGGGGTGGCTCTTGCCCGCGACGACGAGCTGCACCGGGCGGTGCGGGTCCAGGAGCAGGTCGCGCAGCCGGTCCTTGTCGCGCAGCATGAGCGTGAGCCGCTTGTAGGTGGGCACGCGGCGGGCGAAGCCGACGGTGAGCACGTTCTCGTCGAAGACGTGCTCGGTCCAGCCCAGCTCCGGCAGCGACGCGCCGCGCTCCAGCCACGCCTTGCGGACCCGGCGGCGCACCTCCGCGACGAGCCGGGCGCGCAGCGCGGTGCGCAGGTCCCACAGCTCGCCGTCGGAGACCTCGGCGGCCGGGGCGTCGGGCGTGCCGATCAGCTCGGTGATCTCCCTGGCCTCCCAGGTGGCGCCGTGCACGCCGTTGGTGACCGAGCCGATCGGCACCTCGTCGGCGTCGAAGCCCTCCCACAGCCCGCCGAACATGCCGCGGGACACCGCGCCGTGCAGCTGCGAGACGCCGTTGGCGCGCTGCGCGAGCCGCAGCCCCATGTGCGCCATGTTGAACATGTTCGGGTTGTCCTCGGCGCCGAGCGCGAGGACCCGCTGCATCGGGACGCCGGGCAGCAGCGTCTCGCCGAAGTAGTGCCGCACCATGTCGACGGGGAAGCGGTCGATGCCCGCCGGCACCGGGGTGTGCGTGGTGAACACGGTGCCGGCGCGGACGGCGGCGAGCGACTCGTCGAACGACAGGCCGTGGGCGTCCTGCAGCTCGCGGATGCGCTCCAGGCCGAGGAACCCGGCGTGCCCCTCGTTGGTGTGGAACACCGCTGGCCGGGGGTGGCCGGTGACCTCGCAGAACGCGCGGACGGCCCGCACGCCACCGACGCCGACCAGTATCTCCTGGCGGATGCGCTGGTCCTGGTCGCCGCCGTAGAGGCGGTCGGTCACGCCGCGCAGATCGGGGTCGTTCTCCTCGATGTCGGAGTCGAGCAGCAGCAGCGGGACCCGCCCGACCGCCGCCTGCCAGATCCGCGCGTGCAGCGTGCGGCCCGCGGGCATCGCGATCGTCACGAGCACCGGGCTGCCGTCGGCGGCGGTGACGAGCTGCAGCGGCAGGCCCTGCGGGTCCAGCGCCGGGTAGTGCTCGAGCTGCCAGCCGTCGAGCGACAGCGACTGGCGGAAGTAGCCCGAGCGGTACAGCAGGCCGACGGCGATCAGCGGCACCCCGAGGTCCGATGCCGCCTTGAGGTGGTCGCCGGCCAGCACGCCGAGGCCGCCGGAGTAGTTGGGCAGCACCTCCGAGACGCCGAACTCCATCGAGAAGTAGCCGACGGCCTCGGGCAGCGTCTCGTCGTCCTCGCGCTCGGACTGGTACCAGCGCGGGCCGTCGAGGTAGGCCGCGAGGTCGTCGGCCAGCTCCCGGACGGTGACGACGGTGTCGGCGTCCTTGGCGAGCACCTCGAAGCGCTCGGTCGGGATCTCGCCGAGCAGCCGGACGGGGTCGTGCCCGGCCCGTTCCCACGCGTCGGGGTCGAGCGCGGCGAACAGGTCCTGGGTGGGCGGATGCCAGCTCCACCGCAGGTTGGTGGCCAGCGCCTGCAGGGGCGCGAGGGCGGGAGGCAGCTGGGCGCGCACGGTGAAACGGCGGAGAGCTCTCACGCGCGGCAGGATAGAGGAACCGATCCCGTGATCGTTCAAGCAGCGCTTCCGCGAGCCCGGGTGACGATCACGTGAACCTTCCGGAATCGGTTCCGACCCGTTCCTCTCGTGGCTGGACGGGGTAGGTACGGTTGTGACTCTTGCGACGGCTGCTCAGTGGGGGTGTGTGCCGAGATGACCGGACGAATCGGTATCGACGACGTCACGCCCTCGGTCAGTGGGGGCCGCCAGGCCGCCAAGGCCGTGGTCGGGGAGGTCGTCCCGATCACCGCAGCGGTGTGGCGCGAGGGCCACGACGCGGTCGCCGCCAACGTCGTCTGGAAGCGCGTCGGCAGCAAGGGCACCGCGCACCACGTGCGCATGGAGCCGGTCGGGGTCGGCGGCGACACCTTCGCCGCCACCGTCGCCGCCGACGAGCCGGGGATGTGGACGTTCCGGGTCGACGCGTGGAGCGACCCGTGGGCGACCTGGCGCCACGCCGTCACCAAGAAGATGGAGGCCGGGCAGAGCCCCGACGAGCTGGCCAACGACCTCGAGATCGGCGCCCGCCTGCTGCAGCGCGTGGGCCGCCGCCCCGCCGAGCGCGGCAACCGCGACCTCCTCTTCGGCGCCGCCAACGCGCTGCGCGACACCGCGATGCCGCTGCACGCCCGCGTCGCACCGGCCCTGTTCCCGGCCGTGCAGCAGATCATGACCGAGCGCCCCGTCCGCGAGCTCATCACGCGCGGCCGCGCCCAGCAGGTCTACGTCGACCGCGAGCGCGCGCTCTACGGCTCCTGGTACGAGTTCTTCCCCCGCTCCACCGGCGGCCGCGACGAGACCGGCCGCGCCGTGCACGGCTCGTTCGTCACCTCCGCGAAGGCGCTCGACCGCGTCGCCGCGATGGGCTTCGACGTGGTGTACCTGCCCCCGATCCACCCGGTCGGCACGAAGCACCGCAAGGGCCGCAACAACAACGTCAACGCCGGGCCCGGCGACGTCGGCTCGCCGTGGGCGATCGGCTCGGCCGACGGCGGCCACGACGCCATCGACCCCGAGCTGGGCACGCTGGAGGACTTCGACGCGTTCGTGCAGCGCGCCAACGACCTCGGCATGGAGATCGCGCTCGACTTCGCGCTGCAGTGCGCGCCCGACCACCCGTGGGTCACCGAGCACCCGGAGTGGTTCACCGTCCGCCCCGACGGCTCGATCGCCTACGCGGAGAACCCGCCCAAGAAGTACCAGGACATCTACCCGGTCAACTTCGACAACGACCCGGCCGGCATCTACGCCGAGTCGCTGCGCGTGGTGCTGCACTGGGTCGAGCACGGCGTGAAGATCTTCCGCGTCGACAACCCGCACACCAAGCCGCCGAACTTCTGGCACTGGCTGATCTGGCAGGTCAAGTCCCGCCACCCCGAGGTGCTGTTCCTGGCCGAGGCGTTCACCCGTCCCGCGCGGCTGTTCGGCCTCGCCCGGCTGGGCTTCACCCAGAGCTACACCTACTTCACCTGGCGCACCACGAAGGCGGAGCTCACCGAGTTCGCCCTCATGCACGCCGAGCGGGCCGACGAGGCCCGGCCGAACCTGTTCGTCAACACCCCCGACATCCTCCACGAGTCGCTGCAGACCGGCGGGCCGGGCATGTTCGCGATCCGGGCCACGCTGGCGGCCACGATGTCCCCCACGTGGGGCGTCTACTCCGGCTTCGAGCTCTACGAGGGCGACCCGGTCAAGCCGGGCAGCGAGGAGTACAACAACTCCGAGAAGTACGAGCTGCGCCCGCGCGACTTCGAGGCCGCCGCGGCGGCGGGCAACTCGCTGGAGCCGTACCTGACCCGGCTCAACGAGATCCGCCGGGCGCACCCCGCGCTGCAGCAGCTGCGGAACATCACGTTCCACCACGTCGACAACGAGCAGATCATCGCCTACTCCAAGACCGAGCCGGCCACCGGCGACACGGTGCTGGTGATCTGCACGCTGGACTCCTACAACGGCCAGTCCGGCACCACCTCGCTCGACATGCCGGCGCTCGGCCTGGGCTGGAACGACCGGTTCACCGTGCACGACGAGGTCAGCGGCGAGACGTGGGACTGGGGCCAGTTCAACTACGTCGACCTGCAGCCGTGGCACCACGTGGCGCACATCCTGCGGGTCCGGCGGTAGGGATCTGAATCGGTCTCGCCCCACGTGCTGTGAACCGGGGCGAGTCCGATTAGCCTCGGGCCCGATGAGTGACAAGGTCGAGCCGGGCGTCGTGGTCGAGCAGGACGCCGATGACTACGGACATGCGCGCACCCTCGACGTCGACCACGACTGGTACAAACGCGCGGTCTTCTACGAGGTGCTGGTCCGCGCGTTCAGCGACTCCAACCGCGACGGCACGGGCGACCTGCGCGGGCTGACGTCCAAGCTGGACTACCTCCAGTGGCTGGGCGTCGACTGCCTGTGGCTGCCCCCGTTCTACGACTCCCCGCTGCGCGACGGCGGGTACGACATCCGCGACTTCCGTCAGGTGCTGCCCGAGTTCGGCACCGTCGAGGACTTCGTCTACCTGCTCGACGAGGCGCACAAGCGCGGCATCCGCGTGATCACCGACCTCGTCATGAACCACACCTCCGACCAGCACCCCTGGTTCGAGGAGTCGCGCCGCAACCCCGACGGGCCCTACGGCGACTACTACATGTGGGAGGACGACGACTCCCGCTACCCCGACGCGCGGATCATCTTCGTCGACACCGAGCAGTCGAACTGGACCTACGACCCGGTGCGCGGGCAGTTCTACTGGCACCGGTTCTTCTCCCACCAGCCCGACCTCAACTACGACAACGCCGAGGTCCAGGACGCGATGCTCGACGTCCTGCGCTTCTGGCTCGACATCGGCATCGACGGCTTCCGCCTCGACGCGGTGCCCTACCTCTACGCCCGCGACGGCACCAACTGCGAGAACCTGCCGGAGACCCACCAGTTCCTCAAGCGCGCCCGCAAGGTGATGGAGGACGAGTACCCCGGCCGGGTCATGCTCGCCGAGGCCAACCAGTGGCCCTCGGACGTCGTGGAGTACTTCGGCGACCCCGAGGTCGGCGGCGACGAGTGCCACATGGCGTTCCACTTCCCGCTGATGCCCCGCATCTTCATGGCGGTGCGCCGGGAGAACCGGTTCCCGATCTCGGAGATCCTCGCGCAGACGCCCGCGATCCCGGCGAACGCGCAGTGGGGCATCTTCCTGCGCAACCACGACGAGCTGACCCTCGAGATGGTCACCGACGAGGAACGCGACTACATGTACGCGGAGTACGCCAAGGACCCGCGGATGAAGGCCAACATCGGCATCCGGCGACGGCTGGCGCCGCTGCTCGACAACGACCGCAACCAGCTGGAGCTGTTCACGGCGCTGCTGATGTCGCTGCCCGGCTCCCCCGTCCTGTACTACGGCGACGAGATCGGCATGGGCGACAACATCTGGCTCGGCGACCGCGACGCGGTGCGCAGCCCGATGCAGTGGAGCCCCGACCGCAACGCCGGGTTCTCCATGTCCGATCCCGGCCGGCTCTACCTGCCGATCATCATGGACCCGCTCTACGGCTACCAGGCCGTCAACGTCGAGGCGCAGCTCAACTCCTCCACGTCGCTGCTGCACTGGACGCGGCACATGATCGAGGTCCGCAAGCGCCACCAGGCGTTCGGGCTCGGCGAGTACCACGAGCTGGGCGGCACCAACCCGACCGTGCTCGCCTACGTCCGCGAGCACGGCGACGACGTCGTGCTCTGCGTCAACAACATGTCCCGCTTCCCGCAGCCCGTCGAGCTCGACCTCTCGGCCTGGGTGGGCTGCGCACCCCACGAACTGACCGGCGGCGTCCCGTTCCCGAGGATCGGAGAGCTCCCCTACCTGCTGACGCTGCCGGGGCACGGCTTCTACTGGTTCTCGATCACCCCGGCGGAGGAATCTGCGTGAACGAACTCCCCGACCTGCTCTCCGTCTGGCTGCCCCAGCAGCGCTGGTTCGCCGCGAAGGGCCGGCCCGTCCGGTCGGTCGAGATCGCCGAGCGCACCCCGCTGCTCACCGGCGGGGAGCCGCACGTCGACCACCTGCTGCTCGCCGTCTCCTTCGACGACGGCTCGCCCGTGCAGCACTACCAGCTCCTCCTGGGCCGTCGCGAGCAGTCGCGGGCCGACCTGGAGCACGTCGTCATCGGGCACCTCGACGGCCTCGTCGCCTACGACGCCCTGTTCGACGTCGACGTCACCGCGTGGCTGATCGAGGCGATCCGCGGCGGGCGCACGGTCGACGGCATCGCGTTCGTGCCGGAGCCGGGCGCGGAGATCGCCGAGGGCGTGCCGGGGCGGGTGCTGGGCATCGAGCAGTCCAACACGTCGGTGGCGTGGGGCGACAGGTCGATCCTCAAGGTGTTCCGCCGGGTCGTCCCCGGGCTCAACCCCGACCTGGAGCTGCACCGCGCGCTGCGGTCGGTCGACTCGCGCGAGGTCGCCGCGCTGCAGGGCGCGATCGAGGGCACCCTCGGCGGCGCACCCGCCACGCTGGGGATGCTGCAGGACTTCGCGGCCAACTCCGCCGACGGCTGGGCGATGGCCCTGGCGAGCGTGCGCGACCTGCTCGCGGAGGGCGACCTGCGCGCCGACGAGGTGGGCGGCGACTTCGCCGGGGAGGCGTCCCGGCTGGGCGAGACCGTCGGCGTCGTGCACGACGAGCTGCGCCGCGCGCTGGGCACCTCCGAGCGCGACGCCCGCGAGCTCGCCGCGGTGTGGCACCAGCGCCTCGCCGTCACCACGGCGGAGGTGCCCGCGCTCGCGCCGCACGTCGACGCGATCCGGGCCACCTACGACGCCGTCGCCGGGCTGGGCGCGCCGCTGCCCGCGCAGCGCGTCCACGGCGACCTGCACCTGGGCCAGACCCTGCGCACCCCCTACGGCTGGCTGGTCATCGACTTCGAGGGCGAGCCCGCGGCCCCGCTGGAGGAGCGGGTGCGGCCCGACTCGCCCCTGCGCGACGTCGCCGGGATGCTCCGCTCCTTCGACTACGCGGCGTTCCACCAGATCCTGCAGTGGGAGCCGGCGTCGTTCGCCGAACCGGACCACGACTCGCAGCTGGTCTGGCGGGCCAACGAGTGGGCCGAGCGCAACCGGTCGGCGTTCTGCGACGGCTACGCGCTGCGGGCCGGCAGCGACCCGCGGGAGCAGCGCATGCTGCTGCGCGCCTTCGAGCTCGACAAGGCCGTCTACGAGCTGCTCTACGAGACCCGCAGCCGCCCCGCCTGGGCCCCGATCCCGCTGGCCTCGATCGCCCGGCTGACCTCGGAGGAGACGGTGCGCTGACCGCGTACCCGCGCCCGCGGACGTCGCGGCGACCGCGGTCCGCCTGCGACGGGCCGGCCTGCGGGCGTTCCCCGCGGCCGTGCGGGACCTCGCCCGGGCGCCCACGGCGACGCACGTCCCCGGATCCGGCGGCCGAGGGTTCCGCGCGGCGGGGACCCGGGCCATACTCCGATCAGGGGCTGGCACCGCATCGGCAACCCGATCGTTGCCGCCAGGGTCGGCGACGCGGAGAGCGGGGCAATAGGGTGCGCGGGTGGATCGCGAGGAGAACCGAACCCAGACGATCGACCCGATGATCGACGCCTGCCCCCCCGACCCGGCCACCGTCGACCGGGTCCTCGGCGGGGCGCACCACGACCCGCACTCCGTGCTGGGTGCCCATCCGCACCCCGACGGCACCGTGGTCCGCGTCCTTCGGCCGCACGCCGACGAGGTGCACGTGGTGCACGAGGGCGGTGACGGCCACCCGCTCGTGCGCGTGCACGACGCGGGGCTGTTCTCCGGCGTCGTGCCCGGCCCGGCGGCGGACTACCGGCTGGCCGTGCGCTACGGCGAGCGCGTCGACATCGTGGACGATCCCTATCGCTGGCTGCCCACCCTGGGCGAGATGGACCTGCACCTCATCGGCGAGGGGCGTCACGAACGGCTCTGGGACGTGCTCGGCGCGCACGTCCGTTCCTACGACACCCCGGCCGGTCCCGTCACCGGCACCAGCTTCGCCGTGTGGGCCCCGTCCGCGCAGGGCGTCCGGGTCACCGGCGACTTCGACGGCTGGAGCGGCTGGGCGCACCCGATGCGGGTGCTCGGCAGCTCCGGCGTGTGGGAGCTGTTCGTCCCCGGCATCGAGCCGGGGACGCGCTACAAGTTCCGCGTGCTCGGGCAGGACGGGCGCTGGCGCGACAAGGCCGACCCGATGGCGTTCCGGGCCGAGCTGGCCCCGGCCACCGCGTCGGTCGTCGACGTCGCCGCGCACGAGTGGGCCGACGGCGACTGGATGACCGCGCGGGCGCAGAAGCAGGCGCACGCCGAGCCGATGAGCGTCTACGAGCTGCACCTCGGCTCGTGGCGCCAGGGCCTGGACTACCGCGAGGCCGCGCGCCAGCTCGTCGACTACCTCGACGAGACCGCGTTCACCCACGTCGAGCTGCTGCCGGTGGCCGAGCACCCGTTCGGCGGGTCGTGGGGCTACCAGGTCACCAGCTACTACGCGCCGACCGCGCGGTTCGGCACCCCCGACGACTTCCGGTGGTTCGTCGACCACCTGCACCGGGCCGGCTACGGCGTCATCGTCGACTGGGTGCCCGCGCACTTCCCGCGCGACGAGTGGGCGCTCGCCAGGTTCGACGGCGGCCCGCTCTACGAGCACGCCGACCCCCGCCGCGGCGAGCAGCCCGACTGGGGCACGCTCGTGTTCGACTTCGGGCGCAAGGAGGTGCGCAACTTCCTCGTCGCCAACGCCCTGTACTGGCTGGAGTCCTTCCACATCGACGGGCTGCGCGTCGACGCCGTCGCCTCGATGCTCTACCTCGACTACTCGCGCAAGGACGGGCAGTGGCTGCCCAACATCCACGGCGGCCGCGAGAACCTCGACGCGGTGGCGTTCCTGCAGGAGGTCAACGCCACGGTCTACCGCGAGCACCCCGGCACCGTGATGATCGCCGAGGAGTCGACGGCGTGGCCCGGCGTCACGCGCCCCACGCACCTGGGCGGCCTGGGCTTCGGGTTCAAGTGGAACATGGGCTGGATGCACGACACGCTCGACTACACCGGGCGCGACCCCGTCTACCGGGGCTTCCACCACAACCAGATGACGTTCTCGCTGATGTACGCGTTCAGCGAGAACTACGTGCTGCCGATCAGCCACGACGAGGTCGTGCACGGCAAGGGCTCGCTGTGGGAGCGGATGCCCGGCGACCCGTGGAACAAGGCCGCCAACATCCGCGCGCTGCTGGCGTTCATGTGGGCCCACCCGGGCAAGCAGCTGCTGTTCATGGGCAGCGAGTTCGGGCAGCCGCGGGAGTGGTCCGAGCAGCGCTCGCTGGACTGGGAGACCCTCGCCGACCCGCTGCACGGCGGGATCAAGACGATGGTCGGCGACCTCAACCGCGCCTACCGGGCCCACCCGGCGCTGTGGACGAAGGACGTGTCGCCGGAGGGCTTCTCCTGGATCGACGCCAACGACACCGCGGGCAACGTGTTCAGCTTCCTGCGCCACGGCGTCGACGCCGAGGGGAAGCCGACGGTGCTGGCGTGCATCGCCAACTTCTCCGGCGGCGCCCGCGAGGGCTACCGCGTCGGGCTGCCGTTCGCGGGCCGCTGGCGCGAGGTGCTCAACACCGACGCCGAGCAGTACGGCGGGTCCGGGGTGGGCAACCTCGGTGCGGTCGAGGCCGACGAGATGGTGTGGCACGGGCGCCCGGCGTCGGTGCTGCTCCGCCTGCCCCCGTCCGGGGTGCTGTGGCTGGCCCCCGAGCCGTTCGAGGGGGCCGTGCGGCGGTCGCAGATCGCGGCGGCGGCCCCGGCGGCCGCGGCGGCCCCGGCGGCCTCGGTCGTCGCTGGGTCGGTCACCGCCGCGCCGGTCTCCGCCGAGCCGGTCTCCTCCGAGCCGGGCGCCGACGGGGACGGGTCCGGGGGTGCGACCCCCGCCGGCGGCCCGTCCGTCCCGGCTGCGGCCGCCGGCGCCGGATCCGCCGGCGAGGCGGCCGACGTGGAGGCGGCCGACGTGGAGGCGGCCGACGTGGAGGTGCCCGCCACCGACGAGGCACCGGACGCCGCCGGGACCGCCGTCGTCGCCGCTCCGGAGGGGCCGGTGCCGGTGGACCCCTCCCCGGCCGACACGGCCCCGGCCGACACCGCCCCGGCCGACTCCGCCCCGGCCGAGGTGGCGGCGGGCGACCCGGTCGTCGCCGCAGCGGCCCCGGTGGCGGACGCGGCTCCCGCCGTGGCCGTCCTCGACGACGCCCCGGCCGCACCGGTCACCGACGACGCACCGGTGCTCGCCCCGGCCACCCCGGCGGACCCGCCGTCGACCCCGGTCGCGGCCACGCCGGTGGAGAAGGTGCCGGACGAGGCGGTCCCGGACGAGGGGGCCCCGACCGGACGGCACGCTCTGGCTCAGCCGGTGGAGGCGCCCGCGTCCGCCGGCTCGTCGGCCGCACCCGTCGCCGGCGGCACCGACCGCCGCAATGGGCTGGCCGACAGCAGCGCCACCCAGTAGGCGAGCAGGACCGCCCAGTACAGCGACCGGCCCACGTCCGATCCGAGCTCCTCCAGGGGGCTCGGATCGGTCGGCCAGATCGCGTTCCACGACACCGGGACCAGCGTCACCGCGAGCAGCGCCGTCGCCAGGGCGCCCCGGCCCAGCGTGACCAGCACGAGGACGCCGGGCACCAGCAGCAGCAGGTAGTTGTGCCAGGCGATCGGCGAGAACAGCAGCCCGGCCGCGACCACCGCCCACGGCACGGTGCCGGCCGGGTCGATCCGGTCGCGGTGGCGCCCGACCCACACCAGCGTTCCGACCAGCACGGCCAGCCCGGCGACGAGCCCGAGCACCGGTGGCACCCCGAACCGCATCGCGAGCCCGGGGAACGACGCGTTGTCGACGGTGTCGGGCACGCCCTCGGTGAGCGCGATCGTCAGCCACTCGATCGCGCTCGACGGGCCCGCGACCAGCACCCCGACCAGCGTCGCGACGGCCGCCGAGGCAATCCCCGCCCGCATCGGGGCCCAGCGGCGCTGCACCGCGGGCAGGAGCAGCAGCGGCGCGAGCGACGGCTTGAGCGCGACCGCGACGCCGTAGCAGGCCGCGGCGAGGAGCGGCCGTCCGCGGCGCTCGGCGATCCACCCGGCGACGAGCAGCACCAGCAGCAGCGGGTAGATCTGGCCGAGCACGAGCGTGCCGTGCAGCGGCGAGGACGCCAGCACGACGAGCACCGCCGCCACCGTGACACCCGCGCCGAGCCGCAGCTCCCGGGCCACCGCGACGACCGACGCGACCACCAGCACCGCCGTCAGCGCGGCGAAGAGCCGGTACGCGGTGAGCGCGTCGAGGCCGGCGAACGGGACGAGCAGCACCGTCAGCAGCGGCGGGTTGAGGTTCGTGAGCTTGGCGGGGGTGTCGTAGATGTCGAGGCCCTGGGTGAGCGCGACGGCCGAGTGCCAGAAGGTGTCGAAGTCGACGTGCAGGTCACGCATGTCGGTGAGCGGCAGGAGCGTGACCAGTGCGTCCGGGTGGCGGACGTGCAGCACGACCGTCGTCACCACTGACGCGAGCACCACCACCGCCGCGAGCACGGTCGTCGGCGTGAGGCGGGTGGGGCGCGGGTCGGGCACGGGGATCGACGCTATCCGACGGGGTGGAACCACTCCCGTCGCGGGCCGGTCCGGACGATGATGGGCGCGTGCGTGCCGTCGCCCTCCTCCTGCTCGTGCTGCTGCTCGCCGGGTGCACGCAGGTGGTCGCCGGCCGCGGCGCGGCCGCCGACCCGACCGGCCCGACGGCCGCCGTGGCCGCCCCGGTCACCGACGCCGCGGGGGCCGCCGCCGCGGCGACCACCGCGATCGAGGACTTCTGGCGCATCGAGCTCCCCGCGGCGTTCGGGCGCGGGTGGACCGACATCGCCACACTGCTCCCGGTCTCCCCCGGCGACGCCCTCCCACCCTGCGTCGAGGACATCGCCGAGGTGGCCGACCAGGCCTACTACTGCCCCTCGGCCGACGCCGTGGTGTGGGACGCCGCGCAGCTCGTCCCCGCGCTGTTCGCCGAGCACGGCCACGTCGGCGTCGTCGTGGTGCTCGCCCACGAGATCGGGCACGCGGTGCAGACCCGACTCGGCGTCGACGAGGCCGCGGCGCGCGACCCGGCCGCCTACCCGACGATCCTGCAGGAGGCCATGGCCGACTGCTACACCGGCGTCGTCGTCCGCCACCTCGCCGACGACCCCGTCCCCGGCCTGCCGGTCGGCACCGCGGAACGGGACGCGGCGCTGCAGACGCTCGTCGGGTTCCGCGACCCCCTCGGCGTGGCCGCGGGCGACGAGGGCGCGCACGGCAACGCGTTCGACCGCGTCTCCGCCTTCCGCGCCGGCTTCGACGACGGGGCCCGGCGCTGCGCGGAGATGACCGTCCCCGAGCGGGGCTTCACCCAGGTGCGCTTCGGTTCAGCCGCCGACCAGGCCCGCGCGGGCGACCTGCCGCTGCCCGACCTGCTCGTCGCCGTCGGCCGCGACGCGCGCGACTGGTCCACCGCCCTGTCCGGCGTGCCGGGATGGACGGCCCCGCCGCTGGTGACCGACGGCTGCCCGGAGGCCGCCGCCCAGGGCCCGGCCCGGCTGTGCCCGGCCGCCGATCCGCTGGCACCGAGCGCGGTCGACGTCGACCTCGCCGAGCTCACCCCGCTGCACCGCGAGCTCGGCGACTTCGCCGGGGCCACGCTGGTGAGCGGGCGCTACGGGCTGGCCGCCCTGCGGGCGGGTGGCGCCGCGGTCGAGGGCGTCGACGCGGGCCACGCCGCGGTCTGCCTCGCCGGGGCCTACGCCGGACAGCTGCTCGTGGCCCCGGTCGACTTCCGGCTCTCCCCCGGTGACCTGGACGAGGCCGTGCAGGTCCTGCTGGCCGACGACTGGGCCGCGCGCGACGCGGCCGGCCGGGCCGACCCCGCCGAGCACGGCTACGAGCGGGTGGCGCGGTACGAGGACGGACTCCGGGGCGGGCCGGCCGCCTGCTGAACGGGCCCGGTGGCGGGTGGCCGCCGGACCGTCCGGCTCGGGTCGCGGCCCGCTGCCCCGGCGGCTCTCCGCTCAGCTGGTCACCGCACGCGGCCCGCGCACCCGGCGGCCGTTCGCGCACGGTGTGCGGTGCGCGAACGGCGACCAGTTGCGCGGGACCGTCAGAACAGGACGCGCGCCAGCGCCCGCCGGGCGGCGGTGACCCGTGCGTCGTCGGCGGGGAACAGCTCGAACAGCCCGACGAGGTGCTCGCGCACCCGGTCGCGGTCGTCGCCGAACACCCGGCCCGCGGTGGCGACGAGTCGCGCGAACGCGGCCTCGACGTCGTCACCCGCCACCTGCGCGTCGGCCGCGGCCAGCTGCGCGTCGACGTCGTCGGGGGCGGCGTCGGCCCGGGCGACGGCCTCGGGGTCGACCGCCTCGGACCGGGCGAGGAAGCGGACCTGCGCGAGCGCGGCCGCGGCCTGCTCGTTCGCCGGCTCGACGTTGAGGATGTCCTGGTAGGCCGCCTCGGCCGCCGCGTAGTCACCCTGCTCGAGCGCGTCCTCGGCCGCGGTGAAGCGCGGGTCTTCCGGCTCCTCCTCGGGCTCCGCGGCGCCACCGCCGGCGGCCGCCTCGGCCTGGGCGATCGCCGGCATTCGCTCGCGCAGCGCGTCGAGCAGCGAGCCGATCCACTGCTTGACCTGGGCCTCGGGCTGCGCTCCGTTGAAGGCGTCGACCGGCTGGCCGGCGACCACCGCGACGACCATCGGGATCGACTGGGCCCCGAAGGCCTGCGCGATCCGCGGGTTGGCGTCGACGTCGACCTTCGCGAGGATCCACGACCCCCTGGCCGCCTCGGCGAGGCGTTCCAGCACCGGGGAGAGCTGCTTGCAGGGACCGCACCACTCGGCCCACAGGTCGACCACGACGGGGACCACCATCGAGCGTTCGAGCACCTCGGCCTGGAAGTCGGCCTCGGTGACGTCGATGACGAAGCCCGCCGGAGGGCCCGGCTTCGGCGGACCGCCGCCGGGCGCGGGACCGGCGGCGGCCGGTGCGGGACTGGGACGGTTGGCAGCGTCGGAACGGGCCTTCAGCGCGGAGAGATCGACCGCACCGGACATCGCGGAGGACAGCGCAGCCGTCTGGGCCGCCCGACGGGGATCAGGTCGTGACACAGGACCCATCCTGGCACGTGGAGACCGGTGACGATGCCTGGGTCACACCGAGCCGAACCCGTGCGCGGCTCACCCCGCCGCCGGCAGCAGGCGCAGACCCATCGGGTTGTCCGGGGCGAAGCCGTCACCCGCGGCCAGCGCGGCGACCAGCGGGGCCGCCAGCTCGACCAGCCGCTCGGCGCGCTCGGCCCCCACCGCCAGCCACGGGACGTCGGCCAGCGCGTCGGTGTGCGCCTCCACCTCGGCCCGCAGCAGGCGTCCCTCCTCGTCGAGTGCGCCGGCCGCGTCGAGCAGGCCGCGCTCGGCCAGCCGGCCCACCGCCGCGTCCCACTCCTGCTCCGACCAGCCGCGCCGCAGCCGCAGTGCGGCGGCGTCGAGCCCCAGGTCGGCGGCGAAGACGACCAGGGCCTCCAGCGGGTCGAGCCCGGCCGTGAGCAGGGCGGCCACGTGGCCGTCGCCGCGGTGCTCGCGCAGCACCGTCTGCGCCTGCCACAGCACCAGGTGCGGGGCGTCCGGCCACGGCAGCGCGGCGTTGGCCGCGGCGAGCGCCCGGCCCGCGGTGGGGGCGGCGAGCGCGGCGGCGCGCGCGATGCTCGCGGCCTCGGCCACCTCCGGACCGGCCAGCACCTCGGGCCCGACGAGCCGCCGCAGCGCCGCGTCGACCGCCTCCAGCCGGGCCTCCAGGTAGCGCTCCGGCGGCGCGACGGCCCAGACGTCGGGCACCGCACGGGCGACGTGGGCGGGGTGGAAGTTGTAGAACAGCGCCGTCACGAGCTCCGGCGGCGCCGCGCCGAGCGGGGCGGCGCGCAGCCCGAAGTAGCTCATCCAGTAGCCGCGGGTGCCCAGTGCGTCGCAGGCCGCCTTCGACTCGGGCGCGAAGTAGGTGACGGCGTGGATCGGCTCCACCGCCCGCCACATCCGCCGAGCCCGGTGTTCGTGCTGATCAGCCACGTCGTGACCCTCCTGTCGTGCGTCCCGCCACCCGGTCGGCGTCACCCGATACGGGGCACGCCGGTGACGTTGTGTGATCGAACAGGTCCCGGAATCCGCCGTGTCGATCACCGGACCGGCGGAGCACCACGACCTGGGGGCAGTCGTTGAGGATGTGTGAGTGACACAAGCGTCGCTCTCCGTAGACATTCGCCGGCCGCCACCCCGCGGCTCCCCCACCCGGAGGACCTGTCATGAGCACGGACAAGACCGTCGCCGACCGCCTGCTCGACGAGGCCCGCGCCAAGACCGCGCGCGAGGAGAGCCCGACCCTGGGCAAGATCGCCCTGATCGTGGGCGTCGTGGCCCTGCTCGTCAGCCCGATCTCGATCCTGGGCTGGGTGTTCGGCGCGGCCGCCCTCGGCCTCGGTGTGGCCGCCGTGCGCCGCCCCGTGACGGCCAAGCAGGCCAAGATCGCCATGGCCCTGGGCGGGGCCGCGATCCTGATCGGCGTCTTCTTCTTCACCCTGAACGTGGCCCAGGGCTGACCCGCGCCCGGACCCCCGACACCGCCGGCCCCCTGCGCGTTCCCGCGCCGGGGGCTCTCGGTGTGCGCGCTCATCCCGCCCCGCGGACGACGTCGTGGATCAGCCCGGCCAGCTCGGCGGGCCGGGTGAGCATCGGGAAGTGCCCGCCCTCCAGCTCCACCAGCTCGGCCCCCGGAACGACCCCGCCCGACCGTCCCCACGCCGGGTCGACGACGCGGTCGGCGGAGCAGACCACCTGCACGGTCCGCACCCCGGGCCACGCGACGAGCGGCGTGACCTCCTTCGTGACCGTCCAGTCCTGCGGCCGCAGTGCCGCCACCGCGCCCCGCACCGCCTCGTCGGAGCTCTCCCCCGCCACGCCCGCGTAGAGGTTCTCCGCGGCCGCGTCGGCGGGCCAGGACGTGGTGCCGTCGTCGTGGCGCTGCTGGCCGCGGCCGAACCCCGGCGCCATGATCCCCGGCTCGGCCCGCGTGCGTTCCTGCCAGGACGACCCCGGGAGCGGCACCAGTGCCGCCACCAGCACCAGGGCCGCCACCCGCCCGGGTCCCAGCCGCTGGGCCGCGACCGGCACCGTGAGCCCACCGAGCGAGTGCGCCACGAGCACGACCCGGCCGTCGGGCCCGGCCGCGGCGAGGACCGCGTCGACGTACGCGTCGGTGCCCGCACCGGGCCGGTCGCCCGGCAGGTCGACCGCGACGACGTCGTGGCCCCGCGCGGACAGCTCGGACACCACCGGGGCCCAGCACGACCCGTCGTGCCAGGCCCCGTGCACGAGCACGGTGCGCACGCTCACACCGACCCCGGCCCGTCCCCCACACCCGGGGCCTCCTGCGCACCCAGGGCCTCCTCCACGCGCTCGACCTTCGCGCGGAGCTGCCCGCTGTCGAAGCCGGGCCGGATGTCGGCCTTGAGCACCAGGCTGACGCGCGGCGCCCTGGCCTGCACCGCCTCCACCGCGGCCTTGACCACCGCCATGCCCTCGTCCCAGGTCTCGGACTCGATCGTGGTGAACATGGAGGTGGTCTCGTGGGGCAGCCCGGAGGCGCGGACGACGCGGACGGCCTCGGCGACGACGTCGCCGACGCTGTCGGAGCCACCCCCCGCGGGGGCGATGCTGAAGGCGAAGAGCATGGTCGACAGCGTGCCCCAGCGGCACGCCCGAGCGCGAGGGCCCGGGGTCCGGCACTGCTAGCGTCGCCCGTCATGGCCCGCCGCGATCCGCTGCCCTTCGATCCGATCATGCGAGCGGCGGACCTCTGGGCCGAGCGGATCGGCCCGTCGCGGGCGATGGCCGCGGTGACCAGCGTGATGCGGGTGCAGCAGATCCTGCTCTCCGCGGTGGACGCGGCCCTGCGGCCGCACGGCCTCACCTTCGCCCGGTACGAGGCGCTGGTGCTCCTCACGTTCGCCCGCACCGGACGGCTCCCGATGCGGGTGATGGGCGACCGCCTGCAGCTGCACCCCACGAGCGTGACCAACATCGTCGACCGGCTGCAGGCCGACGGCCTCGTGCGCCGCATCCCGCACCCCACCGACCGCCGGGCCACCCTCGTGGAGATCACCGCCGACGGCGCAGCGCTGCGAGCCCGGGCCACCGAGTCGGTGACCGCCGTCGACTTCGGGCTGGAGGGCCTCAGCGACGAGCAGCAGGCCCAGCTCACCGCCCTGCTCGGCGAGGTGCGCCGGGCCGCCGGCGACTTCACCTGACCCGGCCCGACCGGACCCCTCACGACGCCCCGCCCCCGTCGTCGCGCTCGGGGCGGCGGCCCGGCCACACCCGCATCGTGCGGCCGGAGCGCGACCGCCGCGCGCACCTGCGCCCCCGCCTGCGCCTGCCCACGCCGAACCCCAGCACCGCTCCACCGGCCGATCCCGCCACCACGCACGCCGAGCACGTCGTCAGATCCACGGCCACCCCCTCCTCCCGGTGTTGACGACCCGTTGCGTCAACACCGTTGACAGTACGGCCGGGGTCCGACACTCTGGCGCCGTGACCGAGCCCGCCCCGTCCCTCGACGCCGTCCCGGCCCGCACGGCCCTGCGGGAGGCCAGGGCCGCCCGCGGCTGGTCCCAGTCCGGGGCGGCCGCGGCGCTGCGCGCGCTCGCGGAGAGCCGCGGCGGGCCCGAGGCCTCGGCGGCCAGCCTGAAGACGCAGCTCTCCCGCTGGGAGAACGGCCGCTCCCGCCCGGAGCCGGAGTACCGGGCCCTGCTCGCGGAGCTCTACGGGCGCACCGCGGCCCAGCTCGGGCTCGGCCCGGCGCCGGACGGACCGGACGCCCCCGGGCGGCTGCGCGCGGAGCTGGCCGGGGCCGCCGCGGCCGGCGACGCCGTGCTGGAGCAGTGGGGGGTGCAGCTCGCCGCCGCCCACCGGGTCGACGACGACCTCGGGGCCGCGGGAGCCGCGGGGGTCACGAGCGCGCTCGTCGAGCAGCTCACCCGCACGCTGCTGCACACCCCGGCGCCCACCCGGCGGGGGTCGATCGCCGCGCTGCTGTCCGACGCGGCGGCCCTCGCCGGGCGGCACGCCCTCGACGCCGAGGACCCGGACCGGGCGTGGCAGCTCCTCGACACCGCCGCCGCGGCCGCGCGCGAGGCCGGCTCCCCCGCACTGTCGCTGGACGCGCTCGTCGGCCGGGCGGAGGTGCTGTGCGACGTCGGCTGCGCCGGAGAGGCCGTCGACCTGCTCGGCGATCCCGGATGGGAGACCCCGGCCCCGGCCCACCGCGCACGGCTGGCGGCGGCGCGGGCGGTCGCCCACGCCGCTGCGGGTGACGCCGCCGCGGCCCGCACCGCACTCGACGAGGCGGCCCGCTCCGCGCCCGCGGTCACCCCTCCGATCGACGCCGTCCACCCGGGTGCGGTCGCGGTCGAGCTGGCCGATCTCCGTCACCGGCACGGGCAGGCGCTCGCGGCACTGGGCGACCCGGCGGCGGCCGGACCACTGGCCGGCGCGCTCGCCGCCGCGCCGCGGTCGGCCCGCGTGCGCGCCGGGCTGCACGCCGACCTCGCCCTGGCCCTGCACGCCGACGACGCCGCCGGGGCGGCCGCGCACGCCCGGGCGGCCAGGGCGCTCGCCGAGCGGATCGGTTCGCGCCGCCTCGTGAGGCGACTCGACGGGGCCGGCACCTCCGGACCCCGCACCGACGGGTCCGGTGTCGCCCCATCCGGGATCGACGGAGCCGGGATCGACGGAGCCGGGATCGACGGAGCCGGGATCGACGGGTCCGGACGCGGCGGCGCCCGGGCCGACGGGACCGGACCCGACGAGGGCGGGACCGGCGTCCGGTGACCCGCCGGGAGGAACCGCTACCGGCCCGACACGGTCCCGGCGAGCTCGTCGGCGGCGCCGTACGGGTCGAGCTCCCCGGCCACGACGCGCTCGGCCAGCCCGGTCAGGCCGCTCCCCCCGGAGAGGTCGCCGATCCGGGAGCGCACGCGCTCTAGCGTGATGGCCTGGATCTCCGACTCCGCCCGCGCGATCCGGCGTCGCCGCCGCTCCCCGACCGCGTCCATCCAGTCGCGGTGGGCGTCGAGCGCGGCCACGAGGTCGTCCACACCCTCCCCGCGCGCGGCGACCGTGGGCACCACCGGCCGCTCCCACCCGCCGGCGCCACCGTCGAGCGACATCATGTGCCGCAGGTCCCGCACGGTCTGAGCGGCGCCGTCGCGGTCGGCCTTGTTCACCACGAAGACGTCGGCGATCTCCAGGATCCCGGCCTTCGCGGCCTGCACGCCGTCGCCCATGCCGGGCGCGAGCAGCACCACGGTGGTGTCGGCGAGGGCCACCACCTCCACCTCGCTCTGCCCCACGCCCACGGTCTCCACCAGCACGACGTCGCAGCCTGCCGCGTCGAGCACGCGCAGGGCCTGGGGGGTGGCCCAGGCCAGCCCGCCGAGGTGGCCGCGGGTGGCCATCGACCGGATGAACACGCCCTCGTCGGTGGCGTGCTCGCCCATCCGCACGCGGTCACCGAGCAGGGCGCCCCCGGAGAAGGGCGACGACGGGTCCACGGCGAGCACGCCGACCCGGCGGCCCTGCGCGCGCAGCGCCCCCACCAGCACCGACGTCGACGTCGACTTGCCGACGCCCGGCGGCCCGGTCAGGCCCACGACGTGCGCCCGCCCGGTGTGCGGGGCGAGCGCGGCCGCCACGGCCCGCAGGTCGGCGGTCCCTGCGTCACCCGCCCCGGCCTCCACGCCGTTCTCCACCAGGGAGATCAGCCGGGCCACGGCGCGGGCCTCACCGCGCCGGGCCCGCTCGACCAGGTCGGGGACGTCGGGCCGGGGCATGCGGGGAGTGGATCAGCTCGTGGCGGGCACGCGCAGGATCAGGGCGTCGCCCTGTCCGCCGCCGCCGCAGAGGGCCGCCGCACCGACGCCACCGCCGCGGCGCTGCAGCTCCAGGGCGAGGTGCAGCGCGAGCCGGGCCCCGGACGCCCCGATCGGGTGGCCGAGCGCGATGGCCCCGCCGTTCGGGTTGACCTTGGCCGGGTCCACGCCGAGCTTGCGGGTCGACACGACGCCGACCGCGGCGAACGCCTCGTTGATCTCGATGACGTCGAGGTCGGCGGGCTCGATGCCCTCCTTGCGGCAGGCCGCGACGATCGCGTTGGCGGGCTGCTCGTGCAGGCTGGAGTCGTCCGGGCCGGCCACCATGCCCTGCGCGCCGATCTCGGCGAGCCAGGTGAGGCCGAGCTCCTCGGCCTTGGCCCTGCTCATCACGACCACGGCGGTGGCGCCGTCGGAGATCGGCGACGAGGTGCCTGCGGTGATCGTGCCGTCGGCGGAGAACGCCGGGCGCAGCTTGCCCAGGCTCTCGGCCGTCGTCTCCGGGCGGATGCCCTCGTCGGTGTCGACGATGATCGGGTCGCCCTTGCGCTGCGGGACCTCCACCGGGGTGATCTCGTCACCGAACAGACCGCTCTCCACGGCCCTGCCGGCCCGCTGGTGCGACTGCGCGCCGAACTCGTCCTGGTCGGCGCGGGTGATCTCGTAGCGGGAGTTGTGCTTCTCGGTGGAGGCGCCCATCGAGACCTGGTCGAACGAGTCGTGGAGGCCGTCGAAGGCCATGTGGTCGAGCATCGTGACGTCGCCGTACTTGAACCCGGCACGCGACTTCGCGAGCAGGTGCGGCGCCTGCGTCATCGACTCCTGGCCGCCCGCCACGATGATGTCGTACTCGCCCGCGCGGATCAGCTGGTCGGCCAGCGCGATGGCGTTGAGGCCCGACAGGCACACCTTGTTCACGGTGAGCGCGGGCACGTCCATCCCGATGCCGCCGGCGACCGCGGCCTGGCGGGCGGGGATCTGGCCCGCACCCGCGGTCAGCACCTGACCCATGATCACGTACTCGACCTGCTCGGGGCCCACGCCGGCGCGCTCCAGGGCGGCCTTGATCGCGATGCCGCCGAGCTGGGCACCGCTGAAGTCCTTGAGCTGGCCCAGCAACCGTCCCATCGGTGTGCGAGCGCCTGCGACGATGACGGAACCGGACACGGGGACCTCCAGCAGCTGCGGTGGTGTGGTCGAGAGTGGCCGTCACGGTACCCGCCGGGCCGCCGGAGCACCGGCGCCCGTGACGACCCCGACGCCGTGACACGGAGCACATGCGCACGTCAGCGGGCGGATGCGGTTACATTCCGCCTATGGGAGAGCACACGATCATCGGTGTGGACCACGTCGGCATCGCCGTCGCCGACCTGGACGAGGCGATCGCCTGGTACGGCGAGAAGCTCGGTCTGGTGGCCACGCACGTGGAGACGAACGAGGAGCAGGGCGTCCGGGAGGCCATGCTGTCGGCCCCCGGCGACGACGGCGGCGCGGCGATCCAGCTCCTGGCCCCGCTGCGGCCCGACTCGCCGATCGGGAAGTTCCTCGACCGCAACGGGCCCGGCATCCAGCAGATGGCCTACCGGGTCGTCGACATCGACGCCACCTGCGCGGCCCTGCGCGACAAGGGCGTCCGGCTGCTCTACGACGAGCCCAAGCGCGGCACCGCCGACTCGCGGATCAACTTCCTGCACCCCAAGGACGCGGGCGGCGTGCTCGTGGAGCTCGTGGAGCCCGCGGCCGCCGCGGCCCACTGACCGGTACCTGACCGATCGACGGGGGCCCGACCGCCCCGGTCGAGTGGTCCTGACCACCTGGACGGGGTGCGGTCGCGCTGCAGCGGGTACCATACCGCGCAGTAACTTTCGGGATGTCAAGCACCTCCGGTGCCCCATCCGCCCCCACGACTCAGCCATCGGAGGCCCAGCCGTGCTGGAGATTCGCGACGCCGTCCTCGCCGGTCAGTTCGACACCGTCGGTTCCCTGGAGGTGCCCGACCACTACCGGGCGGTCACGGTGCACGCCGACGAGGCGGAGATGTTCGCCGGGATGGCCACCAAGGAGAAGGACCCGCGCAAGTCCCTGCACGTGGAGGACGTGGCCACCCCGGAGCTGGGCCCGGGCGAGGCGATCGTCGCGGTGATGGCGAGCGCGATCAACTACAACACGGTGTGGACGTCGATCTTCGAGCCGGTCTCGACGTTCGGGTTCCTCAAGCGCTACGGCCGGATCTCCCCGCTCACCGCGCGCCACGACCTGCCCTACCACGTGGTCGGCTCCGACCTGGCCGGCGTGGTGCTGCGGACCGGGCCCGGGGTCAACGCCTGGAAGCCCGGCGACCAGGTCGTCGCGCACTGCCTGTCGGTGGAGATGGAGAGCCCGGACGGGCACGGGGACTCGATGATGGACCCCGAGCAGCGGATCTGGGGGTTCGAGACCAACTTCGGTGGGCTCGCCGAGCTGGCGCTGGTCAAGTCCAACCAGCTGATGCCCAAGCCCGCGCACCTGACCTGGGAGGAGGCCGCAGCCCCCGGCCTGGTCAACTCCACCGCCTACCGGCAGCTGGTCTCGCGCAACGGGGCCGGGATGAAGCAGGGCGACAACGTCCTGATCTGGGGCGCCTCGGGCGGCCTGGGCTCCTACGCCACCCAGTTCGCCCTCAACGGGGGCGCGACCCCGATCTGCGTGGTCTCCTCGGCAGCGAAGGCCGAGGTGTGCCGCAAGATGGGCGCCGAGCTGATCATCGACCGGTCCGCGGAGGACTACCGCTTCTGGCGCGACGAGCACAACCAGGACCCCAAGGAGTGGAAGCGGCTCGGGGCGAAGATCCGCGAGCTCACCGGCGGTGAGGACCCCGACATCGTCTTCGAGCACCCCGGCCGGGAGACCTTCGGCGCGAGCGTCTACGTGGCGCGCAAGGGCGGCACGATCGTGACGTGCGCGTCCACCTCGGGCTACATGCACTCCTTCGACAACCGCTACCTGTGGATGAACCTCAAGCGGATCATCGGGTCGCACTTCGCCAACTACCGCGAGTCCTTCGAGGCCAACCGGCTCATCGACAAGGGCCTCATCCACCCCACCCTGTCGAAGGTCTACCCGCTGGCCGAGACCGGGCAGGCCACGCTCGACGTCCACACCAACAGCCACCAGGGCAAGGTCGGCGTCCTCGCGCTCGCCCCCGAGGAGGGGCTCGGCGTGACCGACCCCGACAAGCGCGCCGTCCACCTCGACGCGATCAACCGGTTCCGGGGGATCTGACCCGTCGGAGTGACGAACCCCACCACGCGCAGTGCGTGCCCGGGCGCTCAGCGGTGAGCCGGTACGGTGAGTTCCATGCCTGTCGACCCCGCTGAGCCCTTGCCCGACGCCGGATTCGACGTCGTGCGCCGGGGTTACGACCAGGGCCAGGTCGACACCCATCTCCGCCGGATCGACGCGGAGATCAGCATCCTGGCCGCCGACCGCACCGCCGCCGTCGACCAGGCGGCCCAGCTCGGACGCGAGCTCGAGGACGCCCGGGCGCGGGCGGAGAAGCTGCGGGCGCAGGTCCGCACGCTCGCCGGCCCCCCGCAGAGCGTGCAGGGCATGAGCGAGCGCATGCGCTCGATGCTGCGGCTGGCCGAGGACGAGGTCTCCGACATGCTCGGCCGCGCCGAGACCGAGGCCGCGCAGCGCCGTCAGGAGGCCCAGCAGGAGGCGGAGCGGACGCTCGCCGCCGCCCGCGAGGAGGCCGCGTCCTTCCTCGGCCCGGCACAGGTCGAGGCCACCGAGCTCGCCGAGCGCACCGCCCGCGAGCGCGCGCAGCTCGTCACCGACCGGGTCGCGATGGAGCGGAAGATCGCCGCCGACCGCGCGACGATGGAGCGGGAGATCGCCGAGCTCCGCGCGACCACCGAGGCCCGGCTGGCCGAGGAGCGCAGCGCCGTCGAGCAGGCGCTCGACGCGCAGCGGGCCGGCGTCGAGGGCGAGGTCGGCGAGCTGACGCGGCGGTCCGACGAGGAGCGCACCCGGCTCTGGGCCGAGGCCGAGGCGCGGCGCCAGGAGATCGAGGAGGACTTCACCATCGCGATGGACCAGCGCCGCGCCGAGGCGCTGGCCGCGCTGCACGCCGAGCGCGCCGCTCTCCGCCAGGAGATCGACGGCATGCGCGAGGCCCACGCCGAGCGCATGCGCACGGAGGCGCAGCAGGCCGAGGAGCACGCCCGCCGGCTCGTCGCCGACGCCGAGCGTCGGGTCGCCGAGCTCGCGGGCCTGCGCAGCCGCATCACCGAGCAGCTCACCGGCGCCCAGGCGGTCCTGGGCCGCGTCCTCGTGTCCCTCGCCCCGCTCGACGGCGAGGCCGGGCCGCACACCAACGGCCGCACCCCGGCGCCGGCCGCGCCGGCCCCCGCCGCCCCGGTCCCGGCCCCGCCCGCCCCCGCCGCAGCGCCCGACCCGGCTATCCCGGCCGCAGCGGCGCAGGAGGACTCCCCCGCCCAGGCCTCTCCGGCCCGGGCCGCGGCCGTCCCGACCCCGCCCGCCCCGGCCCAGCCGACCGCAGCCCAGCCGACCGCAGCCCAGCCGACCGCAGCTCCGGCCGCCCTAGACCAGCCCACGGTGCAGATCCACGCCGACACCCTCACCGACCTGGAGCCCGTGAACGGCGAGGCACCCGCCGCGGACGCCCCGGAGCCGACGGCACCGAACCCGCAGGCGGCGACGCCGGGCAACGGTCAGCCCGGTGGTGCGCCCAGCCCCACCCCCCGCCAGCGCAACCGGCCGCCCCGGCCCCGCGCCACCTCCGGCCGCCGCTGACGCCCGAACTCCCTCACCCCGGGCGCCCCGGCCCGGTGAGCACCGCCGACGCCCGGCGACCGCCGTGCGGTCGGCCGTCCCCACGCCCGGCGGCTCGCCGACCCGCGGCGCGTCGGTGCGGACGCCGTCAGTACCGGCGCCGCCCCGGTCCGCGCCGGTCGCGCGCCGCCCAGCAGGTGGCGTGCCAGTGCCGGCGGTCGTCCACCGAGCCGTGCTCCCCCGCCGGCCAGGCGACGACGTGGGGGGCGGTACCGGGGATCAGCTGGTCGCAGCCCGGGCAGCGGTAGGACCGGTCCGAGGCCGTGGACCCGGGGACGCTGCGCACGATCCAGTCGCCCTCGGTCCGGGTGTAGGACGCCGACCGCAGCGGCACGTGGGGCTGCCGCGGTCGGCGTGCTCGGGCCATCGGAGGATCAGCGCGCCGCGTAGTCGCGGAACCCGTGCCCGGTCTTGCGCCCGAGGCGCCCGGCCGTGACGAGGTGCTCCAGCAGCGGGGCGGGGGCGAACCCGGACTCGCGGAACTCCAGGTAGAGCGAGCGCTCAATGGCCAGCGACACGTCGAGGCCGACCACGTCGAGCAGCTCGAAGGGCCCCATCGGCAGCGCGCAGCCGGTCTTCATGGCCGCGTCGATGTCGTCGGCCGTGGCGTAGTGCGCCTCGAGCATCTTCACGGCGTCGTTGAGGTACGGGAACAGCAGCGCGTTGACGATGAACCCGGCGCGGTCGCCGCAGCTCACCGGCACCTTCTTGATCCGCTCGCACAGCGCGAGGACCGAGGCGGCGACGTCGGGCGCGGTGGTGATCGTGGACACGACCTCCACCAGCTTCATCGCCGGGGCCGGGTTGAAGAAGTGCATCCCGATGACGTCCTGCGGCCGGGTGGTGGCCGCCGCGCACTCCACGACCGGCAACGACGACGTGGTGGTCGCGAGGATCGCGCCGGGCTTGCAGATCTCGTCGAGGGCGGCGAACACCGCCCGCTTGACGTCGAGCTCCTCGGCGATGGCCTCGACGACGAGGTCGACGTCGGCGAAGTCCTCGAGCCGGGTGGTGCCGGTGATCCGCGCGAGGGTGGCGTCCTTGTCCTCCTCGGTGACCTTCCCGCGGACGACGGCCTTCTCCAGCGACTTCTTGATCCCCGCGATCGACGCGCTCACCTTGGAGTCGCTGCGCCCGCGGACGACCACGTCGAGCCCCGCGGTGGCGAGCACCTGCACGATGCCCGACGCCATCGTCCCGGTGCCGACGACGCCGACCCGCGAGATGTCGCGGACCGTGACGTCGTCGGGCACGGTGCCGGACGGCGTCAGCGCGTCGGCGACGACCTCGGAGCTGTGCGGCTTCGCGTAGGTGTAGAAGCCGCGCCCGCTCTTCCGGCCGAGCAGCCCCGCGGTGATCATCTGCTTGAGCACGGGCGCGGGGGCGTGGGTCTGGTTGCGCGACTGCTTGTACATCGTGTCGAGGATCTCGTAGCTCGTGTCGAGCCCGATCAGGTCGAGCAGCGCGAGCGGGCCCATCGGGTAGCCGCAGCCGTACCGCATGGCGGCGTCGAGGTCCTCGCGACTGGCGTAGCGCTGCTCGTACATCTTCGCGGCGTGGTTGAGGTAGCCGAACAGCAGCGCGTTGGCGATGAAGCCGGCGCGGTCGCCGATGACGACCGGCACCTTGTCCAGCGTGGCCGCGAACGCCGCGACGTCGTCGGCGACGTCCTGCTCCGTGACGACCGTGCGCACGATCTCGACGAGCTTCTGCACCGGCGCCGGGTTGAAGAAGTGCAGGCCGATGACCTTGCCGGGGCGCCCGGTGCGCACCGCGAGCTCGGTGACCGACAGCGACGAGGTGTTGGAGGCGAGGACGACCTCGGGGCGGCACACCTTGTCGAGCTCGGCGAACACCTTCGCCTTGAGGTCGAGGCTCTCCGGCACCGCCTCGATGACGAGGTCGGCGTCGGCGAGGTCGGCGAGCGAGGTGCTGGTGGTGATGCGGCCCAGCAGCGCGTCGGCGTCCTCCTGCGTCAGCTTGCCGCGGCCGACGGCCCGGGAGGTCGAGGTCTGCAGGTGGGTGCGCCCGCGCTCCACGGCCTCGGCGTCGGTCTCGACGGCGATCACCTGCAGCCCCTTGCGGGCGAAGACCTCGACGATGCCCGCACCCATGGTGCCCAGGCCGACCACTCCGACCGTCCGGAACTCGCGTGCCACGCTGCCTACCTCCGCCGTTGGGGATGACTGACGTGCAGTCTCCCATCCCCTGGACGCCCGTCCGTGTGAGCTACCTCCCCCGCAGCACCCGGACCAGCCCGACCAGCGCCCCCATCCCGGCCGCGGTCCGCCGGAAGCTGGTGACGGCGATGGGCAGGGCGAACCGCTGCCGCGCGACGGCCTGCGCCCGGGTGAACTCGCGCAGCCCGTCCTCGCCGTGGATGCGCCCGAACCCGGAGTCGCCGACTCCCCCGAAGGGCAGGGCGGGGATGCCCGCGAAGGAGATCACGCTGTTGACCGACACCATCCCGCAGCGCAGCCGCGCCGCGATCTCCGCGCCGCGGGCCTTCGAGAACACGGTGGCGCCCAGGCCGTAGCCGGTCGCGTTGGCGCGGCGCACGGCCTCGTCGACGTCCGGCACGCGGTTGACGACGAGCAGCGGCCCGAACGTCTCCTCGGTGACGGCCGTGGAGTCCTCGGGCACGTCGGTGAGCACGACGGGCTCGACGAGCCGCGCGTCGGCACTGCCCGCCCCGCCGACGAGCGCGGTCGCACCCCTGGCGAGGGCGTCGTCGATCTGGCCCTTCACCACCGCGCTCTGCGACTCCATGGTCATCGGCCCGAACTCGCGGCCCGGCTGCAGTGCGCGGACCTTCGCCACGACCTCGTCGGTGAACTCCTGCGCGACGGTGTCGACGACGTACACCCGCTCGACCCCGACGCAGGTCTGCCCGGCGTTGGACATCCCGCCCCACACCGCGGCGTCGGCGGCGGCCTCCAGGTCGGCGTCCGCGTCGACGATCAGGGCGTCCTTGCCGCCGCACTCCATGAGCACCGGGGTCAGCGTCTCGCTGCACGCCGCCATGACCCGCTTCGCAGTGGCTGTCGATCCGGTGAACGCGATCTTGTCGACGCCCGAGCGGCACAGCGCCGCGCCGGTGTCGCCGAACCCGGTGACGACCTGGAACAGCGGCCGCCCGCCGACGATCTCGGCGAGCGAGTCGGCCAGCGCCACGCCGACGCCGGGCGTCAGCTCGCTGGGCTTGAACACGACCGCGTTGCCGGCGGCCAGTGCGTAGGCGATCGAGCCCATCGGGGTGAAGACCGGGTAGTTCCACGGCCCGATCACGCCGACGACGCCGAGCGGGGCGTACTCCAGCGTCGCCGCCTGGTTCGCCATCAGCAGGCCGGAGGAGACGCTGCGGCGGCCGAGGGTCTTCTCCGCGTGCTTCGCGGCCCAGTCGAGGTGGTCGATCGCGAGCACCAGCTCCAGGCGGGCGTCGTCGAACGGCTTGCCGGTCTCGGCGGCGACGACGCGCGCGAGGGCGTCGAGGCCGCGGACCAGCCCGCGGCGCCACTGCAGCAGGAGCGTGCGGCGGCCGTCGAAGCCCAGGCCGGCCCACCAGGTCGCGGCGTCGGCCGCGCGGGCGACGGCGGCGTCGACGTCGGCCGCGGAGTGCACGGGGTGGGTGCCCACGACCTCCCCCGTGCGCGGGTCGGTGGAGGTGAAGGTGGCCTGCGCAGGCGCGTCGGTGACGGTCATTACCGCAGAGTAGGACGTGCGCGGCGGTCCGCGCAGGCCGTCCCCGGCCCGCCGGGGCCGGTACCGTCCGCGCCATGACCGACGCTCTGCTCACGGCCCGGGACATCGACGGCGAGGGGCTCCCGGAATGGCGCCCGATGTTCGACGAGCTCAGGGCCCGGTTCCGGACCGCCGACTTCGCCTCCGCGCTGGAGCTGGTGAACCGGATCGGGGCCGCGGCGGAGGAGGCGGACCACCACCCGGACCTGGGGCTGCACTGGGGCCGGGTCGACGTCCGGCTGTCCTCGCACGACGTCGGCGGCCTGACGCAGCGCGACGTCCGGCTCGCCCGGGCGATCTCGGCGATCGCCGCCGACCTCGGCGCCACGGCCGTCACCGACGCGCTGGCCGTGGTGGAGCTCGCGCTCGACACCCCGGACGTGGACGCCATCCGGCCGTTCTGGGCCGCCGTGCTGGGCTACGACCTCGGGGCCCGCCCGGACGAGATCGTCGACCCCACCGGCACGCACCCGACGGTCTGGTTCCAGGAGTCGGCCGGGGGCGGCGAGGCGCCGCAGCGCTGGCACCTCGACGTCCGGGTGCCGCCGGAGGTGGCGCAGCAGCGCATCGGCGCCGCGCTCGCCGCCGGCGGCACGCTGGTGGACGACTCCCCCGCCCCGGCCTTCGTCGTGCTGGCCGACGCCCAGGGGAACAGGGCGTGCATCACGACCTGGCAGGGCCGCGACTAGCGCTCAGAACAGCCGCAGGTCCTTCGACTCCGTGCCGCGCAGGGCGTCGTAGTCGACCACCACGCAGCGGATGCCGCGGTCCTCGGCCAGCGTGCGGGCCTGCGGCTTGATCTGCTGCGCCGCGTAGACGCCGGTGACGGGGGCGAGCAGCGGGTCGCGGTTCATGAGCTCGAGGTAGCGGGTGAGCTGCTCGACGCCGTCGATCTCACCGCGGCGCTTCACCTCGATCGCGACGTGGCGCCCGGCGGGGTCGCGGCAGAGCAGGTCGACGGGGCCGATCGCCGTCATGTACTCGCGGCGGACGAGCGTGAAGTCCTCGCCCAGCACCGTCGGGTGGGCGGCGAGCAGCTCCTGCAGGTGCGCCTCGACGCCGTCCTTGACCAGACCGGGATCGACCCCGAGCTCGTGGCTCGAGTCGTGCAGCACCTCCTCGATGGTGATGACGAGCGACTCGTCGGCCTTGTTGCGCACGGTCCAGACGCCGGGCTCCTCGGAGAGCCAGCACGGGGGGCTCATCCAGTTCAGCGGCTTGTAGGCGCGGTCGTCGGCGTGGATGCTCACCGAGCCGTCGGCCTTGACCAGCAGCAACCGCGGCGCCATCGGCAGGTGGGCGGTCAGGCGGCCGACGTAGTCGACCTGGCAACGAGCGATGACGAGGCGCACGGCGAGGCACCCTACTGCTCGTGCCTCGCCACCCACGCGGCGATCTGGCTCCGCCCGGAGAACCCCAGCTTGGCCAGCACGTGCTGCACATGGGTCTCCACCGTGCGCTCGGAGATGTGCGCGGCGGCGGCGATCTGCCGGTTGGTCAGGCCCTGGCCGACGAGCCGTGCGATCTCGGTCTCCCGCGGGCTCAGCACCCCGCCGTCGCGCAGCCCGGCGGCGAGCCCGGCCGCGGCGGCCCGCAGCGGGGCCATCCCGAGCCGCCCGGCCGCCTCCCCCGCCGCGCGGGCCGCCGCCAGCGCGGCGTCGGTGTCCCCGCTGCGGCCCCGCTGCCGCAGCGCCTCGGCGAGCCGGTGCCGGGCCTGCGCCGCCCACGGCACCAGGCCCGCGGCGTCGTTCGCGGCCGCGGCGGCCTCCAGGTGGCGCACCGCGGTGTCCGGGCGGCCCGCACCGAGCGCGGCGACCCCGAGCGCCCCGCGCACCGAGCCGTGGGTCGAGATGGCGCCGGCGCCGCCCACGACGTGCAGGTCGGCGTGCGGGAGCAGGAGCCGGTGGCAGGCCTGCGCGGTCTCGGCGTCGCCCAGGTCGGTGGCGAGCTCCGCGCGCCACGCCTCCAGCGGGAGCGCGACGAACGAGGGGATCCGCGGCGACCCCACGGCGGGCAGGCCCGCGTACCAGGACCGCGCCCCGTCGGGATCGCCGCCGCCGAGCAGCAGCCGCGCGTAGGCCACCCGGGCGAGAGCGGTGAACGGCGAGGCCAGCTCGGGGGCGCCGTGGAACCAGGAGAGGTCACCCGGCGACTCGCCGGTGTGGCAGGCCAGGATGATCCGCATGCCGTGGGCGGTGCCGACGGCGCCGTCGTCGCCGCCGCGCCGGGCCAGGTCCAGCGCCTCCTCGTTGAGCTGCGCCGCCTCGGCGAAGCGGCCCCGGCCGAACAGCACCGCGAACCGGCCGCGCAGCAGGTGCAGGCGGGCCAGCGGCCGGCGCAGCCGCGCGACGACCGGGTCGACGCGGTCCAGCTCCACCTCGGCCTCCGCGACGCGTCCGAGCTGGAGCAGGGCGTCGAACCGCCACAGGTGGCCCCACATCGTGTCCGCGGGGTCCCCGGTGCGCTCCCCGACGGCGAGCAGCCGTCCGCCGAGCACCAGCCGTTCCGCGCACCCGTCCGCCCCCGCCCGGGCGAGCTGCCGGGACCGCAGGGCGTCGCCGAGGGCGGCCGGGTCGTCGAGCCGCTCGGCCATGGCGAGCGCGGCGGCACTCGCGCGGGCCATGACGGGCAGGTCGGCGACGAGCACGGCGCTGTGCGCCAGCTGCGCGAGCACCCGGCTGCGCAGCGGGTCGTCGACGTCGGGGAGTCCGGCGAGCGCGTCGGCGCACCAGCCGCGGACGTCGTCGAGCCAGGCGGCGTGCGACACGCCGGGCAGCACGAGCGTCGCCCGGGCGAGCGCGGCGGCGTCCCCGGTGTGCCGGGCGAGGTCGACCGCGGCCCGGCACGCGGCCATCGCCGCGGTCACGTCGTGGCTGCGGGCCAGTGCCTCCGCCTGCGCCAGCAGCAGCTCCAGCCGCCCGGCCGGGTCGAGCACCCCGCGCGCGGCGTCGACGGCGCCGCCGAAGAACCGGGCCGCGTCCTCGTGCGCGCACCGCGCGGTCGCCTGCTCGCCTGCCCGCCTCGCCCAGCCGACCGCGGCCGCCCGGTCCCCGTGCGGCAGTGCGGCGAGCGCGTGCGCGGCCAGCGCGGGGAGCACGTCCGGGTCCTCGGCGAGCGGGGCGAGCACCGCGGCGGCCCGGGCGTGCACGCGGCCCGCGTCGTCGTCGGCCGGCACCGCCTCGCGCACGAGGTCGTGGGAGAAGCGCAGCGACGTCCGGCCCCGCGGGCGCTCCAGCACGCCGTCCGCCACCGCCGGGGCGAGGTCGTCGAGGACCCGGTCGGGGGGCAGCCCCGCGACGCCGCCGAGCAGGTCGAGATCGATCTCGCGGCCCAGCACGGCGGCCGGGGCGAGCAGGTCGCGGCAGGTGCGGGGCAGCCGGTCGAGCCGGGCGCGCACCACGTCGCGGACACCGGCCGGCACCGCGTCGTCGGGGGTGCCGGCGCGCCAGGCCCGCACGAGCTCGCCGACGAGGAACGGGTTGCCGCCCGCGCGGTCGGCGATCGCCGCAGCCCGCCCGGCCGGCACCCCGGGCAGCGCGCAGCCGACCTCGTCCGGGGTGAGGCCGCGCAGGACGAGCCGCGCCCCGGGCAGCCCGGCGGGGGCCCCGCCCGCCCGGCACGTGCCGACGACCAGCAGCCGCGCGTCCGCGGCCTCGCGCACCACGTGGGCCAGCAGGGCCACCGACGCGGGATCGGCCCACTGCAGGTCGTCGAGGACGACCACGAGCCCGGTGTCCGACGCCGCGTCGCGCAGGAAGCCGGTCACCGCGTCGGCGAGGGCGAAGCGGTCGCCCGCCCCGTCGACGGCCACCCCGGCGGCGACGGGCGCGACACCGGCGGGCAGGTCCCCCGGCCAGGACCGCAGCACCCGGCGCCACGGCCAGAACGCGGGCGCGCCGGGGACGTCGGTGCACCCGCCCCAGAGCACCGGTACCGCCCGCGCGCCCGCCAGCCGCCCGAGCTCCGCGGCCAGCCGCGACTTGCCGATCCCCGGCTCGCCGACCAGCAGGACGGCGGCCGCACGGCCGTCGAGGGCGCCGTCCAGCGCCGCGACCAGCTCGTCCAGCTCGGCCGCGCGCCCGACGAACCTCGGCTCCACTGCGCCTCCCGCTCCCGTGAGCGGCGTAGCAGTACCACGGATACGTGGTTTCCACGATGGCCCGCGCGCCGGACGGTCCTACACATTAGCCATGAACCGAACCGCCCGGACCCGAACCGCGCTGCGCGCCGCCCGCCTCTTCGACGGCACCACCTGCACCGACGACCCGCTCGTCCTCGTGGCCGACGGCCGCGTCACCGAGGTCCGGCACGGCCGCGACGCCCCGGTCCCCGACGACGCCGAGCTCGTCGACCTGCCCGGGGCGACGCTGCTCCCGGGCCTGGTCGACACCCACGTCCACCTCGCCTTCGACGCCGGCCCGGACCCGGTCGCGGCACTCGCCGACCGCGACGAGGACGCCCTGCTCACCGCCATGGCCGCGGCCGCGGCGGAGCAGGTGGACGCCGGGGTGACCACCGTCCGCGACCTGGGTGACCGCGGCTTCGCGGCGCTGCGCCTGCGCGAGCGCGGCGGACCGCTGCCCACGATCGTCGCCGCCGGGCCGCCGATCACCTCGCCGGGCGGGCACTGCCACTTCCTCGGCGGCGCCGCGCAGGGCGTCGCGGGCGTGCGGGCCGCGGTGCGCGACCACGCCGAGCGCGGCGTCGACGTCATCAAGGTGATGGCCAGCGGCGGGATGCTGACGGAGGGCACCGATGTCGCCGGCGCCCAGTTCTCGGCGGCCGAGCTGCGGGTGGTGGTGGAGGAGGCGCACCGGCACGGGCTGCCGGTCACCGCCCACGCGCACGCCCTGTCCGCCGTGCGGGACGCCGTCGCGGCCCGGGTGGACGGCATCGAGCACTGCACCTGCTTCGACGGCGAGCGGGTCGTGCTGCCCCCGGAGCTGGCCGACGCCCTCGTCACGCGCCGGATCGCGATCGGGTCGACGGTCGGCCTCGCCCCCGTGGCCGCCGGGATGCGGCCCCCGCCGCTGCTCGCCCGGATCCTCCCCGACCTGCTCCTCGCGCACGCCGCGCTGATCCGGGCGGGGGCGCTCGTCGTGGCCGGGACCGACGCCGGCATCGCGCCGCCGAAGCCGCACGGGGTGCTCCCGCGCGGACTCGGGCAGCTCGTCGAGCTGGGGATGACGCCGGTGGAGGCGCTGCGGGCCGGCACCGCCACGGCGGCGCAGGTCTGCGGGCTGGGTGAACGCAAGGGCCGGGTCGTGCCCGGGTACGACGCCGACCTGGTGGCCGTGGCGGGCGACCCGGCCGTCGACATCGGCGCGCTGCTGTCCCCGGTCGCGGTGCTGGTCGCCGGTGAGGTCGTGCGGCGGACCGCGGCGGTGCCGTCGTGAACGCGCGGTGGGAGGTGCTGGTCCGCAGCCTGGCCGGCGACCACGGCTGGGCGCACGCGTGGCTGTGGGTGGGCTACCCGGTGCCGGTGTTGTGGGCGGCGAGCGCGAGGCCCGAGGCCCGCAGCGCCGAGCGCAGCTCCGGCGGGTCGAGCACCTCCACCTCCCCCGCGAGGCCGACGAGCTGACCGGCCGCGACGTGCACGTCCTCCACGTCGAGCCGCACCTCGCACCAGCCGTCGGCGTCGGGGACGCCCGCGCCGGCGAGGGCGGCCGCCGCCGCGTCGGCGTCGGTCACGCGCGCGAGCCGGGCGCGTCCCCCCGGCCCCAGCCGCAGGCGCACGGTCAGCCGCAGCATCGTCGACTCGAACCCCGCCGACGCCCCCGCCCACCAGCTCGGGAGGTCGAAACCGGGCGGGCGCTCGAAGCGCTCCCCGGACGGCTCGGCGTCGACGACCCGGTCCACCCGGAACATGAGCACGCGCCCGCCGGACTCCGCGGCCAGGTACCAGGTGCCCGCCTTCATCACCAGGCCGAGCGGGTCGAGGTCGCGCCGCACCACCTCGTCGCGGCGCCGGTAGCCGACGCGGAGCCGCTGCTGGTCCCACACGGCCGCCGCGACGGTGTCGAGGTGGGGCACGTCGTGCGGGCGGTGGAACCAGCCGGGGGCGTCGAGGTGGAATCGCTCGGCGACCGTCCGGGCGTGCTCGCGCAGCGCCTCGGGCAGCGTCGCCAGCAGCTTGGCCTGCGCGCCGGCGAGTGCGGCGCTCATCCCCAGGTCGGCGAGCACCTGCGGCGCCCCGACGGCGAACAGGGCGGCGGCCTCGTGCGCGGTGAGCCCGTCGAGGCGGGTGCGCCAGCCGTCGACGAGCCGGATCCCGCCGCCGGGCCCGGACTCGGTGAACAGCGGCACCCCGGCGTCGGCGAGAGCCGCAACGTCGCGGTAGATCGTCCGCTCGGAGACCTCCAGCTCGGCCGCGAGCTCGGCGGCCGTGGCCGCGCGGCGGCGCTGCAGCGTGAACAGCAGGGTCACGAGCCGGGACGCGCGCACCCCGCGATACTGCCCGGGTGGAGACGATCAGCAGCCGCCAGGTGTACGCGAACGCCTGGATGACGGTCCGCGAGGACGCGATCCGGCGCCCCGACGGCTCGGACGGCGTCTTCGGGGTGGTCGACAAGCCCACCGCGGCCGTCGTGATCCCGCTCGACGGGGACCGGCTGCACCTCGTCGAGCAGTACCGCTACCCGGTCGGCGAACGGCGCTGGGAGTTCCCGATGGGCACGGCGCCGGAGCGGGCCGAGATCGACCCCGCGGTGCTCGCGGCACGGGAGCTCGCCGAGGAGACCGGGCTGGTCGCCGGCCGGATGGAGCTGCTGGGGCGCCTGGACATCGCGCCGGGGATGTCGAGCCAGCGCGAGCACGTCTTCCTCGCGACGGAGCTGACCGCGGGCCCCCCGAGCCGCGAGCTGCCCGAGCAGGACATGCGCGCGGCGTGGTTCGGCACGGCGGAGTTCGAGGCGATGGTCCGCGAGGGCGGGATCGTCGACGCCCAGACCCTCGCCGCCTACCTGCTCCTGGTGCTGCGCGGGCGCCGCTGACGGTCCGCGGTCGCACACAAGCAGGCTTGACTGTTTGTTTCTCCGCGGGCACGCTCCCCCTCGTGACCGCCGGCCGCCAGCAGGAGCGCAGCGACGCCACCCGCGCGCGACTGATGGCGGCCACGGTCGACTGCCTGGTGGAGCTCGGCTGGTCCGGCACCACGACGACGGTGGTCGCCCGCCGCGCCGGGGTGTCCCGCGGCGCGCAGCTGCACCACTACCCCACCCGCGAGGAGCTGGTGCTCGCCGCCGTCGCCCACCTGGGAGCGGCGCGGTTCGCCGAGGCCAGGGAGCGGGCCGCCGCCCTGCCCGACGGGCCGGGGCGCACCGCGGCCGTCCTCGACATGCTCGCCGCCCTGCACACCGGCCCGCTGTTCCGCGCGATGCTGGAGCTGTGGGTCGCCGCCCGCACCGACGACGCCCTGCGCGCCGCCGTCGTGCCGCTGGAGGCCGAGGTCGGCCGCGAGACCCACCGGCTCACCGTCGAGCTGCTCGGCGCCGACGAGTCCCGGCCCGGCGTGCGCGCGGCGGTCCAGCAGACGCTCGACCTGGTGCGCGGCCTGGGCGTCTCCGGGCTGCTCTCCGACGCCACGGGCGGGCGGGAAGAACGACGCCGCCGGCACCTGCTGGCGGACTGGGCCCGACACCTCGACACCCGCCTGGAGGCGTGATGGACCTGCGCGAGACCGACGAGCAGCAGCTGCTGCGGACGTCCGTGGCCCGGATGGCCGGCAAGTACGGCCACGACTACCTCATCGAGAAGGCCCGCACCGGCGGCAAGACCACCGAGCTGTGGAAGGAGGCGGGCGAGAACGGCTACCTGGGCGTGGCCGTGCCCGCCGAGTACGGCGGCGGCGGGGCCGGGATGGTGGAGCTGTCCATCGTCGCCGAGGAGATCGCGGCGGCCGGCTGCCCGCTGCTGCTCATCGTCGTCTCCCCCGCCATCGCGGCCACCGTCATCGCGACGAGCGGCACGACCGACCAGAAGGAGCGCTGGCTCCCGCGCTTCGCCGACGGCAGCGCGAAGATGTCGTTCGCCATCACCGAGCCGGACGCCGGCTCGAACTCGCACAGGATCACGACGACGGCCCGCCGCGACCCGGACGGGAAGGGCTGGCGGATCAGCGGCACCAAGTACTACATCTCCGGCGTCGACGAGACCGAGGCGACGCTCGTCGTCACCCGCCTGGAGGGCGCCGAGGGCACGCTGCGCCCGGCGATGTTCATCGTCCCCACCGACACCCCTGGCATGACCTACCAGCCGATCGAGATGGCGATCCAGAGCCCGGAGAAGCAGTTCACGGTCTTCTTCGACGACGCCCACCTCCCCGACGAGGCACTGGTCGGCGGCGAGGAGGCCGGGCTGGCCGCCCTGTTCGCGGGGCTGAACCCCGAGCGGATCACGGTCGCCGCCTACTCCAACGGCCTCGCCCGCTACGCGCTGGGCAAGGGGGTCGCCTACGCGAAGGACCGCACGGTCTGGAAGACCCCGATCGGCGCGCACCAGGCGATCGCGCACCCGCTGGCCAAGGCGCACATGGAGGTGGAGCTCGCCCGGATGGCGACGACGCGCGCGGCCTGGTTCTACGACGCGGGCGACATGGCCGCCGCCGCCGAGGCCGCGAACATCGCGAAGTACTCCGCGGCGGAGGCCGCGATCAACGCCGTCGACGCCGCGGTGCAGGCGCACGGCGGCAACGGGATGGCCGTCGAGTACGGGGTCGGCACGCTGATCGGCGCCGTGCGGACCGCGCGGATCGCCCCCGTCAGCCGGGAGATGATCCTCAACTTCGTCGCGCAGCACACCTTGGGCCTGCCCAAGTCCTACTGACAGGATGACCGGCGTGCCCGACCGCCTCCTCCCGACCAGCCACGCGAGCCTCGCGCACGGGGTGCCGGCCGCCGCCCGCGCCACGATCTTCGCGCTGTCGGTGGCCGGCGGGATCTCGGTGGGCCCCAAGGAGGGCCGCACACTGGTGTTCGGGCGCAACCGGCCCGAGGTGCACGTGTGCGTCGGCGAGGACGACCCGCGCGTCAGCCGCGAGCACGGCGTGCTGGAGCACCGCGCCGACCGCTGGTGGATCCGCAACACCGGCCGCCTCCCGGTCCGGCTGCCCGGCGGGCGGCTGCTGTTCGCCGAGGAGGAGCCGGTCCCGCTCGCCGAGGGCTACACGCCGGTGTTCGTGCGGGGGTCGGCGCACCGCGAGCACCTGCTGGAGCTGTTCGTCACCGGCGCCGACGGCGAGCGGCCCGCGGCCCGGCACCGCGACGCCACCCAGCAGCCGGTGCTGTGGCGCCTCGACGACGACGAGCGGCTCGTCCTCGTCGTCCTCGGCCAGCGCTACCTGCTGCACGAGCACCGGCCGCAGCCGCTGTCCTGGCGCCAGGCCGCCGACCAGCTCGCCGAGCTGCAGCCCGACGCCGGGTGGACGCCCAAGCGGGTGGAGCACGCCGTCACCGCGATCCGCACCCGCATGTCGCGCGGGGGCGTGCCGGGGCTGACGCGCGAGGAGGTCGGCGAGCCGGTCGGCAACGCGCTCAACGACAACCTCATCCGCGAGCTGGTGCTCTCCACCACCCTCGTGCCGCCGGACCTGGAGATCCTGGGCGACACCTGATCAGGGCCCGACGTAGAGGCAGTTGGTGTACTCGAACCCCCGCTCCACCGCGCTGGTCTGCACGGCCGGGTTCGTCGTCGCGTACTGGCTGATGATCGTGTAGCTCCCGGCGGGCAGGGTCAGCCGCTGGGACGGGCGGCCGTCGAAGGTCGGGCACGCCTCGCCGTCGGTGGCGTACGTCGCGGGGCAGCCGGGGCAGCCGGACAGCACGATCTCGTGCGCCGTCGGACCGACGACGTACACGCGCACCTCCGACGGGTTGTCGTTGTAGAGCGTCAGCGGGATGGAGCCGGGGCCGTCGCCGGCGAACGGTCCGGGCAGGGCGGGCAGCGCGGCCCCCTGGACGCCGGCCGCCCGCGCCGCGATGGCGTCGGCCCGGGCCTGGGCGGCCTGGGGGTCACCCGGGTACTCCGCGACGAACCGGTCGAACGCCGCGGCCGACTCCGTCCAGGTTTCGGCCTCGTACCGCTGCAGCCCGCACCGGAACAGCGCCGTCGGGCGGTCGGTGGTCGCGGTGGCGACGATCCCGGCGGCCTCGGGGTCGGTCACGGTGACGAGGTGGTCGAGGACCGGGAGGGCCTCGCACCACAGCCCGTCGGCGGCCTGGGTGTTGGCCGCCGCGTAGACGTCGACCAGTCCCTGCGCCGCGGCGGGCGCGGAGGGGGTGTCGGCGAACTCCCGCTGCACGGCGACCAGGTTCTCCACCGCCGAGCGCACCGCGTCGACGCTCTGCTGCCCGTCCAGCGTCGCGAGCTGCCCCCGCAGCGCGTCGGCCTCCTCGACGTAGGTCGCCGCGAGCTGCGCACGGACGCCCGCTGCCTCCGGCCCGTCGCCGACCTCGACGAGCAGGTCCCGGTAGACCCGCACCGCCTCGTCGAAGTCCCCGGCTCCGCGCAGCTGCGTCCCCCACTCGTCGTAGGTGCGGCGCAGGTCGGCGGAGACGAAGGGCGCGAGCGCGGTGTCCGGGTGGGCGCGCCGCAGGTCGCCGTAGAGCGCCACCGCCTCCGCGTAGCCCCCGCGCGCGGCCGCGTCGCCCGCGGCGAGGAAGGCCGAGCACTCGGCGCGCCCGGCGTCGGCGCGGGCGACGTCACCGGAGAGCGTGAGCTCGTAGACGCCGGTGACCCGGCCGAACCCGTCGACGGCGGCGGCGCAGTCCCCCCGGTCCCGCGCCGCGGCGGCGTCGGCGTAGGCCCGCCCGCCCGCCGCGCCGTAGAGCACGTACCCGGTCACCAGCCCCCCGACCAGCAGCACGGCGACGGCGACCGGCAGCGCGTGACCGCCCGCCCCGGCCGGTGCGGCGTGCCGGGACCGCGCGATCCGCCACGCGTCGACGGCCATCCACCCCAGCCACGCGATCGTGATCGCCACCCACAGCCACGGCAGCGCCGCCGCCCCCGTGGCGAACGCGATGACCACGAGCCCCGCGGTGACGACGAGGTGCAGCGCCTGGCGCCACCACCGGCCCAGGTAGGAGTAGCCGAGCCCGAGCCCGGTGAGGTTGAGCAGTGCGGCCGCGATCGGTGACCGCGCCGCGCCCGGTCGGTGCTCGTCCATCCGGTCGTCCCCCCGTGTCCTGTGACGTCCCCGGTAGTAGTAGGCCAGAAGATCGGGAGGGCTCCCGATTCCGACGCCGGACGGTTACCGTCGGTCCCATGGCGGACTACGAGTACCTGCTGGTCAAGCACGACGGCGACACCGTCCGGATCACGATGAACCGCCCCGAGCGGCGCAACGCGCTCTCCGAGCCGCACCTGCGCGAGCTGCTGCACGCGTTCACCGAGGCGGGCGACTCCGATGCCACCGGCATCGTCCTGTCCGGGGAGGGCAGGGCGTTCTCGGCCGGCCACGACTTCGCCGACGTCTCCTCCCGCGACCTCGCCGGCGTCCGCGACCTGCTGCGCCTGTGCACGCGGGTCATGCAGACGATCGAGCAGGTGCCGCAGGTGGTGGTCGCCAAGGTCGCGACGATCGCCACCGCCGCTGGCTGCCAGCTCGTCGCCACCTGCGACCTGGCCGTCGCCGCCGAGTCGGCGAGCTTCGCCCTGCCCGGCGGCAAGGGCGGCTGGTTCTGCCACACCCCGGCCGTGCCGGTCGCCCGCAACATCGGGCGCAAGCGCCTGATGGAGCTGACGCTGACCGGCGACCCGATCGACGCCCGCACCGCCGCGGAGTGGGGGCTGATCAACTACGCCGTCCCCGACGACGAGCTCGACGCCCGCACCGACGACCTGCTCGCCCGCGCCACCCGCGGCACCCGCTTCGGCAAGGGCGTCGGCAAGCAGACGCTCTACGCCCAGCTCGACCGCCCCGAGTCCGACGCCTACGCGATCGCGGTCGAGGTGATGGCGTCGATGTCGCAGAGCCCGGGTGCGCGCGAGGGCATGGCGTCGTTCCTGGAGAAGCGCAAGCCGGTCTGGACCGACTGACTCACCGGTAGACGAGCCGGCGCAGGACCGCCTCGGCCGGACCCCGCAGGCCGCGGCGTTCCAGCGCGACCGCGCCGGCCACCGTCACCAGCCAGACGGCGACGGCGAACGCGGCCATCGACGCGCTGCCCAGGTGGGCGCCCAGGCCGAGCCCCCACGCGGCCAGCACCGGGGCGAACAGCAGCGAGTGCGCGAGGTAGGCCGAGAGCGAGCGCTTCCCCACCGCCGTGACGGCCCGGACACCGGCGCTCCCCAGCACAGCACGGGGCAGCAGGGCGACCCCGAGGGCGACGAGCGCGACGTATCCGAGACCGCCGGCCAGACCGGTGGCGGCCTGCACCGCGAGGAGCTCACCCGCCTCGCTCGCGGCTCCGGCGGGCGCGTCCCACACCCCGACGTGGTCCAGCGCGCTCGGCAGCCCGCCCAGCCAGCCGATCGTCACCCCGCAGCCCGCGGTGACGGCCAGCAGCCGCAGGTGCGCCGCCGGGTCGTCGAGGACGCCTCGGCGGGCCGCCCACATCCCGAGCAGCATCGCCGCGACCGACGCCGGGCTCAGCGGGGCCGCGAGGGTGACGTAGAGCCAGGTGGACAGCCGGGTGCCGGCCGCGGCCACCCAGTCGGGCTGCCCCGCGGCGTACACGGCGGCGGTCGGCTCCGTCACCGCCCCGGGGGCCCACGCCGACGTGTCCGCGGTGCCCAGCACGACGAGTGCGGGCACCAGCGACGCCAGGGACACGAGCACCGCGATCGCGCTCCACACCAGCAGCGTGCCGGGCCGGCGGGCCACGAACAGCCACCCGAGCACCAGGCTCAGCAGGCCCCACGCGCCGAGGATGTCGCCCGCCATCAGCAGCGCGGCGTGCACCGCCCCGAACCCGATCAGCCACACCCTGCGTCGCCCCAGCAGCGCCCGCGCCGCCCGCGGGCTGGCCCCGGCCGCGGTCTGCCGGTCGTGGAGCCGCACCATCCCGAACCCGAACAGGAACGCGAACAGCGGGTACACCCGCAGGTCCAGGCCGACGATCATCGCGAACTGCACCGCGCGGTCGACCGGCGACCCGTCGACGGGATGCCAGCCCGACTCGCCGTGCCGCGCGGCCCACAAGTGGAACGCGGTGTTGGACAGCGCGATCAGCAGGATCATCAGCCCGCGGGCGAGGTCCGGGGTGAGTGCGCGCTCGGTGTCGCGCACACCGCCGCGCGCGGCCAGGGCGCTCACGACCCCGTCCACTCGTAGCCGTGCGCCCGGAACGCGTCGGCGAGGGCCTCCCGGCCGAACTCCGTCCGCACCCGCAGCAGCTCGGTGCCGTTGTCCGCGACCAGGACCAGGTGCTTCCCGTCGACCAGCGCCTCCCGGACGTCGGCCCGGCGGTAGGTGCGCTCGCCGGAGTCCCGCGTGACGCGCACCCGGTCCCAGCCGACGGCGACGGTCACCTCCTCGCTCCGCGCGACCAGCACCAGTGCCACGCCGAGGAGCACGCCGAGCCCGACGAGCACCGGGGTGTCGCCGGCCCCCAGCCAGGTATCGAACCGGTCGACGAGCGCGACCGGGCCCCGCATCGGCGCCCAGTCCAGTGCGAGCCAGACGTCGTGCCAGGTCAGCACGGCCCAGCCGAGCAGCGCACCGCCGAGCGGGAGCAGGACGGCGGTCGCCAGGCGCGAGCGGCGGGAGGTGGCGAGGACGGTGGGATCGGACACCACCCGAGCGTCGACGACCCGGGCCCGCACGCGCCACCGACCGAAGTAGCGCGTGGGTGGATCCATCGGTGGGGTCACCGCCTGCCCGCCGCCGTCACCGCTTCCGCCTCGGCCCGGCCGGACAGGCGGTCGAGGACCCCGTCGCCCCGGGTCGTCGCGGTGCCGGCGCCGGGGTAGCGCAGGCGGGCGAACGTCTCCGGCAGGTGGGTCTCCAGCCGGTGCACCGCGACGGCCCCGGCGAACCAGGCCACCGCCGCCCCGTTGACGAGCGCGGTGGTCGCGGCCGCCGTCGCGAGTCCCGGTCCGGGGTCCAGGGCGAGCAGCACGACGAGCGGGAGCGTCGGCGATACCAGCAGGGCCGTCGCCCAGAGCGCGACCTGGATGGCCACGGTGTTCTCCCCCGCGTCGGTCGCGTTGACGCGGCGGTGCGGGTCGACGCCCGGGGTGACGCCGACGACCGACATCACCACGGCCACGCCGCTGCCGGCCAGCACGACCGCGACGACGACGCACAGCGCGGCGGGCAGCAGCGCCCACGTCCCGGTGAGCAGCGCCATCAGCACTGCGAGCAGCACCGCGGGGACGCCCAGCGCGACCACCAACCCGATCTGCCTGCCCCGGATGTCGGCGCGCACCGCAGCCGGGCTCTGCCCGACGACGAGCTGCCACAGCGCGGTGCCGTCCTGGCCGAACAGGTTGGCCCCGCTCAGCGCGACGATCAGCGCCACGGCCACGCCGGACAGCGCGGCGACCTGCGGGATCCCGGCGAGCACCCCGAACACCGCGAGGAACACGCCGAACCAGATCCCGCTGCGCACCTCCAGGCTCCGCCACGGGTCGCGCCACCACGCCCGCAGCTCCTTGCCCACGACCGCGCCCAGCGGCGTGCCGGGGAGGAGCCGCGATCCGGTGAGCACCCGGCTGCCCCACGGCCGCCGGGTGCGCCGCGCGGTGCGGGGGCCGACGTGCGGGGTGAGCAGCGCGACCGCCACCAGCACCGCCGCCCCGGCGGCCGCGGCGAGCAGGCCCAGCCACCCCAGTGCGGCCGACCACCGTCCCGCGGCGGCCGCCTCGACCGCCCGCAGGGGCCAGCCCGACGGCAGCCCGGCGAGCACCTGCGCGGCGCCGGGCAGCCCGGCGAACCCCTCGCGCAGGAACGCCGGGGTCGCCCCGACGACCGGCACGACGAGGAGCCACCCGGCGAACAGCGTCGCGATCAGCAACCCGTACTGGACGGCCGCGACCTCGACGCCGAGCCGGGTGCGCATCGCCGCGCCCAGCACCGCGTACACCGCGCGCGACAGCGCCACCACGAACACCAGCAGCAGGGCCGCCCCGAGCACCGCCGCCGCTCCGGCCGCGACGACCGCGGGGCCCTCGGCGACGACCGTCGCGTAGCCGACGAGCGCCAGGGTCCCGCCCGCCGTCACCGCGGCGCCGACCCCGACGAACACCGACGCCAGCAGCCCGGCGCCGAGCCGTCGCCGGTCCAGCGGCAGCAGAGCGAAGTACTCCGGGCGCAGCACCGACGCCCCCGACGAGAGGACCGGCCCGACCACCCACCCGGCGAGCCAGCCGGCCAGGACGAGCAGGAGCACGTCGCCCGCGGCGGGTGCGAGCAGCGCGACGCCCCAGGTCAGCAGCACCGCGACGATCCCGAGCCCCAGCCCGAGCAGTCGCTTCCCGCGGGGCGTGTGCCGCTGGATCGCGAACCTCAGCCGGATCAGTGTCCCAACCACGCGAGCTCCTCCGCCCCGATCTCCCGCTCGCCCACGAGCCGGACGAACGTCTCCTCCAGCGTCGCGGTGCCGCGGATCCCGGCGAGCGTGCCGTCGGCCAGCACCCGCCCGCCCGCGATCACCGCGACCCGGTCGCACAGGTCCTCCACCAGGCTCATCACGTGCGACGAGATCACCACCGACCCCCCGGCGGCGACGAACCGGCGCAGGATCCCGCGCAGCACCCGGGCGGACACCGGGTCGACGGCCTCGAAGGGCTCGTCGAGCACCAGCACCTTCGGCGCGTGCAGCAGCGCCGTCGCGAGCCCGATCTTCTTCCGCATGCCGGTGGAGTACTCGATCACCATGAGCCCGCGCTCCTCGGCGACGTCGAGCTCGAGGATCCGCAGCAGCTCGGCGGCGCGCGAGCGCACGACGTCGGCCGGCAGGCCGCGGAGCAGCCCCCAGTAGGTGAGCAGCTCCGCGCCGGTGAGCCGCTCGGGCAGGGCCAGCCCGTCGGGCAGCACGCCCAGCAGCGCCTTCGCCCGGGTCGGTTCGGCCCAGACGTCGACGCCGTGGACGGTCGCGGTGCCCGCGTCGGGGCGCAGCAGGCCGACCGCCATCGCGATCGAGGTCGTCTTGCCCGCTCCGTTCGGCCCGACGAGGCCGGTCAGCGACCCGACCGGCACGGTCAGGTCGACGTGGTCGGCGGCGCGGGTGCCGGAGAAGTCCTTCGTCAGCCCGTCGAGGCGCAGCGCAGTGGTCATGGCCGGTACGTTCCCGGCGGCACCGCGCGGAGACCTCCACCGGACGGACATTCCGGACAGCCGATCGGCCACCGGATCGTGCCCTCCCGGCCCCCGCCCGTTCTTCTACCCTGGGCGGATGGACGCGGCACCGGTGGACCGCTGGATGCTGCCGGGCGAGCTGGCGCGCGCGGCCGAGGCGGGCACCGGGGGCGGCCCGGCCGGGCGCACCCCGCGCGACTGGATCGTCGACGTCGCGTTCTTCCTCGGCGCACTCGTCGTCGGGGTCGTGCTGTTCCACGCCACGGTCGTCGACGACGTCTACGGCCTGCCGACGTGGCTGCGCGTCACCGATCCGGTCATCGGGATGGTGCTGTGCCTGGCGCTGTGGTGGCGCCGCCGGTTCCCCGTCGCGCTGGGCGTGCTCGCGGCGGTCGCCGTCGCGGTCTCCAACAGCGCCACCGGGGCGGCGCTGGTCCTCATGTTCTCCCTCGCCCTGCACCGCGGGTGGAGCCCGGCGCTGCCGCTGGTCGCCGCGCTCGCGACGCTGCTGGGCATCCCGTACGTCGTCACCTACATCGTGTCCGACGACCCGTACTCGCCCTTCGTCGTGATCGTGCTGCTGTGGCTGCTGGTGATGACCGCGGGCCTCGCGGTGCGGGCCCGGCGACGGCTGGTCCTGGTCCTGCGGGAACGCGCCGACCAGGCCCGTGTCGAGTACGAGGCCAGGCTGCGGGACAGCAGGCGCGAGGAGCGGGCGCGCATCGCGCGCGAGATGCACGACACCCTCGCGCACCGGATCTCGCTGCTGTCGGTGCACGCGGGCGCGCTGGAGTACCGCACCGAGCAGGCCGAGGCCGGCTCCGCCCCGCCGCTGACCGCCGGCGAGGTGCACGACGCCGTCGGCGTGATGCGCGGCAACGCCACCCGTGCGCTCGAGGAGCTGCGCGAGGTGCTGCAGGTGCTCCGCCCGCCCGACGCCGACGACCACCCGGCCGAGGCCCCCCAGCCGACGGTGGACCAGCTCCCCGACCTGCTCGCCGAGGCCCGGCGCAGCGGTCAGCGGGTGGACGCCACCCTGCGCGGCGACCTCACCGCCCTGCGCCCGCGCCTGCAGCACACCGTCTACCGGCTGGTCCAGGAAGGCCTGACGAACGCCCGCAAGCACGCTCCCGGAGCCGGGGTCGAGGTGCTGGTGGACGTGGACGCGGACGTCGTCGTGCAGATCGTCAACCCCGTCGCGGTCGGCGTCACGGGCACCGAGATCCCCGGGGCGCGGGCCGGGCTCGTGGGGTTGGGCGAACGCGTGGCCCTGCACGGCGGCGAGCTCACCCGGGAGATCGTCGACGGCCGGTTCCGGCTGCTGGCCCGGATACCGTGGGCGTCATGATCCGCGTGCTCGTCGTCGACGACGACCCGCTGGTGCGCTCCGGGCTGGCCCTGATGCTCGGCGGGGCGGTCGACATCGAGCTCGTCGGGGAGTCCTCCGACGGCTCCGGCGTCCTCGCCGCCGTCGACGCCCTCGCCCCGGACGTCGTGCTGATGGACGTGCGGATGCCCCGGCTCGACGGCATCGCGGCCACCCGCGCCCTCACGTCCCGCCCCGGCGACGGGCCCGCGGTCGTCGTGCTCACCACGTTCGACGGCGACGACACCGTGCTCGGCGCGCTGCGCGCGGGCGCCGCGGGCTACCTGCTCAAGCACACCCCGCCCGCCAAGATCGTCGACGCCGTGCGGCGCGCGGCCGCGGGCGACCCGGTGCTGTCCCCCTCGGTGACCCGCAGCGTCATCGCGATGGCCGCCGAGCGGGCCCCCGCCGGGCCCGATCCGGACGCCCGCGCCCGGATGGCGCTCCTGAGCGAGCGCGAGCAGGAGGTGGCCTCGGCCGTCGCCGACGGGCTGAGCAACGGCGAGATCGCGGCCGCGCTGCACCTGTCGATGTCGAGCGTGAAGTCGCACCTGTCCGCCGCGATGACGAAGCTCGACCTGACCAACCGCACGCAGCTCGCGATCCTGGCCTACGCGGCCCGGTCCGGCGGATCCTGAGCGGTCCACCTAGCCTGCTCGGCGATGCTCACGCGCCGACACCTGCTGCTGCTCGCCCCGCTCGCCGTGGCCGCAGCGGCGTGCGCGCAGCCCACGGGCACCACGCTGGAGCGCGCCCGGTCCTCCGGGGTGCTGCGCGTCGGGATCGCGGGCGAGCGGCCCTTCGGCTACGTCGGCGGCCGGGGCGAGCTGACCGGCGCCCAGCCCGTCGTCGCCCGCACGGTGCTGGAGCGGATCGGCGTCGGAGGGCTGGAAGCGGTGCAGGTGCGCTTCGCCGACCTCATCCCGGGGCTGCAGGCCGGTCGGTTCGACCTGATCGCCGCGGGCCTGACGGTCACACCCGAGCGCTGCGGCGAGATCGCCTTCTCCCGGCCCGACTTCGTCGCCCCGCCCGCGTTCCTCGTGCCCGAGGGCAACCCGCGCGGCATCGGCACGTTCCAGGGGGTCCGGCGCTCGGGCGTGCGGCTCGCGGTGCTGGAGCGCTCCTCCGAGCTGACCTACGCGCGGGCCGCCGGCATCACCGAGGACCGGCTGGTGCTCAGCGACTCGCAGGGCGACCTGTTCCGCGACGTCGTCGACGGCCGGGCCCAGGCGGGCGCCCTCACCGCCGTGTCACTGGTCGACGAGCTGCGCCGCAACCCCGGCCTCGGCGTGGAGATCACCGATCCGGTGAACCCCACCGTCGACGGGCGCACCGTCGTCCCGGCGTCGGCGTTCGCCGCTCGGATCGGCGAGACCGACCTGCTCGCCGCGTTCAACGCGGAGCTGACCGCACTACAGGCCTCCGGCGAATGGCTCAGCCTGACCGAGCCGTTCGGCCTCGATGCGGGCAACCTGCCCGATCCCGACCTGACCGTCGAGGAACTCTGCGCCCCGCCGTGACCCGCGCGTCCGGGCGCACCGGCCCGCGATAGGCCACTATCGGGTCCATGCGCATCGCCGGGCTACCCGTATGGGGCCCCTCCGACATGATCGCGGGTGCCCGGGCCGTCCTGGGCTGGACCGACGAGGCGGTGGGCGTCGTCGCCACCCTCCCGGGGCGGATCGCCGACCTGCTGGAGGACGTGGAGACCCTGGTCGGACGGGTCGCCGCGATCGCCGACGACGTCGACGGGATGGTCCGGCGGGCCGACGGCCTCGTCGACGGCGTGGAGGGCGTGCTCGCCGACGCCCGGGGCGCGGTCGGCCGGGTCGACACGGTGCTGACCGACGCCGAGCGCATGGTCCGCCGGGTCGACCCCCTGCTCGGGGAGGTGCACGGGGTCGCCGCCCGCGCCGACCGCCTGATCACCGACGCGGGTGACGTCGCGACCGGCGCCGCGCTGCTGATCAACCGGGCCGACGGGGTCGCGGGGAACGCCGCGAAGCTGATCGACCGCGCGGGCACGGTCGCCGGCGACGCCGCCGACCTCATCGGGCGCGCGGACTCCGTGGCCGGGAACGCCGACGCCCTCATCACCCGCGCCGGCACCGTCGCCGACGGCGCCGCCGCGCTCATCACCCGCGCGGACTCCGTCGCCGGCGACGCCGCCGGTCTGGTCGACCGCGCCGGCACCGTCGCGGAGGACGCCGCCGGGCTCGTCAGCCGCGCCGACGGGGTGGCGCAGGACGCCGCGGGGCTCATCGGCCGGGCCGACACGGTCGCCACCAGCGCGTCCGAGCTGATCGGGCGCGCCGACGGCGTGGCGGGCAGCGCCTCCGAGCTGATCGAACGCGCCGACGGGGTCGCCGGCAGCGCCGACGCCCTGATCGGCCGCGCGGGCTCCGTCGCCGACGGCGCCGCGACCCTCATCACCCGCGCCGACTCGGTCGCGGAGGATGCCGCCGGTCTGGTCGGGCGCGCCGGGACCGTCGCCGACGAGGCCGCCGCGCTCGTCACCACCGCGGGCGGTGTCGCGGGCGACGCGGGCGGGGTCATCCGCAAGGCCACCGGGGTGGCCGACGAGGCGCAGGCGCTGGTCGGCGAGGCCGCCGCGACCAGCAGGGGGGCGTCGGAGATCCTCGACCTCTACCAGCCGATCGCGCAGAAGGCCGCCCCGCTCGCGCACCGGTTCGTCGAGGACTTCACCGAGGCGGAGCTGCAGGCCGCGATCCGGATGGTCGACCAGCTCCCGCAGCTCACCCACCACCTCGAGACCGACATCATGCCCATCCTGGTCACCCTCGACCGCGTCGGACCCGACGTGCACGAGCTCCTCGACGTGCTCCAGGACGTCCGTCACGCGATCCAGGGCGTGCCCGGGTTCCGGCTCCTGCGCCGCCGCGGGGAGGAGAAGGAGCGCGAGGAGGCCGAGGCCTGATCGGTCACGGGGCCTGATCCGTCGCGCGGCCCGATCCGTCACGCGGGCAGGCGGGACACCAGCCCGGGCATCAGCGAGCCGAGCTGGCCGCACGGGTCGGCCGAGGAGCCGAGCTGCACGGTCAGGACGTTCACCCGCGAGTTGCCGGTGCTCCCGACGTACTCGTCCAGCACGATCGACGCCTCGCAGAACGACGGGGTGTCGTAGTCGGAGGTCCAGACCTGGCGGCCGGCCACGGTGCTCGACGTGGCGGCCGCGGGTTCGAACGGGCCCAGGCGCGTGGGCGTGACGCGGAACCAGGTCCCCGTCAGGACCCCCCAGGTGCACCCCCACCCGCCGTAGCCCACCGCACGCCGTCCGACGTCGAGCCCGGGGACCGAGCGCAGCGTGGCGTCGTCGACGACGGTGCAGACGTCGATCGCCGCGAGCCGGTCGGTCGGGGCGGGCAGCGTCCGGGTGGGCAGGGGCGCGGTGTCGGCCAGCACCACGGCGGCCGAGGTGGCGGCGGCGTCGGCGACCGCGCAGAGGTCCGTGGCGCCGGCCGCCGAGCGGGTGGCGAGCAGTTGCACGCCCGTGCGGTCGGGCAGCACGATCCACCGCTCGCACGACGTGTCCGAGGCGGCCGGACGGCGGATCTCCAGGTCCCCCAGTGCCTCCCGGTCCCCGGCGACCTCCTCGACGTAGGCGGCGCTGTCCAGGTACGCCCCGACGGCGACCTGCTCGCCCGAGGAGGTGGCGAGGTCGATCCGGCAACCCGTGAGCAGGCCGAAGTCGGCGAACTCCTGCGGGGTCCCGAAGCGCCGCAGCGCGTCCTCGCTGAGCAGGGCGCACGGGTCGACGCTCCGCTCGTCACCCAGGTCGACCGCCAGGCGCGCCGCGGGCGGGGCGTCCGGGGCCGGGGCCCGCGTCGACGCCCCCCAGAAGAACCCGCCCGTGCCCACCGCCCCGACCAGCAGGACGGCGGCGAGCACCGCTGCGACGAGCGATCCGGAGCTCCGGCGCGACGGCGGCGACGGCGGCGCGGGTGGCGGCCCCCACGCCCCCGGGGGCGGCGGCCACTGCTGCGGATGCTGCGGGTTCATGCGTCCGAGTGGACCACGCCCGGGCGGGAGCCCTCCCGACCAGGCACGTCGGCCACGCCCACCTCGTGGTGCCCGGCCTCCACCGCCCCGCGGATCTGCTCGGCGTTCTCCCGCACCACCTCGCCGACGAACGCGTCCATCCGCGGGTCGGTGAGCACGTCGACGAGCACGCGCATCGTCGTGTCCACCACCGTGTGCACGATCTCGTCGTGGAACGGCATCCGTGACAGCCGCCCGGCCAGCTGGTCCTCGCGCAGCTTCTCGGTGACGATGCTGCGCAGCAGCTCCTGGTTCTCCCCGACCGAGCGCGCGATGTTGCGCGGGAAGTGACCGGTCCCGATCACCTTCACGACCTCGTCCATGACGGCCACCGTGATCGGCTTCTTGATGGCCAGCACGATCGGGCGGGACAACCGCTCCACCAGCCGCTGCGTGAACTGCTCGCCGAACACCCGGTCGGCCGTGCGCGCCAGCCGCATGACGATCACGACGACCCGGATCAGCCGCAGGCTGCGCAGCGCGGGGTGCGCGACCGGGATCATGCCGAGCACCTCGTACCAGCGGCGCACCGGGAACCAGCGCTCCCACCCCGCGTCGCGCCACCGGAACAGGAACTCCACGAGGAAGATCCCGCAGATCACGGTGTCGATCACGAACACCAGGTGCGCGGTCTCCTCGGAGTGCGGGAAGAACGCGACGTAGCCGAGCAGCCCCACCGAGACCAGCGCGAGCACCAGCATCGCGATGTCGACGGTGGCCACCCGCCGCGGCCGACGGGGCTCGTCGACGGGCACAGCGATCCGGAACATGGGCGGATCGTGCCAGGTCGGGCGAACCACGGCTGAGATCGACACCATCGGGGTCCGGACGCCCCGGAACCCCGACCAGGTCGATCTCACGGGTTGCGTGGAAACGCCACGGGGCAGCGGGGCCGCGCGGCACGATGCCGACGTGTCCGTCCCGGGGTGGCCCACCGCGTTCCGCGGATCGCTCGCGGTCGCGGCCGGTCTCGTCACGTGGGACCGCCTGCGCGGACCCCGCTACCTGCGGATCTTCCCCGACGTCTACGTACCGGTCGGCACCGAGCCGCCCGATCTCGCGCTGCGCTCACGAGCCGCGTACCGGCTCGTGGAGGGACGCGGCGTGCTGTCGGGCTGGTCGGCCGCCGAGATCCTCGGGGCGTCCTGCGGGCCGTGGGACGCACCGGCCGAGGTCACCGTCCCCGGCCGGGACCAGCGCCCCCGTCCGGGACTGGCGGTCCGGCGGGACCGGCTCCACCCGGGCGAGATCACCCGGGTCGACGACGTCCGCACCACCACGCCGCTGCGCACGGCGTTCGACCTGGGCCGGCTCGACGACGTGGTGGAGGCCGTCGTCGGCGTCGACGCGCTCGCGCACCGGTTCCGCTTCAACCCCGACCTGCTGCTCAACTTCGGCGCGCGCTACCCCCGGGCCCGCGGCGTGCTGCGGCTCCCCGAGGTGCTGACGCACGCCGACCGGATGGCCATGTCGCCGATGGAGACGCGACTGCGGATGCTCCTCGTCCTCGCCGGGCTGCCCCGGCCGGTGGCCCAGCACCCGGTGCAGGACGCGGTGGCCCGCACCGCCGTGTGGCTCGACCTCGCCTACCCGGACCGGCGCATCGGCATCGAGTACGAGGGCGAGCAGCACGCCCGCCCGGAGGACGTGCTGCGCGACGTGGGCCGCTACACCGGCCTCGTCGACGCGGGCTGGCGCATCTACCGGTACACGAAGTACGAGATCCGCGACGAGCCGAACCGCATCGTCGCGCAGATCCGCCGCGCGCTCGACGTGTGAGATCGACACCAGCGGGGTTCCGGGGCCCGAGAAACCCGATGGTGTCGATCTCGGCCGTCAGACGCCGTGGGCCTGCCGGACCAGCGTCACGATCTCGTCCATCATCTCGGTGAGCTTGTAGTCCTTGGGCGTGAACACCGCCGCCACGCCCTTCGCCTTCAGCGCCGCCGCGTCGTCGGGCGGGATGATCCCGCCGACGACCACCGGCACGTCGTCGGCCCCGGCCGCCCGCAGCCCGTCGACGACGGCGGGGACGACCTCCAGGTGCGAGCCGGACAGGATCGACAGCCCGACGACGTGCACGCCCTCCTGCACCGCGGCCGACACGATCTGCGCGGGCGTCAGCCGGATGCCCTGGTAGATCACCTCGAAGCCGACGTCACGGGCCCGCACGGCCACCTGCTCGGCGCCGTTGGAGTGCCCGTCGAGTCCGGGCTTGCCGACGAGCATGCGCAGCCGCGAGCCGATGTCGGCCCCGGCCTGCTTGACGCGCTCGCGCACCTCGGAGATCTCGACGGCGGCCTCGCCCCCGGACACGGCGGCCGACACCCCGGTCGGGGCCCGGAACTCGCCGAACACCTCGCGGAGCACCCCCGCCCACTCCCCCGTGGTGACGCCGGCCTTGGCGCAGGTGATGGAGGCGTCCATGAGGTTCGTGTCGGTCTTGGCCGCGTCGCGCAGCCCTGCGAGGGCGCTCTCGACGGCCGCCGCGTCGCGCCCGGCCCGCCACTCCTGGATGGCCGCGACGGCGGCGGCCTCGGTGGCCGGGTCGACCGTCTCGATCGCGGCCGCCCCCTCCGCCTGCAGCGGCGACGGCTCGGTGGTGTCGAACCTGTTGACCCCGACGACGACGTGCTCGCCGGACTCCATCAGCCGGCGCCGCTCGGACAGCGACGAGACGAGCTGCCCCTTCATGTACCCGGACTCGACGGCCGCGACGGCCCCGCCCATCTCCTGGACGCGGTCGATCTCGGCCCGCGCGCCCTCGACCAGGTCCTTCACCTTCGCCTCGACGACGACGGAGCCGGTGAACAGGTCCTCGTACTCGAGCAGGTCGGTCTCGTAGGCGAGCACCTGCTGCATCCGCAGCGCCCACTGCTGGTCCCACGGCCGGGGCAGGCCCAGCGCCTCGTTCCAGGCGGGCAGCTGCACGGCGCGGGCCCGGGCGTCGCGGGAGAGGGTGACGGCGAGCATCTCCAGCACGATGCGCTGCACGTTGTTCTCGGGCTGCGCCTCGGTGAGCCCCAGCGAGTTGACCTGCACGCCGTAGCGCAGGCGGCGCTGCTTGGGGTTCTCGATCCCGTAGCGCTCCTTCGTGATCTCGTCCCAGAGCTGGGAGAACGCGCGCATCTTGCACATCTCCTCGACGAACCGGAGCCCGGCGTTGACGAAGAAGGAGATGCGGGCGACGACGTCACCGAACTTCTCGGCGGGCACCTGCCCGGAGTCCCGGACGGAGTCGAGCACCGCGATCGCGGTGGACAGCGCGTAGGCCAGCTCCTGCGCGGGCGTGGCCCCGGCCTCCTGCAGGTGGTAGCTGCAGATGTTGATCGGGTTCCACTTGGGGATCTCGGCCACCGACCACGCCACCATGTCGGTGATCAGGCGCATGCTCGGCGCCGGCGGGAACACGTAGGTGCCCCGCGAGAGGTACTCCTTGACGATGTCGTTCTGGGTGGTGCCGGCGAGCGTCGCGCGGGGCGCGTCGTGCTCGTCGGCCACGGCGACGTAGAGCGCGAGCAGGTACATCGCCGGCGCGTTGATCGTCATCGAGGTGTTGGCCTCGGCCATCGGGATGCCGTCGAACAGCGTGCGCATGTCGCCGATGTGGCTGACGGGCACGCCGACCTTGCCGACCTCGCCCGTGGCCAGCTCGTCGTCGGGGTCGTAGCCGGTCTGCGTGGGCAGGTCGAAGGCGACCGACAGCCCGGTCTGGCCCTTGGCGAGGTTGCGCCGGTAGAGCTCGTTGGACTTCTTCGCCGAGGAGTGACCGGCGTAGGTGCGGATCACCCACGGACGGTCGCGCTCACGGTCGGTCGGGTACGGCACCGGACTACCTCCGCCATGTCGGGACGCGGTGATGCTACTGGCACGTAGTGCCACGGCCCGGCCCGGAGGACCGTCGTCACATGCAGGGATCGATCCAGCAGGCGATGATGGGCGGATGGCCGACCAGGCGACGCGCTTCTTCGCCCTCTTCGGCGGGTTGATCATGATGAGCGTGCTGGCGCTCGCCCTGCGGTGGACGTTCGGCACGGGCAAGGACCAACCCGGCCCCCGCATCCCCGACCCCGACGACCCCACCGGCGACGGCCTGCTCGAGGAGGTCTCGCGGGTGCCGACGGAGACCGCCGCCCAGGTCCTGCGCTCGCGCCTGCTCGCGTCGGGGATCCGCGCCACGGTCGGCCGCGTCGACGGGGGCTACCGGTTGCTCGTCTTCCCGAAGGACCTGGTCGACGCGAAGCTCGTGCTCACGTCCGAGTGAGCCGGACCCGGCGCGGCTCAGACCCGGTGGTACCGGGCGTCGAAGAAGCAGAAGACGCCGTACGCGACGATCCCGACGGCCACGACCATCAGCAGGTAGGGCCCGTACGGCTGCGCCGCGAGACCCTTGAGCGCGGCGTCGAGGCCCGTGGCCTCCGCCGGGTCGTGCCGGAGCGCGGCGACGCCGATCAGGATGCCGATCAGCCCGATCGAGACGCCCTTGGCGATGTTGCCGACCTGCCCGACCCGCTCCAGCACCGTGCGGGCGTGCCGGTCCGACGGCGCGTCCATCTCCTCGAGGAACTTCTTCCGGTACCCCTCGACGACCTTGACGACGCCGACCACCAGCACGACGAGTCCGGCCAGCCCGACCAGGAACGGCCCGCCCGGCAGGCCGAACACCCCGGCGGTGGCCTGCTGCTGCCCCCCGCCGCCACCGCCGCCGCCCGAGGCGGTGGTGGCCGCCAGCACCGCGAGGGCCACGAAGACGACGGCCTTCACCGCGCTGACGGCCTTCTTGCGCACGACCTTCTTCGTGTCGGACACGTAGCTGTAGCCCCAGACGGCCAGTTCGGCCCGCCAGAGCGCCGCGGCCACGAACCCGACGGCGAGCACCCAGAGCAGCGGCGGGCCGTAGGGCTGCTGGGCGAGCGCCTGGAACGCGCCGGTCTGGTCGGCCTGCTCACCGCCCTGGCCGAACGCCACCTGCAGCGCCAGCCCGCCGATCAGCAGGTGCGTGATGCCGTAGGCGAGGATCCCGACGCGTGCGGCGATCTTCACGGGTCGGCTGCGGGCCGCCTGCTTGGCGTTGCTGTTGGCCGACTGGGCTGCGCTGGTCATCGGGCCGGGTACCCGATCGGGTGACGCCTCACACGCACCTCACGTGTCGGGTTCGCCGACCACCCGCGAGATGCCGGCCCCCAGGCCGGAGAGGTTCTCGACGAACCGCGGGTAGCCGCGGTCGATGTGCTCGACGTCCCACACCGCGGTGCGGCCCTCCGCGCACAGCCCGGCCAGCACGAGCCCGGCCCCGGCCCGGATGTCGCTGGCCCACACGGGCGCGCTGGAGAGCTGCTCGACCCCCCGCACGACGGCGTGGTGCCCGTCGGTCCGCGCGTCGGCGCCCAGGCGCACCATCTCGTCGACGAACCGGAACCGCGCCTCGAACACGTTCTCGGTGATCATCGACGTGCCGTCGGCCACGGCGGACAGCGCGATCGCCATCGGCTGCAGGTCGGTGGCGAAGCCGGGGTAGGGCAGCGTCACGAAGTCGACGGCCTTGGGCCGGCGCCCGTCCATCGCGACGGTGAAGCCGTCGGCCGAGACGTCGGTGCTGGCCCCGGCGCTGCGGAGCTTGTCGAGGACGAGGTCGATGTGGTGCGGGTCGACGCCGCGGACCGTGACCTCGCCGCGCGTCATCACCGCGGCGAACGCCCACGTCGCCCCGACGATCCGGTCGCCGATCACGCGGTGCTGCGTCGGGGACAGCCCGGTGACGCCGTGCACCGTCAGCGTGGAGCTGCCGACGCCGTCGATCTTCGCGCCCATCTGCTGCAGCATCAGGCACAGGTCGACCATCTCCGGCTCGCGGGCCGCGTTGTCGATCACCGTGGTGCCCTCGGCGAGCACGGCGGCCATGAGGATGTTCTCGGTGGCGCCGACGCTCGGGAAGTCGAGCCAGATCTGGGCGCCGCGCAGCGTCTCCGCCGTGGCGACGACCCGTCCGTGCGCGATCTCCGTGGTCGCCCCGAGCTTGCGCAGGCCCGCCTGGTGCATGTCCAGCGGCCGCGACCCGATGGCGTCGCCACCGGGCAGCGGGACGACCGCGCGGCGGCACCGCGCCACCAGCGGGCCCAGCACGCACACCGAGGCGCGCAGCTTCGACACCGACCGGTAGTCGGCCTCCGCGCTCGGGTCGGCGGGCACGTCGATCGTCACCGTGCCGTGCTCGACGCTCACCGTGCAGCCCAGGCTGCGCAGGACGTCGGCCATCAGCGGGACGTCGAGGATCTCCGGACAGTTGGTGAGGGTCGTCGTGCCCTCCGCCAGCAGTGCCGCCGCCATGAGCTTCAGCACACTGTTCTTGGCGCCCACCACGTCGACGGTGCCCCGCAGGCGCGCGCCGCCGTCCACCGCGAAATGCTCAGCCACGAGCGACGACGGTATCGGCACGCGATCCCGGCTAGATTCGGCCCCATGTCCGTGCACCTGACCAGGATCTACACCAAGACCGGCGACGACGGCACCACCGCGCTCGGCGACTTCAGCCGCGTCCCCAAGACCCACGTCCGGCTCGCCGCCTACGCCGACACCGACGAGGCCAACGCCGCGGTCGGCGTCGCGGTCACCGTGGGCGGCCTCTCCGACGCGCTGCTGGCGCCCCTCGCGCAGGTGCAGAACGACCTGTTCGACGTCGGGGCCGACCTGTGCGCCCCGATCGTCCCCGACCCGGAGTACCCGCCGCTGCGGGTCACCGAGGACTACGTCGAACGCCTGGAGGGGTGGTGCGACGAGTTCAACGCCGACCTGCCCAAGCTGGACTCGTTCATCCTCCCCGGCGGCACCCCGGGAGCGGCGTACCTGCACGTGGCCCGCACCGTCACCCGGCGCGCGGAGCGCAGCGTGTGGGCCCTGCTGGAGGTCGACGCCGAGCGCACCAACCCGCTCACCGCGAAGTACCTCAACCGCCTCAGCGACCTGCTGTTCATCCTCGGCCGCGCCGCCAACCCCGACGGCGACGTCCTGTGGCAGCCCGGCGGCCCCCAGGCGGCCTCCTAGGAGGCCTGGCGGTACCCGGTGCTGCGACCGGGCGGGGCGGCCTCCAGCCACGCCAGGAAGCCGGTGAGGACGCCGGGGGTCATCGCGAGCTCGACGTCGACGCCGTGGCTGCGGCAGCGCAGCACGGCGGACCGGGACGGCATCACGTACGCCTCGGCGTCGGCGGGCTCGCGGCGGTCGATGATCTCGAGCTCGTTGCGGTCGAGCCGCAGCGACGCCCCGGGCCGGAACGAGGTGAGCCGGAACCAGGCCAGCTCGTCACCGCGGTAGCGGGCGACCCCGGCGTGCCAGCCCGCGGAGGCGTCGCGGGAGGCGTACCGCGCGACGACAGCGGGGCGGCGGCGCAGACTCAGGTCCACACCACCGCCCCGCATGAGACGTACTCGCCGAAAGGCGAGGTAGCCGATGCACAGGCACACGACGAACAGCACGAGGCCGAGCGCCGTGGCCACCCGCGCTGCCGGTTACTCGGACGCGCCGGCGGCCTGCAGCCGCGCGTTCGCCCAGGCGGCCTCGGCCGCGCCGTCCGGGTCCGACGTGTCGGCCCGGTCGAGCGCGGCCCGGGCCGCCGACACGTCGATCTCGTCGGCCAGCTCGGCGAACTCCGCCAGCACCGTGACGGTGTCGGCGGTGATCGAGAGGAACCCTCCGCGCACGGCGAGCGTGGTGGACGAGCCGTCGGTGCCGTCGACGCGCACGACCCCCGCGTCCTCCAGCTGCGCCAGCGTGGCCTGGTGGCCCGGCAGGACGCCGATGTCACCCACCGTGGTGCGCGCCTTGAGGAAGCTGGCCTGACCCGACCAGATCTTCCGCTCGACCGCGACCAGGTCGACCGTCATCTCCGCCATGTGCGATCAGCCCTCGAGCTTCTTCTTGTTCTTCTCCAGGTCCTCGATGCCACCGCAGAGGAAGAACGCCTGCTCCGGGTAGTCGTCGAACTCACCCTTGGCGATCTTGTCGAAGGCCTCGATGGTCTCCTTGAGCGGGACCGTCGACCCCTTCTGCTGGGTGAACTGCTCGGCGACCAGGAGGTTCTGGGACAGGAAGCGCTCGATGCGGCGGGCCCGGCCCACGAGCTGCCGGTCCTCCTCGGAGAGCTCGTCGATACCGAGGATCGCGATGATGTCCTGCAGGTCCTGGTACTTCTGCAGGATCCGCTTGACCTCGTTGGCGACCCGGAAGTGCTCGTTGCCGACGTACTGCGGGTCGAGGATCCGCGAGGTGGACGTCAGCGGGTCGACCGCCGGGTAGATGCCCTTCTGCGAGATGGGGCGGGAGAGCTCCGTCGTCGCGTCCAGGTGGGCGAAGGTCGTGGCCGGCGCGGGGTCGGTGTAGTCGTCCGCGGGCACGTAGATCGCCTGCATCGAGGTGATCGAGCGGCCGCGCGTCGAGGTGATGCGCTCCTGCAGCTCGCCCATCTCGTCGGCCAGGGTGGGCTGGTACCCCACCGCGGACGGCATGCGGCCGAGCAGCGTGGAGACCTCGGAACCGGCCTGCGTGAACCGGAAGATGTTGTCGATGAACAGCAGCACGTCCTGGCTGAGCTCGTCGCGGAAGTACTCCGCCATCGTCAGCGCGGACAGGGCGACGCGCATGCGCGTGCCCGGCGGCTCGTCCATCTGACCGAACACCAGCGCGGTGTTCTGGATGACGCCGGACTCGGTCATCTCCGTGATGAGGTCGTTGCCCTCACGGGTGCGCTCGCCGACGCCGGCGAACACCGAGGTGCCACCGAAGTTCAGGGCGACGCGCTGGATCATCTCCTGGATCAGCACCGTCTTGCCGACGCCCGCACCTCCGAACAGGCCGATCTTGCCGCCGACCACGTACGGGGTCATGAGGTCGAGGACCTTGATGCCGGTCTCCAGCATCTCGGTCTTGCCCTCGAGCTGGTCGAAGTTCGGCGCCTTGCGGTGGATGCCCCACAGGTCGCCGGTGATCTCGAGGTCGGGCTTGTCCAGGCACTCGCCGAGCGCGTTGAACACGTGCCCCTTGACCTGGTCGCCGACCGGCACCGAGATCGGACGGCCGAGGTCGGTGACCGTCTGGCCGCGGACCACGCCGTCGGTGGGCTGCATGGAGATCGTGCGGACGAGGTTGTCGCCGAGGTGCTGGGCGATCTCCAGCGTCAGCGTCTTCGCGAGGTCACCGAACTCGACCTCGACGGTCAGCGCGCTGTAGAGCGCCGGGACCTCGTTGCGCGGGAACTCGACGTCGACGACCGGGCCGGTGACCCGGACGACCCGGCCGGTCCTGGTGCCGGTGGGGGCGTCAGCGGTGGCGGTCATCTCAGCTCTCACTTCCTGTGCTCACGAGAGCGTCGGCGCCACCGACGATCTCACTGATCTCCTGGGTGATCTGGGCCTGACGGGCCTGGTTCGACTCCAGCGTCAGGGTACGGATCAAATCGTTGGCGTTGTCGGTGGCGGCCTTCATGGCCCGCTGCCGGTTCGCCGACTCCGAGGCCGCCGACTCCAGCAGCGCGGCGAACAGCCGCGCGCCGATGTACTTCGGCAGCAGCGCGTCGAACAGGACGTCCGCGCTGGGCTCGAACTCGTAGAGCGGCTGGAGCTCGCCCTTCGATGCGGCGGCCTCCTCGCGGCGCTCCTCGATCTCCCCGCCCGGCTGGGCGACGGTGTCGACCTCGTACTCGACCTCCATGGGCGCCATCCGCCGCGCCTGCGGCGTCTGGGTGACCATGTTCTTGAACTGCGTGTACACGAGGTGCAGCTCGTCGACGCCCTTGACGCCGTCCTCGCCGGGCTCGCGCTCGCCGTCGGCGCCGACGGTGTCGTCGGAGCCCGCCATGAACGACGCCACGAGGGTGCGCGCGGCCACGGCCGCGTTCTCGTAGTCGGGCTGCTCGGAGAAGCCGGTCCAGGACTGCTCGACCTTGCGCTTGCGGAACCGGTAGTAGTTCACGCCCTTGCGCCCGATGACGTAGAGCACCGGCTCCTTGCCCTGCTCGCGCAGCAGCGACTGCAGCTGCTCCGCCTCCTTGAGCACGCCGGCGTTGTAGCCGCCGCACTGGCCGCGGTCACTGGTGACGACCAGCACCGCGGCCCGCTTGGGCTCCTCCCGCTCGACGAGCAGCGGGTGGTCGAGCGCCGAGTTGTTGGCCAGCTCGGTGAGCACGGCCGTCATCTGCTCGGCGTAGGGCTTGGACTCCTCGACCCGCGCCCGGGCCTTGACGATCCGGGAGGTCGCGATCAGCTCCATCGCGCGAGTGATCTTCTTGATGGACTGCGTCGACTTGATCCGCCGCCGCAGGACGCGAATCTGCGCTGCCATGCGTTACCCGCTCAGCTCTCGCCCGAGGGCTTCTTCTTGGTGACCTTGACCGACTCGCGGTCGACGTCGTCCTCGTCGAGCGCCTCGGCCTCCTTCTCCTTCGGCACCACGGAGGAGCCGTCGGAGGCGGTGAAGTTCTCCTTGAAGCCCTTCACCGCGGAGACGATGCGGTCCGACAGCTCGTCGGACATCTTCTTCGCGTCGCGGATCTCGCCGAGGATGCCCTCCTCGTTGCGGCGCACGTGGTCGAGGAACTCCGACTCGAAGCGCTGGATGTCGGCGACCGGCACGGAGTCGAGGTGGCCCTGGGTGCCGAGGAAGATCGAGACGACCTGCTCCTCGACGGGCTGCGGCGCGTACTGGCCCTGCTTGAGCAGCTCGACCAGGCGGCTGCCGCGGCCCAGCGTGGCGGCCGAGGCGGCGTCGAGGTCGGAGCCGAAGGCGGCGAACGCCTCCAGCTCGCGGTACTGCGACAGGTCCAGGCGCAGCGAGCCGGAGACCGTCTTCATGGCCTTGATCTGCGCGTCGCCACCGACCCGGGAGACCGAGATGCCGACGTTGATCGCCGGCCGGACGCCCTGGTTGAACAGGTCGGACTCGAGGAAGACCTGGCCGTCGGTGATCGAGATGACGTTGGTCGGGATGTACGCCGAGACGTCACCGGCCTTGGTCTCGATGATCGGGAGGCCGGTCATCGAGCCGGCGCCCTTCTCGTCGGACAGCTTGGCGCAGCGCTCCAGCAGGCGGGAGTGCAGGTAGAAGACGTCACCGGGGTACGCCTCGCGGCCCGGCGGGCGGCGCAGCAGCAGCGAGATGGCGCGGTAGGCCTCGGCCTGCTTGGACAGGTCGTCGAAGATGATGAGGACGTGCTTGCCCTCGTACATCCAGTGCTGGCCGATGGCCGAGCCGGTGTAGGGGGCGAGCCACTTGAAGCCGGCCGGGTCGTTGGCGGGCGAGGCGATGATGGTGGTGTACTCCAGCGCGCCCGCCTCCTCCAGCGACGCCCGGATGCCGGCGATCGTGGAGCCCTTCTGACCGATGGCGACGTAGATGCAGCGCACCTGCTGCTGCGGGTCGCCGGTGGCCCAGTTCTGCTTCTGGTTGATGATCGTGTCGACGCAGACGGCGGTCTTGCCCGTCTTGCGGTCACCGATGATCAGCTGGCGCTGGCCGCGGCCGATCGGCGTCATGGCGTCGATCGCCTTGATGCCGGTCTGCAGCGGCTCGCTGACGCCCTGGCGGTCCATCACGCCCGCGGCCTGCAGCTCCAGCACGCGCTGGGTCTCGGCCTCGATGTCGCCGAGCCCGTCGATCGGGTTGCCCAGGGGGTCGACGACCCGGCCCAGGAAGTTGTCGCCGACCGGCACGGAGAGGATGTTGCCGGTGCGCTTGACCGGCTGACCCTCCTCGATCCCGGCGTAGTCACCGAGGATGACCGCGCCGATCTCGCGCTGGTCGAGGTTCAGTGCGACACCCAGCACGCCGCCGTCGAACTCGAGGAGCTCGTTGGTCATCGCCGAGGGGAGTCCCTCGACGTGGGCGATGCCGTCACCGGTGTCGGAGACGTGGCCCACCTCGTCGCGGGACGTTCCGGTCTCCAGCGACGAGACGTAGCTGGAGATCGCGCTCCGGATCTCCTCCGGGGAGATCGTCAGCTCTGTCATGGCTGTCGTCTGTCCTATCTCTAAGAAGGAATGTCAGCTCGGGAGGTGGCGTCCGGCGGCGGCGAGCCGGCCCGCGACGCTGCCGTCGATGACCTCTCCGCCGACCTCGACGACCAGACCACCGAGCAGGGATTCGTCGAGCTCGACCTGCAGCGACATCGGCCGCCCGTAGATCCGGGTGAGCGTGTCGGCGAGCTTGCGCTCCTGCTCGTCGCTCAGCGCGACGGCGGTGCGGACCCGCGCGACGTACCGGTCGCGGCGGGCGGCGGCCAGCTCGGAGAGCTCTTCGGCCGCGATGTCGAGGTGCCGGCCGCGCGGGATGCGGACGGTCTGGCGCAGCAGCGCGGCCGTGACCGGGGAGACCCGGTCGCGGCCGAGCACCGAGTCGAGCAGCGCGATGCGCCGGTCCTCGGGCTGCGTGGTGTCGGCCAGCAGCGCCGTCAGCTCGGGCTCCCGGTCGAGGATGCGGCCGAAGCGGAACAGCTGGTCCTCGACGTCGTCGAGGCTGCCGTCCTTCTCCGCCACCGCCAGCGTGGCCCGCCGGGCCACGGTCTCCAGCGCCTCGACCAGGTCGATCGACTGCGACCAGCGCGACCCGACGATGCCGGAGACGACCTCGAGGGTGCGCTCGCCGACCTTGCCGTCGAGCACCTGGCGGATCAGCCCGCTGCGGGCCTCCTGTGGCACCGACGGGTCGGCGAGGTGGGTGCGCAGCGGCTTCTGCCCCACCACCAGCCGCGTGACCGCGAACAGCTCGTCGCCCAGCGTCCCGAGGTCGGCGGCCGACGAGGAGTCGACGATGCCGTCGAGCCGGTCACCGGCCGCGGCCAGGGACTCCCGGCTCGCTGCCTGCAGGACGACGGCCATCAGCTGGCCCCGGAGGACGGGACGGCGGCGTTCTGCCGGGGCTCCATGCCGTCGAGCTCGGCCAGGAAGGAGTCGACGGTGCCGCGGCGGGCCGCGTCGTCGGAGAGCTCGGTGCCGATGATCCGGCCGGCGAGCTGGACCGAGAGGCCACCGATCTCCCCGCGGAGCTGGCGCACGGCCTGCTCGCGGGCGGCCGCGATCTGCTCCTCGCCGCGCTGCTTGATGCGCGCGGCCTCCTCCTCGGCCTGGGCGCGCAGCTCGGCCTTGATCTGCGTGCCCTCGGCGCGGGCGTCGTCACGGATGCGCGCGGCCTCGGCGCGGAGCCCGGCGATCTGCTCCTCGTACTCGGCCTTGAGGCGCTGCGCCTGCTCCTGCGTCTCCTCGGCGCGCTTGAGCCCGCCCTCGATCGCGTCGGTCCGCTCCTCGTAGAGGGCCTCGAACCGCGGGACCGCGTACTTCTTGAGCACGAAGAGCAGGATCGCGAACGCCACGAGGCCGACGATCAGCTCACCGGGCAGCGGGAGAACCGGGAGCGGCTCCTCGGCGGCGAGGATCGAGATGTCCACCGTCATTCCTTCCATCAGGAGTGGTGCCCCGTGGAACACGGAGCCGCTGTAGTTCGGTCGATCAGCCCGCGGACGCGATGAAGAAGACGACCAGGCCGATCAGGGCGAGCAGCTCGACGAGCACGAAGGTGGTCCACGCGATGCCCATCAGGGTGCCGCGGGCCTCCGGCTGGCGGGCGGTGCCGCTGATGACGGCGGACCAGATCATGCCCACGCCGATGGCCGCACCGATGGCGCTCGTGCCGTACCCGATGGCCGCGAGGCCCGGGTTGATGTTGACGGCCTCCGCGGCCTGGGCGAGGACGATGGTCGAGTTCACGTGCTGGTTCCTTTCGGTGGGTCCGCCGGGGAGCGGATCGATCGGCGAAGCGGGAGTCGGCCGCGAGGCCGGGGGATCAGTGTTCCGTGGAGACCGCAGCGCCGATGTAGACACCGGCGAGCAGGGCGAAGACGTAGGCCTGGATGCTCATGACCAGCACCTCGAGGAAGGTGAAGGCGATCGCCGCGATGAACGCGAACGGTGCGGCGACGACCAGCGCACTACCGGAGAAGAGCAGGAACTCCCCGCCCACGACCGCCAGCACCAGGATCAGGTGACCGGCGAACATCGCGGCGAACACACGCAGGGCGAGCGAGAACGGCTGGAACGCGAACTTCGTGAACAGCTCGATCACGATGATCAGCGGGGCCACGAACGCCGGCACGCCCGGCGGCAGGGCCGCGTGCTTGATGTAGCCGACGAAGCCGTGCTTCTTGAAGCCCGCGTAGTGGTAGGCCACGTACACGAACAGGGCCAGCGCGATCGGGAAGCCGATGCGCGACATCGTCGGGAACTGGAAGAACGGGATGATCCCGAACAGGTTGTTCACCAGCACGAAGCTGAACAGTCCGAGCACCAGCGGGATGAAGGGCTTGAACTCCTTGCCCCCGATCTGGTCCCGGGCCATGGTGTTGCGGGCCATGCCGTAGATGTACTCGGCGATGAACTGGCCCTTGCTCGGAACCATCGACATGCGTCGGGTGACGACCGTGAAGTACACGCCCACGAGGATCGCGGCGAGGACGGCCTGCACGATCGGCTTGGTGACCTCACCGAAGATCGGCGGGTAGATGAAGGTGCCGACGCCGGGCGGAGTGAACTCCTCGGCCGCCAGTACGAACTCGCCCAATGGGGATCCTTCCGGTGCTCCCGGCCCGCCTACCGTGGTCCAGGAGATCGCCTAAGCCCGCACGATGTCGTCGCGGGCGCCTGGCGCGCGCACGCCGGCGTACGGCCGTCTGCGCCAGGTTTCGCTTACGTTGCGCACATTATCAGCCGGTTCCCACGGGTCGGACGGGCCCACCCCGCGTGCGACCAGGCCGTTCGGGCCCGCGAGTCGATCACTCTGCGCGGTCGGGGTGCGACGGGCCCTCGACGGCCGGACCGTCGGCGTCAGGGCGCGCACCGGTCGTCGAGTCCGACATACCGGTCATCGATCCGCTGGTCGCGGGCCCGTCGGGCACCACGTACATGGTGCGGAGCCGGTAGCCCGCCCATCCCTCGGCCGCGGTGGCCGCGATGAGGACGGCGAGCAGGCCGACGCCCAGCGACACTCGGTGAACGCCGTCGATCGCCCCGATCGGGAACAGCACGGCCAGCAGGAAGATCATCTTGGTGAGCAGCCCGCCGAATGAGGCGACCATCACAGCCTGCGGCTCGTGGGTCGCCGTGCGCCGCATGAGCACCAGCGTGAACAGCGACGAGAGCACCCCCAGCACGGCCCCGACCAGGGCACTCACCGCTCCGGGCGGGCCGGCGGCCACCCCGCAGGCGACGACGACGACCACGGTCGTGACGCTGGACACGACGACGACGTTGCGCAGCATCGCCCGCCCCAGTGCGAGCACCGTCTCCTCCTGCCCCTCGGGCAGCTTGCGGGTGGTGCCGGTCATCGCATCCTCGCTCTCGGTACGGACGAGGCGAGCACGGCCACGACCAGGCCGACCCCCACCGCCCACAGGACCACGAACGGGTCGTCGATCAGCGCCAGCGCGACCGCACCGAACGCGAGCACGCCCGCCCACAGGTAGATCAGGAGCACCGCGCGGCGCTGGCTGTGCCCGATCTCCAGCAGCCGGTGGTGCAGGTGCATCTTGTCCGGCGCGAACGGGCTGCGCCCCGCCCGGGTCCGCCGCACGACCGCCATCAGCAGGTCGAGCACCGGGATGAACACGACCGCGGCGAGCACGATCAGCGGCGCGAACAGGGCGAGCAGGTCACCGCCGGTGGTGACGTCGGTGAGCCGCCCGGACGCCATCGTCGTGGCCGCGGCCAGCAGCAGACCGATCAGCATCGACCCGGAGTCGCCCATGAAGACGCGCGCCGGGTTGAAGTTGTGCGGCAGGAACCCCAGGCAGGCGCCCGCGAGCACGAACGCGATCAGCGCCGGGGTGAAGACGAACGGGTCGTTGCCGTTGCGCAGCACCAGGCCCATCGTGAACAGCGCGGTGGCGCCCGCGGCGATGAGGCCGATGCCGGCGGCGAGCCCGTCGAGGCCGTCGACGAAGTTCATGGCGTTCACCAGCGCCACGGTGAGCAGCACCGTCAGCAGGACGCCCTGCTCCCGGCCGAGCCCGACCTGGCCCCCGAGGAAGACGTCCGGCAGCACGGTCCACTGCACGCCGAACAGGGTCATCACCCCGGCCGCGGTGGTCTGGCCGGCCAGCTTGGTGAGCGCGTCGAGCTCGTAGCGGTCGTCCAGCGCCCCGACCAGCACGAGGATCAGCGAGGCCAGCACGACCCCGACCATCTCCTCGGAGTACGCGAACGCCAGCCGCATGGCCGGGAGCTGGTAGGCCATCGCGATCCCGGCCAGCACGCCCGCGAGCATCGCGAGCCCGCCCCAGCGCGCCGTCGGTGTGACGTGCACGTCGCGCCCGCGCGGCCAGGCGACGGCCCCGACCTGCAGCGCGAGCACCCGCACCGGCCCGACCAGCAGGAACGTGACGACCGCGGCCGTCGTGCCGGCGAGCAGGTACTCCTTGATCGGGAGGATCTGCGCCGGCAGTCCCTGGGCGAGCAGCACGGGGAGGACGGTGTCAGGGGCGGGGGTAGGCGGGCGCCCGCGCCACGAGCGCACCCACGGCCTCGGCGACCGAGGCCAGCTCCGCGTCGCCGGCGGAGGTGCCGTGCTCGGCCTTCACCGCCCGGGCCAGCAGCGATCCGACCTCGGCCATGTCGGCCTCGTCCATGCCCTGGGTGGTGAGGCTCGGCGAGCCGACCCGCACGCCCGAGGGCTTCAGCGGCGGTGCCGGGTCGTAGGGGATCGCGTTCTTGTTCAGCGTGATCCGCGCGGCGTCGCAGCGGGTCTCCGCGTCGGCGCCGGTGACGCCGATCGGCCGCAGGTCGATCAGCGCGAGGTGCGTGTCGGTGCCGCCGGAGGTGGCCCGCATGCCCTCGGACTCGAGGCTCTTGGCCAGCGCCTGGGCGTTGGCGACGACCTGGCGGGCGTAGGTCCGGTAGGCGGGCTGCGCCGCCTCCTTCATCGCGACGGCCTTCGCGGCGACCGCGTGCATCAGCGGCCCGCCCTGCGAGAACGGGAACACGGCCTTGTCCAGCGCCTTCGCGTGCTCCGCCTTCGACAGGATCATGCCGCCGCGCGGGCCGCGCAGGACCTTGTGCGTGGTGGCCGACACCACGTCGGCGTACGGGACGGGCGAGGGGATGGCCTGGCCCGCGACCAGCCCGATGAAGTGCGCGGCGTCGACCCACATGATCGCACCGACCTCGTCGCAGATCTCGCGGAACGCCTTGAAGTCGATCAGCCGCGGGTACGCCGTGGCCCCGGCGATGATCATCTTGGGGCGGTGCTCGCGGGCCAGGTCGCGGACCTGGTCGTAGTCGATCTGCTCGGTGTCCTGGCGGACCGAGTAGCTGATGTTGTTGAACCACTTGCCCGAGAAGCTGACCTTCGAGCCGTGGGTGAGGTGCCCGCCCTGCTTGAGGTCCATCGCCAGCACGGTGTCGCCGGGGACGGTGAACGCCCCGTAGACGGCGAAGTTGGCCGACGCGCCGGAGTGCGGCTGCAGGTTGGCGTGCTCGGCGCCGAACAGCTCCCGCGTGCGCGCGTTGCCGATCTCCTCGGCCTGGTCGACGACCTCGCAGCCGCCGTAGTACCGCTTGCCGGGGTAGCCCTCGGCGTACTTGTTCGACAGCGTGGATCCCAGTGCCGCGAGGACCGCGGGGCTGGTGAGGTTCTCGCTCGCGATGAGCTGGAGGCCGCCGCGCAGCCGCTCCAGCTCGTCGAGCACCACTCCCGCGATCTCGGGGTCCTGCTGCTGCAGCGCGTCGAAGTCGGGGCCCCAGAACGGTGTCGTCACGGCGACCACGGTACCCGGCGTCAGGCGGCGGCCCGCGCCTGCTCCCGCCACCACGCGACGGTCCCGGCGAGACCGTCCTCCAGGGGCGTCGGCGCGAGCCCGAAGGTCTGCTGCGCCGCCGAGGAGTCGATGACGAACGGCCCCGTGAACTGGTGGCGGACCTCGGCGAGCTCCCGCAGGAACGGCACCGCCACCCCGCCCAGGCGCACCGCGAACGCCGGCAGCACCTGCACCCGCCGCTCCGGGACGCCCGCGGTCCGCGCGATCCCGGCCAGCATCGCGTTCACCGACCGCGCGGGCCCCGTCGGGACGTGCCACGCCCGGCCCCAGGCGCGCTCGTCGCACGCGAGGGTCACCAGCGTGCGGACGACGTCGTCGACGAAGGTCCAGGAATGCGGTGCGTCCGGGTCGCCCTGGAGCAGCAGCGGCCGCCTGCCGTCGAGGAGCCGGCCGACGGAGTACTCCGCCAGGTGGCCGGTGGTGCGCAGGCCCGGGCCGTAGAAGTCCGACGCCCGCGCCTCGGTCATCCGGATCCGCCCCGCCCCGTGCGCGGCCAGCGCGTCGGACCACATCCGGTTGCGGATCGCGCCCTTGGTGCCGGGTGCGGAGTTCAGGGCGGTGTCCTCGGTCATCGGGGCGTCGACGGGGCCGTAGCCGTAGAGGCTGGACATCACCGTGAGGACCGCGCCGGAGCGCTCGGCCGCCGTGAGCAGCGCGGCGGCCAGCGGGGGCCAGTCGGTGGCCCAGCGGTGGTAGGGCGGGTTGGCGCAGTTGTAGAGCGCCACCGCGCCCGCGGTCAGGGTGGCGAGGCGGTCGGCGTCGGAGGCGTCCGCGGTGACCCGCTCGATGCGCTCCCCCACCGGCCCGGACCCGCTGCGGGAGACGATCCGGACGTCGTGGCCCTGCCCGGCGAGGAGGCGGGCGACCCCGCTCCCGATGGTCCCGGCTCCGACGATCACGTGCTGCGACATGGCGTTCCCCTTCGAAACGTGAGCACTGCTCTCTGTTCGACACACTGTTCACCCGCTCCGCCGGCGTGTCAAGAGCAGTGCTCTCGTTCCTGTGCCAGACTGCGCGGTGTGAACGCCACCGGAACCCGTGCCCGCGTCCGCGCCGCGCTGACGCGCGAGATCACCGAGGTCGCGCGCAGGCACCTCGCCGTCGACGGGGCGAGCGCGCTCTCGCTGCGGGCCGTCGCGCGCGAGCTGGGCATGGCGTCCTCGGCGGTCTACCGCTACTTCCCCAGCCGCGACGAGCTGCTGACCGCGCTGATCGTGGAGGCCTACGACGCACTGGGCACCGCGGCCGAGCAGGCGGACGCCGCGGTCGCCCCCGACGACCTCCGGGCGCGCTGGCAGGCCGTCTGCCGGGCCGCGCGGGAGTGGGCGCGGGCCCACCCGCACGAGTACGCGCTGGTCTACGGCTCACCGGTGCCCGGCTACGCCGCCCCGGAGACGACGATCGGCCCGGCGGCGCGGGTCGGCGAGGTGCTGTGCGCGATCGTCGCGCGCGGCGTCGCCTCCGGGCAGGTCGAGCCGGCGGGGACCGGCAGCGGCGCCCTGCACCCCGGCCTCGCCGAGCTCATGGGCCTGCCCGCCGACTCGGCGCTCGCCGAGCGCGCGATCGTCGCCTGGACCGGCCTGTTCGGGCTGATCGGCTTCGAGCTGTTCGGGCACCTGCACAACGTGGTGGACGACCGCGCCGCCTTCTTCACCGACGCCGTCGACCGCCTCGCCGACCAGATCGGCCTGCCGGGCCCGGGGGCTACGCGGTGAGGACCGTGCGGCCGAGGACCTCGGCCACCTCGGCCCGCGTCACCGCGCCCTCGCGCAGGATCAGCGGGTCGTCGCCGGTGAGGTCGACGACGGTGGACGCGACCGGCTCGCCGGAGTCGCCGCCGTCGAGGTAGACGGCCACGCTCCCGCCCAGCTGCTCCGACGCGCCCGCCGCGGTGGCCGGCGCGGGCTGCCCGGAGATGTTGGCGCTCGACACCGCCATCGGGCCGACGTCGCGCAGCAGCTCCAGGGCGACCGGGTGCAGCGGCATCCGCAGCATGACGGTGCCCTTGGTCGAGCCCAGGTCCCAGGACAGCGACGGGGCGTGCGGCAGCACGATGGACAGCCCGCCGGGCCAGAACGCCTCGATCAGCTGCCGCGCCGCCCGCGGGACGCCCAGCACGAGGCCGTCGATGGTCGACCAGGAGCCGACGAGGACCGGCACCGGCATGTCCGGGCCCCGGTTCTTGGCCTTGAGCAGCGCGCGGACGGCGGTGGCGGAGAACGCGTCGCAGCCCAGTCCGTAGACGGTGTCGGTGGGCAGCACGACCAGGCGTCCGGCGCGGACCGCACGAGCCGCGGCGGCGAGGCCGTCGCGGCGGGCGTCGGCGTCCGCGCAGTCGTAGGTGGGAGGCACGGGCGCGAGCCTACGAGGGCGGCGGAGGCCCGACGCGGCGGGCCGTCGCGAAGCGCGGCCGGCCGGTCAGGTCGTGGTGCTCCTCGACGTCGGTCAGCACCCGGCGGCGGCGCAGCAGGGCGGGCACGGACTCGCCGTGGGTGTCGTCGTGCTCGATCGCGAGGTGACCCCCGTAGCGCAGCAGCCCGGCCGAGGTGCCGATGACCGCGCGGATGACCTCCAGGCCGTCCGGGCCGCCGAACACGGCGCCGGGCGGGTCCCACTCGGTGACCTCGGGCGGCAGGGCCGTGGCGTCGGGGACGTAGGGCGGGTTGCACAGCACCAGGTCGACGTGCGACTCGAGCTCGACGAGCAGGTCGCTCCAGCGCACGTCGGCGGCGTGCAGGACGACGGTGTCGCCGTGCGCGGCGATGTTGTGCCGGGCCCAGGTCAGCGCGCCGGGGTCGGCCTCGACGGCGTGCACCTGCGCGTCCGGGCGGCTCGCGGCGACGGCCAGCGCGAGCGCCCCGGTGCCGGTGCACAGGTCGACCACCAGCGGCGACGCGACGTCGGCGATCGCGCGGAGCCCCCACTCCAGCAGCAGCTCGGTCTCCGGGCGCGGCGTGAAGACCCCCGGCCCGACCGCGACGGCGACCGGTCCGAGCACCGCGGTGCCGAGCAGGTGCTGCAGCGGCTCGCGGGTGGCGCGGCGCACGACGAGCCGACGCAGGGCCTCCACCACGGGCGGGTCGACGAGCGGGTGCATCATCAGCTTCCCCCGCTCCACCCCCACGACGTGCGCGGCGAGGATCTCGGCGTCGACGCGCGGGGAGGCGACCCCGGCGGCGGTGAGCATCCGCTCGGCCTCGGCGATGGCGAGGCGCAGCGGCTGGCGGCTCACCGGCCCGTCCCCCGTCGCGCCCGCCGCCCGGTCATGAGCTCAGCTGCTCCGCCCGGTCGGCCGTCGTCAGGGCCGTCAGCAGGTCGTCGAGGTCGCCGTCGAGGACCGTGCTGAGGTTGTGCGCCTTGTAGCCGACGCGGTGGTCGGCGATGCGGTTCTCGGGGTAGTTGTAGGTGCGGATGCGCTCCGAGCGGTCGACGGTGCGCACCTGCGACTTCCGCTCCGCCATCGCCTCGGCGGCCAGCTCGGCCTCGTGCACCGCCTGCAGCCGCGACCGGAGCACCTCCATCGCCCGCGCCCGGTTCTGCAGCTGGCTGCGCTCGTTCTGGCAGCTCACGACGATGCCGGAGGGCAGGTGCGTGATCCGCACCGCCGAGTCGGTGGTGTTGACGCTCTGCCCGCCGTGGCCGGAGGAGCGGAACACGTCGACGCGCAGGTCCTTCTCGTCGATCTCGACGTCGGCGTCCTCGCCGGTGTCGGGGTAGACGAGCACGCCCGCGGCGGAGGTGTGGATGCGGCCCTGGGACTCGGTGACGGGCACGCGCTGCACGCGGTGCACCCCGCCCTCGAACTTCAGCGCGCTCCACACCCCGTCGGGCTCGGGCGCCCGCGCCCGCACGATGAGGGTGATGTCCTTGTAGCCGCCGAGGTCGGACACGTTGGCGTCGAGCACCTCGGTCTTCCAGCCGCGCCGCTCCGCGTAGCGGGTGTACATGCGGACGAGGTCGCTCGCGAACAGGGCCGACTCCTCGCCGCCCTCCCCCGACTTGACCTCCATCACGACGTCGTCGCCGTCGTGCGGGTCGCGCGGGACGAGCAGCTCGGCGAGGCGGGTCTCCAGCGCCGGGATGCGGGTGGCGAGGTCGTCGGCCTCCGCGGCGAACGAGGGGTCCTCCCCCGCCAGCTCGCGGGCGGCGGCGAGGTCCTCGCGGGCGGTGGACAGCTCGCGGGAGGCGGCGACGATCGGGCCCAGCTCGGCGTAGCGGCGGCCCAGCTTGCGGGCCAGCGACGCGTCGGCGTGGATGGCCGGGTCGGCGAGGCGCAGCTCCAGCTCGGCGTGCTCGGCGAGCATCGCGTCGACGGCCGGTGCCGGCATCTCCTCGTCCCTTCGGGTCTCATGACACGCGAACGGCGCCCACCCGGGTCGGGTGGGCGCCGTCGGCGGAACTACTTGCCGGCCCGCTTGCCGTAGCGCGCCTCGAAGCGCGCCACGCGGCCACCGGCGTCGAGGATGCGCTGCTTGCCGGTGTAGAACGGGTGGCAGGCGGAGCAGGTCTCGGCGGTGATCGAGCCGTTGGACTTGGTGCTGCGCGTGGTGAACGAGTTGCCGCAGCTGCAGGTCACCTGGGTGGTGACGTACTCGGGGTGGATGCCAGATCGCACGGTGGTTCCTCTCGAAGTGGCACCGGGTCCTCGTCGTGCGAGGTGAACCGGGGCCGGAGCGTGACGGGTCATTCAACCACCCGGGCCGCCCGCGGATTCCCGCGGGCGGCCGGGCGGGTCAGTCGGTGTCGCCGACCGGGAGGCCCTTGGCGACCTGCATCAGGAACTCGATGTTGGTGCGGGTCTTCTTGAGCTGGGTGAGCAGCAGGTCGATGGCCTGCTGGTCGTCCAGCGCGGAGAGCACCCGGCGCAGCTTGACCATGACGGCCAGCTCGTCGGGCGAGAGCAGCAGCTCCTCCTTGCGGGTGCCGGAGTCGCCGACGTCGACGGCCGGGAAGACCCGCTTGTCGGCGATGCGGCGGTCGAGCTTGAGCTCGGCGTTGCCGGTGCCCTTGAACTCCTCGAAGATCACCGTGTCCATCGTGGAACCGGTCTCGACCAGCGCGGTGGCGAGGATGGTGAGCGAGCCGCCGTTCTCGATGTTGCGCGCGGCGCCGAGGAAGCGCTTGGGCGGGTAGAGCGCCGTGGAGTCGACACCACCGGAGAGGATCCGGCCCGACGCGGGCGCGGCCAGGTTGTAGGCCCGGCCCAGTCGGGTGATCGAGTCGAGCAGCACGACGACGTCGTGGCCCATCTCGACGAGGCGCTTGGCCCGCTCGATGGCCAGCTCGGCCACCGTGGTGTGGTCGGACGCCGGACGGTCGAAGGTGGAGGCGATGACCTCGCCCTTCACCGACCGGGTCATGTCGGTGACCTCCTCCGGCCGCTCGTCCACGAGGACGACCATGAGGTGGCACTCCGGGTTGTTCGTGGTGATCGCGTTGGCGATCGCCTGCAGCACCATCGTCTTGCCGGCCTTGGGCGGGCTGACGATCAGCGCGCGCTGACCCTTGCCGATCGGCATGACCAGGTCGATGATCCGCGTGGTCAGGATGTGCGACTCGGTCTCGAGGCGCAGCCGCTCGTTCGGGTAGAGCGGCGTGAGCTTGGTGAACTCGGCGCGGTTGCGCGACGCCTCCGGGTCCTGCCCGTTGATGGTGTCGACGCGGACGAGCGGGTTGAACTTCTGGCGGGACTGCTCGCCCTCGCGCCCCTCGCGGACCGCACCGGTGATCGCGTCGCCGCGGCGCAGGCCGTGCTTGCGCACGAGCGAGAGCGAGACGTAGCAGTCGGTGGGCCCGGACAGGTAGCCCGTGGTCCGGACGAAGGCGTAGTTGTCGAGGATGTCGACGATGCCGGCGACGGGGAGCAGGACGTCGTCGTCGCGCACCTCGGTGTCGACGTTGCCCTGGTTGCCGCCGCCGTTGCCCGCGCCGCCGCGGTCGCGGTCGCGGCCGCGTCGGCGGTCCCGGAAGCGGCGGCCGCGACGGCCGCGGCCGTCGCCGTCGTCGTCGGAGTCGTCGTCCGGGCGGTTGTCGCGCGGGCCGCGGTTGTCGTTGCCGCCGCGGGAGTCGTTGCCCCCGCGGGAGTCGTTGCCCCCGCGGTTGTCGGAGCGCTCGCCGCGGTCGTTGCCGCCCCGGCCCTCGTTGCGGTCGGTGCGGTCCCGGCCGTCGTTGCGGTCGCCGCGGTTGTCACCGCCCCGGCCGTCGTCGCGGGCGTCGCCGCGGCCCTCGGAGCGCTGGTCGGCGGCGGTGCCGTTCTGAGCGCGGTCGTCCTGGTTGCCGTTGCGGCCGCCGTTCTGGGCGGCGCCGTTCTGGCCCGAACCGCTCTGGCCCGAACCGTTCTGCCCCGAACCGTTTTGGGAGCCGCGCGAGCGGGTGCGGCCGCCGCGCTCCTCGGCGGCGTCGCCCGCGTCGGCGGCCACGGGCTCGGCCTGCTGCTCGGCGTTGCGGTTGCGACGGCTGCGGCCGCGGCGGCCACCGCCCTCGGCGGGGGCGTCCGCGTCGGCCGCGGGGGCCGAGCCGTTGGCCGACGGCGCCTCGGCGGCCGGCGGGGCGGCGGCCGGGGTCTCGACCGCCGGTGCGGCGGCCGCGGGGGGCCTCGACGGGCGCGGCGTCGACGGCCGGCGTCTCGACCGGCGCCGGGGCCTCGGCGGCGGCGGCCACGGGGGCGGGGGGCCTCGGGCGCGGGGGGTGCTCGCGGCGGGCGCCGACGTCGTGTCGGGCGCACCGGCCGGGCGCGACGCCGTGCGGCGCCGACGGGTGGTGGGGGCCGGGGTGCCGTTGTCGGCGGGAGCCGCGGCGGCGGGGGCCTCGACGGCAGGCGCCGGGGTGGCGGCGGCCGGGGCGGGGGTGGCGGCAGGCGCGGCGGCGGGGGCCGCGGCGGCCGGCGCGCCGGCCTGGCGCTCCTTGATGGCGGCGATGAGGTCGCCCTTGCGCATCCCCGTGGTGCCGGAGATGTTCAGCTCCTCGGCCAGCTGGCGGAGCTCCGCCAGCACCATGCCGGTGAGGCCACCGCGCTTGCGGGCGGGCGTGGAGCTGACGAGATCGGTCTCGCTCACAGATGTCCTTCCTGACCGACCGGGTCTCTTGCCCTGGTCAGCGGATGTCACACACTCGTCCGGACGGTGTGCCGGACGACGTGTCGGTCTACGGATCGCAGGTCAGGGAACCTGACCAGTTCGCGGCCGCCCCGACAGGCAGGGGCGACGATCACTGCGACTGTTCGCGGGGACGGCCGCTCGGGACGGGCGCGGGTCTGGCTCCAGCGCTGGTTCGGGAGAACCAGGGTGCCGGGGTGCGCAGATGGCCCGAGTGGCCACGCGGATGACGCGTGGATCGCCGTTGCGAGGCCGAGACTAGACTCCCGCGCTGGTCACGGCAACCACCACCCCGGCGTGTCAGCCGATCTCGACCTGCGCCCCGAGGGCGTCGACGGCGAGCGGCAGCGTGGAGAAGCCGTGCAGGTCCACCCCGTCGGGCAGGGTGCCGTCGGTGGTGAGGGCCAGCACGGTGGGCCCGGCGCCGGAGATCGCGGCCGGGACGCCGTGGGCGCGCAGCGCGTCGACCAGGTCGGCGGACTCCGGGTAGGCCGGGCGCCGGTAGCCCTGGTGCAGGCGGTCCTCGGTGGCCGGGAGCAGCAGTTCGGGACGCTGGGTGAACGCCAGCACCGCGAGCGCGGTGCGGCTGCCGGTGAAGGCGGCGTCGACCAGGGGGACCCGGTCGGGCAGCAGGCCCCGGGTCGTCGAGGTGGACGACTCCGTTCCCGCGACGAGCGCCACGGGGTGGATGCCCGGGTGCGCGTCGAGCCGTACGGCGTGGAAGCGCCCGGCGGTGTTCCCCACCGTCTCCCAGGCGATCACGAACCCGCCGAGCAGCGACGCCGCCGCGTTGTCGGCGTGCCCCTCCATCCCCGCCGTGACCTGCAGGAGCGTGTCCTGCTCGAGCTCCACGTCCCGGCCGGCGAGCACGACCGCGGCGACGGCCCCGGCCACCGCGGCGGAAGCGGAGCTGCCCAGCCCGCGCGAGTGCGGGATCGCGTTGCGGCAGCGCAGCCGCAGCCCGGCGGGGGCGTCGCCGGTGATGTTCCAGGCGGTGCGCATGGCCCGGACCACGAGGTGGGAATCGTCACACGGCACCTGCCCGGCGCCCTCCCCGACGACCTCGACCCCGACGCCGTCGGGGGCGACGCACACCTCGATCTCGTCGTAGAGGCCGAGGGCGAGACCGAGCGAGTCGAAGCCGGGGCCCAGGTTGGCCGACGACGCGGGAACGCGGACGCGGACCTCACCCGGGCGTCCCATCAGGCCAGCTCCAGGGCGGCCGCGACCGCGCTCGGGTCGATCGGGACGACGGTCGGCGACGGCGCGGTGAGCAGCACCGTGTCGGGGTCCTTCAGGCCGTGCCCGGTGACGGTGCACACCACGAGCGAGCCGCGGGGCAGCGTGCCGTCGGCGGTGGACTGCAGCAGCCCCGCGACGCTCGCCGCCGACGCCGGCTCCACGAACACGCCCTCGCGGGCGGACAGCAGCCGGTAGGCGGCGAGGATCTCCTCGTCGGTGACGGCGGCGAACTTCCCGTTCGAGTCGTCGCGGGCGGTCGTCGCGGCCGCCCACGAGGCCGGCGAGCCGATGCGGATCGCGGTGGCGATCGTCTCCGGGTTCTTCACCGGCGCGCCGTGCACCAGCGGCGCGGCCCCCGCCGCCTGGTAGCCGAACATCCGCGGCGGCGCGGGGATCAGGCCGTCGTCGAGGTAGGCGCGGTAGCCGGCCCAGTACGCGGTGATGTTGCCGGCGTTGCCGACCGGCAGGCAGTGCACGTCGGGCGCGCGGCCCAGCACGTCGCAGATCTCGTAGGCGGCGCTCGCCTGCCCGGCGATCCGGGTCGGGTTCACCGAGTTGACGAGCGCGGCCACCGGGTAGTCGGCCGCGGTCTTGCGGGCGAGCTCGAGGCAGTCGTCGAAGTTGCCGTCGATCTGCAGGATCCGGGCGCCGTGCGCGACGGCCTGGGCGAGCTTGCCCAGCGCGATCTTGCCCTGGGGCACCAGCACCGCGCAGGTCATGCCCGCGCGGGTCGCGTACGCGGCGGCCGAGGCCGAGGTGTTGCCGGTGGAGGCGCAGATGACGCCCTGCTGGCCGTGCGCGAGGGCGGCGGTGACCGCCATCGTCATCCCGCGGTCCTTGAACGACCCCGTCGGGTTCATGCCGTCGACCTTGAGGAACACCTCGCAGCCGGTCAGCCCGGACAGGTGCGGCGCGGGGAGCAGCGGCGTGCCGCCTTCGCCGAGCGTCACCACCGTCCACCCCGGCTCGACCGGCATCCGGTCGCGGTAGGCCTCGATCACGCCCGGCCAGCGGTGCGTCGTCAACGCCGTCACGGCGCCACTCCCTTTCGTCCGAGGTCCTCGACGCGCAGGACGCTGTCGACGGCGTGCACGACGTCGAGCCCGGCCAGCACCTGGACCGTGGCGGCCAGCGCGGCCTCCGGGGCGGCGTGGGTGACGACGACGAGTCGGGCGGCGCTGACCGGGTCGGCCCCGGCGTCGGCCATCCCGCCCGTCTGGCGGACCGCGGCGATGCTCACCCCGTGGGTGGAGAACTCCCCCGCGATGGTGGCCAGCACGCCCGCGCGGTCGGCCACCTCCAGGCTCACGTGGTAGCGCGTGGCCACCGCGCCGATCGGCAGCACGGGCAGGTGGGCGTAGGCCGACTCGCGCGCCCCGCGCCCGCCGTGGACGCGGTTGCGCGCGACGGCCACCAGGTCGCCGAGCACCGCGCTCGCGGTGGGGGCACCGCCGGCGCCCTGGCCGTAGAACATCAGCTGCCCGGCGGCCTCGGCCTCGACGAAGACCGCGTTGAACGCGCCGTCGACACCGGCCAGCGGGTGCGCGGCGGGGATCATCGCGGGGTAGACGCGCGCGGAGACCGCCTCGGGGGCGTCGTCGGTGGCCGGGCTGCGCTCGCAGATGGCCAGCAGCTTGATCACGCAGCCGATGCCGCGCGCGGCGGCGATGTCGGACGCCGTGACGTGCCGGATGCCCTCGCAGTGCACGTCGGCCGCGGTGACCCGGGTGTGGAAGGCCAGCGTCGCGAGGATGGCGGCCTTGGAGGCGGCGTCGTAGCCGTCGACGTCGGCGCTGGGGTCGGCCTCGGCGTACCCGAGCCGCGTCGCCTCCTCCAGCGCGTCGGAGTAGCCGGCGCCGGACTCCGTCATCGCGGAGAGGATGAAGTTGGTGGTGCCGTTCACGATCCCGGCGACCCGGGTGATCCGGTCACCGGCCAGGCTCTCGCGCAGCGGGCGCAGCAGCGGGATCGCGCCCGCGACGGCCGCCTCGTAGAACAGGTCGACGCCCGACGCGTCGGCGGCCTCGGCGAGCGCCGCGCCCTCCTCGGCGAGCAGGGCCTTGTTCGCCGTGACGACCGACTTGCCGGCCTTGAGGGCCTCCAGCAGCAGCGTGCGGGCGGGCTCGATGCCGCCGATCACCTCGACGACCACGTCGACGTCGTCGCGCGTGACGAGCGCGGTGGCGTCGGTGGTGAGCAGCTCGCCCAGCTCCGGGTGCTTGTGCGGACGACGCACCGCGACCCCGACCAGCTCGACGGGGGCTCCCGCGCGCGCCGCGAGCTCGTCGGCCTGCTCGCGCAGCAGGCGGACGATCTCCCCGCCGACGGTGCCGCAGCCCAGCAGCGCGACGCGCACCGCGTTCCCGTTCACTGAGGACTCCTCGCTGACGACAGTGGGCTCATGGTCCGGTGCCGGGCACCGGGGCGGTCCGCGCGCGTGACGGGTCTCACGGCCCGACCTCCAGCCGGAACTGGTCCTCCGGCGTCTCCCGCCGCAGGATCACCCGGGCCCGCCCCGCGCGCACCGCGACGACCGCAGGCCGGGGCAGGCGGTTGTAGGAACTGGCCATCGAGTAGCAGTACGCGCCGGTGGCCGCGACGCCGAGCAGGTCGCCCGGGGCGAGGTCGGCGGGCAGCCAGCAGTCGCGCACGACGATGTCGCCGCTCTCGCAGTGCTTGCCGACGACGCGCGAGAGCACGGCCTCGCCGCTGCCGTCGCGCTCGGAGGACCGCGAGACCAGCCGGCAGTCGTACACCGCGTCGTAGAGCGCGGTGCGGATGTTGTCGCTCATCCCGCCGTCGACGCTCACGTAGCGGCGGCCCGTCGCACCGCCGAGGGGCACGTCCTTGAGGGTGCCGACCTCGTAGAGCGTGACGGTGCCGGGACCGGCGATCGCGCGGCCGGGCTCGACGGCGATCTCGGGCACGTCGAGCCCCTCGGCGTGGCACTCCTTCTCGACGATGCCGCGCAGCTCGTCGGCCAGCTCCCCGACGTCGAGCGGCGTCTCCCCCGCGCGGTAGGCGATGCCGAAGCCGCCGCCGAGGTCGAGCGTGGTGAGCGCGGCCAGCGCGTCGCCGCCGTGCTCCTTGTGCAGCGCGGCGAGGAAGCGCACGACGCGGTGCGCGGCCACCTCGAAGCCCTCGGTGTCGAAGATCTGGCTGCCGATGTGGCTGTGCAGGCCCACCAGCGACAGGCCCGGCGAGCGCAGCACGCGCCGCGCGGCCTCGGCCGCCGCGCTCGACTCGCCCCCGGCGATGGAGAACCCGAACTTCTGGTCCTCGTGGGCGGTGGCGATGAACTCGTGCGTGTGCGCCTCGACCCCGACCGTCAGCCGGATCATCACCGGCGTGACCACGCCGCGGTCGGTGGCGATCGCGTCGAGCCGGGCGATCTCGTGGAAGGAGTCGATCACGACCCGGCCGACGCCCGCCTCGACCGCGACCGTCAGCTCCTCGGTGGACTTGTTGTTGCCGTGCACCGCGATCCGCTCGGCCGGGAACCCGGCGTGCAGCGCGACGGCCAGCTCGCCGCCGCTCGCGACGTCGAGCGAGAGGCCCTCCTGCGCCACCCAGCGCGCGACCTCGACGGACAGGAACGCCTTCGCCGCGTAGTGGACCGACGCCGCCCCGAACGCGGAGGCGAACTCCGCCGCGCGCGAGCGGAAGTCGTCCTCGTCGATCACGAACAGCGGGGTGCCGTACTCGGCGGCGAGGTCGCGGACGTCGAGCCCGGCGATCTCCAGCGCCCCGCCGGCCCCGCGCGCGGCGCCCCGCGGCCACACCGACGGCGCCAGCTCGTCGAGGCCGTCGGCGCCGTCGGGGCGCGGGCCGGCCGTCTCGGGCGGCGCCGAGATGCCCGCGTGCAGCGGACCGGCGGGGTGGGCCCTCATCACATCCGCTCCGGCGCGCTCACGCCCAGCAGGTCGAGGCCGTTGGCCAGGACCTGGCGGGCCGCGACGCACAGCGCGAGACGCGCCCGGTGCAGGTCGGAGACCTCCTCGTCGCCCATCGGCAGGACGCGGCAGGCGTCGTAGAACTTGTGGTAGGCCGCGGCGAGCGTCTCCAGGTAGCGCGCGACGCGGTGCGGCTCGCGCAGCTCCGCGGCCGAGCGGACGACCGCGGGGAACTCGCCGATCGTGCGGATCAGGTCGCCCTCGCGCGGGTGCTCCAGCAGGCCGTAGGCGGCGCCGGGCTCCATGCCGAGGTCGGCGGCGTTGCGGGCGAGCGAGGCCAGCCGCGCGTGCGCGTACTGGACGTAGAACACGGGGTTGTCGTTGCTGCGCTTCGACAGGACGTCGAGGTCGAGGTCGAGCACCGAGTCGATCGAGCTGCGGATCAACGAGTACCGGGCCGCGTCGACGCCGACGAACTCCACCAGGTCGTCCATGCTCACCGCGGTGCCGGCGCGCTTGCTCATCTTGAGCATCTGGCCGTCCTTGAACAGCCGCACGAGCTGCCCGATGAGCACCTCGACGGTGTCCGGGTCGTCGCCGAACGCGGCCGCGGCCGCGCGCAGCCGGGCGATGTAGCCGTGGTGGTCGGCTCCGAGCATGTAGATGCACAGGTCGAAGCCGCGGGCGCGCTTGTCGAGGTAGTAGGCGAGGTCGCCGGCGATGTAGGCGGGCTTGCCGTCGCTCTTGATGACGGGGCGGTCCTTGTCGTCGCCCTCGTCGGTGGAGCGCAGCCACCACGCGCCGTCGGCGAAGTAGAGGTTGCCGGAGTCCTTGAGCCGCTGCACCGCGGTGTCGACGGCGCCGGAGTCGTGCAGCGACTTCTCGTGGAACCACACGTCGAAGTCGGTGCCGAAGGCGTGCAGGGCGCGCTTGATCTCGTCGAACATCAGCTCGACGCCGATCCGGCGGAACACCTCGTCGCGGTCGGGATCGGTGAGCGCACCCGGCTCCGCGGCCAGCACCTGCGCGGCGATCTCCCCGATGTAGGCGCCGCCGTAGCCGCCCTCGGGCGTCGGCCTCCCCTCGGCCGCGGCCACCAGGGAGGCGACGAACCGGTCGATCTGGCCGCCCGCGTCGTTGAAGTAGTACTCGCGGGTGACCTTCGCGCCCCGCGCGGCCAGCACCCGGCCCAGCGCGTCGCCGACGGCGGCCCAGCGGGTGTGGCCCAGGTGCAGCGGCCCGGTCGGGTTGGCCGAGACGAACTCCAGGTTGACGGTGCGCGCGGCGTGCTCGTCGCCGGTGCCGTAGGCGGGCCCCGCCGCGAGCACCTCGCCGACGACGGCGCCCTGGGCGTCGGCCGCGAGGCGCAGGTTGATGAAGCCGGGGCCGGCGATCTCGGCCGACGCGATGCCCTCGCGGGTGCCGAGGGCCTCCACCAGCCAGGTCGCGAGGTCGCGCGGCGCGACCCCGGCCTTCTTCGCGGTGCGCATGGCGACGTTGGTGGAGTAGTCGCCGTGTTCGGGGTTGCGGGGGCGCTCGACACCGACGTCGTCGGGCAGCGCCGCGACGTCCAGGCCGCGCGTCGTGAGGACCTCGGTCGCTGTCGTGCGGACCAGGTCGGCGAGCTGGGCGGGAGTCACCGGCTGAGTCTAGGAGGTGCTGCTCATCGGTTTCTCAGGCACCGCTCCTAGACTCGGGGGCCGCAAGGGCCGTCCGGGTGACGGCACCCGGACGCGTGATGGTGGGACGGTTCATGGTCAGCGGCAAGAACAGCAAGGCGGTGCGCAACGCGCGGGCCGCGGTCGTGACCCGGCGGTCGACCCCGTGGGGCCTGATCGCGGGGGTGGTCGCCGTGGTGGTGTTCGCGGGGGCCGTCTTCGGCTACGCGTTCGTCCAGAACCAGGCCAACGCCGAGCGCCTCTCCGCGCTCGCGCCGTTCACCCCCACCGCGGAGAACCCCGACCCGTCGACGCAGATCGAGGGCGTCCAGGTCGTCGAGTACACCGGCGGGCAGCACGTGGATCCCGTCACGCAGGTCGCCTACACCAACAGCCCGCCCTTCGGCGGCGCGCACGACGCGGTGTGGGCGGCGTGCAACGGCGTCGTGTACGACCAGCCGGTGCGCAGCGAGAACCTCGTGCACTCACTGGAGCACGGCGCGGTGTGGATCACCTACGACCCCGAGCAGGTCTCCGGGGCCGCGCTCGACACGCTGCGGGCGAAGGTCGACGGCCAGTCGTACATGGTCATGTCGCCCTACCCGGGCATGGACTCCCCGTTCTCGCTGCAGTCCTGGGGCCACCAGCTGAAGCTCACCGACGTCAACGACCCGCGGATCGACCAGTTCGTCACCGCGCTGCGCGTCAACCGCAACACCCACCCGGAGCCCGGCGCGAGCTGCGAGGAGGTCGGGCCCGGCGGCTTCGTGCGGACCGACCCGCCGCCGTTCGCCGCGCCCCCCGCCCCCGGCACCCCGGGGTCGCAGCCCGAGACCGCCGCGGGCACCGACGCCGTCACCCCCGACGCGGGATCGTGACCGTCTCCGCCCCGCCGACCGCGACCTCGCCGCCGCCCACCGGGCGCGGCGAGGCGCGGTGGGTGCGGCCGTTCGTCGCCGTCGTCGCGGTGGTCGGGCTCCTGCTGCTCGGCGCCGCGGGTGGCCTGCTGCTGGGCCTGCCCGGGTCGTCGACCCCGGAGCCGGGGCCGGTCGACGTCGGGTTCTCGCAGGACATGTCGGTGCACCACCTGCAGGCCGTCGAGATGGCGAGCTGGGAGCGCGACCACACCGTCGACCCCGTCCTCGCCCAGATCGCCACCGACATCGAGAAGACGCAGAACAACCAGGTCGGCCAGATGCAGGGCTGGCTGGCCCTGTGGGACGCCCCGGCCCTGCCGATCGGCGGGTACATGGGGTGGATGGCCGGCGTCCCCGGCGGGCACGGGCACACGGACGCGGCGACCGGCGTCGTCACGACGATGCCGGGGATGGCCTCCCCGGCCGACCTCGACGCGCTGCGCGCCGCCACCGGCCCCGAACTCGACGTGCTGTTCCTCCAGCTCATGCTGCGCCACCACGAGGGCGGGGCCGAGATGCTCCGCTACGCGGCCGACAACGCGGCGGTCCCGCAGGTCCGCAGCCTGGTCGCGCAGATGCTCGGCTCGCAGGCGTCGGAGGCCGACTACCTGCGCCAGCTGCTCGTCGAGCGCGGCGGGACTCCCCTGCCGTTGTGACCGGGCGGGTGCGCTAGGCTCGACGTACCCGAGCCCCCGTAGCTCAGGGGATAGAGCGTCGCCCTCCGGAGGCGAAAGCGCAGGTTCGAATCCTGCCGGGGGCACCATCCCGTACCGGGCCCGGTCCTCGTCCGCGGCCCCGACCGTCGCGGTCGTTCCCCGCACACGCCGACCGCCCGCCACCGGTGGACGGTGACGGGCGGTTTGGGCCCTGCGGGGTCAGACCGAGGCGGTCTCCGACGCTCCGGCCACCTGCTCGTGCTCCAGGCGGCGGTGGCGCGTCTCGGCCAGCGCGTAGGTGCACACCAGCGACAGCACACCGGTCACGGAGAGCATGACGCCGATCGCGATGCTGCCGAACGACGCGGTGAGCCCGGGGGCCAGCAGCGGCGGGATCGCACCGCCGAGGACGCCGGCGAGGTTGTAGCCCAGCCCGGCCCCGGTGTAGCGGTGCCGGGCGCTGAACAGCTCGGGCAGGAACGACCCGGCCGGGCCGTAGGAGATCGCGAAGATCACCATCGTCACGGTCAGGCCGAGCCCGAACGCCCACGGCGAGCCCGTGTCGATCAGCGGGAAGAGCACCAGCGCCCAGACGATGCCCAGCGCGCAGGACGTCATGATCAGGTTGCGGCGGCCGAACCGGTCCGACAGGACGCCCGCGGCCACGGTCGCGAGGCCGAAGACCACGGCGGCGCCGATCCCGATGCTCAGCACGACCGGCCGGGCCAGGCCCGGCCCGTCCGGGTTGGTGGCGTAGCTGGTGAGGTAGGCGGTGCCCATGTAGAAGAACGCGAACAGCATGGTCAGCGCACCGGCGGAGAGCAGGACCTCGCGCGGCTGGCTGCGGACGACGTCGAGGAACGGCAGCTTCCTCGGGGTGTCGGCCTGGGGCGAGCGGGCCGCCGCGGCCTGGGCGGCCGTGAAGGCCGGGGTCTCCTCGATGCTGAGGCGGACGTAGAGCCCCACCCCGATCAGCACGATCGAGAGCAGGAACGGGATCCGCCAGCCGTAGGCGAGGAACGCCTCGTCGGTGTCGCCCATGATCAGGCCGGTCGCCAGGAAGGTGCCGCTCGACAGGGCGAAGGCGATCGCCGCGCCCAGCTGGGGGAAGACCCCGTACAGGCCGCGCTTGCCCTGCGGCGCGTACTCCGCGGTCAGCAGGGTGGCCCCGGCCCACTCCCCGCCGACGGCGAAGCCCTGGGCGAACCGCAGCGCCACCAGGATGATCGGCGCGGCCACGCCGATGGTGTCGGCGCCCGGCAGCAGGCCGATGAGCACCGTCGCGATGCCCATCAGCAGCAGCGTCGAGATGAGCGTGCGCTTGCGACCGATCCGGTCGCCGTAGTGCCCGAACAGGACGGCCCCGACCGGGCGGGCGACGAACGCCACCGCGAACGTCGCGAAGGAGGCCACGATGCCGGCGGTCGAGCCCAGCGCCGGGAAGAACACCTTCGGGAACACCAGCGCGGCGGCCGTCCCGTAGATGAAGAAGTCGTAGAACTCGATCGTCGTCCCGGCGCAGCTGGCCATCGCAACGCGGCGCAGGGGCACCGGTGGTTTCCCGGTGGTGGCGGGTGTGGTCATCGGGGGCTCCTCGTCGTGTCGACGCGCACGTCGTGGACCCAACGGGGTCGGCCGGGCGGGGTGACGCGGCCCACGTACCTAAGTTGGTAGGCCCCGGCACTCCCGCAGCCGGTCGCCGGGCCCCGGCCCGGCCGCTGACGTGCGGGAACCGCCCGATCGGGTGACATCTGCCGACACGCGCCGCTCGTTGCACCCGACGACACCTCGGGTGGATACCGCCTGGTCAGGACGAAGGAGTCCGTGATCGACGACGACGCGCTGTCCCGGGCCCTCGACGCGGCCCTGCCCCGGCGCCTGGCCGAGCTCCGGAGCGCGACCGGGCTGCCGGTCGTGTTCGGGGGCAGCACCCGGTCGGAGCAGGGCGCGCTGCAGCTGTCCATCAGCCGGACGGTCGGGACCTTCGGCGACTCGCTGCGGCGCGTCCGCGTCGTCACCGGGCGGGGGCTGGGCGGCGCCGCGATGGCCCGGTCGGCCCCGTGCCGGGTCAGCGACTACGCCTCGACGCCCGGCATCACCCACGACTACGACCAGGCCGTCGTCGAGCGCGAGCAGCTGGCGTCGGTGATGGCGTACCCGGTCGTCGTCCACGGCGCGGTGCGCGGGGTCCTCTACGGCGCGGCGCGCGAGAGCCGGCGCATCGGCGACGTCGCCGTCCGCAACGCGGGGGTCGTCGCCGCGCACCTCGCGCGGGACCTGGCGGCACTGGCCGGGACACCGGCCCCAGCCGCCCGCCGCGTCGACGCCGCCGGAGCGGCGCTCGCCGAGCTCGCCGAGCTCGCCCGCTCCACGGCCGACCCGCTGCTGCGGGCCCGGCTGGCCCGCATCCACACCGACCTGGCCGGAGGGCCGGTGGAGCCCGCCGCCGGGGCCCCGGCGCTGTCACCCCGGGAGCGGGAGGCGCTGCGGCTGGTCGCCGTCGGATCGACCAACGCCGAGATCGCCGTCGCGATGGGCATCGGCGTCGTCACCGTGAAGGCGTACCTGCACAACGCCATGCGCAAGCTCGGGGTGAACAACCGGGGCCGGGCGGTGGTGGCCGCCCGGGCCGCCGGTCTCCTCTGAGCGCGGCGCCGACGTCAGCGGGCCGTGGCCTCGCGGCGAGGCAGGACCCAGTCGGGGCGGACGTAGTGGCAGGTGTAGCCGTAGGGCGACTTCTGCAGGTAGTCCTGGTGCTCCTCCTCCGCCTCCCAGAACGGGCCGGCGGGCTCGACGTCGGTGGTGACGCGGCCGGGCCAGATCCCCGAGGCGTCGACGTCGGCGATCGTGTCGAGCGCGACCTGCTTCTGCTCGTCGCTGGTGTAGTAGATCGCGGAGCGGTAGCTGCGACCGATGTCGTTGCCCTGCCGGTCCTTCGTCGACGGGTCGTGGATCTGGAAGAAGAACTCCAGGATCGCGCGGTAGGAGATGACCTCGGGGTCGAAGACGACCTCGACGGCCTCCGCGTGGTCGCCGTGGTTGCGGTAGGTGGCGTTCGGGGTGTCGCCGCCGGAGTAGCCGACGCGCGTCGAGAGGACGCCGGGCCGCTTGCGCAGCAGCTCCTGGGCGCCCCAGAAGCAGCCGCCGGCGAGGATGGCCGTTTCGGACATGGTGCGAACCTCCAGATGTCGAAGAACCTCTACTCCGAACGCCCCGGGAGCGGGCGATGTTCCGTAGGACAATGCCGCGGTGCTCTCCGTCGCTGGCGTCCCCGCCCATCCGCTGCTCGTGCACGCCGTCGTCGTCCTGCTCCCGCTGGCCGCACTGGGGGCGGTCGCCGTCGCGGTGCGGCCGGCGTGGGCGCGGCCGTACGGCCCGCTCGTCGCGGCGGGGGCGCTCGCTGGCGCCGTGACCGCGCTGCTGGCCCGGGTGGCGGGCGAGCAGCTGGAGGACGCCATCGAGATCACCCCGGGCTTCGAGCCGGTGATCGAGCAGCACGAGCGGTTCGGCACCTTCACCGTGTTCGCCGCGTGGCCGTTCGCGGTGCTCGCCGTCGCGGCGTTCCTGCTGGCCCGCCGCGACCGCGGGCGGATCGCCTGGGCGCTGGCCGCGGTCGCCGGGGGGGTCGCGGTCGTGGCCGTGGTGCTCGCCGGGCACAGCGGGGCCGCCGCGGTGTGGGGCGACGTCGTTGGCTAGCCGGCTCGCCCGGGTGCGGGGCGTCGTCCGCTCGCTCGCGATGTACCACGGCATCCCCGGGCGGCACCGCCGGATCGTCGCGTTCTACGGGCGGTTCCTGGGGCCCGGCGACATCGCGTTCGACGTCGGCGCACACGTCGGGAGCCGCGTCCGCGCGTGGCGGAAGCTGGGGGTGCGGGTCGTCGCGCTGGAGCCGCAGCCCGACTGCCTCACGGTGCTGCGCCTGCTCTTCGGCCGCGACGACGGGGTCGTGATCGCCCCGGTCGCCGTCGGCGCGCAGGTGGGCACCGCACGGCTGGGCCTGTCCAGCGCCACGCCGACGGTGTCGTCGATGTCGCCGGAGTGGATCGGAACGGTCGGCGCCGACCGCGGGTTCGCCCGCGTGCGCTGGGACCGCTCCGTCGAGGTCCCGGTGACGACGCTGGACGCCCTGATCGCCGAGCACGGCGAGCCAGCGTTCGTGAAGATCGACGTCGAGGGGTTCGAGCTGGACGTGCTGCGCGGGCTGGGCCGGCCGGTGCGCGCGCTGTCGTTCGAGTACCTGCCGCCCGCGCACGACGCCGCGCTGGCCGCGCTCGACCTCGTCGACGCGCTGGGCCGACGGCACGGGGGCGCGTACACCTACAACTACTCCCCCGTCGAGACGATGACCCTCGCCTCCGACGAGTGGCTCGACGCCGACGGCCTGCGCGCGCTGCTGGACCGGTTCCGCCCGCTCGGCCGCTCCGGCGACGTCTACGCGCGGCTCAGCCCGGATCACTGAAGGTCAGCAGGCGCGGGAGCTCGCCGCGGGTGTCGATCCGGCACACGCCGGCGTCGGCGAGGTACAGCCGCCACGCCGCGGTGTCGTCGACGCCCAGCGCCCACGCCACCGCCGCCTTGATCGGCGAGACGTGGCTGACGACCACGACGTCGCCCCGGGCGGCGTCGGCCGCCAGCTCCCGGCACGCCTCCCGCACCCGGATCCCGACGGCGGTGAGCGACTCCCCGCCCGCGGGCACGAAGTCCGGGTCGGTCGTCCAGCGCCGCCAGGTCGCCGCGTCGACGTCGGAGGGTGCGGCGCCGTCGAGGCGGCCGTAGTCCATCTCGGTCCAGCGCTCGTCCACCTCGACGGCCGACGGGGCGAACGCGGCGGCGGTCGCGCGGGCCCGGCCCAGCGGGCTCGACACCACCCGGACCGGCCGCGGCAGTGCCGCCGCCAGCGCGCGGGCCTGCCGGCAGCCGAGGTCGGTCAGCGGCGGGTCGGCGCGCCCGCACAGCAGGCCGCGCGCGTTGGCGGTGGTCTGCCCGTGGCGGACGAGGATCAGCACGGGACCGGTTCGGCCCGGGCGGCGGGCCGCAGCAGGACCGCGAGCCCGGGCAGGCAGGCGATGGTGGCGAGCACCCCGTAGACGACGGCGGTGGTGAGGCCCTGCGCGGCGCCGAGCCCGGCCGCGGCGAACGCGACGCTGCCGGCCGCCTCGCGCGGCCCGAACCCCCCGACACCCAGCGGCAGCACCATCGCCAGCAGGGCCACCACCAGCAGCGGCAGCAGCTCGCCCACCGGCGCGGTCACGCCCGCGGTCCGCGCGGCGACGACGAACAGCACCAGGTACCCGGCCGTGGCCGCGAGCGACAGCGCGACGACCGCGAGGGCGGTGCGACGGGTGAGCCGCCGGGCGTCGGCGAGGAAGGGGGCCAGCAGCGACCGGACCCTCGGGATCCGGGACGCCACCAGCAGGAGTACGGCCCCGACGCCGAGCCCGGGCAGCAGCCCCCCGAGCAGCGCGGGGTGCCCGAGCAGCACCAGCAGCCCGGCGACCACGACGACCGCCTGTCCCGCCGTCCGCTCCAGCACGACGGCGCGCAGCCCGCGGGCGTCGGTGCGGCCGTGGGCGACGGCGCGGTGCACGTCGCCGAGCACGCCGGCGGGCAGGACGGAGTTGAGGGCGACGGCGCGGTAGGTGTCGGCGACGGCGGTGCCGAACGGCAGCCGCAGCCCCAGGCCGCGGGCGACCAGGCACCAGCGGGCGCCCGCGCAGAGCGCCCCGAGCAGCCCGACGGCCAGTGCGGCGAGCACGGCGGGGGCGTCGATCGCGGCCAGCCCGGTGAGCACCGCGTCGGTGCCGGCCCACACCAGCACCGCGACCAGCACCACGGCCCCCAGCAGCACCTTCACGACGGGACCGCCAGCACGTCGACGTGCCCGACGGTCACCCGCAGGACCCCGGCCGCCCGCGCGACCAGCCGGCGCCGCAGGTAGCGGCCCGCCTCCCGGCCGAGGTCGGGCCGCTGCTCGACCGCGGCGGCGATCCAGCCGCGCAGCCACTCCTCGGCCAGCTCGGCCCGGTCCGCCCCGAGCCGCCACGGGCTGGGTCGGGTCTGCACGGTCATGCCGTGCCGGGCGAACGCCGCCGCGGCGACGGGCCCGGCGTCCGGCCCGAGCAGCGTGCGCCCGTCGACGGTCCGGCGCTGGTGGGCGTCGAACGCGGCGGCGACGACGGCGTCGAGCGGGTCCGGCGGGACGATCCCGACCTCCCCCGTCACCGACAGGGCCAGCAGCGCCGCGCACCCGGCACCCGCGCACGCGGCGGCCAGCGCGTCGACCTCGTCGGCGGTGAGCAGGTCGAGCAGCGCCGAGGCGGTGACCAGCGACGTCCCGGCGAGGTCGGCGGCGCGCAGGGTCGTGAGGTCGCCCGCGGCGCCCTCCGCCGACGGGGTGTCGGCGACGGCCCTGGCCAGCAGCGCGGGGTCGCGGTCGTGCAGGACCCAGCGCGGCGACCCGGGCAGCAGCGGCGCGAGCCAGCGGGCCATCGAGCCGGTGCCGCACCCCAGGTCGCGGACGACGGTCGGCGCGAGCGCCGCGGCGCGGCCGGCCAGCTCCGCCGACCGGGCGTCGGCGTCGGCGGGCTCGCGCAGGGCGAGCCAGTCCGGGGTGCAGACCGGCGAGCCCGCGTCGCTCAGGCGGGCGTCCCACTCCGCGCGCGGTCCAGGATCGTGATCAGGCATCGGGACGTCACCTCCCACCCGGTCAGCTCGGCGCGGCGGGCCTGCGCACCCGCGCGCAGCTCCGCGCGCAGGTCGGACCGGCCGAACCAGCGGATCAGGCCCATCGACAGGGCCATGGCGTCGGCGGCGGGGACGAGCAGGCCGGTGCCGCCGAGCGCGGACCGGACCCCGCCGACGTCGGTGGCGAGCACCGGGATGCCGCGGGCCAGCGCCTCGGTCACGACCATCCCGTAGGCCTCGACGCGCGAGGGCAGCACGAGCAGGTCGGCCCCGGAGAACGCGGCGGCGAGCGGGGCCCCGACCAGGGCCCCCGGCATCCGGACCCGGCCGTCGAGCCCGTACCGGGAGATCGCCGCGCGGACGTCGGCGACGTGCGCGGGGGCCCGGTCGAGCGGGCCGACGAGGTCGCAGCTCCACGGCCGGTCGGCCACGTCGGCGAGCGCCTCGACCAGCAGGTCCTGGCCCTTCGTCGGCGTCACGGAGCCGACGCACAGCAGCCGGCCGACGCCGTCGGTGCCGGCCGCGGCCGGGGCCGGGTCGACGCCGGGGGTGACGACCTCGACGGACCCGAGGTCGTGCACCTCGCGCAGCCGCCGCGCCGTCCACGGGCTGGTGGCGACGACGGCGGCCGCGGCGTGCAGCGCCTCGCGCTCGCGGTGGGCGAGATCGGCGGCGCCCACCTCGTCCCCCAGCGGCAGGTGCACGAGCACCGTGATCTCGAGGCGGCGCGACTGCGGAACGACGACGTCCGGCACGCTGCACGCGACGAGGCCGTCCATCAGCACCGTCGACCCGGTGGGCAGGGCGGCGAGCGCGCGCTGCAGCGCGCCGCGCTCGGGGACCGACGGCCGCGGCCACCGCCCGGCGACGGCGATCTGCTCCACCGCGACCCCGGCCGCCCGCATCCCGGCGATCACGCGGCGGTCGTAGGTGTTGCCGCCGCTGGGGCGACCGGCGTCGTCGACGTCGCCGGGGACGACGACGTGGACCCTCACAGGGACCGCTCGTAGCTCGCCCAGGCCACGTGCGACTCGTGCAGCGCGACGGTGATCCCGGCCAGCCCGCGGGCGCCCTCGCCGAGCGCGCCGGCGTGGACGCGGTCGGCCAGCCGGTCGGCGACGACCTTCGCCAGGAACTCCGTGGACGTGTTGATCCCGGCGAAGGCGGGCTCGTCGTCGAGGTTGCGGTAGTCGAGGTCGGCGAGGACGGCCTTGAGCTCGGTGGTGGCCAGCCCGATGTCGACGACGATGTTGTCGGCGTCGAGGTCGGGCCGGCGGAACGTGGCGTCGACGACGAACGTGGCGCCGTGCAGGCGCTGCGCGGGTCCGAAGACCGCGCCGCGGAAGCTGTGCGCGACCATCACGTGGTCGCGGACGGTGATGCTGAACAACGGTTGCCCCTTCCGTGCGGCCGAAGGACTCAGCCGTAGAGGACACGGACGCACGGCGCGAACGGTTCACCGGCGGCGAGGCGGGTCAGCAGCCGCGGGAGCTCCTCGAAGGGCACGGCGTCGGCGACGAGCGCGTCGTAGCGCGGGTCGGCGAGCAGGCGCAGCGCCAGCGCGAGGCGGTCGGCGTAGCCGCGGCGGCCGCGCCGGGCGGGCGCGACCATCCCGACCTGGCTGCTGCGGATGCTCAGCCGGCGGGAGTGGAAGCCCGCGCCCAGCGGGACGGTGACGGCGCGGTCGCCGTACCAGCTCAGCTCCAGCACCTCCCCCTCGACGGCGAGCAGCTCCAGGCTCCGCGCGAGCCCCGCGTCGGTGGCGCTCGCGTGCACCACGAGGTCGCACTCCCCCGCGGCGGCGGCCGGGGCGGCGAAGCCGACGCCCAGCGCGTCGGCGATCGCGGCGCGGGCGGGGTCGACGTCGACCAGCTCGACGCGCACGCCCGGGAACCCGGCGAGCACCGCGGCCACGCAGCAGCCGACCATCCCGGCCCCGACGACGGCGATCCGGTCGCCGACCAGCGGCGCGGCGTCCCACAGCGCGTTCACGGCGGTCTCGACGGTGCCGGCCAGCACCGCACGGGCCGGCGGGACGTCGTCGGGGACGACGGTGACGGCACCGGCCGGGACCACCCAGCGGGTCTGGTGCGGGTACAGGCCGAACACGGTGCGCCCGAGCAGGTGGGGCGGGCCCAGCTCGACGACGCCGACGTTGAGGTAGCCGTACTTCACCGGCCCGGGGAACTCCCCGTCCTGGAACGGTGCGCGCATCACCGCGTGCTGGCTGTGCGGCACGCCGCCGCGGAACACCAGCGTCTCGGTGCCGCGGCTGACGCCGGAGGTCAGCGTGCGGACGAGCACGTCGTCCGGTCCGGGGGGCGTCAGCTCGACGTCGCGGATCTCCCCGTGGCCCGGCGCGGCGACCCAGAAGGCCCGAGCACTGCGGTCCACCCGATCTCCTCTGAACTCCGGCGGCCCCGGATGCGTGTCCCTGGTGTGCACACCCGAGCCGCGACGACCGTATCCCGGCAGCGACCCACCCAGCAGGCGTGCGGAGCCGCCGCCCAGGTCGTGCTGCTCGCGCTGCTGACGGCGCTCACCGGCCTCGGCCCGGTCGGGTGGGCCGCCGGGCTGCTCTTCGCCGCTGGCCTGTGGACCCTGCTCGACACCGCGGCCCGCCGGGCCGGCACCGACGCGCTCGGGCCGGCCGACCTGGTGACGCTCGCGCGGGCCGCACTGGTCGGAGGGGTGCTGGCCCTGGTGGTCGACGGGGCGGGACCGGTGCCGATCGTCGCCGTCGCGTCGGTCGCCCTGGCCCTGGACGCCGTCGACGGGCGGGTGGCCCGGCGCACCGGGACGGCCTCGGCGCTGGGGGCCCGGTTCGACATGGAGGTCGACGCGGTCCTGCTGCTCGTGCTCAGCGCGCACGTCGCCGTCCTGCTCGGCCCGTGGGTGCTCGCGATCGGGCTGATGCGCTACGCGTACGCGGCGGCGGGCCGGCTGCTGCCGTGGCTGCGCGGGGCCCTGCCGGTGCGGTACTCGGCGAAGGCCGTGGCCGCGGTGCAGGGGATCGTGCTGGTGGCGGCGGTCGCCGGGGCGCCGGGCTGGGTGGTCGCGGCGGCGCTGGTGCTGCTCGTGTGGTCGTTCGGGCAGAGCGTGGTGTTCCTGTGGCGCGCCCGGTGAGGACCGCGCTCGCCGCGGTCGTGGTGCTGGCCGCGATGGTCGTGCCGCGCGACGCCCTCGGGATCCTGCGGCTGCCCGTCGAGGGGCTGGCGCTGCTCGCCGTGGCGCTGCTGCTCCCGGCCAGGGCGGTGCGGCCCGCGGCGACCGTCGCCGGGACCGTGCTGGGGGTCGTCGCCGTGCTGGCCGTCCTCGACGCCGGGTTCCGCGCCGTGCTGGCCCGCCCGTTCGACCCGCTGCTCGACGCCACCTCGGTCGCGGCGGGCGTCGAGTTCGTGGCGGGGTCGGCGGGGGTGCCCGCGGCGGTCGGGGTCGCGACGGCGGCGGCCGTCGCCGCGCTGGCGCTGGTCGTCGGCGTCGCGCTGGCCGTGCGGCACCTGGCCCGGCTCGCCGTGGCGCACCGGCGCACCGCCGCCCGCGCGGTCGCCGTGCTGACGCCGGTCTGGGTGGTCGCCGCGCTGCTCGGCGCCCCGGTCGCCTCCGCGGGCGCCGCGGTGCTCGTCCGCGACCACGCGGTCCAGGTCCGCGACGGCCTCGCCGACGCCGAGGTCTTCGCCGCGCAGCTGGCCGCCGACCCCTACCGCGGCGCCGACGGGCTGCTCGCGGCGCTGGCGGGCAAGGACGTCGTCGTCGCGTTCGTGGAGAGCTACGGCCGCGACGCCGTGGACCTCGTCGGCCCGCACCTCGACGCCGGCACCCGCGACCTCGCCGCCGCCGGGTTCGCCACCCGCAGCGGCTTCCTCACCTCACCGGTGGTGGGCGGCAACAGCTGGCTCGCCCACGCCACGTTCCTCTCCGGCCTGCGCGTCGACGACCAGCGGCGCCACGCCGCGCTCGTCGGCAGCGACCGGATGACGCTGAGCAGCGCGTTCGGCGACGCCGGCTGGCGGACGGTCGGGGTCATGCCAGGCACGACCCGGGAGTGGCCCGAGGCCGGCTTCTACGGCTACGACACCGTCCACGACTTCGCCGCACTGGGCTACCGCGGGCCGGACCACGGCTGGGCCACGGTGCCCGACCAGTACACCCTCGCCGCGTTCCAGCGCGCCGAGCTCGACGCGGCGCACGCCCCGCTGATGGCCGAGATCGCGCTGGTCAGCAGCCACGCGCCGTGGGCGTACGTGCCGCCGGTGCTGGACTGGGCGGCCGTCGGGGACGGGTCGGTCTACCGGGGCGTGCCGCCCGGGCCCGCGGAGTACGCCGGGGCGATCGCCTACTCCCTCGACAGCATCGTGTCCTGGGTGCGGACCCACGGCGACGACGACCTCGTGCTCCTCGTGCTCGGTGACCACCAGCCGTCCGCGGCCGTCACCGGCGGTGGCGCGACGGCGGACGTCCCGATCTCGGTGGTGACCCGCGACGCCGCGGTGCTCGACCGCGTCGCCTCCTGGGACTGGACGCCGGGCCTGCGACCCGCCCCGGACGCCCCGGTCTGGCCGATGGAGGGTTTCCGGGACCGCTTCCTGGCGGCGTTCTCCGGGTAGCAGGATGGGGCCGTGGCGGAGCGGGAGCTGTCGTGGGCGCGACTCAACCGCGCGCTGCTGGCCCGCCAGCTGCTGCTGGAGCGCGCCGACCTGGATCCCGTCGCGGCCGTCGAGCGGGTGGGCGGGCTGCAGACGCAGTACAGCCCGTCGGCCTACATCGGCCTGTGGTCGCGACTGGCCGGGTTCCGCCGCGCCGACCTCACCGACGCCCTGACCCGCGGCCGGATCGTCCAGGGCTGGGTGATGCGCTGCACGATCCACATGGTGTCCGCGGCCGACCACCCGCCGCTGACCGAGGCCGTGCGCGCGCACCGCCGGGTGTGGTGGACCCGGGACCCCCGCAGCGCCGGCATCGACATGCCGGCCGCGGCCGAGGTCGTCCGCGACCTGCTGGCCGCCGGGCCGCTGACGCAGGCCGCGATCGTCGACGGGCTGCTCGCGGCCGGGTTCGGCAAGGACGCGTTCACCGGGGTGCAGCTGTGGCTCGACCTGGTGCGCGTGCCGCCCGCGGGCACCTGGGAACGCCCGCGCGCCCACGTCTACGGGCTCGCGCGGACCCCCCGCGCCCCCGTCGACCTCGCCGCGGCCGAGGAGCTGCTCGCCCGCCGCTACCTGCGCGGCTACGGCCCCGCCACCCCCGGCGACCTCGGCCGCTACGCCGGCTGGACGATCACGCACACGAGGACGGTGCTCGACCGCCTCGCGCTGCGCACCTTCCGCGACCCCGACGGCGCCCTGCTGTACGACCTGCCGCGCGCCGCGCTGCCGGAGGCCGACGCCCCGGCCCCCGTGCGGTTCCTCGGCACCTTCGACGGCGCGCTGCTGCTCGGCCACGCCACCCGCGCGCGGCTCGTCCCGGCCGAGCACCGGCACGAGGTGTTCCACGTCCGCAAGCCGCAGTCGGCACCGACGTTCCTCGTCGACGGGCGGGTGGCGGGCACCTGGCGCTACGCCGACGGGCGCGTGCGGACCGCGCCGTTCGAGGCCCTGCCGCCCGCCGTCCGGGACGACGTCGAGGCGGAGGCCGACCGGCTCACCGCGTTCCACCGCGACGGCTGAGGTCGCGCCGGGCCGTGGCGACGTCGACGAAGACGTGGGCGGCCCAGCCGTGGGCCCGGGCCGCCTCGACGTTGGCCGGCTTGTCGTCGAGGAACACGATCCCCCCGGTGGGCCCGAGCCGGGCCTCGACCGCGGCGAAGACGGCCGGGTCGGGCTTGGCCAGCCCGACCTCGGCGGAGAACACGATCACCTCGAACGGGTCGGTCCAGGACGCGGCGCGGGCCGCGGCGGCGAGCGGCGCGGGCGCGTTGGACAGGATCGCGAGCCGGTCGCCCGCGGCGGCCAGCTCGGCCACCAGCTCCGCCTCGCCGGGCGGCAGGGCCGTCCAGCGCTCGGCGTCGCGGCGCTCCAGCTCGGCGAGCAGGGCCGGTTCCGGGTCGCGGCCCCACGCGCGCACGACCCCGGACCAGTACTCCCCGGCCGGCCCGCCGAGGTCGTAGCCGGCGCGGCCGGTGCCGAACCCGGCGCGGAAGGTCTCCGCGTCGAGCCCCAGCCCCGCCCCCACCGACTCGTGCAGCGGGCCGGTGGGGATCAGCACGTCGCCGACGTCGAGGACGACCGTGCGGGTCATGCGGCGGCGTCGACCGTCTCGGGCGCGGCCGTCCGCTTCGGCGCCACCAGCAGCGACACGGCGATCGCGCCGAGCGAGATCACCGCGGCCGTCCCGAACGCGACGCGCACGCCTGCCGCGTCGATCGCCCCGTCCGACACCGACGCGATCGTCATCACCGTGACGAACAGCGCGGTGCCCGCGGCGCCCGCCACCTGCTGCAGCGTGGTGATGATCGCGCTGCCGTGCGAGTACAGCGACGCGGGCAGCGAGCTCAGTGCGTCGGTCATCAGCGGCGTGAGCATCACGGCGATGCCCGCGCTCAGCACGACGTGCGCGGCGACGACGGTCCACAGCGGGCCGCCGACCAGCAGCGTGAGCATCCACAGCGCCCCGCTGAGCACCACGGCCCCGGGGATCACCAGCGGGCGGGCGCCGACGCGGTCGAACGCGCGGCCGACCACCGGGCCGAGCAGACCCATCACCAGGCCGCCGGGCAGCACCACCAGCCCCGTGGTGAACGGGTCGGTGCCGAGCACCTCCTGCAGGTAGAGCGGCAGCAGGATCAGCGCGCCGAACAGCGCCATCATGCTCAGCGCCACGAGCAGCACCGACACGACGAACGAGCGGTGCGCGAACGGCCGCAGGTCGAGCAGGGCGCGGTCGTCGCGCTGCAGCCGCAGCTGGCGCCGGACGAACACGACCATCGCCACCGCCCCGATGACCACCGGGATCCACGGCGGCACCCGGGCCCCGCCGCGCGCGGCCTCGCCGATCGCGCTCAGGCCGTAGACCAGGCCGCTGAACGCGACCGCGGAGATCAGCACCGACAGCACGTCGAGCGGGACCGTGCGCGTCTCGGCGGGCACCCGCAGCAGCGAGGCCCCCGCGGCGAGCGCGACCAGGGCGATCGGCAGCACGATCCAGAACATCCAGCGCCAGTCGAGCGCGGAGAGGATGAGGCCCGAGATCGTGGGGCCGACCGCGGGCGCCACCGCGATGACGATCGAGATCGTGCCCATGGTGGTGCCGCGGCGCTCGAGGGGGATCAGCGTCATCACCGTGGTGAACAGCAGCGGGATCATCACCGCGGTGCCGACGGCCTGCACGACGCGGCCCACCAGCAGCAGCTCGAAGCCGGGCGACAGCGCGGCCACCAGGGTGCCCGTGCTGAAGATCGTCATCGCCGCCACGAACACCTGCCGCGGCGAGTACCGCTGCAGCAGGTACCCGGTGACCGGGATGACCACGGCCATCGTGAGCAGGAACCCGCTGGTCAGCCACTGGGCCGTGCTCGCGCTGATCCGCAGGTCGACGATCAGCACGGGCAGCGCCACGCTCATGATCGTCTCGTTGAGGATCATGACGAACGCCGAGCCGACCAGCAGGCCGATCGCCAGACCCACCCGCGTCACCGGTGCCTGCGGCTCGTCGCGAGCGACACCGTCGCCGGACATGTGCTTCCCCCGTTCCGGCGACCGGTCGGGCCGCCGTGATCCGACGGTACCCACTGCCCCCGACACCCTGCAGCCGTGATTCGGCGCACGCGCTACCCGCGGCGGTACGCGGGCGCCCGGGGTGCGCCGCGACGCGGGCCCCGCTCCAGCAGCGGCGCCGTCCGCGGGGCGACGACGGTCGAGAGCACGATCACGCTCGTGGAGCGGGAGACCGTGCCGGAGCGGTCGATCTGCAGCAGGGTCTCCTGCAGGTCCTCGTGGGAGGCCGCGGCGAGGCGGCACAGCACGTCGGAGGTGCCGGTGGTGGCGTGGGCCTCCAGCACCGCGGGCAGCGCCGAGAGCTCCGCGGTGACGTCGTCGAGCGCGCCCTGGGCGATCTCCAGCGTCACGAACGCCTGCACCGGGAACCCGGCCGCGACCACGTCGACGTCGGGGCCGTACCCGGTGACGACGCCGTCGCGCTCGAGGCGGTCGATCCGCGACTGCACGGTGCCGCGGGCCACCCCGAGCGTGCGGGACAGCTCCAGCACCCCGGCGCGGGGGGTCTCGCGCAGCGCGCGGAGCAGGTCGATGTCGAGGGCGTCCAGCATGGGCAGAATGTACAGCCCGCGGCGGCTCCGACTGGCCGTTCTGCCCATCCCGTCCACCTCGGGAGCGGCCTGTTGCGCAGCACCGGACCGGGCGCTGTCATGGTGCCCATGAGCATCGACCAGACCCCCCTGACCGGCCAGGAGCGCCTGGCCGAGCTCGACCTCGACCAGCTGCGCCAGCTCGTCGGCCTCGTGGAGCACGACGGCGACGGCGACCCGTTCCCGGTCATCGGCTGGGACGCCGTCGTGTGGGCCGTGGGCAACGCCACCCAGGCCGCGCACCTCTACCAGGCCGTGTGGGGCATGGAGCTGGTCGCCTACTCCGGCCCGGAGACCGGCAACCGCGACCACCACGCCTACGTCCTGCGCTCCGGCGCGGTGCGGTTCGTGCTGACCGGCGCCGTCGACCCGGCGTCCCCGGTCGCCGACCACCACCGCCGCCACGGCGACGGGATCGTCGACATCGCCCTCGAGGTGCCCGACGTCGACCGCTGCGTCGCGCACGCCCGCGCCCAGGGCGCCACGGTGCTGGTGGAGCCGCACGACGAGACCGACGCGCACGGCACCGTCCGCTCCGCCGCGATCGCCACCTACGGCGAGACGCGGCACACGCTCGTCGACCGCTCCCGCTACACCGGCCCGTACCTGCCCGGGTTCGTCGCCCGCGGCGGCGTGACGGCCGGGCCCCGGCTGTTCCAGGCGCTCGACCACGTCGTGGGCAACGTCGAGCTCGGGCACATGGACGAGTGGGTCGGCTTCTACAACCGGGTCATGGGCTTCACGAACATGGCCGAGTTCGTCGGCGAGGACATCGCCACCGAGTACTCCGCACTGATGAGCAAGGTCGTCGCCAGCGGCGACCACCGCGTGAAGTTCCCGCTCAACGAGCCGGCGATCGGCAGGAAGCGCAGCCAGATCGACGAGTACCTCGAGTTCTACGGCGGCCCCGGCGCGCAGCACCTCGCGCTGGCCACCACCGACATCCTCGCCACCGTCGACGCGCTGCGCGAGCGCGGCGTGGAGTTCCTGTCCACCCCGGAGTCCTACTACTCCGACCCGCAGCTGCGCGCCCGCATCGGCCACGTCCGCGTGCCGATCGAGGAGCTGGCGGCCCGCGGCATCCTCGTCGACCGCGACGAGGACGGCTACCTGCTGCAGATCTTCACCAAGCCGCTCGGTGACCGCCCGACCGTCTTCTTCGAGATCATCGAGCGGCACGGGTCGCTCGGCTTCGGCGCAGGCAACTTCCAGGCGCTGTTCGAGGCCATCGAGCGCGAGCAGGAGCGGCGCGGCAACTTCTGAGCCCGCGGCTCAGGGCCGCGTGAGCGACGTCGTCGTCCGGAGCAGCCAGGCCTCGTAGTCGGCGGGCGACCAGCCGAGCATCCGTCGGCCGAGCAGGTAGGTCTCGGCGGCGCACACGACGGCCGCGCTGTCGACGATCCGGTCGAGGTCGCACGCCGGGTCGAGCAGGCCGTCCTGCGCCATCCGGGACCAGAACACCCGCCCGGTGTGCCGGGTCTGCGCCCGGCCCTCGTCCCAGTAGGCCTCGATCAGCGGCTCGACCGCCGCGGCCTGCTGGGCCACGGCGAACACCGGTCCGGCCCGTTCCATGATCCGGCGGCCCGCTGCGGCGGCCGCGGCGAGCCGCTCGTCGGCGGTCGCCGCGGTCAGCGCGGCCCGCATCCAGTCCCGGCCCAGCACGTCGACGGGTTCGGTGTCACCCACGATCGCCACGTCGACGACGCGCTTGAGCAGGGCCGCCTTCGAGCCGAAGCGCACGTAGATCGTGCGGGCCCCCACCCCGGCGGCGTCGGCGACGGCGGTGAGCGTCGTGGCCGCGTAGCCGTCGGCGACGAACAGCCGGGCCGCGGCCCCGACCACCCGCCGTTCGGTCTCGGCGATCTGCGCGGCCCGCGGACGGGCCTTGACGGGCGGGGTCACAGGTTGCAGTCTAACTGCATCATGCAGTGGTACTGCAACGGGAGGCCGTCATGGGATCCACGGGGACCGCACCGGCGCTGGCCGGCGTCCACCACCTCAAGCTCCCGGTCCGGGACCTGGAGCGCTCGCGCGACTGGTACACGAGCCGGCTGGGCTACGAGCAGGCGCAGGAGTGGATCGAGGGAGGCACGCTCGTCGGGATCGGCCTGACCCACCCGCGGGGCGGCCCCGACCTCGCCCTGCGCCTGGACCCCGCCCGCGCCGAGGCGGCCGCCGGGTTCGACTACTTCTCCATCGGGGTGCCGGACCAGGAGTCCATCCAGGCACTGGCCGCCCGGCTCTCCGCGCTGGGCGAGACCCACGCGGGGGTGCACGTCGCGACGTTCGGCTGGATCCTGCCGCTGCTGCACGACCCCGACGGCCACGAGGTGCGCTTCTACACCGTCGAGCACCACACCGACGTCGACGCGGTCGCGACCGTCCACGATCCCCGCGAGTCGGCGGCGCGGCGCGCGCAGGCGCGATCTGAGACATCCCCGCGGGCGTCGTCCCGATAGCGTGCGCCCATGGACGACGTGCTCCCCATCCTGGAGAAGGTGCCGTTCCTCGTCGAGGCCCAGCTCTGGGAGATCGCCTCGCGGTGCCGCATCTACCGCTCCCGCGCCGACGGCGAGGACCAGACGGTCGAGCTCGAACTCAGCCGCGACACCGCGGGGCGGTGGATGGTGGTGGCGCGCGACGAGGAGCGCGACCTGACGGCCCAGGGCGTGCCCATGCCCGGCCTCAACGGCGCGATCAACATGGTGCCCTGGTACCTGCTGGACGACCCGCCGGCCGCATGAGCGCCGCCGGGCCACGTGCGACCGACCTCGCAGACCCGGGTGCACCGCGCAGGCCGCCGGCGGTCTGCGCGGTGACCTCTCGGTCTGCGCCGTCGGGGCCCCGGAACGACGGAAGCCCGCCACCCCCGAGGGGGTGACGGGCTTCCGCGAAGAGAGGTGGGTCAGACGACGCGAACGCCGGTGGCCTGCGGCCCCTTGGCGCCCTGGCCGACCTCGAACTCCACGCGCTGCCCCTCGTCGAGCGAGCGGAAGCCGCCCGCGTCGATCTCGGAGTAGTGCACGAAGACGTCAGCGCCGCCCCCGTCGACGGAGATGAAGCCGAAGCCCTTCTCCCCGTTGAACCACTTCACAGTTCCCTGCGCCATGCGATGAGCTCCTAGCAGATGGTGGTGGGGGTCGCACTGCGCGACCACCCGACCGACCGTCCCTGACGGCGACCCCCCGGACCTCTGTGGACCGGGCTGTCCCCGACAACTTGTTCCTGCGGGCGTGCATCACACGAACACCGAAACCGACGGACGAACACCACGAACCCTACACGGGTCGATCCGACCCCGGATTCGGGCTGCTCATCCGCGGTCTCGGGCCGGATCCGGACATCGGGGACGACATACGCTTAGCACTGGCAACGATCCACATCCGAGCGTAGCTTCCGGATCACCGGAATGAGTGACACCGACCTGGAACCGGAGCTCGACGTCGTGCCCACCCGCCGTTCGTTCCTGACCGCCGTCCCCGCCCTCCTCCTCACCCCCGGGCTGGTCGGTTGCGCCACCGACCCGTCACCGGCCCCGCCGGGCACCGCGCCGTCCGGAGCGGCGTCGACGAGCCCCGCACCCCCCGCGGGACCGCAGCAGAGCCCGGTCGCCCTGAGCACGGCGGACGCGGTCCCGGCCCCGGAGCTGCCGGAGCTCGTCGTCGACTACCCGCGGTCGGTCGACCTGTCCGTCCGCTACGTCAGCCGCGACCCCGACGACCCGACCGGCTGCACCACCCGCGGGCGCGAGGAGACGATCGAGGCCGAGGTCCCCGCGGGCGCGGCGGGCATCTCGCTGGACGGCGTCCGCTACGAGCTCAAGCAGTTCCACTTCCACACCGCCTCCGAGCACACGCTCGACGGGCGCCGGTACGCGGTCGAGCAGCACTTCGTGCACGCCGGTCCGAACGGCGAGACGCTCGTCATCGGGCGGTTCCTCGACGGCGGCGGACCCGGGGGAACCACGGCCGACCGCGTCCTCGACGACCTGCCCGAGGAGTGCGGCGAGGAGATCGCGATCGCCGGGGCGGACCTGGCCGGCGACCTGCCCGCGGACCTGTCGACCCTGCGCTATCCCGGGTCGCTCACCACGAAGCCCAACACCGAGGGCGTGTCGTGGCTGGTGCTGCGCACCCCCGGCTCGGTCGCCGACGAGACCATCTCCGAGGTCCGCGAGCTCTTCCCCGACGGCGACGCCCGGGACCTGCAGCCCCTCAACGGCCGGGTGGTCCGACTGCGCGAGCAGTGAGCCCGCCGCGTACGACGAACGGGCCAACCGGGCACCGTTCGTCGCACGCCGAGTGACGGTCGTCGTTGCGGAGCGCGTCCGAGCGAGCGGAACGCGGGGAGGTTGCCTAGTTTCGGTTCCGGGTCAATGACGGCACGGTCACGAACTGGACACGGGACTCCCCACCCGACCGGCTCCCCCCGAACCGGACGTCCAGCCGCACCGTCGGCCCGGAAGGTTCAACGTGGCTCGGCATCGCTCCCCCCGAGGCCGCCGCGCGCACGAGAGCACTCCGTCCCCGGCGCTGCGCCGGGCGACCGGATGGCCCTCCACGCGCCGGCCGGACTCCGTCTCCACCCCCGTGGTCCCGGCGTTCCCCGGACCACTGGGCTCCACGCCGGTGCGCCGCGGCGCCGCGGTCGTCGCCGTCGCCGGTGGCGCGCTGTCCCTGATGGGCGCGGCCGCGCCGGCCGCGACCCCGGAGATCGCCGACGTCGCGGCGCGCTCCGACCTCCCGGTCCAGGCCGCCGTGCCCGAGGTGCTGATGGTCCCGGCGGTGCAGCCGGTCGTCCCCGACACCGACGTGCTCGACGACCCCGCCCCGCTCGTCAAGGCCGTGCAGATGGCCGAGGAGCAGATCGCGCGGGCCGAGGAGGAGCGCGTCGCCGCCGAGGCGCGCGCCGCGGAGGAGGCCGAGCGGGCCGCCGCCGAGGCGGCGGAGGCCGAGCGCCGGTCCTCGGTCGGCGCCGACTGCGGGCTGAACACCGGGCAGCTGGGCGCCGTGAAGGACTTCGTGCGCGAGGCCGCCGAGTTCCTGGGCTGCCTCTACGACGTGTCGACCATGCACGGTGTCGCCGGGCGCGCCGGCACGTCGGACCACCCGTCGGGCAAGGCCATCGACTTCATGGTCGACAGCGCCACCGGCGACGGCCTGGCCGCCTGCGCGCTGCGCAACATGGACTCCCTCGGCATCAGCTACGTCATCTGGGAGCAGCGGATCAACTACGGCAGCGGCTGGGAGCCGATGGAGGACCGGGGCGGTGTCACGGCCAACCACTTCGACCACGTGCACGTCTCGTTCGACTCCGGTGGCGGCGGCAGCCTCTCCGGGTGTTGATCGCCGCTCGTCGCGCGCAGCGACACGCCCGACTCACGCGGAGTGACGGTTGACTCCGATCCGTGACCTAACCGCTATCGTCGGCCGCGCAAGAGCCCGTACGGCACCGGGGTCCCCGCCCCGGCCGGTCCCCGAACCGGACGCCGGAGGGCCCGACGAAGAGGTAGACGTGTCCCGGCACCGCTCCCCCGCCGGCCGGCGCACGCACCAGCGGTCCGCTCCCCAGGCGGTCGCGGTCACCGGTGCGGCGTCGCGTCGCGCCGACGCGCCGCCCACCCCGTACGCGGGCGGCGGCGGGGTCGCCCTGCTCGAACGACCCGCCCCCGAGCCCACCCCGCCGCGCGAGTTTGCCGCCCCGCCGCGCGAGTTTGCCGCCCCGCCGCGCGAGTTCGCCGACGACGTCCGCCCGGCCGGGCCCGCCGTCGCCCCGCGCGTCGGCCCCCGCCACGCCGCCCCGGCCGTCCGCAACGGGTTGGTGGCCGCGGCCGCCACCGCGGGCCTGCTGTCGGTCGCCGCGCCGCTCGTCCCGGCGCTCCCGGCCGACCCCGACGACACCGCGGCACTGGCGCTGGCCGCCGAGTCGGCCCGGGCCGCGAGCGCCCCGGCGCCCCTGCTCGCCGCGCCACCGGCGGCGGCCGCACCCGTCGAGGGCCAGCTCGTCGACGGGCGGCTGCTCGCCGCGAGCATCCTGCCGGTGCTGGCCCGGGACGAGGCCGCGGCGCCCGTCACCGACGCGGAGTCGCTGCTCAAGGCGGCCGGACTCGCCGAGGAGGCCCGCGCGGCCGAGGAGGCCCGCCTGGCCCGCGAGGCCGCCGCGAACTGCGACGTGCCGCTGCGCGGGCTCGGCGCCGTCAAGGACTTCGTCCGCGACGCGGCCCGCTTCATCTCCTGCCTCTACGAGTCGCCGACGCTGATCGGGGTGGCCGGGCGCGCCCGCGTCTCCGACCACCCCCGAGGCCTGGCGATCGACTTCATGACCGAGCGGGAGCGCGGCGACCGGATCGCCGACTGCGCGCTGGCCAACCAGGAGGCGCTCGGGATCAGCTACGTGATCTGGCGCCAGCGCGTCAACTACGGCGAGGGCTGGGAGCCCATGTCCGACCGCGGCGGCGTGACCGAGAACCACTTCGACCACGTGCACGTGTCGTTCGAGCGCGGCGGCGGGTCGGGCGGCCCGCTCGCCGCGGCCTGCTCGTAGGGCCCCTACTCGCCGATCCGGCCGGGGCGCCCGCCCTCGCCCTCGCGCCAGATGTTCACGACCGACGGCCGCGGCTGGCTGCCCGGTCCGTCGGGCCAGGTCGACTGCGGGGTCTCGGTGCTCGCGCCGTCGAGGTCGCCCGGGTGCTGCGGCGAGATCAGCACGAACTCGTCGGTGACGACGGGCCCGCAGCACTCCGCCCCGTTCGGCACGGTCGCGAACAGCGCGGTGCGCCCGCGCGTCTCCCCCTCCAGCGACACCCCGTAGAGCCCGTCGTTGATGCCCGCGGGGGTGCCGGCCACCTCCAGCGCGCGTCCGGAGTCGGTGGAGATCCACAGGTTGCCGTGGCCGTCGAACGCGAGGTTGTCCGGCGAGGTGATCGGGCTGACCTGCGATTTGTCGAACCCGGCGAAGTACGTGCTCGGGTCCTCCGGGTCCCCGCAGACCAGCAGGATCCGCCAGGAGAAGGCGCCGGCCGCCGCGTCGCCGCCGTCCTCCTCGAACTCGACGACGTGCCCGTGCGCGTTCTCGGTGCGCGGGTTCGCCTCGTCGGGACCGGCCGCGCCCTCGGTGCCGCGGTCGGTGTTGTTGGTGAGCGCGATGTAGACGCGCCCGGTCACCGGGTTGGCCTCGACGTCCTCGGGGCGGTCCATCTTCGTGGCCCCGACGACGTCGGCGGCCTGGCGGGTGAAGACGTAGACCTCCTCGGCCGACATCCCCGGCACGAACGACTCCGTGCCCGCCGCCAGCTTGATCCACTCACCGGTGCCGTCGAACGCGCCGTCGGCGGGCAGGGCGCCGTCGCCGGTGATCTCGGTGGCCGGGCTGTTGCCGGTGAAGCGGGCGACGTAGAGGGTGCCGTCGTCGAGCAGGGTGGCGTTGGCCTCGCGGGCGGCGCGGGTGTTGCCCTCCCGCACCGCGGCGTTCGAGACGTACTTGTAGACGTAGTCGAAGCGCTCGTCGTCGCCCATGTACGCGACGGCGCGGCCGTCGGCGGCCAGGTGGATGGTGGCGCCCTCGTGCTTGAACCGGCCCAGCGCCGTCCGCTTGACCGGGGTGGCCGTCGGGTCCTGCGGGTCGACCTCGACGATCCAGCCGAACCGGTTGGGTTCGTTGGGCTCGGCGAGCATGTCGAAGCGCGGGTCGAAGCGCTCCCACTTGCGCTCCGAGGCCTCCTCGGTGATCCCGTAGCGCTCGGCCCGGGCCAGCACCGCGGGGTCGACGACCGACGCTGCGTTGGCGAAGTACTGGTTGAAGTTCTCCTCGCCGGACAGGAACGTGCCCCACGGCGTGACGCCGCCCGCGCAGTTGTTCAGCGTGCCGAGCACGCGGGTGCCGGTGGGGTCGGCGGAGGTCTGCAGCAGCGCCGACCCGGCGGCGGGCCCGGTCAGCCGGAACTCCGAGGTGGCGGTGTAGCGGCGGTTGAGGGGGTCGAGGACCGCGCGCATCTCGCCGGTGGCCGGGTCGCGCTCCACCACGTGCACCGACAGCCCGTGCGCGGCCATCCCGATCCGCACCTGCGTCTCGGTGGGGTTCTCCTCGTCGTAGCCGGCGAACATCAGCGGCTCGATCGTGTACTCGTGGTTGTTGAACATGACGAGGCGGTCGCCGTCGAGCGGCAGCACGCCGCAGAAGTCGTTGTTGTAGCCGAACTGCTGCGCCTGGGCCTCCGGCGTCTGGTTCGCGAAGTCGAACTCCGGCGCGCCGTCGACGATCGGGTCGCCCCAGCGGATCACGACGTTGCTGCGGTAGCCCGGCGGCACCGTGATCGCGTCGGTGTTGTTGACGGGCACGGTCTCGTAGTCGAGGCCGACGGGCAGGCCGCCGCCCGTGCCCTCGGGCGCGCCGGGGGCCGCGGGGGCGCACGCGGCCAGCGCCCCGGACGCGCCGACGGCCAGGGTGATCACGGCCCCGGCGCGCAGCGCCCCGCGGCGGGAGATCGCCCGCTGCAGGATCGTGCCGAAGTACTCGTTCTCCGAGCGGTTCGGGACGGGCTGCGCGCAGGCGTCGCCGCAGCGGTAGCGGCAGGTGTAGAGGCGGCCGGGGCGGTGCTGGTCGGAGCGGTGCTGGTCGGACAGCAACGGCAGCGCGACGGTGCCGGGCCGGGTGGTGGGGTCGGCATCCGGGCAGGGCTTTGCCACGGTCATCCTCCTGGTGGGCGCTCGGGAACGCTCCGACACTAGGTAGCCCGATCGAGGAGCCGGTGGCCTCCGGATGGACGTGAGGTGAATCCCCCGATCAGCCCGGAGTGGCCTCGTGACCTGCGCGGCCCGCCGTGCGCCGACGTGCCTTCATCTCCGCCTCCAGGACGTGCCGGCGCCCGCCCATCGTGGCGTCGCGGACGGTGCGCTCCAGCTCCCGCCAGGTCGCGTAGTAGCCGTCGTCGAACTCCTCGACGATCTGGAACGTCCAGCGCCCCGCGATCGCGTTGAGCCCGATGAGCTCCTCGGAGATCCGGTCGGCCAGATCGCCGTGGCCCTCGGCCCGCAGCCCGTCGACGACGTCGTCGAGGAGCGCGTCGGCGCCGCCGGTGAGCTGGTGGAACTCGTAGAGCGCGCCGCGGGCGCGCTCGATCCGCTCCAGCGCCTCGGACAGGGTCCCGACCGCGGAGACGAGTGCGTCGGAGGCGCCGGCGGGCCGGGCGTGGGCGTCGTCGAGGTGTTCCACGGCCGCGGGTTTGCCCGTTCGCCCACGGCGCAAACGCGGGCCCACGGCGAACGCGGCCGCCGGGCGGGCCCGGCCGTCCTAGCGTCGGCGGGACCGCCCGACCCGAGGAGCTCCCGTGCCCGAACCCCACCGCCCCACCGTCGTGCCGCTGCCCCCGCCGCAGCCCCCGCAGCCCTCGTTCACCTCGACGCTGCTCGTGGCGGGCGCCGACCCGGTGGCCGAGCACCTGCTCGACGTGCGGATCGTCCACGTCGGCGGGGTCCTCGACGCCGACGCCGCCGACCGGGTGTGCGCGCGGCTGCGGCTGCTGGCCGCCCGCGACCCGCGGGCGGAGATCACGCTGACCGTGTCCTGCACCGCCGGGACGGCGGGAGCCGGGCTCGCCGTCGTCGACACGATGGCGCTGGTCGGGCCCGAGGTCGCGACCTGCGCCGTCGGCGCCGTGGCCGGGGTGGGGCAGCTGGTCGTCACCGCGGGGGCGCCCGGGCGGCGGACGGCCGCCCGGCACGCCCGGCTGGCCCTGCGCACCCCGGCGGCGGACCCGGCCCCGGCGACGGTGTCCGGGGCGCAGCGGCGGGAGGCCGTCGCCGTGACCGCGGCCCGCAGCGGGCGCGACGCCGCGGAGGTCGCGGCCGACACCGCGGCCGAGCGCTGGTTCACCGCCGCCGAGGCCGTGGCGTACGGGCTGGTGGACGCGGTGGTGTGAGCCGGCCGCACCGGGGCGTCAGCCGCGCCCGCCGCCCGAGGGCCAGTGCGCCGGGTGCCGCAGGCCCGCCGGGACCACGGTCGCCGCGTCGCCGCGGGCCGCGTCGAGCTGGGCCTGCACGACGAACAGCGCACCGGTGAGGTCGGCCCCCGACAGGTCCGCGCCGCGCAGGTCGGCGCCCAGCAGGTCGGCGCCGCGCAGGTCCGCCCCGCGCAGGTCGGCCCCCAGCAGCACCGCCCCGCGCAGGCAGCCGCGGCGCAGGTCGCGCAGCCGGGACCCGACGAGGTCGGCGCCCGCGTGGTCGGGGCCGGCCGGGTCGCGGACCAGCGCGCTGACCGCCCGCAGTAGCCCCGCCACCTCCGCCCGGTGCGCCGACGGGTCGAGGGCGGCGAGCGCGTCCGGGGTGCCGCCGGACAGGCGCAGCGTCTCGTCGCGGGCGCGGCGCAGGTCGCCGTCCAGCGCGGTGCCGAGCGCCAGCGCGGCGGTCTCGAACGCGAGCAGCTCGTGCAGCACCCGCATCGTCGGGAACACCGCGGCGACCCGGGTGTCGGGGTGCCCGCCGAACGTCACCTGCACGACCTGCTGGCCCGCGCCGAAGCAGTCGTAGACGGTGCAGCCGGGGAAGCCCCGCTCCCGCAGCGAGGGGTGGATGCCGCAGCCGTGGTCGGGGCGCAGGTTCGGGCACGGGGTCCCGGCGGGCTTGTCGATCGCGAAGTCGGCCGACGCGGCGAACGCGGGGACGACGCAGCACAGCGCCGTGCAGCGCGCGCAGTCGGCCGTCAGCTCGCGCACCGCCCACCTCCTCGCACCCGCCCGGACCGGCGACGCTAGCGTGTGCCCACTTCTGCATCGATGGAGAGGCCTCTCACATGCGCGTCGGCGTGCTCACCGGTGGTGGCGACTGCCCCGGACTGAACGCGGTCATCCGGGCGATCGTCCGCAAGGGCGTCCCCGAGTACGGCTACTCGTTCGTCGGCTTCCGCGACGGCTGGCGCGGGCCGCTCGAGGCACTGACGAAGCCGCTGGACATCCCCGCCGTCCGGGGCCTGCTGCCCCGCGGCGGCACGATCCTCGGCTCGTCGCGCACCAACCCGTTCGCGATCGAGGGCGGTGTCGAGAAGATCCGCACCAACCTGCAGAACCTCGGCGTCGACGCGCTCATCGCGATCGGCGGCGAGGACACCCTCGGCGTCGCGACGAAGCTGCACGAGATCGGCGTCAACGTCATCGGGGTGCCGAAGACGATCGACAACGACCTGTCCGGCACCGACTACACGTTCGGCTTCGACACCGCGGTCAACATCGCGATGGAGGCCATCGACCGGCTGCACACCACCGCCGAGTCGCACCACCGCGCGCTCATCGTCGAGGTCATGGGCCGGCACGCGGGCTGGATCGCGCTGCACGCCGGCATGGCGGGCGGCGCCAACATCATCCTCATCCCCGAGGTGCGCTTCGACATCGAGCAGGTCTGCACCTGGGTCGAGTCGCGCTTCCGGCTCGACTACGCGCCGATCATCGTCGTGTCCGAGGGCGCGAAGCCGAAGGACCGCGACGAGTCGCTGCTCAACGAGGAGAAGGACGCGTTCGGCCACGTCCGCCTCGGCGGCATCGGCGACTGGCTGGCCAAGGAGATCGAGGCGCGCACCGGCAAGGAGGCCCGCACGACGGTGCTCGGGCACGTGCAGCGCGGCGGCACCCCGACCGCCCGCGACCGCTGGCTCGCCACCCGCTTCGGCCTGCACGCGATCGACGCGGTGCACGCCGGGGCCTGGGGCCAGATGACGGCGCTGCGCGGCACCGACATCACGATGGTGCCGCTGAGCGAGGCGACGAAGGAGCTCAAGGTCGTCGACCCCGCGCTCTACGCCGAGGCCGAGGTCTTCTTCGGCTGAGCCTCACGCGGTCGCGAGCCGCCGCTCCCGCCAGGCGCGGTAGCGGCGGTACCCGCGCCGCACGTTCCGCCAGAGCAGCACCAGCAGGATCAGCCCGATCACCAGCAGCACCGCGGCGATCCCGAACGCCACCACGGGGGCGACGACGACGAGCGTCGCCACCCCGGCCACCGCGACGTCCTCGCCGAGGCTCACCCCGATGTTCGTGACGGGTTCGGGCGAGGTGTTGACGATCAGCCGCAGCCCGCCCTTGACGAGGTGGCTGACCAGCGCCGCCGCCCCACCGCTCGCGGCCAGCACCGCCTGCTCCAGCGAGGACGCGTCGCCGGCGAGGAGCAGCCCGATCACCGCGCCCGCCGTCGGCCGGATCGCGGTGGACACCGCGTCCCACAGCGAGTCGACGTAGGGGATCTTGTCGGTGACGAACTCCAGCAGGTAGAGCACCGCGGCGACGACGAGCACGTCGGTGCGGGTCAGGGCCTCGGGCACCGCCTCGATCCCGCCGAAGCGGCCCAGCACGCCGAGCACGACCACGCAGAGGTAGGCGTTGACGCCGCTCGCCCACCCGCTGGCCAGCACGGCCGGCACCAGCTCCATCGGAGCAGGGTAGAGCAGGGTCAGACGATGCCCTGCCGCGTGGCCGTGTAGACGATCTCGGTGCGGCGGCGGACCTCGAGCTTGTCGCGCAGGTTGCGCACGTGGAACTTGACCGTGGCCTCGCTGATCAGCAGCCGCACGCCGATCTCGCGGTTGGACATCCCCACGGCGAGCAGGCGCAGCACCTGGTTCTCGCGGTCGGTGAGCATCGCGCCGCCGAGCTGGCGGACGGCGGGGCGGTCCTCCTCGCGCACGACGTCGGTGACCGCGCCGGGGCCGCGGGAGTCGAAGACGCTCTCGCCGCGCAGCAGGGCGTGGATCGCGCGCAGGATGTCGGCGGTCTCGGCGCCCTTGCGCAGGTAGCCGTGCACGCCGAGGCGCACGGTGCGGCGCATGACCTCGCGGTCGCGACAGCTCGTCAGCACGAGGACCCGCACGCCGCGGTGGCGCTCGAGCAGCATCCGGGCCAGCTCGACGCCCGCCGAGTCGCCGCGGCCCAGGTCGACGTCGAGGATCACCAGGTCGGGCGGGCACCGGTCGGCGACGACGAGGGCGTCGCGCGGGGACGCGGCCTCGCCGACGACGGCCAGCTCGGGGTCGGGAGCCACGAGCTGGCGCAGGCCGAAGCGGACGATCGCCTCGCCGTCGACGATCAGCAGGCGGGCGGTGCGGCGCGCCGTCGGGCGCCCGGCGGCGGAGCGGTCGAACGGAGCCACGTCCGGCTCGAGCACGGCATCGATGGTCACGGACCAACCTCCTTGGGGCCGTCGGGCGTGTCTCGCATCACTGGGGTGCGACGTTAGGCACCGCCGCGTTGCCTCGACGTTGCACGCGCAACGACGATCGGCTTGCCCCGTTCGGGGGCCTGGGCGATGATGGCCGCGGGGCATGTCCTGGGGCGATGACGCTCGGAGCTACGGATGACGACGCGCGGAGAGCACGGCACGACGCCCGTGCACGATCCCGTCGAGCACGCCCGCGTGCTGCACGGGATCTACGACAGTGCCCTGACCGGCGGGTCCGGTGGGCGGGCCCCGCGGTCGCTGGTGTCCGCGAGCTGGCAGCGCAGCCTCGCCGCGCACGTCGACCCCGACCGGCACACCCCGCCCGCGGTGTTCGCCGAGGACGACCTGTCCGAGGTGCGCGAGACGCACCCGCTCAACGACGTCCTGCCGCTGCTGCGCAGCACGCTCGTGAGCATCGCCGACGAGGCCATGCACGTCATGCTCGTCACCGACGCCGACGGCACCATCCTGTGGCGCGAGGGCGCGGCCCGGCTGCTGCACATCGCCGACGACACCGGCCTGTCGCCGGGGTTCAAGATGTCCGAGGACGCGATCGGCACCAACGCCATGGGCACCACCCTCGCCATCGACGCCCCGGTGCAGATCCACTCCGCCGAGCACCTGGTGCGCGCGTTCCACGCGTGGACCTGCGCGGCCGCCCCCGTGCACGACCCCGACACCGGCGCGATCCTCGGCGCCATCGACATCTCCGGGCCGCTGCACACCGTGCACCCGGCGATGGTGCAGCTCGTGTCGGCCACCGCGCAGCTCGCGGAGAACCAGCTGCGCGTGCGCCTGGCCATCGCCGACGAGCGGCTGCGCGTGCGGAACATGCCGCACCTGACGAGCCTGCGGGGGCAGGGTGCGCTCGTCACCCCGACCGGCCGGATCGTCGCGGGCGAGCCGTACGGCACGTGGCCCGAGCGGGTCGCGCTGCCGCAGGGGTCCGACCGCGTGCTGCTCGACGACGGCCGCGAGATGGTGGTCGAGCCGCTCGCCGAGGGGTACCTGCTGCGCACGCCGCGCCCCGCCCGCGCCGCCCGGCGCAGCGCGCTGTCGCTGCGGTTCATGGGCGAGGCCGGCCCGCGCGTGGTGCTCAACGGCAAGACGGTGCAGGTCACCCTGCGGCCCGCCGAGATCCTCACCGCGCTCGCCCTGCACCCCGACGGCCTCACCGCCGAGCGCCTCGCCCTGCTGCTCTACGGCGACGACGGCAACCCCACCACCGTCCGCGGGGAGATCCTGCGGCTGCGCGGCCTGATCGGGGCCGACGTCCTGCGCACCCGCCCGTACCGCCTCGACGCCGCCGTCGACACCGACTTCGACGCCGTCCGCACCGCGCTGCGCAAGGGGAACGCCGCCGAGGCCCTGCGCGCGTGCGCCGGGCCCCTGCTGCCGCGCTCGGACGCCCCGGAGATCCGGGAGCTGCGCGACCAGCTGGAGGTCGGCCTGCGCCGCGCCGTCCTCGACGCCGACGACGTCGACCTGCTGGCCGAGCTCGCCGCGCACCCGCTGGGCCGCGACGAGCTCGAGGTGCACGACCTGCTCGCCGAGCGCCTGCCCGCCGACGACCGGCGCCGGCCCGAGGTGCTGGCCCGCCGGGCCCGGCTTCTCGCCGAGGACTAGGCCCAGTCGCCCGCGCCGCCGGGCACCGGCGCGGTCGGGTCGTACGGGGTGCGGGTGAGGACGAACGTGGCCAGGTTCAGCGCCACCGGGTCCAGGCGCAGGGTCTCGCCCGCGAAGTAGCCGTCGAGGCCGGTCCAGGTGCCGTCCGGGCCGGGGCGGAAGCGGCTGGACCGGCCCGGCCGCCCGAGCCCGCCCAGGTGCAGCAGCCCGCCCGGCACGGCGCGCAGCACGTACGGCGAGGGGCCCCAGTACCAGGGCCCGAGCAGCTCCAGCGGCACCGGCGACGGGGTGGGCTCCCAGGCGTCGACGACGCGGGGCTCGGCCGCGCGGACGTCGGCGAGCAGCCCCGCCGGCAGCCCGCCGTCGAGGCCGGAGGTGGTGTTGCCCATCGCGAGGGCCCCGGTGGCCTCCTCGCGGTCGACCCACAGCCCGGCGAGGAAGCCGGGCATCGAGCCGCCGTGGCCGACCAGCACGGTCCCGTCGGCGGTGCGCTGCACCTGCACGCCCAGTCCGTAGGACGACCAGCCGGGCGCCGAGGAGTCGATCCCGGCCGGCAGCGTCATCTCCTCGACGGTGTCGGGCGAGAGGACGTCCCCGGTGTCGCCGAGCAGGAACGCACCGAGCCGGGCGAGGTCGTCGGCGGTCGCCCAGAGCTGCCCGGCCGGGGCCATGACCTCGGCGTGGTGCTCGGGCTCGACCTGCGTCACGTCGGCCCACGGGTGCACGGCGTACCCCTGGGCGGCGCGGCCGTCGGGGCGCGGGGTCGTGCGGCGCATCCCGAGCGGGAGCAGCACCTCGTCGCGCGCGACCTCCGACCAGCTGCGCCCGCGCGCCCGGGCGACGAGCTCCCCGAGCAGGCCGAAGCCGAGGTTGGAGTAGTGGAAGCGGCGGGCGGCGGGCAGCACGACGTCGGCGTCGGAGAGGGCGAGGCCCTCCAGCGTCGTGCCGGGCGTGCGCTCCCACCACTGCCCCGGGCTCTCCGACCCGGCTCCGGCGAGGTGGCTGAGCAGCTGCCCCAGGGTCCGGTCGCCCAGCGGGGTGCCGGGCAGGTGGCGCTCCAGCGGGTCGCCGAGGTCGAGCAGCCCCTCGTCGCGCAGGCGCAGGACCGTGATCGCCGTGACCGTCTTGCTGATCGAGCCCAGCCGGTACTGGACGTCCCGGTGCGGCTCCTCGATCGCCCCGCGACCCGCCGACCACACCAGCCCGCCGTCGCGCACCACCCCCGCCACCAGTGACGGGACGCGGCCGTCGCGCTGGGCGCGGGCGGTGCGGGCGAGCAGGACGGCGGCGGTGGAGTCGAGCACCGGCCGACGGTATCCGGGCGTCTCCGGCGCCCGTGAGCGGATACGGCTGCCCGGGCAGCCGTATCCGCTCACGGGTCACTCGACCGTGACCGACTTCGCCAGGTTGCGCGGCTTGTCGACGTCGCGCTCCAGGGCCACCGCGGCGTGGTAGGCCAGCAGCTGCAGCGGGATCGAGAGCAGGATCGGGTCGAGCTCCGGCTCGTTGCGCGGGATCACGATGGTGCGGTCGGCCAGCTCCGCCGGCAGCTGCCGGTGCGCGAGCGCGATGACCGGGCCGCTGCGGGCCTTGATCTCCGAGAGCGTGGAGGTGTTCTTGTCGAGCAGGTCGTCGTCGGGGACGATCGCGACCGTCGGCATCTCCGGGCTGATCAGCGCGAGCGGGCCGTGCTTGAGCTCGGCCGAGGGGTACGCCTCCGCGTGGATGTAGGAGATCTCCTTGAGCTTCTGCGCCCCCTCGCGCGCCACCGGCCAGCCGCGGCGGCGCCCGACGAACATCATGCTGGGGCTCGGCGCGATCTCCCGGGCCACCTCGGCGATCTCGTCGGAGAGCTTGAGGATCTCGCGGACCTGCTCGGGCAGCGCGGCGAGGCCGTTGATGATCCGGGTGCCGTCGGTCGGCGAGAGGTCGCGGATGCGGCCCAGGTGCAGCGCGAGCAGGGCGAACGCGGTGACCGTCGAGGTGAACGACTTCGTGGCGGCCACCGACATCTCCGCGCCGGCGTGCAGGTAGATGCCGCCGTCGACCTGGCGCGCGATCGTCGAGCCGACCACGTTGATGATGCCGATGACGCGGCCGCCCTTGCGCTGCAGCTCCTGCACCGCGGCGAGGGTGTCGACGGTCTCGCCGGACTGGCTGACCGCGACGTAGAGCGTGTCGGGCTCGACGACCGGGTTGCGGTAGCGGAACTCGCTGGCCGCCTCGCTCGTGGCGGGCAGCCGGGCGAGGTCCTCGATGAGCTGGGCGCCCAGGTCACCCGCGTAGCAGGCGCTGCCGCAGCCGAGGATCTTCACCCGGCGGAACTCCCGGGCCTCGCGGACGCTGAGGTTGAGCCCGCCGAGGTGCGCGGTGGAGAAGCGCTCGTCGAGGCGGCCGGCCAGCGCGCGGGTGATCGTCGCGGGCTGCTCCTCGATCTCCTTGATCAGGAAGTGCGCGTGGTCGCCGATCTCGGCGCCGACGACGTCCCAGTCGATCGTGGACGGGCTCTTCGCCGTCGACGTGTCGTCGAGGGTGAAGGTGCGGTAGCCGCCCGCGGTGAGGCTGGCGAGCTCGCCGTCGTCGAGGTAGACGACCTGGCGGGTGTAGCCGACGAGCGCCGCGACGTCGGACGCCACGAACATCTCCTTCTCCCCGACGCCGAGCAGCACCGGGCTGCCGTTGCGGGCGACGACGATCCGGTCGGGGTGCTCGGCGTCGACGACGGCGAGGCCGTACGCGCCGACCACCTGCCGCAGGGCCCAGCGCACGGCCTGCTCCAGGTCGCCCGCGCCCGCGGTGAACGCGGCGGCGACCAGGTGCGCGACGCACTCGGTGTCGGTCTGGCTGACGAACTCCACGCCGTCGGCGGTGAGCTTCGCGCGCAGCTCCTCGGCGTTCTCGATGATGCCGTTGTGCACCACCGCGATGCGGCCGCTGCCGTCGGTGTGCGGGTGGGCGTTCTCCGGCGTCGGGCCGCCGTGGGTGGCCCAGCGGGTGTGCCCGATGCCGGGGGCGCCCTTGAATCGGGCGGGCAGGTCGGCGGCCAGCGCCGCGACCCGGCCGCTCACCTTGCGCACCTTCAGCCCGGCCTTCGTCATCACGGCGAGGCCCGCGGAGTCGTAGCCGCGGTACTCCAGCCGGCCCAGACCCTCCACGAGGATCGGGGCCGCGTCCTGCGGCCCGACGTACCCGACGATTCCGCACATGGGCGTGTCCTGTTCTCTAGCCGTACACGAGTCGGCGCAGCTGCCGGGCCGACAGCGCGGGCGGGGCCACCCGCCGCGTGGCCAGCTCGGTGCCGAGCGCCGCGAAGATCCGGTCGTTGTGCCATCCGCGGTTCCGGAGCTCGGTGTGCCGGCGGCGGACGTAGTCCTGCACCGGCTCCGCGAAGTAGGCCACGACCTCGGCGACCACCCGCGTCGCCTCGCTCGCGCTCAACGGTGAGCTGCGTACGAGATGGTCGACGAGGTCGTCGTACGGGCCGGGCACCCGTCAGATGGTGCCGGATGCGCGGGCGAACGCCAAACCCGTGCCCGATTTCGGGCAGACCCGGCGAGTTTGCCGCTCACCCCGGCGAGTATGCCGCCGCCGCCCGGCGAGTGTGCCGCCGACGCCCGGCCGGTCGGTCGTCCTGCACGGGGCCGGTGGCAGACCGATCCGGCCCGCAGCGGACCGGTCGTCCTGCCGGTGGTGCGCCGGTGCGAGGGTCCGGCCGCCCCGAACCCCGGCGACTCACGCGCGCGATCCCGGGACCCGCGAGGGGGTCAGGCGGCGGGTTCCAGCTCTCCCGCCCGCCACAGGCGGGCGTAGGGGCCGCCCGCCGCGAGCAGCTCGGCGTGCGGGCCCTCCTCCACGATCCGGCCGCCCTCGAGCACCACGATCCGGTCGGCGCGGGCGGCGGTGGCGAGGCGGTGGGCCACGACGAACGCGGTGCGCCGCGACACGACCCGGTCCCCCGCCGCGAGGACGGCGGCCTCGGTGGCGGGGTCCAGCGCGGCGGTGGCCTCGTCGAACAGCAGCAGGTCGGGGTCGACCAGCTCCGCCCGCGCCAGCGCGATGAGCTGGCGCTGCCCCGCCGAGAGGCCCTGGCCGCGCTCCCCGACCGGGTGCCGGAACCCGCCGGACAGCGTGCGCACCAGGTCCAGCGCCCCGACCGCTCGCGCCGCCGCCTCGATCTCCGCCGGCGTCGCCGACGGGCGGCCGTAGGCGATGTTGGCGGCGACGTCGCCGGTGAACAGGTGCGGCTCCTGCGGCACGATCCCGAGCCGGTGCCGGTAGTCGGCCAGGGCGAACCGCCGCACGTCGACGCCGTCGACCAGCACCGCGCCCGACCCGGCCTCGTAGAACCGGGCCAGCAGCTTGACCAGCGTCGACTTGCCCGCACCCGTCGCGCCCACCAGCGCGACCGTCTCGCCGGGCGCGACGCGCAGCGACACGTGGTCCAGGGCCGGCGCCGGGGCACCGGGGTAGGCGAAGCACAGGTCGCGCAGCTCGACCTCGCCGCGCAGCCGGGCGGGCACCGGGACCGGGTCGACGGCCGGGGCCTCCGAGGTCGGGGTGCGCAGCAGGTCGGCGATCCGGGTCAGCCCGACGCGCGCCTGCTGGTAGGCGTCGAACACCTGCGAGAGCTGCTGCACCGGGGCGAAGAACAGGCCCAGGTAGAGCAGGAACGCGGTGAGCACGCCCGGGGTGAGGTCGCCTGCCGCCACCCGCGCGGCCCCGACGCCGAGCACCGCGACCTGCGAGACGTCCGAGAGCAGCGCGACGAACGGGAAGTAGGTCGCGATGTAGCGCTGGGCGCGCATCCGGGTGCGGCGGTAGGCCTCGCTGCGGTCGGAGAAGGCGGCGGCGCTGCGCTCCTCCCGGACGTAGGCCTGCGCGATGCGCACGCCGGAGACGTTCTCCTGCATGTCGGCGTTGACCGCGCCGACCTTCTCCCGCGCCTCCGCGTACGCCCGCGACGACAGCCGCCGGAAGATCACCGTCGCGAGGATCAGCACCGGCAGCACCGCGAGCGCGACGACGGCGAGCGCGGCGTCGGTGAGCAGCAGCGCCACCGCCACCCCGACGACGGTGAGCAGGCTGACCACGGCCTGCGCGAGCCCGGTCTGCAGGAACACCGACAGCGCGTCGACGTCGGTGGTCATCCGCGTCATGATCCGGCCGGAGACCTCGCGCTCGTAGAAGTCGAGCCCGAGCCGCTGCAGGTGCGCGTAGCTGCGCACGCGCAGCAGGTAGAGCAGGCTCTCCCCGGCCCGCGCGGTGGTGACGGTCTGCAGCGCGACGACCAGCCAGCCCACCGCCACCACCCCGACGCCGAGCAGCGTCGCCGTCCATAGCGTCGTGGTGGAGCCCGCGGTGATCCCGCCGTCGACGGCGAGGCGGGCGACGGTCGGGAACGCGAGCGTGGTGAGGGCGTCGACCGAGACGAGCCCGATCGTCGCCACGATCAGCCAGCGGACCGGCCGCAGCAGCCGGGCCAGCCGGAAGCCGGGGTCGGGCGCGGTGGGCTCCTCGTCGCCCAGGCGCGGCTGCTCCGCGGCGGGCGGGAGCGCGGCGACGGACGCGGCCAGCGCCGCGGTGACGGGCATCGCCCCGGCCATCGCCGACGGCCCCCCGACGCCCGACGGCCGCCCGGTCGGGACCCCCGAGGCGGCGACGGCGACCCGCAGCGCCGCGTCCGACCCCGGGACGCTCTCCGGCGCGGGCCACAGCTCCGGGGTGGTCCCGCCCGGTCCGGTCGACGCCGCCACCGGCGCCGGGGCGTCGTCGACGGCGAGCAGCTCGCGGAACAGCCCGCAGCGGGCCGTCAGCTCGGCCTCGGTCCCGACGTCGACGACCCGCCCCGCGTCGAGCACGGCGATCCGGTCGGCGAGGGCGAGGGTGGAGCGGCGGTGCGCGACGAGCAGGGTCGTGCGCCCGGCCGTCAGCGTGCGCAGGGTGTCGTGGATGGCGGCCTCGGTGGCGCTGTCGACGGCCGAGGTGGCGTCGTCGAGCACGAGGACGCGGGGGTCGGTGAGCACCGCGCGGGCCAGGGCGATCCGCTGGCGCTGCCCGCCGGACAGGGTCAGACCGCGCTCGCCGACCATCGTGGCGTAGCCGTCGGGCAGGCGTTCGACGAACTCGTGCACCTGCGCCGCCTCCGCCGCGGCGCGGACCTCGTCGTCGGAGGCGTCGGGGCAGCCGTAGGCGATGTTGGCGCGCACGGTGTCGGAGAACAGGAACGCCTCCTCGAACACCACGCCGAGCTCGCGGCGCAGGTCGGCCAGCCGCAGGTCGGGCAGCGGCACGCCGCCCAGGCGCAGCTGTCCGTCCTGCGGGTCGTAGAAGCGCGGGAGCAGCAGCGCCACCGTCGACTTGCCGGAGCCTGCGGTGCCGACGAGCGCGAGCGTCTCGCCCGGCGCGACGGTCAGCGAGACCCCGTCGAGGACGGGTTCCTTGCGGGAGTAGCCGAACCGCACGCCGTCGAGCTCCACCGACAGCGGCCCGTCGGGCAGCGTCGCCGGAACGGGCGGGTCGGTGACGTCGGGCTGCGAGTCGACCAGGTCGTACACCCGCTCGACGCCCGCACGCGCGAGCTGCGCGCTCACGACGAGCGACCCGAGCAGCCGCGCGGGCCCGACGAGCCCGGCCACGTACGTCGTGAACGCGAGGAAGGTGCCCAGCGTGATCGAACCGGTCAGCGCCAGGTACCCGCCGAGCCCGATGACGCCGACCTGGCCGAGCGTCGGCAGCGCGAGCAGCGTCGGGTTGAGCCGCGCGGTGAGGCGGGCGGCGCGCATGCGCTCGGCGTAGAGCGTGCGGGCGCGGCCCTCCAGCGCCCCGACCTCGCGCGTCTCCTGCCCGAACCCCTTCACCACGCGGACGCCGGTGACGGTCTCCTCCACCTGCTGCGCGACGTCGGCCGCGCGCTGCTGCGCCGACCACGTCGCCGGGAACAGCGACGCCCTCGCCCGCGCGGTGACGAACCCGGCGACCGGCAGCAGGATCAGCGCGACGAGCGTGAGCAGCGGCGAGAGCCACAGCATCGCCGCCATCGACGCGACGACGAGCACCACCGACCCCAGCGCCAGCGGCACCATCGACAGCAGCGACTGCACGAGCTGCAGGTCGGTGATCGAGCGCGACACGACCTGCCCGGTGCGCATGGCGTCCTGGCGCTGCCCGTCGAGGCGCTGGACCGCGGCGAACACCTGGCGGCGCAGGTCGTGCTGCACGTCGAGCGCGAGGCGCCCGGCCAGGAACCGGCGCAGGAACGACGCCGCGAACCGCACCAGCGCCAGCCCGGCGATCGCGGCCACGACGGTGCCGAGCACGGCCGTGGACCCGGCCACGGCGTCGTCGACGGCGACGCGCGTCAGGAGCGGGCCGACCGCCTCCAGGCTGACGCCGAGGGCGGATGCGACGAGCGCGCCGATCGCGACGCCGCGGTGGCGCAGGCAGGCGCCGGTGAGCCGGCGGATCCAGCCGGTGGGGGGAGCGTTCTCGGGCACCGGACCACGCTACGTCGCGGCCGGGACTCGCGCCCCGCCGTTGCAGCATGGCCACCTTCACGCCACGTCGTCGCGTGAAGGTGGCCATGCTGCAGTCCCGGGGGGCGCCGCTCAGCTCAGGTGATGTCGCGCCGGGTCCCGAGCCACCCGCCCAGCGCCGCCCCGACCGCCGTCCACCCGACGAGGATCAGCAGCCCGCCCCACCACGGCGGCGGCCCGGACACCCCGGCCGCCAGCCCGAGCAGGTCGGTGCCGTCGGCGGGGCCGACGAGCACCCGGGCCGGCACGTCGTAGAGCGCCACCTCCCCCGCGTTGACGGGCAGGTACGCGCTGATCCCGGCCACAGCGGGCGAGTCGTCCGCGGTGAGCAGCAGCGACAGCAGCGGTTCCCCGAGCAGCACGTAGACCAGCAGCAGCACGAGCACGGTGACCTGGTTGGTCAGCACTGTGCCCAGCGCCGCGCCGAAGGCCCCCCACAGCGCGCACACCGCCGCCCCGATCCCGACGACGCCGAGCAGCGCGCCCGCCTCCGGGAACTGCGTGCTCTCCTGCCCGATCAGCCCGCCGACGACGCCGACCACCGCCGTCGTCGCCGCGTAGACGACGCCGACCCCCGCCGCCACCAGCGTCTTCGCGGCGAGGACGGCGCCGCGGCCGGGCGCGGTGAGGTAGGTCGTGGTGATCGTGCGGTGCCGGAACTCCCCCGCCGTCGCGATCGCCCCGTGCACGGCGGAGAACGTGGCCGTCAGCGCCAGGGAGTAGGCCAGCGAGGCGAGCAGCAGCGGGAGGCGGTCCTCGGCGTCGGGGCCCGCGCCCAGCGCGAGGGTGAACACCCCGCCGAACAGGTTGACCAGCAGCGCCAGCGCGGCGATTGGGACCAGCAGCCCCCACCACAGCTTCGTGGACGTCGTCTTGCGGAGCTCCGAGCGGAGCAGCGACGCGATCACCGCGCACCCGCCGTCAGGCCGAAGTAGAGCTGCTCGAGATCGACGCGCTCGGCCTCCAGGCCGTGCACCGCGACGCCAGCGGCCAGCGCGACGTCCCCGACGCGCGCCGGGTCGGCCCCGGTGACGGCGAGCCGCCCGTCGCGCCGCGACTCGATCTCGCCGAGCCCCGCCTTCGTCAGCGCCTCGGCCAACCGGGCGGGGTCCGGGCAGGCGACCAGCACCCGCGGGCGGCCGCGCAGCCGCGCGAGCGGGCCCTGGTGCACGCACCGTCCCCGACTGATCACGACGACGTGGTCGACGGTCTGCTCCACCTCCGCGAGGACGTGGCTCGACACCAGCACGGTGCGCCCCTGCGCCGCGAACCCGCGGACGAACGCGCGCAGCCAGGCGATGCCCTCCGGGTCGAGCCCGTTGGCCGGCTCGTCGAGCACGAGGACCTGCGGGTCGCCGAGCAGCGCGGTCGCCAGCGCGAGGCGCTGCTTCATGCCCAGCGAGAACCCGCCGACCGGCCGGGTCGCCGCCGTGTCGAGGCCTACGGCCGTCAGCACGTGCCCGACCGCGACGTCCGGCACCCGGATCGCGGCCGCGCACGCCGCGAGGTGGGCCCGCGCGGTGCGCGCCGGGTGGAAGCCCTGCGCCTCCAGCACCGCCCCGACGACCCGGGCCGGGTACGGCAGCTCACCGAAGCGCGACCCGCTGATCCGGGCCTCCCCCGCGGTGGGCGTGACGAGCCCGAGCAGCATCCGCAGCGTCGTGGTCTTGCCCGACCCGTTCGGGCCCAGGAAGCCGGTGACGGTGCCGCGCTCCACCGCGAAGGACAGGTCCTCGACGGCGCTCACCGGCCCGAACCGCTTCGTCAGCCCGTGCACGGTGATCCGCCCGCTGCCGTCGTCCCCCCGCCGAGAAGTCACGGCACCGATCCTGCCCGATCAGCTCCCGAGCGCGGCGCGGAGCGCGGCCCCCGCCTCGTCGTAGGAGGCGCGGGTGTGCCCGACGGCGCCCAGCAGCCACCAGAACCCGTGGATCATCGACGGGTTCCGCAGGTGCGTCACCGGCACGCCGGCCGCGGTGAGGGCGGCGGCGTAGGCGTCGCCCTCGTCGCGCAGCGGGTCGTAGCCTGCGGTGATCACCGTGGCGGGCGGGAGGCCGGTGTGGCTGTCCGCCCGCAGCGGCGAGACGTACGGGTCCTCCACCTGGGCGGGCCCGGCGAGGTAGTGGGCGTAGAACCAGTCCATCGCGCTCTTCGTGAGCAGGTACCCCTCGCCGTTCTCGACGCGCGAGGCGTACTCCCCGCCCGCGTCGACCGCCGGGTAGATGAGCAGCTGGTGGGCGATCGCGGGGCCGCCCCGGTCGCGCGCCATCAGCGTGACGACCGCGGCGAGGTTGCCGCCCGCGCTGTCACCGGACACGACGAGCCGCGCCGGGTCGGCGCCCAGCTCGGCCGCGTGCTCGGCCACCCACGCGGTGGCGGCGTAGCAGTCCTCCGGCGCGGCCGGGTAGAGGTCCTCGGGGCCCTTGCGGTAGCCCACCGACACCACCACGGCGTCGACGGTGTTCGCCAGCGTGCGGCACGGCTTGTCGGCCACCTCGATCGAGCCGATGACCCAGCCGCCGCCGTGGAAGTACACGATCACCGGCTTGGGGCCGTCGCCCGCGGGCCGGTAGACCCGCACGGGGACCTCGCCCGCGGGGCCGGGAACCGTGCGGTCGGCGACGTCGGCGACCTGCTCGGGCTCGCCCTGGAGGTCGATGAACGCGAGGCCCATCTCGCGGGCCTCCGCCACGGTCATCTCGGAGAAGTCCTTGGCCCCCTGCGCCGCCATCGCGTCGAGCAGTCCCCTGGCCTGTGCATCGAGCGTCATCGCTCTCCTTCGCGGATCGTGTGGGTCGCACGCAACACCGTCGCGCCCTATACGTCAACGCCTTCTCCCCGGATGTCCGGATCGCTAGGATCCGCACGCTCGCGGGCGCGCCGCGGGACCACAGGGAGGACCGCATGACCACGCTCGATCTCTCGACCGGGGCCGCCGACTTCACCGCGATCGTGGGCCACTGGGAGACCGTGCGCCCCGACGCGCCCGCCATCACCTTCGCCGGCACGACCCGCACCTGGGCGGAGTTCGCGCGGCGGATCCGGCAGAACGCCGCCGCCCAGCGCGCGGCCGGCCTGCGGCCCGGCGACCGGGTGGCCGTGCTCGACCTCAACCACCCGTCGTGCGTCGAGCTGACGCTCGCCTGCGCGCAGGTCGGCACGGCCAACGCGGTGGTCAACTTCCGGCTCGCGCCGCCCGAGATCGTGTACGTCGTCAACGACTCGAAGGCCCGGATCCTGTTCGTCGGCCCGGAGTTCGCGGGCGCGGTCGCGCAGGTCCGCGACAAGCTGCCGACGGTGGAGCAGGTCGTCCACGTCGGCGGCGACGGCGACGAGTACGAGGCGTGGATCGCCGCGCACGAGCCCGACCCCGTCGTGCACCCGTCGGAGCCCGGCGACTGCTTCGTGCAGCTCTACACCTCGGGCACCACCGGCTTCCCCAAGGGCGCGATGCTGACCCACAGCGGGATGGCCGCCCACTCGACGAACGTGATGGCCGACTTCGCGGTCGACGCCGACTCGCGCGTGCAGGTCGCGATGCCGCTGTTCCACGTCGGCGGCACGAGCTACGCGCTGCTCGCGATCACCGCGGGCGCGCACATCCACATGATGCGGCTGCCCGACCCGGCCGCGGCGCTGGAGATGCTGGAGCGCGAGCGGATCACCCACACCTTCTACGTGCCCGCGCTGATGGGCGCGATGCTGCAGGTGCCCGGGGCGGCCGACCGCGACTACTCCTCGGTGAAGGCCCTGTCCTACGGCGCGTCGCCGATGCCGCTGCCGGTCATGCGCGGCTGCCTCAAGCTCTTCCCGGACGTCATGCACCAGGTCTACGGCATGACCGAGCAGTGCGGCGTCGTCAGCTCGCTGGGGCCGGAGGACCACTCCGACCCGTCGAAGGAGCACCGGCTGATCTCCGCGGGCACGCCGATCCACGGCGTCGAGATCGAGATCCGCGACCCCGCCACCGGCGACCCGGTGCCGACGGGCGAGCCCGGCGAGATCTGGGTCCGCTCGGCCCAGGTGATGGGCGGGTACTGGGGCAGGCCCGATGCCACCGCCGAGGCGATCACCGAGGACGGCTGGCTGCGCTCCGGCGACGGCGGGCACGTCGACGCCGACGGCTACGTCTACGTCACCGACCGGATCAAGGACATGATCATCAGCGGCGGGGAGAACATCTACCCGGCCGAGATCGAGCGCGTGCTGGCCGAGCACCCCAGCGTCGGCGACGTCGCCGTGATCGGCGTGCCCGACGAGCGCTGGGGCGAGACGCCCAAGGCGGTCGTCGTCGCGGCGCCGGGCGCGGAGATCGACGAGGAGGCTCTGCTCGCCTGGTGCCGCGAGCACCTGGCGTCCTTCAAGTGCCCCCGGTCCGTCGACGTCCTCGACGAGCTGCCCCGCAACCCCACCGGCAAGATCCTCAAGAAGGACCTGCGCAAGCCGTACTGGGAGGGCAAGGACCGGCAGGTGGTCTGACGCCCGGCGGCCACGCCGTCACCCCGTCAGGCCGCGAAGCCGAAGGCGGTGATCACCGGCAGGTCGCCGCGGCGCAGTCCGTCGAGGACGAACAGCTCGTGCGGGACGACGGGGTCGGGCAGGGCGTTGAGCGGGTACCAGCCCAGCCCGGCGCTCCGCTCGGGCTCCATCGTGCGCGGCTCGCCGCTCCAGCGGCGGCAGGCGAAGAAGAAGTCGACCCGCTCGTCGATCTCCAGGCCGTTGGCGTGCGTGCGGTGCATGGTCGTCAGGGGGACGAGGTCGCGCTGCTCGACCACGATCCCCAGCTCCTCGACGGCCTCCCGGCACGCCGCCGCGAACACCGGCTCGTCGGCCTCGACGTGCCCCGCGGCCGCAGCGGCCCAGAAGCCGTCGCGGTAGCCGGTGCCCTGGCGCAGCTGCAGCAGGACGCGCTCCTCGGCGTCGATCAGCAGCACGTACGCGGCGGGCACGACCCGGAACCCCACGGGCGGGACCCTACCCGGGCCTCCGCACCCGGGCTCGCACACGGGCCGCGGGACCCGCACACGGGCACCGTGTGCGCGCCGGGGGGTTGCGCGGCGGAGGACAGTCGTCCCATGGCGGTGCGGATGGCGGAGCACGTGGCGGGGTCCTTCGACGAGCTGCGGTTCGAGCCCACCCCGGTGCGGCTGCGGGCCGCCCTCGACGGTGTGCCGGCCCTCGACACGACCGGGGCCCTGCTCGTCTGGGAGCCCGGACGGGTGGTGCCGCAGTACGCCGTGCCCGACGCGGACGTGCTGGCCGAGCTCCTGCCCGGCGGCGACGGGCCCCGCCACGGTCCGGGAGCCCAGCCGCTGGGCCCCGGGGGCCGGACGGTGCTGACGCCCGACACCGGCTTCGGCGTGCACACCAGCGACGGCGAGCCCCTGACGATCCGCCTCGGCGGCACCGAGCGCGTGGGCGCCGCGTTCCGCCCCGCCGACCCCGGGCTCGCGGGCTACGTGTTCGTCGACTTCACGGCGCTGGACTGGACCGAGGAGGACGAGCCGGTCGTCGGCCATCCCCGCGACCCCTTCCACCGCGTCGACGCCCGGCGGTCCTCGCGGCACGTCCGGATCGCGCTGGACGGGCAGGGTCCTCGCCGAGAGCCGGCGCCCGGTGCTGGTCACCGAGACCTGGCTGCCGGTGCGCTGGTACCTCCCTCCCGAGGACGTCCGCACCGACCTGCTGACGCCGAGCGCCACCGTCACCGAGTGCGCCTACAAGGGCGTCGCCCGCTACGACGCCGCCGGCGGCCGCGACATCGCCTGGCGCTACCCGGAGCCGCTGCCGGGCTCCGAGGCGCTCGCCGGGCTCGTCTCGTTCTTCACCGAGCACGTCGACCTGCGCCTCGACGGCGCCGACGTGACGCGACCCGTCTCCCCCTGGACGTGACGTGACCCGTCGGTAACATCGCCCCATGCTGCTGTCGACTCAACTCCAGTACGGCGACGACCCGATCAACAACGCCGAGGCGGTGGTCGGACTGGAGAAGGCGGGGCTCGACGTCGTCTGGGTCGCCGAGGCCTACAGCTTCGACGCCGTCTCCCTGATGGGCTACCTCGCGGCCCGCACCGAGCGCGTCCAGATCGGCGCCGGGATCCTGCCGATCTACAGCCGCACCCCCACGCTCACCGCCATGACGGCGGCGGGGCTCGACGCCCTGTCCAACGGCCGCGCGATCCTCGGGCTCGGCGCGTCCGGCCCGCAGGTCATCGAGGGCTTCCACGGCGTGCCCTACGACAAGCCGCTGGCCCGCACGCGCGAGATCGTCGAGATCTGCCGGCAGGTGTGGCGCCGCGAGAAGGTCCAGCACGAGGGGCTCTACACGATCCCGCTGCCCGAGGGGCAGGGCACCGGGCTCGGCAAGCCGCTCAAGCTGATCAACCACCCGAAGCGCTCCGACATCCCGATCTGGATCGCCGCGCTGGGCGACAAGAACGTCGAGCTGACGGCCGAGATCGCGCAGGGCTGGCTGCCGCACGTCGTGCTCCCGGAGCGGATGCGCGAGACGTTCGGCGCCGCCCTCGACGCCGGCACCGCCAAGCGCGCCCCCGAGCTCGGCCCGCTGCAGATCACCGGCGGCGGCATCCTCGCCATCGAGGACGACATGATGGACGGCGCCCGCCAGATCCACCGGCACATGAGCGCCCTGTACCTGGGCGGCATGGGCGCGCGCGGCAAGAACTTCTACAACACCGTCTTCCAGCGCCAGGGCTACGCCGACGAGGCCAAGGTCGTGCAGGACCTCTACCTCGACGGCAAGAAGGAGGAGGCGGCGGCGTCGCTGCCCGAGGAGTTCCTCGCGCACACCTCGCTCGTCGGGCCGCCGTCGTTCGTCAAGGAGCGCATCGCTGCGCTGCGTGAGGCCGGTGTGACGCACCTGCACGTCAACCCGATCAGCTCGGACCCGCAGAAGGTGTTGTCGCAGGTGAAGGAGTGGCTGCAGTAGGTGACGGGGGGCCCGTGTCGGTGACGTCGGGTGACCGCATCACACTCTGTGGTGTACCGGCCCTCGTCACCGACCCGCGGGAGCGTGCGTTGCTCGACCTCGTCATCGCCACGTCCGACGATCCGATGGAGCCGGACCAGTACCGGTTCGTCGCGACGGACGCGTGGTGGCTGGGCAGCTTCGGCCCGCACCAGCACCTCACCGAGCACCGCCTGCGCACCTGGATCCCGGCCCGGCCCGAGCGTGACTGGCTGCTCGACCGGTCCCTGACCGGCCGCCAGCGCTGGCTCACCGGTTCGCTGGACGAGGCGAAGGAGGACGGCTTCGAGCTGCACGACGTCGCGCCGACCGGGCTGTTCCGGGCCCCCTTCGGGGAGTTCCACCGCGAGCGCGAGGGCCGCTGCGTCGAGCCCACCGAGCGCCGCCGCGGCAGCTGGCAGGTCCCGACGCCGGAGTTCCTCGAGCGCCTGCCCCGCGACCCGGCCGCGCTGCTGGAGCGGCTGGAGTCCGACCACCCCGGCCGCTGGGCCGCCCCGTTCAGCGGGGCGGTCGACGCCCTGCGCACCTGCCTCGTGCCCGCCGAGCTGCGCGCCGCGCTCTACCGCGCGCTCACCGGCCTGCCCGGCGTCACCGTCGAGGACCACACGGCCGCCTTCGACGGCCGCGAGTGCGTCGTCCTCGTCCACGACGCCGGCCGCACCCGCACCGAGCTGATGATCGACATCGCCGACGGGCAGTTCGCCGGCGAGCGCGACACGACCCGCATCGACTCCCGGTGCGGCCTGCCCGCCGACACCCTGATCGGCGAGACGGCCGTGCACACCGCGGTGGTCGGCGAGCTGGGCGAGCACCCCGACCACTAGCGGCTACCGCAGCGGCTGCTCGGCTCCCCCGCGCTCGGCGTCGGGCCGGCGGCCGTGGATGCGGCGCTCCGACTCCTCGATCGGCACGTCGTTGATGCTGGCCTCGCGGCGGCGCATGTACCCCTGCTCGTCGAACTCCCACAGCTCGTTGCCGTAGGAGCGCCACCACTGCCCGTCGACGTCGCGGCACTCGTACTGGAACCGCACCGCGATCCGGTCGCCCGCGAAGGCCCAGAGGTCCTTGCGCAGCGCGTACTCGAGCTCGCGGTCCCACTTGCCGCGCAGGAACTCGGCGATCTCGGCGCGGCCGGTGACGAACCGGTCGCGGTTGCGCCACACCGAGTCCTCGCTATAGGCGGCGGCGACCTTCTCGGGGTCGCGGGTGTTCCAGGCGTCCTCGGCGGCCTGGACCTTCGCGGCGGCGGTCTCGGCGTCGAACGGGGGCAGCGGCGGTCGGGACATCGGTGACTCCTCGCATCGGACGGGTGCGGTCGATCATCGCAGTGGGTGACGTGTGACGGACGTCCGTCCGCCGCGATACACCGACTTCGCGACGGGGACTAACCTGACACGCAGTCCCGGCGAAGACGCGATCCGATCAAGGCGGTCCTCAGCGTGTCCAGCAGCAGTACCTCGAACCCGGCCAGCGACTTCGGTCCCAACGAATGGCTCGTCGAGGAGATGTACCAGCGCTTCCTCGACGACCCCGCCACGGTCGACCCGGCATGGCACGAGTTCTTCGCCGACTACCGTCCCGGGGACGGCACTCCCGCCAACACCAACGGGGCGGCCGCCGCGCCCCCGACGGCCCCCGGCCCGGCCCCCACGCCCGCCGCCGAGCCGGCGGAGCCCACCGAGGAGCGCCGCACCGCCGACCGCGCCGCGATGACGCCGACCGCCGCGAACGGCGCCGCGTCGAAGGCCGACCCCGCGGGGACCGGGTCCGACCCGGAGGAGAAGCCCGCCGCGAAGGCGCAGGAGAAGAAGGCGCCGGAGAAGAAGCCGGAGCCCGCCGCCAGCAAGCCGGCCGCCGGCTCGTCGTCGCAGGCCGCGAAGCCCGCCGCCCCGGTCGACAGCGGCGGCGAGACCATGCCGATCCGCGGCGCCGCCAACGCCGTCGTCAAGAACATGAACGCCTCGCTCGCCGTCCCCACGGCCACGAGCGTGCGCGCGGTGCCGGCGAAGCTGCTCGCCGACAACCGGGTCGTGATCAACAACCAGCTCAAGCGCACCCGCGGCGGCAAGATCAGCTTCACGCACCTGATCGGGTTCGCCGTGGTCAAGGCGCTGTCCGACTTCCCGGTGATGAACCGGCACTTCGTCGAGACCGACGGCAAGCCCACCGTGGTGCAGCCCGAGCACGTCAACCTCGGCCTCGCGATCGACCTGCCCGGCAAGGGCGGCCAGCGCTCGCTCGTCGTCGTCTCGATCAAGGGCTGCGAGGCGATGAACTTCGCCCAGTTCTGGTCGGCCTACGAGGCGATCGTGCACAAGGCCCGCAGCGGCGGCCTGACCGGCGAGGACTTCGCCGGCACCACGATCTCGCTGACCAACCCGGGCACGCTCGGCACCAACCACTCGGTGCCGCGGCTCATGCAGGGCCAGGGCACGATCGTCGGCGTCGGGGCGATGGAGTACCCGGCGGAGTTCCAGGGCGCCAGCGACGAGCGACTCGCCCAGATCGGCATCAGCAAGATCATCACGCTGACGTCGACGTACGACCACCGGATCATCCAGGGCGCCGAGTCCGGCGACTTCCTGCGCCGCATCCACGCGCTGCTCCTCGGTGAGGAGGGCTTCTACGACGACATCTTCCGCGCGCTGCGGGTGCCCTACGAGCCCGTCCGCTGGGTGCAGGACCTGCCCGACGACGCCGTCGACAAGACCGCGCGGGTCATCGAGCTGATCGACGCCTACCGCACCCGCGGTCACCTGATGGCCGACACCGACCCGCTGAACTACCGGCAGCGCCGCCACCCCGACCTCGACGTCCTGAGCCACGGCCTCACGCTCTGGGACCTCGACCGCGAGTTCGCCGTCGGCGGCTTCGGCGGCAAGGAGCGGATGAAGCTCCGCGACGTCCTGGGCCTGCTGCGCGACTCCTACTGCCGCACCGTCGGCACCGAGTACATGCACATCGCCGACCCCGAGCAGCGCACCTGGCTGCAGGAGCGGATCGAGGTGCCGCACCAGAAGCCGCACGCCGCCGAGCAGAAGTACATCCTGTCCAAGCTCAACGCGGCCGAGGCGTTCGAGACGTTCCTGCAGACCAAGTACGTCGGGCAGAAGCGGTTCTCCCTCGAGGGCGGCGAGACCGTCATCCCGCTGCTCGACGCCGTGCTCGACAAGGCCGCCGAGCACGAGCTCGACGAGGTCGTCGTCGGCATGCCGCACCGCGGCCGCCTCAACGTGCTCGCCAACATCGTCGGCAAGCCGATCAGCCAGATCTTCCGCGAGTTCGAGGGCAACCTCGACCCGGGCCAGGCCCACGGCTCCGGCGACGTGAAGTACCACCTGGGCGCCGAGGGCAAGTACTTCCGGATGTTCGGCGACGGCGAGACCGTGGTGTCGCTGGCGTCCAACCCCTCGCACCTCGAGGCCGTCGACCCCGTCCTGGAGGGCCTGGTCCGCGCGAAGCAGGACCTGCTCGACAAGGGCGAGGGCGGCTTCACCGTCCTGCCGCTGATGATGCACGGCGACGCGGCGTTCGCCGGCCAGGGCGTCGTCGCGGAGACGCTCAACCTCGCGAAGCTGCGCGGCTACCGCACCGGCGGCACCGTGCACGTCGTCGTCAACAACCAGGTCGGCTTCACCACCGCCCCGGAGCACTCGCGGTCCTCGCAGTACTGCACCGACGTCGCGAAGATGATCGACGCCCCGGTCTTCCACGTGAACGGCGACGACCCCGAGGCCTGCGTCTGGGTGGCCAAGCTGGCCGTGGAGTACCGCGAGCGCTGGCACAACGACGTCGTGATCGACATGATCTGCTACCGCCGCCGCGGCCACAACGAGGGCGACGACCCGTCGATGACGCAGCCCGCGATGTACGACGTGATCGACGCCAAGCGCAGCGTCCGCAAGATCTACACCGAGTCGCTGATCGGCCGCGGCGACATCTCCATGGAGGAGGCCGAGCACGCGCTCAAGGACTTCTCCAACCAGCTCGACCACGTGTTCAACGAGGTCCGCGAGCTGGAGAAGACCCCGGCCGTCGCGTCGCCTTCGGTGGAGGACGAGCAGTCCATCCCCACCGACCTCGACACCTCGATCCCGCTGGAGGTGCTGCACCGCATCGGCGACGCGCACGTCGAGCTGCCCGAGGGCTTCACCGTGCACCAGCGCGTCAAGCCGGTGCTGGAGAAGCGGCTCAAGATGTCCCGCGAGGGCGACATCGACTGGGCCTTCGCCGAGCTCATCGCGATGGGCGCGCTGGTGATGGACGGCAAGCTGGTGCGCCTGTCCGGGCAGGACAGCCGCCGGGGCACGTTCGTCCAGCGGCACTCGGTCGTGATCGACCGCAAGACCGGCGAGGAGTACTACCCGCTGCGCAACCTGAGCACCGACCAGGAGCGCTTCCTGCCCTACGACTCGGCTCTCTCGGAGTTCGCCGCCGTCGGGTTCGAGTACGGCTACTCGGTGGCCAACCCCAGCGCGTTCGTGGCGTGGGAGGCGCAGTTCGGCGACTTCGTCAACGGCGCGCAATCGATCATCGACGAGTTCATCTCCTCCGGCGAGGCGAAGTGGGGCCAGACCTCCGACGTCGCGCTGCTGCTGCCGCACGGCCTCGAGGGCCAGGGCCCCGACCACTCCTCGGGCCGCATCGAGCGGTTCCTCACGCTGTGCGCGGAGGGGTCGATGACGGTCGCCGTGCCGTCGGAGCCCGCCAACTACTTCCACCTGCTGCGCCGCCACGCGATGGACGGGATGCAGCGCCCGCTGATCTGCTTCACGCCCAAGTCGATGCTGCGCAACCGCGCGGTGGTCAGCCCGGTCTCCGACTTCACCGGTGGCCGGTTCCGCTCGGTCATCGACGACCCCCGCTACCGCGGCAACGACGGCGTGGCCGGCGACGTGCGGCGCGTCCTGCTGTGCAGCGGCAAGATCTACTGGGAGCTGGCGGCGCAGCGCGAGAAGCGCGGCGTCGACGGTGTGGCGATCGTCCGCATCGAGCAGCTCTACCCGGTGGCCGACCGCCAGCTCGCGGCCGTGCTGGAGCGCTACCCCAACGCCGAGGACGTCCGCTGGGTCCAGGAGGAGCCGGCCAACCAGGGCGCGTGGCCGTTCCTCGGGCTGGTCCTGCCGGAGAAGCTGCCCCGGCTGGTCGGCATCCGGCGCGTGTCGCGGCGCCGGATGGCCGCGCCCGCCGCGGGGTCGTCGAAGGTGCACGAGGTCGAGCAGAGCGCGCTCATCGACGAGGCCTACGAGGGCCTGTAGCCGTGTACTCCACCGACCGCGGCATCGAGGAGCTCGTGCAGCGCCGGGAGGGCGAGTCGGTCAGCATCGAGTGGCTGGCCGACCGCCTCCAGGCGTTCGTCGACCTCAACCCGGCCTTCGAGGACGCCGTCGAGCGCCTGTCCACGTTCCTCGCCCGCGACGACGACGCCGACGACTGACGCGCCCCACCCCGCGGCCGACCGGGGTCGCGGGATCGGCGACCGGCGGGCGGGGACCCGGTGGCTCGCCGGGGGCGGGTCAGCGGCCCGGCAGGCCGAAGCGGCGGCGGCGCGTGACCTCCTGCAGCACGTCCGCGCACCGGGCCACCTCGGCGTCGAGCTCGTCGAGGCGGGCCGGGTCGACACCGGGGGTCGGGGCGGGGGGCGGGCGCAGCGTCAGCCAGGACTCCTGCCACAGCCGCTCCAGCGCGGTCTCCCAGTGCAGCGCCACGACCGCGCGGGTCAGTCCGGCGCGGCCCGCGGCCTCGGTCATCGCGTCGTGCTGCGTGACCCGCAGGTACCCCAGGGCGGTGGCCCGCTCGGCGTCCTGCTCGCGCAGCTCGGCCGCGGCGGCGCTGAGGCCCTCGACGACGGCCTTGTACTCCCGCGCGGCGCTCACGGGTCCTCCAGCGACGGCACGATGACGACCTCCGGACGGGAGTGCTGGGCGCGGTCGTAGAACAGCCCGCGGCCCGGGCGGGGCGACCAGCTCAGCAGCATCCCCGGCGCCAGCTGCCCGAGCTCGCTGCCCTGGACGTCGAGCCCGACCCAGGCCCCCACGTCGTCGGTCGCCGCACTGATCGAGAGCAGGGCGCGCAGGCGGGCGACGCTGCGCCACCAGCCCAGCACGTGCACGCCGGTCTCCGGGCCCGAGCGCAGGACGCGGCGCAGGGCGTCGGTGCCCTCGCGCTCCAGCACCGGGTCGGCGGCGTCGGCGCCGTAGAGCACGAGCAGCACCGGGCGCCGCGGGCCGCCGGCGAGCCGCGCCACGACGTCGGCGGCCAGCGCCTCGATCCGGGCGCGCACGCCGTCGAGGTGCACGACCTCGGCGGTGTGCCCCGCGGCGGCGAAGCGGGCGACCAGGTCGGTCGCCGGGGCCAGCAGCGGGACCACCACGACGTCGACGGATCCGGGCGCGAACTGACCCGCCAGCGACCCCGCGGCCGCCCCGAGCACCCGCACGGCGTCCTCGGCGTCGGCGCCGAGCACGGCGACGTTGCGACCCGGGGTGTCGGCGAGCGCCGCGGTGGCCGGCCGGCCGCGCACGTCGATGCACTGCCCGAGCAGCGCCTGCGGCGGACCGCCCGGTGCGAGCAGCCCGATCAGGTCGGCGACGGCGGGGGCGCGGCTGCCGTCGAACAGCACCGGCTCCGACCGGCCCTCGTGGTGGCTCTCGTGCAGCTCCCGCTGCACGACGTCGGTGGTGCCGCGGGCGGTGGCGTCCGGGATGCGCACCACCTCGTTGCCGTGGCGCACCCCCGAGTCGTGGTTGACGACGGCGTGCCAGCGCGGGAGGTCCATCGCGGCCTCGTTGAGCTCGCCGAGCACCCGCCGGGCCCGGGGCAGCGCGATGCGCAGCACGAACTGCTCGAACACCGCGGGCCGGCCCCAGAACGCCTCGATCCCGGAGACGTCCTGGCTGGCCAGCACGAGGTGGATGCCCTGGCTGCGGCCGCGCCGGGCCACGTCCTCGAGCAGCGCCGTGGCCTTCTTGGTGACGTCGTCGCGCTCGGCGAACAGCAGCTGGAACTCGTCGATGACGGCGACGATCCGGGGCCACCGCCCGTCCGGGTCGGCGCCGCGCAGCTCCTCCAGCTTGGTGACCTCGTGGTCCTTCGCGGCCTCCGACCGGCGGCGCATCTCGTCGGCGAGGAACTGCAGCAGCGCGAGCCCGAACTCGCGGTCGGTGTTGATGTTGACGCCGACCAGCCGGGCGTGCGGCAGCCAGGTGGTGTCCCGGCGCCCGCGCGTGAACTGCGCGAAGGACACGCCCTCCTTGAAGTCGAGGAGGTAGAACTCCAGCTCGTCGGGGCCGTACCGGGCCGCCATCGAGCTGATCATCGTCAGCAGCAGGTTGGTCTTGCCGGTGCCGCTGGGGCCGCCGATGAGGGCGTGCGGCGACTCGTCGGCGAGGACGGCGTCGTGCGGCATCCCGTCGGCGAACCCGATCGGCGCCCGCAGCCCGGTGATCGACCTCTCCCGGCCCCAGCGCCCCGGGGCGGGCAGCAGGTCGGCGAACGCGCGGGCGTGGCCGTGCTCGTGCGCGTCGGCGAGGACGTCGGCGGCGCGCTTGACCGCCCCGCGGGGCAGCGGCGGGTCCAGGTCCACGACGACGTGCTCCCCCGTCATCGACGTCGTCGCGGCACCGCCGTCGTGCAGCCGCACCGTCTCGTGCGGGGCCTGGATCGTGACCGGCACGTCGACCAGCACCAGCGTGACGCCGGACGCGAGCCCGCCGCGGGAGATGCGCTGCACCTGCCAGTGGTCCTCGTCGGCGAGCGGGCGCCCGTTCCCGACGAGGACGGTGACGATCCACGGCTTGACCCGCGTGCCGGTCGCCGCGACGTGGGAGGCCAGCGTCGGGTGGCCGTCGATGAGCAGCCGGGTGTGCACGCGCCGGATCCGGTCGGAGAGCTCCTCGAGCAGGTGGGAGAGCCGTCCCGGGTCGTGCACGGTGAGCAGCCCGCTGCGGGTGAGCGGGTAGAGCCCGGGCACGACGCCGGTGAACTGGCCGACGTCCCACACGTGCAGCCGCACCAGCCCGGGGGTGAAGTGGCTGACCAGCCGCATCAGCAGCGACTCGACGAGCGACTCGGCGTGCGCGCGCCCGTCGCCGGAGGAGGTGATCTGCAGGTGCGACTCGTCGAGCAGCGGCACCCCGACCGGCCAGGTGACGGGCCGGCGCAGCGACTTCCCGGGCGCCCGGGAGGCGGAGCCGATCCGTCCCGTGCCGATCCGCCCCGTGCCGATCCGCCCCGTGCCGATCCGCCACAGGCCCGGCACCTCGTCGATGCCGTCGGCCTTGCCGACCTCGCCCAGCCAGCGGTCCGGGTCGAGCCCGGCGGCGAGCGGGGCGGCGCGGTCCATCAGCTCGGTCAGCGCCGCGGGTCCGGTCCGCAGCCAGGGGTCGAACGCGGCGGCGCGGTCGGCCTCGACGCGCGCGACGACGTCGGCGAGCTGCGGGTTGGCCAGCGGGACGGCGAGCGCCGGGTCCTCGCGGGCGTCGTCGAGGCCGTCGGTGCGCAGCCAGGTCTCGACGACCGTCTCCGCGTGCGCGCGCACGGCGGCGTCCTGCAGCCCGTCGGCCGCGCCGAGGGCGGCGGCCATCGCGCCGTGGAGCTCCTCGAAGGCCTCGGTGATCCGCTGCCTGCGGCCGGCCCGCCCACCCACCATGAAGAAAGGGACCTCAGATGCTGGTCGCGTAGCCCTGCGCGGTCTGCGTCGCGGCGGTGACGGTGTGCTGGACCTCCACGATGTCGGACATCGCCTTCGACAGCATCGCGATCGCGTCGTGCGCGGTGTCCTGCGCGCTGGCCTCGGCCGTCTGCACCGTCGCCGCGCGGGCGTCGGCCAGCACGTCGTGGGCCTGCTGCAGGTGCCCGAGGCTCTGCAGCGCGATCTCGGCGGCGCGGGCCATGCTGGCCCGGACCTCGTCGACGCTCGCCATGACGATCCCCTCCCGTACCCGGAACTCCGCGCGGACCTTAGCGTCCAGTGCACCGCACGCCGGGCCGCCCCGCCACCCCGGTCGCCAGCAGTGGTCCCGGTCACGCCCCGCCGGTACCGTCCCGCGGATCGGACGATCCGGACGGGGGCCACGGGGATGACGACAGCGGAGCCGGGTGGGTACGTCACCACCGCACCACCGACCGGCATCGGGGCGCGGGTGCGCCAGATCGGGCCGGGCCTGCTCGCGGCGGCGGCGGGCGTCGGGGCCGGGGACCTGGTCGCCACGATGGTCGCCGGGTCGCGCTACGGCACCGCGCTGCTGTGGGCCGCCGTGCTCGGCACCGCGCTCAAGCTCGCGCTCGCCGAGGGCGTCGGCCGCTGGCACCTCGCGTCGGGGGCGACCCTGCTCGACGGCTGGCGCCGCCTGGGCCGCTGGGCCACCACGTTCTTCGCCGTCTACATCGTGATCTGGGGCTTCGTCTACGGCGCCACCGCGATGTCGGCCGTCGGGCTCCCGCTCAACGCCCTGTTCGGCGGCCTGCCGGTGCGCTACTGGGCGATGATCGCGGGCGTCGTCGGGCTCGGGCTGGTGTGGGCGCAGCGCTACGCGGTCTTCGAGAAGTTCATCACCGTGCTGGTGCTGATCAAGTTCGTGTCCGTCGTCTCGGTGGCGGCGCTGATCGGCCCCGACCTCGGCGCGCTCGCCACGGGGCTCGTCCCGACGCTGCCCGACGGCTCCGTCGTCTACGTGCTCGGGCTCATCGGCGGGGTCGGCGGCACGATCACGATGGCGGCCTACGGCTACTGGATGATCGCCAAGGGCTGGCGCGGCACCGGATGGCTGTCGGTGATGCGCCTGGACAACGCGGTCGGGTACGTCATGACCGGCATCTTCGTGATCGCGATGCTGATCATCGGCGCGGAGATCCTGCTCGGCCAGGACCTCGCCTCCGGCGACACCGGCCTGCTGACGCTGGGCTCCGAGCTCGGCGCGCGCTACGGCGACTGGGCGCGCGTGCTGTTCCTCGTCGGCTTCCTCGCCGTCACCACCACCTCGCTGCTCGGCGTCTGGAACGGCGTGAGCCTGCTGTTCGCCGACACCGTCCGCACGCTGCGCCTGCCGCACGGGCGCGGCGCCGACGTCGCCGTGCCCGACGACGCCTACGAGGCGGGTGCCGCGGAGCGGAGCCTGCCGTTCCGCGGCTACCTGCTGTGGCTGACGATCCCGCCGATGGGGCTGCTGTTCTTCGACCAGCCCTTCGCCCTGACCCTCGTCTACGGCGTGCTCGGGGCGGCGTTCATGCCGTTCCTCGGCGGCACGCTGCTGATCCTGCTCAACTCCAGGCGGTTCGTCACCGAGGGGCGCAGCGGCTGGCTCTCCAACGTCCTGGTCGGCGCAGCCGCCGCGCTCTTCGTGGTCCTGCTGGTGATCGACCTGATCACCCGGTTCGGCTGACCGACCCGCGGGCGGCCCGCCGCCTCAGCAGGGCGTCGACCAGCAGGAACGCCACCAGGCTGACGCCGAACACCGGCATCAGCCAGCCCGCGTCGACCGTCATCAGCACCACGGCGAACCCGGCCGGCCGGCTGAGCCCGCGGAACACGCCCCTCGGCGCGAACGCGCGGGCCGGACGGCGCAGCCACGCCATGCGGTACCCCCAGAACAGCACGCACAGCAGGCCCACCGCGAGCGCGGCCAGCGCGAGCTGGTTGGGCGGGCCCCAGAGCAGGCCCATGTGGGCGAGGATCCCGATCGAGGTGAGCTTCGCGAGGGTGCGGTGGACGTCGACGGTTCGACGGTGGCGGTCATGAGGGGACTCCAGGCAGGTGTCGACCGCGCCTGCGGAGCGGGGCTCACGGCAGCGCGGCGGGGAGGACGGGTGTGTGCCCGGGAGCAGGTGCGTGCTGCCGGGAGGGGGCGGTCAGGCCGCGAGCGGCGGGCCGCGGCGCGCGACGGCGTGGCGCAGCAGCAGGACCGGCCGGACGGGCACCTCGGAGGTGGGCCGCGGCGGGGCGGGCGCGGGCGGCACGCGCAGCCCGGCGACGGCGAGCAGGACGGTCCGCACCACGGCGCGGACCGCGGCCCGGGCCCGGCGCTCCCCAGCGCAGCCACAGCGCGCAGAGCGCCGCGGCGGCGAGGTGGGCGTGCAGCATCAGGTCCATCGGCAGCAGCCCGCCGACGTGGGACGGGTCGGGGCCGGTCAGCGCGGTGTGCGCGACCTGCTGCCCCGCGAGCTGGGCGACGGCGAGCACGGTCCAGCCGCGCTCGCGGCCGGCCAGCCACCAGGAGGGACCGGCCAGCGCGGCGAACACCCACCCGGCCCCCGCGAGGTCGACGGAGCCCCCGGCGCCCCCGTGCGCGAGCACCGCGACGACGACGGCGAGGGCCGCGGCGGCGCCGGAGCGCAGCACCCGGCCGCGGGCCACCGTCAGACCATCCCCAGCAGCATCACGGCCGTCGCCGCGGCCATGACGACGTGGGCGCGCGCGACCGCGCGGACGTCGCGGAGCACCTCGGTGCGCACGGCGACGGACCCCCCGGCGGGCTCGCGGCCGCCGTCGGCGGCCCGGAGCCGGTCCGCGCAGCGCAGGACGTGCCACGCGAAGTACCCGGCGAGCACCAGCGCGAGGACCGAGGACAGGCCGAACCCGGCGTCCGGTCCACCCCCGTGCCCGACGTGGCCGGCGTGCGCGGCCCCGGTGCCGGCGACGCCCCCGCCGTGCGCGCCGAGCAGCATGAACAGCATCGCGCCGCTGCCGATGACGTGGTGCACGGCGTCGTCGCGGCGGCGGCCGGCCGGGCTGCGCAGGGCGTCGGCGGCGAACCAGGCCCCGCAGAGGGTGAACACCGCGGCCCAGACGGGGGCGGGCACCGGGTCGCCGAACGGCGAGAACATCGCGGCCATCCCGACGCCCATCGCGGCGTGCGAGGCCTCGGAGGCGGGGTCGAGCCGCAGGCGCAGGGAGTGGAAGGCACCGACCGCGAGACAGGCGACGGCGAGTACCCCCGCCAGCGTCGTCATCAGCACGTCGACCCTCCCGTCGTCACCCCGTCGAACGATCCGGCCGAACGATAGGTGACAGCGGCACCGCGGATCCACACCGCGGAGGAACCGCTACACAGTGTGGACGGTCGCCATCATCGCCATGTCCTCGTGCTCGAGGTTGTGGCAGTGCAGGACGTACCGGCCGCGGTAGTCGGAGAAGCGCACGGCGACGTCGACGACCTCGCCCGGCCGGACGTCGACGGTGTCCTTCCAGCCGCCGTCGAACGGGCCCGGTCCGGACCCGCCACGGCGCACGACCTGGAACGGGTCGAGGTGGACGTGCACAGGATGGTGGACGTCGGTGACGAACCGCCACACCTCCGTCGCACCGAGCGGGGTCCGGTACCGGGCGTCGTCCGGGTCGAACGCGGCCCCGTTGATCGTCCAGCCGCGGTGGTCGCCGAGCGCTCCGCGGGCGAAGGTGAATGTCCGGACCGGGGCGTCGGCGGGAACGGTCGGCGGCTCGACCTCGGAGAGCACGTCGGGCACCGCCGAGTCGTCGCGCGCGGCGCGGACCACCCGGAACCGCAGCACGTCGCGCGTGCGGCCCTCGCCCAGCGCGTTCGTCATCGTGACGTCGGTGCCGACCGGCACCGCCCCGAAGTCGACCACCACGTCGAACCGCTCGCCGGGGGCCAGCTCGATCGCGTCCTGCTCGACGGGGGCGGCCAGCAGCCCGCCGTCGGAGCCGACCTGCACGATCCGCACGCCGCCGTCGAGCTGCAGGCGGTAGCGGCGGGCGTTGGAGGCGTTGAGGATCCGCAGCCGGTGGCGCGCGGCGTCGACCTCGTGCACCGGCCACGGCGCCCCGTTGACCAGCACGACGTCGCCGAGCACCCCCGCCGTCCACGCGTCCTCGACCCCGGGGAGCCCCCGCATCCCGCGGTCGAGCCCCGGGTAGGCGAACGACCCGTCGGCGGCGAAGGAGCGGTCGCAGATCATCAGGGGCAGCTCGCGGTCGCCGCGCGGGAGCGGCAGGGCGTCCTCGACGTCGTCGCGCACGAGGTGGAAGCCGGCCAGGCCGCGGTAGACGGCCGGAGCGGTGAAGTCCATGCGGTGGTCGTGGTACCAGAGCGTCGCCGCGCGCTGGGCCATCGGGTAGCGGTGGTCGCGCTCCCCCGCCACGACGTCGCCGGGCATCCCGTGGTGCCCGGTCCAGTCCGACGTGTCCCCGACGGGCAGCACGAGGTCCAGCGGCCAGCCGTCGTGCTCGGGCGGGGTGTGCCCGCCGTGCAAATGCACGACGGTCGGCACGGGCAGCTCGTTCCGGTGGCGCACCACGACCTCGCGCCCGGAGCGGGTCTCGACCGTCGGGCCGGGGAAGATCCCGTCGTAGCCGAGCACCGGGGTGCGGTAGCCCGGGATGATCTCCTGCTCGGCGACCCGGGCGGTGATCAGGTAGCGGTCCGGCGCGACCGGGCGGGCCACGGGCGGGACCGGCAGCGGCACCCGGTAGGGCTCGGGCAGCGGCACCGCGCTGACGAGCTGGCGTCCGGTCGAGCCGGTGGCCGGGCCGCACCCGGCGAGCGCGACGCCCGCGGCGGCGCCGCCGAGCAGGGCGAGGAAGCCGCGGCGGTTCAGCGGCCTCATCGGACGCGCCCCGCCGACGGGGTCCACACCCAGATCGCCAGCAGCACCGAGGCCACGACGACGGTCACGCCGAGCGGCACGTGCAGGGCGAGGTTCCGCGTGTAGCCGGCCCCGATCTGGACGCCCTCGGCGAGGAGCAGCACGACCGCCGCCGGCGCCACCCACACGCGTCCGCGGCCGGCGAGGACGTAGACCGACGCCGCCACGACCAGCACCAGGCCGGCGGCGGCGAGCGAGCTCCCGACCGCGCCGTGCACCGCGATCGCGTCGACGTCGCCGGTGAGGAACCGCCCGGCGAGGACGGGTTGGGCCAGCACCGCGACGAGGTGCCCGGTCACCAGCAGGCGCAGCGGCCACAGCGTCAGCCGCATCGATGTCTCCACACACCGGACGCTATAAGTAGTCTGGCTACATATACATCAGGGTTTTCCCTGATCAGAACCCCGGTGGGCACCGTAGAATCCCTACCTGTGAGACCTGACGCCGTGCGCGGCCACCTCGACGGGCTGATCCTCGCCGTGCTGGAGGCGGGACCCCGCCACGGCTACGCGGTGATCGAGGGGCTGCAGGCCGGCAGCGGCGGGGCCCTGGACCTCCCGACCGGCACCGTCTACCCGGCGCTGCGCCGGCTGGAGCGAGCCGGGTGGCTGTCCGGGGCGTGGAGCACCGTCGGCGGGCGCGAGCGGCGCACCTACACGCTCACCCGGGCCGGGCGGCACGCGCTGTCGGTCCAGCGCACCGAGTGGGGCGAGTTCAGCCGGGTCGTCGGGGGGATCCTGCGCGGGCCCGAGGAGCAGGCGACGTGACCGACGCCGACCCCGTCGACCTGCACGTCGCCGCGCTCGCCCGGGCGCTGCGCGGACCGGCCCGGCTGCGCCGCAGCATGCTGGCCGAGACCCGCGCGGGCCTGCGCGACGCGGCCGCCGCCCACCGGGACGCGGCCGCCGCGGTGGCCGAGTTCGGGTCCGTCGCCGAGATCGCCCCGGCCTACCAGGCCGAGCTGACCGCGGCGCAGGGCCGGCGCACCGCGCTCCTGCTCGCGGTGCTGTTCCCCGCGCTGGTCCTGGGCTGGGACCTGCTGTGGTCCTCCGGCGTCGCCTGGACCGGGCCCGCGCCGGCCGTCGTCCGGCTGCTGGCCGGGGTGCAGGACGCCGCGAGCTGGGGCGTCACGGCGCTGGCCGTGGTCCTGCTGGTCCTGACGCTGCGCCGCCGGGCCGACGAACGGCGCCTCGCCCTGGCCGCGGGCGGGCTCGGGGCGCTCGGCGCGGTGCTGTGCGGGGGCACGGCGGTGGCGATGAACCTCGCGAACCTCCGCCGGACCACCGAGATGCTCGCCGCCGACCCGCTCGCCGGGCTCGCGGTCGTCCTCAGCGCGCTGGCCCTCGTCCTCGTGCTGGTCTCGACGGCGCGGGCGCTGCGCCTGGCGGTCCGGCCCGATCACTGACCGGTCCTGTCAGGGAGGCGCGGCACCGTGGACGGCATGGGACTCCCGGACGCGACGGTGGCACTGGTGGCGGGCGCGACGCGCGGGGCGGGGCGGGGGATCGCCGTGGAGCTCGGGGCGGCCGGGGCCACCGTCTACTGCACCGGCCGCAGCACCCGCGGCCGTCCGTCCGGGTACGGCAGGCCGGGGGCGCCCCGCCCGGAGACGATCGAGGACACCGCCGACCTGGTCACGGCCGCGGGAGGGGTCGGGATCGCGGTGCCCACCGACCACCTCGACCCGGACGCCGTGGCCCGGCTGGTCGCCCGGATCGACGCCGACCGGGGGCGGCTCGACATCGTCGTCAACGACGTCTTCGGCGGCGACTTCCTGACGGAGTGGGACACCCCGGTGTGGGAGCACGACCTCACCGACGGCCTGGCGCTGCTGCGGCTGGCGATCGACACCCACCTGATCACCGCCCACCACGCCTTCCCGCTGCTGGTCCGCCGGCCCGGCGGGCTGGTCGTCGAGGTCACCGACGGCACCGCCGCCTACAACGACCGGCACTACCGGCTGAACGCGTTCTACGACCTCGCGAAGACCGCCCCGATCCGGCTGGCCCGCAGCTGGGCGCACGAGCTCGGCCCGCACGGCGCCACCGCGGTGGCCGTGACGCCGGGCTGGCTGCGGTCGGAGGTGATGCTCGACGAGTACGGGGTGACGGAGGAGGACTGGCGCCTCGCCTGCGTCCGCGAGCCGCACTTCGCGATCTCGGAGTCCCCGCGGTTCGTCGGGCGCGGCATCGCCGCACTCGCCGCCGACCCGGCCCGGGCCCGCTGGCAGGGCGCGAGCACGTCGTCGGGCGAGCTGGCGCGCGAGTACGGCCTCACCGACGTCGACGGCTCCCGCCCGGACGCCTGGCGCTACGTGGTGGAGGTGCAGGACGCGGGGCTGCCCGCCGACACCACCGGCTACCGCTGACGGCCGGTGACCGCTGCGCACCGCACGGCGGCCCCCGTGCGCGGAAAAGCGGGTCCCGGCGACCCTTTCCGCGCACGAGGGTGTCAGCGCAGTTCGACCGCGTCCCCCGTGCGGACGGTGCCGCCGTCGAGCACCTCGGCGTAGGCGCCCGCGCACGGCAGCACGCCGAACCCGGTGACCTCCACCCGGTTCTCCGCCATCGGCCCGCGCACCGCGTGCGGGGCCCGGGGCAGGTCGCCGTGCTCCAGCGTCGGGACCGAGCAGCGCGGGGTGGGCAGGGTGACGCGCAGCCGCACGCCGCCGACCGTCAGCTCCCGGCCCAGCCAGTCGTTCTCGACGAAGGGCGCGGTGCCCGGCGGCGTGGCCACCACCACGTTGGGGCGGTAGCGCAGGGCCTCCACACCGAGGTGCTCCAGCGTCGCGGTGGTGATCAGGTGCAGCGGCGAGTGGTCGACGAAGGTCCCGCCGGGGGTGCCCTGCGCGATCTCCAGCGTCGGGGCCTCGACCTCGGCCTCCACCCCCTGGGCCAGCACGTCCTCCGGGTCGGGCCGCTCGACCTCGGCGCCCGCGGGCCGGTCGGCGGCCAGCCGCACGGGGCGGCCGAGGAACTCCGACAGCGGCCCGTCGGCGTCGGCCGCCGCGACGGTCCGGCCGTCGGGCAGGGTGATCGTCACCGCGGACCCGTCGCGGGCCGCGGAGCACCGCAGCAGCGAGCGCCACAGCCGCGGGTGCTTGGCCGTGGCCACCCGCCCGGTCTCGGCGTCGACCAGGGCGAGGGCGCGGTCGCCGTCGACCCCGCCCGGGCCGAGCTCCACGTCGTCGACGACGACACCCAGCATCGACTTCACCGGGTACCGCCGCAGCTCCAGGACCTTCATCGCCACCTCGTTCGGGATCGGGGAACGCGGACGGCCGCCCCGGAGGGCGGGGCCGTCGACGTACGGGTCGGGTCGGGTCAGGCGAGGCCGACCTTCTGCAGCCAGGCGGTGGCGATCTGGGCGTCGGTCTGGGTCTGCTCACCGATGGTGACGTTGAGCGCGAGCAGCTCGTCGAGGCTCAGGGCCGCGGAGACGCCGTTGAGGGCCTCCTCCACCTGCGGGGTGACCTTCGAGGCGTTGATCAGCGGCACGATGTTCTGCGCCGGGAAGTTGTTCTTCGGGTCCTCGAGGGTCACGAAGTCGTTGCCGGGGATGGCCGGGTCGGTGGTGAACAGGTCGGCGCCCTGGATGGTGCCGTCGGCCAGCGCGGCCACGGTGAGCGGGCCGCCCGTGTCGAGCGGGGTGAAGCCCTTGAACTCGCAGCCGTAGTTGTTGCGCATGCCCTCGATGCCGTACGAGCGCTCCTGGAACTGCGTGGGCCCGCCGAACTGGATGGTCGGGCACAGCGGCACGACGTCCTCGATCGAGGTGAGGTTGTTGGCCTCGGCGAAGGCGCGGGTCACGGTGAACGCGTCCTTGTTCTCCGCGGCGGCCTGGTCGAGCAGGGTCAGCTCGGGCGGCAGGGCCGACTGCAGCGCGGCGTAGACCTCCTCGGGGGACGACTCGGTGGCGTCCGGCACGACGTAGCGCAGCAGGTTGCCGTTGTAGTCGGGCACCACGTCGATCGAGCCGTCGAGCAGGGCCGGGTAGTAGGTCTCGCGCGAGCCGATGGCGAAGCGCCGCTCGACCGTGACGCCCTTGGCCTCCAGCGCCTGCGCGTAGATCTCGCCCAGCAGCTGGTTCTCCGGGAACTGCTCGGATCCGACGCGGATGACGTCGGCGGGCGCCGCGGCCTCACCGCCGCCCGCGAGGGGGTCGCTGCTGCCGCCACCTCCACCGCCACAGGCGGAGAGGAGCACCAATCCGGCGAGTCCGGCTGCGATCCGGGTCATGTGCTTCATCGGGGGTCAGCTCCTAGCGGGTTCCGGGACGGGGGTGGAACGGGTCTGCGGTTCCTCGACGGGCTCCGACGGCGGCGCGGCGGCGCGCCGCCCCGTCGACGCCGTGGTGCGCAGGCCGGGCGAGACGACCAGGCGCTGGACGCCGGCCAGCACGGCCTCCGCGAGGAGGGCGAGCGCCGCGATGAGCAGCGCGCCCGCGGCCATCTGCGTGTAGTCGCGCACGCCGAGACCGTCGATGAGGTAGCGGCCGAGCCCGCCGACGCCGACCAGCGCCGCCACCGCCGCGGTCGCGATGACCTGCAGCGTCGCGGTGCGCAGGCCGCCGATGATCAGCGGCAGCGCGTTGGGGAGCTCGACCTTGGTGAGGATCTCGCGCTCGGTCATCCCCATGCCGCGGGCGGCGTCGACGGTGGCGCGGTCGACGTTGCGCACCCCGGCGTAGGTGCCGCCGAGCAGCGGCGGGATGGCCAGCACGACCAGCGCGATCGTGACGGGGGTGAGGCTGACGCCGCCGACGAACGTGACGAGCAGCAGCACGACACCGATCTCGGGCAGCGAGCGCAGCCCGTTGGCCACGCCGACGACGGCGAACCCGCCGCGACCGGTGTGCCCGACGAGCGCGCCGATCGGCACGGCGATCAGCGCCGCGATGATCAGCGCGACTCCGCTGTAGCGGATGTGTTCGACGATCCGCGTCGGCACGCCGGTGGACCCGGTGAGGTTCGACGGGTCGCCGAACCAGGCGATGACGTCCGCGATCAGCGCGCCCATCAGCGCGACCCCCCTGCGCCGACCCACGGGGTGGCCAGCTTGCCGATCAGCACGAGCAGCGAGTCGAAGACCAGTGCGATCACGAAGATCAGCAGCGTGCCCACGATGATCGAGGTCTGCGAGTTGCGCAGGAACCCGTCGGTGAGGAAGTAGCCCAGGCCGCCGATGCCGATCAGCGCGCCGACCGCGACGAGGCTGATGTTGGTGACGGTGGCGACCCGCAGCCCCGAGATCAGGACGGGCAGCGACAGCGGCAGCTCCACCTGCGCGAACCGGCGCGCGGGCTTGTAGCCCATCGCGGTGGCCGCGGCCACGACCATCCCCGGGACGGCCGCCAGTGCGTCGGCGACGGACCGCACCAGCAGCGCGACCGTGTAGACCGACAGCGCCACGACGACGTTGAGCGGGTCGAGGATCTGGGTGCCGAGGACGCCGGGCAGCACGATGAACAGCACCAGCGACGGGATCGTGTACAGCAGCCCCGCCGCGGGGACCAGCACGGCGCGCGCGGCGCGGTACCGGTTGGCCATCCAGCCCACCGGCACCGCGACGACCAGCCCGATCAGCACCGGGACCAGCGCCAGAACCAGGTGCTGGACGATCGCCGGGCCGAGCCGGTCGGCGTTGGCCGGGATCCAGTTCCAGTCGATCACGAGACGATCCGCCTGATCACGCCGCGTCCTCGTGCTTGCGCGCGGTGGCCAGCGCGGTGAGCACGTCGTCGGCCGTGACGGACCCGACGACGGCGCCCGAGCCGTCGACGGCCACCCCGAACCCGGACGGCGACGACAGCGCGGAGTCCAGCGCGCCGCGCAGCGAGTCGGCCTGGGTGTCGTAGAGCGACCCGCCGGCGACGAGCTCGTCGGTGGAGGCGGACCCGTTGACCTGCACCCAGCCCAGCGGGCGCCGCGCCTCGTCGACGACGAGGGTCCAGCCGTCGCGGGCGGCGTCGCGGACCTGGTCGGGGGTCGCGCCGGCCGGGACCGTCTGCAGCTCGCCGACCGGGAGCCCCTCGGCGGGCAGGAAGCCCAGGCCGCGGTAGCCGCGGTCGCGCCCCACGAACCCGTCGACGAAGTCGTCGGCGGGGCGCGCGAGGAGGTGCCCCGGCTCGTCGTACTGGGCGAGGATGCCGCCGGTGCGGAACACCGCGACCTTGTCGCCGAGCTTCACGGCCTCGTCGATGTCGTGGGTGACGAACACGATGGTCTTGCCCAGCTCGCTCTGCAGGCGCAGCAGCTCGTCCTGCAGGTTCTCCCGGACGACCGGGTCGACGGCGCTGAACGGCTCGTCCATCAGCAGGATCGGCGGGTCGGCCGCGAGCGCGCGGGCCACGCCGACGCGCTGCTGCTGCCCGCCGGAGAGCTGGTTGGGGTAGCGCTTGGCCATCTCCGGGGCGAGCCCGACGATCTCCATCAGCTCACCGGCCCTGGTCCGGGCCTTCGCCTTGCTCCAGCCCAGCAGCATCGGCACCGTGGCGATGTTGTCGAGGATGGTGCGGTGCGGGAACAGCCCGGCCTGCTGGATGACGTAGCCGATCCCCCGCCGCAGCTCCGCGGCGTCGCCGGCCATGATGTCGGCGCCGTCGATCTCGATCGTGCCACCTGTCGGCTCGACCATGCGATTGATCATCCGCAGCGACGTGGTCTTGCCGCATCCGGACGGCCCCACGAACACGGTGATGCCGCCGTCGGAGACCGTGAGGTCGAGGGCGTCCACCGCCACCGTGCCGTCGGGAAACCGCTTGGTCACGCCCCGGAACTCGATCATCCGAGGGACCCCCTCTTCTTGGACGACCCCTTGCCGGTCGCCGCAACCGCCAGAGGCTAACCCGATCAGTGGAGGGCCGCGACCGTTGTGACCTGACGGAGACTCAGCCGGCGAGCGCCGCCGCGGCCGCCGGCGTCGCCAGCCGACCACCCGCGAAGACCTCGCGCAGGCGGTCGGTCCGCAGCGGCCGGGAGAACAGCCACCCCTGGTAGGCGTCGACGCCGATGCCGCGCAGCACGTGGAACTGCTCCGCGGTCTCGACGCCCTCGGCCACCGTCGTGCGGCCCATCGCCCGGGCCATGTCGACCACGGCGCGCGCCACCGCGAACGCCGCGGGGTCGTCGTCCACCCCGGTGACGAACGCGCGGTCGACCTTCACCGTCTGCGCCGGGAGGTCCTTGAGGCGGGCCAGCGAGGAGTAGCCGGTGCCGAAGTCGTCGACGGCGAACCGCACGCCCCGGTCGACGAGCTCGGCCATCGCGGCGAGCGCGTGCGGCGGCAGCGCCACCAGGCTGGTCTCCACCAGCTCCAGCACCAGGTGGTCCCAGTCCAGGCCGGACTCGCCCACGATCGCGTCGACGACGGTGAGGAAGTCGACGTCGCCGGGCAGCAGGCCGGCCAGGTTGACCGCGACCGACGGGCGGCGCCCGCGGTGCTCGGGCCAGGTCGCGGCCTCGGCGCAGGCGGTGCGCAGCACCCACAGGTCCAACTCGCGCAGCAGGCCGCTGCGCTGGGCGACCGGCAGGAAGTCCCCGGGCGGGATCATCCCGCGCTCGGGGTGGTGCCAGCGCACGAGCGCCTCGGCCGAGATGATCGTGCCGTCCGGACCGACAACGGGCTGGTACTCGAGCACCAGCCCGGTGCCGGTGATCGCCGCACGCAGCTCCGCCTCCAGGGCGAGTGCCTGGGTGGCGGAGCTGACGACGCCGTCGGTGGCCATGCCGATCCCTCCGCGGCACTGCCGCCGCTTGGCGTCCTGCATCGCGACCTCGGCGAACCGCAGGAGGTCCGCCGCCCGGACGTCGCCGAGCGGGACCGGCGTGGCCAGCCCCACCGACGCGGTCATCTGCACCGGCTGGCCGTGCACCGTGAGCGTGGTGCGCAGCAGGTCGGCGACGAGGCGCGCGAGCTGGTCGGGCCCGCCCACCTCGGCGTGGTCGGCGCAGATGACGACGAACTCGTCACCCGACAGGCGCGCGGCCGTGCAGCCGACGGGCAGCTCGCGCTGCAGCCGTCCGGCCAGGGAGACCAGCAGGTCGTCGCCGACCTCGTGGCCCAGCGAGGAGTTGACGCGGGCGAAGTCGTCGAGGTCGCCGCAGACCACCGCGACCCGGTCGCGCCCGGACCCGGCCAGCAGCGCGTCGACCATCGCCAGGCAGGCGGCCCGGTTGGGCAGGCGGGTCAGCTCGTCGACGGTGCCCGCGCTGCGCAGCAGCTCCGCGGCCCGGCGGCGCTCGCCGATGTCGGTGCAGGCGACCAGCCAGAACCAGCTGCCGTCGTCGGCGCTGGTCACCGTGGCGCTGACCTCGCACCAGACGGTCGTGCCGTCCGCGCGCAGCAGCGGGGCCGCGTCGACGCGGTAGCCGTGGCGCGCGCCGGGGGCGACGGGGTGCAGCCAGGCCGGCAGCGCGGCGCGGTCGGGGCCGAGCAGGTCGAACGGGCCCTCCGCGGTGAGGTCGGCGGCCGAGGTGCCGCGCAGCGCGTCCAGCGGCCGGTCCAGCAGCGCGCACATGTTCGCGTTGGCGTCGGTGACCACGCCGTTCGGGTCGATCATCGCGACCCCCGACGGCACCATCTCCATGAGGTCGGCGAAGCGCCGCCCGGCGTGCCGCACCCGGTCCTGGGCCCGGCGCTGCTCGGACAGGTCGCGCACCACGCCGACCAGGCGCACCGGCGTGCCGTCGGCGGCGGTCTCGATCTCGGCGCGGCAGCTCAGCAGCCGCTCACCGGGCAGGCGCAGCTCGGCGTGGTGGTCGGCGGTGGTCCCGCCGAGGCCGTGCTCGCGGATCGCGCCGCACAGCAGGGCGACCTGCTCGCCCTCCACCGCGCCGTCGGGGCCCTCCGGCTCGACCCCGGCCGACCGGTAGAGCTCCAGCAGCGACTCGCTGCGGCGCAGGGTGCGGGTGCCCAGCTCGTAGCTCCAGGTGCCGACGCCCGCGAGCCGCTCCAGCTCGGCGACCCAGCGGCGGTCGATGCGCTCCTGCTCGCCGTCGCTGCCGTCGGGCAGCTCGACGAGCACGACGGCCCGCAGCTCCCGGCCGGGCAGCTCCCAGCGCACGACCCGCACCCGCACCCGCTCCCCGTCCGGGCGGACCAGCCGCGCGTCGGTGTCGGGTCCGGTGACGAGCTGCGGCAGCCGCATCCCGAACAGGCCGGCCTCGGCGTCGGCCGCGCTGGTCGCGCCGGTCCCGCCGGCCCGTCCCGCCAGGGCGAGCAGCGGCGGGTTGACGCGCACGATCCGGTCGTCGCGGTCGCAGACCAGTGCGGGCGCCGCGGGCAGCGAGACGATCTCCGGGCCCCCGACGACCCCGCCGCCGGGCAGCGGGCCGCCGAGGTCCGATGCGCCCCGGCCGGCCCCGAAGACCGCCGTGCGCAGGGCCGGCAGCGCCGGGGACCCCTCGGGGTCGGTGCGCTCGTCGGGGTCCAGGTCGTGCAGGTCGGACATCCGCTGGCCGCCCTCCCCCAGCGCCGAGATCGCCTCGGCGGCGCGCCGCCCCACCGGCGCCTCGGGCTCGACGAGGCGGTGCGCGGCGATGCGCACGCCGGACTCCGGGGTGGCCAGCGCCGGCTCGGGGGCCGGCGTCTCGGCGACGGCCCGGCCGACCGCGCGGGCGAACAGCGCCCGGTCGACCGGCGTCCCGCCCCCGAGGACGGCCTGCCGGGCGCGGCGCAGCTCGGCCCGCGCGACGGCGTCGCCGGAGCCCCCGTCCGTGACGGTCGGCTCACCCGGTCCGGGCGTCGACCGGCCGGTGTTCCGCCGGTCTCCGAGCTCGTCCACGGGCACTCCCACCGTCACGCAATGTTGGTCACTCGTCACAACGACGCAACGGCCCACCCGATCCGGGGCAGTTTCCCGAACGGCCTACACCGCCCCGAGTGAGTGAACGCCCAGGTCAGCACGCTGAGTGACATTCGCCGGAGTCCGATCACGAACTCGCAGGCCGGGGGCCCAACTGGAGGTCACTCCGAGTCAGCTCGGCCCGTTCCCCGCCCCGGACGCCGCCGCGACGGCCTGCGACACGGCGGGCGCGACACGCGGGTCGAAGGGGCTCGGCACGATCCGGTCGGGCGCCAGGTCGTCGAGCGCGACCGCCGCGATGGCGTCCGCGGCGGCCAGCTTCATCGCCTCGGTGATCCGCCGCGCCCCCGCGTCGAGCGCCCCGCGGAACACCCCGGGGAACGCGAGCACGTTGTTGATCTGGTTCGGGAAGTCGCTGCGCCCGGTGGCCACGATGGAGGCGTAGCGGGCCGCGACGTCGGGGTGCACCTCGGGGTCGGGGTTGGACAGCGCGAACACGAACGGCTCCGGGGCCATGAGGCCGAGCAGCTCCTCCGGCAGCGTCGCGCTGGACAGGCCCACGAACACGTCGGCCCCCCGCAGCGCCTCGGCGGTGGCCCCGGACAGGCGTCGGGGGTTCGTCACCTCGGCGAGCGCGGCCTTCTCCCCGGTCACACCGGCCCGGCCCGGCGCCACGATGCCGCGCGAGTCGAGCACCGTGACGTCGGACGCGCCGGCGGCGAGCAGGATCCGCGCGCACGCGACCCCCGCCGCCCCGGCCCCGGAGATGACGATCCGCAGCTCGCGCAGGTCGCGGGACCGCACCGTGCACGCCCCGCGCAGCGCAGCGAGCAGCACGATCGCGGTGCCGTGCTGGTCGTCGTGCATGACGGGGCAGTCCAGCGCCTCGATCAGCCGGCGCTCCAGCTCGAAGCAGCGGGGCGCGGAGACGTCCTCCAGGTTGACCGCCCCGAAGCTCGGGCGCAGGCGGACCAGGGTCTCCACGATCTCGTCGACGTCGGTGGTGTCGAGCACGAGCGGGATGGAGTCGAGCCCGCCGAACGCCTTGAACAGCGCCGACTTGCCCTCCATCACCGGCAGCGACGCCCGCGGCCCGATGTCGCCCAGCCCCAGCACGGCGGTGCCGTCGCTGACGACCGCCACCAGGCGGCTCGTCCAGGTGTAGCGGGCGACGAGCGCGGGGTCGGCGGCGATCGCGCGGCTGACGTCGGCGACCCCCGGCGTGTAGGCGATGGCCAGGTCGCGGGCGTCGGCCAGCGGCGTCGTCAGGCCGGTGGAGAGCTTGCCGCCCAGGTGGGCGGCGAGGACGTCCTCACGGGTGGGGGCGGGGACGGACGTGGACACGGGGGAACTCATGGAGGTGCGCTGCTTCCGGTTGCGGGGCGTTCGATCGCCGTGCACCGGAGGGCGGGTGACTGCCCTGTCGCGGTGCCGGACGGCCTCCCGCGGATCACGCGCCGCCGGGATGGAGCGGCGCGGACCGACGGGGTTCGGCTGTCGGGTACGTCGGGGATCCTAACCCGTGGGACGCGGTCCGGGCGCGTCGTCTGCGTCACCCCCTCCACTACGTTGGGACCCATGAGCGGTCGGGTGCACCTCCTGCGGCACGGCGAGACCGAGTGGTCGGTGTCGGGCAGGCACACCGGCCGCACCGACATCCCGCTCACCGACCACGGGCGCCACCTGGCCGGGGCGGCGGGCAACCTGGGCGTGCGGCTGCGCGGCGGCGCCGCGCCCGCCCTGGTCCTCAGCAGCCCCCGCAGCCGCGCGCTGGTCACCGCCGAGCTGGCCGGGCTCACCGTCGACCGCGTCGACGAGCGGCTCGCCGAGTGGGACTACGGCGACTGCGAGGGCCTCACCACCCCGCAGATCCGCGAGACGACGCCCGGCTGGACGGTGTGGAGCCACCCGTGCCCGAACGGCGAGGACGCCGCGCAGGTGCAGGCCCGCGCCGACGCGGTCCTCGCCGACGCCCGGGCCGCCCGCGCGGACGGGGACGTCGTGCTCGTCGGGCACGGGCACTTCTCCCGGGTGCTGCTCGCCCGCTGGATCGGCCTGCCGGCCACCGAGGGCGTCCGGTTCACGATGGACGCGGCCGCGTGGTCGGTCCTCGGCGACGAGCGCGGCGAGCCGAGCCTGGTCCACGTCAACCTGCGGGCCGTCCCGTGATCCGCCGGATCGCGCCGTCCGACGCGGCAGCGGTGGTCGGGCTGGTGCACGAGCTCGCCGACTACGAGCGCGAGCCCGACTCCTGCCTGCTCACCGTCGAGCAGCTCACCGCCGCCCTGTTCGGCCCGGAGCCCGCCCTGTTCGGCCACGTCGCCCTCGTCGACGGGGAGGTGGTCGGCTGCGCGCTGTGGTTCCTCAACTTCTCCACCTGGCGCGGCGTGCACGGCGTCTACCTCGAGGACCTCTACGTGCGGCCCGCGCACCGCGGCTCCGGCCTGGGCCGGTCGCTGCTCGCCGCGCTCGCCGCCGTGTGCACCGAGCGCGGCTACGCCCGGCTGGAGTGGTCGGTGCTGGACTGGAACGCCCCGTCGATCGCCTTCTACCGCTCACTGGGCGCGGTGTCGATGGACGGCTGGACCACCTTCCGCCTCGACGGCGACGCCCTCACCGCGCTGGGGTCCTGACGCGCGTCAGCGCGGGGCGTCCGGCAGGTCCAGCCCCATCGACCACTCCCGCGACCGCTCGCTGATCAGCAGCATGAACGTGACGAACACCAGCGCCCCCGTGGCGAGCCCGAGTGCGAGCTGGCGGGACGGGCCGATCAGCGAGTAGACGACGGGCAGCAGCAGGAGCTGGGCGACGATGGCCGGCGTGCGGGCCCAGCGACGGCCCCGCACCAGCCCGACCCCGACGGCGACCAGCGCCGAGCCGATCACCGCGAAGTAGGCCGCCTCGCCCAGCACGAAGCCCACCGGCAGGTCGGCCGAGCCGGAGCGCGCGACGAGCAGGACGGCGAACACGAGGCCCGCCACCCCCTGCACGGCCACCGACACGCCGGCCCAGCGCACCTGCGGGGGCGGACCGGCGGGCTGTTCGGTACTCACGGGCCCGAGGATAGGCGGGCCGGACGTCGGTGACGTGCTGTTCCCGTCCGTACCCGCTGAGCGACGAGTCGTCGTGCGAAAGAGGCTCTTCGTCGCGTCGAGCGGTCCGCGTCACCCGATTCGGTGACCGTCAGGGTCCATTCACCGACCGCGGCGGACCGTCGAGCCGATAAGGGCTCGCACCTGGGCAAACGAGGGCGCACTGTAGGGGCCGGACAAGCGAGGGACGTCGGCCACGATGGTGACGGGCTCCACGCATGGTCCGTCGGAGAACGGGTAACTGTTCTCCGACGGGCGGGCCGAAGGTTCCGTCGCTCGTCGTCACGCAGGATGCGAAGCAGTAACCGATCGTGTCTGGCGTCGTTACGATGAGTGGGTGAGAGTCCTCACCGGACTGGGCCTTGACCCTTGAAAGACGTACGTGCTCGTGAAATGATTCACAAGCGCGGAAACACCGTGACGGACGATCGGCGCGACCCCGATCGCGCAAGTACGAGGAGCAGAGCAATCATGGACTGGCGCCACCGCGCAATCTGCCGCGACGAGGACCCCGAGCTGTTCTTCCCTGTGGGGACCAGCGGTCCTGCGCTGCTGCAGATCGCCGAGGCCAAGACCGTATGCCGGCGCTGCCCCGTGGTCACCGAGTGCCTCACGTGGGCGCTCGAGAGCGGCCAGGACGCAGGCGTCTGGGGCGGCATGAGCGAGGACGAGCGTCGGGCGCTGAAGCGTCGCAACGCGCGCACCCGCGCTCGCACGGCCTGACAGCAGGAACACCCGAGCACAAGACTCCCCCACCGAGGGCCCGAGACCGGACTGCACCCGGTCGCGGGCCCTCGGTCGTTCCATCCGGGCGCACGCGGGGGCTGCTCCGGGTGGGGGGTCGGCGGCCCGCCAGTGCGACCTGCGTGCCGTCAACCACGGTCCACAGGCTAACGCCCGCGCAACGAGAGCCTGATGAGGGCCTCCGTTCCGCCGCCCTCCCTGGCCCGGACCTCCAGCGCCGAGTCGAGCTCGGAGTCCAGCAGCGTCCGCACGATCTGCAGGCCCAGGCCGTCGGCGGTCTCGACGTCGAAGCCGGGCGGCAGCCCCATGCCGTCGTCGAGGACCCCCACGTCCAGGGTCGACGCCGTCCGCCGCGCCGTGACCACCACCTCGCCGGCCCGCCCGGGCTCGAAGGCGTGGGCGAGCGCGTTGTGCACGAGCTCGGTGAGCACCAGCACCAGCGGCGTGGCCAGCTCGGCGGACAGCTCGCCGAAGCTGCCGTTGCGGCGCACCTTCGCCCGCGACTCGGCGGTGGCGCCGTCGCCGATCGCCGGCAGGACCTTGTCGACCAGCTCGTCGAGGTCGACGCGCTCGGCCACCGACGCCGACAGCGTCTCGTGCACCAGCGCGATCGAGTCGACGCGGCGCACGCTCTCCGCCAGCGCCCGGCGGGCCTCCGGGATCGCCGTGCGGCGGGCCTGCAGGCGCAGCAGCGCGGCCACGGTCTGTAGGTTGTTCTTCACGCGGTGGTGGATCTCGCGGATCGTGGCGTCCTTCGACAGCAGCGCCATGTCGCGTCGTCGCAGGTCGGTGATGTCGCGGACGAGGACGAGCGCACCCGCCGCGTCGCCGCGGGGCCGCAGCGGCAGCGCCCGGACCAGCATCACCGCGCCCCGCGCCCGGACCTCCATCCGCAGCGAGTGCCGCCCGGCCAGCGCCGACTCGATGCGCCCGGCCACCTCGGCGGCGTCGAACGGGTCGAGGACGAGCGCGCGGGTGGCGCGGTCGAGCGGTAGCCCGACGAGGTCGCTCGCGTGGCCCATCCGGTGGTAGGCCGAGAGCGCGTTGGGGCTGGCGTAGGCGACGAGGCCGTGCGCGTCGAGCCGGACGAGGCCGTCACCCGCCCGCGGGCTGGTGTCGGCCCCGGCGACGGTGGCGCGCGGCGGGAACGTGCCGTCGGCGACCATCTGGCACAGGTCCGACGCGCTGCCCAGGTACGCGATCTCCAGCGGGCTGGGCACCCGCGGCATCGTCAGGTTGGTGTCGCGGGACAGCACGGCGACGACCGTGCCCGCGTGCCGCACCGGGATCGTCTCGGTGCGGACGGGCACCTCGAGGTGCCAGCGGGGGGCCTCGTCGCGGCAGATCCGCCCCTCGACGACGGCCCGGCGCAGCTGCGGGTTCTCCGCCACCGGGAACCGCTGCGCGACCATGCCCTCCGCGTGCGCGGTGGGCGCGGTGGTGGGCCGGGCCTGCGCGACGCACAGGAAGTCGGTCTCCAGCGGGACCCAGAGCAGGAAGTCGGCGAACGCCATGTCCGCGAGCAGCTGCCACTCGGCGACGACCCGCTGCAGGTGCTCGACGGCGTCACCGGGCAGCTGCGTGTGCTCGGCCAGCAGCTCGCTCAGGGTGGACATCGGCCCAAGTCAATCACGTGGGACGATGGGGACAGCATCCACGACCGTGTGTAGGGAGGGAACCATGTCGAAGCGTGCACGCAAGCGCCGCGACCGCAAGAAGGGCGGCGCGAACCACGGCAAGCGCCCGAACACCTGAGGCCCGAACGCCTCGTGAACGACCGGACGCCGGGACCCGAGGGTCCCGGCGTCCCGTGTCTGCGGGGCCGTCAGCCCCGGCGCTCGATGCGGGCGGTGCGCACCTCGACGGTGGTGGTCGTGACGCCGTCGGGCCCGGACTCCACCGTGACCTCGGCCTGCTCCAGCACCGCGGTGCGGATCTGGTGGCGCAGCTTGTCCTTCAGCCCGGCCGGTGCCTGCTCGCCGCCGCACTTGGTGGCCAGCAGCGTCTTGAGCTTCTCGTCGAGGCCGTACTCGCCCAGGCAGGGCCCGCACTCGTCGAGGTGCTTGGCCAGCAGCGCGCGCCGGTCCTGGTCGCACTCCCGGTCGAGGAACAGCCACACCTCGGCCAGCACCTCGGAGCAGTCGGTCTCGTGGTGGTCTCCGCAGCTCACGACGTGACCTCCTCGGCCTTGCCCCGGAGGAAGCCGCGCTCCCGGGCGGTCTCGGTGAGCATGTCGCGCAGCTGGCGCCGTCCGCGGTGCAGCCGCGACATCACGGTGCCGATGGGCGTGCCCATGATCTCGGCGATCTCCTTGTAGGCGAACCCCTCGACGTCGGCGTAGTACACCGCCATCCGGAAGTCCTCCGGCAGCGCCTGCAGCGCGGCCTTCACGGCGTCGTCGGGCAGCCCGTCCAGCGCCTCGGCCTCCGCCGACGGCAGCCCCTTCGACGTGTGCTCCCCGGCCTGGGCGATCTGCCAGTCGGTGATCTCGTCGGTGGGCGACTGCAGCGGCTGGCGCTGCCGCTTGCGGTAGCCGTTGATGTAGGTGTTGGTGAGGATCCGGTAGAGCCACGCCTTGAGGTTGGTGCCCGCGCGGAACGTGCCGAAGGCCGAGTAGGCCTTCAGGTAGGTCTCCTGGACCAGGTCCTCGGCGTCGGCCGGGTTGCGGGTCATCCGCAGGGCCGCGCCGTAGAGCTGGTCGATCAGGGGCATCGCGTCGCGCTCGAAGCGGGCGACCCGCTCCTCGGTGGTCTCCGCGGCCTGGTCGATCTCGGCCGGGTCGATCTCGGCCGGGTCGACGGCGACGGCCCGCTCGACGGGCGCCTCCTCGACGACCGGGGCGGCGACGGCCGCGTCGGCGACCGGTGTGGTTCGGTCGGACGTGCTGCCGGCCACCGTGCTCCTCTCGCGCCGGACCACGCGGGTCCCGGGGCCGGCCACCGTGGTGGCGGCCGGACGACGGGACGAGCCTACGCGCCTCGCCGCGGAGCGGCCCGGTGATACCGGGGGGGAGTCCATCAGTGCGTGCGTCACGGCCCGTACAACACCCGCCCCCCGCCGGGTGATTCCCTAGTGGCGTGGCCGGCAAGGGAACTCCCGCGACGGCGCTGCTGGCGAAGGGCCGGGTGGCGCACGTCCTGCACTCCTACGAGCACGGGTCCGGGCAGGCCTACGGGCCCGAGGCCGCGGAGGAGCTGGGGCTGGATCCGGGGCGGGTGTTCAAGACGCTCGTCGCCGACGTCGACGGGCGGCTCACCGTCGCGGTCGTCCCGGTCTCGGCGTCGCTCGACCTCAAGGCCCTGGCCGCGGCGGTCGGCGGGAAGCGGGCGCGGATGGCCGAGGTCGCGGCCGCGGAGCGCGCCACCGGCTACGTCGCGGGCGGCATCTCCCCGCTGGGCCAGCGCAAGCGCCTCCCGACCGTGATCGACGCCTCGGCGCAGGCGCTGGACACGATGTTCTGCAGCGCCGGGCGCCGGGGCCTGGAGATGGAGCTGGCGCCGTCCGACCTGGCCCGGCTCGCGGACGCCGCCTTCGCCCCGATCGCGACGTAGGCGCGGTCAGAACCGCGCGAGCCAGGTCGTCACCGCGGCGACGAGGCCGGGCCGGTCGGACTTCAGGCCGTGGTCCCCGCGCAGCACCACCACCTCGCGCCCCGGGGCCGGGTCCGGGACGCCGAACGGGTCGCGCCCGCCCTGCACCACCAGCACCGGGACGGTGGGGGCGGCCAGCTCGGCGAGCCGGTGCTTCTCCGGGGTCCGCGGCGGGGCGACGGGGAACGCCAGGCACAGCACGCCCACCGCTCCCCCGGCGCCCGCGGTGCGGCAGGCCACCCGCGCACCCGACGACCGGCCCCCGAACAGCAGCGGCAGGCCGTCGCGGACGTGCTCCACGACCGCCAGCCACGCGGTGTCCAGCTGCCCGGCCGGGGCGGGGGCGCGGCGCCCGGCCACCCGGTAGGGCTGCTCGACGAGCACGACCGACACCCCGGACGCCGTGGCCGCGGCGGTGGCCGCGACGAGGTCGGGGGCCGCGATCCCGCCGCCCGCGCCGTGCCCGAGCAGCAGGACCGCGCGGGGCCCGGCGGCGTCGTGCCGGGTGATGCGGGCGGGGCCGTGCGGGGTGTCGACCTCGGCCGTGCCGGGGTCGGGGGTCATGCCGGGTTCGGGCCGGCGAGGAGGTCGAGCTGCAGGGGCTCGGGGACGTCCTCGAACGGGGCCAGCAGCTCGGGCCCGTTGTTGCGCACGCTGTTGACCAGGGGCGACACCGGCCGCAGCTCCAGCGCGCCCACCAGCTCGTCGGACGGGGGCGCGAGCCAGGCGGTGACCGACTGGTCGTCGGCGCGCGTGTCGGGGTCGAGCCAGGCGTCCCAGGCCGCGGGCGGCAGCAGCAGCGGCATCCGGTCGTGCACCTGGGCCAGGTCCCCCACGGCGGACGTCGTGAGCACCGAGGCGGTGACGAGGCCGTCCGGGTAGGCGTTCTCCGGGTCCTCCTTGGGCTTCCAGAACTCCCAGATCCCGGCCATCGCCAGGCTCGACCCGTCGGCGTACCGGGTGTAGTAGGGCTGCTTGTGGTCGGGGCCGCGCTGCCACTCGTACCAGCCGTCGGCGGGGATCAGGCAGCGCCGCGCGTGCATCGCCCGCTTGAACGCGGGCTTCTCCGCGGCCGTCTCCGACCGCGCGTTGATCATGCGGGCGCCGGCCTTCGGGTCCTTCGCCCACGACGGGACCAGGCCCCACTTCACCAGCCGCAGCGTGCGCTCGGTGACGTCCGGGTCGGGCGTGCCGTCGGCGTCGCGCGGGTGGCGCTGGACGACGGTGACGATGCTCTTGGTGGGCGCGACGTTGTAGTCGGGCTCCGCGGCGCCGTCCGTGGCGTCGACGGCCCGGAACTCGTCGGCGAGGTCGGTGGGCGCCTTGATCGAGGCGTAGCGGCCGCACATGGGTCCATCGTGGCACCCCACCCCGACACCCCGCCGACCGGAAGGAGTGGGGGATCATGGGCACCGTGACCAGCCCCTGGACCGCCCCCGTCGCCACCGGCCCCGTCCGCGGGCGGGTGTCCGTGCCCGGCTCGAAGTCGGTGACCAACCGCGCGCTGCTGCTCGCCGCCCTCTCCGGCGGACCGGCGTCGGTCTCCGGGGCGCCAGCCACCCGCGACACGGCGCTGATGGTCGGGGCCCTGCGCGCGCTCGGCGTCCCCGTCACCGTCGACGGCGAGCACGTCGCCGTCGCGGCGCACGACGGCCTGCGCGGCGGCGGCGCCGTCGACTGCGGGCTCGCCGGCACCGTCATGCGCTTCGTCCCGCCCGCCGCTGCGCTCGCCGACGGCCCCGTCGCCTTCGACGGCGACCCGCGCGCCAGGGAGCGCCCGATGGGCACCGTCCTCGACGCCCTGCGGGCGCTCGGCGCCGAGATCGACGGGGAGGGGCTGCCCTTCACCCTGCGCGGGACCGGCGCGCTGCCCGGCGGCGACGTCGTCATCGACGCGTCGGCGTCGAGCCAGTTCGTGTCCGGGCTGCTGCTCTCGGCGGCGCGCTACGACAAGGGCGTCACCGTCCACCACGACGGGAAGCCGGTGCCGTCGTTGCCGCACATCGACATGACGGTGGAGATGCTGCGCGCCGCGGGGGTGCACGTCGACGACTCCGAGCCGAACACCTGGCACGTGTCGCCCGGTCCGGTCGCGGCGCGGGACTGGGCCGTCGAGCCCGACCTGTCCAACGCCTCGGTGTTCCTCGCCGCCGCCGCGCTGACGGGCGGCTCGGTCACCGTCGCGGGCTGGCCCGATGGCTCCACGCAGCCCGGCGCGGAGATCCTGTCGGTGCTCGCGCAGGCCGGCTGCACGGTCGAGCCGGGCCCGGACGGGATGACGGTGCACGGGCCGGACACCCTCCTCGGCGTCGACGTCGACCTGCACGACGCCAGCGAGCTGACGCCCACCGTCGCCGCGCTCGCCGCACTCGCCACCACGCCCTCCCGGATCCGCGGCGTCGCGCACATCCGGGGCCACGAGACCGACCGGATCGCCGCGCTCGCCCACGAGATCACCGCGGTCGGCGGCGACGTCACCGAGACCGACGACGGCCTGGAGATCCGCCCGGCCCGCCTGCACGGGGCCGCCTGGGGCGCCTACGCCGACCACCGGATGGCCACGGCGGGAGCGCTGGTCGGGCTGATCGTCCCCGGCGTCGAGATCGACGACATCGGGTGCACCGACAAGACGATCCCCGACTTCCCCGGCCGCTGGACGGCGCTGCTCGGGTGACGGCGTGAGCAAGCGGGAGTACGACGAGTCCGACGTCCGGATCCGGCCGGGGCGCCGGGGGTCGCGGCCGCGCACCAAGCAGCGCCCCGACCACGCCGACGCCGCCGAGGGCATGGTCACCACGGTCGACCGCGGGCGCTGGACCTGCGCACCCGACGGCGACAGCACCCGCCCCCCGGTCACCGCGATGCGGGCGCGGGAGCTGGGCCGCACCCCGATCGTCGTCGGCGACCGGGTGGGGCTGGTCGGCGACCTGTCCGGCGACGTCGACACGCTCGCCCGCATCGTCCGCGTGGAGGAGCGCTCCACCGTCCTGCGCCGCACGGCCGAGGACGACGACCCGTTCGAGCGGGTGGTCGTCGCCAACGCCGAGCAGCTCGTCATCGTCACCGCGGTGGCCGATCCGGTGCCGCGCACGGGCTTCGTCGACCGCTGCCTCGTCGCCGCCTACGCCGGTGGCCTGCGCCCGGTGCTGTGCCTGACCAAGGCCGACCTCGCCGACGCCGAGCCGTTCGCGCAGGCCTACCGGGAGCTGGACTTCCCCGTCGTCGTGACGCGGCGCGACCAGCCCCCGACCGAGCTGGCCGCGCTGCTCGCCGGGAAGGTGTCGGCGCTGGTCGGGCACTCGGGCGTGGGCAAGTCGACGCTGGTCAACGCGCTCCTGCCGGGCGTCGACCGGGCGGTGGGCGTCGTCTCGTCGGTCGGCAAGGGGCGGCACACGACCGTCGCCGCGCTGGCCCTGCCGCTCCCCCGCACCCCCGACGGGCGCGACGGCTGGGTCGTCGACACGCCGGGCGTCCGGTCGTTCGGGCTCGCCCACGTCACCGCCGACGACGTGCCCGCCGCGTTCGAGGACCTCGCGGCCTCGATCGAGGACTGCCCCCGCGGCTGCGGGCACCTCGGACCGCCCGCCGACCCCGAGTGCGCCCTCGACGTCCGGGTGGAGCAGGGCCTGCTGCGCCCCGGGCGCCTGGCCGCACTGCGGCGGGTGCTCGTCGCCCTCCGGTGACCGACCGCTACCGTTCCTCAACCCCCGACCGGAGGTGCCGTGGTGGCTTCGTGGATCTCCCGCCTGCTCGCCCTGCTGCTCGTGGCCGGTGCCCTCGCCGGATGCAGCGGCGCGGAACCCGCCCCTGCGACGCTCACGCGCTACTACGACATCAACGAGCTGATCGCGGCCGTGTCGGCGCAGCAGCGGGTCGACCGGACGGCGCGGTTCAGCCTGCGCGGTGAGCTGGTCGGGGCCGCCGACGCCCGGCTCCGCTTCACCGGGGCGGGCGAGATCCGGATCAGCGACGCCGACCTGGAGCTGGCGTTCACCCAGGTCGTCACGCAGCCGGGGGCCGACCCCCAGGTGACCGGGTTCGTGGTCCTGCCCGACGCCGTCTACCTGCGGATGCCGGCCGACAGCGGCGACGACCGGCCCTGGGTGCGGGTCGACCCGGCCAGCTCCGACCCGGGCGCGCAGCAGCTGATCGCGCAGGCCGACCAGCTCACCGAGCGGGCCGACCTCACCGTCACCCTCGCCCGGTACGCCGACGCCACGCTGATCAGCGACGCCGTCGACGACGTGATCGGCGGCGACCCCGCGGTCCGCTACACGATCGTCACCGACCTCGCGCGGGCCGCCGAGACCGCCGCCGACCCCGCCGTCCGGGCCCAGCTCGAGCAGCAGGTGCGGGCCGGGCTGACCCGCATCACCTCGACGCTGTGGGTCGACGCCGCGCACCGCCCGCTGCGCAGCGCGGCCCGCCAGGAGCTGCCCGGCATCGGCACGCTGGCGATCACGAGCAGCTACCGCGACTGGGGCCAGGCCGCGACGATCGCGCCGCCGCCGGAGGCCCAGGTCCGGTGACCGCCGTCGGCGCGCGGGACGAGGCGCGCGCCGACAGACTGGACCGGTGCTGCTCCCCGCGCCCACCCCGGACACCGCCCTCGACTGGGTCCGCGACCACCTCGCCGACCTCTGCTGCGACGAGCCCGCCGCCTCCCCCGCGTTCCGGGGCGGCCAGCAGGCCGCCGACGCCGCCCTCGCCGCGCTCGACCTCACCGGCTACGCCGCCCGCCGCAACGAGGTGCTGCCGGTCTCCCGCCGCGGCGCGACGAAGCTGTCGCCGTGGATCCGGCACGGCCTGATCGACCTGCCCGCGGCCTGGGCGTTCGCCGCCGACGCCGCGCCGCGCGACCGCACCAAGTTCCGCGACGAGCTGGCCTGGCAGGAGTACGCCCGCCACCTCTACGCGCGGGTGGGGCGGCGCAACGCCTCGGCGCTGCGGGCGGCCCCGCCGCGTCCGGCCCGCTCGTGGGACGAGCCGTGGCCCGCGGAGATGAACTGCGTGGCGAGCTGCCTCACCGAGCTGGAGACCGACGGCTGGCTGGTCAACCAGACGCGGATGTGGCTGTCCTCGCAGTGGACCGTGCGCGCCGGGGCGGAGTGGACGGCGGGCGAGGACCGCTTCTTCACCCACCTCCTCGACGGCTCCCGCGCGGCCAACCGCCTGGGCTGGCAGTGGAGCATCGGCGCGGGCACCGGCAAGCCGTACGGCTTCTCCCGCTGGCAGGTCCAGAAGCGCGCACCGCAGCTGTGCCGCGACTGCGCGCTGAGCGACGCCTGCCCGATCCAGGACTGGCCGCCGGACGCCCCGGCCGACCGCGTCGACCCCGACCCCCGCCTGCGCGCCGACCCCGACCCCGAGTCGACCGGCGGTCCGCGCGAACCGGCGGGCGAGGGCGTCCCCGACGCCGTGTGGCTCACCGCCGAGTCCCTCGGCGACGCCGACCCGGCGCTGGCCGCCCATCCCGACCTGCCCGCGGTGTTCGTGTTCGACGAGCCGCTGCTCGCGCGGCTGCGCCTGTCGGGCAAGCGGCTGGTGTTCCTGGCCGAGACCCTCGCCGACCTCGGCACGCGCCGGACGGTGCAGGTGCACCGCGGCGCCGTCGCCGACGAGCTGGCCGGGCGCGCGGTCGCCGTCACGCACGCCCCGGTGCCCGGGTTCGCCTCCCGGGCCGCGGCCGTCGGCCCGGCGCGGGTGCACCCCTGGCCGTGGCTGTTCCGCCCGCACGGCGGGCCGGTGACGTCCTACAGCGCGTGGCGCAAGAAGGCGCGCCAGTCGCCGCGCTGACTAGCCGAGCTCCACCAGGAACGCGATCTCCGACGGGGCGTACCAGGCCAGCTCGTGGTCCTCGGCCTCGCCGATGAGGAACTCGGCGTCGAGGTCGCCCATGTCGGCGGCGTCGACCGCGCCCGCGGCCTGGCGCACCGCGTACTCGGCCTCCTCTGTGTCGACGTGCACCGCCGCGATCGCCGACATCGGCACGCCGCCGGAGATGCGCACCGCGCCGTCGTCGAGGTCGGGGCGCAGGGTGGCCTCGACGTCGGCCGCCACCACCACCCGCCGGGCGGGCACGTCGTCCTCGCCGAGCCCGAACTCGACGCCCAGCAGCCGCAGCGACGCCCGCGCGGCCTCGGCCATCGCGGCGTACTCCAGCTCCTCCTCGTCGCCCGCGGTGTAGCTCTCCCGCAGCTTCGGGGTGAGGGCGAACGCCGTGCCGCCCATCGGGTCGAGGCGGCCGTTCTTGACCATCCGCGCCAGGATCGGCCAGGTCGCCGGGATGTACACGCGCATCAGGACACCGTTCCCACGAGCTCGTCGAGTGCCTCGTCGACGAGGCCGGCCAGCACCTCGACGTCGGGCATGGCGTCGCGGTCGCCGTTGAACCCGTAGTAGACACCACCGTCGTAGGAGGTCAGCCCGATGGCCAGGGCCTGGCCCTTCGCGAGCGGCACGACCGGGAACATCTCCAGCATCCGGGCACCCGCCGCGTAGAGCGGGAACTGCGGTCCCGGGACGTTCGTGACGACCAGGTTGAAGATCCGCTTGGACATCCCGCTGGCCGCGCGCGCACCGAGCGCGTGCAGCGTGGGCGGGGCGAACCCGCCGATGCGGACGAGGGTGTCGGCCCCCACCGAGTGCGCCGACGCCGTGTGCTCGCGCATCGCGTGCGTGACGTGGTGCAGCCGCACGACCGGGCTGGGCTCGCCCACCGGCAGGTCGACGATGAACGACGACACCCGGTTGCCGAGCGAGCCCGCCGTCGCGGTGCTGGGGACGTCGGCCTCGCCGCGCACCGACAGCGGCACCATCGCCCGCACCGAGGACCCCGACCGGACCGGCTCGCCGCGCGAGAGCAGCCAGTCGCGCAGCGCCCCCGCGACGACGCTGAGCACCACGTCGTTGACCGTGCAGCCGTGCGCCGCGCGCACCCGGCGGTAGTCCTCCAGCTCGGTGCGCGCGATCGCGAACCGGCGCTGCGTGGAGATGTCGACGTTGAGGGGCGTACCGGGGGCGCGCCGGCTCGCCGTGCGCGCCATCGAGAACAGCTGCCCGAACCCGCTCGCGACCTTCCCGACCGTCGCCACCGCGTCCCCCGCCGCCGCGACGGCGTTCTCGACGACCAGCCCGGGGCGGGCCACGGCCTCCGCGACCGCCCCCATCACCAGCTCGACGTCGGTGGGCTCCGGGCGCGGCATCCACAGCTCGGGGTGGGTGCCCGGGCCGCGGGCCCCGCCGCGGCCCTTCGGGGCGGCCGCGTCCTCCTCGGGGGTGGAGATGTCGAGGATGACCTGGCCGATGTCGATCGCGCTGATGCCGTCGACCATCGCCTGGTGGGTCTTGGTGAGGATCGCCGAGCGGCCCCGCTCCAGGCCCTCGACCAGGTACATCTCCCACAGCGGGCGCGTCGGGTCGAGCGGGCGCGACATCAGCCGCGCCACCAGCTCCGTCAGCTGGTCGTCGGAGCCCGGCTTGGGCAGCGCGGAGCGGCGGACGTGGTAGGCCACGTCGAAGTCGACGTCGTCGACCCAGACCGGGCGGGCCAGGTTGGCCGGCACGTGCCGGACCTTCTGGCGGTAGCGGGGCACGAGCGCGATGCGCTGCTCGATGAGCCCGACGAGGGTGTCGTAGTCGAAGCCCGACGGGGGCCGCTCGAAGATCGAGACGGCTCCCACGTGCATCGGTGTGGTCGGCTGCTCGAGGTAGAGGAACGAGGCGTCGAGGGGCGAGAGCCGGGGCGGCATGACCCGATCCTAGGCTGCGCGGGTGCCGGACCCCCGATCCCCGAAGGACACCTTCATCACCGTCTACGGGCGCAAGCCCGTGCAGGAGGCGCTGGACGACCCCGACCTGCGGGTCGACAAGGTGATCGTCGCCGAGGGGCTGCGCGGCGAGCCGGTGCGCACCATCCTCGACGCCGCCCGGTCCCGCGGGGTGCCCGTGCAGCGCGCCTCCGCCCACCGCGTCAAGGTCCTCGCCGGGAACGGGCGCCACGACCAGGGCGTGCTCGCCGACGTCGTCGCGCCGCGGATGGCGCCGGTCGCGGAGTTCCTCGACGACCTCGGACCCGGCACCCCGGCCACCGTGCTCGTGCTCGACCGGGTCACGAACCCCGCCAACGTCGGCATGATCCTGCGCAGCGCCACCGCAGCCGGGCTCGACGGCGTGCTGCTCGCCCGCCGCGGCGTCCCCGCGATCGACCCGCTCGTCGTCAAGGCGTCGGCGGGGGTGGCGTTCCGCGCGCCGGTGCTGCGCTCGGGCACCGTCGAGGAGGGCTGTGCGGCGCTGCGCGAGGCCGGGTTCGTCCTCTACGGCCTCGACGCCGGCGGGTCGTCCCTGCTCGACGCCGACCTGCCGCCGCGGGTGGCCCTGGTGCTCGGCAACGAGAGCGACGGGCTGTCGGAGACCGTGCACCCGTACCTCGACGGCGTCCTCGCCATCCCCATGCACGGCGGCGTGGAGTCGCTCGGCGTCGCCAGCGCCGGGGCGGTCGCGGCGTTCGAGCTGGCCCGCCGGCGCTAGCCGGGGGCCTGCCGCGGGCGGCGCGGCCACCTACCCTGGGGGCATGGTCCAGCGCCGGTTCCCCCGCCCGTCCGAGCTCGCCCCGCTGCTGCGCCCCGCGCCGATCCGGTGGAACGGCACCGACCGCCGGCTCGCGGGGGCGGCGAGCATCGCCGACCTGCGCCGCATCGCGCGGCGCCGCACCCCCCGCGCGGTGTTCGACTACACCGACGGCGCCGCCGACGGGGAGCTCTCGCTCAACCGGGCCCGCGAGGCCTTCAACCGGGTCGAGTTCACCCCCACCGTGCTGCGCGACGTCTCCGCGGTCGACCTGGGCCGCGACGTCCTCGGGCAGCGCTCCGCCCTGCCGTTCGCGTTCGGGCCCACCGGGTTCACGCGGATGATGAACCACGAGGGCGAGCGGGCCGTCGCGGCCGTGGCGGAGCGGGTCGGCATCCCGTACGCCCTGTCGACGATGGGCACGACGACGATCGAGGACGTCGCCGCGGCCGCCCCGGGGGCGCGCAAGTGGTTCCAGCTCTACCTGTGGCGCGACCGCTCGGTGGCCAAGGACCTCGTGCAGCGCGCCGCCGACTCCGGCTACGACACGCTCATGCTCACCGTCGACACCCCCGTCGGCGGCGCCCGGCTGCGCGACGTCCACAACGGGCTGACGATCCCGCCCGCGCTGTCGCTCAAGACGTTCGTCGACGGGGCGATGCACCCGAACTGGTGGGGCAACCTGCTCACCACCGAGCCCCTGACCTTCGCCAGCCTGGAGTCCACCGAGGGCACCGTCGCCGACCTCATCAACCGCGTCTTCGACCCGGCGCTGACGATGGACGACGTCGACTGGCTGCGCGGCACGTGGCCGGGCAAGCTCGTGATCAAGGGCATCCAGAACGTCGACGACGCCCGCCGCGTGGTCGACGCCGGGGCCGACGCGGTGCTGCTGTCCAACCACGGCGGGCGCCAGCTCGACCGCGCCCCGGTGCCGCTGGAGCTGGTGCCGCCCGTCGTCGACGCGGTGGGCGACCGCGCCGAGGTGTGGGTCGACACGGGCATCACCCACGGAGCCGACATCGTGGCCGCGATCGCCTTCGGCGCGCGGACCGCGCTGATCGGGCGCGCCTACCTCTACGGCCTGATGGCCGGCGGGCAGCGCGGCGTCGAGAAGGCGGTGGAGATCCTCACCGGCGAGATCACGCGGACGATGCAGCTCATGGGGGTCAACAGCGTCGACGAGCTCCGGCCGTCACACGTCCGTCTACGCCCGATCGGGTGAATCCCGGCGTGCATTCGACGGCGATCCACGCCAAGGTGCGGATATGAGCTTCCTGGACAAGGCCAAGGACCTGTTGAACCAGCACGACGACAAGGTGGACCAGGCCCTCGACAAGGCCGGCGAGGCCGCCAAGGGCCGGTTCGCGGGCCACGAGAGCCAGATCGACGGCCTCGTCGACCAGGCGCAGCAGCGCACCGGGGCCGGCGACACGACCCGGCAGGCGCCGCCCGCCCCCGCCGACGGGGCGCCGGCCGACGAGCAGCAGCTCGAGACCCCGCCCCCCGCCCCGCCGCAGCAGTGACCGACCGGCCGTAGCGGCCGGCGGGACACCGGGCCCGCGTCCCGGCGGCACTCCGCCGCCGGGGCGCGGGCCCTCCTCATGCCAGGCCGAGGAGCACCTCGACCTCGTCGAGGGTCGAGTCCGGGTCGACGTGGTGCACGACCACCGCCCCCGCGGCGCGGGCCCCGCGGACGTTCGCCGCCAGGTCGTCGACGACCACGCACTCCTCGACGCGCAGCCCGAGCCGCTGCGCGGTCCGGCGGAACACCTCGGGGTCGGGCTTGCGCACCCCGAGCGCCGGGCCCAGGACCACCACGTCGAACAGGGCGGCGACCTCGTCGGGGACCACGTGCGCGTCGGAGACCAGCGCCGTCGGGCAGCCGGCCGCGCGGGCCCGCCGGACGAGGTCGAGCACGTCGGGGCCGTCGGTGAGGACGCCGCCGAAGTCCATGACCAGCCCGCGCAGCGACATCCGGCGCACGGTACCGGCCCGGACCGTCCGGGGCCGGACGGTACGGACCCGAACCGCTCGGAACCGCCCCGGCCGACCCCGGGACCGGCGCACCGTCGACACCGTGACCAGCACGCTCTCGCCCGCCGGCCCCGCGGCCGCTCCCCCCGCCGCCGCGACCTGCCCGGCCCCCACCCGACCGTGCCTGCGCACGGTGTCCTACGAACCGGCCCCCGGCACCACCGCGGCGCCCGTCCGCGCCCGGCCGGAGCCGCCGCCGGTGACGGCCGGGGCGGCGGAGGCACCGCCCGGGGCCCGGGACGCGATCGTCCGGTTGCTCCGGCTGGGCTGCGAGGTCCTCGACGGGCGGCGCCCGGCCGGGCAGCTCGCCGCGCACTCCGCGGAGGAGGTCGTGCGGTACTGGCGGGTGGTGGCCGCGCGGCGCCCGGGCGGCGGGCGGTCACCGGCCCGTTTCCGCCGGGTCCGGCTCTGCCACCCGCGGCCCGACGCCGCCGAGGCGGCGCTGGCCGTCGAGCTCGACGGGCAGGTGCGCGCCCTGGCGGCCCGCTTCGACCTGCAGGACGGCCGGTGGCGCTGGACGGCCGTGCGCATCGGCTGACCGTCCCGCCACCGGTTCGTCGCCCGCCGGTTCGTCCAGGGCCGTCAGCACGGACCGGAGGTAGCCGCGGACCTCGGGCGGGGGCGGCGGGACCCGCGCCCGCAGCTCGCGGGCGACGGCGGCGAACGCGTCGAGGTACCGCTCCCGCCCGGCCCGGGTGACCCGGACCCGCACGACCCTGCGGTCGACCGCGTCGCGCTCCCGCACCACCTGCCCGGCCCGCTCCAGCGCGTCGACGACGGGGGTGAGCGTGGCCGGGGCGACGCCCAGCTCGGCGGCCAGCTCCCGGTGCGCCGCCGGACGGCCGCGGGCGAGCACCCCGAGCACGCCCAGCGACGTCGGGCTGAGGCCGTGGGCGGCCACGGCGCGGCGCAGGACGCGGTCGACGGCCTGCCCGGCCCGCGGCAGGAGCAGGTCGAGCTCCGGGGGGACGGGGGTGCCGGTCACGCCCCGCACGCTAGGACCAGCGGCCCCCGCGGCGGGGCGGTTCGGGCGAAGTGGCCCCTAGGGCCGCGCCGCCGTGGACGACCCGTGGCACTGCTTGTACTTGCGGCCGGACCCGCACGGGCACGGCCGGTTGCGCGACGGCTCGCTCTCGCTGCGCGCCGCGCTCCGGCCCGCCCGCCCGTTGCCGCCGCGGGTGACCGTGCCCCCGTCCTCGGTGGGACCGCTGTAGCGCAGGTCCGCAGGGCGGGCGCCGGTGAACGCGTTGGGCAGCACGCTGGTGGCCGCCGCGTCGTCGACCGCGGCGGCGGGCGCCGCGGGCTCGGGGCGCCGACGGCGACCCGTCGGGCGCGCCGGTGCGGCGGGCACGCCGGTCGCGGGCGTCGCGGGCTCGGTGGCCGGGGCCGGCTCGACCGCGACGGGCGCCGGCTGGGCCGCAGCGGGCTGGGCGGCAGCGGGCTGGGCCGCAGCGGGCTGGGCGGCGGCGTCGGCCGGGGGCTGCGCCGGGGCCGCGGCCTGCACCTTCACGTTGAACAGGTGCCCGACCGTCTCCTCCTTGATGCCCTCGAGCATCGCGGAGAACATGTCGTAGCCCTCGCGCTGGTACTCGATGACCGGGTCGCGCTGGGCCATCGCGCGCAGCCCGATGCCCTCCTTGAGGTAGTCCATCTCGTAGAGGTGCTCGCGCCACTTGCGGTCGATGACCTGCATGAGGACCTGGCGCTCCAGCTCCCGCATGCCGCCCTGGGCGCCGATCATCGCGTCGATCTCGGCCTCGCGGCGGGCGTACGCGGCGCGGGCGTCCTCCAGCACCGCGGCGATCAGGACGTCCTTGGTGAGGTCGCCCGGGTCGTCGAGGTCGCCATCGTCGTCGGAGTCGGCCAGGTCCTGCCAGCGGATGCCGACCGGGTACACGGTGCGCAGCGCCGTCCACAGCTTGTCGAGGTCCCAGTCCTCGGAGTAGCCCTGGCCGGTCTCGCCGTCGACGTAGGCGGTGACCACGTCGGTGAGCATGTGCTCGATCTGCTCCTGGATGTTCTCGCCCGCGAGCACCCGGCGCCGCTCGGAGTAGATGACGGTGCGCTGCTGGTTGAGCACCTCGTCGTACTTGAGGACGTTCTTGCGGATCTCGAAGTTCTGCTGCTCGACCTGCGTCTGCGCGCTGCGGATGGCCTTGGTGACCATCCCCGCCTCGATCGGGACGTCGTCGGGGAGGTTGAACCGGTTCATGATCGACTCGACCATGTGCCCGTTGAACCGGCGCATGAGCTCGTCGCCGAGCGAGAGGTAGAACCGCGACTCGCCCTGGTCGCCCTGACGGCCCGACCGGCCGCGGAGCTGGTTGTCGATGCGCCGCGACTCGTGCCGCTCGGTGCCCAGCACGTAGAGCCCGCCCGCCGCCTTGACCTCCTCGGCCTCGGCGGCGACCTGCGCCTTCATCGTGGCGACGGCGTCGTCCCAGGCGGCCTCGTACTCCTCGCGGGTCTCGACCGGGTCGAGCCCGCGGCGGCGCAGCTCGAGGTCGGCGAGGAACTCCGGGTTGCCGCCCAGCACGATGTCGGTGCCGCGACCGGCCATGTTGGTGGCGACGGTGACGGCGCCGGCGTGCCCGGCCTGCGCGACGATCGCGGCCTCGCGCTCGTGGTGCTTGGCGTTGAGGACCTCGTGCGGGACCTGCCGCTTGACCAGCAGCTTGGACAGGTACTCGGACTTCTCGACGCTCGTGGTGCCCACCAGCACCGGCTGCCCGACCTTGTGCTTCTCGGCGATGTCGTCGGCGACGGCCTCGAACTTCGCCTCCTCGGTCTTGTAGATGAGGTCGGGCTGGTCCTTGCGGACCATGTCCTTGTTGGTGGGGATCGGGACGACGCCCAGCTTGTAGATCTGGTTGAGCTCGGCGGCCTCGGTCTGCGCGGTGCCGGTCATGCCGGAGAGGCGCTCGTAGAGGCGGAAGTAGTTCTGCAGGGTGATGGTGGCCAGCGTCTGGTTCTCCGCCTTGACCTCCACGCCCTCCTTCGCCTCGATCGCCTGGTGCATGCCCTCGTTGTAGCGGCGCCCGGCCAGCACGCGGCCGGTGAACTCGTCGACGATGAGGACCTGCCCGTCGCGGACGATGTAGTCCTTGTCCTTCTTGAACAGCTCCTTGACCTTGATCGCGTTGTTCAGGTAGCCGACGAGCGGGGTGTTGGCGGCCTCGTAGAGGTTGTCGATCCCGAGCTGGTCCTCGACGAGGGTGACGCCCTCCTCCGTGACGCCGACGGTGCGCTTGCGCTCGTCGACCTCGTAGTGGACGTCCCTCTTCAGCATCGGCGCCATCCGCGCGAACTCCTGGTACCACCGGGCGCTCTGCTCGGCCGGCCCGGAGATGATCAGCGGCGTGCGGGCCTCGTCGATGAGGATCGAGTCGGCCTCGTCGACGACGGCGAAGTTGTGGCCGCGCTGCACCATGTCGGCCTTGTTCCAGGCCATGTTGTCGCGCAGGTAGTCGAAGCCGAACTCGTTGTTCGTGCCGTAGGTGATGTCGGCCTTGTACTGGCCGCGGCGGATCAGCGGCGGCATCTCCGAGAGGATCACGCCGACCGACAGGCCGAGGAACCGGTGGATGCGGCCCATGCTCTCGGAGTCGCGCTTGGCCAGGTAGTCGTTGACCGTGACCAGGTGCACGCCCTCGCCGGAGATGGCGTTGAGGTACGCGGGCAGCGTCGAGGTGAGCGTCTTGCCCTCACCGGTCTTCATCTCCGCGATGTTGCCCAGGTGCAGCGCGGCCCCGCCCATCAGCTGGACGGTGAACGGGCGCTGGCCGATCGTGCGGCGGGCGGCCTCGCGGACGACGGCGAAGGCCTCGGGCAGCAGCTCGTCGAGGGTCTCGCCGTCGGCGAAGCGCCCGCGGAACTCGTCGGTCTTCGCGCGCAGCTCGGCATCGGTGAGCCCCTCGACATCGGGCTCGAGCGTGTCGATGTGCGCGGCGATCCGGCCCAGCCGCTTGACCAGCTTCGTCTCTCCGGCGCGCAGCAGGCGGTCCAAAAGCGGCACAGCTCGACCTCATTCACGTCGCGGTCAGGTCGCAGCACGCCGGCCGGAGGCCTCGCGCTGCCCGTCCAGGGTAGCGAAGCTCCCGGACCTGCCTGCACAACGCCGAGGGGGCGGCCTGCGTTCCGTCGGAACGCGGGCCGCCCCCTCGGGGTCGGTGGACGGGCTATCTGCCGAGCCGGATGACTCCGTAGTCGTAGCCCTTGCGCCGGTAGACGACGCTCGGCTCGCCGGTCTCGGCGTCGGCGAAGAGGTAGAAGTCGTGTCCGACGAGCTCCATGCGGGACAGCGCGTCGTCGATCGACATCGGATCGGCCGTGTGCACCTTGCGCCGCACCACGCGGCCGGGTACCGGATCGTCGTCGGTGGCCTCGGGCGGGAGGTGCTCGTGGGTCACGTCGTCGGCGGCGTCGCGCGGGAACGGGATGTCGACCGCGGCCCCGGTGTCGAGGGCGTCGATCGGCGGGGCCTCGTCGAGGACGGCTGTGCCCCGGCCGTTCGACGACCCGCGGCCGACGAGGACCCTGGTGCGCCGCCCGGTGACCCGGCGGCGGTCGTGGGACCGGCGCAGACGCGCCTCCAGCTTGGCCACGCAGGCGTCGAGGGCGGCGTAGAAGTCCTGCGCGCAGGCCTCCGCCCTGGCGACGGGGCCGCAGCCCCGACCGGTCAGCTCCACGCGCTGACACGTCTTGAGCTGTCGTCGGTTGGGTTCGTGGAAGAGCTCCACCTCCAACCCGACGATCTTGTGGTCGTAGCGTTCCAGGCGAGCGACCTTCTCGGCGACGTGCACCCGGAAATGCTCGGGCACCTCGACGTTACGGCCGGTGACAACGATCTCCACGCAGACTTCCCTCGCTCTCAGCGTCGGGTTGGCGGTGCAGTTCGTGCCGGGGCTCTCGTGCCCCGGCGCCGGGCTCTTCCTCCTCTGCTGACCGTGGTGGCCAGTGGGTGGGTCGGATGGGAAGGGACGGTAGCCGGGATCACAGAGGTGCAACAGGTCCGTGCGGTGAGTGACCCCGAAGCGTGTGGTTGCGCTCGGTGACATTCCCCGGACAGGTGCCCGACGGTACGATTCCACCCGCGATTCATGATCCACATGCACCGGACGCGTCGCACAGCACGAGCGCGCCGTCGACCCGGACCCCCGCCTCCCGCAGGACCGCGGCGCAGGTCCGCAGCGTCGCCCCGGTGGTCACGACGTCGTCCACGAGCAGCACCGGCAGCCCGTCCCCCGGGACCCCGACCGGACGGACGCGCACCCGGCCGCGCAGGTTGGCGGCCCGCTGCGCGGCGTCGAGGCCCACCGAGTCGGCCGCCCGGCCGTCCAGCGCCAGCACGGGCGCGACCCGCACCCCGGGCCGCGCGTCGGCCACCGCCCGGCACAGGCGCAGCACGTGGTCGCCGCCGCGGGCCCGGGCCGCCGGGGCGCGCGACGGGGCGGGCACCAGCTGCGCCGCACCGGTCAGCCCGGAGCCGAGCGCACCGGCGAGCGCGCCGGCGAGGTCGCGGCGGCCGCGCTCCTTGTAGCGCAGCAGCGCGGTGCGCAGCGGGCCCGCGTAGGGCCCGGCGGCGAGCGTCGGCGGCAACCCGGCGAGCCGGACCCGGCGCGGTGCCGCGATCGCCGCGGCGCACGTCGGGCACCACCCGGGGTCGGGGGCGTCGCAGCCCGCGCACCCGCCCGGCAGCACCAGGTCCAGCAGCGCGGCCCCGAGGCCCCGGACGTCCATCCCCGCACTGTGCCGGGCCCGCGGCGGCGCCGCGCGGGTTGTCCACAGTGTCCACCCGACCTGTGGACAACCCGGTCAGCCGACCTCGACGCCGGACTCCACCAGCGCGCGCAGCCGGGCCAGGTCGCCGCGCAGGCCGCGGCGCAGCAGCACCCGCAGGACCGGGGCGAGGACCCGCTCGACCCCGTGCGGGCGGACCCGCAGCTCCAGCCGGACCGTGCACCGGTCGGGCCCGGCGTCCGTCACGGTCCGGGACCCCGCGGCGTCGACCCCGTCCGTCGTCCGCCAGGTGAACGTCCGGCCGGGCCCGACGCTCCCCACGACACCCGCGTTGCGGTACGCCCGCCCGGCGAAGCGCATCCGCTCGTCGGTCGTCTGCCCCGGCCGCACCGGCCCGGCGGGTGCGGGGTCCATCGCCGCGACGCCGGCCCGCCACCGCGGGTCGCCCGCGTAGTCGGCGACCACCGTCCACACCTGCGCCGCCGGCCGGGCGACGTCCACCTGTTCCGCGATCTCGATATTCATCGACGAAAAGTATGACATCGAAATATACGGCGTCAAGGGTAAGGTTCGCCCATGCCCGAACCGGACGCCGTCGACCGCGTGATCGCGCAGTGGCGCCGCGAGCGCCCCGACCTCGACCTCGCCGCGATGGCCACGATCGGCCGGCTGGGTCGCCTGGCCGCGCTCGCCAGGCCGCTGGTCGAGGCCGGTCTCGCGCCGCACGGCCTCACCACCGGCGAGTTCGACGTGCTGGCCGCGCTGCGCCGCGCGGGCGAGCCGTTCACCCTCACCCCGACCGTGCTGGCCCGCACGCTCGTCCTCTCGCCCGCGGCGATGACCCACCGCCTCGACCGGCTCGAGGCCGCCGGGGCGGTGACCCGCGAGCTCGACCGCGGCAACCGCCGCAGCGTCCCGGTCACGCTCACCCCCGAGGGCCGGGCGCGCGTCGACGCGGCCGTCACCGACCACGTCGCCACCGAGGAGCGCCTGCTCGCCGCGCTGTCCCGGCCGGACCGCGACCTCCTCGACGACCTGCTGCGCCGCCTGCTCGCGGGCCTGCCCGGCCCCCCTGACCGGCCCGGTCAGCCCGGGTAGAACGGGACGGCGTCGGGGGCGCCGCCGAGCACCTGCCGCCACGCGTCCTGGTCGCCGCCCGCGAAGCTCCACACCCCGGTCTGGTCGGTCACCAGGAACGGCCGGCTGGGTGCCGCGGCCACCGCCCCGAGCGGCGGCGTCAGGTTGTTGACCAGCAGTCCCTGCACCGACAGCCCGTCGACCGAGACCTGCGCGACGAGCCGGTCGGGCCGCCGGGTGATGGCGACGACCTGCTCCGAGGACCGCCAGTCGGCGCTCACGACCTCGCCCAGGTCGTCCGGGCGCAGCCGCCGGATGTTGCGGACGGCCGCCTCGCCGTCGATGCTCCGCGTCACCGCGGCGGTGTAGAGCCCGCCCGCGACGACCGCGACGACCCGCATCCCGTCGCGCGAGAGCCGCAGGTCCTGGATCGGGCCGAACGCGGCCAGCTCGTCGGCGTTGACCTGCCCGGTGCGCAGCCCGCCCGCGCCGTCGACGAGGACGCGGGCCACCGTCGTCGCGTCCAGGACGGTCCAGACCTCGCTGCCGGTGGGCGTCCACGACGGCCGGGTCATGTCGACCGCGCTCAGCCCGACCTCGGCGACGCCGCCCTCGGCCCCGCCCCCGACCAGCAGCAACCGCCGCCCCGCCGAGCGGGCGACGGCCGCGAGCCGCTGCCCGTCGACGGTCGTGGCCGCGGACTCGACGTCGTAGCCGCCGTTGCCGAGGGGGCCCGGCAGCTCGGAGGGGCTCGCCCCGAACCCGCGCAGCCGCCCGCCCGCCGCGACGAGCGCGGGCACGTCGGCCCCGGGCTGGGCGTCGCCGGTGAGGTCGGCGAGGTCCTCGCGGCTGATCTCGGGCCGGTCGGGCAGCAGCGCGATGCCGTCGACGAGCAGCCGGACGCGCGCGACGTTGACGTCGGCGAGGGACAGCACGACCTGGGCGGCGAGCAGCCTGCGGCCGACCTCGTCGAGGTCGCCGACGCGCGTCAGGTCGACGATCAGCGCACCGGACTCGGCGAGCGCCACGTTGGACCGCAGCCGCGCCTCCGGGCCGAGCTGCGAGCCGGCGGCCCCGAGCAGCGCCCCCGACGGCCCGGCCAGCAGCAGCTCCATCACCCGCGCGGCCTGCGCGCGCGAGGGGAACGCGGGCAGGTAGCGCAGGTCGGGCACCACGACGCGGCGGGTGGGGTCGACGAACCAGGTCCGGACGTCGCGGTAGCTCGTGCGGAACTCGTCGAGCGGGACGACGACGCCGTCGGGGAGCTCGGAGATGCGCCACTGCCCGTCGGTCCGCACGACCGTGACGTCGATCTGCACCGGGGACTGCTCGGGCTCGAAGGCCCCCGACGGCGTCACCCGGCCCACCGAGCTGCCCCGGATCCGGATGCGCGTGAGGTCGGTGGACGGGTCGGGGGCGCCGGGCGAGGGGACGGTGTCGAACTGGGAGTCCAGCACGGTGAAGCCCGCCCCGGCGTCCCAGTCCTGCGCGGTGCCGTCGGCGAGGAACTGCCGGGCCGCCGCGTGGTCGTCGGTGCTGCTGCCGGACGCCTCGACGAACCCGCGGACCAGGCCGCCCGCGTCGGTCCCGTCGACCGGGCCCGGCGGGAGCACCGGCGTCTCGCCGTCGGTGACGCGCCGCAGGATCTGCACCGGCGAGCTGCCCGGCACGCTCGCGCAGCCGGCGACGCCCGCCAGCGCGAGGAGCAGGGCCAGCGCGACGGTCGCGCGCCTCCCGCGGGTCATCGCTGCTCCTCCAGCTCGGCCACGTCGACCCCGTCCCCGGCCCCGTCCAGGTCGTCCCCGGCCACGTCGTCGCCGGGCAGCCACTGCGGCGCGGGCTCGACGACGGGTCGCCCGCGCGGCGGCGTCGGGACCGGACCGGGCGGGGTGTCCGCGTCGGGGCCGAGCGGGAGCGGGCTCTCGACCAGCGGCTCCCCCGCGACGCGCGGCAGCGTCAGCCGGAACGCCGCGCCCCGCCCGATCTCCCCCCAGGCCTGCAGCCAGCCGCCGTGCAGCCGGGCGTCCTCGACGCTGATCGACAGCCCCAGCCCGCTGCCGCCGCTGCGCCGCGCCCGGCTCTCCTCCGCCCGCCAGAACCGGTTGAACACCAGCGCGGCCTCGCCGGGCCGCAGCCCGACGCCCTGGTCGCGGACCAGCACGGCCACCGCCCGGTCGTCGGCGGCGAGGTGGACGCGCACCGGGCGCCCCTCCCCGTGGTCGACGGCGTTGGCCACCAGGTTGCGCACGATCCGCTCCACGCGCCGGTTGTCGATCTCGGCGTAGACGCCGTCGGGGAGGTCGAGGTCGAGCTCGGTGCCGGTCTCGTCGGCGATGCCGCGGACGGCCTCGACCGCGCGCAGGACCACCGACCGCACGTCGACGCGCTCGGCGACGAGGTCGGCGACCCCGGCGTCGAGCCGGCTGATCTCCAGCAGGTCGGCGAGCAGCGCCTCGAACCGGTCCAGCTCGGTGACCAGCAGCTCCGAGCTGCGGCGCAGCGCGGGCAGCAGCTCCTCCCGGGAGGCGTAGAGGACGTCGGCCGCCATCCGCACGGTCGTCAGCGGGGTGCGCAGCTCGTGGCTGACGTCGGAGGTGAACCGGCGCTGCAGCGCGCCGAACTCCTCCAGCTGGCGGATCTGGGTCTGGATGCTCTGCGCCATCTCGTTGTAGGACTCGCCCAGCCGCGCGAGCTCGTCGTCGCCCTGCACGCGCATCCGCTCGTCGAGGTGGCCGTCGGCGAAGCGCTCGGCGATCTCCGCGGCCTCCCGGACCGGGCGGACGACCAGCCGCGTCACGATGCTGGCGATCCCCGCGAGCAGCAGCAGCCCGCCGACGATCAGCGTGCTCTGCACCAGGCCGATCGTGCGCTGCTCGGAGTCGAGCGGGAACAGCATGTAGAACTCGAGGACCCGCGGCCCGGCGGTGCGCACCGGCTGCCCGACGACGAGCGTCGGCACCGCCGCCCCGTCCTGGACGATCGTGACGTACTGGCGGGCCAGCGTGCCGTCGTCGCCGACGTCGCGGCGCAGCTCGAGGGGCACCTCGTCGACCGGGCCGGACGAGACCTCCTCGCCGCCGTCGCGCCGCCCGGTGGTGAGCACGGCGCGGAACTCGCCCGCCGCGGTGGCCTCGCCGTCGGAGTCGGCGCTGGTGAGCTGGGCGAGGGCGTTGTTGAGCTCGCCCTCGGCGCCCTCGCGGTCGGGGTCGACGCCGGACAGGTCGCGCTCCAGCAGCGACACGCCCGCCTCGAAGCGCAGCAGGGTGTCGGCCTCCTTGCCCTGCACCAGCCGCTGCGCGATCTGGGTCTGCAGGACCAGGCCCAGCACCAGCACGACGGCGGTGGACAGGGCGAGCGTGCTGATGACGACCCGCAGCTGCAGCGACCGCCGCCAGACCGCTCCGGACGCCTCGGCCACCTCGGCCCCGAGCTGGCGGGCCTGGGCCAGCCCGTGGCGCACGCGGCAGGGCATCAGCCGGCGGTCACGGCGGGCCGGCCTTGTAGCCGACACCGCGGACGGTCAGCACGACCTCCGGGTGCTCCGGGTCGCGCTCGACCTTCGACCGCAGCCGCTGGACGTGCACGTTGACCAGCCGGGTGTCGGCGGCGTGCCGGTAGCCCCAGACCTGCTCCAGCAGCACCTCGCGGGTGAACACCTGCCGCGGCTTGCGCGCCAGCGCCACCAGCAGGTCGAACTCCAGCGGGGTCAGGGCGATCTGCTCGCCCTGGCGCTGCACCTGGTGGGCCGGGACGTCGATCGTGACGTCGCCGATGGCGAGCTGCTCGGCCGGCTCGTTCTCGGTGCGCCGGACCCTGGCCCGGATGCGGGCGACGAGCTCCTTGGGCTTGAACGGCTTCACGACGTAGTCGTCGGCGCCGGACTCCAGGCCCAGGACGATGTCGACGGTGTCGGTCTTCGCCGTCAGCATGACGATCGGCACGCCGGACTCCGACCGGATGGCCCGGCAGACGTCGATGCCGTTCATGCCGGGGAGCATCAGGTCGAGCAGGACCACGTCCGGGCGCAGCTCGCGCACGGCGGGGAGCGCGCGGGTGCCGTCGGCGACGACGGCGGTGTCGAAGCCCTCGCCCCGCAGCACGATGGTGAGCATCTCGGCCAGGGCCGGGTCGTCGTCGACGACGAGCACGCGCGACTTCATGCGGGCCAGCATCCCACCCGCTGGTCGCACCCCCGCGCCGACCCGTCCGACGCGTGCGGCGCGCCGCCGACGGCGGGTGGCCCGACCGGGCCGGTGGGCGTCGGGCCTACCCCAGCAGCCGATCGGCCAGCGCCGCGGTGTCGATCTCCGTGCTCCCGTCCAGGACGGTCCACGGCGCCAGCCAGGACGCCGCCGCGAGCTGGGCGTACACGGCGCCGGTGCGCTCCTGCAGCCCGCCGTCGGACTCGTAGACGTCGCGGTCGCGGCCGGGCTCGGTGCGCTCGCGGTGCGCGGCGCGGTCGGCCGCCACCTGCTGCGGCACGGCGAGCAGCAGGTGCTGGTCGGGCACGGGGATGCCGAACCGGTCGATCTCCAGCGCCCGCACCCACTCCACGAACTCCCCCGCGGCGTCCTGGTGCAGCCGCGCGGCGCCGTAGGCGGCTCCGGAGGCGACGTAGCGGTCGACGAGCACGACGTCGTGCTCGGCGACCGCGGCGCGCAGGCCGTCGGCGGCGGCGCGGCGGTCGAGCGCGTAGAGCACCTCCATGCCGTGCACCGAGTCGGTGAGGTCGCCGAGGCGGCCGTAGAGGGCGTCGCGGACCAGCTCCGCGTGGACGTCGTCGTCGTAGCGGGGGAACGCGAGGCCGTGGGTGCGGGCGCCGCGGGCGTGCAGCGCGGCCGTCAGGCGGTCGGCGAACGTGCGCTTGCCGGCGCCGTCCAGCCCCTCGACGACGACCATCCGGCCCGGGGTCACGGGCGCAGGAAGGTGCGCAGGGCCGCCAGGGTCGCCCCCGGCTGCTCCTCCACCAGGAAGTGGCCCGCGTCGACCGTGGCGCCGCGCACGTCCTCGCCGTACCCGCGCCAGACCTCCAGCGGGTCGATCGGGCTCGCCCCGACCACGCTGCGCGACCCCCACAGCGCGAGCAGCGGGGCGGTGACGCGGCGGCCGGCGTCGGCGCGGTCGTGCTCCAGGTCGATCGACGCGCCCGCCCGGTAGTCCTCCAGCATCGCGTGCCGGGCGTCGGGGTCGGCGAAGCAGCGCTCGTACTCGGCCAGCGCCTCCGGGGCGAACGCGTCGAGCCCCGATCCCCAGCCGCCGAGCAGCGAGTGCAGGTACCCGACGGGATCGGCCGCGATGAGGCGTTCGGGCAGGTCGGCGGGCTGGATGAAGAAGAACCAGTGGTAGTACGCGGTGGCCACGGCCTGGGTGACGTGGTCGTAGACGTGCGTCGTCGGGAGGATGTCGAGCAGCGCCGCGCGCGTGACGGCGGCGGGGTGGTCCAGCGCCGTCCGGTGCGCCACCCGCGCGCCGCGGTCGTGGGCGACGACCGCGAACTCCTCGTGGCCGAGCGCGCGCATCAGCCCGACCTGGTCGGCGGCCATCGCGCGGAAGGAGTACCCGGCGTGGTCCTCCCCCGACGCCGGGCGGCCGGAGTCGCCGTAGCCGCGCAGGTCGGGCGCGACGACGGTGTGGTCGCGGGCCAGCTCCGGCCCGATCACGTGCCACATCGCGTGGGTCTGGGGGAAGCCGTGCAGCAGCAGCACCGGCGGGCCGGAGCCCCCGTGCACCGCGTGGATCGGCACCCCGTCGATCTCGGTCACGACCCGCTGGAATCCGTCGAACACGTCCGGGACGCTACCGCCGTCGCGCGGTCAGCCCCGACCCGGCGGAACCGCCGCGCTGACCTGCCCCCAGCTCGCCGCGAAACCCGGGTGCAGCGGCAGCCCGTGCATCGCGTCGGCGGGCACCCAGCGCACCTCGATCGTCTCCGCGGTGAGGGCCGTCAGGTGCACCGGGGCGGCGACGCGGGCGATCACCGTGGTGTAGCTCCAGCCGCCGTGGTCGTCGACGTAGCAGCCCGTCGTCGCGACGTCGGCGGGGTCGAGGCCCGCCTCCTCCCCCGCCTCGCGCAGGGCCGCCTGCTCGGCGGTCTCGTCGCGGTTGCGGGCGCCGCCGAGGATCCCCCAGGTGCCGCCGTGGTGGCTCCACAGTGCGCGGTGCTGCAGCAGGACGCGGTCCTCGTGCCAGAGCAGCAGGCCCGCGGCCCCGTAGACCCCCCAGTGCCGGTGCCCCTGCTCGCAGCGGGTCCAGCCGTCACCGTCACCAGAGGGGAAGAGCACCCCGCCAGACTACGACGGGGTGCCCTCCGGGGCCGGGGTCGATCAGTAGCGGTAGTGCTCCGGCTTGAACGGGCCCTCGACGTCCACGCCGATGTACTCGGCCTGGTCCTTCGACAGCTTCGTCAGCTCGCCGCCCAGCGCCAGGACGTGGATCTTCGCGACCTTCTCGTCGAGGTGCTTGGGCAGGCGGTAGACGTCGTTGTTGTACTCCTCGTGCTTGGTGAACAGCTCCACCTGGGCGATGACCTGGTTGGCGAAGCTGTTGCTCATCACGAACGACGGGTGGCCGGTGGCGTTGCCCAGGTTCATCAGGCGGCCCTCGGACAGCAGGATGATCGAGTGCCCGTCCGGGAACACCCACTCGTCGACCTGCGGCTTGATGTTGATCTTGATGATGCCCGGGATCCGGCCCAGCCCGGCCACGTCGATCTCGTTGTCGAAGTGACCCACGTTGGCCACGATCGCCTGGTGCTTCATCCGCTTCATCGCGTCGGTCGTGATGATGTCCTTGTTGCCCGTGGTCGTCACGACGATGTCGGCCTTCTCGATCACCGAGTCCAGCGTCGCGACCTGGAAGCCCTGCAGCAGCGCCTGCAGCGCGCAGATCGGGTCGACCTCGGACACGATCACCCGTGCACCCTGCCCGGCCAGCGCGGCCGCCGAGCCCTTGCCCACGTCGCCGAAGCCGCAGACCAGCGCCACCTTGCCGCCGATCAGGACGTCGGTGGCCCGGTTGAGACCGTCGACCAGCGAGTGCCGGATGCCGTAGACGTTGTCGAACTTGCTCTTGGTGACCGAGTCGTTGACGTTGATCGCCGGGAACAGCAGCGACCCCTGCTCGGCCAGCTGGTAGAGCCGGTGGACGCCGGTGGTGGTCTCCTCGGTCACGCCCCGGATGTCGGAGGCGACCTTCGTCCAGCGCTGCGGGTCGGCGGTCAGCGAGCGGCGCAGCGTGTCGAGGATGATCCGGTACTCGTCGGAGACCGTCAGGTCCTCGTCCTCGACGGTCGGGACCACACCGGTCTTCTCGTACTCGACGCCCTTGTGGATCAGCAGGGTCGCGTCGCCGCCGTCGTCGAGGATCATGTTCGGGCCGACGACCTCGCCGGACTCGTCACGGAACAGGAACAGCTGCTCGGTGCACCACCAGTACTCCTCCAGCGTCTCGCCCTTCCAGGCGAACACCGGGACGCCCTTGGGCTCCTCGGGGGTACCGGAGCCGACGACGATCGCCGCCGCGGCGTGGTCCTGGGTGGAGAAGATGTTGCAGGAGACCCAGCGGACCTCCGCGCCCAGGCTGACCAGGGTCTCGATGAGCACCGCGGTCTGGATGGTCATGTGCAGCGAGCCGACGATCCGGGCGCCGTGCAGCGGACGCGCCTCGGCGTACTCGGTGCGCAGCTCCATCAGACCGGGCATCTCGTTCTCGGCCAGCCGGATCTCCTTGCGGCCGAACTCGTGGAGCGAGAGGTCGGCGACGGCGAAGTCGATGCCGTTGCGGTTCTGCAGCTTGCCGGTGGGGTCGGCGGTGGTGTCGACGGACATGACGGTGTGACGCCTCCTGGAGTACTTCGATGACGGCGGCTCGCGGGAAGGGTGCGGGCAGCCTCTGTGGTCAGAGGCGCCCTTCTCACCCCGGCCCGAACTTCCCCGAGCGTGGCGGACCCGTGGGGTCCGTCGCAGCGCCTCTCGGGGAACGGCTACGCCAGTGCACGACAAGCCTGGCCGCGGGCGCGCCGCCGTGTCAACCCGACGTGGCGGAGCCGACGTCCGGGGCCGCCGGCGGGCTCAGCCCAGCAGGTGGTCGCGCAGCAGGGCCTCCGCCGCGTCGGTGCGGCCGTGCGTGGCGAGCAGCCCGGCCGGCGCCACGGTGAAGTCGGAGTCGACGACCACCTCGACGTCGGCGAGCGCGGAGGCGAGCACCGGGTCCGACCGCAGGGTGGCGATCACCGCGGCGAGGCCGTTGCCCGGCCCGCGCTGGCGGAACACGCCCCCGGTGAGCACGACGAGCCCGATGCCGTCGGCCGCCCCGGCCTCGGCCCGCAGGTGCCTGCGCACGGCGACGACCGACGCGAGCGCGGCGATCCGGCGGTCCTCCGCTGCGCTGCCCGCGTTGCTCGGCACGTAGCCGACCTCGCTGGCCATCCGCGCGACGGTGGGGGCCAGCAGGTCGGCCTCCACCGGGTCGACGACGCCCTCGGCCTGGCCCTCCAGGAGCACCCCGCCCGCCGCGGCGCGGACGCCGAGATCGCCCTCGACGGTGCGCCGTGCGCCGCCCTCGGCGCCGTCGCGGCCGTCGGCGGAGTGGACGTCGGTCGTGGCGCACCCGACGTCGACGAGCAGGACGCGGTCGCGCCGGATGCGCGCGAGCTCCGCGGCGCCGCGGCCCACGGCGTCGGGGGTGACCACCCGCACCAGCCGCCGGAAGCGGGGGGCGACGGCCGGGCCGCGGCCGCCGAGGGCGTGGCGCTGGTAGAGCGCGACGAGTGCGGCGCGGGCCGGGCCGGGCACGATCTCCCCGAGGCGGGGCAGCACGTTCTCGCAGCTCACGACGGTGCGGCCGGTGGCGAGCAGGGTGGCGAGGGCCTCGGCGCGGCCGTCGGCGTTGCCGGCGAGCAGGATCGGCGGGCGGATCCGGGCCCTGGCGAGGCGGCCCGCGTTGTGCAGCAGCGGGGCCGGGTCGTCGCCGTCGGACCCGCCGAGGAGCAGGACCACGCCGGGCTTGGCGTTGCGCAGCGCGCGGACGTCGGCCGGCTCGAGCGGGCCCGAGTGGACGTGCACGACGTGCGCCCCCGCCGACACCGCGACGCGGTGCCCGGCCTCGGTGGCCGTGAGCCGGTCGGACCCGACGACGGCCAGCCGCAGGCCGCCGCCCGCCGACGAGCAGGCCAGCAGCTCCGGCTCGTCGGCCGACCCGCCGACCGCCGAGACCGCGCGGACCGTCGCGTCCATGCCGGCCAGGACGTCACCGGTGGTGGTGGGGTGCTCGGCGAACCCGCCCAGCCCGCCGTCGGGGTGGACGAGCACCGCCTTGGTCCACGTCGACCCCACGTCGAGGCACACCGCGGCGGCGGTGCGGGGGCGGGCGGGCGTCACGACGGTCGAGCCTAACGGGCCCGGGCCCGGTGAGCGCATGGTCAGCCTCCGGCGACCCGGGTAGGTTCCGCGGAGACCTGGTTCACATCTCGCCGCCCGGGAGTCACGATGCTCGGCCTCATGCAGGACCGCCCCCTCACCCTCACCCACGTGTTCCACCGGGCCGAGCAGTACTTCGGGCACAAGGACGTCGTCACCGCGGCCGCCGACGGCGAGTCGAGCACGACCATCGCCGAGTGGGCGGTGCGGGTGCGCAGGCTCGCGACCGTCCTCGACACCCTCGGCGTGTCGGGCGACGGCCGGGTCGGCACGTTCTGCTGGAACACGGGCCGCCACCTGGAGCTCTACCTGGCCGCGCCGTGCACCGGCCGCGTGCTGCACACCCTCAACATCCGGCTGTTCCCCGAGCAGCTCGTCTACATCGCCAACCACGCCGAGGACGAGGTCGTCTTCGTCGACCGCTCGCTGGTCCCGCTGCTCGCGCCGCTGGCCGACAAGCTGGAGACGGTCCGGACCTTCGTCGTGATCGACGACGGCGCCGACGTGCCGGTCCCCGACGGCTGGCTCGACTACGAGGAGCTGCTCGCCGCGGCCGAGCCCTTCGCGGGCACGTTCGTCGTCGAGGACGAGAACACCGCAGCGGCCATGTGCTACACCTCCGGCACCACGGGCAACCCCAAGGGCGTGGTCTACAGCCACCGCTCGGCGGTGCTGCACTCGCTGATCACGCTGACGGCCGACGCGTTCGGCCTGTCCGAGCGCGACGTCGTGCTGCCGGTGGTCCCGATGTTCCACGCGAACGCCTGGGGCCTGCCCTACGGCTGCCTGCTCGCCGGCGCGACGATGGTCTTCCCCGGGCCCAACATGACCCCGCAGGCGATCGTCTCGATGCTGGAGCGGCACCGCGTCACGATCACCGGAGGGGTCCCCACCATCTGGATGGGGATGCTGCCGCTGACCGAGGGCCGCGACCTGTCGGCGCTGCGCCAGATCCTCTGCGGCGGCTCGGCGGTGCCGCGGTCGCTGTCGGAGTCCTACCGGGAGAAGGTCGGCATCCCGATCACGCAGGCCTGGGGCATGACCGAGACCAGCCCGATCGCGACGATGTCCACCCCGCGCAGCCACCACGACGCCCTCACCGAGGACCAGCGCGCCGACGTCCGCGCCCGTCAGGGCCAGCCGGCGCCGTTCGTCGACATCCGGCTCGTCGACCCCGACACCGGCGAGGTCCAGCCCTGGGACGACGTCGCCACCGGCGAGATCCAGGCCGCCGGGGCGTGGATCGCCAAGGAGTACTACCGCGGCGAGGGCGGCGGGGCCCAGTTCACCGAGGACGGCTGGCTGCGCACCGGCGACGTCGGCACCGGCGACCGCTACGGCTTCGTCCGGCTGGTCGACCGCACCAAGGACCTCATCAAGTCCGGCGGCGAGTGGATCGGCTCGGTCGAGCTGGAGAACGAGATCATGGCGCACCCCAAGGTCGCCGAGGCCGCGGTCATCGCGATCCCGAGCGAGCGGTGGGTCGAGCGCCCGCTCGCCTGCGTCGTGGTGGCGCCCGGGGAGACCGTCACGGCCGAGGAGATCATCGAGTTCCTCACGCCGCGGGTCGCGAAGTGGTGGCTGCCCGACGCGGTGGAGTTCATCGACGAGGTGCCGAAGACGAGCGTCGGCAAGTTCTCGAAGAAGACGCTGCGCGAGAAGTTCGGCGGGTACCAGGTGGCCGGGCCGACGAGCCACGACGGGGCCTGACCGCCCGCGCCCACGGGGCGGGCCGCGGGACCGGGGATCCGCTGGGCGAGGATCCGCGGCATGGATCCGCGGGTCGCGCTGCTGGCGTTCGGCGCCGGCCTGGTCGTGGCCGTCGTCACGACCCCGGTCGGCGTCTCCGGCGCGGTGTTCCTGCTCCCGGTCCAGCTCGACGTCCTGCGCGTCCCGAGTCCCGCCGTCACCCCGACCAACCTGCTGTTCAACGTCGTCTCCACGCCCGGGGCGCTGCTGCGCCACCGCAGCACCGGGTCGCTCACCGGGCCGCTGACCCGCCGGCTACTGGCGGGGACGCTGCCCGGCGTCGTGATCGGGACGGTGGCGCGGGTCCACCTGGCCCCCGGCGACCGCGTCTTCCGGGTGCTCGCCGCCGCGGTCCTGCTGCCGCTGGGCCTGTGGCTGTGCACCCGCCGCCGGGACCGGCCACCGCGGGCGCACCCGATCGGCTCCCGGGCCGTCACGGCGATGGGCCTCGCCGCGGGCGTCGTCGGGGGCGTCTACGGCATCGGCGGCGGGTCCCTGCTCGGGCCGCTCCTGGTGGGGGCGGGGCTCTCCGTCGCGACCGTCGCCCCGGCGGCCCTCGCGACCACCTTCGTCACCTCGGTCGCCGGGGTCGGCACCTACGGGCTGCTGTCGCTGACGACGCAGGGCCCGGTCGGCCCGGACTGGGGCGTCGGGCTCCTCTGCGGGGCCGGCGGGCTGATCGGGGGCTACCTCGGGGCCCGCCTGCAGCCGCGGGTCCCCGAGACGGCGCTGCGCGTCCTGCTCGGCGCGCTGGCCGTGGGCCTGGCGGTCGTCTACCTCGTCCGGGCGGCCCACGCGGGCTGAGCCCGCGGGGACCACCCGGTCAGGATCCGACGGCCGGGTAGCGGGTGCGCAGCAGGTCCCTGCAGTACGCCCCGTTCGCCTCGATGCCGACGCGCTGCAGCCGCGCCCGGCGCAGGTGCAGCGGCACCTGCGCCGCGGTGACGCCCGTGCCGTCGGCGTGCAGCAGCAGCGGCGCGTCGTCGCCGTGCGGCAGCCCCAGTACGGCGCGGCGGTGCCGCATCCGGTCCAGCTCGGCCGACGCCGGCACGTCACCGAGCACGGTGGCGGCCAGCTCGTCCGGCCCGGCCCCGCCGTCGACGAGGCTCCGCGCCACCCGGTCCTGACCGGCCAGCGCGGCCTTGCGGAAGAACCGCCGCCGCAGCTCGTCGAGCTCGGCGGTGGCCTCGCCCTGGTCGGAGCCCGCGAACGCCCCGACGAACCCGGACTGCGCCGCCACGCCGCCGTTGATCTCGGTGGAGGCGTGGTGGTCGGCCAGGGTGACGTCGGCGCGCGTGACGCCCGCGACCGCCGACACCGCGTCGTAGGCGTCGGCGACCATGAGGAACGAGAAGTTCGGCGCGCAGAAGAACGTGGGCAGCCGCAGCACGACGGTGGCCACCCCGTCCCCGGACACGGCGCACGACTCGACGAAGCCGAGCCCGGTGACGGGCTCGTCCAGCTCCGGGTCGAGCACCGTGTCCAGCGCGCGCCACACCCGGGCGCGCAGGTCGTTCACGCCATGGCCCCCGCGGCCTCGTCGAGCCGCAGCTCGGCCGGCACCGGGATGTCGTAGAGGCGCGCGGCGTTGAGGCCGAGGATCTTCTTCTTGGTTGCCGTGGTGAGCTTCGCGTAGTCGGCGAACTGCTCGTCGTCGGGCATCTGCCAGTCGACCAGGCCCTCGACCTGCCACTTCGGGGTCCAGATGTTGTAGTCGCCGCCGAAGAGCATCTTGTCCTCGCCGACCCAGAACAGCAGCTCGCCCATGACCTTCGCGAACATCTTGGGCCGGGCGTGCATCAGGCCGCCGACGACGACCGAGAGCCCCGCGTAGACGTTGGGCTCCTGCACCGCCATGAAGCAGAAGTCCTCGATGCGCGGCAGCCCCACGTGCTCGACGATGAAGTTGAGCTCCGGGAAGTCGGTGGCGGCGTGGTCGACGTCGGCGACGTCGAACGCGTCCTTGTCCAGCGGCCAGATCGTCGGGCCCTTGTGGACGTGGATGTTGCGGATGCCGAGCTCCTGGGTCCGCTCGAGGAAGCGGTAGCACTCGGGGTCGGTGAGCTTGTAGCCGCGGGAGTCGCCGTTCCACTCCGCGGTGTAGAGCTTCACGCCCTTGAACCCGAACCTCTCGTGGTCCTCGGTGAACTCCGTCCAGCTCGCCTCGCCGTCGCGGGCGTCCCAGCGGCCGTTGACGATCCACCGGTCGCCGTACTTCTCCAGCAGCGCCGCGTTCTGGTCGGCGGTGTTGAAGCCGTCGCGGTACCACTCCCGCAGGTAGGTCGACTGGAAGACCGTGTGGTCGACGTGGCCCTCGACGAAGACGTCCCGCTCGACGTCCTCCGGCGTCGGCCGGAGGAACTTCTCGTAGTCCCAGTGGGTCTCGGGCGGGCCGAGCTGGTGGTAGCCGTAGAAGCAGTCGATCCAGCCCTTGGCGTAGTGCTCGGCGCCGGGCACCCAGTTGTCCCGTCCGGCGTTCCAGAAGTGGCTGTGGGAGTCGACGACGAAGTACTTCTCGCCGTTCTTCTCGTACATGGGGGCTCCTCGCGTCGGTGGTGGTTCCCGGCACCCATGACAGTCAGTCCTCAGACGTCTGACAACCCGCTTCCTTCTCGCTATGTGATAAAAGCGACACTCATCAGATGTCTGGTCAGGTCGAGCGGAACAGCTCGATGATCACGTCGAAGTTCTCGATCGTGGCCGCGGCCGCCGCGGCCGGGTCCCCCGCGCTGATCGCGTCGAACAGAGCGGCGTGCTCGTCGGCGGTGTCCGGCAGCGGCTCCTGGTCCACCAGCGCGGCGAGGGCGTGGCCCAGCGGTTCGCGGAACTGGTCGAACAGCGCCAGCAGCAGGGAGTTGCCCGTGATGGCGACGACGCACCGGTGGAACTCGGTGTCGGCCTCGACGAAGGCCGCCGTGTCGCCGCCGACCGAGCGCTGGCGCCGCTCCAGCGCCGCCTTCAGGGCCAGCACGTCGTCCGGCCCGGCGTTCTCCGCCGCCAGCCGCGCCGCCTCGACCTCCAGCGCCCGCCGGACCTGGTAGACCTCCACGATCCGGGCCCGGCGCACCAGCTGGGAGGTGTGCGCGTGGTCGTCGCGCGTCAGCCCGGGGACCTCGGGCCGGGGCGGGTCCTCGGCGGCGAACGTCCCGGAACCCTGCCGCACGACCAGCAGCCCCTCGCGGCTGAGCACCCCGATCGCCTCCCGCAGCGACGACCGGCCCACCCCCAGGTCGCGGGCGAGCGCGGCCTCCGACGGCAGCCGCTCACCGGGCTGCCACCGGCCGTAGGCGAGGTCGTCGCGCAGGGCGTTCTCGACCCGCTGCACGACGCTGCCGTGGCCGAGCCGGCGGGTCGGCGGATCGGCGGCGGTCACGCGGTCCTCCTCGTGGGCGGCTGGGCCGGGGGCGGGTCGCCGTCCGGCGGCCGGATCGGCGGGCCGGTCCCGACCACCCGGCGCACGACCAGCTCCGGCGGCGGCTCGACGGTCCCGGGGACCGCCCGGTCCGGGAAGTCGAACAGGCCGATGATCAGCAGCATCGGGTACGCCGGCGACTGCGCCGAGCGGCGGACGACCTCGCCGTCGACGAGGAAGTCGACGCCGTCGGGGCGCCGGTCGACCGCGTACCGGTGGAGCTGCGCCACGTCGATCGCGCGGTGCTCGGCGGAGAACTCCTCGTGCAGCGCCGGGTCCCGGAACGGGTGGATGCCGGTCCCCAGCGCGGCGCCGCGGTCGTCGATCGCGTCCCCGAAGACCTCGACGAGGCAGATCTCGCCGCACCGGTCGGGCCGGTCCTCCATGCCGATCAGCCAGGCGGAGAACATCGACCGCGGCCCGAGCACGGCGCGGCACTCGACCTCCACCCTCCCGTGGAGCGGCACGAAGCCGCGCGACTCCGGCTGCTCCTCGCGCACCACCAGGCCCTCGCGGAAGGGCTGCTGGCCCCGCGTGCTCCCGACCGGGCCGGACCAGTTACCCGACTGGACGGCCGACACGCGCAGGGGCGGGTGGTGCAGGTCGGGGCACCACACGGGATGGTCGTCGGGGATCGACAGCCGCAGGCCCTCCTCGTCGACCCGGTAGCTCGCCGCGGCCGCGGCCCGCGAGCTCCACGCCGGGAGGTAGGAGGGGGTCCAGACCGACCGGTCCAGCTCCGGGGGCGGGAAGCGGTCGTCGAAGGCGCTCACGACCGGCGACACTAACCTCCCCCCGTGGACCTCGACCCGCTCGTCGCCCGGGTCCGGGCCGCCGCGCCGCGGTGCGGCGGCACCCGGCTGGTGTGCGTCGACGGGCCGTCGGGGTCCGGGAAGACGACCCTCGCCGGGCGGCTGGCCGCGGAGCTGGCCTGCCCCGTCCTGCACCTCGACGACGTCTACCCCGGCTGGGACGGCCTCGCCGCCGCGGTGCCGCTGCTGCACGACGGGGTCGTCGCACCGCTGGTCGCGGGCCGGACGGCGACGTACCGGCGCTGGGACTGGACGCGGAACGGGTTCGCCGGGACCGTGACGATCGGCCGCCCGGAGGTGCTGGTCGTGGAGGGCGCGGGCAGCGGGGCGCGGGTCATCGCCGCGCACGCGGTGCTGCTGGTGTGGCTGGAGGCGCCGCGGGCCGAGCGGTTCCGGCGCGGCATCGCCCGCGACGGGGAGACCTACCGGCCGCACTGGGAGCGCTGGGCCGCGCAGGAGGAGGCGCACTTCTCCGCCGAGGGCACCCGCGACCGGGCCGACGTCGTCCTCGACACCGGCCCTGCTCAGCGCACCACCGGGCGCTCATAGCGGCTGACCAGCGGCTGCCCCGACGACCAGCGCACGTGCTCCAGCGGGATGAGCACGTCGCCGCGGTGCTCGAACCCGGCGTCGGCGTAGTAGGCGCGCAGCCGGGTGTTGGCGGCGTCGCAGTCCAGCCGCATCCGGTCGCGGCCGTGGCGGCGGATCTCGCCGTCGATCCAGTCGAGCAGCGTGCCGCCGATCCCGGCGTGCCCGCGGCGGACGGCGAAGCGGTGCAGGTACCCGGCGCTCCCGTCGTCCTCGCCCGCGGCGTCGACCCAGAGCGGATCGGTCCACTCCAGCGCGAACGTCGCCACCGCCGCGTCGCCCGACTCGGCCAGCCACATCCGCCCCGATCCCAGCGACGGCTCGACGTACTCCGGCCGGAAGGCGGCCGGCCACTGCGCGACGCCGCGGGCGGCGAGCCAGGCCGCGGCGTCGTCGAGCACGGCGAGCACGGCGGGCCCCTCGTCGGGCCGGGCGGGGCGGACGGTGACCGGGTCGGCGATCATCACGCGATCCTGCGTCCGCCGGACCTGCTCCGCCACCGCAGGGACGGGATCACCGGGTGCGGTGCGGGCCGCCGGTCACGGGACGGCCGGCTCCCGGGTCACCGGGGCGCCGCCGAGCCGCTCGACGAGCGCCGTCACCGCCGAGCGCAGGTCCCGGACCGCGCGGTCGCGCTCCGCCGCCCCGGCACCCGAGCGGACGAGTCGCACCCGCGCGCCGTGCCCGGTGCCCTCGAGGAACTCCCACGGCTCGCCGTCCAGCACGGCCCGCACCTCGTCGACGGGATGCACCAGCTGGCGCTCGACGCGCACCTCCCACGCCTGCGCGGTGCCGGTGACGGCGGGCTCCGACAGCCCGAGCTCCTCGACGTAGCGCTCGTGCAGCACGCGGTGGTCGACGGGACCGGCCCCGTCGAGCACGGCGAGGCAGGAGTCCCACCCCGCGGCGAAGCTCGCCGCGCCCGCGCGGTCGTCGAAGGTGTGGACGAGCAGCAGGAGCGAGCCGTCGCCGTCGGGGCTCAGCTCGAAGCGCAGGTGGTCGGTCTCCCAGGTGAACGCGATCAGCCGCGGCGGGTCCAGGTCGGTGACGACGCCGTCGCCGCCGAACCCGAACACGACCTTCCCGCCGACGCGGGGCTCGATCGTCGCCCCGCTGGGGAACCAGGTCGCGAGGCGGTCGGCCTCGACGAGCGCGGACCAGACCCGCTCGGGCGGGTGGGCGAGCCGGCGCTCCATCCGGAGCACCGACCGTCCGTCGGTGGTGGTCAGTCGGGTCGTCACGGGGCCTCCCGGGGATCGTCGAGACGGTCGTCGAGGTGGCGTTCGAGCGCGTCGAGCCGGTCGGCCCACATCCAGCGGTAGGGCGCGAGCCACGCGTCGACCTCGGCCAGCGGGGCCGGGTCGAGCTCGTAGACGCGCCGCTGCGCCTCCGCGCGGACGCGGACCAGCCCGGCCTCGCGCAGCACCTTCAGGTGCTTCGACGTGCCGGGCTGGCTGAGCCCGAGCGCGTCGGTCAGCTCGCCGACCGAACGCGGGCGCTCCCGGAGCAGGTCCAGGATCCGCCGCCGGGCCGGCTCGGCGAGCACTGCGAACGTCACGCCGCGAACATACCGCAACAGGCATATAACCGGAAGGGGATGTTCAGCCCTGCTCGCCCCGGCCGATCCGCGCCCCGAGCCGGGAGTGGTGCCGCCCGTAGGCGAAGTAGACGACGACGCCCACCACCATCCAGATGACGAACCGCAGCCAGGTCTCCACCGACAGGTTGAGCATCAGCCACAGGCACGCGAGCACGGCCAGGACCGGCACCAGCGGCACGAGCGGCGTCCGGAACGCGCGCGGCAGGTCGGGCCGGGTGCGCCGCAGCACGACCACCCCGACCGAGACCAGCACGAACGCGAACAGGGTGCCGATGTTGACCATCTGCTCCAGGTCGCCCGCCGGGAAGAACGTGGCCACCAGCGCGACGACGACACCGACCAGCAGCGTGGCCCGGGCCGGGGTACCGCGCTCGCCCGTGCGCGACAGGCCGCGCGGGAGCAGGCCGTCGCGCGACATCGCGAACAGCACGCGGATCTGCCCGAGCATGAGCACCATGACGACGGTCGTGAGCCCGACGAGCGCGCCGATCGCGATGACGGTGGCCGCCCAGTCCACCCCGAGCGAGGCGAAGGCGGTGGCCAGCGTGGCCCCGGTGCCGTCCTCGGCCGTCTGCAGCTCGGTGTAGGGCACCATCCCGGTCAGGACGAGCGAGACGCCGACGTAGAGCACCGTCACGATGACCAGCGAGCCGAGGATGCCGCGCGGCAGCGACTTCTGCGGGTTCCGCGTCTCCTCCGCGGTGGTGGCCACGACGTCGAAGCCGATGAAGGCGAAGAACACCAGCGACGCGGCGGCCAGCAGGCCGTAGATGCCGTAGACGCTGCCGCCCTCGCCGCCGAACAGCGACAGCAGCGACTGGGTGATCCCGCCCTCGGCCTCCCCGCCGGTCGCGGGCGGCGGGATGAACGGCGAGTAGTTGGCCGGGTTGACGTAGAGGAGCCCGACGACGATCACGAGCAGCACGATCGCGACCTTGATCGTGGTGAAGACCAGGCTGACCCGGCTGGAGAGCTTCGTGCCGAGCACCAGCAGCGTCGCGAGGACGACGACGAGCAGCAGCGCGCCCCAGTCCATCGTCAGCGGCCCCAGCGGGATCGAGGTGCGCACCTGCAGGCCGAACTGGGCGAACACCGTGGCCAGGTACTCCGACCAGCCCTTCGCCACGACCGACGAGCCGACGGCGAACTCCAGCACGAGGTCCCAGCCGATGATCCACGCGACGAACTCGCCGAACGTGGCGTAGGAGAACGTGTACGCGCTGCCGGCGACCGGGACGGTGGAGGCGAACTCGGCGTAGCACAGCGCGGCGAGCCCGCAGGCGATCGCGGCGAGCACGAACGCGAGCGACACCGACGGCCCGGCGACGTCGCCCGCGGTGCTCGCGGCGAGGGTGAAGATGCCCGCCCCGACGACGACGGCGACGCCGAAGACGATCAGGTCCCAGGTGCCGAGGTCCTTGCGGAGCCGGGTGTCCGGCTCGTCGGTGTCGGCGATGGACTGCTCCACCGACTTCGTGCGGAAGATCCCTGTCTGCCTGTCGCGCACCGCCACGGCGCGCCTCCTCTCGTTGCCGGGGGGGATGGTGGCCGGGCTCAGACCGCGGCGGGCGTCCGGTCCAGGTCGGGCTCGAGGTAGATCAGCCGGGCGTCCGGGACGGCCGCGCGGACGCGGGCCTCCGCCTCGTCGATGGCGCGGGCGACGGCCTCGACCGGGAGCCCGGGCGTCATCGCGATCTTCGCCGCGACCAGCAGCTCCTCGGGCCCGATGTACTGGGTGCGGACGTGGATGACGCGCTGCACGTCGCCGCCGACCAGGCCGTCGGTGACGCGGGAGAGCACGGGCGGGGTCGCCCCCTCGCCGATCAGCAGCGACTTCATCTCCACGATCAGCACGATCGCGATGGCGCCGAGCAGCAGGCCGATCGCGATGGTGCCCAGCGCGTCGAAGACGGAGTCGCCGGTGGCCACCGTGAGCCCGACGCCGAGCAGGGCGAGCACCAGCCCGATCAGCGCGCCGAAGTCCTCCAGCAGCACGACGGGCAGCTCGGGCACCTTGGACTGGCGGATGAACTGCCACCACGTGCCGCCGCCCTTGAGCGGGCGGGACTCGACGATCGCGGTGCGGAAGGAGAACGACTCCAGCCCGATCGCGATGACCAGGATCGCGACGGCGACCAGCGGCGAGGTCAGCGGCTCGTGCGACTCCAGCTTGTGGATGCCCTCGTAGAGGGCGAACACCGAGCCGAGGCTGAACAGCAGCAGCGCCACGACGAACGAGTAGAAGTAGCGGTCGCGGCCGTAGCCGAACGGGTGCTCGGCCGTCGCCGCCCGCTTGGCCTGGCGGCCGCCGAGCAGCAGCAGCCCCTGGTTGGAGGTGTCGGCGACCGAGTGCACCGCCTCGGCCAGCATCGACGACGAGCCGGTGATCAGCCAGCCGACGAACTTCGCGACCGCGATCCCGGCGTTGGCGAGCAGCGCCGCCACGATCGCCCGGGTCCCACCATGTCCAGCCACGACGTCCCCCTGCTCCACCGGTCGATCCGGCGGAACACTACCCAGCGACGGGCCGCCCGCGCAGGATCAGAGGGCCGGCCGGAACGGACATAACGCCTGATCAGAGCGTCGGCGGCGAAACGGTCAGAGCCCGTCGCCGGCCAGGAACAGCTGGGTGCCCTCGGCGCGGGCGGAGACCGTGACGTCGACGTCGCCCGCCCCCAGCCACAGCGACGTGCCCCGCTTGACGGCCAGCTCCGCTCCCCCGCCGCGGACCGCCGCCGCGCCGGACGTGCAGAGCAGGATGCGCGGCCCGCCGTCCGGGACGCGGACCTCGTCGGGGCCGCCCTGCCAGCGGCGCAGCAGGAACTCGGTGGCGGGGGTGTCGTAGCGGCACCACCCGGCGTCGCGGGTGCCGTGCAGGACGGGGGCGGCGGGCGCGGTGAAGTCGAGCACGCGCAGCAGCTCCGGCACGTCGACGTGCTTGGGGGTGAGCCCGCCGCGCAGGACGTTGTCGGAGTTGGCCATCAGCTCGACGGCGGCCCCGGCGAGGTAGGCGTGCAGGTTGCCGGCGGGCAGGTACAGCGCCTCGCCGGGGGCGAGGGTGACGCGCTGGAGCATGAGGGCGGCGAGCACCCCCGCGTCGCCCGGGTAGCGCTCGGAGAGCTCCAGGACGGTGCGGGCCTCCGCGCTGAACTCCTGCCCCGCACCGGCGAGCCGGACGCAGCCCTCCTGCAGGGCGGGCACGAGCGCGTCGAGCGAGGACTGCGGCAGCGTGATCCAGGTGGTGAACAGCGCGCGCAGGCCGTGGTGGTCGGGCTGGGCCGCGAGCAGCTCGGTGTGCGCGGCGAGCGCGGGCACGTCGAGGGCGCGCAGCAGGGCGACGGTGGCCGTCGGCTCCCGGAACCCGACGAGCGCGTGGAACTCGGTGAGCGCGCAGACGAGCTCGGGCTTGTGGTTGGCGTCGCGGTAGTTGCGGTCCGGGGCGTCGCGGGGGATGCCGGTGGCCTCCTCGCGGGCGAAGCCCTCGGCCGCCTGCTGCGCGCTCGGGTGCGCCTGCAGCGACAGCGGCTCGTCGGCCGCGAGGACCTTGAACAGGAACGGCAGCCGCGCGCCCCAGCGCTCGGACCGGGCGGCCCCGAGCCGCCCGGCCGGGTCGGCGGTGATCGCGTCCAGCAGCGACCTGCGGGTCCCGTCGACCCCGACGAGGTGCGACGGGGCGCCGGGGTGCGCCCCCAGCCACAGCTCGGCCTGCGGGTGCGGCGAGGGCACCTCCTGACCCAGGAGGTCGGCGATGACGGTGCGCGAGCCCCACGAGTAGGGCCGCACCGGGTTGTCCAGCAGCTCCACGGCGGTCGGGTACTCCTGTCGGTCGGCGCTGTCGGCGGATCAGGCGGGGGCGATGGTGCGGGTGGCCAGCCCGAGGTAGACCGCGGCGACGTCGACGCGCGAGGCCAGCAGCGCCGCCCTCAGCAGGGCGGAGTGCGGCGTGCCCCTGGCGATCTCGTCGACCGGGTGCAGCAGGTCGCCGTCGGGCAGCGGGCGGCCGGTGCGACGCAGCACCGCCTGACCGGGATCGTCCTCCCCCGTGGCCACCAGCACCAGCCTCGGGGGCAGCGCCTCGTGCTCCGGGGCAGGGTCGTCGAACGGGTCGTGGAAGACGTCGCGCTCGACGCCCGCGCGGTCCAGCGCGGCGAGCAGCCCGGTGGCGGCGACGCCCTCGCCCACGTCCCCCGCGTGCGCGACGACCCCCGCGTGCGTGGCCAGCGACGCCGCACCGTGCCGGGCGACGGCGGCGGCGAGCGGGTCGGTGCCCCACAGCAGCGGCGTGTGCTCGGCCAGGCGCAGCGCGAGCGACTTCGCCGGGTTCATGAACGGCTCGTGCCCCGGCTGGTTGCGCTCGGCCTCGGCGTCGAGCAGGTCGGCGAGCACGTCCATCGCCGGGTCCAGGGGCGCGGTGAGCAGCCCGAGCGCCCGCAGCACCGCGAGCCCCACGGCGAGCGAGCGCGGCAGGTCCAGTCCGGGCGGCACCGGGATCCGCGGCTCCACCAGCCGCATCCGGCCCGCCCCGGCCGAGGCGACGGGCCCGTCGGCGGGGGCGGAGAGCACGACCTCGGCCCCGCGGCGCACGGACCGGGCGACGGAGTCGGCGAGGTCGACGTCGGTGGCGTCGTCGGTGTGGGCGACCACGACGTCGAGCGGCCCGATCCAGCTCGGCACCGTCTCGGCGACGACGACCGGCACCGGGCAGGCCGGCCCGAGCAGCGCCGACAGCAGCGCCGAGGACGACGTGGACGCGCCCGGCCTGCGCACCAGCACGAGCGCGCGCGGCCGCGAGCCGCCCAGGTCGGCGACCCCGGCCTCCTGGGCGCCGTGCGCGGCGGAGCGCACCTGGGCCCCCGCCGTCGCCGCGGAGCGCAGCACCCCGCGGGTGTCGAGTGCGGCCAGCGCGCGGGGGTCGGCCAGCAGCGTGTCGTCGAGCACTAGTCCGCTTCCCCGGCCGGGACCGGCGGGGTCGCCTCCTCGAGGAGCAGGACCGGGATCCCGTCGACGACGGGGAAACCGCGGCCGCACGCCGTGCACGTCAGCACGTCCGCCTGCGGATCCGCTGGCGTGCCTGCGCGCAGCGGCGCGTGGTCGTCGGACGGGCAGGCGAGGACGTCCATCAGCTGGGGGTCGAGCCGGACGGTCATGTCGTCTCCTCGCTGGCGCCGGGCGCCGCCGTGTCCGACGGTGCCGCGCCGAATGGTGATCCCGCACGCTCGATCACGCGATCCTCCTGGGGGTTCGTGCTCTGTCGACTCTGCCAGTGCGGCGGGTCGGGCGCCGGATCCGTCCGGGTGCCGCCCGTCCTCACCGCCCGTGGCCGCGGCTCACGCCCGGACGATCGCCAGCACCTCGTCGCGCAACCGGGCGACGGCGGCCTCGTCGGCCGCCTCCACGTTCAGCCGCAGCAGCGGCTCGGTGTTGGACGGGCGCAGGTTGAACCAGGACCGGTCGGGCAGGCTGACCGTGAGGCCGTCGAGCTCGTCGAGCTCGGCGTCGGCGTAGGCCTCGCGGACCGCGGCGATGCGCCCGGGGACGTCGGCCACCGTCGAGTTGACCTCGCCGGAGGCGGCGTAGCGCTCGTAGGCGCGCATCAGGTCCGACGCGGTGCCGCCCGACTCGCCGAGCGCGGCGAGCACGTGCAGCGCCGCGAGCATCCCGGAGTCGGCCTTCCAGAAGTCGCGGAAGTAGTAGTGCGCGGAGTGCTCCCCGCCGAACACCGCCCCGGTCTCGGCCATCGTCTGCTTGATGAACGAGTGCCCGACGCGGGTGCGGACCGCCGTGCCGCCGTGCTCGGCGACGATCTCCGGCACGGCGAGGGAGGTGATGAGGTTGTGGATGACGGTGCTGCCCGGGTCGACGGCCAGCGCCCGGACCGCCACCAGCGCGGTGATCGCGCTCGGGCTGACCGGCTCGCCCCGCTCGTCGACGACGAAGCAGCGGTCGGCGTCGCCGTCGAAGGCCAGGCCCAGGTCGGCCCCCTCCGCGACGACGGCCTTCTGCAGGTCGACGAGGTTGGCCGGCTCCAGCGGGTTGGCCTCGTGGTTCGGAAAGGTCCCGTCGAGCTCGAAGTACAGCGGCACGACGTCGATCGGGGCGCTCAGCACGGCGGGCACCGTGTGCCCGCCCATCCCGTTGCCGGCGTCGACGACGACCCGCAGCGGCCGGCTCGCCGAGAGGTCGACGAGCTCGCGCAGGTACGCGGCGTAGTCGGCGAGGACGTCGCGCCGGGTCTCGGAGCCGCCGCCCGGGCCGTCCGGCACGCCCTGCTCGACGGCGGCGCGGATCGCCGAGAGCCCGGTGTCCTGCCCGATCGGTGTGGCCCCCGCACGGCACAGCTTGATGCCGTTGTACCTCGCCGGGTTGTGGCTGGCGGTGAACATCGCGCCGGGCAGGCCGAGGCGGCCGGAGGCGAAGTAGAGCTGGTCGGTGCTGGCCAGACCGATGTGGACGACGTCGAGGCCCTGGTCGGTGACGCCGGCGGCGAACGCGGCGGCGAGGCCCGGCGAGGAGTCGCGCATGTCGTGCCCGACGACGACGGCCCTGGTCGCGGCGTCCTCGGAGCGCAGCAGGCGGGCCAGCGCGGCACCGATCGCGCGGACCGTCGGCTCGTCGATGCCCTCGCCGACCACGCCACGGATGTCGTAGGCCTTGATGACGGCGGAGAGGTCGCTCATGGGGGTGACCCTATCGACGGCCCGTCGGGGGCCGGACGACCCGTCAGTGCTCGGCGGGACCCGGCAGCACGCGCAGGTGCCCGCGACGGCCGGTGCCGGTGGCCGGGGCGGCCTCGACGTGCCGGTCGGCGCGCCCCGCCTCGCGGACGGCCTCGGCCAGGGCCGTCAGGTCGTCGCTGGAGTGCTGCGGCGGGGCGAACTCGCCCTCGAACCGCACGACCTCCCAGCCCCGGGGGGCGGTGAGGCGGTGGGCGTGCCGGTTGCACAGGTCGTAGGAGTGCGGTTCGGCCTGCGTGGCGAGCGGTCCGACGACGGCCGTGGAATCGGCATAGACGTACGTGAGAGTGGCCACCGCGAGCTCGGTGCACCCGGTCCGCGAACACCGCCGCACACTCAGCACGTCGACGACGATAGCGCGTGCCCGCCGTCGCGCCCGTCCGACGCGCGGGGCCGCGTCGGCGCGCTACGGGGCCCCGGCGCGTTCTACGATCCTCCGATGACCACCGCGCGACGCACGCTGCGCCGGTCCCCCCGACGGCGGGACCGCAGGGGCCGGGGGCTGCGCGGGCTGCTCTACCCCACCACCACGCCCGTCGCGCGCACCCGCGCGGAGAAGTTCGACGCGCTGGTGCTGGAGGCCCTGGAGCCGATCGAGCTGCGCTGGGGGTCCGAGCTGACCGACCTCGACCTGGCCGTCGACGACGTGCCGGAGGTCGACCGCACCTCGCCCGACGAGGTCAGCTGGGCCGCGGGCACGCTCGCCGACGCGGGCGTCCCGCTCGCGCAGCTGGTGCCGGCGGGCGTGGACCCGGACGGGATGCCGTCGCGCGCCCGGATCGTCGTCTACCGCAGGCCGCTCGAGGCCCGCGCCAAGGGCGGGGCCGAGCTCGCCGACCTGCTGCACGAGGTCCTCGTGGAGCAGGTGGCGGAGTACCTCAACATCGAGCCCGACGCCGTCGACGGCGGGGCTCCCTGAGGGAGGTCGGGCCTAGATGACGGCGCCGAGCTCACCGCGGCGCAGCCGGCGGCGCTCCCGCTCGGACAGACCGCCCCAGATGCCGAAGCGCTCGTCGTGGGCGAGCGCGTAGTCCAGGCACTCGGCCCGCACGTCGCAGCCGCCGCAGATGCGCTTGGCCTCGCGGGTGGAGCCGCCCTTCTCGGGGAAGAACGCCTCGGGGTCGGTCTGGGCGCACAGCGCCCGCTCCTGCCACTCCGGCTCCTCCTCGCCCCCACCGTCGATGACGGTGAAGGGACCGGAGAGGCGATCGGGGAGCAGACCCACGATCCCGGAACCCACACCGGCCTCGAAAGGTCCCTCGTTCAGGACTCCTGCAACGATGTTCACTCGCCCACCTCCCCGCAACCCCTGGCGCGATCCACGTGCCCCCGCGAATCACAGCGGTGTAAGTACAGCGCTGTGGGTTGGGGGTTGGCAAGCTGAAGCTGCCAACCGGGTGACGCGGTCCACCCCTTCGGTCCCCCGTTCAGCAGAATGGGCGGATGCGCGGTGTGTCGGATCGGATCAGTCCGTGGTTCCTGGTGCTGGTGTTGGTTACTGTGGGTGGTGGGGTTCTCACCACGCTGGGGACTCCAGTGTCGCTCACGGCCGGTGTCGTACTCCTCGTGCTCGGCGGCTGGGCCGTGTCGCTGTGCCTGCACGAGTTCGGACACGCGTTCGTGGCCTACCGCAGCGGCGACCTCTCCGTGCGCGAGAAGGGCTACCTGACCCTCGACATCCGCCGCTACACCGACCCGGTGCTGTCCTTCGGGCTGCCGGTGGTGTTCCTGCTCCTCGGCGGCATCCCGCTGCCCGGCGGCGCGGTGTGGATCAACCACGGGGCGATCCGCTCCCGGGCCGCGCGGAGCCTCGTCTCGCTCGCCGGACCGGCCACCAACCTGGTGCTCGGGGCGGTCCTGACGGTGCTGGTGGCCACGGTCGCGATGCCCGTCGGTCTGGCGGTCGGCCTGTCCTGCCTGGCGCTGATCCAGGTCATCGCGTTCGTCCTCAACATCCTCCCCGTGCCCGGTCTCGACGGTTTCGGCGTGCTGGAGCCCTACCTGTCGACGCCCGCGCGGCGGCTCGCCGCCCGGGTCAGGCCGTGGGCACCGCTGGTGCTGTTCGTGCTGCTCATCGGGGTGCCCGGGGTGGCGGGGGCGTTCTTCGACCTCGCCTACACCGTCTTCGACGCGGTCGGCGGCAGTGGCCGGCTGGCGTCGGCGGGGTACGGCGAGCTGCTGTTCTGGCGGTGACCGCCCTCAGGTGCGGTCGGCGCCGACCACCCGGCGGCGGGCCGCCGCCACCATCGCCGCGACGGTGGGGCTGTCGTCGGGCAGGGCGTCGACCGGCCACCAGCGCAGGTCGTCGGACTCGTCGCTGATCGTCTCCACCGCCCCGGCCGGGGCCCGCACCAGGAACCGGACGTCGAGGTGGTGGGTGGGCACGCCGAGCGAGCAGGTGATCGGGTGGACGTCGACGTGCAGCGGCACGGGGTCGATCGTCAGGTCCTCGATCCCGGACTCCTCCTGCGCCTCCCGCAGCGCCGCCGCGACCAGCGAGTCGTCGCCGGGCTCGCAGTGCCCGCCGAGCTGGATCCACTTCCCGACGCGCGGGTGCAGCGTCAGCAGGGTGTGCGTGCCCGCGGCGTCGAGGAGGAGAGCCGACGCCGTGAGGTGCCCGGGCTCGCAGGACCGCTCGCACGCGTCGGGGCGGGCGGCCAGGAACGCCAGCAGCGCGTGCTTCAGGCCGCGCTGGTCGGCTCCCTCGGGCTCCCAGGCGCGGAGCTCCGCCGCCGCCGTCGCCGCGGCTACCACTCGACCAGCTCCCCGTCGCGCGCCGCCCGCGGGGCCAGCGGCTCCACCGGGTGCCCCACGGCGATCGCCCCGAGCGGCTGCCAGTCCGGCGGGAGGTCGAGCACGGAGCGCACCACGTCGGCGGCGAAGATCGTGGACCCGACCCAGCAGGACGCCAGCCCCTCCGCGGCCAGCGCGACGAGCAGCGACTGCACCGCCGCCCCGCCCGCGACGGTGAACATCGTGCGCTCGCCGAGGCGCCGGGCCTCGTCGGGGTAGGTGTGCATGCCGTCGCCGGTGCGGAAGGCGAGGACGAGCTCGGGGGCCCGGCGCAGCAGGTCGCCGCGGGCCATCCGCCGCGCGACCTCCTCGGCCGGGCGCCCGTCGGCGACGAGGTGCTCGCGCCAGCGGGCGGCCATGGCGTCGAGCAGCGCGGCGCGCCTGGCCCGGACCACCCCGAAGCGGAACGGCGTGCTGTGGTGCGGCGCGGGGGCCGTCTGCGCGACCCCGACCGCGCGGCGCACCGCGGCCAGGTCGACGGGGGTGTCGGCGAACTCGCGGGTGCTGCGCCGCAGCAGCACGGCCTCGGAGCGGCCGCGGGCGATCGCCTCCGCGGTGCCCAGCCAGAACATGTCGTCCTGGACGGGGCGCACGAGGTCACGGGCGGTCGTGCCGTCGTCGACGGGGACGAGGCCGCGCACCACCGCGACCGGGACGCCGCCGAGCTTGCCCTTGGCGAGGTCGGCCGCCGCGGCCAGCTCGTCGGCCATCGCCACCTGGGTGACCAGCAGCTCGTTGCCCTGCTCGTCGCTCTGCCCGTCGTAGCCGTGCAGCACCGCGATCCCGGCCGACCCGATCGCGATGTCGGTCTGCCCGATCCGCCACGACCGGCCCAGCGTGTCGGTGACGACCACCGCGACGTCGACGCCCAGGCGCTCGCGCAGCTCCGACCGCAGCCGCGACGCGCTGGCGTCGGGGTCGGCGGGCAGCAGCGCGAGCTCGTCGCGGCGGACGTTGGAGCCGTCGATCCCGGCGGCGGCCTGCACGATCCCCAGCTTGCCGACGACGATCGACGTCGGGCCGCGGCGGGCGACGACCCGCTCGGTCTCGGCGTCGATCAGCTCGCGGCGCAGGGCGTCGCGCTCGGCCGGGTCGGTGGGGGCGGCGACGAGCCGGCCCTCGGTCTTGGAGAACACCTTCGACGTCACGACGACGACGTCGCCGGTCTCGATCCAGGGCGCGGCCGTGACGAGGGCCGCGGCCAGGTCGTCGCCCGGCCGGAACTCCGGCAGCCCCCGCACGGGCCGGACGACGATCCCGTCGGGCGCGGCGTGGTCGGGCAGCCGGTGGTCGGGCAGCCGGGGGTCAGGCACCGGCGAGCTCCACCGCGTCGCGGGCCATCTGCGCGGTGGCCTCGGTGTCGGACATCAGCAGCGGCACCGAGCGCACGGCGACGCCCGGCACGTCGGCGGTCTCGCCGGAGTGGACCAGCCAGCCGTCGAGGATCCCGCCGGCGGAGCGCGCGCCGTAGTGCCGCCCGACGGCCTCCGCGGAGGTCTCGACGCCGATCGCGGTGAGGCAGCGGTCGGCCATGCCGCGCAGCGGGCGCCCCCCGACGATCGGCGAGACCCCGATGACCTTCGCGGCGGTGGCGCGCAGGGCGTCGCGGGCGCCGGGGACCTCCAGCAGCGCCCCGATGCTGACGACCGGGTTGGACGGCGCCATCAGGACGACGTCGGCGCCGGTGATCGCCTCGCGCGCGGCGGGCAGGATCGTGGCCTCGTCGGCGCCGATGGAGGCGAAGCGGTGCGCCGGCAGCTCGCCCTTGTGCCGGATCCACCACTCCTGGAAGTGGATGGCCTTCTGCGCCTTGGGCCCGTTCGCCGGGTCGTCGACGACGACGTGGGTCTCGACGCGGTCGTCGGTGACGGGCAGCAGCGTGACGCCGGGCTGCCAGCGGTGGCACAGCGCCGTGGTGACGTCGGAGAGCGGGTAGCCCGCGCGCAGCATCCGGGACCGCACCAGGTGCGTCGCGGTGTCCTTGTCGCCGAGCCCGAACCAGTCGGGGTCGGCGCCGTAGGCGGCCAGCTCGTCGCGCACCGACCACGTCTCCCCAGCGTGCCCCCACCCGCGCTCGGGGTCGATGCCGCCGCCGAGGGTGTACATGCACGTGTCGAGGTCGGGACAGATGCGCAGCCCGTGGAGCCAGATGTCGTCGCCGACGTTGACGACGGCGGTGATCTCGGCCTGCGGGTACGCGGCCCGGACGCCGACCAGGAATCGGGCCCCGCCGACCCCGCCGACCAGCACGGTTACCTTCACGCACCCGAGCCTACGAGCCCGGCCCGCCGACCGGTCGGTGGACCCGCCGACGCGGGCCGGACCCGACCGGCCCGGCCGCTACCCCTGCGCGTCGCGGACGAGCAGGGCGACCTGCACCCGGTTGTCCAGGTCGAGGTCGCGCAGCAGCCGTGACACGTACGCCTTCACCGTGGCCACGCTCATGTGCAGCTCGGCGGCGATCACCGCGTTCGAGCCGCCGCGGGCGACGGCCTCGGCCACCTCCCGCTCGCGCGCGGTGAGGCCGGCGAGGCGGGCGCGGGCGGAGCGGGCCGCCGCGTCGTCGGTGCCCGCGACCATCGCGATCACCGACCGCGTGACGGTCGGCGAGAGCATCGCGTCGCCGTCGGCGGCCGCGCAGACGGCGTCGACGATCCGGGCGGGCGGGGTGTCCTTGAGCAGGAAGCCCGACGCGCCGGCCCGCAGCGCGCGGACGACGTGCTCGTCGGCGTCGAACGTGGTGAGGACGACGACGGCGGGTGCGCCGGGCTCGCGGCGCAGCCGGGTGGTGGCCGCGACGCCGTGGACGCGCGGCATCCGCAGGTCCATCAGCACGACGTCGGGCCGGTGCCGGGCGACGGCGTCGGGCACCTCGTCGCCGTCGGCCGCCTCCCCCACGACGCCGATCGTGCGGCCGTCGGCGGTGACGTGGCCGTCGAGCATCAGGGTCAGGCCGGCGCGGACGAGCGCGTCGTCGTCGACGAGCAGGACGCGGATCACGTCGGCCACGGCATCCGCGCGGTCAGGACGTGCCGGCCGGTGTCGTCGACGGCGTCGGCCAGCTCGCCTCCGGCCAGCGCGACGCGCTCGCGCAGCCCGATCAGCCCGGTGCCCGAGCCGCGGTCCGGGCCGGCGCCCCCCGGCCCGGACACGACCCGCACCGACAGCTCCGCCCCCGGACGCCCGGCCACCTCCACGTGCACCGGCGCCCCCGCGGCGTGCCGTCGCGCGTTCGTCAGCCCCTCCTGGACGATCCGGTACGCGGTGCGGCCCAGCTGGTCGGGCGGCGCGCCGGGGACGTCGTGGGTGAGCTCGACGGCGACCCCGGCGGTGCGCGACTGCGTCACCAGGTCGGGCACGTCGGCGAGCCGCGGCTGGGGCGCGTCGGCGCCGGGGCCCTCCTCGCGCAGGACGAGCAGGATGCCGCGCAGGTCGTCGAGCGCGGCGGTGGCGGTCTCGCGCAGCACGCCCGCGGTGCGCCGGACGTCGGCGGCCGGCAGGTCGCCGCGCAGCTCCAGCGCCCCGGCGTGCACGGACAGCAGGGAGAGCCGGTGGCCCAGCACGTCGTGCATCTCGCGGGCGATCCGGGCGCGCTCCGCGGCCCTGGCCCGCTCGGCGCGCTGCGCCAGGTCGGCCTCCGCGCGTTCGGCCCGCTCCCACAGCGACGCCATCAGCTCGCGCCGCGCCCCGACGAACAGGCCCCATCCGGCCGCGGCCAGCGTGAGGCCGAGCACGACCCCGGCGACCCAGCGGAACTCGACCGGGTCCGGCACGTCGAACCACAGGTCGACGGCCGACACGACCAGCGCGAACGCGGTGACCCACACCGCCACGAGCCGCGTGCGGTACACCGCGACCGTGTAGACCCCGACCAGCCCGACGAACCCGGCCAGCGGCGTCCAGGTGCCGAGCAGCAGCGCGCCGACGGCGAACAGCACCGGGGCACGGCGACGCCAGAAGATCGCGACGAGCGCCCCGGCGCCCAGCGCGAGCCCCAGCCCCTCGAGCGGGTCGACCCCGCCGGGCAGGACGTCCGTGGACACCCCCAGCGCCCCGCCCGCTGCGGTGCAGACGAGCGCGGCGACGTCGCCCAGCCGTTCCCGCCGTGGCAGCTCCCGCATGCCGTCAGCGTAGGGGCGGCGGGCATCGACCGAAGTCGACCGCCGGGCGGAAATGGTCGCCCCGGATCACATCGCCCGGTAGTCGCGCGGGGAGAAGCGGGGACCGAACCGGGGCCGGCGGAACCCGCTGATCTCGACGTACCGGACGGCCCGCTGGCGCTGGGGGGCGTACGGGGCGAGCACGTCGAGCATCCCGGCGTCGTCGAGCGGGCGCCCGACCAGGGCCCAGCCGACGAGGGTGGGGATGTGGAAGTCGCCGAAGCTGACGGCGTCGGGATCGCCCCAGACGCGCTGCGCCACCTCGGCCGCGGTCCACACCCCGATGCCCGGGACGCGGCGCAGCAGCTCGCGCCCGGCGCTGCCCCCGAGCACGGCCGCGTTCTCCAGCCGGTGCGCGACGGCGGCGCAGGACAGGATCGCGCGGCGGCGGGCCGAGTCGACGCCGGCGCGGTGCCACTCCCAGTCGGGCACCGCCCGGATCTGGGCCGGGGTGGGCGGCACGCGCATGCCGGCCGGGGCCGGTCCGGGCGGGGCGTCGCCGAAGCGCCGGCACAGCTCGCGCCAGGACCGCCGCGCCTCGGTGCCGGTGACCTTCTGCTCCAGGATCGCCGGCACCAGCTGGTCCCACACCCGCCGCGAGCTGCCGAAGCGCAGGCCGGGATGGCGGCGGTGGGCGTCGGCGACGAGCGGGTGGTGCGCCACGAACTCCTCGGGCCGGTCGTCGGCGCCGAGCAGGGCAGGCAGCCCGTCGAGCGACCACTCCGCCCCCGGGCCCCACGCCCTGGCGAGCACGGACCCGTCGGCGCGGCGGCGCAGCAGCGTCGTCGCGGGGCCGTCGGGGGTGGTGCCGACGAGCCAGATGCCGTCGTCGTCCTGCTGCCAGGTCGGGTCGCCCCGGCCGCGCCGCAGCGGGGCGAGGACACCGGAGAGGTCGACGGGGTGGCCCGGGGTCCACTCCCGCCGCAGCGGTCCGGCCGGCTCAGGCATCCGGGGAGAAGCGGATGCCGCGGACCTGCGCGTCGGGCCACACCCGGGCGCCGCCGCGCAGCTCGCACCCGCTCCCGACCACCGCGCGGTCGCCGAGCACGGTGTCGACGACGACCGCGCCGTCCTCCACGACCGCGCCCGCCCCCACGACGGAGTGCTCGACGACGGCCCCGGCCCCCACGACGGCCCCGTCGAACAGCATCGCGCCCTCGACCGACGCCCCGGCCCCGACGCGCGCCCCGCGCCCGACGGTCGATCCGCCGAACACCTTCGCCGACGGGTCGACCTGCGCGCCGTCGAGGATCATCGCGTCCCCGGTCGGGCCGGGCAGGGCGTCGGACGGGGCGAGGCCGCGGACCAGGTCGGCGGACCCGTGCACCAGGTCGGCGGGCGTGCCCATGTCGCGCCAGTACGCCGAGTCGACGTGCCCGGAGACGCGGCGCCCTGCGGCCAGCAGCCCGGGGAACGTCTCGCGCTCCACCGACACCGCCCGGCCCGCCGGGATGGAGTCGATCACCGAGCGGCGGAAGACGTAGCACCCGGCGTTGATCTGGTCGGTCGGCGGATCCGGCGTCTTCTCCAGGAACGCCGTGACGCGCCCGTCGGCGTCGGTGGGGACGCAGCCGAACGCGCGGGGGTCGGGCACGCGCACCAGGTGCAGCGTGACGTCGGCCTCCGTGCGGCGGTGGGTGTCGACGACGGCGGTCAGGTCGGTGCCCGCCAGGACGTCGCCGTTGAACACGAGCACGTGCTCGGCGCTGAGGTGCTCGGCGACGTTGCGGATCCCGCCGCCGGTGCCCAGCGGCTCCTCCTCGACGACGTAGGTCAGCCGCAGGTCGAGCGCCGCCCCGTCACCGAAGTGCTCGGAGAAGGTCTCCGCGAGGTAGGACGTGCCGAGCACGACGTGCCGGACGCCGGCCGCGCGGATGCGCGAGAGCAGGTGCGCGAGGAACGGGACCCCGGCCGTGGGCAGCATCGGCTTCGGCGCGGAGAGGGTGAGCGGGCGGAGCCGGGTGCCCCTGCCGCCCACCAGCACCACGGCCTCGACGTCATGCATGGCGGAACCCCTTCGCGTAGCGGCGCAGGCCGCGGTCGACGGCCTCCAGCATGCCGGTCGCCGGTCCGGCCCCGACGACGACCTCCGCCGCGGGCACGTGCACGACCAGCCAGCCCGCCCGGACCAGCCGCGCCCCGAGGTCGACGGCGTCGACGGGCCCGAGGTGCCGCGCGTCGAACCCGTCGACGGACTCCCAGGCCGCGCGGCGCACCAGCAAGCACTCGCCCGCGACCCAGCCGACCGGGGCGGTGTGCCGCGGCGCACCGAACGGGACGCGACCCCGCCGCAGGTCACGGGCGGTCGGCAGGGCCCCGGCCGACGGCCGGACGGACCCGTCGGGACCCCGCAGGCGCGGCCCGAGCACCCCGGCCCTGGGGAAGCGGGCCGCCGCGGCGCTCAGCGCCTCGACCGCCCCGGGGCAGAGCTCCGCGCGCGGATCGGCCACCAGCACCCAGTCGACGTCCGCACCCAGCGCCACCACCCCGCGGTTGACGGCGGCGGCGCGCGCCAACAGCTCGCCGACGGCCACCACCCGGGCCCCGGGCACCGGGGCGGCGTCGGCGACGGTGTCGGCGGAGACCACGACGAGCTCGCCGTCGGGCAGACCGGCGCGGAACCGGTCGCCGGGCGTCGCCCACGTCACGATGCCGAACTGCACGCGGCCACCCTATGCGGACCGGGCCGCCCCGATCCCGCGCACCGTGCGTCGGCCCGCGCACCGCCGGACGTGCGCGGGACGACCGACCCGCGCCCGGGCGCGTCAGTCGTCGGCCGGGTCCAGCCCGTCGAGCTCGGCCAGGGTCTCGGCCGCGACCCGGTCACCGCCGTCGGCGGCGACCTGGAGGAACTCGCGGGCGTCGTCGGGGCGGCCGACGTCGAGCAGGAAGCGGCCCATCGTCCACGCCCACCCGGGCTCGGCGTGCCGCCGGGCCTCGAGGAACTCCCGCTGCGCGCCCAGGACGTCGCCGCGCTCGGTGAGCAGGAACTGCCCGTACGCGGTGTGCGCGCGGATCGCCCCGAGCTCGCCGGCCTGCCGGAACAGCCCGTCGGCCTCGTCCAGGCGCGCCTGGGCGGCCCGCACCTCGGCCAGGGCGAGCACGGTGTCGGGACGGGCCGGGTCGGCGTACCGCTCGGCGGCCTCGGCGGCGGCGGGCAGGTCGCCGTCCTCCAGGTGCAGGGCCACGAGGTTGGCCGGGGCGAGCGGGTCGCCCTGCTCCGCGGCCCGGGCGAGCACGAGGACCCCCTCGGCGGTGCGGCCATCGTCGCGCAGCAGGATCCCGAGGTCGTTGGCCGCGCCCAGCTCGCCCGACGACACGGCCAGCCGGAGCACCTCCTCGGCCCGCACCCGGTCGCCGAGCTCGCTCAGCGCCACCCCGAGCCGGCCGGCGAACCGCACGTGCCCCTGCTCCACCAGCGGGGTGAGCCACTCGACGGCGGCGTGCCAGTTGCCGCTGTCGAGGTAGGCGCGGACGAGCAGGTCGGGGGCCGTCTGCTCCCCGGAGGCGACGGCCTGCCGGAGCACGTCGACGGCCTCCAGCGGGCGCCCGGACTCCAGCAGGGCGGCGCCCTCCGCGGCGAGGGGCTCGACCGGAAGCGACGTCATGGAACCTCCTCGGTGGAGTGACCCATGCTGTCAGCTCGATCCGGCTTCGTCACCCTCTGTAGGTAGCGATCACTCTCCGATACGCCATTCGGCGCAGCGCCTCGGGCACCAGCCGGTACCCGCCGCGCACGACGACGTTGCGCGCGAACTGCCCGCGCGTGGTGAACCCCAGCTCCCGGAACCGGCGCTGCACGGCCAGCTCGGCGCGCAGCTGTCCCATCCCGCCGCGGCGGGCGTAGGCCCCGGAGCCGACCCGGTACTTGACCAGCGGCTCGGCCACGTTCGCCACCCGCGCGCCCGCGACGAGCATCTTCGCCCAGAGCAGGTAGTCCTCCATCAGCGCGAAGTCGCTGTAGCCGCCGACCGCGCGGACGAGGTCGCGGCGGTAGACGACGGTGGGGTGGTTGAACGGGTCGGCGAAGCGCGCCCGGACCGCGATGTCGTGCGCGTCGACCGGCGGCGTGCGCGTGCCGACGATCTCGTCCGGGTCGTCGCCGAACTCCTGCAGACCCGACCCGACCAGGTCGACCCCCGACTCGATGATCGGCAGCTGCACCGCGAACCGGTGCGGGAGCGAGATGTCGTCGGCGTCCATCCGCGCGACGACGTCGTGGCGGCAGGCGTCCAGCCCGGCGTCCAGCGCCGGGCCGAGCCCGACGTTCCGCGCGCCCTCGAGCACGTCGACCGGGACGGGGCTCGCGGCCGCCAGCCCGGCGATCGTCGCCTCCAGCGGCGCCGGCACCGGCCCGTCACGGACGATGACGACGTGGTCGGGACGGCGGGTCTGCCCCTCCACGCTCGACCGGAACGCCTCGGTGAGGAAGTCGGCCCGGTCACCGGCCCACACCGGCAGCAGCAGCGAGAACTGTTCGGGCAACTCCGGGTCCTCCGACTCTCCTGCATCGTCACGTTCCGTGCCGGGGCACCGGGCGACGACGGTCACCCGCGACACGCCCGCAGCCTCCCGCGACGCCGCGCCCGATGCTGCACCCTAGAAGGCCGGACACACCGGTCACGCCGTCGGGGATGGAGTGAGGTGGAGCATGGACCCGCGCGACGCAGGCTTCTCGGCTGCCGCACTGCCCGAACCGCCCTGGCTGGCGCGCGCCACCCGCGAGCGCGACGCCCGGGCGGCGGCCTCGCGCGTCGCCTCCACCCGCACCGCGTCCCCTGTCCGAAGTGGATCATCTCGTACCGGCTCGGCCCGGTCGTCCGCGGGGTCGCCCCGGGCCTCCGCCCCGTGGGCGCCCGCGCCGCGCACCCCCTCGACGCCGCCCGCCGGCGCGCCGGCCGCGCGGCGCCGGCCGGTCCGCACCCCGGCCCCGCCGCCGGCCCCGGGCCGGTTCGTGCGGCGGCTGCGGACGGCCACCGTGGTCGCGTCGGTGCTCGTGCTCACCGTCACCGGCACGGCGTGGGGCCTCTACCGCGACATCACCGCCGGCATCGTCACCACCGACGTCATCGCCGGTGGCAGCGACGGGGGTGACCAGAACATCCTGCTCGTCGGCGTCGACAGCCGCACCGACGCGCAGGGCAACCCGCTGCCCGAGGAGATCCTGCGCGAGCTCAACAGCGGCGCCGACACCGGCGTCCTGAACTCCGACACGATCATGATGCTGCACATCCCGGAGGACGGCGGGGCCGCCGCGGCGTTCTCGATCCCGCGCGACGCCTACGTCGACATCCCCGGGTACCGCACCGACAAGATCAACGCCGCCTACCCCGCGGTGAAGGCCCTCACCGCGGAGCGGCTGGTCGCCGACGGGATCCACAACTCCGCGCAGGTCGAGGCCGAGGCCGCCCGCGCCGGGCGCAGCGCGCTCATCGGCGCCGTCGAGCGGCTGACCGGCCAGCAGATCGACCACTACGCGGAGCTCAACCTCGTCGGCTTCTACAACCTGACCCGCGCGATCGGCGGCGTCGACGTCTGCCTCACCGCCCCTGTCGACGAGGAGCTCTCCGGTGCCCGCTTCGCCGCGGGGCCGCAGACGATCTCCGGCCGCGACGCGCTCGCGTTCGTCCGGCAGCGCCACGGTCTGCCCGACGGCGACCTGTCCCGGATCCGGCGCCAGCAGGTGTTCCTCGCCGCCGTGGCCGACAAGGTGCTGTCCGCCGGCACGCTGACCGACCCGACGGCCCTGGCCTCGTTGATCGAGGTCGTGCAGCAGTCGGTCGTGCTCGACGAGGGCTGGGACCTGCTCGCGTTCGCCCAGCAGGCCTCCGACATCGCCGCGGGCAACCTCGAGTTCGTGACGATCCCGACCTCCGGGCAGGAGCGGAACAACCGCGGTGACGTGGTCCTCGTCGACCCCGACGTCGTGCAGGGCTTCATCGAGGAGCGGATCGAGGCGCAGCGCGTCGCGGCCGAGGCCGCCGCCGAGGTGCGCCGGGCCGAGCCCCCGCCGCCGGTCACCGTCATCGCCTCGCGCTACATCGTCAACGTCCGCAACGGCTCGGAGGCGGGCGGCCTCGCCGGCGACGCGCGCAGCTACCTGACCGGCCTCGGCTTCACCGGCGGGACCGTCGACAACACCGAGCCCGCCGAGACGAGCGTCGTGCGGTTCTCCCGCGCCGACGGCGAGGCCGCGCAGTCGGTGGCCGACCAGCTCGGCGGCATCGAGGTCGAGCGCGACGACACCGTCCCGCAGGGCCATCTCCTCGTGGTGCTGGGCGGCGACTTCGACCCGTCGGTGCTGCCCGCGCCCGCCCCCGTCGTCGACGCGAGCGCGCCGCCCCCGCCCGTGGCCGCCCCGATCACCGCGGCCGGGGTGCCCTGCATCGACTGAGCCGCCCCCGGGACACTGGCGCCCGTGTCCCTCACCGATGCGCTCCTGGACCGCTCGTCCGCCCGCCCGCTGATCACCTTCTACGACGACGCCACCGGCGAGCGCATCGAACTCTCCGGGGTGACGACGGCGAACTGGGCCGCCAAGACCGCCAACCTGCTGCGCGACGAGTGCGACGTCGAGCCGGGCACGACCGTCGCCGTCCTGCTGCCCGCGCACTGGCAGACCGCCGCCGTGCTGCTGGGCGCGTGGTGGTGCGGGGCGGACGTCGTCGGTGACCCGGTGGGGGCCGACCTGGTGCTCTGCGACCGCGAGCGCCTCGACCTCGCGCTGTCCGCCGCCCCGCCGCTGGGCGTCGTCGCCCTCTCGCTGCACGCCTTCGGCGCGGGTATCGACGGCCTGCCCGCCGGTGTCGTCGACTACGCCACCGAGGTGCGGCTGCACGGTGACGACTTCGTGCCGTGGGAACCCGTGCCGGACTCCGCCCCCGCCCTCGACGGCGTCCCGGTCGATCGGGTCCGCGACTCGGCCCGCAGCCGGGCGGCCGCGCTGGGCCTGTCGGGCGCGGACCGGGTGCTGTCGACGCTGGAGTGGTCCTCCCCCGGCGGCCTGTCCGACGGGCTGCTCGCCGTGCTCGCCGCGGGCGCGTCGCTGGTGCAGGTCCGCAACGCCGACGAGGCCGCCCTGGCCCGTCGCGCCGAGTCGGAGCGCACCACCACCCGCCTGGGCTGACCCGCCCGACGCCCGCAGCCCTCGCGGTGCGCCCCGGAGTGGTCGGCACCCCCACGACCCGGGCCGCATTCAGGCGTACCGGTGGGGCTCGGTCCGGTAGCGGTGTCCGGTCGGGGTGGTCCACTCCAGTGACCGGTCCGGGTGCAGCGTGACCTGCCAGCCCGGCTGCTCCTTGAGGTCGTGGTGGGCGGTGCACAGGCAGGCCAGGTTGTCCTCGGCGGTGGCGCCGTCGTCGGCCCAGGCTATGACGTGGTCGAGTTCGCAGGTGGTCGCGGCCCGGCGGCAGCCCGGGGCCCGGCAGGTGAGGTCACGGGCGCGGACGTGGTCGGCCAGCCCGGCGGGCGGTCGGTAGGTGGTGCGGCCGTGATCGAGCACCGCGCCCGAGAGCGGGTCGGTGACGAGCCTGCGCCACACCGCGTCCGCGGCCACGTCCCGGGCCAGATGGGCCGGGATCGGGCCGTACCCGGCGATCTCACACGGCCCCTCATCCACCCCGATCAACGTCGAGTACGGGACCACGACGGTGATCAACGGCTTCCCCGGCGTCACCGGAGCCGTCGTCACGACATCCGTCGCGGACGGGTCGCGAATGACCAGCTTCCCGGTCAGCGCGGCGGCGGCGAGGTCGGCGCGACGCTGATCCAGCGTCCGCGGGTCGTCGGCGCCCATGCCGCGGGCCAGACGGGTCAGCCACTCGAAGGAGGATGCGGCGTCCGGGGCGGACATCCGCGCCCACACCGTCGCCATCCCGTCCTCACCGCGGAACACGTCGACCCGGCGTTCCTTCCGCGCCGCCTGATGGCGTTCGACGGCCCCGTCAGGGTCGACGGTGAGGATCGCCCGGCGCAGCGCCGCGGACAACTGCGCCCACGTCTGACCGGGTGCGGCAGGCAGCACCCGTTCCTGCACCGCGACCGCGTTCTCGTCGGACAGGACGGCGAGCCGGTCCAGGATCAGCCGCACCCGCGACACATCGAGCCGGCCGGCTTCCAGCAGGTCTCTGGTCGGGCGCAGCACCCCGTCGAGCCGGATCGCCTGCGCGAGTCGTACCTCCCCGGCCCCCGGCGACAAGGTCAGCGCCATCGCCACCTCGGGCCCGGCCCACTCCCGCGCCGGAACCGCAGTGGTCACCGGCCGGATGGATCCGTCCCCGCCCCGCCGGGCGAACTCGGCCAGAACCGCGAACTGGCGGGCCGCAGCCCACGACACCATCGCCTCGAACCCGACCACGGCATCCACCAGATCGGCGTCGGTCAGCAGGGAGACATCGGTGGTGGCGAGATCGAGTTCGAGCCCGAACGTCCCGGAGGGAACGGCCTCGGACAAAGAACCCGGCGATGGACCGGGATCGAGAACGGATGGGAACATGCGTTCGATTCTACCGGCCTGACGTGCGCAGACCTACGAATCGGCCGAAGAAAGGTGCAGTAGCAAACGCCACCACGGGATCCGATGGCAAGCCGACCCGGACCGCAGACGCCGCCAGGCGTCGAGGACCGGAAGCGGCGCGGCAGCACATCGGTGAACCCGACCACCACACGACAGAACAGCCCCGTCCACGACGAACCGTCCGGACGGCAGCGCCTCCACCACCTACCCGGCCAGCCCGTCGCGGACGTCGCCGCCCCGGTCAGCGCAGCAGCGACCGGGCCATGACCAGACGCTGCACCTGGTTGGTGCCCTCGTAGATCTGGGTGATCTTCGCGTCGCGCATCATCCGCTCCACCGGGAAGTCCTTGGTGTAGCCCGCGCCGCCCAGGAGCTGCACGGCGTCGGTGGTGACCGACATGGCCACGTCGGAGGCCAGGCACTTGGCGGCACTGGAGATGAAGCCGAGGTTCTTCTCGCCCCGCTCGGCGCGCGAGGTGGCGACGTAGACGAGCTGGCGCGCGGACTCCACCTTCATCGCCATGTCGGCGATCATGAACTGGAGGCCCTGGAACTCGGCGAGGTGCTTGCCGAACTGCTTGCGCTCCTTGACGTAGGAGATCGCGATGTCGAGCGCACCCTGCGCGATGCCGACGGCCTGCGCGCCGATCGTCGGGCGGGTGTGGTCGAGCGTCTGCAGCGCGGTCTTGAAGCCCGTGCCGGGCTCACCGATGATCCGGTCGCCGGGGATCGTGCAGTTCTGGAAGTAGATCTCGCGGGTGGGCGAGCCGTTGATGCCGAGCTTGCGCTCCTTCGGGCCGACCTCGAAGCCCGGGTCGTCCTTGTGCACGACGAACGCGGAGATGCCGTTGGCCTTCTTGTCCGGGTCGGTGACGGCCATGACCGTGTACCAGGAGGAGACGCCCGCGTTGGTGATCCAGCACTTGGTGCCGTTGAGGACCCACTCGTCGCCCTGGCGGACCGCGCGGGTCTTCATCGAGGCGGCGTCGGAGCCGGCCTCGCGCTCGGAGAGCGCGTAGCTGATCATCGCCTCGCCGGACGCGATCGACGGGAAGACCTGCTGCTTCAGCTCGTCGGACGCGGAGAGCAGGATCGGCGTGAGCCCCAGCCCGTTGACGCCGGGGATCAGCGACGAGGACGCGCAGACCCGCGCGACCTCCTCGATGACGATGCAGCCGGCGAGCTCGTCGGCGCCCTCGCCGCCGAACTGCTCGGGGATCGTGATGGCGTGGAAGCCCGCCTTCGTCAGGGCGTCCTGCGCCTCGACCGGGTAGCGGCCCTGCTCGTCGACCTCGGCCGCGTACGGCGCGATCTCCTTCTCGGCCAGCGTGCGCACGGCGTCGCGGAGGGCCTCGTGCTCGTCGCTGAGCCGGTAGCTGTCGAAGTCGGAGTTCATGGCCGGGATCGTAACGGCACTGCGTGCCGTTGAGCAAGCTCGCTGTTACCCTGCGTGCCATGACAGGCGCCACGCGGAGAGGCCGGTCCGTCGAGGGCCGCGCCGAGGTGCGGCGCGATCTCGTGGCCGCCGCGGTGGCGCTGTTCCGGGACCGGGGCTACGAGGACACCACCGTCGACGACATCGCGGCGGCCGCGGGCGTCGGGCGGCGGACGTTCTTCCGCTACTTCCGGAGCAAGGAGGACGCGATCTCGCCCGACCACGAGACCGCGCTCGCCCGCATCGCGGAGGTGTTCGCCACCGCACACCCCGACGAGCCGGTCCCGAGCCTGGTGCTGCGCGCCGGCGAGACCGTGTTCGACCTCTACACCGACGACCCCCGGCTCTCGGTCGACCGCTTCCGGCTCACCCACCAGGTGCCTGCGCTGCGCGACCGCGAGTCGGCCAGCGTCGACCACTACCGCCGCCTGTTCACCCGCAACCTGCGCCGCCGGTTCGCCGGCGACGCCGACGGCGACCTGCGTGCCGCCGTCATCGGGGCCGCGGTCGTCGCGGCCCACAACCTCGCCCTGCGGGCCTGGCTCGCCGACGGCGCCCCGGCCGACCGGCTCGACGCCTACCGCGACCGCTTCCGCCGCGTCGCCGACCTGCTCCCCGGCGACGACGGCCTGCTCGACGTCGCGGAACGGCTGGAGATCGCCGTCGGCCGGCTGGAGCGCGGCACGGCGTCCTGAACGGGCCCGGACGTGCGTGATCCCCGGGCCGCATCGCTGGATGCGCATGCCGAGCTGGACGGGCTCGGGCCCGGGGACCACGGGTGACTGCCTGGAACTCGCCGGCACCACACCGGCTCCACAACGGTCGAAGAACTGTCCTCTGTGGTGCTAGCGGACAGCCACCTCACGAATCCAGAAGCTACTCAACGCTGGACCACCTCCTCTCACGTGTGCCACCACCCTACGACCGGATGCGGTACTCGCGCCACGACAATCTCCGACCTCAGCCCAGCACCGTGGGGACCTTCCCGGCCGCGCCTCCGAGGTCGACGTAGGCCTGCCCCCAGGCCCGGTCGGCATCGCCCGCCCGGTCGCCGTCGCAGAACGGCAGGGCCCCGAACTGCGTGTAGTACTTCATCATCGCGAGGACCCGGGCGGTGTCGCGCGTCTCGACCTCGGTGTAGCGCGGGCCCGGCGCGCCGGTCTGGTGCACGAGGCAGGACACGGTCGCTCCCCCCTCGTCGTCGAACAGCGGCCCGAGATCGGGTCCGGACGAGCAGCCGGCGAGGACGGCCGCGACGAGAACGGCCGGGGCCAGGCCGAGGGGGGCGAATCGACGCACCTGATCTCCTGTGTGTTCCGTGGGACGGGTCAGACACCGGTGAGGCTGCGCAGCGCCAGCCCGATCCCGACGACGAGAACGAGCAGCGCGGTGGCCACCGGCAGTACCGCGAGCAGCCTGCCGGCGCGTTCCCGCCAGGCGCGGGTGCGTTCCATGCCGGCGAGGCGGTCACGCACCGACACCAGCAGCAACCCGGCCGCGGTCAGCGTGCCCGCCATGCCCACTCCGTAGCAGACCACGAGCGCCACACCGAACCACGTGCGGCCGAGGTTCACGGCTCCGAGCAGCACCAGCAGTGCGGTGGGACTGGGCACGAGACCTCCGGCCATCCCCATGCCCACGAGGCTCGCGCGGCTCCACCGGTCCGTCCCGTGGCCGCCGTGCCCGTGACCGTGGCCGTGCCCGTGACCGTGGCCGTGCCCGTGCCCGTGGCCCGCCGACGAGCCGCCCACACCGACCCCGACCAGCACGCCGACCCGCTCCGCGGGCGGCACCGCACCGAGTTCCCGGCGCCGCCGCACCGCGGTGTGCAGCAGGGTTGCACCGACGGCCGCCACGAGCAGCCCGCTGACGACGCCGAGCCACGCCATCGCCCGCAGCGGCGCGAACGCGGCCACGGCGACCAGCAGCAGACCGAACACGAGGACCCCGGCGGTGTGCGTGACCGTCACCGCCGCGCCGACGGCCACCGCGTCGCGCCGCGTGCCCTGCTTCCCGGCGAGGTACGCGGCCATGATCGTCTTGCCGTGCCCGGGCAGCAGCGCGTGCGACGCCCCGAGCACGAGTGACAGCAGGATGGCGAGGGTGCCTACGGCCGGGGTCAGCTCGGGGCGCGCGGCGAGCCCGGACAGGAGGTCCTCGGCCTGCCCCAGCAGGTGGTCGAGCCAGCCGACACCGGTGGGCGGGAGTGCGGCGAGCGGCGCGGCCGATCCGCTGCCCGGTGTCACCTCGATCCGTGCCGATCGCTGGTCGAGCGGGCTCGCCAGCAGGTCCTCCGGGTAGACCCGCAGCTCCTGCGACGCGCTCGTCGCCGGCACGTCGGACGCGGAGATCCGCAGCCCGTCGCCGGTGGCGGTGATCTCCCGCCAGCCGATCCGGTCGACACGGAACCCGTCGGTGTAGCCGACCACGGCGGGCGCGGAGAGGTCGGCCGGGGCGGTGAAGCGGCACGTCACCCGCGTCGTCGCGAGTCCCTGGTTGCCGGTCGGGAACTCCGCCGACGAGGAGGCGACGGCCAGCGCGAGCGAGGTCCCGTCGACGGTGATCGAGGTGACCGCCGCCCGGTCCGCGCATTCGGCCACGGCGTGCGCAGCGGCCTCGTCGGGCGTCACCGTTCCGTCGCCGTCGGTGTCGACCGCCACGCGCTGCTGCACGGTGGGCAGCTCGGCGGTGTCCAGCACGGCGAGCACGTCGACGCCGTCGGTCCGCAGCGTCAGCCCGGCGTAGTGGTTGACGGTGAAGTCGCCCAGCGGATGGGCTTGCGCCACCGCGACCGGCACGAGGAGCAGCGCCCCGACGGTGCCGATCAGCACCATCGTCCGCCGCAGGACCCTCACGCGCCCGACTCCAGCCGGGTGCGGGTCGCGACGGCGTCGGGGGCGTGCAGCGGATGGAAGTTCGGGTTGATCGCGAGCGCCTCGTCCAGCGCGGCGATCGCGTCCTCGCGCCGGTCCAGCCCGGCCAGGATCATGCCGCGGTGGTAGGCGTGGGTCGCGTTCCGCCAGCCCGTCGCCGACGCCAGCTCGGCGAAGGGCAGCGCCTCGGCGTCGCGGCCGTTGACGTGCAGCGCCCAGGCCAGCGCGTCGGCGCTGAACATGCTCTGCCTGCGGTCCCACTCCCCCTGCGCGAGGCGCAGCGCCTCGGCCGGGTCACCGTGGTCGGCGGCGACGAGCGCCGCGACCTGGTCGTCGGTGGACCCGGACGACGCGTAGAGCTGCTGCGCCGCGGCGAGCACGTCGTACTGGGCCCGGGCCTCGTCGGCGCGCCCGGCCGACTCCAGCAGCTCGCCGTACTCCAGCAGGTACTGGGGCAGCGGCACCCGGGTCGTGAGGTCGGCGTACGCGGTGATCGCGTCGTCGACGCGGCCCTGCGCCCACGCGATCCTGGCCTGTCCCTGGGCGAGCGCGACGTCGTGCGGGGCCGCGACGAGGCCGGCCGCGTAGTGCTCCGCCGCTCCGTCGACGTCGCCCGCGTTCCAGGCCAGCTCGCCGAGGTAGTAGCGGCAGTAGGCGACGTCGGCGGGGGTGAGCGCGGAGGACAGCGCACGCTGCATCGCCTGGCGGGCCTCGTCCGCCCTCCCGTGCAGCTCCAGGTCGTAGGAGGCGCGCGTGAACGCGGCCAGGCCGGGGTCCACACCGAGCATGGACTCGATAGCGGCGGAGGCGGCTGCGGTGTCGCCGAGCTGGGTGTAGGCGTCGGCCAGCACGCCGTAGACCGCACCGGTGTACGGCCGCAGCTCGCGGGCCCGCTCGCCCAGGTCGCGGGCGGCGGCGAAGTCGTGGCGGGCGTTGGCCAGCTGCGCGAGTCCGATCAGGGCCTCGCCGTTGCCGTCGGGCTCGACGGCCAGCGACCGGTCGAGCGCACCCTCGGCCTGGCCGTAGTACGACGGGTCCCCGGAGATCCGGGCCTGCTCGACGTAGGAGGCGCCCAGCTGCGCCCACAACGGGGCGTTCCCGGGGTTGCGCCGCAGCGCGTCCTGCGTGCGCTGGATCGTCTGCTGCAGGGCGGACGGCTGGGACATCGCCGTGGGTGCGGCCGGGGAGGTGGTGCTGTCGCGAGCGGTCAGCGCACCCGCCACCGCGCCGACCAGGAGCAGCGCGCCGAGGACGACCAGCAGGGCGGGGACCCTCGAACGGGGCTCACCGGTCATGTGACGACCTTCTCATTCGGGACCCGGAGGGTCCGGCTCGGACGGAGCCGGACCCTCCGGGGCTCTCGGGGTGGATCAGGCGGTGACCGGTGTCAGCCGGTCACTTCTCGCGCAGGTGCCGGCCGGCACCGGCACCGATCAGGACCACGCCGGCCGCGCCGGTCATGACGCCCGGCAGCAGGTCGCCGAGGAAGTCGAACATGCCACCCCCGCTGGACGCGGGGTCGGTGGCGGGCGCGTTCGTACGACCCTGGGCGACGGTGCCGTCACCCTGGCTGTTCGCCTCGTCGTTGACGTTGAGGTTGCTCGCGGCCACGACGTAGGGGAACTCGGTGTCGAACCCCTTGTCGTTGGCGTCGACCTCGTCGCCGCCGGAGAGCGGGCCGGTGACGACCGCGGGGTCGAGAGCGGCACCCTGCAGCGCGAGCAGGCCGATGTCGACGACGTCGTCGGCGAGGCGGCGGCCGTTCGGGAAGCCCTGGATGTCATCGCCGAACACGCCGAGGCGGCTGGCCTCGGTCGGCTCGCCGGCCAGGGTGGTCGGCTCCTTGATCGCGGTGTTGAGCCGCAGCATCTCCGACGGCATGAACGTCTTCGGGTCGGCGTCGGCGTTGAGGATCTGGCTGTTCAGGTCGGCCGCGATGGGGGCGGCGGTACCGTCGAGCGTGGGCGCGTCGATCGCGATGCCGGTCAGGAAGATCTCGACCAGGTCGTTGCGCGGGGTGGCCGGGGCCGGGATGCCGTAGATCGCCTCGACGAGCTTCGGGACCTCGGGGTCGGTGACCCGCTCGACGACCGCCGGGATGGTGGCGTCGACGTCGGGGCTGATCGCGTTGAAGGCGTCCTTCAGCCCGACCGGGATGACGACCTCGTTGACCAGCGGGTTGCCCAGGCGCGAGACCTGCACGTAGTCGCCGGACGACTCCTCGACACCGCCACCGAAGGTGACGTTGGCGGCCCGGTCGGTGGTGCTCCACACGCCGATGACCGGGTTGGCCGCGCCGTCACCGTTGAGCGCGACCTCGTCGATCGGCACCTCCAGCACCGTGGTGTTGACGTTGTAGCCGGCCAGGGTGTCCTGGCCGACCTCGGACAGGTCACCCCCGTAGAGCAGGTCGAACACGCGCAGGTCGAGGAAGAACGGGTCCTCGATCTGGCCGACGAAGGTCTCGCCGTCCTTGCCCACGGGCTCGGTGGCGTCCTCGATCAGCGCGTCGTAGTCCGGCACCGACGCCGGGCCGGTGTTGGACGGCGCGGCCTGACCCTCGGCGACGACGGTCTCCACACCGTAGGCGTCGATCTTCGTCAGCGTGTAGTACTGCTTGAACAGCAGGTTCTCGTCGTCCAGGCTCTCGACCGGGCCGTTGGCGTAGAGGAACGTGTTCTGCTGTGCCGCGTTGTCGGTGGTGAACTCGTAGCGGTAGGTGGTGTCGGCCACCGCGTCGCCGTCCGAGTCGATCTTGATGTTGTAGTACGCGTCGTCGGCCCACGGGTAGAACGTCGGGCCGCCGTTCGGCTCCTGGAGGCCGAACCAGTTGGCCACGAACGTCACCTTGTCCGGGTTCTCCGGGGAGACGAACGCGTAGACGTCGGTGTTGTCGTAGGCGGGGGCGTCCGCGATCAGCGGGGCCTCACGGTGGGACGACGCGGTCGCGGCACCGCCGGGGACCAGCGCGAGTGCGGTCGCGGCGAGCGTGGTGCCGGCGACGATCATCGCGGTGGCAGCCCGGCGCCTGTGCGGGGATTGGGACATCTTCCATCCTTTCCCGAGCACCGGATGGGGACCCGGCCCGGGCGACGGTGCCTGCGCACCTGACTCCTCATGGACGACCCGGGATCGGGCCGACGACCGGGAAACGACGCCGGCGATCCGCGGGGTGCGACCCGATACGGTCGGCAACGGCGAATTCGTGAGGTAAATCTTCACGGTTCTACTGCGTTCTTTATGCAGTAGCTTCCGGGTGGCGCCAGAGCAGCGGACGGCCCGACCGGTGCTCGATGACGGCGCTGCGCAGCCCTGCCACGGAGGCCGCGCCGACCGGGGTGGCCCCGGCGAGCACCGCGGCCACCCGGACCATCCGCGCCCAGTCCAGCCCGGACGGCACGACGTGCACGGACGCCCCCCGGCGTCGCGCCCAGCCCCGGACCTGCGCAGGGGTGTGGTCGACGAGCAGCCGCAGCTGCGAGCCCGGGGTGTCGTCGAACCCGTCGAGGAACCCGGCCAGCCCGTCGGCGTCGACGGCGCCGCCGAGGTCGAGGCTGCCGAACCGGGCACCCAGCCGGGGACGGGCGCGCACCGGCATGCGGTCGTCCGGGAGGTCGGTGGCGACCACGAGGGCGAGCACGCCGCCTCCGGCGTCCAGGTGCAGCCCGGCGAACACCGCGGACGAGTGGTCGAACGGGGGCTCGGTGTTCAGACGCACGTGCCCGCCGTCGAGCGGGCTGATGCCCCAGCTGCGCCACACCTTGGCCACCGCGACGTTGCTCACGCCCAGCTCGGCGGCCAGCAGGCGGCTCGACCAGCGGCGGATGCGCAGCCGGGGGGGCGGTGCGCACAGCGTGCGCTCCACGACGGAGACCTGGTCGATGGTGACGGGGCGCCCGGCACGCGGGGCGTCGGCGAGTCCGGCGATCCCGTCGGCGCGGTAGCGCTCGCGCCAGGTGAGCACCGTCTGCGGGGAGCAGCCGAGCTCGGCCGCCAGCGCGGTGGGACCGACGCCCTCGGCCGAGCGCAGGACGATGCGGGCACGCCGAACGGCCGCGGGCCCGAGCGACGCCGACGTGGTCCAGGCACGCAGTGCTGCAGCGTCCTCAGGGTCCACCAGCAGTGGCGGAAACGTGCCCATGAAATAGCGCTCCCCGGCGGAAAGCCGTTCCCGCAGACACCGAGAACTTAGTTCACGCCTTATCGACCGAGGACTGGGATCGATTCATCGGGCGCCTGACAAAGGGTCATTCGCTGTCGATCGGCGAGTGGTTTTCACCCAAACGGGTGATATCGTCAGGAATTGGCTGTGCGTGCCCGCAACGCGGCATCCTTGGCCAGCACGGAGTCGGCCAGCTCGGCCTGGAACGTGACCATGCGCTCGCGCAGGGTGGCGTCGCCCGCCGCCAGGATCCGCACGGCCAGCAGCCCGGCGTTGCGCGCCCCGCCCACCGACACCGTGGCCACGGGGACGCCGGCGGGCATCTGCACGATCGACAGCAGCGAGTCCATCCCGTCGAGGTACGCCAGCGGGACCGGGACGCCGATCACCGGCAGCGGCGTCGCCGAGGCGACCATCCCCGGCAGGTGCGCGGCCCCGCCCGCCCCCGCGACGATCACCCGCAGGCCGCGACCGGCGGCGTCGCGGGCGTAGTCGAGCATGCGCTGCGGGGTGCGGTGCGCGGAGTACACACCCACCTCGAACGGGACGTCGAACTCGGCGAGCGCGTCGGCGGCGGCCTCCATGACGCGCCAGTCCGAGTCGCTGCCCATGATCAGCCCGACGACGGGCCCGGCGATCGGCTCAGTCATGGATCGACCATCCGTCCTTCCACTGCGCGGTCGACAGCCAGTGCGCCGCGAGCGCCGCGCGCTCCCGCACGGCCGCCATGTCGGACCCGAGCACCGTCGCGTGCCCGATCTTGCGCGCGGGCCGCTCGGCCTTGCCGTACAGGTGCACCTTGACGTCGGGGAACCGGGCGAACAGGTGGTGGACCCGCTCGTCCATGCCCATCTCCACCGGACCGTCGGCGCCCAGGACGTTCGCCATCACCACCGCGGGCGCGGTGGGGGTCGTGGTGCCGAGCGGGTAGTCGAGGACGGCGCGCAGGTGCTGCTCGAACTGCGACGTGCGGGCGCCCTCGATCGTCCAGTGCCCGGAGTTGTGCGGGCGCATGGCCAGCTCGTTGACCAGCAGCGCGCCGTCCGTCCGTTCGAACAGCTCGACGGCCAGCAGCCCGGTGACGCCCAGCTCCGCCGCCAGACCGAGCGCGAGCCGCTGCGCCCCGGCGGCGACCTCGTCGTCGAGGCCGGGGGCCGGAGCGAGCACCTGCACGCACTGCCCCGCCTCCTGCACCGTCTCGACGACGGGCCACGCCGCCGCCTGCCCGTACGGCGACCGGGCGACCAGCGCGGCCAGCTCCCGCCGCAGCGGCACGGCCTGCTCGACCATCAGCGGGGTACCCGCGGCGAGCAGCTCCTCGACGAGGGCGTCGTCCGGGGCGTCCAGCATCCACACCCCGCGCCCGTCGTAGCCGCCGCGGACGGCCTTGAGCACCGCGGGCCAGCCGTGCTCGGCCCCGAACGCCTTCACGTCCGCCGCCGATCCGACCGGCGCGAACGGCGGGACCGCGGCACCCAGCTCGCTCAACCGGCGGCGCATCACCAGCTTGTCCTGGGCGAACAGCAGCGCGTCCGGGCCCGGGTGGACGGTGACGCCGTCGGCGACGAGCGCGCGCAGGACCTCCTGCGGGACCTGCTCGTGGTCGAACGTCACCGCGGAGCAGCCGGTGGCGAAGGAGCGGACGGCGGCGAGGTCGTCGGCCGACCCGGCGCGCACGTCGGCGCACACCTGGGCGGCCGGCTCCCCGGTGCCTACGGCGAGCACGCGCAACGACTGGCCCAGCGCGATCGCGGCCTGGTGGGTCATCCGGGCGAGCTGGCCGGCACCGACCATGCCGACGACGGGAAAGGGGTTCACGGTGCCGGGAGCCTACCCAGCGGGGGGCTCTGGCACGATTCACCAGGTGTCCGTCGTCGAGTCGGTACTGGCCCAGATCCCCCAGCCGTACCGCTCCGTCGCGATCAAGCACCGCGAGCTGATCAAGTTCGCGATGGTCGGGGGCACCACCTGGATCATCGACACCGCCGTGTTCCTGCTGCTCAAGAACACCGTGCTGATCGAGAAGCCGCTCACCGCGAAGATCATCGCGGTGCTGGTGGCCACCATCGCGTCCTACGTGCTCAACCGCGAGTGGTCCTTCCGCACCCGCGGCGGCCGCGAGACCCACCACGAGGCCCTGCTGTTCTTCCTGGTCAGCGGCGTCGGGGTGGCCGTCTACACCGCCCCGCTCGCGGTGTCGCGCTACCTGCTGCACCTCAGCGTGCCCGACGTGAGCCTGTTCACCCAGGAGGTCGCCGACTTCGTCAGCGGCCAGATCATCGGCGTCCTGCTGGGCATGGCGTTCCGCTGGTGGGCCTTCCGCCGCTTCGTCTTCCCCGACGAGGACGTGCGCCGCCAGGTCCCCGAGAGCTAGCGGGGGCTGCTCGCCCGGCGCCCGGGCCCGACCACGTCGTCGGCGCGGGCGGCCGGCAGGAAGATCGTGAACGTCGGGGGGCGGGCGCGGGAGAGCTCCAGGCGGCCGCCGTCGGCCTCCACCAGCGCGCGGGCCAGCGCGAGCCCGATCCCGGTCGACGACCCGACCGACACCCCGCGCTCGAACACGTGCGGGATCAGCTCCTCCGGCACGCCGTCGCCCGCGTCGGTCACCTCGATGACCAGGCTCTTCTCGGTGGCCCGCGCCGCGACGACGACCGTGCCGCCGCCGTGGCGCACCGCGTTGTCCAGCAGCGCGCCCACGGCCTCGCGGATGCGGGCCGGCGTGACGCGGGCCAGCAGGCCGTCGGGGACGCGCATCTTCAGAATCCGGCCCTCCGCGCGCAGCGGCGCCCGCCACTCCTGCGCGACGGCCTCCAGCCCCTCCCTCAGGTCCAGCGGCTCGGCCCCCGCGGCGCGCGCGGCCCGGGCGGCCTCCAGCAGCTCGTCGAGGACGGCGGCGAGCTTCTCGGCCTGGTCGAGCGCGGCGAGGGCCTCGGAGCGGGCGCTCGGGTCCGGGTGCGTCGTCAGCTCGTCGAGGCGCAGCTGGAGCGCGGTGAGACGGCTGCGGAGCTGGTGGGAGACGTCGCCGACGAGCTGGCGCTCCCGCTGCACCAGCTCGGCGAGCGCGGCGGCGGAGGTGTCGAGAACCTCGGACACGGCGTCGAGCTCGGGGATGCCGTGGCGGGCCGGGGCGGAGCGGAAGTCGCCCGCACCGAGGCGGGCCGCGCGGTCGGCGACGTCGCGCAGCGGCTCGGCCAGCCGCCGGGCCGTCAGCGTGGCGACGACCGTGCCCGTCGCCACCGACAGCACGACGAGCAGCAGCACCACCAGCGTCACCTGCACCTGCTGGCCGAGCAGCACCGCGCGCGGCTCCTGCATCGTGGCCATGCCGCCGGAGCCGAGCGGGAGCGTCTCGGTGACCGCGTCGTCGCCCACGTCGGACCCGATCACCAGCGGCGCGCGCCCGGCCTGCTCGAGGATCAGCCGCCCGCCACGGGGCACGGCGAGCTCCAGCCCCGCGATGTCGACGGCGGCGCCGGGGCCCTCCAGCCGGGTGGCGACCTGCTCCAGGCGCGACGTCAGCTCGGCGCGGTCGAAGTCGTCGACGAGCTGCCAGGTGGTGATGGCCAGCGGCCCGCCGAGGACGAGCGCGGTGAGGGCGACGACGAGCAGCGTCGACTGCAGGATGCGGCGGCGCACGGTCAGTCGTGGTTGAAGCGGAAGCCGACGCCGCGGACCGTCGCGATGCGGCGCTCCCCGCCGATCTTGCGACGCAGCCAGGACATGTGCATGTCCAGCGTCTTGGAGGTCTTCATCTCCGGGTCGTTCCACACCTCGCGCAGGATCTCCTCGCGCGTGACGACCTGCCCGGCGCGCAGCAGCAGCACCCGCAGCAGCTCGAACTCCTTGTTCGCGAGCCCGACCTCCGCCCCGTCGACGAGGACGCGGCGCCCGGACAGCTCCATCCGCACCCCCGCCACCTCGACGGCCTCCGGGGTGAGCCGGCGCAGCAGCGCCCGCACCCGGGCGAGCAGCTCCGCGAGCCGGAAGGGCTTGCCGACGTAGTCGTCGGCGCCCGCGTCGAGGCCGACGACGAAGTCGACCTCGTCGGTGCGCGCGGTGAGCATGAGGACGGGCAGGTCGGGCTGGTGCAGCCGGACGCGGCGGCAGACCTCCAGGCCGTCCATGCCGGGCAGGCCGAGATCGAGGACGAGCAGGTCGACGTGGCCGGCGTGGACCCGGTCGAGCGCCGCGACGCCGTCGGTCGCCACCGTGACGGTGTAGCCCTCGCGCGCCAGTGCGCGGGAGAGCGGTTCGGCGATGGCGGCGTCGTCCTCGGCGAGCAGGACGGTGGTCATGGTCGTCACAGTAGGCCCGGCACACTGCTCCCCGTGAGCGACTCCGATCTCGATCTCGCCCTCCGCATGGCCGACGCCGCCGACGCGATCACCCTCGACCGGTTCCGCGCCGCCGACCTCCGCGTCGAGAGCAAGCCCGACCGCACCCCCGTCACCGACGCCGACACCGCCGTCGAGGAGGCGCTGCGGGCCCTGATCACCGCCGAGCGGCCCGGCGACGCCGTGCTCGGCGAGGAGGAGGGCGGCACCGTCGACGGGGCCGCGCGCGGCTGGGTGCTCGACCCGATCGACGGCACCAAGAACTTCTCCCGCGGCGTGCCCGTGTGGGCCACGCTGATCGGGCTGACGACCGACGGCACGGCGACCGTCGGCGTCGTCAGCGCCCCGGCGCTGGGGCGGCGCTGGTGGGCCGCGCCGGGGCGGGGGGCCTGGACCCGCGACGCCGCGGGGACCCGGCGGATCGCGGTGTCCGGGGTGTCCGACCTCGCCGACGCCTACGCCTCCACCACCGACGCCCGCGGGCTCGGCGAACGCTGGACCCGACTCGGGGCCGCGGTCTGGGAGACCCGCGCGTTCGGCGACTTCTGGCAGCACTGCCTGGTCGCGGAGGGCGCGATCGACCTGGCCGTCGACGCCGGGGCGAGCCCGTGGGACCTCGCCGCCCTCGTCCCGATCGTCCGGGAGGCGGGCGGGCGGTTGAGCGGCCTCGACGGGGTCGACGGCTTCACCCGCGGCGACGGCCTGTCGAGCAACGGCACGCTCCACGACGCCGCCCTGCACCACCTCACCAGCCCCTGACCCCTGACCCCCCGCCCCCACCCCGCGAGTGTGCCGCCCGCACCCGGCGAGTGTGCCGCTGCCGCTGCGCGAGTTTGCCGATCGACCCCGGCGAGTTGGCCGCTGCGCCTCGGTGGGTATGCCGAGGGCGCATGCACCCGCCGTCGCCGATCGGCCGACTCGGCCCGCGATCGCGGCAAACCTCGCCGGGAGCGGAGCCCACACTGCGGGGCGGGTGCCGGCCAACTCGTCGAGCAGGGTCGGCGAACTCGCCGGGCGCGGGCGGCAAACTCGCCGGGCGGCAGCCGCAAACTCGCCGGGCAGAGTCGGCGAACTCGCCGGGCGCGGGCGGCAAACTCGCCGGGCGGCAGCCGCAAACTCGCCGGGCAGAGTCGGCAAACTCGCCGGGCGCGGGCGGCATACTCGCCGGGCGGGGGCGGCACACTCGCCGGGTGGCAGCCGCACACTCGCCGGGTGGGGGTCGTGCCGCGGGTGGGCACCGGGCGGGGTCGCCGTAACCTGGGGACACCATGACCGAGTCGCCCGCCCGCCCCCGCGCCGCCACCGAGATCGCCGCCCAGGCGCACCGCCGCCGCACCTTCGCCGTGATCTCCCACCCCGACGCGGGGAAGTCGACGCTCACCGAGGCGCTGGCCCTGCACGCCGAGGTGATCGACTCGGCGGGCGCGGTGCACGGGAAGGCCGGGCGCAAGGGCGTCACCTCGGACTGGATGGAGATGGAGCGCGCCCGCGGCATCTCCATCACCTCCGCGGTGCTCCAGTTCAGCTACCGCGACCACGTGATCAACCTGCTCGACACCCCCGGCCACGGCGACTTCTCCGAGGACACCTACCGCGTCCTCGCCGCCGTCGACGCCGCCGTGATGCTCCTCGACGCCTCGAAGGGCCTGGAGGCGCAGACCCTCAAGCTCTTCGACGTCTGCCGCAGCCGGAAGATCCCCGTGCTCACCTTCGTCAACAAGTGGGACGTGCCCGGCCGCGAGGCCCTGGAGCTGCTCGACGAGGTGGAGCAGACGATCGGGCTGCGGCCGATGCCCGTCACCTGGCCGGTCGGGATCGCGGGCGACCTGCGCGGCGTCGTCGAGTGCGCCACCGGCGAGATGCGCCGCTACACGCGCACCGCGGGCGGGGCGACGAAGGGCGAGGTCGAGGTGCTCGACCCCGACCGCGCCGCCGCGGAGGAGCCGCTCTACCTCGAGACGGTCGTCGACGAGCTGGAGCTGCTGCGCGAGATCGGCGCCGAGTTCGACGAGGACGACTACCTCGCCGGCACGGCCACGCCGGTGCTGTTCGGCGCGGCGCGGCACGGCGTCGGCGTCGGGCGGCTGCTCGACGCGCTCGTCGACCTCGCCCCCGCCCCGGCCCCGCGCCCCGACGCCGACGGGACGCCGCGGGAGCTCGACACGCCGCTGTCCGGCCTGGTGTTCAAGGTGCAGGCGGGCATGGACCGCTCGCACCGCGACCGCACCGCCTTCCTGCGCATCAACTCCGGGCGCTTCGAGCGCGGCATGGTGCTCACCCACGCGGGATCGGGCAAGCCGTTCGCCACGAAGTACGCGCAGGCGGTGTTCGGCCAGCAGCGCACCACGCTGGAGGAGGCGTTCCCGGGCGACATCGTCGGCCTGGTCAACGCGGGCGCACTGCGTCCCGGCGACACCCTCTACGCCGAGGACCCGGTCCAGTTCCCGGCGATCCCGAGCTTCGCCCCCGAGCACTTCGCGGTGGTCCGGGCCAAGGACGCGGGCCGCTACAAGCAGTTCCGCCGCGGGATCTCCCAGCTCGACTCCGAGGGCGTCATCCAGGTCCTGCGCTCCGACCGACGCGGCGACCAGGCGCCGGTGCTGGCCGCGGTCGGGCCGCTGCAGTTCGAGGTGGTCACCGCGCGGCTGGCCGACGAGTTCGGCGCTCCGGTGACGCTGGAGCAGCTCAACTACACCGTCGCCCGCCTCACCGACGAGGCAGGCGCGGAGGTGCTGAACCGGGAGAGCGAGACCGAGGTCCTGCACCGCTCCGTCGACGGCGCGCTGCTCGCGGTGTTCGTCAACAAGTGGCGGATGGAGACGATCCGGCGCAAGCACGCCGACGTGATGATGGAGCCGTTGCTGGCGGGGGCCGTCGACCGCTGAACCCTCCCGTCGCCCAACTCTGACGTGACCGTAGAGTTCGGGCTCGTGTCTCGACCTCCCTGGCTCGCTCCCCGCGTCCTGCGCACCGAGGCCCTCTCCGGCCTCGTCGTGGCCCTCGCCCTGATCCCCGAGGCCATCGCGTTCTCGATCATCGCGGGCGTCGACCCGCGGGTCGGGTTGTTCGCCTCGGTGACGATGGCGATCACGATCGCCTTCACCGGCGGGCGGCCCGCGATGATCTCCGCGGCGACCGGGGCCGTGGCGCTCGTCGTCGCCCCGCTGGTGCGCGACCACGGACTGCAGTACCTGATCGCCGCCGTGCTGCTCGGCGGCGCGTTCCAGGTCGCGCTGGGCCTGGCCGGCACCGCGCGGCTGATGCGGTTCGTGCCGCGCAGCGTGATGGTCGGCTTCGTCAACGCCCTGGCCATCCTGATCTTCGCCTCGCAGCTGCCGTACCTGGTGGGCGTGCCGTGGGTGGCCTGGGTGCTGCTCGCCGTCGCGCTCGCGGTGCTGGTGGTGCTGCCGCGGCTCACGAGCGCGGTCCCGGCGCCACTGGTCGCGATCGTCGCCCTGACGGCGTTCACCGTGTTCGCCGCCGTCAGCGTGCCGACGGTCGGCGACCAGGGCGAGCTGCCCGACGGCCTGCCGGTCCTCGGCCTGCCCGACGTGCCCTTCACGCTCGACACCCTGGCGATCATCGCGCCCTACGCGCTCGCGATGGCCGTGGTCGGGCTGCTGGAGTCGCTGATGACGGCGAAGCTCGTCGACGAGATCACCGACACGCCGTCGGACAAGACGCGCGAGTCGTGGGGCCAGGGCGTCGCCAACATCGTCACCGGGTGCTTCGGCGGCATGGGCGGCTGCGCGATGATCGGCCAGACGATGATCAACGTCCGGGCCGGCGGGGCCCGCACCCGCGCCTCGACGTTCCTGGCGGGTGCGTTCCTGCTGGTGCTGATGCTCGCGCTCGGCGACGTCGTCGGCGCGATCCCGATGGTCGCGCTGGTCGCCGTCATGATCATGGTCGCGGTCGGCACGTTCGACTGGCACAGCATCGCCCCCGCCACCCTGCGCCGGATGCCCTACAGCGAGACGGCGGTGATGCTGTCGACCGTCGCGGTCACCGTGGCCACCCACAACCTGGCCTACGGGGTCGGGGTGGGGGTCGTCGTCGCGTCGGTGCTGTTCGCGCGGCGCGTCGCCCACGTCGTCGACGTGGCGGTGGAGCGCGACGCGGAGAAGGCCGTCTACCGCGTCACCGGCCAGCTGTTCTTCGCGTCCTCCGGCGAGCTGGTGACGGCGTTCGACTACGCGGGCGACCCGCCGACGGTGGTCGTCGACCTCTCCGGCGCGCAGGTCTGGGACGCCTCGACGATCGCCGTCCTCGACACCATCACGGCGAAGTACCGGGCCCGCGACACCACGGTGACGATCACCGGCATGGACCCCCGCAGCGCGTCGCGGCACGCCGCCCTGGCTGGTCACCTCGGCGGTGCGTGAGCGAAGATCGGCTCCACCCCGAGCACAGGAGGCACCGTGGCCGACATCCTGAACGTCGCGACCATCACCACCGACGCCGCGCACCGCGTCATCGCGGCGGCCGAGGCGAAGGCCGCGGAGATCGGCGTGCCGATGTGCATCGCCGTCGCCGACCCCGGCGGCAACCTCAAGGCGTTCTCCCGGATGGACGGCGCCCCGCTGCTCTCGACGCAGGTGGCGCAGGACAAGGCCTACACCGCCGTCGGGTTCGGGATGCCGACGCACGGCTGGCACGACTTCATCAAGGACGACGCCCCGCTCGCCGCGGGCGCCCCCACCGGCATCGACCGGCTGGTGATCTTCGGCGGCGGGTACCCGATCCAGGTCGACGGGGCGAACGTCGGCGCGATCGGCGTCAGCGGCGGGCACTGGTCGCAGGACCAGGAGGTCGCCGAGGCCGGTCTGGCGGCGCTGGCCCCGTGACCGAGCTGGCCTTCGAGGACCTCGTCCCCGGACGGGTGTTCGAGCTGGGCACGACGGTGGTCGACCGCGACGAGATGGTCGCGTTCGCCCGCCGGTTCGACCCCCAGCCCTTCCACCTCGACGACGACGCGGCCGCGACGTCGCTGTTCGGCGCGCTGGCGGCGTCGGGCTGGTTCACCGCGGGGCTGTGGATGCGCCTCTACGTCGACGCCGTGCTCAACCGGGCCACCTCGCTGGGCTCCCCCGGCGGCGAGGACATCGCCTGGCCCGCTCCGGTGTTCGCCGGCGACGAGCTGCGCGCGACGATGGAGATCCTCGAGGCCCGGCTGTCGCGGAGCCGGCCGGGGCTGGGGCTGGTGCAGCTGCGCGCGCAGCTGCACCGCGGTGACACCGAGGTCTTCCGCAGCACGTTCACCGGCATGTTCGGCACGCGCGGCTGAGCCGGCCGGGTCACCCGGCCAGGGCCCGCACCACCCGCGACGGCGACGGCCGGCCCAGCTGCCCCGCCATCCACGCGCTCGTGGCGACGAGCGCGTCGAGGTCGACGCCGTGGGCGATCCCGAGCCCGTCGAGCATCCAGACGAGGTCCTCGGTGGCCAGGTTGCCCGTCGCCGACTCCGCGTAGGGGCAGCCGCCGAGGCCGCCCGCGCTCGCGTCGACGGTGGTGACGCCCCGGCGCAGCGCGGCGAGCGTGTTCGCCAGCGCCTGCCCGTAGGTGTCGTGGAAGTGCACCGCGATCCGGTCGACGGGCACGCCGCCCGCGACGCACGCGTCGAGCACGGCGTCGACGTGGCCGGGGGTGCCGGTGCCGATCGTGTCGCCCAGGGAGAGCTGGTCGCAGCCCATGTCGACGAGCCGGCGCCCGACCGCCGCCACCTGCGCCGGGTCGACGGCCCCCTCCCACGGGTCGCCGAAGCACATCGAGACGTACCCGCGCACCCGCAGCCCCTCGCCGACGGCACGCGTGACGACGGCGTCGAACATCGCGAACTGCTCGTCGAGGGAGCGGTTGAGGTTGCGCTGCGCGAAGGTCTCGGTGGCGCTGGCGAACACCGCGACGTGCGCGACCCCCGACTCCAGCGCCCGGTCCAGGCCGCGCTCGTTCGGCACGAGCACCGGGTAGTCGACGCCGGGTGCGCGCGTGAGCCGGGCGAGCAGGTCGGCGGCGTCGGCGAGCTGCGGGACCCACTTCGGGTGCACGAAGCTGGTGGCCTCCAGCGTGCGCAGGCCGGTGCCGGCGAGGCGGTCGAGGAACTCCGCCTTCACCTCGACGGGGACCACCGCCTGCTCGTTCTGCAGCCCGTCGCGGGCCCCGACATCGTAGATGGAGACGGCCCCGGGCAGACCCGTGCCCGGGACGGTCTGCGGCAGCTCACGTGTCATCGGCGACCTCCTGGTAGAGCAGTGCGTGGACCTTCTCGACCTGCGGCACGTCGGTGAACTCCAGCGGCTCGTCCGACGCCGACTCGATCACGAGCGTCCCGCAGCCCAGGACGCGCTCCAGGGCCGTGTGCCGGAACTGGACGCTGTTGATCCGGCTCATCGGGATGTCGATGCCGGTGCGCGACAGCACGCCCTCGCGGACGAGCACGCGGCGCGTCGTCACGACGAAGTGCGTGGTGCGCCACCGGATCACGGGGACCAGCGTCAGCCAGACGGCCAGCCCGACCCCGACGACGGCGAGCGCGATCCACGCGACCGGCGCCCAGGTCTGCTCCCGCACGAGCGCGGCGACGAACACGCAGACCGCGACGACCAGCAGCAGGACCAGGACCGGGACGACGAGCATCTTCGCGTGCGGGTGCTTGTGCAGCACGACCCGCTCGCCGGAGACGAGAAGATCATCGGGATAGGCCACCCGGCAACCGTAGTGGTCCTACTCGGCCGGCCGGAGGTGGACGACGTCACCCGCGGCGACCGCGCGGCGGTGGCCCGCGGCGTCGAGCAGCAGGAGCCTGCCGTCGCCGTCGACGTCCTCGGCGATGCCGCTGACCGACGTGCCGCCGGGCAGCTCCACCCGCACCGGGGAGCCCAGGCTCAGGCAGCCCGCGCGGTAGTCGGCGCGCAGGCGGGTGACGTCGGGGTCGCCGCGACCAGCGCGCCAGTCGGCCTCCCGCTCGACGAGGCGGGTGAGCAGCTCCACGAGCACCGCGGTGCGGTCGATCTCCCGGCCGCTCTCCGCGGCCAGCGAGGTGGCGGCGGGCTGGTCGGGCGGGGCCGAGTCGACGTTGAGCCCGATGCCGACGACGACCGCGGGCCGCGACGGGTCGGCCACCTCCGCGAGTATCCCGGCGACCTTGCGCGGCTCGGTGCCCACGAGCAGGTCGTTGGGCCACTTGAGCCCGGCCGGGACGTCGGTGAACGCGCGGACGGTGTCGAGCACGGCCAGCCCGGCCAGCAGCGGCAGCCAGCTGAACCGCGACGGGGAGACCCCGACCGGCCGGAACAGCACGCTGACCGTGAGCCCGGACCCGGGCGGCGACACCCAGCTGCGCGCCAGCCGGCCGCGCCCCGCCTCCTGGTGCTCGGCGACGAGGACGCTGCGGTCGGGGGCCCCGGCGAGGGCGGCGGCCATCAGGTCGGCGTTGGTGGAACCGGTGCGCTCGACCACGTCGAGCTGCGCCCACGGTCCGACGAGGGCGGCGCGCAGCGCCCCGGCGTCGAGCGGATGCGCGGTGCGGTTCATGAGCACGGACGGTACCGGCGACACCCGCTCGACGTGGGCTGGAACACCGCATCCGCGACCGGTGGCCGCCCGGGGTCGCCGGACGCGCGCCGGGAGCGGACCGGTGGCACCCGCGGCCCTCAGCGCGGCGCGGGGGCCCCCAGCACCGCGGGGGTCGGGGGCGGGATCGCGATGGCCGACGCCGACCGCCTCCCGAACGCCCGCGCGATCGGCGGGACCGCCGCGGCCAGGCGCAGGATCCACACCGGGCTCGGGTCGCCCCGCTCGATCCGGCCCGCGCTCCCCCGCTCGGCGCGCACCTGGGAGCGCTGCTCGACGTCGGACACCGCCCGGCGGCGCGCCTCGATCTCCCGGCAGGCGGCGTCCAGCGCCGCGGGGGCGGCGGAGGAGCGGTTCGCGAGGAGCGGGGCCAGGGTGTTGCCCGCGTCGGCGGCGTCGGCGATCGCGATGTTGATCCCGTTGCCGCCCACCGGGGAGATGACGTGCGCGGCGTCGCCGAGCAGCAGCAGCCCGGGCCGGTACCAGCTCGGCAGCCGGGTGATCGGCACGTTGAGCAGGGTGAGGTCGGTGAACGCGGTGAGGGCGTCGAGGCGGTCGCCCAGCCACGGCATCCGGTCGCGGGCCAGCGCCACCACCGGCCCGACGCCCGCCTCCCGCGCCTGCGCGACCGTGCCCGTCGGGATGACGTAGCCGAGCTGCCAGGTGGCGCCCTGCCCGAGCGCGACGATCGCCGCACCCGGCACGGCGAAGTAGTCCAGACCCGACAGCGGCGGGTCCTCGGCGCGGCGCGGGACCTCGAACCACAGGATGTCGAGCCCGGCGCCGAGCTCCTCGGTCTCGAACCCGCCCAGGCGCCGGACCTGGGAGAACCGCCCGTCGACCCCCACGACGAGCGGGGCCCGGACCTCGCGGGTCCCCCCGTCGGCGGCCCGGTAGCGCACCCCGCACACCCGGCCGTCGGACTCGACCAGCTCGGTCACCCGCGCCGACATCTCCAGCCGGAAGCCGGGGTACTCCGCCGCCCGCCCGGTGAGCAGGCCCAGGAACTCCGGCTGCGGGAGCAGGACGTAGTGCGGGAACCGGGCGCTGGCGCGGGAGAAGTCGGCGACCCGGTAGGCCGCGGTGGGCGTGTGCCAGGTGAACGCGTCGGCCGTGGCGTGCGGGCGGGCGAGCACGTCGTCGGCCAGGCCCAGCGCGTCGAGCCAGTCCATGACGGCGGGGGCCAGCGAGTCGCCGCGGAAGCGGCGCGCGAAGTCCGACCGCGCCTCCAGCAGCGTCACCCGTCGCCCGGCCCGAGCGAGCAGGTAGGCCAGCACCGCACCCCCGGGCCCGCCGCCGACGACCACGCAGTCCTGCTCGTCCATGACTCACTCCTCAACTATCTCGATAGTCGAGAGAGTACCGCCCCTCCGGTCACCGCGCAGCGAAGTACGCCTTCGCCGCCGGCCGGAACATGAAGTAGATCGCCGCGGCGACGAGGACCATCTGGATCACGGTGGCGATCACGCTGACGACCCCGAACGCGCCGAGCGAGAGCGTCGTGCCGACGGTCAGCAGCGAGTACACCCCGCTGAGCAGCGTCAGCACGCCGAGGACGGTCAGCAGGACGCGGGCCCAGTTGCGGCCGTTGCGCATCGCGAACACCGCGGCGGCCACCAGCGCCAGCAGGACGAGCGAGACGACGACCCCGCCGATCGCCCCACCGCGGGCGGCGGCGAGCACCTCCGCGGGGACGTCGGAGACCTCCAGGCCCGCGCTGCGCAGGCCCACCTCGATCAGCGCGTCGAGGCTGAGGAAGGCGATCACCGCGCCGATGACGCCGAGCACCAGGTCGGCCAGCCACAGCAGGAACGCGGTGCGCACCTCGGGCGGGGCGGTCGCGGGCCCGCCGCCAGACCCCTGGCCGTACCCGCCCTGCTGGCCGTAGCCCTGCTGGCCGCCGTAGCCGCCCTGCTGCCCGTAGCCGGGCTGCTGGCCGTACCCACCCTGCTGCCCGTACCCACCCTGCTGCCCGTAGCCGGGCTGCTGGCCGTACCCGCCCTGCTGCCCGTAGCCGGGCTGCTGGCCATGACCGGGCTGCTGGCCGTAACCCGGCTGCTGCCCGTAGCCCGGCTGCTGCCCGTACCCCTGCTGCGGCGGCCGGCCCTGCTGGGGCCCCTGGTCCGGCTGGCCCGGGTAGGGCCCGGACGGTGGCTGCGACATGCGACTCTCCGCTCACGTTGAACACCTGGCTGTGACCAGCACCACAGGAGCCGGCGGCGCGATCAAACCCGGCCGACCCCGGTGGTGCAACCGGGGCGATCCGGTTCGCCCGGACGTGACCAGGCACGCACGGACGTCCGGTTACCGGCCGGTTAGGCTCCCCGGCCATGACCGCCGCAACGGAGCCGATCGGGGACGCGTCCGGCGCTGCCGCCGACGAGCCGGACGTCCACACCACAGCCGGCAAGCTCGCCGACCTCTACCGACGCGCCGCCGAGGCCGTCGACCCGGGGACGGGGATCGAGCGCCAGCACGCCAAGGGCCGCCAGACCGCGCGCGAGCGCATCGACCAGCTCCTCGACGAGGGGTCCTTCGTCGAGCTGGACGCGCTGACGCGCCACCGGTCCACCAACTTCGGGATGGACGCCAAGCGCCCCTTCGGCGACGGCGTCGTCACCGGGACCGGCACCATCGACGGCCGACCCGTCGCGATCTTCAGCCAGGACGCCACCGTGTTCGGCGGGGCGCTCGGCGAGGTGTACGGCGAGAAGATCGTCAAGGTCATGGACCTGGCGCTGAAGACCGGCGTCCCGATGATCGGCATCAACGACGGCGGCGGGGCCCGCATCCAGGAGGGCGTGGTCGCGCTCGGCCTCTACGGCGAGATCTTCGTCCGCAACGTCCGCAGCTCCGGCGTCATCCCGCAGATCTCGCTGGTCATGGGCCCGTCGGCCGGTGGAGCGGTGTACTCCCCCGCGCTCACCGACTTCATCGTGATGGTCGACGGCACGTCCAACATGTTCATCACCGGCCCCGACGTGATCAAGACGGTCACGGGCGAGGACGTCGAGATGGAGGACCTCGGCGGCGGCCGGGCCCACAACACCAAGTCCGGCGTGGCGCACTACCTGGGCAGCGACGAGTCCGACGCGATCGACTACGTCAAGGAGCTGCTGGGCTACCTGCCCAGCAACAACCTCTCCGAACCGCCGGTCTACCCGGCGCCCGAGCCCGTCGCGGGTTCGATCGCCGACGGCCTCACCGACTCCGACCTGGAGCTGGACACGATCGTCCCGGACTCGGCGAACACCCCCTACGACATCCGCGGCGTGATCGAGCGGGTCGTCGACGAGGGCGAGTTCCTCGAGGTGCACGAGCTGTTCGCGCCCAACATCGTGTGCGGCTACGGGCGCATCGAGGGCCGGTCGGTCGGGATCGTCGCCAACCAGCCGACGCAGTTCGCCGGCTGCCTCGACATCGACGCCTCGGAGAAGGCCGCGCGGTTCGTGCGCACCTGCGACGCGTTCAACATCCCGGTCGTCACGTTCGTCGACGTCCCCGGCTTCCTGCCCGGCACCGAGCAGGAGTGGGACGGCATCATCCGCCGCGGCGCCAAGCTGATCTACGCCTACGCCGAGGCCACCGTCCCGAAGGTCACGGTGATCACGCGCAAGGCCTACGGCGGCGCGTACGACGTGATGGGGTCCAAGCACCTGGGCGCCGACATCAACGTGGCCTGGCCGACCGCCCAGATCGCGGTGACGGGCGCCGCGGGCGCGGTGAGCATCCTGTACCGCAAGGAGCTCAAGGACCTGGAGGGCGACGAGCTCGCGAACCGCCGCACGGAGCTGCAGCAGGAGTACGAGGACACCCTCGCCAACCCCTACATCGCGGCCGACCGCGGCTACATCGACGGCGTCATCCCGCCCTCGCACACCCGCGGCTACGTCGGGCGGGCGCTGCGCACGCTGCAGACCAAGCGCGAGGCCGTGCCGGCCCGCAAGCACGGGAACATCCCGCTGTGACGCGGCTCCGCCGCCCGTGCGCGGAGAACGAGCCCGACGCAGGAGGGCCGACGTGACGACTCCCGAGGAGCGACGCGCGCTGTTCCACGTGGTGCGCGGCGAGCCGTCGGACGCCGAGCTGGCCGCGCTCACCGTCGTGCTCGCGGCGGCCGCGTCCGGCGGCGGCGACGCCCCGGTGAAGGCCCGCGACCGCTGGTCCGACCCGGCCGCCGCGATGCGCACCCCCTTGACGGCGGGCCCCGGAGCCTGGCGCACGAGCCACTGGCCGCGCTGACCGGTGAGACCGACGTCAGCGGGGTTCGAGGAGCGGGAAAGCCTGCTGGTGTCGATCTCGCCCGTGGTCCGGGCACCGCGAGCGGACCACTACGCGTTCCGGAAGGGCGTCACGGTCACTCCCTAAGTCCTGATCAAGTTCCTGGTCCCGCCGGGTGACCGGGCCCACACTCGGGGTCGAGGGCCGCAGCAGCCCGGCGTCCGGGGGGACGCGGGGCGCGGCCCGAGGAGGTGGCACATGAACGCATCCGTACTGGGCGTCCTCGCGATCGTCGCGTTCGTCGCGCTGGTGCTCATCGCCGCCGTCGTCGGGATCACCAGGGCCGCCGTGCGCACAGGTGCGACCCGCTCCTCCGGCCGTCCCTCCCGTGACGGCGGATCCGCCGGCATCTGGGCCGGTGGCGGCTGGGGAGGCGGCGACGGCGGCTCCTGCGGTGGAGGCGACGGCGGGGGCGGCGGCTGCTGACCCGGCTCCCTCTGGCGCCGGCCCGTGATCCGGGACACACTCGTCCCGACACCGCCCGGCCCGGAGGGACCGACCGTGACCGCCTTCACCCTGCTCGTCGTCGTGCTCGTCGCCGCCCTCGTCGTCCCGTTCGTCTGGATGGAGGTCCCCGCCGCGGTGCACCGGCGCTGGACGGCCCGGCGGGGCGGCGGCCCGATCGACCGGACCCCGACAGGCGGCGGCACGGCCACCGGCTGAGCCCCGGTGCCGGGTCCGTAGGGTCCGGCGTCGTGCTCCTCGTTCTGGCCTCCGCCTCCCCCGCCCGACTGTCGGTCCTGCTAGCGGCGGGGCTCGACCCGCTCGTCGAGGTGGCGGGCGTCGACGAGGACGCCCTGCTCGCCTCCGTCCCCGACGCCACCCCCGCCGAGAAGGTCACGACGCTCGCCGGGGCGAAGGCCACCACGGTGGCGCGCCGGATCGACCTGGCCGACGCGGTCGTCGTCGGCTGCGACTCCATGCTGCACATCGACGGCGACCTGGTCGGCAAGCCCGCCGACGCCGACGAGGCCCGGGCCCGCTGGCGGGCGATGGCGGGCGGCACCGGGGAGCTGGTCACCGGGCACGCCGTGCTCCGCGTCGTCGACGGGGAGATCGACCGCGTCGCCGAGGGGCACGCCGTCACCGTGGTCCGCTTCGGCGAGCCGACCGACGCCGAGCTCGACGCCTACCTCGGTACCGGCGAGCCGATGCAGGTGGCGGGCGCGTTCACCCTCGACGGGCTCGGCGGTTGGTTCGTCGAGGGCGTCGACGGCGACCCGTCCAACGTCATCGGGATCAGCCTGCCGCTCACCCGCCGGCTGCTCGCGGGCGTGGGCGTGACGGTCACGGAGCTGTGGCCAGCCGGGCCCGCCTGACGTACGGCGCCACCGGCGAGAACCGCAGCGCGTCGGGCAGCAGCAGCACCAGGTCGCGGCGGCCGTGCAGGGTGACCAGCCCGTCGCGGACGGCCGCCGGGAGCTCGATCACCGCCTCCCACACCTGGTAGAGCACCGACAGCGACGACTCCAGCGTCAGGTCGACCTCGTGGCCGGGGTCGGTGAAGCACAGCGACACGTCGTGCGGCTGCACGACGAACCAGAACCGGGAGCGCCGGGCGTCGGGCACGCGGACGTGCAGCACGGTGCGCCGGTCGCCGAACGGGGCCGGGTCGATCCCGCCGCGGATCCACCACATCAGCACGGTGGGGTCCAGCTCGTCGGCGCGCGGCTCACCGAACGCCCAGCGGGCGCCCCACTCCGCCAGGCCGAAGATGACCCCGCGCAGGTCCTCGCAGGCGGGCGTCGGCCGGTAGTCCCCGTCGCCGTCGTGGACGACGAGACCGGCGCGCTCCAGCTGGCCGAGCCGCTTGGACAGCAACCCGCGCGAGCACCCGGGCAGGCCGCGGGCCAGCTCGTTAAAGCGCGTGGCGCCGACCAGGAGGTCCCGGACGACGAGCAGGGTCCAGCGGTCCCCGAGCAGCTCCAGGGATCGCGTGATGGGGCAGTACTGGCCATAGCGGGACACAGGGAGATGGTCGCGCGTGCGGTGCAGTTTGTGAACTTCCCGTGAGGCGTCGACAGGTCGACCGTGATGTCCATGACCACGACCCAGATCCTCGCCCCGACCGATGCCGACGTCCGCGCGCTCGCCGCGGAGATCGGCCGCGTCGCCGCCGCCCACGACGCCGTCCACGACCGCGACGCCACCTTCGTCGTCGAGGCCTACGCCGCGATGGCCGAGCACGGCTACCTGCGCCTGGCGGTGCCCGCCGAGCTCGGCGGCCTCGGCGCGTCGATGCGCCAGGTGCTGCTGGCCGAGGAGGAGCTCGGTCGGTGGTCCGGCTCGGCCGCGCTGTCGGCCGCCATGCACCTCTACCTCACCCTGCTGCAGGGCTGGCGCCTGCGCCACGGCGCCGCCGACGCCGAGGCCGTGCTGCGCCGCGTGGCCGACGAGGGGCTGGTGCTGGCCACCAGCGGCGGCTCCGACTGGGTCTCCCCCACGACCACGGCCGTGCCGGTCGAGGGCGGCTACCGGCTCGACGGCCGCAAGGTCTTCTGCTCCCAGGCGCCCGCGGCGGGGGTGATCTCGACCTCCGCCGTCCTGGGCCGGCCGGGCCCGGACGCCGTCGTGCTGCACATGGGCGTGCCGATGGCCGCACCGGGCGTCCGGATCGAGGAGACCTGGGACACGCTCGGCATGCGCGGCACGGCCAGCCACGACGTGGTGTTCGACGGCGTGTTCGTGCCCGAGGGGAAGATCATGGGGAAGCGGCCGTACGGGGTGCTGGCCGGGCCGCTGCTCGTCGCGGCGATCCACTTCGCGCCGGTCGTCTCCGCCGCCTACCTCGGCGTCGCGCGGGGGGCCGTCGAGGAGGCCGTCCGGCTCGCGGCCCGCCGCCCCGCGACGTCCGTGCGGGCCGTCGGGGAGATGACGGCCCGGCTGCGCGTCGCCCGGTGGGCCCTGCACGCCGCGGTCGCCGAGATCGGCGAGGACCCCCCGGCCGACGAGGCCACGCTGCTCGCCTTCATGACCGCGAAGCGGCACGCCGTCACCGAGGCCCGGGCCGTCACCGACCTGGCCATGGAGGTGGCGGGCGGGCCCGCGTTCTTCCGCGGCTCGCCGATCGAGCGCGCCTACCGCGACGTGCGCGGCGGCCCGTTCCACCCGCTCACCCCCGACGCGACCGTCGAGCTCGCCGGTCGTCACGCACTCGCCACGTCCTGAGGAGCGACCATGTCCGATCACGCCACCACCATCGCCACCGCCGTGGGCCGGCTCAACGCCGGCGACGTCGACGGCTACGTCACGACGCTCTACCACCCGCACGCCACGTTCCACGGCTTCCCCGCCGAGGTCGGGACCGACCGCGACGGCATCACCGCGTTCTTCCGCGCGCTGGTCGACGCTGTGCCGGACACCTGCGTCACCGCCCGCGACCTGCTCGTCGACGGTGACCGGGTGGCCGTGCGGTTCGCCCTGACCGGCACCCACCGCGGCGGGCTGCTGGGCGCCGACGGCACGGGCCAGGCCGTCGACGTCGAGGGCATCACGGTGCTCCGCTTCGAGGGCGACCGGGTCGCCGAGCGCTGGAACCGGCTCGACGACCTCGCGCTGCTCACCCAGCTCGGCCTGCTGCCCGCACCGGTCACGGCGTGACGCGGGGTGGGACGCCCTGCGAGGGGCGTCCCACCCGGACTAACCTCCGGGGCATGGCACTCCCGAACGACACCGATCCGAAGCTGGCCGAGTACGCCCACCCCGAGCGCCTGGTCACCACCTCCTGGCTCGCGGAGCACCTGGGCAGCCCCGGGCTCGTGGTCGTCGAGTCCGACGAGGACGTCCTGCTCTACGACACCGGCCACATCCCCGGCTCGGTCAAGGTCGACTGGCACACCGAGCTGAACGACCCGACCACCCGCGACTACGTCGACGGCGAGCGGTTCGCGCAGATCTGCGGCGAGCGCGGCATCACCCGCGACACCACCGTCGTCTTCTACGGCGACCGCAACAACTGGTGGGCCACCTACGCGCTGTGGGTGTTCAGCCTGTTCGGCCACGCCGACGTCCGGATGCTCGACGGCGGCCGCGCGAAGTGGGTGGCCGAGGGCCGCGAGATGACGACCGACCAGCCGAAGCCCGAGGCCGTCGAGTACCCGGTCGTCGAGCGCGACGACACCGCGATCCGCGCGTTCAAGGACGACGTGCTCGCCCACCTCGGCAAGCCGATGGTCGACGTCCGGTCCCCCGGCGAGTACTCCGGCGAGCTGCTGCACATGCCCGACTACCCGCAGGAGGGCGCCGTCCGCGGCGGCCACATCCCCGGCGCGGCGAGCGTGCCGTGGGCCCGCGCGGCCGCCGAGGACGCCACCTTCCGCACCCGCGCCGAGCTGGAGGCCATCTACCTGGAGGAGCAGGGGCTCTCCGCGTCCGACGACGTCGTGGCCTACTGCCGCATCGGCGAGCGCTCCAGCCACACCTGGTTCGTGCTCACCCACCTGCTCGGCTTCGACAAGGTCCGCAACTACGACGGCAGCTGGACCGAGTGGGGCAACGCCGTGCGCGTCCCGATCGTGCAGGGCTCCGACCGGGGCTCCGTGTGACCCTCCCGCCCCAGCTCCAGGAGCTCGTCGACGACTTCGCCGACGTCACCCCGAAGCAGCGCCTCGAGCTGCTGCTGGAGCTCTCCCGCGAGCTCCCGGAGCTGCCGGAGCGGTTCGCCGACGCCGCCGACACCATGGAGCAGGTGCACGAGTGCCAGTCGCCGCTGTTCCTGGCGGTGGAGGTCGACGACACCGAGCACGTGCACCTGTTCTTCTCCGCCCCGCCGGAGTCCCCGACGACCCGGGGGTTCGCGTCGATCATGCACACGGGCCTCGACGGCGAGCCCGCCGCCGACGTGCTCGCCGTGCCCGACGACTTCTACACCGCGCTCGGGCTGGCCCAGGCCGTGAGCCCGCTGCGGCTGCGCGGGATGGCGGCGATGCTCGGCCGGATCAAGAAGCAGGTGCGCGCCGCCACCGGGTAGCTCAAGTTCTGGTGAAGAACGTTCCCTGACGCCGGGCCCGTCGCAACACTGTGAGACGTCTCATGAGGACGTGCTTCAGGAGGTGTGCGATGAACGGCGACACCTGGGGGATCAGCGGTCCCACCTTCCTGCTCGGCTACCTGCTGCTCGCCGCAGTGGTGTGGGTCGCGGCCGTGCGCCACCGCCGCGCGCTGGGCGAGGGTCCCGATCGTCCCGCCCACGACCTGGGCGGGCACGACGTGGCCTACCTCAACGGCGGGGCCGAGCTCGCCGTCACCTCGGCGCTCACGGCGATGCACCTCACCGGCACGGTCGCGCCCGCGAAGGGCTCGATCCACGCGGTCGGCCGGCTCGCCCCGGGCGCCGACGCGCTGGAGCGGGCCGTCCACTTCACCACCGGCAGCCCCGTGCAGCGGTCGCGGCTGCCGCTGCACGGGCCCGTCCGCTCCGCCCTCGACGGCATCCACGGGCGCCTGGTCGCCGCGGGCCTGCTGCTGTCCGAACCGCGGCGCCGGGCGATCCGGGCGACGGGCTGGTGGCTGGGGGCCGTCGCGCTGCTCGGGCTGCTGCGCCTGCTGGCCGGGGTGGCCGAGAGCCGGCCGGTGGGGTTCCTGGTCGTCGCCCTGCTCGGCGTCTCGCTCGTCACCGTCGTGCTGCTGGTGCGCGCCCCGCGGCGCACCCGGGCCGGTGACCGCCTGCTGGCCCGACTCGCGCAGGAGCACCACGCCCTCGCCCCCGCCCAGCGCCCCGACTGGGTCGCCTACGGCCCGGCCACGGCCGCGCTCGGCGTCGGGATCTTCGGGGCGAGCGCGCTGTGGGCCTCCGACCCGGCGTTCGCCGAGGAGCTCGCCGTGCAGCGCGTGACCTCCGGGTCGGGCGACGGCGGCTACGTCGGCGGGGGCGGCGACGGTGGGGGCGGCGGGAGCTGCGGCGGCGGTGGAGGCTGCGGTGGTGGCGGCGGCTGCGGGGGCTGACGCCCTCACCGGCACGGGCATCGGCTGGCGGTCCGAGATCGCCGGAGTGGTGTCCGCGGTCGAGGGCCTCGGGTTCAGCGAGGTCGTCGCCGAGTCTCTCGCTCCCGCGGATCCGCCTCGAGGGGTGGCGGATCTGCGGGAGCGAGGTGTCCCGGTCGTGCCGCACGGCGTGCGGCTGTCGCTGGGCGGCACCGACCCGCTCGATCCCGCCCGCGTCACCCACCTCGCGGCGTGCGCCGCGGCGCTGGGCGCGCCGCTGGTGAGCGAGCACGTCGCGTTCGTCCGGGCCGGGGGCCGCGACGCCGGGCACCTGCTGCCGCTGCCCCGCTCCCGCGACGCGCTCGACGTCCTCGTCGCGAACGTGGCCAGGACCCGGGTCGAACTGGACGTCCCGCTCGCCCTGGAACCGATCGCGGCGCTGCACGACTGGCCCGACGACGAGTACACCGAGGGCGAGTTCCTCACCGCGCTGCTCGACCGCACCGGCGCGCTGCTGCTGCTCGACGTCGCCAACGTGCACGCCAACGCCGTCAACCGCGGACAGGACCCGGAGGCGGTGCTGGGGACGTTCCCGCTCGACCGCATCGCGTACGTGCACGTCGCAGGCGGCGCGGAGCACGACGGGCTCTACCACGACACGCACACCGCCCCCGTCCCCGACGCCGTGCTCGGGCTCCTCGGCGCGCTCGTCGACCGCCTTCCCGCCCCGCCCGCGGTGATGCTCGAACGCGACGGTCGCTACCCGCCGGCCGCGGCCCTGCTCGCCGAGCTGGCCGCGATCCGGGCCGTCACCTCCCCGGCGGGCCGGGGCGCGGCGCCGCGCGGGCCGGCGGACCGTGGCGCGGCCTCCCCGCCCACGGACCGCGCTCCCGCGGCGCACGGGTCGGGGCCGCCCACCGGCCTCGCCGACCGGCAGGCCGCGCTCGTCGCGGGCCTGGTCGCGGACGGGCCGTACCCCGCGGGCCACGACCCCGCCCGCCTCGACGCCGTCCGCCGCGCGCTGCTGCGCAAGCGGGCCGGGGAGGCCGCGAAGCAGTGGCCCCTGCTCGCCGCGTCCCACGGCGACCGGTGGCCCGCGGTCTTCGCCGAGCACCGCGACGGGTGCGAGCCCGTCGGGGCGCTGCGCGACGGCTGGGACGTGGCCCGCGCCCTCGACGACCTGGGCCCGGCCGCCGCCCGCGAGCTCGCCGGGCGCGAGTCCGCGCTGCGCTACGACGGCCGGAGCACCCCGCTCCCCCGGCTGCGCACACGGCTCCGGCGACGGCTCGGCGGCTGAACGTCGTCCACGCCACACCCGCCTTCGTCCGGCGCGTGACGGCGTCATGCCTAGACTCCCCGGTAACTTGCGCCGGGGCACGGGATCCCCGGTCATCGACAGGGAGGCCGAAACGTGCCGCGCTTGACCAAGGTCCTCGTCGCGAACCGCGGGGAGATCGCCGTCCGCGTCATCCGGGCCTGCGCCGACGCCGGGATCGGCAGCGTCGCGGTCTACGCCGACCCCGACCGGGACGCCCCGTTCGTCCGGCTGGCCGACGAGGCGTTCGCGCTCGGTGGGTCCACCGCCGCCGAGTCCTACCTCGACATCCAGAAGGTCATCGACGCCGCCAAGCAGGCCGGCGCCGACGGCATCCACCCCGGGTACGGCTTCCTGTCGGAGAACGCCGACTTCGCCCAGGCCGTCATCGACGCGGAGATCACCTGGATCGGGCCGACGCCGCAGGCCATCCGCGACCTCGGGGACAAGGTCACCGCCCGGCACATCGCCACCCGCGCCGGCGCCCCGCTCGTCCCCGGCACGAACGACCCCGTCCAGGGCTCCGACGAGGTGATCGCGTTCGCCAAGGAGCACGGTCTCCCGGTCGCGATCAAGGCGGCGTTCGGCGGCGGCGGGCGCGGCATGAAGGTCGCGCGCGAGGAGAAGGAGATCGCCGAGCTGTACGACTCGGCGGTCCGCGAGGCCACCGCGGCGTTCGGGCGCGGCGAGTGCTTCGTCGAGCGCTACCTCGACAAGCCCCGCCACGTCGAGGCCCAGGTGCTGGCCGACACCCACGGCAACGTGATCGTCGTCGGCACCCGCGACTGCTCGCTGCAGCGCCGGTTCCAGAAGCTCGTCGAGGAGGCGCCCGCGCCGTTCCTCACCGACGAGCAGCGCTCCACCATCCACGAGGCCTCCAAGGCGATTTGCAAGGAGGCCGAGTACCACGGCGCGGGCACCGTCGAGTTCCTCGTCGGGCAGGACGGGCTGATCTCGTTCCTGGAGGTCAACACGCGGCTGCAGGTGGAGCACCCCGTCTCCGAGGAGACCAGCGGGCTCGACCTCGTCCGCGAGCAGTTCCGCATCGCCGAGGGCCTCGAGCTCAACCTGCTGGAGGACCCGGAGCCGCGCGGTCACTCGATCGAGTTCCGGATCAACGGCGAGGACGCGGGCCGCAACTTCCTGCCCGCTCCCGGCACGGTCAGCGCGATCTCGTTCCCGGCCGGTCCGGGCGTGCGCGTCGACGCGGGGGTCGAGGCCGGCTCCGTCATCGGCGGGCAGTTCGACTCGCTGCTGGCCAAGCTGATCGTCACCGGTTCCGACCGGGCCCAGGCGCTGGAGCGCTCGCGCCGCGCGCTCAAGGAGTTCCGGGTCGAGGGCATGGCCACCGTCCTGGACTTCCACCGCCTCGTCGTCGAGGACCCGGCGTTCACGGGTACCTCCGAGGAGGAGTTCACCGTCCACACCCGCTGGATCGAGACCGAGTGGGACAACACCGTCCCGCCGTTCGAGGGCGGCGAGGGCGCCGACGAGGAGACCGCCCCCCGGCAGTCGGTCGTCGTCGAGGTCGGCGGGCGGCGCCTGGAGGTGTCCCTGCCCGGCGACATCGCGTTCGGCGGCGGGGGCGGCGGCGCCGCGGCGGCGGCCAAGGCCCCGCGCAAGCGCGGCGGCGGCAAGAGCGGCGGCGCGGCGTCGGGCGACTCGGTCACCGCGCCGATGCAGGGCACGATCATCAAGGTGGCCGTGGCCGACGGCGACACCGTCTCCGCGGGCGACCTCGTCGTCGTGCTGGAGGCCATGAAGATGGAGAACCCGGTCACCGCGCACAAGGACGGCACGGTCACCGGCCTGTCCGCCGAGCAGGGCGCCTCGGTCACGCAGGGCACCGTGATCTGCGAGATCAAGGACTAGTTCCCTGGACGCGGTGGAGATCAACGCCGGCGCGTGGTACCTGCGGGTGCCACGCGCCGACGATCGCATGGACGACGGCCCGGCCGTCGTCGCGTCGTGCCTCGACCCGGAGATCCGGCGCTGGCGGCACCGCCCGCCCGCCGACCCGGCCGAGGCCGACGCCTACATCCGGCGCCGCGCCCTGGACTGGGCCCGCGACGAGCGCTACACCTGGGCCGTCTGCGAACCCACGACCGGCGAGATGCTCGGCGAGGTCTCGCTCGACCACGTCGACCTGCCGATGGCGCAGGCCGAGGCCGCGTGCTGGGCCCTGCCCGCCGCCCGCGGCACCGGCATGACCACCACGGCGCTGTCGGCCGTGCTGCGCTTCGCCTTCGCCGGGCTGGGTCTGCACCGCGTCGGCTACCTGTGGGCCGCGGGCAACGCCGCGTCCGGGCGGGTCGCCGAGAAGTGCGGGTTCCGGACCGAGGGGCGGATGCGCGACGCCTGGCTCGCCGACGGCACCTACCACGACGTCATCGTCACGAGCATCCTGGCGACGGACCGTTGACGGCCGACCACACACGCACTTAACGTCGTCGGGCCAGGTCAACCCACAGCGACCCCGCACCGTGCTGGACAAGTGCATAGCGGACAGCAGTGAAGCACCCGTGTGTCCACGTCCACGGGGCCCGGTTCCTCCGCCACGCGGACGACCGCGCCGCGGATCCCCCGCACCACGCAGGCTCAGGCCGCGCCGTGCGGACGCCCCCGATCAACAGGGCTCCGGCCCACCAGGCGACCAGGATCCGTCATGCCCCCCGACCCGTTCGTCACGACCCACATCCACACCGACGGGCCCATCCCGGGCCCGCACTCCCTGCTCACCCTGACCTCCGCGGCCGTCACCGGCGACGGGGTCCCGATCAGCACGTTCACCGCGAACGTGCGCGAACTGCCCGGCGCCACGCTCCACCCGATCGCCCTGTCCCACTGGCGGGCCAGGGCCGACGACTGGCTGCACACCCGCCGGGCCTCCCGTCCCCCCGCCCCCGCGATGACCGACTACTCCCGCTGGCTCGACGAGCTCCCCGGGAGCCCGACGTTCGTCGCCGACCCCGCACGACCGGACTACGTGTTCGTCTACTGGTACCTGCAGCGCTTCGTCGGCCGCTGGCCGTTCGCGGGCACCCTCCTCGACCCGGGTCTGCACGACCGGCTCGACTGCTCGGCGTTCTGCTCGCTGGCCTCGTGCCGAGTGCCCCTGGCCAGCTGAGACCCGTGCGCGGGGACCGTGGTCCGGACCACGGTCCCCGCGCACGGCATGCTCATCCCATGACCGCGCTGACGAAGGGCGCCAACACCGGCGTCGCCGCCCGCCGCCTCGACGTGGCCCTGACCTGGTCGGCCGGGCCCGGCCTGCCCGACATCGACGCCTCCGCCCTGCTGCTCGACACCGGCGGCCGCGTCCGCTCCGACGCCGACATGGTCTTCTACAACCAGCCCGGGCACCCCTCGGGCGCGGTGCACCACACCGGGAGGTCCGCGGGCACCGACACGCTGCGCGTCGACCTCGGGCGGGTCGAGGACGGCGTCGACCGGGTGGTGCTGGCCGCGTCGGCCGACGGCGGCACGTTCGGCGACGTCCCCGGCCTGACGCTCCGGCTCACCGACGCCGACGGCGGCGGGACCGTCGCCGAGTTCGCCATGACGGCGTCGACGGAGACCGCGTTCGTCGGCGGCGAGCTGTACCGCCGCGGCGGCGCGTGGAGGTTCCGGGCGGTCGGGCAGGGCTACGCGTCGGGCCTGGCCGGGCTCGCCACGGACTACGGGATCACCGTCGACGACGAGCCCGCACCGCCGGTCGTCGAGGACCGGTTGCCGGTCGACGTGCGCGAGCGGCTGGACCTGCGCAAGCGCCAGGTCGTGGTGTCGCTGGAGAAGCGCGGGGCCCGCGGGGTCACCGCCCGGGTCGTGCTGGCCCTGGACGCGTCGGGCTCGATGAGCCGGCTCTACCGCGACGGGGTCGTCGGGCGGGTGGTGGAGCGGATGGCCGCGGTCGCCGCGGCCCTGGACGACGACGGGGCCATGCAGGCCTGGACGTTCGCCACGAACCCGGCGCGGCTGCCCGACCTCGCCGTCGACGACCTGCCGGAGTGGATCCGGCTGCACGTGCGGGTCGGGGAGTTCCGGATCCGCAGGCGCCCGGCGCGGAACCTCGAACCCGGGCAGGTCGACATGGGGGCGGTGGGCGGGGCCAACGACGAGCCGAAGGTGATCGCGCAGATCCGCTCCTACGTCCGCTCGACACCCACCACCGTCCCGACGCTCGTGCTGTTCTTCTCCGACGGCGGGATCACCCGCAACCGCGAGATCGAGCGCGAGCTGCGCGACGCCGTCGACGAGCCGGTGTTCTGGCAGTTCGTCGGGCTCGGGCGGCACAACCGGTTCGGCGTGCTGGAGAAGCTCGACACGATGACCGGGCGCCGCGTCGACAACGTCGGCTTCTTCGCCGTCGACGACATCGACGACGTCCCCGACGCCGACCTCTACGACCGGCTGCTCGCCGAGTTCCCGTCCTGGATCACCGCGGCACGGGCGGCCGGCGTGCTGCGCTGAGACCCGTGCGCGGAAACGGCGGCCCCGGCCGCCGTTTCCGCGCACGAGGGGTTCAGGGCAGGCGCGAGGACGTCAGCCCGCGCCCGGCGACGGCACCCGCGACCCCGGCGAGCACCGTGATCCCGGCCAGCAGCAGGGTCACGAACCCCAGCCCGCCGATCAGCAGCCCGAGGAACGCGGACCCGGCCCCCACGGCCAGGCCGGTGCGGGCCACGACGGGCCCGGTGCGGCCGCGGGTGACCGCGCGGGCGCCCGCGGCGGTCAGCGCGATCGCGAGCAGCCCGGCGAGCGGGCCGAGCACGAACGCGGTCGGCGGGATCAGGAAGATCGCCGCGTCGTCCACGAGCTGGGCACCGACCGCGGCCACGGCGACCGGGGCGACGGGGATCTTCGACGACGTGACGGGCTGGATGCTCATGCCGTCCATCGTCGGGCGGTCACCGGGCCAGTGGTATCGGGGAAACCCCCGAGTCGACCCTCAGTCGAGGTCGCCGTGCCGCATCAGCTGGCGCCCGGCCTCGGTGATCGAGCCGGACAGCGAGGGGTACACGGAGAACGTGTACGCCAGGTCGTCGACGGTGAGCCCGTTCTGCACGGCCAGCGCGATCGGCAGGATCAGCTCGCTCGCCACCGGGGCCACGACGACCCCGCCGACGACCACGCCGGTGGCCGGGCGGCAGAACAGCTTCACGAACCCGCGCCGCAGCCCCTGCATCTTCGCGCGGGGGTTCGTCGAGAGCGGGAGCATGATCGTGCGCGCCGGGACCTCGCCCGCGTCGATCGCCCGCTGGCTGATCCCGACGGTCGCGATCTCCGGGCGGGTGAACACCGCCGAGGCCACCGTCTTCAGCTTGATCGGCGCGACGCCCTCGCCCAGCGCGTGCCACATCGCGATCCGCCCCTGCATCGCGGCGACGGAGGCGAGCATGAGCAGGCCGGTGCAGTCGCCCGCCGCGTAGACGCCGGGCACGCTCGTCCGCGACACCCGGTCGACGGGGATGAACCCGCCGCGGTCGGTCTCGACGCCGATCTTCTCCAGCCCGAGGTCGGCGGTGTTGGGCACCGACCCGACCGTCATCAGCGCGTGCGAGCCGGTGACGGTGCGACCGTCGGCCAGGGTCACCACGACGCCGTCGCCGTCCTCGGAGCGGCGGACCGAGTCGGCCCGCGCCTGCCCGAGGATCTCCACACCGCGCTCGGCGAACACGTCCTGCAGGACGGCGGAGGCGTCGGCGTCCTCGCCGGGGAGCACGCGGTCGCGGCTGGAGACCAGCGTGACCCGCACCCCGATCTCGACGTAGGCCGACACGAACTCCGCCCCCGTGACGCCCGACCCGACGACGATCAGGTGCTCGGGCAGCTCGGGGAGGTCGTAGAGGTCGCGCCAGGTGAGGATGCGCTCGCCGTCGGGCCGGGCGTCGTCGAGGATGCGCGGGGTGGCGCCGGTGGCGATCAGCACGACGTCGGCGGGGTGGATCTCGCGGCTGCCGTCGGCCGTGCGCGACTCGACGACGTGCGGGGCGCGGGCCGCGGGCTCGTCGGTGAAGGTCGCGGTGCCGCGGACGATCCGCACGCCCTCCCGCTCGACGCGCGCCCGGACGTCGGCCGACTGGGCCAGCGCGAGGCCCTTGACGCGGCTGTTGACCCGGGGCAGGTCGACGCCCACCGAGTCGGGGCCGGCGGTGAGGCCGAGCTCGGGCGCCCGGTGCAGGTCGACGCGGATGCCGGCGGAGGAGATGAACGTCTTGGACGGCACGCAGTCGTGCAGGACGCAGGCGCCGCCCATGCCCTCCTGCTCGACGACGGTGACGTCGCTGCCGTGCTGCGCCGCCACCAGCGCCGCCTCGTATCCGGCCGGGCCACCGCCCATGATCACGATGCGAGTCACCCGATCACCGTACGCGGGCGGATGAGCACTACCCTGTGCCGGTGCCGCTCTACGCCGCTTACGGGTCGAACATGGACCCCGCCCAGATGAAGCAGCGCGCCCCCCACTCGCCGATGGCGGGCACGGGCTGGTTGCAGGGGTGGCGCCTGACCTTCGGCGGCACCGACTACGCCTGGGAGGGCGCTCTCTCCACCGTCGTCGAGGCGCCGGGTGAGCAGGTGTTCGTCGTCATCTACGACGTCACCGACCAGGACGCCTCGCAGCTCGACCGCTGGGAGGGCGGCGAGCTCGGGATGCACAAGAAGCTGCGCCTGCGCGTGCACACGCTCGAGGGCGACGTCCTCGCGTGGATCTACGTGCTCAACGACTACGAGGGCGGCGAGCCCAGCGCCCGCTACCTCGGGGTGCTCGCCGACGCCGCCGAGCAGGCCGGCGCCCCCGACGACTACGTCGCCGCCCTGCGCAGCCGTCCCAGCAGCAAGTCCTTCTGACCTGCGCGTCGACGAGCTGCTCCGGCGAGCCCCGCAGGTCTTCCACACCGCTCCCGCGCAGGCGTGGCCGGGCATCCGGCGCCGCGGCCTGCTGCCCGTCGCGGCCCTGACCGCGCACCTCGACGCCGACGAGCGCGAGCGGCTGCTGACCCGCCGCCGTCCCACCGACGTCCGGTTCGTCGATCCCGAACACGGCGCGGTCTGGCTCCGGGACCAGCGCCCGATGAACGAGACGCACCTCGCCCGGATGCTCGACGACATGACCGTCGCCGGGTACCTGGCCCGGATCAACGCGATGGTGTTCCTGTGGGCCGACCGGGACCGGCTGGACCGGCTGCGCCGCCTGCCGCGCTACGCCGCGAGCGCCCACGTCGTGCTCACCCTCGACACTGCGTCGCTCGTGGCCGCGCACCGCGACCGCATCGCGCTGACCCGGATCAACTCCGGGGCCGCGCTGTTCCCCAGCGGCCGCCGCGGCACCGCCACGTTCCGCGGGATCGACGGGTTCCCGGCCCGTGACCGGCCCGTCGAGCTGGCCGTGACCGGCGGGATCCCCGATCTCGGGCGGCACCTCGTCCGCGTGCAGGAGTGGGCGGGCGACGAGGTGCGGGACGTTCCCCTCCCGTAACCCGGGCGACACACGTCCGTACTTGGCTGGCCGTCGTCGGACGGGAGGGCCGCGTGCTGATCGAGTTCCGGCTGCTCGGGCCGGTCGAGGCGTGGCGCGACGGCCGCCGGGTGGAGCTCGGGGGCCGCAAGCAGCGCGCGCTGCTCTGCGCGCTGCTGGTGCGGGCCGGCCGGGTGGTCTCGCTCGACCAGCTCATCGACGACCTGTGGCCGCACGACCCGCCCCCGCGGGCGGCCGCGACCGTGCAGGTGTTCGTCTCCAACCTGCGCCGGGCGCTCGAACCCGACCGGCCGCGCGGGGCACCCGCCGACCTGTTGGTCACCGCCGCCCCGGGGTACGTGCTGCGCACGGACGCGATCGACGCCGTCGAGTTCGTCCGGCTCGCCGCGGCCGGCCGGGCCGCCCTGCGCGACGACGACGCCGAGCCGGCGGCCGGGCTGCTGGCCCGGGCCGAGGCGCTGTGGCGCGACGCCGCGCTGGCCGACGTCGCCGACGCCCCGTTCGCCCGCGCCGAGGCCGCCCGGCTCGACGAGCTGCGCCTGACCTGCGCGGAGGACCGCGTCGACGCCGAGCTCGGGCTCGGCAGGCACGCGGCGCTCGTCGCCGAGCTGGAGCAGCGCGTCGACGCCCACCCGCTGCGGGAGCGCGTGCGGGCGCAGCTGATGCTGGCGCTGTACCGCTCGGGCCGCCAGGCCGACGCGCTCGCCGTCTACACCGCGGGCCGCCGCCTGCTCCGCGACGAGCTCGGGCTGGAACCGGGCTCCCCGCTGCGGGAGCTGCAGCGCGGCGTGCTGCACCAGGACCCCGCGCTGGGCTGGGCGCCGCCGCGCCCCGTGCTCGACGGTCCGGTGCCCGCCGAGCCCGACGACGAGCCGGGCCGGGTGCTCGTCGTCGACGACTCGGGGGTGAACCGGCGGCTGCTCGGCACCGCGCTGACCGGGCTGGGCCACGAGGTCCTGGCCGTCGAGAACGGCCGCCGGGCGCTGGAGCTGCTGCGCACCGAGGAGGTCGACGTCGTGCTGCTCGACGTCGTCATGCCCGTGCTGGACGGCTTCGCCACGCTCGCGGCGATCAAGGCCGACCCCCGGCTCGACCACCTCCCGGTGATCATGGTGTCGGCCGTGCAGGAGCTGGACGCCGTGGTGCGCTGCATCGACCTCGGCGCCACCGACTACCTGCCCAAGCCGTTCAGCGCGGTCGTGCTGCGGGCCCGCCTGCGCTCCTCGCTCGCGGCGAAGCGCCTGCGCGACATCGAGCGCGACCACCTGCGCCGGGTCGACGAGGTCGTCTCCGGATCGGGCCGGGGCGACGAGACCGCGCGCGACGACGTCGTGGGCCGGCTCGCGCGGCGGCTCGACCAGCTCCACCGCGACGTCACCGACCGGGAGTCGGCGCTGCGGGCGGAGATCGCGGCGCTGCGCGCGGAGCTGGGGAGGTCGGCGTCGTGACCTCGCTGCGCGGGCTCGTCCGGATCGGCATCGGGACCGGGGTCGCCCTGCTCGCGGTGCTGCTGCTGGTGAGCCTGGCCGCGGAGCGCAGCACCCACGACTCGGCCGACGCGGAGTCGCGGCGCTCGACCTCGCTCCGCCTGGCCGACGAGCTGCGCCAGACCTCCGACGACCTGACGCGGATGGCCCGCAGCTACGTCGCGACCGGGGAGCCGCGGTACCGGGAGTGGTTCGAGGAGATCCTCGCCATCCGGGCCGGCACCGCGCCGCGGCCGGAGGACTACGACGAGATCTACTGGGACGTCGTCACCGACACGGGTCTGCGGCCGACGCCGTCCGGGCCTCCGGTGAGCTTCGCGACGCTCGCCGCCCGCGCCGGCTTCGAGCCGGCCGAGCTGGAACTGCTCGCGGTCGCGCAGGCGCGGTCCGACGCGCTCGCCGGGATCGAGCAGCAGGCGTTCGCCCTGATCGGTGACGGCGACCGGGCCACCGCGCTGCTCCACGACACCGGCTACCTGCGCGCGAAGGCGCAGATCATGGAGCCCATCGGGGAGGTGTTCGCACTCGTCGACGCCCGCACCGCCCGCGAGACCGCGCTGGGCGTCGATCGGGCCCGGGCCTGGTCGGCGGCCGCCGTCGCGGTGGCGCTGCTGCTGCTCGCCGGGATGGGCGTGTTCGCGGCCGTGACCCGGCGGGCGGTGATCCGGCCGGTCCAGGACCTCGACGAGGCCACCGCCCGCATCGCCGACGGCGACCCCGACGCGCGGGCCGGGGTCGGCGGCGTCGGCGAGATCCGGGCACTGGCCACCCGGTTCAACGGCATGGCCGAGCGGGTGCGGGAGCGCACCGCCGAGCTGGCCCTGCTGCACCGGGTGGCCGCCACCGCGCACCAGGCCGCCGACCTGCCCACCGCCACCGCGGAGGTGCTGCACCTGGTGTGCGCCCACACCGGCTGGCCGGTGAGCCACGTGTACTGGCAGGATTCGGGCGCGCTGGTGCCCTCGGGCCTCTGGGTCGGCGGGTCGCCCGGGTTCCGCGCCGCCACCGCCGGCACGCCGCCGTCCGTCGGGGCCGGGCTCCCGGGGCGGGTCCTGGCTACCGGCGCGGCGGCGTGGATCCCCGACGTCCGGCGCGACCCCGGCTTCTCGCGCGCCGCGGCCGCGGACGGGCTGGGGGCCGGGATGGCGTTCCCGGTCCTCGCCGGGGACGAGGTCGTCGCGGTGCTGGAGTTCTTCTCCGCCACCCCCGCCGAGCGCGACGACCGGCTGCTCGCGCTGCTGTCCGAGGTCGGGGCGCAGCTCGGGCGGGTCGTCGACCGCGTCCGGGTGGCCGACGCGCTGCGCGACGCCGCCGCGGCCGCGGAGAGCGCCAACACCGCCAAGAGCGCGTTCCTGGCGACGATGAGCCACGAGATCCGCACCCCGATGAACGCCGTCATCGGCATGTCCGGCCTGCTCCTGGACACCGACCTGACCCCCGAGCAGCGCCAGTTCGCCGGGATCGTGCGCGACAGCGCCGACTCCCTGCTGCTGCTCATCAACGACATCCTCGACTTCTCCAAGATCGAGGCCGGGCGGCTCGACCTGGACCGCACGCCGTTCCACGTGGCGGAGTGCGTCGAGGGGGCCCTGGAGCTGGTGGCCGCCGACGCGGCGCGCAAGGACGTCGAGCTGCTCTGCGTCGTCGACCCCGGCGTGCCCGACGCGCTCGTCGGCGACGTCACCCGCGTCCGGCAGGTCCTGCTCAACCTGCTCTCCAACGCCGTCCGGTTCACCGCGGCGGGCGAGGTGCAGGTGACGGTGCGGGCCCACCCGCTCCCGGACGGCGTCCACGAGTGGAGCTTCGCGGTGCGCGACACCGGGGTCGGCATCGCGCCCGACCGGATCGGGCCGGTGTTCGAGTCGTTCAGCCAGGCCGAGGTGTCGACGGCCCGGCGGTTCGGGGGCACCGGTCTGGGCCTGGCCATCTGCCGGCGCCTGTGCGACCTCATGGGCGGCTCGGTCTCCGCCATCAGCACCGTCGGCGTCGGCACGACCGTCACGTTCACCGTCCGGGCGCCGGGGACGGCGCTGCCCCGCCGCGAGCCCCCACCGGACGCGGCGCCGCTGCTCGCGGGCCGGCGCGTGCTCGTCGTCGACGACAACGCCGTGAACCGGCAGATCCTGCTGCGCCACACCGGGTCCTGGGGCATGTCGGGCGAGGCGACCGGGTCGCCCGCGGAGGCGCTGCGGCGCCTCACGGCGGAGCGGTTCGACGTGGTCCTGCTCGACGTCCGCACGCCCGGCCCGGATCTCGCCGCCGCCGCCCGGGCCACCGCGCACGACCCGCCGGTCGTCCTGCTGACCACGCTCGGGCAGCCGCGCGTCCCCGGCCACGTCGCCCTGACGAAGCCGGTGAGCCCCGCGCAGCTGCTGCGGACGCTGGTCGAGGTGCTGCACGGCCCCGCCGACCCGACGCCCGCGGCCGTCCCGGACACCGTCCCGCCGCTGCGGATCCTCGTCGCCGAGGACCACCCGGTGAACCAGCGCGTCGTACAGCTGCTGCTCGCGAAGCTGGGGCAGCGGGCCGACGTCGTCAGCGACGGGGTGGAGGCGCTCGCCGCCGTCGCGCGCCGGGAGTACGACGTCGTGCTGATGGACGTCGGCATGCCGGAGCTCGACGGGCTGGAGGCGACCCGGCGGATCCGTCGACGGATGCGCGGGCGCGGGCCGCGGATCGTCGCCGTCACCGCCGACGCGCTGCCCGGCGACCGGGAGGCCTGCCTCGCCGCGGGGATGGACGACCACCTGTCCAAGCCGCTGCGGCCCGCCGAGCTGGCGGCGGCGCTGCGCCGGTGCGTGCCGCCGGCAGCCGATCCGCCGACGCCCGACCTCCCGGCGCCCCACCCGCCGGTGCTCGACCCCTCGGCGCTCGACGACCTGCGCGAACTGGTCGGTGGCGACCCCGAGGCGCTCTCCGGGCTCGTCGAGGACTTCCTAGCCGAGACCCCTCCCCTGCTCGACGCGCTGCGCACCGCCGTCGCGTCCGGCGACGCCGCGGCAGCCCGCCGGGCCGCCCACACCCTGCGCGGCGTCGGCGCCGTCTTCGGCGCCACGAGGCTGGCGCAGCTGTGCCTGCGCGCCGAGACCACCGGCGCGACCGCGGGGACCGTCGACGCGATCGCGGCCGAGCACGGGCGCGTCGTCGACGCCCTGCGCCGGCTGCGCTTGGCGGCCGTTTAGCGGTCCGGTGTTGCCTGCGTGCGGGGTCAGCGACGCCCCCGCCGCCGCCCCACCACCGTGCCCCGGAGGCATGCGATGAGCATCGACGACGTCGGGACCACCACCGGTCCCTCCCCGACGACCGCGACCAGCGAGACGCTGGAGGACTACACGCTGCGGTACGCGCCCAGCACGTACCGGAAGTGGACGCCCGGGGTGGTGGCGACGACCGCGCTCGGCGGCATCGCCTACCTCGCCGACTTCGCGATCGGCGGCAGCATCGGGCTCACCTACGGCACCGGGAACGCGCTGATCGCCATCCTCGTGGGGGTGGTGGTGATCTTCACGACCGGCCTGCCGCTCGCCTACTACGGCGCCCGCTACAACATCGACCTCGACCTCGTCAGCCGCGGCGCGGGCTTCGGCTACTACGGCTCGGTGCTCACCAACGTCATCTTCGCGACGTTCACCTTCATCTTCTTCGCCCTCGAGGGCTCGATCATGGCCCAGGGGCTGCTGCTCGGGCTCGGCATCCCGCTGTGGCTCGGGTACCTGCTCTCCACGCTGATCATCATCCCGATCGTGGTCTTCGGGATGTCGGCGCTGTCGACGATGCAGGTGTGGACGACGCCGCTGTGGCTGATCCTCATGGTCGGGCCGTTCGTCTACCTGGTCGTCGCCGAGCCGAGCTCGGTGGGGACCTGGCTGGCGTACCAGGGCAGCGCCGGTGGCGGCATCAGCATCACCGCGATCGCGCTCGGTGCGGGCGTGGCGCTGTCGCTGATGGCGCAGATCGGCGAGCAGGTCGACTACCTGCGCTTCATGCCCGCGAAGACCGAGGCCAACAAGCGGTCGTGGTGGGCCGCCGTGATCGCCGCCGGGCCCGGCTGGGTGCTCCTCGGCGGGATCAAGCAGGCCGCGGGCGCGTTCCTGGCCGTCTACATCGTCGGGCAGATCGGCGCGGTCGCCGCCGTGGAGCCGGTGCAGCAGTTCAACGCGACGTTCTCCGAGATCGTCCCCGGATGGCTCGCCGTGCTGCTCGCCGTGGTCCTCGTGGTGATCAGCCAGATCAAGATCAATGCGACGAACGCCTACTCCGGCTCGCTGGCCTGGACCAACTCCTTCACCCGCGTCACCAAGCGCTACCCGCGCCGCATCGTGTTCGTCTTCGTCAACCTCGCGTTCGCGCTGACGCTGATGGAGGCGAACATGTTCGCCTCGCTGAACTACCTGCTCGGCTTCTACGCCAACTGCGCCATCGCCTGGGTGACGACGGTGGCGGCGGACATCGCGATCAACAAGTACCTGCTGGGCGTCTCGCCGAAGGAGCCGGAGTTCCGGCGCGCGTACCTCTACGCGGTCAACCCCGTCGGAGTCGGGTCGTTCCTGGTGGCGACCGGGGTGTCGTTCGCGGCGTTCTTCGGGGCGTTCGGCGAGCCGGCGAAGGCGTGGTCGCCGTTCCTGGCCCTGGGCCTGGCGCTGGTGCTCACCCCGCTGCTGGCCGTGGCGACGAAGGGGAAGTACTACCTCAAGCGCCCCGACCTGCAGCCCGAGCCCCGGTTCACCCCCGACGGCAGCCCGGCCACCACCACGCTGGACTGCGCGGTCTGCGGCCTCACCTACGAGCGCCCGGACATGGTCGACTGCAGCTTCCACAGCGCCCGCCTCTGCTCGCTGTGCTGCACGACGGACAAGGCGTGCAAGACGGTCTGCCACGAGAGCCGGACGTTCCTGGGCCTCCCGACGGGCGCGCCCCGCCCCTGACGGCTCGCGCGCACGGGCCGAGGGGGCCGTGCGCGCGAGTCGCCCGCCCCACCCCGCCCCACCCCCCGCCGAGTTTGCCGACCCCGCCCGGCGAGTTGGCCGACCCCACCCGGCGAGTTTGCCGCTGCCGCCCGGCGAGTTGGCCGCTCAGGCCCGGCGAGTTGGCCATCCCCACCCGGCGAGTCGGCCATCCCCACCCGGCGAGTTGGCCGACAACGCCCGGCGAGGTGGCCGACCCGCACCGATCTGACCTGTGGACCGGCCGACGACGCGACGTGTCCCGGCATCTCGCGCCGCCGGCACCCTCCGGCCCGACTTCACCACGTGTAGCCACGCCGGGCGAAGGCCGCCCGGAGCTCGGCGTGGACCCGGGCCGCGCTGCGCAGGTCCTCCTTGTCGGCGCGCACCACGATCCAGCCGCGACGCTCCAGCTCCCCCTGACGCACAGCGTCCTGCTCACCGCGCCCGAGGTGCGGTTCGTAGCCGTCGTACTCCAGTGCGATCCGCAGATCGGGCCAGGCCAGGTCGATCCGGAACACCTCGCGTCCGTCGTGGAGGATCCGCCAGTTCACCTCCGGGATCGGGAACCCGTCCTCCAGCAGCCGGTACCGGATCCAACTCTCCGGCGGGGACTCCGCCTCCGCCGAGGCCAGCCCGAGCAGCACCCCTCCGCGGACGGTGCCCCGTGGGTCCTCACGGCGGCGCAGACGCGTCCTGACCGCCGACCGGAACCGCTCGTGCTGCGGCCGCGCCATGCGGAGCGCCTCGTCGGTGACGGCGAGGGCCGCCGGTCCGTCCGGCGTGCAGAGCAGGTCGGCGACGACGCGGTCCAGCGCCAGCACGCGGAGACCGTCGATCTCCTCGACGTCGGCGGCGAAGGAACGCCCGTGGTGGACGGCGAGCCCCGGACGGCTGCGGAACTCCCGGCCGTACGGGATGCGGACGTGCGTCGTCGACCGGTCGACGGAACGGCAGCCGTGCAGGTACGCCGCCGTGGTGTCGACGAGCACCGACCCGTCGGCGGTGGCCAGCTGCGCGGCGGCGGCCCGCGTGCACGGGTCGAGGAACCGGGCGGACTCGACGAGCGTCACCGTCCACAGGGGACGCAGCTGCCCCGACCGGAGTGCGTTCTCGACGGATCTCCGCCCGGCCGCGGCGGTCAGGTCCCTGCGGCGGTAGGCACCGTGCAGACCCGGTATCGGGATGTCCATGGCCCCGACGATGGGGCCGATAGGCACCGCTGCGGCGACGAGTCACGATCCTGTGGACAGCCCCGGGCCGATGTGGACAGCTCAGCGGGCACCAACGGCGAACTCGCCGGGCGGCAGCCGCACACTCGCCGAGCGGAAGCGGCGAACTCGCCGGGTGGCAGCGGCAGACTCGCCGGGTGGCGGCGGCAGACTCGCGGGGTGGGGTGCCGCAGCGCTGCGCCCCGACTCGCGGGGGCGGGTCGGGGCGCGGGGCGGGTCGAGGTCAGTCCGTGGACGTCAGGGCGTTCAGGGCCGTCTGGGCCAGTACCCGCACGCCGAAGGGGAGGGCGCGCTCGTCGAGGTCGAACGTGGGCTGGTGGATGTCGCGCATCGGGCCGTGGCCGGGCCACACCCCGAGCCGGGCCATCGCGCCGGGGACGTGCTCCAGGTACCAGGCGAAGTCCTCGCCACCGCTGGACTGCTCTGTGCCGACGGACGCCTCCGGGCCCAGCACCGTGGCGGCGGCGTCGGCCAGCATCGCGCTGCTCGCCGCCTCGTTCACCACCGGCGGGACGCCGCGGATGTGCTCCAGGACGTAGCCGACGCCGGTGGGCGCGAGGACCGCGGCCACGAGCGTGCGCATCTTGTCCTCGAGCTCGTTCCACGTGGCGTGGTCGGCGGTGCGCAGCGTGCCGCGCAGCAGGCCGTGCTGCGGGATCGCGTTGGCCGCCTCTCCCGCCTGCACCGCACCCCAGACCAGGACGGTGCCCGAGCGGGGGTCGACCTGGCGGCCGAGCAGCAGCGGCAGCTGGGTGACCAGCAGGCCGAGCGCCTCGACGAGGTCGGCCGTGAGGTGCGGGCGGGCCGTGTGGCCGCCCGGCGACGTCAGCCGGATCTCCAGCAGGTCGCAGGCCGAGGTGATCGGGCCGACGCGGGTGCCGAGCCTGCCGACCTCCAGGCGCGGGTCGCAGTGCAGCGCGAAGATCCGCTGCACGCCCTCCATCGCCCCGTCGGCGACCACGTCGAGCGCGCCGCCGGGCTGCACCTCCTCGGCCGGCTGGAAGATCAGCCGGACGCGGCCGGGGAGGTTGGGGGCCGAGGCGAGCGCGAGGCCCGCCCCGAGCACGACCGCGGTGTGGGCGTCGTGGCCGCAGGCGTGCATGACGCCGTCGACGGTGGACGCGAACGGCAGGCCGGTGTCCTCCTGCAGCGGGAGCGCGTCGAGGTCGGCGCGCAGGGCGACGCAGCGGTCGCCGTAGCCGATGTCGCAGACCAGGCCGGTGCCGCCGGGGAGCGTGCGGGGTTCGAGACCGGCGGCGAGCAGCTGCCGGGCGACGAGCGCGGTGGTGCGGTGCTCGGCGCGGCCGAGCTCGGGTACCGAGTGCAGGGTGCGGCGCCAGCCGACGACGTCGTCGGCGTGGGCGGCGAGCCAGCTGTCGAGCCAGGCCGGTCCGGTGCCCGCACCGAGGTCGACCACGGCGGGCGCGGTGGGCATGACCGGGGAGGATTCCAGCAAGGTCACTGCACACCCCCGCTCCGGACGTGCATCTCTGCTCTGTCCTGCATCGGGCCATGGTGCTCACCCGGACGGCGGTGTACCAAGCGCAAATCGGTCACGTAGGGAAACGCTCGCCGAGGTGTCGCGGATCTGCTGCGGACGGGCGTCGGGGCCGCGACGAGTGGTGATCCACGTCGGCGACGAACGGCCCGTTTCGCCGTTCGTCTCACCTCGGCACGTTCCGCGGGAGTCATGCGGGCAGGAGTACCCCGTGCACCCGGGCGATACGCGGTCGTCAGAATGGGCCGGTGACGACGCCGGATGACGGACAGCGCCGCATCGGCGGGCGGTACCTGCTGTCCGGCAAGATCGGCAGCGGCGCCATGGGCACGGTCTGGGCCGGCTACGACGAGGTGCTGCGCCGCCGCGTCGCGGTGAAGGAGCTGCGCGTCCCGCACGGCGTCGGCGACCGCGAGGCGCTCGACATGCGGGAACGGATCCTGCGCGAGGCGCGGGCCGTCGGCGGGCTGTCGCACCCCAACGTCATCACGGTGTTCGACGTGGTCGAGGCCGACGGAGAGCCCGTCGTCGTGCTGGAGCTGGTGCCCTCGCGCAACCTCGCGGAGATGATCGCCGACCACGGCGCGCTGTCCGTCGGGCAGGCCGCTGTGGTCGGTTACGCCACCGCGGGGGGTCTGCGGGCCGCGCACCGCGCGGGGATCACGCACCGTGACGTCAAGCCGGGCAACGTCCTCATCGCCGACGACGGGCGCGTCAAGCTCACCGACTTCGGCATCGCCCGCAACGTCGCCGACGCCCCGATGACGAGCGCGGGCCTCGTCCTCGGCTCCCCCGCCTACATCGCGCCGGAGGTGGCCGCCGGCCAGCCCGTGACGCCCGCCGCCGACCTGTGGGGCCTGGGCGCCACGCTGTTCGCCGCCGTGGAGGGCCGCCCGCCCTACGACGTCGGGGGCGACCCGGTGCAGACGATCACCGAGGTCGTCGACGGCGACGTGCCCCGCACCCGCAGCGGCGGCCCGGTGGCGGAGGTCATCGCGGCGCTGATGGTGAAGGACCCGGACGCCCGGATGCCCCTCGACGAGGTGCGCATCCGGCTGCGGCCGCTGATCTCCGACCCCGACGACCCCATGTACCCCGGCTCGCCCGACGCGCCGACGCTGGCCTCGTTCGTCACCCCGGCGGTCGACCCGCCGCCCGACTACGCGCCCGAGCGCAGCTCCGCGGTGCTGGAGGCGCGGGCCCCGACCCCGGCCCCGCTCGCCGCCGACCCCGGCCCGCTGCCCGGCCCGCCCGGACGCCCGCTCGGGCCGCGGCCCGACCCCCTCCGGACCGAGTCCCCCTACGCCGAACCGCACTACGGCGACCCCCACTACGCCGAGCCCCCGCGCACCGACCTCCTGCGCCCGCCCCGCCCCCGCGCGCAGCCGCCCGCCGCGCCCGCGTCGCCGCTGCAGGCCGTGGCGCTCGTCGTCGCGGGGGCGCTGGTCGTGCTGCTCGGCACGGCGGCGGGCTGGGCGATCACGCGGATGGTCGGCGGGCAGTCGCCGTTCGGCACGATCACGGTGACCTCGGCGGGCACCGCGCTGATCTCGCACCTCGACCCCCTCGGCTTCGACGCCGACGTGCCGGTCGGGTGGACCCAGTTCGCCCACGAGACCGTCGACGGCGCGCGCTCGGCGTCGTTCGTCAGCCCGGACGGCACGGAGGAGTTCACGGTGGAGCGGGCCGAGTCCCGCGACGCGGCGCTCGCCGGGCTCACCACCGACGTGCTCGGCGTCGAGTCGCTGGAGCAGACCCCGCTCCTCGACGACCGCCTGACCTACCGCACCGAGCGCCACGGCCAGGAGCGCGCCACCTGGCTGGCGCTGGTTCCCGCCGACGGCGACGCGGTGTGGGTGGCCCGGCTCACCGTCCCGGGAAACCGCGGCGAGGGCACCACCGAGGCCCTGTTCGACGTGCTCATGGACGGTTTCGCCACCGCGGGGGACTGATCGCGCGGCCCGTAGGCTGCCCGTCATGAGCGAGCACGAGAGCGCGGCGGCCGCGCTGGCCGAGGCCACCGGGGTGCCCACCCACGACGTGGCCGTGGTGCTGGGGTCGGGCTGGCGCCCGGCCGCCGACCTGATCGGCGAGGCCACCCACGAGATCCCGATGGCCGACCTGCCCGGCTTCCTCGCCCCCACCGTGACGGGCCACGGCGGCACGGTGCGGTCGGTCCCGGTCGGCGACCGGCGGGTGCTGGTGCTGCTCGGGCGCACCCACCTCTACGAGGGCCACGGCGTCGACCCGGTCGTGCACGGCGTGCGCACCGCCGCCGCCGCGGGCGTCTCCACCGTCGTACTGACGAACGCGGCGGGCGGCATCCGCGAGGGCATGGCCGTCGGTGACCCGGTCCTGATCTCCGACCAGCTCAACATGACGGCGACGTCGCCGCTGCGCGGTGCGCAGTTCGTCGACCTCACCGACCTCTACTCCCCCCGGCTGCGCGCGCTCGCCCGCGAGATCGACCCGACGCTCGCCGAGGGCGTCTACGCCGGGCTGACCGGTCCGCACTTCGAGACGCCCGCCGAGATCCGCATGTTCCGCGGGCTGGGCGCCGACCTCGTGGGGATGTCGACGGTGCTGGAGGCGATCGCGGCGCGCGCGCTCGGCGTCGAGGTGTTCGGGCTGTCGCTGGTGACGAACCTGGCCGCGGGTCTGAGCGGCGCCCCGCTGGACCACCACGAGGTGCTGGAGGCGGGCGCCGCGGCGGCCGGGCGGATGGGCGGGCTGCTGCGCGAGCTGGTGGCGCGGTCGTGAGCGGGAACGGCCGCCCCGGCGACCCCTTCCGCGCACGGGCATGAGGCCCGCGCTCCGGGACGCGGCACTGCGCTGGATCGCCGACGACCCCGACCCCGCGACGCGCGCCGAGCTGCAGCGGGTGCTCGCCGACGTCATGGCGGGGGGTCCCGACGACGATCTGGCCGACCGGATGTCCGGGATGCTGCGCTTCGGCACCGCCGGGCTGCGCGGGCCGGTGCGGGCCGGGCCGGCCGGGATGAACGTGGCCGTGGTCCGCCGGGCGACGGCCGGGCTCGCGGCCTGGCTGGCCCGCGACGGGGCCCGCGGCACCGTGGTGGTCGGGCGCGACGCCCGGCACGGGTCGGAGGCGTTCGCCGCGGCGGCCGCCGACGTGCTCGCGGGCGCGGGGTTCGCGGTGCGCACCCTGCCCTCCCCCCTCCCGACGCCGGTGCTCGCGTTCGCCGTCCGGGAGCTGGGGGCGGTGGCCGGGGTGCAGATCACGGCGTCGCACAACCCGCCTGCCGACAACGGCTACAAGGTCTACCTCGCCGACGGCGCGCAGCTCGCTCCCCCGTCGGACGCGGAGATCGAGGCGGCCATCACGGCCGCCCCGGCCGCCGTCTCGGTCCCCACCGGCGGTGACGTGTCCGGTGCGGACGTGACGGAGTCCTACCTGGACCGCGTCGGACGGCTCCCCCGGGGCACCGCCCGCACCCTGCGCGTCGCACTCACCCCGATGCACGGCGTCGGCGGGGCCACGGCGGTGCACGCGCTGCGCCGTGCCGGGTTCACCGACGTCCACGTCGTGGCGGCCCAGGCCGCGCCCGACCCCGACTTCCCGACGGTCACCTTTCCCAACCCGGAGGAGCCCGGCGCCACCGACGCGCTGCTCGCGCTGGCCGCGGAGGTGGGGGCCGACCTCGCGATCGCCCTGGACCCCGACGCCGACCGCTGCGCCCTCGGCGTCCCCGCGGCCGGGGGCTGGCGCATGCTCACCGGCGACGAGACCGGCGTGCTGCTCGGCGACCACCTGCTGCGCACCGGTTCCCACGACGACCCGCTGGTGGCCACGACGGTCGTGTCGTCGTCGATGCTGCGGTCGGTCGCGGCCGGGTACGGCGCACGGTTCGCCGAGACGCTCACCGGCTTCAAGTGGATCGTCCGCGGCGGGCCCGGCCTGGTGTACGGCTACGAGGAGGCGCTCGGCTACTGCGTGGACCCCGGGGCCGTCAACGACAAGGACGGGATCGCGGCCGCCACCGTCGCCTGCGACCTCGCGGCCGGTCTCGCCGCCGAGGGGAAGGGCCTGCTCGACCGGCTCGACGAGCTGTCCGCCCGGCACGGCGTCCACCTCACCCGCGGCATCTCCGTGCGGATGGAGCCCGGCCCCCGCGACTCCGCCGTGGCCCGGCTGCGCGACGCCCCGCCGCCGGGCTGGGCCGTCACCCGGCCCGCCCCGGACGTGCTGGTGCTGCGCCGCGACGGGGAGCGGCTGGTGATCCGGCCCTCGGGCACGGAACCCAAGCTGAAGGCGTACCTGGAGGTGGTCGAGCACGGCGACCGGGCCCGCGCGCAGGCCCGGCTCGACGCGCTCGCGGCCACCGTCACCGCACTGCTGGGGGACGGATGACGATCGAGTTCCCGCCCGGGTCCGGGCCCTACGGCGTCACCGCCACCGTGGACGCGGTCTGGGTGACGCTCGTGCACGCCGGTGCCGTCGCCCGGGTGCCCGTGCACCCCGACGGGCGGGCCGGGCGGCCGCGGGTCACCGACCTGGACGATCCGGACTGCCGCCCGTCGGTCCTGTGCGCCGCCCCGGACGGCGCGGTGTGGTTCAGCCGGACCGGCGACGACGCCGTCGGCCACGTCGACCGCGACGGTCGCCCGACCCGCTTCCCCGTGCCCGCCGGCAGCGCGCCCTACGGCGTGGCGCCCGCCGCGGACGGGGTGTGGTTCACCGCGACGGGCACCGACGCGCTCGGGCTGCTCACCCCCGACGGCGCGGCGCGGACCTGGGCGCTGCCGCCCGGATCCCGGCCCGCCGCCGTGACCGCCGCGCCCGACGGCACGGTCTGGGTCGCGCTCAACGGCGCCGGGGCGCTGGCCCGGTTCGCCGACGGGGAGGTCGACGTCGTCGCGCTGCCGACGGCGGACGGCGGCCCGGTCGGCATCGCGGCCGGTGCGGACGGGGTGTGGGTCGCGCAGATCCTGGCGGGCTCCGTCGCGCACGTCGCCGCCGACGGCGCGGTCACCGAGGTCCCGCTCGGTCCCGGCGCGAAGCCGCACGCCGTCGCCGCGGTGGCCGACGGGTGCCGGGTCACCGACTGGGGCACCGCGCACGTCGTCGACGTCGCCGGGGGCGAGGTGCGGCGCCGCGTCGACCTCGCGCCGGGCCGCGAACCGCACGGCCTCGCCGTCGGCCCGGACGGCGCGGTGTGGGTGGCGCTGGAGTCCGGGACGCTGGCGCGGGTGCCGGGGTGAGCCGGCTGCTCGTCGTCCACCACACGCCGTCACCGTCGACGGCGGAGATGCTCGACGCCGTGCTGCGCGGGGCGCACGACCCGGAGATCACCGGGGTGGAGGTGGTGCGCCGGGCGGCGCTGGCCGCCACGGCGTCCGACCTGCTCGCCGCCGACGCGGTCGTGCTCGGCACGCCCGCCAACATCGGGTACATGTCCGGGGCGCTCAAGCACTTCTTCGACACCGTCTACCACGTCTGCGCCGACGACACCCGCGGCCTGCCCTTCGGCCTCTACGTGCACGGGAACCTGGGGGTCGAGGGGGCGGTGCGCTCGGTCGAGACCGTCACGGGCGGGCTGGGGTGGACGCAGACCGCGGCCCACGTCCTGGTCACCGGGGCACCGGGCCCGTCCGACCTGGCGGCCTGCGCGGAGCTCGGCGGCACCCTCGCCGCGACGATCGCGCCCGGCGGCTGAGCACCACCGGCGCTACTGTGCCGCGATGCCCCGCCCGAAGGTCCACGACGCGGCGCTGCGCGAGCGCCTGCTCGACCGTGCGGGCACGCTGCTCTCCGGCGGCGGCCCCGAGGCGCTGAGCCTGCGCACGCTCGCCCAGGACTGCGGGACGTCCACCACCGCGGTCTACGCGCTGTTCGGCGGCAAGCCCGCGCTGCTCGACGTCCTGCACACCCGTGCCGTGCACGACCTCGCCGAGCGCCTCGATGCCGTCGAACCCGCGGCCGACCCGGTCGAGCACCTCGGCCGCCTCGCGCTGGCCTACCGCGACACCGCGCTCGCCGACCCGCACCTGCACGGCACCGCCCTGACCACCGCGGTCCTGCCGTCCTTCGCCCACGCCGTGTGCCGGGCGCTGGCGGCCCGGGCCCCGCGCCCCGACGCCGACCCGTCGACGATCGCCCTGGCCGTGCAGGCGCTGGTGCACGGGCTCGTCGACCTGGAGCGGCACGGGCTCGCCGCGGCGGGCGGCTTCCCCGCCGCCCTGCACGCCGCGCTGGACGGCTGGCTGCGGGCCGATCCCTGAGGCGGCGGCCCGTCCCCGTCGCAGGAAGGCCACCATCCCGCCACCTCATGGCGGCAAGGTGGCCTTCCTGCAATGCGGGGGGCGGGGCGGGGCGGGGCGGGACGGGCGGGGTTAGGGCACCGCGCCGAACTGCCGGTCCCCCGCGTCCCCCAGACCCGGGACGATGTACGCCGAGTCGTTGAGCCGCTCGTCGACGCTGCCGGTGACGACGCGGACCGGCAGGCCGCTGCGCTCCAGGTGCGCGATGCCCTCCGGGGCCGCCAGCACGCAGATCGCGGTGACGTCGGTGGCGCCGCGCTCGGTGAGCATCCGGATCGTGTGCTCCATCGAGCCGCCGGTGGCGAGCATCGGGTCGAGCACGAACACCGGCCGCCCGGCCAGCGACTCGGGCAGCGACTCCATGTAGGGCACGGGCTGGTGGGTCTGCTCGTCGCGGGCCAGCCCGACGAACCCCATCTGCGCCTCGGGCATCAGGGCCTGCGCGGCGTCGACCATCCCGAGCCCGGCCCGCAGCACCGGCACCAGCAGCGGCGGGCTGGCCAGCCGGTAGCCGGTGGTGCGGGCGACCGGGGTGTGCAGCGGCGCGGTGGCGACGGGGGCGTCGCGGGTGGCCTCGTAGATGAGCATGAGGGTGAGGTCGCGCAGCGCGGCCCGGAAGGCCGCGTTGTCGGTGCGGGCGTCCCGCATCGTGGAGAGGCGGGCGAGGGCCAGCGGGTGGTCGACGACGCGGACATCCATGCCGCGGAGGTTATCCCCCGCCCCACCCCGGCCCCGGTCATCCCCGCACCAGGCTCAGCACCGCCGCGGCCAGCTCCGGGCCGGCGTCCTCCTGCAGGAAGTGCCCGGCGCCGGTGATCGTCGGGTGCCGCCGGCCCGCGGCGCCGGGCAGCTCCGCGCGCAGCACCGGCTCCATCGCCGCGGTGATCGGGTCGCCGTCGCTGAACGCGCAGAGGAACGGCAGGTCCAGCCCGCGCAGGACGGACCAGGCGGCCCGGTTGGCCTCCGTCGCCGGGTCGTCGGGCCGGGTCGGGACGAGCAGCGGCATCGCCCGCGGGCCCGCCTTGTGCGACTCGTCGGGGAACGGGGCGTCGTAGGCCGCGCGCACCGCGTCGGTGAACCGCGTCCGGCAGCCCGACTGCACCAGCCGCGCGACGTCCAGCGTCTGCGCGCCCTCCACGGCGCGGCGGAACCGCCACCACACCTCGGGCATGTCGACGTCCCCGGTGGGCAGCCCGGTGTTGGCCGCGACGACGCCCGCGAACCGGTCCGGGTGCTCGGCCACCAGCCGCAGCCCGATCAGCCCGCCCCAGTCCTGCCCGACGAGCGTGACGCCGCGCAGGTCGAGCACGTCGAACAGCAGCGCCCGCACCCACTCGACGTGCCGCGCGTAGGAGTGGTCGCCGATCTCGGCGGGCTTGTCGGAGCGGCCGAACCCGACGAGGTCGGGCGCGAGGACCCGCAGCCCGGCCGCGGCCAGGACGGGGATCATCGTCCGGTGGAGGAACGACCAGCTCGGCTCCCCGTGCAGCAGCAGGGCCACCGGCCCGTCGGCGGGGCCGTCCTCGACCCACGCCATCCGCAGCGTGCCGCCGTCGCCGTCGGGCACGTCGGCGTAGCGGGGCTCGTACGGGAAGCCGGGGAGGTCGGCGAAGCGCGGATCGGGGGTGCGGAGGATGCGCATGCCCGCGATCCTGGCACCCGTGCTGATCCGTGACGCGACCCCCGACGACTGGCCCGCGATCTGGCCGTTCCTGCGCGAGATCGTGGCGGCGGGCGAGACCTACACGCTCCCCCGCGACATCACCGAGGACGACGCCCGCGCGACGTGGATGCTCCGGCCCCCGGGTGCGACGTTCGTCGCCGTCGACGACGACGGCACGGTGCTCGGCAGCGCCAAGGCGGGCCCCAACCAGCGGGGGCCGGGGTCGCACGTCGGCACGGGCAGCTTCATGGTCGACCCGGCGGCCTCGCGCCGCGGGGTGGGCCGGGCGCTGGGCGAGCACGTGGTCGCCTGGTCGGCGGCGCAGGGGTTCCGCGGGATCCAGTTCAACGCCGTCGTCGAGACGAACACCCGCGCGCTGGCGCTGTGGCACTCGCTCGGGTTCGCGACCGTCGGCGTGGTGCCCGGGGCGTTCGCCCACCCCGTGCACGGCGACGTCGGCCTGACGGTCATGTTCCGCCCGCTCGGCGGGGAGCCCGCGGCGCGGTGACCACCGGCGCGGTGACTACTGCAGCGGGAACGGCGGCTGCCACCACCACGGCTCGTCGACGACCTCGACGGCCACCACCCACTTCACCCACCAGAACCCGCGCCGCCCCGGCGCCACCAGCCGCACCGGCGCGCCGTGCCCGGCCGACAGCGGCCGCCCGGCGAGGTGCGTGGCGAGCAGCAGCGACCCGGCCCCCGACGCCGGGAAGCGCCGCCGGTACCCGGTGGCCGAGACGACGTCGATCGACGCGGACGCCGGCAGGCCCAGCGCGGAGACCGGCACCCCGCGCCACTCCTGCTCGGAGTACCAGCCGCCGGTGCAGTCCAGGACGGCCCGGACCGAGGCCGTCGGCAGCGCCGCGAGGTCGACCTCCCCGGCGGGCGTCCGCAGCGGGCGGTCGGGCAGGCGGGGCACCGGGTCGAACATCCACTGGGTGACGGGGACCGTCGGGACCTCGTGCGACCCGGTCTCCCGCCGCGCCCGGCCCGGCGCGAGCACCCACAGCAGCGCCGACCCCGCGACGACCCCGGTGCCGAGCAGCGCGCGGCGGCGGTCCAGGTCGGTGCGGCGCAGCAGCGGCCGCCTGCGGTGCACCCGCAGGTGCGCCGCCAGCAGCACGACGACCCCCACCGCGGCGCCGACGTGGACCTGCATCGGCAGCAGCCCGAGCACCACCGGCGCCCAGCCCCACAGCGCGTGCAGCAGCCCGCTGCCGACGGCCAGCGCCACGAGCCCCACGAACGCCCAGCCGATCACCTTCCGCGACCGTCCGGGCCGCCGCAGACCCCGCCGGGCGATGCGCGACTTCGCCGGGACGAGCAGCAGCAGGCCCAGTCCGGACGCCCCGTGGACCCCCGTGACCCACCGGGCGGGCCCCGGGGCCCCCACCGCGAAGGCGAGCACGCCGGTGGCCGTCGTCGTCACCAGGAGTATCAGGATGGTGACGTTGACGGCACGAGTCGCCCGGTTCATGCGCCCCCTGTCGTGGATCCGGCACGATCGGTGATCGACTTCGACATTCACCCTGACCCGAACGGGTGGTACGTCGCAAAGACTGTCACGCCGGAGGCCCTTCCGACGCTGTACTAGATGACTAGGAGGTGATCCGGTGCCGGAGAACACGACTTCCGACGAGGCGACGCTCGTCGCAGCGGCCGAGAAGCTCACGCAGTGCGACGGATACGTGGTGCTCGCCGTCGACCCCCAGACCGGGGAGGTCGACGCCCACGGGCCGTTCGACGGATTGACGGCCACGATCAAGGCCGACCAGCTCCGCCGCGACTTCGACCGCGGCGGCCTGGAGGACGTCACGGTCGGCGTCGTCCGCCTGCACAGCTCCACGTGAGGCCCAGCTCGACCTGACACACCGCTCCGCCCGCATCACCGCACACGCCCGCCGCCCGTCCCGTGCGGCGGGCGTGGTGCGTCCGGGGTCGGCCGCGTCGATCCCGCCTAGACTCGCCGCGTGACGACGACCGTTCCGGCCCCGCGGGCCTCGCTGGACCTGGCCGACGCCGTGCGCGACGACGGGTCCCTGCGCCGGTTCCTGCGCGGCCTGCCGGGCGTCGACCAGGTGGGCCTCGAACGCCGCTCGGCGGCGCTGGCCACCCGCAGCATCAAGAAGGAGTCCAAGCTCCGGGCGCTCGACGCGGCGATCTCGATGATCGACCTGACGACGCTGGAGGGCTCGGACACCCCGGGCAAGGTCCGCTCGCTGTGCGCCCAGGCGCGCCGCCCGGACCCCGACCACCCCGAGGTGCCCCCGGTCGCCGCCGTCTGCGTCTACCCCGACCTCGCGGGCACGGCCGTCGAGGCGCTGCGGGGGTCCGGGGTGGCCGTCGCCGCCGTCGCCACCGCGTTCCCCGCCGGGCGCTCGTCGCGCGCGGTGAAGCTGGCCGACACCGCCCTCGCCGTCGACGCGGGGGCGTCGGAGATCGACATGGTGATCGACCGCGGCGCGTGGCTGTCCGGCCGCTACGGCCAGGTGTTCGACGAGATCGTCGCCGTCAAGGCGGCCTGCGGGCCGGCCCACCTCAAGGTCATCCTGGAGACCGGCGAGCTCGCCGGCTACGACGACGTGCGCCGCGCCTCCTGGCTCGCACTGCTCGCCGGGGCCGACGTCATCAAGACCTCCACCGGCAAGATCTCCCCCGCCGCCACCCTGCCGGTCGTGCAGGTGATGCTGCAGGCCGTCCGCGACTGGCACCGGGCCACCGGCGAGCTGCGCGGGGTCAAGGCCGCGGGCGGGATCCGCACCAGCAAGGACGCGATCCGGCACCTCGTCGCCGTCAACGAGGTCGCCGGACCGCAGTGGCTGACGCCCGACCTGTTCCGGTTCGGGGCGTCGTCCCTGCTGGGCGACCTGCTCCGGCAGCGCCGCACCCAGGCGCTCGGACACTACGAGAACACCGACCGGATCGGCACCGCCTGATGACCACCTGGGACTACGCCCCCGCCCCCGAGTCCGCGGCGCTGGCGAACCTGGCGCCCACCTACCGCCCCTTCGTCGACGGCGCGTTCGTCGACGGGGGCGGCGAGGCGCTGAAGACGGTCAACCCGGCCACCGAGGAGGTGCTCGCCGAGGTCGGCACCGCGTCGGCGCAGGACGTCGACCGGGCCGTCGCCGCCGCCCGACGCGCGTTCGAGAAGACCTGGGGCCCGATGCCGGGCGCCGAGCGGGCCAAGTACCTCTACCGGATCGCGCGCATCGTCGCCGAGCGCTCCCGCGAGCTGGCCGTGCTGGAGACGCTCGACAACGGCAAGCCGATCCGCGAGTCCCGCGACGTCGACGTGCCCACCGCGTCGGCGCACCTGTTCCACCACGCCGGCTGGGCCGACAAGCTCGGCTACGCCGGGCTCGGCCCCGATCCCCGCCCGGTCGGCGTCGTGGGCGCGGTGATCCCGTGGAACTTCCCGCTGCTGATGGCCGCCTGGAAGATCGCCCCCGCACTGGCCTGCGGCAACACGATCGTCCTCAAGCCCGCCGAGACCACCCCGCTCACCGCGCTGGTCCTCGCCGAGATCGCCGCCGAGGCCGGGCTGCCCGCCGGCGTGCTCAACGTGCTGCCCGGGGCGGGCGACGTCGGCGCGGCGCTCGTCGGGCACGCCGGGCTCGACAAGGTGGCGTTCACCGGATCCACCGACGTCGGCAAGGAGATCCAGCGGACGCTGGCGGGCACCGGCCGCCGCCTCACCCTGGAGCTCGGCGGCAAGGCCGCCAACATCGTCTACGACGACGCGGCCATCGACCAGGCCGTCGAGGGCGTCGTCGACGGGATCTTCTTCAACCAGGGCCACGTCTGCTGCGCCGGGTCGCGGCTGCTCGTGCAGGAGTCGATCGCCGAGGAGTTCTCCGAGCTGCTGCTGCGCCGCGTCGAGACCCTGCGCGTCGGCGACCCGCTGGACAAGAACACCGACGTCGGCGCGATCAACTCCCGCGCCCAGCTGGGCCGGATCGTCGACCTCGCCGCCGCGGGCGACGCCGAGGGCGCCGTGCGCTGGACCAGCTCCTGCCCGCTGCCCGAGCGCGGCCTGTACTTCCCGCCCACGGTGTTCTCCGGCGTCGAGCAGACGATGCGGGTGGCCCGCGAGGAGATCTTCGGCCCGGTGCTCTCGGTCCTCACCTTCCGCACGCCGGAGGAGGCCGTGGCGAAGGCCAACAACACCCCCTACGGACTATCGGCGGGGATCTGGACGGAGAAGGGCGCGAAGGCGATGTGGACCGCGCAGCGCCTGCGGGCCGGGGTGGTCTGGACCAACACCTTCAACCGCTTCGACCCCACCTCCCCCTTCGGCGGCTACCGGGAGTCCGGCTTCGGCCGCGAGGGCGGGCGGGCGGGCCTGGAGGCCTACCTCTCCGCCTGACCCCGTCGGCGCCCGGCCGTAGGCTGACCCCGTGAGCCTCTCCCCCGCCGTCGACGGCCGCCTCCCCGTGGCCAAGACGTTCAAGCTGTACGTGGGCGGTGCCTTCCCCCGGTCGGAGTCCGGCCGCGTCTACCCGGTCTCCGACACGAAGGGCCGGCTGCTGGCCCACGCCGCGCAGGCGAGCCGCAAGGACCTCCGCGACGCCGTCTCCGCCGCCCGCGGCGCGTTCGGCGGCTGGTCCGGGGCGACGGCCTACAACCGCGGCCAGGTCCTCTACCGCGTCGCCGAGATGCTGCAGGCCCGCCACGACCAGTTCGTCGACGACGTGCTGGCCGCCGAGGGCGGGACGCGCCGGAAGGCGTCGGGCCTCGTCGACGCCGCGATCGACCGCTGGGTCTGGTACGCGGGCTGGACCGACAAGATCGCCTCCGTGCTGGGCTCGGTCAACCCGGTCGCGGGGCCGCTGGTCAACTGGTCCACCCCCGAGCCGACGGGCGTGGTCGGCGTGCTGGCGCCGCAGTCGTCGTCGCTGCTGGGCCTCGTCGACGTCGTCGCCCCGGTGCTGGCCACCGGCTGCACCGTCGTGGTGGTGGCGTCGCAGGAGCGGCCGCTGCCCGCGGTCGGCCTCGGCGAGGTGCTCGCCACCTCCGACGTCCCGGGCGGCGTCGTCAACGTCCTCACCGGTTCCACCGCGGAGCTGGCCCCCTGGCTCGCCGCGCACGGCGACGTGCAGGCGCTCGACCTCGTCGGCGCGCCGGAGGAGGTCGCGGCCGACTGCGAGCGGGCCGCGGCGGGCACCGTGAAGCGGGTGCTGCCCCGCCCGGCCGCCGAACCGGATCCGGCTCGCGCACCGGGCATCGGCCGGCTGCGCGCGTTCGCCGAGATCAAGACCGTCTGGCACCCGGTCGGTCGCTGACCGGGGCGGGTCCTAGGCTCTCGCCGTGGCCAGCGACATCGTCCCGATCCAGCTCTCCCTCACCGAGGGCGACCTCGTCACCCTGTGGGCGCCGAGGTGGCGCGAGGACGGCGAGGAGTGGGAGGCCTTCCTCGGCGACGACGACGCGCTGTTCGCCTTCCCCGAGGTCGCGCAGCTCGCGGCGTTCGTCCGCACGGTCCGCGAGCACGACCTGATCGACCACCCGGCGTGGTCGGTGGTCCCCGACCTCACGGTCGCCGAGCTGACGCCGGAGGACACCCAGGTCTACGACGTCATCGGCGTGCCCGAGATCGCCGCCGAGGACGCCGACCAGTGGACGATCGGCGAGCTGAGCGAGATCGTCGAGATGCTGCGCTCGATCTCCGACGTCTGCGGGCTCGACGTCGTCACCGAGGTGCTCGACTCCGCGCCGGGCTTCGACCTGCTCCGCCAGGGCACCCAGCCGTTCGTCGGGCGCGAGGGCGCCCGGCTGTGGACCGAGATGGTCGGCGTGATCGCCGCGCGCTGGGACGACGTGATCGACGCGCTCGACGACCTCGTCGACACCCCCGAGGTCGACGCCGCGGCGCTCGCGGTCGCGGAGAAGGAGGTCGTGCCGGTCGAGGACGTCGACGCCGTCCTCCCCGCCGACGACTCGGTCGACACCGACGACGACACCGCCGACGACGAGGACGCCGCGGCGGGCTTCTGGGACGAGGTCGGCATCCACCCGATCCGGATCACCACCCGCGACGGCGAGTTCGTCTCGCTGCGCTGCTTCCTCGACGACAAGCCGGTGTTCCTGGGCAGCGGCGGCACCGTCGAGGTGTTCGGCAGCGAGCGCGCGCTGGCCCGCTGGATCGGCGAGGACGGGGCCGAGGGGCACGACCTGACGGTCGCGTCCACCTGGCCCGACGTCGTCGCGAAGGCGGCGGTGGGCGAGCTGGAGGTCGAGGTCCACGAGCTCGACACCTACGTCCTCACCGGGCTGGCCGACGACATCGCCGAGGGTGTCGTCGCGGTCGACGCGACGCAGCTGGAGCAGGCCACCGAGCTGCTGCGCGACGTCGCCGAGTGGGCGGGCGACGACGAGCCCGCCGAGGCGCTGGCGGAGAACCAGCCGCTGGGCTGGCTCGTGTCGTTCGTGGTGCGCCCGAACCCGACCCGCCTGGCCCCGAGCCCGCCGTTCGACCGGGAGTCGGCGCGGTTCCGCGAGCTCGTCGAGGACCTGTCCGGGCGCCTGCACCAGAACTAGGCCTGCAGCGCCGCGTAGCCGGGTTTGATCACGTCGTTGATCAGGGCCAGCCGCTCGTCGAACCCGATGAACGCCGACTTCATCGCGTTGACGGTGAACCACTGCAGGTCGGCCCAGTCGTAGCCGAACGTCTCGGCGAGCCCGGCCATCTCCCGGCTCATCGAGATGTCGGACATCAGCCGGTTGTCGGTGTTGACCGTGACCCGGAACCGCAGCTTCGCCAGCAGGCCGATCGGGTGCTCCGCGAGCGACTTCGCCGCGCCGGTGTGCAGGTTCGACGTCGGGCACATCTCCAGCGGGATCCGCATGTCCCGGACGTACGCGGCGAGCCGGCCGAGCGAGGCGTCGCCGTTGTCGTCGACGGTGATGTCGTCGACGATCCGGACGCCGTGCCCGAGGCGGTCGGCGCCGCACCACTGCAGCGCCTCCCAGATCGACGGCAGCCCGAACGCCTCGCCCGCGTGGATCGTGAAGTGCCCGTTCTGCTGGCGGACGTACTCGAACGCGTCGAGGTGGCGCGTGGGCGGGAACCCGGCCTCGGCCCCGGCGATGTCGAAGCCCACCACGCCGACGTCGCGGTAGCGGATCGCGAGCTCGGCGATCTCGCGGCTGCGGGCGGCGTGGCGCATCGCGGTGAGCAGGCAGCCGACGCGGATCCGGCGACCCCGCTGCGCCGCCCGCGCGCAGCCGACGCGGAAGCCCTCCAGCACCGCCTCGACGACGGCGGGCAGCTCCAGCCCCCCGTCCACGTGCAGCTCGGGGGCGAACCGCACCTCCGCGTAGACGACGCCGTCGTCGGCGAGGTCCTCGGCGCACTCGGCGGCGACCCGGACGAGCGCGTCGGCGGTCTGCATCACGCCGACGGTGTGCCCGAACGTCTCCAGGTAGCGCACCAGCGACCCGGAGTGCGCGGCGTCGAGGAACCAGCGGCCCAGCGCCGGAACGTCGACGGTCGGTAGCGGGCCGTAACCGACGGCGTCGGCGAGCTCGACCACCGTGACCGGGCGCAGGCCGCCGTCGAGGTGGTCGTGGAGCAGGACCTTGGGCGCGTCGCGGACGGTCTCGAGGTTCAGGGGTACGGGCACGTGCTGAACCTAGAACACCACGTCACGGCGCCCTCCCCGGCCGGTCGGACTCGTCCGTACGGGCGACGCCACCGCCGAACGGGGAGCCGCGGACGGGTGATCACCGGCCATCGCTACGCTGAGTGCTCCCCGTCCGCTCAGAGGAAGCTCCCCGCCGCCATGAGCAATGACTCCATCCAGTCGTTCGACCGCATGCGCGGAATGCTCGTGCGCGCCGCCGAGATCCGCGACAGCGAGCAGCAGCAGATCTTCGACTCGCTCGACGAGATCCACGCCCGCCTCGCCGCCCTCGACGCGCTGGGCACGGTGCGCAAGCGCCTCACCGAGCTGCCCGACCGCACCGAGGTCAGCGTCCTCGCCGAGCGCCTCGACGAGACCGTCGCCAAGCTCGACGCCCAGGACGCCACCCTCGCCTCGGTGATGCGGGCACTGGAGGCGCTGCCCGACAAGCTGGCGAAGCCGTTCGCCCAGCTCGACGGCCGCCTCGACGGCATGGCCGGGCGCATGGAGGGCATCTCCGGGCGGATGGACGGGCTCGACGACCGCCTCGGCGGGCTGCACAAGCGCCTCGACGACCTCGACAACCGGCTCGACCGCCACGAGATGCGCCTCGACGCGATGCCGTCCTCGGTCGGCACGCCGATCAAGGAGCGGATCGACGGCATCGAGCGCGTGGTCCGCGAGCAGCTCGACGGCGCCTCCCGTGCGTTCGACGAGACCGGCGAGGGCCTGCGCAACCTGCTCGGCGACACCAGCGTCGGCCTGCACCGCCGCCTGGAGGACCTGGCCGGGCGCCCCGCCGTCGACCCGACGGAGCCGCTCGACGGGCTCGCCGCCCGCCTGGAGGCCCTCGCGGCCCGGCTCGACGCGGTCGACCAGGCCGTCACCGACCGGCTGGAGTCGCTCGACAAGGCCGTCGACGGCAAGTTCGGCTCGCTCGACGGCCGCCTCGACGAGAAGCTCGGCCGCATCGACGCCGTGCTCGTCGAGCGCCCCGACGCCGCCGAGGTGCGCGCGCTGGTGGAGCGGGCCAACGAGGAGTCCGAGCGGCGCAACGGCGGCCAGCTCGACGAGGCGATGGCCACCTTCGCCGAGCTCATCCTGGGCCGGGGCGGGCAGCCGCAGTCCCCGCCCCCGCCGCCCCGCCCGACCCAGCGCCGCTCGCGCAAGGTCACGGTGAAGTCGTCGAACGGGGCGAGCGCGGGCGACACCGTCACCGACGACCCCGACGACGACTGACCGCGGCACGCACCACGGAGGGCCCCGACTCGACGGAGTCGGGGCCCTCCGTCGTCCCCGCGAGTGTGCCGCTCCCACCCGGCGAGTCGGCCGACGCCACCCCGCGAGTCCGCCGCGGGTGGCGATCCCGGCGGCCGCGCGTCAGGGGCGGATCGTGTCCAGGAGCAGCTCCGGGCGCTCGGCGGGGCCGTCGGTGATCCGCAGCCCCCCGTCGAGGGCGGCGCGGGCCCCGGCCACGGCGGCGGGGGTGTCGGTGTGCAGCTCCAGCAGCGGCGTCCCGGCCCCCACCTCGGCCCCCGGGTCGACGAGCAGCAGCACCCCGGCCCCGGCCTGCACCGCGTCCTCCTTGCGCGCCCGCCCGGCCCCGAGGCGCCAGGCCGCCACGCCGACGGCGAGGGCGTCGGGGGTGAACGTGCCGGACCGGTCGGCCGCGACCGTCTCCACGTGCGAGGCCACCGGCAGCGCCGCGGACGGGTCGCCGCCCTGGGCCGCGATCATGGCCTCCCACACCGGGTACGCGGCGCCCGACGCGAGCACCTGCGCCGGGTCGACGTCGGTGATCCCGGCGAGCGCGAGCATCTCCCGGGCCAGCGCGACCGTCAGCGCGACGACGTCGGCCGGCCCGCCCCCGCGCAGCACCTCGACGGACTCGGCGACCTCCAGCGCGTTGCCGGCGGCCCGCCCGAGCGGCACCGACATGTCGGTGACCAGCGCCGTGGTGGCGAGGCCGTGGGCCCCACCGATGTCGACCATCGTGCGCGCGAGCTCCCGGGCCCGGTCGAGGGTCTTCATGAACGCCCCCGACCCGACCTTGACGTCGAGCACCAGCCCGCCCGTGCCCTCCGCGATCTTCTTGCTCATGATCGAGCTCGCGATGAGCGGGATGGACTCGACGGTGCCGGTGACGTCGCGCAGGGCGTAGAGCTTGCGGTCGGCCGGGGCGAGCGTCGGGGTGGTGGCGCAGACGACCGCGCCGACCGCCGCGAGCTGGGCCGCGATCTCGTCGAGCGTCAGCGACGCCCGCCAGCCGGGGATCGACTCCAGCTTGTCCAGCGTGCCGCCGGTGTGCCCGAGCCCGCGCCCGGACAGCTGCGGGACCGCCGCCCCGCAGGCCGCGACGAGCGGCGCGAGCGGCAGTGTGATCTTGTCGCCGACGCCGCCGGTGGAGTGCTTGTCCACCAGCGGGCGGCCGATGTCCCCGAACGACAGCGTCTCGCCGGAGTCGATCATGGCCTGGGTCCAGCGGGCGATCTCGGCGGCGTCCATGCCGTTGAGCAGGATCGCCATCGCCAGCGCTGACATCTGCTCGTCGGCGACGTCGCCGCGGGTGTAGGCGGCCAGCACCCAGTCGATCTGCTCGTCGGTGAGCCGGCGCCCGTCGCGCTTGGCGGTGATCACGTCGACGGTCGAGAAGCTCATGCGCCGACCGTACGACCCGCCCCGTCGCACCCCGCGCGCACCCTGCAGGGTCAGGTGGGGAGGTGCTCCGGGCCGAACGCGTCGGGCAGGACCTCGCTCAGCGGCCGGACGCCGCGGGGGGTGTCGAGCAGGCAGTCGGGCCCGCCGAACTCGTAGAGCACCTGCCGGCACCGGCCGCACGGCATGAGCAGCTCCCCCGTGCCCGACCGGCACGCGACCGCGACGAACCGGCCGCCGCCGGTGAGCCGCAGCTGCCCGGCCATCGTGCACTCCGCGCACAGCCCGAGCCCGTAGGAGGCGTTCTCGACGTTGCACCCGGTGACGACGCGGCCGTCGTCGCAGACCGCCGCCGCGCCGACCTGCAGGTGCGAGTAGGGCGCGTACGCCGACCCCGCCGCGGAGACCGCGGCGGACCGGAGCGCCTCCCAGTCAGTCACATCCACGGTCAGTCACCCTCGCCCCTCCGGTACTCGACGCCGATCGCGGCGGGCGGCCGCAGCCGTTGCGACGCCACCGCCAGCACCAGCAGCGTGACGATCTGCGGCGCGTAGGAGGCGAACTCGCGCGGCACCGTCTCGGTCGAGAAGTAGATCGCGTAGACCACGGCCCCCGCACCGAGCGCGATCGCCGCGGTCTGCCACCGCCGGCGCAGCACCCACACGACGGCCAGCCCGACGGCCAGGATCGACGCCCCGTAGAGCAGAGCGTGCACCGCCTCGCCGCCCGCGCGCAGCTGCACGCCGTCGACGTAGCCGAACAGCGCCGAGCCGGCGAGCAGCCCGCCGGGCCGCCAGTTGCCGAAGATCATCGCGGCGAGTCCGATGTAGCCGCGGCCGCCGGTCTGCCCCTCCAGGTAGCCGAGCTGCCCGGGGTTGAGGGTGAGCGCGGCGCCGCCGAGCCCCGCGAGCCCGCCGGACACGATCAGCGCGACGTACTTGTAGAAGTAGACCTGCACGCCCAGCGACTCCGCAGCCACCGGGTTCTCCCCGCACGAGCGCAGCCGCAGCCCGAAGCTGGTGCGCCACAGCAGCAGGTAGCTCGCGGGCACCAGCACGAACCCGAGCACGACGAGCGGGGTCAGCCCGGACAGCAGCCCGCCGAGGAGCCCCGCGACGTCGGAGAGCACGACCCGCTGCTCGCGCTCGACGGCGGCGAGCCCGTCGGCCAGCGGCTGCACCGAGAACGTCTCGAAACCCTCCACCCGCGGGCTCTGCCGCGGGTTGCCGGAGATCGGGAGGAAGACCAGCGTCGAGAGGTACTTGGTGACGCCGAGGCCGAGCAGCGTGATGGCGACGCCGGAGACGATGTGGTTGACGCCGAACGTCACGGTCGCGACGGCGTGCAGCAGCCCGCCGAGCACCCCGAACACCAGCCCGCCGACGACGGCGGCGTACGGGCCCCACTGGTAGCCGGCCCATGCCGCGCCCCAGGTCCCGAGGATCATCATGCCCTCGAGCCCGATGTTGATGACGCCCGCGCGCTCGGCCCACAGCCCGCCCAGCGCGGCGAACAGGATCGGCAGCAGCAGCCGCACCGCGGCCTGGGTGGTGCCGCTGGAGGTCAGCTGGATCTGGCCGGTGAGCGTGGCCGTGACCGCCAGCAGCCCGACGCCGATCGCCACGACGATCGCCGAGCGCGCCCAGCCGGGCAGCGCGCCGAAGCTGCGGCCCGCCTTCGCGAGGGTGGCGGTCATGCCGACGGCTCCTTCTCGGTCGCTGACGTGTTCTCGGTCCCGGGGACGCCGCGCAGCTGCGCGGCCACCCGGCGCTGCTCGGCGGCGAGCTCGTAGCGCCGCACGATCTCGTACGCGACGACCACCGACAGCACCACCGAGCCCTGCATGATCAGGACGATGTCGCGGGGCACGCCGACGTTGTCGAGCGCGATCGCCGACTTGTCCAGGAACGCCCACAGCAGCGCGCCGAACGCGATGCCCGCGGGGTGGTTGCGCCCCAGCAGCGCGACGGCGAGGCCGGTGAAGCCGTAGCCCTGCGGCGAGGTCAGCGTGTAGGCGAAGTCGCGCCCGAGCACCTCCGGCAGACCGGCCAGTCCGGCCACCGCCCCCGACAGGACGAGCGCGATGATCACCATCCGCTTCGCGTCGACACCGCCTGCGGTGGCCGCCGTCGCCGACTCGCCGGACGCCTTGAGCTCGAACCCGAACCGCGTGCGGTTGAGCAGGAACCAGTAGCCGATGCCGAGCAGCACGGCCACGAACACCATCCCGAAGACGGTGCCCGCTCCGGTGTCGACGCCCGGGAACTGCCCGCTCGGCTCGATCGGCTTCGTGGAGATGTTGTTGCCCTGCAGCACCCCGAACGAGTCGGGGCGGATGAGGAACGCGATCAGGCCGAGCGAGACGGCGTTCAGCATGATCGTGGAGATCACCTCGCTGACGCCGCGGTAGGCCTTGAGCAGCGCGGGGATCCCGGCCCAGACCGCCCCGACGAGCACCGCCACGACGATGATCACCAGCGTGTGCAGCACCGGCGGCAGGACGATCAGGCCGCCGACGATCGCGGCCACGCACGCCGCGAGCCGGTACTGGCCCTCGATCCCGATGTTGAACAGCTTCATCTGGAAGCCGATCGCCGCGGCCAGCGCGACGAAGTAGTAGATGGCGGCGCTGTTGACGATGTCGACGGCCGTGGTGCCCTGCCCGACCTGGCCGATCATGACGCCCAGCGCCGTCAGGGGCGACGCCCCGCTGATCACCAGCGCCACGGCGCACAGCGCGGCGGCGAACAGGATCGCCAGTACGGGGGGCAGCAGCGCGGTGCGGATGCGGCTGACGGTCATGCCGCGGCTCCGTCGGCACCGGTCATGGCGGTTCCCAGCTCCTCGGGGGTGACCGTGGCGGGGTCGGCGTCGGCCACCAGGCGCCCGCGCAGCATCACCTTGATCGTGTCGGACAGACCGATCAGCTCGTCCAGGTCGGCGCTGATCAGCAGCACCGCGAGGCCGTTCGCGCGCGCCCGGCGCAGCACCTCCCAGATCCCCGCCTGCGCCCCGACGTCGACGCCGCGGGTGGGGTGCGAGGCGATCAGCAGCACGGGGTCGCCGGACAGCTCGCGCCCGACGATCAGCTTCTGCTGGTTGCCGCCGGACAGCGCGGCCGCGGCGACGTCGACGCCGGGCGTGCGCACGTCGAACTCCTCGACGATGCGCTGGGTGTCGCGGCGGGCCGCCTCGCGGTCGATCAGGCCGCCGTGCGCCACCGGGCGGCGGCTCTGGTAGCCCAGGATCCGGTTGGCCCACAGCGGCTGCGTGGCCAGCAGGCCGTAGCGGGTGCGGTCCTCCGCGACGTAGCCGATGCCGGCCTCGCGCCGCGCCAGCGTGCCCGCACGGGTGATGTCCTTGCCGGACAGCGTGATCGCGCCGTCCGCGGCCCGGCGCATCCCCATGATCGTCTCGACGAGCTCGGTCTGCCCGTTGCCCTCGACGCCCGCGATGCCGAGCACCTCACCCGCGTGCACGACGAGGTCGACGTCGGAGAGCAGCGGCCGGCCCCCGTCGTCGGAGGCCAGCTGCAGGCCCGTCACGCGCAGCACCTCGCGGTCGGTGACGGTGGAGTCGCGGGTCTCCGGGCTGGGCAGCTCGCTGCCGACCATCATCTCGGCCAGCTGGCGGCTCGTGACCGCCTTCGGGTCGGCGGTGCCGACACAGGTGCCGCGGCGGATCACCGTGATGGAGTCGGCGATCGCGCGCACCTCGTCGAGCTTGTGGGAGATGAACAGGAACGTGAAGCCCTCGGCGCGCATGCCGCGCAGGGTGTCGAACAGGTCGTCGACCTCCTGCGGCACCAGCACGGCGGTCGGCTCGTCGAGGATGATCGTGCGGGCGCCGCGGTAGAGCACCTTGACGATCTCGACGCGCTGCCGGTCGGCCACCCCGAGCCGCTCCACGAGCGTGTCGGGCCGCACGTCGAGACCGACGGTGCGGGCCAGCTCGGTGATCCGGGCCTTCGCCTTCGCCCCGATGCCGAGCTGCGCCTCCGCGCCGAGCAGGATGTTCTCCGCGACGGTGAGGTTGTCGGCCAGCATGAAGTGCTGGTGCACCATGCCGATCCCGGCCCTGATCGCGTCGGCCGGCGAGCGGAACCGCACCTGCCCGCCGTCGACGGTGATCGTTCCCTCGTCGGGCTGCTGGATCCCGTAGAGGATCTTCATCAGCGTCGACTTGCCGGCCCCGTTCTCCCCGCACAGCGCGTGCACCTCGCCGCGGCGCACCGCGAGGTGGATGTCGCTGTTGGCGACCACCCCCGGGAAGCGCTTGGTGATCCCGGCCAGCTCGACGGCGTAGTCCGTCATGCCACTCCTTGTCGAACGTGCGGGCGTCGGACGTGCGTCGGGGGGCCGGGGCGATCGGCCCCGGCCCCCCGCGTACGGCGATGATGCCCTATCGCCCAGCGCCTTACGGCGTGCTGCTCACCGTGATGTCGCCGCTGATGATGGCGGCCTTGTAGGCGTCGAGATCGGCGGCGATGTCGTCGACCCCTCCGCCGGTGGTGGAGTAGCCCACGCCGTCGACGGACAGGTCGAACACCGGCGGGATCACCGTGGTGTCGCCGCCGGCCACGGCGTTGATGTAGTTGAAGACCGCGACGTCGACGCGCTTGAGCATCGAGGTCATGATCACCTCGTTGGTCGGGGCCGCGACGGTGTTGTACTGGTCGGAGTCGACGCCGATCGCGTACTTCGGGGCGTCCGCGGTGGTCGCCGAGGCCACGGCCTCGAACACGCCCTGGCCGGAGCCGCCCGCCGCGTGGTAGACCACGTCGGCGCCGCCGTCGAGCTGGCCGCGGGTCACCTCGGTGCCGCGGGCCGGGTCGTTGAAGCCGGAGAAGTCACCCGCGGGCGAGATGTAGTCGACGTCGACCTGGATGTCCGGGGCCACCGCCTTCGCGCCCTGCACGTAGCCCGCCTCGAACGCCTGGATCAGCGGCACCTCGACGCCGCCGACGAAGCCGATCTGGCACGACGTCGTGCGCAGCGCGGCCGCCGCACCGACCAGGAACGAGCCCTGCTCGGCGGCGAAGGTCAGGCTGGTGACGTTGGGCAGGTCCACGACCGAGTCGACGATCGCGAACTGGGTGTCGGGGAACTCCGCGGCCACCGTCGTCAGGGACTCCGAGTAGGCGAAGCCGACCGCGACGATCGGGCTGAAGCCGTCGGTGGCGAGCTGGCGCAGGCGGCTGACGCGCGCGTCCTCGCTCTCGCCGGTGGCCGCGGCCACCTCGCGGGTGTTGGCCTGCACCAGGCCCAGCTCGGCGACGGCCTGCTCCAGACCGGCGTAGGCGGAGTCGTTGAACGACTGGTCGCCGCGGCCGCCCACGTCGAAGGCGAGGCCGACGCGCAGGGCGCTGGCGTCGGCGTTGGGGGCGATGGGGGCGGCGGTCGGGGCCGCGCCGCCCGCCGCGGCGGGGGCGGGGTTGCGGGCGCACTCCGTGGCGGCCGCGTCACCACCGGCGGCGGGGGTTCCGGTGTCGCGGGCACAGCCCGCGAGGACCAGTGCACTGCTCAGCACTGCGGCTGCGACAGCCAAACCTCTTCTGTTGCGCACGGAAGGGTGCCTCCTGTTCTGGCCGGTGCACCTCGTGGGCCCGGGATTCCTTGGGAGCGGCGCTGCGGTGCGCGCGACGGGGAACCGTAAACCGGGCGGGCGGGGGTTGACCATGGCCGTGACCGAATCGTCGGCTCCGGTGGGTGAGCGCCCCCTGCGCGCCCGGTGATCGGGTGTGCGACATTCGGCCCATGGACGAGGTCACGACGACGATCGCCGCCCCGCCGGACACGGTCTGGGCTCTGGTCACCGACATCACGCGGATGGGCGAGTGGAGCCCGGAGAACACCGGCGGCCGCTGGAGCGGAGGGGCGACGGGCCCGGCCCCCGGCGCCCGGTTCGTCGGCCGCAACCGCAACGGCTGGGTGCGCTGGAGCACGCACTGCCGCGTCGTCGAGTGCGCGGCGCCGTCGCGGTTCGCGTTCACCGTCGCGGAGAACGCGATGACGTGGGGCTGGCGCCTGGAGCCCGTCGACGGCGGCACGCGGCTGACCCAGTGGCGCGAGCGCACCGCGACGCCGAACGTCGCCGTCCGCGCGCTGGTCGCGAGCGGGCTGCTGGGGCGCGACCGCGAGCAGCTGATGGTCGACGGCATGCACCGCACGGTGGCCGCGGTGAAGGCGGCTGCGGAGCGCTGAGTCCCGCCCGCTCGACCGCAGTGGGGTGGCTCCGCTGCAACCCGCTCGGAGTGGAGCCACCCCACTGCAGCCCGGTCGGGGCGTGGTCGCGTCCGTAGAGTGCGGCGCCGTGCGGTGGGTCGCGGTGCTGGCGGTGGTGGTGGGGCTGCTGGTCGGGCCGATCGCGGCCGCGGCGGCCGCGCAGGCGCCCAGGTGTCCGGGGCAGGCCGCTCCCCCGGGCCCGCCCGCCGCGGAGGAGGCGGCCGGGCCGGTCGTGGCGCCGGTGCCGGTGCCCGCGGAGCCGGTCGGGGGCGTCGCGGCGTGCGGTGACCTCGTGGCCGGGTCCGGCGCCGTGCCGGCGGAGGTGCAGGTGGCGTCGTTCGTGCTCGCCGACCTCGACACCGGTGACGTGCTGGCCGTCCGCGCCCCGCACGCGCGGCACCGGCCGGCGTCGACGATCAAGGTGCTGACCGCGCTCGTCGCACTGCGCGACCTCGACCCCGATCTCGTCGTCGAGGGCACCGCCGCGGACCTGCGCATCGACGGCAGCCGTGCGGGGATCGGGCCGGGCGGCCGCTACACCGTGCGCCAGCTGCTGGCGGGGATGCTGCTCAACTCGGGCAACGACACCGCGGCCGCGCTGGCCAGGGCACTGGGCGGGGACGCGGCCACCGTCGCGGAGATGACCGCGACCGCCCGGGGGCTGGGTGCGCTGGACACGCGGCCGGCCACCCCGTCCGGGCTCGACGGCCCGGGCGGCGCGTCGAGCGCCTACGACCTCGCGCTGCTGTTCCGGGTGGCGCTGCGCGACCCGCTGTTCGCCGCGACGATCGCGACGGCGTCGGTCCCGTTCCCCGGCTACGGCGAGGTGCCGGGGTTCGTGCTGTCCAACTCCAGCCGGTTCCTCACCCGCTACCCGGGGGCGCTGGGCGGCAAGACCGGCTTCACCGACGCCGCCCGGCACACGTTCGTCGGGGCCGCGGAGCGCGGCGGCAGGCGGCTCGTCGTGGCGCTGGTGCGGGGCGAGCAGTCCCCCGTCCCGATGACGACGCAGGCCGCGGCCCTGCTCGACCTCGGCTTCGCGCTGCCCGCCGACGTCGAGCCGCTCGGGGTGCTGGTGGACCGGGCGCCCGCGCCGCCACCCGTGACCGACGCACTGCCGGCCCCGACGCCGGACGGCCCGGCTCCGGACGGTCCCGCCCCGGTCGGCCCGCTGCTCGTCGGCGGGACGGCCGCCGTCCTCCTGCTGCTGGCCGCGGCCGCCGTGGTCCGTCGCCGACGCTGAGGCGGGTCAGTCCCGCCGCCGTCCCCGCAGCAGGCCGAACCCGAGCACCCCGGCGATCGCCCCGGCCCCGACGAGCCCGGCCGCGGTGCCCGCGGCGGGGCCCGAGCGGACCGTCACCTCGGAGTGGATCACCGCGGGCCCGGGCACCTCGACCGCCTCCTCCTGCTCGTTCTCCTTCGACGTCGCCGCCCAGGCCGTGACGAACAGGATGAACCGCGAGGTGAAGAACGCGAACACCATCAGACCGATGAACGGACCGATGATCTGGCCGGTCGGCGACTCCGTGACCGAGGCGAGGTAGACCGTCATGACCTGCTTGAGCACCTCGAACCCGATCGCGCCGAGGACGGCCGCCTTCGCCGCGCTGCGCAGCGTGGCGTGCTCGCGGGGCAGCCGGGCGATCACCCACAAGAAGATCAGCCAGTTGGCGGCGAGGCCGAGCAGGACGCCGAACAGGCCGAGCAGGAACTTCGCCCAGCCCTGCTCGGAGAGCCCGACGAACTCCAGGATCGTGCCCGTGAAGCCGAACACCAGCCCGGTGATCGCGAACGAGCCGACCATCGCGGTGCCGAGGCCGATCAGGGTGAGCAGGTCGAACAGCGTCTTCTTGACGATCGGCGGGGCCGTCGGCGGCTGGCCCCACTGCTCGGAGAGCGCCTCGCGCAGGTTCGACATCCAGCCGATCCCGGTGTAGAGCGCGCCGAGCAGACCGATGACCCCGATCGTGCCGCGCGACTCGATGGCGTTGTCGACGATCGGGTTGACCAGCGCGTCGAGCCCGGCCGGGGCGTTGGCGCTGATGCCGGCCTTGAGCTGGTCGAGCAGGTCGGGCTGGAGGAACAGCACGTACCCGAGCGCCGCGACCGAGACCAGGATCAGCGGGAACAGCGCCAGCACGGAGAAGTAGGTGATCGCCGCGGCGTAGTGGTCGCCGTGCCGCTCGGTGTAGCGCACACCCGCGCGCACGACGTGGTCGAGCCACTCGTACTTCGCGCGCAGCTGCTCGAACTTCGTCGGCTCGGCGGGCTCCTCCGCCGCCTTCGCGCGGACGATGTCCGCGTCCTTGTCGACGGCAACAGCCACGCGGCTCACGTCCTCATCTTGTTCGGTGTCAGGTCGGGGGCAGGAACCCGATCTTGTCGTGGACGGCGGCCAGTGTCGCGCCGGCGACCTCACGCGCCCGGGTGGCTCCACGGGCGAGCACCCGGTCGAGTTCGGCCGGGTCGTCCAGATAGCCCTGTACCCGTTCTGCGAGCGGTGCAGTGAAGTCCGCGACGATCTCGGCGAGATCCTTCTTCAGGTCGCCGTAGCCCTTGCCCGCGTAGTCGCCCTCCAGCTCCGGGATGGTGCGGCCGGACAGCGCCGAGTGGATCGTCAGCAGGTTGGAGATCCCGGCCTTGTTCTCGACGTCGTAGCGGATCTCCCGCTCGGCGTCGGTGACGGCCGAACGGATCTTCTTCGCGCTGACCTTCGGGTCGTCGAGCAGGTTGACGATGCCGCCGGGCGCGGAGTTCGACTTGCTCATCTTCGCCGACGGGTCCTGCAGGTCCTGGATCTTCGCGGTGCCGGCGAGGATGTAGGGCTCGGGGACGACGAGGGTGCGGCCGAAGCGGGAGTTGAAGCGCTGCGCGAGGTCGCGCGTCAGCTCGACGTGCTGGCGCTGGTCCTCGCCGACGGGCACCCGGTCGGCGTTGTAGAGCAGGATGTCGGCGGCCTGCAGGATCGGGTAGGTGAACAGGCCGACGGTGGCGCGGTCGGCCGTCTGCTTGGCCGCCTTGTCCTTGAACTGCGTCATCCGGCTGGCCTCGCCGAACCCGGTGAGGCAGCCGAGCACCCACTCCAGGCGGGCGTGCTCGGGCACGTGCGACTGCACGAACACGGTGCAGCGCTCCGGGTCCAGGCCGAGCGCCAGCAGCTGCGCGACGCCGTTGCGGGTGCGGGCGGCCAGCGTCTTCGGATCGTGCTCGACGGTGATCGCGTGCAGGTCGGGGACGAAGTAGAACGCGTCGTGGTCGTCCTGCAGCGCCACCCACTGCCGCACCGCGCCGAGGTAGTTGCCGAGGTGGAACGAGTCGGCGGTCGGCTGGATGCCGGACAGCACCCGCGGGCGGCGGTCGGTGGGCGTGCTCATGGCGGCCATTGTTCCGGGTGCGTCGACGGGGTTCGATGTCCGGTGCCGGTGCGCGGCTCCGACGTCCCCGCCGGGCGGCGCCACGGGGCGTCGGCACGAGCGGAGGAGCGAGCCGTGAAGTACATGATCCTGCTCTACGGGTCCCAGCGGGACTACGACGCGATGGCCGGGCGTCCCGGCGACGGTCCGGCGATGTCGGCCGACGAGCTCGCGGCGATGCACGAGCACATGCGGTCCTTCCACGAGGGGCTCGTCGACTCCGGCGAGTTCGTCGACGCCCGCGGGCTCACCGCCCCCGTCCTCGCCCGCCGGGTGCAGCTGCGCGGCGGGGTCGCGGCCGTCACCGACGGGCCGTACCCGGAGACGCAGGAGGTGCTGGCCGGCTACACGATCGTCGACTGCGCGGGCGTCGACCGGGCCGTCGAGATCGCCGCGGGGCTGGTGAACCCGGCCGTGCCCGGGGAGTACGTCGACGTGCGGCCCGTCCTGGAGGACGTCGCCGAGCTGGAGGTCTGAGGCCGTGTCCGACGACCTGCTGCGCGGTCTGGCGCCGCAGGTCCTCGGCGCGGTCGTCCGGCGCTACGGGCACTTCGACACCGCCGAGGACGCCGTGCAGGAGGCGCTCCTCGCGGCGTCGCGGCAGTGGCCCGTCGACGGCGTCCCCGACGACCCGCGGGCCTGGCTGATCACCGTGGCGGCGCGCCGGCTGACCGACCTGCTGCGCAGCGAGCAGGCCCGGCGCCGCCGCGAGGAGGCCGACGCGCGGCTCGTCGTGGCCCCGGGGCCGGTCATCGACGCCGACGACACGCTCGTGCTGCTGGCCCTGTGCTGCCATCCGGTCCTGTCGCCGTCGTCGCAGATCGCGCTGACGCTGCGCGCCGTCGGCGGCCTCACCACGGCCGAGATCGCGCGGGCGTTCCTCGTGCCGGAGGCGACGATGACGCGCCGGATCACCCGGGCGAAGCGGGCCGTCGCGGGGCAGTCGTTCGGGATGCCGGCCGACGCGGGACGCCTCACCGCCGTGCTGCACGTGCTCTACCTCGTGTTCAACGAGGGCTACGCGGCGACGGCCGGCCCGCACCTGGTGCGCGCGGAGCTCGCGGCCGAGGCGATCCGGCTCACCCGGGTGGTGCACCGCCTGCTGCCCGAGGACGCGGAGGTGGCCGGGCTGCTCGCCCTCATGCTGCTCACCGACGCCCGCCGCCCGGCCCGGACCGCCGCGGACGGCGCGCTGGTGCCGATGGCCGAGCAGGACCGCGCGCTGTGGGACGCCGGCCGCATCGCCGAGGGCGTCGCGCTGATCACCGGGGCGCTGCCGCGCGGGCCGGTCGGCCCGTACCAGCTCCAGGCGGCGATCGCGGCGGTGCACGGCGAGGCCCCGAGCGCGGAGGCCACCGACTGGCCGCAGATCCGGGCCCTCTACGAGGTGCTGCTGCGGGTCACCGACACCCCGCTCGTGCGGCTCAACCACGCCGTCGCCGTCAGCATGGTCGACGGGCCGCGCGCCGGGCTGGCCCTGGTCGACGGCCTCCCGCTCGACGCCGACCACCGCCTGCACGCCGTGCGCGCCCACCTGCTGGAGACCGCGGGCGACCGCGAGGGCGCCCACGCGGCCTACCTCACCGCCGCCCGGCTGACGATGAGCCTGCCGCAGCAGCGCTACCTGCACGCCCGGGCCGCCCGGCTCTGATGTCCGGTCCCGGCGGGCCGCTCCGACGTCCCCGGGGACCGATGCCCCAGGAGGAGCCGTCATGACCACCACCCAGACCACCCCCACCCACCGCCTGCTCGCCGCGGGCCTGCTCGCCGGGCCGCTGTTCGTCGGGTCCGCGCTGGCGCAGGCCGCCACCCGCGAGGGGTTCGACCTGACCCGCCACCCGGTCAGCCTGCTCGCGCTCGGCGACGGGGGCTGGGTGCAGGTGGCCACGTTCGTCGCCACCGGGGCGCTGACGGCCGCGTGCGCCGCCGGGCTGCGCCGCGTCCCGTCCGCGGGCGTGTGGGGGCCGCGGCTGCTCGGCGTCTTCGGGGCGGGGCTGGTGGCGGCCGGGGTCTTCGTCACCGACGCGGGGGCCGGGTTCCCGGCCGGGGCTCCCGCCGGGGCTCCGGAGACGAGCTGGCACGGCCTCCTGCACGAGGCCGGGTTCGGCGTGGCGATGCTGGGCTGGACCGCGGCCGCCGTCGTCTTCACCCGCCGCTCCGCCGCCCGCCGGCAGTGGGCGCGGGCCGGGCTGACCGCGGCGGGCGTGGCGGGGTCGCTGCTCGTCGCGGCCTGGCCCGACCCGGACGGCCTGCCGGTGCGACTGCTGGTGGCGTCGGCGATCCAGTTCGCCGTCGTCGCGGGGCTGGCGGCGGACGCACTGGGCGGGAGGGCGGGTCGCGCGTAGCGTCCGACCCAGGTCGTTCGAGGAGGAAGCCGTGACGCTGTTCGTCGCCCAGGAGACCGGTACCGAGGACAACCCCTACCTGCTCGGGGTGCACGCCCCCGTCCGCGACGAGATCACCGCCGAGGACCTCGAGGTGATCGGCGAGATCCCGCGCGACCTCAACGGTGTGTACCTGCGCAACGGCCCCAACCGGCGCTACGAGGCCCCCGGCCGCTACCACTGGTTCGACGGCGACGGCATGGTGCACGCGATGGCGTTCGAGAACGGCACGGCGCGCTACCGCAACCGGTACGTCCGCACGGCGGCGCTCACCGCCGAGGAGGCCGCCGGGCACGCGCTGTGGAGCGGGGTCATGGAGTCGCCGCGCGGCAACCCCGTCGGCACCGCGCGCGGGCTGCCGTTCAAGGACAGCGCCAACACCGACCTCGTCCACCACGACGGTCGCGTGCTCGCCACCTGGTACCTGTGCGGGCAGCCGATGAGCCTGGACCCGCTGTCGCTGGAGACGATCGGGGCCGAGACCTTCCTCGGCACGCTGCGCGGGGACGTCATGGCGCACCCGAAGTCCGACGAGCGCACCGGCGAGCTGATGTGGTTCGACTACGGCGCCCGCGACCCCCTGCTGCGCTACGGCGTGGTGGGCCCGTCCGGCGGCGTCGAGCACGAGGTGGCGATCGACCTGCCCGGCCCGCGGCTGCCGCACGACATGGCGATCACGGAGAACTTCTCGATCCTCATGGACCTGCCGCTCGTGCAGGACCTGGACGCCGCCCGGCAGGGCCGCTACAAGCTGCACTTCGACCGGGAGACGCCCTCGCGCTTCGCGGTGATCCCCCGCCGGGGCACGGAGGTCCGGTGGTTCGAGGCCGAGCCCTGCTACATCTACCACGTGGTCAACGCGTTCGAGGAGGGCCGCACGATCGTCCTCGACGTCTGCCGCGTCACCCGCCCCGAGCCCCGGCCGACCCGCCCCGGGCCGCTCGGGAAGCTGCTCGGCTACCTGCGGCTCGACGCCCGGCTGCACCGCTACGTGTTCGACCTCGACACCGGCACCACCACCGAGGCCCGGCTCGACGACGCCAACACCGAGTTCCCGTCCATCGACGCGCGGATGACCGGGCGGCCCGCCCGCTACGCCTACACCGTGCACATCGCCGACACCGAGACCGTCCTGTTCGACGGGCTGCTGCGCTGCGACCGCGTCACCGGCGAGCGCCAGGACCACCGCTTCGGACCGGGCCGCTACGGCAGCGAGGCCCCGTTCGCGCCGCGCGACGGCAGCACCGGCGAGGACGACGGCTACCTGGTGTCGTTCGTGACCGACGAGCGCACCGGGCGCAGCGAGGTGGAGGTCCTGGACGCGTCCGACCTCGCGGCCGGGCCCGTGGCGCGCGTCCTGCTGCCGCAGCGCGTACCGGTCGGGTTCCACGCGACCTGGGTGCGCGCCGACCAGCTCCGATCGCCCTCGTGAGCGGAAACGGTCGCCCCGGCGACCGTTTCCGCGCACGGCCTACTCCGCCTCGGGCTCCGGCTCCGGTGCGCGGACGACCTCGACCGTGCCGTTCTCCAGGTCGATCGGCCCGAGGCGCCACTTCTGCCCGTCGCCGGACTCGCCGCCCTCGTCGCTGATCTCCGGACCGGGGAAGAGACTGCCCAGAACACCCATGCCCCGACGCTACGCCAGCGGCAGCAGCCGGGGCCCCGCACCCGCGGCGGGCTCCAGGCGCGACGGCTCGCCGACGTAGGTCGTGGTCCGCTGGCGCACCGGTCGCCCCGCCGCGTGCGCGATCGCCGTCAGCTCGGTGACCGTGCGGGCGCTGCCGTTCTCCGATCCCGCCATCCGGCTGATCGTCTCCTCCATGAGCGTGCCGCCCATGTCGTCGGCGCCGCCGCGGAGGATGTCGGCGGACAGGTCGTCGCCGAGCTTCACCCACGAGCACTGGATGTGGTCGATGCGCCCGTGCAGGGCGAGCCGGGCGACGGCGTGCACCGCGCGGTTGTCGCGCTCGGTGGGCCCCGGCCGGGCCAGCCCGGCCAGGTAGATCGGGGCGTTGTGGTGCACGAACGGCAGCGGGACGAACTCGGTGAACCCCCCGCTCTCGTCCTGCTGCCGGGCCAGGGTGCGCAGGTGCCCGAGCCAGTGCCGCGGCTCGTCCACGTGGCCGTACATCATCGTGGAGCTCGACGCGATCCCCAGCCGGTGCGCCGTGCCGACGACCTCCAGCCACTGCGCCGCCGGGAGCTTGCCCTTGGTGAGCACCCAGCGGACCTCGTCGTCGAGGATCTCCGCCGCGGTGCCCGGGATCGAGCCCAGCCCGGCGTCGCGCAGCTCGGTGAGCCACTCCTCGATCGACACCCCGGCCTTCGCCGCCGCCGACACGATCTCCATCGGCGAGAACGCGTGCACGTGCATGCCGGGCACGGCGGCCTTCACCGCGCGGACGAGGTCGGCGTAGAAGGTGACGGGGAGCTGCGGGTCGATCCCGCCCTGCACGCACACCTCGGTGGCGCCGTCGCGCGCCGCCTCGACCGCGCGCGACGCGACCTCGTCGAGCGAGAGCCGGAACGCGTCCGCGTCGCGCTCGCGCTGGGCGAAGGCGCAGAACCGGCAGCCGACGTAGCAGACGTTCGAGAAGTTGATGTTGCGGTTGATCACGTAGGTGACCTCGTCGCCGTTGACGTCGCGGCGGACGTCGTCGGCGAGGCGGGTGAGCTCCTCCAGCGCCGGGCCGTCGGCGAGGATCAGCGCCATCGCGGCGTCGTGGTGGGCCGGGTCGAGCAGCGCCGACGGGTCGGACGCCGCCAGCGCGAGGCCCGCGCGGACGTCGGAGTCGAGGCGGACGGGCGCGGCCTGCCGCGACGCCGCCAGCTCGTCCTTGAGGGCGTCCCAGTCGCCATAGACGGACTCGAAGTCGCCGCGCCGGTCGTCGGTGCGCCCGGTCGTGTCGATCGAGGAGTTCAGGTCGGTGCGGCCGGTGGAGGCGAACCCGCCGTCCGGCTCCTGCCAGGGCCGCCCCGTCACGACCGCGCTCTCGTTGGCGAGCCCGTCGTCGCCGGCGAGCGCGGCGACGTGCGCGTGCAGCCGCGTGTCGATCCACGGGCTCCCCGCCCGCACGTACTTCGGGTAGACGGTGAGCCGCTCGCGCAGCGTGAACCCGGCGGCCTGCGACCGCGTGGCCAGCTCGTCGATCGCGGGCCAGGGCCGCTCGGGGTTGACGTGGTCGGCGGTGACGGGCGAGACGCCGCCCCAGTCGTCGATGCCGGCGCGCAGCATGAGCGCGAACTCGTCGCCGACGAGGTTGGGCGGGGCCTGCACGTGCATCTTCGGACCGAGCACGATGCGGGTGACGGCGATGGTGGCGGCGAGGTCGTCGAGGTCGGCGTCGGGGTCGTTGCGCATCGCGGTGTCCGGCTTCGCCCGGAAGTTCTGGACGATCACCTCCTGGATGTGCCCGGCCGCCCGCGACGCCGCCCGGATCGCGAAGATCGACTCGGCGCGCTCGGTGCGGTTCTCGCCGATCCCGATGAGGATCCCGGTCGTGAACGGGACGCCGACGCGCCCGGCGTCGGTAAGGGTGCGCAGCCGGACCGCGGGCTCCTTGTCGGGGCTGCCGTAGTGCGGGCCGCCGGGCTCGCTCCACAGCCGGGTCGCGGTAGTCTCCAGCATCATCCCCATCGACGGGGCGACGGGCTTGAGCCGCGTCAGCTCCTCCCAGGACAGGACGCCCGGGTTGAGGTGCGGCAGCAGCCCGGTCTCCTCGAGCACCGCGATCGCGCAGGCGCGGACGTAGTCGAGGGTGGAGTCGTAGCCGCGGGCGTCGAGCCACTCGCGGGCGGCGGGCCAGCGGGCCTCGGGGCGGTCGCCCAGGGTGAACAGCGCCTCCTTGCACCCCGCCGCGGCCCCGGCCCTGGCGATCTCCAGCACCTCGTCGCGCTCCAGGAACGCGGCAGGCAGCTTGTGCGGGACCGTGGCGAACGTGCAGTAGTGGCAGCGGTCCTGGCACAGGCGCGTCAGCGGGACGAACACCTTGCGCGAGTACGTGACGACGCCCGGGCGGCCCTCCGCGGCCAGGCCGGCGTCGCGGATGCGGGAGGCGGCGGCGAGGAGCTCGTCGAGGTGCTCGCCGCGGGCCGCGAGCAGGACGGCGGCCTCGGCGGCGTCGAGCTGGGCCCCGTCGCGGACCCGGCGCAGCGCGCGCCGGAGCGAGGCGTCGGTCGGTGCGGGTTCGGGGAGCGTCTGGGCCATGGCACTGACACTAGGTCGACTCCGGCGCGCGGTCGACCGGCTCTCGACAGCCGGGCCTCCGGCGTGTCCACTGGACGCGGTGCGACGGGGGTGGGAACGGGTGGCGGTCGCGGCCGCCCTGGTGACGACACTGGTCACCGCGTGCGCCCCGGCCGTGGCCAGGCCGGGGGTGAGCGTGCTCACTCCGCTGGTCGTCGTCCTGCACGGGCTCGGCGGCACCGGGGCCGACGCGCACGGCCTCGGCTTCGAAGCGATCGAGGGCGTCGCGGTCGCGTACCCCGACGGCGTCGACCGGTCCTGGAACGCCGGCGGCTGCTGCGGCGGCGCGCACGAGCGGGGCGTCGACGACGTGGCCCGGCTCGACGCACTCGTCGCGCGGATGGTCGCCGAGGACGGCGTCGACCCCCGCCGCGTGTACGCCGTCGGGTTCTCCAACGGGGCGATGATGGCCTACGCGTGGGCGTGCGGGTCGCGCACGCTCGCCGGGATCGGCGTCGTCGGCGGGGCCCGGGTGGCGCCCTGCCCCGACCCCGGCCCCGTCGCGGTGGTCGCCGTGCACGGCGACGCGGACGCCAGCGTCCGGATCGGCGGCGGGGTCGGCCCCCGCAGCGCCACCGGCTACGACTACCCCTCCCTCGACGAGTCCCTCGCCCCGTTCCCCGGCGCGGAGCGGATCGTCCTGCCCGGCGTCGGGCACGAGTGGCGGCCCGGCACCGCCGACCTGCTGTGGGAACGGCTGCGGACGGTGGTGCGGCCGGACTGATCGCCGGACGCCCGGCTCGGTGCTGTGCCGGTGCGGTGGCCGGGCTCTGGTCGTGGTGCGGCCGGGGCCGCTGGTGGCGACGGCGGTTCGGGCCACCCGGAGCGCGCGCTGTCGTAGGTGATGTCGGGAGTCGGTGCGGTGTCGTGGGCGGCGGCTCGGGGCGGCGGATGGGGGCGATGGCTTGAGGACGACGGCTCGGGGGCGGCGGCTCGGGCAGGGGCAATCACGTGGGCGGCGCAGTGCGCCCGGAGCGCGGGGTGCCGGAGTCGGCGGGGCACCGGCAATCGACAGGCCGGGGGCGACGAGCCAGGAGCCAGGAGCCAGGAGCCAGAAAGCAACGACCCGAGGAGCGACGCTCCAGAAGCGATGGCTCGCGGGCGGCGGTTCCGCGGGTCGGCGGTTCCCGGGGGTCGGCGACTTCGGGGCCGGCGACTTCGGGGCCGGCGACTTCGGGGCCGGCGACTTCGGGGCCGGCGACTTCAAGGACCGGCGACTCTCGGGCGGCCACTCACGGGGCGGCGGATGGGAGACGGTGGACGGGGCCTCGACTGGGAGACAGCGACTCACGAGGCAACGACTCACGAGGCGGATGGGGGGCGGCGGATGGGAACGGCGGCTGGGACATCGACTGAGTGGAGCTCCGGGGTGGCGCCTCGGGTGGAGGCGACTCGGGTGGAGGCGACTCGGGTGGAGGCGACTCGGGTGGAGGCCGGGAGCCGGCAGACCACCAGACCTCACGCCGGGTCTAGGCCTGCATCCCGTGCTGATGACATCGAGGCCCTCCGAGCCGGCATCCGTCGGCGATCGCCACCACGCCGACCGGGCCGTACGCCCGCGACCGCACCCGTGGGGACGAACCACCCGGCTACCTCATCCGCCCCGCCGGAGTTCGCAGAGAGGCGGTACAGCCGATCGCGACCTTCGATGTTCGAACAAACGTTCGCTCTCGGACGGATTCTTCGCTACAATCAAGTCATGATTTCGACCCGTTCCAGCGCGCCTTCCGAGGCGCTGCTCATCGAGCGGATCGCGCAGCTCGAGGAACGGAAAGCGGCCATCGCGGCCGAGCAGTCCGAGGCTGTTCTCGCATTTGCGACAGCACACGCCGAATCGCAGACCGCGGCCGGTGACGTCGACCCGGAGATGCTCGAACGCAGCATCGCCGCCCAAGTCGGACTCGCCTGCCGGGTGTCGCCCACCGAAGGTCGACGCCGGGTCCGGATCGCCCGGGACCTGCACTCCGGGCACACGCGGGTCCGGGAACTCTTCGCCGCCGGACGGCTCAGCGAGTACCAGACCGCGACCATCGTCGCGGCCACCGCGCACCTCTCACCAGCCGAGCGGGCCGAGGTCGATCAGGAGCTGGCCGATCGCCGGGTCGAGGCCCTCGGCGTGCGCCGGATCCACGACCTCACCCGGTCCCTCGCCGCCCAGGTCGCCCCGGAGAAGTTCACCGCCCGCTGCCGGGCCGCCCGCACCGGCCGCCGGGTGTCGGTCCGCCCCGCCGCCGACGGGATGGCCGATCTGACCGCCCACCTGCCCGTCGAGGAAGCCGTGGCCTGCTACGCCGCCCTCGCCGCCGCAGTGAACGAGGTCGCCGTACAGCCCGAACCCCTCACCCGCGGGCGCGGGCAGATCATGGCCGACACCCTCGTCGAACGCCTCACCGGACAGGCCACCGCCCGCGACGTGAACATCGAGATCCAGGTGACGGTCCCGGTCGAGGCACTGATCGACCCCGCCAGCCCGCTGCCCGCGCAGATCGCCGGCCACGGACCCGTCCCGGTCCAGTTCCTCACCACCGGCGGTGGCCGGAGGACCTGGCGACGGCTGATCACCCGCGACGGAGTGGTGATCGGCGGGGACTCCCGCAGTCGGCTGTTCACCGGGCGACTGGCCGCGTCGATCCGGGCCCGGGACGGCCACCGCTGCCGCGAACCGTACTGCGACGCCCCGATCCGCCACATCGACCACATCCACCGCTGGAAAGACGGCGGCCGCACCGAGTTCACCAATGGCCGCGGATTGTGCGCATTCCACAACCACGTCCGGGAAGTGCCGGGATGGCGGGCGGAAACCGCGCCGACAGGAATCGCGACCACCACTCCCGTCGGCCGGACGTACACATCCACCCTTCGGCCGCACACCGGAGAAGGCGTCCCGCAGATCATCGCGGGATGACGAGGTCGGGTGCGCATCTCGATCTGTGCACTCGATCCCGGGAGGCGGTCGTGATCATCAGTCAGGTCCTGCGGCCGCGAACGGCCACTCCGGCCGGCAGGGTGCATCGCAGGTCGCACACACCGTGGACCGGTTCGAGGTCGCACCCACGACAGAGGGTGCGCCGCGGACAGGGCGGATGGTTTCTGGCGGCCCCCCGTCGCGGCCGAGGTGCCGCGAAACCGCTGACCGGCCGCCGCGGGCAGGGCGAACCGGATGAGCCCGCATCGGTCGCCGACCCGCCCGGAGCGACCTGCGGGGTGACCCCACCACTCGGGAACCGGTCCCCGACCACAGCGTCCACACGGCCCACGACACCCAGCACCCGGCCCACAGCACCAGATCCCCGACGCACAACCCACGGCGCCAGATCCCCACCCCACAGCGCCAGGTCCCGAGCCACAGCCCACGGCACCAGATCCCCGGCCACGGCACCAGATCCCCGGCCCCGGCCCCAGGTCCCCGACACCCGGTCCCCGAGGCCGGCTCCCATCACACGGCACACCCGACCCACAGCACCCGTCCCACGACCGGGCCGCCACGCGTCCCGACCGCCCGCCCGCCACCGACCGAGTCAGGATGGAACGCCGCCGAACCGCCGGGTCACGGCCGCGAGCCGCGCCACCGGGACGGACACCCCGGCCCGATCCGCCGCGAACGCGACCAGCGGGCGATGAGTTTTCGCGCGCCGCGCGGTCCACCTCCCCATGGGAACCCTCGTCTACGCGATGAACACCTCCCTCGACGGCTACGTCGAGGACCCGACCGGCGGCATCGACTTCTCCGAGCCCGACGAGGAGGTGCACCGCTTCGCGAACCAGCAGACCCGGGACACGGCCGCGTTCCTGTTCGGCCGCGGCCTCTACGACGTCATGGAGGACTACTGGACGGCGCCCGCACGGGCCGACGAGGAGGACGTGACGGCGGAGTTCGCCCGGTTCTACGTCGAGACGCCGCGGATCGTGTTCTCCGACTCGCTGACCTCCGTCGCGCCCGGGTGCCGGTTGGTGCGCCGGGCCGACGCGGTGGCCGAGGTGGTCCGACTGAAGGAGGAGACGGAGGGCGATCTGGCGGTCGGCGGCGCCGCACTGGCCGCCTCGCTGCTCGACCTGATCGACGAGTTCCGGATGACCGTCCTGCCCTCCTTCACCGGCGGCGGCACGCCCTACTTCCCGCTCGGCACCGAGCTGCGGCTGCGGCGGCTCGAGCAGCGCACCTTCGACTCCGGCGCGGTGTACCTGCGGTACGCGCGGATCCGCTGACGCCGCTCAGGCCACGTCGGCGGGCTGCCCTCCGGTGACGACGACCAGCTCGTCGAACGTGGTCGGGAAGACCGCGTGCGCGATGCCCCCTGCCGCCCACACCTCGTCGTGGGCGGCCAGCGCGCGGTCGACGAGCGTGCGCAGCGGGGCCGGGTGCCCGACGGGGGCGATGCCGCCGATGACCTGGCCGGTCGCGGCGTGCACGAACTCCGCCGACGCCCGGCGCACCTGCCGCGCGCCGACGAGCGCCGCGACCTTCCCGGTGTCGACGCGGTGGGCCCCGGAGGTGAGCACGAGCAGCGGCTCCCCGTCGGCGGAGAAGACCAGGGAGTTCGCGATCTGCCCGACCTCGACGCCCAGCGCGGCGGCCGCCGACGCCGCGGTGGTGACGGCGTCGGAGAGGACCCGGAGCCGGGCGACGCGGGCGGGATCGGCCCCGGCCGTGCGCAGGGCGGCGGTGACGAGCTCGACGTTGCGGTGCACGGGCGTCATCCCATCAGGGCCGGTCAACCCGATTCCGCCAGCCGTGACCCGCTGAGCTGGGAGGTGCCGTCGGCCGAGCTGAGCAGGCAGTAGACGTCCCGGTCCTGGAACGAGCCGCTGCCGCTGTCGCGGCCGAACTCCGCCTCGGTGGGCAGCAGCGCGGTGACCGCGACCCCGCCCGGGTCGGCGATCAGCCCGGAGTCGAAGCGCAGCGCGCAGGCCGCCGCGGCGAACTCCGGCAGGCGGGCCGGGTAGGGCACGACGTTGGAGGCGGCGAACGTGTCGACGACGGCGAACACCTCGGAGGCGTGCGGGGCGTCGCAGGAGACGGTGGCGCTGCTCGCGATCTGCTGGCCGGGATCGGGGCGCACCTGCAGGCAGTAGAGGAACGAGACGTCGTAGACGGGGATGTCGCCGCCCTCGCCGTAGGTCAGGGTCCGCACGTCGGGGTCACCCGCCCTGGCCAGGGCGAAGCCGCCGACCAGACCGCCGACGAGCCCGGCCACCAGCGCGACGGCGATGCCGATCAGCCACGGCCGGGCGCTGCGCCGCGGGGCGGACGCGAGCGGGGTCGTCGCGACGTCCGGGACGGCGGCCCCGCCCGGCGCCGCGAGCAGCGCCTCGGCCTGCATCCCGGACAGCCGCGCCTGCGGCGACCGCTGCAGCAGCCCGGCGATCACCGACCCGAGCGGGCCGCGGGTGCGCGTGGGCGGCGGATCGCCGTGCAGGACCGCGGAGATCGTGGCGGCGGTCGTCTCGCGGTCGAAGGGGCCGTGGCCCTGCACCGCGTGGAACAGGGTGGCCCCCAGCGCCCACAGGTCCGACGACGGCGACGCCGACCCGCTCTCCAGCCGCTCGGGCGACATGTACCCGGGCGAGCCGATCAGCGAGCCCGTCGTCGTCAGGCGGGGATCCTCGGCGGCGTGGGCGATGCCGAAGTCGGTGAGCTTCACCCGGCCGCCCCCGGCGAGCATGACGTTGCTGGGCTTGACGTCGCGGTGCACGACCCCGCCCTCGTGCGCCACCCGCAGCGCCGCGAGCAGCTGACGCCCGATCGCGGTGGCGTCGCGCTCGTCGAGCGGCCCGGACTCCGCGACGACCTGCGCCAGCGTCCGGGCCTCGATCAGCTCCATGACGATGTGGTCGACGCCCTCGTCGGTGACGACGTCGTAGACGGTGACGATGCCCGGGTCGTTGAGCCGGCCCGCCGTGCGGGCCTCGCGCAGCAGCCGCTCCCGGAACAGCTGCCGCTCCGGCGCCGGCAGCCCGGCCGGCAGGTGCAGCTCCTTCACCGCGACGTGCCGGCCCATCACGCGGTCCTCGGCGCGCCACACGATGCCCATGCCACCCCGGCCCAGCTCGGCGAGCACGACGTAGCGGCCGCCGATGACGCGCGTGGGGATCACGGGCCGTACACCACCGTCACCGGAGCATGGTCCGACCAGCGCTCCGCGTGGCTCGGGGCCCGTTCGACGACGGCGGAGCGGGCGCGGGCGCCGAGGCCGGGCGTCGCGACGTGGTGGTCGATGCGCCAGCCCGCGTCGTTGTCGAACGCGCGGCCGCGGTAGGACCACCACGAGTACGGCCCGTCGACGCCCGGGTGCTGCGCGCGGACGACGTCGACCCAGCCGCCGCCGAACAGCCCGGCCAGCCACTCGCGCTCGTGCGGCAGGAACCCGGAGTTCGCGACGTTGCCGCGCCAGTTGCGGATGTCGGCCTCGGCCGGGGCGATGTTCCAGTCGCCGCAGACGAGCACCTCGCGGTCCTCCGCGGCCGCCTTCGCCCGCCGCAGCGCGAGGTAGGGCGCGAAGGAGGCGAGGAAGCGGTCCTTCTCGTCCTGCTTCGGCGTGCCGACGGTGCCGTTGGGCAGGTACAGCGACCCGACCGTGACGCCGGGCAGGTCGACCTCGAGGTAGCGGCCGGAGCCGGCGAACTCGTCGTCGTCGATGCCGGTGCGGACGGCCTCGGGCTCGGCGCGGCTGAGGATCGCGACCCCGCTGCGACCCTTCGCCGACAGGCACGGCGCGAACCGGGCGTGCCAGCCGTCGAACAGGCCAGCCGGGACCTCCTCGGGCTGCGCGCGCGTCTCCTGCAGGCAGACGACGTCGGCCGCGGTTCCCGCCAGCCACGCCGCGAACCCCTTGCCCGCGGCCGCCCTGATCCCGTTGACGTTGACCGAGGTGACGACGAGCAGCCCCGATGAATCCACCTGGGCAGAATCCCTCAGCCGCAGTCGGTGCCCGGCACGGGGGTCAGGTAGGTGTCGGAGACGAAGCGCCCGTCCTCGAGGGCCCGGAAGCCGTCGGTGACGGTGCGGGTGCCGTCGACCAGCGTGCCGCGGTCCAGCGTGCCCAGCAGCTCGGACTGCTCGGCGGGCCCGGCACGCACGTTGAGCTGGTCGGTCGTGACCTCCAGCTGGCAGCCGGTGGACCCGTCGGCGCCCGCCGTGCCCGTGCCGCGGTCGATCATCGCGAGCACCGTGAGGATCACGCCCAGGATGAGGACGAACGTCCAGCTCCGGTACGCCTCGACGCCCGGGCGCTTGAGGGCCGGGCGCTTGATTCCCAGTGGCACCGACCCACGGTAGCCGCCCGGTGACGGCCGGGGCATCGCCCACGCAGGCGGGTTTTAACAGAACGGGCGTACGGTATAGCGTGACGGCAACGTCCCCGCGTACCCGATCACCGAGGCAGGCGCAGAACCCGATGAAGGTCATCTACACCTACACCGACGAGGCACCGGCACTGGCGACCCACTCGCTGCTCCCGGTCGTCGAGGCGTTCCTGGGCAAGGCCGGCGTCGACGTCGAGACCCGCGACATCTCCCTCGCCGCCCGCGTACTGGCCGCGTTCGACCTCGTGCCCGACGCGCTCGCCGAGCTGGGCGAGCTGGCGAAGACGCCCGAGGCGAACATCATCAAGCTGCCCAACGTGAGCGCGTCGATCCCGCAGCTCAAGGCCGCGATCGCCGAGCTGCAGAAGGCCGGCTTCGACGTCCCGGGCTACCCGCACGACGCCTACGACGCCGTCAAGGGCAGCGCCGTCAACCCCGTGCTGCGCGAGGGCAACTCCGACCGCCGCGCCCCCGCGTCGGTCAAGCGGTTCGCGCAGGCGCACCCGCACTCGATGGGTGAGTGGTCCGCCGGGTCGGGCTCGCACGTCGTCACGATGGACGACGGCGACTTCCGGCACTCCGAGCGCTCGGTCACCCTCGACGCCGCCGACACCCTGCGCATCGAGCACGTCGCCGCCGACGGCACCGTCACCGTGCTCAAGGAGTCGCTGCCGGTCGTCGCGGGCGAGATCGTCGACGCCGCGGTGATGCGCCGCGAGGCCCTCGACGCGTTCCTCGCCGCCCAGGTCGCCGACGCCCGCGAGCGCGGCGTCCTGTTCTCGGTGCACCTCAAGGCCACGATGATGAAGGTGTCGGACCCGATCCTGTTCGGGCACGCCGTCACCGCCTACTTCGCCGACGTGTTCGCCCAGTACGGCGACGACCTCGCCTCCGTCGGCGCCAACCCCAACGACGGCCTCGCCAGCGTGCTCACCGCGCTGGAGAAGCTGCCCGCCGACAAGCGCGAGTCGATCGAGAAGGCCATCACGGCCACCTACGAGTCGGGCCCGTCGGTCGCGATGGTCGACTCCGACCGCGGCATCACCAACCTGCACGTGCCCAGCGACGTCATCATCGACGCGTCGATGCCGGCCGCGATCCGCACGTCCGGGCAGATGTGGAACGCCGCCGGGGAGCTCCAGGACACCAAGTACGTCATCCCGGACTCCTCCTACGCCGCGCTCTACGCCGAGACGATCGACTTCTGCCGCGAGAACGGCGCCTTCGACCCGACCACGATGGGCACCACCCCCAACGTCGGCCTGATGGCGCAGAAGGCCGAGGAGTACGGCAGCCACGACAAGACCTTCGAGATCCCGGCCGCGGGCACCGTCCGCGTCGTCGCGGGCGACGGGTCGACGCTGCTGGAGCACGAGGTCGCCGACGGCGACATCTGGCGCGCCTGCCAGACCAAGGACGCGCCGATCCGCAACTGGGTGGAGCTGGCCGTCTCCCGCGCCCGAGCCACCGGCGCCCCCGCCGTGTTCTGGCTCGACGAGACCCGCGGCCACGACGCCGAGGTGCTGAAGAAGGTGCGCGCGCAGCTCGACGAGCTCGACACCGACGGGCTGACGATCGAGGTCCTCGACGTCGCCGCCGCCACCCGCTACACCCTGGACCGGGCCAAGCGCGGCGAGGACACGATCTCCGTCACCGGCAACGTGCTGCGCGACTACCTCACCGACCTGTTCCCGATCCTGGAGCTGGGCACCAGCGCCAAGATGCTCTCGATCGTCCCGCTGATGAACGGCGGCGGGCTGTTCGAGACCGGGGCGGGCGGGTCGGCGCCCAAGCACGTGCAGCAGCTCGTCAAGGAGAACCACCTGCGGTGGGACTCCCTCGGCGAGTTCCTCGCGCTGGCCGTCTCGCTGGAGTTCCTGGCCGAGAAGACCGACAACCCGCGCGCCGGGCTGCTCGGCAAGGCCCTCGACGACGCCACCGGCACGCTGCTGGAGAACGGCAAGTCGCCCTCGCGCAAGGTCGGCGAGATCGACAACCGCGGCAGCCACTTCTACCTGGCGCTCTACTGGGCCCAGGCGCTGGCGGCGCAGACCGACGACGCCGAGCTCGCCGGCCTGTTCACCGACCTCGCCGCCCGCCTGGCCGGTGACGAGGAGACGATCGTGGGCGAGCTGGCCGCGGTGCAGGGCGAGCCCGTCGACCTGGGCGGCTATTACCACGTCGACAAGGCGAAGGCCGACGCCGTCATGCGCCCGTCCGCCACGTTCACGGCGGCGCTGACGGAGTTCTGACCCCGCCGTGGCGGACGAGCGGGCCCGCACGCCCGAGGACCTCGGCCGGCTGCTCGCCGAGCGCGTCGGCGCGGGCGACGTGGAGGGCGCGGTCGCCCTCTACGAGCCCGACGCCGCGCTCGGCCTGCCCGACGGCGAGACGGCGAGCGGGGCGGCCGAGATCCGCGAGGTCTACGCGTTCCTCGTGGAGAGCGGCACCCGGGTGGAGCGCGGGCGGCCGCGGCCGACGGTGCGCCGGGGCAACCTGGCGCTGACCTCCGCCGTCCGGGCCGACGGCACGGTCACCTGCGAGGTGGCCCGCCGTCAGCCCGGCGGGCACTGGCTGTGGGCGCTCGACCAGCCCGACGCCCGCGACTGACGCGCGGTCAGGGGACCCGGGGCTCGGCGGCGTAGTCGCCGGGCGTCAGGCCGGTGACGGTGCGGAAGTCGCGGGTGAAGTGGGCCTGGTCGGCGTAGCCGAGCTCGGCGGCCACGCGGGCGAGCGTCCCGGGGCCGGTGCGCAGCCGGGCCGCGGCCTCCTGCAGCCTGCGGCGCTGGATCAGCCACTTGGGCGGCAGCCCCAGGCGCCGGGCCAGCAGCCGCTGCAGGGTGCGGTCGCCGATGTCGAACTTCGCGCAGACCTGGCCCACCCGCCGCACCTCCGGGTCGCCCTCCACGTACTCGACGATCGCGTTGACCAGCCGGCCCTCGTCGTCGACGGGCGGGAGCCGCTCCAGCTCCCGCTCCAGGTGCGCGACGGCGGCGCGCCGGGCCGCGGCGTCCGGATCCGGTCCCATCGCCTCCCGGATCCGCTCGGTCAGCCCGGCCCCGTCGAGGCCGGGGGCCTCGGTCAGCTCGACGTGGCGGTCGGTCAGCCCGGTGACCGGCGCGCCCCACACCAGCGCGCCCGCGGCCGGCTGCAGCATCGCCCCGACCGCCCAGCCGGTGCCGCTCAGCTCCACCACCGACAGGCCGGTCCGCACGCCGTAGACCCGGGCGTAGGAGTCGGCCACGACGACCAGGCACACGGGGTACTGCAGGACCCGCTGCCGCGACACCGTGCCGGGCGGCAGCGACCACACCGGCACCCAGTAGCGCCGCACGAGGTCGGCCAGACCGGGGCCGGGGGCGTAGCGGTGCACCGGCGGGCTGAACCCGGTGGCGTCGCGCAGGTGGGCGTGCTCCACCGGGTCGATCGGGCGCGGCTCCTCCACGCCCCCATCCTGCCCTCCGGGGTCCGGGCGCCCGCGCCGGGGAAACGGGTTGCGGGCGGTCGTAGCGTGGACAGACGTGCTGTCGCCCTATCCGCAGCTCGTGATCGCCGGGTTCCGCCGCTACGCCACCTACCGCCAGGCCGCCCTCGCGGGCCTGACCACCAACGTCGTCTTCGGGCTGCTGCGCGCCGCCGTGCTCGTCGCGGTGCTCGCCGAGCGGCCGGTCGTCGCGGGCTACGACGTGGCCGCCGCCGTCACCTTCGTCTGGCTCGGGCAGGGGCTGCTCACCGTCGTCGTGCTGTGGGGCGACACCGAGCTGGCCACCCGCATCCGCACCGGCGACGTCGTGGTCGACCTGGGCCGCCCGTGGGACCTGCAGGCCGCGCTGCTCGCCACCGACCTCGGCCGGGCCGGGTTCGCGGTGCTCGCCCGCCTCGTCCCGCCGGTGGTGTTCGGCGCCCTGTTCTTCCCGATCCGCTGGCCCGAGCGGCCCGCCACCTGGGCGTTCTTCGCGGCGTCGGTGGTGCTGGGGGTGGTCGTCAGCTTCGGGGTGCGGTTCCTGCTCAACGCCAGCGCGTTCTGGCTGCTCGACGCGCGCGGGGTGCTCGCGGTGTGGGGCGTGGTCGGCGGGGTGCTGTCCGGGCTGCTGGTCCCGCTGGCCTGGTTCCCCGGCTGGGCCCGGACCGCGCTGGCGTTCACCCCCGCCCCGTCGCTGTTCCAGACCCCGATCGACGTGTTCCTGGAGCGCAGCGCCCCGCTCGGCGCGCTCGCCGGGCAGGCGTTCTGGGCGGTGCTGCTGCTCGCCGTCGGCCGGGTCGTGCTGCACCGCGGGTCGAAGCGGCTGGTGGTGCAGGGTGGCTGAACGCGTCTTCCCGACGATCGTGGCCTCGCGGATCCGCAGCCAGCTCGCCTACCGCGCCTCCTTCGCGCTCGACGTCGTCGCGCAGCTGATCGGGCAGAGCATCGAGCTGGTGGCGATCCTGGTGGTGTTCACGCAGGTCACGAGCCTCGGCGGGTTCGACCGCGGCGAGGTGGTGCTGATGTACGCCCTCGCCGCCACGGCGTTCGGCATCGCCGACCTCGCCGTCGGCCAGATCGAGGAGCTGCCCGCCTACATCCGCACCGGCGAGCTCGACGTCCTGCTGCTGCGCCCGCTCGGCACGCTGGCCCAAATCCTCTCCGCCGACGTCGCCCTCAAGCGGGTGGGCCGGGTCGTCGCCGGGCTCGCGGTACTGGGCTACGCCCTCGCGACGAGCGGTATCGAGTGGACGCCCGTGCGGGTGCTCGTGGCGGCCACCGCGCCGCCGACCGGTGCGGTGATCTTCGCGGCGGTCTGGGTGGCGGCCAACACGGTGTCGTTCTGGCTGGTCGACGGCCGGGAGGTCGCCAACTCCGTCACCTACGGTTCGAACTTCGCCACCTCCTACCCGATCACCGTCTACGGGCCGTGGCTGCGCCGGGTCCTGTGCTTCGCGGTGCCCGGCGCGTTCGTCGCCTACTTCCCGGCGCTCGCGCTGCTCGGCCGCCCCGACCCGCTCGGGTTCCCGGTGTGGCTGCAGTACGCCGCGCCGCTCGTCGCCGCGCTCGCGGTGGGCGGAGCGGCACTCGTCTGGCGGACCGGGGTCCGCCGCTACCAGGGAACAGGATCATGATCATCCGGACGCAGGGCCTCGGGCGCGACTTCCTCGTCGGGAGCAGGCTGCGCCGCACCCGGGTCACCGCCGTCGCCGACGTGACGCTCGAGGTCGCCCGCGGGGAGGCCGTCGGCTTCCTCGGCCCCAACGGCGCCGGGAAGTCGACGACGATCAAGATGCTGACCGGCGTGCTCGTGCCCAGCGCGGGGTCCGCGCGGGTGTGCGGTCTCGACCCGGTGCGCGAACGGAAGGCGCTGGCCCGGCGGATCGGGGTGGTGTTCGGGCAGCGCAGCCAGCTGTGGTGGGATCTGCCGCTCGCCGAGAGCTTCGCGCTGCACGGCGCGATCCACCGCGTCCCGGCCGCGCGGCACCGCGAGCGGCTCGACGAGTGCGTCGAGCTGCTCGACATGGCCGCGTTCCTGGCCACGCCGGTCCGCCAGCTCTCGCTGGGCCAGCGGATGCGCGGCGAGGTCACCGCGGCGCTGCTGCACTCCCCCGAGCTGCTCGTCCTCGACGAGCCGACGATCGGGCTCGACCTCGCCAGCAAGGAGCGGCTGCGCACGTTCCTGGCGGGCGTGAACGCCCGCGGCGACGTGACGCTGCTGCTCACCACGCACGACCTGCCCGACGTCGAGCGGCTCTGCCGGCGCGTCGTCGTCGTCGACCGGGGGCGCGTGCTCGTCGACGACGACCTCGCGGCGCTGCGGCGGCGCTTCGCCGGGAACCGCACGCTGGTCGTCGAGCTGGTGGAGCCCGCGGGCCCGCTGCACGGGCTGCCCGGGGTCGTCGGGGTCACCGTCGAGGCGCAGGGGCTGCGCCAGCGGCTGGAGTTCGACGGGTCCGCGACGGCCGCCGGGCTCATCGCCGAGGTGGCGCGGCGGGTGGAGCTGCGCGACGTCACCGTCGACGAGCCGTCGATCGAGGACCTGGTGCGGACGCTGTACGCCACCTCGTGACGGGTGTCATCGATCCCGGTGATCGTCGGGACTGCCGGGGCCCACCCCCGGCTCGCGATGCTCGGGCCATGATCCGATCCACGCGTGTCGCCGCCGCACTGGCCGGTCTGTTCGCCGCGACGGCCTGCGCCGCCCCCGGGCCCGACGCCGCCGAGCCCCCCGCCCCCGGGCTGCAGTGGTCCGACTGCGCCTCCGACGCCGCGCTGGACTGCGCCACCCTCACCGTGCCGGTCGACCGCGCCGATCCCGGCGGCCCGGCGTTCGCGCTGCCCGTCGTCCGGATCCCGGCCGGTGACCCCGGGAACCGCATCGGCGCGCTCGTGCTGCACCGCGGCGGCCCCGGCTACAGCGTCGTCGACTACCTCACCGGGATCCGCTCGGGCGCGGTCCCCGACCCGCTGACGCCCGAGGTCTACGCCCGCTACGACGTGATCGCGCTCGACCAGCGCGGGGCGGGCGGCTCGCAGCCCGCGATGGTGTGCGGCGACGCGGCCCCCGACGTCCCCGCCCTCCCCGTCGACGACGCCGAGCGCGCCGCCCGCCTCGCCGCCGATGAGGCGTTCGCGCGGTCCTGCGTCGAGGCCTCCGGGGGGATCATGGAGCACCTCTCCACCGACGAGGCCGTCCGCGACCTGGACGCGCTGCGGGCGGGGCTCGGCGAGGAGCGGCTGAGCTTCGTCGGGCAGTCCTACGGCACCCTGTTCGGTGCGGTGTACGCGAACCTGTTCCCCGACCGCGTCGGCCGGTTCGTCCTCGACAGCGTGGTGGACCCGGCGGCGATCGCCGGCGCGGAGCCGCTGCGCGGCACCCGCCTCGGCAGCGACGCGGCGACCGCGGAGACGATGGCGGAGTTCCTGCGGCTGTGCGCGGCGGGCGGCGAGCGCTGCGCGTTCGGCGCGGGCGACCCGGCCGGGGCCTGGGACCGCCTCACCGCGGCGCTGCGCGAGGCCCCCGTGACGCTCACCGCCCCCGACGGGCGCACCGTGCGCCTGGGGTACTCCGAGGTGGTGTCGTGGGCGGGCAACTGGCTCTACCAGCCGAGCCTGTGGGAGCAGCCGATCGCGGGCGCGTCGTTCCTGGCCCTCGCCGAGCAGGCCCTCGCCGACCCCACCGGGGAGGCGGGCACGCTGATGGCGCAGGTCCTGGTCAGCCTGCGCGACGACGCCGACCTCATCGCCGCGCCCTACGCGGGCGCGCTCAACGCCACCGCGTTCGGCGTCAACTGCGCGGAGAACGAGTTCCCCGACGGCCCCGACGCGTTCGCCGCGGCGGCCGCCGACCGCGACGCCGCCGTGCCGCACTTCGGCGCGCTGCGGGCCTGGGGCGACAGCGTGTGCAGCCGGTGGCCGGTGACCGTCGAGGGCTACCGCGGCCCCTGGGACGCCGCGACCGACGAGCCCGTGCTGATCGTCAACAGCCGGTTCGACCCGGCCACCCCGCTCGCCGCGGCGCAGCGGCTGCAGGACCTGCTGCCGGGCAGCGCGCTGCTGGTGCACGAGGGCGTCGGGCACGTGGCCGCGCAGCAGTCGGCGTGCGTGGTGCAGGCCGCGGGCACCTACCTGACCGAGGGCACGCTGCCGGTCGAGGGCGCGACCTGCGCCCCCGACCGCGTCCCGTTCGGCTGAGCCCGGTTCAGCCGAGCTGGCCCGTCGAGGCGACCCCGGGGATCGCCCCGCCCCGGAACGCCTCGACGAACAGGGCGTGGTCCTCGCGGACGCGGGCGGCGTAGGAGTGGGCGAACTCGACGACCCAGTCGGCGAACTCCCCCTCCCGCCCGTCGAGGACGGCGAGGATGGCGTCCTCGGTCTGGAACGGGACCAGGGTGTGGTCGGCGTCGGAGTCGGCGACGCAGTGCACCTTCGCCGTCGCCCGGCCCAGGTACTCCACGACGGGCAGGATCTCGTCGGGCTCGGTGAGGTTGCTCCAGTCGAGGTCGTTCTCGTACGGGGAGACCTCGCTGACGACGAACCCGACGCCGTCGAGGTCGGTCCAGCCCAGCAGCCGGTCGGCGTGGGCCTGCAGCGCCCGCTGCGACACCGCGGTGCGGTGCCCGTGGTGCCGGAACGCCGCGGCGATCTCCGGGTCGGTCACGACCCGCGACGGCGCCGCGACGTTGCCCTGCTTCATCGACACGACGACGTCGTTGTCGAGCGCCTCGTTGAGCCCCTCGATCAGCACGGTGTAGGCGGGGAGCCCGGCGCTGCCGATGCCGAACCCGGAGCGGCCGATCACGTCCTTCACCGTGTAGGCGACGCCGCGGAACCGCTTGGACTCCGGGATCGAGTCGAGGTAGCGGGTGAACGCGTCGACGACCTTCGCCCGCTCGTCGTCGTCGAGGCGGCGCACGCCGGGCCCGTCGCGCAGGATCCGGTCGAAGCCCTCCGCCTCGGTGATGTCGTCGAGCAGCTCCACCCGGGTGCGCAGCCGCGCGAGCTGCAGGACCTGGTGGATCGCCCCCTCCGCGGTGCGCAGGTTCAGCGCGAAGCTCCGGTCGTCGTCGGACTCGACGAACGTGCGCACCTGGTCGACGTAGCCGCGCACGAAGCCCCGGACGAGCTCGGTGATGTCGTCGTCGGAGATCGCCTTGCGCCAGCCCATCAGCGCCATGCTCGCCGCGAACCGCAGCACGTCCCAGGTGAAGTGCCCGACGTAGGCCTCGTCGAAGTCGTTGACGTCGAAGATCAGGACGCCGTCGCCGTCCATGTAGGTGCCGAAGTTCTCCGCGTGCAGGTCGCCCTGGATCCACACCCGGCTCGTCTGCTCGTTCGCCCACGGGTCGTCCTGCTCGGCGACGTCGGCGTAGAACAGGCAGGCGCTGCCGCGGTAGAACGCGAACGGGTCGGCGGCCATCTTGCGGAACTTCGTCCGGAACGCGGCGGGGTTCGCGGCCATGAGGTCGTCGAAGGCGTCGACCAGCGTGTCGACGATGCGCGCCGAACGGGTGGTGGAGGCGTCGGTCATGTGCAGAACGTAGCGGGTGGGGCCCCGTCCGGGAGGGGCACGCGCAGAACCCTCAGCTGCATCGCCAGCAGCGCGTAGTACCCGACGACGGTGGTCAGCTCGACGGCCCCGGCCTCGCCCAGCGCGTCGACGGTGCGGGACCAGGCGTCGTCGGTGAGGTCGCCGGTGCCGAGCAGCTCGTCGACGGCGGCCACGGCGACACGCTCGGCGTGCGGGTCGACGACCTCCAGCGCGGCCGCGACCGGGGCGTGCGCGTGCCACTCGTAGGCGCTGCGGTGGTGGGCGGCCACACGCAGGATCGCCAGCTCGCGGACCCGGTCGGGCAGCACGCCGGAGTACCGCAGCGCGGCGCCGAGCGCCTGCAGCGCGGTGCCGGACCGGGGCGCGCGGAGCATCGCGTCGAACGGGCCGTGCAGGGTGCCGTCGGGCGCGGTCTCGACCCGCCCGGCCGGGGTCATCAGGCGTTCGCGCAGCGCCCGCTGCTCGTCGTCGAGCTCGGCGGGGCGCAGCGGCGGCAGGCGCCGCTCAGGCGAGGGTGAGCTGGCCACGGGTGATCGTGATCGCGAGCAGGATCAGCACGACGCCCGGCACGACGTAGCAGACGACGTCGAGGACGCGGCTGCGGATCGCGAGCAGCCCGACCTCGTCCGGCGGGAGCGCGACCCGCAGCGTCGCGGCGACGAGCAGGGCGCCGCCCAGCAGCACCCCGCCCTGGCGCCAGTGCTCCATGAGCACGCGCACCATCCCCGCGGCGGCGATGAGCAGCACGAGCCCCGTCGGGGCCCACACCGGCAGGCGGGTGCGCACGCTCAGCCCCGGCCGGCCGCCTTCTCGGCCGCCTCCACGACGTTGGTCAGCAGCATCCCGCGGGTCATCGGCCCCACCCCGCCCGGCATCGGCGCGAGCAGGCCCGCGACCTCGGCGACCTCCGGGTCGACGTCGCCGACCAGGCCCAGCTCGGTGCGCGTGACGCCGACGTCGAGGACGGTGGCGCCCGGCGCCACCATGTCGGCGGTGATCAGCCCCTGCACGCCGGCCGCGGCGACCACGATGTCGGCCCGGCGCACCTCGGCGGCCAGGTCGCGGGTGCCGGTGTGGCACAGCGTGACCGTGGCGTTCTCCGCGCGGCGGGTGAGCAGCAGGCCCAGCGGGCGCCCGACCGTGACCCCGCGCCCGACGACGGTGACCCGCTTGCCCGGCAGCTCCACCCCGTAGCGCGAGCACAGCTCGACGATCCCGCGCGGCGTGCACGGCAGCGGCCCGGGCTCGCCCAGCACCAGCCGCCCGAGGTTGACCGGGTGCAGGCCGTCGGCGTCCTTGTCCGGGTCGACGCGCTCGAGGGCCGCGCCGGCGTCGAGCCCGCGGGGCAGCGGCAGCTGCACGATGAAGCCGGTGCACGCCGGGTCGGCGTTCAGCTCGTCGATGACCGCTTCGACCTGCGCCTGCGTGGCGTCGGCCGGGAGCTCTCGCTGGAACGAGGTGATCCCGACCTGTGCGCAGTCGCGGTGCTTGCCGCGCACGTAGGAGTGGGAGCCGGGGTCGTCGCCGACGAGCACCGTGCCGAGCCCCGGGGTGGCCCCCGCGGCCGTCAGCTTCTCGACGCGACCGCGCAGCTCGTCGAGGATCGAGGCCAGGGTCCCTCTGCCGTCCATCAGTCTCGCCGTCACGCGGCCATCATCCCAGACGGCCCGCGACCATGATCTCGGCACGGTCACGGTGTCTCATTCCGGTACAGGACGACCATCTGGCCGATCGGAGAGGTGTCTAATCCTGTGACGGCGCGCACAATCGGCGCTGTGACCGGCAAAGACGCCGGACGAGCCACCGACGAGAGGCATGGTCCATGAGTGTGGAGAGCGACGTCCAGTCCGGAGCGCACGCCGCCGCAGCGCCGGCCCCAGCAGCCCCAGCAGGCAACCCGGCGCTGCTGGGCCTTGCCACGTTCCTGCCCGGCGCCCTGTCCCTCGGCCTCTGGTTGGTCGGCTACCTTCCTGCCGCCGACGTGGGCGCCATCGTCCCGGCCGTGGTCTTCTCCAACGGCCTGTTCCTGCTGATCTCCTGCCTCTGGGCGGCGCGCCTGGGCGGGAGCGCGGTCGCCGCGATCTTCGGGACCTTCTCGGCCTTCTGGCTGAGCCTCGGGGTCATCCTGACGGCGATCACCAACGCCGGGGCCGAGGCCCCCGGGGTGCTGGGCCTCACCGCGACCAGCGCGGCGCTGCCCACCTACCTGCTGTCGTGGCTGATCGTCTTCGCCGCGCTGACGCTGGCCACGCTGCGCCTGCCGCTGGCCTTCACCGGTGGCTTCCTGTTCGTCACCATCGCGGTGGCGCTGGTGCTCGCGAACGTCCTCACCGGTGCGGCGATCTTCTCGACGCTCGCCGGCGTCTGCGTGTTCATCTTCTGCGCGATCTTCGCCTACATCTGGTTCGACGGGATGAGCCAGGAGCTCGGCGGCAAGGCCATGTCGATGGGCAACCCCATCCAGAAGTAGTCCGTCCAGGAACAGCCCGTCCAGAAGCAGCCCCGCGCTCGGCCCGGAGGCCCCCGCCGCACAGCCCGTGCGGCGGGGGCCTCCGTCGTTCACCGGAAGTCGCGGCTCTTCACCGGCACCGCCAGGTCGAGCCGCTGCAGCCGGTCGGCGACGAGGTTGAGCACCCCCTCCTCGCTGCGCTCCAGCCGCCCGCGCACCAGCAGCGCGGCGCTCCCGACCGCGACCGTGCGGTAGCGCGCCCACAGCCCCTCCGAGCAGGTGACGTTGAGCATCCCGCTCTCGTCCTCCAGGTTGAGGAACGTGACGCCCTTCGCCGTGGCCGGGCGCTGGCGGTGCGTGACGGCCCCGCCGACCAGCACGCGGGGCGGGCGGCGCTCCGGGTCGGTCGGGGCGTCGAGCGCGGCGAGCCGGTCGATGCGCAGCGCGCCGAGCCGGTCGAGCCGCTCGCGCAGGTGCTGCAGCGGGTGGCTGTCCGGGGAGACCCCGGTGGCCCAGACGTCGGCGACGGTGAGCTCGACGTCGGTCATGCCGGGCAGCGCGGGAGCGTCGAGCCCCACCGCGCTGCCCGGGAGCTGGTCGGGGCGCACCGACGCGACGACCCCGGCCGCCCACAGCGCGGAGCGCCGGTCCACCCCGAAGCACCCGAACGCCCCCGCCGTGGCCAGCGCCTCGGCCTGCGGCACGGTGAGCCGGACGCGGCGGGAGAGATCGGCGAGGTCGCGGAAGGGCCCGCGCAGGTCGCGCTCGGCGTCGATCAGCTCGGCGAGGTCGGCCCCGATCCCGCGGACCTCGGCGGTGCCCAGCCGGATCGCGAACCCCCCGTCGCTGCGCGGGTCGGGCTGCAGCAGCGCCTCGGACCGGCCGAGGTTGACGTCCGGCCCGCGGGCGAGCACGCCGTGCCGGCGGGCGTCGGCCACCAGCGACTGCGGCGAGTAGAACCCCATCGGCTGGGAGTTGAGCAGGGCCGCGCAGAACGCGGCCGGGTGGTACCGCTTGAACCAGGCGCTGTAGTAGACCAGCGACGCGAAGCTGATCGAGTGGCTCTCCGGGAAGCCGAAGTTGGCGAAGGCCAGCATCTTGGCGAAGATCCCGTCCGCGATATCCCCGGTGATCCCGTTGGCCGCCATGCCGTCGAAGAACCGCGCGCGCAGCTTCTCCATCTTCTCGGTGGAGCGCTTGGAGCCCATCGCGCGCCGCAGCTCGTCGGCGTCGCCGGGGGGTGAACCCGGCGACGTCGACCGCGACCTGCATGAGCTGCTCCTGGAACAGCGGCACGCCCAGGGTCTTGTCGAGCGCCCCCTTCAGCAGGTGGTGGTCGTGCTCCCACTCCGCGCCGTTGCGGCGGGCGATGTAGGGGTGCACCGAGCCGCCCTGGATGGGGCCGGGCCGGATCAGCGCGATCTCGACGACCAGGTCGTAGAACGTGCGCGGCTTGAGCCGGGGCAGCGTGGCCATCTGCGCGCGGGACTCCACCTGGAACACCCCGACGGAGTCGGCGCGGCACAGCATCGCGTAGACCTCGGGGTCGGTGGGCTGCAGCTCGTGCAGCTCGATCCTCCTCCCCGTGTGCTCGGCGACGAGGTCGATCATCAGGTGCAGCGCGGTGAGCATCCCCAGCCCGAGCAGGTCGAACTTGACGAGCCCGGCGTACGCGCAGTCGTCCTTGTCCCACTGCACGACGGTGCGGCCCTCCATCCGCGCCCACTCGACGGGCACCACCTCCGACACCGGCCGGTCGCAGATGACCATGCCCCCGGAGTGGATGCCGAGGTGGCGGGGGAAGCCGAGCAGCTGCCCGGCCAGCTCCCCGACCTGCTCGGGCATGCCCTCGACGACCGGCGCCCCGTTCCAGCGCTCGATCCGCTTGCTCCACGCGTCCTGCTGGCCGGGCGAGAACCCCAGCGCGCCCGCCATGTCGCGGACCGCCGACCGCGGCCGGTAGGTGATCACGTTGGCCACCTGCGCCGCGCGCCACCGACCGTGCGTGGCGTAGACGTACTGGATGACCTCCTCGCGGCGGCCGGACTCGATGTCGAGGTCGATGTCGGGGTAGCCCTCGCGCGCCGGGGACAGGAACCGCTCGAACAGCAGGCCCATCGCCACGGCGTCGACCGCGGTGATGCCCAGCGCGAAGCAGACCGCGGAGTTGGCGGCCGAGCCCCGGCCCTGGCAGAGGATGTCGGCGCGGCGGCAGAACTGCACGATGTCGTGGACGATCAGGAAGTAGCCGGGGAAGTTCTTCGCCTCGATGATCTCCAGCTCCCTCTCCACCGTGGCGACGGCCCGGGGGTACTCGGCGTGGCTGCCGTAGCGCCGGGCCACCCCGCGCCAGGTGAGCTGCCGCAGCCAGCTCGCCTCCGTCTGCCCCGGCGGCACCGGGAACGGCGGCAGGTCCGGGGCGACCAGGCGGATCGAGAACGCGCACGCCCGCCCGAACTCCGCCGCCCGCGCCACCGCGCCCGGGTACCGCGCGTCGAACCGGGCCGCCATCTCCGCCCCCGAGCGCAGGTGGGCGGTGCCTGCGGGGGGCAGCCAGCCGTCGATCTCGTCGAGGCTGCGCCGGGAGCGGACCGCGGCCAGCGCCGTGGCCAGCGGGAACCGCTCGGGCGTGGCGTAGTGGGCCGCCGTGGAGGCGATCGTGGGCAGGCCGGCGTCGCGGGCGAGCGCGGCCAGTGCGTCGTTGCGCTCGGAGTCGGTGGGCAGGCCGTGGTGGGTGAGCTCGACGGCGACCCCGTCCGCCCCGAACCACTCGGTGAGCCGGCGGAGCTCCTTCGCCGGGTCGCCGCCGGTCTCCAGCGCGCGCCGCACCGCGCCCTTGCGGCAGCCGGTCAGCGCGACCACGTGCCCCGCGGTCTCGGCCACGACCTCGTCGAGGTCGTAGACCGGGCGGCCCTTCTCCCTGCCCCGCAGCTGCGCCGCGCTGACCGAGCGGCACAGCGCGGCGTAGCCCTCGGGGTCCCGGGCGAGCAGCAGCAGGTGGCCGCCCTCCGGGTCGGCCACCCCGTTCTGCGGGGCGGAGAGGCCCAGGCTCAGCTCCGTGCCGAACACCGTCGGCATGCCCACCTCGGCCGCGGCCTCGGCGAAGCGCACCACGCCGTACATGCCGTCGTGGTCGGTGAGCGCCAGCGCGTCGAGGCCCAGGCGCGCCGCCTGCTCGACCAGCTCCTCGGGGTGGCTCGCGCCGTCGAGGAAGCTGAAGTTGGAGTGGCAGTGCAGCTCGGCGAACGGGACGCGCTCCTCCGGCCGCTCCAGGTCGGGCGGCGCGTACGGCCCGCGCTTGCGCGACCAGGCCGGTGAGTCGCCGCCGTCGGCCTCCGGGCCGCCGGTGAGGCTCGATCCGTCGCGCGTGCGCCCGGACAGCGCCGCCTCCAGCACCGACCACGGGACGTCCGGGTTGTTCCAGCCCATGCGCACAGTCGAACACACGTTCGATGATCGGCTCAACGTCACGCGCGCCACGTCTGCGTGGAACGACGGATGCCCGCACCGGGCCGGTGGGGACAGGCTGGCGGCGTGACCTCCTCCCCCGGCCCGGTGCTCGCCAGGGCCGTGGGTGCGGGAGTGGCGAACGGGGCGCTCGCCGGGACGCTGCTGCCGGTCGTCCTCGTGGTCGGCACCGTGCTGGGCGGCGGCGCCGACCGGGTCCCCCCGGACCTGCCGCTCGGCCTGCTCGCCCTCCTCCTGTACGGCTGCGCGGTCGGGGCGGTCGCGGGCGGCGCCGTCGGCACGGCGTTCGGGATCGGCCTCCTCCCGCTGCTCCCCCTGCTCCGCGGGGCCCCGCGGAGCAGGGTCGCGCTGCTGGGCGGGCTGCTCGGCCTGGCCGTCGCGGCCGCGGTCGCCGGCGTGCTGCACGCCGTGGGGACGAGCGGCGCCTGGTGGTGGATGTCCGGCGGCACCACCCTCGTGGCGGCCCCGGTCGTCGGCGCGTGGCGGGGGCCGTGGATCGTCGCCGGGCCTAGGGACCGGTGAGGACCGGCAGGTGCGGCTCGATCACCCGCAGCAGCGCCGCCTTCGGCCGGGCGCCGACGACCTGCGCCACCACCTCACCGTCGACGTAGAGGTTCAGCGTGGGCATCCCCATGACCCCGGCGGCGCGGGAGGCCAGCGGGTTCGCGTCGACGTCGAGCCGCGCGACGACGAGCCGACCCTCCTGCTCGGCCGCGATCTCGCGCAGCACCGGCTCGATCATCCGGCAGGGCGGGCACCAGTCGGCGGTGAAGTCGACGAGCACGGGGTGCGGCGCGCGCAGCACCAGCTCGTCGAACAGGGCGTCGGTCAGGGCGATCATCGGGGTCCCTCCGGCAGGTCGAGCGCGCACCGCGGTTCGGGGGCGCGGGCGAGCAGTGCGGCGTTCAGCTGCGCGTGCAGCTCCGCGCGGACGTCGTGCAGCCGGGCGAGGTAGGCGTCGACCTCGTCGAGCTTGGCCCGGTACACCGCGATCGAGTCCGGGCAGCTCCCGCCGGTGGCGTGCCCGGCGCGCAGGCACTCGACGAACGGGCGGGTCTCCTCCAGCGCGAACCCGAGCCCGACGAGCGTCCGGATCTCGGTGACGGCGCGCGCGTCGGCGTCGTCGTAGCGGCGGTGGCCGTGGCCGTCGCGCCGGGCGGGCAGCAGCCCGAGCGACTCGTAGTGGCGCAGCGTGCGGGTGCTGACGCCGACGCGCCGCCCCAGCTCCCCGATCCGCATGACGGCGACGCTAGACCCGTACGTCGACGTCAAGGCCAGCCCGGAGTTCGTCGTGCGCCCAGGCGGCGAGCGTCGTGGGGGTGGTCGTGGTGGCGTCGCGGGGCTGCTCAGGCACGAAGCCGTCGCGCAGGCCGGTGGACATCCCCATGACCGCGTCGACCTGCCGCTCGCCCAGCCCGGCCCCGCGCAGCATCCCGCGCATCTCCCCGTCCGGGACGCGCTCGGCGCGCAGCGGACGGCCGGTGGCCCGCGCGACGACCGCGGCGGCCCGCTCCCAGCTCAGGTCCTCGGGGCCGTGCACCGCCTGCACGCGCCGCCCGGTCCAGCCCGCGAGCAGGCGGTGGACGGCGACCTCCGCGATGTCGCGCGGCGCGACCCAGGGCATCGGGCGGTCGACGGGCAGCACCACCGGCACGACGTCGGAGAGGGGCTGCAGGAGCAGGTTGGTGAAGAAGTAGCCGCAGCGCAGGTGCAGCACGGGCGCGCCGGTGGCGTCGAGGAGCTCCTCGACGCGGGCGAGCCCGTCGATCTCCCCGGCCCCGTGGCGCAGCTCGGCGCCGACGCTGCTCTGGAACACGGTGCGGCCGATGCCGTTCTCGGTGACGGCGCGGGCCGCGTGCGCACCGAGACGGGCGTGGTCGGCGACCGGGTCGTCGCCCGTGTCGGAGGGGTTCACCCAGTACAGGGCGTCGACCCCCCTCGTCGCGGCGACGACCGCGTCGGCGTCGCCGAGGTCGACCCGGACGGTGTCGACGTGGCCGCGCACGGCCCCGGGCAGCCGCGCGGGGTCGCGCAGCAGGGCGAGCGGGCGCAGGCCGGCGCGCACCAGCATCGCGACGACGTGCCGGCCGACGTGACCGGTCGGGGTGGTGACGGCGATCCGCATGTCCGGCACACTGCCCGCCGTCCCTGACAGCTGCGGTCAGTGATTCCCGGTCGGGGATTCAGTCGTAGACCCCGACGACCCACCACCGCCCCCCGCGGTGGGCCAGCAGCAGCGCCGTGCCGTCGTCGAGGGCGAGCTGCATCCGGCTGACCGGCTCGGCGCCCGCCCACCAGCGCTGCTCCAGCGGCCACGGGCCGCCCCACCCCCGCACCTCGCGGACCGGGCCGCGGTCGACCGCGACCCGGTGCGGCGCCGCGGTGAGCCGGTCGGGGGCGGCGAGCCCCACCGGGGCGCCGTCGACGTCGACCGGCTCCACCGGCAGCGGCTCGACGGGCACCGTCGCCGGGGACGGGGCCGGCACCCGCCCCGGCCACGACGGCGGCGGTTCCGGGACCGCGGAGCGACCGATCGGCGCCGACCGCGCGGCCGGGCGGCGGCGCGCGTTGCCGGGGCGGGGGTGCCCGCCCTCGGGACGGTCGACCGCGCTCACCCGCCCGGTGGCGCGCAGCACGTCGTCGGGCCAGCCCGCGGGCGCCCGGTGCGGCCCGCCGTCGCCGGGGGGCGCCCCCCACGTCCACGCCCCGGACTCGTCCGGCCCCGGGACCGACCCCGCACCCGCCGCCGACCCGGCCCCGGCCCCGACACCGGCCCCGACCTCCCGCCCGGCGCCCCGGTCCCGGTCCGTCGTCCCGCCCGACCCGGAACGTCCTCCGGACCGCGCGGCACGGGCGGGGGCCCGGGTCGTCGGGACGGCGGGCTCCCGCTCGTCGCCCCAGGGCACCAGCCGCACCTGCTCCGCGGGGTCGCGCCCGCCGGCGAGCACCGCGGTGACCACGCCGTCGGGCCCGAGCAGCGCCTGCACCCGCACCATCGCCCGCCCGGCCCGTGCGTCGGCCTCCCCGACCTCGCCCCACAGCCCGAGCTGCAGCGCCCCCGCCGTGACCGTCTCCTCCGGCGTCAGCCGCAGCCACCCCACCGCACCCGCGTTGCCGCGCGCGAGCCAGGCGTCGAGCTGCCAGCGGACGCGGTCGACGGTGCCGGACGGGGTGAGCGGCTCGGCGCAGCGCCAGATCCGGTGCAGCACCTCCCCTCCCGTGGTGCGTGCCGCGATCCCGAGCCGGGTGCACGACAGCCCGTGCCCGGCCAGCGCGGCGTGCAGCTGCTCGGCGAGCCCGCGGGCGGCGAACGCGGCGGCGTCGACGCGGTCGACCGGCGGGTCCAGCTCGATCTCGACGGCCAGCTCCTCGGGCGGGCGCCTGCGCAGCGGCGGGCGCGGGTCGAGACCGCGGGCGAGGCGGTGCGCGAGCACGGCGTCGGCGCCGAACCGGGAGGCGACGTCGTCGGCGTCGAGCGCCCCGAACGCGCCGAGGCTGCGCAGGCCGAGGCGGCGCAGGAGGTCGACGAGGTCGGCGCGCCCGGCGTCGGGCTCGCGGTCGAGCTCCTCCACGCCGAGCGGGGCGAGGAACGGCGGCGTGTCGCCGGGCCCCACCGCCAGCCCGCGCCGGGCCGCGAGGACCGCGGCGAACAGCCCGTCGGCCACCCCGACCTGGGACTCGACGCCCGTGCGCGCGGCCACCTGGTCGACCAGCCGCTCCGCCGCGGCGAGCTCGGAGCCGAACCAGCCGACCGGGCCCCGCGCGGGCATCGCCAGCAGCCCCGGCCGGACGATCTCGACGCCCGGCGCCAACTCCTCCACCGCGACGACGACGGGCTCGAACGCGCGCGCGTCGCGGTCGGGGTCGCGGGCCAGCACCACCAGCTCGGGGCAGCGCGCCTGCGCCTCGCGACGGTTCAGCCCGCGCCGGACCCCGTGCGCGCGGGCCACCGCCGAGCACGCCAGCACCCGGTTGGCCACCACCACCGCCGCGGGCCGGTGCGACGCCACCCCCTCCGCGCGGGCGGCCGCGGTGACCGGCCAGTCCGGCGACCACAGCGCCAGCACCCGCACCGTCCTCATCCCGCCACCGCGGCGACCCGCTCCGGCACGACCACCTCGGGCGGGCCGCCGACGCCCCCGCCGTCGGTCGGCAGCAGCAGCCGTCCGGCCCGCCCCGGACCGAGCCCCTTCCCCCGCAGCTCCACCCGCAGCCGCCGCGCGCACAGCCGCCCGGACCCGCCCTCCAGCCCCTGCCACTGCGCGTCGGCGCAGCTCAGCTCGACGTCGGCGCCCGGCCACGGCCCCAGCGCGAGCAGCACCGCACCGCGCTGGCGGGCCCGGGCCGCGAGCCGCTGCCGGTCGGCCGCCCGCACCCCGCCGCCCGCCACCGCGACGACGTCCATCCCGTCGAGCAGGGCCACCGTGACGGCGAGCAGGTCGCGGCCCGGACGCGGCACGAGCGCGAGCCGGTCGAGCCGCACGCCCGCCTCGGACGCGGCGACCAGCCCGAGCTCCGGACGTCCGACGACCCCCACCCACGCCCCCTCCGCCGACGCCTCGGCGACCAGCGCCAGCAGCAGCGAGGTGGACCCCGGGCCGCCCAGCACCGCCACCGAGGACCCCCGGCGCAGCCCGCCGGCCGGCAGCAACCGGGCCAGCGGACCGGCCACCGGCAGCACCCGCCCGTCGGCCTCCGGTCCCGCGACGGGCCGGACACCGGCGGCCCGGTCCTCCAGGCCGCGCAGCACCCCGCGGGCCAGCTCCAACCGGCTCGCGACGTCGGCCCGGGGCTCGCCCCCGGGCACGCCTCGGACAGCGGCCTCGGCCACGGCATGCCTCCCCGTCACGGTGTCGCGCCACTCGCGCCGGGGGGAAGTCGGCGTGCTCGAACGTCTGTTCGAATCCTACCGGCGGCGGCGACACCGTTCAAGAGGGGTCACCCGGGTGCGGGACGGCCCGGTCCTGCGCGGTCGGTCACGCGGCCGAGCCCCGGGCCGCCCGCGCGGCGCGGACAGCAGCCGGTCGCCGCCGGCGCGCCGCGGGCTCAGTGCGCGAAGTGGCGGGTGCCGGTGAGGTAGAGGGTGACGCCCGCGGCCTCCGCGGCCGCGGTGACCTCCGGGTCGCGCACCGATCCACCGGGCTGCACGACCGCGCGGACCCCGGCCTCCAGGAGCACCTCGAGCCCGTCCGGGAAGGGGAAGAAGGCGTCGGACGCGGCCACCGAGCCGCGGGCCCGGTCGCCGGCGCGGGTGACCGCGAGCCGGGCCGCGTCGACCCGGTTGACCTGCCCCATCCCCACTCCGACGGCCGCCCCGCCGGAGGCGAGCAGGATCGCGTTCGACTTCACCGACCGGCAGGCCCGCCACGCGAACGCCAGGTCGGCGAGGACCTCCTCGGAGGCCGCATCGCCGGTGGCGAGGGTCCAGGACGCCGGGTCGTCGCCGGGGGCGTCGATCGCGTCGCGCTGCTGCAGCAGCAGCCCGCCGGTGATCGGCCGCAGCTCCGCACCGGTGCGCGACGGGGCCTCCGGGAGGCGCAGCACGCGCACGTTCTTCTTGCGCGTCAGCACCTCCAGTGCGCCGTCGGCGTAGGACGGGGCGAGGACGACCTCGGTGAAGATCTCCGCGACCTGCTCGGCCATCTCGACGCTGACCTCGCCGTTCGTGGCGATCACCCCGCCGAACGCGCTGACGGGGTCGGTGGCGTGGGCCTTGCGGTGGGCGTCGGCGACGTCGGTGCCGACCGCGATCCCGCACGGGTTGGCGTGCTTGATCACCGCGACGCACGCGGCGTCGCCGTGGTCGTGCGCCGCGCGCCAGGCCGCGTCGGCGTCGACGTAGTTGTTGTAGGACATCTCCTTGCCGTGCAGCTGCTCCGCCGCCGCGAGGCCCGGGCCGCCGGAGACGTAGAGCGCGGCGGCCTGGTGCGGGTTCTCGCCGTAGCGCAGGGTCGCCGACCGCTCCCAGCTCGCGCCGGCCCAGGACGGGAAGATGCCGCCGTCGGGGTCGGGGGCCAGCACGCTGCCCATCCAGGACGCCACCGCGACGTCGTAGGTGGCGGTGTGCCGGAACGCGTCGGCGGCGAGGAAGCGGCGGTCCTCCAGGGAGAACCCGCCGTTCTTCAGCTGTTCGATCACCCACTCGTAGCGGGACGGGTCGACGACGACGGCCACGCTGTCGTGGTTCTTCGCCGACGCGCGCACCATCGCGGGCCCGCCGATGTCGATCTGCTCGACGCACTCGGCCGGGGTCGCGCCGGAGGCGACCGTCTCGGTGAACGGGTAGAGGTTCGACACGAGCAGGTCGAACGGGGCGATCCCCAGCTCGGTGAGCTGCGCGAGGTGCTCGGGCTTGCGGGTGTCGGCGAGCAGGCCGGCGTGCACCCGCGGGTGCAGCGTCTTGACCCGCCCGTCGAGGCACTCCGGGAACCCGGTCAGCTGCTCGACGGGCGTGACCGGCACGCCCGCGTCGGCGATGCGCTGCGCGGTGGACCCGGTGGACACGATCTCCACCCCGAGCGCGTGCAGCCCGGTGGCCAGCTCCAGCAGGCCCGCCTTGTCGTAGACGCTGATCAGCGCGCGCTTCACGGGCCTTCTCACGGGATGGTCACCTCTCGTCCGGTCACGGTGGCCCCGTGTCGGGCCAGCGCGGCGACGGTGCCCACGAGCAACCGCCGCTCCTCGATCTTGATGCGTTCGTGCAGCGTGTCGACGGTGTCGCCGTCCTCGATCGGCACCGCGGCCTGCGCGAGCACCGGCCCGGTGTCCATGCCCTCGTCGACGAGGTGGACGGTGGCGCCGGTGACCTTCACGCCGTAGGCCAGCGCGTCGGCCACGCCGTGGACGCCGGGGAACGACGGCAGCAGCGCCGGGTGGGTGTTGACGACGGGCACGCCGACCCCGGACAGGAAGGCCGGCCCGAGGATCTTCATGAACCCGGCGCTGACGACGAGGTCGGGGCGGTGCGCGGCCACGGTCGTCGCCAGTGCGGTGTCCCAGGCGGCCCGGTCGGGGTGGTCGGCGACGCGGAGCACGAAGGTCGGGACGCCGGAGCGCTCGGCGCGGGCGAGCCCCTCGATGCCGGGCCGGTCGGCGCCGACGGCCACCACCTGCACCCCCGCGTCGAGCAGGGCCTGCAGCAGGGTGCCGGACCCGGAGACCAGCACGACGACGCGGGCCGGGTCCGCGATCTCGATCCTGCGTGGCGCAGGACTCGGCGACACGGACACGCAGGGGCTCCTCGCGCTCGGCGGTCATCGGCGGGACCCGCCCAGCCTAGGCGGCGGCGCAGGTCACACCGATGCCGGAGCCCCCGGCGTCAGTCCGACGGCCCCTCGTCCGCCTGCTCGCGGGCCGCCCGCTCGGCGGCCTCCCGCGCCCGCAGCGCCACCAGCTCGCCGACCGTGCGCGGGGCCGGGGTCGCGTCGGGCCCTCCGGGTGGCGTGACCGCGGGGCGGTCGGGAGCCGGGGCGCGGCCGGCCCGCTCCGGCTCGACCGCACCCTCGTCCGTCCGGGCGGCGCGGGAGCGCTCGCGGATGCCCCGGCGGTCGCGGACGGGGGGTCGCTGGCGGGTGATCCGGTCGACGGCCCGGGGCCGGGCGGGCGCTCCGGACCCGGCGGGTGCCGCGGCCGCGGGGGTTCCGTCGCCGACCGCGTCGGGAGCGGCGTCGGGGAGCTCCCGCGGGGCGGGGTCCGGGGCGGCGGGCGCCCGATCGGCGGGCGCCCGGTCGGCAGGCGCGGCAGCGGGTGCGGCGGCGGGTGCGGCGGCGGGTGCGGCGGCGGCGTCCGGCTCGGTCACGTCCGGCTCGTCGACGTCCACGGCGTCGGCGGGCGCAGCCGTACCGGTGTCGGAAGCGCGGGCGGTGTCGGAAACGGGATCGGGGTCGGGGTCGGCAACGCGATCGGGGTCGGGGGCGGGCTCGGCGGCGGGACCCGACTCGCCGACCGTCACCGCGACGTCCTCGTCCGGCTCCGCCGCCTCCGCACCGTCGTCCTGCGCAGCGTCGTCCGGGTGGGCGTCGTCCGGGTGGGCGTCGTCCGGGTGGGCGTCGTCCGGGTGGGCCGCGTCCGGGTGGGCCGCGTCCGGGGAGGCGGCGACCGGCGCCGCGGCGACGGGCTCCGCCGCCTCGTCGACGTAGTCGTCCTCGTACTCGTACGGGTCCTCCCCCGGCGCCCGGCCCTTCCCCAGGAACACCACGAGCAGGGCGGGCACGCCGACCAGCAGCAGCACCGACGGCACCAGCAGCTCCACCGGGATCCGGACCGGGTCGTACGGGCCCGCCGCGAGCCGGCCACCGGCGAGCGCCCCGAGCAGCCCGACGACCGCGGCGGCCCCGGCGACCCCCACCCCGGCGACCGGCAGCGCGTCGTCGCCGGAGCGGCGGGCCACCGTCCCGGTCAGCACGCCGACGGCGACGGGCCCGGCGAGCACGAGCGCGGCCCACGCCGGGGGCGATCCGGCGGGCAGCGCGGCGAGCAGCGGGAACACCGACGGCTCCCCCGCGGTCACGCCGAACGGCGACACCGCGGCGGTCCCGACGGTGAACCCGGGTCCCGCGACCCAGGACAGCCCGCCGACCACCGCGTTCGGCAGGTAGGCCAGCGCGAGCAGCGTGACGCCGACCCCGGCGCCGAGGTCCGGGGCCAGGTCGGCGTAGGCCTCGCCGACGTCGGGGGCCCCGAGCAGCAGGCCGGCGAACAGCGCGAGCGCGCCGAGCGCGAGGAGGCCGGTGAGCGCGACGGCCCCGGTCCGCACGGCGTCGGCGGCCCAGGCCGGGATCCGGTGGTCGCCGGGGCGGCCGCACACCCGCCCGACCCCGATCGTCGCGGCCCCTCCCGCGACCAGCCCGGACGAGACGAGCGCCGCCCACGGCGCCGCCGCCACCTCCGCGGCCCGGGGCAGCAGCGCGCTGCCCAGCACGGCGACGGCGGAGTGGGCGCCGGCGAACGTCGCGAGCACCGCGCCCGCGTCGGTCCGCCACCGCCCGCCGAGCCGGCGCACGGCCCATCCCGCACCGGCGGCGACCACCCCGACCACGACCGCCGTCGACAGCAGCGGCAGCACGCTGAGCGGCTGGCCGCCGAGCACGAGGGGGATCAGGTGGGCCGCGAGCCACAGCGGGATCGCCGCGGCGAACGCGCCGTCGAGCGAGATGCCGGCCCCGGCGGTGAGCACCACCGCCGCCGCGGCCGGCACCAGCAGCGCGTAGCTGACGATGACCGTGCCCATCGCGCCCGCCATCAGGACGCGGAGCCGGTCGAACCCGTCGGCGTCGGGCCGCGCGACGACCTCACCCGGCTCGTGATCGGGGGCGTCGAGGGTGCGAGTCACCCCAGCAGGGTCGCAGCGCGGCCCGCGCGGATCGAGCAGGCGCGCGGAGGTCCGGCCGGGTGATTCGGCCGGGTGGATCAGCCGGGCTTGGACTGCTCGCCCGGCGTGATGAAGCGCGTCTCCTCGACGCGGTCCTGGCCGGGCTCGGCCGGCTGCTCACCGGCGGCGTGGGCGCCCTCCGCCGGCGTGACCGGCGATCCGGACGCCGGGGTGCTGGCCGACGACGACACGTCGGGCGCGGGGGCCGACGACGGCGCCGCCGAACCGGACCCGCTGTACCAGCCCTGACCGGCCTCGGGGGCGGCCGAGCCCGGCGTGGCCATCGACGTCGTGGCCTCCGAGCCCTGGCCCGGGTCGGCGGGCTGCTGTCCGGGCGCGCCGTAGCCGGTCGGGTAGCCGGGGCCGCCGTAGCCCGCGGCCTGGGCGTAGCCCGGCGCGTAGCCGGGCTGCCCGGTCGACTGGGCCCCCGACGGCTGCCCGCCGGGCTGCTGGCCGTAGCCGGGCTGGCCGCCGTACTGCCCGCCGTAGCCGGACTGCTGGCCGTACGCGGGCGGCTGCTGCCCGTACCCGCCGTACTGGCCGCCGTATCCGGGCTGCTGGCCGTAGCCGCCGTACTGGCCGTAGCCGGGCGGCGTGGCCGGGCGGGGCGCGGGCGCCTTGATGATGCCGGCGTCCATCAGCATCGCGCCCGCGGCCAGCGCGAGCGCGACGAAGGACAGGACGAGGCCGACGATGAGGACCGCGCCGGGGCCGTCGCCGAACTCCTGGCCCGCCGTGCCCGTGACGGCCTGCAGCAGCTGCAGCGTGCCGGTCGCGAGCAGCACCACGGCGGGGACCAGCACGCGCCCGACCTTCGGCAGCACCGCGGCGCCGGCCAGCAGGCCGCCGCCGATCACGAGCGCGCCGGCCAGGCTGCCGGTGAACGTGAACTCGTCGAAGAAGCCGAGGATGTAGATCACCACCACGAGCGCGGCGGCGCCGAGCGCGAGCAGGCGCGCCGGTCCGGGCGCGAGCTGGTGGGTCTTCGGTGCGGCCGTCGTGGTCGACTCGGGCTGCTGCGTCATCGTCAGGTGCTCCCCTCCGTGCGGACTCCCGCGGTCCGGCGTACGGGCGTGCCGAACGCTAGACCATCGGGCCCGGGTGCCGTCCCCGGACGCGAAGAGCCGCGCCCCGGTCCGGGGCGCGGCTCTGCGCGGAACGGGTGCGGCTACAGGCCCGCGACGATCTCCCGCATCAGGTCGGCGGTCTCGCTCGGCGTCTTGCCGACCTTGACCCCGGCGGCCTCGAGGGCCTCCTTCTTCGCCTGCGCGGTGCCCGCCGAGCCGGAGACGATGGCGCCGGCGTGGCCCATCGTCTTGCCCTCGGGGGCGGTGAAGCCCGCGACGTAGCCGACGACCGGCTTCGTCACGTTGGCCTTGATGTAGGCCGCCGCGCGCTCCTCCGCGTCGCCGCCGATCTCGCCGATCATGACGATCGCGGCGGTCTCGGGGTCGGCCTCGAAGGCCTCGAGCGCGTCGATGTGCGTGGTGCCGATGACCGGGTCGCCGCCGATGCCGATGGCGGTGGAGAAGCCGATCTCGCGCAGCTCGTACATCATCTGGTAGGTCAGCGTGCCCGACTTCGACACCAGCCCGATCTTGCCGGGGCCCGCGATGTCGGCCGGGATGATGCCGGCGTTGGACTTCCCGGGGGAGATGATCCCGGGGCAGTTCGGGCCGATGATGCGCGTCTTGTTGCCCTTGGCCACCGCGTGCGCCCAGAAGTAGGCGGAGTCGTGCACCGGCACGCCCTCGGTGATGATCACCAGCAGCGGGATCTCGGCGTCGATCGCCTCGATGACGGCGTCCTTGGTGAACTTCGGCGGCACGAAGGCGACGCTGACGTCGGCGCCGGTCTCCTTCATCGCCTCCTCGACGGTGCCGAACACCGGCAGCGTCTTCCCGCCGATCTCGACGGTGGTGCCCGCCTTGCGCGCGTTCACGCCGCCGACGATGTTCGTGCCCGCCGCGAGCATCTTGGTGGAGTGCTTGGTGCCCTCACCACCGGTGATGCCCTGGACGATGACCTTGCTGTTCTCGTTGAGGAAGATCGACATGTCTCAGGCCCCCGCCGCTGCGAGCTCGGCGGCCTTGTCGGCCGCGTTGTCCATCGTGTCCACCTGCGTGACCAGCGGGTGGTTGGCGTCGTCGAGGATCCTGCGCCCCTCGACGACGTTGTTGCCGTCCAGCCGGACGACCAGCGGCTTGGTCGCGCCGTCGCCCAGGATCTTCAGCGCCTCGACGATGCCGTTGGCCACCGCGTCGCACGCGGTGATGCCGCCGAAGACGTTGACGAAGACCGACTTGACGTCGGGGTCGCCCAGGATGACGTCCAGGCCGTCGGCCATGACCTGCGCCGAGGCGCCGCCGCCGATGTCGAGGAAGTTGGCGGGCTTGACGCCGCCGTGCTTCTCGCCCGCGTACGCGACGACGTCGAGGGTGCTCATGACGAGGCCCGCGCCGTTGCCGATGATCCCGACCTGGCCGTCCTCGAGCTTGACGTAGTTGAGGCCCTTGGCCTTCGCCTTGGCCTCGAGCGGGTTCTCGGTGCGCTCGTCGACCAGCGCCGCGTGCTCGGGGTGCCGGAAGCCGGCGTTCTCGTCGAGGGTGACCTTGCCGTCGAGCGCGATGACCCTGTCCTGCGGGTCGCGCACCAGCGGGTTGACCTCGACGAGCGTGGCGTCCTCGGAGACGAAGGTCTCCCACAGCTTCACGATCACGTCGGCGGCCTCGTCGGCCACGACGGCCGGGTACTTGGCGGCGGCGACGATCTCGGCGGCCTTCGCGCGGTCGACGCCCGCGATCGCGTCGATCGGGATGCGCGCGAGCGCGTCGGGGCGCTCCACGGCGAGCTGCTCGATCTCCATGCCGCCCTCGGCACTCGCCATCGCGAGGAAGGTGCGGTTGGAGCGGTCGAGCAGGAAGGAGAAGTAGTACTCCTCCGCGATGTCGCTGGCCGTGGTCACGAGCACGCGGTGCACCGTGTGGCCCTTGATGTCGAGGCCGAGGATGTCGGTGGCCTTCTCGGCCGCCTCGTCCGGGGTCTTCGCGAGCTTGACGCCACCGGCCTTGCCGCGGCCACCCGTCTTGACCTGCGCCTTGACGACGACCGCGGTACCCAGCTCGGCCGCGGCGGCCTTGGCGTCCTCGACGTTCTCGACGGTCTTCCCCGGAAGCACCGGGACACCGTGCGCGGCGAAGAGGTCCTTCGCCTGGTACTCGTAGAGATCCATGGGCTGTCCCGCTCCCTCATCTGTCACGACGCTGTGCGTGCGAGCCGCTCTCCGGCTCGCGGAAAGTCTGCTGCGACGACCCTAGCGACGCCGGGCGCAGGTGCCCTGACCTGCCCCGGTGACCGCTGTCACCCCCGATCGGACCGGGGCGTCCCGCACGGTGTGTCAATCGGGGACAGCGCGACCGCGGCGGCTGGCCTACCGTCGGGTACATGGCGCTGTTCCGCGAGGGACTCGACCGCCTGGCGTCGGCCGCCGGGACGGTCGGCCGGGCCGCGGCCGAGGTCGGCCGGGCGGGCGCCTACACCGCACGCACCTTCGGCAGCCCCGCCGGCCTGCGCGGCCTGGCCGTCGAGTGGGCCTGGCTCGCCGCGCACATGGCGGTGTACCCGGCCGGGCTCGTCCACGAGACGTTCGTGGCCGCGGGCGACGGCTACCGCACCGACACCCTGCCCCCCGAGCGGCGCGGCCGGCTCGTCGAGGACGTCGAGGGCGCGGGCTACCCGGTCCTGCTGGTGCACGGGATCATGGACAACCGCTCGGTGTTCACGGTGTTCCGCCGCGCGCTGCGGCGCCGCGGCTTCGGCACGGTGCACGCGGTGAACTACAGCCTGTTCACCGGCGACGTGCGCACCGCGGCCCACGAGCTGCGCGGGCACGTCGAGCGGCTGCGCGAGCTCACCGGCGCCGAGCACGTGCACATCGTGGGGCACTCGCTCGGCGGCATGATCGCCCGCTACTACGTGCAGCGGCTCGGCGGCTCCGACGTCGTCGACACCCTGGTCACCCTGGGCAGCCCGCACACCGGCACGCTCAGCGCCTACCTGATGCCCACGCCGCTGGCGGCGCAGCTGCGGCCGGGATCGGAGCTGCTGACGGAGCTCGCGGAGCCCGCACCCGGCTGCCCCACCCGGTTCCTGGTGGTGTGGAGCCGGATGGACCAGATGATCGTCCCGCAGCGCAACGCGCGCCTCGCGCACGACGACCTGCACGTCGAACACCTGGAGTTGCGTGACGTCGGTCACCTTTCGCTCCCGATCGACCCACGATCGGTGCACTGGGTGGTCAGCGCACTCGCCCGATCGGACCATCGCCGTCACCCGTTCCGTCGAGGTCAGGGCCTCGATCGGCGCCGGACGACCACGTACGGCGAGCGCTCGTCTCCCGCGTCCTGAGCTCCGATACCCGGACGCCGACACGCCGCCACCCGATTTGCCTACGGCGCGTGACCACCGCTACGTTTCGCCCGTCCGCATCACGGACCGGTCACGACGGCAGCCGAGCACCCCCCGAGGTGCCCGACGGGTTCCCCAGCCCACGCCGACCGGCTCACGACGCGGGCACCCCACATCCGTCGAGAAGGGCAGGTCGTGGCGCGCCATCGCTCCCCCAGCGGCGCACCGGACCACCTCAGCGACGCGACCACGCCGCTGCGCGTCGTCGCCGTCCCCGGGGTGCACCGGTTGCCCGCGCCACCCACCGCGTCCCTCCGCGGCCGCGTGACGGTCGCCGCCGTGGCCACCGGAGCCGTCGTCGCGGCGGGCCAGACCGCCGTCGAGCCCCTGCTCGAGGCCACCGAGGCCCCGCCCGTCGCGCTGAGCGCGCTGGTGCCCGTCGCCGAGGTGAGCACCGCCTCCTTCGCGGTCGACGCCATCGGCGGTGACCAGCTGCTCCCCGAGTCGCTGTCGGTCGCCGGGCTCGACGCCGAGTCCGCCGTCGACGTCGAGAACCTCACGAAGGCCGTGGAGATCGGTCAGGAGCTGGCCCGCCGCGACGCGATCCTGACCTCCGCGCTGTCCTTCGGCGCCCCGCTCGCCCACGTCGTCGGCGACCGGGCGTTCGTGCAGCCCGCGCTGGGCCGCTTCACCTCGGGCTTCGGCGGCCGCTGGGGCACCTCGCACAACGGCATCGACATCGCCAACGCCATCGGCACCCCGATCTACGCGGTCACCGACGGCGTCGTCGAGAAGTCCGGGCCGGCGTCGGGCTTCGGGCTGTGGGTGGTGCTGCGGCACCCCGACGGCAGCAAGTCGGTCTACGGCCACATCAACCGCTCGCTCGTGCAGGTGGGCCAGGAGGTCTCGGCCGGCCAGCAGATCGCCGAGCTCGGCAACCGCGGCTTCTCCACCGGGCCGCACCTGCACTTCGAGATCCACGACGCGAACGACAACCCGATGAACCCGCGTCCCTGGCTCGACCAGCACGGCATCGACGGCTACTGAGCCCGGGCCCGCGCCTCCCGCGCGTACGCCGGCCAGTCCTGCTCGGGCCCCAGCACCAGCCACGCGCGCATCGCGCGGCCGTGGCCGTCGTCGAACGGCGCGCCCACGCCCGCGTCGATCAGCTCCGCCGCGCGCGCGGCATCGAGCTTGACGACGAACCGCCCGAAGACGTCGAGCATCGCGAAGATCGACCCGCCGGTGCGCAGCGCGGTGGACCCGAACCCGCGGGCCCCCGGCCGGGGCGGCTCGACGTGCGGGTCGTCCTCGAACGCCGCGACGACGGCGGCGTAGCGCTCGGCGGCGTCCCCCGGGTCGGCGTCCACGGCGGGCCTACAGCTTCTGCAGCGGCACGCCGCCGATGAGCATGAGCCGGACCGTTCCGGCGCTGCCGAAGTCGATGGTGACGGTGGCCCGCGCCCCCGTGCCGTCGGACGCCGTGACGGTGCCGAGGCCGTACTTGTCGTGGTTGACGCGGTCGCCGACGTCGAGGCTCAGGGTGGGCGCCATCGACGCCTTCGGGACGTTCCAGCTGCCCCGGTCGGTGGCCGTGCTGCGGCGCCCGAAGCCGAACCGGCCCACCGGCGCCGACCGCTCCGGCTCCGAGCGGCGCCAGTCGACCAGCGTGTCGGGCACCTCGGCGAGGAACCGCGACGCCGGGTTGGCGTTGGGCTGGCCGAACGCCGAGCGGATCATGGCCCGGGACAGGTAGAGCCGCTGCCGCGCCCGCGTGATGCCGACGTAGGCCAGCCGCCGCTCCTCCGCCAACTCCGCCGGGTCGCCCATGGCCCGCATGTGCGGGAACACGCCGTCCTCCCAGCCGGTGAGGAACACGACGGGGAACTCCAGCCCCTTCGCCGTGTGCAGCGTCATCAGGGTGACCATGCCCTGGTCGTCGTCGGGGATGGAGTCGGCGTCGGCGACGAGCGCCACCCGCTCCAGGAACGCGGCGAGCGACCCCGGGTCCGGGACGCCGGGCTCCGGCAGGCCCCCGTCGAAACCAGCTGGGTCGAACTCGGGCGCGACCGCGGCGTCGGCCACCGCGGCGTCGCCGGCGAACTCGCGCGCGACCGTGACCAGCTCGGCGAGGTTGTCGAGCCGGGAGCCGTCCTGCGGGTCCTCGCTGGCCTCCAGCTCGGCGGTGTAGCCGGTCTTCGCGTAGACGGCCTCCAGCAGCTCCGCGGTCTCCTCGCCGCGCTCCACCAGCTCGCCCAGCTCGTCGAGGATCCGGACGAACCCGGCGATGGCCCGCTGCGAGCGCGTGACCAGGCCGGGCACCCTGCCGGGGTCCTCCGCGGCGACGCGCAGGGCCGTGGCGAAGGAGATCCGCTCGCGGTCGGCGTAGGAGGCGACCATCTCCTCGGCCCGCTCGCCGATCCCCCGCTTCGGGACGTTGAGGATGCGCCGCAGGCTCACCGTGTCGTCGGGGTTGGACAGGACCCGCAGGTACGCGAGCGCGTCGCGCACCTCCATCCGCTCGTAGAACCGCACCCCGCCGACGATCTTGTAGGCCATCCCGACCCGGGCGAACACGCCCTCGAACACCCGCGACTGGGAGTTGGTGCGGTAGAAGACGGCGATGTCGGAGTTGCGGTACTCCCCGGTGTCGACGAGCCGGTCGATCTCCTGCGCGACGAACGCGGCCTCGTCGTGCTCGTTGTCGGCGACGTAGCCGACGACCTTCTCCCCGTCGCCCGCCTCGGACCACAGGCGCTTGTCGCGGCGGTCGGGGTTGCGGGCGATGACGGTGTTGGCCGCGGTGAGGATCGTCTGCGTGGAGCGGTAGTTCTGCTCCAGCAGGATCGTGCGGGCGTCGGGGAAGTCCTTCTCGAACTCCACGATGTTGCGGATGTTGGCGCCGCGGAAGGCGTAGATCGACTGGTCGGAGTCGCCGACCACGCACAGCTCGGCGGGCTGCGCACCCTCGACCGCCGGCGCCACCAGCGCCCGGACCAGCGCGTACTGCGCGTGGTTGGTGTCCTGGTACTCGTCGACGAGCACGTGCCGGAACCGGCGCCGGTAGTACTCCGCGACGGCGGGCAGCCGCTCCAGCAGCGAGACCGTCTCCATGATCAGGTCGTCGAAGTCGAACGCGTTGGCCGTGCGCAGCCGCGCCTGGTAGACGCCGTAGACCTCGGCGACCCTGCGCTCGAACTCGTTCGTGGCCCGCTCGGCGGCGTCGTCGGCGGAGAGCAGCTCGTTCTTGAGGTTGGAGATCTGCGCCCCGACCGCGCGGGGCGCGTACTTCTTCGGGTCCAGCTCCAGGTCGCGCGTGACCATCCCGACGAGCCGGCGCGTGTCGTCGGCGTCGTAGACGGAGAACGCGCTGCGCACGCCCAGGTGCTGGGCCTCGCGCCGCAGGATCCGCACGCACATCGAGTGGAACGTGGACACCCACATCGCGTTGCCGCGGCGCCCGACCAGCGCGTCGACCCGCTCCTTCATCTCGGCCGCCGCCTTGTTGGTGAAGGTGATCGACATGACCTCGCCGGGGTGCACGTCGCGCTCGGCGAGCAGCCACGCGATGCGGTGCGTGAGGACCCGCGTCTTGCCCGACCCCGCCCCGGCGACGATCAGCAGCGGCGACCCGGCGTGCACGACGGCCTCGCGCTGGCGCGGGTTGAGCCCCTCCAGCAGGGCCGCACCCCGCTTCGTGCGGGGTGTGGTGACGGTGGTCTGGGGCAGTTCGAACAGCGCGCTCATCGTGTCGAACAGGCTACCGCCGCCCCCCGACGGCGCCCCGCTGTGGCACACTCCGACGGTGCGATCGCAGAGCTGGCGATTTTCCTACGGGTACCGGATTCCGGTGCCCGTGGCAGCTCTGCGCTGACCGACCACGAGCCCCGGTGTCCACGTGACCCGGGGCTCCTTCGTGTCAGGTGTCGTGCGGTGTCACGGGTCGGGCGCCGGCGATGAGGAGGAGACCGTGACCATGAGCGTCGAACAGACCCCACCCCAGGACGACGTCCCGGCCGAGGCCGAGATCCAGGAACTGCGCAAGGAGATCGACCACCTCGACGCCGAGATCCTGCGGATGGTGATGCGCCGCAGCGAGGTGTCGCAGCGGATCGGCCGCGCCCGGATGGCCGCGGGCGGCCCGCGCATCGTCTACAACCGCGAGATGGCCGTGCTCGCCCGCTTCCGCGACCTGGGTGTCGAGGGCCGCGAGCTGGGCATGCTGCTGCTGCGGCTCGGGCGCGGGCGGCTCGGCGGACGCTGACCCCGCGCCGGCCGTGGCACTCTGGACGGCATGGGTGATGTGTTCGGTCTGGTGGCGTTCCTCGTGGCCCTCGCCGGGCTGCTCGTCGCGCTCGGTCACGTCGGGTACCTGGCGATGCTCAACAGCGCGGCCGCCAAGCGCGGCGTCGCGGGCGGGGCGACGGCCGACTACGTCTCCGGCCGCTGGAAGGTCGCGGGCGGCACGGCCGCGGCCGCGGCGTTCGCCCTGCTGCTCACCAGCGGCGGCCTGCCGCTCGACGTGCTCGGCCTGCTGGTCGGCGGCGGGGCCGGCGTGCTCGCCAAGGGCGCGCTCGACCAGACCCGGGGCCGGTTCCGCGGGCAGGTCTGAGCACGGCAACGGGATGAGCGGTCCGTCACCTTCGACGAGTGGCACTGCTCTGAACGGGTGAACGACGGTGAGCGGGCGAGTAGCACTTGGCCCGTGACTGCGGCATCCGGTAGACAGTCCGCAACCCGTTCACTCCAAGGGAGGACGACGCCGCCGTGCCCCAGATGGTGTCCCGCGCCGGAACCCTGACCCCGCCCACCGGCGTCGTCTCGGTCGCCGATCTGCTCCACCGCTACGCGCCGGACCCCCTGATCGAGGCCGAGCCGTCCACCGCCCCCGTCTCCGTGGGCACCCTGCTGCGCCGGGAGGGCCGGGCCCCGCACGCCGTCGACCGCCCGGTCCGCGCCCGCGGCGGGCACGACCCCGACGACGACGCACCCCGGCGCGGGTCCGGCGCGTTCGTGCGCCGCAGCGCGATCGCGGCCGGCACGCTGGTCGCCGCGGGTTCGGTCTTCGGTGCGGCCGTCATGACCGACTCCTCGGTCACCGACACCGCCGACGACTCCCGGTCCTCCGGCGGCGGCTACGCGGGCGAGGGGCGCCTCGACCTCCCGCAGGGCCAGGACCGCGCGATCCCCACCGTCGTCGACAACACCGCGCAGACCGACCCGCTCGACCCGGGTGAGGCCGCGCCGATGGCCTGGACCGACGTCGCGTTCCCCCGCGCCGCGTCCGGCGCCACCGCCCCGTCCGGCGCGTCGGCCGCGCCCGCCGCCTCCGGCACCGGCGGCACGGCCGCCTCCTCGGGGTCCTCGGGCACCGCCGGTGGCGGCGGCAGCAGCACGGGTGGCGACACCTCCGCGGGGTCGTCCACCGGCGGCGGGTCCGGCTCCGGCGACCAGGGCGGCGACGCCGACCCCGCGCCCACCGGGGAGCGGTCGGGTCTGGGCGGCGCCGTGGAGGGTGTCGGCGAGACCGTGGGCGGGCCGGTCGGCGGCGTCGTCGGCGGGCTCGGCGGGGCCGTCAGCGGCGTCGGCGACGCGCTCGGCGGCGGCAGCCCCAGCCTCGTCGGCGGGCTGGCCAGCGGCCTGCTCTGAGCGGTCAGACCAGCCTGCGGTCCGAGGCCCAGCGCGAGAGTTCGTAGCGGTTGGACAGCTGCGTCTTGCGCAGCACCGACGACACGTGCGTCTCCACCGTCTTCACCGAGATGAACAGCTCCCCGGCGATCTCCTTGTAGGCGTACCCGCGGGCCAGCAGGCGCAGGACGTCGCGCTCGCGGCGGGTGAGCAGGTCGAGCTCCGGGTCGCCGGGCGGGGCCGCTCCGGGCTTCTGGGAGAACACGTCGAGCACGAACCCGGCCAGCCGCGGCGAGAACACCGGGTCGCCGCCGTGCACGCGGCGCACGGCGTCGGCCAGCTCCCGCCCGGAGATGGTCTTCGTGACGTAGCCGCGGGCGCCGGCCCGGATCACCGCGATGACGTCCTCGGCCGCGTCGGACACCGACAGCGCCAGGAACACGACGTCCGGCAGCTCGGGACGCAGCTGGCGCAGCACCTCCGCGCCGCCGCCGTCGGGCATGTGGACGTCGAGCAGCACGACGTCGGGGCGGAGGTGGCGGATCGCGGCCACCGCCTCGTCGACCGACCCGGCCTCGCCGACGACCGAGACGTCGGGGACCGCGCGGTCGAGCTCGGCGCGCACCCCGGAGCGGAACAGGGCGTGGTCGTCGACCAGGACGACCTTGATCGTGTTCTCCGGCTCGGTCATGTCGCCGCCTCCTCGTGGGTGCGTGCCCGCATCGCCAGGTGCACCTCGGTGCCCTCGCCCGGCGTGCTGCGCAGGCGGACGGTACCGCCGTGCCGGTCCATCCTGCCGTGCACCGAGTCGGCCAGGCCGTGCCGGTCGTCGGGCACGTCGGCGGGGTCGAAGCCGGATCCGCGGTCGCGGACGAACAGGTTGACCTCGTCGTCCTCCACCTCGCAGTAGACCGACACCTCGGCGACCCCGGCATGCTTGGCCGCGTTGACCATCGCCTCGCGCCCGGCGAGCACGAGCGCGCGCAGGTGCTCGTCGAGTGGCCGGTCGCCGCCGACGACGACGGGGGCCACGGTGACGGCGTAGGTGTCCTCCACCTCGGCGGCCGCGGCGGCCAGCGCGGCGGTGAGGCCGGCGTCGGACGCGGGGATGCCGTAGCCGCCCGCCCCGTAGAGCCAGGTCCGCAGCTCGCGCTCCTGCCCGCGGGCCAGCCGGGCCACCTCGCGGGGCTGGTCGGACTGGCGCTGGATCAGCGCCAGGGTCTGCAGCACCGAGTCGTGCAGGTGCGCGGCGATCTCGGCGCGCTCGGTCTCCACGATCCGCTCGCGGCGCTCCTCGGTGAGCTCGCGGACCAGCCGCACCCACCACGGGACCGTCAGCACCCCGACGCCGACGAGCGTGGCCAGCACCGCGAGCAGCGCGAACTGCACCTGCCCGAGCTGGAGCTGGCCGAACAGGAACACCGCGATCCCGGCGGCGACGAACAGCGCACCGGCGACGGTCCGCCACAGCGCGGTGCGGCCCCCGGTGCGGGTCCAGCGGCGGCGCTGCCCCTCGTCGGCCTCGCGCCACACCAGGGCCGCCCCGACCGCGGCCACCCCGAGCGGACCGGCGATCCAGCCGACCAGGTCGTTGCCGAGCGCGGCAGCCACCAGCGCCCCCGCGACGCCGAGCGCGGCGAGGCCGAGGGCCTGCTGGCGCTCGCGGCGCGGCGTGGCGCGGGTGACCTCGGCGCTCTCCTGCCGGACGAAGACCCAGAGCAGCCCGTAGGCCAGCGCGCCCGCCCACCACATGGCCCCGAGGGCGATGAAGGCGGCGCGGACCCAGGTGACCGGGACGCCGAGGTGGTCGGCCACCCCGCCCGCGACGCCCGCGACGATGCGCCCGCTGCGACGGCGGACGAGCGGAGGGGTCGGCGTGTTCACCGCACCATCGTCACACGCACCGGGTGGGTGGTCATCGGGGGAAACTCGGGGGTGGGCCGGGGTCATCCCCCATGATTCGGGGGTCACCGGCGAGCAGGGTGGTGGACATGGACGGGACAGAGCTGCGGACGAGCCTCCGCGACATGTGGGACACGCGGCCGGCACGGCCGCGGGAGGGCCGGCAGGTCGCCGGCGTGGCCGCGGGCATCGCGCGCCGCTACGACGTGGATCCGGTGCTGATCCGCGTGGCGTTCGTCGTCGCCGCGTTCTCGGGCGTCGGCGTCCTGCTCTACGTCGCCGGCTGGATCGCCCTGCCCGACGGCACCGACGCGCCGGTCTCGCGGGGCGGGCCGCGCGGCGCCGCGCTGGTGGGGCTGGCCGTGGTCGGCGCGATCGGCGTCGGGTCCCTGTTCGACGGGCAGGGCTTCGGGATCCTGCCGCTGGTCGTCGCGCTGGGGCTGCTGTTCCTGCTGCACCGCAGCCGCGGCGACCGCGCCCCCGTCACCGCGGCCCCGGTCGCGGCGCCGGTGGAGGAGCCCGGCACCGTCTCGCTCGTCAAGGGCGACGCCCCGCCGGCCTGGGACCCCCTCGGGGCCGCCCCCTTCGCCTGGGACCTGCCCGAACCCGGGGGTCCGCCGCCCGTCCCCGAGCGGCGCCGCCCGCCGGTGACGGCGGTGACGCTCGGCGTCGCGCTGCTGGCGGGCGGGGCCACCGCCCTGCTGATGCTCGCGCTGGGGGTACTGACCCTCGCGAACACCCCGGTGCTGCTCGGGGTGGTGCTCGCGGTGCTCGGGCTCGGGCTCGTCGTCGGCTCGTTCCTGCGGGCCGGGCGCGGCCTGGTCCCCGTCGCGGTGCTCGTCGGGCTGCTGACCTGGGGCTCGCTCGCGACGGCGTCGTTCGACTGGCCCGCGGGCGGCGTCGGCGACCTGGTCGCGAACCCGACGACCCCGGCCCAGCTCGCGCCGGTGTACACCCGGTCGGCCGGCGACGTCGACCTCGACCTGAGCGGGCTCGACCTCTCCGGGCCGGGGGACCCGGTCCGCACGGAGGTCCGGCTCGGCGCGGGGGACGTCACGATCACCGTTCCCGCCGATGCGGACCTGACGCTCACCGGCGCGCTCGGGGTCGGCTCGATCCGCTACGGCGAGGAGGTGCGCGACGGGCTCGACGTCCGGCTCGACGTCAGCGACCTGGGTGCCGACGGCGTCGCGGGCGGGCGCCCGCTGGAGATCGCCGTGAACGCGAACGCCGGTGACGTGGAGGTGCTCCGTGGCTGAGCTGCAGACGGGCCGTCGCCGGCCCGACGCCCTGACGCTGGTGACCGGCGTCCTCGCGCTCGTCCTGTCGGTGTTCGCGTTCGTCGGCGAACTCCCGGCGATCGACCCCCGTTGGCTCCTCGCGGGCGGCGCGGCGGTCGTCGGCCTGGTACTCCTGGTGGGGAGCCTGACGCGGCGGGGGTAGGACGGCCCGTCCCGGGAGCTGGGGAGCGTACCGGGGCCGGGCGGCGGACGGCGGGCGGTGACGGGTCGGGGGACCCGGAACCGCCCGCCGTCATTCCCGTGTGACCGTCACTCCCACTCGATGGTGCCCGGCGGCTTGCTCGTCACGTCGAGGACCACGCGGTTGACCTCGGCCACCTCGTTGGTGATGCGGGTGGAGATGCGCTCCAGCACCTCGTAGGGCAGGCGGGTCCAGTCGGCGGTCATCGCGTCCTCGGAGCTGACCGGCCGCAGCACGATCGGGTGCCCGTAGGTCCGCCCGTCGCCCTGGACGCCGACGCTGCGCACGTCGGCCAGCAGCACGACCGGGCACTGCCAGATCGTGTCGTCGAGCCCGGCGGCGGTGAGCTCCTCGCGGGCGATCGCGTCGGCGGCGCGCAGGGTCTCCAGCCGGTCGTGGGTGACCTCGCCGATGATCCGGATGCCCAGGCCCGGCCCCGGGAACGGCTGGCGGCCGACGATCGCCTCGGGCAGGCCCAGCTCGCGCCCGACGCGGCGGACCTCGTCCTTGAACAGCGCGCGCAGCGGCTCCACCAGCGCGAACTCGATGTCGTCGGGCAACCCGCCGACGTTGTGGTGGCTCTTGATCGTGGCGGTGCCCGAGCCGCCGCCGGACTCCACGACGTCCGGGTAGAGCGTGCCCTGCACCAGGAACCCGACGTGCTCCTCCGCGGCCACCTCGGTCGTCGCGGCCTCGAACACCCGGATGAACTCCCGGCCGATCGTCTTGCGCTTGGTCTCGGGGTCGGTGACGCCCGCGAGCGCGGCGAGGAACCGGTCGGCCACGTCGACGGTGTGCAGCTTCGCGCCGGTCGCGGCGACGAAGTCGCGCTCGACCTGCTCCCGCTCCCCCGCGCGCAGCAGGCCGTGGTCGACGAACACACAGGTCAGCTGGTCGCCGATGGCCCGCTGCACGAGTGCGGCGGCCACCGCGGAGTCGACGCCGCCCGACAGCCCGCAGATGGCGCGGCCGTCGCCGACCTGGGCGCGGACCGCGGCGACCGTGTCGTCGATGATCGACGAGGTGGTCCAGCCGGGCGCGATGCCGGCGATCTCGTGCAGGAACCGGCTCAGCACCTGCTGCCCGTACGGCGAGTGCCCGACCTCGGGGTGGTACTGCACGCCGGCGAGGCGCCGCCCGGTGTCCTCGAACGCCGCGACGGCCGCCCGCTCGCTCGACGCCGTGACCGTGAAGCCCTCCGGCGCCCGCACCACGGAGTCGCCGTGGCTCATCCACACCGGGTGCGTGGTCGGCAGCCCGCCGTGCAGCGTGCCCGGGTCGGTGACCGTCAGCTCGGTGCGCCCGTACTCGCGCGTGCCGTCCGGGGCCACCTCCCCGCCGAGTGCCCGGGCCATCGCCTGGAAGCCGTAGCAGAGCCCGAGCACCGGGATGCCCGCGGTGAACAGCTCCGGGTCGACGGCGGGCGCCCCCTCGGCGTACACGCTCGACGGCCCGCCCGACAGGATCAGCGCGGCGGGCTTGCGGGCCACGATCTCCTCGACCGACGTGTCCCCCGGCACGATCTCGGAGTACACCTGCGCCTCCCGCACGCGGCGGGCGATGAGCTGGGCGTACTGGGCGCCGTAGTCGACGACGAGGACGGTCGGTGGCTGCACCCCACCAGGCTAGTCGGCGGCGGCGCCGGGCCGGTCGAGCCGTCGCACCTCCCGCGCGCGCCGCGGATGGCGCAGGATGGGCCGGTGACGATCCGGGCCGGCGGGCACGCCGACACCGGCTACGCACCGGGCGGGCACGACGAGATGCTCGACGGGCACGGGGCCGTCCGCGGGGCGTGGTCCCCGCTCGCGGGCGAGCTGGGGCGCGCGGGCCCGGCCGGTCTCGCCGCCCGTGACGCCCACACCCGCAGGCTCCTCGCCGAGGACGGCGTCGGGTACCGCCCGCCCGGCGTCGACGACGAGCAGCCGTGGGCGCTGGACCCCGTGCCCCTGCTGCTCGCCGCCGACGAGTGGAGCGGGCTGGAGCGGGCCGTCGCCCAGCGGGCGGAGCTGCTCGACCGGCTCCTCGCCGATCTCTACGGCCCGCGCCTGACGCTGCGCACCGGGCTGCTGCCGGTCGAGGTCGTGCTGGGCCACGAGGGCTTCGTCCGCGGCTGGGCGCGCGGGCCGGGGGCGCCGCCGCGCCGCGAGCTGTTCCTGGCCGGGGTCGACCTCGCCCGCACCGCCGACGGTTGGCGCGTCTTCGGCGACCGCGTGCAGGCCCCGTCCGGGGCGGGGTACGCGATGGCCGGGCGGCGCGTCGTCGCCCGCGTGCTCGCGCCGGTGCACCGCCGCTCCCGCATCCGCCGCCTGCGCCCCTTCCTCGACGCCGTGCGCCGCGGGCTGGAGGAGCTGGGCGCCGGGGTCGACGCGCCGCGGGTGGTGCTGCTCAGCCCGGGCCCGCAGAGCGAGACGGCCTTCGAGCAGGCGTTCCTGTCCGCGCAGCTCGGGTTCCCGCTGGTGCTCGGCTCGGAGCTGATGGTGCGCGAGGGCCGGGTCTGGCAGCGCACGCTCGGCCGCCCCGAACCCGTCGACGTGATCCTGCGCCGCGTCGACGCCGCCTGGTGCGACCCGCTGGACCTGCGCGCGGGCTCGCAGCTCGGCGTCCCCGGGCTGCTGGAGGCGGCGCGGCGGGGCGCGGTGACCGTCGTCAACGGGCTGGGCAGCGGGGTGGCCGAGAACCCCGGCCTGCTCCCGTACCTGCCCGCGCTCGCCCGGGCCCTGCTCGACGAGCCGCTCGCGCTGCCCGCCGCGCGGACGTGGTGGTGCGGGGACCCGGCCGGGCTCTCGCACGTGCTGGCCCGGCTGCCCGACCTGGTGGTCAAGCCGATCGCGCGCGGCGACGACCGGCACTCGGTCGCCGGGGCCGACCTGACCGCCGCGGAGCGCGCCGAGCTGGCCGCTCGGATCACCGCCGAGCCGCACGCGTGGACGGGCCAGGAGGTCCTCGTCCCGAGCACCGCGCCCGCGATCGGGCCGGGCGGGCACCTGGCCGCGCAGCCGGTCACGCTGCGCGCGTTCGCGGCGGCCGAGGGCGGGCGGTTCCACGTGCTCGCCGGCGGTCTCGCGCTGGCCGGGGACCGCGCCAAGGACGTCTGGGTCCTCGACCCCGGCACCCGGACGACGCCGCGCCGTCCCGACGGGCCGCACGCCCCGGCCGGGACGCTGAGCCCGCGCGTCGCGTCCGACCTGTTCTGGCTCGGCCGCTACGCCGAGCGCGCCGAGGGCACCGCGCGGCTGCTGCGCGCCGTCGCCGACCGCCGGGCCGACTTCCAGACGACGCCAGAGCCCGGCGGCCGCCAGGCTCTCGACGTCCTGCTGCGGGCCACCACCGCGGTGACCCTGACCGCGCCCGGCTTCCTCGGCGAGGGCGCGGTCGGGCGGCTCGCCGCCGCCGGCCCGGAGCTGCTGTCGCTGCTCACCGACCGCGACCGCCCCGGCTCGCTGGCCTACGCCGTCCACCGGCTGACGGGGTCCGCGCAGGCCGTGCGCGAGCAGCTCTCCGTCGACACCTGGTTCGTGCTGGGCCGGTTGGAGACCGTGCTCGGCGAGCTGGCCGCGTCGAAGGCCCCGGACGTCTCCGGCGCCCCTGACGTCTCCGGCGCGCTGTCGCGCGTGCTGGAGGGCCTGCTCGCGATGGCCGGGCTGGCCGCGGAGAGCCACGTCCGCGACGCCGGCTGGTGCCTGCTCGACGCCGGCCGCCGCGTGGAGCGGGCCATCGGGGTCGCCGCGCTCGTCGCCGCCACGCTGTGCGACCGGACCCGCCCCGCCGCCGACGCGCTGGTGCTCGAGTCGGTGCTGATCTCCGCGGAGAGCGTGATCACCTACCGGCGGCTCCCCCGCACCGGCGTCGCGGCGGCGGTGGACCTGCTGCTCACCGACCGCACCAACCCGCGCTCCGTGGCGCACCAGGTCGAGCGGCTGCGCGCCGACGTCGCCGGCGTGCCCGGCCCGGAGGCGGGCGTCGGGGCGGCGCTGGAGGCCGTCGAGCGGCGGCTGGCCGGCGGGCCGCCCCCGGTGCACCGCGGACCGGCCGGCACCCGTGCCGAGCTGCGCGCGCTCGTCGTCGGGCTCGGGCACGACCTGGGGTGGTTCGCCGAGGTGCTCGAACGCGGCCGGTTCGCCCCCGGCGTGCCGCCGCGCCCGTTCGGGACGGTGGCCTGACGTGCGGACCTACCGCGTCACCCACCGCACCTCCTACGCCTACCGCGGCGAGGTCTCGACCAGCTTCGGACGCGCCCACCTGCTGCCGGCCGACCGCCCGCGCCAGACCTGCGTCGACGCGGCGGTCACCGTCACCCCGCGCCCCGCCGAGCAGCACGAGCACACCGACGCCTTCGGCAACCGCTCCACGTTCTTCGCCGTCACCGCGGCGCACCGCGCGCTCACCGTGCTGGCCGAGAGCACCGTGGCCGTCGCGCCCGCCGTCGCCCCCGTGCCGGTGGCCTGGGAGGACGTGCGCGACGGGCTGCTGACGACCACCACGCCCGACGGGATCGACGCCCGCGGCTACGTCCTGCCCTCGCCGCGGCTGGGGCCCGACCCGGCCGTCACCGCCTACGCGCGGCCGTCGTTCCCGCCCGGCCGGGCGATCGCCGACGCCGCGCTGGACCTGTCCGCCCGCATCCACCGCGACTTCCGCTACGTCAGCGGGTCCAGCACCGTCCGCAGCTCGGTGGCCGACCTGTTCGCGAGCGGCGAGGGCGTCTGCCAGGACTTCGCGCACCTCGCCGTCGCCGGGCTGCGGTCGATGGGCCTGGCCGCGCGCTACGTCAGCGGCTACCTGGAGACGCGCCCGCCGCCCGGACGCCCGCGGGTGGTCGGCGCCGACGCGTCGCACGCGTGGGTGTCGGTCCGCACCGGGGACGGCTGGTTCGACGTCGACCCCACCAACGACCGTGCCGTCGACGACTCGTTCGTCGAGCTGGCCCACGGCCGCGACTACGCCGACGTGCCGCCGCTGCGCGGGGTGATCTTCTCCAGCGGCGGGGCCGGGAGCGAGCTGACCGTCGCCGTCGACATGATCCGGCTCGACGGCGGGTACGGGCGTCCTCAGAACTGATGACGCGCATCCGGAGTCGCTAACGGCCGACGCGAACCGGGCGAAACGGGGGTGACTACCCCATCCAGCCCAACGGAGTGTGCGACATGGCCCAGCCCTACCCGACCCCGCAGCAGTACTTCGCGACCGAGGAGCAGACGGTGCGGATCCCGGTGCAGTACCGCCCCGCCGGCCCGCCCCCGCCCGCTCCGGCCGCGGGCCCGGCGCCGAGGCGGCGGCGGCGCTGGCCGTGGGTCGTCGGCGGCCTGGTGGCGCTGCTGGTCGTCGGGTCCGCCCTCGGCGGCGGCGACGACCCGGCTCCGGCCCCGGCCGCGGACACGGCGGCCGTCCCGGTCGTCGACGCACCCCGGCCGGCCCCGGTCGCGGTCGCCCCGGCTCCGGTCCCCGCCCCGGCGCCCGTCGTCGAGGCGCCGGCACCCGCCGAGCCCGCGATGACGGTCAGCCAGCAGAACGCCGTCGGGTCGGCCGAGGACTACCTCGCCTTCATGGCGTTCTCCCGGTCGGGGCTCATCGACCAGCTCGAGTACGAGGGCTTCTCGACGGCCGACGCCACCCTCGCCGTCGACACCGTGGACGTCGACTGGATGGTGCAGGCGGAGAAGTCGGCCCGGAGCTACCTCGACTTCACGTCCTTCTCCCGGTCCGGCCTCGTCGACCAGCTCGAGTACGAGGGGTTCACCGCCGAGCAGGCCCGGCACGGCGCCGACTCGGTCGGGCTCTGACCGGAGCGGCGCCTCAGCCCCGGACGGTCAGCCCCACGCGCTGGAACTCCTTGAGGTCGGAGTAGCCGGTCTTCGCCATCGCCCGGCGCAGCGCCCCGAACAGGTTGACGGTGCCGTACGGGCTCGACGCCGGACCGAAGAGCACCTGCTCCAGGGTGCGGTCGCCGTGCCCGAAGCCGGTGACCTCGGAGCGGGGCAGCGACGGGTGGGCCACCGAGGAGGTCCAGTAGAGCCCGTGGCCGGGCGAGTCGGTGGCCTCGGCGAGCTGCTCCCCCAGCATGACGGCGTCGGCCCCGCAGGCGATGGCCTTGGCCACGTCGCCGGACCCGGTCATGCCGCCGTCGGCGATGACGTGGACGTAGCGGCCGCCGGTCTCGTCGAGGTAGTCGCGACGGGCCGCGGCGGCGTCGACGATCGCGGTGGCCATCGGCACGCCGATCCCGAGGACCTCGTCGGTGGTGGTGGCGGTCGACTCCCCGTACCCGACGATGACGCCCGCCGCGCCGGTGCGCATGAGGTGCATCGCGGTGCGGTAGTCGCCCACCCCGCCCGCGACGACGGGCACGTCGAGGGAGGCGATGAACTCCTTGAGGTTCAGCGGCTCGCCGTCGGAGACGTGCTCGGCGGAGATGATCGTGCCCTGCACGACGAGGATCTCGACGCCGGCGGCGAGCAGGTCGGGGGTGAGCTCGCGGGCGCGCTGCGGGCTGACCCGCGCGGCGACCGTCACCCCGGCCTCGCGCACGGTGCGCAGAGCCTCGGCCAGCAGCGTCGGCTGGATCGGGGCGGCGTGCAGCTCCTGCAGCAGGCGCACGGCCGCGGCCGGGTCGTCGGACTCGGCGGCCTCCAGCACCTGCCCGAGCGCGCCCTCGGGGTCGGCGTGCCGGGCCCAGAGGCCCTCGGCGTTGAGCACCGCGAGACCGCCGAGCTTCCCGACGGTCACCGCGCTGGCGGGCGAGACCACCGCGTCGGTCGGGTGGGTGATCAGCGGGATCTCGAAGCGGTACGCGTCGAGCTGCCAGGCGGTGGACACCTCCTGCGAGCTCCGCGTGCGCCGCGAGGGCACGATCTCGACCTGGCCCAGGTCGTAGCTCCGACGGGCCTCCCGGCCCATCCCGATCTCCACGAGGTCACGCACGTGCAGCAGGGTAGACGGCCTACCTGGCGGCGTAGTTGGGCGCCTCGACCGTCATGGTGATGTCGTGCGGGTGGCTCTCCTTGAGCCCGGCCGCGGTGATGCGCACGAGCTGCGCCTGCTGCAGCTGCGGGATCGTGTTGGCGCCCGCGTAGCCCATGCCCGAGCGGAGCCCGCCGGTGAGCTGGTGGACGACCTGCGAGAGCGGCCCGCGGAACGGGATCCGCCCCTCGATGCCCTCGGGCACCAGCTTGTCCTCGCTGAGCACGTCGTCCTGGGCGTAGCGGTCCTTGGAGTAGGACTTGCTGCCCTCGCGCGCGCTCATCGCCCCGAGCGAGCCCATCCCGCGGTAGGTCTTGTACTGCTTGCCGCCGACGAGGATGAGGTCGCCGGGCGACTCCGCGGTGCCCGCGAGCAGGCTGCCCAGCATCACGGTGGACGCCCCGGCCGCGATGGCCTTGGAGATGTCGCCGGAGTACTGGATGCCGCCGTCGCCGATCACCGGGACGCCGGCCGCCGCGCAGGCCAGCGACGCCTCGTAGATCGCGGTGATCTGCGGCGCCCCCACCCCGGCCACGACGCGGGTGGTGCAGATCGAGCCCGGCCCCACCCCGACCTTGACGGCGTCCGCCCCGGCCTCGACGAGCGCCGCGGCCCCCGCGCGCGTGGCGACGTTGCCGCCGACGACGTCGACGTCGCCGACCTCGGCGCGCAGCTTCGCCACCATCTCCAGCACCCGCCGGGAGTGCCCGTGCGCGGTGTCGACCATCAGCACGTCGACGCCGGCCTCGACCAGGCCCATCGCGCGGGCGTAGGACTCCTCGCCGACGCCCACCGCGGCCGCCACGACCAGCCGCCCGTCGGGGTCCTTCGTGGCGAGCGGGTACTTCTCGGTCTTGTTGAAGTCCTTGATGGTGATGAGCCCGCGCAGGATGCCGTCGTTGTCGAGGATCGGCAGCTTCTCGAGCTTGTGCCGGCGCAGCAGCCCCAGCGCGGCCTCCGCGGACACCCCGATCCGCGCGGTGATCAGCGGCGCGTGCGTCATGACCTCGCGGACCGGGCGGGTGTGGTCCATCTCGAACCGCATGTCGCGGTTGGTGATGATGCCGACGAGCTTGCCGCCCGCGTCGGTGACGGGGACGCCGGAGATGCGGAACTTGGCGCACAGCGCGTCGACGTCGGCGAGGGTGGCCTCGGGCGAGCAGGTGACCGGGTCGGTGACCATCCCGGCCTCGGACCGCTTCACGACCTCGACCTGCGCGGCCTGCTGCTCGGCCGAGAGGTTGCGGTGCAGGGTGCCCAGCCCGCCCGCCCGCGCCATCGCGATCGCCATCCGCGACTCGGTGACGGTGTCCATCGGCGACGACACGAGCGGCACCTTCAGCCGCACGCGGCGGGTGACCTGGGTCCCCGTGTCGACGCTGCTCGGCACGACGTCGGACTCCGCCGGCAGGAGCAGCACGTCGTCGAAGGTCAGGCCCAGCATCGCGAACTTGGGCGGCAGCCCGGCGGCCTCGCTCGTCATCGCACCCTCCAGATCTCGGAGCACGGCACGCTGCCGCCTGCCCGGCCATCGTATCCGCGCCGCGGACGCGCGACGCGCGGGTCGGAGGAGGGGCTGCCCACAGATTTCCGGCGCCGACCCCGAGTAGGATCCGTGGGGTGCCCTCTGACGCGCTGCCGCCGGACCCCTTCGCCGGGGATCCGCACGACCCCGCGCTGTCGCTCGACGGCCCCGAGCCCGAGGAGGCGGAGGAGCTGAGCGACGTCGAGCGCGACGAGATCGTCGCCGACCTCGCCGACCTCGCCGTGTACCAGGCGCTGCTGGAGGGCCGCGGGGTCCGCGGCATCGTGGTCGACTGCGGTGACTGCGGCGAGCAGCACTTCCACGAGTGGAGCCTGCTGCGCGCGAGCCTGCAGCAGCTGCTCGACGAGGGGCAGATGCGGCCGCACGAGCCGGCCTTCGACCCCGACCCCAGCAGCTACGTCACCTGGGAGTACTGCCGCGGCTACGCCGACGCGGTGCTGTCCGACTCCTGAGCGGGCCCCGACACGACGAACGGCCCCGGTCCCCTCGCGGGGGGCCGGGGCCGTTCGCACGTGCGACCGCTAGCTCGGGGTCGTGGACTCCGAGCCCGCCGCGGTGGGCGTGCCCTCCTCGGTGGCCGTGGCGCCGCCGAGGCCCTGGCCGGAGGTGGTGGTCGTCGGGTCCGCGCTGCCCTCGCTCGTGGCGGACGTGGACCCCTGGGGGGTGTCACCCGACGACGTCCCGGTGCCCGGGGGGACCGTCGACGTGGTCGGTGCCGGCGTGGCGTCGGCGCTGAGCGGGCTGACCGCCGCATCCGAGGGCGACGTCGGAGCCGTCGTCGTGGGCGCACCGGGCGCCGCCGGGGCGGGCGGGGTCGGGGTGCCCTCGGTGGCCGCGCGCGGCGGTACCGGGCGGCGCGGGTCGGCGGCCAGCGGCGTGCCGGGCTGGACCGGCTGACCGGGCGGCGTCTCCGCCGCCTTGGCCTCGAGGAAGCTCTGCACCTCGGCCAGCTCGGCGAGGCCCTCCTCCGCCCGGACGACGGAGAGGTCCTCCTCCGCCGCGGCGAGCGCGGCGGCCGCGACCTCGGGCTCCCCGCGCGTCAGGGCGTCCTTGGCCTCGTTGATCCGCGACTCGACGCGCTCGGCGGCCTCGACGGACTCCGCGCGCTCGCTGTAGAGCACGCGGGACACGCCCCACAGGGTGTCGCCGGGGCGGGCGTCGGAGGCGCCGACGGACACGCCGCCGACGGTGAAGACGATCATCGCGGCGGCGGCCGCGAGCGGGAACAGGTGCCGGGCGCGGCGGCCGGGCGGACGGGAGGCCGCCTGCACCGTGGCCATCGCCGTGTCGAGGTCGACGAGCTCGGGGAGCGGCTCGGAGTCGACCTCGGCCCGCCAGGAGGCGAGCAGGGCGGCGACCTGGTCGTCGGCGTCGTAGCCACCCACACCGGGGGCCGAGACCGACATGCCGGCCGCGAGTGCGCTGATCAGCTCGTCGTCGGCCTGCACCGCGACGAGGTCGATCGGGTCCTCGGACACGTCCTGGAACGGGATCGGGTTGGTCCGCATCCCGTCGGCCGCGTGGAAGCCGTTGCTGCCGTTGGTGCGGGGTCGGCGAGGACTCGTCTCGCCGAAACCGCGTCGTTCGTCCTGCATCTAGACCACCTCCTCGGGCATCGACTTGCGGAGCCGGGCCAGGGCCCGGTGCTGTGCCACCCGGACCGCTCCGGGCGTGGAGCCGACGGCCTCGGCCGTCTCCTCCGCCGACAGGCCCACCACCACGCGCAGCACCAGGATCTCGCGCTGCTTCTCCGGGAGCTGGTCGAGCAGGCGCGCCATCTCGCCGGAGAGCTCCACGCGCAGTGCGCGCTGCTCCGGTCCGTCGGCGGTCTCGACCGAGTCGGGGAGGTCCGCGAAGGGATCGGACTTGTTGCGGGTGGACGCCCGATGAGCATCGATCACCTTGTGTGACGCGATGCCGTAGACGAACGCGAGGAAGGGGCGCCCCTGGACCCGGTATCCGGGTAAGGCCGTCAGCACGGCCAAACACACCTCCTGTGCGACGTCGTCCGCCGAGGCGAACGAACGCTCCCGCCCCAGACGTGCGCGGCAGTAGCGCACGACCAGCGGCCGGATGATGGCGAGCACGTGCCCGACCGCGACTCGATCGCCCGCCATGGCGCGGGTGACGAGTTCGTCGGGAACGTCTGTCGTCTCACTCATCGCACAGTGTCGTCCGGGTGTTACGCAGCATCTTCGATCTCATCCGTTCGTGAGGGCGACCACGGAGAGTGTTCAACCGTGTCCTCAGTGCGGTCCACCGTAGCGAAGAGCCGGAGACCGCTGGAGCGGGTACCTCGACAGGAGGACGCACGGGAGCGGAGCGGGGTTGCCCGGGATCGACACGGGACCGGACATGCAAACGGGTGCGTGGCCGCCGATTCGGCGGCCACGCACCCGGACGTGCTGGTGGGGCTAGGAGACCAGACCGCGGCGGAAGCCGTGCGCGACGGCCTGGGCCCGGTCGCGCACGCCGAGCTTGCGGAACAGCCGGCGGGCGTGGGTCTTGACCGTGTCCTCGGACAGGTAGAGCTCGCGCCCGATCTGCCCGTTGCTCTTCCCCTGGCTCATGCCCCGCAGCACCTGGAGCTCGCGCTCCGTCAGCTGGACGCCGGGGTCCGTGGGGGCCCGCGGCGTGGGCACGGCCGTGCTCGCGAGCGTGTGGGCGAGCGCGGCCACCAGCTCGGGGCGCGAGGCGTCCCAGCGGAGGTAGCCGCGAGCGCCGCCCGCGATGGCCGCGGCGATGCTGCCCGCGTCGTCGGGGGCTCCGAACACGATGACGTTGGCCTGGGGGTGGGCGGCGACCAGACGTCGCGTCGCCTCCACCCCGGTGGGCACCGCACGCTGGGTGCCGACCAGGACAACGTCGACCGGCTGCCGGGAGAACCGGGCCAGCAACTCGTCCCCGTGCGCAACGCAATCGATCCGATGCACCCCCGGCACCGCGGACATCACGCGGGTCAGGCCTTCGCGGACGCTACGACGATCGTCGCAGATGAGTACCGTCGTCACGACGATTCCTTCCTGCAGCTTCCTGCAGCCGGGTGATGTGTCACCCCACGCATCGGCGGGTGACCGCTCCACCTTGACACGATCAGGGCCCTTTTGTGCCCTCCATTCGGGAGGGTTGCGCCGAGTGGCACTCGTCATGTGGGTGACGAGGTTCCGAATGGAGTAATTACATTACCGAGGTCCGTGCAGCACCCCGCACCGGCTCCCCCGTCAGGCCCCTGCCCACAGGGTCGCTGAGCTGGTAAAGGACGCTCGCCGTGCGAGCCACGGCGTGTCGTCGGCGCGCCGGACCGCTCGGCTGACCGTTCGCCGCTTCGTGCGATCGATCCACCGCACCGTCGTTTGCGATCGGTGACGATTTGATCACGGACGGCGACAGGTCGTCCCTCGACAGGTCGAGCCAGGCCCCCCGGGCGGGACCCGACAGGGGCAGCAACCCCGCCCGGTCGGCGGTCTCGGCCACCGCGTCCAGCTCAGTGAACACTGCTCCGTTCGGGTGAGCAACCGCTCGGACGACCGCGAGCACCAACCGGGACTTCACGACGTGCCGCACCGAGCCCGCCTCCCGGGCCAGCTCCAGCGCCCGCCGGGCCGGCTCCTCCCCGTCCGCCGCGCGTCCCGCGTACAGCGCCGCCTCCGCCCGCACCCAGCCGATGCGCACCGCGGTCCGCCAGGACGGGTGCCGCCGCGCCTCGGCCGCGTCGAGCAGCCGGCCCGCCACCGGGTCGCCGAGCCCGAGCGCGTCGGCGGCCAGCCCGACGAGCGCGTCGACGGCGGCGGCTCCCGCGTCGGTGCCGTCCGGGCACGGGGGCGCGGGCGGTGCGGTCGCGGCCAGCCGCAGCCCGCGGGCGTCGAGGGGCCGGGCCAGTGCGTGTCCCCCGCGCTGCCTGCGGTGGGCGGCGAGGGTCACCGCGGCGTGCGCGGCGACCCCGGCCGGGATCCCCGGGTCGACCAGCAGGTCCAGCAGCAGCGTCGCGGCCGCGGCGAAGCGCCCCTGACCCCCGAGGGCCACGGCCGCGCACCAGCGGTCGACGGGGGACGCGCCGGGGCCGACGCGGACCGCCGCGCCCGGGGACCCACCGAACGCCGCGTCGCGGAGGGGGGACGGGGCCGTCAGACCAGCACCGCCTCGGCGAGCTGGGTGCCGGCGTCGGTGAGCGAGCCGAACACCCCGACCCGCGGGGGCAGCTCCTTGCCCGCCCAGCCCGGCCCGGCGACGAACGTCCGGAACCGCGGGCGGGTGCGGGGCAGCGACCGCAGCAGCCCGAGGTCGGCGCTCGGCGGGAGCTGCGACCACAGCACGACGGCGGCCGGGGCGGTCCGCCGGATCGCGGCGACGAGCGCGTCGGAGGGCAGGTTCGACCCCAGCGACCGGCTCTCGACGTACCGGTCGGCCAGCGTCGCGGCCAGCGCCACCAGCGGGAGCGTGTGGTACTCCCCCGGCATCCCCGCGAGCAGCACCGGACGGGGGTTGCGCGCAGGGGGGGCCTCGGCCGCGTGCCGCCCGAACACCGCGATCACGCACTCGCTGATCAGGTGCTCGATCTCGATCCCGGCCCCGGTGTCGGCCCAGCGCTGGGCCACCGCGGACAGCACGGGCCGCGCCACGGAGTCCCAGGTCTCGACGATGCCGTCGGCCTCGATCGACTCCTCCAGCAGCGTCCGGATCGTCGCCGCGTCGAGCGCCAGCGCCGCCCGTCCCAGCCCGCGGGCCGTGCGGCCGGCCCCGGGCAGGCGCAGCGCCCGGCCACCGACCCGCACCCGGGTGGCGGCCCGGCCGTCACCGGAGGCGTCGGTGAGCAGCAGGGGGCCGCCCGCGTCGGGCTCGTCCGGGTCGGGCTCGTCCGGGTCGGGCTCGTCCGGGCCGGCCGGGGTGCCGGGTCCCGCCGGCAGTCGCCGGGGCCCGTCGGCGTCGGGGCGGGGCAGGCGGGCGGTGCGGGCGTACTCCGCGGCGTCGACGGGCGACACCCCGCGCAGCAGTGCGTGCTGCATCAGCTCCAGCCGCGCGACGTCGTCGGCGGCGTAGCGGCGGTGGCGGCCGGGCTCGTGCCCGCCGGGGCCGACTCCGTAGCGGCGGTCCCACGTGCGCAGCGTGGACGGGGCGATGCCGAGCCGGCGGGCCACGGCCGCGACCGTGAGCCGCGGCACCTCGACGCCCCCGTCGGCCGGGCCGGCGGAGGTCGGTTCTGCGGGCTCCGGCGCGGGCTCGTCGGCCGGGGGGCCGTCCTGATCAGGGGCGACCGGCGGCGGGACGGGTGCCGCCGCCGTCGGCTCGGAGTGCATCCGCCCATCGTGCGGGCCCACCCGGCGAAGGGCAACCGCATCCCCTCCCTCGCAGAGCTTGAACAAGGTTTGAAGCGGTTCTACGATGGGCATTCCGACCGGGAAGCACGGTCGTCGTTGAGGAGATGCAGTCGTGGCGGACATCAGAAGGCTCCCGGTCCCGGTGACGGACATCTGGGACTGGCAGATGCACGGATCGTGCCGCGGGATGGACAGCGGCTTCTTCTTCCACCCGGAGGGTGAGCGGGGCCCGGCGCGGGTCAACCGCGAGACCCGGGCCAAGCAGGTCTGCGGGACCTGCCCGGTGTTGGAGCAGTGCCGGCGGCACGCCCTCACCGTCCACGAGCCGTACGGCGTGTGGGGCGGGCTGTCGGAGTCCGAGCGCGACGACATCATCCGCGGCAAGGAGCGCACGCTGAAGATGGCCGATCCCGCACCGGTGGTGCACACACCCCGATGACGCCGGGGCCGGCGCGGCGGCAGGCCGCACCGGTTCCGTGAAGCAGAACGGGCCACCTCCGATCCGGAGGTGGCCCGTTCGTCGTGCGGGTGGTGCTAGTGGCCGTGCCCGTGGCCGTGACCGCCACCGGCGGGGGCCGCCGGGGCGTCGGCCGGCTTGTCGACGACGGCGCTCTCGGTGGTGAGCACCATGCGCGCGATCGACGCGGCGTTGACCACGGCGGAGCGCGTGACCTTCACCGGGTCGATGACGCCGTCGGCCAGCAGGTCGCCGAAGGTGAGGGTGGCGGCGTTGAAGCCGTGGCCCCACTCCTGCTCGGAGACCTTGTTGACGACGACCGAGCCCTCGAAGCCACCGTTGGCGGCGATCCAGAACAGCGGCGCCGACAGGGCCTTGCGGACGATCGAGACGCCGGTGGCCTCGTCGCCGGTGAGGCCGAGGCCGCCCTCCAGCGTCTTGGCCGCCTGCACCAGCGCGGAACCGCCGCCGGGCACGATGCCCTCCTCGACCGCGGCCCGGGTGGCCGACACCGCGTCCTCGATGCGGTGCTTGCGCTCCTTGAGCGCGGTCTCGGTGGCCGCCCCGACCTTGATCACCGCGACGCCGCCGGCCAGCTTGGCCAGCCGCTCCTGCAGCTTCTCGCGGTCCCAGTCGGACGTGGCGTCCTCGATCTCGCGCTTGAGCTGCGCGACCCGGTCGTCGACGGCGGACTTCGGGCCGCCACCCTCGACGAGGGTGGTGGCGTCCTTCGTGACGACGACACGGCGGACCGTGCCCAGCAGGTCCAGCCCTGCCTCGGAGAGCTTCAGCCCGACCTCGGCGTTGATGACCGTGCCGCCGGTGGCGATGGCCAGGTCCTCCATGAACCACTTGCGGCGGTCGCCGAAGAACGGCGACTTGACCGCGGCGACCTTGACCGTCTTGCGGATCGAGTTGACGACCAGGGTCGAGAGCGCCTCGCCCTCGAGGTCCTCCGCGATGATGAGGAGGGGCTTGCCGTCGGCGAGCACCTTCTCCAGCAGCGGCAGCAGGTCGGCGATGGCGCCGATCTTGTCGCGGTGCAGCAGGACGTAGGCGTTCTCCAGCACCGCCTCCATCGACTCCGAGTCGGTCACGAAGTACGGGGAGAGGTAGCCCTTCTCGAACTGCAGGCCCTCGGTGATCTCCAGCTCGGTGGCGAGCGTGGAGCCCTCCTCGATGGTGATCACGCCGTCCTTGCCGACGGCCTTGAGCGCCTCGCTGATCAGGTTGCCGATCTCCTGCTCACGCGAGGCGATCGTGCCGACCTGGGCGATGTGCTCCTTGTCGTCGACCGGGATCGCCTTCTCCTTGAGGAAGTCGGCGACCGCGTCGGCGGCGGCGGAGATGCCCTTGCCCAGCGCCATCGGGTTCGCACCCGCGGCGACGTTGCGCAGGCCCGCGGCCACCATGGCCTGGGCGAGCACGGTGGCGGTGGTGGTGCCGTCACCCGCGACGTCGTTCGTGCGGGTGGCGACGGTCTTGGCGAGCTGGGCCCCGAGGTTCTCGAACGGGTCCTCGAGGTCGATCTCGCGGGCGATGGTCACGCCGTCGTTGGTGACGGTCGGACCACCGAACTTCTTGTCGATGACGACGTGCCGGCCGCGCGGGCCGAGGGTGACCTTGACCGCGTCCGCGAGCTGGTTCACCCCACGCTCGAGTGCGCGGCGGGTCTGCTCGTCGAAGCTGATCTGCTTCGGCATGTCCTGCCTCTCTGGTTACTCACGAAATGCCGACGCCCCGGTGGCCCGCTCGGTCGAGGGACCACCGGGGCGGCGGTACTGCAGAACTGCCTGCGTCAGTTGACGACCGCGAGCACGTCGCGCGCGGAGAGGATGAGGTACTCCTCGCCGTTGTACTTGACCTCGGTGCCGCCGTACTTCGAGTAGATGACGACGTCGCCGACCGCCACGTCCAGCGGGACGCGGTTGCCGTTGTCGTCGATACGGCCGGGGCCGACCGCGAGGACCTTGCCCTCCTGGGGCTTCTCCTTGGCGGTGTCCGGGATGACGATGCCGGACGCGGTCGTGGTCTCCGCCTCGCTGGCCTGGACGACGATCTTGTCCTCGAGCGGCTTGATGTTCGCCACGACGATGACCTCCCCTTCGGGGTGTACGTGTATCGGCTCTGATCGGGTACGACGCGAGACCGACCGGGCTCCCCGCCGCCGCGGGTGCCGGGGGGCCGGGTTCGATCTCGGCGTGCGTTGGCACTCTACCCATGAGAGTGCCAATCCCTCAACGGTGGCCCGACGTTCACCGGGTCGTGCCGTGCGGGCCACGCCGCGCACGACCGGGTGACCCACGCTGCCGGACGTGACCGTCGACGCGCGCACCACCACCGACCGCCGATCCGTCCTGCTGGCCGGGGTCGCCGCCTCCGCCGCACTGGCCGTCCCCACCGGCCTGCTGACGGCGCCGCCCGCCGCGGCGTCGGCCCGCCGGGGCGACCCGTTCACCCTCGGCGTGGCGTCCGGGGAACCCGCGCCCGACGGGGTCGTGCTGTGGACCCGCCTCGCCGTCGACCCGCTGGCCGACGACGGGCTCGGCGGGATGGGTGAGCGGCACACCGACGTCGAGTGGGAACTGGCCTCCGACGAGCGCTTCCGCCGGGTCGTGCGCCGCGGGGTCGAGACCACCGGGCCGGAGCTGGGGCACAGCGTCCACGTCGAGCTCGCCGGGCTGCGCCCGGGCCACGAGTACTTCTACCGCTTCCGCGCGGACGGGGCGGTGTCCCCCGTCGGGCGCACCCGCACGGCGCCGCCGCCGACGTCGATGGCCCCGCTGACGATGTGCTTCGCCTCGTGCTCGCAGTTCGAGCACGGCTTCTTCACCGCCTACGCGCGACTGGCCGAGGAGGAGCCGGACCTGGTGCTGCACCTGGGCGACTACCTCTACGAGTACGTCGCCGACGACTACGTGACGCAGCCGGACAACGTGCGCGACCACGTCGGCCCGGAGACCACGACGCTCGCGGGCTACCGGCAGCGCCACGCCCAGTACAAGACCGACGCCGACCTGCGGGCCGCGCACGCCGTCGCCCCGTGGCTGGTCGTGTTCGACGACCACGAGGTGGAGAACAACTGGGCCGACGACGTGCGCGAGCTGCCGCTCGACCCGGCGGGCGGGGACTTCGCCGACCGGAGGGCCGCGGCGTTCCGGGCGTACTGGGAGAACATGCCGCTGCGCGCCGCCCAGCGGCCCGACGGTCCGGACATGCAGCTCTACCGCAGCGTCGGCTGGGGTCGCACCGCCGCGTTCCACATGCTCGACACCCGCCAGTACCGCAGCGACCAGCCGTGCGACGACGCCTTCCCCGCCACCTGCGACGCGCGCGACGACCCCGCCGCGTCGCTGCCCGGCTCGGAGCAGGAGCGGTGGCTGGCCGACCGCTTCGCGCAGTCGCGCGCCCGCTGGGACGTGCTCGGGCAGCAGGTGTTCTTCTCCCAGGTCGACTACGTGCCCGGCGAGGCGCGCGGGTTCAACCCCGACGCGTGGGACGGCTACACCGCCTCGCGCGACCGCGTCGTCGACTCGTGGGTGCAGGCGGGGACGCGCAACGTCGTGGTGCTCACCGGGGACGTGCACGCGCACTGGGCCGCCGACGTGAAGCGCCGCTTCGACGACCCGGGGTCGCCCGTGGTCGGCACCGAGCTGGTGTCGACCTCGATCACCTCCGGCGGCGACGGGTCGGAGACGACCGAGGACACCGCGGGGCAGCTGGCCGACAACCCGCACATCCGGCTGTTCGACAACCGCCGCGGCTACGTCCGCACCCGGTTCACCGCCGACGAGCTGACGGCCGACTTCCGCGTGCTGCCCTACGTCCAGCGGCCGGGGGCGCCGGTCGAGACGCGCGCGTCGTTCGTGGTGGAGGACCGGCGGCCGGGACTGAACCCCGCCTGACGTGGCGCACGCCCTAACCGCTCCCGCCGATCACGGAGGAGGGTGCGGGAGCGGGCACCGGGGCCCGCCGGGAGGGGGCCCGATGACCGCGCTCGACGTCGTGCTGATCCTGCTCGCGGGCACCGCGGCGGGGGCGATCAACGCCGCGGTGGGATCGGGGTCGCTGATCACGTTCCCCACGCTGCTCGCGCTCGGCTTCCCGCCGGTGCTCGCGAACGTCTCCAACAACATCGGGCTCGTGCCCGGCGGGGTCGCGAGCGTGTGGGGGTACCGCCGCGAGCTGGCCGACCAGCGGCGCCGACTGCTCGTGCTCGGGTCGATGTCGGTGCTCGGCGGCGCCGCGGGTGCGGTGCTGCTGCTGGTGCTGCCCGCGTCGGCGTTCCGGGCGGTGGTGCCGGTGCTGATCGGCGTCGCCGTGCTGCTGGTGGCCGTGCAGCCGTGGATCGCGCGGGCGCTGGCCCGGCGCCCCGGGCGGTCCGACCGGCCCGACGTCGGACCGGCGGCGCTGGTCGCCACCGCGGCCTGCGGCGTCTACGGCGGCTACTTCGGCGGCGCGCAGGGCATCCTGCTCGTCGGGCTGCTGGGCACGGTGATGACCGAGACGCTGCAGCGGCTCAACGCGCTCAAGAACGGGCTCGTGACCTGCGTCAACGCGGTCGCCGCCGGGACCTTCCTGGTCGTCGCGCCCGACCAGGTCGACTGGCGGATCGTCGGGCTGATCGCCGTCGGGTCGTCGGCGGGCGGGCTGCTCGGGTCCCGGATCGGGCGGCGACTCCCCCAGTCGGTGCTGCGCGCGGTGATCGTCGTCGTGGGACTCGTCGCGATCGTGAACCTGCTGCGCCCGGCGTAGCGTCGCCGGCATGGCGACGATCGGTTCTCTGGAGGTGTCCCGGCTCTGCCTGGGCGCGAACGTGTTCGGGTGGACGGCCGACCGGGAGGCGTCCTTCGCGGTCCTCGACGGCTTCGTGGCCGCGGGCGGCACCGTGATCGACACGGCCGACTCCTACATGTGGCGGGTGCCCGGCAACTCCGGCGGCGAGTCCGAGACGATCATCGGCGACTGGATGGCCGAGCGCGGCAACCGCGACGACGTCGTCATCGCCACGAAGGTCGGCTCGCTCCCGACCCGCCCGGGCCTGTCGGCGGCGAACATCCGCGCGGCCTGCGAGGACTCCCTGCGGCGCCTGCGCACCGACCGCATCGACCTGTACTGGGCCCACAAGGACGACCCGGACACCGCCCAGGAGGAGACCCTCTCCGCGTTCGACGCGCTCGTCCGCGCCGGGTCGGTGCGCGAGATCGGCGCCTCCAACTTCTCCGCCGAGCGCCTGCGCAGCGCGCTCGACCTCTCCGCGGGCACCACCTCCTACGTCGCCGCCCAGCCGCACTACAACCTGGTGGAGCGCACGGAGTTCGAGACCGGGCTCGCCCCGCTGCTCGCCGCGGAGGGGATCGCGTGCCTGCCGTACTACGCGCTGGCCAAGGGCTTCCTCACCGGCAAGTACCGGACCGGCGGGCCGGACGTCGCGAGCGTGCGGGCCGAGGGCGCGCTGGCCTACCTCGACGACCGCGGCACCGCGGTGCTGGCCGCGCTCGACGACATCGGGGCCGCGCACGACGTGCCGGTGGCGGCGGTCGCCCTGGCCTGGCTCGCGGCACAGCCGACGGTCGCCGCGCCGATCGCGAGCGCCCGCACCCCCGGGCAGCTCGCCGCCCTGGTCCCGGCGCTGACCCTGGAGCTGTCCGACGACGAGCTGGGCCGTCTCTCCGCCGCCGGCGACTAGCTACCCGACCGGCGCCCCGGTGACCGGCGCCTCGGAGACCAGCGCCTAGGAGACCAGCACCTCGGTGACCGGCATCGAGGAGTCGGCCGGCAGGTCCAGCGGGCTCGCCGGCGCCCCGCCGACGAGCAGGTGCGCGCCGAGCGCCGCCACCATGGCCCCGTTGTCGGTGCACAGGCCCGGGCGGGGCACGCGCAGCACGATGCCCGCGGCGTCGCAGCGCTCCTGGGCGAGCGCCCGCAGCCGCGAGTTGGCCGCGACCCCGCCGCCGAGCAGCAGCGTCTCCATCCCCCGCTCCCGCGCCGCCCGCACGGCCTTCGCCGTGAGCACGTCGACGACGGCCTCCTGGAAGCTCGCCGCCACGTCGGCGACGGGCACCGGGGTGCCCGCCCGCTCCAGCGCCTCGACGTGCCGGGCGACCGCGGTCTTCAGGCCGGAGAAGGAGAAGTCGAAGGGGGCGTCGCGGGGGCCGGTGAGGCCGCGGGGGAAGGCCACCGCGCGCGGGTCGCCGTCGCGGGCCACGCGGTCGACGTGCGGGCCCCCGGGGAACGGCAGCCCGAGGAGGCGGGCGATCTTGTCGAAGGCCTCTCCCGCGGCGTCGTCGATGGTGGCGCCAAGCGGCGTGACCGGCCCGGCGACGTCGGGCACGTCGAGCAGGCTGGAGTGCCCGCCGGAGACCAGCAGCGCGAGGCACGGCGGCAGCGGACCGTTCTGCAGCGTGTCGACGGCGACGTGCGCGGCGAGGTGGTTGACGCCGTAGAGCGGCACGTCCCACGCGGTGGCGTAGGCCTTCGCCGCGGCGACCCCGACGAGCAGCGCCCCGGTGAGCCCCGGCCCCGCGGTGACGGCGACGGCGTCGACGTCGCGCGCGGCGATCCCGGCGGTCGCGAGCGCCCGGCGCACCGCGGGCACCATCGCCTGCAGGTGGGCGCGCGAGGCGACCTCCGGCACCACGCCGCCGAAGCGCGCGTGCTCGTCGACCGAGGACGCCACCTCGTTGGCCAGCAGCTCCGGTGCCGGACCGTCGGCGCGCACGATCCCGACCCCGGTCTCGTCGCACGAGGTCTCGATGCCCAGGACGATCACCGGGCGTCCCTCCGCATCGTGTGGGCGTCGGCCCCGCTGGGCCGGTAGTAGCGCCTGCGCAGGCCGACCACGGTGAATCCCTCCGACTCGTAGAGCGCGCGTGCGGGTGCGTTGTCGGTGCGGACCTCGAGGAACACCGTGGCCCGCTCGGCGTCGGCGACGGCCAGCAGCTCGCGCAGCAGCGTGCGGCCGATCCCGCGGCCCTGGTGGGACGGGTCGACGCCGATCGTGTGGATCTCCGCCTCGGCCTGCGGCGGGCCCGCGACGAACGCGAGCCCGGCGTACCCGACGAGCGTGTCGCCCTCGCGGGCGGCGCGGTAGAGGTGCCCCATCCGGACCTCGTCGCGGAAGGCGCGCTCGCTCCACGGGTCGTCCTCGGGGAACAGCAGCCCCTCCAGCTCGGCGCAGCGGGGCGCGTCGTCCTCGCGCAGCTCGTCGATGGTCATCACGCGCTCACCTTCTTGCGCGCACCCGGCTCCTGGGCGTCGGGGCGGCGCAGGTACAGCGGCTCCAGCGGCCCGGGATCGCCGCCCGCCCGCACCGCCGACGCGGCGACCGCGACCAGCCCGCGCGGCGACGGCGCCGCCGGCTCGCGCACCGGCCACCCCAGGCCCGCGGCCGACCCGCCCGCGGCCGCGGCCACCGACAGGCCCCGCTCGACCAGCGCCGCGGGTGACTCCACGTGCGGGCCGTCGGTCCGGGCCCCGGACCCGTCGTAAACCGCCCAGTAGACCTCGCGGCGCCGGGCGTCGGTGACGACGAGCAGCGGCCCGGCACCCGCGGCCGCGTCGATCGCGGCCGCATCGACGGCATCGGCGGCGATCGCGTCGAGGGAGCACACGCCGTGCACCGGCACGCCGAGCGCGTCACCGAGGGCGGCCGCGGTGACCATCCCGACCCGCAGCCCGGTGAACGGGCCCGGCCCGGTGCCGACGACGATCGCGCCGATCTCCCGCAGCGCCGTCCCGGCGTCGGCGCACGCGGCGAGCACCCCCGGCATGAGCAGCTCCGCGTGCTTGCGCGGATCGTGCACGACGCGCACCGACCGGGGTACGACCGCGTCCGTCGTCAGCTCGACGACACCCGCGGTGACGGCGGGTGTCGCGGTGTCCAGGGCCAGTACGAGCACCCGCCCAGGCTACGAGCGTCCCTCCCGTCCCGTGCCGACGGGCCGCCGACCTGTGGACAACTCCCGCCGATGTGGACAACTCGCGATCGCGGTCGGTGGTCGGGGCGGGTCCTGTCGGGGTGGAGCCGGACCGTCGGCGCCATGACCGAGACACCCCACCCCGCCACCCCGCCCACCGGGCGCGGGGGAGTCCGGGCCGTGAGCACCCGGCCGGGTTCACCAGTCCGCGAGCAGGTCCGGGAGATCGGCGAGGCTCTGGATCACGCCGTCGGGGTGCACGTCCACCGGCACCTGCTGCACGAGCGGGATGTCGGAGTGGGGCACCAGCACCGCCCTCATCCCGATGCCCTTCGCCCCACTGATGTCGTCGTAGGGCCGGTCGCCGACGTACACGCAGCGTTCGGGGTGCGCCACGCCCAGCCCGTCCATCGCGGCCCGGAACGCGGTGGGGTGCGGCTTGGTGAAGGCCAGGTCGCTGCTCCACACGCAGGCGTCGAAGTAGTCGAGCACGCCGTCGCGGCGCAGCCACTCCTCGTGCCAGTCCCCGGGCCAGGCCGTCGAGGAGAGCACACCGAGCAGCAGGCCGCGCTCGCTCAGCTCGGCGAGCATCGGCGCCGCCTCGGGGTCGGTGTGGGTGGCCTGCACCCACACGTCGCGGTAGGCGTCGAGCGCGGCGGGGTCGTGGCCCGCCTCCGCGTCGGCGATCACGTCGGCGGTGGTGAACGCGCGGTGGGAGTCGCGCACGCCGGCCCACCGCGCGTCGTCGGCCGCGAGGAGCGCGGCGGCGAGCTCCGCGGCGCGCTCGTCGTCGTCGGAGTGCCGGGTGCACGCGTAGGCCCGCCACGCGTCGTGCGGATCGAGGGAGATCCAGGGCGTCAGCGTGCCGCCCCAGTCGAAGATCACGGCCTCGACGGTCACGGCGTCTGGTCCCCCGGGGCCTCCACCCGCACGACCGTCGCTTCCCGCACGTCGTCGGGGCGCCGGTGCAGGCGCACCAGCAGGTGCCGCGCCGAGAGCCGCTCGGCCACCCCCTCGCCCCACTCCACGGCCACCACCGCGTCGGCGAGGTCGGTGTCGAGGTCGAGGTCGTCCAGCTCCGCGGCCACGTCGGCGGCCATCCCGAGGCGGTACGCGTCGACGTGCACCAGCGGCACCCCCCGCGGTCCGGCGCGGTGCTCGCGGGCGATCACGAACGTCGGCGACGTCACCGGGCCGCTCACCCCGAGCCCGCGGGCGAGCCCCCGCACGAACGCCGTCTTGCCCGCGCCCAGCGGGCCCGACAGCACCACCAGGTCACCGGCCGCGAGACCGGCCGCCAGTCGTTCGCCCAGCGCCTCGGTGTCGGCGACGTCGGGCAGCTCCAGCGGGGCGGGGTCCGGTGCGGGGGCGGGGTCCGGCGCGACGGGGGCGGCGTCGTGCTGCCGCGCGCTCATGCCCGCCTCCGGAACCGCCGCGGCCGCCCGGGACCGGTGTCGGTGCCCGAGCCGGTCCCGATGCGTGCCGCACTGCGCTGCAGCAGCCCGATCAGCGCCTCGTCCATCGCCTCGTGCTGCTCCAGCATCGGCAGGTGCCCCACCCCGGGGAAGCGCACCAGCGTCGCGTCGGGCAGCTCCGCCGCGATCCGCTCGGAGTGCGCGAACGGGATCACGCGGTCGGCCTCGCCCGCGGCCACGAGCACCTCGCAACCCGCGAGTGCGGGCAGCGCCGCCACCCGGTCGTGGCTGCCCACGGTGTCGACGAAGTCGGTCAGCGCGTCGACCGCGTTGGAGCTGATCATGGTGTCCACCAGGTCGACCAGCCAGGGCGCCACGCTGCGGTCGCCGTACGCGAAGCTGCGGGTGATCGCCCAGATCAGGTCGCCCGCCACCCCCCGCACCACGTCGACGAGCGTGGGCTGCAGCCGGGCGAGCAGGCCGACACCCCGGGTCAGCGGGTTGCGCCGCGACAGCAGCGCGCCCTGCAGGCCGGCGCTCGCCACCTCGCCCGCCGAGGTGGCGACCAGGGCCACCCCGAGCACGCGCTCGGTGAACAGCTCCGGGTGCTGCTCGGCCAGCGCCATGAGCGTCATGCCGCCCATGGAGTGCCCGACGAGCACCAGCGGGCCCTCCGGGGCGAGCGCGCGGATCACGGCGTCGAGGTCGCGGCCGAGCTGCTCGATCGTGCAGCTCTCCCGCGAGGCGCGCTCGGAGCGGCCGTGGCTGCGCTGGTCGTACAGGACCAGCCGCACGGCGGGGTCGACCAGCTCGGCCAGCGACCGGCGCTGGAAGTGCCAGGTGCGGCGGTCGAGGGCGAACCCGTGCACGAGGACGACGGTGAGGACCGGGGCGTCGGCGGGGCCGTCGGAGAGGTCGATCTCCTCGCAGGACAGCCGCACGCCGTCGTCGGCGGTCACCGACGAGGGCTCACCCGGCGGGAGCATCCCCGGCTCGGACGAGCCCTCCGACATCTGCGTCGCGAGCCGCCGCCGGGCGGTGGCGATCTGCTTGCGCTTGCGGGCGGCCGCGCCCACCGCCACGCCGGTGGCGGCCGCGCCCACGACGCCACCCGCCACACCGACGGTCTGCCAGACCCCGGGCCGCTTCACGACGCGCCGACCACGGTGCGGGTCACGCGGTTGCCGTGCACACCCGTGGCGATCTCGTAGTGGATCGTGTCGAGCTCGTCGGCCCAGTCCTGGGCGGTGGGGCCGCCGTCGTCACCCGGACCGAACAGCACCGCGTGGTCACCGGGCCGCACGTCGGTGTCCGGGCCGCAGTCGACCACCACCTGGTCCATGCACACCCGCCCGACCACCGGCCGCAGCCGGCCACCGATCAGCACCTGCATCCGGGCGTTGCGGTTCAGCCGCCGCGGCACCCCGTCGGCGTAGCCCGCGGGGATCAGCGCCAGCGTCGTCTCCGCCGGGGTGGTCCACTCGTGGCCGTAGGACACGCCCTCGCCCGCGGGCACCCGCTTCACCAGCGCGACGCGCGCCCGCAGCGTCATCACCGGGCGCAGCGGGCTCTCCTCGACGGGCCGGTCGAGCGGGTCGAGACCGTAGACGGCGATGCCCGGACGGACGATGTCGAAGTGGAGGTCGGGCCGGGTGAGGGTGGCCGCGGAGTTCGCCAGGTGCCGCAGCGGGGCGAGGCCCCGGTCGCGGGCGGCCTGCCAGGCGGCGGTGAGCCGGGTGGCCTGCCGGTCGAGCGTCGGGTGGTGCGGGGCGTCGGCGTGCGCCAGGTGCGACCACACGGCCGTCACCTCGCAGGTGCCGTCGGCGGCGGCCTTCGCGGCGTCGTCGAGCAGGTCGGCCCACGCCGCCGCGGGGGCGCCGTTGCGGGACAGCCCGGTGTCGATCTTGAGGTGCAGCCGCGCCAGGCGCCCGGCCGCCCGGGCCCCGGCCAGCACGGCGGCGAGGTGCTCGCGCGAGGACACCGACAGGTCGACATCGGCGGCGACCGCGGCGGCGAAGTCGTCGTCGGGCACGTGCAGCCACGACAGCAGCGGGGCCGTGATCCCGGCCGCCCGCAGCTCCAGCGCCTCCTCGATCGTGCAGACGCCCAGCCAGGTCGCCCCGGCCGAGAGCGCGGCCCGCGCGACCGGCACGGCCCCGTGGCCGTACCCGTCGGCCTTGACCACGGCCATGACCTGGGCCTGCGCGGCCGCGGCGGCGAGCACCCCGATGTTGTGGCGCACGGCGTCGAGGTCGATCACCGCCTCGACCCGGGCCGTCCCCGACGAAGTCACGACGGCATCATCGCATCACCGGCCGCGGCCGGGGGTCCCGCGGCGGGCGTGCGTCCCCTCACCGCGGACGATCTTGGGCGGTGGCCGGGGCGAACAGGGAACGGACGGCCGCCGGGATCGCGGCCTGCATCAGGGAGGCCGGGGCGGGGGCCCCGTCGGCGGCGATCTCGGCGGCGCGGGCGTGCACGAACGCGCCGCACCCCGCCGCCCACCAGGGCTCCAGCCCGGCGGCGAGCAGGGCCCCGATGATCCCGGACAGCACGTCGCCCGATCCCGCCGTGGCCGCCCACGACGTCGTCGACGGGTGCACGAGCGCGCGTCCGTCCGGGGCGGCGACGACGGTCGCGTTGCCCTTGAGCAGCACGGTCACCCCGAGGTCGGCGGCCGCCCGCCGCGCCGCGCCGATCCGGTCGGCTCCCACGTCCCCGGCCAGCCGGGCGAACTCCCGGTCGTGCGGCGTCACCACGACCGGCCGGCCGCGCACGGCGTCGCGCAGGTCGGCGTGCGCCCCGAGCAGGGTGATCGCGTCGGCGTCGAGGCACAGCGGGACGTCGCGGTCGAGCGCGGCCCGGACCGTCGCGCGACCGGCGTCGTCGGTGCCCGAGCCGGGCCCGACCGTCCAGGCCTGGGTCCGCCCCGCCGCGTCGACGTCCCGGGTCGCCACCACCTCCGGCCACCGCGCGTGCACGGCCTCGGCCCCGGTTCCCGCGTAGCGGACCATCCCGCTGGTGGCGAGCACCGCGGCGCCCGCGGCCAGCACGGCCGCGCCGGGGTAGACCGCCGAGCCGGCCGCGATCCCGACGACGCCCTGCGTGTACTTGTCGTCGGTCGGCCCCGGGATCGGCCAGCGGGCCGCGACGTCGGCGGCCTCGAGCACCTGCGCGTGCGGCTCGGGCAGGTACGGGCCCAGCCCGAAGTCGACGAGGTGCACCGGCCCGCACGACGGCGCGGCCAGCGCGTGCACCGGCTTGCGGGCCCCGAAGGTCACGGTCGCGTCGGCCCGGACCGCGGGGTCGTGGACCTCGCCGGTGTCGGTGTCGACGCCGCTGGGCAGGTCCACGGCCACGACCGGCACCCCGGCCCGCGCGGCCGCGGCCACCAGCCCGGCCCCGGGGTCGCGCACCGGGCCGCGCCCGGAGATCCCGACGATCCCGTCCACCACGAGGTCGGCCCGCTCCACCAGCGCCGCGGCCCCGTCGGCCCCGGCGACCCGGCCCCCGACCCGGCGCAGGGCCCTGAGCCCCGGCTCGTACGCCCGGTCCGGCACCAGCAGCACCGCGGTCACCGCGACGCCGCGGCGGCGCAGCTCGTACCCGGCCCACAGCGCGTCGCCCCCGTTGTGGCCGGCGCCGACCAGCAGCACCACCCGGCGTCCCGCGACGGCGGGCCCGAGCGCGGCCCGCATCCGCACCGCGAGCCCGTACGCCGCCCGGCGCATGATCGTCTCGCCGGGCACCCGCCGCATCATCGACGCCTCGGCGTCCCGGATCTGCCCGGCCGTCCACACACCCCACATGCCGGCGACAGTAGGCGGTCCGGCCGGTCCGCCGCGGGCGTCCGGACCCGATCCGGGAGGTCCGCCGGGCTCCCGGCCACCGGACACGATCGGGTCACGCCCGTCCCGGACCGGCGACGGACGCCGCGCGGTACTACGGTTCTGCGCTGTGACCCGGACCCGATCGTCCTCGCCCGACGCGGTGCACGCGCAGCTCTCCGGGCTGCGCCGGGGGAAGGACGCCCTCGACCAGCTCTCCCGCCCGGGACCGCTTACCGCGCTGCGCGGCGATCTCGGCATGGTCGGCATCCCGGGCGTCCTGTTCGCCCCGGAGGAGGGGCTCGGCCTGCCCGCCGTCGCGTTCGCGCACGACTGGCTCCAGCCGGCCGACCGCTACGCCGACCTGCTGCGCCACCTCGCCACCTGGGGCATCGTCGCCGCCGCCCCGGGCAGCCACCGCGGCGCGCTGCCGAGCCACGCCGGGCTCGCCGCCGACCTGCGCACCACCCTCGACGTGTGCGCGGGCGTGCGCCTGGGCGACGGCCGGATCAGCGTCGACGCCCGCCGCACCGCGTTCGCCGGCCACGGCATCGGCGGGGGCGTCGCGATCCTCGCGGCCGCCGGGCACTCCCGCGTGCGGGCGGTCGTGTCGATCGCCGCCGCGCAGACCCGCCCGTCGGCCCTCGACGCGGCCCGCACCGTCACCGTCCCGACCCTGCACATCGCGGCCGGCAACGACACCGTCTCGCCCGCGCGCGGCCACGCCGAGCCGGTGGCGATGGCCGCGGGCGGGCCGGTCGTGCTGCGGACGCTGAAGAAGGCCACGCACACCGGCTTCCTCGACGGCATCCACTGGAGCGACCTGCTGCTCGCGGGCAGCCCCGACGCGAAGACCCGCCGCCTCACCCGCGGCCTGGTCACCGCGTTCCTGCTGCGCGAGCTGTGCGACGAGACCGGTGACCCGCTCGACGAGGTGGTGGACGGCAAGGTCGCCGGCACCGAGGTCGTCGCCCGCGGCTGAGCCCGCCGGGGCCGACGAGGGATCCGCGTCAGCCGGGCCCGGCGTCGTCGGAGAGCCGGGCGATGCTCATGCCGCGCTCGTCGTCGACCCGCCGCGCATCGGTGCCGGCCAGGCGCGGGCCGCCGGGTCGCGACCCAGCCGGACCGCCACCGACCGACGCGGTGGCGTCCGCACCGTCGGCCCGGGTCCCGCCCCCGCCCGGCTCGCCGGGCGGCGGACCCTCGCCCGGCCGGCCCGCCACCGGGCCCGGCCCCGCCGCCGGATCGACCGCCCCCGCCCCGTCCACCGGGGTCGCCAGCCGCTCCAGCGCCGCCACCACGAGCCGCCCCGCGGCCAGCGCGGCGTCGACCTCCCGGTCCAGCGCCCGCTGCACCAGACCCGCCCGTTCCGCCCACGCGCGTCCCGCGTCGTCGAGCCAGTCGGACTCGACGTCGGCGACCACCCGCCGCAGCGCGGGCAGCGCGTCCCGCAGCCGGGCGCCGGTGACGGCGAGCAGCCCGGCCGCGGTGAGCAGGGCGTCCTCCGCGTTCACGGCCGGTCCGTGAGCGCGGCCAGCCCGGCGGTGGCGGCGTCGTCGGCCGCCGCCGCGGCGTACGCGGCGACGTGCAGCGCGGCGGCCAGCGCGGCCAGCTCCCGCCCGGCCCGATCGACGGCGGCCGCGGCGCGGTCGAGCTCGGCGAGCACCGCGGGGCCGCCCGGCGTCGCGGCCAGACCGTCGCGGGTGGCCGCGTCGACCCACGGCAGCGGCGCCAGGTCGGCCAGCAGGGCCGACAGCCGCCGGCCGTGCACGTGCAGCCGGTCGGGATCCAGGAGCAGCTCGGACGGCATGGCCCGATCCTGACCCACCCGCACCCGCCGCGGGGCGGAACGCGCGAACTCAGCCCGCCGCGGCGACGACCTCGGCCAGCGCGGCGGCGGTGTCGCGGGCCTGCTCCTCGGTGGGGGCCTCGACCATCACCCGCACCAGCTGCTCGGTGCCCGACGGCCGCAGCAGCACCCGGCCGGTGCCGCCCAGCTCCACCTGCGCGGCCTCGACGGCGTCGCGCACGGCCGTGGACGCGGCCACCGCGCCCTTGTCCCCGACGACGACGTTCTGCAGCACCTGCGGCAGCGGGGTGACGATCCCCGCCAGCTCCGCCAGCGACGACCCGGTCTCCGCCATCCGGGCCATCAGCCGCAGCGCCGTGAGCAGGCCGTCGCCGGTGGTGGACCGCGCGGGCAGCACGACGTGCCCGGACTGCTCGCCACCGAGGGTGAACCCGCCGGCCCGCAGCTCCTCCAGCACGTAGCGGTCGCCGACGGCGGTGGTGCGCACCGCGATCCCGGCCGCCTCCATCGCCAGGTGCAGCCCGAGGTTGCTCATCACCGTGGTGACCAGCGTGTCCCGGGCGAGCTCGCCCGCGTCCCGCATCGCGACGGCCAGCACGGCCATGATCCGGTCGCCGTCGATCACGGCGCCCGCGGCGTCGACGGCGAGGCACCGGTCGGCGTCGCCGTCGTGGGCGATCCCGAGGTCGGCCCCGTGCTCGCGGACGGCGGCCTGCAGCGGTCCGAGGTGCGTGGACCCGACCCCGTCGTTGATGTTGAGCCCGTCCGGCTCGGCGTGCAGGGCGACGACCTCGGCCCCCGCGCGGCGGTAGGCGTCGGGCGCGACGGTGGACGCGGCGCCGTGCGCGCAGTCGACGACGACGCGCAGCCCCGCGAGCGACGGCGTGCCGTCGATCAGGTGGGCGGTGTAGCGCTCGGCGGCGTCGGGGAGGTCGCGGACGCGGCCGATGCCGGCACCGGTGGGGCGCGGGCCGGTGTCGCGCATGCCGTCCTCGACGGCGATCTCCAGCGCGTCGGGCAGCTTGTGCCCGCCGGAGGCGAAGAGCTTGATGCCGTTGTCCGGCATCGGGTTGTGCGAGGCGGAGATCATCACGCCCAGGTCGGCGCCGAGCGCGTCGACGAGGTGCGCCACGGCGGGCGTCGGCAGCACGCCGACCCGCACGGCGTCGGCCCCCGCCGAGGTGAGCCCGGCGACGACGGCCGCCTCGAGCATCTCGCCGCTGGCGCGGGGATCGCGCCCGACGACCGCGACCGGACGGTGGGTGCGGTCGCGCTCGGCGAGCACGCGCGCGGCGGACGCGGACAGCGCAACGGCGAGCTCCGGGGTGAGGAGCTCGCCGTTGGCCAGTCCGCGAACGCCGTCGGTACCGAAGAGACGTCGTTCGCCCATGCTCAGCGCTTGCTGTACTGGGGCGCCTTGCGGGCCTTCTTGAGGCCGTACTTCTTGCGCTCGATGACGCGCGGGTCGCGGGTGAGGAAGCCGGCCTTCTTCAGCGGCGGGCGGTCCTCGGAGTCGACCTCGATCAGCGCGCGGGCGATGGCCAGGCGCAGCGCACCGGCCTGGCCGGAGATCCCGCCACCGTGCAGGTTGGCGAAGATGTCGAAGCGCTCGGTCTTCTCGAGCAGCACGAGCGGCTCCCGGATCAGCTGCTGGTGCAGCTTGTTCGGGAAGTAGGTCTCGAGGCTCTTGCCGTTGAGCGTGAAGTTGCCGCTGCCGGGCATGAGGCGGACGCGGACGACGGCCTCCTTGCGACGGCCGACGGTCTGCACCGGGCGGTCGGAGAACACGGCGGCCGGCAGGTCGCTCGCGACGTCGACCTCGACGTCGGTGTCGTAGTCCTCGTCGGCGACGGCCTCGTCGGTGGCGTCGACCTCGGCGTCGTCGGCGACGGCGTCGACCTCGGCGACCTCGTCGGAGCTGGCCTCAGCCTCGACGGCCTGCGTCTCCGCGGGGGCCTCGACCTCGGGCTCGGGGCTGGTCACGGTCTGTCCTTCTTCCTCGGAGCTGGTCACTGAGCGACCTGGACGATCTCGAACGCGGCCGGCTGCTGCGCGGCGTGCGGGTGGTTCGGGCCGGCGTAGACCTTGAGCTTCTTGCCCATGGCCCGACCGAGCTTGTTCTTCGGCAGCATGCCCTTGACGGCCTTCTCGACCAGGCGGTCGGGCTGCTTCTCGATCATCTCGCCGACCGAGCGCTGGCGCAGACCACCCGGGAAACCGCTGTGGCGGTAGACGAACTTGTCGTCGCGCTTGTTGCCGGACACGGAGATCTTCTCGGCGTTCACGATGACCACGAAGTCACCGGTGTCCATGTGCGGGGCGTACGTCGGCTTGTGCTTGCCGCGCAGGAGCGTGGCGGCGTGCGTGGCGAGGCGGCCGAGCACCACGTCCGTAGCATCGATCACGTGCCAGGCGCGGTTGATCTCGCCGGGCTTCGGGCTGTACGTGGACACGGACCTACCTCGTCGCTGTCTAGGCTCGTCGAACTGCGGGCTCGGGAGCTACCTCTGGTGCGTGTGGTGCGGAAAAGGGCACCGGGCCCCGGAGGCGGGGTGCGCTCGGAAGAGCGCACGACCTCCCGCCGCACTATCGGTTGTCGAGGGTACCCGCCGGTCCGGAGGAGGGTCAAAACGCCCCCTCCGGACCGTCGCGCTCAGGTCCAGAACGACAGGTTGCGGGCCTCGGCCTGCTGGTAGTTCTCGTTCGCGGTGCCGACCGCGCGGCCGATCCGGTCGAGCACCGCCGCGATGTCGACGGCGGCGGCGTTCCACTCCCGCTGCTTCTCGCGGTAGAACTGCGCGGCCTCGCCCTGCCAGGTCGCCGTGATCGGCCGGAGCCCGTCCTCGAGCTCGGTGAGCCGGTCGTTCATCCGCTTCGTCGTGGCCCGGATGTCCTCCTGCGCCGTGGCCAGCGCGGCGAACCCGACCTTGATCTCCGCCATGTCCCGTCCCCCTTCAGCCCAGAGCCGCGGTGATGGTGCTCAGCCCGTCGCGCGAGGCGTCCTCGGACGCCTGGTAGCCCGCGCCCGACGTGCGGATCGCCTCGCCGATCGCGCCGAGCGCCTCGCCGAGCCGGTTGGCGTCGGCGTCCCAGCGGGCCACGAGCTGCACGAACACGCGGTAGCTGTCGCTGGACCACGCCGACGCGAGCGGCGCGAGCCTGCCCTGCAGCGCCCGCAGGTCGGCCAGGACGGTGTCCCGCACCTCCATCGCCCGCGCCCCGGCGGCCATCATGTCCTCGGTCGAGGTGCCGAACCCGTCCATCGCACTCCTCCTCCGCGGTGGCCGTGCGGCCACCTCCGTACGGTGGACCGTGCCAGTGCCGGGGGCCGCCGCGCGGCCGTTCGGGGAAGCGGTGTGCTGGCGCGAACGGTCAGCCGCCGCGGATCGTGGCCACGACCAGCCCGCAGGCCCGCTCCACCGCCGCCGCACCCGCCGGGGTGTGCCGGCAGCCGACGCTGAGCTGGGTGCCGGCGTCGAGGACGACGTACCAGTCGACCTCGGTGGCACCGTCGCGCTCCCGGTACGCGGTGACGGCGCGCCCGCCGAACCGCGCGGCCGGGTCGTAGCCGGACAGGCCGGGCCCCGCGGCGTCGAACTCCGCCCGGAGCTCGGCCGCGGCCCGCTCGGGCTCGGCGGACGCGTCGTAGCCCAGCGGGGTGGCCTCGACGGCGATCAGGTCGCTGCCGTCGGGGGCGTCGACGGGGGTGAGCAGGCTGCGGCGCCGCTCCGGCAGCCCGCCGGTGTGCGCCCAGCCCGGCGGCACCGCGAGCCGGTAGCCGTACTGCGCGAGCAGCCCGTCCGGCGGCGGCTGCGGCCCGGGATCGACGGACCGGCCGAGCAGGTGGAGCGTCCCGAGCACGGCGACCGCCGCGGCGACGGCCAGCGCCGCCCGGACCGGACGCCGGGTCCGCGACGGCGCGGCGGGCAGCCACCGCACGGCCGGGGCCGCCACCGCCGGGCGCGGCGGGCCGGGCCGCACCGCGAGGACCGCGGCCGCCTCCGGCCGGGCGGCCACGGTGACGTCGCGGAACCCGGCCGCGTCGAGGTGCTCGGCCAGGTCCGGGGTGCGCGCACCGCCCCCGACGAGCAGCACGGGCACGCCCGGCCCCCCGGCGACGGCCCGCACCGCCTCGACGACCTCGGCCCAGGTCGCGGCCAGCGCGGCCCGCACCTGCGACGCCGTGACGGCGCCGCCGGGCTCCCGCAGCGACGCCGCCTCCCGGATCCGCCGGGCCCGTCCGGGATCGCGGGTCGGCCCGGCGAGGGCCCGGTCCAGCCGGTCACCGCCCGGAGCGCCGCGCCGGGCCACCACCCGCCCGTCGCGGACGCGGCTGACCTCCGTGCCGGCCGCGCCCACGTCGACGACGACCAGCTCCCGCCGGCCCGCCGCGACCGCGACGGCGACGGGGACCGCGGCCACCGGTCCGGGCCACGCCGCGGCCGGTGTCCCGACGAGCACCACCTCCGCCCCGGCGTCGACGAGCCCGCGCAGCAGGACCGGCAGCGGCACGCCCGGCTCGGCCGGCACCTCCACGACCCGCGGGACCCCGTCGGGCCCGGGCCGGGCGACCCGGACGACCGTCGACCCGATCTGGACGGCGACCCTCACGACCGGCGCCTCACGCGCCGTCCGCGGGCGGGATCCACGCCAGCTGGACCCGGCGCGCCCCGTGCCTGCGGTCGACGAGCGTGCCGCGCCCCGGCGGCAGCGGCGTCGCCTTGACCGTCTCGACCAGCGCTCCCTCCTCCGGCCGCCCGTTCATCACCAGCCCCGGGGTGGCCAGCTCGCGCAGCCGCCCGAGCACCGGGTCGAACATCGCCCGCCCCGCGCCTCCGCACCGCCGGGCCACCATCAGGTGCAGCCCCACGTCCTTGGCCTGGGGCAGGAACTCCAGCAGCGGGAGCAGCGGGTGGGCGCCGCCGTGGCCGCCGGTGGGTGCGACGAGGTCGTAGTCGTCGACGAGGACGAACACCTCCGGGCCGCTCCACCAGGACCGTTCGCGCAGCTCGCGCGGCCCGACGTCGGGTCCGGGGAGCCGCCTGCGCAGCGACGACGCCACCTCCCGGACGGCGTCGGCGGTCGCGTCGGGCGTGCTGGTGTGGCCGATGAGGTGGCTGTCCGGGACGGCCCCGAGCAGCGTCCGCCGGTGGTCGACGACGACGATCCGCGCCTCCGCGGGCCGGAACCGCTCCACGATCCCGCGCGCGAGCAGCCGCAGCAGCGTGGTCTTGCCGCTCTCCGCGTCGGCGAAGCACAGCAGGTGGGGCTCGGCGGCGACGTCGAGCTGCACGAGGGCGAGCCGCTCCTCGTCGACGCCGATCGGCAGGCCGGCCGACCCGGGTTCGGGAGCGGGCAGCCGGTCGTGGTCGAGCCGGTCGGGCAGCTGCCGCACCGGGGCGAACCCGGCGTCGGGCCAGGTCGCGGCCACGTCGGCGACGAGCGCGGCGGTGTCCGACCCGGTGAGCCGCGGCGCGGCGAGCACCATCGCCGCGCCGTCCGGGGCCAGCCCGTGCCCGGGCCGGGCGGGCACGGCGGCGGCCCGGCGGCGGTCGACCTCGGAGTCGGTGGCGTCGCCGAGGCGCAGCTCGAGCCGGCTGCCGAACAGGTCCTTGAACGCCGGTCGCAGCTCGCTCCAGCGCCCCGCGGTGACCGCCAGGTGCACCCCGAACGACAGTCCCTGCGCGGCGACCGGGAGCAGCCGCGTCTCCAGGTCCTCGAAGTCGTGGCGCAGCGTCAGGTACCCGTCGACGACGACCAGCACGTCGGTGGCCGGTTCGGCCCCGAACTCCCCCGCCGCCCGCCGCTCCCGGAACGCCTCGATCCCGACCACCCCGGAGTCGCGGAACAGCCGCTCCCGCCGGGCGAGCAGCGCGCAGACCTCGGCGACGGTGCGGCGCACCAGATCGGGCTGCAGCCGGTCGGCCACGGTGCCGACGTGCGGCAGCCCGCCGAGGGGGGTGAGCGCGCCGCCGCCGAAGTCGAGGACGTGCACCCCCAGCTCGACGGGCGTGTGCGTGAGCGCGAGCCCGAGCACGGCGGTGAGCAGCGCGGTCGACTTCCCCGACCGCGGCCCGCCCACCACCGCGAGGTGCCCGGCGGCCCCGGAGACGTCGAGCAGCAGCGGGTCGCGGCGCTGCTGGTAGGGCCGGTCGACCAGCGCCACCGGGACCCGCAGCGCACCGCCGCGCCCGCCGGACGCGGCCAGCCCGCGACCGGGCAGCGGACGCGGGACGCCCACCAGCTCGTCGAGCGGCGGGGGGTCGCCCAGCGGCGGCAGCCACACGCGGTGGGCGGGCGGGCCCTGCCCGGCGAGGGCGTCGAGGACGGTCTCCAGCACCGTCGGGTCGTCCTCGGGCTCCGCCGGGTCCGGACCGGGCTCGGCGGGCGGCGCGACCGGCCGCACCCCGAACGGGTGGGCGCGCCGCTCGGCCGGGCCCCGCACCCGCCGCGGGACCCCCGCCGGCCCGGACACGTAGGCCGCCCGGAACCGGACCAGCTCGTCGGTTCCGGTGGACAGGAACGCCGAGCCGGGCGTGGCCGGGAGCTGGTGCGCGTCGGGCACCCCGAGCACGGCCCGCGACTCCGCGGCGGAGAACGTGCGCAGCGCGATCCGGTAGGACAGGTGCGACTCCAGCCCCCGCAGCCGCCCCTCCTCCAGCCGCTGCGAGGCCAGCAGCAGGTGCAGCCCGAGCGAGCGGCCCAGCCGGCCGATGGTGACCAGCAGCTCCAGCAGCTCCGGTCGCTGGGCGAGCAGCTCGGAGAACTCGTCGACGACGACGACCAGCGCGGGCAGCGGCGGCAGGTCGGCCCCCGCGCGCCGGGCCGCCGCGTAGTCCACGACCCCGACGAGGTTGCCCGCGGCGCGCAGCAGCTCCTGGCGCCGGGTGACCTCACCGGCCAGCGCGTCGGCCATGCGGTCGACCAGCGCCAGCTCGTCGGCCAGGTTGGTGATGACGGCGGAGACGTGCGGCAGCGCCGAGAGCCCGAGGAACGTCGCACCGCCCTTGAAGTCGACGAGCACCAGGTTGAGGTCCTCCGACGAGTGGGCCGCCGCCAGCCCGAGCACGAGCGTGCGCAGCAGTTCGCTCTTGCCCGAGCCCGTCGCCCCGATGCACAGCCCGTGCGGGCCGCTGCCGCCCTGCGCGGACTCCTTGAGGTCGAGGTGCAGCGCGGCCCCGCTCTCGTCCAGGCCGATCGGCACGCGCAGCCGGTCGGTCTCGGTGCGACGCCGGCGCGCCCGCAGCGCGGCCACGCCGTCGGGCCCGTCCGCCAGCCCGAGCAGCGCCGGGAGGCCCGCCGCGGCGCGCGGCCCGGTCGCGGGGCCCGCGCCGCCCGGCCGGTAGCGGGCCAGCCTGCGCGCGAGCGCACGGGCCTCGGTCACGCCGAGCGCGTCGGGCCGCCCGATCGCGTGCGGCGCGTCGGACCCGTCGTCGCCGCCGGTGCGCTCGACGGTCGACGGCCCGACCAGCAGCCGCACCACCGACGGCGACGGCCGCCGGCCCGGCGGCGGGCCGACCCGCAGCACCGTCACCCCGGCCACCGCGGCCCACGGACCCGGACCCTCGACGACCTCGTCGACGACCACGAGCAGGTGCGGCTCCCCGACCCCCGGGCCCGCCGGACGGCCGGCGAGCTCGGTGACCCACCAGCGGCGCACCTCGTCGGCGTCGGCGGTCAGCATCCGCAGCGGCCCGATCGCGTCGCGGCGCCGCGGGTGGGCCGTGTGCGGGAGCCACTTCGCCCAGTCCCACTCCGCGGCCAGCGCGGTCGGGGCGACGACGGCGAGCAGGGCGTCGGCCGGGCTGTGCCACAGCGCGTACTGCGCCACGACGGCCCGGGCCAGCGCCCGCGCGGGCCGCAGGTCGGCGGAACCGGCGGAAGGCTCCAGCCACACCGTCGAGCTGGACCGCAGCGCCAGCGCGACCGGCAGGTCGGGCACCACGGCGTGGCCGAGCAGGAACCGGCGCAGCGCCAGCGCGGTGATCGGCTCGATGCCCTCGACGGGCCCGGTCCGCGGGGCGACGAGCCGCGTCGCGAGCCGCTGCGGCCCGCGCCCGACGCGCACGCGCCCGAAGTCGGGATCGGCGGGCCGCCGCTCCCACAGCCGCCCGGCCGCGAGCACGACCGGCCACGCCCCGGCCTCGGGGTGCACGGTCTCCAGCGCGGCGCGCTGCTGCGCGGCGATGCCGCGGACCCGGCGGCGCAGCTGGGCGAGGTAGCGCAGGTAGTCGCGGCGGTCCTCGTCGACGGTGGCCGACCGGGCGCCCCCGCCCCGGCCACCGGACCCGGCGACCAGCATCCCCAGCGTCGACATCATGAACATGCCCCCGAACAGCCACGACGTGGGGTTGCGGACGCCCAGCGCCGCGATGAGGACGACGGACGCGAGCACCATCACCAGCGGCAGCAGCCGCGCCGCCACCCCCGCCGGGACGACCCGCTCCGGTTCGGGAGGGGGTTCGAGCGCCAGCTCGCCCGCGGGGGTGCGCGGCACCGCGCGCTGCGGCCGGACCACACCGATCGTGCCCATCCGCCCACCTCCACGAGTTCTCCGGAACGCCCACGGGAGGGCCCCGGCGCGGCGGATAGTAGGCAGCCGAGCCCGCCCGGCGGGGCGTAACGGAGAAACCCGAGGAGCACGATGCCGACCGACCCGGCCCCCGCCTACACCCGGCTGACGGTGCTCGCGCCGCGCACCCGGGTCGACGTCGCGCTGCCGGCCGACGTGCCGCTCGGCGAGCTGGTGCCGATGGTGCTGGAGCTGGTCGGTGAGCCGGGTCCGGGGCACCGCCCGCTGCCGTGGCGGCTGACGGGCGCCACCGGCGGCCCGCTGCACCCGGCCGCCACCCTCGACGAGCTGGGCGTCCTCGACGGTGAGCTGCTGCGCATCGGCCCCGACGCCGTCCCTCCCCCGGCCCCGGTGTTCGACGACCCGGTCGACGCGCTGGCCGCGGGCGTCGGTCGCCCGGCGGGCCCGGCCGGGCTCCCGGCCGGCCCGGTCGTCACGGTCCTGCTCGCCTGCTCCGCCGCCGCCGTCCTCGCCGGGGCACCGGCCGGGCCGTGGGCCGTCGGGGCCGCGCTCGTCGGCGGGGCCGCCGCGGTGGCGGCGCTGGCCCGTGCCGCCGCGGTGCTCCGGCGGCCCGACGGCGCCCGCCCCGGGTGGGACGCCGGGTGGGTCGACGAGGACGAGGACGACGACGGCCACCCGGCACCCGGTGGCCGCGCTCCCGGCGGATCCGGGAGCGGCGGGCCGGGCCGTGGAGGGCCGGGCGGCGAAGGGCCGGGCGGTGCCGGGCCGGGGCCGGAAGGCGGGCAGGCTCGGGCGGCGGAGCTGCGGACCGCACGGCACCGGACGGCCACGACCGCCGCACTGGCGGCCGTCCCGCTGGCCGCCGGAGCCGGGGCGGCGGCGACGGCGGGCCTACCCGGTGCCGCCGGGCTGCTGCTCGCCGTGACGGCGGCCGGGGTCGCGGCGGCCGCGGGCCAGGCCGTGCTGCGACGGGTGACGCCCGTGCTCGTCGGCGTCGTCGTCGCGGCCGTCCCGGTGGCGATCTCGGCCGTCCTGCACCTGCGCCTGGGCATGTCCCCGGCCGTCCTGTCCGCCGGTCTCGGCGCCGCGGCGCTGCTCGCCGGGCCGCTGCTGCCGCGGGCCGCGCTGCGCCTGTCGGGGCTGCCGGGCCCCGTGGTGCCCACCGACGCGGGCGAGCTGACCGGAGCCGACGACGGGCCGGACCTCCTGCCGCCCGCCGAGCTGTCCCGGCGCAGCGACCTCGCCCGCGGGTACCTCACCGGGCTCGTCGGCGGCTGCGCGGTGGTGGCCGCGGCGTCGGTCGTCCCGGCGGCGGCCGGGGGCGGCTGGGCGGGCCCGGTGCTGGGCGCGGTGGTCGTCGCGGTGCTCGGGCTGCGTTCCCGCGGCTTCGCCGACCCCGCCCCGGCCCGCGCCCTGCTGGCCTGCTCGGCCGTCGCCGGGGTCGCGCTGGCCGGGTACCTCGCCACGGTCTCCGGCGGGCCGGGGCGGCTGCTGGTGGGCGTGCTCGCCGTCGCCGGCGCCGGCGTCGCGGTCGCCGTGGGCGAGGGCGGGCGGCCGCCGTCGCCGGTCCTCCGGCGGGCCGTCGACGTCCTGGAAGGCGTCCTGGTCGCGTCGGCGGCACCGTTGGCGCTGGGGGCGATGGGACTGTTCGCGCTGGTCCGCGGGCTGTGAACGGCATCGGGGCGGCCGTGCTGCTCGCCGCGCTCTCCGTCGTCCCGGCGGCGCTGCCGGTGCCCGCGCCCGCCGGCGGGCCGGTCCTCGTCGGGTCCGCTGCCGCCCCGGTCCTCCGCGCCCCCGACGACGACCGCCCGCAACCTCCCCCGGTGCAGGTCGCACCGCCCGCCGGCCGCGTCCCCGGCCCGGCGGCGGGCCTGCGCTCACCCCGTTCCTGCTCGCCGCCCGCGGCCGGGCCGACCGCCGGCACCGACCCTCCGCCCGCGCGGCGCCTCCAGCTCGCGGCGGCGCACCGCATCGCGACCGGGGCCGGCGTGCTGATCGCGGTGATCGACACCGGGGTCGCCCCGCACCCGCGGCTGGCGGGGCGGCTGCGCGGCGGGGGCGACTACCTCACCGGCGGCGACGGCCTCGACGACTGCGACGGCCACGGCACCGCGGTCGCCGGGCTGCTCGCCGCGAGCCCGTCGCGCGACGACGAGGTGGTCGGGATCGCCCCGGGCGCGGAGGTGCTGTCGATCCGGCAGTCCAGCCCGTCGTACTCGGTCCCGGCCCCGGACGGGACGCGGCGCCCCGCCGGTGACCTCGCCACCCTCGCCGACGCGGTCGTGCTCGCCGTGCGGTCGGGCGCCGACGTCGTCAACGTCTCCGAGGCGGTCTGCCTGCCGCCGGACCGGGCCGCGGTCGAGGGCGCGGAGCTGCACGCGGCCCTGCGCCTCGCCGCCGACGCCGACGTCGTGGTCGTCGCCGCGGCCGGGAACACGGGGGTGGGGCTCTGCGCCGACGGCGTCGGGCAGGTCGCCCTCCCCGGCTGGTACGACGAGCTGGTCACCGTCGGCGCCACCGGGACCGACGACGCCGCGGCCCCGTTCACCGTCGCCGGGCCCTGGGTCGACGTGGCCGCCCCCGGCACCGGGATGCGCTCGCTGGCCGTCGACGGCGGCGTCACGGCCGACCCGGTCGCGGGCACGAGCTTCTCCGCGCCGCTGGTCGCCGGGCTCGCGGCGCTCGTGCGCGAGCGGTTCCCCGAGCTGAGCGCGGCGCAGGTCGTCGACCGGATCCGGGCCACGGCCCGGCATCCCGCGGGCGGCCACGACGACGCGCTCGGCCTCGGCGTGCTCGACCCCGTCGCCGCCCTGACCGCCGAACCCGCCGTCCTCCGCGTCCCGGATCCCCCGGGCGGGGAGCCCCCCGCCGAGGTGCCCACTGCCGTCCTCGCCGGCACCGGGCCGGGTCGCGGCGCGGACGGTCCGCCGCCGCCGGTCGACCTGGCCGCGCCGGCCGTGCTGCTCGCCGCCGTCGCGGTCGCGGCCGCCCGCCTGCGCGACCGTCCGCGCCGCGGCTGAGCCCGCGCACCCCGGCCCCGCTCGCCCGGGCGGTCGCGCTCCCACCGGAGCCGCGGTCAGCCCGGCAGCACGTCCACCGTCCGCTGCGCGTCCGCGAGGTCGAGCGTCGGGCCCACGGGCAGCAGCCGCACCGCCCACTCCGGCGCGGGCTCCGCCCTCGTGACGCCCAGGGCCTGCGCGGTCGCCTCGTCCGCCACCCCGTGGGCGACGCCCGACGCGGACACCAGCCACAGCGGCCCCGCCCCGCCCGCCCGCCCGGGCGCGGTCGCCCGCACCGCACCTCCGCCCGCCGGGGTGAGCACGACGGCGTCGACGAGCTCCCCCGCGCCGTCGGCCTGCACCAGGTCGACCCCCGCGGCACCGGGCGGCACGGGGAGCGCCGGGCCCACGTGCACCGCGGTCCCGCCCGCCGCCGACCACACCGCGCAGACGACGGGCGCCTCGCCCGGCTCCCGCACCGCGGGCACCGCGTCCGGCCAGCCCGCGACGTCGAGCTCCTGCACCGACCCCAGTGCCGTCAGCACCTCGGGCTCCACCTCGACCACCCGTGCGCCGGCCGCGCGCAGGGTCTGCGCCACCAGCGGGGGCACCGCCTGGGCACCCCCCGCGAGCACCACGTGGTGCGTCGAGGGGCCGCCGCCGACCGGGCGGCCGACCAGGACGTCGCCCACCTCGACCGCACCGGCAGGCGCTCCGGCCCCGACGATCCGCGGGGTGCGCAGCGGCGCGCCCTCGGGCAGGGCGTTCAGCAGGGCCGCCGACGCCGCGCGCGGCTCCCGTCCGTCGAGGCCCAGCGTGCCGACGACCGCGCGGTCGGTGAGGTCGATCCGGTGCCGCACACCCCCGGTGACCAGCCAGGTGTCACCGTCGCGGACCGCGAGCAGCACCGCGTCGGGCGACGGCGCCACCGGTTGCGCCCCGCCGACGACGGTCGTGCGCGGACCGCGGCCGGAGTCCGGGTCGTCCGCGTCGCACACCGCCCAGCGCGGGGGGATCACCGCGTCCCCCAACCGCACGGCGGTGGCGCCGGGCACCGCGGCCGTGGGGGTGCGCGCGGCGGTGTCGAGGTCGGCGTCGGCGACGAGCACGGGGACGGCCGCGGCGGGATCGCCCCGGCCCAGCGCGGCGAGCACCAGCCGCCCGGCCGGGAGGTTGGCGACCGGCACCAGGCGGTCGGGGTCGTGCGCCACGACGTACATCGCCCCCGACCCCGCACCGACGACGACGTCCTGCTGCGTCCACGTCGGCCGCGGCGCGACCTGCGCCCAGACCGCCACCCCGCCGAGGGCGAGCACCCCGAGCAGCGTCCCGGCGAGTGCGGCCCGGCGCTGCGCGCGCAGCTGCTCGTGCAGCGGCACCGGGTCGCCGCGGACCAGCGCCGCCTCCATCCGCCGCAGGCCGAAGCGGTAGGCGTCGACCTGGTCGCGGGTGGCCGGGGCCCTCGTGGACACCCGGCGACGCTAGCCCCGCACGCCCGGCGCCCGTGGGCGTTCCGGGGAAGTCAGCCGACCGAGATCGCGTCCAGGCGCTCGCGCAGGAACGGCGCCGAGACCACCGGCTCCAGGTCGGTGCGCCGCCCGACCGGCGGGGCCAGCGGGGTGACGAGCGCGTCGTGGTCGAGCTCGAAGAAGAAGACCAGCGAGATCAGCTCCTCGTGCGGCGTCCCCGCCTGCGGGGGCAGCACGCGGTGCCGCCCGGACCGCCAGCGCATCCCGGTCCAGTGGGCGAGGAGGTCGCCCACGTTGACGGTGAACGCGTCCGGGTCGTACGGGGCGTCCTCCCAGCCGCGGGCGTCCGTGTGGACCTGCAGGCCGCCCGCACCGGGCTCCCGGTCGAGCACGGTGACGGTGCCGAAGTCGGTGTGCGGCCCGATCCGGAACTGCCCGGGCGCGGGCGCCCCCACCTCGGTCAGCGGCGGGTAGCGGTTGATGTTGAACGTCCAGGTCGGGGTCGACGTCCTCAGCGGCTCGACGCCCAGCGCGGCCCCGCACAGCTCCAGCAGCTCCCCCGACACCCGGGTCATCCCGGCCAGGTACCGGGTGGCCGCGGCGTGCAGCGCGGGCACCTCGGCCGGCCAGACGTTCGGCGGGAACCACACCTCGTCGACGGCCGGGTCACCGGTCGGGGTGTCCGGGCCGATCGCGAACGACTCCTTGAGGTCCGGCGGGTGCTCCCCGCCCTCGACGCCCGCGTTGGCCTCGACGCCCGGCGGCAGCCAGCCGCGGCCGCCGACCCGCACCGCGTACGCCCGCTTCACGGCCTCGGGCAGCGCGAAGAACGACCGCGCGGCCGCCCGCAGCTCGGCGCGCAGGGCCGCATCGACCCCGTGCCCGGTGACCAGCAGGAACCCGGCCTCCTGCAGCCCGGCGTCCACCGCGGCCGGGTCGGGGTCGCGCAGGTCGACCGTGGCGATCACGGGACCTCCCCGATGTCCTCGAACCACAGCTCCGGGCGGGCCGCGATGAAGTCGGTCATCAGCCCGACGCAGCGCTCGTCCTCCAGCACGGTGACGTCGACGCCGTGCTCGGCCAGCCAGTCGTGGCCGCCGCAGAACGTCCGCGCCTCCCCGACCAGCACCGCGCCGATCCCGAACTGGCGCACCAGCCCGGAGCAGTACCAGCACGGCGACAGGGTCGTCACCATGACCGTCTTCCGGTAGTCGCGCTGGCGCCCGGCGGCCCGGAACGCGGCGGTCTCGGCGTGCATCGACGGGTCGCCGTCCTGCACGCGGCGGTTGTGGCCGCGGCCGAGCAGCGTGCCGTCGCTCGCGAACAGCGCCGCGCCGATCGGGATGCCGCCCTCGGCCAGCCCGGCCCGGGCCTCCTCGACGGCGACGTCCAGCATCTCGGGGTTCACCGGGCCATGCTCCGGCGGAACAGGGCCGCGTACAAGCCCGCCGACACCGCGATCCCCACGAGGAACGTCACGTCGCCGACGCCGGGCAGCACCCGCGGCACCAGCCCGGTGAACAGCGCCTGATTGGCGAAGAGCCCCACCGACACGACGATGCCCGCCACCAGCGCGATCAGCCCCGCCGGGTTGCGGAAGCCGCGGTCGTAGAACACGTCGACCGGGACGGAGCCCCGCCGCAGGTACTGGTCGGTGAGCACCACCCCGAGCCACGGCCCCACCCAGTAGACGATCACCAGCAGGAAGCCCTCGTACCCGGCCGCGGCGTCGCCGAGCGCGACCAGCGCGATGAGGAACCCGACGATCCCGAACGCCACCGCCACGACGGCCCGCGCCCGCTCCAGCCGGATCGGGAACCCCATGGCCAGGAACGCCATCGCCCCGGAGTAGACGTTGAGGACGTTGGCCGCCACCGCACCCAGGGCGATCGCCACCAGGGTCAGACCGGCCAGCACGCCGGGCAGGATGCCGACGTAGGCGCTCGTCGGGTTCTCCGACAGGCTCCCGGCCGCGGCCGCCGCGCTCACCGACGCCGCCCCGACCACCATGAGCAGCGACGTCGACGCGAACAGCCCGCCACCCGCCGCGAGCCCGACGCGCAGCCGCGGGCTGTCGGCGGGGAGGTAGCGGGCGTAGTCGGCCGCGTACGGGCTCCAGCCCGCGGTGTAGCCGAACACCGCGCCGAGCGTGAGCAGGAAGCCGCCGATCCCGCCGGTGCCCCCGTCCGCCGGCACGAACGACGGGTCCGACGACGCCAGCACGATCACCGCACCGATCCCCAGCACCACCGCGAGCACCGGGAACGCGACGCGCTCGAACGCCTGCACCAGGTTGTGCCCGAAGAACGCGACGGCGACCTGCACCAGCACCACGACCACCAGCCAGAACGGTGCGGGCAGCCCGGTCAGCGAGTCGAGCGCGAACGACGCGCTGACGCTGTTGACCGCGAACCAGCCGAAGCCCGACGTGATCGTCATGAGCCCCGCGGGCAGGATGTTGCCGCGGTAGCCGAACGCGAGCCGGCCCAGCACCATCTGCGGCACCCCGGCCGACGGCGCGCGGGCCGACAGCACGCCGTGCGCGATCCCGGCCATCCCGTTCCCGAGCAGGATCGCGGCGACGGCCTGCCCGAACGTCAGCCCGAACACCTGCACCGACAGCACGCCGACGAAGATCGTGGCGAACTCGAGGTTCGGGGAGGTCCAGGTCCAGAACAGCTGTCGCGGGCGCCCGTGCCGCTCGGCGTCGGACACGGGTCCGTTGCTCCCCGGCTCGACGGCCACGATCTTCGAGCCGTACACGGGAGCGAGGTCGGGCGTGGGTTCGGCGGTCATCGGCTGTGCCTCCGCAGGTCGGTGGCCCGACGCTACGACCGCCCCCGCCGCCCGCGGAACCACCGCGGCGGCATCGGTAACCCAGAGTTGACGACGCGCGGGATCAGCTCGGGCCCGGCACCCGCACCCGCCGCGTCCGCTCCGCCCGGGCCTCCAGGTCGGCGTCGGGCGGGTAGTCCACCGCCACCAGCGTCAGGCCGTGGGCCGGGGCCACCGGCACCTCGCTCGCCCGCTCCCCGCGCAGCAGCAGGGTGGCGGGCCAGTCCACCGCCCGCCGCCCGCGCCCGACGTCCAGCAGAGCCCCGACGAGGCTGCGCACCATCGAGTGGCAGAACGCGTCGGCCGCGACCGCCGCGGTGACGACGCCGTCGGCGTCCGGCGTCCAGCGCAGCTCCTGCAGCGCCCGGACGGTGGTGGCGCCCTCGCGGCGCTTGCAGAACGCGGCGAAGTCGTGCTCGCCGAGCAGCAGCACCGACGCGGCGTTCACGGCGTCGACGTCGACCGGGTGCGGCCACGAGACGGTGTCGCGGGCCCGCAGCGGGTCGGCCCCGTGCGGCGCCGTGGCGACGCGGTAGCGGTAGTGCCGGCGCAGCGCCCCGAACCGGGCGTCGAACGCCTCCGGCACCGCGGTGACGGCGCGGACCCGGACGTCCGGGGGCAGCAGCCGGGCGAGGCGGCGCACCAGCCACGCGGTGTCGAGGTCGGCGGGCAGGTCGGCGTGCGCGACCTGCCCGGTGGCGTGCACCCCGGCGTCGGTCCGCCCGGCCACCGTGACGGCGACGGGCGCGCGCAGGACCGTCGAGAGCGCGTCGACGAGCACCCCGCAGACGGTCCGCAGCCCGGGCTGCATCGCCCAGCCGGAGAAGTCGGTGCCGTCGTAGGCGAGGTCGACGCGGCAGCGTTGCCACGAAGACGGCCCGAGCCCGCCGTCCGGGGGGACGGCGGGCTCGGGCGGGTGGAGCGGGTCGCTCAGGACTCGTCCTTCTGCTGCGACTTCGGCAGGGAGAACCCGGCGGCCTCCGCGGCCTCGGCGCTGGCGAACCAGACCTCGGCGACGGTGTTGTCGTAGAACCGCGTACCCGGCAGGTGGTAGAGCATCGAGTCGGCGTTGCCCTTGATCTCGAAGCCCTCCGGTGCCTGGTCCACGTCCTCCAGCGGGGCGTGGCTGCCCTCGCCGTAGGGCGCGTCGGCGGAGTCGGCGGCCTCCTGGGCGACCTCGGCCGCCTCGAGCGCCTTCTCCTGGGTCTCGCTGCCCTCGGGGGCCTCGGCGGCGGCGTCGAGCGCCTTCTCCGAAGCCTCCTCGGCCGCCTCGGCGGCCGGCGTGGTGGCGGTCTCCTCCGCGTCGGCCGGAGCCGTGGACGCGGCCTGCTGCGAGGCCGCGGCCCGGCGGGCGCGGTTCGCCTCGTCGGTGACCGTCTTCTGCTGGACCAGCTCGATCACGGCCATGGGGGCGTTGTCGCCCTTGCGCGGCAGCGTCTTGGTGATCCGGGTGTAGCCGCCCTGGCGGTCGGCGAAGAACGGGCCGATCTCGGCGAGCAGGCGGTGCACGACCGTCTTGTCGCGGATGACCTTCTGGATCTCGCGACGGTTGTGCAGGTCGCCGACCTTGGCCTTGGTGATCAGACGCTCGGCGTACGGGCGCAGCTTGCGCGCCTTGGCCTCGGTCGTCGAGATCCGGCCGTGTTCGAACAGCGATGTGGCCAGGTTCGCCAGGATGTGCCGCTGGTGCGCGGGCGAACCGCCGAGGCGGGCCCCCTTGGTGGGCTGAGGCATCGCTACAGCTGCTCCGTTTCTGCGTAGTCCTGGCCGTCGTCGCCGAACGGCTGGTCGGCGTCGTAGGTGTCGGAGCCGTACTCGGCGGCGGCGGCCGACGGGTCGAATCCGGGCGGGCTGTCCTTGAGCGCGAGCCCGAGGCCGACGAGCTTCATCTTGACCTCGTCGATCGACTTCGCACCGAAGTTGCGGATGTCGAGCAGGTCGGCCTCACTGCGGCCGACGAGCTCGCCCACGGTGTGGATGCCCTCGCGCTTGAGGCAGTTGTAGGAGCGGACCGTGAGGTCGAGCTCCTCGATCGGCATCGCGAAGGCCGCGATGGTGTCGGCCTCCTGCGGCGACGGGCCGATCTCGATGCCCTCGGCGTCGACGTTCAGCTCGCGGGCGAGCCCGAACAGCTCGACGAGCGTCTTGCCGGCCGAGGCCAGCGCGTCGCGGGGGGTGATCGAGGGCTTCGTCTCGACGTCGAGCACCAGCTTGTCGAAGTCGGTGCGCTGCTCGACGCGGGTGGCCTCGACCTTGTAGGTCACCTTGAGGACCGGCGAGTAGATCGAGTCGACCGGGATGCGGCCGATCTCGGCGCCGGTGGCCTTGTTCTGCATGGCCGGGACGTAGCCGCGACCCCGCTCGACGACGAGCTCCACCTCGAGGCGGCCCTTGTCGTTGAGCGTGGCGATGTGCAGGTCCGGGTTGTGCACGGTGACGCCAGCGGGCGGGACGATGTCGCCCGCGGTGACCGGGCCGGGGCCCTGCTTGCGCAGGTACATCGTGACCGGCTCGTCCTCCTCGGAGGACACGACCAGCTCCTTGAGGTTCAGGATGATGTCGGTGACGTCCTCCTTCACCCCCGGGACGGTGGTGAACTCGTGGAGCACGCCGTCGATGCGGATGCTGGTGACCGCCGCGCCCGGGATGGACGACAGCAGCGTGCGCCGGAGCGAGTTGCCCAGCGTGTAGCCGAAACCGGGCTCCAGCGGCTCGATGACGAACCGGGAGCGGGTGTCGACGACCGAGTCCTCGGCCAGGGTGGGGCGCTGAGAGATCAGCATGGGATGGGGCCTCCTTCAGGCTCCACGGCAACCGCTATTTGATGCCGCGGCAAACCCCCGCCGCCTCCCTGCGGCGGCGGGGGTGTCGGGCTGCTACTTGGAGTAGAGCTCGACGATCAGCTGCTCGGTGACCTGCGTGTCGATCTGCGCACGCTCGGGCAACTGGTGGACCAGGATGCGCAGGTTCGAGGGGACGACCTGCAGCCATGCCGGAACCGGACGGTCGCCGAGGAGCTCCTTGGCGATGATGAACGGGTCCGTGTTGATCGACTTCGGCTTGACGTCGATCACGTCGTACTGGGAGACGCGGTAGCTCGGGATGTCGACCTTCTGGCCGTTGACCAGGAAGTGGCCGTGGTTCACGAGCTGGCGGGCCATGCGCCGGGTGCGGGCGAGGCCCGCGCGGTACACGACGTTGTCCAGGCGCGCCTCGAGGATCTGCAGCAGGTTGTCGCCGGTCTTGCCCTGGCGACGGTTGGCCTCCTCGTAGTAGCGGCGGAACTGCTTCTCCAGCACGCCGTACGCGAAACGGGCCTTCTGCTTCTCCTGCATCTGCAGGAGGTACTCGGTCTCCTTGATCCGGATCCGGCCGTGCTGGCCGGGCGGGTAGGGACGACGCTCGAACGCCTGGTCGCCGCCGACGAGGTCGACCTTGAGCCGGCGGGACTTGCGGGTCATGGGTCCGGTGTAACGAGCCATGTTCTGTTACTCCCTTTCCCTAGACCCGGCGCCGCTTGGGCGGCCGGCAGCCGTTGTGCGGCTGGGGGGTGACGTCGGAGATGGTGCCCACCTCGAGGCCGGCGGCCTGGAGGGAACGGATCGCGGTCTCGCGGCCGGAGCCGGGGCCCTTGACGAACACGTCGACCTTCTTCATGCCGTGCTCGGCGGCCTTGCGGGCGCAGCTCTCCGCGGCCATCTGGGCGGCGAACGGCGTGGACTTGCGCGAGCCCTTGAAACCGACGTGGCCCGCGGAGGCCCACGCGATCACGGCACCGGTCGGGTCGGTGATCGACACGATGGTGTTGTTGAAGGTGCTCTTGATGTGCGCGTGCCCGTGCGCGACGTTCTTCTTCTCCTTGCGACGGACCTTCTTGGGTCCGGCCTGCTGGCGAGTGCGGGGCGGCATTACTTCTTACCTGCCTTCTTCTTGCCGGCGACCGTCTTCTTCGGTCCCTTGCGGCCGCGGGCGTTGGTCTTGGTGCGCTGGCCACGCACCGGCAGACCCCGGCGGTGCCGGATCCCCTGGTAGCAGCCGATCTCGATCTTGCGGCGGATGTCGGCCTGCACCTCGCGGCGCAGGTCACCCTCGACCCGCAGGTTCTCCTCGATGTACGTGCGGAGCTTGGCGAGGTCCTCGTCGGTCAGGTCCTTCGAGCGCAGGTCGCGGTCGATGCCCGTGGCGGCGAGGATCTCCAGGGAGCGGGTACGACCGATCCCGAAGATGTAGGTGAGCGCGATCTCCATCCGCTTGTCGCGGGGGAGGTCGACGCCGGAAAGACGTGCCATGCGGCGGTTTCTCCTGTCGATGCCGTGTCCAGGTCTGCCCGACGCCCGTCCCGGAGCCGCTGGTGTTCCGGGCCCCGGCCTGGTTCCGGGGGTGGGTTGCGCCCGTGTGGCGCGGTAGGTGCGTCGGGTTCCTCTGTGTTGCTGCGTCCTGTGGACGAAGAGACTGCGGGTGATCAGCCCTGACGCTGCTTGTGACGCAGGTTCTCGCAGATCACCATGACCCGGCCGTGACGGCGGATCACCTTGCACTTGTCGCAGATCTTCTTGACGCTCGGCTGGACCTTCACGTCCGTCGCTCTCTCAGTTGTTGTCGGTCACTTGTAGCGGTAGACGATGCGGCCGCGGGTGAGGTCGTACGGAGACAGCTCCACGACGACCCGGTCCTCGGGGAGGATCCGGATGTAGTGCTGCCGCATCTTGCCGCTGATGTGGGCGAGTACCCGGTGTCCGTTCTCCAGCTCCACGCGGAACATCGCGTTCGGCAGGGGTTCGACGACCCGGCCCTCGACTTCGATCGCCCCGTCCTTCTTGGCCATGTCCTCCGCGATCCGTGACAGTTGTGTGCGTACTCTCGGTGGTCGTACAGGAGCGTCGTCGAACCGGGACCGCGAGGCCCTGACAGGCACGACGGAACCGGCGCACAGACGCGCCGAAAGACCAGTGTACGACGCTTGCAGAGGGCCCCTCGCATGGGGTACAAGCCCGCCGGAACCGCCTTGACCCTTCCCGTGCGGGAGGGGTGAGCTTGGCCCCGTGAGCATCGAGCAGCCCGGCGCCCGCCTCCCCCGCACCCTGCCCCGGCCGCTGCGCCCGTTCCGCCACCGCGACTACCGGATGCTCGCCGCGTCGATCGGGTTCTCGCTGTTCGCGAGCGGGTTGTGGCTGGTCGCGATCGTGTACCAGGTCATAGCGCTGGGCGGCGGCCCGTCGGAGCTGTCCCTGGTGGCCGCCGCGGCCAGCCTCGGGCTGGTGCTCAGCGTGCTGGTCGGCGGCGTCGCGGCCGACCGGCTGCCGCGCCGCCTGGTGCTGATCACCGTGGAGGTCGTGCGGATCGTGGCGGCGGGCACCGCGGCGGCACTGGCGCTGTCCGGGGTGATGCAGCTCTGGCACCTGACGGTGATCGCGTTCGTGGTGGGCTCGGCCGAGGCCTTCTTCTTCCCCGCCTACTCCGCGGTGCTGCCCACGATGCTGCCCGCCGAGGAGCTCCTGGCCGCCAACGGCGTGGAGGGCATGCTGCGCCCGATCGCCCAGCAGGCGCTCGGACCCGCGCTGGCCGGGCTGCTGGTCGGCGCGTTCGTGCCCGGCGCCGCACTGCTCGGTGCCGCCGTCGGCTACGTGCTCGCGCTGCTCCCGCTGCTGACGATCCGGCTGCTCCCGACCGCCCCGGCGGCCGACGGGTCCTCCGCGCTCGGCGACCTGCGCGAGGGCTTCTCCTACTTCCTGCGCACCGGGTGGCTGTTCGCGACGCTGGCCTTCGCGATCCTGCTGGTGCTGGTGATCATCGGCCCGATCGAGGTGCTCGTACCGTTCGCCGTGCGCGACCAGACCGGCGCGGGCCCGTCCGGGTACGCGTTCGTGCTCGGGTCCTACGGCGTCGGCGGGGTCGTCGGCTCGCTCGTCGCCTCGGCGGGCCGGCTGCCCCGCCGCTACCTCACCTGGATGCTGCTGCTGTGGGGCGCCGGGTGCGCGCCGCTGGCCGTGCTCGGCCTGACCGACCGGCTGTGGGTCATGGGCGCCGCCGCGTTCGTCGTCGGCGTCACGGGGGCGGCCGCCCAGGTCATCTGGGGCACCCTGCTGCAGCGCCGGGTGCCGCCGCACCTGCTGGGACGGGTGTCGAGCCTCGACTTCTTCGTCTCGCTCGCCCTGATGCCGGTGTCGATGGCGCTCGCCGGCCCCGTCGGCGACGCGCTGGGCCTGCCGGTCACGTTCGTGCTGGTCGGCGCGATCCCGGTGTTCCTCGCGATCGCGGCGATCCTCGGCTGGCGCCTCCACCGCGACGAGGTCGCCCACCCGCTCGACGCCCCGGTCAGCTCCGCGCCGACGTCGCCGGCTCCGGCATCGTGAACCACAGCATCGGGTTGCGGGTCGTCCCCCGCGCCCCGGTGAGCCCGAGCTCCTCGCGCACCGCCGCGAGCCGCGCGAACACCCCCGGTGCCCGCCGCCGCGACGCCGTGAACCCGTCGACGCCGTGCTCGCGCATCCACCGCAGCAGCACCGCGCCCTCGGTGAACGGCAGGACCCGCCGCCCGTGGTGCACGTCGTGCACGCTCACCGGGATCCCGGCGGGCACGAGCGGGAACAGCTCCGCGAGGAACCACCGCGCGAACGACGCGGTGTGCGCCGCGTCGACGAACAGGTAGCCGGCCGCGCGCGGCACGTCCGCGAGCCGCTCGCGCACGTCGCCGTGCACGAACGTCCACCGGTCCTGCGCCAGCTCGCGCGGGACGGTGCGGCGCACGTTGTCGATGCGGTCGAACGAGTGCAGGTGCCCGGATCCGTTGTCGCGCAGCGCCTGCAGGATCCAGGTCGTCGACCAGCCGTGGAACGTGCCCAGCTCCATCACGTGCGCCGGGCGGGCGTCGCGCAGGAGCAGGTAGGTGACCTCGGCCTCGACGTCGTCGAGCTGCGGGGTCATCGACGGCGTGGCCTCGCGGAACGCGCGCTGCCGGGCGACCACGGCGGACAGGTCGGCGGCGTGGGTGCGGTAGAGCGCCACCACCCCGTCCAGATCGATCATGCGGTCAACGGTAGCCGGTGACCCCGACGTCCTTCGGATGCTCCACCCCGTACCGCACGGAGACCTCCCAGCGGCCGCCCGGCGGGATCCGCGCGACCCACTCGCAGCGGCCCAGCTCGTCGCGCTCGGCCGGCTCGGGCACCAGCTCGACCTCGACGACCTTCACCTCCGCCGCGCGCGACACCGGGAGCCGGTCCCGCACCACCACGCGCGCCTCGGCGGGCCGGTGGTTGGTGACCGTGGTGCGCCAGCGCTGCACCGCGCCCCGCTGCGCACCGAACCGCGCCCGGTGCGCGGTGCGCGACTCCAGCTCGCGCTCCACCACCACCCGGTCGTCGACGCCCAGCGCGAGCTCGATCCCGCCGTCGGGCGCGGTGGTCTCCAGCGCCGTCGTGCCGACGTAGGCGTCGGCCAGGAACGTCGACACCGGCCCGGCCGGCAGCACGTGCCCGCTCGGGTTGACGAGCGTGGCCCGCAGGTGCGCGTCGGGACCCAGCACGGGGACGGCGAGGTGGTCGAGGCGGGCGTCGGCCCGCACCGTCGTGACCGTCGTGCGGTGCGGGGTGCCGTCGGCGGCGACCGCGGTGGGCCGGGCGAGCCGCCAGGTGCCCGCCGCGAGCCCCTCCTCGGGGACGGCCTCCACCGCCTTGCCCCGCAGCAGCGGGGCCGCGGGCACCGCCCCGGCGGCCATCGCGATCTCCGGCCGCGGCCGGGCGAGGTCGATCCACCACGGCTCCAGCTCGGGCAGCGTCGTGGTGACCGAGGGCCGGGCCGTCGACAGGGTCAGCTCGCACGCCGGCCAGTCCTCCCCGGTCTCCTGGACGACCATCCCGAACCAGGTGAGCGTGACGCGGCCGTCGTCGTCGAGGCGGGCGTCGTAGGCCGACGTCCAGCTCGCGCCGTCGACCACGTAGGTCAGCTCGACGTCGACGTCGCCCGCCGCGTCGGCCTCGATCCCGATCACCGCCTCGCGCCGGGTGCGGGCGGAGCCGCGCAGCCGGTCGAGCTCGGCGCGGGCTGCGGTGAGCCGGTGCCCGGCGTCGACCCGGGCCTCGGCGTGGGCGCGGCGGGCCGCTGCGACCTCGGTGATCTGCGCGGCCACCGCCGCCCCGATCTCCCCCGCCCGGGCCGGCTCGGCCGACCCGTCGGCCAGCGCGGCTGCGAGCCGGTCGCCGCTGCGCAGCGCGAGCCGGCGCAGCAGGTCCTCGCGGGCGGACTCGCCCGCGTCGGCCCCGTCGACGGCCGCGAGCGCGCGCTCCGCGTCGCGCACCGCGGCCTCCGCGGCCCGCACGCGGTCGTCGGGCACCTCCGCGAGGTCGCGCCGGAGCACGTCGACGCCGACGACCCGGGCCCCGCCCGCCACCGCGCGCACCGAGTCCGGCAGCAGCGTGGGCGGGAGGTCGGCGACGACGAGATCGGTCCGCCCGGCCGCGACGGCCGCCCGGGCGCGCCGCGTCACGCGGGCGCGGCGGGGGTGCACGGTGACGGCGACGATCGGGGCCGGGAGGTCCATGGACCGCACCGTAGCGCCGTCAGCGGCGCAGGCGACGGACGATCAGCCCGGCGACGACGGCCGCCGCCACCCACCCCGGCCACCGCCGGGGGACGGCGGGCTCCGCGGCGGCGGGCTCGTCGAGCAGCGTCACGGTGCCGGCGTCCCCGTCGACCCGCACCGGCTGCCCGGTCCGGATCCGGCCGGTCGCCGACCCCGTGCCGAGCACCGCCGGGATGCCGTACTCACGGGCGACGATCGACCCGTGGCTCAGCGGCCCGCCGATGTCGGTGACGACGGCGGCGGCCATCGCGAACAGCGGCGTCCACGCGGGGGTGGTGATGCGGGCGACGAGCACCTCGCCCGGTACGAGGTCGGCGAAGTCGCCCGGCCCGTCGAGGACGCGGGCCCGGGCCGTCACCTGCCCCGCGCTCGCGCCGGTGCCGCGGACGACCGGGCCGGTCTGCACGCCCTCGCGGCCCGGCATCACCGCCCCGAGCAGGCGGCTCATCCAGGGCCGCTCGGGCAGCAGCTGCGGCGGGGTGGCCCGGCGCTGCCCGCGCCAGACCATCCGCCGCGCGTCGACGTCGGCCCGGTGGTCGGCGCGCACGCCGTCGACGTAGCCGCGCAGCTCGGCGTGCCGCAGCCAGAACACGTCGTCGGCGTCGGCCACCACCCCGTCGTCGACGAGCCGGCGCCCGAGCTCGCGCAGCATCCGGCGCATCGCGGGCCAGGCCAGCCCGACGTCGGCCAGCGCGTCCTCGCGCACCGGCCCGGTGCGCTGCGCGGCGGCGAGCAGCCGGTCGAACAGCGCGCGCCGCAGCGGGTCGAGCCGGGCCCGGGTGACGCGGGTCAGCTCGTCGCGCAGCGCGGCCGCGCGGCGCTGCCGCTCGTAGGGGTCGGTGCCCCCGCCGTCGGCGAAGAACCGGATCGTCGCGTGCAGCGGCCCGGGGTCGTCTGCGGGGACGGGGCTCGCGAAGTCCAGGTTGTAGACGGTGTGCCCGAACGCGGCGAGGTGGGCGCGGAACCGCTCGTCCCAGGCGGCGTCGCGCGGGGCGTGCGCGAGGTCGTAGAGGGACGTCTCGGCCTGCAGCGGACGGCTGTCGAAACCCACGAGGAACGTCGACGCGGCCGGGTCGCCGGCGCGGCGCACGAGCGCGTCGTAGAACGCGGCGAACACGATCTCCGACCCAGCCGCGAGCGGGATGATCGACTGCACCGCCGTGTAGTACCGCGTGCCCGCGTCGAGCAGGGCGCCCACGCCGTCGAGGATCTCGGCGCCGGTGAGCCCGGCCGGGTCGCGACCGGACCACGCGCGCACCTCGGCGACGTAGGCGGGGTGCGACCGCTCCCGCCACCCGTCGACGCCGCCGCGCAGCTCACCGGCGCCGCGCCCGAGCAGCGCCCGCCCGGCCTGCGGCGTGCGCAGCAGCATCCGGATCAGTCCGGTGTTGCGGTAGAAGTAGTACGCGTAGCCGTTGACGGTGGGGAACGACAGGTCACCGTCGCGCAGCGGGGCGCCGAACGCGGTCGCCATGAGCGCGCCGAGCGAGCGGCTCACCGAGCCGTCGACCAGGTCGGCGAACAGCGGCGTCAGGGGGTCGGGCAGCTGTTCGACGATGCTCGCGCGGAAGTACGTGCCGCCCGGGTGGGGCACCGGCCAGCTCGTCGGCACGTCGCCGGTCGGCTCCGGCAGCGCGGTGATCGGCCGGGCCTGGACGACGTGGAACGCCCCGTCGGCGTCGCGCGCCCACTCGACGTCCTGGGGCGAGCCGAACAGCCCGGCGATCCGGACGCCGAGCGCCACCAGCTCGGCCGCCGCGGCGTCGTCGAGCACCGCCGTCCGGCGCCGGTTCTCCGGCACCGGGTCCTCGCGCGTCCCGGTCGCGGTGGCGACCGTCATCACCGCCTTGTCGGCCACCGTCCGGCTGACGACGGCGCCGGTGGCCGTGTCGACGACGAGGTCGTCGGTGCTCACCGTGCCACCGACGACCGACTCACCCAGCCCCCACGCCGCGCTCACCGCCGCCCGGTCGCGACGCCCGCTGGCCGGGTCGGCGGTGAACAGGACGCCCGACGAGCGCGCCGCGACCATCCGCTGCACCACGACGGCCAGGCTCACCGACCCCGGGTCGACGCCCGCGCGGGCGCGGTAGGCCATCGCCCGCGCGGTCCACAGCGAGGCCCAGCAGTCGCGGACGGCCGCGAGCACCGCGTCGGCCCCGGTGCGGTGCAGGTAGGTGTCCTGCTGCCCGGCGGAGCTGGCGCCCTCGAGGTCCTCCACGGTGGCCGAGGAGCGGACCGCGACCGGACCGCCGCCGAGGTCGGCGTAGGCCCGCACCACCGCGTCGGCCACGGGTCCGGTCAGCGGGTGCCCGGCGAACAGCGCCCCGATCCGGTCGGCCGCGTCGGGCTCCCCGGCCCGGGCCAGCGCCACCACCTCGGCCCCGATCCCCGCGTCGGCCACGAAGGCGGCGTAGGCCGGGGTGGGGACCACGAAACCGGGCGGCACCGGCAGCCCGGCCCGCATCAGCTCGCCGAGGTTCGCGCCCTTGCCACCGGCCAGCGCGACGTCGGCGCGTCCGACGTCGGCGAGGGCGAGCACGGCCACCACGCGGGCGACCGTACTCCCCCCGACCGCTACAGCGCCTTGAGCTCCTCGGTGACCTCCGCGACCGACTTCTTCGCGTCACCGAACAGCATCGAGGTGTTGTCGGCGTAGAACAGCGGGTTGTCGATGCCGGCGAAGCCGCTGCTCATCGAGCGCTTGAGCACGATGACCGAGTGGCTCTGGTCGACGTTGAGGATCGGCATCCCGTAGATCGGGCTCGACGAGTCCGACCGCGCCGCCGGGTTGGTGACGTCGTTCGCCCCGATCACCAGCGTGACGTCGGTGCGGGAGAACTCGTCGTTGATGTCGTCCATCTCCTTGAGCGCGTCGTAGGAGACGTCGGCCTCGGCGAGCAGGACGTTCATGTGCCCCGGCATGCGCCCGGCGACGGGGTGGATGGCGTACTTGACCTCGACGCCCTTCGCCTCGAGCAGCTTCGCCATGTCCTTGACGGCGTGCTGCGCCTGCGCGACGGCGAGCCCGTAGCCGGGCACCACGATCACCGACGACGCGTACGCCATCTGGACCGCGGCGTCGGCCGCGGACGTCGACTTCACGGTGCGGTCGACGCCGTCGTCGGCGCCGGGCACCAGCGTGGTTCCGCCGAACCCGCCCGCGACGATCGCCGGGATCGTGCGGTTCATCGCCACGGCCATCTGGTTGGTCAGGATCGAGCCCGACGCCCCGACGATCATGCCCGCGACAATCATCGCGGTGTTGTCGAGCGCGAGGCCGGCCGCCGCCGCCGAGAGGCCGGTGAGCGCGTTGAGCAGCGAGATGACGACCGGCATGTCGGCGCCGCCGATGGGCAGCACCACGAGCACGCCGAGCACCGCCGCGACCACCAGCAGCCCGATGATCCAGATCTCGGCCGCCCCGCCCAGCCCGGCCACGACGGCGCACGCGATCGCGCCGGCCAGCAGCAGCAGGTTGACGAACTGCTGCGCGCGGCCGAGCCCGATCGGGCGGCCGGGGAGGATCTCCTGCAGCTTGCCGTAGGCGATGATCGAGCCCCAGAACGAGACCGAGCCGATGATCGCCGCGAACAGCGACGCGACGATCACGTAGGTCGGCTCGCCGGAGAACGACTCCGTGGTGCGGAACTCCGACCACGCGATCAGCGCCACCGCGCCACCGCCGACGCCGTTGAACAGCGCGACCATCTGCGGGATCGCCGTCATCTGCACCTTCTGGGCCGACGGCACGCCCAGGACCGTGCCGATCACGAGCCCGACGATGATCAGGATCCAGTTGTGCGTGACGGTGAGCAGCGTGGCGACCACGGCGATCGTCATGCCGACCGCGGCGATCTTGTTGCCGCGCACCGCCGTCTTCGGGCCGGTGAGCCCCATCAGGCCGTAGATGAACAGGCCGAAGGCGATGATGTAGAGGACCGGGATCAGCACGTCCATCAGGAGTCGCCCTTCTTCTGCACGGGCTTGGCCTTGAACATGCCGAGCATCCGGTCGGTGACCAGGAATCCGCCGATCACGTTGATCATGCCGAAGGCGATCGCGACCACCAGGATGATCGCGTCGCCGACGGAGGGGTTCTCCAGCCGGCCGAGCACGATCAGGCCGCCGAGCAGCACGATGCCGTGGATGGCGTTCGTGCCCGACATGAGCGGCGTGTGCAGCGTGTTGGGCACCTTCGAGATCACCGCGAAGCCGACGAAGCCGGCCAGGACGAGGATCGCGATGTTGGCGAGCAGGCCCGACGAGCCCGCCTCGGCCGCGTCGGCGGCCAGTACGGCGACGTCCATCAGCTCTCCTCCCGGGTGACGCAGGACTTCGCGAGCACCTCGTCGTCGAAGTCGGGCGCCAGCGCGCCCTCCTTGTCGAGCATCAGCTCCAGCAGCGCGGAGACGTTGCGCGCGTAGAGCTCCGAGGCGTGCTCGGGCATCGTCGCGGGCAGGTTGAGCGGCGAGGCGATCGTGACGTCGTGCTTGACGACGACCTCGCCCGGCTCGGTGAGCTCGCAGTTGCCGCCGCTCTCCCCCGCCATGTCGACGACGACGCTGCCCGGCCGCATGCCCTCCACCGCCTTCGCGGTGACCAGCGTGGGGGCCTTGCGCCCCGGCACGTTCGCGGTGGTGATCACGACGTCGAAGCCGGTGATCGCCTCCTCGAGCCGCTTCTGCTGCTCGGTGCGCTCGTCGTCGGTGAGCTCGCGGGCGTAGCCGCCCTCGCCGACCGCCTCGATCCCGAGGTCGAGCCACTGCGCGCCGAGGGACTTCACCTGGTCGGCGACCTCGGGACGCACGTCGTAGCCGGTGGTGCGGGCGCCGAGCCGCTTCGCGGTGGCCAGCGCCTGGAGCCCGGCGACGCCCACCCCGAGGATCAGGGCCTGGGCGGGCTTCACGGTGCCCGCCGCCGTGGTCAGCATCGGGAAGAAGCGCGTGGAGCGCTCGGCCGCGAGCAGCACGGCCTTGTACCCGGCCACGTTGCCCTGGGACGAGAGCGCGTCCATCGACTGGGCGCGGGAGATGCGCGGGATGGCCTCCATCGCGAACGCCACCACGCCGGCGGCCTTCAGCGCGGCCAGCGACTCGGGTGCGGTGCGCGGGGCGAGGAAGCCGATGAGCGTGGCGCCGGACCGGAGCCGCCCGATCTCCTCGGTGCTCGGCGGCGCCACCTTGACCACGACGTCGGACGACCACGGGTCGCCGATCGTGGCCCCGGCCGCGACGTAGAGGTCGTCGGGGATCAGGGCACCGAGCCCGGCGCCGGACTCGACGACGATCCCGACGCCCCTGGCGACGAGCTTCTCCACCACCTTGGGGACCAGCGCGACCCGGCGCTCCCCCGCTCCGGACTCGCGGGGCACACCGACGGTGGTGCCCCCGTTTGCTGCAGTCATGGCGGGAACCTAGCCCAGTGACCCGACCACCGGACCCGCCGTGTGATCAGTGTTGGGCCGGTTCGTGCGGCTCGACCGATTCAGTCCCGTCAGGGGAGCGTGAGGATCCGCGGCCCGTCGTCGGTGATCGCGACGCTGTGCTCCCAGTGCACCGCGCGGCTGCCGTCGGCGGTGACGACGGTCCAGCCGTCGGCCAGCTCGAGGGTCTCCGGGTCGCCGCCGGTGAGCATCGGCTCCACCGCCAGCGCCATGCCGGGGCGCAGGCGCGGGCCCTGTCCGGGCTCGCCGTGGTTGGGCAGGAACGGGTCCATGTGCATCGACGTGCCGATCCCGTGACCGCCGTACTCGGCGACGATCCCGTACTCGACGCCGTCGCGGGTCCCGGCCTCCTCGCACGCCACCTGCACCGCGTGCGAGATGTCGGAGAGCCGCCCGCCGGGCACCACCGCGGCGATCCCGGCGTGCAGGGCGGCCTCGCAGGCCGCCGACAGCTTGAGGTCGGCCTCGGCGACGGACCCGACGGCGATCGTCACCGCGGCGTCGCCGTGCCAGCCGTCGAGGATCGCCCCGCAGTCGACGGAGATCAGGTCGCCGTCGGCGAGCACGGTGCCTGCCGACGGGATGCCGTGCACGATCTGCTCGTTCACCGACGCGCAGATCGACGCCGGGAACCCGTGGTAGCCGAGGAAGGAGGGCACGGCGCCGCCGTCGCGGATGGTCTGCTCGGCCAGCGCGTCGAGCTCACCGCTGCTGACGCCCGGCTTGGCCAGCGCGGTGACCGCCGCCAGCGTGCGGGCGACGAGCGCGCCGGAGGCCCGCATGGCCTCCAGCTCACCCGCCGTCTTCAGCTCGATGTCCCGGCCGCGCAGCCTCGCCACGAGACCGCGAACGCCGCCGCGCCCCCGGCTCACGACGCCGGGAGGGCGTCGAAGACCCGGTCGGTGATCTCCTCGACGGAGCCCACGGCGTCGACGCTGACCAGGCGGTCGGCGTAGTACTCGAGCAGGGGCGCGGTGTCGTCGCGGTAGACCTGCTGGCGGCGCCGGATGACGTCCTCGGTGTCGTCGCTGCGGCCGCGCCCGGTGAGGCGCTCCACGACCACCTCGTCGGACACGGAGAACTCCACGACCGCGTCGAGCTCCAGACCCTGGTCCTTGAGCAGCCCGGCCAGCGACTCGGCCTGCGGCGCGGTCCGTGGGAAGCCGTCGAGGATGAACCCCTTCGCGGCGTCGGGCTCCGTGAGGCGCTCGCGGACCATGGCGACGGTGACCTCGTCGGGCACCAGGTCGCCTGCGTCCATGTAGCGCTTCGCCTCGATGCCGAGCGGGGTCTCCTCCTTGAGGTTCGCCCGGAACAGGTCACCGGTGGAGATGTGCGGGACGTCGAGGCGCTCCGCCATCCGCTCCGCCTGAGTTCCCTTGCCCGCGCCCGGCGGTCCGACCAGAACGAGTCGCACGTGAACCCGCCTTCCCCAGTTGTTCTACAGGTTGTCGATGCGACGTTAGCGCAGGAAGCCCTCGTAGTTGCGCTGCATGAGCTGGCTCTCGATCTGCTTCACGGTGTCGAGCCCCACTCCGACCATGATCAGCACCGCGGTGCCGCCGAAGGGGAAGTTCTGGTTCTGACCCGAACCGGTGATGCCGAGGAAGAAGTTCGGGAGCACCGCGATGAGGCCGAGGTAGAGCGATCCCGGCAGGGTGATGCGGGAGAGCACGAAGTTCAGGTACTCCGCAGTGGGCCGTCCCGGACGGATGCCGGGGATGAACCCGCCGAACTTCTTCATCTCGTCGGCCCGCTCGTCGGGGTTGAACGTGATCCCGACGTAGAAGTACGTGAAGAAGATGATCAGCGCGACGTACAGCAGGATGTGCACCGGATTGGACTGGTCGACCAGGTAGGTCTGGACGAACTGCTGCACCGCCCCGGACTCGGTGCCGACGAGCTGCGAGATCAGCTGCGGCAGGTACAGCAGCGAGGACCCGAAGATGACCGGGATGACGCCGGCCTGGTTCACCTTGAGCGGGAGGTAGGTCGACGTGCCGCCGTACATCCGGCGCCCGACCATCCGCTTCGCGTACTGGACCGGGATGCGTCGCTGCCCCTGCTCGACGAACACGACGCTCGCGATGATCGCCAGACCGAAGACGCAGACCCCGGCGAAGATCAGCGGCCCGCCCTCGGGGTTGTTGAGGATGTTGGCGCCCTCGGCCGGGATCCGCGCCGCGATCGAGGCGAAGATCAGCAGCGACATGCCGTTGCCGACGCCCCGCTCGGTGACCTGCTCGCCCAGCCACATGATCACCGCGGTGCCCGCCGTCATGACGACGACGATCAGGGCGAGGTCGAAGACGCTGTTGCCCGGGATGATGTCCTGCGTGCAGCCCTGGAACAGCTGCCCGCGGTCGGCCAGCGCGACGATGCCCGTGGCCTGGAGGATGCCCAGCGCGATCGTGAGGTAGCGGGTGTACTGGGTCAGCTTGGCCTGGCCCGACTGCCCTTCCTTCTTCAGCTGCTCGAACCGCGGGATGACCACGGTGAGCAGCTGCACGATGATGCTCGACGTGATGTAGGGCATGATGCCCAGCGCGAAGATCGAGAGCTGGAGCAGCGCCCCGCCGGAGAACAGGTTGATCAGCGAGTAGACGCTGGAGTTCGCCCCGCCCGAGACGTCGGCGATGCACTGCTGCACGGCGGGGTACGACACGCCGGGCGACGGGATGGTGGCACCGAGCCGGTAGACCGCGACGATCCCGAGAGTGAAGAGGATCTTCTTCCGGAGATCCGGCGTGGTCAGTGCCGACCGGAAAGCGCTGAGCACTGGTGTGATCCTCCTGTACTGGTGGCCCCCGCGTCGCGGGCTGCCGCGGCGGCACTGGGGCGACCGCGCAGAACCCTAACAGCGGCTGTGCCGCCCCCACGGCGCGGACCGGCGCACGATGGCGCCGGTCCGCACCGAACGGGAGTCACAGCTCGGTGACGGACCCGCCTGCTGCCGCGATCTTGTCGCGGGCACTGCCGGAGAACGCGTGCGCACTCACGGTGAGCTTCACGCCGTCCAGGTCGCCGTTGCCCAGCACCTTGACGGGCTGGTTGCGACGCACCGCGCCGGCCTCGACGAGCTCGTCGGGGCCGACCGTGCCGCCCTGCGGGAACAGGGTGGCCAGGTCGCCGACGTTCACGACCTGGAACTCCACGCGGAAGCGGTTCTTGAAACCCTTCAGCTTGGGCAGCCGCATGTGCAGCGGCATCTGCCCACCCTCGAAGCCCGCGGGCACGCCCTTGCGGGCGCGCGTGCCCTTGGTACCGCGGCCGGCGGTCTTGCCGCCCTTGCCGCCCTCACCGCGTCCGACGCGGGTCTTGGCGGTCTTCGCACCCGGCGCGGGGCGCAGGTGGTGGATCTTGATGGTGGACTCGCTCACGAGGACACCTCCTCAACCGTCACGAGGTGCCGGACGGTGTGGACCATGCCCCGGATCTGCGGGGTGTCGTCCTTCTCCACCGTCTGGCGGATCTTGCGCAGCCCGAGCGAGAGCATCGTGGCGCGCTGGTTGGCCTTGGCGCCGATGACGCTCTTGCGCTGGGTGATGATCAGCTTCGACATCAGGCCCTCGCCGCCTGCGCGGCTTCCGCCCGCGCGCGCATCATCTGGGCCGGGGCGACGTCCTCGAGCGGCAGGCCACGGCGGGCCGCCACCTCCTCCGGGCGCTGGATCATCTTCAACGCGGCGATCGTGGCGTGCACGACGTTGATCGCGTTGTCGGAGCCCAGGCTCTTGGAGAGGATGTCGTGGATCCCGGCGCACTCCAGCACGGCACGCACCGGGCCACCGGCGATGACGCCGGTACCGGGGCTGGCCGGGCGGAGGAGGACGACGCCGGCTGCGGCCTCGCCCTGCACCCGGTGGACGATCGTGCCGCCGATGCGGGGGACGCGGAAGAAGTTCTTCTTCGCCTCCTCCACACCCTTGGCGATCGCCGCGGGCACCTCCTTGGCCTTGCCGTAGCCGACACCCACCAGGCCGTCGCCGTCGCCGACGATCATCAGCGCGGTGAAGCTGAAGCGCCGACCGCCCTTGACGACCTTGGCGACGCGGTTGATCGTGACCAACCGCTCGATGTACGGGGTCTTGTCCTGGGCGCCGCCCCGGCCGCCGCTGTCGCGACGGTCACGGCCACCACCCGAGTTGCTGCGCTCGCCACCGGGCCCGCTGTTGGGCCCACCGGACCCACCGGGCCCTCCGCCGTCGCGCCGTGCACGTCCCGGCATCAGTGGTTCCCTTCCATGTTGTTCACCATCAGAACTCCAGCCCACCCTCGCGGGCGGCGTCGGCCAGCGCCGCGATCCGACCGTGGTAGCCGAAGCCACCGCGGTCGAACACGACGGAGGTGACGCCGGCCTCGCGCGCACGGGCGGCCACGAGCTCGCCGACCTTGGCCGCACGGGCCTTCTTGTCGCCGTCGAAGGCGCGGACGTCGGCCTCCATCGTCGACGCCGAGGCCAGCGTGCGGCCCGCGAGGTCGTCGATGAGCTGCACGACGATGTGCCGCGAGCTGCGCTTGACCGCGAGGCGCGGACGCTCCGGGCTGCCGCTGACCTTCTTGCGGAGCCGGGCGTGCCGGCGCGTGACTGCGGTGCGGCGCTTGGCCGACACCTGGGAGGCGGTCCGCTTCTTGGCGGCCGCACTGATCGTCTCGGCCATTACTTACCCGTCTTCCCGACCTTGCGGCGCACGTTCTCGCCGGCGTACCGCACGCCCTTGCCCTTGTAGGGCTCGGGCTTCCTGATCTTGCGGATGTTGGCGGCGGTCTCGCCGACCAGCTGCTTGTCGATGCCCTGAACGGAGAACTTGTTCGGGGTCTCGACGACGAAGGTGATGCCCTCGGGCGGCTGGACGACCACGGGGTGGCTGAACCCGAGCGCGAACTCGAGGTTGCCGGCCTTGAGGGCGACGCGGTAGCCGACGCCGACGATCTCGAGCTTCTTCTCGTAGCCGGCGGTGACGCCGAGCATGAGGTTGTTGACCAGCGTGCGCGACAGGCCGTGGTAGGCCTTGCTGCGCCGCTCGTCGTCCGGACGCTTGACGAGCACGGTGCCGTCGTCGTCGCGCTCGACCGTGATCGGCTCGATGACGGTGTGCGTCAGGGTGCCCTTGGGGCCCTTGACGGTCACCGTACGGCCGTCGATCTGGACATCCACACCGGACGGCACGGTGATGGGCAGCTTCCCGATTCGGGACATGGTGTTACCCCCTCACCAGACGTAGGCGAGGACTTCTCCGCCCACGCCGTTCTTGTGTGCTTGCCGCTCGGTCTGGAGACCGGCGGACGTGGAGATGATGGCCACGCCCAGACCGCCGAGCACGCGCGGCAGGTTCGTGGACTTGGCGTAGACGCGCAGGCCGGGCTTAGAGACCCGGCGCAGGCCGGCGATGCTCCGCTCGCGGTTGCGCCCGTACTTCAGCTCGATGACCAGGGACTTGCCGACCTCGGCGTCCTCGACGGAGTGCGACGCGATGTAGCCCTCGCGCTGGAGGATCTCGGCGATCGACACCTTGAGCTTGGAGTGCGGCATGACCACGCGGTCGTGGTACGCCGAGTTGGCGTTGCGGAGACGCGTGAGCATGTCCGCGATGGGATCGGTCATCGTCATGGTGACGTCACTGCTTTCCCGCCTGGTTCCCCCGGGCTCTCACCCGGGGGCCTGTGACGATCTGGAGGAAGGAGGAACTACCAGGAGGACTTGCTCACGCCCGGCAGCTCGCCGGCGTGGGCCATCTCGCGGACGCAGATCCGGCAGAGGCCGAACTTGCGCAGCACGGCACGGGGCCGTCCGCACTTCTGGCAGCGGGTGTAGCCGCGGACCTTGAACTTCGGAACGGCCGCGGCCTTGATGCGGAGCGCCTTCTTGGCCATGTCTCATGCCTCCTTGAAAGGGAAGCCGAGCTTGCGGAGCAGCGCACGGCCCTCGTCGTCGGTCGTCGCCGTGGTGACGACCGTGATGTCCATGCCGCGCGGACGGTCGATCGAGTCGGGGTCGATCTCGTGGAACATCGACTGCTCGTTCAGGCCGAACGTGTAGTTGCCCCGGCCGTCGAACTGCGTGCTCGACAGACCGCGGAAGTCCCGGATGCGCGGCAGGGCGATCGTCAGCAGCCGGTCCAGGAACTCCCACATCCGGTCGCTGCGGAGGGTGACCTTCGCGCCGATCGGCATGCCCTCGCGCAGCTTGAACTGCGCGATGGACTTGGTCGCCCGCCGCATCTGCGGCTTCTGACCGGTGATGGTCGCGAGATCGCGCATGGCGCCGTCGATCAGCTTCGCGTCACGGGCGGCGTCGCCGACACCCATGTTCACGACGACCTTCACGACGCCGGGGATCTGCATGACGTTGGGGTACTCGAACTGCTCACGCAGCTGCGGCGCGATCTCGTCGCGGTAGCGCTGCTTGAGCCTCGGGATCGTCTTCTCCTCGGTGCTGGTCACGTCAGATCTCCTTCCCGGTGCTCCGGGAGACCCGAACGCTGGACCGCTTGCCGTCCTCGTCGCGGGTGACCTGGCGGCCCACGCGCGTCGGCTTGCCCTCGGAGTCGACGACCATCACGTTCGAGACGTGGATGGCGGCCTCCTGCGTGACGATGCCGCCGGACTGGGCGCCGCGCTGGTTCTGGCTGACCCGGGTGTGCTTCTTGATCCGGTTCACGCCCTCGACCAGGACGCGGTCACGCTCGGGGTAGGCCTGGATGACCTTCCCCTTCGCTCCCTTGTCCTTGCCGGCGATCACCACGACGGTGTCGCCCTTCTTGATCTTCATGGGTTACAGCACCTCCGGCGCGAGGGAGATGATCTTCATGAACTTCTTGTCGCGGAGTTCGCGACCGACCGGTCCGAAGATGCGGGTCCCGCGCGGCTCGCCGTCGGGCTTGATCAGCACGGCGGCGTTCTCGTCGAAACGGATGTAGGAACCATCCGGGCGGCGACGCTCCTTGACGGTGCGCACGATGACGGCCTTGACGACGTCACCGCGCTTCACCCCCGCTCCGGGGATGGCGTCCTTCACCGTGGCGACGATGGTGTCGCCGATCCCCGCGTAGCGCCGGGCCGAACCGCCCAGCACCCGGATGCAGAGGATCTCCTTGGCACCGGTGTTGTCGGCGACGCGCAGCCGCGACTCCTGCTGGATCACTTCGCCTTCTCCAGGATCTCCACCAGGCGCCAGCGCTTGGTGGCCGACAGCGGGCGGGTCTCCATCAGCCGGACGCGGTCGCCGACGCCGGCCGTGTTGGCCTCGTCGTGCGCCTTGATCTTCGTCGTCCGGCGGATGACCTTGCCGTACATCCGGTGCTTCACGCGGTCCTCGACGACGACGACGATCGTCTTCGCCATCTTGTCGGAGACCACGAGGCCCTCACGGACCTTGCGCTCGTTCCGCTCCACCTCGGTGGGCGGCGTCTTCGCTGTGTCGCTCATGCCGCGCCCTCATTCTCGTCCGGGGCGGCAGAGAGGCCCAGCTCGCGCTCGCGCATGATCGTGTAGATCCGCGCGATGTCGTGCCGGACGGTACGCAGCCGCCGGTTGTTGTCCAGCTGCCCGGTGGCCATCTGGAAGCGGAGGTTGAACAGCTCCTCCTTGGCCTCACGCACGCGGAGCACGAGCTCCTCGTCGGTGAGCTCACGCAGCTCGGCTGCGGTCGTCGTCGACGCGGCCATCAGATGTCACCACCCTCACGGGTCACGATCCGGCACTTCATGGGCAGCTTGTGGATCGCGCGGCGCAGGGCCTCGCGGGCGAGCTGCTCGTTGGGGTAGCTCATCTCGAACAGGACCCGACCCGGCTTCACGTTGGACACCCACTTCTCGGGGGAGCCCTTACCGGAACCCATGCGGGTCTCCGCCGGCTTCTTCGTCAGCGGGCGGTCCGGGAAGATGTTGATCCAGACCTTGCCGCCGCGCTTGATGTGCCGGTTGATGGCGATACGAGCGGACTCGATCTGCCGGTTGGTGACGTACGCGGGCTCGAGGGCCTGGATGCCGTACTCACCGAAGGTGACGCGGGTGCCGCCCGAGGCCGCACCGGTGCGGTGCGGACGGTGCTGCTTGCGGTGCTTGACCCTGCGGGGGATCAGCATGATCAGGCCTCCCCACCGGTCGTCTCGGGCGCGGGCGCGTCGACCGTCGCGGTGGCGGTGCCACCCGACGACTCGGCGGCGGCGCGACCGGCCTCGGTGCCGGAGCCCGTGGTGCCCGAGGCACCCGAGCGACGGCGGGCCGGGCGCTCGCGGCGCGGGCCGCGGTCGCCACCGGGGGCCGCGGCCGCAGCCGGGGCACCCTCGCGACGGCCACCGACGACGTCACCCTTGTAGATCCACACCTTGACGCCGATGCGCCCGAACGTGGTGCGGGCCTCGAACAGGCCGTAGTCGATGTCGGCGCGCAGCGTGTGCAGCGGGACCCGACCCTCGCGGTAGAACTCCGAGCGCGACATCTCCGCGCCGCCGAGGCGACCCGAGCACTGGACCCGGATCCCCTTGACCTGCGGGGAGCGCATGGCCGACTGGATGGCCTTGCGCATCGCGCGGCGGAACGCCACGCGGTTGGACAGCTGCTCGGCCACGCCCTGCGCGACGAGCTGGGCGTCCGACTCGGAGTTCTTGACCTCGAGGATGTTGAGCTGGACCTGCTTCTTGGTCAGCTTCTCGAGGTTGCCGCGGATGCGGTCGGCCTCGGCGCCGCGCCGGCCGATCACGATGCCCGGACGCGCGGTGTGGATGTCCACCCGGACGCGGTCGCGGGTGCGCTCGATCTCGACCTTGGAGATGCCGGCCCGCTCCATGCCCTTGGAGAGCATGCGGCGGATCTCGACGTCCTCCTTGACGTACTCGGCGTACTGCTTGTCGGCGTACCAGCGCGACTTCCAGTCGGTGGTGATACCGAGGCGGAAGCCGTGCGGGTTGATCTTCTGACCCATTAGCGGGTCCTCCCCTTCGCACCACGAGCGCCGCGCCCGTTCTTGGCGGGCTGCGACTCGACCTCGACGGTGATGTGGCTCGTGCGCTTGCGGATCCGGTACGCGCGGCCCTGGGCCCGCGGACGGATGCGCTTGAGCGTCGGGCCCTCGTCGGCCATGGCCACGGCCACCACGAGGGTGTCGGGGTCCAGGTCGAGGTTGTTCTGGGCGTTGGCCGCCGCACTGGCGACCACCTTGTACAGGGGCTCACAGGCAGCCTGCGGCGAGAACCGCAGGATGTCGAGAGCGTCCTGGACCGGCCGACCCTTGATCAGCGCGATGACGCGCCGGACCTTGGTCGGCGACATGTGCACGTGCCGCGCGATCGCGCGCGCCCGGACGGGCGCGGCGGTCGTGCTCTCGGCTGTTCCAGCCATGGTCACTTCCTCCTGCTCCGTCTCAGCGCCTGCGCGACTTGCGGTCGTCCTTGATGTGGCCCCGGAAGGTCCGCGTGGGCGCGAACTCCCCCAGCTTGTGGCCGACCATCGAGTCCGACACGAACACCGGCACGTGCTTGCGGCCGTCGTGCACCGCGATCGTGTGCCCGATCATGTCGGGGATGATGGTGGACCGTCGGGACCAGGTACGGATGACGGTCTTCTTGCCCGACTCGTTGAGGACGTCCACCTTCTTGAGCAGGTGGTCATCCACGAACGGGCCCTTCTTCAGGCTGCGTGGCATCTTTTACCTCCCTGCTCAGCGCTTGTTCTTGCCGGTGCGACGGCGACGGACGATCAACTTGTCGGACGGCTTGGTGCGGCGGGTGCGGCCCTCGGGCTTGCCCGCGGGGTTGACCGGGTGGCGACCACCGGAGGTCTTGCCCTCACCACCACCGTGCGGGTGGTCGACCGGGTTCATGGCGACACCGCGGACGGTCGGGCGCTTGCCCTTCCACCGCATGCGGCCCGCCTTGCCCCAGTTGATGTTGGAGTGGTCGGAGTTGCCGACCTCGCCGATCGTCGCGCGGCAGCGGACGTCGACGTTGCGGATCTCGCCCGAGGGCAGCCGGAGCTGCGCGTACGGGCCGTCCTTGGCGACCAGCTGCACCTTGGCCCCGGCCGAGCGCGCCATCTTCGCGCCGCCACCGGGGCGGAGCTCGATGGCGTGGATCACGGTGCCCGTGGGGATGTTGCGCAGCGGCAGGTTGTTGCCGACCTTGATGTCGGCCCGGGGGCCGGCCTCGACGCGGTCGCCCTGCTTCAGCTTCTCCGGCGCGATGATGTAGCGCTTCTCGCCGTCGGCGTAGTGCAGGAGCGCGATCCGCGAGGTGCGGTTCGGGTCGTACTCGATCTCGGCGACCTTGGCCGGCACGCCGTCCTTGTCGTTCCGGCGGAAGTCGATCAGCCGGTACGCGCGCTTGTGACCACCGCCCTGGTGCCGGGTGGTGATGCGCCCGTGAGCGTTGCGGCCGCCCTTGGAGTGCAGCGGACGGATCAGCGACTTCTCCGGCGTCGACCGGGTGATCTCGGCGAAGTCGGAGACGCTGGAGCCGCGGCGACCGGGGGTCGTCGGCTTGTACTTGCGGATACCCATGGCTCAGGCCCCTGCCCTTCCACCGAACACGTCGATGGTGCGGCTCTCCTCGGAGAGCGTCACGATCGCGCGCTTGGTGTCGCGGCGCTTGCCGAAGCCGGTGCGGGAGCGCTTGCGCTTCCCGTTGCGGTTCAGGGTGTTCACGGAGAGCACCTTGACGCCGAACACCTTCTCGACGGCGATCTTGATCTCGGTCTTGTTCGCGTCCGGCTTCACGAGGAAGGTGTACTGGCGCTCCTCGAGCAGCCCGTAGCTCTTCTCCGAGACCACCGGCGCGAGCAGGATGTCGCGCGGATCGGGGATCACTTCTCCTCCTTCTCACCGCGCTGCGACGGCGGCAGCTGGAAGCCGGCCTCTTCGGCCGCCTCCGCGGTGGCGAACCAGACCTCCGCCACGGTGCGGGCGTAGAACGAGCTGCCCGGCACGTGGTAGAGCATCGAGTCGGCGTTGCCCTTGACGGGGAAGCCCTCGGGCTCGCCGCCGTCGGCCAGCGGAGCGTGGCTCTGCGGGCCGTAGGGGGCGTCGCCGGCGGGCTCGGCCGGGGCCTTCTTGACGAGTCCCTGCGGCGCGTCCGCGGCAGCGGCGGCGGACTTCCGCGTCGGCACCGCGATCGGGCCGGCGAGGAAGGTCTCGAGCGACTCCTCGGTGAACAGCACGACGTCGTTGACGAGCACGTCGTAGGTGTTCAGCTGGTCGGGCGCGATGAGGTGCACGTCCGGCAGGTTGCGCAGGCTGAGCTGGCTGACGACGTCCTCGCGGCCGACGACGGCGAGCACGCGGCGCCCCGCGTCGCTCACGAGCGACTCGATGGTCTGCCGGGCGGCCTTGGTCGAGGGCGCCTCGCCGGTGACCAGCGAGTCGACGACGATCACGCGGCCGGCGCGGGCCCGGTCGGAGAGGGCACCGCGCAGGGCGGCGGCCTTCATCTTCTTGGGCGTCTTCTGCGTGTAGTCGCGCGGCGTGGGGCCGTGGACGACACCACCGCCGGCGAACTGCGGCGCACGGGTCGAGCCCTGGCGCGCGCGGCCGGTGCCCTTCTGGCGGTACGGCTTCTTGCCGCCACCGCGAACCTCACCGCGGGTCTTCGTGTCGTGCGTGCCCTGGCGGGCGGCGGCCAGCTGGGCCACCACCACCTGGTGCATCAGCGGCACGTTCGCGGTGACGTCGAAGACGTGCGCGGGGAGATCGGCCTTCACGGTCGTGGTCATGCCTTCACACCACCCTTCGCGGCGCTCTTGACCAGCAGCAGTCCGCCGCGGGGTCCGGGGACGGCACCCTTGATCAGCAGCAGCCCGCGCTCGGCGTCCACCCGGTAGACCGTGAGGTTCTGGGTGGTGACGCGCGCGACGCCCATGCGACCGGCCATCTTGATGCCCTTGAAGACGCGACCGGGGGTCGCGCAGCCACCGATGGAGCCCGGCGAGCGGTGCTTGCGCTGCACGCCGTGGCTGGCGCCGAGGCCGTGGAAGCCGTGGCGCTTCATGACGCCCGCGGTGCCCTTGCCCTTGGACGTGCCGACCACGTCGACGGTGGCGCCGTTCTCGAACACCTCGGCGGTGATCTCCTGGCCGAGCGAGTACTCGCCGGCGTCGGAGGTGCGCAGCTCGACCAGGTGGCGACGCGGCGTGGTGCCCGCCTTGCCGAAGTGGCCGGTGCGCGGCTTGTTCACCTTGCGCGGGTCGATGGCGCCGTACGCCAGCTGGACGGCGACGTAGCCGTCCTTCTCGGTGGTGCGGACCTGGGTCACCACGTTCGGGCCCGCCTGGACCACGGTGACCGGGACCACCCGG